>NZ_CP180265.1:3270000-4671440 GCF_047651245.1 Chryseobacterium sp. MMS23-Vi53 | reverse complement strand
ATGGTTGAATCTGTTCAAGCATAGTAGTGATGTTTAGTTGTTCGTTTTTGCCAATGGCATAAGTTGCCCAGCAACGCACAAGATCGGCACGATGGACAGCTATGATACCCAAAAAATCTTTGTCGCCATTTCCCGTTGCCAATTCAAAAAGCCCTGTTCCTATGGCTTCGTTTATGGTGTTGACTGTTTGCTTTTTAAGCTGGTCAATTTTTGTAAGAACCGGCTTTAAGTAATTTATCCGTTGATTTTGGCTCAGCAAATTTTCAAGCAGCGTTCTCTGGTCCACGGCTAACCATTCTACAAGATTGGCTGTCTCAATTTCCCCACGATTAAGCTGTGCCAGGATTTCTGTTGGAATATCCTGTATGCTTCTTGCTCCTTTTCTTTTTATTTCTGTCATCATTATTATATCAATTCTTGTAGATTAATCCTGTTTAAATAGCTGCTATCAATAAATTTTCAGAAAATACTACCATACGATTTGTATTAAGCAAATTAAAATTGGAAACATATTGCTTTATGATACTATTTTCTTCAATGCTTTTGATTCTCAAATGCTTTAAATTTTTCATATATTGTTCTATGTTTTTTGCAAAGTTTTGAAAGTAAATTCAGAACTGCAATACCGCATATAATTGTCCCTATGGGATAAAAAAGTCAATTTTATGAAAACAAAGGAACGAGCGATAGAAGAAAAAATTTGTCCGTTGGAATTTGCTGTTAATGCCATTAGCGGAAAATAGAAAATCCCGATTGTATGGCGAATCAATGAGGGCGAAAAACGTCCGAGCGAAATGTTGAGAGGTATTGCAAAAGTGGATAGGCGTGTTTTAAACCAACATCTGAAGGGATTGGAACAGGACGGAATTTTGAGCAAAAAAATCTTTAATGAATTACCGCCACGTGTCGAATATTCCCTGACACCGCTTGGCGAAGAGCTGGTGAAGGTTTTATGGAAGCTTAATGATTGGGGTATACTTCTGCTTAACAGAGAAAAAGTTTCTTAATTTTCCCTCTCATTTGGCATATTGAGAGATGATAAGTGGCACATATCAGGCAGTATACCACCATTCATATATTCCTATTCTTTTAATTTAAAAAAACATAACTGGTGGAGTAAAAATAAAGTTATGGAATCCGGATGCTCAAATTTTGAGCACACATTTAAATATCCGGCTCAATTTTTACGCAGAATCATTGTTGAGCTGCTTAATTTTTGAGCCAGTTTTAACCTGACCTGTGCACATTTTACGCAGGTTTTCAGTTAACCTGTACTTAAATTATGCAGGTTTATGATAGATTATCCATCATCTCTTGTACGAAGATTAATATATTTGATTTACTTTGAAGTTTTGAGTAAAATAACTTTCATCAAAGAAGCCCGATGAATTACCAGACACATTTAAACCGGATCAGAACATGACAACATTTATCAAATCTTATTGGACATTGGAAAGCCAGAAAGGAAAAACGCCTGAAAAGCATACCATCGTTCCTGACGGATGTATAGAGATAAGTTTTGATTACACAGAACTCATTTCCGATTCAATGATAGCCGAAATTTCAAGAATAAAAAACGGACAGAAACGCAAACAGAACTTTCCAATGAAACGAGTGAAAAGGTAAAACGTAGATAAGCTTCTATTTTTTCATACTACTTATCTTATCCAATATTTGCTTTTTCCTGTTCTCTAAAGTTCCGCTTACTTCCAGAATTTCATTGCTGAAATCTCCGATCCAGTCTTCTAAAATATCATTTACTTCCTGTCTTAGATTCGGCAGATCCGATTCCTGACAAACCATTAGATCAACTTTTTCTATGGAAATAAAAATCAAAAGGTCAATCTCAGAAATTGCCGTGGCCTTCTCTTCGTAGAGGGCGGATATATTTTTCTTTTTGCCAACCGCATAAACATACGCCAAGAGGTCTAATGGACAACTGTCAAAAATCACATTGTCTCCACTATTCTGTAGTTGTTCTACAGAAAAATTGAATTGCTCAATATAATCGTCCAATGTCGGTATCTCTGAAAATAGATATCCTTCCTCCTCAAGTTGTAAGTAAGGTTCAATTATCAATTCATGATCAGGTAAACTATTGGCAATCTCTTCCGCCAAAGTTGTTTTTCCGACCCTGTGTGAACCTGCAAAAGCTATTCGCATAATGAATGTATTAAAACTTTTTAATTCAATGTCTCTCCAAAAGTTATTAAATTATTATCGGGGTCAAGAATGGAGAATTCTTTTTGTGCCCAAGGTTTTTCCGCTAAATGTCCATTGGGATGTATTGGAACATTATTTTCCATAAAACTATTGTACAGGTTTTCGATGGATGTTGTACGGATATAGATCTGTCCATAATTTTCTTTTGGAACAAGATCTTCAAATTCAAAAAAATGCAATTGCAGATTATCTTTCTGTAACATTAAGTAATGATCAAACTCATTTCCGAAAACTTTAAAACCCAATTTTTTATAAAAATCTGAAGTCAATTCTTTTTGCCTCATTGGCAATTTTGCAATAATATCAGTAATCATTTTTTTTCTTTCAAATTTCTATAATTAATCTCGAAGCAACACTTGATTGAAATCAAAAAATCACATTGGCTCTTACCCGGCTTAAAGTTTCCTGACGCATTTTCAGATAAGAAGCTATCATATTCAGAGGAAAAATTTTAATGATCTGAGGTTTGTTTTTAAGAAGGTAATTATATTTTTCAGTCGGATTCAGATTACTGTCATAAATATGGATTTTAGCAGACAAAGAATTGAATATCTTGTTAAGTTGCAAAAAGTTTTGAGAAATTGAAATCAGTTTATGTAAACTTTCCAGCTTTAGCTCTACAACTTCAGATCTAGCAAATGCCTTTATCACTGTATTGGATGGAATTTGATTCATCAAACTATCAAAATTGAAAACCCAATCATTCTGAATATTTAAATCAATAATTTTTTCTTCATCATCAATCTTTTGAAGTTGAAAAAGAGCTCCGGCTTTGATAAAGAAAATCGATTTTAAAATTTCACCTTCAGAAAGTAAAACTTCATTTTTTTCAACGATTTTAGTTTCAATATTTTTATTAAACAATTGAACTTCAAAATCCGAAAAAACTCCCAGGCTTCTTAACATATTCTAATAATTAGCGATCAGCTATCAAATTTACACAATAATCAATTCCCTTCAATCTCCTTCAGTCTATTATTTGGCTCAGATTGATGTCATCGTCGTAAGAATAATGATATAATGTAACAGATTGATTATTACGATTGTCATTAATATAATTAACCACTAAATATTCCAAATGAAAAAGCCATTTCAGATCATCAAACTTATGTCAATTCTGTTTGCTGCATTATTTTCAAAACACTTGACTGCTCAAAACACCACAGACAGTATTGATCTATTTATCAAACAAAAAATGGTACAGGCGAACATTCCTGGTCTTCAGTTGGCAATTATACGGAATGGAAAAATTGATAAACTTAAAAACTACGGCTTTGCGAGCCTGGAACATCAGGTAGCTACCAGCTCAGGAACAACCTTTTCGATTAATTCTATGACCAAAGCTTTTGTAGGGGTAGCAATAATGCAGCTACAGGAACAGGGTAAATTAAACATAAAGGACCCGATATCCATATACATTAACGACATTCCAAACGAATGGAAATATATAAGGATCGATCAGCTTTTAAGCAATACTTCCGGTCTCCCCAATAATATAGACGAAAAGGAACAGGTATTGGGGGATGGTGATGAAGATCGCAACTGGGAAATGGTAAGAAAATTACCAATGGAATTTAGTCCCGGAGACAAATTCAGTTACAATCAGACAGGATATTATATTTTAGGAAGGATCATAACCAAACTCAGCGGTCAGCATTTCATAAAGTTCATTGAAGAAAATCAATTCAGGCCCTGCGGTATGGTCTCCACTCGTTTTGGCGATTCAAACGATGTCATTCCACATAATTCAAACTCATATTCCACCATTTACAATGATGGCGGAAAGTGGATCAATGACGGTAAACTTCATAATGCCTATGCAACTTTCCCTCTGTTTTTCAGAACTGCAACCGGGATTATTTCGACATCCGAAGACCTTGCAAAATGGCTTATTGCACTCCAAAGCAAAAAACTGTTGAAAAAACAGTCAAGCCTGGATCAGATGTTTGCTACAGCCAGACTGAATAACGGAAATATCGGAGGATTCAATAAGTTGACCAATGGTTATGCCCTGGGCTGGCCGACAGTAGTCAGAGAAGAGCATCCTGCACTGGCACCCGTTGGCGGAATGCGCTCCGCATTGTTTGTCTATCCTCAGGACAATTTATCGGTAATCGTGTTAACCAATCTTCAGGGCTCAAACCCCGAATGGTTCATTGATGAAATTGCCGGCTTCTATCTTCCGGATATGAAAGTAAAAAACGGCTTCGGATTAAGTAAGAATTTGAAGTTCCTGCGCCAGCAACTGTTAAAGAATGATTTTAAAGATGTCAATAAAATTTTCAACAAAATCAGTAAAGACGATAAAAACTTTAGTCTGACCGAGGATGAAGTCAATTCCTGGGGTTATCAGCTTATAGAACAGGGCAAAAAAAATGAAGCAATGGAAATTTTTAAATTGAATACCCTGTTATTTCCCAAAAGTTCCAATGTCTACGATAGCTATGGTGAAATACTGGAAACACTTGGAAATCGTAAGGAAGCCATCCTTAACTACAGGAGATCGTTAGAACTGAATCCTAATAATACCAATGCTGCCAACTACTTAAAAGATAAAAAATGAGAATGTATCAGTACACATTTTAAAACTTAAGCCTATATGAAAAAAACGCTATTAATGTTTACTTTAATCTGCTCATCAGGCTATTTTGCGCAGACCGGTTCCATAAAATTTCCTACCGACAATAAATTAAAAACAGCATTCGATTCGCTTGTAGATCGATCGGTTTCTGCGTTTATGCAGAATAATTCGAGAGTCGGCATTTCAGTAGGTGTCATAAAAAATGGTAAGAAGTTTATCTATAATTACGGCTCGACTCAAAGAGATAAGCAGGATCTTCCGACAGAACATACCATATACGAACTAGCTTCCATTACAAAGACATTCGGTGCTACGCTACTGGCAAAGGCCGTTCTTAACAAGAAGGTAAACCTGAATGATGATATAAGAAAATATCTGAAGGACGATTATCCTAATTTGGATTATAATGGAACACCGATCACTTTGCTGAATTTGGCCAATCTTACATCGGGACTACCTAACTGGATGCCTGATAAGGATCTATTTGGAAAGGCAGACCCGGACAATATACCCTACATTTTAGATTCTGTCCATACGGTATATAGCAGACAGGATCTTTACCGGGATCTGCATCAGGTGAAACTTAAAACTTTGCCGGGAAGCATATCGAAGCATTGCAATACTGCAGCTCAGTTGCTGGGATATATAATGGAGCGCGTTTACAATGACAATTACGAAAATCTTCTGAAAAAATATTTTGCAAAGCCATTAAAGATGAAAAATACCTATCTGCTGAAATCCGGGGAAGTCCCATTAAAAATGGCAAGTGGCTACGATGGCAAAGGGCGAATAATGCCGGTGATTGATTGGGAAGACCTTAGAGTAGCAGCCAGCATCGCATCCTCCACTTCAGATATGTTGAAATATATGGCTTTCCAATTGAATGAAAAAGATCCTGTTGTATCTCTGAGTCATCAGCCTACTTTTGGTAAAATGGAAGACGGAGCTATTGCACTTAACTGGAAGGTTAAAAAAACGGAAGATGGCAGAAGAAGTATTTCCCATACTGGAGGGAGTTTAGGATTTAGCAGCTATATGGTCTTTTATCCTGACTTGAATTCCGGTATTGTTCTGTTGTCAAATGAAGCAGACCAAGGTACTCAAAATGAACTGATTAATTTGGTAGATAAGATAATGATCCCTATAACTCGCGGATCAACCGGAAGGTAAGGTTTATCCTTGGTCTCTGGGCACCCAAGTGAAAGAAGACCGTAACTCATCAATTCTTAATAATGCAGGGCTGGAAATTTTCCAGCCCTGTTTTATTTGAGTATGAATGAAGTTTAAATCAGGTTCCTATTATAATGTCGTGATCATACTTTTTTTGTAATTTAGTTTCGTTGTAGATTTGCTTTAGGTATTTTTAAACTGAAAAAATTTCTACAGTTTCAATTATGTAAAACGATTACTCATTAAAAATAAATGAAAAAAATTATCACCTCTCTTGCCATTCTTGGATCATCACATCTTTTGTATGCTCAAATCATTTATCCGCAAGGCGGTGCTATCGGAGGATTTGTTTACACAGCCGCTGCTGAATTTATGCCTGAACACGGATTTTTGCCGGGTAAAAAATTTCCTCTCTACGAAACTGTGGAAAAATTTGATTTTAATGGTAAAAGAGTAAAAATTGTTTTATATGATGACCGTAAAACATTAAACTTAGATAAAATCGACTGTTCCAAAATTGGATTAACGAATTCTTCAGAATTTAAAGATGACCAGGGAATAGTAAAAGTATGGGAATATCTGAACAAGTTGGCCAACGATTCAAAACTTGTAATCGATAAAGATGCAACAGACGAATACGAAATCAGACTGATGGCTCTTGATACAAGGTTGATCGGTTTTGGCAGCATTGATGTACACGGTATGACTCAAATAAAAGTTACTCATAATGGAGTAGAAAAAATCTATTGTACAGATCTTGAAGATGGTGATAAAAACGCCCCATTAGATAAATCAAGTTTTGTAAGTCGGAAAACGGCTACGAGATTGATGATGTCTGCTTCAATAAGGGAAACTATTGAAAAGTTTTTAAAAGATATTAGTACGCAATAAATGAAAATGATACCTAATCTGTGTAATTCTGTTTATCAGAATCAGATTAACACCATCATACCAATGTAAAATTGTAGTATTATCAATCAGACATTTTATAACAACTATTATTATTTGACCAAACATAAAAAACAGGGCTGGAAAAATTTCCAGCCCTGTTTTTTTTATCTCGGATTCTGCGGCATTCCGCTCAGAG
This sequence comes from Chryseobacterium sp. MMS23-Vi53, assembly GCF_047651245.1. Taxonomy (NCBI): domain Bacteria; kingdom Pseudomonadati; phylum Bacteroidota; class Flavobacteriia; order Flavobacteriales; family Weeksellaceae; genus Chryseobacterium; species Chryseobacterium sp. MMS23-Vi53. The sequence continues at coordinate 4,664,379 of NZ_CP180265.1, read as the reverse complement.
TAATGATGTCTTCAGGAATGGCTATTGCATACCGAAGGTCATTCGGAGGCAACGTATAAGTTTGTCCTTTGACCGTTCTTGTCAGCGTGATATTGGCCCCGTCCCGGTTATACCGTTTAAGATCTGCCCAGCGAATTCCCCTGAACAACAATTCCTTGCATCTTTCTTTTTTGATAATTGCCAAGGCTTCCTGCTTTGAGCCGGCTGTAAAAGGAATGTAGGTTCCGGTTTTCCATCTCTTGATAAGCAGATTGTTCAGTATCATCATAGCATTGGCGATGTCGTTCGTTTGGGCATAGGATTCTGCTGCGATCAGGTACAATTCGTCCACTGCAACACTTGTCATTTTCCCCGAGGATCCTCCGGTATAATTGCCCTTAAAGGAAATATCACCGTTGGCATTTACTCTGAAATAAGCGGACTTTCTGAGGTCATTAGAATGATAACTCTGATACAGCGTATCGGTCACTTTGGCTGCCGCAAAGCGTACCGGTGCTGAGATCCGCATAGTTGTCCGCAACAGAACTTCAGGATTCATATCCTTGATGGGGTATGATTCTGTTACGTTCAGTGTATTGAAATCCACGAGCGTATTTTGATAGCTCAATGCCTGTAATGCATAGTTCAGGGCTTTCTGGTAATCGCCCATAAAGAGATAGGTCCTTGCCAGGTATCCCAACGCCGTAACCTTGGATGGTCTGCTGGCAGCAACCTGTTTGACCGGCAAAAGATCCACCGCTTCCTGAAGGTCCATCAGGATCTGGTCATATGTCTGTTTCACAGTAGAACGCTGAGAGGGAATATTCATATCCGGGTCCAAACGAAGCGGAAGTCCCAGGTCTGTCGAAGCCTTAGCATTGCTATAGGCAGGACACCAGACCTGCGCCGCGTCCAGATATCGTATCGCTCTCATTGCCAATGCCTGTCCCCTTACGTTTTCGGCTCCCGGGATGGCGTAGGTCTCCAGGTCGTTGAGAACGACATTGGAAATGTAGATACCCTTGTATGTATAATACCAATCATTGCCAGCACCCTGACTGGCGGACACATGGTCTTTCTGCCAGGTGTACAATCTTTTATCCTCCGGGTATTCCATAGCATCAAAATCGGCATCCGACAAATAGAGTTCATCACAGGACGCCAGTCCGCTGGATGCAAAATTGATCATCACATCAGAAAGGCGATCCATCAATGCCTGGTTATCTTCAAGGCTCACAGGCACGGCGAGTGTCGAATCAGACCTTTCATCCAGAAAGCGGCTACAGCCTGTCAGTATTGTCAGTATCATCAATACGGATAATGATCCCAATGTTATTTTAAATGACTTTTTCATATGTAGATATTTATTGTTTTTCAAAGGTCATATGTTATCGCTGTATCTTCATCGATGTTTGGGTTTCCTAAACATGGCGATTTCATAATATAATAAGTAATGTTAGATCAGAAGTTTAGAAGTTTGCACGTAATCCGACGGTATAGACAGAAGGTGGTTTCAATCCGTTGCCACCCAGGTTAAAATCCGGATCGATTCCACTTTTATTGGCTTTCCACAACAGACCGAGGTCACTGAGGTTTACAAATAAACTGAGATCTTTGAACATTCTCGGTCCCAAAAAATGTTTATTGAAACGATAGTTGAGATTGATGTATTGCAAACGGATGTGGTCTGCCTTTTCCACCACCACGCTCGAACCATTGTAAAAAGCATCCCTGTTGGCGTTGCTCTGTAAAGTATTGGAAGGAACATCCGTTAATGCTTCATCACCTTCTTTCTGCCATCGGTCGGCAAAATCACTATGTCCCGTCCAGCTCCTGTATAAGTTGGTATAGTTAATGGAACTTCTTCTGAAGTAGTATCCCAATTTAAATACGATACCGATATCGAGACTGAAATTCTGATAGCCCACAGAGTTGATGAACGAGCCATATGCCGTGGGTAGAGCTGAACCAAAAAACACCAGGTCATTGACCGATGTTCCTGCGCCGACAAGGGCTGAATAGTCCTTGCTTACTGTGCCATTAAGATAGCCTCTGGGATCTCCCGTTTTGGGGTCCAGTCCCGCCCATTGGTAAGCGAATATGGAATACACCGGTTTTCCTTCAATTCCTGAAATCGGTACGGAAGATCCATTACCGATAAATTGATTGGCCATTGGATTCAGCAGATAATATTTTGAGATCTTATCGTGGTAGATGCTGAAGTTGAGAATCGTGTTCCATTGAATGACCTTATCAATGTTGAGTGTTTTGAGGACTATATCCATTCCTTTTCCTTTGATCTCTGCCACATTGGAACGCATATAATCAATACCTGTGGTATAGTCCATCTGCGCAGGGCCAAAGAGATTGGTTCCTTTCTTGGTAAAATATTCCACGGAGCCGCTGATCCTGTTGTTCCGGGATGAAAAGTCGAGGCCTATGTTAACCATACGTGAGGTTTCCCATCGAAGATTTGGATTGTAATAATTGTCGATTCGGGCCATTGGTGTTCCTGTGTAAACTGAGTTATCCAGGTCGTAGGCAATTGTACTTACGGCCACCATTGCAGGGTCGATATTCCCATTATACCCGAAAGAACCTCTTAGCTTCAGGGTCGGAAGCCAGGCTATCTTGTAGAAATTTTCTTTGGAAATATCCCATAAGGAACCTACCGACCAGAAAGGATTCCACTGGTCATTTGTTTTAAGCCCGAACAGGTTGCTGGCATCCCTTCGGAAACTTGCGGAAACCGTATATCTATTATCGAAGGTATAGGCTGCATTGGCATAAAGGGAAACAAAACGGGTGGTACGTTTTCCCAAAGACTGGTTTCGCTGTATGAAATCAGTGCTGCCTGTGGGAAGCAGCGGGTATTGATGGGCATAATCTACGGCGCCGGAGGTCATCCGTTCCTCATCAAATCCATAATAGCGGCTGTAATTGTATGTCCTGACGGCATCACGGCTTTCACCTCCTGCTATGGCGGAGATGTTATGCCAGTGCCATTGCCCGTTGTAGCTGAGCTGCCCCCGGATATTGTTGATGGTGGTCAAAGAAGCGGATTGGTCTAAAATACCTCCTTTGGGAACAATGAACGTTACATTGCCGTTATTGATTTGCGCAAAACTATTGACGTAGTTCCTCGCATAGTAACTCTGGACATTATGCAGGTTATCAGAATTATCATTCAAACGTTGATGCTGGTACTTGACATCTGCTTCCAGCCCTTTCCATATTTTATAATTGATGCCAGCGTTTATCATTACTTCCGAGGCTTTGGTTTTTACCTGGTCGTTCTGCCAGTCCGTCAATGGATAATAATTCCAGTCATTCAGCTTGCCCTTTTCAAAGCTGTCCTTGTAGTTTTGATTATAATCTTTGTACACAACCAGGGGGCGACCGTTTTCATCTGCCAGCTTCATATAGGGAACGAATGAGTTTCTTCCCATAATAATTCCACCATAAGCAGTACGCCCGCTTTTTGTATTCGTTTCCGTGTAATACAGGCTGCTTGTGAGCGATATTTTATTTAGTGGTTTCCATACATTCTGGAAACGCAGATTCATCCTGTTATAGTCTTCCCCGAGATTGCCGGTATTATCATCATAACCCAATGCAGTGCTCCATAAAAATGCGGGAGCTCCCCCTGTAATCCCTACGTAGTATTGTCTTTTTTCCGAAGGCGTGTACATATAGCGGCGGAACTGTTCTTTGGCGTCAATGTTCTTTAGTTGCTGAATCTGACGATCAGCTTCATCGGAAGAGATCGATCCGTTTTTTGCTTTATTCAAAAGATCGACCACTGGTGACAGAACAGGATGAGAGGAAGAGTTGATATCACTGTTATAAAAGCCTTTTTGAAATAATCCTTTTTCGACCTCTATAAAATCGGAAGATGACATTGTTTTCAGATAGCCAAAATCAGGCTTAGGGCTAAAGCTTGTATTGAAATTGAATTCCACTTTGACAGGCTGATTGAATTTTCCTGTTTTTGTAGTAATGACAATCACCCCATTGGCGGCTCTTGCGCCCCATATACTGGCTGCTGAGGCATCTTTCAGTACCGTGATGTTTTCCACCATATTGGGATTGATATCACTGATGTCGCCTTCATAGGGAAAATTATCGACCACGATCAGAGGGGATTTGGGGCCGTTGATGGTACTGAGCCCTCTGACCATCAGCTGGGGACTTCCGGAACGTCCCCGCTCCAGGAAAACACCGCCGGCAACATTGGCAAGCCTGTCGAGTATATTGGTACTGACCTGTTGATTAAGCAGTTTATTATCCGTGAATGTAAAGGAACCGGTAGCTCTTTCCTTGGGGATCTTCTGGTAACCGGTGGAGATATTCACTTCCTGAATGTCATTCACTTTGTGCGAAAGAACAATTCTCAGCGGTGTATTAAGTGGTAATGCTACATCAAGCGATACAGATCTGTAGCCGCTGTGCGAAATATCCAGTGTGACCTTTTCCCCATTCGCAGGAAGTTTGAAAAAGCCGTTCTTATCGGTAATTATAATGGTTTTTGAGTTCAGAATATTGATCGTTGCTCCCGAAAGCGGAAGCGAATTCTCTTCAGTGATCACATAACCTGAAACAGTGTGCTGTGCTGCGAGTGGTAGCGTACAGCATAGCAATAGCGGGATGTATAGTTTCTTCATAGTTAAAAATTACAGTTTGAATAATTGTTTAGTTTTTGAAATGAGATAACGGAATGCTTTTCCTTATTACTATTCTCTTTAGTATATCCGGGAGCTAATTTTTTAATTTGTCCCTTATGATCAGCATATCGATTTCACGCTCTTCTTCCTGAAGATCCAGGTCATATTTTGAAAGCGCTTTTCTGATAGAAGGTACATCCGAGATCGCACCCATTGTCAGGTCTACATTGCCCGTGATTCCTGTATCATCCACTATTGGTAAGGAAACCGTGGGAATGGCATTCAGGTTATTGACTAATTTATAGAGTGAAGCATTTTTTAAGGTCGTTTCCGTCATTGAGAATGAAAAACGAGTTGGACCTCCTTTGGTCTTTAGCTTATTTATGGATGATGTTCTTTTTAGTACTAAACATCTAACCTTCCTTTTTTCGATCGTAGCGCTATAATCTGCATACTCGCTGATATTTTTCAGCATTAACGGATAGAGGGAATCTGCTTTGGATAGAGGAACAATGTACTCATAGCTGTAGAGATTGCCGTCCTCTACGGATCCGTCAGCTTTTTTGATATAGTCCAATACGGTAGGGTTTTGAACTTCTACGATTCTTCGTTTCTCGCTAAAAGATTCTTTACGCATCTGGAATATCTCATCGGCAAGCGTTGAAAAGATCTCAAGAAGGGAAAGATTGGTAAACTGTCTTCCGTATATCTTGTTACCCGATCTTCGAAAAGCTGAGCCAAAGCCCATTCCCCGTATTCTTCCTTTCGCGAAAAGCGAGTAATTGACCATTGACAGTCCTTTTTCACGGTCAAAGTCTTCGGAAAGCATCAGGGGTCTTTCCCTGCTCATCTGGATGACGGTCTGAAGACCGGAACTTTCTCCGCCTAAGACCTTCCGGATGGTATTTTCATTGACCTGGGCACCGTCTGTTGTGCTGAGTAGCTTTCCATCTTTGATCCATACAACATAGGGAACGCCCTGATGCGGAAACAAGGAATGAAAGAGCTGGTCTCCTGCTACGGAGACAACATTATTGAAACGCTGTCCGTTTTTGGAAGCAAAGAACTTTTCAAGAATCTGGCGGTCCTGGTTGCTTACTGCCAGGATCTTTACTTTATCCCCGAACTGTTCCTTGAGCTGTTCCATTTTGGGAAACGCTTTCAGGCAGGCACTGCACCAGGTGTTCCAGAAGTCCAGTAGGATGAGTTTGTTCCTATCCTCAGAAAGGTCTAATTTTTTTTGCGGATGGTTGACCACCTGAAAGGAAGTTGTCCAGAAATTGTCGGGAAGAGGATCTCCGACTTTAACAGACTTGTTCTGGGCAAAGGATGTAGTAGCTGCTACAAGAGTAAAAACAAGGGACAGGATTCCCCTGCAAAAGATATTTTTCATACTTTTGAATAGGTTTTTAATGATTATTAATAACTGATCATGCTCTTTCCGCCTGGTCGCCAAACTCTTGCGGAAAGGGCTTTCTTATTTTAGTGGGGTAATTCTAGGTACTGTTTTCCATTCTCTGAATTTTACTTTTAATGGTTATTGATTCTTTTGGATTCTTCTTTCCAGGATAAGGTGTGCCGCATCCAGCATTTTAATAAGATGGATGTAGGGAGCGAAAATCTTGCTCTCAGCTGTGTGGGTATAAATGCCCATTGAAAAATATACCGCGACTGCCATATAGTAATCAAAATCCTTAATGCTGTATTCTGCAAAAGCCTTTTGGAACACAAGGAACGGGGTTTGATATTCCTCATCCGAAAGCGAACCCTGCATCAAGGGGAAATGGTTTTCAGGATATGTGATAATTGACAATTTTTTTTCCTTCAGACTGATCGCATAGCACGCCCGGACAAAAGACCGCAGGGCCTGATGAAAATGAAATATCGCTGAAGAATCCTCATTGATCGCCGTTTTCTTTTTCCCGGCATAGATCATAATCTTGTTGAGCATCTGTTTGGCGGTGACCAGGTCGTTAAAATGGAAAAATGATTCAATAAGTTTTATCCTGGAATGTTTCCTGCTGCCGGACCAAAATCGGGCTTCAAAGTCTATCCTTTTGTTTTTCAATCGTTTTATAGGTGTTTGCTTTGATGACCGTATAGGGGGAAGCCCTGGAAGTCTTTCATACAAAGCTCCCTGCCCATACAAGCCAAAAATTAATATGAATGAAAATAACATCACGTGTAAGCTGTAAAGCCGCAATGGTTGCGCTGCCATTGTATCTTATCTTAATCTTTATAGTAAAAGCAGCCTAGAGAAATGTAGAGTTAGCGGACAGCATTGGAAATAAAAACGGCGTGGAACTCTACAATATCTAACTTGAGGCACTGGTATACCTTGGAACAGATAAGAGAGCCCACGCCTAGGTCGTGAGCTTTCTGCTTATCGTCTCGTTCCTTTTAAAGTACCAGTTTTCAAGTTGAGATTCTAAGCAATAGCTTCTAATATTTCGTTGAAGTATCGCAAAGTTACGTTTCAGTAACTTATTTTACAAATATAATAAAAAATCGAATACAACAACATATATGTGTTGATGAAAAACTTTTTAAAACACAAAATTTACTAAATGTATATATGGGAGATAGAAGAACTAAAATTTCAAATTGGAAAACTATTCCAATTTAATAGGCTGAAAAATAAACTTTCACAGTTACAGGTAAGCAATGAACTTAACTTATCAAGCAATCACGTGGGTAGAATTGAAAGAGCAGAAACAAATCCGACGTTAGAAATTGTGGTTAAATTCTGTAATTTTTTCGAGATTGATATCTTACATTTATTTACTAAGCTCAATGAAAAAGAATTAAATGACTTGAATATGGAAATTGAACGTCTTCAAAAAGAATTTAAAAATCATAATATAAGAAAATCCTGACTAATGTTGGGATTTTTCATTTTACGGAAAACCGTAATGATATAATATAAAACCTCTTTATATTTACTTTACTAATCAAAAATTATTTATTATGAGTGACGATTTAAGTAAAAGAAGACCTCAAGATGCAACTAAAGTAAATGTGAACGAAACTTGGGAACTGGAATACTGGTCAAAAAAGTTTGGTGTAACCAAAGAGAAGTTGAAAGAAGCAGTTAAGGCTGTTGGAACTTCTGCTGCTGAGGTACAGAACTATCTTGGGAAATAACAAAAGTTATCAATAGGATAACTTTTGTTACAGGAATAAATCCTAACTTTCGTTAGGATTTATTGTTTTAAGAGTTTATAAAATTTTCTTGAATGTTTGGATATTCAGTGGAAATACTGAATAACAGTTTTAAAACGGTTTTTAAATTTGTTTTTAGAGAAATCTTTATTTTTCATAAAAAACAACGATAAATAAATGCAGGATCAAAACAAATTAAAGAATATAAATATAAAGAGTAACAACACTAAAATATTATAAAAAGGATATAGATAATTAATAAATATTCTCTAATTTTTAGATTATATTGAAAAATGTTAAAATTAATTTAAATTTTAGTATTTTTGAAATAAAACTAAAAAACATGATAATTCAATAAATAACCACTAGTTTAAATAAATTATACTAAAAGACTAGCTAATAGAATTACTAATAATAGAAATTATATTAAATTTTCTACAAAAATTATATTAATCTCAGCTAGTAAAAATCTTCATATTAAGTGTGAAGCCTTCATTTTTCCATTATTATCAAAAAGATTTAATCAATTTTAAGTAAAAGATTCATTGATAATTATTCGCTTTTTAAATAAAATATTAAACAAAAAAAGAAAACAAAATTAAATATGTCAAGAATCTTATTACCTGAGCTTAAACTAACATATTTTAACAGAACTGGTTCGAAAAACAAGGTTGAACAAGTTATTACAAATGAAATTACTGCAGATTATTTTTTTCATCAAAGCTCCAGGAGTTATGTTGTGATACTTATCGATGGTATTTCTTATTGTATTACATCAAATAAAAACTTAGAACTTGAATTTTATGATTACATTTTATTGTCAAATAAAAAGCCTACAGAAAGGTCACTAGCTAATCGAGAAATAATATTAAAAAGTTGGATTAAACATCCATTAAAGAGAGAATTCAATACTGTCGAAATAAAAACTTCTTGGCTCAACAATTTTAATTTTGTTGAAGAAAATATTCAAATACAAAGTCAGGGTCTAAGGGAGCCACAAATTGCGGCTTTGTATTCAATATTAAGTCATTTAAAAATTTCTGAAAATATCGGAACTGTTGTCATGCCCACAGGTACAGGTAAAACAGAAACCATGCTGTCTACTTTAATTGCCGGCAACCTAGATAAAATTATAGTAACCGTACCTTCAGATGCGTTACGCACACAAATTTCCAATAAATTTCTGAAGTTAGGATTACTAAAGCAATTTGGTATTATAAATGAGGCTGTCATTAATCCTAAAGTTGGAATTGTTTATGAGAATTTTGGTAGTAACGACGATTTATTAGAATTTATAGAAAAATCAAATGTCATTGTTACAACAATGAAGATTTTATCAAATTTTTCAACGAGTACATTATCAATTTTAAATGAAAGGATAACAAATGTTTTTATTGATGAAGCCCACCATGTCGAAGCTAATTCTTGGAAACGTGTTAGAATGGCATTTGACAACCATAAAATTCTACAATTCACAGCAACACCTTTTAGAAATGATCAGAAAAGAATTGAAGGAAAAGTAATTTTTAACTTCAGTTTAAAAAGAGCACAACAACAAGGTTATTTTAAACCTATAAATTTTCTACCTATCAGAGAATATGATTTAAAAAAAGGTGACAAATTAATAGCTGAAAAAGCAGTTGAGAGATTACTTGAGGATTTACAAAACGGATACAATCATATACTTATGGCTCGATGCGTTAATAAGGTAAGAGCAGAAGAAATATTCAATTACTATAAAGAATACGAAGATTTAAATCCTATTTTAATTCATTCCTCAGTAAATGGCAAAAATGATATTCTCAAAAAAATTGTTGATGGAGAGCATAAAATTATCGTAGCAGTAAATATGTTAGGAGAAGGTTTTGATTTACCCCAATTGAAAATCGCAGCTTTCCATGATATTAGAAAAAGCTTACCAATCACTTTACAATTTGCTGGTAGATTCACAAGAACATCGTTTGATAATCATCTAGGAAACGCAACATTTATAGCAAATATAGCCGACTCCGATACGGAAAATGAACTAAGCGAATTATATGCTCAGGACTCTGATTGGAATATTTTACTTTCAACTTTAAGCTCAGAACAAATAGAAGAGCAAATTGACTTTGCTGAATTTATTCAAGGATTTCAGCATCTTGAAAACTCTAAAATTCCTTTTCAAAATATAAAATTTGCTGCGAGTACTGTCGTTTACAAAAATTTGAATTCAGAAAACTCTTTTGATTTATTAAATTTTAAAGATGGTTTCAAAGATTATGAAGAATTAGAATATAAATTTGACGATTATAATCCCAATGAAAATACATTAGTAATTATTACAGCATCAAAGTCCGAAGTTGAGTGGGTAAATTACAAAGAAGTTTTTGGTTTAAATTGGACGTTAACGATTTTGTATTATAATGAAGATCAGAATCTTTTATTTATTCATAGTTCCGATAAATCTAGTTTGTATAGTGATTTGGCAAATGTGGTTTTAGATAATAGAGCGGAGCTAATTGAAAAGCTGTTAGTCTATAGAAGTTTTTATGATGTTAACCGTGTGTCACTACAAAATGTTGGTTTAAAAGAATTTTTGAATAGAAAAATTCGTTTTACTATGAGGGTCGGTACTGATATTCAAGATGCACTTTCTTTAGCGGAGCAGCAAAGGGGCGAAAAAGCATTTGTTTTTGGTTCAGGTTATGAAGATGGAGAGAAAATCACATTGGGATGCTCATACAAAGGTAGGATTTGGAGCTATCTAAAAAATGACTTAAAAGGATTTATTGCTTGGTGTGACAACATTGGTAGGAAGTTAATTAATGAGGATATTGATCCTAATCAAGTTTTACGTGATACTTTAATACCTGAGATCGTTACCAAAATTCCGGAAGTTTATCCTACTCATATTGATTGGGATGATAATTTTTATGATTTTCCTGAATCTAAAATTGAAATCAGCATAAATGGAATCTTTAATTATGCATATTGTTCGATTAATATCTTAAATGATATTCATAATGGAATCATCAAATTTGAAATTACAACACCCAATGGTTCTGCAAAATTTCAAAAAGAATTATTTATTGATTCTGATACTGACGGAAATCAATTTGCTAATTTTAGAATAGTGCAAATTGACACTATAGTAGCTGAAATAAAAGTGGCCTCTAGAACATTTACATTAATCGATTATTTAAATTCTTACCCTCCCATTGTATGGTTTGCCGACGGCTCTGCATTACAAGGAAATGAATTAGTAGAGCTTAAGCAGATTATAAATCCTTATCCTAAAGAAATGTTAATCGATTGGAAATGGGAAGGTGTTGATTTAAGTAATGAAGCTCAAGGAGTTTTACCTCTAAAGACAGAATCTATTCAATATAAAGTTATTCAAGAACTAAAAAATAATGATTTTGACATCATCTATGATGACGATTACTCGGGAGAAATAGCAGATGTTATTACAATAAAAGAATCTGATAGTGAAATCAATATTCAATTTTACCATTTAAAATTTGCAAAGGACGGATTGGTAAATACAAGGATTGACAATTTTTATGAAGTCTGTGGTCAAGCTCAAAAATCGATTCATTGGAAACACAAAAGTGGAGTTGAATTATTTCAACATCTGTTGAGAAGAAAACTAAAGGTTAAAAATGGAAATGAACGTAGTCGTCTTGAAAAAGGCACAAAAGAAGACTTAGAACGATTGTTAATTATAGCAAAAAATAGAAAACCGATGAATTTTGAAATATTTATTGTACAGCCAAGCCTTTCTAAACAAAATACATCCGAATCAATATTAACTTTACTGGGAGTGACTTCAAACTATCTAAAAGAGGTTGCTGATATAGATTTAAAAGTGATTGTGAGTGAGTAAGTTGAAACATTTTAAATTTTAAATAATACATTGTTCATTTGAGAACGAAAATTTAATAACTAAAACTATAATAAAAAATAACCATGTCAAAAACAGTCTACTTTTTAGGAGCAGGATTTTCAGCTGATGCTGGTGGTCCTATTCAAAATCAAATTATTCAATTTATACTTGATGATCATTTCAATTTCAAATTTATTGGTAGAGAAGATATCCTTGATGCGAAAGAGGAATTTGTAGAATTTATAGAAAAAACTTTGCAAATTGAAAGAGATCTTTGGGACTCAATAGCTTTGGAAGATATTTTCACACCTATAGATCGTTCGTTGTCAAATGGCAAATCATTTAAGAATTTTGACGTAAAAGAATTATCCGTTAAAAGGCAAAAATTTCACTTATTAATGGGAGCTGCAATAAAATATGGTGTGGATTACAGACATAAAAATAAAGATTATATCGATAATTTCGCAGAATATGTTAACAAAATTGCAAGAGTAAGATTAGTCGATCAAAAAAAAGATAATATATCCCTCATTACAACTAATTGGGATATTTTGTTGGACAACTCTTTAAATAAGTTGGTAAGAAATTACTCAAAAGAAGAAGAACGAAAAGTAGATAAAAAATTAGCAGTTGTAGACTACTGCTGCTATATCAGCTCGCTAGATAAAAATGACCACCTTATTAAACCAGGACTCTTAGCACTAGGTAGAAACGGTTACAATATAAAATATTTAAAATTGCACGGCTCAATGAACTGGCTACATTGCCCGAGTTGCCAAAGAATGTATGTGAAATTTGGTGAAAAAACTATGCTAACTCCACCCCCATCTTGTGATCACTGTCATAAGAATTTAAAACTTTCAGAAGACGATGATGCTATAAAACTAAAAAGCAATCTATTATTACCAACGTTTATTAAAGACTTAAGCAATATTCAAATTCAATTGGTTTGGCAAAATGCAGGAATTGAACTTTCTGAAGCATCCAAAGTTGTTTTTATTGGCTACTCATTGCCTCAAGCAGATTTTGAAATTAGACAACTTTTGTCTCGATATATTCCAAATCATGCTGAAGTCGAAGTTGTTTGTTATCCGAAGTATGGTGACGGTGATTTTAAATCTGAAGAGGATAAGGAAAAAGAAATAAAGTGGTACAAAACATTTTTTGGTGCTAGAATTAGAAATGATAATAATATCATTTTTAAAACTGTCCCTGAATATGTAGCTTCACTATGATCATGCTGAAAAAAGATAATCCCTTGGTAGAAATATAACCTTTCTGTTTACTTATAAATACATAGTAATTGATGAGCTAACTAATTAAATATTCAGGTAATTATTAGATTATTCATATAGATATCATAAAAATTAATTTCTAAAAAACATATGTCAAACGAAATATATATTATAGGATTGGCGATGCTTGCCATAATGGTATTCGCAATTTATTATGAAACCATCATTAGCAAAGCTAAAAATGACGCTACAAGAAAGTTTGTAAACTACTATCAATTAGAGAATATGCCCAGTACCTTCGTTACCATCGGGTTGCTTGGTACATGTCTAGGTATTGTATTAGGATTATTCAATTTTGACACAGACGCTGCAAGAATTAAAGACAGCGTGAAAGAGTTGTTATCCGGTTTACGACTTGCATTTATTGTAACAATTCTAGGGCTTTTTTTCTCCTTAATCTACAAAAGAAGAGTAAATGATATTTTGAACAAATATGGAGATATTCAGCCACCTGAATCACCTGAATTTATAGAAATGAGGCAGACAAATATATTACTTCGTGATTTAAATAGAGGTATTGGCAACCTTAACAGAGCATTTTCTGAAGAATTAATCACAAAGATTCAGGAATCTAATAAAAAATTAGCAGATAATCTTTCTAAATTTGGTGAAAACCTAGCTACATCTAATCATGACGCACTACTTGAAGCCCTTAAGGAAGTAATTGAAGATTTAAATTCTGGATTTAGAGATACATTAGGTCTATTAGTTAAACAGAATTTTTCTGAATTAACAAATTCCATCGACAGTCTAAATAATTGGCAGAAAGAAAACAAGGCATACATTGAAGATTTTGCCAGACGTTATGAAAAGATTGTTCAGTACACGGAAGATATGAATACAAATCTTGAAAAGATTGTAACTACCAATGCGAATCTATTGTCACAAAATAGTAAACTACACAATATCGTAGAATCACTTAATTCTGTAATGGTTCAAGATACCAAGTTCCGTGAAATTACTTCAAATCTAAATAATGCTTCATCGAATATCAAGGAATCATTAAATCAATTCAGTAGTGATCTTCAAAATACTAAAAAACAGTTGGAGGGCATTACAAATTTGAGAGTTAATATTGAATTGCTGAATGACCAATTATCTAACTTAAGAAATATCGATATTGATGAGGAGCGACTTTACATGCAAGGTATAAAAGAAACTATGGCATCAATGGATGAAATGTTTAAAAGGCATTACGAGGCAATTCCTAAATTGATTCAAAACAATTTAAAATCAATATCTAATGGCTAGAAGTCGCACCAGATCAGATCATAACTTTATCGCCTATTCAGACATCATGACTTGCCTAGCTATCATCTTTCTCTTTATTGCTGTAGCATATATTTTAGAGGGTTTGTCTGACAAAATAATTAAGGATGACATTTACAATGCTATTGGAGAAGATTTGAAGAAGGATTTTAAAAGTAAAAATGTACAACTGGAAAGCGATATGTCATTAAAGTTTTTACAAGATTCAATCAATAAAAATGATGAACTTTTTGAAATCGGTTCTGCTGAAATGACACCATCCTTTAAACAAAAAGTAGCTGACATCTGGCCCAAATATCAGTCTATTATTTGTGACAAAAAAAATTTACCATATATAAGTGAGATTAGAATTGAAGGACATACTGATACCATTGCGCCTAAAAAAGATCAAAGAGAAAGCTATCTTTATAATTTAAATCTTTCATCTGCCAGAGCGCAATCCGTTCTAGAGTATATAAGAACATTAGATTCGTATAAAAAATTGAATGCAACTAAAAAAGAAAAGCTTGATTTTCTACTTACAGCGAACGGCATGTCATATTCAAGGGCATTAAATAAAAAGGGTGAGGTTTCTAGTTTAAGTAAGGATAAATCAATAGATCTTAATAAATCCCGTCGTGTAGAATTTAGAATTAACACTTCTAATGAAAAATTACAAACAAGTTTGTCAACAAAATGATTTACGATTTTAGAAAAGGAAAGTCCGCAATCTACATATCTTCATTACTACATGTAGATTACGACTACGATTTGGAGGAATATGAATTAAGCCAAGAAGAGTTAGAATTTGATGAAATTGGTTTTATTAAAAGAGGTAAGAAAAACGGATTTGAAAGATTAGGTATTTTTTTACCAGAGTATAGAAATGAAAAGTATAATCAAGATCCCTCCCTACATATCTACAATTGCGACACTACAGAAGATTTATCACGCAGAATGAAGGTATCTAATTCGTCCAAAAATACTTATTATTCGAAAGATCAGAAAAAGCTAATTAACGCCAATCTTGAGATTTGTAAAAAATGTGCACGAAATCTAAGAAAAAGATATAATCTTAATTTAGGAACTAACACTTTTAATAATTTTGTGCTAGCCTTAGAGGAAAGTGAAAAAAGACAAACAATCACTGATAATAAAGGATATATACTCAATTGGAAGCAAGTCTCATACTGCTTTCGAGAAACAAAAAATTTTACTTGTGAAAAATGTAGTTTTAAAGCTACAAACAACTCGGAAAAAAAATTTTTACATGCACATCACAGAGATCGTGATAAAAAAAATAATAGCAGATCAAATCTAGAATGCCTTTGTGTCGAATGCCATTCTAATGTTGATGAGTACCATAAAGAAAAATTTTCTTTTGAGGGATTAAAACCCCTAAATGATTTCCTTACATTCAAAGAGAAAAAAAATAACCAATCAAAAAACACTCAATAATTTCTATATAAAATGGAACTTTCAAAATCACTACTAATCGAACTGCAAAAAAGGCTAAAAGTTGGTAATCGTAAGGGGGTGCATTTAAATGCTATTCCAAAAAAATCAGCATATAAGTTAGATATTTCAACCCTTTCTGCTATAGATGAAAATTTGCCAAATGATTTTTTAAATACATTACTCTCAAAGAATAATTTTTCATTTGAAATTTCCTGGAAAGACATTGATATAGATTTATTTAATCTTGATGAAAAAGAGCATAAAAAATTCATATCGTTAGGTAAATCCTTTGAATATCTACTTAACCAGGTTGAAGTAATTAAATCAGAAAAAGGGATTGAAACTTTTGGTTTTGGATTTCCACTCTTAATTAGAAGAGATAGAATTGACAAAAAATTAACCGTCGCTCCTTTAATAATTTGGCAACTAGAACTTATCAGATCTAAGAAGAATGACACTTGGGTAATTAAAAAAAATGAAGATTCTCCAATATATATCAATGAAGTGCTTATTAATCATTTAAAATCCGATTCAAATGTAGATCTTCAGCAAATATCTTCAGAAACATTAGAAAATGGTCTCATTTCCAAAAACGAACTATTTGATATTTGTCTGAATGTTTTAGAAAGAACAAATATTGCTACCAAAGAAAAATTAAAAACAAATCTAGAGAATGTTTTCACCAATATCTTACCGATTGGATCTGAAGAAAAGTTTAAAAATTTAGCACTAAATGATGTAAATTCTCTTATCCAATTTTCCGGACTGTTTTCTTACTTTGAAATTCATAAGCATAATATCATTAAAGATTATGATGAGTTATTAAAATTAGCTGGAGAAGAAATAAGTCAAGGTATCTTAGAAAACAATGATTTTCAGTCCATCACTTCCATCCCCACCGACCCTACGCAGCAAAGCGCCTTAAATTCTTTGCGTGTTATCAAAGATTTAGTAATTCAGGGACCTCCAGGAACTGGTAAAAGTCAAACTTTGACAGGAATTCTTGTCAATGCCTTAGAAAATAGAAAAAAAACAATTGTTGTTTGCGAAAAGAATACAGCTCTCGAAATTCTACAAACTTCCCTGCAAAAAATTGGGCTTAGTCAACATGCAATACTTATTCATGACATTTCAAGTGACCGAAAGAAAGTTGTAACATCAGTCAGAAACAGACTTAATGATTTAAGTGTTTTAAGAAGTCAATTTGTTAATTCTAAGTTTACGTATGATACTCAATTAAAAAAAATTAATGAACTTGTTTCAAAAATAAATTCAAAGCACTCATTACTAAAAGATCCACTGTTAGCTAATTGGAACTGGACTGATGTTGTTGGTCTCTATCTAAAAAATCTCAGCGCAAAAAGCAATAAACCTATCTCTTTCTCCTCTCAAATAAAATTCGAATTTAACTACGATGAATTTGCCTATTTAACAAGTCTCATTACTGAAGGTGAGAGATTCTTTAAATTGAAAGAGGAAAATTATCCGTCATCTTTTTTATCGTCTGATGCTTTTAAATCAAAAAGTTTTTATGAATTGGAAGACAGGATTAATGAGGCATTTTCCATATACGAAGAATCAATCATTAAAATAGTTGGTACAAAGGATGCACTTTACAACGAATATTACATAGATCGTAAAAATTCCATACAAAATCAGGTCAGTAAAATTAAAACTGCTCTTGATAAAATAAATAACTTAAATTTTAATTTAGAGAATCAAATAAATCTTTTGAAACAAAAATTTTGTGATTTGGAACAAAAAGATTTTTCCGTAGATTTTCAAAAATTTTCCCATAAAGAAGATTCGTTAAAAAGGCTCTATGATAAATATAATGGAGATCTCGAATTTAGAAACGAAGAAAAATTACTAGGATTTTCTTATAAAATAACATCATTACTTTCAAAAGTCAAAAAGCAAAAAATAGCAGATTTTCATATTTTCAATAGTAGTATAGATGAGTTAAATAAAATAGTTCAAAATTCCTTATTTTTTTCTCCTATCCAATACAAAGCAACAATGCAATCTAAATTGGAAGGTTTTCAAAATTTCTATTCTGAGTCTGAAAAAATTAAAAAACAACTAAATTTAAATATCGAAGATAAATTTTTAGGACTTGACCTTAATTATCTATTTAAATTAGAAAATAAATCAAAGTTGCAAGAGCATATAGATCTTTTGAAATCTAGACCGAATATTTCTGAGAATGAGAAAGAAATTTTAAATGACCTTTCATTATTTATTGTTGAACATTTTGCCTATCAAAAGCAAGTCTATGCGGATTTACAGGCAGTGATAAATGAATCTCCTGATTTCAAAGATGAATATTCATTCTCAACATCAGATGTAAAAAATTCAAGTCAAACTAATAAAGTTTTAAAGAGAATAGATCAGGTAAATTCTTTAATTGATAGTGCAATAGATTTTGAATTTCTAAATGCAGACATTTTCGAAAATAAAGATAAGTTCTCACATCTGAAAAATTTCCAAGATTTAAGTACTTTACTAGAAAAACTGAATGAAAAAATTGAATCGGATCGCCTAATTAATAATATTTCACAATCAAAAAATCTCAATGCATATATTGAATCTGTTCAATCGTTGATTGAGCAAAAAAAATCTACAATAGATGCAGATCCTAACGCTTTCAGAAAAGAATATGATTGGCATAATTTCATCAATAGTCTTACAGAGAATAATTTATTTATTGTAAACGCATTACTAGATTCTCGTAATTGGCTAACTGATTTTTATGTTAACTATTTTAATCGCTTGCTAAGAGAAAATGCGACTGACAATTTACCTATTGATCAGCATAGTATTGATGACTTATTTGAAGCGGAACATAATATTAAGACCAATCAAATAAATTTTGTTAATAATATTTGGTTCAATGAACAATACAACAAGACAGAAACATTTGACAGAAATAATGCTGCTTTGAAAGTTAAAAACTTATTTAATTTTAAAGGTTCTGCTGGACATCGAAGATATTCGCTTAGATCTATTGTAGAGCGAGATATTGATTTATTTACTTCTTTCTTTCCTGTAATCCTAACCACTCCAGACGTTGCCAGTAATTTATTTAATCAAAACAATAAATATTTTGACATAGTTCTTTTTGACGAGGCTAGTCAGCTGAGATTAGAAGATAATTTGCCAGCAATGCTAAAAGGTAAACAGATTGTAATTGCGGGTGATGAACATCAGATGCCTCCTTCAAATTATTTCTCAAAAATCTTAGATGGCGACGTAGAGAGTGAAGACGAAATAATAGAAGATGACTCAAACATAATTAAAGATAAATCATCTTTAGATTCATTAGCCTTGTCTTGCTTATCACTTCTGGAATTCGGTACCGAAATGAACTTTAGTTCAAAATCCTTGGATTTCCATTACAGATCAAAACACCCTGATCTAATAGAATTTTCGAATCACGCTTTCTATAAACAAAAGTTAAAGGCTTTACCGCAAGTTTTGGATTACAAAGCTATTTCTTACATAAATGTAGGAGGTGTTTTTGAAAATAGGGTAAATGAACTTGAAGCAGATATGGTTTTATCTATTTTAGAAAATAATATTAAGAAAGATTCTAAGAACAAATATCCGTCAGTTGGTATTGCTACTTTTAATATTACACAGCGAGATCTCATTAAAAATAAAATTGTAGAGCGGCAGAAACAAGAGAAATATAATGATTTCAACAACAAAATTCTCGAGTTAGAAAAAGAAGGATTATTTGTAAAAAACTTAGAGAATATTCAGGGTGATGAAAGAGATATTATTATTTTGTCTACGACTTATGGAAATAATGTTGATGGTTCTTTTGCTGAAAGATTTGGTCCTTTGAATTTTGAGAAAGGATATAAATTACTGAATGTAATCGTAACCAGAGCCAAATATAAAAACTTCATTGTCACTTCAATTCCGGAAGAAAGGATACTAAATTTCAAATCGTATTTAGTTACGCAGAAAAGCAATAATAAAAAAGCAGTTCTTTATGCATACTTAGCTTATTCAAAAGCAGTAAGTGATGGTAATGATGATTTACGTGTAGCTGTTTTAGAAGCTCTTAAGGCTAATTACATTAATGAAGCTAATATTGACAGTGACGTTACGCCTCGACTTGAATCTCCTTTTGAAGAAGAGGTATATGAGCGATTGAGCAAAAAAATGGACAAAACATTAATTAAGACTCAATATAAAGTTGGTGGTTTCAGAATTGATATGGTAATTGATTTTCTAACGGAAGGTATTCCAAAAATTGCTCTTGAATGTGATGGTGCGAAGTATCACTCAAGTGAAGAAGCTTATCTTTACGATTTACACAGACAACGTATATTAGAATCACAAGGCTTTGTTTTTCACCGTATTTGGGGAACAAATTGGTGGCGTGATCCAAACTCAGAACTAGATAAACTATTATCATTTATCGAAACGGTTAAAAGACCGAAGGTGGGTAATATTTTTGATGCGGCAATCACAGAACAATTTGTTATAAACGACGAACTCACAATACCTACTGAAAATGAAGAAATATTTGAAGTTCCAGAAACCGATATAGAGGTTGAAGAAGAATCAGAAAAGACTATACAAAATCTTACAGATGATACACCAATCGAGATGCCTACAAAAAAAGTATCCAAAATTTTATTAGGTTCACAAATCAAGGTGAAATTTTTAAATGACAAAACAATTCAAAAATTTAAAGTTGTTAATGAGGAAATGAAAAGTTCTTATATATCTGATGAGGTTCTTCCACTCTCTATTCAAAGTCCTATCGGCAAAGCAGTGCTTAATAAGTCTGAAGGAGAAACAGCAAGAATCGAAGGAATTGATCGATTTATTGAAATATTACAAGTAGTATAGATTATTTTTTGAACAACAAATCTAAAGTACAAATGTATTTCATTACAGAAAAAGATCCAGATTACAATATAAAGGGTTCAAGAGATCCTTTAGGATTTCAAGTTATTTGGCAGGCTGCAGGAAGAAAACTAATTCCAAATCTTTCCACAGTTTCTAATAATCTAATTGATTTCCAGATTTTAGGTTTAGCACATACAATTAAAAAAGAATTTAAAATAGCAGATGCAAATTTTGAATCTTTTTTTATAAGGTTTGAACAAATTATGGCTTACACAAGACATTACAAAGATAAATCTGAAGGTTTTAATGGAGTTGATAAGGTCAGAAAAACAATAGCTTCAAATGAAGAATTGAAGATTTCTGTAAATAATCAAATCTTATCAAATCAAAAAGCATATGGAATTTGGGGTAAATACAACAGACCTTTTAGTGAAATGAAATTTGATCTCTCCAATGACTTTCATAAATTATTTTCAGATAAATTAAAATCAAATTTATCTTTAAGAAAACAGGTTCAAACAATTATTAATAGTGATAGCAAATTGAAATATGATGTATTAGAAAAATATATGTCCGTAATCGAAAAACCAAACGAGGAAGAAAAAAAACTATTTATTGAAAGGATTTTACAAGATAATTGCAATCAAGAATTATTCTCAATTTTGCACAATAATCAAGGTTGGATAGGCCTAAATTTTTATGACCTTCTAAATTTCTTAGTATCTAAAAGTTCAAATCCAAATTTTATTTCGATTTTAGAATATATTGTTCAAGTTGAAAAAACAATATGCCCTTTAAACAGAATTTTCAGGTATTTGCAAACAAAATCATTCTGGACAAATGAAGAGATTGAGAAAAGCGAATTCATTTCGAAATGTAAAATGAAAGGGCTAATTACAGAAGGTTTTGATGAAACATTAAATGCTTTAGCCATACTTCATAACAATAATAGTAATGATCTCGTAAAAGGTTTAATAGAACGTAATAAAACCATTTGTAAACTGAGAAATTCTTCTCCTTGGATGGAAATCACAGAAAATGGTTATGAAATAAATCATTTTGAAGGCGCTTCGTTTTATAATGATTATAATCCAGAAAGAAATAATGATAACAATTATTTTTTTTGGAGCTATCTCAATCTCTTTAATCAATTAAATTAATGTGGAAAAACTAATACTAAAAGAAAAGATTGGGGAATTGATAGGTGCTAATAAAGTTATCGCAGCTATATTTTATACTTTTAATTTTGATCCAAAGTTTTTTGAAAATTACATAATGCCCTTATTAATATCTAGTACTGGTAAAAATTTCAATGATGAAGAAATTCATAATAAGATTTTATGGAGACAGCTGGCAAAAGAAAACCAAATACCACCAATATCAGTTTATTGTGATTATTATGCGAAAGATCAAACCAATGCTCCATCATTAGGATATGATATTAATTGTTTAAAAGTGCCATCCCCAAAAGGAAAAATAGCAAATTTTCATCCGAAACAAACTATGATTCTATTGGAGGATAATGGAGTACAAAAACTATTGTTCATAACTGGTTCTGGTAATATGACCGCTAGTGGGTGGTGCGATAATTTTGAATGTTTTTCCTACAAAGAAATTAGTAGAAGTAAATTACAACCAAATAGATCTTCTACTAATTCCGTTCAAGATTATATAAATAGCACCAATAAATTAGGTCATATTCCAAAACTACTAGAATCTGAAAATCTAATTAATAACTTTTTAAGATACGTGGATATAGATTTTCAATTTTTCAATAACTATTCTAATAAATTTGAAGACTTTTTACAAAAAAACATCTTTGAAAAAGAAACGATAGAAGAAGTTGAAATTGTCTCACCATATTTCAGTCCTGATACTAGTTTGCTAGAATGGCTTAAGTCCAAAAATATAAAAAAAATCAAATGTTTAATTCCTTCATTAAGGAATAATGAAGTTCAATTAGAAAAGAAACATTTTGTAGATTTAGAAAAAGCGGGATTAGATTGGTGTCATTGGAATGATTCAAGTCTAAATACTGAGGTAAGAAATCAACATTCGAAAATATATAAGTTTTATAGTGCTGAGAACTCTTACACTATTGTAGGTTCTGTTAATTTTACTAATCCTGCTTGGGCTATTTTTTCAGATAAAAATAATTCTTCGAATATTGAATCAGCAGTTCTTTATTGTGAAAAAAATAATGGTATAAAACTCTTAAAAAGACCTAATTCTTTAAATATTGATGAGTTGATTTTTATTTCAGGTAAAGTTGATTTAGAGAATCCTATTTCTGCTAATTCATTCAATAGGAATGCACCCGATATCGATTTTACAATTGATTGGAAAAATAGGGAACTTTGTATTAAGGCAAATATTAAAAATCAAAATTGTAATTTTTTTGAGTTATTCAAAGGTCAGCAGATAAAAAATGGTAAATCAAAGGTTTCTATTGACACTTTAGATTGTAAAAAGTTGGCAAAAAATTCACTAATTCAAGTAGTAAGCATTGAAAATTCAAAATCGGTTGTATATAGTTATTATGCAAATCAGGATTATATAAATACTAAGCCTTTAGGATTTAATTTAGATGCTTATACTATTCTAAGATATTGGCAGTTCTTTGATGATGAGTTTTCTAAAGAAAGTATTACACGTAGTATAGCTGAAAAAATTACAGATGAATCTGGTGTAATTGATATTTCCAAAGTTGAAACTAAATTATTGTTAAATGAAATGGCTACTCATTTTAATGGATTAATAAGGATGGAAAAATATTTATTCCCTTCAAAAAACCTTAATCAAACTGAACAGAGAGAACAATTTAAAAATATCCAATATTATTTATTAAACGAAAACATTGATACACTTTCTTTTTATTTGAATGATATTGCTAATCAATTTAAAGAAGATAAAATTCAAAAAAGTTTTTATTGGATGATCTTAAAAATTGTGGATCAAATGATGTATGCAAAAGCACAAAAGTGCTCAGCAAAAAGGTTTGTTGATGAAAAAATATGGAAGCAATTTATTAAAGATATAAAAAGTAAAAGAAATCAATTTACAAGAATAACAGAAGATCTCGTAAATAACATTCCGGACTTAAAACAGAAAGAGAAATGGATTGTCGAACAAATAGTAGCCGAATATGAATAATATCGAAACCGACATTGAATCAATCCTTAATCTGCGAACTAATGAATCTATTGGTAAAGAGCTTGCTGATAGACAACTTGCTGTAATTACTAAAGGTTATCAATTTTTAAATAATCCTGATAACAATGTCTTATACATAGCTGATGAAGTAGGATTAGGCAAAACTTATATTGCTGCAGGAATAATTTTACTTTTTAGGCATTTTTCAAAAAATAAAAATTTACACAAGGATCTTATAATTGTTCCTAAAAAGAACTTACAGGATAAGTGGAAGAAAGAACTAGGGAATTTTGTTTCTAAAAATTATCTTTTAGATAATACCAAGGTAAAAGAGTCCTATACATTTGAAAATTGCATAAAAGACAAAATCAAAGCAATTGAGACAGAAGATCCTGTTACAATTTTTAGAATGACGTCATTTAGTAGCTTAGTCATAGCAAGCAATGGTCGAAGAAACTTACAAGAATATTTTATACGAGAAGTTTTTAAAAATGATTTGTACGCACAAAATATTTTAGAAAAAGCTTATGATAAGGATTATTTTATAGCTTCAAATTTAAGAAAGTTACGTAATCTTATTGCTTACTTAATGAATGCATTATCTCCTAAAATCAATTGTTTAATCGTAGATGAAGCACATAATTATAAATATGGACCAGGAGATGAAACAAGAGAAGAATCTATAAGAAATGAAATTACTTCACGTTTTTTGGGAGCAATTAAGGATAAACAGATTTTCGAAGATTTTCCAGAATTAAAAAAACAAGTTAAATTCCCTTTAGCTAAGAAAATTATATGCTTATCTGCAACTCCTAAAGATAGAAATCTTTATGAGATTAAAAATCAAATATCTTGCTTTACACAAAAACATCTACTTAATACTGCAAAAAATAATATAGAAATAGAGGTGCTATTAAAGAAATTTTTAATTAGAGGTAACCTAGAATACTTATTAAAAGACGATACCGTTTCAAGAAATCAATGCAGAGAAGAACATCGTAAGGGGAATGTAAACAAATCAGAAGAGGCAGAACATCTGACAATGGATGATACATTCGAAAGTGTTTTTTGGCAACTTATTCAATATAAATCTATTAAGCATTTAAATCAAAAAAACAATGCTTCATTTGAAATCGGAATGCTTGCTGGCTTTGAAACTTATAATGTTGATCTTGATAGAAAGAAGGAAACCTTAAACAGAAATGAAAACGGTTTTGAATATTCTGAAGACTATACAAAAGAGTACGAACAAACAGAAAGTCGTAATATTAAAGATAGCCAAGATTTAAATATTGTTAGAAATATCATTAACTCATATAATGAAACTTTTAAACAATTTCCTCCTCATCCAAAACAGACAAAATTAGAGAATGAAATAATTAATCAACTACATCAGCAAGATAAATCTTTAATTTTTGTAAGAAGGATTGCTTCATCAATAGAACTTGAAAAAAGAATACTCGCAAAATATGAGATAGAAATTGTAATTGAGAAACAATTAAAGAAGACTCAAAAAGTTTTGAAGAAAAATAAAGAGGTAATAGACAATATTATTGACTTATATAATACACAAAAAATAAAAACACGATTAAATGATCTTTTAACTGTTTTATTATTAAAAAAAGAGATAAAATCAAATCTCTTACAACATAATTTTATTGATGAGAGTAATTACATCGAGCAAGGACTAGCATTCCTTGAATTTGCATACTACGATAAAAACAATTCAAGTTTTAAAAAGATTATCGATGACTTTATTATTAAAAACCTTAGAAATATTTCTTCTGAATTAAAATCGAAAACGATTCTTGCAACCGGCAATTCCTTGCAAGAATTCCTTTATCAAAATACGGAGGGAAGTGAAGAGGTTGATGAGAATGAACACAGTGGTTATTTCTTTTTGGACTATTTCAAAAAAAATAATCCAGGTTTCCCATACAGAACTAAGATGTATAGAGAAAATTGGTTTGAGTTAAATCCTATCATTTTAAATAATCATTTTAATTTCATTGATTATGATATCGAAGATTTAAATTCAAACTATCTAGAAAAAATTACTGCTGAAGCACGTAAGAACCAAAGTTTCAAAAAAGAAACTGAAACAGTCTACGATTACTTTTTTAAAAAAGGAATTCTGAATAAATCTTCTATAAAAAAAAGCAATGTAATAAACACAGGGGAACTTAAAAATACTACTTTTTTAACAAGGTTTTTAATCGAACATTGTGATAATGAATTTCGCAATTGGATTAATAAAAGATTTAATACTCAAACTGAGATATTTCTTTTAGATTTAAAAGTACTAAATGTAATTTTAAAAAATATATTTAGAAATGGTTCTGGCTTGCTTGCAGGATTCTTAGCCGATTCTCAAAACGAGGAATTTGAAGAAATTTTATTCAATTTGATAATTACTAAAGATGCTCCGTTCCATTTTGTTTTAGAAGAAATAAAAACAATTATCAATGAATTCGATTTAATAGTTTCATCAAATTTTGATAAAAAAGATGAAAAAAGAATAGAATCGGTATTAAGGAATCTTGTTCCTGTAATTGGTACAAGCGGACAAGATAAACGAAATAGAGGAATTATAGCTTCTCAATTTAGAATGCCTGGAATGCCATATGTATTAGTTACCACAGATATTTTTAGAGAAGGAGAAGATTTACATACATTTTGCCAGAATATTTATCATTATGGTATCGCTTGGAATCCAAGTGATATGGAGCAAAGAACTGGTAGGATTGATAGAATTAATTCTTTAAGCTATAGGAAATTAAATAAATCACAAGAATTAGATTTTCAAAATAAAATTCAAGTTTTTTATCCCTACTTAAAGCATTCAGTAGAAGTAAATCAAGTTGTTCAATTGTTCTTAAATTTAAATAAGTTTATACAAACCTTTAATACAATTAGTATTGATAATTATTATGAAAGCAAAATAGATGTCAATAAAGAAATTGGAAGTAATGAAATCCCAGAACCTATAAAAGATAGATTACATTCAATTTATGATGTGAAAGAGTTTATTACTTAATAAGAAAATCATATGGTAGTTAAAAATATAATTTCGGAACAAATTGAAGAATGTATAACTTATATTTCTGATATAAATAATCTTTTAACTTTTGATACTATAAAAAATATCAAGAATAGTGGTTTTGTTTATTGTATTTATATTGTGAATGAAAAACAAATTCCAAAGTTGGTTTATATTGGCAAATCTAAGGGGCACTTATTTAAAACTAGAATTAGAAATCATTTTGTAAATAAAAATGAACATACTGGTGCAAAATTAGATCTTATTATTGAAGAAAGATTAAATGGAAATGAAATTAAAATAAAGTACATAACTACTGAACCAGAATCTTATAGAAATATGCTGGAAGAGGAATTGATAAATCATTTCAAACCTATTTGGAATATTCAGAAAAAAAAGTGTAATAATATATATCAAGTTTTTATTAGTCAATACTTAATCTGACAGTTACGATCAAATTGAATAACTTAAAACAGATAAAGTATTGACTAATTCACTATTTATTGTTTAGTTTTTAAGCCGCCCCCTTAAAACCGCCATATCATCACTCACTTTCTTATCCAGAATCTTCGCATAATGCTGAGTAGTCTTAATATTCGTATGACCAAGCATTTTACTCACACTTTCAATGGGAACGCCATTGGACAAAGTAACAGTAGTAGCAAACGTATGCCTTGCAATATGGAATGTTAAATACTTATTGATGCCACAGACACTCGCAATTTCTTTTAGATACGAATTCATTTTCTGATTACTGAGAACAGGAAATAGAACATCTGAATTGACACACTGCAGATGATTCTCGTATTTTAAAACCAGTTCCTGAGCCACAGGCAATAACGGAACCCTGGTTGAGGTATCGGTCTTTTGACGATGAGTGAAAATCCATTGGTCCCCATCAATCCCAATATTGATGTTAGATTTTGACAATTGCTTGACATCAACATACGCCAAGCCCGTATAGCAACTGAAAAGAAAAATATCGCGAACTTGGTTCAATCGGTCTGATGCAAATTCCTTTTCATAAATCATCTGAATTTCTTCTTTGGTAAGATAAGGACGTTCGACAGCTTTAATCTTTGCTTTGTAACCTAGAAAAGGGTCTTTAGTAATCCAGCCGTGCGCCATACATAGACGGATAATCTTTTTGAAATTCTTGAGATATTTCACAGCCGTATTATTTCCGCATTTACGGACACTTCGAAGCCAGAAGTCATAATCCCTGACAAAACCGTGATCGATTTGCGTGATGTCGATATCAGAAACTTTGTATTTCCAATTAATGAATTCTTGCGTATGCTTTAAAGATGTTTTATAACGCTCCAATGTTCCGGGAGCAAAATCCTGACCGACCAAGGCTTCCACTTTGTCATTATGCTCCTGGAATATCGGAATAAGCATTCTTTGCTCAATATCCGTTCCAAGCAGTTTAGATTTTAAACTCTCTGCAGTTACAAAATTTTCTTCTTTCAGCATCAGGTAGTGGAAATCGTAAACTTTCTGTTCCAAAGTTTTGAGATAGAGATTCAATGTTTTGGCTTCTTGCGAATTGCCTAGTGCCTTGTGTGCTTTAACATCCCATTTCTTCGGATCGATATATCTTTTTGCAGCAATGTCGGCTGCCTTGCCGTCTATCGTGATTCGTAAGTAGATGGGAGCGGTTCCGTTTGTTCTGATTTTATTCTTTTTGATAAAGAATAACAGGTTGAATGTTTTGTTCATTGTGTGATAACTTTAATGGTTTAATAATTTACTTTTTGTTACCACTTTTTGCAAGATGTACAATCGTTAGACTGCCTATTGGTCGGGCTTTCCTTGATTTTTCGTGACCCATTTTTGTAATTTTTTGAATGGGACACGAAATAGGACATATAAATCGTGACCTATTTTGGTTTTTTTTGATACTGCGCTAAAACAAAAAACGCTGTAAACATTGATGTTTACAGCGTTTTAGCTTATTTTGGTTTCTAACCTGGCGGAGAGTGAGGGATTCGAACCCCCGGACCTGTTACAGTCAACAGTTTTCAAGACTGCCGCAATCGACCACTCTGCCAACTCTCCCTAAACTCCGATTGTATCGTTGTTTTTAGTGGTGCAAATATAGAAACATTTTTAATATTGACAAAATATTTTTTAGATAAAGAATATTAAATTATCTACAGTCCTATATTTCAGGATGAAAAAATTTGTTTTCAATTTTAGAATTAAATTTCATCATTCAAACAAAATCCAAAAGCTCTTATTAAAGAAACAAGTATTTTATTGAAACGTACATTATAATGTACTTAACACATAAAATTTACAACTTTTTAAAAAAAAATCAAATTCATTATAAATCATATATTTAAAACAAAAATACTATGCAATCCTTTATTATTTTTATTTAATTTAAAATAAAAAATACAATTCCTGAGTTTTAATCAGTACATTTACCCTATTATTCGTTTAATCTTTCTGTAAAAACACTGAAAATCAAAGCATATATTTAATGACAAGCAAAATCATCGGCGTTGGCAATTATATTCCATCTGAAACCATTACCAACTTATTTTTCGACAAACATGTTTTCCTTAATGAAGAGGGTATTCTGTTAAAAGACGACAATGAAGCAATTACAAGGAAACTGCAGAAAATAACGGGGATCGTGGAAAGGCGGTATGCTCACAGCGATCAGGTTACATCCGATTTGGGATTAATAGCCGCACAAAAAGCCATTGAAAATGCCGGAATAGATCCTGAAACATTGGACTATATCATATTTGCACATAATTTTGGAGACGTAAAATTTGGGACAATCCAGTCTGATACGGTTCCGAGTCTGGCTTCGAGAGTGAAACATTTACTGAAAATTAAAAACAATTTTTGTGTTGCCTATGATGTTTTATTTGGTTGTCCGGGATGGATTGAAGGGGTGATTCAGGCCAATGCTTTTATCAAATCCGGAATGGCAAAAAGATGCCTCGTGATAGGTGCTGAAACGCTTTCTAGAGTTGTTGATATCCACGATCGAGATAGTATGATTTATGCAGATGGAGCCGGAGCTGTTGTTTTGGAAGCAATCGATGACGAATCCGGTATCCGGTCGCATTTATCGGCTTCTTTTACTTTAACGGAAAAAGATTATTTATACTTCGGAAAATCTTATAATAACGACAGTTGTCCGAGTGTAAAATACATCAAAATGGATGGCAGAAAAATCTATGAATTTGCCTTGAAGAACGTTCCCGAAGCTATGAAGCAATGTCTTGATAAAAGTGGATATTCTATTAATAGTTTAGATAAAATTCTTATTCATCAGGCAAACGAAAAGATGGATGAAGCCATTGTAGAAAGGTTTTATCAGCTATATAACGTTCCTCTTCCACTGAATATTATGCCGATGGTGATCGATAAGCTGGGAAATAGCAGTGTTGCAACCATTCCATCTTTATTAGCAATGATTTTGAAAGGTGAATTAAAGGAACATCAAATCCAAAAAGGGGATGTCGTTTTATTTGCTTCTGTTGGTGCAGGGATGAATATTAATGCGTTTGTCTATAAATTTTAACAGCACTATATTTTAATGAATAAATAATTTTTTGATAGTCAATCAATTAAAAAAACAATATTATTCATTTTAATAATGTACCTTTGCTGTATATTTACAAAATAGGTTTCTGTTATTGTGATTCTGTTATGCTAAAATTTCCATTTTTTCATTCAGGTGAACTTTTTTAGCCACCCATTTTAAAGGTTAATTTATTGATAGATAATTTTCTAGTATCAATTTTAATCATAAATAAACAACAACAATTTTTAACATAATTACAATGCAAGAAGGCACAGTAAAATTTTTTAACGAAACAAAAGGTTTCGGATTTATTTCTCCAGCTGACGGAGGAAAAGATATCTTTGTTCACGTTTCTGGATTAATTTCAAGAGAGATCCGTGAAAATGACAAAGTAGTTTTTGATGTACAAGAAAGTAGCAAAGGATTAAACGCTGTAAATGTAAAATTAGCGTAATCTTTTGATTTAAACTATATTAAAAAACAAAAAAGCTCTGATTCGTTGAATCGGAGCTTTTTGTTTTATTTCTAAAAATTATTTATCTGAAGATCTTGTTTTCAAAAGCATATATGCCAATCCTAGTCCTACTCCTGCAAAAATCACAAGTTTAGTTTTTCGGGAAGGAACTGGAAGCATTGTTTCACCATAAATTCTATGTGGTTCTGACGACGGTTGCATAACATTTCCTGAATCAGAAGGTGCTTTTTTCATTTTCATCATCAACCTCATAGCTGCAGAAGCTGTGTTGATAATCGGTTTCGGAAATAAACCATACACATTTTTAAGCATCAGTGAAGTAAAATCCGGGAATAAATCTTTTCTAGGATTCTTAGCTAATTCAACAATTTTTGCTGCCGTATCTCTAGGATCTGCTGCAAAAGGCGGAATTTTAAAGTCCAATCCTGAATATTTTGCAGAATGCATATTCCCCGTAGAACGCTGAATTTGCGGATACAAATTACAAATATGCACATTCGGAAAATCCGAAATTTCACCATGAAGACACTCCATCATTCCTCGAATTCCAAATTTTGTTGAAGAATACACCGCGCTGTATGGAGCCGGCATAAAACCGCCGATCGATACATTATTGATAAGAATTCCTTCTTCTTGTTTTTTAAAAATTGGCAGCGAACTGTAAGCACCATGCATATAACCGAAAAGATTCGTTTTAATCACCTGTTCATTCAAATCCATCGGGATTTCTTCGAATTTTCCACTTGCCATCACTCCTGCGTTATTTACCCAAATATCGATTCTCCCATTAAATTGCAAAGCTTTATTTGCCAGATTTTGTACATCAGAAGCGATCGAAACATCGGTTGGAACAGCCATTGCCGAAACTTCGAGATCCCTGCACAACTGTACTGTTTCATCCAAGCCTTCCTTTCCTCTTGCAGCTACAACAATGTTGCACCCTTCCAATGCGAAAGCTTCAGCAACTGCACGACCTACTCCACTGCTTCCTCCGGTGATGACGACGGTTTTTCCTCTCAGACTATTTTGTAATGTATTATTTGATTTCATTTTGTGAATGGTTTTGAATTTAGTAGTTAAAATCAACCTATTATCATGCCATAAAGGTTAAAATTAACCTCTATTTTATGTTAAATCCATTGTAGCAACCTTTTATTTATTTTAGAAAAACAATTTAGTCTTGAATATTAAAAATATGCATTAAAGCTTCTAATTAATGTAAGCTTATCTTTTAATTTTTATTTTAAAACTATTATTTTTTCTTAAATCCTCTTAATTAATCTTAAGGTTTTAAGCAAAATATTTTCTTGGCACAATATTTTAATATCATAAAATAACTCATGTTTAATTTGAGTTTTCATGGTTATTAGTTTTTATCCTCGGATTCATCTCTGAGGATTTTTTTATTCTTTTAATTTCACTTATCATAAAAAAAGTTCGGCAAATCTTCGATTTGCCGAACCTTTTTTATAAATACCAATCTTTATATCGTTTTAATGCTTCAAGAAAATAATAATCTGCGTAGATTAATGGGACATCGATTTCAGAATTCAATGGCAATCCGCCTGTGCTGTGCATCAATAAGAACCCACCGTTTTCTCTCGGTTTTGCATGATATTTTTCATTCGATAAACTCAACAGCATTTTTTTGGCTGTATCAACATAATTTTTCCTGTCCTCACCTTTTGAATATTGACCCAATTCCAATAAAGCAGAAGAAATAATTGCAGCAGAAGAAGCATCTCGCGGGACATTAGGAATTTTTGGATCATTGAAATCCCAGTACGGAATTTTATCTTCTGGTAAAGTCGGATTGTTTAGAATAAATTTTGCAATATTTTGAGCCTGAATTAAATATTTTTCATCCTTTGTAAAGCGATATATCATCGTGTAGCCGTACAAAGCCCAGCCTTGCCCTCTCGCCCAAGCCGAAGAATCCGAATATCCCTGAAATGTTTTTTTGCCTAAAACTTCACCTGTATTTACATCATAATCGATCACATGATAAGAACTATAATCTGGTCGGAAATGATTTTTAATTGTTGTATTAGCATGAGTAACAGCAATTTCACCAGTCTTTTTAGTTCCCCCGTTTTGAGAAGCCCAAATCAGCATTTCGAGATTCATCATATTATCGATAATCACCGGAGCTTTGAAATCTGCCATTTTATCCCAAGACAAAATAGCCTTCATTCCAGGGCGAAATCTTGTAGAAAGTGATTCTGCTGACTGTAAAATAATTTCTTTATATTTTGGATTTTTCGTAATTCTATACGCATTTCCAAAACTGCAGTACATCATAAAACCTAAATCGTGATCACGCGTGAATGTTTTATTAGGTTCAATTAAATTTAATGTTCTTTCCGCTTCTTTTTTTATTTCAGGATCTTTAGTCTGTTCGTAAATCATCCACAAAGAACCAGGGTAAAAGCCGGAGCACCACCATGAAATATCTTTTGTAATTACCTTTCCTTCGGAGGATTTGTAAGATTGCGGCATCTTATCATTTGGAATTCCTTTCATCAGAATTTTATACTGTTGATCGGCAAATTGAAACTCATTCTGAATCAGTTTCGACATTTCTTTTTTGGTCTGTGCATGAAAAACAATACTTAAAACCGTAAAAGCTGTTATTGATATTTTGTGTAAAGTCATTTTTTGTGAATATTCTACTGCACAATTTACTTAATTTTTGTGATTATCATTGAGAATATAATACCCAAATACGACATTAATAAAATTAATTCTTATTTAAATTAATTCCAAATTAGGTGAAAATAAAACAACATAATTCCTTTTATTAAAAAGCATTTCCAAAGTTTAAATAAAAATCGAATGAAAAATTAATTTTAAAAATTAAGTAGAAATACTGAAATTTATACAACAAGATCTGATTAATTTTGGATAAACAAAAAACTGGTACGATATGGATAACTTAAAAAACAAAAACCCATTTCTGATAAAAGAGATGGATTCTAAAGTGGTATCCCAGAGCATCTGACAGATCATGCGGAACAACAATTTCCTCGCACGGGGAACTGAAATACTTTAACCATCAAATTTTAAACGAAATGATTATTATTAACAAAATTCTCAACGTCGACGATTATTATTTCGACGTATTTATGTCGATCTCGGAGGCTCTCACCGGCTTTTCTGTAAACGAATTACAATCTACAGGTTTAGCCGAAACCTATTACAACTACATTTTAGGGAACTTCGATGCCGCTACTTTTGTGGAATTCCTTACAGTTTCCAAAAATGTTTTTGAAAGCTCTTTCAGTGAAGATCAATTAAGAAATACGATTGCTTCCGATATTTTATCTGATCCGGGAATGAATGATATGGCAGGAAAAGTGATCACTTTGTGGTATTTAGGAACTTGGGAAGGCGCTTATATCAATGATCTTTCTTACAAAGAAGGTCTGGTTTGGAACGTTATGCATGCGCATCCGCCGGGAGCAAAACAGCCGGGCTACAAATCTTGGGGCGTTAAACCTGTAAAAAGCAATTCATGAAAGAGGCAGTAAACACAAAAGACGTGATCATCGTAGGAACGGGAATCGCAGGATCATTGATCGCTAAATTATTGACCGATCATGTATTCGACAACAAAAAAGGAAAAATGATCCACCGAGCAGATACCAAAAAAGGTGACGACGTTCGTGAATTATCGATATTAATGTTTGAAGCAGGTCTGGAAGCCGGATTAGAACTAGATTCCGTGTCTTCAATGACGAATTATAACGAGTATATCCGTACTTTTTATATGCAGGAAGCAAAAGTTCCGAATTCTCCTTACCCTAATTTAAAGCAAGCCCCATCGCCAAATGTTTTGGATATGGAACCTATTGTTCCTCCTTTCCCCGATAAAAAGGGATATTTGGTACAATTTGGACCGATGCCGTTTGCGAGTGACGCAATCCGAGTGGGTGGAGGAACTACGCTTCACTGGTTGGGAACAACGCCGAGAATGCTTCCGAATGACTTTTATTTAAAGGAAAAATATGGTAGAGGAATGGATTGGCCAATCAATTATGATATTTTAAAACCATATTATGAAATGGCTGAGTTTGAAATCGGTGTTTCAGGAAATGTTTCTAAACAGGCATATCCGATTTCCGAAAGTATGGAAGAATATTATGGAGATTATGTGTTTCCAATGGAAGAAATTCCGCAGAGTTATATGGATCAGAAAATCATGGATGGACTTGTTGGAACAAGTGTTCAGTTGAATTTTGAAACGATTCCGTTAACGCTCGTTCCATCTCCGCAAGGAAGAAATTCTACTCCAAATCCGGAATACGGAAAAACAAAAATCATTAAAGCAGAAGCTTCAGAATTAGGTTATAAATTGGTTTTAGATGGTTCTGGAAAAGAAGAATACAAAGCTCTTGGTGCAGTTTGGAATCCGTACATGGGTGAACGTTGCGAAGGAAATGCGTCTTGTGTTCCGATCTGTCCGGTTCAGGCAAAATACAATGCTTTAAAAACCTTGAAAAAGGCATTATATAAAGTGAATGAAAATGAAAATCTTTCGCGAAATCCACACATTGAAGTAAAAGCTCAAAGCGTGGTTTACAGATTAAGCGTGGATCAAAACGATCAGGATAAAATTTCAAAAGTTCATTTAAGAAGATATATTTCAAAAGAAAAAACAGATTTCGTTGAAGATGTGATCGATACATCAGATTCAATTGTGATTCTTGCAGCCAATGCTTTTGAAAATCCTAAAATTTTATTGAATTCTAAATACACGGTGACAGAAGGTCGTCAAACCATTGAAAAAACCGTTGCCAACAGCAGCGATCAGGTGGGAAGAAACCTGATGGATCACATGGTAATGCTGACTTGGGGATTATTTCCTGAACCTATTTATTCTTACAGAGGGCCTGGTTCTACAACCAATATTTCGTCTTTCCGTGACGGAAATTTCAGAAGCGAATTTTCAGCGTGGATTTCTCCGCTTGACAACTGGGGATGGAGCTGGCCGACATTTTCTCCGGGATCAGATCTTTCAGAATTTTTAGGACAAGGTATGTTCGGAGCAGAATTAAAAGAAGCGTTAACATACAGACTTTCAAGACAGGTTTTATTCCATTTTGAGATCGAACAGTTGCCGAATCCAAACAACAGAGTAACGATCAACGATCAATATCTTGATGCTTTGGGAATTCCCCGTCCTGTCATTAATTATGAATTAACGGACTACGAAATGAGAGCGATGGAACAGGCCAAACTGGCTTCAGATCAAATGTTTGAAAGATTAGGAATTGAAGATTTCACAAAATATAATGCAACAGACAACAATACTTTTGTGTACAACAACGTGAGATATTCTTACAACGGAGCCGGTCACATCGTAGGAACTCACAGAATGGGTTCTACGCCGGAAGATTCTGTAACGAACAGCTATTGTAAATCTTGGGATCACCCGAATTTATACATCGTCGGAGCAGGAAACATGACCACTTTAGGAACTTCAAACCCTACTTTAACTTTATCAGCATTTACGATCCGTTCGGTAGAATCTATTTTGGCTGATCTCGAAACTAAACTAAAAAACTGAAAACATGAGACAAAGACTTATCAATAAAACAGAACCTCAGGAAAATTTTTCATCAAAAGAAGCAAAATTGATGGGCAGAAATGCCGTTGTTGAAGAAGCTCTTTCTTTACAGTCATTATTATTTGATTCAAAAATCAGCAAAGCAGACTGGATTGAAGGTTTAAAACATCACAGCAAAACGCTGACAAATCTTTTATTAAATGATCAGATTGATGAATTTAACCAATACTTAAGCTCACAATTTGGCGGAGAGATTTCAGAACTAAAACCAGCAGATTTATCAGATAAAACAAGTTTTGATGCTAAAAAAGGAGGTCTAACAAATATCAGTTACCTTCCTATTTTGCAGGATCTTTTGCAGACTGCCATTTTGATTGAGCATTCTACAATTCCGCCTTATCTTACCGCTTTATATTCCATTAAAGACGGGACAAATGCATTGGCTTCACAAATTATCCGAAGTGTTGCTGTGGAAGAAATGTTGCACATGATTATGGTTTGTAATGTGATGAATGCCGTAAGCATCCAGCCTTCTGTGAACAGACCTCAGAACTACCCTTCTTACCCGATGAAATTGCCGATGAATGTTGACTTTTACGTTGGCTTGGAAACGTTTTCAACGAACAGCATTGCAACATTTATCGCTATTGAAAGTCCGAGCAGCCCGTTGGTAAAAGCTCCTAAATATGATGAACCTGAAGCTACGCCAAATTTGTACGCTAAAGGAGTTTCATTAGAAGAACACAATCATTGGACGCTTGAAAATATGAAAGGTTTCATCATGGAAAATGTTCATACGATTGGTGAATATTATGATGTTTTGTTTTTTTATATCGTTGTTTTCCAAATCATTGCTTATTATAAAGAACATGGAAGTCTACCTCAAAGTTTCAAAGAATTGAATACAGGAGGAATTTTCACAGGAGATCCTGCAAAGCAAATCCGTCCGGAACAATATTATGGAAGTGGCGGAAAGTTACATGCGGTTGAATCTTTAACGGGTGTAATTGCTGTTTTCCAAGAAATTAAAGGACAAGGAGAAGGTGCAGACGATTCTATCTTCGATGTTGATCCGTCTCAGTTTGAAGAAGGTGCGGAATTGGCGCATTATTTCAGATTTAAAGAAGTTTTCCATGAGCATTTTTATGTTGGGGGAGATTACAGACCTTTCACCGACGAAAACGGCATGATGCCTGTAACCACTCCACCTGTCGGAAAACCTTTACCTGTGGATTGGAACGCCGCATATCCGATGAAACCAAATCCAAAAATGTCAGATTATCAATCGAATCCAGAATTGTATGCGCAAGGAAAAGCTTTTAATCAAACGTATAAAAATCTATTGGATGCAATTCAGGCAGCGGTAGAAGGTGATGCGAAACAGTTGGAAAAATCGATCATGTATATG
Organism: Chryseobacterium sp. MMS23-Vi53; assembly: GCF_047651245.1. Taxonomy (NCBI): domain Bacteria; kingdom Pseudomonadati; phylum Bacteroidota; class Flavobacteriia; order Flavobacteriales; family Weeksellaceae; genus Chryseobacterium; species Chryseobacterium sp. MMS23-Vi53. The sequence continues at coordinate 4,626,641 of NZ_CP180265.1, read as the reverse complement.
TATGCGTTGAAAGAACAGGCAATCGGATTGATGAGTCAGCCTTTGAATTCTACTCAAAACGCGGGGCCAACTTTTGAATATCCTACAAATTAAATTTTTTAACCGCAAAAGAGACAAAAGATTAACACTTAAGTTATTAAGTTGATTTTTGAACTTCAAATAAGAACACTTAAGTTTTTAAAAATCTTGATTTCTACTCTATCGTAAGATTTTGATTTTTAAACAATTAAATTTCAAACAAGCAATAAAATCTTTTGCATCTTTTGCGGTTGATTTATTCATTCAAAAAAAATTTACTACTTACAATCATAAAAACAATACACCATGTTAAAAAGAAAAAAAGAAAGTCTGGAAAAAGGAAGTGAACTTCTAAGAGCGCCACAACCAACTCAGGATCAGCAGGGTTATCTTGCTAATTTAATGAACGGATACTCGAAACTTTTAATCGACGATCCGGTAAGACCATTCAGAGAAGAAAATTTACAGGAAATTGCAAATAATGTAGATTACGGAGTTCTGGAAGCGTTGGCCGGAACTTGGGTAAGCTACAATGCCAACTACAATAAAAATATCACAAGACCATCTCTCGGAAGTGGGATTCATACGACCATTATGCCCTCTCCGGGAACCGACCAAAATAGAATCCCAGGAAAATTCAGCTTTGATACAGAAGAATATATCGAAAAACTTACATTCGAAATCGTTCCGGGCGGAGTTCGTAACCGTGGTGGTGCAACCGAATTATTTTGTGGTGCGGTAAAATACGACCAAACCATTAAAAGTGTAAATAAAGCGGAAGGAAGTTCAGAATTACAATACGCCGGAATTCATGAAGAGAACGGAATGTATCTTTGGCTAAGCGACGTTTATAACTACGCTGCAACAGAAGAAACCATCAAAAGAGATCGTGGAATTCATGCTTTTTCTACCGAAGATTATCAAAATTACGGATACAAAGGCGAATACAGAAACGAGCCTTTGGTTGAAGTGAGAGACGAAAACGGCAATCCTTCATACATTCTTTTGAGTCAGTTGAAAGAAGGACAGCAATATTATGAAATCATTCCAGCACAGGAAATAAAGCCAATGGACGGCATTACAGGACCTTATTTTATCCCGGATTATTCGATCTCAAGAAGTGGAGTTATTCCTCACGGAAGTACAATTACTTTATTGGGTGATATTGCGCCCGAAAACATCAATAATACGACGTTTTATCTCAGAAATGGCGCTCCGCAATTCCCTTACGGAAATGCAACATGGGATCCTCCTCATCTTGCAATTTCTCCAACAATGGGAGGTGCAGGTGCAAGTGTTACCAACCCTATCAACCTTGATGAGCCTGCTCCGGCCTGGGTTCACGAAACTTTAACGGACGAAAACGACCCTGGTTCAAACAAAATCTATACGCAGAGAATCCTTGCAGACGAGCTCTACCCTTATTGCGTAAGACCGGATATGAGACTTAGAGACACTTTGAGCGGACAAAATGTAGAAAATTATGTTCTTATTCAAATGTCTTCAAAAATGAAAACAGGAGCGCAAGGCGGAATTTTAAACGTTCCTTTCGTTAACCGTTTTGTTCCGACTGTGGAAGTAGATTTCCGCCTTTGGATCGAAACTGTAATTGAAGACGGAAAAGAAATTCTTCAGCTGCAATATGAGCAGATTATTTTCTTTGAATTCGATTTCGGAAATGATGGTGGTACAACTAGCTGGCCTCACATTCAGGTAAATACCCTTCGTAAAATTGAGGATATTCCTGCAGATCAGAGAAAAATAATCGAGCAGGAATTCTTCAATGCACCTCCTGCAATGAGCATGACAACAACTGCAGCAGTTTCCGAACGTATTGCAAACCCACCTGCAGGATGTCCTTACCATAAAGGATAAAATTTTGATCGAGTCTTATTAATTCAAATAAACTCTACTCAGCCTTATAGGTTTTTCGGAGCCTATAAGGTTTTAAATTATTAATTTAAATTTCTTTACAAAGCTTTAATATTTCCCAATATTCTAAATAAATACCTGCGCCAATAGCCCCGATTGCAACGGTTACCCCGCAACCGCGTTGGAGAATTGGAGGGGTTTAGCGTTGGAGCGCTGTTGGTGTGAGGAGTATGAGTGGAAAGCGGGAAAAAGCTCCAAAAAAATAATCGGATTTAATAGAAAACTTTTGATTTTCTGACTTAAAAACAAAAACAATAACCAAAAACTAAAATTATGAATTTAGAAAGTAAAGTGAGAGGCTTAACATTAGGAGCGCAGGTTCTTCCTTTAAGCAAGGTTTCAACATCGGATTTGGGTGCTTTAGCTCCGCTTGTAGGAGTTTGGGACAATGTACAAATTCCCAATAGCGAAACGCCTTCGGGATGGAATACGATTTCAGTTCCGGGACAGGATAAGGGATTTATTTTTGAAGTAATTCCTTACACGGAAACATTGACTTTTAATCCTGTTGTGGTACAAGCCGGAAATCGTGGTCCTGTCGTAAACGGACAACAAGTGGAACAATTAATTTTCGGTTTGTTGTATGAACAGCAAATCGTAAGTGCTTGTACAATCGACTTTTGCAATGAGCGTGGCTTTCCTGAAGGTTCAACAATACACGTTGAAACAGGATTATTTTTAAATGTTGGACAACCGAACGGAGGTTACACAATTGCCCGTATGTCGACTATTCCTCACGGGAATTCACTCTTGGCTTTGGGAAGTTCGTTTGACGTAGACAATCCAGGAACAGATTTCTTCACTCCGGCTTCTTCTATTCCTACGATGCTGAATGGTAACAGAATTACGCAATTGGGATATTCAGATCAAATTATTGGAAATCCGCAATTTGCAGCGTTTAATCAAATCAATCCAAATGCTTTTCTTCAGTCAACTTTGGAAAGTTTAGTTGGTTCAACAGGTGGGGTAACAAACATGACGGTCATTGAAATGTCTACCAACACACCCGATGCCAACGGAGGAATTCTGAACATTCCGTTCATCCAGACCAATGTAAATGCTACAAAAATGGATGCAACTTTCTGGATCGAAGACATTACAGACGCTAACGGAAATGCAGATCAGATTTTGCAGTACTCTCAAACTATCAATTTAGTTTTCCCGGCAACAGGTTCTGCGCAACCTATTAATTGGCCGCACGTTACCATCAATACAATGAGAAAAAGACCGGAAACACAGATGCAGTTCAAGAGTATGGATCCTTTAGACAATACCCAAGGCTTCACGACAAGTGAGTTTTAAATATTAATTTTTTTAACCTCCGAATTTATTTTGGAGGTTTTTATTTTTTAGAATTTATCTCGTAATAGATACTGGGAATGGAGTTGAAGTATTTTATTCTCGAAGATTTTGCAAATTACGCAGATTTTTTGTAATTGTTTATAACAATTTTTTACGCAAACATATGCCTTAATCTGCGAGATAATTTTAAACTTAAAATGCTTTTGCTATAAATTCATCACTAAGAATACGGTTAGTATTAGAGAAATGTCATGCCGAGCTTGCCGAAGCATCTCTATTATTATAAAAAATTCTACTTCGGTAATTCCGGTGGAGAAATCCGTTCCGTTTTTGTTGTTAAAGTTCTTAAAAAAGCTTCTAATTGAGCCACCTCAATATCCGATAATTCTAACAATCTCAACATTTCAGATTTTTGTGAATTTAGAGTAACTCCTTCATGAATAGTCGTGCGTTTCGCATAAGGTTCAGGATTTCCTTTGTTATAAAACTGAATCACTTCTTCCAACGTCTGAAAACTTCCATTATGCATCCAAGGTTGGGTTTTTGTAACTTCTCTTAAACTTGGAACACGGAATTTCCCAACATCTTCATCTTTTTTTGTTATTAAATATCTTCCTAAATCTTCATCTTTCAAACTCAATGAAGCGGTTCCGATATTTTCAAAACGATTATTCGAAAAATATCCGGAATTATGACAATTAATACACTGTGCTTTAGTTCTGAATAAATGAAGTCCCATCACCTCATCATCTGTATAAATATCTCGTTTGCCGTCGATAAACTGATCAAATTTACTTTGAGAGCTTCGGATTGTTCGTTCAAAAGTTGCGATTGCTTTTGCAATTCTTTCTTTAGTCACTTTTTTATCTCCAAAAGCCTTTTCAAACAAAATTTCGTAGCCTTTTATTTTCGCAATTTTTCCGGCAGCAATGTCGATATGTTCGCCCATTTCCCTTTTATCCTCGATCGGCATTTGAGATTGCTGTTCCAAATTTCCAACTCTGCCGTCCCAAAATAAAGGTTTTGCATAACCAGAATTTAGAATACTCATCGCATTTCGAACTCCAACCTGTCTGTCGTGTCCGAAAGAAAACTGTCTGTTGTCGCACCACCCTAGTTCAGGATCGTGGCAGGTCGCACACGCAATTTGATTGGAACGTGAAAGTCTTGGATCGAAAAAAAGAGTTTTTCCAAGATTGGATTTATCGGCAGAGTATTGATTATTCGCAGGAAATTCCATGGCGGGAAGATGTCCGATTTCTGAAAAATAAGGTTGAGCTTCTGGATCTAGCAAAGGTTTTGGCCACTTCGAAGAATCGCCTGAAGAATATAGTTTTCTCAGGTCTGCAATAAAAGTCTGTTGATTGATTTCCTGATGAACTTTTGTACTTAAACAATTATTCAGCAGAAAGACTGTCAAAAATAACAACAAAATCCAGCTTAAAGTATTCTTCATGGTTGCCGTTAAGTTTTCCGCAAAATTATGGATTCTTTTGTAAATGGTAATTTATTGAAAATAAAGTTGTTTAAGCTTTTATTTCAGTAAACTTTTGAGGATATTTTTCTATTGTTTAAATCACCAACTGCTCAATCCATTTTCCAAAGCTTTCAGATAGCTTTCTTCATCAAAAGAATACAAATCGGGAGCTTTGTGAGCACCTCCTGTTCTTCTTTCATCTAATTTTTTTAGAATTCCTAAATTTTTAATTTTTCGGTAAAAATTTCCTCTGTTTAATTCTTTTCCTAAAATAACTTCATATAATTTCTGCAGCTCAGAAAGTGTAAATTTTTCAGGTAAAAGATTGTATCCAATAGGTTTATACGAAATTGTCTCCCTTAAAGTTAATAATGCTTTTTGAATAATTTCACTGTGATCCATCGCCAGCTCGATTTCCGGAAGTTTGCTCAGATAGACCCATTCGCAGGTTTCACTGAATTCATCGGCAATCAGATTAAACCGGTCCGGGTTGTATAAAGCATAATAACCGATGGAAATAAATCTTTGCTTGTGAAAAAGCGTTTCGTCGAAATCTTCGAAATAAAATTCGCTTCTGTTTTTCTTTCCAAAAACGCCGAATTCTTCAAGGTAAACATCCGTCACCCCTGCCCTGTCTTTTAAAATTCTTACCACTGCCTCATCCAGATCCTCATCTTTTTTTACGTATCCACCGGGAAGGAGCCACTGTTTTCTATAATTCATTTTAATCAGTAAAACCTTCAATTCGTTTTGATCGAAACCAAAAATTACAGGATCGAGTGACAAGTGAGGAAGGAAAATTTCTTTTGCCTCCAGTGATTTTTTTAAAAGCTGCTCTTTAGAATCCATCTTAGAATTAAGAAATATAGTTTACAAATTTAGTAATAAATATTTTGACCAAAGATTTAAAAAATTCCATTCTTGAAGTCAATTTTGGGGAAAATTTTATACATTTTCATCATTGTTTCATTATGAATCAATGAAATTTTAGTTTAAATTTAAAATTTAATAATCTGAATTTCAATTAATTAAATCTTATTTTAATAAAATTTAATATTTTTCTTGGTAAATTAAATGAAACAGTGTAGTTTGCAATGCTTCCTATTGAAGCATTGATTACACAGAGATACTTAACAAAATTACTTCGATTAAACTCTTTTCAAGAAGAGTACAAATGTATTGCTGGTTCAATACAAAATGTCGTTACGGAAAATGCAGAAAACAGCCGGCTGAAACCGGTAGTGAAAAAGAAAATGGTTCATCCACTGAAATTTTGGATGCAGGATATTCCTATGCCTTTTCGAAACGAAGAAAGACCTTATTTAAGAGAAATAAAACTATAAAGAAGAAATTAATTGTACTAACATGAGAAAATCAACACTTAAAATCTCTGCTTTGGGATTGATGTTTTCCTTTGCTGCCGCTTTTGGACAGGAAACCGACAGCCTTGCAGTAAAAAATGCCGTGAAAGTTGCTACCAAAACCGAAGAAGGCATAAAAACGGTAACGGCTTCCTCCAAAGAAGACAACAACAGAAATGTAATGCTGAATGCAGCAAATAATACGAGTCCAAGAGACGTAAATATCGGTTTGCCTTCCACCGTGGGCGGAATAACCATTCTCGAAAACGACCTTCCAGCTGTTTATTTTTTCTGGCCGGAACTTCCTAACAAGACGTGGAGACAAAGTGTAGGATTAGAAAAAACCGGACTTTTGAAGATGGATCAGCTTGCGAATACAATGGGTGATCTTGGTTTTGCTGTAAACTCTTATTCTCAGACCGGAACAAAAGATTTTAAGCTGAAAGGAAAATTCACAACAAGCACATTTGGATGGCTGCAGGGCGACATTAACGCTTCAGGACCTATTTCTAAAAACGGATGGACGTATACAGTCGGTGCCTTTGCCAACTACGATCCCAGTACTTTTAAGCTTGGTTTTGCGAGAAATGTGGATGAAACCAAGATTTTCAGAGCCGGACTTACGAAATATTTTAAAGATGATAAGGGAAAGATTTCGATTTTATACAAATACGCAGATTCTTACAACGTAGGAAACTATGCCGTTTTTCAGTACGGTGAAAATGGTAAAGTTACGGAGCTGGATAATTTTAAAATCGGAAGAGATTCGTACGTGGTCGGTGATGGTCTGATAAAAATGAAGGATATTTTGTCGGGGCAGAATTACTGGGCAACGATGAACGGAAATGACAACAGAACGACTTCTCATAATATTGACATCGTCGGAAATTATTTGCTGGACAACGGCTGGAATTTTAAATTCTCGACAAGGGCGCATTTCGCGACGGCAAAAATGTCAACGATCATTCCTTTGAGTATTTTCCAGGCGAATCAGTCTGCGGGATACACAATTGCATCAACAGGACAGCCCTATTCCGGAGCGGTAGGAACACAACTCGCAATGCATACCCCAAAAACTCCGATTACAAATATTGCGGGACGTTTTTCACTAAATAAACAATTGGGAAACCATAACGTAACAATAGGAGTTTTAGAACAATATTACAATATTGATCAGTTTACTTCCAACAGGTCTTTTTTCTTCCAGACTGTCGAGCCGCAACCCCAAAGATTGATCGGTCCTACGACTGATGCAGATGGATTTTACAATTATAATGTAGGAGGGGAATATCACAGTGGAACGGAAAATAAACTATCCGTTTACACAACCGATGAGTGGAAAGTTTCAGACAACTTTAATCTGAGTTATGGCTTGCATCTAAAAAATCACAGGATTGACGGTGAATATTCTTTGACTCCTAGAACAGTTGGGTTCAGTTTTACGGATCCTGCTCAGTTCAATAAGATCGATCAGAGCTTTTACCAGATAGGCGGAAGTTTAAATGCAACGTACAACATCAGTAAAAACTTCGGAGTTCTGGCCAATTTTCTTTATACCGAAGAAAACAGAAGACTGGAAAGCTATTCTCAGGCTTTTGAACCGAATACCAATAAGATTAAAAGCCCGTTGGGAGCACTGGGAGTTTTCTGGAACACCAAATGGATTCAGCTGATTTCTCAGGCTACGTATCTTAAGAAAAATAATAATTTAAACAGATATAATTTAGTAAATCCTGCTAACAATTCTCAGGCGCAGACCACTACTGTTTACTATGATATCCAAACAATCGGATGGACGACAGATTTCGTTCTGAATCCTTTCAAAGGCTTCAATCTTCATTATTTGATTACTTTCCAGAATCCGGTGTATAAAAAATTCAATTTTAATGCTTTCGGAAAAGATTACGATTACAGCGATAACAATGTACTGGGAGTTGCGAAAGTTTTAATGGAAATCGACCCGAGCTATACCGTCGATAAATGGAGATTCTGGGCAAGTTTCAGATATTTCTCTAAGCAATATGCCAACCTTACCAACGCTCTTTACTTTGCACCGAGATGGGAAACTTTCGGAGGAGTGAGCTATGCCGTAAATAAAAATCTGAACGTCGGAGCGACAGTTATCAATTTCTTAAATCAGAGAGGCGCAAGCGGAACCATCAACGGTGCAGAATTGATTACCGATGCAAGTCCGTACTACGGAAAACTACTGACAGGAACGTACATCATGCCATTGACAGGTCAATTATCTGTAAGCTTTAATTTCTAAATGAAAAAGACTATGAAAAAGAACGTTTTAAATATTGCAGCTTTATTTTTAAGTATTCATGCATTTTCACAAAATATTCAGACAGCTAACAATTCTGATGGACCAACTTTAGGATATTCTTTAGATTCCGGTGTAAAAATTCTTACTGTAAACGGAAAAAAGTTTAAAGATTCAAATAAAGACGGAAAATTAGACAAATACGAAGACTGGCGTTTACCTGTCGAAGAAAGAGCTAAAGATCTAGCTTCCAAAATGTCGGTTGAACAAATTGCAGGATTAATGCTTTACAGCGGGCATCAGGCAATTCCGGCTCCTTCGGAAGGCATCAGAGCAGGTAAATACAACGGAAAATTTTTTAATGAAAGCGGAGCCAATGCTTGGGATCTTACCGACCAGCAAAAGAAATTTTTAAAAGAAGACAATCTTCGCCATGTTCTGGTTACAACCTTACAATCTCCCGAAGTTGCTGCTAAGTGGAACAATAATCTCCAGTCTTACATCGAAGGGCTAGGTTTGGGAATCCCGGCGAATAACAGTTCGGATCCAAGACATTCCGCATCAATTACAGCTGAGTTTAATGAAGGAGCTGGCGGACAAATTTCGCTCTGGCCGGACGGACTGGCAATGGGAGCAACTTTTGATCCGGAACTGGTGAAAAAATTCGGGAATATTGCAGCTCAGGAATACCGTGCGTTGGGAATTTCTACGGCTCTGTCCCCCCAGATCGATTTGGGAACAGAACCTCGCTGGTACAGAATTGCTTACGTTTTCAGCGAAAGCCCGGAGCTTACAACTGACATGGCGCGAGGATATATCGATGGTTTCCAGACTTCTTCCGGAAAAGATGTGATCAAAAACGGCTGGGGCTACAAAAGTGTGAACGCCATGGTAAAACACTGGCCGGGAGGCGGTCCCGAAGAAGGCGGACGCGACGGACATTGGGCAATGGGAAAATTTGCCGTTTATCCAGGAAATAATTTCCAGAATCATGTAAAGCCGTTTACTGAAGGGGCTTTTAAACTAAATGGAGGAACAAAAGAAGCTTCTGCAGTGATGCCTTATTATACCATCAGTTTTAATCAGGATACCAAAAATGGTGAAAATGTTGGAAATGGTTTCAGTAAATATCTAATTACAGACTTACTTCGTGGTAAATACGGGTACGATGGGGTTGTTTGCACCGATTGGCTTATCACAGCAGATGAAGGAAAGACGCCGGGAACGTTCGCCGGAAAACCTTGGGGTGTAGAAAAAATGTCGATTGCGGAGCGCCACTACAAGGTGTTGGAAGCAGGTGTTGACCAGTTTGGAGGAAACAACGACAAAGGACCTGTTTTGGAAGCCTACCAAATGGGCGTAAAAGAGCATGGCGAAAAATACATGAGAAAGAGGTTTGAACAGTCTGCAGTCCGTTTGTTAAAGAACTTTTTCAGAACAGGTTTATTTGAAAATCCATATGTAAATCCGGAAGAAACCAAGAAAATTGTCGGAAATCCTGAGTTTATGAAAGCGGGTTACGATGCACAGGTTAAATCTATTGTCATGCTGAAAAACAAGGCTAATATTTTACCTGTTAAAGACAGAAAAACAGTTTACATTCCGAAAAGATATTCTCCTGCAACATTCAACTGGTGGGGAGTTTATACTGCTCCAATGCTCAATTATCCGATTGATTTGAATTTCGTTAAAAAATATTACAACGTAACAGATGATCCAACAAAAGCAGATTTTGCGATTGTTTTTGTCCAGAGTCCGCACAGTGAGGAAGGTGGCTATAGCGATGTTGATGTAAAAAACGGCGGAAACGGATATCTACCGATTTCTTTGCAATATCAAACTTACACCGCTACCGATGCCCGTGAAAAAAGCATTGCAGCCGGAGATCCGGTGGTGGCTCCCAATAATCACAATAGAAGTTTTAAAAATAAAACAACTACGGCGACCAATTTCACAGACTTATTAACAATTCAAAATACACAGAAAGCGATGAACGGAAAACCTGTCGTTGTTTCTGTAACGGCTTCCAAACCTATGATTTTCTCTGAATTTGAGAAAAATTCGGACGGAATTCTAGTGAATTTCAATGTTTCCAACCAGGCGGTGATCGACATCATAGCCGGAAAATATGAACCTTCAGGTTTATTGCCTCTGCAAATGCCTTCCGATATGAAAACCGTTGAAATTCAAAAAGAAGATGTTCCTTTTGATATGACTCCTTATAAAGATTCAGAAGGTCATTCCTACGACTTCGGATATGGACTGAACTGGTCAGGAATTATCAGAGATGCAAGAACTCAGAAGTATGTAAAATCAAATCAATAACCTTAATATTATGAAAAAATTAATCATAGCAAGTATTTTTCTTTTGGGAATCAACTCTATAAATGCCCAGAAAAAAGTTCAGCTTTATAGCGGAAAGGCTCCGGGAACTGAAAACTGGACACAAAAAGAAGCGCAGACTTATTCAGATCTATTTAAAACTGAAGTAGTTTATAATGTGACGCAACCATCCATTTTAATTTATGAAGCAGATAAAACCAAGGCCAATGGAACAGTGATCGTTATCGCTCCCGGCGGAGGTTTTCAAAGTTTATCGATCAACAGAGAAGGAATTGATTTAGCCAAAAAATTGGCTTCTCAAGGAATTACAGCAGTTGTTTTAAAATACAGATTATTAGAGACAAAATCCAACGATCCTGCCCGTGAAATGATGGAAAACATCAAAGACAGAACAGGATTTGATGCGAAAACAGCTCCTATCAAAGCGATGGCGGGAGACGATATCAGAACGGCAATTTCTTATGTAAGAACTCATGCAAAAGAGTTGAATATTCAACCCGAAAAGCTTGGTGTCATCGGATTTTCTGCAGGTGCAAGCGTAATTCTGGAAAGCATATTCCACAGCAAAGATGCTTCTACCCTTCCGAATTTTGCAGCTTCGATCTATGGTGGTCCAAGCGAAGAAATTCTGAAAGCACAAATTCCGAAAATACAGCTTCCGCTATTCATTTGTGCAGCAAGCGATGACCAGCTCAAGTTGGCTCCAAAATCGGTTTTACTGTACAGCAAATGGTTGGAAGCAGGGCAGCCTACAGAACTTCATCTTTATGAAAAAGGAGGTCATGGCTTTGGAATGGGTATCCAGAATCTGCCTGTTGATCAATGGTCGGACGTATATCTTGACTGGTTGAGATTTCACAAGTTTTTATAAAATTCAAATTTTTAAAAGTGAAAATGTTTAATTCAAAAAAATAAATAGATGAAGAAGAATGTATCTACGCTGATCAGACTTTCTCAAAAAGCAAAATATTCGGGATTATTTCTGACTTTGTTGGCAGCATCGCCTCTCGCAAAGGCTCAGAATAAAACTCAGACCATCACTGTTGACGGAAAAACATTTAAAGATTTAAACAAAAACGGAAAATTAGACACTTGGGAAGATACTCGATTATCGGTTGATCAAAGAATTGATGCCATCATCAAACAAATGACCAACGAAGAAAAAGCATCATTTCTCATTGGAACAGGAATGCCCGGAATTGAAGTATTGACGGGACCTGTAGGAGATTCTAAGCAAGGTTTGGTACCCGGAGCAGCGGGTGGAACTTTTGAGCTATCGAGATTCGGAATTCCTTCAACTGTGGTCGCGGACGGACCTGCAGGATTAAGAATTGCTCCAACCAGAAAGGATGATTCTAAAACTTATTATGCAACAGCATTTCCAGTAGGTACCGCATTGGCTTCAACATGGAATAAAACCTTGTTGGAACAGGTCGGAAAAGCTATGGGAAACGAGGTGAAAGAGTATGGTGTTGATGTTCTTCTGGCTCCGGCGTTAAATATTCACCGAAATCCTCTTAACGGAAGAAATTTTGAATATTATTCTGAAGATCCATTAATTTCCGGAAAAACAGCTGCCGCAATTGTGAATGGAATTCAATCGCAGGGTGTAGGAACCTCCATCAAACATTTTGCCGCCAACAATGAGGAAACGAATCGCTTAACCATCAATGCTCATGTCTCGGAAAGAGCGATGCGTGAATTGTACTTAAAGGGATTTGAAATTACCGTTAAAGAATCTCAGCCTTGGACAGTAATGTCTTCTTACAACCTCCTGAACGGCGTTTATACTTCTGCCAGCAAAGATCTTCTAACCCAGGTTTTAAGAAATGAATGGGGCTTCAAAGGTATTGTAATGACAGACTGGTTCGGTGGTTTTCCTGGTTTTGAATCCATTAAAAACGGAATAAGCTCTGATGTTATAAAACAAATGGAAGCAGGAAACGATTTGCTGATGCCGGGAATTCCGGTGCAGAAAAAAGCGTTGCTGGATGCATTAAATTCAGGAAAATTGTCGCAAAAAGTTGCAGATTTAAACATCAAGAGAATTCTTGAATTTGTTTTCAGGACTCCAACTTTTGCGGAATATCGATACAGTAATCAGCCGGATCTGGTTAAAAATGCCGAAGTTACGAGAAATGCTGCTGCAGAAGGAATGGTTTTGCTTAAAAATGAAAATAATACACTCCCATTTGCAGACAAACAAAAACAGGCCGCATTGTTCGGAGTGACTTCTTACGCATGGATCACAGGTGGAACGGGAAGTGGAAGCGTAAATAACAAACACACTGTTTCTTTGTTGGAAGGTCTGAATGCTTCCGGATACAAACTGGATAAAGAACTTGTTGATTTATACCAGCCTTACGCAGAAAAAGAGGCTGCTGCAGAAAAAGACAGAAGAAAAGCAAGAGGAATTCTGGCTCTCCCTGAAAGACTTCCGGAAATGAAATTCGAAGAGAATTTTATTAACCAAAAAGCCGAAACTTCGGAAATTGCTTTCATCACACTGGGTCGAAATTCCGGTGAAGGCGGCGACCGTGTGGTTGATAATGACTTCAATATTGCTACGGACGAAATAGAGTTAATTGACAAAGTCACCAAAGCTTTTCACGCCAAAGGTAAGAAAGTCGCAGTTATCCTAAACATCGGTGGCGTAATAGAAACCGCTTCGTGGAAAGATAAAGTGGATGCTATTTTATTGGCTTGGCAACCAGGTCAGGAAGGTGGTCACTCTGTTGCAGATGTGCTTTCAGGAAAGGTAAATCCGTCCGGAAAACTTACAATGACGTTCCCTGTAAAATATTCAGATACACCATCAGCGAAAAATTTCCCGGGTGTTCCTGCCGAAAATCCGAAAGAAGTAACGTATGAAGAAGGAGTTTATGTTGGTTATCGTTATTTCAACACATTCAACGTAAAGCCTTCATTCGAATTCGGTTACGGAAAATCATACACAAGTTTTGATTATTCTGCCATTAAAATCAGTTCGCCAATTTTCAAAAATAAAATCGAGGTAAGTGTAGAAGTCAAAAACGTAGGAAAAGCTTCTGGAAAAGAAGTAGTTCAGTTGTATTTATCGGCTCCGCACCAATCTATTGACAAGCCAAAATCTGAATTAAAAGCTTTTGCAAAAACGAAAGAACTGAAGCCCGGTGAAAATCAGACAGTAACTTTTACTTTGAGTCCAAAAGATTTAGCATCTTTCATCACAGAAAAAAGTGCATGGATTGCCGAATCAGGAAGTTATAAAATTTCAATTGGAGCTTCTTCATTGGACATCAAACAAAATGTAGAATTTTCACTTCCAAAAAAACTTACGGTTGAAAAAGTTCAGCATGTTTTTCCAGCGGATAAAAAATTTGAAGATTTAAAACCTTAATATTTCTTGTATTTATTTAATTTAATAATTTTATTTTTTTTATCTCGCTGATTTGGCAGTTTACGCAGATTTTTATTTTTTAATCTTGTTTAAATAATTAAAGCTAAACTAAAAAGAGGTTCACAATGAACCTCTTTTTTTAATAGGTATTATTCAGTCCACCATCCAAAGGAATACTCGTTCCCGTAACATAGGCTGCAAAATCTGAAGCCAGAAAAGATACCAAATGTCCGTATTCTTCAGGTTTTCCTAATCTTTTCATAGGAATTTTTTCTTCTCTCCCCTTTTTAATTTCTTCCACAGACCGACCGCTTTGCTCCGCTTCATGATCTATTAAATTTTTAATTCTCTCTGTATCAAAATATCCGGTTAAAACATTATTTATCGTAACATTATGTTTTGCGACTTCAATGGAAAGTGTTTTCGACCAGGCAATTACCGCAGAACGGATCGAGTTTGAAAGCGCCAGATTAGGAATCGGTTCTTTCACAGACAATGACGATACATTGATGATCCTTCCGTTTTTCTCAGCGATCATGTGTGGTAAAGCCAACATTGTCGTTTCACAAACAGTTTTAAACAAAAGGTCAAACGCTTTTTGATAGTCTTCAACATTTTTATCAAATGCCATTCCCGGTTCTGGTCCATTCGTATTATTCACCAAAATATCAACAGAATTATCTTTGAAATATGCAGAAATAATTTTCTTATAATTTTCAAAATCAGAGAAATCAGTAACCAAATATTGATGCTTTTGTTGATTATTTATAACCGGAAGTGAAGTCATAAAATCTTTCAATTTTTCTTCATTTCGAGCCATTATGGTTACATTTGCTCCGCATTTCGCCAACTCTATGGCGATCCCTGCTCCTATTCCTTGTGTAGCCGCTCCTACCAAAGCATTTTTTGAATTAAGTTGAATATTCATATTATAATTTTTTAAAACTATTAGCAATTTAACCACAAAAGACAAAAAAGATTTTTTGATGTTTAATCCTTAAGAAAAATCAAAGTAAACAATAGCTTTTGAAAAGCTTTTTTTCATTCTTTCATAAACTTTTGAAGTTATTTTAAATTAAATATCAAAAAAATCTTTTGTGGTAAAAAAAACATTGATGTAATAAATTAAAAAGGTAAGAAATTATTTCATTTCGAGATGGAAGAAATCCAACGAAATTCAGTTTCTTTTTATTAGAATTATCATTAAATTTACAAATAATTCAAATTTTTCACTTTATCTTAATGATTGTACCCTTATAAATGATAGGAAATGTTGCAAGATTAATATTTTTCTTCGGCTTATTTTTCTCTTCGCTGATGCTTTCTCAATCTAAAAGAAATATTCAGGAATTTAAAGATAAAGTTGCAGCCAATTCTGAACTTTTCAATACGAATATTGATAAAGCATATCTTCAAATCAATCAACTCATTAAAGAATCGAAGACTGTAAAAGATTCTATTTCAGAGATGAGACTTTTGGAGCGAAAATGTCGATATTTTTATAATAAAAATCAAGTTGACAGTCTCATTATTGTTTCTGAAAAATTGCAAAAAGCCTCGTACGAATACAATAATATTTATTATGAAGCGATGGCAAATGTTTACATCGCAGAAACATATTCACAAAATAAATTTTATGATAAAGCTATTTTCCATTTAAATAACGCTTACGAAATTCTTCAAAAAGACCAATCAAAAACAAAAAAGATTTTCTACGCAAAAGCCAATGTTTTAAGCAGTTTTGCCAATGTTTATCTAGACAAAAACGAGCCTAAAAATGCAGTAAAAAAATTACTCGAAGAGATAAAAAGCGGATTTGAACTGAAAAATCACAAGGAATTTGCCCAATTTCAATACCTGAATTATGCAAATATTTCAAATATATATGCATTATACAACATGGATTCGGCGTATTATTATGCAAAAAAATCAATTGAAATAAAGCCTTCCGATATTTCCGAAGATAAATCGATGATTGATAATTACACGGTGATCGGACAGTATTTTAAATCTCAAAAAGATTATAAAAATTCGGTTAAAAATTTTCATGAAGCATTGAAAATCAGTAAAAAAATAGGTGTTGAGCTTAACATTAATAATATTCACAAATCGCTTGAAGAAATTTATCGTGAGAACAATCAAAAAGACAGTGCCGATTTTTATGAAAATAAAATAAAACAATATGAATTTCAAACGCTTCAAAGCAAATATAATTCGCTTCAGGAAGTTATCAGCAAAGACACGCAGGAACAAAACCAGTTATCCAATAAAACTCTTTTGTTGTGGGGACTTTCCTTCGTTTTGTTAATTGGTATTTCTTTATTTCTTTATTTTAAATTTAAGAAGAAAAAAACAGAGGAAACCAACCAAAATCTTCATGAAACCTACAAGCATTTGATCGGATTAATTCAAAATAATGATCCCAGTTTTATGTTTGCTTTTGAAAATGTCTTTCCTGAATTTTCTGATAAATTATTAAAAATAAATCCAGAATTACAACAATCGGAAATCGAATTTTGTGCCCTTTTAAAATTGAAATTAACAACCAAAGAGATCGCAAAATATACATTTATAGAAACCCGAACTGTTCAGAATAAAAAATACAGACTCAGAAAAAAGTTTGAAATTCCTCAATCTGTTGATATTTATAATTGGATTGACAGTATTTAATTTTCATTTTTCTCCACATTAATAATTATTACTATTAAAAAAAATTGAAATATTTATTATTAATAATTCAACAAGAATTTATTAATAAAAATAGAATAATTTTTCAATTTCCTTCATTCGATTTTTTTCTAAAACTTCTTATATTTTATCAAATTCATAAAAAGAGAACTTAAAAACATCAAAAAGTATGTAATGAGTATGTCTTTTTTTGACAAATCCACTCAAAAAAGAGCTTTAATTCCATTCAAGTAATAAATTTGTTAAACATTCTTCATCAAGAGAATTGCGCCAAAAATCACAATTTATCTCAAACCAAAATTCGTAAAAAAAGCTCACAATTTTAAACATTCTTTTATTATGAAAAACAACTCTTTTCTTTATTTCAGCAAAGCTCTTTTGGTGTTCGGATTCGCTCTGAATATTTTTGCAAACGCTCAGCAGTGGGATAATGTAGGTTCTGTTACAACTGTTTCAGCAGGTGGAAGTGGCTATAACAATTTAGCGATTGATGCATCTGGAAATTATTATTTGTCGTATTATGATACTTCTGTAGCAAAAGGCACAGTTCAGAAATTTGACGGAAATGCATGGTCTTATCTAGGCGGAACTGCAGGAATTACTACAGGAACTGCAACTTTCAGTTCTCTCACACTAGACGCACAAGGAAATCCGTATTACAGCAACCAGATCAGTTATCCCGGAACTGGAATGGAAGTAAGAACTTTTGTATCAGGGTCATGGACATTATTACCTAACGTTACTGCTAATACGGTAAATTATCAGGCAACAGCCATTTCACCATCCAATATATTATTTGCTTACAGCTCAGATGGTTCAGGAACAGTGAGAAAATATGTAAATGGGGCTTGGGAGCAGGTTGGAACTGCCGGTTTTGCCGGTGGAGCAACTTTTGCCGAGATGGTGATCGGTTCTGATAACAATATATACGTATGCCAAATTGCAAGTGGCGTGAAAGTTTACAGAATCAGTGCAAATGCTACAAGCTCAGACTCTTGGACATTATTAGGTGGCGCGGCTCTTGGAAATGGCTATACTTCGGATAACTCATTCAGCGACATTGCTTTGGATGGAAATAATAATCCTTATGTGGTCTACGTTTCGAGTTCGGCTGAAGGAAGAAAATTGAATGTAAAAAAATTTGATGGAAACTCTTGGATACAAATTGGGGCTGCAAATTTCTCTGACACTGTGGTAAACAACACGGCAATCACAGTTGGCTCAGAAGGAACGCCTTATGTTGTGGCCAGTATTTGGGACAGTTCTAATGCCAATCATACAAAAAATTCAGTATATAAATTCAACTCAGGAACTTCTGTTTGGACGAAAATTGGTGGAGATTTTGTTTCGGACGGAGCAGCAACTTTCAGTGATCTGGCGATTGATAAAGTGAATAATTATCTCGTTTTAGCATACTCTCAAAGCGGTACGAAAGTGAAGAGAATTTCTTTGTCTACATTGGCTGTGAATGACATACAAACTCAAAACACTATCGGAATTTATCCAAATCCAACAAAAGGAGCTGTAAATATAAAAACGAATTCTAAGATAAAATCTGTTGAAGTTACGAATACTGTCGGACAAATTGTAAGTACAAAATCGTCTGAACAACAAGTTGATCTTACCAATGTTCCATCAGGAATTTATTTTGTAAAAGCTGTTTTTGGAGGCGGAAATACAATCGTTAAAAAAGTGATTAAAGAATAAATTTTTAATTATTATATAGTTTCGAGAAATAGCGTCATTCAGGGGAGTGACGTTATTTCATTTTCATTAATTTTCGGAAATAGCTTTATAAAATTCATTGTAAGCAATTACAAGATTTTCTAAACTAAATCTACGATTCAGACCACTTGTATTCGGCAAAACCCAAACTTTAGCACCACAAAAATCTTCTTCCTGTTTTCCCCACAAAATTTCTTTCTTTTTGGAAAATGCTTTGTAAGCAGCCTTTCCTAAAAACGCAATATACTTGGGTTTAAAGTGATTCATTTTAGTTTTAAAACTTTCCAAAGAATCATCAAATTCATTTTTTGAAAGTTCATCTGCTCGTGAAGTTGCCCGTTCAACAGCCGTGGTTAAACCATATCCAAAATCTAAAATACTTGTATCATGAATTGCTTCAATCTGATAAGGCGTAAAACCCGATTGATGCAACACTTTCCAAAAACGATTGCTTTTACCCGAAAAATGATAACCAACATCGGCAGATTTTAAACCAGGATTGATTCCACAAAAGACAATAGTAAGATCTTTCTTAATAATATCCGTAAACATTTAACTTTAGATTAAAATTTTTAAATCAATAAAATCAATTCTCTTCATTAATTTTATTCGGCTTGCTTACATATTTATTTCCTTTCACAAAAAATCTCCACGGCAACAGCGCATCTTCTTTTGCATATTCAACTCCAACCCTTGGAACTGCTGCAATTTCATTAGAATGATATCGAATTCCATGATCTTCTATCCAGATTTCTTCACCCGTTAAATCCTTTTTATTAAAACTACGATCGATTCCCAAAGCCTTCGCCGAAGAGCCAGGACCAGATGAAATGGCAGCCTTTGTAAAAGACATTTTTCTCCTGATCTCCATAATATCTTTCCCGATCAGAGGTTCGACAGCTCTCACCAAAACTGCGTGAGGTTCGTCTCTCACCGAAGTTACAATATTAAATAGATGGTGAATTCCGTAGCATAAATAAACATAGGAAACACCGCCATCACTGTACAAAGTTTCGGTACGGTCGGTTCTACGGTTTCCGTAAGCATGAGAAGCTTTGTCGATAGCCCCAAAATAGGCTTCTGTTTCTACAATAATTCCGGCAGTTATTTGCCCATCAATATTGGTAAAAAGTACTTTTCCTAAAAGATCTTTAGCCAGAAAAATGACATCCTGATTTTGATAATATGAAAATGGCAGCTTCAAAATGGTTTGAATTTATTTCATGATAAAGATAAAAATTTAGAATAAGTTTAATTAAACATATTTAAAAAACACCTAATATTTTTGAACCATTAAGAGATATTTAAGAAGTTTAGAAAATTAAGAAAAACTTTGTTTTTATCTTAAAAAATATAAATAATATCAATTAAACTTAATTTCTTAAATATCTCTTAATCGTTCAAAAATCAAAAGTTAAGCAACAAAAGAATAAAAAAGATTTTACTTCTTCTTATAATGAATAGTTGATAATCCTTTTAAAATCTCAGCGCTTTGCTCAGGGGTAATATCGCGCTGTGCTTCAGCCAGCATTTCGTAACCTACCATAAATTTTTTCACACTTGCAGATCGTAACAACGGGGGATAAAAGTGCATGTGAAAATGCCATTCCGGATGCTGTTTTTCATCGGTTGGAGCTTGATGAATTCCTGCTGAATATGGAAAGGAAATTTCAAATAGATTATCATATTTTATAGTTAATTGTTTTAAAATTTCAGCAAAATCATTGATTTCTTTTACTGTAAACTCTAAAATATTTTCTATTTTTCTTTTACTGATAATCATTGTTTCATAAGGCCATGTTGCCCAAAAAGGAATTAGAGCAACGAAATTTTCGTTTTCTAAAACAATTCTTTCATTTAGATTTAATTCTTTTTCTAAATAATTTTCTAAAAGCGATTTTCCTCGTTTTTCAAAATATTTCCGAAGATTTTCCTGAGTTCTCAAAACCTGTGACGGAATCGACGACTGCGCCCAAATTTGTCCATGCGGATGTGGATTGCTACAGCCCATCACAGCCCCTTTATTTTCAAAAATTTGTACATGATTGATGTAATCTAAACTTCCTAAATTCTGATATTCCTTTTGCCAAGTTTTAATCACATTTTCAATATCTTCAACAGGCATTTCGGGAAGTGTTAAACTATGATCTTCAGAAAAACAAACCACACGATTGATTCCTCTTTCAGGTTTCAAAACAAACAAATCATCCTGATAATCAGCAAATTCCACTTCTTCTTTCAACAATGCTCCAAAATCATTATCAAAAACATAAACTCCATGATATTCAGGGTTTTTGCTTCCATTTACACGCTCATTTCCCGAACACAAATAGCAGGTTGGATCATGTTTTAACCTTTTCTGCTCTACAACAGCCTCCTGTTGCCCTTGCCACGGACGTTTTGCGCGTTGTGGAGAAACCAAAATCCATTCATCCAAAAGAGGATTGTAACGTCGATGCGGATGATCTTTATAATTAAATGCTGTATTCATTTTCCTTATATTCTTTTGTTCCGTCAGAAATTTTCACTTCATATATCTTTAAATCAATATGATAAGCTGATTTATAAATCTTTTTGATTTTCTCAGTCACTTCAGCCACATTTTCATTTTTAATAAGATTGATAGAACAGCCCCCAAAGCCACCTCCCATCATTCTTGCTCCCAAAACGCCATCCATTTTTATAGTTTCTTCCACCAAAAAATCAATTTCCGGACAACTTACTTCGTATTGCTTTGAAAGTCCAAAATGAGTTTGATTTAATAGTTCCCCAAGTAACTTAAAATCTTGATTATAAATAGCTTTCGCAGCAACTTCTACCCTTTTGATTTCTTCGATAATGTAGAGACAGCGCTTATAGATAATTTCGCCCAATTCACCTCGAACAGAATCCAACATTTCATGGGTGCAATCGCGGAAGGTTTCCATTTCATTGAAATTATCATGAATAATTTTCTTTCCTTTTTCAACCTCTTTTCGGCGATCATTATAACCGGAGGTAAGATGTGTGTGCTTCACACGACTATCCAAAAGAATAAAACTGCAACCGTCCATTTTAGCATCATAATACTGATAATCAAGCGAATCGCAACTCAACATTACGGCTTTATCTTTTTGTCCGAAAACCGATGCAAACTGATCCATTACTCCACACTGAACTCCTACAAATTGATTTTCAGACCTTTGACCAATTAAAACAACTTCTTTTTTGGTAAAATTTAAATTAAAAATTGAATTTAAAGCATAGGCAAACCCGCATTCCAAAGCTGCAGAAGACGAAAGCCCCGCTCCCATCGGAATATTTCCACTGAAAACAACTTCCATACCTTCAATTCTTTTTCCGGTTTTCCGAATTTCTTCAGCAACTCCAAGTAAATATTTCACCCACATCGGAGAATCTCCTTCAATTTTTTCATTAATTTTAAAGGAAAATGATTCATTTAAATCATAAGAAAAAATTTTGCAATCATTACTTTCAGAATTTTTTCGGATTGCTAAGCAAATATATTTATCAATAGCTGCCGGAAGTACATATCCATCATTATAATCGACATGTTCTCCAATAATATTAATTCTTCCCGGAGACAAAAAAATATAATCGGGAACTTGGTTAAAATGCTTTTGAAAAGCATTGCGGGTGCAATTTATTAATTGATCTTTCATGTATTAATAAAGTTAAAAAACTTTTAATTTAATTTTTTCGGAAATATAGGTTTTTAACAAAAAATAACAGCTTTGAGATTATTATTTTGTAATCTCAAAGCTGCTTTCTAGCTCATAAATCTCTTAATTATAAAATTTTTCATCATTTTTATTTGTGTAATTACCTGCAACCTTTGTGTTAGAAGGTTTTTCATTGTCATAAAACAATCGTTAAATAACTTTGCAAAGATATAAAGTTTGTTTACATTTACAGACCATTACCTACCAGTTTTTAAAATTTTACTACTAGTTTTTACACAAATGAAACTCATTAATATCAATCGGAAAAGTTCGAATCCCATTTACAAACAGATTATTGAAAGCATTGAAAATGCAATAGTTACGAAGAAACTTTTTCGAAATGACAAACTCCCTTCCGTCAATAAAATTTGTATTGAACATACCATTTCCAGAGATACCGTTTTCATGGCTTATGAAGATTTAAAAAAAGAGGAATTATACATTCTATTCCTGCAAAAGGATATTATGTAAGAACAGAGGATTTCATGTATAATGAACGTTATTTTTTACTTTTTGACGAATTAAATACGTTTAAAGAAGATCTTTTGAATTCATTTCTTGAAGGTTTAAAGGGAAAAGTGCAGGTAGATACATTTTTCCATCATTTCAGTCTTGGAATGTTCCGAAAATTGATTCTTGATAATGCTGGAAATTATTCAAAATATATCATTATGCCTTCAAATGTGGAAGGTATTGAAGAAATTATTGATAAACTTCCATCTTCTGATGTTTATATAATCGACCAAATGAGAGATTCTTTGAAAAAGTATTCAGGGATTTATCAGGATTTCATTAATGATATTTTCAATGCAATGGAAGCTTCTTTAGAAACATTAGAAAAATACAATCACTTTATTTTAGTGTTTCCCGGACAAAAAGAACCGATTGATATGGTAAACGGTTTTGTAAAATTCTGTGAAACTTACAAGAAAAAATACTCGATTATTCCCGAATTTAAAAAGCATAGTTTTAGAAAAGGGCAAATATTTCTGATTCCGAACGATCGGCAATTGGTTGAAACCGTAGAAATCTGTAAAACTAAACATTTAAACATTGGAGAAGACATAGGAATTATCTCTTATAATGAAACTCCTCTTAAGAAAATTGGAGCAAATGGCATCACTACTTTGTCCACAGATTTCTCCGAAATGGGAAAAATACTTTCTGAAATGGTTCTAAAGGGCGAAAAATCACAAATAATTAATCCTTCAAAATTATATTTAAGAAACTCTCTATAGTTTTTTGTGTTCCATCATATTAATTGATTTAAAATAAGTTACAAATAATCACAAAAAAGTGATATATTTGCACTTTCTGATTTCATCTATTTTCCGGATATTATCTTTTTGTAATATTAAAAAAACAAATCTCTAATTATTGAAATATTTATTTTTAATTTATATATTTGCTATATATTACTAATTATAAATGTTTATAATTGTAATAATTCAGATTGTACCCGTTTATCGTTAAGAATAAAACTAAAAACTTTGAGTTTTAATATAGTTTGAATAATTAATAAATTTTTATTAACAAATTATTACTAATTCTTATTATTATTAAAGATAATATAAAAGTTAATTAATTTTATTCCTCATAACAAGAAAACCTTTATAACATAAGGTTCTAGGTATCTTGTTATAAAATACCCCTCAAAAATTCAATACCCCTAGTGCAATGAAAAATTTGACCATGAACGGCTATGTGCCAATTGAAAAGCCAGACATCGACCACTTCTCTAATAATTTTATAATTAGTAGAAGTTGGCTTATTAACAACCTTGTGATTAATAATTCTTTATTAAATTACCTTTATTGTTAACAATACAAGAATAAACAGACTATTTTATGCCATAACAAAAATTCCTCTTTTTTGCCGAAAGAAGCAGTCTTTGTTGTGGAATCCCCTTCCATAAATTCAATACCATCACAATGAAAAACTTGACCATTATTGGATTAACGCCCTTCGAAAAACCGGACGTTAGCCTTATGCCTACTTTGTATAAGGCGGGTGCATTTCCCGTTTTAAGTTTAGGTCATGATATGGCTACCGCTCAGGAAGCGCTTAATCAACTCGAAACAATTGATATACCAACTTTTGGTATCTCTTTTTCAAACGAAAAATGTACAACCCTTCAAATTCCTGAAAAGGCAGAAATTGCCATTCTTCCTTTTGGAATTTCCATGAACAGTAACAAAAACCTTGCCATAATTTATCAGGTAAGCAATTTAGATGATGCCAAAAAAGCAGAACAATCTGGTGCAAAAGGAATTATCATTAAAGGAAATGAAGCCGGAGGATTAGTAGGTTACGAATCTACATTTATCCTTTTCCAGCGTGTGATCAAAGAAATCACAAGTATTCCCGTATGGATACAGGGAGGGATCGGGCTTCACACCGCAGCAGCAGCCAAATCTCTTGGTGCCGCAGGTGTTGTTTTAGACAGTCAGCTTGCCTTATTCCCAGAAACTTCTGCTCCCAAAGAGATTAAAGATTTATGCTCAAAATTAAACGGAACAGAAACAAAAATCATTGCCAATCATCGCGTATTGGTAAGACCCAACTCTCCTTCTCTATCTGAAAATATAACTGCCGAAGAGCTTAAAGCATATTTCACAGATCTTGATGTAAGTAAGAGCTATATTCCTATGGGACAGGATATTTCCTTGGCAATCGATCTATATGAAGACTTTAAGAATCTGAAAAAATTAGTTTTCGGATTTAAAGAAGCCATGTACGGTCATTTGAAACAGGCAAAAGCACTTCAAATCGTCGATAAAGAAAACAGTTTAGCGAAAGATTTAAACTTAAAATATCCCATTGCACAAGGTCCGATGACTCGTGTGAGCGACGTTCCTGCATTTGCGAATGCGGTTGCAGAATCGGGAGCTTTACCATTCGTTGCTTTATCTTTATTAAAAGGTAATGCGGCAAAATCTTTGGTATTTGATACAAAAAATTTAGCCGGAGAAAAAACATGGGGTGTCGGAATTTTAGGATTTGCACCACAGGAATTAAGAGACGAACAAACTTCTTATATTTTAGAAGCTAAACCACCTGTCGTTTTAATTGCGGGAGGAAGACCGGCTCAGGCAAAAATTTTTGAAAAAGCAGGGATTAAAACATTCCTACACGTTCCCTCTCCCGCCCTTTTAGATATTTTCTTGAAAGAAGGCGCAACGAATTTCATCTTTGAAGGTCGTGAATGTGGTGGTCACGTTGGTCCGCTTTCCAGCACGGTTCTTTGGGAAAAACAGATTGAAAGAATATTAAAAGAAGATCATCCGGAAAACATCAGTGTATTTTTTGCAGGTGGAATTCACAATGATTTTTCGACAGCTTTCGTTTCCATTATGGCGGCTCCGTTAGCGGCAAGAGGTGTGAAAGTAGGTGTATTAATCGGCACTGCTTACCTTTATACCCAAGAAGCTGTTTCTTGTGGAGCTATTCAGGAGGAATTCCAATTACAGGCGTTACAGGCTAAAGAAACTGTTTTATTGGAAACCGCTCCGGGACACGAAACACGTTGTTTGGATACGGCTTTTGCTAAATATTTTAACGAAGAAAAATCTAAATTAATTGCAGCCGGAACCGACAAGAAAGAAGTTTGGGAACAGCTTGAAAAATTAAATGTTGGTCGTTTAAGAATTGCTGCAAAAGGCGTTGAACGACAAGGAGATCAATTGGTAAATATTCCTAAAGCAGATCAATTGGATTTGGGAATGTATATGATTGGTCAGGTGGCGACAATGCAAAACAAAGTCATTTCTTTGGATGAATTACACGAAAATGTAAGCATTAATAATCAAAAATATATTCAGGAAGCAAAACTTTCAGAAGAACCAGTTTCAGTTGAAAAACCTTTAGATATCGCCATTATTGGAATGGAATGTATTTTCCCTGATGCCAAAAATTTAGAGGAATACTGGAGAAATATCGTTCTTGGGAAAGACAGTGTAACCGAAGTTCCGGACGAAAGATGGAATAAAGAATTATACTATCATCCGGATTCCAATGAAGCCGATGTTTCCCATTCAAAATGGGGCGGATTTATTCCTAAAATCGATTTCGATCCATTAGCCTTCGGAATTCCGCCACAGTCTTTGGCCGCTATCGAGCCAACACAATTGCTGACTTTATTGGTAGCAAAACGTGCAATGGACGATGCAGGTTACGGTGAAAAACATACCAACAGAGAAAATATTTCTGTTATCATCGGTGCTGAAGGTGGTAACGATTTAGCAAATAGTTATAGCTTCAGAGGGTATTACAAGCAGGTCTTTGGTGAACTTCATGAAGAAGTGAAAGAAGCTTTTCCTCATACGACAGAAGATTCTTTCCCTGGAATTTTAGCGAATGTAATTGCCGGAAGAATTACCAACCGTTTAGATTTAGGCGGAAGAAATTATACCGTAGATGCAGCCTGTGCTTCTTCTTTGGCAGCGATTGATTTGGCTTGTCAGGAATTGGTTTTAGGCAAATCAGATATGGTTTTGGCAGGTGGTGCGGATTTACACAACGGCATCAATGATTATCTGATGTTTTCCAGCACACATGCGCTTTCCAGAAAAGGGAGATGTGCCACTTTCGACAGTGAAGCAGACGGAATTGCTTTGGGTGAAGGCGTGGCCATTTTAGTTTTAAAAAGATATGAAGATGCCATAAAAGATGGTGATAGAATTTATTCGGTGATAAAAGGTGTTGGTGGTTCAAGTGACGGAAAAGCACTTGGATTGACTGCTCCGAGAAAAATTGGGCAGGTTCGTGCGTTGGAAAGAGCGTACACTCAGGCCGGAATCAGTCCAGCATCAGTAGGATTGGTTGAAGCGCACGGAACAGGAACTGTTGTGGGTGACAAAACCGAATTAAGTGCGTTGACGAATTTATTCAGTCGTTCCGGAGCTTTGCCGGGACAGACGCATTTAGGTTCAGTTAAAACCCAAATCGGGCATACAAAATGTGCGGCTGGTTTGGCTGGTTTAATTAAAGCTTCATTGGCAGTTTATCATGGAGTAAAACCTCCGACCATTCATCTTCAACAACCGAATGCGTATTACAACTCAATAACAAGTCCGTTCGCTTTCAATGCAGAAACCGGAATTTGGTCTGATAAAAACCGTTATGCAGGAATCAGTGCATTTGGCTTTGGTGGAACAAATTTCCACACGGTTATTGCCAATCACCCTAAAGAAGATGATTCTGCGGTATTGCAGTCTTGGCCTTCGGAATTATTTGTGTTCCGTGGAGATACGTATGATGAGGCTAAAATTCAATTAAATCAAATTAAATCTTTACTTGAAGTTAACGACAGTATCGCTTTAAAAGATATTGCTTACAGCTTAGCGACAAGTTCAGAAAAACAGGTTCAGTTGAGCATTGTTGCCGATACAACCGAACATTTGATGATGAACATCGAATTAGCATTATCAGGAATTGAAAGCAAAGACACATTCACCGTTAATAAAAAAGAAGGAAAAGTAGCGTTCTTATTCCCCGGACAAGGCAGTCAGCGCATCAATATGGCACGTGATTTATTCGTAGCCTTCCCAGAAATGAGAAAATTAATCGACGCTTATCCTGAATTGGAGAAAGTAATTTTCCCTTCAAAAACATTTAATGAAGCTGATTTAAAACAACAAAAAGAAACAATAAAAGATACCCGTTTAGCGCAACCACTTTTAGGAATCGTTGATTTGGCATTGGCTAAATTCTTACAATCAATCGGAATTGTTCCTGATATGTTAGCGGGTCACAGCTACGGAGAATTACCAGCATTGTGTTTCGCAGGTGTTTTCGAGGAAGAACAACTGATTGATCTAAGTGTTCAAAGAGCTAAATCGATTTTAAACTCTGTTGAAGGCGGTGATCCAGGCTCTATGATTGCAGTAAGCGCAACGAAAGAAAACTTACAGCCAATTTTAGCACAGGTTGAAGGTTGCTATCCCGTAAATTACAACGCTCCGACTCAATGCGTCGTAGCGGGAAGTACAGAAGCCATCAACAAATTAATGGAAGTCTTAAAACAGGAAAGAATTTCAGCGAAAAAACTGGAAGTTGCCTGCGCATTCCACAGTCCGTTATTGGCGAAATCTAAAGGTTTATATCAAGCGGTTTTAGACAACGTTCCTTTTAACAAAATGCAGATTCCGGTTTGGTCGAATACGACGGCAGAAATCTATCCGACAAACGTTTCTGAAATCAAAGAAAGATTAACAGATCATTTAGTACAGCCCGTAAGATTCGTGGAAGAACTTCAGGCAATGTATAACGATGGCGCAAGAATTTTCATCGAGGTTGGTCCCGGAAAAGTATTAACCGGATTAACGAAATCTTGCCTTGAAAAAGATCAATTAACGCTGTTTGTGGAAGATAATAACACGAATAAATTAACGCATCTTCTTTCAACGCTTGCTCAATATTTGGGAACAGGCCGAAGCTTTAATATTGCTAAACTTTTCGATGGTCGAAATGCAAAATCCATTCAAATCGATCAGCCAGAATTGTACAAGAAAAGTCCTGCCATTTGGCGCGTGAACGGACAAGCAGCTCATCCAACAACAGGTTCACTTCCTGTTAATGGTGCATTACCCATCATAAATCCACTTCAAATGAACAATTTTACTCAAAATACTCAAACTCCTGTCGCTGAAAATCAGACGAATGCGGAACGTATGTTACAGGAATATTTAAACAGCATGAAAATGATGATTCAGGCGCAACGTGATGTGATGCTTTCCTTCCTGGGACAAAATCCACAGGTTCACCAAGCTCCTGTTTATCAAGCTCCGATTCAAAATGTTCCGGTTCAGAATATCCCTGCTCCTGTTGTTTCAAGTCCAACAAATGACGGTGCTGAAAAAACTGTTATTGTTCCTACGAAACAGACTCCGACAAAGGATATCAAAACATTATTGCTGCAAGTTGTAAGCGATAAAACAGGCTATCCTCACGAAATGTTGGGTATGGAAATGGATTTGGAAGCAGATTTAAGCATTGATTCCATTAAAAGAGTTGAAATCATTGGTACGCTGAAAGCTGAATTGGGTTCTTTCTCTTCAAACACAGCAAATGAAGACACCATCATGGAACAATTAGCGGGAATCAAAACATTAAATGGTTTAGTTTCTTGGTTAACAGAATATTCAGGAGCTTCAAATACAATAGAAAAAATTGGAGTTAAAGAAACTCAGGCTTCAACCTCTCAAGTTCAGACTGGATTTTCTCTTGAAGAACTTCAAACGGCTATTTTAAATATCGTAAGCGATAAAACGGGGTACCCCAAAGAAATGTTAGGTTTAGACCTGGATTTAGAGGCAGATTTAAGCATCGATTCCATCAAACGTATGGAAATTATCGGTGATTTAAAAACCAAAATCGGCTTCGGTGGCGATATGGAACAAGCAGATGATTTAATGGAAAAATTAGCTGCGATTAAAACACTAAATGGATTAGCTTCTTGGATTCACGAAATGAGCGGAAATGCTCCTTCTGAACCAGAACAAAGTGCATTATCTCGTCTTCGTTTTGATTTGACTCCAACTGATATTTTTTTAAGTGAAAACAAAGAAATCCTTCACCGAAAACGTTTTGCTATTACTCAAAATGATAGCAATCAGACGTTAGCGATTAAAAATGAGCTTGAAAAACATGGCGCCATTGCAGAATTAATTGATTCTGCTCAAGATTTAACCAATTTTGACGGATTAATTATTCTTGATTTATTCTCATCTTCCGCCAATCACAACATCATCGACCATGTTGATTTAATCAAAAAAATGGATCTTGATAAGGCAAAATGGATTTACCTGATTTCAGATATTCCGGCTCACGTTCAGGAATTGACGGACACTACTCTTTTGCGTCATTACAAAGGACATCCGGGACTTTTCAAAAGCTTAGCTCGTGAGTTTGAACAAACGAATTGCAGACTGATCAGCTTAACATCCCCTCAACAAATCGATCAGATCGCAGAAATTGCTTTAAAAGAAATTTTATCAACCGATAAACCTTCAGAAGTGATTTATAAAAATGACCAAAGGCATAAAGTGGATATTATTCCATCACCGTTGTCAACTGGTCTAAGCGAAGCACAAATTCAACTCGATAAAGATTCTGTTGTTTTGGTTCTTGGAGGTGCACAGGGAATTACTTCCGAACTCGCAAAACATATGTCACAGGCTTATCCTTGTACGTATATTTTAGTAGGAAGATCTGCTGATCCGAGAAATCAGGCAACAAATAGAGAATTAGAAGTCATGAAAACCAAGGAAGAAATAAGAGCCTATCTTATCAAATCCGGAACATTTACTTCGCCTTCCGAGATTGAAAAAGAAACGATAAAAGTTTTCAAAAATAATCAAATTCTACGCACAATCCGCGATATGGAGCAATTGGGAAATACAATTGTTTACCAGTCATTAGACCTTTGCGATGAAAATGGTTTGTCTGAATTAATCAATAATATTTACGAAAAATACAACCGTTTAGACGGAGTTATTCACGGCGCTGGATTGTTGGAAGATAAATTATTCAAGCAAAAAACAACAAGCTCTTTCGGACGTGTTTTCGATACCAAAGTGAAGCCGCTTCGTGTATTGGCGGAACAGCTTCGTACTGATTGTCAGTTTGTCGTATTGTTTTCAAGCATCGCTTCGGTGTATGGAAACAAAGGTCAAACCGACTACGCAGCCGCAAACTCTGTTTTGGATGACTATGCAAATGCTTTAAATAAAAAACTAAAAGGAAAAGTAATCTCCATCAACTGGGGACCTTGGAAAGGAGCCGGAATGGTTTCTCCAACCCTGGAAACAGAATATGAAAGAAGAGGTATTTCTTTAATTCCATTGGAACAAGGGAAGGAAATTTTCCTGAACGAAATTAAATATGGAACTGAAAGTCAGGTATTAATCATGTCTGGAAGTAATTGGTAATCTCTGTTTTAAATTAAATATATGAAAATAACAGATGTTGCAGTAATTGGTTTGTCTTGTGTCTTTCCGGGGGCACAAGACGCCCAAACTTTTTGGCAGAATATTGTCAATAAAGTAGATTCTACCCAGTTGGCTCCGGCCGACCGAATCGATCCTGTTCATTTCAGTGACAGCACGAATCCGGTAGACCGTTTTTATTGTCAACGTGGTGGATTTATTTCTGATTATGAATTCGATCCAACTGCTTTCGGAATTTTACCATTGGCGGTTGAAGGAACAGAACCCGATCATTTATTAACCTTAGATTTGGTTCAAAAAGCCTTAGACGATGCCGGAATTTTTCAGAAAAATATTTCGCTTGAAAAAACAGGAATCATCATAGGGAAAGGAAATTACACCGGACCGGGCGCAACCCGTGCCATCGAAATTGTAAGAACAGGTGAGCAGATTTCTTCTTTGTTAAAGGAATTATTACCCGAAGTTTCTTCTGCTGATATCGAAAAAGTAAAACACGCTTTTCAGGAAAAGAAAGGACGTTTTGCAGCAGATACAGCAATGGGATTAATCCCCAATTTGGTAGCTTCATTGGTAGCAAATCGTTTTAATCTTGGTGGTGCAGCTTTTACTGTTGATGCAGCCTGTGCAAGTGCTTTACTAGCAGTCGATCACGCGGTACAGGAACTTCAGAGAGGTCGTTCTGACATCATGATTGCAGGCGGTGTTCACACCGGACAAAACGCTGCTTTCTGGAGTATTTTTGCTCAGTTGGGTGCGATGTCCCGTCAACAGCAAATCAAGCCTTTCAGCAGCGATGCAGATGGATTATTGATTGGTGAAGGTTGCGGATTTGTAGTCTTGAAAAGATTAGAAGATGCCGTTCGCGATCAGGATAAAATCTACGCTGTTATTAAAGGTATCGGAATCAGCAGTGACGGTAACGGAACGAGTGTAATGAGCCCTTCTGTAAAAGGTCAATTAAAAGCTTTACAACAAGCTTGGACGAATGCAGATTTAGATGAAAATCAAATCGGTTATATCGAAGCTCACGGAACAGGAACGCCGCTTGGTGATAAGACAGAATTGCAGACTTTAGCTCAGTTTTTCGGAAAAGAAGAAGGCGTTAAAATTGCCGGAATTGGTTCTGTAAAATCAAATATCGGTCATGCGATGCCTGCTGCGGGAATTGCTGGTTTAATTAAAACCTGTTTGGCTCTGCATCACGACACATTGCCACCGACTTTATACTGTGAAAATCCGACTTCGGAAATGCAGAACACAAGATTCGAACCTGTTCAGGAAGCAAAAAATTGGTCAAAAACAGGCTTACCAAAAGTAGCGGCAGTGAATGCTTTCGGATTCGGAGGAATCAATGCACATGTGGTTTTAGAAGGATATAATATGCCTAAAAAAGATAAGGTCTTAATCTTGGCAAGACCAACACATGAAGCATTATTAACCGCTTTACAAAATAATGAAACAACAGTTGGTGAAGGAAAT
The DNA here is from genome assembly GCF_047651245.1 of Chryseobacterium sp. MMS23-Vi53. Lineage (NCBI taxonomy): Bacteria > Pseudomonadati > Bacteroidota > Flavobacteriia > Flavobacteriales > Weeksellaceae > Chryseobacterium > Chryseobacterium sp. MMS23-Vi53. The sequence continues at coordinate 4,594,001 of NZ_CP180265.1, read as the reverse complement.
TTCCGTGTGGCAATTTTCGAACCAACTCCTGCGAGAATTGAAAAAGCGACTAAAATTGTTGCTAAAAATAATCCGTGGAGAAATAAACAGGATATTTGGTACACCAACACTCCTCTATTGCAAAACGGAGAAAAAGTTGCCTTTGTTTTTCCAGGATTAGATGGATTGGCGAAAGGTGAAGTGGAAAGTGTAAGTCGTTATTTCAACATCAATGCACCGATTGAAACGGAAGGCGAAGGTTTGTTAAATGATGCTTTAAATATTTTCAACAACTGCAGTATTCTTGATAATTCATTGAAAAAACTAGGAATTATTCCCGATATGAATGCAGGTCACAGTTTGGGAGAATGGCTCGCGGGCTACTCTTCTGAATTGGCAGAAGTAAATTCTGTAAAAGCTCTCATTGATGTTTTAAATCCTGAAACTTTTGAGTTAAAAGATTCTAAATTCATCGCCATCGGAGCCGGAATTGAAACTATTAAACCAATAATCGAAGAAATTCAGAACGTTTATATTTCTAATGACAATTGCCCGAATCAGGTGATTCTTTGCGGAAGTAATTCTGCTTTGGACGAATTGGTTCCAATCTTAAAATCAAAACAAATATTTCATCAGATATTACCTTTCCAGTCTGGTTTTCACTCGCCTTTCATCGCTGATAAATTAGATGTGATTTTGGCAGGAATGGAAAAAGCGCAGTTTCAGCAGACTAAAATTCCGTTGTGGTCGGCAACGACTTTAGAACCGTATCCGGCAGATCAGGAATCTATCCGAAAACTGAGTGCGGAACATCTAGTAGAACCCGTTCGTTTCCGTGAATTGACAGACAAATTATACGAAGAAGGCGCAAGATTTTTCATTCAGATCGGAACCGGCGGATTAATTGGATTTATTGATGATACGTTGAAAGGAAAAGCATTCAGTACGATTGCTTCAAGCGTAGCGACGCGTTCTGCATTAGCTCAGTTTCAAAGAGTGGTTGCGGCGTTATTCGTGGAAGGAAAAACAGTTGCGCTGGACTTTTTAGATATTCAAAATCAAACAAAAAAAACGTCCGGAAAAGGTATTAAACTGGAATTAGGCTCACCCATTATCCGTGATTTTAAAGAAATTCAACATCTAGCAAAATCGATTGATACTTCAAAGCCAAAAGTTTCTGCGGCTGTTGTAAAAATAGGACATCCGTTGGTTCAGGCATTTCAGGATAATATTTCGGACATGATCAAAATGCAGGAAGAAGTTTTGACTTTATTTCAGGATCGTCCGAAAGTTTCAATTCAAAATGTTGCTTTGCCAAAAGTTCAGGCCCCGATAAGCAAGAATTTTGAAAAAACATTGTACGTTACGTTGGAAACTCACCCCTATCTCATTGACCACAGCTTATTGAGACAACCAAAAGGCTGGACAGAAGTTGCCGATATGGAACCCGTGATCCCAATGACGATGATTTTCGAACAACTTGCTGAAATTGCTCAAGCTGAAATCGAGGGAAGTCAGGTTCATAAAATCATAAATGTAAGCGTTTTTCAATGGATGAATGTGGCGAAACCTTTCGAAAAAACCGTAAAAGGAGAATGGAAATCTACCAATCACGCTTATTTAGATATTGAAAATTTTGCAAACGCTGAAGTTGTATTAACCTCAACCGCAAGACCCAATCCTACTTTCAATCTTTCCATCGGAGAAATATTACCCATTGAGAGAACTCCCGAAGAAATCTACGAGATGCACATGTTTCACGGTGAAAAATATCAGGGAATTACAGAAGTTTCAAAGGTCGGAACGAAAGGAATTATCGGAAAAATAAAAGGAAATGGCGGAAAAGGTTCGTTGTTGGATAACGCGGGACAGTTATTCGGGCTTTGGCTTCAATTAACATTAACAAAAGACAGAATTGCCTTCCCTGTAAAAATCAAAGACATTGAGTTTTTCGGAGATTTACAGGATCAGGATGGTATTTTCGAATGTACCTGCAGCCTGACGGAAATGAATGACGAATTTGCCATCGGAGACATTCTTTTAACTAGAAACGGAAAAGTATGGTGCAAAATTTCAGGGTGGCAAAACCGCCGTCTGGAAATCGATGCCGCACTTTGGAATGTTTCGATGTCACCTTTGCACAATCGTCTTTCGGAGGAAATTGCACCTGAAGTATTTTTCTTCCATCAAGCCTATTCAAGGGTTGCTTCTTGGGATTTTATTCTGAAAAGATATTTCAATCAAACCGAAAAACAGCATCATCAAGCCTTGCTTCCGAACAAGAGAAAAAGCTATATGGTAAGCCGCGTTGCGGTGAAAGATGCGGTGAGAAATCTTCTTAAAAAGGAAAAAAATCACCCTTGCTTCCCGATCACTTTTGAAGTTGGAAAAGATGAGGTCGGAAAACCGTTCTTAATCGGAGATGCTACGAAAGATATACACATTTCTTTAGCACATAAAGGAAAAGATGCGGTCGGAATTGCAAAAAGCGGAAAACCAGTCGGAATCGATATGGAAGTCATGGAAGAACGAAGCTCAGGATTCTACGATTTGGTCTTTACCGATAACGAATTAGCCTTATTAAAAGGAAAAGATCAGGCAGAGTGGACGACCAAATTCTGGGTAGCCAAAGAAGCTTACGGAAAATTCGTCGGAACCGGATTGAAAGGAAACCCGAAAAACTTTGAAGTCGAGAAAATAACAGAAGATTCTTTATGGATCAATCAAACAGAAATCAAAACAATTAAACATAAAAATTATATCATAGGATGGACACTATAAACACTACAGCAAAATTAAATCACGAAGAATTATTTACTCTTTTAAAAGGTTTCATCACAGAAGTTATCGGTGAAGAATTTGCAGAGGAAATGGACATTACACCAGAAAGTTCTTTCACGAAAGACCTAGAAATGGATAGTATTGAAATCGTTTCATTTTCAGAAAAAATCAAAGCGCATTTTGGTGAGCAGATTGATTTCACAGGATGGTTGTCATCCATGGATCTGGACGAGTTGATTAACCTAGATTTAAGTATGATTATCAATTACATCTACGAATGCCAATAATCTCTGTTAACGATAAAAAGGTTCATATTCAGGAACTCAACAAAGGAGCTGAACAAACTGTGTTACTGATTCACGGGATGTTTAGCAACCTGTCTATTTATTATTTTAATATTGCTCCGATTCTGGCAAAACACTTCCATGTGGTGATGTTTGATTTGAAAAGTCACGGCATGAGCGAGCGTTTTACAGACGGTTATGATCTGGAAAATATGTCTTCAGATGTTTTAGCATTGATGGATGCTTTACATATTGAAAAAGCACATCTTGTCGGTTACAGCTTTGGAGGATTGATTTCTTTAAAAACTGCTTTAAAAGCTCCGAATCGCATCGAGCAACTGGTAGTTATCGAAGCTCCCGATCCGCAGGACGAAAAAGCAAGAAATATTATTGATGAATACAGCAAAGAGTTTCTGGAGCATTATGTAGCCAATTTTACCGACACCACAAAAGTACAGATGGGCAAAAGACAGATGGAAAAAAATCATCGTATGTATGAGTTTCTGTTTAATCAGACCAGCATCAAAGCAGATATGATTAAAGAAAAACATTTTCTGAGCGAAGCTGATTTTTCTGAATTACAACCATCAACAATGCTGATGTATGGCGAAGATTCCAACTGCAGACCGACAGGAGAATGGCTGAATGATCAAATCGGAAATTCTGAATTACAATTAATTCAGGGAGATCACAACATCCCGATTCAGGAACCTGTTTTGATCGCAGAAACTATCGCCCATTTTTTATCAAAATCATTAAAAACCTTATCACAAAACCATGGCTAAATTTGTATTTATAGTTCCACCTTTAACTGGTCATGTCAATCCCACATTAAGCATCGGTGCTACTCTTCTGGAAAGAGGACATCAGGTTGCATGGATAAGTCTCGACCAACAATTACAACACAAACTTCCGGAAGGCGGAGAATTATTATTTATTCAGTATGACCAGACCGATGAAGAAAAAAGAGAAAGCGAAAACTATCTCGATATTATTTCTAAAAAAGTAGTTTATGGAATCGACAGCATTAAATTTCTTTACGAAGAGGTGCTGATTCCTTTAAACAGACATTGCTATAACGGGATTATTCCTTTGTTAAAAGCCTATCAACCTGATTTGGTTATTGGTGATCATCAATTATTTGCGGCTTCTATTGCTGCGAAAAAATTAGGTTTGCCTTATGCAACAACAGTTACCGCTCCGGCTGCAATAAAAATCATGAGTGAACTCCCTAAAGTTCATGAGTGGGAAGAAAAACAAATCATCGCATTACAACAGGAATTAGGCGTTGAAGAAAACCGCGCATTAGATTGTTCAGATTTACTTACATTGGTTTTAACATCCCAATATTTTTTTGGCGAAATGGATTTGGAGTCCAATTTCCAATTTACAGGTCCGGTTCTTACGGAACGTCGTGTTTCTTCTGATTTTCATTGGGAGAAATTCAACAGCAATTCAAGAAAGAAGATTTTAGTAAGTATTGGAACTACTTTCGACCACGAACATAAAAAAGCATTTTTCCAAAAGGTTGTTGATGCTTTTAAAGATGAAAACTTAACGGTTGTTGTCGTTTCAGACCCTCAGCTTTTCGAGCAATGGCCGGAGAATTTTATGGTCTATCAGCAAGTTCCTCAGTTGGATTTGTTACCTCATTTGGATGGCGTTGTTTCTCACGGCGGTCACAATACAGTTTCCGAAACCTTGTCAAACGGTTTGCCGTTGGTAGTGATTCCGATTGCGTATGACCAATCGCATGTTGCGGGGCGTGTTGTGCGTACCGGAGCCGGCGAACGTCTGAATTTTAATAGATTTAAAGCGCATCATTTAAATGAAGCCGTACAGAATATTTTAACCAATCCTGAATATAAAAAAGCAGCCGAAACCGTTCGCGAATCTTTCATCGAAGCTGGAGGAAGTTCAACCGCAGCCAATTTATTAGAAAACGCCATTTCAAATTCAACTATGGAAAAACCTAAGTCTAAATTTTTATTTGTTGTTCCTCCGTTTTTCGGACATATCAGTCCGACTTTAAGCGTTGGAGCGAGTTTAATTGCCCGTGGTCACGAAGTAAAATGGTTCGGAATTACCCCTTTAGATACCAAACATATTCCAGAAGGAGGAAGTTACTTTTATCCAGAGCAGGATTTAATTCCGTATCAGGAGGAAATTGCAAAAATTTTAAAAAGACAGGATGACGGCCCCGCTTGTTCAGGTCCTGAAGTCATGAAACTGGCTTTAGAAGAAACCTACGTTCCTTTCGCAAAAATGATGATGCCCGGTTTGGAAACATTGACCAAAGAGTGGCAACCCGATGTAATTGTAAATGACTGCATCACTTTCGGAGGAGCGCTTTTTGCTCATAAAAATAATATTCCGTGTGTGACGACAACGCCTGTTCCACCTGATGTGATGGGCGATACCGAAAACAGTGCGCCGAAAATCTTCGAGTGGCAGCAGAATTTAATTAAAACTCTTCAAAAAGAAGTTGGAATTGAAGATGACGGAATTTTTATTCATTCTCATCATTTGAATTTGATTTTTACATCTCAGAAATTTGCCGATTTTGATGAGGTTTCGACACACATGCAATTTGTTGGGCCTGTAAAAGGTCGTCCAAATCCTGCACCTTTTGATTGGGATAAATTAAATGCTTCTACAACTCCGAAAATATTTGTTTCATTAGGAACATTATTGGTAGACATCAGAAAAGCATTTTTTGAAAAAGTAATTGATGCATTCGCAGACCAACCTGTGACGGTAATCGCCGCTACTCCACCGGAAATTTTTGAGGAATGGCCTTCAAATTTCATTGTAAGCAGTTTTGTGCCTCAATCTGCTTTGATGCCGCACATGGATGCCGTGATTTGTCATGGCGGTTTCAATACCGTGAATGATACTTTCACTAACGGATTACCGATGTTAATCACCCCCATTGCTTACGACCATTTTCATATCGCGAAACTGATCGAAAAAGCAGGTTGCGGAATCAGCATAAGATATAAAAGACTGCGTGTTGATGCGCTTCGTCAGACGGTTTTCGAATTATTGGAAAATCCGACATACAGAAATGCTGCAAAAGAAGTTCAATCGAGCTTAATTAATGCCGGAGGAAATGATCGCGCGGTAGAATTGCTTGAAAATTTTGTTGAACAATCCACTTTGGTTCCCGTATAAATTTATGAAACGAAGATTGTTATTTGGTGAACGAATGTTGCTTGGCGACGGAACCGAACCTTTCAACACAGTGATTCCTTTCAGATTAAAGGGAACATTTGTGCTGAAAGATATTCAGCATGCTTTAGAAAAAATTCAGAAAAAACATCCTTGGTTAAAGGCTGTTATTCAATATGATGAAAAAAATATTCCGTGGTTTGAAGTTTCAGAAAAAGTAAAAATTCCGATTAGAATTTTAGCCAGAAAAGAAGAAAACGACTGGCTGGAAGAATCGAAAACTGAGTGGTATAAACTATTCAATTACAAAGAACAACCATTGATGCGATTTGTCTGGATCAAAGGCGAGGAAATTTCAGATATGATGTTTGTATTCCACCATTGCTTATGTGATGGCGGTTCTGCCATGGCTGTTTTGGATGAATTTTTAAAATTACTGGACAATCCAAATCACGATATCGGTATTGAAGATCCGATTTTGGGAATTCACGATGTGGTTCCGAGCAAAATTCTGAACAGCAGCGGACAAAAATTTAAAGCAAAAATGATCGGAAGGCTTGCTGCAGCAGCGATTAAAATCATTCCTGTTAATAAAAAAACAACCGACCGACAAAGCGATTATTTAATCAATTGGAGATTCGATAAAGAAACAAGTCAGGAATTAATTGATTATTGTAAATCCCAAAAAGTAACGGTCAATACTTTCCTCTGCGCAACACTTTTAAAGGCATTTGAGAAAATCAGGAAAGAAAAGTCATTCAATAAAGTGTCTTGTCCAGTGGATATTCGACGCTTTGCCAATCAGATAAAAGCCGATCATATTTTCGCTTTTGGGTTGATGATTGTGGTTTCTTTAAATAAAAAATTCGGTTTTGAAGAAAATTTAAAACTGATGCAGGAAGCAGTAGAGAAAAAAACATCAAAGCTTAATCCATACATCACGATGATGGTGATGGAATCTGCTCATGATGCATTGACGAATTTTACTAAGCTATTGAAGAACGGAAAATCTTCCAACGATTGTATGTTTTCTAATTTAGGACGTATTCCAATTGCCCATGAATACAAAGAATTTACCGTAGAAAATATTTTCAGTCCATCTGTCATCGGGCCTTTGGGAAATACAACAACGATGGTAACTTCTACATTCCGTGGAGAAATGGATTTTGCTTTTGTGGGAAGCGAAGGTTATTTGCCCCATTCCGACGCGTTGGCAATTCGAGATGAAATGATGAAAATTGTAAAACAACAAATAGAATCTTTGGCTGTATCATGATTAAAAGAAAACTAATGATGGTGGAAAGAATCATGTATGTTGATTCTCAAACACCTTTAAATGTTGTCTACACCGCAAAAATTAACGGTGAAATTTTAGAAGAGAATTTCAAAATTGCTTTAGATAAAATTCAGCAAAAACATCCTTTGCTGAGGGTTTCTATTGACCATAAAAGTGCAAAATATCCTTTCTTTGTTGAGGAAAAAGAGATTTCGTCGATTCCGCTTCGCATTGTTGAAAGAAAAACCGATGAAGACTGGCTGCTTGAATCTGAAAATGAATGGTATAGGCTTTTTGAAGATAAGAAAAAACCAATGGCACAGCTCGTTTGGGTAAAAGGCGAAACGACTTCCGAAATTCTTTGGATAATGCCTCACTGCCTTTGTGACGGGACAACAGGCATTACTTTAACTCGTGAACTTTTGACTTTGCTGGATGATTCTTCCATTGAATTAAATTCGTACGAAAGTTTTAATTCAATTAATGATTTTCTTCCTGCAGATTTTAATTTGAAAAAAAAGAAACGAAAAGCCCGATTTTATGTAATGATGGCAAAATTGTTTTTTTTAATTCAATCTAAAAGTAAAGACAAAAATCTTGGAAAAAATTACGCACTTCACAGAAAACTGGATGCTGCTGTTTCCAAAAAAATAGTTGAAAAATGTAAAGCCAACGGAATTTCCGTTCATGCATTGCTTTGTTCGGCTTTTATGCAGGCTTTCAAAGAATTTAAGGGGAAAAATGCCAAAGGAAAAGTGATCAGTCCGGTGGATGTTCGCCATTTTATTCCGGAAATTAAGCAGGATCATATTTTTGCGTTTGCGCCAACTGTTGAACTGTCCATCAAAAAAGGACAAAATTTAATTGAAAATGCACAACAAATCAAGAAAGATTTAGTTGAAAAAATAGAAAAAACCAAAGCAAGAGAATTGTTATGGATGGGCGAAAACATGCATCCAGTCGTTGATCGCATGATTTCATTATTAAAATCAAGTAAAGGTGGACACGATATTACGCTGTCGAATATGGGAAAAATTGATATTCCGAGTGAGTATAAAAATTTCACACTGGAAACCATTTTCAGTCCGACTGTTGCATTTCCCTGGCTGAATTCAAACACCTTGGTAACAACCACTTATAACCAACAAATGGATTTTACGTTTATGTCTAATGAAAATTTTCTTCCCAAAGAAGAAGCGAAAAAAATAAAAGATAAAGCTATTGAGCTGTTAATTTCATGAAACTTAAAATAAAAAAGGCTCAACCTAAACCGCTTAAAAAAACAACACTGAATCGCTTTCTCAGAAGGCGAATGATTATTTATGTGCTTCCAAATGTGTTTTTTAATTTCATTATTGCTTATGCGAGTTTTAATGAATTGGGATACACGCATTTCTTTGCAGGAACACAATGCCTGGCCCGATTGACACTGCCAATGGCGATTTTTTTGCCCGTTGTTCTTACGATCGATATCATGAAAAGGGTAACCGATGCCGCTGGACAGGAAGCCATTGAATTTAAGGTTGACGATCAGCTTAATTTAAAAAAATTAATGACCAAGCTGAGCATTTTGCATGGTTTAATTACAGGTTCACTTGTTTTATTAAGTTTATTGTTTGCTCAATATATTTTATCTGAATTTTACAAACTCGATGCGGCTGCAATGGCTGTGTTGGTCGGAGTTTTGGCTGGTTTGCTTTCGGTTTTGTTCACTTATCTTCCGATTATGAAACTGAAAAGGCATTTGTACAAACAACCGCAAATTTCGGCAGAAACAAATAGTTAAAATCATTTTCGTTCCAATATTTCTATCCTTTCTAAAATTTCAGAAAGGATATTTTTTTGTTCAGATGAAATATAACCTACAATTTTATATAACTCTGAATTATTTTTCTCTGCTTCCTTAATTTCAGAATAATATTTCAAGTTTCCGTCTATGTTGACGAGAAGTGTAGAATAAGGATCTTTTGTGATATCGGCTTTATTTAAAAACAAAATATCACCGTAATTATATTTAGATAAAAGACTATTGCTTTTCGTAAATTCATAAATCAAATCTATATTAGCTAATATTTTTTGCAAGACCACAGCATTTGGATCCATGTTAGAAATAGTGGAAACATGATGATCTGTCGAAAACATTAAATGATCGATATCAGATCCACTTGCCAATTGATTAACTTGTAATGTTTCGGTTAATAAATCATGCAAATCCAAATTAAAGTGATCTGCAACTTTCAATAATGTTTCAATTTTTGGCTCTGCACGTCCTTCTTCATAAGAGCTTATCACTCCTCTATTCAAGTCAAACAAGTCTGCAAAGGCCTTTTGACTTAATCCTCTTACCTGACGTATCTTCTTTATATTAGTCCCGAAAAAGCTCATTAGTCTAATCTTTTTTGCAAATATACATTAATTCCATTAGATTAATTGCTAAAAATATTTGCATTTTGAAAATTTTATCCTATATTTGTGAAACTAAAATCAGAAACACTAAGTGATTGCTTATGAGAAACCAAATATTTAGAACTGTTAAAGAATGGCTGTTGGATAGTGGGTTTAATATCACACTGGATGATGAAACTCGCAGAATTCTTATTATAGAAAAAGAAACCCACGGAATAAAAAATATGATCCTTATCGTTTCGGATTCCATCCTTATTATGGAACAATTTCTTTTTGAGGTTAAAAATCCGAGCGAAAAAATTTACAAAACCCTTCTTCAGAAAAACAGAGACATTGTACACGGTGCTTTTGCCCTTGATAACACAGGAAAACGTGTGATTTTCAGAGATACACTTCCGACGGATAATATGGCACAGAACGAATTAATGGCTTCTATCAATTCTTTAGGGATTCTTGTAGGAGAATTTACCCATGAAATGATTGAAATGAGTAAATAATTTCACAAAAAACATTAAAAATGAACATTTTCAAAAGATTATTACATATAGGAAAAGCAGAACTACACTCTGCAATCGATGATTTTGAAGACCCTATAAAACTGACGGAAGAGGGAATCCGAGAAATGAAAGAACAGCTTGCCGAAAAAACCGAAACATTGGCTCAACTAAAAGCATTGTCGATTCGCAAGAAAAATGAAGCAGAAACTGAAGAATTAACCGCAAAAGAATATTATAAAAAAGCAGTTCTTTTAGTCCAGAAAGCGGAAAAAGGCGAAGTTGATACTGCCGAAGCAGACAGATTAGCTAAAGAAGCATTAAAAAAACAAGCTGCGGCACAGGAAAATGTAAATGCTTTAAAATCCGAATCCGAGAAACTTCACGGAGAATGTGACAAAATGCAGGGAAATATCGATTATCTAAAATCCAGCATTTCCAAATGGGAAACAGAGCTCAAAACTTTAAAAGCCAGAGTTCAGGTGAGTGAAGCAACGAGAGATATCAATCAGAAAATGACGCAGATTGACACAGACGGAACAGTGAGTATGCTGGAAAAACTTAAAGAAAGAGTTACTCAGCAGGAAGCCGAAGCAGAGGCTTATCTTGAAATTTCAAAAACGGGAAAATCTGTCGATAAAGAAATTGATGCTTTATTGAAAAATGAAGATACAGAAGCAGGAGATGCTTTACAAAAATTAAAAGAATCATTAAAAAAAGGGTAAAAAATGACCTTTCAGGAATTTTTAAACATTGCTTTTTCTCCGGTAAATACAGTTTTGAGTGTGCTTTTGGCGCTATCAGTTATTTATTGGGTATTTACAATGCTTACAGGATTGGATATCGATGTCGGAATGGATTCTGATGTAGATGCCGATTTGGACATAGACGCTCCGGACGGACATGTCCACATCTCCAACGATCCTTCAGCTTGGGCACATTTTCTGAAATTCCTGAATCTGGATATTGTTCCGATGACGTATTTTCTTACGCTTGTTCTTTTGCTGACGTGGCTGGGCTCTATTTATCTTAATGTTTTTCTTCCGTTGCCAACTTGGGCAGAAGCATTGATGGTAGTTCCGTTGCTGATTGGCAGTTTAATTTTAACTAAAATTATTTTAAAACCATTAAATCCTTTCTTCAAGGAAATTAACCATAAAGGAGAAAGGGCTCACGATTTTTTGGGAAGAGAAGGCAGATTGAAATCAAGCATTGAAGGAAATAAAATCGGAATGATGGAGGTTTTCATCGGGAGCGATCCCATGACGCTGATGGTCAAAAGCAAAGACGGAAAAAAACTGGAACATGGAACACGAGTGATGATTGTAGATGAAGAACCGAACCGAAAATTTTATGTCGTAGATACTGGTTTTAATTTTTAAAACCAATAACCATGTTCACTCTTTTTATCATTATCCTCGACTATATTTTATCATTTTTTACTTAAAAAAACACATTTTTAACATATAAACTATTAAACTTATGAATATACCTTTAATTGTTGGAATTATTGTAATCGTAATCGCTACTGTCGGGCTCATCTTTTGGGTGTTGTCGATGTACAAGAAGACGGTTCAGGGAATTGTAATTCTCAGGACAGGTTACGGAGGAACGAAAGTATTTTTCAATGCAGGAATTGTAATCCCGATCATCCATCGTATGGAATCTATGGATATTTCCGTGAAAAAATTAGAAATATCGAGAGAAGGAAAAGCAGGATTGATCTGTAAAGACAATATGAGAGCCGATATTCAGGTTGCTTTTTTCATCAGAGTAAATAAATCGGTGGATGATATTATTAATGTCGGACAAACCATCGGTTGCCAAAGGGCTTCAGATACCAATACCTTAAGAGAACTTTTTGAAGCTAAATTTTCAGAAGCCTTAAAAACAGTGGGTAAAAAATTCGATTTCACAGAATTATATGAGGCAAGAAGTGAATTCCGTCAGGAAATTCTGGACATCATCGGAACAGACTTAAATGGTTATGTTTTAGATGATTGTGCGATCGATTATCTTGAACAGACTTCTATTGATAAATTAGACAAAGACAATATCTTAGATTCGGAAGGTATTAAAAAAATTACGGAATTGACGGCTACTCAAAACATTAAAGCCAACCAGGTTCGCAGAGATGAGGAAAAAACAATCACCAAACAGAATGTTGAAGCGCGTGAAGCGATTCTTGAATTGGAAAAACAATTAGCCGAAAAAGAAGAGTCTCAGAAAAGAGAAGTTGCCAACATCAAAGCCCGTGAAAATGCTGAAATTTTAAAAGTTGAAGAAGAAGAGCGTTTGAAATACGAAACGGTAAGAATCGCAACAGAAGAGAAATTGCAGATTGCAGAAGAAAATAAGCTTCGTCAGGTTGTTATCGCCGCTAAAAACAAAGAACGCGCAGATCTTGTTGAAACCGAAAGAGTCCTTAAAGACAAAGCATTGGAAGCAACAGAAAGAGAAAGAATCGTTTCTTTGGCTCAAATTGAAAAAGAAAAAGCCATTGAATTAGAAAAGAAAACCATTCAGGATGCAATCCGTGAAAGATTAACAATGGAAAAAACCGTTGTGGAAGAGCAGCAGGGAATCAAAGATTTAGAAGCATTCAAAACCGCAGAAAGAAACAAGCAGGTAGAAATCACAATGGCAACTCAGGAAGCCGAGAAAAAATTAATCGAAGAAACAAAAGCAGCAGAATCTCGCAAATTAGCTGCAGAAAAAGATGCCCAGAAATACGTTATTGAAGCTCAGGCAAAAAGAGATGCTGCCGAAAAAGAAGCCGAAGCTCGTAAAATTATCGCCGATGCAAAAGCCAAAGAAGAAGCAACAGTTGGTTTATCTGAAGCTCAGGTAATGCAGGCAAAAGCAGATGCGGCCGAAAAACAAGGTATAGTAGAAGCGATTGTTATTGAGAAAAAAGCGGATGCCATCAGAAAAGAAGGAATTGCTCAGGCGGAAGTGATCAAAGAAAAAGCATTGGCAGAAGCAGCAGGAATAACTGAAAAAGCTGAAGCAATGAAGAAATTAAATGATGCAGGAAAAGATCATGAAGAATTCCGATTAACATTGGCAAAAGAGAAAGAAGTGGAATTGGCTCAAATTTCTATTCAGAAAGATATTGCAGAAGCACAATCTTTAGTTTTAGCAGAAGCATTTAAATCTGCAAACATCGATATCGTGGGTGGCGACAATACTTTCTTCGACAATGTTGTTCGTCAGGTTTCCGCAGGAAAAGGATTGGATAAATTCATCAACCATAGTGAAAATGCACAGTTGCTAAAGGAAAATTTACTGAGCGGTGACGAAAACATCATCAGCAAAGTGATGGGAATGGTGAACAAATACAATATTTCATCCGAAGATATCAAAAACATGAGCATTGCCTCATTGATATTTAAATTAAACAATGTTGCAGACCAAAACGAAAAAGGAATTCTTGGGAAAGCACTCGATATGGCAAAACATTTAGGAGTTGAAAACAAACCGTTGAAATAATCAGTTTTCTGAACCATTGAACTCAACATAAACATCAGTAGAACTCTCACTGTTTTAGCGACTTTTCGTGAAAACTTTGGGAGTTTTTTTAACAAAATTATGAACTTGTTTAAACTAAATTTTATTGGAAAAACACAAAGACTCAAAGATTTTTAAACCTTAAAAACGTTTTTAAGACACAAGAAAATCAAAGATTTTTAAAATAAAACGAGATAAATTTTATCAAAGATAAAATCCTTGTGTCTTAATCATTGAGATATTACCAAAAAGACTTTGTGCCTTTGCGATCACCAACAAAAAACAGGTTTATAAAATTATTTAAACCAAAATTATGTCAGAAAAACTTAATTCCGGTATATACGAAATTATTCAGAACCGTCTGAATGAGCAGAAAAACATCCTTGTCGAAAAACTCTACAAGCTTAATGACAGCCGTAAAAGTATTTTTGGAGGCATCGATTTTTCTCTGATTGCTAATGAAAGAATTTCCACCGACCACAATTGCGTGGCGAAAGATATTTTCTCATTCAACAACCTTCTGATTTTCGGTTCCAATGCTCATTTGGGAGTGCAAAGTGAAGTAAATATCACAGATGTATTTTCCGTCCATAAAATTAATAACAACCGTTTTGAACCACAGGATTGTTCCTTAATCAACGATGAAATTTTCATTGATGAGTTCAAAAACCTTTATAAATATTACAGAAATACCTTTTTTGCCCGTTTTTATTTCACGGAAAACTATTTGTACATGGTTTTCCAGCTTTCTGAAAGCACATCGGATATCAAAGCTTTCAAATGGCTGATTAAGGAAAATCAGTTGGTGTATATAGATTCCAGAAGCGCTTCAGAAGTCTCCTACCCTCCTCAGCATGGCTTTGCATGGACAAAAGCGACCAGAGATATGCAGCGAAACGGAAAATATCCGCACGTTTCTTTGGCAGATAAAGTTTTCGTTGAATCCACCGGAGGTGATATTACCATTAAAATTGAAGACAACACCGATACAGGAAAAGGTATTTATTCTGAGGACGTTACGCATAAAGACCAAAATCTGGATGACGCAGAAATACACTTCTGTGATTTGGGAAATTTGGTTTTATTTAAAATCCGACCGTATCAGGAAACGGAACGGTATTTCATTTACAATCATAAGGAAAAAACGGTTTCCAGAGTTGACGCTTTAAAACATGCAGGTGTTTTGCTTCCTGAAAGTCAGGGTGTTTTATTTTCCAACGGATATGCATTGCAAACGGGAGGTTTGAAGGTTATTTCACAAGACCAAAACCGTCTTCATTATCTTAAAACTATTGCTGAACCCAACGGTGAAAACTTCCTGTATATTTTCTATGATGATAAAACCAATAATTACCAGTTGGTTTCCTATAATATCATTACTCAGACCATCGAAACACCAATTCGTTGCAGTGGTTTCACGATTTTAAATGACGGAAGATTAATTTATCTTCGAGAAAGTACAGAAACTACAAAACATCATCTTGCACAGATTTGGCAGTCGCCATACTCAAAAGAATTCAGGATAAATACAGAAAAAGCAGACAATTTATTATATAAAATCGGGAATAAAGATATCGTAAGAGTAATGGCGGAAAGCCAGGAATTGATTACTTTATTAAACAAAAAAGACTCGTACAGCGGACTTTATGATGATATTGTAAAACTTTCGACGACAATTCTGGATGCTTATTATTTTTTGGGCGAAGAGGAAATTCAGCATCTTGATGTTCCGTTAAAGGAAATCAGGAAAATTGCCCATTCTGCCATTAATGAATATGAAAAAGTTGTCGAGCAGAAGAAAAAAACGGCCGAAGTTATTGAAAAAATAAAAGTTGCTTGTGAAAAAACGTTGGATGACACAAAAAGAATTCATTATTCCGAATTAACGGAATACATTGATATGCTTTCCCAAATCCGCGCTTTGCGAGGTGAAATTATCGGTATCAGAGAATTAAAATATGCTGATACAAACATTTTAGATTCTCTTGAAAAATCACTTTATACCCGTTCGGAAGAACTTTCGAATGCATGCGTAAGCTTTTTGCTTCAGGAAAATTCCTTACAGCCTTATCATAAAAGAGCCGAGAATATTACTGAGCAGATTATCAATCTTCAAAAAGCAATTGATGCCAAAGGAATTGACGAAGAAATCAACAATTTATCCGCCCAATTAGAGCTTTTGGTGGATATTGTCAACAATCTTAAAATTGAGGATACTTCACAATCAACTCAAATCATTGAAAATATTTCTTTGATTTTTGCGAGATTAAATCAGGAAAGATTAGAACTTTTAAAAAGAAAAAGAGAAATCTCAGGGAAAGAATTGTCTGCCGATTTTCAGGCGCAAATGACATTGTTCGATCAATCAGTGATTAACTTTTTAGAACTTTCCCAGACTCCTGAAAAATGTGATGAATATCTTACCAAACTTTCCATTCAACTGGAAGATATGGAAACCAAATTCGTAGATTTTGAAGAATTTATTCAGAAGATCGGCGAAAAGAGAGAAGAAGTTTACGGACATTTTCAGAATAAAAGAGTTCAGCTTACGGAAGCGAGAAACAAACGAACACAAAACCTGTTTGATTCGGCTCAGAGAATTTTAAAATCTGTTCAGACCAAAGCGGAAACCTTCAACAGCGACAATGAAATCAACGGTTATTTTGCCACCGATTTGATGGTCGAAAAAGTGAGAGATATTTCCCGACAGTTGACGGAAATGGAAGATTCTGCAAAGGCTGAAGAAATCCAGACTTTCCTGAAAACCTCACAGCAGGAAGCCGTAAGAAAGCTGAAAGATAAGAAGGAAATTTATGCAGATGGCGATAATATTATTGCGTTAGGAGATTATAAATTTGCGGTCAATCGTCAGAAACTCGATCTTACAATGGTGCTGAAAAATGCACAATATTATTATCATCTAACAGGGACAAGTTTCTACGAACCCTTACATTTCGAAACTCTCGCAGAATATAAAGACGTCTGGAATCAGGAATATATTTCTGAAAACCAATATGTAAAACGTTTCGAATATCTGGCGTGGAATATTTTTTCATTAAACCAAAATATTGCAACCGAAGAACAAAACCGCTATCTTATTCAGCAGTTTTTGACTGAACATTTTGGAGAAGGTCTTGTAAAAGGAATTCACGATGAAGACGCATTAACGATCGTCACTAAACTTCAGCAAATACATAATGAATTGGGGCTGATGCAGTTTACCCCACAAGAACGTGCTTTGGCTCAACTTTTCTGGAATTTTTTAAATACTGAAAGAAAAGATTATTATACTAAACAGTTTGAGGCTGCTGCTTTAATTTCGAAATCATTTACTACGGAAAAAGGGTTTAAATATCTTATAGAAGAATTATCCGCCGAAATCAAAACCTTTGCGGAAAACGGCCATTTTTTTGGAGAAATTAATTATAAAAAAGTTGCTGTTTACCTGAAAAGAGAAGACAAAGCCCATTTTATCATTTCGACAAAAGCTGGAGATTTATATCAAAATTTTATTGAAGATCTTAAAGGAAAGGTAAAGGATATTGAATTTATCGATCAGCTAGAAGCGTTGTACGCCTACCCTTCCGCGTGTTATTCAATTGCTGAAAGTGCATTGCAGGCATTTATTTTCAGTAAAAATTTACAGGTTGAAGAAAATATAAAACAGGAGGTTGCTGTTTTTCTGGTTACTCAGAATTTTAACGAAAAAAATATTCAGCATATTGCTTATGAAGCAGTTTTAAAAGGATTAAAATCATTGGAAAAAGATGCGGAATATGTTCTGAATTATTATGAATTTGTTTCCCGCCTCGGACATTTCAATGATGTTACCGTTCCGAAATACAAACAATTACAGGAACTTAAGTCCAAATGGATTGCCGATAAAAAGAAATCTTTAAAACTGGATACGTTTCAATCTCAGGTTTTAAGTTCGTTTGTGAGGAATAAACTGATTAGTGAAGTGTATTTCCCATTAATCGGAGCCAATCTTGCGAAACAGCTTGGAACCATAGGAAACGACAAAAGAACCGACAGAATGGGAATGTTGCTTCTGATTTCTCCACCAGGTTACGGTAAAACGACGTTGATGGAATATATGGCAGACAGAATGGGCTTGGTTTTCATGAAAATCAACGGACCTTCGATTGGTCACGATATTGTATCAACGGACCCGAGTGAAGCGAAAAATGCAGGAGCAAGACAGGAACTTGAAAAATTGAATCTGGCTCTGGAAATGGGCGATAACGTGATGCTTTATCTCGATGATATTCAACACTGTAATCCTGAGTTTTTGCAGAAATTCATTTCTCTTGCTGATGGACAGCGAAAAATTGAAGGAATTTACAATGGCGAAAGTAAAACGTATGATTTGAGGTCTAAACGTTTCTGTCTCGTGATGGCGGGAAATCCTTACACAGAAAACGGGGAGAAATTCAAAATTCCTGATATGTTGGCAAATCGTTCCGATACTTACAATTTAGGGGAAATTTCAGGAAGCAAAACGGAATTATTTGATTTAAGTTTAATTGAAAATGCATTGACTTCAAACGATTATCTTAGTCGACTGACACAACCCGGAATGGAAAACCTGTATCGATTATATGATGCGATTTTAACCGATAATCCGAATATTGATTTGTTAGGAAATTTCAGTTCAAACGAAATTGCAGATTTCAAAAAAGTGCTGGAAAACACGATGAAGGTTCGTGATATTATATTGAAGGTAAACAGTCAGTACATCGCTTCTGCAGCAATGTCGGACGAATACAGAAACGAACCGCCGTTTAAGCTTCAGGGTTCTTACCGAAATATGAATAAACTGATTACTCAAATTCAGCCTATTTTAAAGGATGAGGAAGTCGTTCAGTTGGTTTTAAATCATTATCAAAATGAATCTCAGACATTGACAACGGGAGCAGAATTCAATATGTTAAAACTGAAAGAATTAATGAATATTATTAACCCCGAAGAACAGACACGTTGGGAAGAAATTAAAAACACTTTTGTAAAAAATAAGATGATCAAAGGTCTTGGGGAAAGCGATAGAATGGCGCAGGTTATTGCGCTTCTTTCTCAGTTCAGTGAAGGTTTGGAGGGTATTAAGGACGTTTTGAAAAATTCATAAATTGTTTAAACTCTTATTTTACCGCAAAAGTCACAAAAGATTTTAGATAAATATTTAAAGCCTAAAAAAGAAAACATAAGTTTTAAAAATCTTTGATTTTTATCCTTTTGAGTGCTTTGGATTATCTAATAAAACTGGTAAATATCTTTTGTAACTTTTGTGGTGAAATTTAAAATTAGTTTAAAGAGCATTTTTACGTAAATTGGCAAATTAATTAATCACTTTCCTGCCGAACTCATGAAGCTGCCCAAAGAATATATTTTACCGGATACGAATATCACGACACTTTCGATATACGATCTTTTAAAACATACTCAGAATGCAGGTTTTATCGAGAATAAAGATTTCCGGGACATCTATCCTATTGCTTTGGAATGCAATGCGGGAGTTTTTACCAAGTCTATTTCCACGATTGATTATCCAAATGTTTCTGTCAGTCAGGTTGGTTCTTCGTTGATTACGGCTTGTTCTTGTGACAACGAAAGTCAAAAACTTTGTGAACATCAAACTGAAATTATTCATGCTATTCTTGAGCAGAAAAATTTTCGAATATTTTTCGATCATCATTTAAGACAACGAACATTAATTTCTACAGCAAAAGGTTTCGGACTGGAAAATGAACCTCACCTTGATGCCTATTTTCAACTAGAATACAAAGATGGAAAACTGGATATTCAGCCAAAAATCAAAGAACTTGTGAGGCTTGATGAACAACTTTTCAAACAAGAACTTCTTCCGCAACGACCATCGATATTGGACGAATTGGCTACAAAAGACACAGATAGAAAGAAAATTTTGGTGATTGGAAGACATCGTTTTTATAATCAACTAAATTTTTCGTTGATGGAAGCAGATGTTACCCAAACCGGAAAAATTAAAAACCCGATTACAACTGTCGATCCTATGAGTTTGATTTGGAATGCGGAACAACCTTCGGAAATAAAATTTTATACGGCGATTGTTACTTTTCAAACCAAATTCAGTGAAGAAAAAAGTCCAGCGGAAATACATGCTTTGCAACTGATCGCGCAAAACCCTTTGGAATTGGCGGTTTATTATCACGATCACAATATTTCAGAAACAATTTCATCAAAATCTTTGGTGTCTGTAAATCTGAATATTTTAAAGGCTGAAATACAACTTACGGTTTTTAAGAAAGATCCTTTCTATGAAATCACAGGAGAATTGCAGTTTAATGATGTTTCAATTCCATTTAAAAATATTGTTTTAAGAAATGAACAATTTGTTTATCATCAAAATACACTTCATCTTATAGACAATCCGGATTTGCTGCGTGTGATTCGTTTTTTTAAATCAAATAATGAAATTCTCATTGTTCACAAATCAAAATATGAAGAATTTTTGAATACCATTTTATCATCGTTAGAGCAATATGTTCACATCAATTACAGTTATATTCGTAAGGCAACTCCAGCAGAATCGGCGGAAAAAAGCTTTCAGACAGAGCGTATTGTTTATCTTCAGCAAAAGGGAAATTACATTTCTTTAACTCCGGTCATGAAGTACGGAGCGATAGAAGTTGCCGCTTATTCCCGAAAACAATTGTTTGATACTGATCAGAATGGAAATGAGTTTAAAATAGAACGAAATATTGATGCCGAAAATCAATTGACAGCCATCATAATGCAGCAGCATGATGATTTTAAAGAACAACTTGGAGGATATCAGTATTTTTATCTTCACAAAGATAAATTTCTGGATGGCAATTGGTTTCTGGAAGCCTTTGAAATGTGGAGAAATGAAGGCATTACCATTCTTGGATTCAATGATTTAAAAAACACGAAATTGAATCCTCATCGGGCGAAAATTAATATTGTTGTAACGAGCGGTGTAGACTGGTTTAATGCAAAACTGAGTGTTCGCTTTGGTAAAAAAGAAGCGCCTTTAAAACAACTTCATAAAGCCATCCGAAATAAATCAAAATTTGTACAATTGGACGACGGTTCTCAAGGTATTTTGCCTGATGAATGGATCGAAAAAATCACGCGATATTTTCAGGTTGGAGATATTGATGAAGAATTACTGAAAATTCCAAAAATCAATTTAACGGAAATATCCAATCTTTTTGAAAAGGAAGTTTTGAGTGAAGAAATTCATCAAGAACTCAGCAATTATGCTCAACACTTTTCTGATGTTAAAAATATTCCTGAAATTTCCGTTCCTGTAGAATTAAAAGCTCAACTTCGAGATTATCAACGGGAAGGATTAAACTGGCTTGGATTTCTTGACAAATTTAATTTCGGAGGCTGTCTTGCCGATGATATGGGATTGGGAAAAACGATTCAAATCATTGCTTTTATCTTATATCAAAGGGAAAAATATGGTCATACAACTAACCTGATTGTTGTTCCAACTTCCCTTTTATTCAATTGGCAACAGGAAATCGAAAAGTTTGCTCCCTCCATCAAAGTATTGCTTCATTACGGCGCAGATCGGAAGAAAAGCATTGATAAAATGCATCAATATGAAGTCGTGCTGATAAGCTATGGAATGCTGCTTTCGGATATTCAGTTCTTGAAAAAATTTAATTTTAATTATATTTTTCTTGATGAATCGCAAACTATTAAAAATCCAAATTCGGAAAAATATAAAGCTGCAAGATTATTACAATCGAGAAATAAAATCGTACTCACCGGAACGCCTGTTGAGAACAATACTTTTGATCTTTACGGACAACTTTCCTTTGCCTGCCCCGGATTATTAGGAAGCAAACAATTTTTTAAAGATACTTATGCCGTTCCAATCGATAAATTTGAATATACAAAACGTGCCGTTGAGCTTCAGCAAAAAATAAAACCTTTCATCCTCAGGAGAACCAAAAAGCAGGTCGCAAAAGAGCTTCCCGAAAAAACGGAAATGGTTATCTACTGCGAAATGAATTTGGAACAGCGTGCTATCTACGATACTTATGAGAAAGAATTACGGGATTATATCTCGGGATCTACTGACGATGAGGTGCTTAAAAATAAAATTCATGTACTGGCTGGTTTAACGAAACTAAGACAGATTTGTAATTCTCCGGTTTTGCTAAAAGAAGGTCATTCTAATGAGCATGCCGTGAAAATCGAAGTTCTCACCGAACAAATTGAAAATAAATCGAAAGAGCATAAAATTCTTGTATTTTCGCAATTTGTTGGTATGCTCGATCTTATTAAAGATGAACTGATTAAGAAAAATATTCCTTTTGAATATCTTACCGGACAAACTAAAGATCGCGGTACAAAAGTGAATAATTTCCAGACTGATGAAAATATACGTGTCTTTCTTATCAGTTTAAAAGCTGGTGGTACAGGACTGAATCTTACAAAATCAGATTATGTTTTTCTTGTAGATCCGTGGTGGAACCCTGCTTCCGAAAATCAAGCTATCGACCGTAGTTACAGAATCGGGCAAACGAAGAATGTCATCGCTGTACGTTTAATTTGTTCTGACACCATCGAAGAAAAAATCATGAATCTTCAAAAGAAAAAAAGCAAGCTTGTAGAAAATCTGATAAAAACCGATAATTCTAATTTTCAAAGCTTTACAAAAAGTGATTTATTGGAGATTTTAAAATAGAAAAATATTTTAGAGCTTGTTTAAATCTTAAGCTAAACTTACTTAAACAAAATAAATGCAGCTTATTCTTATTTAAAAATTTATTTTGATAATTAAGATTAAGAAATCAATACATTGATTTTTATTACGTTTTTTAAGCAGTACACTTAAATTCCTAAGTTTGAAAAACTTAAGCCAACTTTTAATAAAAAGAAACCGCCTCATGCGCTATGAGACGGTTTCAACAACTAATTTAAGAATTAACCTGAAAACTGAGTTAATTTTCTTTTATATCAATTCAATGATTTTTAAGGTTTCCAAAAACTCCAGACCGTGCCGTTGTAAATTGCTAATTGTCTTGCTGTCGTGTCATAAACAATCATTCCTGCACTTGGATTAATGATATTTAAGTGCGGACTTGCAACTTTTGGCAAAATCATAGCTCTGTCGTTATCAGCCAGAACAAAAATTCCGGGGGTTGTGTCTGTTCCGCCTTTTGTATCGACAGCAACTCTTGCTCCAGATTGTTCTATCCTATCGCTTGCCTGAATTGTTAAATCAGCAGTTCCCGTTGTATCAATACTCAAATCAAACCATGTATTAGTATCCTGTAAGTACTTCACTTTGTGATCTGTTGTGTCGTAAATCATTGTTCCATTTTGCGTAATTCCGGTTTTATCGGTGACGTAAGGAAGAATTAATCCTTTATTTTCAGCATCACTGAACTGAAGTGAAACCGATCCGTTCGCAACATCCGGTCTACTGATTCCAATTTGTGCTTGAAAACCAACCGCAACAAAGGATATGATTGATATTATTAATTTTTTCATGATGATTAATTTAAATTTTTAGAAAAGAGGCTAGGAATCAGTTTAATCCCAACCTCTTATTTTTATTATTAATCCGGACAAGCCTGAGTCGTCATACAATACCATCCGAAAGTTGTTCCTCCGTCTTGTGAAGTGTACATTTTCAGACATTTATTGGTGATATCATACACAAGCATTCCTTCCACAAAATTCGCAGGAGTAATTCCCACAGGATTTCCAGAAGCATTGAAAGCCATTCTGTTGATTACAAAACCTTTCGTTTTCGCTTCCAAAACCAACCAAGCTCCGGTACGAGCTGCAGGCCAATTGTCTGAAATACTTTGCGCACTTGTTCTTGCTAATGAAGAAATTCCCATTTTGCTTATTAAAGCCGGATTTCCTGCACTTGCAATTGCTCCCGGTTTGTAACACGCTGCGTTGATGGCATTTTCAAATGTTGCAAAAGTGATATAACGTTTTACATTTTCAGAATCGAAATTGTGGTTGAATTCCCATTTTCCGGCTACTTTTGTTCCCGGAATAAGGATTCTGTTTGTCGTGAAATTCGCATCATCCGCAACCACCATATACACCAATCCTGAAGCGTAGAACTGACTTTCATAAGCGGTAAGATCTGCCTGGAAATAGAGATTTCCAAGATCCGCCGTTCTTTGAACCAACCATTTTCTCTGGATTACCTTCGTATTGTTTCCGGCCAAGAAAACGACTGTATTCAGAGGCGTTGCAGTGATGTTGTTATCTCCGGCAACAAAGAATTTCTGATCGCCTGATAAAGCTGTTCTTGTTCCCGCTAAATTTTGAGAAACGAAATCATTATTCGTCGCCATAATAAGAATCGTTCCTGCATTCACACTCTTCGAAACTTTTTGATGCAAAGAAGAAATATCATCTTTAGCCAATCCAAAAATATTGTTGTTGAATGCTGTGTTAAAAGCACCATCCCAAACCATACTATTTGTTGATGATAAATAATGATCGGTATCGGTACGACCAAGTGTAATTCCGTATTTTAGAGCAAGATAAGAATCAACTTTTCGTCTTTCTGCAGGAGTAATATTTCCTGCTCCGTAAATAATTGTTTCTCCTAAATCTCCGATAATACCGCCATTATCACTTCCGTTTCCTGTCCACCGCGTATCTCCGAAAATATGTCCTCCAACTGCATCTCCAACTGCCGCTGTGCTTACTGTTGCGGCATTTGCTGCCCCATTTAAACCTCTTGCTAAAGTTGTATTGCTAAAAGTATTGTACATAATACTCGGAATCGTTGTAGAGAAATTCACACCTGAACTAGGTAATTGAGTTCCCCCTCCAACAACTCTTCTTTCGATCGTTGCATTTGGGAATAATCCTAAATAATCCCAGTTTTGGTCATTATTTGTCGTATTATCCATCCCAATGCTGAAGAAGTGCGGGTTTGGACTTCCTGGGAATGTCATTCCTTCTTTCGTGAATGTGAAAACATCATTATTTCTACTCTGTAAAGTTGGTAAAGAAATATTTCCAATCGTTTGAGTAACCGCCGTAAAGCTGATTCCCGGATTAAAATTAAAATAAGAAGCATCTCCAACTCTATATTTCGGTAAAGCTTTAGCATTAATTTGAGCTGAAACTACTCCAGAAGTATAATCTTTCCAAGCCGTAACATCTGTTCCGTTTCCGGTATTTGTAGCATCAATATCTGCTCTGTACCAATGACTTAATCCATTAATAACTCCTCCCGGTGCATGTGAAAACGCTGCAAAGGTGAAATATTGTCCGTTTGACAACGTTACATCTGCATAATTATATGTAACTCCATTGACAACCTGTGTATTGGCAGTCATATCCGTCACAGTATCCGTTCCGTCAAATATAGAATCCGAACTTTGAATTAATGTTAAAGCGGTCAATCCGACAGGCCATGCGACACGTACTGTGCCTACACTTCCTGTATTTTGAGCTTTCCAAATAGATTCAAAACGATAATTAACTCCTGTAATTCCGTTAATTGGAACTGCCAGATTTTGTTTTAATCCATTGTCTCCTACGATAAGAAACTGCCCGTCTGTTAAACTATTTGTATTTGAAGCATTTGTATTCGCTAAAGCTCCTCCTGCTCCGATAATTAATTTTTGTCCATCATTGATACTTTTAGATTGTTTTTGATATAATGAAGAAATCAAATCATTAGCAATACCAAAAATATTATTTCCGTAACTCGTGCTGGAAGTATTATCCCAAACAATCTGATTAGATGAAGACACATAGTCA
Source organism: Chryseobacterium sp. MMS23-Vi53 (assembly GCF_047651245.1). NCBI lineage: Bacteria > Pseudomonadati > Bacteroidota > Flavobacteriia > Flavobacteriales > Weeksellaceae > Chryseobacterium > Chryseobacterium sp. MMS23-Vi53. The sequence continues at coordinate 4,568,334 of NZ_CP180265.1, read as the reverse complement.
TGAGGTAAGGTAATCCCATATTTTACACTGCTGTAAGTTCTTACTTTAATTTTTTCGTCCGTTGTAAGATCTCTTTCATAAGCGATCATATCACCCATTACCCCGTTCATTACTTCCGGCTGAGAACCTAAAACACTTCCACTTGCCTGAAGAGAATTCCCCGTAACTCTTGTTTGCGTTGTATTTGCAGTCGTTCCATTAAGACCATATTTAATTCCGGCTACGTTTACCGTATAAGACATATCGGTCAATAAAAACTGATTATCGGGATATTGCCCTGAAAATGCCGATGTTGTAGAGTCATATAGTACAATATCATTATTTAATTTCGTTACAGTGGGAGAATTTGCATTGACTAAACTTGCCGTAGTTGTTGTTCCGCCAAATCCCCAAATATCCCTGTAGCCACTTGTTCCGCCGGTTCTCGTTAATGTCGTTGAGAACAAAGTTGCACTTAATCCATTAGCCGTAAAAGGTCCACCAGAAGGATAAACCATAAAGCGACCGTCTGCAGATGCTGTTCCTCCAAAATCCACAACAGGATTAAAATTATACAAAGTCGTAGCTATAAAAGGTTGACGTGTAGCATTCGTCTGAGTAAAATCGTTTGCATTGATCGATTTATCCTGCCAAACTGCCGGTGTAAATCCGTTATCTGGTTTCAACCAAACTCTCAAATCGCCCACTACTCCTCCAGGAGCTTGTACAAATGCTGCAAAAGTGAAATATTGACCATTTGAAAGCGTAACATCAGCATAATTATAAGTAATTCCGTTTACCGTTTGCGTGTTCGCGCTCATGTCTGTTACAACATCAGATCCATCAAAATTGGCATCGTTACTTTGAACTAATTTAAGATTCGTTAAACCTGTCGGCCAAGTTACTCTCACTGTTCCCGCGTTTCCTGTATTCTGAACTTTCCAGATCGATTCAAAACGATAATTGATTCCTGAAATTCCCAAAATCGCCACTTTTGGAGTTTTTTGTAAACCATTATCACCCCAAAGAACATATTGACCATCATTTAAAGAAGTCGTATTTGCCTGATTATTAATTGCAAAACCTGTCGTGGAGATAATCACTTGCTTACCAGCATTTACACTGATCGATTGTTTTTGATCAAGAGCGGCCAGTTCATCTTTAGCAATACCAGCAATATTGTTGCTGTAAGCACTGTTTGCTGTTCCGTCCCAAATTAATCCACCTGAAGCCGAAAGATAATTATCTGTTGATGTTCTGCTTAAAGTAATTCCATATTTTATCGCTAAATAAGAATCTACCCTTCTTCTTTCTGTCGGAGTAATATTTCCGCCACCATAAATGGCAACTTCACCCAAATTTCCAACGAAGCCAAAATCATCGCCATTTGGAGGATTTACACCACCATTTGCTCCGAAAATATGACCTCCAGTTACCAAACCAATCGCACTGTGAGTGGCAGTTGTTCCGTTTGCAGCACCATTTAAACCTTTACTTAAAGAAGTATCTGTAAAAGTATGGTACATAATGCTTGGAATATTAGCATTGAAAGTAATCGAACCAGGATTGGCAAAATATACCGTCCCACTTCCAGCATTATTTCTGAAACCTATATTTCCATCGGCGTATAATCCTGGTTGATCCCAGTTTGCACCATTCAGCGTTGTATTATTCATCCCGATATTGAAGAAACGCGTTCCCGTCATTCCTTCTTTGGTAAGGGTGAAAATATCATAATTCACATTATTTAAAGTAGATTCGGAGATATTTCCGATCATTTGCTGAATAGCTGTGAAGTTTAAACCCGGATTAAAATTAAAATAATCCTTTGCTCCCGCTTTATATTTCGGAAGTGCAGCCGTTGAAATCTGCGCAGAAACCGTTGATGAAATCTGATCCGTCCAAGAGGTTACATCTGTCCCGTCCCCTGTATTTACAGTTTTGGAATCTGCTCTGTACCATTGCGTTAAACCATTTACAACTCCTCCCGGAGCCTGAACATAGGATGCCAATGTAAAATACTGACCATCGGCAAGAGTAACGTCAGCATAATTGTAAGTAACTCCGTTTACAGTTTGAGTATTTGCACTCATATCTGTCACGGTATCCGTTCCGTCGAATATTGTATCTGAACTTTGAACAAGCTTTAAATTCTTCAAGTTCGCAGGCCACGCAACGCGCACTGTTCCAACATTTCCCGTGTTTTGAGCCTTCCAGACAGAAGCAAAGCGGTAATTTACTCCTGAAACTCCTGAAATGGGAACTGTTGACATTTTAGCCAAACCATTATCACCCCAAATCAAATATTGTCCGTCTGTTAGTTGTGTTGAATTTCCTGTATTCGTTGAAGTAAGACCTGTTGTAGAAATCAAAATCTGTTTTCCGGGATTTGAGCTCATCGATTGCCTTTGATTCAATGCTGTATCTCTCCCTAGTCCAGCAATATTATTTCCAAAACCTGAATTTGCAGTTGCATTCCAAACTACCTGATTGGTTGATGAAAGATAATTTTGCGTAGAAGTGAGTGTAATCCCATACTTTACAGCCAAATAACTATGAATTTTCTCAAGATCCGCATCCGAAAGATCGTTTCCCAGCGGGCTGTGATAAAGTATAACTTCCGCAATATCTCCTGTAAAATTGTCTCCTGTTGCTCCATCTGCGCCAATATAAGCACCTGCAGAAGGCAAAGCATAAGATCCACCACCAATAGGATAAGGTGAAGTATAATTCTTTTTCAAACCATTATAAAAACCTCTCTGAGTTCCCTGTGCTGGTGTTTTTGGAAGAATAGCCGAATATATTCCAAAATCGTTTGGTGACGAAATTGCCGCCGCAGCAGAATTAAAATTGTTTCCAATCGCCGGAAAAGCAGTCGTACCACCTCCGGAATAAAAAAAACCATCATCATTTCCTGCAATTGCAAACAACGACTGATAATTTGTATTTCTGTTTGTTCCTCTCGCAACTACAATATAATGAACAGATCCAATGGAAGTTAGATAATTAGTGGTTGTGTTTCTTAAATAATTATTGGTTCCGTCAAACGTAACTGTTGGATTAAAATTCAGTGTTTTTTTGTAGGTTGTCTGATCGTTGTAAGGCAACGTCGCCGTTCCGCTCGGAGTGAGTGAAACATTGGTGAAAGAAGATGAATTCCATTGCGTAACGAGCTTCGAGCCATCTGTGACAACGCCATTATCTGCCCTGTACCAGACCGAAAGGTCAATAGAAATTCCTCCCGGTGTCTGAGCTATCACAAAAAACGGAGCTATAATCGCAATGAAGAAAGTTAATATTTTTCTCATTTCTTTTGTTATTAGTTATTGTTTTACTTCCTAAAAAATTTAGAATTCATAAAATTTGAATTAAATGTTGTTGAATAAAAACAAGGCGGAGGACGTTGAAAGTTTTTGCCTACAAAGGGTTTGGATTGTGTTTTCATTTTTTCTCTTGTGTGTATTTAGAATCGCAATAAGCTTTGAAAAGCCTAACAATATTATGTTAACATCATATAAAAAAACAATCGGTTAACAAGATAAATTCTGAAAAACAGTCGTTTTTTTTGGGGACAATAATTAATTTTTCAACCTAAAGGAAGATAACTTAAACAACTAAAAATCAAATTATTGAAACATTAAAAACAGAAAGATTTTGAAATTTATCGTGGTAGATATCAGATAGACTTTTCGCAACTATATTTTTATGAAAATTTTTAATTTAATTTGAATTATGGTTTTTAATTTCATTCCCATTAAGGTTATTAATGAAAAATGATGGCGAGAATCCGTTTTCTTTTTTAAAGGCAGTCACAAAAACCTGAGATGATGCATAGCCACATTCCTTTGCCATTGAGACTATTTTGGTTTCCCTATATTGCGGATCTTCGTATAATTTCTGAGTTATATAATTGATTCTTAAACCATTGATATAACCATTAAAGTTTTTATTTTTATGAATTTTGATCGTCTCTGAAAGATATTTTGTGTTTGTTCCCAAATGGCTTGCTAACCAAGTTAACGTAATGTCTTTTTTTAGAAACCTTTGATCTTTTTCAAATTTCACCAGCTTTTTGAGAATAGTATTTGCGGTTTCGTTAGAAAGATTGGAATTTTTATATATAGCTTCATCTGTTTTTATCAGCTCAAATTCTTTTCTTCTTTTTTCACAGTTATTGGCGAGCTCGCTTATTTGTTTTTCGATATTTCTCTGTTCTCTTTTTCCAAATAAATAGATAAACAATAGCAGACTTAGAAACAGACTTATATAGATAAAATCACGGTTGATCTTTCCGAAATTCGGAGGTTGTGAAGAACAGATTCCGTACATTAAAAAGAGATGAAAGAAGAGAATTTTTTTCATGGTCGGGAAGTTTTTAAGCTTACTTTACTATGCATTTGTCAGCTTCAAAAGTTTCCGTAAAAGTATCACCATAATACCCTGAAATTAAAACATAATAAAAGATTATTTCCGATATTATTTTGTCTTAAAAACACTTAAACAATTGATTTTCAAATATTATTTTTTGTAAAATAAGATTTTGGAACCAAAATTATTTTACCATTATTTATAGAAATTTTAATAAAAAATTCCGTTTTCATGTTACTATAATTCTCAAAACATGGAATATTTCGAGAATATTTTATCCATTTAATTTGAAATTGTAGCGAAAATCATTTAATGCAAATTGAACACAAAAAATTCCGACCTTATTTAGGATCGGAATTCTTATTATATTTTTTAATTGAATTAACTTAAGGCTTCTTCACTTCTCAACTGATTGATAAAATAAGATGGCGTAACACCTGTTTCTTTTTTGAAAGCAATCGCAAATACTTCGCGCGACGCAAAACCACAATGTTCTGCGAGATATGTAATTTTATATTCTCTGTAGATCGGTTCTTTATACAGAAGCTGTGTGATGTGATGAATTCTAAGTCCGTTGAGATAATTGTTGAAATTTTTTCCTTTGTATTGTTTGATGATCTCCGAAAGGTATCTTGGATTGGTATCCAACGAATTGGCCAATGAAGTAAGGGTTTTATCTTTTTTAAGAAATCGTTCCGAATTTTCAAATTTATTGAGTTTTTGGAGAATTGAATTTACTGTATCATCATGAATGTTAAGACTTTTATCTGTATAAACTTCTTGTATATTCATTCCCTCAGAAATATTCCGTTTTTCTTCCTGTTTCAATTGATTGATAACTTTCTCATATTTTGCATGCTGAATTTTCTGATTTCTTCGCCATAGAAAGAAAACGATTGCAGATAATATTAGAATTGCACTTCCAATAATCGTAAGAATCGTCATTAAATTGCTTTTGTGATCTTCTTCTTTTGCTTTAATAATATTTTTAACAGGTGTATTAATGGCTCTTTTCTCCACATTTATTAAGCTGTCATTCAGCTTCATATAAAGATTCGTATATTTCTCTGAGTTTTTCTGATCGCCTTTTGCCAAGCTGGCTTTGTGCAGTACCTGATAAAGGTCTCTTCTCACTTCCGGTGAATGGCTTGTTTTTTCCAGAACAATAGCCTTTTGAGCATATATCATACTGCTATCATATTTCTTTTGGTCATCAAAAAGCAACGCTATTGAAGTATTTGCAAAAAGAGGAGTTGTATTTGTAAACTGATATTTTTTACATATATAGAGAGATTTATGAAAATATTTCAAGGCTTCATCGTCTTTTTGCATTTGATCGTACGCGGAACCCAAATTAAGATAAAGCATAGACAATTGTGCATTCTTCTTTTGCGCTATTTTTTTATCGTTGTCATTTACTTTTTGAAGAGCATGTAGTTGTTTCAAGTAACATTGTTCAACCTTCTTAAGATTGGGGGACGACTCCCCTTTCATTGTTTCAATATAAGCAAAACCACTGTAAATTACGCCTAAAGAATAGTATTTATCATTATTATTTTCCAGTTTATCATTATATTTCAATGCTTTATTCAGGTAATTTTCCGCTTCATCCAGTAATCCCATATACGAGTAAGCATTGGCTACATTGGTATAATTAAGACAAACAATGTAATCTACCTTTATTTTTTTTGCCAGTTCGTCATTTTCTTTACCAACTAAAGTGGCTTCTTTATATTTACCTGTAGCATTAAAGGCATAGATCAATGACATATTACATTTGAATATTCCATAATCATAATGAATTTTTTTGGCTAATTGCTTAGATTCATTTGCTGTTTTAATAATCAATTTAGGATTTCCGGAAAATTCAAGATAATCGAGCATAGCAATTTCTTTTTTTTGAAAACTTTCCTCGGCTTTTTTTTGTTTTTCTTCAGTACTGGAACAGGAAATTCCGAAAATCAGAATTAATAGAAGGTAGAAATGTTTGGTCATGTAGCTTCTCGGTTTAAATTGATGAATTGTTTTATAAATTTTAGGGAATATTTTTAAAATTAATTCAGAAATTATGTCAACAGTTTATGCAACAAAATATTGAACTTCAGTTAAATAAAATTTTTAATTAATTTTCACTTTTTATTAAATCTCTACTTAACTACATACCACAAATATAATGGACTTCTTCTAATATTTACCATTGATTTATTAATTATTACGTTTTATTATTAAACTGATTTCCATAAAAAAGACCTCAATGTCTGAACATCAAGGTCAAGGATTAATTAAAAAACAAAATTTACTTATTCAAAAACTGAATCGCTTTTGCAACAAATGCATCATGATTTTGGAAGAAAGACGCGTGTCCTGAATCCGGAAAAATCAATAATTCTGAATTTTCTAAATTTTGAGACATATTATGCGCATTCTGAACCGATACCGGAAGATCATTTTCTCCATGTACGATAAGCACCGGTTTCTTGATATTTTTAACTTCCTCAAGTGCATTCGCATCAGGTTGTGCCCAAGCCAAAACAGCTGTAAATTGTGCTCCCGAAGTCGCATCGCTCAACGTAAGATCTCTGTCTGTGGTACGAAGCTGAATTCTTGCATAAGCCGCTTTTCCTTCTGCAATACTTTGTGTAGATGTTGTAAATCCGAATTTTAGGAAAGATTCTTCAGGACTTAATCCTGCTGTACTTGCCACAATATTTGGTAAATTCGACAAACCGATTGCTCCTTTTGGGCCTGTTCCTGTTAAAATTATTTTGTTGATTAATGCAGGTTTCGTTAAAGCAACTCTCTGAGCAATAAACCCTCCCATCGAAAAGCCCATGATATTTACTTTCGTTAAATGTAGAGCTTCCATAAAATCTATTGCATCATTTGCCATCGATTGAATATCGCTCGGTGTTGTTCCTGTTGATGCTGCAACACCTTTATTGTCAAAAATAATGACCTTATTTTTCTGAGCCAATCCATCGATCACAGCGGGATCCCAATCGTCCATCGAACCACCCAATCCGGGAAATAAAACGATAGGAATTCCGCTTTCTCTTCCGATAACACGATACGCAAATGTCGCCCCTTTCACATTTACATATTGAGTTTTAGCATTTTGATGCGTGGGTGCCGGAGCTTCCTGAGTAATGGTAACATCGTTTTCGCTAGTGCAAGACATTGCAAATGTTGAAAAAAGTGTAAGACATAAAGCACCTGTAACTGAGATTTTTCTAAATGTTTTCATTGTAGTTTATTTTTGTAAGATTATGGTGCAAACTTACAGCGTGAAAACAAGCCAGTCACTTGAAAAATGCGTTAAATAGACATTTTAAAGATTAAAATAGACATTCGAGAAGATGAAGTGCGTAAATTAAATTTCGTGAAATAAAAACAATTTTACATAAAATGATATAAAGCCTTTTAAGCCGATAAACACGAATTATTAATAATATTTTATCTTACCTAATCTTTTGAAAATATCTTCAATTAAACTTTAAGTTTAGTTTCGAATATTATTTTAATTGATGATTTACAAATATTTAAATTCAAGCCAATTCAAAAATCAGATGGAAGAATCACTGGATGTCTTATTTGGAGATTCTACTCCAACTGTCACCTTTTCAGACTCATCTGCTGCAATAATCTGGGGATTCCATTTTGCATGCTTCGAAGGTAGAAGTTTATGTCCCATTTTTTTTGCATAAACTTTGGTAAACTCAGCTCCAAAAAAGATAATCTGACATGTATAATTGATCCAAAGAAGAAGTAAAATAACCGTTCCAGCCGTTCCAAATGCCGAACTGGGATTAAAAGTATTAAAATAGAAGGTCAGTATATATTTTCCGAGAGTAAAAAGTGCTGCTGTAACAGCCGCACCAACCCAGACAGATTTCCATTGCAATTGTACATCAGGCAAAATTTTGAACATTGCTGCGAAAAGAAATAAAGTTACTAAAAAACCTACAACAATATTAATAACATTCACAAAAACAAGGGTTTCCAGACCAAATCGACGGATAATCCAATCATTAGCAAGTCCAATGAAAGAACTTAGAAGTAACGTAATCAGCATCAAGAATGCTATAACGATGATCATTCCCAAAGAGTTTGCGCGGTCGAGAAGATACTTTTCCCAAGCTTTTTTAGGCGCTGCAACAACGTCCCAAAGCTTATTCAAAGATTTCTGAAACTGGAAAAAGAGTGATGTTGCCCCAAAAACAAGAGTAATAAGTCCGATAATTTTCATGACAATATTTTTCTTATCCACCATACCTCCAACGATCATCTCTTCAAGGCTTTTTCCGACATCTTTTCCCATCATATTGCCAATAAACTTTGTTATCTCGCCACGTACAGCCTCTTCGCCAAAGAAAAATCCTGTAACCCATATTACAATAATTAAAAGACCGGGAATTGAAAAAATTGCGTTGTAAGCAATACTGGCTGCTTCTGTACCAAGATCTCGGGCACTCCAGTCTTTATATGTGTCTTTGAATATTTCAAAAAAGTTTTTAAGTTTTTTCATATTATTTATTTTGGGTGTGTAAAAAATCAATTAGAATCAATGATTATAAAGAAAGAGATTCAAAATCCATACCTAATTTTTAAAATTAATTCAATGTTAGCAGGCATTATTCTTCATTTTAACTACAAAAAAAAGTAATACGGATACAAAGAATTCTATAGAGACTTATTACATTTGGATAAACAAATATTATCAATATGATTAAAGCAAAAGGCTACGCTGCCCAAGATTCTAATTCTGATTTAGCTTCCTGGGATTTTGAAAGAAGAGAAGTTGGCGCTCACGATGTACAAATAGAAATTATGTATTGCGGGGTATGCCATTCGGATCTGCACCAAATAAAAAACGATTGGTTTCCAGGGATCTTTCCAATGGTTCCGGGACATGAAATTGTTGGTAAAATCGTAAAAGTTGGCGACCATGTAAAAAACTTCAAAGTTGGTGAACTTGCAGGTGTTGGTTGTATGGTTGATTCTTGCCAGGAATGCAAAAACTGCAAACATGATTTAGAACAATATTGCCTGGAAGGAAATACGCAGACTTATAATAATCTTGATCGCAGTGGAAATCCAACTTATGGAGGATATTCCGATACAATAGTTGTAAGAGAAGAATTTGTACTGCATATCTCCGAAAAATTAGATTTAGCTGCGACTGCTCCATTGTTGTGTGCAGGTATTACAACTTATTCACCTCTTCGTCATTGGAAAGTTGGCAAAGGTCATAAACTGGCGGTTTTAGGATTGGGTGGATTAGGACATATGGCGGTAAAATTCGGAGTTGCCTTCGGAGCTGATGTTACTGTACTAAGTACTTCCCCTTCAAAAGAAGAAAATGCCAAACAATTGGGTGCACATCATTTCGTTGTAACCAGTGATCCTGAACAATTAAAAGCCGTTCAAGGTTCTTTTGATTTTATTCTGGATACCGTTTCTGCTCCACACGATATGAATCTTTATATTTCATTATTAAAAACAGACGGTGTTCATATATGCGTCGGAGCACCTTCTAAACCAATGGAATTGGGGATATTTCCACTTTTAGGAGGACGGAAAAGTGTGGCTGGATCTGGAATTGGCGGAATTAAAGAAACTCAGGAAATGCTGGATTTTTGTGCAGAAAACAATATTGTATCTGATATTGAACTTATTGATATCAAAAATATCTCCAATGCTTACGAAAGAATGCTTAAAGGCGATGTAAGATATCGATTTGTGATTGATAGCAAAACTTTAAAATAATAATTTCTATAAATAATTTATAAGAATAACAAAAAAGCCGGTAAGAAATTACCGGCTTTTTTAATCCTTAAAAGTAACGGCATACGCTTTGAATTCATTTTAAAAGTTAAATATTTAAACTCAAAACCATGGATCATAAAAAAATCTTACAAAAAGCAAATGAAGCTGTCTCGAAAGGAGATCATGAAACTTTTCTTAGTTACTGCACAGAAGATATACAATGGATATTTGTTGGAGACAAAACACTTAAGGGAAAAGAAGCCATACGTCTTTATATGAAAGAAACATATAAGCAGCCTCCAAAGTTTGACATTGAAAATATGATTGCCCAAGATGATTACCTAACCTCCATTGGTTCAATAAGTTTATTAAATGAAAATGATGAATGGATAGAATATGATTACTGTGATGTATGGAAATTCAAAGATGGAAAAATGGCATCATTGAAGGCTTTTGTGATTGAAAAATAATTGAACCAAATATTAAATTGATTTTAATGAATAATACAAAGAAATTTTTCTCTGCATTCATCATTGGGGCTTCAGCGGTCACAGTTGCAATCTGCATTTCAGGGTACGGATATATTTTTAAAGCTATTGGAATAAATTTAAAAAAAGGACCAATAACTCCTTCAACAGATGATGAAGAAAAATTTCCTTCTCATCCAATTCCCAATTTTCAACCCGAGCCGTGGATAAAAGATGAAAATTATAATACCAAAACCCTTTCGCAAAAAGTTTTAAAAGAACTTCAGAAAACTCGCGCATCTTCTCTGCTTATCATTCGAGACGGAAAACTTTTGCATGAACAATATTGGAAAAACCATGATGCTTCTTCACTTATGAATTCTTTTTCAATGGCAAAGGGTATTCTTTCCATTTTAGTTGGTTGTGCGATTGATGATGGCTATATTACTTCTGAAAATCAACTTATTTCTTCGGTTTTTCCATTTTATAAAGAAAGTCCTTATGGTAAATATTTAACTTTTAAACATTTAATGACTATGCAAGCCGGAATGGATTGGAAAGAAGAATATCATCATCCTTTTGCAGAAAATTCGAAACAATATTTTATAGACGATCTTGCCGAGCAAGCTTTTAATATCCAGATTAAAGAAATGCCGGGAGAAAAATACGAATATCAAAGTGTAGCGGCGCAATTGCTTGGTCTTGCCTTAAAAAAAGCAACGGGTAAGGAATTGGCAACCTATCTGTCAGAAAAACTTTGGGTCCCGCTCGGAATGGAGTTTCCCGCAAAATGGAGCACCGATGAAAAAGGTATGGAAAAAGCTTTTTGTTGTATACACTCAACACCTCGTGACTTTGCAAAAATCGGACAGCTCATCATGCAGGAAGGAATGTGGAAAGGAAAACAGCTCATAAACAAAGAATATTGCAAAAAAATGCTTACCACGACAAAAGACAACGATGCTTTCTGCTATACAATCTGGGCAGATGACGAAAACAAATTTAAATACAGATTTTTCTATGGTTTTTTAGGGCAGTTTATCATTATGATTCCTGAGAAAAAAATGGTTATCGTAAAAACAGGTCTTTATAATAAACTGGAAGTCGATAAAAAGATGAGACCGTTGCAGGTAAGACTTTTTGTTGATGAGCTTTGTAAAATATAGTATCGAATTTAATAGAAAAATTTCCACATATTTTTTACTTATAAATAAATTATGCCTCTCAGAATCTGAGAGGCTTTTTATGTTTAAACTTTTTAAATTGAATAAACTTTGTATTCAAAAATTATCATTAGCTCTCATCCTTTGTATTCTTTATAAGACTTATGCCAGAAAAAAAGAATAACAATCCTATTATTCCTACAACGATAAGCGATGTATTTCCGATTCCTTTATTGATAAGACCATTACCAACATAAATAAGACCTCCAATTCCGAGAATTGTAAGTACAGTTCCGAATATTCTTTTTACATTCATAATAATATATTATTTAAGGGTGTGATCAAACATAATCAAATATGATGCTAATTTTTAAAGTACATTATTACAGTTTATTTTTCTTAAAAATGTACCACACTTTTAATTTTGTAAGTTTTTTGTACACATTTTGTATTGTTTTCTTAAAAAAACGATGAATCATAAGAATTACATTTTAAACTTCGCACTTGCTGCTTTTTTTATTCCATTTAATTTTAAAGGGCAACAAAAACAAGATAAAAAATTTTCCATCTTCAATCCAGTTCCCAAGACCATGATGCGGGAAATGGAAACGGATCGTCCGGATGTTACCGAATCTCCATACACTGTAGATGCTGGACATTTTCAATACGAAACTGATATTGTAAGAAATATCAGGGAAACATCTGAATCAACAAACACTTCAACCCTCCTTATTAATCAGGGAAATCTGAAAATAGGTCTTACAGGTTCTACAGCAATTCAGATAAATTTTCAGACGTACGGCAGACAAAAAGAAACAGATTTATCTACAGGCAAAAAAACAATTTCAGAAGGTATTGGCGATGTGAGCTTTAGGGTGAAACAGAATATAATAGGCAATGATCATGGAAATTTTGCGCTTGCTATATTACCTTATGTAAAATTCCCGACCTCAAAATATGATGACGAAAGTATGTGGGAAGGAGGACTTATTGTACCAATGCAATACAAATTACCCGGTGAATGGAACTTAGGATTTCAGGTGGAAGTAGACAGACTGAAAGATAAAGATCAGCATGCATTACATACGGAACTTTTGCAAACTCTTACTCTAAGCCATTCATTGGTTAAAAATTTAGATGCTATTGCCGAGACTTATTATACCTATGATTTTAAAGCGCATCAATTTTCTAATTACATTAACGCAGCTCTTCAGATGGAAGTCATTAAGGATCTTAAACTCGATGCAGGAGTTAATTATGGTTTGCAACATTCAGCTGAAAAACATTATTTTGTGGGAGCTTCTTATCGATATTAGAACTATTTAAATAAAAAAGAGAGTTTTTAGCTCTCTTTTTTCATGATCAATTAACATTAATTTCTTTATTCTAAGTTTTCAAATTTATTAAAGGAAAACTTTTCTCATCTATCATGTATTTTTTAACCAAAAATAAAATATTAATGAATTTTATTCTTTGGCATAAAAAATGATATTGATTTATTTATAAACTATTTTAAAACAATTTTAGTTCATTTATATAATAATCATGAGTTATAAAATCACAAAAGACGTTATCGAACTCCTGGAAGAATTTGAAACAGAAAATCTATTATTGAGTTATACGAATGATATTAGCGGTTTCAAAAAATGGATTAGTGATAAAGAATTTCGTCATCAAAACAATGATGAAGAACCTTACTGGGAAGGTAAAGAAAACGGTAGAAGCCCCGAAAGTGCTATAAGTACTCTACTCTTGCATCTTAATAAATACGCCAAAACATATTCTAAATCGGCCATTGCAGACTCAGAATTTGCAACTCAGGAAGATTTTATTTATCTCATCAATTTAAAAGCTTTCGGCAGTATGTCTAAAATGGAATTGATTAAGAAAAACATTCAAGACAAGCCTGTTGGAATGTTGATTATCACAAGACTTTTAAAAAATGGCTGGATTGAACAATATGAATCTGAAAGCGATAAACGCAATAAAATCATTCAAATTTCTGACGAAGGTCTAAAGACTTTAGAACAACAAATGATTAAAATAAGAAAAGCAACAGAAATCGTTGTTGGAAATTTAACATTCAATGAAAAAATGGAACTCATCAGAATTTTAAACAAGCTCGACCGCTTCCATTATCCTATATTTTCCAGAAATATCAAGAGCAAGGATCTCATTAAGACGGTATTCGAAGAATATTCATTTAAAAATTAATATGAAAAAGAAAATTGCGATAATAGGATCCGGCTTTTCAGGATTATCGGCTGCTGCTTATGCGGCAAAAGACGGTCATGAAGTTCATCTTTTTGAAAAAAATGCTGAAATCGGAGGCAGAGCAAGGCATTTTAAAACATCAAACGGATATACTTTTGATATGGGACCAAGCTGGTACTGGATGCCCGATATTATCGAAGCTTTCTTTAATGATTTTGGAAAAAAAACATCTGATTTTTATTCGTTAATTCCATTAAATCCTCAATTTGAAATGGTTTTTTCTGATAGTGTAATGCAGATTCCTCATGAATACGAGGATATGAGAAAACTATTCGAAGAAACAGAAGCAGGAGCAGCAAAAAAACTTGATGAGTTCATGGAAGATGCTCAATATAAGTATGAAGTCGGGATGAAAGATTTTGTCAACAAGCCCTGCCACTCTTGGTTTGAATTTGTATCTCCTAAAATTGCAAAAAGTGCATTGAAGCTGGATTTGCTTACTAATTTTAAACGTTTTGTCAGAAAATATTTTAAAGATCCCAAATTGATCATGCTCATGGAATTTCCTGTGATATTTCTCGGAGCCGCACCTAAAGATATTCCTGCGCTTTACAGCCTCATGAATTATGGCGGATATAAATTGGGAACATGGTATCCGATGGGTGGATTTTCAAAAATCATTGATGCAATGAAGCAAGTTGCCCTGGAATTGGGAGTGACAATTAATCGTAATTCGAATGTTGAAAAAATAACGATTGAAAGAGGAAAAGCTTCATCTTTAATCATTAATAATCAAGAACATCAATTCGATAACATCATTGCTTCATCAGATTATCATCACACGGAAACTCTTTTGCCTGAAGAATTTAGAAATTATGATGAAAATTATTGGGAAAAGAGAACTTTTGCCCCATCATGTCTTATTTATTACCTTGGTTTTAATGCTAAAATTCCGAATTTAAAACACCATACCTTGTTTTTTGAAAACGATCTCGAACTTCATACCCATGAAATTTATACAGATAAAAAATGGCCTACTAAACCATTATTTTATGCCTGCTGCCCTTCAAAAACAGATCCGAATGTAGCTCCGGAAAACTGCGAAAATCTTTTTTTACTGATGCCCGTAGCTCCGGGAATTGATGATTCTGAAGAAATGCGCGAAAAATATTTCTACGAAATGATTTCAAGAATTGAAAAACATACAGGAGAAATTGACCTTTTATCTAAAATCGATTATAAAAAAAGCTATTGTGTAAAAGATTTTCAGAATGATTATAATGCGTATCAGGGTAATGCATACGGTCTTGCCAACACACTTTCACAAACTGCAGTTCTGAAGCCTTCCATCAGAAATAAAAAAATAAAGAATCTCCTGTACACGGGACAGCTAACCGTTCCCGGACCAGGAGTTCCACCATCTATTATTTCAGGAAAAATAGCTGCACAAGAATCCACCAAAAATTAGATACTATGAAAAAACTATTCGACGAACTTTCCTATACAGTAAGTAAAGAAACTACGAAAAAATACAGCACCAGCTTTTCTTTAGGGATTTTGGCGCTTTCTCCAGATATCAGAAATGCTATTTACGCTATTTACGGTTATGTCCGCCTTGCCGACGAAATTGTTGACAGCTTTCATGGATATGACAAAGAAAAACTTCTGAGAAGATTCCGAGATGATACCTGGATTGCTCTGGATGAAAAAATATCATTAAACCCTATTTTTCAGTCGTTTCAGCAAACGGTTCACGATTACCGTATTGATGAAAAACTGATAGATCAATTCCTGAAAAGTATGGAAATGGATTTGGAAAAAATTGAATATAATTCGGAATTATACCAAGAATATATTTTAGGATCTGCAGAAGTTGTAGGACTGATGTGCCTTCAGGTTTTTGTAAACGGAGATGAGGAAGAATATGAAAGATTGAAGCCTTTTGCCATGAAATTGGGATCTGCTTTTCAGAAAGTGAATTTCTTACGGGATCTGAAGGATGATCACGATATTTTAGGAAGATGTTATTTTCCGGATTTGGATATTTCACGTTTTGATAATGACATTAAGCATTCCATTGAAAAAGATATTGAGAATGAGTTTAATGAAGCTCTGGAAGGTATAAAGAAACTGCCGCCGACATCTCGTTTCGGAGTATATTTGGCGTATCGTTATTACGTTTCTCTTTTCAGAAAAATTAAAAAAAGATCTGCAAAAACCATTATGAATGAAAGGATAAGAATTTCAAATGGAGCAAAACTTTCTTTAATGATGAGCTGCTATGTGCAATATAAAACATCATTTTTATAAAAATTTAAATTTCTGATCATGAATTTTCTCATTGTAGCGGCAACATTTTTCATCATGGAAGGACTCACCTGGCTGATTCATAAATATATCATGCATGGCTTTTTATGGGTTCTTCATAAAGATCATCACGATCACAGCAATGAAGGGCATATGGAAAAAAACGATTATTTTTTCGTCATTTTCGCAGTTCCTACCATTATTTTAATGTATTACGGAACGATTCAGAATTTTAATCACTGGTTTTATGTAGCTGTGGGAATTGCATTGTACGGAATGGCGTATTTTTTTGTTCATGATATATTTATTCATCAGAGAATTAAATTTCTTCGAAATACCCAAAATCCCTATCTTTTGGCGATCAGACGAGCGCATAAACAACATCACAAACATACCGGAAAGCAAGACGGAGAATGTTTTGGATTTCTGTGGGTTCCGGTGAAATATTTTAAAATGTTTTTTAATCAAAATAAAAAATAAATGCTTCCGTATACGTATCTGCTAATTGATTTTTTTACCATCATTATCTGTTTTATTTTTTCATTTCATCATAAGATAAAATTCAACAGACATTTTGGAGCATTTATAGGTGCGTCTTTTATTGTTGCGGTATTTTTTATTGCCTGGGATATTTGGTTTACGAAAACAGGAGTCTGGTGGTTTAATGATAAATATTTATTAGGAATCAGAATATTTAATCTTCCTGTAGAGGAAATTCTGTTTTTCTTCTGTATTCCTTTTGCGTGTATTTTTACCTATTTCTGTCTAGATAAATTTTTTAAGCTTGACTGGAAGCCTCTGCCAGAAAAGATTTTTGTCATTATAAGTATTATTTCATCATTGGTTATCGGGCTTTATTTCCATGAAAAAATATATCCTTTTGTAACATTTCTTTCCACGGCGATTACTTTGTTTATCCTGTATTTTATATTAAAATCCAGATGGATCGGCAAGGCTTCTTTTGTTTATTTATTATTGATGCCCGGTTTTTTAATGGTTAATGGCGTTTTAACAGGTACAGGTTTGGAATCTCCGATTGTTAATTACAATCCTGACCACATTATCGGTTTTAGAATTTTCACCATCCCGATAGAAGATACGGTTTATGGTTATGAGCTTATTCTTTGGAATATTTATTTGTTTCAAAGACTTAAGAAAACAGAACCAGGTTTATAACATATTCTGAAATATAAAATATCAAGAATTGCGTTATAGTAACAAAATATTGTATTATTTCAATACTTAATTTCTATTGTTGAAATAAAAATTTATGATTAAAATTTAATTCGAATTATGCTTTTATAATATAATTTTAATCTAAATTGCAGCTTTTGTTTAAAACCCATCCTCCCCTATGAAAGTTCCTAAACAAATAAACGCAGTGAGAAGATCCGTAATGAGGCGTCTCACTAAGAATATTGGAAAATCAAATGCAGATATAGCCCCTAATAAAGGGATTACTATAAAAAAAATACTAATATCCAGACCCAATCATCGGCTAGGAAACTTGCTTTTACTGAGTCCGCTGGTACAGGAAGTCATCAATACTTTTCCGGACAGTAAAATAGATCTGTTTGTAAAAGGAGGTATCACTCCCAGTATTTATCAGAACTACAGCAATATTGGCAAGATCATCCAACTTCCCAAAAAACCTTTTAGCAATATTTTCAAATATCTGAAAGGCTGGACTATGTTGAAAACCAGAAAATATGATCTCGTAATCAATGCAAGTTTTGGATCTTCGTCCGGTAGATTGTCGACTCTTTTTGCAAATTCAACCTACAAACTATTTGGTGAGTTTGAAGAAGAACATCTGAAACAAATCCCTGATTATCATCACTCTGCCAAAAACAGCATTTATAATTTAAGGCAATATTTATCAAGGCTTGGAATATCTGAAAATCAAAGCAAACTTCCTGATCTAAATATTAAATTGAGTGAAGATGAAATAACATCCGGCAGAAAAAAACTCTTTAATCTTACCCAAAACAACAAACCTACCATTTGCCTATTCACCAACGCTACAGGAGATAAATGTTACTCTGAGGAATGGTGGATCGTATTTTACAATCATCTAAAACAAACATTTCCCGATCACAATATTGTAGAACTTTTACCTGTTGAAAATATCTCGAAATTAAATTTCACCATACCACATTTCTACAGCACAGATATTCGTGAAATGGGGTCTTTCATAGCAAATTCTACACTATTTATCGCTGCAGACAACGGCGTAATGCACTTAGCAAGCGCTTCCGGAACACCTACGGTTGGCTTGTTCTCCGTGACGGACGAAAATGTATATAAACCTTACAATGGCAAAAGCTTTTCCGTAAACACCAATCAAACAGACAACGAAAACATTATGAGTTTATTACAAGAAACCATGATCCAAATTTAATTTAAAATATTTGATATGAAATTGATTTTTGCTGAAGATTTACCCCAATCTAAATACGATGTTCTTTCCATCCTGAATAAATTTAAAAATGACGGTACTCTTATTGGAAATGGCTCTCGAAATATTATTAAGTTCTTTAATCTGAATGGATTAATATTAAACTTTAAATCGTTTAAACAACATAATATTATAAACCGGCACGTCTACAAATTCTACCGAAAGTCGAAAGCCCAGCGTTCGTTTGAATATGCACATTTACTTATTAAAAAAAACTATCATACCCCAAAACCAATTGCCTATATAGAAAACCACGATTTCATAGGTCTTACATCAAGTTATTACATAAGCGAACAATTAGAAAATTCCTGGACGTTTACTGATATTCTTACCGATCATTCCTTTCCTGATCGGGAAAAAATTATAAAAGAATATACACTTTTGATGTTTCGTCTCCATAACGACGGCATCCAGTTTTTGGATAATTCCCCTAATAATTTTTTAATTCAAAAAAAAGACGAAAAATATATCATTTACATGGTAGACCTCAACAGAATGAATTTTCACGAATCTATTGAACTGGAAAAGCGGCTGAAAAACTTTGCAAGGATCACCAATGATCCCGAAATCATTAAAATAATTTCTCATGAATATGCTCAATTATTCGGAAGCACAGCCGATTATTGTGAAAAAATAATCTTGGATGCAGTTAACAGACTGATTTTAAAACGAAAAGTAAAAAAAGTTCTGAAATTGTATAAATATATCATTAAAATTTAAGTAAAGTAATTGGCGGAAAAGAATATAATTTTTTTGTAAAAAAACGCCAAAACGTTTAAGTTGCCTAAAATTTGAGGACAATTTTTAAATTCAATGCCATTAAATAAATATGGTATATTTGTAAACCAATATTCCAAAAATGCATTACAGAATTATTAAAGACCTTATTAAACTGCTTGAAGAATTTGAAGCTGATAATGCGATCTCCAATTATACGTTGGATATTGACGGCTTTATGGCGTGGATTCGGGATAAAGAATGCCATAAACCCCAAAAGGTCGAAAATGAGCCGCACTGGGTGGGAAAAGAAGATGGAAGATCTGTCGAAAGTGCGATCTGTACAATGATCGTTCATACCAATAGATATGCGAAAACTTATTCTAAATCTGCTATTGCTGATTCAGAATTTTCTACACAAGAGGATTTTATTTATTTAATTAATTTAAAAGCCTTTGGAAGTATGTCGAAGATGGATCTTATTAAGAAAAACATTCAGGATAAACCGGGAGGTATGCTGATTATCACAAGATTATTAAAGCAAGGGTTTATCGAGCAGACTGATTCTGAAGTTGATAAGAGAAATAAAGTCATTAAAATTTCTGAGAAAGGTCTGGAAGCATTGGAAGCCAATATGCAGAAGATAAAAAATGCAACAAAAATTGTTACGGGAAATTTAAATTATAATGAAAAGTTAGAATTAATAAAGATTTTAAACAAGCTTGATCATTTTCACAACCCTATTTTTTCAAGAAATATTAACAGTAAGGATCTCATTGAAACTGTTTTAGATGAATATTCTTTTTTAAAATAACAATCTTACTTTAGCACGTCTAATAAAATTTGCAGTAATGAAATTAATATAAATCTTACCATACAAATACATAAAGCATAAAAACACACATAAATTGGAATTTTTGTGTGTTTTTTATGTCGTTTTTTTGATTTTAATTAAAATTAAATAGAATACATATAAACCTAATTGATAAAATACAGTATATTTGTATCGCAATCCGTTATATGTATTACACTATCATCAAAGACTTAACAAACCTTGTAGAAGAATTTGAACGAGAAAATAAATTGAATTTATACAGTTCAGATATCGACGGCTTCAAAAGTTGGATAGTAAACAGAGAGCAAACAAAAACACATGAAGATATAGAGCTTCATTGGGAAGGTAAAGAAAATGGAATAACAGTTGAAGAGGCTATAACCAAATTATTCGACCATCTTGGTAATTACGAAGTCCTTTATTCTAAAGACATCGCTAAAGATTCTAAAATTACTATAACAGAGCAAATTCCTTCTCATCTGCTGGAAATCCTTACCAAAAAAGAAAAAAATGATATGCTTAACATCATGACAAAGCTTAATAGTTTTCATCATCAATTTTTTTCAAAAATAGGCATTGATAATTTATCTCAAAGCGACAATAATTCTTCAGACCAAAAAAATAAATCATAGTATAGTTTCGATAAAATTAAAAAAACTAAATCCGTGAAAGAAAAAGTCTTACTTATAAACTGGTTTAATTGTACTCGACTCTAATGCTTTGTAAAATATATCTAAAAATCCCGGAGAAATATTCTTCGGGATTGTTTGCAGAGAAATCTGTTATTTGAAAATCTTTTATTAATCCAACAACTCTCCCATTCCAAAGACCGTTAAGCCTTTTCCAAACTGTTCTGCTACGGCTTCGTTGGCAGCATTAATATATTCTCCGGTTATCGGATCCACAACGGTTCTCAGTGGTCTTTTACCTTTTTCGGTATTTATTAATTTTACAATCGCATCGGCAACATCTTGCGGATTGGTCTGATGAGTCTGGATCATTTCGCCAAGAGCAGCCATCATTTTATTTGGAATTTC
This sequence comes from Chryseobacterium sp. MMS23-Vi53, assembly GCF_047651245.1. Classification (NCBI taxonomy): domain Bacteria; kingdom Pseudomonadati; phylum Bacteroidota; class Flavobacteriia; order Flavobacteriales; family Weeksellaceae; genus Chryseobacterium; species Chryseobacterium sp. MMS23-Vi53. The sequence goes on along the minus strand of NZ_CP180265.1, from coordinate 4,547,023 downwards.
CGCAATTGCACCATACCCCTCAAATACAGACTGATCCGAAGCATAACCAGTTTTTTGTGCCATTTCAGTTGGAAAAGCACCAGGCTCCAAGATGGCAACATCTATTCCCAGACGTTTAACTTCATAATGCAAACCTTCGCTAAGACCTTCCAAGCCAAATTTCGACGCAGCATACACTGTTGCAAAAGGAAATGAAACTCTTCCAAATCCGCTTGTAACATTTATGATAAGTCCATCTTCCTGTTTACGCATTGCAGGTAATATCTGCTTGATGAATCTCCAAGGCGCAAAGACATTGATGTCGAACATTGCCTGTACATCGGCTGTTGTAAAACTTTCTGCAACACCATGCATCGAAAATCCCGCGTTATTTACCAATACATCGATAGCACCTTCTTTAGCAAGAATTGTTTCTACCGCTTGATTTACACTTTTATCATCAGTAAGCGCAACATCCAGAACAGTGATGTTTTCAACTTCCGAAAGCGCTTTCGCTTTATCTGCATTCTTGCCCTCGGTATCTCTCATTGTTGCATATACTTTGTGACCTAATGCTGCAACGCTATGTGCAGTAAGCCAACCGAAACCACTATTTGTTCCTGTAATCAATACTATTTTTTTGCTCATCTTTTTATTCTTTAATGATTGATGCAAAGATTGATTAATTCAAATAAAAAACATTTACCATTTGGTAAAAAGCATTTTTAACGGATATTTTTCCTAATTCTGCTAAGTGATTGCTGGGTAATCCCCAAATAAGAAGCCACCTGCGAAAGCGGAACACGATTAAGAAGCCCCGGAAATTGATTGATAAATGATAAATAGCGAGTTGTAGCATCTTCAGATACTAAAGGACTTCTTCGTTCTATCGTTTTCATCAGACAGTTTTTGACAATCAGATTCTCTATATCTTTCCATCCGACAATGGTATTTCCAATCTCATCCCAGTTCTTTTTTGAAAAGACAAGCAACTCACAATCTGTTATCGCTTGTATATATTCTGAAGCAACCATTTGTGCTTCAAACTTTTGCTGGTCCGAAACAAAATTATTTTCTTCAACAAACGAGTGTGTGATTTCTTCACTTTTATTGTTGTAATAGCAGAACCTTACAACACCTTTTAAAATAAATCCAACATAGCGGGGTATTTTACCTGCTTCAGAAAAATATTCATCTTTACGAAGTTTCATTGTTTCTGCTTTACTCAAGATCAGCTCTATCTGTTTATTATTCAGATTGCCGAATTGCAGTATGTAATTGACAAATTCTTCCATAATACAAATTTCGGGTTTATAATGGAAAATTTATTTACCAAATGGTAAAAACCTGCGGTAAAGATAAAGCTTTAAATTGCATGGAAAAACCGTCCAAAAGTTGAACGGTTTTTTTAATTTAAATTTTTAAAACATTTAATTCACAGAGAATTTACCCGAAATTTTATTATTTTCGCCTTTAGCATTATAAAAATAAATTCCCTGACGCATTCCAGCCGTGGAGATTACTGCTTTTTCATCTTTTCTTATCTTTTCATATTTAACTTCAATTCCATCAGTATCAACGATCCTTAATTCATAATTATCCGATGGAGAAAGATCAATAGTGATGCTTTCGCCTTGTCTTACCGGATTCGGGTATACAGGAGAATTGGTTTTGGTTGAAGCATCCGATAATCTTAAATTGGTACCGCTTATAGTTTCTAAAAACCATTTATTATCATCTGAGTTAGCAGCCGATGACAGATAAACAAAATTAATGAGTGGAATCTCAAGAAGACCAAGAATCTTGCTTGTCCATGATAATGGATTGTCAGAATTAGCTATTAATATATTGTAGCTGTCATCTGAATATTTTGTCAGCATCCAAGTCTGTCGATCTAAGTTTGAATTTGGATCGATATTAGCCTCTACTTTAAGGTTAATAAGATTAAGAAGCGCGGGATACTGAAGTCTATATGTGCTGTTATCAGCAAGGTTTCTACCACTTATTGTATAAATATTTAAAGACGGATCTTTTACGATGGTAAATTTATAATCCGTTACAGCACAATCTTTTAATATTACTTGAGGAAAGGATAAAACCTCATTGATACCAACACATTTTCCGTTGGCTTTATTTTTTATCCTGAAATTGGTACTGGAATCGAATGTTTGTGCATTGAGAAACATACAGCTTATAGTCAATACTAAAAGCAGGACAAGATTTTTTAAAATTGTTTTCATGATAATTGCTTTTTTGGTTAACTACCTTAAAGTTAACACATTATTTATTTAAATTTTTTAAAAAACAAGAAATAAATCACTAAATCATGATTTTTAATATATAAAATCTATAAAAATTATTTTTCTATAATTAAAATTGTCCATGTTTAAAGATAAATTTAAAAATCTCTTATTATTTTGGAAGGAATCAATCATTGAAAAAAACAATATTATAACATTGATAAACAATTACATAAAACCTAATTTAATAGTAAATCACTTTTTAGATTCTGTCGTGAATGATATTTAAGAAGCGCACGTTCCCAAACAATTGAGAATAAATTATTGGAATATCTGAAGTTCCAAAGAAGTGTCATATTAATTAATATCTGTAAAATCCTATTAGAATTATTCTTAAAAATCATTGATCGATTTCAATCTAAATAATCAGGCGGAAAAGTTTTCTGTCCAAACTTCTCATCCAGATTCTGTAGGAAATTTTTCCTTTCTTCTGTCATCTCCGGAACAGGCAAAAACTCACCTTCGGAAACTGGTTTTCCGATAGCTTCGAAGATTGTTTCCAATCCTGCGGGCATTACTGTACAAAGGAGTTTCGCAAAAGAATCAGAAGTATTTTTAAAACAATGGACAGCGCCACCAAAAGGAATCTCCACAAATCCACCTTTGGAAACAACAGTTTTTCCTTTCTCCGTTTTAAATTCAACTTCACCTTCCAAAACATAAAAAGTTTCGTGAGTGTTCGGATGCGAATGCGGTGGCGGTCCGCCATTCGGCGGAACAGTCATTTCGATGACAGCAAAACGGTTATCCGTTTCTTCCCCGGAAATAATAATTCGATAATTTCCTCCTGCAACGGCCAGTCTTTTGCCACTTACCTCGCCTATAATTTTAATATCTGAGTGCATTGTTTTTTTCTTAAAATTATTAATGAAACAAATTTACATTAGTACTAAACTTGAAATCGTTGACTTTTGTCACAATCAATTCGACAGAATTCAATTAACGAAAACTTTGCTTCCTGATTCTACTAAGTGTTTCACGGGAAATTCCCAAATAAGAAGCTATCTGATGCAAAGGAAATCTCTGAATCATGTCCGGATGAAGTTGAACAAAACTTTCATAGCGCTCCAAAGCACTGAGACTTATTGCATCATTCACACGTTTTTGTGAAGCAATATGATTGTTTTCGCTCATTTTCCAGAACATATCTCTCACTGAGGGAATTTCCAGAAAAGCATCAAGATTGGGTCTTGGTAAGACCAATAATTCTGTGTTTTCCCAAGCTTCGATATAATATTTGGAAGGTATTTGATTCATAAAACTTTGTCGGTCAACGATCCACCAGTTTTCCAGTGCCAATTGTAGAATGTACTCAATTCCGTGACTGTCTACACTGAACTGTCTCATCGCTCCTTTCAGAATAAAACCTGTGTACGAACAAATATTTCCTTCTTCAAGAAAATATTGTTTTTTTCTTAATTTTTTCGGCAATAATAGTGACTGAATCTTCTCTTTCTCTTCAGCTGAAAGACTCGAATTGCTATAGCGTTCTATATAATCAAAAAGTGGTTCGTACATTTTAGTTTTTTGAAGCGATCAGGAAAATCGTTATTTTATCAAATTTAAAAATTTTCGCTCAATTGTCATTTATTATATTTGATCTCCAAAATACAATACTAAAAAATCGCCCGTTGATTTCTCAGGACGATTTTTAATCAAAATTAAGATAAGCATTCAGAACAGCAGGAAAATTCCTTAATGTTCTCATCATATTAGAAACCATCCTTTTTTTTTATTTTCTTTTAGAAAACACATTTACAAACACACATCTTATTAAGTGCCTAAAAAGCAAACACTTAAACAATCTTATTGATATTTATCACAGGTTTTTTGTATCAAATATCACCGTTTTTCAGAAGCAAGTCAGCCTAATTTTGTCCTGTACAATAAGCACTTATACAGCTAAAGTACACCATTAAATAATATTAACTTAAATACATTTATTATGCACACAAAAGCATTCAATCCGGAAAACGCAGCCATACTTCTTATCGACCACCAAGTAGGAACAATGGCTTGGACACATTCTCACGACATCAATCTAGTAAAGCAAAATGCCATTAAACTGGCGAAAATTGCAAAAGCTCTTAACCTTCCTGTGATTTTGACATCCAGTATGGAAGACCAAGTTCAGGGGCCACTAATTCCTGAATTACAGGAAATTTTACCAGAAGCCTATGAAGCCCGAATCAAACGCCCGGGAATTGTAAATGCAATGCACCACCAAGGTTTTAATGAAGCGGTAAAAGCTTTAGGCAGAAAAAAACTTTTCGTGGCAGGTGTTACGACAGAAATTTGCGTGACTTTCCCTGTTTTGCAGATGTTGGATGAAGGTTATGAAGTACAGGTTTCTGCTGATGCATCGGCTTCCTACACCCAATACGGCGATAATCTGGCTTTGGAAAGAATGAGACAGGCAGGAGCAATTATCACGACAGTAGATCAGATCATCTCTGAACTGGCAATTGACTGGACCAGTCCAAACGGACAAAAACTGGTTGGAATTTTAAACTATCATTAAAATTTGATTTACAAAAAGAAACATCGTTTCAAAATATAAAAGCGGTGTTTTTTTTGTCTTTAGAATTAAAACTTTATCTATATGAAAATCATTAGAGCTTCAGAAAAGCATACCCACGGAAACCAGACATTTCATGTTGAAATATTGTATCCGGGAATCAATCTCGGAAAAAACGATACGGGATTTTTGACTATCGGAAGAATCGATCACGCCTTATTTAAACCTCCCGGGTTGGTTCCGATGCATCCTCATCAGGATGATGAAATCTTCTCCTATATCCGTTCCGGAAAGATGGTTCATCTCGACAGCACGGGTAAAAAAGAACATCTCAACAATTCTTATATGATGCTGATGAATGCCGGAAGCGGAGTTTCACACGAAGAAAGTGCCGAGGAAGATGTGGAAATGCTCCAAATCTTTATGCGACCCTCTGAAAATAATTTACCTCCGCAAGTTCAGTTTCATCAGTTTGACAATGTTTTCAGTGAAAATATCTGGAGATTGGTTGCTGGAGACAGAGGTGATTCTCCCTTGAAATTAAGGGTAGAAACCAATATTTTCGATATCAGAGTGGAAAAAGATAAAGTTGTGAAAATCCCAGAATGGAATGAAGAATTTATCAATTTTATCTACTGTTTCAACGGAAAAATTAAAATCGAAAATGAGACCGTTGCAAAGGGCGATTGCATAATTCTTGAAGAAAATTTACCTCTTGAAGCGACCACAGAAAGTGATCTTGTTTTATTTCAGATAAAAAAAGACGCTAAATACAGCGAATCAGGAATGTTCAGCGGAAATAAATTCCATTAACCTTCTTACTGTAAAAAAATAAAGCCTTTGAGATTCCAAAGGCTTTTTCTATTGTCTGCAATTTTTTGTTTTTAAGCTTCTTTTACAAACTGTAATTCACCTGCCAATTTCACCTCATCACTTACCATTACTCCTCCACCTTCAAGTGCAGCGTGCCAGGTAAGTCCGAAATCTTTTCTGTTGATTTTCCCTTCGAAAGAGAATCCGGCTCTTGTATTTCCGTAAGGATCCGCTTTGATTCCGTTGAAATCTACATCAAGCGTAATTGGTTTTGTAATTCCGTTGATGGTAAGATTTCCCGTCACATCGTTGCTAAGTGCTGAAGCTTCGAAAGTGATTGTAGGATAAACTTCCACGTTAAAAAAGTCTGCAGATTTCAAATGATTATCTCTGTCGGTATTGTACGTTGAGATAGAATCTGTCTGGATGGTTGCCGCTGTTTTTACGTTCGCGAAAGTATCGTCTTCAGCTTCAAGTTGCACATCAAAATCGGTAAAATTTCCTTTGACATTTGATATCATCATATGTCTTACTTTGAAAGTCAATTCACTGTGCGTTGGGTCTAGGTTCCATTTTGTTGCCATTGTATAAAATTTTAAATTGTTGTTTATACTGCAAATTTATAGGGACTGCTGAACGGAAATTGTTGATATTTGATAATAAATATCGTGTTTAGAATTAATTTAATTATCTGCTTAACATTGAATTAAAAAAAGCATTTTTAACGCCCAAATTATTTCATTAAATTCGTGAGTCCAGAAATAAGTCGACCCTATAAATATGAATATTAACCAAGACAGTTTTTTAATTCTTTTCGATTATATCGAAGCACACAGCTCTTCGCCATTAACTTTTGAAGACAAAGAATTTATAAAAGAGTTGTTTGTTTATAAAAAAATTGGCAGAAAACAGTTTTTTCTGAAACAGGGAGACATCTGTAAATATTGCGGTTTTATCATTAAAGGGGCGATGAAACAATATTCTGTAGATGATTTGGGCAAAGAAAATGTCATCAATCTTTATCTCGAAAATTGGTGGGTTGCAGACCGCGAAAGTCTGCTCGGTGCAAAACCAACCATTTACAATATCGAAGCCTATGAGGATACAGAAATGTTAATGATTCCGCAAGAGGGTATTAAAGAAATGGCAAAAGTTCCTGCTCTCAATGAATTGACAAAACGCCTGGACATGAATCACGGAATAGCAATGCAAAACCGCATAAATAATGCAATAAGCCTTTCTGCAGTTGATCGTTACAACAACCTTTTTAAAACTCATCCTGCATTTTTACAGAGATTTCCACAGCATCTCATTGCATCTTACCTTGGAATTACAAAGGAAACTTTGAGCCGTATTCGTAAACAGAAATAGATTGTACTAAATTTTACTTTCAAATTACATTTCAGGACCGCTTTCACCGATTCCTGCGTTACTGAAAAATATGTCGATATCTAATTTCAGTGCATTCTTAACATCATATTTATCTAGAATGTCTAATTTTCTGACCTCAATACTATCCTGCAATCCTGCTTCTTCAACTTTCTTTCTCATTGCTGTAACTTCAGGTAAAATTTAAACCCCTGCGATAATCTTGTGACCTAATTTAGCTAAACCAAATGCTGTTCCTTCTCCGAATCCGGAACCTGCCCCGGTAATTAGAATTGTTTTTGTTGTACTCATGATTTCTAAAATTTATTTGTTTATATTTAAAATGTTTTTGTTGATTTTTGTGGTTTAAATTCTGCTTCCTGCAGTTGCAATTTCAAAATCCTGCTCGGGACTTCCGCCGGAAACACCGATGTAAGCAACAATTTCATTTTCTGAAGTGACAGGAACTCCGCCTTTAAAACCTATAAGCCCTCCATTGGTATTAACCATTCCGTAGGTTTTGTTTTCAGGATTAAGAAATTCTCCCACAGCTTCAGAATTCATCCGAAAGAGCATCGCTGTTTTTGCTTTTCCCATTGAGATGTCGATCGATCCCAGAAAAGCATCGTCCATTCTAATAAATGCTTTAAGATGACCAGCTTTATCCAGAATTGTAATGTTGGCATTTACGCCGATTTCGTTTGCTTTCTCTACCGACTGATTTAATGATCTGAAAGCCTGTTGTTGTGTAAATTCCATGACAAATTTTTTTTAGGTTTTGAATCAATATTGATTACTGATTTTCTCTGTAGCAAAGTTGCGACGAAACAAGGCGGAAGTTTGTACAAATAACAAAGGCTTAATTATGAATATCAAAGAAAGATGAAGAAAAAACGTAAATTTTAAACCTCGAACCTTTAGTGACGGTGAAAATCTGCAAAACCTTAAATATCACCTCCGTCATTTTGGTTACAGGAAAACTCAATATGGCCACATTCTAAATCATTTGAATGCTCATTTTTGCATCATTAACAATTAAAAATAAAAGAATGAAAAAAACAATTTTTATAACGGGAGCTTCTGCAGGTTTGGGTAAGGCGACAGCAAAATTATTTCAGTCAAAAGGATGGCACGTAATTGCTACCATGAGAAATCCCGAAATAGAAAAAGAATTAAACAGTCTGGAAAATGTTACACTTAAAAAACTTGATGTATCAGATTCTGAACAGCTCAATGAGTTAATCACAGATATTTTACAGAACCATTCTGTCGACGTCGTTGTAAACAATGCCGGATATGGTCTCATCGGTGTTTTGGAAGCATTCACAGATGATCAAATTGTCCGTCAGATCGATACTAATTTATTAGGAGTCATACGTATTTCAAAAGCTTTTACACCGTACTTTCGGGAGAAAAAGCAAGGATTGTTTATTAATATCTCTTCAATGCTGGGACTTTGGGGATATCCTACCTGTTCTGTTTACTCGGCAACAAAATTTGCAATTGATGGTTTTTCAGAAAGCTTAGCTTATGAATTAGCTTCCTTTAATGTTGGAGTTAAAATTATTGCACCTGGAGGCATAAATACCGATTTTGCAGGGCGCTCACTGGATGGAGCACAGCATGAAGCCTATCAGGACATTGAAGAAAAAGTAATGGAAGGTTATAATCCGGAAAAAATTCAGAAATTCAGAACAGCTGAAAGTGTTGCATTAGCAATATACGAAGCAGCCACTGATAATAATCTAAAATTACGATATGTTGTAGGAGAAGATGCAGAACCCGAATTTGAAGAAAGAGAACGAATAGGTTCTGAAGCACATTATTTAAAAATCAAAAATATTTTCACTATTAAATAAATAATTGATTTTCGAAGAAAAAAAATAAATTTGTAGGAATGAAAAAGGAAAATAGAATTGCAAGATTTGATTCTCTTTCTGAACTGAACAGTGTTTTGGGATTGCCAAGGCTCTCACATCCTCTGGTGAATTTGGCCAACTATGCAGATATCACAACGCCATTTGAAGATCAGCCAGAAACTTTTCAGCTTAATTTTTATAAAATCTCTTATAAATTTAAGCTTAATGGAAAAATATCCTATGGGCAGCAAAATTACGACTTTGACGAAGGAAGAATGGCATTTACTGCACCCAACCAAGTGCTTTCCAGAGGTGCGGCAGAAAGAGATTTGTCTGGGTATACACTTTTATTTCACCCCGACTTCATTCGTCATTATCCATTGGCTCAAAAGATTAAAAATTTTGGTTTTTTTTCTTACAGCGCTAATGAAGCGTTGTACATATCTGATAAAGAGAAACAAATCATTTTTTCTATTTTTGAAAATATTAAAACAGAATTAAACAATACAATTGATGATTTTAGTCAAGATGTTTTGATATCTCACATCGAAGTTTTACTCAATTACAGCAACCGTTTTTATAAAAGACAATTCATTACCCGAAAAGATGTGAATTACGATTTGCTTACAAAAATTGAAACTCTTTTAAATAGCTATTTTGAGCTGGAAGGTATAATTCAAAATGGTTTGCCCACTGTGGAATATATAGCAGAGCATCTCAATTGTTCGCCACGTTATTTAAGCGATATGCTTCGTTCGCTTACCGGACAAAATGCTCAGCAGCACATTCATAATAAGCTTATTGAAAAGGCTAAAGAATATCTTACCTCAACCAATCTGTCTATTTCAGAAATCGCATACACATTGGGATTTGAGCATTCTCAGTCACTCAGCAGACTTTTTAAAAAGAAAACAAATCTTACTCCAATTGAATTTAAAAAATTGCTTAATTAAAAAATATATTTCAAGCAACAGTATGTGCAGTTTAAAATAACAAATGAATACAGCATCGATTTTGAAGCTGTATTTAGTATCCATAAAATAAAGCCTTCAGTCTACAGACTAAAGGCTTTTAAAAAATTGGCAATTTATTTTTTTACGAGTTCAGATAACTCAATCATATTTCCCCACGGATCCTGAAAGAATGCTAATTTACGTCCGATAGCAGGAAGATAAAATGTGTCTCCTACAATTGTCACGCCTCTTTTTTTCAATTCGGCAACAGTCTTATCTACACTTGTAACATCCATGCAAATGTGATGAAAACCTGCCTTCTCAAGACTTTTTCCTAAATCGTTGTATACAATTGGCTCACTGAGCTTTCCGCCGGCAAGAATTTCAATCCAAAAATCGTTCGTGTTTGCTGGTGCCAGATAAGCTAGTTTTTCATCAGCATAAGGCCATTCGTGAATAATTCGGAAATCTAATTTTTCGGTGTACCACTTAATTGCTGCATCATAATCAGGAACTCTGATGCCCACATGATTTCCACTTAATTCCGCTAATGCACTTTTGGGATTTAATGCCGGCATCTTGAATCCCGTGTTATGTTTGTGATTTTGTGCACTTCCGACAATGGCAAAAGATAAACTTAATGCAATGATTGTTTTTTGTAATAAATTTTTCATGATTTCTAAATTTTAATTAGTATTAATTTAATACAGCAAATTTCTGCAGAAAGTCATTGCGGTTTTATACAAAATACAAAGCCAAGATTATGAATATCAAAGATTGTGTGGAATTATGACAGATGTTGACTACAAAATAAATAACACATTTTATTTTATTAATAAATAAGCAAATTTTGATATTAATATAAATATCGACTGATTGAGATGCAAATTGTGTCCTAACAAGTTAACATCTCCACTACGGTACTCCAAGCTACTTATTTACTTCAAAGATACTTAGACATATCTTTGAATAATGGGAGGAATTTAAAAACTGGAACCACCATTAGCCTTGATATGGGCACCATTGATATAGCCTGCTTCATCAGAAGCCAGGAAAGCAACTACCTTTCCGATGTCCTGTACGTTTCCAAGGCGACCAAATGGAGAATTGTCGCGCACAAGCTGCTTAAATTCTTCCGAAATATTGGCAATTACTCCCGCCTGATCTATCACGCCAGGCATAACAGAATTAACAGTAATACCGCGATGTCCCAACTCTTTGCTCAGGATATCTACGAACTTTTTTCCCGCACTTTTACTGGATGCGTAAACCGCCGCACCTGACTCCGCATTTAGGCTCTGAGTGGAGGAAATTAAAATAATCCTTCCACCGTCGGTAATATGCTTTGCAGCCTGTTGCATAACAAAAAAGGTTCCTTTTACATTAAGGTTATAAATTTTATCAAAATCGTTTTCGGTATAGTCTGTAAAAGGCTTATCAACCATTTCTATACCTGCATTTGCGATCACAATATCAAGACGACCAAACTTAGCTAACACCTGCTGAAACAATTCTTCAATGGCTGAAGGATTTGAAACATCCGCTTTAATCATCTGATAATTAATTTTATAATCATCCATGAGTCTCGCCGTTTCCAGAGCTGCTTTTTCATCTGAGCTATAATTAAGAATAAGCTGTAAACCCTCAGAAGCCAGTTTCTCAGCAATTCCTTTGCCTATGCCTTTGGAAGCTCCAGTAATCAATGCGACTTTTCCTTTTAATTCAGGATACATATTAAATTTTTTTAATGATTATTTTGATTTGCAGGCCATGCACCTGTTTGCAATAACATGCTTAGCCAGTCTTCCAGATGCCAGTTTTTTTCCAGTTTGCAATGTTTCAGATGATGAAATTCATGAATGGCGATGGTGAGTTTTTGATTGGTTGCAGGTATCCCCATAAATTCGTTACTATGAGTAAAGACCATTTCTGCACGTACACCTGCACGCTCATGACTGCCAAAAATCTCATGAACATTCACTTGCACATCCGGAAATGCCGAGGTAAAATCTTGTACCAAAGTCTTAAAACCATTAGCTCCTTTTTGCTGACCCGGAGCCAGAGGAATATCCTGCCAATCCGGAGATAAAATTTGATCTATCACACTGTAATCACGGTTGCTGAATACAGCGTAAAATGCTTTTAAAGTATCTATTTCCTGTTGTGTTAACGCTTTAACATAATCTTGCGCTGTTGTATCTGTCTTCATATAAAAGTTTTTAATTTTTTAAAAATCGGTTTACATCCTTATCAGGAATAAGGATATCGGTTCTGTCTGATTTTAATTAGAATTTTTAGAATTTCTATTGATTTAAAAAGGAAATTGTCAGTTAATTTCAACCGCAATTTTACCGGTAGCTCTTCCCGATTCCACCACCTTTTGGGCTTCCGGCAGTTGATCGAATGAAAATACCTGTGTAATTTGAGGTGTAACTTTTCCTGCTTCGATGAGATTGCTGATTTCGTTGAGTATCTCTGCCGATGAGTGTACGAATACCCCGAAGCCTTTTATTGCAGCTTCCTCTAATTTTGATGAAAGGGCCTCCGCGAAATGAGGCTGCAAATAAACCAATCTTCCACCTTTTTTAATTACCGAAATTGAGCGCAGAACATGTTCTACAGAATTAATTGTGTCTATAACAACATCTATATCATTTACCTTTTCCTCAAACGAAGCAGAGGTATAATCTATAAATTCATCCACCGCTAAGTTTCTTACAAATGCCTCATTTTTAGCGGAAGCCGTACCAATAACATATGCTCCCCGCTCTTTTGCAAATTGAACGGCAAAATGACCAACACCGCCTGAAGCAGCATGAATCAGTACTTTTTCACCTTTTTGAATATTTCCTAAAGTAACCACCGCCTGCCAAGCCGTCATAGCAGACATTGGAGTGGCTCCTGCAGCAGTAAAATGTAGATTTTTATGCTTATGTGCGATATGTTCTACATTTGCTATGACATGGGTAGAATATGTACGACCAAGACCTGGCATATTCAGTAGACCATATACCTCATCTCCAGGCTTAAATTCAGTAACACCAGCTCCAGTTTTTTCAATAACACCAGCTACATCCCATCCAAGTATTACCTGATCCGGAAAGTGACCGCCTGTGATCATACCCAAAACATCTTTTGAAGCACGTACCTGGATATCAATAGGATTAATACCGATAGACTTGGTTTTTATCAGGACTTCTCCTGTCTTCGGAAAGGGGGTGTCTAATGTTGTCTTCTTTAAGTTTTCCACTCCTCCGTTTTGTTCTAAAATGTAAGATTCCATTTGAAATTTTTTTTATTATTACAAAACAAAATTAGAAAGGAAACAAAGTGCAGGAAAGGCAGATTCAAACCAAAAACAGTGCTATTCAAACCATTTTGATTTTTCTTCGAAATTCAAGATTTTAAAAATAAATAAAATGATCTGTCCTTTTCTCCTCTATGAACGATATTGATTGGGTGTCGAAATATTTTTTCTTTTAAAAAATTTAATAAAATTGGAAGTATCCTCAAAACCAAGACACCAGGCAATTTCGGAAATATTCCAGTTTGTGTGTTTCAATAATGCTCTGGCTTCTGATGCCAAACGCTCTTGAACCAATTGAGTAGTCGTTTTTCCGGTTACCATTTTTAAAACCCTATTCAGATGATTTACGTGAACATTGAGTCTGTCTGCAAATTCAGCGGCAGTTTTTAACTTCACTTGCTGTACAGTTGACTCAATAGGAAACTGCCTTTCCAGCAATTCTTGAAACAAAGAGGCAATGCGGGTTCCTGCATTAGATCCAGTCTCTTCCGCAGCCGTTGCCGGTCTCAGCTTTAATCCTTTATGAATAAGCTCAAATACATGGCTTCTTAAAACATCATATTTATAAGGATAGTCCGATGCAATTTCCGTAAACATTTTATTGAAAAGCTCCATCACCTGCGCAGCTTCTTCATTGGTAAGATCCAGAATCGGAGTTCCACCGGGCTGGTATAGCGGGTAGTCTGTAATATTTCCGAAGCCTTTCATGTAATCCTCCGTAAATACACAAAAAGCTCCGACTGGCTGCATGTCCGATGGCGTCCAGTTATAAGGAATCTGAGGATTGGCAAACATCAGCATATTATTCTCAACCTGATAGGTCTGATCGGCATATTCAACGGTATGAGCTCCCCTGATCAAGGCAATTTTATAATAATCCTTTCGGCTGTAAGGCATGGGATATGCAGGCTTCGGACCCGTATAGTCTTCCATCGTAAAAACATTGAAGTGTCCTGTTTTGCGAAAAATTTCGCTTGGAAGAATTCCCATTTTTTCGCGGTAGAAAACTTCCAGAGATTCCATTTTTTCCATTATTAAAGCTGATTTATTACATAATTAATCCCTAGCATAAAATACCTTCATCATACACAAAGTTAAGAAATAAGCAATGGAATACATGGTGAAAATCAAACCGCATTCGGTGAAATCCAAACAGAAAAATTTACCGTTAATTACGATTTTTTGGATAGACAGAGACAATATTACTTACCGGAGTCAAGAAAGCGTATGAGTCCATACACATTATTGTTAATGGTTTTCATATTTTCCATGAGCGGCATGTAATACTGATAATTGCTGTTTAAAATTCCTTTATTGGAGTCTCGGTTAGAATAATCTGTTTCTAAATTGTCGGGATCGTTATCCTGATATTTGAACCAGTGCCAACCGACACATCCTTTGCTTTTTAGTAATTCAATAATGAAATTCTGATAGAAATACCCTCTGTCTTTCTGAGTCGGCACATTCCAGCCTGCACCTGTTTTATTCGGTAATCCGGAATCTTCTCCTTTAGTGTAAAATTCAGTAATAATGAAAGGTTTGCCAGACCAAGTTATCCAATTCGAAAGAACGGGCTGCTCCGGTTCCCATTTTCTGTAATGATTAATTGAAATCACGTCCATATATTTTCCTGCCACTTCAAATATTTTCGGGTTGTCCAATTCATCCAGTTCCTGATTGAATCTGCACCCTAAATACATATGATTGCTGTCGTATTTTTTAATGGCAGCAGTTACTTTTTTCATATAGGTCTCAAAGTAAAAACCTGTGAATTCCAGTCGGTCCTGGTCTGTGATATCATCTATGGAAGCGTTTTTATTTTTTCTGTTGTCCAGCCATTTTTTGGCAGCAATATAACCTGCTTCCTCTTTTCCTAAATTTTTCAAATGTCTGTCCAAAGCATCATCTACCCAGGGTAATTCGTTATCGGTGAAGTATCCCAGCAAATATTTATCATTTTTATATTTCTGAATTTTGGAAATCTCTGTTTCGACATAGGTATCAAATTCAGGATCAAATACCATAGCCAGATCATACCGGAAACCCTGCCAGCCGGTCTGTTCGTATTTTCCGTTGAACTTTTTTAAATGCTGAGCTTTGTACGCACCCATCGGACTTACAATGACTGTATAAACCAATGGGTTTTTAGCCTCGCGGATGACATCAACACTCGACCAAGCTCCAGCGCCGTTAAAACCATTTTCCTTTAAAAATCCAGATTCTTCCGAAATCCAATTTTTACGCGTTTTATATTTTGCAGCGAATTTTTTTCCTGATTTTTGGATGTCCCCGGACTTAAAACCGCAACACCTTTGTGAATAAACGGATAACCTTCCGGATCGATAATCCACCAACGGCTATCTCTTTTTTCGGTCCTGAAGAATCCCGTTGCTTTTGTTTTAAAAGTTATCCATGATCCATACGCATTGGTTTTCGGATCTTTTGAGACATTAAACCCCTGAAGCTTGTCAATGGTTTTCGCAGTATATCCTTTCCAGATAGAATCTTCTGCATTTTTCCTTGCCATTACTTCATAATAATCGGCTTTAGAAAAACCTGAAATTTTGTGAGGCGCCGAATTTTGTGCCTGAACTACATCTGCATTTGATAATGCTAATAATACAGCTAGAAAGCCTGTCCTGAAAATAGTCTTGAGTTTACTTTTCACAATAATTATTTTATTAATTAAAGTTCAAAGTTGAAGTTCTTCTTATAGTTTTCAGGCTTTAAATATGCTGAAATAAGGGTTAATTTGTGTTTTAACCCTTATTAAATAAGATATTTTTATTTTAATTCAAACTCGGTTTCCAAAACCTGATCAGAATTTGTCCCGACAAATACTTTAAATGTTCCAGGCTCGATGAGATAATTGCCTTCATTATCATAGTAACCAAGATCTTCTTTATTCAGTGTGAAATTGATGGTTTTTTGCTGTCCTTTTTTGAAATCAACCAATTCAAATCCTTTTAATTCTTTTACAGGTCTTACAAGCGTTCCGGAAACATCCCTGATATAAAGCTGTACAACTTCTTTTCCGTCATAATTCCCTGAATTTGTAACAGAAACCGAAACTTTTACAGGTTCTCCGATGGCAAATGAATTTTTATTTAATTTTAAATCTTTATACTCGAATTTTGTATAGCTTAATCCATAGCCAAAAGGATAAAGCGGAGTCTTCTCTACATCGGAATAATGCGACCAGAATACATTATCATCAACATTTGTGGGTCTTCCTGTACTGAAATTGTTATAGTAAATTGGAACCTGACCCACATTTCTCGGAAACGAAATTGGTAATTTTCCACTTGGATTGTAATCGCCGTAAAGCACCTGTGCAATGGCATTTCCGCTTTGTGTACCCAATTGCCATGCTTCTACAATGGTTGGAATGTGATCGTTTGCCCATTGAATCGCCAACGGACGACCATTGTTGAGAACCAAAACAATATTTTTGTTCACTTTATAAACTTCCTCCAGTAACTGTTGCTGGTTTCCCGGTAAATCCAGGTTGGTTCTGCTTCGTCCTTCACCACTCTGAAAGCCGTGTTCACCCAAAACCATGACAACGACATCTGCGTTTTTTGCAACATTTATAGCTTCTTCAAATCCACTTCTGTCGGTGGTGTTGAATTCGAGCTCTTTTACAAAAGTGGTCTTTCCAATCGTTACATCTGTTCCTTTTGCATAGGTAACACTGTTGTTATACTGTTTCATACCTTCCAAAACAGATACAGCAGTACCGTCATCGGCAGCTATTCTCCAGCTTCCGAGCGGACTGGTTTTATCACTTGCCAAAGCTCCGATCAAAGCTATTTTCTGTCCCGATTTTTTAAGGGGAAGCAGATTTCTTTCGTTTTTTAATAAAACAATTGATTTTTTGGCCATATCCAGAACTCCGTCATTGTTATATTTACTTCCTATAACTTCCTTCTCTCTTTTCTCGTCGCAATATTTGTAAGGATTATCAAATAAACCCAATTCAAATTTAACTCTGAGGATTCTTCTTACCGCATCATCAATAACTGAAACATCAACTTTTTTATCGTTCACAAGCTTAGCCAGCTCCTGTACATACAGATAAGATTCCATATCCATGTCGGAACCTGCAATGGCAGCTCTTTCTGCCGCTTCTGAACCATTTTTGGCATATCCGTGAGCAATCATTTCCTTGATAGAAGCCCAATCTGACACAACAAACCCATTAAAATTCCATTTGTTTTTCAGAATATCTCTCAAAAGAAATTTATTTCCCGTTGCAGGAGTTCCGTTGAGGGTATTAAAAGCATTCATAAACGTTCTTGCTCCGGCCTCGGCTGCAGCTTTAAAAGGAGGCAAAACGGTGTTGTATAATTTTGAATTGCTCATATCAACAATATTATATTCCCTTCCGGATTCAACAAAACCGTATCCTGCAAAATGCTTGGCACAGGCTGCGATGGTATTGACTGCCGATAGATTGTCTCCCTGAAATCCTTTCACCCTTGCCACTGCAATTTTACTTCCCAGAAAGGGATCTTCTCCGGCACCTTCCATCACTCTTCCCCATCTTGCATCGTTTGAAATATCTACGTTGGGAGCAAAAGTCCAGTTGATACCGGATGCGGAAGCTTCACTTGCAGCAATGGCTGCCGATTTTTTAATAGCATCCAGATCCCAGCTTGCAGCTTCTGCCAATGGAATCGGACTTAATGTTTTGTAACCGTGAATCACATCAAAGCCAATAATCAAGGGAATTCCCAATCTTGTTTTTTCGACAGCAATTTTTTGCACTTCGCGTACCTGCTTTACTCCACGCACATTGAGTAACGATCCGACCCAGCCTTTGCTGAGATGATCATACTTCAGCTTCGATGAGCCTTCTTTCGGCGCTGGTCCAGTAACTTCCCAAAAACCATTATACTGATTCATCTGACCTACTTTTTCTTCCAGTGTCATTTGATTCATCAGAAGTGTGATGCGTTCTTCTATGGTCTTTTTATTATCTAAATATGGTTTGGTCTGTGCATGAATAAAAGCTATGCCCAATACCGCAATACAAAAAGTTATTTTTTTTCTCATGCTATAAAGTTGGAATTAATAAAAACCCTGAAGGTATTCTTCAAGGCTTTATGTTACAGATTTAGTTTACAGTTAAATAAATATCATCTATATAATAATCGAAAGAGTTTGCAGCGGCAGTATAATCACTGTCATCGGTCCTTATCGTAAATTGCTTAATACTGGATTTTGCAGCAGCAACTGTAGATAAACTTTCTGCAGTACCATCTTTCAAAAGGTCGGAAAACGGAATGACCAGCTCATGCCATTGTCCGTCCCAAAGCATTCCGTACTTCGGAAGACTAGGCTTTAAAGTTACCCAAAAATTTCCGGAATTTGTATTCAGTCTTATTCTTACATTTCTTGCAGTGTTGGATTTCACAGCTATATTCAGATAATTGTAGGCAGAAGCATTGTATGGCGATGTTGTAAGATCCATGTGCGACAAGGCGTATCCTGTCTGAGGACTGCCATTTCCGGTAGGATCGAAATGATAGAATAAACATTTTGTGCCGTGATTGGTATTGGTGGTTTGAACTGTTATTGCCATATTTCCTGCATTTACAGGAGGTATAATCCCCGCATTGGTACTTGTAATGCTTTTTTCGGTGAAGATTCCCACACCATTTATTGGCGGTGGCGGAACACTTACTTTTACATTTACTTTATCAAGAAGAGTTTTAGCTCCTGTAAAGAAAAGTCGGATTGTATTTAATCCTTGTGGTAAACTTATTCCTGTGATCGTTTTGCTTATAAAAGCTGTAGGTCCGCTTGTGGCGAAGCTCCCGGTTTGTCCGATATCAGTTGTTGCGCCTGTACTTTGGTTCATCTGCTGTAGCTTGATAGATGCACCTCCTGAAGTATCAGCCGAAGCAACCTTGAATTCAAAATCATAATTTCCCGCAGTGGGAACATTTATTGTATAATTCGCCCACTCCCCGTTTTGCGTGTAGTTGATGAAAGTAGCTGCAGATGCAACCTGGATATCAACTCCGTCGTCGGTTCTGTACTGTGCACTTCCGTTTTGTACCGCCAGGTTTTGAGCTTCGGTATCATGATAAGCTACACCTTCACCTCCCAGATTATAATTTTCTGCTTCGATCGTACCGGGAATTACTACAGCGGTTCCGTTGTAGGGTTGTGGCGCATCTATTCCTTTCACAACGATACTGAAAGTTTTGGTTTCTACGGAGTTATCAATATATTTCACAACAAGTTTTGCTTCGTAAGTTCCTGGTGTGCTGTACGCCACTGTGACATTAGGATTAATGGATGAGGATGGATTTCCTCCTGCGAACGTCCAGGTTGTCGTTACAGACTTAAAAGATTTGCTTGTAAAATCTACATTTCCCCCAAAATTGACAGTCGTAGCAGAAGCAGAAGCCTCAGTGTAAGGTTTGTCGTATAATGTTACTTCCCTCAGCTCCTCCCTTTCACAAGACTGGAAAGACAGAGCCATAAATAATATTAAAAGCATGCCTTTCAAAAAGTAAGTAATCTTTAAATTCATAGCTTAGTTGGTTTTTAGGTTTTATTGTTTTTTCCCGAAACAAATTTTTAAATAAAACGCTACAACAAAGGTTCTGAAAATTTTTGTTTGGGGGTATAAATGTACTTTTTAAAATTTAATGTATTTTAATTATTATTTTTCGTTGATTCATTCACTCTAAAGTAATTTTTTTTATTTTAAGCTTTTTAATATTAAAATTATGTAAATTTTCATTATACAAAAAAAGAGTATTGATTTTCAGATTTTTAACTAAAAAATACATTTTCACGGCTTTTATATCGGGTACGTTTTTACCCCTAAAAAAATATATTTAAGCAAGTTGAGTTGCTTTTGTGAAATTATATTTGCTTCGTTTAATCAACATTTAATATGAAAGAAAAAGTAGTCGTCATTACCGGAGCATTAGGCGTATTGTGCAGGGTACTTGCCGTAGGATTAGCAGAAAAGGGATATAAAATAGCTCTTCTTGCCAGAAAAATGGATGAAGCCGAAGAACTCGCTTCAAAAATTACAGCTTCGGGAGGAACTGCTTTTGCATTTAAAGCAGATGTTTTAAAAAAAACAACTTTAGAAGAGGCGAGATTGCAGATCAATGAAAAATTAGGAAGCTGCGATATCTTAATCAACGGAGCCGGAGGAAATCATCCGTCAGGAACAACTTCCAATTCTTATTTATCTGAAGAAGATCTTAGTAATGACAACGAAAATCTTACAACATTTTTTGATCTGGATACGAAAGGAATTCAATATGTTTTTGACCTCAACTTTCTCGGAACCTTGCTTCCTACCCAAATTTTTGCTAAAGATATGATCGGAAAACAGGGTTGCAGCGTCCTGAATATTTCTTCGATGAGCTCTTTCTCACCTCTTACAAAAATTCCTGCATACAGTGGAGCTAAAGCGGCAGTTTCTAATTTTACGCAGTGGCTTGCCGTACATTTTTCGAAAGCCGGAATTCGTGTGAATGCAATTGCACCCGGATTTTTCCTGACCAACCAAAACAGGAATCTGCTTCTCACGGAAAGCGGAGATTTAACGCAACGTGGGCATGATATTATTAACCAAACCCCAATGAAAAGATTCGGGCAGCCGGAAGATTTGCTTGGTATCACATTATTTCTATGTGATGACGCGTCCTCATTCGTGACTGGAGTGATCATCCCTGTGGACGGAGGTTTTAATGCATTCAGCGGAGTTTAAAAAAATTAGAATATGGAACAATCATGGCGTTGGTACGGGCCAAATGATCCCGTAAGTTTATCAGATATCAGGCAGGCAGGAGCAACAAGCGTTGTTACTGCGCTCCACCATATTTCAAATGGTTCTGTCTGGAGCAATGAAGAAATTATTGTAAGAAAAAGAATAATAGAAGATGCCGGATTATCCTGGAAAGTTGTTGAAAGCGTTCCGGTGCACGAAAATATAAAAACCCGCTCCGGAAACCTTAACCTTTATATTGAAAATTATAAAGAGAGTATTAAAAATCTTGCAAACTGTGGTATTAATATTATTTGTTTCAATTTCATGCCGGTTTTGGACTGGACCCGGACCGATTTGGAATATATCTTGGAAGATGGTTCTAAAGCCTTGCGCTTTGACATCATTGCTTTTGCCGCTTTCGAATTGTTTTTGCTGAAAAGACCAGGCGCAGAATCGCAATATTCTGAAAACATGAAAAAGGAAGCAAAAAATTATCTGGATAAGCTTTCTGAAGAGCAAAAAAATACTCTTATTAAAAATATAATTGCAGGATTGCCCGGTGCGGAAGAAGGATACTCTCTAGATCAATTTCAGGATATTTTAAATACTTATGCAACGATAGATGACAAAAAATTAAGAGAAAATTTGGTTTTATTTTTAAAAGAAATCATTCCTGTTGCTGCTGAAAATGATGTCCTGATGTGCATTCATCCGGATGATCCTCCTTTCCCGATTCTTGGACTTCCCAGAGTGGTAAGCACGGAAGAGGATTTTGCGTATTTATTTTCTGAAGTCCCTCATATTTCAAACGGAATTACTTTTTGTACAGGTTCTTTAGGCGTACGATCAGACAATAATCTGGTGAGGATTTTTAAAAGATTTTCCGAAAGAGTGCATTTTTTACACCTTAGAAGTACCCAAAGAGATTCTCAGGGAAATTTTTACGAAGCCAATCATCTGGAAGGCGATGTAGACATGTACAGCATTGTAAAAGAAATCATTACGGAAGAAAAAAGAAGAAAAAATACCGGCAGAAAAGATTTTTCGATTCCAATGCGTCCTGATCACGGGCATCAGATGCTCGACGATTTATCCAAAAAAACAAACCCCGGATATTCCGCAATCGGCAGACTAAGAGGTATTGCAGAGCTCCGCGGTTTGGAAATAGGAATTGCAAGAAGTCTGTTTTAAAAACTAATAACTATGAATAATCATCTATCCATCGTTTTTAAAATATTCAAAAAACAGTATGCAATCTGCATGCTCTTTTTACTGAGCTTCAGCTTTTTATGGCCTCAGGAAACTGTTTTGAACTTTAATCAGATTCATAATGATGACGAGTTTTCGCCCAGCATGATTTCCAGTATGATCCAAAGTAGTCAGGGTTTTATCTGGATTGGGACAGAAAATGGACTTTTCCGGTATGACGGGTACAATTTTAACCGGTATGCAAGAGATAAACAGACAACGGGAAATCTCAGCAATAATCATATTAACGTAATTTTTGAGGATACCGCTAAAAATCTTTGGATAGGAACCAATCATGGCGTCAATTTTTTTGATAAAAATGCCAATAACTTTCAGTCAATTGATATTTCTAAAGACAAAGGAGGCCGAAATTACATCAGCTCTTTTGTAGAAGATAATCAGAAAAACCTGTGGACAGGGACTTTTGGAGGTTTAAAAAAATTAAACAAAACCACCCGAAAGCTTGAAAGCATAAGCAGCGAAATGGATAAAATCCGTGTCCTTTCTTTATTCTTCGATAAAAAATATGGCCTTTTTATCGGCTGTTCAACTGGCTTAAAATGCTTCGACCCACAGAATTTAAGACAAAAAGCACTTCCAAAAATCATGTCTGAAAATTCAGAATTTTTGAAATCCAAAATCAAAAAGATTCTGCGAACTCAAAACGGCGATCTATGGTTTGGAACAGAGACATCCGGTGCTTTTCTGTATTCTGCAAAGGATAATTCTCTGACGCAATATAAATTTAATGCCAATGACCTAACCTCTATTTCTTCCAACTGGATCAGCGATATTGTGCAGTGGGATGAAAACTACATCTGGTTTGCCACAAAAGACGGTCTCAGTATTTTTGATAATCATAGAAAAATATTCACCAGAGTAAAGCATAATCCGCAAAATAATTTTGGACTTAGCGATAATGATTTAAAATGTTTCTTAAAAGATCAAACCCAATCTGTCTGGATAGGAACAGCAATAGGCGGAATCAATTTTTACAACAGGGCTAATTTAAATTTCACAAAAATTTCTGAATCTTCCAACGGAAGTTTCGGATTAAACAATTCTTCTGCAAGTGCGATTTTAAAAGAAAACGACCATGCTATGTGGGTAGGAACCAATGGTGGCGGACTTAATTATTTAGACATCACCAATAAAATTTCACAATACTACTCCATCGGAAGCAATGATGATAAAAATTTAAGAAACATTATCACTTCATTGGTAGAGAAAGATAGAAGCACACTTCTGTGCGGAACTTTTAAAGGGTTGTATCAATTTAATAAAAATTCAAAGCAATTTTCTCAAATCCCATTGAATACGGAGAATTCTCAGGATGATGAAAGACCGATAACTTCTTTGCTGGTTGACGGTTCTGATATTTGGATAGGAACCAACGGAAATGGTCTGAAAAAAATAACTTCTGATGGAAAAATTTTAACATACAAGCACAGCAATTCCGGCAATTCCCTTTCCGATAATTTTGTAATGGCATTGGAAAACAGGGAAAACGGCATCTGGATCACCACGCAGAACGGACTGAACTACTTTGACAAAAAGCTTAATAAAATAACTAAAATCTTTAACGCAAAAAATTCAAAGCCACTTGATAATAACAGCCTTACCGTGATGTTTACAGATTCCAAGAAGAGACTCTGGATAGGCGCAGATTATGATGGCTTATATTATCTGAACGAATCTAATGATAAGTTTTTTTTCTTAAACAAAAGCAAAGGCTTAACCGATGCGACCATAAAAAGCATTACGGAAGATTCGCAGGGCAATCTCTGGGTAAGCGCAGAGGATTTTCTATATAAAATAAAAATTAAAAACAATGGCAGGTTTTTAAAAGATTCTGATTTTCAGATCACCAGATATTCTTCTGATAACGGCATTTCTGTAAAACAATTTCTTTACAATGCCGGTATGAAACTGAATGACCGTCTTCTTGTTTTCGGGTCGTCTAAAGGAATATTACTTTGCAATCCTGAAAAAATTATAAAAACAAATAATGCCAATAAAACGGTACTCACAAAACTTATTGTCAACAACGAAACCATAGAAGCCGATGACAAAAACGATATCCTAAAAAAAACAATTTCAGAAGTCGAAGAAATTAAGATCAATTATGATCAGGGATATATCGCGTTAGAATTCAGCAACCTCAATTTTATTAATCCTCAGAAAAGCAGATACGCGTACAAGCTCAGCAAATCCCAAGATGAAGACGAATGGCATCTTATAGGAACCCAAAACAGAATCAACCTTTCCAATCTGGATTCCGGCACTTATACACTATCTATAAAATCCAACAACGGAGACGGAAACTGGAATACCTATATTAAAGAAGTCAAAATTGTCGTCCTGCCGCCGTGGTGGAGAACATGGTGGGCTTATTTGTCTTATTTAATACTTTTTGCGGGGGCAAACTATGCCGTGTATCGCTTCATACAGGAGAGAATAAAGCAAAGAAGAGAAAAATTCCTGGAGCAGATGGAAAATGAGCAGAAGCAGGAAATCTTAACAACCCAGATCAACTTTTTCACTAATATTTCTCATGAGATCAGAACGCCTTTAACGCTTATTAAAGGTCCGGTAGAAGAACTATTGTCATTAGAAAACGATGAAAAAACAACTTACAAATTAAAAACCATAAAGCAAAATTCTGACCGTTTACTGAAGCTTGTGAATGAACTGCTGGATTTCAGGAAAGCAGAAAAAGGCTACATGAAAATCTATTGCCAGAAGCAGGATGTGGTTTCTTTCTGTTTCGAAATATTCGAGTCTTATAAAGATCTCGCTGAGGAAAAGAATATAGAGTATAAGTTTGTTTTAAATTCCAACACCATTTTTGCTTATTTCGATAAAAACCAAATGGAAAAGGTTGTTTTCAATCTTCTTTCGAACGCCTTTAAATTCACAAAGAAAAACGGAAAAATTGTTTTTGCCGTAGAAAAAGGTTCACCTTCTGAAAATGCAGTTTTCATTAAGATAAAAGACAACGGAATCGGCATTCCTGCCAACAGCAAGCACAGTGTTTTCGACAGATTTTTCCAGGTGGATGACCGAGGAGTTCACAATATGGGAAGCGGTGTGGGACTTGCGCTTTCAAAAAATATTGTGGAGCTTCATCATGGTGAAATTTCAACGCCGGACGAAGAAGGCTCATGGGCAAAAACGGTGTTCCAGATTAAGCTGCAACTTGGAAAAAAACATCTTAGAGAAGAGCAGATTGTTGAAAATTCGGCTTCCGAAAATCCTAAGCAGATGCTGATCGACACAGAAAATTCTGCCCCAGAAGAATCCAAATTGTTTGAATATGAAGATGAAGATACGTCCGATCCGGATAAAAAGACCATTATGCTCGTGGAAGACAATGAAGAGATGCGAAACTTCATCATCAGCATACTTTCCGAAGAATACAATATGATTGAATTTGCTGAAGCTAAAGAAGCCATCATTTTTCTTGAAAAAGAAATTCCGGATCTTGTCATCAGCGACGTTATGATGCCCGAAATGGACGGGATAGAATTTTGTAAATACATCAAAACCACAGAAGGGACCAATCATATTCCGGTCATACTTCTTACTGCAAAAGCATCCACAGACAACAAGATAGACGGTCTTTCCAACGGTGCAGATGCGTATATTACCAAACCATTTAATATCAAAGAATTAAAATTAAATATCGCCAATATTTTATCTTCAAAAGAAATTCTGAGGTTAAAATACAGTGGAAATTTCATCCTGAATTCCGATTCGAACAAGTTGAAAACACCGGAAGAGCTTTTTATTAAAAAACTGATGCGCATCATAGAAGAAAATCTTGAAAACCCTGATTTTGATGTGAATATGCTTGTAGATAAAATCGGGATGAGCAGAACGATCCTTTACAAAAAGGTAAATACGCTTACCAATCATTCTGTTGCCAATCTTATCAAAAATCTAAGACTGAAAAAAGCGGCTCATATCATTCTTACCACAACCCATCCTATTTCTGAAGTTGCATTTATGGTTGGCTTTAATGATAGGAAACACTTCAGCAAGGAGTTCAAAAAAGTATATAAAGTATCTCCGACAGCGTACAAAAACGAAACAGAATCGGGCGAAATAAACTGATTTTAAGGTCTTTTTTACATTAATTTTATCTTAATCAAATATTTAAACTAAACACAAAATCCTGTATAACAAATACTTACATTTAAAAACACGTTTTACACCCCCAAAACGAATATATTTCTCCTCCGATATAATCTTTATAAAACATATTTGTAATTGTAGAGACTAAACAAACAGACTTAAAACAAACTAACGAAACCAGCCTAATAATTATGAAGAAAATAAAAGAGTGTATCGTAGGAAAAAAATCATCTTTTGGGATAAAACTTTTTATTGTTTTATTCATTTTTATTTTTTCAATTAAAGCCAATGCTCAGGAAAAAAATATCTCCGGTAAAATAACAGACATTTCCGGCGCACCATTATCTGAAGTAACGGTGACAGTGAAAGAAACCAAAGCAACAGCATCTTCTGATAAGGAAGGAAACTATATCATTCAGGCTTCGCCCCGCCAAACACTGGTTTTTTCCTTTTTGGGTATGAAAAACCAGTCTGTTGCTGTAAAAAATCAAACCTCTATTAATATAAAATTAGAAGAGGAAGAAACGAAGCAGAAAGATATAGAACAGGTCGTAATCATAGGTTACGGAACAAAAAAGAAAAGCGATGTTATAAGCTCTGTCGTAAAAGTGAAGGCAGAAGATCTTACAAAGGTCGCCACTTCCGACATTGGAGAAATGCTGAGAGGTAAAGCAGCCGGTGTACAGGTAACTCTTGCCAACGGTGCACCGGGAAGCTCATCGAATATACAGATTCGCGGACAGCGTTCTATTTCGGGAGGAAACAACCCTATCGTAATTGTCGACGGAGTAAGAGTGGGCAGCATCAACGACGTGAATGCCAATGATATAGAATCTATGGAAGTGCTTAAAGATGCGGCAGCACAATCTATTTACGGAGCAAGAGCATCAAACGGAGTTATTTTAATTACAACCAAAAGAGGTAAAGATGGAAAAGCAAGAGTTTCTTATTCGGGATTTTCTGGTTTTCAGACCATCAATAGAAATTTTGACATCTACAGCGGTGATGAATTTGTACAATTGAAAAGAGAAGCTTTCAGAACCAACAACAACGGCGTTTACAGACCAGATGCAGAGATTTTTTCTGCACTCGAGCTGGAAAGCCTGCAAAGCGGAAAATATATCGACTGGGAAAAACTGGTTCTCAGAACGGGAGAAACGCAGAATCACGCTCTTAATATTTCTTCGGGAAACGATAAATTCAGCATTTTCAGCAGTTTAAATTATATCAATACGAAAGGGGTTATTCCCAATTCGGATTACAACAAAACAGGAGTCCGCATTAATGTAGATCAAAAAATAAATAATTGGATAAAAATAGGTTTCAATACCTCTTTTCAGTTTTCGGAGGCTAATAATCCCAATACAGATAATGTAATTCTCAGCTCAATTACCACATCGCCTTTGGGAAGAGTGTATAATGATGACGGCAGCCTGCGTCTGCTACCGGGAGGTTTTGCAGAAAATAAAAACCCATTAATAGATCTGTACGAAACGACCAATTTTGTTCAGAACAGAAACGACATTCTCAATGCATTTTTAGACATCACTCCTTTTACGGGCTTCAGATACAGACTCAATGCCAGCAGAAGATCATGGAATTATAAAAGAAAATCGTACAATACGACAAAGTCGATTTCCGGAATTGCAAATAATGGACTGGGAAGCGGAAGTATACAGTTTCAGGATGAAACAGAATGGCAGATCGAAAATATTTTCACTTATAATTTTAATCTTGCGGAGAAAAATCATTTTGGAGCAACCGTTGTACAAAGTATATCGCAGACGAAAAATAATAACTTTCAAAACGCTTCACAAAATATTCCAAATGATATCCTAGGCATCAACGGTTTAGAATCGGCACTTTTGAATACACCTACAATATCCGAATATAAAAGAGGAATTGTCTCTGCCGTAGGTCGACTGGAATATGATTATGATGGCAAATATTACTTCACAATTGCAGGCAGAATGGACGGCTCCACCGTATTCGGGAAAAACAACAAGTGGGCATTTTTCCCTTCAGCCAATCTGGGTTGGAATGTACACAAAGAAAATTTCATGCAAAATCTAAAGCAGATCAATAATCTAAAACTAAGATTCAGTTACGGTAGTGTCGGAAACGAAGCCATTTCTCCGGGACTGAGCCAAAGTGTAGCCGACCAAAGCAATTATGTAATCGGAGGTACCCAAGTTTCGGGATATATTCCCGGTCCTACGTTACCTAATCCAAACTTGAAATGGGAAACCTCAACGACATTCAATTCTGCGGTAGATTTGGGCTTGTTTAAAGACAGAATTACCACAACGGTAGAATATTATATTACAAGAACAAAAAATTTACTCGTTCAGGAGCAACTGGATCAGTCTTCAGGGTATACCAACAGATGGAGCAATATTGGCGAGGTTGAAAATAAAGGTTTTGAAGCTACTTTAAATGCAGATGTTATCA
This sequence comes from Chryseobacterium sp. MMS23-Vi53, assembly GCF_047651245.1. Lineage (NCBI taxonomy): Bacteria > Pseudomonadati > Bacteroidota > Flavobacteriia > Flavobacteriales > Weeksellaceae > Chryseobacterium > Chryseobacterium sp. MMS23-Vi53. The sequence goes on along the minus strand of NZ_CP180265.1, from coordinate 4,518,343 downwards.
GGAAAAAAGATTTTAAATTTAAAATCGGACTTTCTTTTACTAAAAACCAAAATAAGATCATCAGCCTATACGGAAGAGATGCGAATGGTGACGGTATAGAAGATGATGATGTTTTAAATAAGAGATTCATTGGGCAGCCTATTAACGTGTATTATCAGTATCAGGTTGCGGGTATTTTCCAACAAGGTGAAGATATTGTAAATTCCGCCCAACCACTGGCAATGCCGGGAGACATCAAATTAAGAGACATTAACGGAGACGGTGTTATCAATGATAAGGACAGAGTTATTACTTCCCAGACTCCGGACTGGTACGGATCATTAAATGTAGGTCTGGAATACAAAGGCTTTGATCTTTCTGCAGACTTTTACACGGTACAGGGTATTATAAAAGATAATCCTTTCTTATATGGCTATACAGAAGGCGGTTCTCTGAGAGGAATTAAAAATGGTATTAAACAAGATTACTGGACACCGGAAAACCCGGGAGGAAACTTCCCTAGACCAAGTGAAGGAAACGACCCAAGCAATATTTATAATATGGGACTGCAGGATGCTTCTTACTTCAGGTTACAAAATTTAACGTTCGGTTATTCTTTTACCAAGGATACAATTTCGAAAATCGGGCTTACCAATCTCAGAATTTTCCTTACAGGAAGCAATCTTTTTACCATCACAGATTATCAGTCGTACAGCCCGGAAAAAACACCGAAAGATTATCCGGAAGCAGTAACGGTAGTTGCGGGTATTAAATTAGGTTTTTAAAAAATTAAAAATATAAAATCAATTAAATCATGAAAAAAATACACTACGTCATCCTGTCAATGACTTTAGTTTTGATGACCATTATCTCATGTGAAAGATTTTTAGAAGAAAAAATTCTGGATCAGGTATCGGTAGATTATATCTACACTACACCGGAAGGTCTGGAAGTGGGCGTAAATGCATTATACAATAAGATGCGTATCTACAATGCCCCATCAGGCGACAATTCAAATTTGCAGGCCAATGTCTTTTTTTTAGCCGCTACAGATTTGGGGCTTCACAGAACGTGGTTTACACCTTACGGTGCTGCAGAACATACGCCTGCAAGATTTCCGAAAGATAAATGGGTGAATGCTTATAGAATCATAGACAGGGCTTCAGCCATTATCTCGAGCGCAAGAAAAGTACAGATGGACGAAACTGCCAAAAAGAAGCTTGTTGCACAGGCAAGAGTCATCAGAGGTGAGCTTTATCTGGATCTGATCCGTATGTATGGTCACATCATATTAGACACCGTTGCTACAACTGCAGAAAACATCGATGATCCCGTTAATTATGCTGCGGCTTCGGAAGACGCTGTATTTGGAGTAATCAATGCAGATCTTGATTATGCGGTAGAAAATCTAGACTGGCAGGTTCCCGCTGGAAGATACGGACAGGGAGCTGCAAGACACATCAGAGGTAAGGCAGCGATGTGGAGAAGCGACTGGCAAAAAGCAGCAGATGAATTCGGAGCCATTATTGCTAATCCTACACATGATTTGGTAAATTTAAATGAAGTCTTCGGCAACGATGTCAATCATAAAGAAGCCTTATTCGTATATCAGAGAAACCAGAGCCTTGGCCAGGGAGACGATCTGGCAGGTGGCGGAGGTTTCTGGCTGGGAAGCGTTTTTACTCAAAGATTGTATGAAAAACAGTCCGGCGCAAACCCAACAGCAGGAAATGAAGTAATACTGGATGTCAATTATGGAGGACAGTCTTTAGGATGGTTTTTTCCTAATAATTATTTAAAATCTCTTTACGATAAAGTGAATGATAAAAGATTTACGACCTATTACTGGCCGGAAAATTACACCTCGTATACTGTAAATAATCCTACTCATCCCAGATTCGGACTTCCGATTACACAACCGGAAGATAACTACAGAAGATTTCACTGGAGCTTAAAGAAATATGCAGATTTCCAGACAAAACTGGTTGGAACCGAGAATAGTTACAAAAGTTACATATACTACAGATATGCAGAAACATTATTACTCGCTTCTGAAGCCTATCACAATTTAGGAAACGATGCTTTGGCTTTAGAATACATGAACCGTGTACGAAGAAGAGGATACGGGCTAAATCCAAATTCTCCGTCTGCTTTCGACTTTACAACCTGGACACAGGAAACTTACCTTGAAGAATCTGCAAGAGAACTGGCATTTGAAAACGAACGTTGGTTTTTATTAAAAAGATTGGGAATTTTAGGTGAAAGAATTTCCCTTCACTACAGAAACGGAGACAATTCCAGCACCGAAGCCAATGATGCGGCCAATAGCCAGACTCCATGGCGACCACAATATGTAAACTGCCCGGTTCCGCAAAGCCAGATCGACATTATGGGAGCAAGCGCATCACAGTTTAATATTGGATATTAAAAATCACATTTAATATATTTTAATTTTAAATCAATGACATTAAACAAAAAAATTATACTATTTCTGCTGTTTGCATTTAATGTATTTTCATTTCAGATACAGGCACAGAAAGTGATGCAAAATCCATTTGGAAGAGAAAATCTGAGTTTGAACGGAGCTTGGCAGTACATTATTGATCCTTATCAGATGGGTTATCTTGATTACAGGCAGAAACCTTTTGACCAAAGCAAAAACGGCAAAGGCGGCTTCTACGAAAATATTACCGCACCGGATAAGAAAACAAGGGTTGAGTACAATTTTGATTTTGAACCTTCCCTGCAGGTTCCCGGTGATTGGAATTCGCAGGATTCCCGATTGCTGTTCTATGAAGGGACAATTTGGTACAAAAAAGATTTTATAGTCAATCAAAAGTCGGATAAAAACTATTTCCTCTATTTTGCCGCGGTAAATTATGAGTGCCATGTTTATTTGAACGGTAAAAAGCTGGGTATGCACAAAGGCGGCTTTACACCCTTTCAGTTTGACGTTACTTCACAATTGCATAACGGAAAAAACTTTGTCGTGGTTATGGTAGATAACGTACGAAAAAAAGATGAGGTACCGACCGTAAATACAGACTGGTGGAATTACGGAGGAATTACAAGAGACGTCACCCTGATTTCCACACCAAAATCTTACATAGATGATTATAAAATTCAGCTGGCTAAAAATGAAAAAGATATCATTGAAGGCTTTATACAATTAAAAGGAAGCACCGAAAAAGAAAAAGTAACCGTAGAAATCCCGGAACTTAAAATAAAATCAACATTTCCAACGGATGAAAACGGCTATGCAAGCATTAAAATCCCGGTAAAAGATGTGAATTACTGGTCGCCGGAAAATCCAAAATTATATGATGTAAAAATCAGCACCAAAACAGACAAAAACACCGATAAAATAGGTTTTAGAACGATAAAAACGGTCAACAAGGATATTCTTTTAAATGGAAAATCCATATTTCTGAAAGGAATCTCCGTACACGACGAAAACCCTTTGGTCGGAGGTCGCCTGAAATCTGAAGGAGATATAAGAATGATCCTCAATTGGGCAAAAGAACTGGGATGCAATTACATACGTCTGGCACATTATACTCACAACGAAACCATGCTGCGTCTTGCAGACGAAATCGGTCTTCTTGTATGGGCTGAAGTACCTGTCTACTGGACGATCTCCTGGACCAACGAAGACACCTATAAAAATGCAGAAAATCAGCTCACTGTAGGTATCGAAAGAGATAAAAACAGAGCATCTGTTATTGTCTGGTCTGTAGGAAATGAAACTCCGGTAAGCAAAGAACGCAACATTTTTATGGGAAAATTAATAGACAAAGTAAAATCCCTAGACGACACACGACTTGTTGCTGCTGCCCTTGAAATCGAAAGAAATGGCTATTCGGTAACCGTAGAAGATCCTCTCGGTGAAAAGCTGGATCTGGCTAGCTTTAATGAATACGGCGGCTGGTATTGGTCGGAACCTAAAGAACTGCCAAAATATAATTTTGATATTAAATTTAACAAACCTGTCGTCATTTCAGAATTCGGGGCAGATGCTTTGGCTGGTTTCCATGCAGACGATGATACGGTGTGGAGTGAGGAATATCAGGAATTATTTTACAAAAACCAGCTAAATATGCTGGAAAAAATCGATGGTTTGCGCGGAATGACACCTTGGATTTTGGTAGATTTTAAATCCCCGAGAAGACAAAACCCAAAATATCAGAACTTCTGGAATCGCAAAGGATTAATTTCCGAGACGGGTCACAAGAAAAAAGCATATTTTATTTTGCAGAACTACTACAAAAACAAAACTTTAACTAAAAAATAAAATCACCATCACATGAAAAATATATTGAGTATTGTAGGATCGTTGCTTATTTTTTCTGCATTGTCCTGCACCCACGTAGATAAGGTTGAATTTATCGATGGGGAAACAAGAAAAACACAGAATGCCGATCCTTTTTCCGCACAAAATGTTGTTCTGGATATGGGACAGGGCTTCAATTTGGGAAACACCTTTGAGAACGGAAGCAACCCTACAACATTTACTTCTATAAAGCCTATTATCGACTTATATAAAAATGCAGGGATGAAGCACGTACGGATTCCTACCACTTGGATGGATAGATTTCCTGATAATCTGGCAGATTCAAATGGAAATCTGAATGTCAATCACCCACGTTTCTTAGAGCTTGTAGCCGTGATCGATTATGCGCTGAGCCAAAATTTATATGTCATACTGAACACTCATCACGAGTCCTGGCTGAAAGATCATTACGACGGTTCTTCAGCATATGACACAAAATTCAGCACACTTTGGACTGGAATTGCAAATTATTTTAAAAATTATTCTAAAAAATTAGTATTTGAAGTTTTAAACGAACCCGAAGGATACTTGGGCGAGCTTGACGGAACCGGTCCTTTTCCGGATCCGACAGATCCGGTTGCTCTAGAATACACCAGGAGAGTGAATCTAGTCGGTTACAACGCAATACGAGCAACAGGCGGAAACAATGATAAAAGAATAATTATGGTAGGCATGAACGGACAGGGAAATGCTCTGTATATCGCCAATGTATATCCCAACAAAGCCAGTTTACCGGGATCCGGAAACGATGATTACCTCACTCTTCAGGTACATACCTATACTCCCTGGGCGTTTTGCGGACAAACCGGAAGCAATGCCGCTTTTCCCGGAACAGCCTCTCTGGAAAAAGGAATTCAGGATGTGAAAACCCAGTCTTTAAAATTAAATGTTCCTGTTCATTACGGTGAATTCGGTGTAGGAAGAAGCATAAATACAGCCGAAAGAAATACTGATCTGGTAAGAGGATATTATCGGACCATGGCAAAAACAACTTTAGCACAGTCTATGTCTTATAGTGTTTGGGATGACAGAGGCTGGTTTGCTCTCGTAAATCCTGCAGGAACTTCTTTTGTTTATAATATAGTTCCTTATATGCTGCAATAAAAATTTAGGTAATGATATATTTCGGTATACATTACCTAATTTTTTTATTATTATATTTATTAGATACAGTTTAGAAGTTAATAATAATACTTGAAGCTAAAAAATTGCCATTTTACACAAAGCTCTTATCCGGGCTGAAAAAATCAATGTCGATAGTATAATCCTCCAATGCAGGAACATTGGGCGGAATAATGATTCCGTCTCCGGCTTTTACGATATATTCCTGATCCAGAATTTTCACTTTTACACTTCCTTTGGTAATGAGAGAATACTGTTCGTTGGAATGCTAATGGGTCGGAACCACAGCTCCTTTTTTATACGTAAAATATCCGATCGTTCCTTGTTCATCGGAAATCATTCCTCTTGTGAGAAGTTCATTCATGGGTTTTGTTGGTAATTCCTTCAAGGTAAATGTCTGGACATTTTGGGCAGAAATTTTCATAGCAAACAGCATAGTCATCATTAATAATAAATTCTTCATTTTTGTAGTTGAATTGATTGGATTTTAAATTTTAATTCTGAACACTTTAAAAGGTTTTTTAAACCGCTCTTTCCCCTTGTGAAACCAAGGCATCAGCTGAATTTGGGAATTGGAAATGTATAAATACCCATCATCAGAAATACTGTAACTGTCAGGCCAGATCAGTTTTTCATCGTCCTTTACAATCATCTGCATTTTCAAATCCGGAGTAATTTTTACAATCGAATTCTTCTCCAAATCTCCCAAATACAGGTTTCCTTTTTTATCGAAAATCATCCCGTCAGTCGTAATGAATTTTCCCAAATCTTCTACACTTTTGTTTAAAACAGCTTCATCGGTTTTAAAATCTCTCAACAAATCCGTTTTAATTCTGTACAAACGGTTGTCTGTAAGCGGTTTGTAGTATAGATATTGATTATCGGGAGTCAGCGCAATACCGTCAGAATTCACTTTCAGCAAAGAACCGTCGTCTTTTTTAAGTTCTGTACCTAAAGGAGAAAAATGGTAATTAGGGTCAGATTTCACTGATGAAGAATTAGCTAAAACCAATCTTGATTCTCCGGTTTGAGTGTTTAAAACCACGATTCCGCCTGTATTTGAATTGGTTAAATACGCAAAACCATTTTCATTATCAACCCGGATATCATTGATGTAAACATCTTCGCTCACCACATTTTCAGGAAATCTGTAGATTTTCTCAATTTTATTGTTGGCTAAATTGATTTTCACCACCTTACTGCTGTGTTGATACACTTTTCCAAGTCCGATTCCTGCGGCATCCACTACCCAAAGAAATCCTTTATCATCGGTAACTACAGACTGTACGGTGACAAATTTATTCTGTCCGTCTTCGCCTTTTTTGAAACTGTTCCATTCCGCATCAGGATAAGGAATCGGTTTTCCGTCTTTTACCTCAACCACGGAATAGGAATGATTGTCCAGCCAATAAGGATAATTCACAAAGACCCGGTTATCTTTTGCCACGGCAACCCCCGTTAACTGATACGTGCTGTCTGAGAAAACCTCTTCTAGCTGTGCATTTTTTTCTGTTGAAACATCATTCTCAGACTTTGTATTAGCCTGAGTCGGAGATTTTTTGCAGGCAGTCAAGGAAACCAATGTCATTGCCAATACTGCTATATTTTTTAAGTTCATTTTGATGATTTTTATTATTTATAAAGCTACTACGATTTTCCCAACCGTTCTTCCGGTTTCTTGCTCCAGATGCGCTTCTCTCATTTGTTTAAAAGGAAATATTTTTGAAACGTGAGGTTTTACAGCACCGCTTTCCAATAAAGAAGCAACCTGTTTCATATCTTCACCGCTGGATTGCACGAGAATAAAATAGCCTTTTACACCTTTGGATTCTGCTTTTGAAGTCACCTGTTCATTCAAACCCGTCGGAATACTGATGATACAACCGCCTTCTTTCGTTACTTCAAGAGAATGGTCGATATTGTCTCCACCAATGGTATCCAATACAAAATCGAAAGTTCTGCCCGCTGATTTCCAGTCGAAACCGTGATAATCGATATGTGAATCTGCGCCTAAACTCAAGACAAAATCTTTATTTTTTGCGGAAGAAGTTCCAGTCACTTTCGCCCCCAAATGTTTGGCCATTTGTACCGCGATATGTCCCACTCCTCCCGAAGCAGCGTGAACCAAAACATTTTGCCCTTCCTGAATATTCGCATTGTGAACCAAAGCCTGATACGCCGTAAGCGCAACCAAAGTGGAAGCTGCAGCATCTTCAAAAGAGATATTTTTAGGTTTTAAAGCTAGTTGATTGGCCGGAGCTGCTACATATTCTGCATACGCTTTTCCGTGTCCGGGGAAATTCACCATTCCGAAAACCTCATCACCCACTTTAAAATCTGAACTTTTAGTTTCTTCCACAATTCCTGAAATATCCCAGCCCAAAATCAATGGATTTTCTGTTTTAATTCTTCCGTAAACACCTTTTCCAGCGCGGCTTTTCACATCTACCGGATTGATGCTGATAGCTTTTACTTTTACTAAAACTTCGCCTTCGTTAATGGTTGGTTTTGTCAATTCTACGTATTCCAAATTGTCTACGTTTCCTGCTTCTGTTAATACAATTGCTTTCATAATATTGATATTTTTTAATGTTATTTATTTTTGATTATTTTGAATTTAATGATAGAGCCTGACTAAACTTTTATTTAACCACAAAAGGCACAAAAGATTTGGATGATATATTAAAAGCTTATTTTATGAGATGAAAAAATAGAACACATAAGCCTTTAAAAATCTTTGATTTTTATTCTTTTGAGAGCTTATATTATCTAATATCAGCTATGAAATTAACTTTTGTATCTTTTGTGGTTAAATTTAAAATGAGTTAATTTCTTATTGGTTTTGCATTGATTTTCAACTTATAAATTACGACTGGAAATTTCACTTTACTTTTTCCGTTCTGAAATGCTGCTAAACGGTTCAGCTGACCTGTAGGTATCCACAGATATCCCTCGTTATCAATCCATAAAGCGTCTGCCCAGAGCAATCTTTTATCTTTAATAACCAGACTTTCTTTTCCTTCAGGTGATATTTTGATGATTTCACTTGTATTGACGTCGCTTACATAAATATTTCCATCCGCATCAATGGTTGTTCCTCCTGTTGATGGGGTTTTATAGAACAATTCCACTTTGGAAGCCAAATCTTTTTCAGATATATTTTCATCGCTCAGATATTGCGTTTCCACTCTCCAAAGCGGACCGCTTGCTGGCTGGAAATACAGCCATTTTCCATCAGGAGAAATCTCCAATTGGTCTGCGTGGATTCTCACTTCACTTTCTTTTTCATCTTTCATAATTTTTCCTTCTGCTTTTATGGGTAAATTATCGGTGGAAGGTTGATTTTCCAAAACTCTCCTACCTTTTCCTGTCGTTTTATCCAAAATAATTAAAGCCGGTTCGCCCGCATCCGTGAGATAAATGGTGTTTCCCGAAATTCTGAGATCATCAATAAAAGTCGAAGGTTTTGCAATTCCTGAAAGCGGAATAATCTGCTGAACTGTATTGGTTTTAGTATCGATAGAAACCAGTTTCAAAGCATTTCCTGATAATGGATTTTGTCCCATCGAAGGCGTTCCCGTATCGACAATCCAAAGCAAATCATCAGGTCCTATTCTCAGTGAATTGGTTCTTACAAACTTCTCATTTACATCTGCTCCCGATTCCCAATTGTTCCAGTCTTCATTTGGATAGGGAATGATTTTTCCGTTTTTCAGAACTTCTCCGATTCTCATTCCTTTATCACCCTCAATTCTTGGGAAATTAACAAAGACTCTTCCGTCCGAGCTTGTTGTAACACCGTTCCAAACTACATCTGATGTTGCTATTTTTTCTAATTGTGCATTCGCTAATCCGAAGAAAAGAAATAAGGAAAGAAGGTTGAATTTAGTTTTCATTTTAAATTGATTTTCGATGATTTTGATAAGTCAAAGGTAGAAGCATTACGGCTGAATAAATAATACATTTCGGGGGAAGAATAGCACAGATTTACAGTACAGAAATAAAAAAAAGACTGTTCCATTTTCTGAAACAGTCTTTTCTAAAATATTATTATTTGAAATTTAATTCATCTGCGACTTCCTGAATTCCAAAGGCTTCATTCCCGTCTGTTTTTTGAACAATCTTGTGAAATAAGATGCATTTTCAAAGCCTAACTCGTAAGCGATTTCAGCAACTCCTTTTTCTCCCAACCTCAACAGATTTTTTGCTTCGGAAATCATAAAAATATGAATGAGTTCCATTGCGGTTTTTCCCGTTTCCTGCTTCAATAAATCACTTAAATATCTTGGCGAAACAAAAAGCTGGTCGGCTAAAAAAGCGACATTCGGAAGTCCGTTTTTTTCCAATAAACCCTCGCTGATATATTTTCTCAACGCATCATTGAATTTTGAAGCCGTCTTTCCTGTCACCTGCGCTCTGTCAATAAACTGTCGTTTGTAATAGCGTTGTGCATATTTTAAAATCGATGAAATATGACTTAAAATAATATCACGGCTGTATTCATCAGGATTATTAAAATATTCGCTCTGAATTTTCGAGTGAAGTTCCAGGATAATCTGCTCTTCTTTTGGAGAAAGATGCAGGGCTTCAGTCACTTCGTAATCAAAAAAACTGTATTTCTCAATTTCTTTAAAAAGCTCGTGGCCGTTCAGATAATCTTCGTGAATCAACAGCATATAGCCTTTTTCTTCAAACTCAAGATTTTTCATCTCGATAATCTGTCTTGGTTTTGCAAAAAACAGACAGCCGTTGTCGTGGTCATACGGTGTACGGCCGTACATAAAAATCCCTGATTTTATTTTTTTGAAAGCAATCACATAACAATCTGTGGTAAACTCTCTGTTCCCCAATTTGCACTCCGACTGACAGCCGATCATACTGAAAAGCGGATGTTCCGGAGCGTCCCAATGATTACCCCAATGTAATTCGGTAAGGGTTTTGTAATGTTGCATCGGTTTAATTTTATCTAAGTTAAATTATATTTTACCGAAACTAAAAACAGAAATTATACTATCCTAAAAAAAGGTTGATATATCCTGCCGTAAGTTCCGGATGCTGATGTTGAGGACCGTGTCCTGCATCATTCAAAATAATATGCTGCATGGTAGGTGCATTTTTCAGTAGCGGAAACCAGTTTTCTGTTGCAAAGCTGATGTCGTGGTCCCCGGAAATAACCAAAACGGGAGATTTCAGTGTTTTGTAGCCATCTCTAAAGTTCAGCTTATCTTCTTTCATTGTTCCGGAACCCGCAATATATCTCTGGAAAACCTCCATTGTAGAAGGTATTAACGAACGCTCTAATCTCTGCCCGATTCTGTCGTGAGATTCTTTGGCTGCCTGTCTGCTTTTTTCGGAAGCCGGCTCAAAAAACAGATAATATTCATCTTCCAGATCGTTAATCGGTTTTAAAGCGTGGTCAAAAAACACCTGCTCAATTGGGATTGCATTTTCTCCCGGAGGATTGGTTCCGATTAAAACAGTTTTTAATACTCTTTCCTGATTCTGAAAAGTCACAGCCTGCGCCACCAATCCGCCGTAAGACCAGCCCAACACATTAAACTTATCGATTCCCAAATAATCCGCCAAAGCTGGAACCGTACCCGCCACTTCTACAATATCCAAAGGCAGCTCTCCTTCTGAGCTTCCGATTCCCGGATAATCAAAAAGAGTGACTGTATTTTTTTCTGCCAAAGAATCTAAAAATAAAGGATCCCAGGTATCCATAATTCCTCTGAATCTGTTCACAAAGAACAATGGAGCTCCGGTTCCGAATTGTCTGTAAGCAATTTTATTGTTGTTAATTTCTGCGAATTTTGTTTCTGCGTTTAAGGCTGTTGTTTTCAAAAGTATTAAGATTTTGTTTGTTATTTACTCATTCAAAGTTGAGAATATTTGGTTGAAAATAATTTCACAAATCAGCGGAACATTAGCACGAAAAAACATTATTTTTACTACTTAAAACTAATGACCAACAGATTTTAAAAATTGTTTAAGAAGTCGTTTGCCTGCTTCACAAACATTTCAGGATACTGGAAAAAAGAACCGTGTGCAGCATCCGGATAATACGATAAAACCGCATTCGGAATCTGTTTAAACAAAGTATAAGATGTGTCGGAATCCATCATTTCATCATGACTTCCCTGAATAATAAGAACAGGATGTGAGATTTGTGAAAGATCAGTATCTGAAGTTGTTCCCCAATCTGTAATTGCTTTTGCCTGAGCCATTACGGTTTCGATTTTTGTCTGCTGATCTCTGTCTTCAGATCTTTCGAAAATACGTTTCAGAGTATCTCTACCTTTGCTTCGACTGTTTTCAGATTTTGTAAAGAATATATACAGAAAAAGCTCTACAGGATCCAAATGTGCACCTTTTGCGATCAGATCATTAAATCCTTCTAACACTTTTGCTCCTTGCGGTGCTGTTCCCACCATAATAATCTTTCTTACCATTCCGGCATATTGGGTTCCAAGGTACTGGGCTATAAAACCTCCGAGAGAAAATCCTAATACATCGAATTTTTCAATACCTAACGCTTTTATGAATTCAACTGCATCTTTCGTCATGTCAAGCACATTATCCGGTGTTTTGCCACTGCTGTTTCCAACACCTTTGTTATCGAAAATGATGACTTCTCTCTCCTGTGCCAATCCGTTCACAATTGCCGGATCCCAATTATCCAGTGTTCCTGTAAAATGCTGAAATCCGATAACAGGAACATCAGTTGTTTTATTTCCGAATCTTCGATATGCGTAATTAGTCCCATTTACATCAATATATTGAGTATTTGAATTAGCTGCAAAATTTTGTTGTAATTCCATTTTTTTATGATTTTTAATGTTATTTTTTATAATTTATTTTTCAAATTTTACATCCAGAATATCGATGGAAACCAGTACAAAATCTTTGTTGTAAGAATTATCTTCATCATTCAGAACATAAATATTTCTTTTAGTTCCGGTTTTTATTCCCTGAAATTCTTTGTAGTCCTCAATAATCTGTGTTGCAGAAGAACCGCCCAACACTTCAGGCCAGTAATCGTGGCGTTTTAAAAGTCCGTCTTCATTAAAATAAAAGAGCTGTCTTTTGCTGTGCGTAGCGAAACCATCGGGATAAATTACTTCCAGTCTATTCAGTACTTCTCCATTTTCTTCCCAAATTCCCAGATCATTAATATCCAATCCCGGAACCAGAAAATTAAAAGGAGCCGTTGCGTAATTCCAGGTTGCGTAGCTGGAGAAATAAATAAGTTGAGCTTTCGTCCAAGGCGTTTCCACCGTATGACCTTTAAAAGATTCTCTAGGGTTTTCCAAAGATTCTATAAGTTGTCCGTTTTCGCCAAATAACTGAACTTTTCCGGGTTCAAAAGATGAGGTGTAGTTTTCTTTAAAAATATTTTCCCATATGCTTTTCTGCTCTTTTAAAGAACCGATAAACAGTACATCGCTTAATGCATTTTCGTGTCCTTTCATTCCCCAGACTGCGCCACCAATTTGAGTATGAATTTTTACCGTCTGAAATTCCGCAGCACTTTTAATTCCGTGAGCGGCTAAAACTTTATTGACCAATGTTTGAGTTGAAGTTTCCATTTTTTTAATTTTTAAGTGTTATTCAATTGTTTCGTTTTGTTGATACAAAGTTAAATCTGCTTCAAGCCTAAAGTGTAGTTCATTTCAGCGGAAGAATAGCACAGAATTACCAACCGAAATCGTAGAAATGTATAAGACATTCCGTAAAATCGACAAACGATTCGTGTTTGGTTATCGGAACTTTGCCTGAGAAATTTTAAACAAATTCATTATGAAAAATACAGTATTAATCACCGGAGCATCATCGGGATTGGGAAAAGCAAGCGCTAAATTATTTCAGCAAAACGGCTGGAATGTCATCGCTGCAATGCGTTCGCCGGAAAACGAAAAAGAACTGAATCTTCTTGAAAATGTTCTATTGGTAAAACTGGATGTCACAAATCCACAGCAAATTCAGGAAGCGATAACAAAAGGAACAGGAACATTCGGCTCAATTGATGTTTTGTTGAACAGCGCAGGCTACGGATTGATGGGCGTTTTCGAATCTTCAAATCCTGAACAAATTCAGAAACAGTTTGAAGTAAATGTTTTTGGTCTGATGAATGTTACCAAAGCCACTTTACCGATAATGCGAACTCAAAAAAAGGAACCATCATTAATATTTCTTCGTTCGGAGGAATTACAGCGGGACCTTTTGCAAGTTTGTACAACAGCTCAAAATTTGCTGTAGAAGGATTTTCCGAAGCTTTACATTTTGAAGTTTCGGCGTTAGGAATTGATGTAAAAATCGTAGAACCGGGCAGTATTGCCACCAATTTCAGAAGCGGAATCGAAATGATTCAGAATATGATTGAAGAATATAATACGGAACTGGTAGCATTTATCCCGAAATTCACCAAACGGACAGAACATCTTCCGAAAGCAAGCGCAGAAGAGGTTGCGGAAACTATTTTTGTCGCTGCAACGGATCAACTTTCCAAATTAAGATATGTGATTGGCGAAGATGCGCAGTTTTACATTGATTTGAAAAATAAAAATTCTGAGGAAGATTTTCTGAGATTAATGCAGAATTAATCATCCTATTTGAAGCCGCAAAAGTTACAAAAGATTTTAATATTGAATAAGATTCAAAAGCTCACAAAACGCTTAATAAAGTACATCAATTATAACATTTTGTAAACTTTTTAATTTTCTTTTCAAACATTTCTTTTGAGACTTTTCCGGTAAAAAATTAATATAAACATTATTTATCTTTAAATTTAACTAAAATCAGAAAAATGTCAGAAGCTTTTATTTCCATAAAATCTGTTGCAGACCTTCATCATTTTTACAATTACAGAAGTCCGAAACATCCTTTGATTACGGTGATTGATCTGAAAAATGTAAGCCGTTCCGACGAAAATTTCGCAGACTATCTGTACAGCCTTGATTTATACACGATTGTTTACAAAAAATTTAAAGGAAGTTTAAAATATGGACGCTCAAATTATGATTTTCAGGAAGGAACTTTGATGTTTACCGCTCCGAATCAGGTGATGAGTCCGAGTGCGGATACAGAGATTGAGGAAGGTTGGTTTCTGGCATTTCATCCTGATTTTATTTATGGTTCAGATTTAGGTAAAAAAATTCAGAAGTACAGTTTTTTTCAATACGAAAGCAATGAGGCGCTTCACATTTCGGAAGATGAAAAAATTTTGCTTGATGAAGTGATTGCAAGAATTAAAAAAGAATATTCCCAGAATATTGACCGCCATACGCAGGGATTGATTTTAAACCAGATTGAAATGCTTCTGAATTACTCCGACCGATTTTACGACCGGCAATTTTTTACCCGAAACAAAACCGGAAACGATGTAACCCAACGTTTTGAAAGTCTCCTTAATGATTATTTTAATGATGACCATTTGATAGAAAAAGGGATTCCCGAAGTAAAATATTTCGCCGAAAAACTGAATCTTTCTCCTAATTATCTATCAGATTTGCTCAGTAAATTGACAGGCAAAACTACAATAGAACACATCCATTTGAAGTTGGTCGACAAGGCAAAAAACATCCTTTTGGGAACCACAAAATTGGTAAGCGAAATTGCTTACGAACTCGGTTTTGAACATCCCTCCCACTTCACCAAAATTTTCAAAACCAAAGCCGGAATTTCTCCGTTACACTTCAGAAAACAGTTTCCTGAGCAGAATTGAAACATTCAAAATTACTTAACCGCTTCCTTTTTATACTGAACAGGCGTTACCCCCACCACTTTTTTGAATAATCGGGTAAAGTAAGACGGACTTTCGAAGCCTAAATCGTAGGCAATTCCTGCGACATTACTTTCTGAGCTCAATAAGAGATTTTTTGCTTCTTTAATTAAGTAAATATGAACGTGCTCCAATGCCGTTTTTCCGGTTTCCTGTTTCAGAATATCGCTTAAATATCGGGGTGAAACTGCTAATTCATTTGCCATAAAATTGACTGTGGGCAAGCCATCTTCAATGTGTTTATTTTCCTTAAAATAGTTATCTAAAACCGTAAGGAATTTTTTAACCATTGTTCCGGAAACGTTGGAACTGCGATCTATGAACTGTCTTTTGTAAAAACGATCAGAATATTTTAAAATAGAATCGATATGAGACAGGATAATTTCCCTGCTGAATTCATCAGAATTTTCCTCATATTCTCTTCTGATTTTCTCATAAAGTTCCCACATAATCACTTCCTCCGAAGGCGAAATATGAAGCGCTTCATTGATTTCATATTCAAAATAGCCGTATTTTTTGATCTGTTCATTCAACGGATGTCCCGATAGGTAATCTTCGTGGAAAAACATTACAAAGCCCTTTTCGGCAAACTGTACATTTTGCACCTCAATAATCTGTCTGGGCTTCATAAAAACCGCAGAACCGTTGTTGTGGTCGTACTTGGTTTTGCCGTATAACACGTAACCGGATTTGATTTTCTTTAAACCAATCATATAAAAATCTCCTGTAAAACGGTCTTCGCCTACAGAATAGGTCATCAGTTCTTTACAGGTCATCAAACTCAAAAGAGGATTTTTCGGAGGTTCGAAACCGCTTTTTTCGTGAAGCTCTGTGATACTTTTATAGTGATTGATTTTTTCCATATTTAAATGTTTTTAAAGATTTATTTCAATAAGGTTATTAGTAATTATCAAATTTAATAAATTACAAAACAGAAATGACAAGCACTTCTGTTTTGTATAGTAACTGACCTATCCGTGCGCAGCTTCGGAAACCTCTTTCCAGTCGTTCCACACCTGAAGTTTTTCTGCGTACACTCTTTCTGTTTTTCTCAATCCTACTTTTCCTAAGAATAAACGAAGTGGTGGATTCTCGCTGTCAATTAATTTCAAAATCGCAGGAACCGTTGCTTCCGGCTTTCCGTAATCTTCCGGTAATAATCCTTCAGCTTCTCCCAAACTTGATTTCAAAGCATCGTAGGCCGGAATGGCATCGCCGTGAACAGCTGAGCTTCCTCCGAAATCGGTTGTATATCCGTTAGGCTCAATCATCGTTACATTAATTCCGAATGGTTTTACTTCTGTTGCCAAAGCTTCGCTGAAGCCTTCTACTGCAAATTTTGTCGCGTTATAAATTCCCAAAGTCGGCAAACTCCAAACACCCAAAACACTTGATAGCTGAATTACATGACCGCTTCCCTGTGCTCTGAAAATCGGCAAAGCCGCCTGTGTTACCCAAAGAGTTCCGAAAACATTGGCTTCAAAAACATCTTTAGTTACTTTCTCTCCTACTTCTTCTACAGCTCCGAAAACACCGTAGCCGGCATTATTAATAACAACATCCAGATTCCCAAAGTGATTCTTCGCTTTATTTACCGCTTCAAAAACCGCTTCTCTATTGGTAATATCTAAAGAAATAGGAAGGAAAGTTTCAGGATATTGTTCTACCAGATCTTTATACGCTTCAATATTTCTTGATGTAGCCGCTACTTTATCGCCTCTTTTAAGGAAGGCTTCTGTCCAAAGTTTTCCGAATCCTCTTGATGCTCCTGTGATAAAAATTGTCTTTTCCATTTTTAAAAATTTAAATTGTTTTGTTTTTTAATTTTGATAAGACAAAGTTATCTCGCATCAGAGCTAAACCTGTAGCTCAAATCAGCGGAAGAATAGCACAGAATTACGGAAGCTTTATGACTTGTTTAAACTAAATATTTAATAAGTCTGTTTAAACTTTTTATTTAACCATAAAAGTCTCAGAAGATAAGCTAAACTTTTATTTAAAGTTGATGACTCTAAAAGAGAAAGATCACAATAGTTTAAAAAAATCTTCGATTTTTATTCTTTTGAGAGCTTTAAATATTCTACTCACTGTCGTAACGATCTTTTGTGACTTTTGCGGTTAATTCTGAAATCAGTTTAAATAAGTTTATATATGATTTCTAAGATGTTCCTCAAAAGAAACCAGTTCCTGTTCAATATTCGGATTTTTGAAAACATCATAAAAAGCAAACGTCGGTAATGGCTGAACGCCCACAAACTGAAGCGTCGCTGTGAAAGGTCTGGTAAATTCTTCCATAGAAAAACTTTCAAGCAGCTGACCTACATTTCCAAAAGTTTCTTCGGGAGCATTCCAGATATTCACGATGATTCCTTTAGATTTCAGAAGACCGCCAGTTCCGTAGTTTCCGCCACTATTTCGACCGTCTCCGGCATAGATTTTTCCGTAGCCGCTCATCAGAACTTTATCGATATAATCTTTTGTTTTGGCAGGCATTCCAAACCAGTTGATCGGGAAATGAAACAGGATGACATCAGCATTTACCCACTTTTCAATTTCCTGCGAAATTTCGTAGCCATTATCAACTACTGTTTCGAGAATTTCGTAGCCTTTTTCATCGAAAACACTTTTACTTTTTTCAAAAATGGTTTTATTGAGATTTCCTTCTGCAATTTGCGGCCATTTGATGTGCCCGTTGATGATTAATGCTTTCATTAATTATAAATATTTTCCAAGATTAAGTTCAACATCGCCATAGGTTTGTAATCCCTGGTCTAAGAGTTTTTTAATTCTGGTTCTTGCTTCGGGTTCTGTTAATGATGCGAAGAAGGCTATCTGCGTTTCCATAATATGTTCATTTTTTGGAATAATTACCCTTTCGTTCATCGTTGTCTTTATTTTCTTGATGATTTTCAAATCAAATGAATCTATTCTTTTTGCCAAATTTTCCACGAATGCATCCAGCTCATTATCCGGAAATGCACGGTTAATCCAACCATAATCAGTGGCTGTTTGCGCATCATAATCGTCACCACTCAAAATAATTTCCAGAGCTCTGGCTTTTCCTGTTAAAAGATGTAAACGCTCCAATCCACCACCACCTGGAAAAGAACCAATTCCGATTTCGGGTTGTGCAAAAACTGCTTTTTCCTTGCTTGCAAAACGCATATCGAAAGCCTGAATTAACTCGCTTCCCAAGCCTCTCGCTCTTCCTCTGATAGAGGCTATGCTTACAAACGGAGCCTGTTCGAGACGTTTGGCAACGTCGGGCCAAGATTTTGAAAGCCCGGTTTTCCCCTCACCTTTCGGAAAATCAAAAATATTGACCAATTCTGCGTGAGCAACATAAAATTCTGGGTTGGAACTTTCAAAAACTACTACTTTTAAGTTATCGTTGGCTTCCAATTCATCCATTAATGTTCTTAACTGAACTGAAAATTCGGGGTCGAATACGTTTACCGGAGGATGATTGATGGCTACTTTCCAATAGCTTTCTGTTATTTTTTGTGTTGTAAAAATCATAGTAATACTTTTAATTGATGTAAATCTTAGACATAACTTTTTTGTCTGTTCAAAATTAATTGCACAAATGCTGGATTTTTAACACAAATCGGGGAATATCTTATCCTTTTCTCTGATTTCTGATTTCTTTAGGAGAAATACCTTTAATCTTTTTAAAAAATCTGGAAAAATATGGAACGTTCGTAAAACCTAATTGGTAAGCCACATCGCTGATATTCATATCTGTCTGAAGCAATAATATTTCGGCCTGTTCGATCACAAATTCCTGAATGAAGCTGATGGTACTTTTCCCGGTTTCTGCACGAATAAGGTCTGTAAGGTAGTTTGAAGACATATTAAGCTCTTCGGCAACAGATGAGACGGTAGGAAAATTTGAAACGGGTTTTGATAGATCCTTATAATGATTTTGAAGGAAGCTTTTTAATTTTGAAGACACTGAAATGGCTTTTGTTGCTTTGTCTTTGAATTGTCTTTCATAAAAAACATCTGCGTACGAAAGCACTGTATTCAATAGAGACAGAATAATATTGATATTGGCATTGGCTTTATTTTCCAACAACTCCATATGAATTTTTGTAAAAAGCCAAGTGATAGTCTCTTCCTCCTCCGCGGTCATAAACAACGCATCATTGATCTCATAACTGAAATATTTATATTGATGGATTTTAGCAGCAACCGGATTTTGTTTGATGAGATCAGGGTGAAAAACAAATGCATACCCGTCCCAGAAAGTCAGGCTGTCCCAGGAAACAACCTGTCCCGGCTCGCTGAAAAGCATTAATCCGTTCTCGGTATAATATTTATTATTTCCGTAATTGATGTCTCCGGTAAAGTTTTTCTTCAGCGAAATCTTAAAGAGGTTAACCTGAATTTCACCACTCACCTGTGGAAAATTTGGAATAGCCTGTTTGCACACTCTGCTGTCCATTAATGGATGAAGAGGAAGTGAGAGATTCAGATATTTGTTATATGATATTAAATCATTAAAGGTTTTCATAGCTTCAAAATTGCAAAATTCTTTCTAAAACTTTTAGCAAATGTTTCGATATTTCTTCATTCCAATAAAAAAAGCGGACTAAAAAATTAAAACCAGGTTATGTTATTTTTTCTGCTCACAGATTTAAGTGTAAACGATCAATACTTTTCTTGAACCACACAAGCAAGTAAATTGAACCGTACACAAAAGTAGAATATGCAATAATACTTGAACTTTGTCCTATTAAATTAATTAAATTAAATAAATCAAAATGTCAGAAATTAAAAAAATACAGTTAGGTCAAAATGGACCTATGGTTTCAAAACTTGGTTTGGGATGCATGAGAATGTCATCAGTTTGGGGTGGTTCGACACCTGATGAAGCAGAAAGTATTGCTACTATTCGTCAGGCATTGGATAATGGAATAAATTTTCTCAATACCGGAGATTTTTATGGTGCAGGTCATAACGAGATGCTCATTGGAAAAGCAATTAAGGGAAGACGTGATGATGCATTCATCAGTGTCAAGTTTGGCGCTATTTTCCACAATGGTCAGTGGATTGGAATGGATCTTCGTCCTGTAGCAATCAAAAATTTTGTCAATTACTCTCTTACCCGTCTGGGAATTGAGACCATTGATCTTTATCAGCCAAGCAGGATGGATGGCAGTGTTCCGATAGAAGATATTATTGGAACAATCGCCGGTCTTGTTGAGGAAGGTAAGGTACGTCATATCGGAGTATCGGAGATCACATCGGATCAGCTTCGTAAAGCTAATAATATATATCCAATAAGTGCTTTGGAAATCGGATACTCTTTGGCAGACCGCCAGATAGAAGAAGATTTATTACCAGCCGCCCGAGAATTAGGAATCGGTGTCATCGCCTTCGCAAATACTGCGGAAGGGCTTTTGAGCGGGGATCTTCAGTCACCATTATCAGAGAATGATTACCGAAATCATTTCTCCCGTTTTAAGAGTGAAAACCTGATTCATAATCTTGAAAAAGTAGAAGTGCTCAAACAGATGGCTCTACGCAAAGGTTTCACACCGACACAGCTTGCTATTGCCTGGGTAAAGGAACAAGGTAAGAATATAATGCCTCTCGTAAGTATGAGCCGCAGATCGAGACTACCTGAGAATATTTCTGCAATGGAAATTATATTCACTCCTGAGGAAATGAACATTTTAAACACTACATTTGCAATAGGCGCCATAAAAGGCGGTACCTATCTTCAAAGATAATGGAAAGTCCAGCAGAGATTTTACCCGGCGTTATATTTTATTCCTATCTTTCTTCGGAGCAGAAACAAAAGGTCTGCTTTTGGAATCATCATACCTTAGTTTTACAGGTTTCAGGTCAACTTGTCTTGGAGACCTCAGAGCAGAATATTTCCATCTCTGCGGGAGAGGTTTTATTAATCCGAAAAAATCAACTGGGAACCCTTACCAAAACACCTCTTCCCGGCGGACATTATGAAACTATCGTTATATCTCTGCAGGAAGATCTAATGCGCAAGATTATTTTGGAGGAAAGAATGGAAGCGGCTGGTAAATACATTGGACTTCCTAATTTGATAATCCCTCATAATGAATTTCTAAAAGGATATTTCCAGTCTATTGTTCCCTATGCCAGAAACTCAGGTGCTCAAATGACCGACGAAATGGGACTTTTAAAAGTGAAGGAAGGCATTAAACTTATGATTCTTGCCATGCCTGAACTACGAAACTTTCTATTCGATTTTTCTGAGCCTTACAAAATAGATCTTGAAAAATTTATGCTCAGCAATTATCATTTTAATATTTCGGTCGAAAAATTTTCCCAATTGACTGGAAGAAGTCTTTCAGGATTTAAGAGAGACTTCCAGAAAACATTTGGAATGCCCCCTCGAAAATGGCTGCAGGATAAAAGATTGAATGAGGCAAGACATCTCATCGAAAGTAAAAACCAACGTCCATCTTCCATTTACCTTGACCTGGGATTTGAAAGCCTTTCTCATTTTTCCCATGCTTTTAAAAAGAAATTTGGAAAAGCACCTACATTAGTTTTGTAAAATAATAATTAATATATGAAACGGCTCTGAGTAGTGTTAAACTCTTCAGAGCCGTTCATATATTAGTATGATAAGGTAATTGATATACTTTTAAATGAACCATGTGCTTAGTTGTATAATATTATGATAATAAGTGCTCAAACAATCTTTAATCCTCAGTTTTAATAAGAACAATAATTTTGTACACTAAAGTATATCATTATCCAATTTAATTATATTGTTTAATGTAATGAATTCTCTTAATTTATTTTATAAACTAAATTATCTGCCAACCACTCTTTAATGGTTGTCGATGTTGTAGATTCATTTGTTCTAGATTCCCTATCATAAAGGCCATTGCCAATTGCCGTCAGCATTTCTGTCAAAGAGATGGCAAATGCTTCGCTTGTATGATGTTTTTCCAAAAGAGTTTTTATATAATCCTCTTTTGAAACTTGTTGAAAATGAATAGCCTTCCCTGTTAGTTCACTCATTTGTCGCGCAATCTCATTGTAGCAAATGTCTGCTGGACCTTGAACTGCAAATGCTTCAAAGTCTATCCAGGTTGTGTCAATAAGTAATTCTACTGCTTTTGATGCAATGTCTTTTACGGCGACTGCGGGAATTTATAATTTTCGTCAATAGGTAAAAAGAACATTCCCGATTTCTTTACAGATGTAATCTGATAATGTAGAGTTTCAAAAAATACAGGGCATCGCAATGCTCTCACCGATGCTCCTGATTGGCTGATGATATCTTCAGCTCGGTGAAGTGCTGTAATAAGACCTGCCTGCAAATCACTTTCTTTACCTAGACTTGATAGATAAACAACCCTTTTTGTACTAGCATTTCTAATTGCTTGTGAAGCCACTTTTGCGAAGTCTTAATAATAGGCATTTACATCCTCTTGGGTATTGCTTTGAGGCACACAAAAATAAAGGGTATCACATCCTTTCAATGCTTCCGTGAATTCAACTTCATTTAGCAAAGAGCCTGTAACTATTTCTACTTTTTCTAAAATATCGGCTGATATTTTTTTGGGGTCTCTAAGAAAAATTCTCACCTTTTGTTCTTGCTCTAGTAGCTGTTGCAGAATCATCGAACCCGTGTTGCCTGTTGGCGTTGTTATTAAAATCATAATTTAACTTTTAATTAATATTAAAGTACAAAGATGATCACAGTAAATATTGTAAACGTTGTCCTATGTTCATATTTTCAGATCTTCGATTTTAATCTGCTCAATGTTTGAGGGGTAAGTCCTAAATAAGATGCAACCATTTTGTTTGATATTCTTGTCAATAATTTTGCCTGATTTATTATAACCCAACGAACTTTTTCTATAGCTTCCAAACTCTGAAAACAATAAATTCGTTCTTGCGATTTGATATAAGCTAACTCTAAAATCTGCTTGTAAACAAATCCAAACTGCGGAACTGTTTCAACCAAATGAAAGTAATCTGCGTGGTTGATCACTAACAATTCAGATGGTTCAATAGTCTGCATACATTCGAATGAAGATTTTTGATTGATGAAACTTGATAAAGCCGTTCCAAACGTATTTTCAAAATGAAAATATCTTGTTACCTCTTCTCCCTCCTTATTAATATGAAAAAGCCTTATACATCCTTTGTTTAGAAAATAATGATGCTTGCAAATTTCACCTTCTTTCAAAAGAAATTCGTTTCGTTTGGTCTTTATGGATCTAAAGTATGAAAAAATATACAAAAGTGTTTCATCGTCAATTTCAGTTCTTCCTCTCATATATTGTTCTAATTGTCTATACACTATAATTGATTTTTGTTTAGTTAATAACAGGTAACATCAAAGTTAAATATTGTATTATTCAATTTTTTTAACGATTTCTAAAATGTCTAAATTTAGTATAAAAGTACTAATACTTCCCGTAAGCCAGTAGGTAAATAATTGTGTTCTAACTTGCAAATTCAATACTTTTAATCTCAATATATTATTTATCGTACATCTTTTTGTGAGAAATGTCACATTCAAATTGTGTAAAACGACCTCCTTATTTGGTATTGACTAAAAGTACATTTGTAGTGTAAAAAGAGCAATACTGTTCAAATAAAATATTTTAATAATGAAAACAAATCCTATCTACTATCAAGATGCCACATCTTTGGCTCAGCTAATTCGTGACCGTGAAATTTCCCCGGTTGAAGTGATGGAAACTCATCTTGAAAGAATTAATTCATTAAATCCATCAATTAATGCTATTGTAACCATTTCAGATCAGGCAATTAATCAAGCCAAATTAGCTGAAAAAAAAGTTTTAAATGGTGAAAAATTAGGAGTGTTCCACGGTGTTCCATTTACCGTCAAAGATTCAATAGATACTTCAAATCTCCTCACTCAAAGAGGATCTCCGATCTTTAAAGGCCATATACCAGAAAGAGATGCCATAAGTGTTGCAAGAATGAAGGCTTCAGGAGCAATTCTCATAGGAAAGACCAATCTGCCTGAATTTTCTTACTGGATTGAGAGCGATAATTTACTAAGTGGAAGAACAAATAATCCCTGGGATCTAAGTCTCACACCGGGCGGATCAAGCGGCGGGGAATCCGCAGCGGTCGCAGCCGGTTTATCTCCTATTGGTCTAGGTACCGATTTAGCAATTTCAGTTCGTGGTCCTGCCGCCCAGACAGGAATTGTCTCTTTAAAAGCTACTCACGGAAGCATTCCAATGACAGGAATCTGGCCTCGAGCGCCTCGTCGATTTTGGCATGTTGGTCCTATGGCGAGAAGTATCCGTGATCTTTCTCTGGCATTTTCAATTCTCTCAGGACCTGATGGTCAGGATGGATTTGCATCCAGTCAGATTCAAAAGGAGAAAAGCTTGAGAAATTTTGAGAGTCGTCCGCTTAGAATAGGCTGGATGACAGGACCGGGCTTTGGGCCTGTGGATCCTGAAGTAGCAAAAATCGTTGAAGCTGCAGCATCAACTTTAAAACAAATGGGCCACAGCGTACACAAAGTTGAAATTCCTGTCCTTGAAAAGGATTTTGCTTTGGATGTCTTCAACCATATTCACGTGATGGAAATGAAAGAAGCATTCAGACAGGCAACAAAAGGTCGAAGCGACAATGAAATCTATAAAATGGCCAAAACTATGCTTTCGCTTCCCAACACTTCGATGAAAGATTATATTAAAGCTGAACAGGCCGCAGAAAGAATCAGAGATGGTTTTGCCGAATATTTTTTTCAGTATGACGTGTTGTTGACTCATGTTTTACCAATTCCTGCTTACAAGCATGGAGAGGAAAGTTTTGTCATCAATGGAGAAACTGTTGATGCAACTTATCTTCAAGGAGCGACAGTTCCTTTGAATATTACAGGACTTCCAGGCATATCGATGCGATTTGGAACTAGCAGCTCAGGATTGCCTATCAGTGTTCAGGTTATCGGAAGCTGGCATGCAGAACCCACAATATTGCATGTTGCATCACTCTTGGAAACTGCCGGTTCGGTATCCGAATTACATCCTGATCTTTAAATGATATGCTTTAAAAGTGAATTTAAATTAACAAGACCTGACTATTGCAGCCAGGTCTATTATTTTAATGAAATTTATCCTTTTCTAATTCTGCTTAAAGTTTCGCGTGACATTCCAAGATATGAGGCTACCATATATAATGGAACCTTATTGAAGACATTTGGATACGTTTTTTGAAATGTGAGATATTTTTCTTCTGCAGATCCGCTAATCAGTGAATATATTCTTTGTTGACTTGCCTCGTATGCTCTCGCCTGTAGTCCTTCTTCGAATAATTTTAATGCCGGAACAGTTGCTATTAACTTTTGCCAGGAATCTTTCTTCCATAGTAAGACCGTACTTTTAGCAAGTGCTTCTATATTGTATTCTGAAGGTGTTCCTTGGTTATAGCTTTCCTGATCTGTCATCCACCAGTTCTCAATTCCAAAACGCATCGTATGATCAGTTCCATCCTCACCAAAACGGTATAATCTGAAACATCCGCTAACGATAAAACAGTTATAGTTCCAAACCTCACCGTCATGTAGAAGCGATTGGGATTTACGAAGGTGTCGCTCAACTCCAGCCTTACAAATTATATCAAATTCATCATCGGAAATTTCTACAAACTGATTTAAATAACTTTTAAACTTACTAAACATAGAACAAATTTATAGAATTAAATCTTCATATTTCTAAGATAATGATGCGCTTAGTACTACATGCTTAAATACATAAAGTAAGAAGGTAGTTAACTAACAATATCCGAATAAAGATCTTTAAAATCCAAATTATATTAGAAAAACAAATTTGCTACACTAAAGTAATTATTGCCTAATTTTTTAATGAAGACTTAAAATCAATGAGACTTTGATTGGTTTTGCTTTTAAATAACAGACTGAAGGACTGCGAGTGTTCAAAGCCAAGTTCATATGCGATTGAGCTGATAGATAAATCTGTTGTTGATAATTTTTACTTTGCCATTTCTATAAGTTGGGTTTGTATATGCAGCTGAGCATTTTGCCCTATTAAGTTGCGGAGCATATCACTTAAATAACTTAGCGAGAGATGCAGTTCAGCTGCAAGATATTGAACGGTTGGAGTTGCCTATTGGTAGAGTTTTCCAGAGATTTCAGTGACCTATTTTGATATTTTCACAATAGGTCACTAAATAGGTCACTTTTAATATGGCCTTTTTTAATTTTCTTTGATACTAGCACAAAACAAAAAACGCTGTAAACATTAATGTTTACAGCGTTTTAGCTTATTTTGGTTTCCCAACTGGCGGAGAGTGAGGGATTCGAACCCCCGGACCTGTTACAGTCAACAGTTTTCAAGACTGCCGCAATCGACCACTCTGCCAACTCTCCTTAAACTCCGATTGTATCGTTGTTTTCAGTGGTGCAAATATAGAATGTTTTTCAATTCTGACAAAATATTTTCGAACAAATTTTAACAAAAATTAATAATAGACTCAAAATCAGATTAATTATTTTCATCAAACATCGATCAACAAAAGAAATTTTGAGATTTTAAAAACAAAAAAACGCACCCAAAAGATGCGTTTCATATTTTAATTGAAATAAGATTAATGTAATTCTGCCAAATACTTTTCAGCATCCATCGCAGCCATACAACCACTTCCTGCAGCAGTAATCGCTTGTCTGTAGATATGATCCTGAACATCACCTGCCGCGAAAACACCCGGAAGATTTGTTCTTGAAGAACCTTTTTCAGTTTCAATATATCCGTTTTCGTCTAAGTCGATCTGACCAACAAAAATATCTGTATTTGGTTTGTGACCAATTGCAATGAAGATTCCGTGAACATCAACCGTAGATTTTTCCTGAGTCTGGTTATTAATCACAACTGCTCTTTCTACCAAGTTATTTTCACCTTCAATACCAATTAACTCATGGTGGAATTTCACTTCAATATTTGGTGTATTCTGAACTCTGTGAATCATTGCTTTCGAAGCTCTAAACTCATCTTTTCTCACCAACATTGTTACTTTATTCACCAATTTAGCAAGGTAAGTTGCCTCCTCTGCCGCAGTATCACCAGCTCCTACAACCACAACGTCTTTTCCTCTGTAGAAAAAACCGTCGCAAGTCGCACATGCAGAAACTCCTCCTCCATTATATTTTTTTTCGTCATCAAGACCCAAATATTTTGCAGTTGCTCCTGTTGAAATAATTACTGTTCTGGCAAAAATCTCTTTTTGTCCGGCATATAATTTGTGAATACCTCCAACTTCCTTAGAAAATTCAACTTTCGTGATCATTTCATAATGAACTTTCGTGTCGAATCTCTCCGCTTGTTTTTGCAAATCCATCATCATTTCAGGACCTGTAATTCCTGCCGGATACCCTGGAAAGTTATCAACTTCAGTAGTTGTAGTCAATTGTCCGCCCGGCTCCAAACCTGTATATAATTCAGGTTTTAAGTCTGCTCTTGCCGCATAAATTGCCGCTGTGAAACCAGAAGGTCCAGATCCAACGATCACACAATCTAAAATGTTTTGCTCCATAATTTGCTTTCAAAGATTTAAAAATTTCCGAGTACTAATTTCGGAATTTTTAATATTTATTTAAAGTTATTTTAATGATAGTTGTCAATATCTAATATGTTGAATTTCGATGGTAGTTGCTAGTTTTTGGTTGCTGGTTGATAGTTCTGAGTAATGCTCTAATACAATCAACTGACAACCAACAACAATCAACCAAAATCACACTTTCATCTTAATTTTATCGACGTTGATAATCTTGTAAACCAGCTCCTTAATCAATTCCGCTTCACTCATGTTTACGGCTCCCAAACCTTTTCCTTTCATGTCGAATTCTCTTAAAATAGAGATCACTCTGGTTGCATGTTTTAAAGGATATAATCTTGCAGATTCAGCATAATCTTTTATAAAATAAGGGTTTACACCCATCTGAGAAGCAATAACCTGCGGCGGCTGATTAGCCATTGTGTTATAAATAATAACATTGGAAAAATAATTATACAAACTCGCCAACATCATCACAAACGGATTATTTTTAGGATTTTTCCCCATAAAATGAGCAATTTTAAATGCAGCATTCGCATTTTTTGTTCCTAAAGCCTTTTGCAACTCAAAAACGTTGTATTCTTTACTGATCCCGATATGATTTTCTACGATAGTTCCGTCTAAAACTTCGCCTTCTTTTAGAATAATTTTAAGTTTATTCAATTCATTGGCGATTCTGGAAAGGTCATTTCCTAGATATTCGGCTAAAAGATGAGAAATATTCGGTGCTGTTTTTATTTTTAACGAAATACATTCATCAGCAATCCATTTTGGTAGATTATTTTCCTTTATTGATTCACTTAAAAATAAGGCATTGATTTTATCTAAAGATTTTGCAACCTTTTTTCGGCTGTCTAATTTCTTGTGTTTGTGTGCAAAAACCAAAACCGTTGAAGGAACCGGATTCTGAATGTACGTTTCCAAAGCGTTGCTTTCACTTTCGGCTAGTCTCAAATCCTGCGCTTCTTTCACGATGATTACCTGTTTATCGCCCATCATCGGAAACTGTCGCGCCAACGAAAGAACTTCCTGATAAGACGTATCTTTTCCGTACACAACCGTTTGGTTGAAAGCCTTTTCGTCTTCGGTTAAGAAGTCATGTTCTAGGGCTTTTACAGCAAGATCTATAAAGTAAGGTTCTTCTCCGTGGAAAAAATAAATCGGTAAAACTTCTTTATTTTTAATATTTTTGAGGATTAAATCTAATTCTTTCATCTTATAAATGGAACTTCCAAAACTGAACTTTCAGGAAACTTTTGATTTTAAATTCAAGAAAGACAAAGATAAGTTTTTTATTTATGATTTGGTTCGTAAAACTTACCTTTTGCTCACTCCTGAAGAATGGGTGCGCCAACACTGGATTCACTATTATCTGACGGTGAAATCCTACTCTACCTCTGCTTTAATTACAGAAAAAAAGATTATTTTAAACGGTTTAACAAAGAGAATCGACCTTTTAATAACAGAAAAAACAGAGCCCATTATTTTGATTGAATGTAAAGCTCCGCAAATCAAATTGACAGAGAAAACGTTTGAACAAACCGCAAGATACAATTCGATAATCGGAGCAAAAGAAATTATTTTAACAAATGGATTACAGCATATCAATGCGTATTATGAAAATGAACAATATCAGTTTTATAGACCAAATTAAGATTGAGGTTGAGACTGAGATTTAAAACTTTCTTAAAAAATTTAAATAATATTCTATTAATACGCATTCTGAGTTATTTTTATTAATTTCGATAGAGGATTTTTTTCTCGTCATTGCAAGGAGTGAAACGATGAAGCAATCTTTATAAAAATAATAACTGTAAAGTTTGTCATCCCGATTTTTATGGTAAATAAAGTGTTAGATTTGAAATAAAAAGTCTCAATTTGATCGTGATAATTTGAATGTCCGACAAAATCTTAGCCCCGATTGAAGCGACATCCTTTTTGGTTGCGGTCGGAGCGAAGCGGAGACCGTAACCAAAAAGATACAGCGGAAAGCGGGAGAAAGCTCCAAATAAAAATAATTAATTACATTTTTAAATACAGTTAAATTACAAAATATGATACGTTCAATATTATTATCAGCGTTTTTGATGACTTCGGGAACTATTTTCAGTCAGAATCTAAAAACAGTTTCTTATCAGGACGGAGCACAAAAGCTCAATGGTTTGGTAACGTCAAACACCGGAAAAAAACTTCCGGGAGTGTTGGTTCTTCCAGCCTGGAAAGGAATTGATGACGAAGCAAAAGCTGCTGCTGCAGAACTTGAAAAACAAGGTTATATAGCTTTTATTGCAGATATTTATGGAGAAGGAAATATTCCTACAAGCATGGATTCTGCTGCGAAAAACTCAGGTTATTACAAAAAAAATTACGAGGCTTATCAGAAAAGAATTTCGTTGGCTTTAGAACAATTAAAGAAAAATGGTGCGATTCCTGAAAAAATTGCAGTGATCGGATATTGTTTTGGAGGAACAGGTGCATTGGAATCTGCGAGAGGAAATCTTCCTGTTTTAGGTGTTGTTTCAATTCATGGAAGTATTGGTAAAGATAGAACCAGAGTAAATGGACCTATTTCTACTAAAATTTTAGTTGAAAATCCTGCGGACGATCAAGGTGTAACTCCGGATGATTACAATAATCTGATCAAGGAGATGAATGAAGGAAATGCAGACTGGCAAATCATTACCTATGCGCATTCTAAGCATACTTTTACCGATCCGAAATCACCGGATTATAATGAAGTGATGGCAAAAAGAGCTTGGAATCATACATTAATGTTTTTGAAGGAGATTTTGAAATAAATTTCACTAAAATAAAAAAGGATGCTGAAAATTTTCAACATCCTTTTTCATTATATTTTTATTTGATTATTTTGCTTCTAATTCTACCGTGTAAGCTTTTGGAGAATACTTAGTTAAAGAACCTGTTGCAGCATCAATTCCTACTCCGATTGCTCCTCCAAGAATAATATTTAATAAAGTTACTGCATTAAAATTTTTCGTCAACTTTACTTCTTTATCATTAAATCCTTCTTTTTGGAATGTGACGGTTTGTTTGCTCAATGATCTTGGAATAGCAACTGTACAAGGCGTTGTACATTTCTCAACATTCTTGTGAAAAACTTTCGCTCCTTCCGGAGTTGAGTTGAAAGTTATTTTATCTCTTGTTCCTGTAAAAATTGTTGCACAAGAAGTTGTTGACAATGTAATACCAACCAATAGTACGATTGACAGCTTATTTTTCATAGTTAAAAGTTTATTTCTTTACATATTTTTAAGTGCGCGAACTTACAAAAATTATTTAAAGAAAAAAGGTAACCACTACTATTTGTAAATGAAATTTAACTTAATATGAAAAAAGATTCTTCAACTCGCTTTACTATTTTTATAAATCATTGATATTATTACAATTAGAACACCACCAATATTCTTTTTCTTTATCTTTCAGCTTCGTTTTTGTTTTATTCTCACAATTTTCGCAGACACATCGATCATTTTCGTTTTCTTTTGCTTCATAATCGCAGTCAAAACAGCTCCAACTCGTTAAATGAGTCTTTCCGTTGATAAACCAAGTAAATGAATTTTCTTTACATTTAGGACAAGTTTGTAACGCCATATTTAATTTATTTCTTCTTCTCTGTTCACCAAATCCATAGAAAACGCAGGAAGGCAAATTGCAATATATTCACAAGGTTCTGAAAACGGATTACTGTAACGAATTCTCGCACCTTTTTCAATTAAAATGCTTTGACCTTTTTCTAAAGTCACCAGCTCTCCGTCGATTTCGAATTGTTTCTTCCCTGAGATAATTAATGTAAATTCATCAAATTCAGGAGTTTGATGCGGTTCGCTCCAATTCGGTGGCGCAACCATGTGAGCAATTGAAATATTTGAATTTTGGGTTGAATTTCCCCAATGTTCTTCAATTAATTTTCCGTCTGTGGTCGGAACAACAAAGGGAGATTTTTGAATTTTGTATTTTTTCATATTAATGTTGTTTTATTAATTAGATATTTAATCTCAATATTAATTTTTTAACGCAAAGTACGCAAAGATTTTTTTTACTACTAATCACTTTTAAGTTGCACAAAGGCGTTTCACTTATAAAAGTTCACAAGGTTTTTAATTTAGATAAATTTTAAACTAAAAATGATTTTCTTTTTTGATTTCGTACACAAAATTGGTTCTCGTTGGTTCTCCAAAATAGGCAACTTCTTCTTCCGCAACTTTTTGTCCGCCAAGCCTTTCCAGTGCAATTTGCGAACGGTAATTTTCTTTTCCGATATGAAAGTGAACCGTATCAACAAACTGGAAAATATAGTTGAGCATCAATTTTTTTATCTGAGGATTAATTCCTTTCGCCCAAGATCTTGTTCCGTAAAAAGTATATCCGATGAAAATACTGTTTTTATTTTCATCAAAATCATAAAAACGGGAACTTCCAAGAATATCTCCAGTTGCTTTTTCAACGATTTTAAAAGCACCTTTACTTTCAATTGCACCTTTAAAAAAGTTTTCGAAAACTTCTCGTTGGTAACGATCTTTGTTAGGATGCTGCTCCCAAACTTTAGGATCGGATGCCACTTCGTATAAAGACTCAAAATCCCCTTGCTGTAAGGGGATTAATTTATATTCTTGATTTTCTAAAATAGTCTGAATAGAAAAGTTCATTGCTTAGCTTTTTGATTTTGCAGCATCAGATTCAATTTTTTTGATTTCCTTTAATTTGTCAGCAATCTTAGTCACAGCATCCGGACTTGAAGGCTTTAAAGCAACCTCAGCTTGAGCTGTATCCCATTTGATAACTAAATTTCCTGTATTTTCGCCAGTTGGATTCAAAGTAATTTCGAACCATTCTTGCTTGTCCGCCAATTTGTTAACAGGAACCGTAACATCTACAACATCCTGTTTTGCGTCATATGTATAAGCGCCCCACTGTTGGAAGTCTTTGTTTAAGATTACTTTCCATTCTTTTTCAGTCGGAACGATGAAAAGTCCGTAAGTTCCTGCAGGAACTATTTTTCCACCAAAATTTATAGATTGTCCAAATGTAATTTTTGTAGATGAGTTTGCTCCTGCTCTCCAAACTTGCCCGTAAGGAACCAATTCTCCGAAGATTTTACGCCCTTTCACGCCCGGTCTTCCGTAGTCAATTGTGATTTTAGACATTGAAAACTGCTGCTCTACTTTCTGACGCGGGCTCGCTGCCGGTACCGAATAATCTTGAGCAAAGCTGAAAACTGAAGCTGATATGCAAACTGCAAATAATAACTTTTTCACGTGTAAATTTTTGCTTAAAATTACAAAATCAAAACAGAATAGCCTTCTCCAATTCCAATAATTTTTGTTTTCTCCAGATTCCTCCGGCATAGCCTATCAGTTCGCCGTTTGAACCAATCACTCGATGACAGGGAATTAAAATCGCTATCTTATTGATTCCGTTTGCAGTTCCAACGGCACGGATTGCTTTTAAATTTCCTAAAATTTCCGCTTGTTGCTTGTAAGTTCTGATTTCGCCTGACGGAATTTCTCTCAATAATTGCCAGACTTTTTGCTGAAATTCTGTTCCGATGATATGTAAAGGAACATCAAAAGTTTTTCTTCTTCCTTCGAAATATTCTTTTAACTCTTGTTCTAATTGCTTGAAATGATGATGGTCTTTTTCAACAATTTCGCAATTTAAATTATTAGATAAAGATTTAAATTGTTTTTCGATATTTTTTCGGTCAGTAAATTCTAATAGACAAATTCCTTCGTCTATCGCACAGGCAACCATTTCTCCGAGCGGAGTTTGTATTAATGTTTGGTGTATTGTCATTAATTTTAAACGTAATAAATGATTATCTCTAAAAAAGGCAATTTAAAGATTAAAAACAAAAAGTCAATATTAGCATTTTCTTTATCAATAATTTCTTTTGTCAGAAAAGCTCAGGAAAAAATACTTTTTAGAATTACAAAAACACAATAATATCATCGTAAAAACTTTAGATTTTTTGAATTAATATCTAAATTACGATAAATTAATTAAGTCAATAAATATTTTAAAGAGCGATAATATGAAATCTATTATCACTAAATAACCATAGACATCATCATCGACATATAATAATTGGCGCAATGCAGAGCAATCATTAGTAAAATTTCTTTTTCATGAATTCCTTCAAAAGAATCTGTCGTGGTGATCTGATATTCATAATTCATGAGATTCCATTTTAAATGCGGTTTCATGATCAACAGCTCGGTTCCTTCTTGATCGGTCAATATAAAAGATTCTTTAAAAATGCCTTTATACTTAAATACATAACCATTCTTTATTTCATTAAAATTCGTCTGAATCACAATCTCTCCGTTCCAGTTCATCCTGAATTTCAAAAGCACCGTTTCACCGTCCTTGAGCTCAATTGTTGTTCCCCAAAAACCCTTAGGTTGTATTTGATATCTCGAGTTTAATAATTCAATTTCTGCGTCAAACTTGAACCAACTCTTATACGTCAGTTTTCCAATGAATTTTTCGTCTTTTGTTATTTCGAATAGTAAAGAATTGGTTGATTTCGCAAGATATTCTGTCATGGTTGTTATTAATTTGATGTGATTGATTATCAGCTTCTAAATTATGTATTTTTTGCCTTAAGAACCAAAAAAACCTCGCAAGAAAACTTACGAGGTTTTAAAAATATTTTAATCCGAAAACTACATCGTTTCCATTTTGAAACTCATGCTTTCGATTACTTTCAGGATTGCTTCAACCGTATCCATTGATGTTAAACAAGGAACACCGTTTTCCACACTCATTCTTCTGATCTGGAAACCGTCTCTTTCAGCTTGTTTTCCTTTCGTAGTCGTGTTGACAACGTACTGAACTTTTCCTTTCTGAATTAGATCGATTAAGTTTACATCTTCCTCTCCGATTTTATATCCTATTTTACAAGGAATTCCTTTTTCTTCGAAGAATTTCGCAGTTCCTTCTGTTGCCCAGATTCTGAAACCAACTTCATGGAATCTCGCCGCCAAATCAGCCGCTTCCTGCTTGTGCTTATCCGCTACCGTGAACAAGATCGAACCGTGCATCGGAACTTTTCTTCCTGCTGCAACTAATCCTTTATAAAGCGCTTTTTCTAAAGTTGTATCTTTACCCATAACCTCTCCCGTAGACTTCATTTCAGGGCCTAAAGAGATGTCAACTTTCGTTAATTTAGAGAAAGAGAACACAGGAACTTTTACGAAAACCCCTTCTTTATTTGGAACTAATCCGTTTTTGTAGCCTAAATCTGTTAGTTTTTGACCTAAAATTGCTTTTGTTGCCAAGTTTGCCATTGGAACATCCGTGATTTTAGATAAGAAAGGAACTGTTCTCGATGAACGTGGATTTACCTCGATTACATATACATTTCCTTCGAAAAGTACGTACTGAATGTTCATTAAACCAACTACATTCAATCCTTTTGCTAATCTTTGCGTATAATCTACCAAAGTCTCAACCTCGCTTTGTGAAATATTCTGTGGAGGATACACCGCAATTGAGTCTCCAGAGTGAACTCCTGCTCTTTCGATGTGCTCCATAATTCCAGGAATGATTACCGTTTCACCGTCGCAAATTGCATCAACTTCGATTTCTTTTCCAACCATGTATCTGTCAACCAAAACAGGGTGTTCCGGACTTGCATCTACCGCAAACTCCATGTAATGAGCCAATTCACTTTCTGAGTACACAATTTCCATAGCTCTACCTCCTAAAACGTAGCTTGGACGAACCAGAACAGGATAACCGATTTCGTTAGCGATTTTTATAGCTTCTTCTTTTGAAGTTGAAGTTTTTCCTAAAGGCTGAGGAATCCCCATTTCCTGAAGGGCTTTTTCAAACTTATCTCTGTTTTCAGCTCTATCAAGATCCTCAAGAGAAGTTCCTAAAATCTGAACTCCGTGAGCTGCCAATTTATCGGCTAAGTTGATCGCTGTTTGTCCACCAAACTGTACAACTACACCTTTTGGTTTTTCCAATTCGATGATGTTCATTACATCTTCTTCCGTTAATGGTTCGAAGTATAATTTATCTGAAATTGAGAAGTCTGTAGAAACTGTTTCTGGGTTGTTGTTGATGATGATCGCTTCATAGCCCATTTCTTTGATCGCCCAAACTGAGTGAACTGTTGCGTAATCAAACTCAACTCCCTGTCCGATTCTGATTGGTCCAGAACCCAGAACGATAATTTTTTCTTTATCAGAAGCAACACTTTCGTTTTCTTCTTCGTAAGTTCCGTAGAAATATGGAGTTTCAGATTCGAATTCCGCAGCACATGTGTCTACCATTTTGTAAACCGGCATTAATCCGTTTTCTTTTCTGAAATTGAAAACTTCACGCTCCGTTACGTTCCAAAGAACTGCAATGTTTACATCTGCGAAACCTAATTTTTTAGCTTCCAATAAAGTTTCTTTGTTGAATTTATTTTCAGCAATTGTCTTTTCGAAATCAATTAATTTCTTGATTTTCCAGATGAAGAATTTATCAATTTTGCTCCATTCTACAATTTGCTCCCAGTCGTATCCTCTTCTTAAGGCATCTCCAATGATGAATAATCTTTCGTCATCACACACTCTGATTCTTCTTTCGATTTCTTCAGCTGTTAAAGCTGCAGCTTGTTTAGTTTTTAAACCGATATGTCTGATTCCCGTTTCTAATGAACGGATGGCTTTCTGTAAAGATTCTTCGAAATTTCTTCCGATTGCCATTACTTCACCCGTTGCTTTCATCTGAGTTGATAACCTTCTGTCCGCAGTTTCGAATTTATCGAACGGGAATCTTGGAAATTTAGTTACCACATAATCCAAAGCTGGTTCGAAACAAGCGTAAGTCTTTCCTGTAACAGGATTCATGATTTCATCAAGTGTTAATCCTACTGCGATTTTTGCAGCAATTTTAGCAATCGGATAACCAGTTGCCTTTGATGCTAAAGCTGATGAACGGGAAACTCTAGGGTTCACCTCGATGATATAATAGTTGAATGAATGCGGATCTAAAGCCAACTGTACGTTACATCCACCTTCAATTCCTAAAGCTCTGATAATTTTCAGTGAAGCATTTCTCAACATCTGATATTCTCTGTCAGAAAGCGTTTGAGAAGGTGCCACAACGATTGAATCTCCTGTGTGAACTCCAACCGGATCTATATTTTCCATGTTACAAACCACAATTGCGTTGTCGTTTGCATCACGCATTACTTCGTATTCAATTTCTTTGAAACCTGCGATTGATCTTTCGATCAAACACTGTGTAACAGGACTGTGTTTTAATCCTAATTCGGCGATTTCTTTCAGTTCAGCTTCAGTAGCAGCGATTCCACCACCTGTTCCTCCCATTGTGAAGGCAGGACGAACAATTACAGGATAACCGATTTCGTTAGCAAAATTTAAAGCTCCTTCTACCGTATTTACGATATCAGATTCCGGAACAGGTTCGTTTAATTCTCTCATCAATTCACGGAACAAATCTCTGTCTTCCGCTCTGTTGATCGCTGAAAGTTTTGTTCCTAAAACTTCTACTTTACATTCTTCAAGAATTCCTGATTTTTCCAATTCTACCGCCATATTCAGGCCTGTTTGTCCACCCAAAGTTGGTAAAAGCGCATCCGGACGCTCTTTTCTGATGATATGACTTACAAACTGAAGCGAAATCGGCTCGATATATACTTTATCTGCGATTTCAACATCCGTCATAATCGTTGCAGGGTTTGAGTTGATCAAAATTACCTTGTAGCCTTCTTCTTTTAAAGACAGACAAGCCTGCGTTCCTGCGTAATCAAATTCCGCCGCCTGACCGATGATGATTGGACCTGAACCGATTACTAAAATTGTTTTTATGTCGTTTCTTTTCATTTTTTTCTTTTTTATTATTCCATGGGTTTCACCCACGGCTATTCATATTGAATCCTTCGGATTCGTTGAATTCTGATACTTAAATTTCAGCGGCGAATTGCACGCAGCCCGACTTGAGCGGAAATCCTTTTTTGCCATCCTGATTTTTCTATTTTAGCCGAAATGTTCTGCAAAAAAGATTGGGAGCGGAAGGCGGATTAAGCTGCCCAAATTAATCTTCTACTTTTTAAAATCTTCCATTAACTGGATAAACTCATCAAATAAATAGTTCGCATCTTCTGGACCTGGACTAGCTTCCGGGTGATACTGAACAGAGAAACAAGGGTGAATTTTATGTTTCAGACCTTCGTTTGTTCTGTCGTTCAATGCGATGTGCGTTTCAATTAAATCTGTTCCTTTTAAACTTTCCTGATCAACTGCATACCCGTGGTTCTGAGAAGTGATGGCCACTTTGTTTTTCTCTAAATCCAACACCGGGTGATTTCCTCCTCTGTGTCCGAATTTTAATTTGAACGTTTTTGCTCCACAAGCCAAACCGATCAATTGGTGCCCTAAACAGATTCCGAAAATGGGAACTTTTCCTAGAATTCCGTTAATCATTTCAAGAGCTTGTTGGTTATCTTCAGGATCTCCAGGACCGTTTGACAACATTACTCCGTCCGGATTCATCAGTAAAATTTCTTCTGCCGTCACATCCTGAGAAACTACCGTGATATCGCAGTTTCTTTGAGATAATTCTCTGATAATTCCTAATTTAGAACCAAAATCTACCAATACTACTTTCAACCCTCTTCCCGGATTTGCGTAAGGTGTTTTTGTAGAAACCTGCTCCACTTGGTTTGTTGGGAAGTTTGTTGATTTTAATTCTGCAACCACTGCACTTTCGTCTGCATCAGCGTTTACGATTTTACCTTTCACAACTCCGTGGTTACGAAGAATTCTTGTCAGTCTTCTGGTGTCGATTCCTGAAATCCCTGAAAGGTTTTTCTTTTTAAATAATTCATCTAAAGTAATCTGAGTACGGAAATTTGAAGGCAAATCACAAAGTTCTTTTACGATAAGACCTTTGATAGCCGGTTCGATACTCTCATAATCATCTCTATTAATCCCATAGTTTCCGATTAATGGATAGGTCATACACACAATCTGACCGCAGTAAGACGGGTCAGAAATCAGTTCCTGATACCCTGTCATTCCGGTATTGAAAACCACTTCTCCCGCTGTTTCCAATTCTGCTCCGAAACCTTCTCCATGAAAAACTTCACCGGACTCCAGTATTAACTTTTTCTTCATTTTAAACTTTTATCTCTTATTATTTATTTTATTGATCTTCATTAACAGATCGCTCCTACGGAGCTCTTTTAATCTTTATCTTTGTTCCATGGGTTTCACCCATGGCTATTAATAGATCGCCCTTCTGGGGCTTGGATAATCTTTATCTTTTTTTGTTTTCCACGGATTTCACCTGTGGCTATTGATATTTCGTCCCTTCGGGGCTCACCAACTTTTTACTTATTTCTTTTAGATTGGCTCTTTTTATTTAAAAGTATATCCTTCTTTCTCTAAGGCTTCTTTTAAGATTGCCATTCTTGCGAAAACACCGTTCTGCATTTGTTTGAAAACTCTTGAGCGTTCGCATTCTACCAAGTCGGTATCAATTTCAACTCCTCTGTTGATGGGAGCTGGGTGCATGATGATGGCTTCTTTCTTCATTGCTTTTTCTCTTTCTTTCGTCAAACCATATTTTCTGTGGTATTCTGAAGCTGAGAAGCTCATTTTTGCATCGTGTCTTTCGTGTTGGATTCTCAATAGCATCAAAACATCAACCTCAGCAATTAATTGATCAACATTTAAATATGTTCCATTAATTAGAGCGCCCTCATCAAACCATTGTTCAGGTCCTGAGAAATATACTTTTGCGCCTAATCTCCTCAAGGCTTCTGCGTTTGAATTGGCAACTCGGCTGTGTTTCACGTCTCCTACAATTCCTACCTTTAAGCCCTCAAATTTTCCGAATTCCTGATAGATTGTCATTAAATCCAGCATACATTGAGAAGGGTGGTTTCCTATTCCGTCTCCACCGTTGATTACAGGAATTTTAATATTCTCTAACTCATCAAAATATCTGTCTTTCTTATCTCTTATTACCACAAGATTTACTCCAAGACTCTCGATGGTTTTTACCGTGTCATAAAGACTTTCCCCTTTGTTTACTGAACTATGAGAAGCATCGAAAGAAACGACCTGTAAACCCAATTTTCTTTCGGCAATATCAAAACTTGTTTTTGTTCTCGTACTGTCTTCGAAGAAAAGATTTGAGCAAAAAACTTCTCCTTCAATTTTAGCAGTTTTTCCGTTGGCAAAAGCCAGTGCTTCTGTTACTATACTGTTGATTCTCTCGGTGCTTAGTTCTGTAATCGTAAACATAATTTCTTTAATTTTTTACAAAAAAAAAGCGAAGAAAATATCTTCGCTTAATATAAATAAATATCGTAAAGGGCGTCTACGCCCGGTAATTCTAATGATATAAATACTGTGTTATTCATTAGGTGCAAAGATACAACAATTTCATAAACCAACAAAATCTAAAACCGATTTAGATTAAAAAAAATTAATCATACTATATTTTAATTTTTAAATACTATTTTTGTTAAAACTCAACCCTTCTATTATATGGATTTAAAAGACAAAATGATTCTCAGTATTATTCAGGAAGACTCGACCTTATCGGTGAAAGAAATTTCAGAAAAGATCGGGCTTACCTTTACTCCGACGTATGAACGCATCAAACAACTGGAGAAGCAAGGAATTATTGAGAAGTATGTCGGACTTTTAAACCGTGAAAAATTAGGGTTAAATATTGTCGTGTACTGCAACGTTCGTCTAAAAGAACAATCTCAAAAAGTATTGGAAACATTCGAGAAAAATGTTGGTAAACACGATGAAGTTCAGGAAATCATCAGTCTTTCCGGTGAATACGACTATATGTTGAAGATCATTGCAAAGGATATCAATTCTTACAATGAATTTGCCGTGAACGTTATTTCAAATATTCCTAATATCGGACAATATCATAGTTCTATCGTGCTTCACGAGGTAAAAAAATCTACTAAGTTTAAGATTGATTTGGATTAAAATTATATTTAAACTAAAACTTTCCCTTTATAATCTAGATGCTTCGACAGGCTCAGCATGACATTTCTAATATTAACTGTTTTTATTAACGATTCATTTGTAGCGGTGTCATGCTGAGCCTGTCGAAGCATCTCATCATCAAATCTAAACAATTCTCCTGTTTAAATTCAACCTAATAATTTATTTTTCAGTTTATTAAATTGATATTCAATTTTATCCAAACAAAGATTCCCAATACTTCCCTGATGGGTATGATTTAAGTTTTCAATTTCAAAATCAAACTCATTATTTTCAATCTCCTGCCCTACTTTTACATACGCATCGCGGAATGAACTTCCATTTTTTACTTCTTCATTAATTTTCTCTACGCTGAAAAGATATTTATACTTTTCATCTTCCAAAATGCCGTCTTTTACCTGAATGTTTGGCAAGGTGTAATTTAAAATTTCCAGACATTCTTTTAACGAATCGATTGCAGGGAAAAGAATTTCCTTTGTCAACTGCATATCTCGGTGATAGCCAGAAGGTAGATTATTGGTCAACAAAATAAACTCATTCGGCAACGATTGAATTCTGTTGCAACGCGCGCGAACCAGTTCGAAGATATCCGGATTTTTCTTGTGAGGCATAATGCTGCTTCCCGTTGTAAATTCTTTAGGAAAGCTTATAAAATCAAAATTCTGACTCAAATATAGACACACATCATAAGAAAATTTACCCAATGTTCCCGCCAAAGTCGCCATTGCCATTGACAACATTTTCTCTGATTTTCCACGTGTCATTTGAGCATAAACTGAATTATAATTCATAGACTGAAATCCTAAATTATACGTCGTACTTTCACGATCGATCGGAAAAGATGAACCATAACCTGCCGCCGAACCCAGTGGATTTTTATTAATGATATTTTTTACTGAAAACAATTGTTCAACATCATCCAACAACGCTTCTGCATACGCACCAAACCATAATCCAAATGAGGATGGCATCGCAATCTGTAAATGGGTATATCCCGGAAGCAAAACATTTTTGTGCTGTTCTGCCAGTTTGATTAATATTTGAAAGAATTTATCTGTTAAAGCTGTAATTTCACGGATTTCATCAACTAAATACAGTTTAATATCTAATAAAACCTGATCGTTACGAGATCTTGCCGTATGTATTTTCTTTCCGGTATCCCCTAATTTTTCAATTAAAATAGATTCAACCTGAGAGTGAATATCTTCCGCACTTTTATCAATTTCAA
Organism: Chryseobacterium sp. MMS23-Vi53; assembly: GCF_047651245.1. NCBI lineage: Bacteria > Pseudomonadati > Bacteroidota > Flavobacteriia > Flavobacteriales > Weeksellaceae > Chryseobacterium > Chryseobacterium sp. MMS23-Vi53. The sequence continues at coordinate 4,476,317 of NZ_CP180265.1, read as the reverse complement.
AAGTTCCGTTTTCGATATCTTCTAAAATTCCTGCCAAAACAGACAACATCTTTTCTGATTCATCATGGGAAATAATTCCAACTTCTGCCAACATTTTACAGTGCGCCATTGAACCCTTGACATCGTATTTTGCCAGACGTTCATCAAAGTCAAGATCTTTTCCGACTGTAAATTTATTGACTAATATATTCGTGGCAGTATTATCTTTTTGCCATATTTTTTTCATAAAATTTCTTTTTTGTTGGAAGATGGAAGCTGTGAGGGATAGAAGTTTACCATCAACTGTTTTATCTTCCTTTTTATTTAATTTAAAATATAATTTTGTCATTCCGACGAAGGAGGAATCTCTTTTAAAAACGCTGGAGATTCTTCAATCCACTTCGTTCCTTTCAGAATGACAATTCTAAGTGTTTTTATTATAAAGTTGCATTCGAATAACAGACTACAAAAACCCCATCATCCTGCTTCAAGCCTATAACACTTTCTCCAAAATTTTAATATAAATCTCAATTCCTTCCGCGATTTCTTCAATGAAGATAAATTCATCTGCAGTGTGAGAGCGCCTGCTGTCGCCCGGACCGAGCTTCACAGATGTACAAGGAATAATCGCCTGATCGGATGAAGTTGGCGAACCGTAAGTTGTCCTTCCGATTTCCAGACCGGCCTGTACGAACGGATGATCCATTTCAATTTTTGAAGAGTTTAGCCTGAAAGATCTTGCCGTTAAAGTTGATTTCATCTGCGACTGAATAATTTCAAATGCTTCTTTATTGGAATATTCATCGGTCACTCTTACATCTAAAGTAAAAGTACATGATTCCGGAACAACATTGTGCTGAACTCCCGCATGAATTCCCGACAACGTTATCTTTACCTCACCTAAATAATCCGAAACCTTTGGAAATTTGAAACTCAGAATATTCTGCAAATCTTCCATACATTTCACAATCGAGTTATCATCATTCGGATGAGCAGCGTGAGAAGGAGTGCCTTTCATTTCCCCGTCAATCACCAAAAGTCCTTTTTCTGCAATCGCCAGATTCATCTGCGTGGGTTCTCCTACAATGGCGAGCTCCACATTCGGAAGCTGTGGAAATAAAGCCTCGATCCCATCAAACCCTGAAATCTCCTCCTCTGCCGTCAAAGCAATAACTAAATTATATTGTAAATCTTCTTTATCATAAAAATGTAAAAAAACCTGCGCCATTGAAACCAAAGAAGCTCCCGCATCGTTGCTTCCCAATCCGAATAGTTTCCCGTCCTTTTCTATTGGTAAAAACGGATCTAAAGTATACGCTTTATTCGGTTTTACAGTGTCGTGATGCGTATTCAGCAAAATTGACGGTTTGAAAACATCAAAATTTTTATTCACCGCCCAGATGTTATTTTTAAACCGTTTTGTAGGAATATTGTTCTTCTTGAAAAAATTTTCAATCTCCACCGACGTATTAAATTCATCTTTGCTGAATGATGGAATCTCAATCAGTTTTTTCAGCAATTCTACTGCATTATTCAGTAATTCATCTTTACTATAAACAGATTTCAGTTCCTGCATGATGGTTTTCTATATGGTTTTTTAGTTCGGTTTCTTTAATTAAGAACACCTTTCTTACATTATTTTTTACTGCTCCAAGAGCATTTTCTAACTTTGGAAGGATTCCTTTGTGAAGTTTTCCTTCATCTTTTAAGGCTGAAAATTCTTCTTCTGAAATATTTTTAATGGTAGATTTCGGATTGTTTATATCTTCCAAAACTCCATTTTTGTCAAAGCAATACAATAATTCAACATCGTATTTTACCGATAAAGCCTGTGCAATAACCGAAGCAATCGTATCTGCATTCGTATTGAAAAGGTGACCTTTTTTATCATGAGTAATCGCCGAAAAAACAGGCACTAATTCAAGTTTAAGCAACTTTGAGATCAACTTTCTATTCACACTTTTTTCGGTGATGTCACCTACAAACCCGAAGTCAATTTCAGCATGTTCTCTTTTTTTGGCTTTAATTAAATTGGCATCTGCACCCGAAAAACCTATGGCTTTACACTTCTTTTGCTGAAGTTTTGCCACAATATTTTTGTTGATTCCTCCCGCATAAACCATCGCCACAATATCCAACGTATCTTTGTCAGTGATTCTTCGTCCGTTCACCAGCTTTTGCTCAATGCCTAATTTATCTGCTAAAGTCGTTGCTAATTTTCCGCCTCCATGAACAAGGATTTTCTTTTCCTGAATTTCAGAAAACTGTTGAAGAAATTGTTCTAATAATTCCTCATCATCGATTAATGCTCCGCCAATTTTTATGATGTATAATTTTTCTTTCATTTTTATACATTTTTAGATAGGATTACATCCTATCCTGATTTAAGTAGTCCTTTTAGGACTCCAATAATTTATTTAGAATTCAACTCATCTAAGATTTCAGAGAAAACCACCTGAGCCGAGAAAATTCGGTTTTTTGCCTGCTGATAAATGATAGAATTTTCACCATCCATTACCTCATCACTCAATTCTACATTTCGACGAACCGGAAGACAGTGCATTACTTTTGCCTGATTGGTATTTTCTAATTTTTTATTCGTCAGCATCCAGCTTTCTTTTACCTCAGGCATTGCCGCATAATCATCAAAAGACGACCAGTTTTTAACATAAATAAAGTCTGCATCTTTTAATGCTTCATCCTGATCGTGAATTACTTCCACATTTTTTGTGAAATTTTTATCCAAATCATATCCTTCAGGATTGGCGATGACAAAATCCACATCCATTTCCTGCATCCATTCTGCAAAAGAATTTCCTACTGCGTGGGCAATCGGCTTGATGTGAGGCGCCCAAGTTAAAACCACTTTAGGCTTAAGTTCTTCTTTCCAGTTTTCTGTAATCGTGATACAGTCTGCTAAACTCTGCAAAGGATGACGTGTTGCCGATTCCAGTGAAATCACCGGAACTTTTGCATGCTGCTCGAACTGGCTTAAAATACTTTCATTAACATCATCTTCTTTATTCTTCATTCCAGCAAAACAACGAACCGCAATAATGTCGCAATATTGATTTAATACTTCAATCGCATCTTTAATATGTTCAACTGTATCGCCGTTCATTACCGCACCATCTGCAAACTCCAAATTCCATGCTTCCTGGGCAGCATTTAACGTTAAAACATTTAAACCTAAATTCTGTGCTGCAATCTGACTGCTTAAACGGGTTCTTAAACTTGAATTTAAAAATACAAGTCCAATGGTTTTTCCTTTTCCTTTCTCGGTTTCCGAAAGAGGATTTTCTTTAATGTGTAAAGCTTTTTTTATAATTTCCTGTAAGTTTTCAACATCACTTACCGAGGTGAATTTTTTCATTTTGAATTGATTTTAAAGATTTTTTATCTTACATATTATGTTGAGTTTTTAACGCTATGGTTGTAAAGTTTTTTTTTCGATTTAAGTTGAAAAATATTTTCGATCCCAAGGGCGTTTCACTCAGCAATTGAAAGGTATGTTGTCATTCTGACGAAGAATCTCATACAACCTTTAATTCGATAGAGATTCTTCACTCCACTTTGTTCCGTTCAGAATGACAGACTTTATAATTTTCACAGGTTAATATTCTCCAACACTTCTTTCAAAGCATTAATAAAAATATCAGTTTCTTCTTTTTTAATGTTAAGAGCCGGAAGAATCCTCAACACAGCCTTATCATTAGAATTTCCTGTGAAAATATGATGATTGTACAACAGGCTGTTCCTCGCTTCCGAGCAATCCCTATCAAGTTCAATCCCAATCATCAACCCTTTCCTTCGGATCGTTTTAATATGTGGAAAATCTTTAATTTCATTTTCAATATAAGCGCCCATTTGCTGAGCATTTTCTATAAGATTTTCATCTTTCATGACGTCTAATACCGCAATCGCTGCAACACAAGCCAAATGATTTCCTCCGAAAGTTGTTCCCAGCAAACCGTTGCTTGCCTCAAATTTCGGGTGAATCAAAACGCCGCCGATTGGGAAACCATTTCCCATTCCTTTAGCTGTGGTAATAATATCCGCTTCGATCCCAAATTCCTGATGGGCAAAGAAATAACCGCTTCTTCCGTATCCTGACTGAACTTCATCCAAAATCAAAATAACATCATGTTTTTTACACAATTCTTTGATTTTAGTTAAAAATTCAACGGTTGGAATCATAATTCCTCCAACTCCTTGGATTCCTTCTATTATTACAGATGAAATTTCGTTTCCTTGCTTTTCGAAAACCTGTTCAAGCTGCTCGATATTATTCCATTCAGATTTGATGAATCTTTCATCATAGTTTACCGGAGCTACAATTTTTGGATTATCTGTAACCGAAACTGCTGCCGAAGTTCTTCCGTGGAATGAACCTGAAAAATACAGCACTTTATTTTTTCCATTGTGGAAAGAAGCCAGTTTTAAAGCATTTTCATTCGCTTCAGCACCTGAATTGCACAGAAACAGATTGTAATCTTCCAAGCCTGAAAGTTTTCCTAATTTTTCTGCCAGTTCAGTTTGTAATTCATTCTGAACCGAGTTTGAATAGAAAGATATTTTATCTAACTGGTTTTTTAATTGATTCTGATAATGCGGATGGTTGTGCCCGATAGAAATCACGGCATGACCTCCGTAAAAATCAAGATATTTTTCTCCTTTATCATCCCAAAGAAATGATCCCTGAGCTTTTACAGGATTTATGTTGAATAATGGATATACGTTGAATAAATTCATATTTTGTTTTTTTATCAATTTCTTTTGCCTTGAAGCAAAAGAAACAAAAGTTCAAGACTGGAAACTTCCGCTAAAAAATATTTTTGTTCTCTAAAAATTCTAAAACTTGCGCGAAATTTACATTTGTTCTTCGGTTCGACATTTGTGTCGTGCTTCGAACAGTAGAATTTTCTTAACGTTCACAAAACTATTTTTCTTAACGCTCCATTTTCCTAGGTCGTTTTTAAATGGAGTTATAAATTCACAATTGACTCATTGACAATTCACAATTTTAATTCACTTTTAAAACGCAATCGGCTTTAAGTTCAATCCTGAATTTTCTTCCCAACCCATTGCAATATTCATATTTTGGACAGCTTGTCCGGAAGCCCCCTTCAACAAATTGTCAATCGCTGAGTGAATGACCGCAACATTCCCACATTTTTCAATCTGTATCACACAGCGATTTGTATTGACAACCTGTTTTAGATCAATTGCTTTTTCGCTTACCTTCACAAAAGGCTCATCTGCATAAAAATCCTTAAACAATTGCTCAATATCTGAAAGTTCTAAATCTGTTTTCACCGTGGAACTTGTAAAAATTCCCCTCGCAAAATCGCCTCTCCATGGAACGAAATTTAGATTAATTTCATTTGAATTAAAAGAAACTAACTGCTGTAAAATCTCATCCACATGCTGATGCGTCAAAGTTTTATAAGCTGAAATATTATCATTCCTCCAAGTGAAGTGCGTCGTCGCCTGTAAAGACTGACCTGCACCTGTTGAACCTGTAATTCCTGTTGTATAAACTTCATTCAACAAACCTTTTTGTGCTAACGGAAGCAAAGCCAGTTGAATTGCCGTTGCAAAGCATCCCGGATTCGCAATACTTTTCGCCCCTGAAAGTTGTTTTTTGTTGATCTCAGGTAATCCGTAGATAAAATTTCTGTTTTCGAAATTACCGTCTAAGCGAAAATCATTTCCTAAATCAATGACTAATGTTTCATCTTTTACAGCATTTTGAGCCAGCCAATTTTGACTTTCTTTGTGAGGAAGACATAAAAATAAAATATCTACATCTTCAGATTGGTCCGTTAAAACCATTTCACAAACTGTCGCTAAATCCGGGTACAAATCTGAAATCTTTGTTCCCGAATTCGAACGACTATATAAAAAACGCAAAGACACATGAGGATGAAAAGCCAGCAGACGAACCAGTTCGCTTCCTGTATAACCGTTGGCTCCGATAATTCCTGCTGTTTTGTTAATTTCAATCATTTTTATTATTGTCCATAGGTTTCACCTACGGCTACTTTATTGAACCCTTCGGGTTCTATGTTTATGTTGATCTTTTTTAATCCATAGGTTTGGCTTCGCCGAATCTCGTTCCTCGATTTCACCTACGGCTATTCCTATTGAACCCTTCGGGTTCGTCATCATAATGTTGAATTAATCTGATGATATATATTTAATGAATTGCTTACAATTTTGGTGTAGCCTTTCACATCTTCGCCTGTCCATGCTCTGTTTGCTTCTCCGTAGCTTCCGAATTTATCAGACATTAAATCATGTTGAGATTCAATTCCATTTAAAATAAATCTGTAAGGATGAAGGGTTACAAAAACTTTTCCACTGACTGTTTTTTGAGAATCTACCAAGAAAGACTCAATATTTCTCATCACAGGATCTAAGAAAAGTGCTTCGTGAAGCCAGTTTCCGTACCAATCGGATAATTGAGACTTCATCATCTGCTGATATTTTGAAAGCGTATGTTTTTCCAATAAATGGTGCGCTTTGATAATCACGGATGCTGCTGCCGCTTCAAACCCAACTCTTCCTTTGATTCCTACAATCGTATCTCCCACGTGAATATCACGACCGATTCCATAAGCTGAGGCTAATTCTTCAATTTTCTGAATCGCATAAACTGAATGTTCAAAATTTTCTCCGTTTACCGCTACAACTTCCCCATCTTTAAACTCAATTTCCAAGTCCGAAGGCTGAGTTTCTTTAATTTGAGAAGGAAAAGCTTCTTCCGGAAGATAATTTCTTGAGGTCAATGTTTCTTTTCCACCCACTGAAGTCCCCCAAAGCCCTTTATTAACCGAATACTGTGCTTTTTGGAATTCCATTTCATAGCCATGATTTTTCAAAAACTCGATTTCTTCTTCACGGGATAAAGCCATATCACGAATCGGCGTAATGATTTCCACATTAGGACATATCACCTGAAAAATCAAGTCAAAACGAACCTGGTCATTTCCTGCACCGGTACTTCCATGAGCAATGGCGTCGGCTCCGACTTCAATTGCAAATTTTGCAATTTCCTGCGCCTGAATGGTACGTTCCGCACTTACAGAAAGAGGATAAGTATTATTTTTTAGCACATTCCCAAAAATCAAATACTTCACACAAGAATTATAATAATCTTCCTGAGCATCCACGCACCTGTATTCTTTTACCCCAAGATTCAGGGCTTTTTTCTCCAGTTCTTTTTCCTCTTCTTTTGAAAAACCTCCGGTATTTACAGTTACTGCATACACATCATATCCCAGTGTCTCACTAAGATATTTAGCACAGTAAGAGGTATCCAAACCTCCGCTAAACGCTAAGATTACTTTCTTGTTCATTGCTATATTTAATTTCCGGCTGCGTATGGGCAGCTCCATTTTTTGTTATATTTTCAGGAACGAAAAGCATGGCCGTACACAGGCAGTTTTTACGTTCTTTTTTCATTAAAATTTCATAGTTCACACAGTTTTTACAGCCGTTCCAGAACTCTTCATCCTGAGTCAGCTCAGAATAAATTACTGGTTTGTAGCCTAAATCACTGTTGATTTTCATCACGGCAAGACCTGTCGTAAGCCCAAAAACTTTCGCATTTGGATATTTATCTCTAGATAATTGGAAAACTTTATTTTTAATTAAAGTCGCAGCACCCCTTTCCCTATATTTTGGTGAAACAATCAACCCGGAGTTGGCCACAAACTGACCATGCGACCAGGTTTCTATATAACAGAAACCTACCCACTCTCCGTTTTCAGTAGCCACCACAGCATTGCCTTCTGAAATTTTTTTGCTTAAATATTCTATGGAACGTTTGGCAATCCCCGTTCCTCTACGCTGTGCAGAATCGTACATTTCCTGCTGTATTTCACTCACATACATCAGATGTATGGATGAGGAAATTTCTATTTCCATTTATTTATCTAAATTTTTTGGCAAATTTAAAATATAATTTCTTTTAAAACCAAATAAAAAAGATAATTTTATTGAATTAATATAATATACAGGTAATTTTATCTTTACACTAAATTAATATTTTGCTAAATTATTATATATTTGCTAAAAAGATATAGATATGGAAAATCAATGTCCTAAATGTAATGGTAAAAAAGTGGTAAAAAGCGGAATCGTGAATGAAAAACAACGTTTTCTTTGCAAGGATTGCAATTACTATTTTACCGTAAAAAAATTAGGAAAACAAATTGATGATTACTACGTAACAAAAGCATTACAACTATATCTTGAAGGTTTAAGTTTTCGTGAAATAGAGAGGATTATCGGTGTTTCTCATGTTACAATTAGTTCATGGATCAAGAAATATAATATCGTAAGACCTCCTCATTCAGAATTTCATCCGGTGTATAAAATTTTAAAGCAAAATGAACTGATTGAATATATGAGCAAAGAAGAAAATATTAAAAATTCAGGCTTAATTATTACTCAGTTTGCTGATAAATATATGCTGATAAAATGGGAAAGATTTAAAAAATAGGCTTTAAAAAGTTATGAGTTTCGAGTTATAAGTTATGAGTTTTATTACAGATAAATAAAATCATAAATATTTAAAAATCAAAATATTAAATAATATTTTAGTACAAAAATTCAAACATTTTAAAAACTTATAACTTATAACTCGAAACTCATAACTATATAATTAGCACTAATATATATTAAATTTCTTCAAATAAATTATTAATTCCAATTTGGCTTTCATAAAAAATAACGCCAAAAAATGATAATTTATGAAGAAATTACTCACTTTTATTGGATTAGCTTTAATCAGCAATTCTTTATATTCTCAAGGTTCGCCTGATTATGGAAATGGACTGAAAGTTAACTTAAATCAACAAGGCGATAAGTATGTCAGATTTATTTTGTGGGACCAATTTTGGTTGAGAAACACCCAAATGAACCCTGGAAGTATGGTTGGCGGAGAACCTACAGATAATTCCTGGAGTCTAGGGAACAGACGATTACGTGCTTTAACATATGCCCAAATTTCCAAAAGATATATGATTTTAGCACATTTTGGAATTAATAATCAGACATTTATCAACGGTGGTGGTTCGGGAACTTCAGGAACGGGAGGCTATGGAAACGGGAAAAAGCCACAGATGTTTTTTCATGATGCCTGGAACGAATATGCAGTTATTTTACCTGGTGAAGCGGGCAAATTCAGCTTATCTCTGGGAGCGGGATTGCATTACTATATGGGACTTTCCCGAATGACAATGGCTTCAACATTGAATTTTCTTACCGTCGACTCCCCTATTTTCTCATGGCCTTTGATTGACAATTCCGATCAGTTCGCCAGACAATTGGGAATGTTTGCGAAGGGAAAATATGGAAAATTGGAGTATCGTTTTAGCCTAAACAAGCCTTTTGCGACAGATTTAACGCCAACAAATGTTACAGATCCGGCAAAAGCAGTAGCCGTTGATAACAATGGAAATCCGAATTTCTCAAAAGCCGGATATGTTGAATATCAATTTTTGGATGAAGAATCTAATCTATTGCCTTTTAAAGTTGGATCTTATTTGGGAACGAAAAAAGTTTTTAATGTTGGCGCAGGTTTTTATCATCAAAAAGACGGAACGAGAACTTCAGTGAATTCAACTATTGAAAAACACGACATTACCCTCGTTGCCGTAGATGCTTTTGCAGATATTCCTTTGGGAAATGCAAAAAATAAAATGGCAGTTTCGGCCTATGCAGGATATTACAATTATCAATTCGGGCCGAATTACATCAGGAATTTAGGGATCATGAATATTGCTTCTGCAGATCCAAATTTTATTGGCGATAAAGCGATTGCAGGACCGGGAAATCTACAACCTACTATCGGAACAGGTAATATTATCTACGCACAAGCTGGTTTGCTCTTGCCAAGTCAGGCAGAAAAACCGAAAATCAGAATCCAGCCTTTTGCAGCTTATACACATAAAAGTTTTGAGGCTTTTGATAAATCTTCCTCACAATTTGATGTTGGTGCAAACTGGTTTATCGATGGTCATCACGCGAAAATTACAACGCAGTATTCTACAAGACCAACTTACACAAGTCCGACGGAAAGCCCAAAATCTAAAGGAGAATTCATTGTGCAATTCCAGATTTATTTATAAAACCGTTGAATTTTTAACCACAAAAGATACAAAAGACATTATTCTGTTTAGAAAGACAAAGTTTACAAAAGAATAAAAATCAAAGATTTTCACCAAAAAATATTCTACAAATTTTATCGAAGATAAAATCTTTGAGTCTTAAAAAATAAATACAAAAACTTTTCTTGTGCCTTTGCGATTACCAACAGTTAAAACAAATTTTTAGAAAACTCAATATCAATTTAAACTAACATCAAAATTTAAGCAATATGAGCGAAAATCATCACGATGCCTACGAAAATATGACCGACAAGCAGAAAAACCGCACGATTTGGAGCGTGATCACTGCATCATCACTCGGTACACTGATAGAATGGTACGATTTCTACATCTTCGGAAGTCTGGCCGTAGTTTTAGCAACGAAATTTTTCCCGGCAGATAATCCGACCGCAGCATTTTTATCTACGCTTGCAACTTTCGCAGCAGGATTTGTGGTAAGACCTTTTGGAGCATTGTTCTTCGGAAGATTGGGAGATATTATAGGAAGAAAATATACCTTTTTGGTAACTTTATTAATCATGGGGTTCTCAACATTCCTGATCGGATGTATCCCAAGTTATGAAACCATTGGATTTATGGCACCTGTTTTAGTTTTAATTTTAAGATTATTACAAGGTTTGGCTTTAGGAGGTGAATACGGAGGTGCCGCGACTTATGTTGCCGAATATGCACAACCCCATCGCAGAGGTTACTGGACATCATGGATTCAAACCACTGCAACGGCGGGACTTTTCATTTCATTGATTGTTATTCTAGTTACAAAAACAACACTTTCCGCCGAAGAATTCGATGGTTGGGGTTGGAGAATTCCTTTCTGGATTTCCATTTTAATGGTAGGAGTTTCTTACATCATCAGAAGAAACATGAAAGAATCTCCGCTTTTTGCTAAGGCTAAAAGTGAAGGAAAAACTTCAAAAAATCCTCTAAAAGAAAGTTTTGGGAATAAATTCAACTTTAAATTTGTCTTATTGGCATTATTCGGAGCCGCGATGGGACAAGGGGTAATTTGGTACACCGGACAATTTTACGCCATGAGTTTCCTTCAAAAAGTAATGAACGTAGAATCTGCGCAAGTCGATTCATTAATGGCAACAGCCTTATTTTTAGGAACGCCTTTTTTCGTTTTCTTCGGATGGCTTTCGGATAAAATTGGTCGAAAAGCAGTGATGATGACAGGAATGCTGGTTGCAATTTTAGCATACAGACCTATTTATGATTCCATGTTTAAAAGCATTAATCTTGAAAACAAAACTGTTGCAGCGAACGGAATTACAGAGAAAAGAACAGCGAAAATTCATGATAAAATCACAACCGACAGCCTGGTAAGCTTCCATAAAGAAACATTGTACACCGACGGAACTTTAATTAAAAAAGACAGCGTTGTGCACTGGTCACCAAGCGGACCCGTTATGAAAGACGGAAAAGCGGAAGAACCGAAAGTTTCCCAAAGCATCAAATTAGCTGACAATACAAAATGGTATTTGGTATTTTTAGTATTCATTCAGGTGATTTTTGTAACGATGGTTTACGGTCCGATTGCGGCATTCCTAGTTGAAATGTTCCCCGTGAGAATCCGCTATACATCAATGTCTCTACCATATCATATTGGAAACGGAGTATTTGGAGGCTTGCTTCCGGCAGTTGCAACTTATTTAGTAACAACAGGAAAAGAAGCAGGACACGCAACATGGTATCTGGAAGGACTTTGGTATCCTATCGGAGTTGCCGCAGTCTGTTTATTGATCGGATTGTTTTATCTTAAAAATAAGAACAATAATATTCACGATTAAGCATTAAATCACTTAAAAATTTATTAATTTTAAATCAACTAAAAATGAACGGACTCAAAAAAATATTAGGTATAGTTTGGATAGCCATTGCGCTGGTGGTGGGATATTTCGGAATTACAGTGTTGGGAATCCCCAAAATCACCTCAGGAAAACAGGAAGACCTGGTTTTCGGGATCATTATTCTCTTTGTTTTAATGCCAATCATCTCAGGCGGAATGGCGATATTCGGTTATTATGCTTTAACCGGAGAATATTCTGATGACAATGTTTAAATAAAATAAGTTAGTGGTAATTGGCGGATCTTTTCGTTCGTCAATTATCTTTTATATAGCATGAAAAAAAGACACGAACAAAAGCTAATCATTCTGAGCATCGGGCTTCTGATTGCTTTCAGTATTCCTGTCTCATTGTTATTCAATAGTGACAAGGAAGTTTTTGGTTATCCGATGATGTTGATTTATATTTTCGCTGTCTGGATGGTTTCCATCATTATTTCTTTTATAATCGTAAAAAGATATGATGAGTAGTTTCGCTTTATTTACCGTGGTTATGTTCTATCTCGCACTTTTGTTCTTAGTTGCTCATTTGGCAGAGAAGAAAAAAAGCAAGATTTGGATCAACAATCCTTATATCTACGCGCTTTCTCTGGCGGTATACTGCACAGCTTGGACGTATTACGGAAGCATTGGTGTGGCTGCAACAAGCGGACTAAATTACCTTCCTATTTATATTGGTCCCATCATCGTTATTCCTGCCTGGATTTACATTAATACACGAATTGTAAGAATTGCAAGAGTCAATAAGATAAGCAGTCTTGCAGATTTTATTTCATTACGATACGGAAACAGCAGGAGTTTCAGTGCGATTATTACGATCGTGTGTCTTTTAGCGATTGTTCCTTATATCGGTTTGCAAATCAAAGCGATCTCCGAAACTTTTCATTTGGTAACAGAAACTCCGATGTCAAATGATATTTTGACGGATAACGCAACTTTCGTTGTAGTTTTAATTGCTTTATTTTCATCTTATTATGGAACAAAATACGTTGATGCTTCGGAAAAACGTTTGGGAATTATTTCTGCGATCGCTTTAGAAAGCTTTCTTAAGCTTTTCTTTATCATCATTTTAGGATTATTTGTTATCTATTTTGTTTTTGATGGGTTTTCCGATATTTATCAAAAAGCCAGTCAATTTGATGACTTCAAAGAAAAAAACACTTTCAACGGCGTTGAAGGTGCGATGAACTGGATGGTTTTGTGCATGATTTCCGGAACGGCAATCTGCATTCTTCCAAGACAGTTTCACACGGCTATCGTTGAAAACAGACAGGAAAAACATATCAAAACAGCGATCTGGTTTTTCCCACTTTACTTGTTGATTTTTACTGTATTTATCTTTCCGATTGCGTGGGGCGGAAGACTGATCTTTGAAGGACAAAAAGTAAATCCGGAGTTCTACTCTATTTTGATTCCACAGCATTTTGGTAATACCTTAATTACCGTTTTGGTATTTCTCGGAGGATTAAGTTCCTGTATTTCGATGATTATCATTTCGGCGATTACTTTATCCATCATGCTTTCCAACAATTTAATTATTCCTTACGGATTATTAGGAAAGTTAAAATCCGAGAATGAAGCACAAAATACAAAACTCATTACTAACATTAGAAAGTTCAGTATTTTCGCATTGATTATTATGGCGTTTGCCTTTTATAAATATTTTATTTTAAAAACGTCACTCGATTCTGTTGGATTGATTTCATTTGTCGTGATTGCACAATTGGCACCCGCATTTTTCGGAGCTATTTTCTGGCGGAGAGGAAGCTACAAAGGTGCAGTGATCGGATTATTGGCAGGATTGATCATCTGCTATTTCGGATTGATTATTCCGCAGTATTATTTTTCATACAACCAGGAATTCAAAGGAGTTTTAAGAGAAATGTATGATGCTTTTGATTTCTTTAAAATTTCATTTCTGGGAAGAATTCCACAGATTTTCTTTTGGTCGATTTTAGTGAATACAGGCTTGTTTGCCATTCTTTCCGTGAGCAGCAAAGGAAATTATCGTGAAAGAAATTTCGCCGAATTGTACGTTGATATTGATAAATATATTCAAAATCATGAAAATGCATTTATTTGGCGCGGAACTGCTTATGTTTCAGACATTAAAAACATTCTTGAAAGATTTTTAGGTAAAAATAAAACAGAACAGGCACTAAGAATTTTCAATTTAAAATATAATATTGATTCTCAGACTGAAACCGCAGATTCAAGATTTATCAAATTTTCGGAAAACCTATTAGCAGGGAGAATTGGAACTGCTTCTGCGAAAATTTTGATTGAAGGTGTCACCAAAGAAGATAAAATTTCTTTAAAGGAAGTTTTAAACATTTTAGAAGAATCCAAAGAAAATATTACACTAAATAAAAAGCTAACCGAACAATCGGAAGAGTTACAAAAATTATCCGATGATTTAAGAAAAGCCAACGAAAGTTTAATCATTAAAGATCATCAAAAAGACGATTTCCTGGATTCCGTTGCTCACGAATTAAGAACCCCAATTACTGCAATCCGTTCGGCAGGAGAAATTTTGGCAGACGATGACGATATTCCCTTGGAAATCAAAAGAGAATTTTTAAATAATATCATTACAGAATCTGATCGATTGAGTGAAATCATTAATGATATTCTTTATTTAGACAAACTTCAACATGGCGAAATCGTTTTAAATATTCAGGAAAATAATATTATTGAAACTTATAAAAAAGCAGTAAATCCACTTTTGCATTTGATTCATCAGAAAAATATTCATTTAAGTGAAGTTAATCTTCTCAATAATTTTGTGTTTGAATATGATGAAGCGAGAATGATTCAATTATTTCAGAATATTTTAGGAAATGCTTTAAAATTTACAGATGAACAGGGAACGATTCAAACTAAATTATCTGAAAGGGAAAATCATTTAATCATTACAATTTTTAATACCGGAAAACATATTCCCGAAGAAGATCTGGAAATGATTTTTGATAAATTTTATCAGTCAAAAAATCAAAATATTTTAAAACCAACAGGAAGCGGACTTGGGCTGGCTATTTCGAAAAAAATTGTACAAGCTCAAGGCGGAACGATAAAAGCAGAAAACAACGGACTCGGCGTGACTTTTACGGTCATTTTGCCAAAAAAACAATTGTTTAAACAATCATGAACCCGATAGGGTTCAACAATAATAGCCGTAGGTGAAACCTATGGGAACAGATAAATAAAATACAAACCAGAACCCGATAGGGTTCAATAACAAAAACACAGATGAAAAAATGGGAACTTATCGACAAATATTTTATCACATTGTTTTCGGGACAAAACATCGTGAACCAACAATTAATGAAAAGAATGAATCAGAGCTATACAGATATATTTGGGGTATATTAAAAAATAAAAAATGTAAATTATACAGAATTAATGGAATGCCAGATCACGTTCATATTTTTTGTGATCTACATCCCAATATAAATCTCAGTAATTTGGTAAAAGATATAAAAGTTGCAACCAATTTATGGATGAAAGAATCGGGATTGTTTACTGAATTTTCTGGATGGCAGGAAGGATACGGAGCATTTACCTATTCAATGATAGAAAAGGAAAGAATTATAAATTATATAAAAAATCAAAAAGAGCATCATAAAACGGAAACATTTGAGATTGAATTTAAAAAGCTTTTATCGGAACATGGAATCGAATCAGAATGACATAGAATTAATAATATTCAACCCTCCGGGTTGATTTAATGCGAATCCTATTCATATACCATAGGTTTTACCTACGGCTATTAAAATTGAATCCTTCGGATTCTCAAAAAAAGAAAAAACAATGAAGTTGAACACAGCTAAACACCAACAAAACACCTTATGAAAAAGATAATTATTGCGGATGACGAACACAAAATATTAATGTCACTGGAGTACAGTTTCAAGAAAAACGGTTATGATGTTTTCATTGCCAGAGACGGAACTGAAGTTTTGGAATTCCTGAAAACAATGACTCCAGATGTAATTTTATTGGATATTATGATGCCGAATCTTGACGGTTACAGTACATTGGAAATCATTAAACAAGATGAAAAATTAAAAGATACAAAAGTCATTTTCCTGAGTGCAAAAAATAATCCGAAAGACATTGAAAAAGGCTTGGAAATGGGAGCTGATGCTTATGTAACGAAACCTTATTCAATTAAAAAACTGATACAGCAGATTGAGGAAATGTTTGAATAGAGTTTGAGATGATAGAGAAAAGATAAAAAGACTTTGCACACCATCATTGCTAAGGAAATTAAGCACAGACTGCTACGCTCCTTACTGACCAAAACACGAAAATTAATATGGATACAGATATTTTATTTAAACAAAGCATAGAAGACAAAGAGAATTTCTGGAAAGAACAGGCTCAGCAAATCGACTGGTTTGAATTTCCTACTACCATTCTCTCAAAAGACGAAAAAAATTACACCCAATGGTTTTCCGACGGAAAGCTTAATATGTGTTATCTATGTATAGATAAACATATTGAAGACGGTTTTGGAGAGCAGATCGCAATAGTTTATGATTCTCCGGTTACAAATCAAAAGAAAACCTACACTTTCAGTCAGGCAAAGGAAGAAATTTCAAAATTAGCAGGAGGTTTAGCATCCTTAGGTTTGAAAAAAGGTGATACGGCCGTTATTTATATGCCGATGATTCCGCAGACATTGTTTGCGATGTTAGCTTGTGCGAGAATTGGAGTGATTCATAATGTGGTTTTTGGAGGTTTTGCCCCTAATGAATTGGTTGTGAGAATTGATGATTGTAAGCCCAAAGCTTTAATCACAGCAACCGCAGGAGTAGAAATTACAAAGAGAATTCCTTATCTACCATTAGTTGAAAAAGCAATTGAATTAGCTCAGGATAAAGTTGAAAATATCATCGTATACAACAGAAAATTAGCAGACAATCAACATGAAATGTTTGACGGGTTGATCGATTATGAAGAATTAGTCCAAAAATCAGAACCCGCAGATTGCGTTTCCGTGGAATCCAATCATCCGCTTTATTTATTATACACTTCAGGAACAACAGGAAAACCCAAAGGAATTACACGTGACACAGGAGGTTACGCAACAGTTTTGAAATTTTCCATGAAATATATTTACGGCGTTGAACAAGGAGAAACTTATTGGGCAGCTTCCGATTTTGGCTGGGCGGTTGGTCACAGTTTTTCGGTTTACGGTCCCTTAATTAACAGAAATACAACCATTATTTTCGAAGGAAAACCCATCATGACTCCCGATGCAGGAACGTTTTGGAGAATTATTTCAGAATATAAAGTTTCGGTGATGTTTACTGCTCCGACAGCGATTCGTGCGATCAAAAAAGAAGATCCGAATGGAGAATTGGTGAAAAAATATGATTTAAGCCATTTCAAAAAACAGTTTTTGGCTGGTGAAAGATGCGATGTTGCAACGTTGGATTGGTTTGCAGAACACATCGGAGTTCCCGCAATCGACCATTGGTGGCAGACAGAATCCGGTTGGCCGATGTTGGGTTTAATGACTTTTGATAAAAATTATAAAATCAAAAGAGCTTCAGCCGGAAAACCAATTCCGGGATATGATATTAAAATTTTTGATGAAAACGGTTATGAACTCGATGCGCATCAGGAAGGTTATTTAATTATTAAACTTCCACTTCCACCAGGAGCTTTGCTCGGAATTTGGAATGACAATGATCGTTTTCAAAATAGTTATTTGTCGCAGTACAACGGTTATTATTTCTCAGGAGACGGCGCAATAAAAGATGAAGACGGATATATTTTCATCACAGGACGAGTGGATGATGTCATTAATGTAGCAGGACATCGGCTTTCGACCTCTGAAATGGAGGAAATTGTTTCGTCGCATCCCGATGTTGCAGAATGTGCCGTTGTTGGAATTGATGATGAATTAAAAGGTCAAATTCCTTTTGCATCGGTTGTTTTAAAGAATGGTTCAATGATTTCAGAAGAAGACGTTGAAAAGGATATTGTAAAAACCGTTCGTGAAAAAATCGGAGCTGTGGCTTGTCTTAAAAATGTGATGATTGTAAAACGTTTACCGAAAACACGATCAGGAAAGATTTTAAGAAATTTAATCAGAACTTTATTAGACGGAAAAGAATTTCAGATCCCATCGACGATTGATGATGAGAAAATCATTGAAGAAATTCAACAAAAAATCGTGGAATATAGGGCTTAAACAAGAAAATAAATATAAATTTAAATAACAAAAATTCAAATTTCAAAAACGATAAGGATATGAGTAATTATCAAATTGAAGATTTACCGCATTATTTTGAAGAGTATAAAAAGTCAATTAAAAATCCTAAAAAATTCTGGGATAAGATTGCCGATCAGAATTTCGTGTGGTATCAGAGATGGAGTAAGGTCGTAAAATATGATATGAATGAAGCGAAGATCACTTGGTTCAAAAATGCAAAATTAAATATTACGAAAAACTGCTTAGACAGACACCTTTCCGTAAGAGGCGATAAAACCGCAATCATTTGGGAACCAAACGATCCAAAAGAAGAAGCTCAGCATATTTCTTACAACGAATTATATACGAGAGTCAACAAAACAGCCAATGTTTTGAAAGACATGGGCATTGAAAAAGGCGACAGAGTGTGCATTTACCTTCCTATGATTCCGGAATTGGCGATTACCATGTTGGCTTGTGCTAAATTAGGGGCTGTTCACTCAGTTATTTTTGCGGGATTTTCCGCTTCTGCCGTTTCTTCAAGGGTAAATGACTGCGGGGCAAAAATGGTCATTACTTCAGACGGAAGTTACCGTGGAAGCAAAGTTTTAGACTTAAAAAGTATCGTTGATGAAGCGCTTGAAAAAACACCTTCTGTTGAGAAAGTTTTGGTGGTAAAAAGAACCAAAAACGAAATCAAAATGAAAGAAGGCAGAGATTTTTGGTTAGCAGATTTGTATGAAAAAGCGTCTTCCGATTTTGTTACCATCATCATGGATGCTGAAGATCCACTTTTCATATTGTATACTTCAGGCTCCACTGGAAAACCAAAAGGAATGCTTCACACTTGCGCCGGATACATGGTTTACACTGCTTATACTTTTAAAAATGTATTCAATTATAAAGAAAATGATATATATTGGTGTACTGCTGATATTGGCTGGATTACAGGGCATTCTTATATTTTGTACGGACCACTTTTAAATGGTGCAACGACTGTTATTTTCGAAGGCATACCAACCTATCCAGAACCGGACAGATTCTGGGAAGTTATTGACAAGCATAAAGTTACCCAGTTCTACACCGCTCCTACTGCAATTCGTTCATTAGCGAAAGAAAGCGCGGAGTGGGTGGATAAGCATGACTTAAGCTCGTTAAAAGTAATCGGTTCCGTTGGTGAACCCATTAATGATGAGGCTTGGCATTGGTTCAACGATCATGTTGGAAAGAAAAAATGCCCGATTGTTGATACTTGGTGGCAAACCGAGACGGGAGGAATTATGATTTCACCGCTTCCATTTGTTACGCCGACAAAACCAACCTATGCTACCCTGCCTTTACCAGGAATTCAGCCTGTTTTGATGGATGATAAACGCAATGAAATTTCAGGAAATCAGGTAACGGGAAATCTTTGCATCCGTTTTCCGTGGCCGGGAATTGCAAGAACAATATGGGGTGATCATCAGCGATATAAAGAGACTTATTTTACTGCTTTCCCAGGCAAATATTTCACGGGAGACGGCGCTTTAAGAGACGAAGTCGGCTACTACAGAATTACCGGTCGTGTGGATGACGTGATTATCGTTTCGGGGCACAATTTGGGAACAGCTCCGATTGAAGACAGTATCAATGAACATCCTGCTGTGGCAGAATCTGCGATTGTTGGCTATCCTCATGACATTAAAGGAAATGCTTTGTACGGCTTTGTAATTCTAAAAGATTCCGGAGCAGACAGAAAGCAGGAAAATCTGGTAAAAGAGATCAATCAGTTGATTTCAGACCAAATTGGACCAATTGCTAAGCTGGATAAGATTCAGTTTGTTTCAGGGCTTCCGAAAACGCGTTCAGGAAAGATTATGCGTAGAATTTTAAGAAAAATCGCGGAAGGTGATTTCAGTAATTTTGGGGATATTTCTACGTTGTTGAATCCTGAAATTGTGGAGGAAATTAAAAATGAAAGAATAGATTAATTTATTTTCAAAGCTTGTCATCCTGGAAGGATCTAGATGTAGTATTAGAAAATAGAGTGAAAAGATTCTTGTTTAGATCCTTTCAGGACGACAAACTCGACTTTTCTCCAAAAATGTTTAAATTATTGACTGCAACTCTAGCCCCGATTGCAACGACATCCTTTTGTGGAGCAAAGCGGAACAAAAGATATAGTGGAAAGCGGGAAAAAGCTTCAAATAAAATTAAACAAAAATGCGCAGAAATTTTTCCGCGCATTTTTTTTATTTGATAATCTTGATGGATTGCCTTCCCAAATTGGAATGGATATCCAACAAATAATTTCCTTTTGGATAATTAAATTCTAAAGAATATTTTTTCAAACCTTTGTCATTCACGTCATCTTTAAGAATATTTTTGATGAATTTCCCGGAAATATCATACAAACCAATAATGATATGATCGGAATGCACATAATGAATATTCAGGTTAAGCTTATCTTTAACAGGATTCGGAACCACTTCTACTTTTAGTTTTCGGTCCTGCTTTTCACTGGAAACCTCATGAGTCGCTAAAGTTCCCTTCGTCATTTTATAAACATTGGTTCCGGCAGCATAAGCCAAATCATCGTTGATGATAAAAATTCGATTTAAAGAACCGCCAACTCCTGTGTTTGTCCATGTATTTCCGCCGTCGAAAGTTTCGTAAAATCCGGTATTATGACCTCCCATCCAACCATGAGTTGCAGAAGTGAAACCAACTGCCTGAACATAGTGATCGGGAAAGTCTTTCATTTCCCAGGTCATTCCTCCGTTCAAAGACTTCAATAATTTTCCGGTATTAGGAAGTTCAGATTCTATAGAACAGAAAATATTATTGCCCAAAAGCTGAATTTTCCATACATAATCATTCTGAATGTTGGTATTGTAAATTTTAGTCCATGTATTTCCACCGTCCATTGTTTTCAAGAGTACGCCTCCATCATCATCGCTTCCACCTGCATATCCCACATTTTCCGAGACAAAAACTACTTCTACCAAAGCATTCGCGTAACTCGACATATCGATATATTGCCAAGTATTTCCGCTATCCGTCGATTTGATGATATAAGCCGGATAAAACCAAGCTCCACAACCGTACACAGTAGAAGTTCCCACACAATCCAAACCGCAGATAGCTTGTGGATAAGGAGAAATATTATTTACTCGTTGCCAAGTTGCGCCACCATCAACGGTTTTGTAAAAATTGTTGTTTAAGGTTCCGAGAAAACCGACATTTTCATTGAGAAATTCAATATTTCTGTAGTACTGATTAGTTGCTGAGCTTACAATTTGTTGCGTCCAGGTTGTACCTCCGTTTGTTGTTTTGAATACGGCTCCATTTCCGCCCTTTGCTGCCCAGCCAACATTTTCGTTAAGGAAAAATACATCGTCATATCTTCCTGTTCCGTTGGATGGTGGATAAGAAAAAGCAGACCAATTATAGGTTTGGGCCTGAACTAAGCCTGTAAATAAAGATAGAATTAAAATAATTTTTTTCATGGTTAATTTTTGAATCACAAAATTCAATTATTTTAAAGAAGTACACAAGAGTTGCATTAAACTTATTTTTTAACATTTAATCAAACGACTGTTCAATAGATATTCTTAAAAAAATTAACTTTAATTTATAGATAAAATAATTAATTACAAATTTTATTGAAATTAATTTAAAATAATAAAGAAAAATTTATTATCTTTAAAGTACAATTTTAAAACTATTGCTTATGTCAAATATATTAGCTGGATTATTTGAACATCACAGCGATTATAAGAAACTCGAAGCCGATTTGGAAAATTCAGGATTCGACAATTCAGATTACATTGTATACCTCAATGACGGACATCACTCTCAATATTTGGTGAGTGTTGCAGTGAAAGATGGCAATCAAATAGATAATGCCCGGAGCGTTTTTAGTGAAAATACTGTTTTAAAAACATATCTCTTTGAAAACATGGGTATTGAACAAGCCAATTATATGAATATTAAAAGTTTTATTGATGCCAGAAACCGAGCAGATATCCACAATTGTCCGGATGTAAAAATCAAAGGTTCAACAAGCGGAATGGATTCTGAAGTCAAATTTTAAACAATTTTAAGATAAAAAATTAATAACCGGAAATCCGTGGAGCGTTCCACGGATTTTTTTGACTTTGAAAAGTGTAAAAAATTTCGTATTTTCGTTTAAATATAGGCTTTTACACAAATGAGTTACGACTTAGAACAAGAAAACAAGGAGATCCTTGCTAGATATAAGGATCTGATTTCTAACACATACCGAACGCTGAATGAGGAAAATAACAAGCTCATCCGAAAAGCATTTGATATTGCATTAGACGCACACAAAGACCAAAGGAGAAAATCTGGTGAACCCTACATTTACCATCCCATTGCTGTTGCAAAAATTGTAGCTACAGAAATTGGATTGGGAGCATCTTCTATTGCCTGTGCGCTTTTACATGACGTTATTGAAGATTCCGATTATACGTATGAAGATCTGAAGAAAATATTTGGTGAAAAAATTGCCGATATTGTGAATGGACTGACGAAGATTTCCATCATGAATCATCAGAATATTTCGGTACAGTCTGAAAATTACAGAAAGCTTTTACTCACTCTTTCTGAAGACTTTAGAGTAATTTTAATTAAAATTGCAGACCGTCTTCACAATATGCGTACGCTGGAAAGCATGGCTCCGGATAAGCAAAAGAAAATTGCCTCAGAAACAGTTTATATCTATGCTCCGATGGCACACCGTTTGGGTTTATATAATATTAAATCTGAGCTGGAAGATCTCTCTTTAAAATACAATAATCCAGAGGTTTATAACGAAATCACGGAAAAATTGGAACTTGCCAAAGAAAACCGTGAAAGATATATTGAAGAATTTAAAACTGAAGTTTCTGAAAGATTAAATGAAGAAGGTTTAAATTTCAAAATAAAAGGTCGTGCAAAAGCCATTTCCTCTATTTACAGAAAAATGCTGAAACAAGGCGTTTCTTTTGAGGAAGTATTTGATAATTACGCTATTAGAATCATTTATAAATCCGACGCGAAGAACGAAAAATTCTTGGCTTGGAAAATTTATTCGATTGTAACGGATGTTTATCACAGTAATCCTTCGAGAATGCGTGACTGGATCACACAACCGCGTTCAACAGGTTATGAAAGTTTGCATTTAACTGTGCTTGGCCCTGATAGAAAATGGATTGAAGTACAAATTCGTTCCGAAAGAATGGATGAAATCGCCGAAAAAGGTGTTGCAGCGCATTACAAATACAAAGAAGGATATAAGCAGAGTTCTGAAGACAGAAATTTTGAAAACTGGGTAACAGAAATTCGCGAGGTTCTGGAACAACAACAAAACCTTTCTACGTCGGAACTTCTGGATAATATCAAACTGAATTTATATTCAAAAGAGGTTTTTGTATTTACGCCAAAAGGCGAGATTAAAATTTTACCAACAAATGCTACCGCTCTTGACTTTGCATTCTCTGTTCACTCCGATCTGGGAATGAAGTGTTTAGGAGCAAAAATCAATGGAAAATTGGTTCCGATTTCGTATGTTTTACAAAACGGAGATCAGGTTGATATTTTATCCTCTCAAAATCAGAAACCAAAATCCGACTGGCTAGAATTTGTTGTTACTTCTAAAGCTAAGTCTAAGATTAAGAGTTATTTAAACTCTCAAAAAAATCAGATTGTAGAAGAAGGAAAAGAAATTCTTCAGCGAAAACTTCGTCATGCTAAAATTGCATTTAGTGAAGATGAAGTCAACAAGCTTCAAAAGTTCTTTAATTTAAAAACTTCACAGGAACTATTCTTAAAATTCCAAACTAACGAACTGGATGCGAGTAGTTTAAGAAAATACATTGAAAGTAAAAACGTATTTAATAATTTACTTTCAAGGTTCAGAAAATCACCTTCAAAAAATACGGTTTTTGATGAACCTAAACATCAAAATCTGGACATGATCGTCTTCGGAAAAGACGAGGAAAAACTGAACTACAGCTACGCAAAATGTTGCACGGTAATTCCGGGTGACAAAATTTTCGGATTTATCACGATTTCTGATGGTATTAAAGTTCACAGTGACAACTGTCCAAATGCAATCAACCTTCGGGCACAATACGATTACAGAGTGATTCCGGCAAAATGGGTGAACGCTGAAAGCTTCCAAAACAGAGTAAAAATAGAGATCGAAGGACTTGATAGAATGGGTATGATCAATGACATTACAACCGTAATCAGCGGTGCGATGGGAATGGATATGAAAAGTATGTCGATTGAGTCAAATGATGGAATTTTTACAGGTTCGATTAATCTTGAGGTGAAAAATAAAAGCCAACTGGAACAAACATTCAAAAAACTTAAAGATATTAATGGGGTGTCAAGAGTGAGACGACTTTAATCTTAAGATATGAATTTAACAGTATATTTTAAAAAGTTTTTCAAAAGCAATCAATCTTCGGGAATTATCCTGATTTTCTGCGTTTTTATTTCATTATTAATCGCAAATTCTGCTTTTGCTGAAAACTTTCAACATTTTTTAGATCAGGAAATTGGTATCAATTTATTTCATCTGAAATATCCGGTAAGTATTTGGATTAATGATGGTTTGATGGCAGTTTTCTTCCTTTTGGTCGGTTTAGAAATCAAAAGAGAAATGGTAGAAGGAGAACTTTCATCATTCAAAAACGCGTCGCTTCCTATTTTTGCTGCTATTGGTGGAATGTTTGTTCCTGCCATAATTTATGCAGCTTTCAATTCTGGAACGGAATATGCGAATGGTTGGGGAATTCCCATGGCGACGGATATTGCATTTTCATTAGCAATTATATCAATGCTAGGAAAAGGAATTCCAAATTCGATTAAAATTTTCTTGGCTGCACTGGCAATTGTAGATGATTTGGGAGCAATTTTGGTAATTGCTATCTTCTATACAGAACAAATCCATTGGACGTATTTATTATTGTCTTTTGGAGTTACAGCTTTATTATTTTTATTGAATTTCTTGAAAGTCACGAAAATAATTTTCTATATCATTCCTGGATTATTTTTATGGTATTTCCTTCATCACTCGGGAATTCATGCAACGATTGCGGGAGTTTTATTAGCATTTTCAATTCCAACTAATACTTCTAATGTAGAAATTTCACCTTTAGAAAAACTGGAACATTCTTTACATATTCCTGTGAGTTTTTTCATTATGCCAATTTTTGCGTTGACCAACACAAATATTACGTTCAATAACGAAATGGTTTCAGGATTGACAAGCACTTTAGGATTAGGAATTATCGCAGGCCTTATTTTAGGAAAATTAATTGGAATTAATTTATTTTCATTAATAGCTATTAAACTAAAATTGAGTTCGTTGCCTCAAAACAGTTCGTGGACGCAAATGATTGGAGTCGGACTTTTGGCGGGAATTGGTTTTACAATGTCAATCTTCATTGCATTGCTTTCATTTAAAGAAGAAATTCAAATTCAGGATGAAGCCAAGTTTGCTATTTTAATTGCATCATTTTTAGCCGCAATTTTAGGCTTTCTTATTTTGAAGATAAGTTCTAAAAATCAGATAATTGAGGAGGAAAATTAATTTTCTTCCTCTTCTTTTCTATTACCATTATTAAATTTCCAACGGTGTTCGTCATCACTTTCTAAATTGGGTTCAGTATTTTGGGCGTGATAACCTGTTGCTTCTTTTTTAAGTTCATCAGAAAGTAACTTTTCAATCCTTAACTTTCTTAGAGCCATGTTCAATTCATTTCCAAAAAGAAGGAGATATACATTTACATTTACCCAAACCATCAAAAGAATCATGCTTCCGATGGATCCGTAAAGTACATTATAACGGGCAATGTTTTTAACATATAAAGCGAAAAAATAGGTTGTTACCACAAACAAAACCGTCGTTAAAATTGCTCCCGGAACTGCTTGTCTGAATCTTGCAATTCTCACTGTTCCTAACCAATAAAATAGTGTCAATAAGATGAAATAAAATAATGGAAATGAGACAAATCCAATAATTTTTGAAAGATTATCGACAAGCCACGAAATATCATAAACCGGTGTAAATAATTTTAAAACAACCTCGGAATAATATACACCAAAAAGCGCCAAAAATACGATTGTTATAAACCCGATCGTAATGAAGAATGAAAGAATAAATTCCTTTACATCTGTCATTTTTTCATCTGTATTTTCGTTGAATCCGTTAATTAATGAAAAAGTTCCGTTTGTTGCAAAAACCAAAGCCAAAACCACAGTAAAACTACTGATTCCCTTCATATTAGGAACAATATTCGATTCAATATAACTTCTTACATCATTCTCCATTTTTGCAGGAAAAACATTGTGAATCAAAACTTCAAAAATATAGAACTGCAATTTGTCATAATGAGGTAGATATGGCAAAACTGACAATAGGAAAAGAATAAATGGAAATAAGCTGATGGTAAAACTCCACGAAATGGCTGCTGCTTTTCGCCCGATTTTCCCTTTGAAAATACCTCTGACATAGATCTGAAACATCTGCCAAAGCGATATTCCCAATACAGGAATATGAATATCGTCGAAAAACTCTTGAACCTTCAAGATAAATTTAGGAAGTTTTATACCCATTTTTACTTTAAAATATTATCTATTTTATCAAAGTTTCTATTTACAAATTTAGGAGAATTAAATCGGAAACCTAATCCAATTCTAAATAACCACAATGTCGTAGAATAAAAATTTTCATTTGAACTATTGATCCAATTCAGTTGTGTTCCGCCTCCAAAGAACCATTTTCCGTTGTCATATCCGATTCTTGCATTAGAATATAAGCCTACATTAAATTCATGAAAATCTTCATCTATCAATTTAGAATAATAAAATTCAGGATAAACTTCTATAATCGCATACCAATTATCTTTAATCATTTTCTGAACACCACCACCCGATCTTAAAGCAATTCTAAAATCTTTTGTTGGAACATCATCTTCTTCATCTATAAAAACTTCATCGTTATAAATAGTTTTATTAGTATTGCTCAAAGCATTGTACTGATAGAAGAACCCTGTACTTAGGACAAAAACATCCTTTAAAGGTTTATAAGTCATGTTGTTGAAACTTCTGTAGTCCACTTTTTTTCCTAGCCATAAGTAACTTGTTTCCCCTTTTATAGAACGATATTTAGCATCTGGAAACTTTAAATATCCTTCTTCGTTAAAATCACCTCCATATATCAGCTGCATAAATTCTTTGGTGTCCTGAAAATATAAACCTTTAACCTGGCTTACATTTATAGTTTGTCGAAGTTTAGGAGTAAGAAAGAACGTAAAACCTAAATTGAAATATTTTGACTTTCCTTTCTCAGGATCATCATTATTGATTTTAGTAAGTTTGGGTGCAAAAGAAAAACTTACATCCAACCATCGATATCGTAGAAAAAATTCCGTGTAGAAAGCATCGTTTGGTCGAAGTCGAAAAACCTTGTCTTCATATAGCAGGCCAAAAGTATTGTGAATGTAGCTTAATCCCGTAACGACAGAAATTTTGTTTTTGTCCTCTTCCACATACTTTTTAATCTCCTCATCACTCATCTCCTGACTATAGGAAATCAATGAAAATAATAAAACCGTAAAAGAAAGGATTTTTGTCTTCATCATAATGGTGTTATTACAAAAGTAATGATTTTTTTAAACTTTAAAAATCTTCTTGAACTGGCAGATTATGACATTCTCTAATTTATGAATATCTTTGCAGCTTCAAAATATTTAAAAGGTAAAAAATGCAGATTAATTTGCTTTGTATTGGTAAAACGGATGATAAGGAAATAACTTCTCTGATAAATTATTATCTGAAACGTCTTCCAAAACACTGGAATTTCGAGATTATAGAAATTCCTGATGTGAAGAATGCAAAGAATCTTTCTCCAGATCTTTTGAAGAAGGAAGAAGCTAAATTATTCTCTAACCATATTGATAAAAATGATTTGGTTGTAATTCTTGATGAAAAAGGAAAACAGTTTACCAGCCGAGAATTTGCACAAAAAATAGATAATTGGATGAATTCTTCTATAAAAAAAATTCACCTTTTGATTGGTGGTGCTTATGGTTTTTCAGAGGAAATTTATAACAGAGCCAACGAAAAAATGTCTTTATCTAAAATGACTTTTACGCATCAGATGATTCGTTTGTTTATCGTTGAACAGGTATATCGTGCGGATCAGATTTTGCAGGGGAAACCTTATCATAATGACTGATTATCTGCTTAATTTAAAATATAAAACATCCGATACGTCAGTTCGAGTAGAAATTATTTGTAATGAATGAAAAATAATTTTGTATCGAGAAACTTTTAATAAAATTCTCGATACGATTTTTTCAAAATCTACTCGAATTGACGTTGGCTTTTTATTTCAGATTATATTTTCGCTTTCAAACCAATCTGCCTTTTTGCTTCTCCAACTACGAAAGCAACAGAATTTGCGATATTAAAGCTGCGAATTAATTTAGACATTGGAATGGTTAAGTGATTTTCAAAACGGTCTAAAACATCTTTACTTAAACCAACACTTTCTTTTCCGAAAACCAACCAATCACCATCATGAAAATCGGTTTCAAGATAAGATTTTTGAGCATGTGAACTCATTAGAAAAACTCGTGATTTATCCGGGATATTTTGCATCCATTCATCAATATTAGCGTATTCTGTCACGTCAAGATGTACCCAATAATCTAGTCCTGAACGTTTTAAATTTTTATCATTAATGACAAATCCGAAAGGGTGAATGAGATGTAATTTACTTTCCGTACCAACACACAATCTTCCGATATTTCCTGTGTTGTTGGGAATTTCCGGTTCTACGAGAACAATGTTTAACATGATGATTTTTTCTGTCTGCAAAAATACTTAAAACAAATTAAGTTTTAGCTAAGCCTTTCATCTTTATAAAAAAGAAAAAACAGACTTTAATGAGTCTGTTTCCGTTAATATTTTCTTTTTCCTATTTTGGTTTCGGCTCGGCGGCTTCGCCGCCGAGCCGAAACCAAAAAATTTTAAAATTATTTCTTCACTTCACACTTTTCATAGTATGATAGAAGCAAAGGCTTTTCATAACCCAAACTCACGGCTTTATCCAAACTTGCACAAGCTTCTTTAGGCTTTGCTGTTTCAAATAAAATTAAGGCTTTATTCACATAAGCCTGAGCAAATTTAGGATCAATAGAAATTGCTTTGTTTACGTCTGCAAGAGCTTCTTTATTTTTCTTTAATTTAAAATACACATCTCCTCTTCCGCTGTATAAAAGAGATTCCGGTTTTTCTGAAATCAAAGTATTATAATCTTTTAAAGCACCTTCAAGATCTCCACTGTTCTTTTTAAGATTGGCTAGACCTGTCCTTGCATAAATATTATCCGGCGCAAAACTTAAAATTTGGTTTAAATCTTTCGCTGCTAAATCCTTTTTGCCTAAATTTTCATATACTTTAGAACGTGTAAGGTACATATCTGCGTTTTCAGGAGAAATAGAAAGACCTTTATTTAAATAATCCAAAGCGGTCTGTTTATTTCCTTTTTGTCCGTGGATTGCACCCAGATTGGCGTACACAGCAGCAGACATTGGATTGGCTTTTAAAGCAGATTCATACGACTTGAAAGCAGAAGTTGTCTTTCCCAGTCGTCGTTGAGCAGTGCCAAGATTATTATAATATTCAGACTGAATTTGTTGAATTTTTTCGCTTTGAGCCAATTTGGTATATTCCTCTTCAGCGCATTTGTAATCAGCTTTCTGGAAACATTCTTCCGCCTTTTTTTTGTCCTGGGCATAAAAATGCATCGACGTAAAAGCTAATGCTACAAAAAATAAGTGTTTTCTCATGCGTTTATAGTTTGTTTATTGATCACTTTTTTTGCGAGTGCACCAAAAATCACTCCCAATAAAGTTCCAACAAACGCCCCCACCAAAATATCTATCGGGAAATGCACTCCTAAATATATACGGCTATATGAAACCACAGCCGCCCATACAAATATAGCATAAGGAAACCATTTAATTTTATTTTTCAGTAAAATAGTTAAATAACTTGCTAAAAAAAAAGTATTAGAAGCATGTGCCGAGTAGAAACCGAATTGTCCGCCGCACTTTACAATTCTCATGTGATGCTCCAAAGTAGGATCGTGACAAGGTCTTAACCTTTCTACCCCATGTTTGAAAACACTAGCTAACTGGTCGGAAACCGTAACTCCGAGAGCAATAAATATCAGGATAAAAGCTAGAGATCTTAGTTTATAATTTTTATATAAAAGATAGCAGAGAATAATATAAAGCGGAACCCAAATCCAAGTGCTTGAAATCAGCATCCAAAACTGGTCGAAAGGCGTATCTCCCAAATTATTGAGAAACAAAAACACCTTTTTATCTTCCTGAATAATTTCCTCCATCTGTTATCTGCTTACAGGCCCTTCATAAGTTTCATCATCCGAAGGTTTTATTTGTGGAGTTTCTGTAGAAGCCTTTGGTTCTGTAAGTATATCCTTTTCCACATCTTTCATTGGATTGAAATCTTTCGCCGCATCTTTCACTTTTTCAATTTCACGTTTGATCTCGGAAACAGGGTTGTCTGTTTCTTTCATGATCTCAGTTTTGATGTCTTCCACTGCTCCACGCATTTTTCTTACGCCTGCTCCTAAGTCACGCGCAATTTGAGGAAGTTTATCCGGTCCGAATAATACAACGATTGCCACGGCAATGAGTGCCATTTCTCCAATGCTTAATTCCATTTGGTAAAATTACGAAAGATTATGCAATTGTATTATGTTATTAATCAATTTTAAACAAATTTTAAGATTTAACTGTTTAAGATTTCTAAGGTTTAGGTTAAAGTTTTGTGCTTCGAGTTTTACAACTTGACTATGAATGCTTAAATTAATTATTCTCAATATGGTAAACTTCCATCATCCATCTTCCAACTCCCCTTCCTCAAAATCTTTTTTAAAGAAAATTTAATTCCCATTAATTTGATTTAATATAAAATTATTATTAAATTTAAAGACGTTGAAATAGTGTTAAACTAAATTCATAAACTTTATATTTTCTTTCAAAAGCAACAGGGAATCAATCGATTCCCTGTTTTTTTATTCGATAATATCTTTGTTTGAATTTTTATTTTTAAAATTGAAATAAGTGATAATGACACTCACCGTCATTAAAATAAATGCCAAGAAAAACGGCGCTCCCGAAAACTTGAACGGTGCTTCATCATGTGTGAAGAAATAAAATAAATTCGTCATCATCGGAGGACCAATAATGGATGTTGCGCTCATTAAACTTGTCAAAGCTCCCTGCAATTCTCCCTGCTCATTTGCCGGAACACTTTTCGTAATCACAGATTGTAAAGCTGGTCCGCAAATTCCTCCCAAACAATATGGAATTAGGAAAGCAAACATCATCCAACCCTGTGTTGCAAAGGCAAACAGCAACATTCCGACAGCGTATAAGGCTAACCCGTAATAGATACTTTTCTGTTCTCCTAATTTGGGTGTTGTCCATCGAATTAAAACACCCTGCACCAATCCTACCAATAAACCGACGACACCAAGTGAAATTCCGACCATTCTTTCGTTCCAACTGAATTTGTACATGGTGAAGAAACTCCAATTGCTTTGTACGGCGTGTCCTGCGATGTAAATTAAGATTAATGAAACAATTAATCCCGAAATTTCAGGGTGTTTACCTAAAAATTTAAATGAACCAATGGGATTTGCCCTTTTCCAGTTAAATTCTCTTCTCTTGTCTTTATCTAAACTTTCCGGAAGGATGAAATATCCGTATAGGAAATTCAATAAACATAATCCTGCTGCAGCGTAGAAAGGAACTCTTGAGCCATAATGTCCTAAAACTCCACCCAAAACGGGTCCGATAATAAATCCAAGTCCGAAAGCAGCACCAATTAATCCAAAATTCTTGGCTCTGTCTTCATCTGTTGAAATATCCGCAATGTATGCACTTGCCGTTGTTACACTTGCTCCGGTGATTCCGGCAATGATTCTTCCTAAGAAAAGCCACCAAATGGTTGGTGCTAAAGCAAGGAAAATATAGTCTATTGCAAATCCGAAAAGTGAGATCAAAATGATGGGTCTTCTTCCGAATTTGTCACTTAAATTTCCGACAACGGGAGAGAAAATAAATTGGGTAAAAGCGTAGGCAAATCCCAACCAGCCACCGTATTTGGCGGCTTCACTTATATCACTGTGAATCAGTTCCTCGATCAGCTTCGGAACAACGGGAATGATGATGCCCCATCCCGTAATATCAATCAATAATGTAATAAATATGAAGCCGATAGCAGCTTTTTTCTTTGAATTCTCCATAGTTGTACAAAAATAATCAAATAAGGAAAAAGAATGAGTATAAATTATTGGTTGTTTGTTGATTGTTGGTTTCTTGTTTTGATTGTAACTAATTGTATGCTTTGCTTTTTGATTTGAGCTTTATTAAATTTCTTTCGCTTAGGAAGACAAACTTTACCGATCAAAACCAAGGTTTTTGAAACCTTGAGGGTTTATTTTTATAACGGCATTATTTCCTAGCACTGAATTGAGAGTTTTGGACTTGAATTAATTTTAAAAACAAACAACAATCAACTAGAAACTAACAACCAAAAGACAACAAAAAAAGCCTTCCAAAAATGAAAGGCTTTTTCTTATTTATTGTAGTATAAATTATTTTGAAGCAAGTACTTCTTTGTTGGTAGTCGACTTACCATGAACTTCTTCTTCCTTACCGGTTTTCAAGAAGTCGTAAGCAATTGCCGACGCTACGAAGATGGATGAGTATGTACCGAATCCGATACCGATTAGCATTGCAAACATAAATCCTCTCAAGTTATCTCCACCAAAAATGAAGATGGCCAAGATTACCAAAATCGTAGTAAATGAGGTGTTGAATGTTCTACCTAGCGTACTGGAAATAGAGTCATCGAATAATCCTGCTAATGTTAAAGATTTTTTCTCTCTTAAATATTCTCTAATTCTGTCGAAGATAATTACCGTGTCGTTGATTGAATAACCCAATACTGTCAAAATCGCAGCGATGAAATCCTGGTTGATTTCCATGTTGAACGGCATATATTTGTGAAGCAATGAATAGGCTCCCAAAATGATCACCGCATCGTGGAATAGAGCAGCAACCGCACCTAGTGAGAATTGCCATTTTCTAAATCTTACCAAGATGTAGATAAAGATCATTGCCAATGCAGCTACAACTGCATAGATTCCGTGGATTTTGATGTCGTCTGCTACAGAAGGTCCTACTTTCTCAGAAGAAACAATTCCTGCGTGTTCTTTATCCGCAGATTTGAAATCTTTTAAAGAAATACCTGTAGGTAAGTTAGTTTTTAAACCTTCATATAGTTTTTGTTCAATAATCTGGTCAGCTTTTAAAGATTCGTCTTCGATAAGGTAATCTGTAGAGATTTTTAATTGCTTATCGTTTCCAAAAGTTTTTACTTCAACTGAAGAGTTTTTACCATCTTCTGTTTTGAATAATGTTACTAATTTTTCTTCAACAGCTTCAGCTTTTACATCTTTATCGAATCTTACCACATAGTTTCTACCCCCTGTAAAGTCGATACCATATTTGAAACCGTGTGTTGCAATTGAAATGATACAAACAACTGTAAGAACGGCAGAAATAATGTATGCATATTTTCTTTTTCCGATGAAATCGATCCAAGTATTTCTGAATAGGTTCTTCGTAGCCGGAGTCCAAACAGAAAGTCCTTTTCCTTTATTCAATCTAGAGAAGATCATTACTCTTGAAAGTAATACAGAAGTGAATAACGTCATCGCGATACCGATCATTAACGTCAATGCGAAACCTTTGATAGGTCCTGTTCCGAAGAAGAACAATACAACCGCCGTTAAGAAAGTAGTCGTGTGACCATCGATAATCGCATTTAATGCATGTTTGAAACCATCTTTATAAGCTTCAAGAATACTCTTTCCTGCGAATAATTCTTCTTTTGTTCTTTCATAAATAATAACGTTCGTATCGACGGCAACTGCCATTGTAAGAACGATACCTGCGATACCTGGAAGCGTAAGCGTAAAATCTCCCGAATCCATAATACCGAAAATATAGAATAAGTTGATAATCATTGCAATTACCGCATAAATACCAGCTCCACCATAGTAGAAAATGATATAAACGATAATAATACCAAATGCGATAATGAATGACATTAAACCTGCATCAATAGACTCTTGTCCTAAAGATGGTCCTACAACTGTAGCCTGAACTACTTTTGCACCTGCAGGTAATTTACCAGCACCTAGAACGTCTACCAATTCTTTAGCTTCTTCCTGAGAGAAGTTACCAGAGATCTGAGTTCTACCGTTAGGAATAGCATTTACAACGTTCGGAGCTGTATATACTCTATTATCAAGAGTTACTGCAACTGGTTTTCCAACGTTTTTCTCTGTTAAAGTTTTCCATTCTTTAGCACCTTTAGAATCCATCTGCATGTCTACAACTACTCTGCTCAGCTCATCATAGCCTATGCTTGCAGTTTCAACAGCACCATCTACAGGAGCTTTTTGGTTGATGTTACCTCTGATTGCGTACAATACCAAGCTTTCGCTGTCTGTAGCTTCAGGTTTGTAACCCCACATGAACTGTGTATATTTAATGTTAGCAGGACGTAAAGACTGAGCAACTTTGCTGTTCAAAATTTTGTTTACAGCTGCAGTATCAGAAAGTTTTACGTTTGCAACACCATTTGTTCTTAATTTGTCAATGTGTAAAAGGTTGATGAAGTTTGTTGTTTTAGCAACACCCATAGAATCACCTTTTGCAGCCACGATCGACGTTAATGTCTGGAAATATGGTGCAATTTCAGGAACTTGTTGTACTTCCCAGAATTGAAGTTTTGCAGAAGTTTGAAGCATTTTCTTCACCTTGTCGATGTCCTTCATACCTGGCATTTCCACAGAAATTCTAGCAGTACCCGGTACTCTCTGAACATTTGGCTGGATAGCTCCCAACTTATCTATTCTGGTTCTGATTACCTCAAAAGCTGTACCTACAGATGCATCGATTTTTCTTTTAACAATGCTTTTTACCTGTTCATCAGGCGTGTTGTACTTCACCTCAGTAAGTGTAGTATTTCCGAAAATTTCCGGATCTGCCAACTTCAGGTTTGTACCTTTAGCTTTGTTGATTGCATCGAACTGATCAAAGAAGTTGTCGATGTAAGATTTTGTAGAATTCTTTTGAACTTCATCAGTCTTGTTTAAAGCTTCAATAAGAATCGGGTTGGTAGAATAATTCGTAAGATCGTTTACAAGATCTCTCTGATTAATCTCCAAAAGAACATTGATCCCCCCTTTAAGGTCAAGACCAAGTTTCATTTCCTTTTCTTTTGCTTTAGAATAATAAAGTTTTGTGAATCCTAGATTCAGTGTATCCTTAGAAAGTTTTGCAATTTCTTTCTGATACTTCTCCGGATTGTCTCCTGCAATAGCAGTCGCCTGCTTTTCAATTTTGCTGGCGTACCATGTTGGTAATAGCTCGTTTAAGCAAATCAACCCTAGTACAATAGCAACAATTGTAATAAGTCCTTTTCCTTGCATTTTGTTATAACTACGTTAAATTAAGTCGGCAAATATAATCATTTTATTGAATTTTATGAATTTTTAACAACAGAAATCGTTTATTTTCAGATATATCGGTATTCTTATTTTTATTACAGATTTAATATTTTTTTCGTGGTATTTTGATGAATTTTTCAATAATTGATTGGTACGAAATTTTCATTCAGATTTAATACACTAAATATCAAAATATTATGAAAAAACTACTTTTTGCAGCAGGGATGTTTTCTTCCCTGTTTATTAATGCACAAAACATTAGTCTGGAAGAATTTGCTACCGGATTTACAGCTCCTGTCGAAATTACGAATGCCAATGACAGCCGATTATTTGTCGTTCAGCAAAACGGAATCATTAGAATTGTACAGCCAAATGGAACCATTAATTCAACTAATTTTTTAAACATAAGTTCCAAAATCACTTATGGCGGTGAAAGAGGACTTTTAGGACTTGCCTTCCATCCACAATACTCGACCAACGGGTATTTTTTTGTGTATTATAACGACACAAGCGGGAATATTACGGTAGCAAGATACACCCGAAGTTCAAATCCCGATGTTGCCGATGCAAGTACGGAAAAAATTATTTTGAACCAGCCCAAACCGTTTGATAACCATAACGGTGGAAGCATCCATTTTGATCCTAGTGGCTATCTTTGGGTGGTTACGGGTGATGGAGGAAGCGGCGGAGATCCGAATAACAATGCGCAAAATAAAAATTCTCTTTTGGGAAAAATGTTGAGACTCGACATCAATTCTACGGGACCTTACAATATTCCACCCGGAAATCCTTTCATTGGAATTGACGGAGCCGACGAAATCTGGGCTTATGGATTGAGAAATGCATGGAAATTTAATTTCGATACAGTGTCTGGTAATGCGATGATTGCAGATGTTGGACAAGGGCAAATCGAGGAAATCAACAGAGTTCCGATTACACAAGCCGGAATTAACTTTGGATGGCGATGCTACGAGGGAAATAATGCTTACAATACAACAGGTTGCGCGAGCCAAACAACGATGACTTTCCCAGTAGCTGTGTATGACCACTCTGGAGGAAAATGTTCGATTACAGGAGGTTATATTTACAGAGGAACGGCTTATCCGGCTTTGCAGGGAAAATATATTTTTGCAGATTATTGTTCTACACAGATTGGGATTTTGAATAGTGATAATTCAATCACCTGGACATCAGCATTTTCGGGGAATAATTTTTCAACTTTTGGAATTAATAATCAAAATGATTTGTTCGTAGCTGCTGTGAATAACGGAAAAATATTTAAAGTAACATCAGGAACTTTAGGTACTCAGGAGAATGATAATTTAATGCAAATTAAAGTCTATCCCAATCCAGCTTCTAAAAAGGTTTTTATTGAAAACTTAAAAGACAAAAATACCTCCGCAGATATCATAAGTTTTGATGGAAGAAAAGTATTGGAATCTGCAAAAATCGAAAATGACAACAGTATTAATATTTCCGGAATTCCTGCAGGTGTTTATTTTATTAATTTAAAATCTGGAAACTTGAAATCTTTTAGTCAAAAGCTAATTATTAAGTAAAAATATTCTTAAACATTTTTTGAAGCCTCAATTCTTTTCGATTGGGGCTTTTTTATAAAATATAATATTATAAACATCGGAATAATTATTACAATTCTACTTATTAATGAAAATCTTTCTGTCTGCTCATCAAATAAAACGTTAGTAGCTAATGTTACCAGCAAAAACGCCAATAAGAAAAATACGATTTCAAGAGTTGATAAATTTCTCACTTCTTTTTTGTCTGATTTAAATTTTGAACTCAAAATCCAAAAAGCTAAAAATAAAATCATAAAAGGAAAAGACCAGATTCTATACGTATCATACGCAATGGAATGAAGCAACAGAGGAATAAAAGCAATTACAGCAAGCAAAATGAATAGTTGGATGTTTTGTTTTAATTTAAATTCTTTAAAGATCATCAAAAGAGAAAAAAGGATCGGGATTCCATAAAAAACTGTTCCTTTTGATATAAATAATCTTTGAATAAAACTTCCGCTCTCTTCTTTAAAGTAATAAGAAAAACTTTTTGTGTATGCTGAACTTACTGAATCTGCCGGTTTTTCCGCTATAAATGGAATTTGTTTTAAATAATTAAAAATCAAAGAAAAGTAATTTTCGCCAATTATTTCCTGATATATCGAAACCGAAATTGTCGTTACAAAAGGTAACACTAAAAACAAAGTAAGCTTCTTTACAATATTCTTTGAAAAGATATTTTTAAATGAAAAATTTTCAATTGAAATCTCATTAATAATCAAAGCGAAACAACTTATTGGAATCATCAAGAAAAAAGAAATCTCATGAATCAAAATGCAAAATGTCGCAATCAAAGATGATAAGAGGATTTTCTTTCGTTGAATTAAATAAACAATTAAAATCGTCAACAAAAAGACAACATGATCCAGATATCCAATTAAGTGCGCTGAAAATATAATATATTGAGACAGAAAAAAGATCAATAAAAATAATATTCTATAAAAACTATTTTCTTGTTTAAAAATTTCTTTACTAGTAATTATAAATATCAAAATATATAGCAAAAACAAAATTCCTGCTGAAAAAATTAAAATATTAAATTCATTTTTCTCAAAAAACCATCCAAAAATTTCACCAGCCAAACCTCTTTTGATAAATCCAAACCTGTAATCGAGCATCCAATGTGCTTCTGCCCAGTCATTCGGAAATCTTATAGTTTTTAAAACACTAAAAATCAGTGCATACAAATACAATATTACCAAAAGAACTTTTCTACTCATAGACTAGATCGTCATGGAGAAAATTCTCGTTTCCGGCTTATTTCTCATCATTCTAAGGTCAAAAACCATTGCTACATTTCTTGTAAATGCTCTTCCTTTTTCTGTAATTTTTATCTGATTTTCATGAATTTCCACCAATTCGTCTTTTTCCATTTCCTTCAACATTTCGAATGCATTTTCAAGCTCTGGAAAAGAATTATTAACGTCAAAAATAGTTTCCAGCTGACACATTAAATTCAAAATATGTCTTCTTACTATCAGATCTTCATCATTCAAAATATGACCTTTTACAACAGGGATTTTACCTTCTTCAACCATTTTTTGGTATTCCTCCACCGTTTTCACGTTTTGCGCAAAAGCATACCATGAATCCGAAATCGCAGACATTCCCAAACCAACCATCAATTGAGTCTTGCTAGAAGTATAGCCCATGAAATTTCTGTGCAATTTTTTCTGAATCAAAGACTGGTACAAATCATCATGTTCCAAAGAAAAATGATCCATTCCAACCTCAATATAGCCTAATTCTTCCAATAATTTTTTACCATCCTCATACAAACGGCGCTTTTCTTCACCACTTGGCAAATCATTTTCGTCGAAACCTCTTTGTCCAACACCTTTTACCCACGGAACGTGCGCGTAGGAATAGAACGCCAAACGATCAGGTTTTAGCTCCATTGTTTTGCGAATGGTATATTCCATCGCTTCCCATGTCTGATGCGGCAGTCCAAAAACAAGGTCATGACTTATTCCTCTGTAACCAATCTCTTTTGCCCATTCCGTCACTCTTTTTACATTTTCAAAAGGCTGAATTCTGTTGATCGCCTTCTGAACTTTCGGATCGTAGTCCTGAACTCCAAAACTTACCCTTCTGAAACCTAATTCATACAAAGTTTCCAAATGCTCTCTGGTCGTATTATTCGGGTGCCCTTCAAAAGAAAATTCCTGATCTTCTGCAATTTCAACCGTTTCGAAGATTCCGGTTAATAATTTTCTTAAATTTTCCGGAGAGAAAAAAGTCGGCGTTCCTCCACCCAGGTGAAGTTCTTTCAGTTTTGGTTTTTCGTCGAACAATTGAAGATACAATTGCCATTCTTTCAATACACTTTCCAAGTATGGAATTTCAACGCTGTGTTGTTTTGTAATACGTTTATGACACGCACAAAAAGTACATAAAGCCTCGCAAAAAGGCAGGTGAATATAAATAGAAATTCCTTCCTCTGCATTCGTCTCCTTAAAAGTCCTGATCACACTTTGTTTCCACTGCTCCGGAGTGAAAGAATTTTCATCCCAATAAGGAACTGTAGGATAAGAAGTGTAACGTGGACCCGGAATATTATATTTATCTATTAAAGAATTCATTTTTGATTTAAAATTTTAATCTGAAATTCCAAATGGAACTTCATTATGCAAAATTAAATATATCTTATGAATTTTGAATCATGAAATATATTAGGGTTTATTTTCGAAATTTATAATGAGTCTAAATACCTCTTCCGCAAATTTTTGTCCTAAATCGATGTATCCCGCACTATTATAATGCCATGGATCGTCACCATAACCGTAATTTTTAGTCGAACGAACAATGGCAGCATTTTTATCATTCAGTACAAATTTCTCCTGAGCATATTGCACCAACTCACCCATTTTCCAAACTCTGCCGGATTTATCTTTCCCCGAATCTGAAATTTTTCCGATTACAACAGGAAGATCGTCTGTCAACATTGTTGCTCTCATTTGGTTCATTAATATTTTTAAATGATCGTAATATTTGTTGGCAATTTCTTCCGTGTAACTTGCGTCGCCTTCACCTTGCATCCACAGAATTCCCGAAGGAACAATCACATCTTTTTTACCGTCTTTATCAATATCCGTTTCAGACAAAGCATTTTTTACAGTTTTTAAAAAATTATCGTATTGATTTAAGCCATTTATTCCATTAAAATCAGAATCCCAACAGCCGAAATTTCCTCTTGCAACACTGTCAATTGAAGTTCCTTCTCTGGCGTATTTTATTAAGGCAATTTTATCATTCGGAAATAATTCTTTCATCTTTTTTGCGAAAGACATTTCCAATCCAAATCTGTCGGAAAGTATATTTGTTTTTCCGTCTGTTTTAAAACCAGTTCCATGTCCCGGTTTCAAAACTTCCCACTTTCCTACTCCTCCGTTCAAGTCTCCGTCTGGAACAGAATTTCCCTGAAAAATATAAACATCTTTAAACGATTTTAAATCATTCGGAAGATCTTTATTAAACCCAAAACCATTCATATTCGATTGTCCAGCCAAAATGAAGACCCGGATCTTTTGTGTATAAAATAAAGTCGGAATTAATAAAAAGAAGAATATTTTTAATGTTCTCATGCAGAAATTTTAATCAAATTTAAATTGAAGATCGTTATAATGAATACTATTCGTAAAGATATGTTCTATGATTGAAATTTAGAATTTTAATTTCATCACAGAAATTTTCCCATTTCCTGCAAAAACAACTGTATTTTCATCAACCCATTTGCACACAAAAAAACCTTTCTCATCGGAAATTTTCGTCCATGTTTTTCCAAAATCTGAAGAATAACTGATGTGTTGATCTCCAACGGAAATTATTTCTTTTCCATTAGAGTTTGGTTTAATTTTTACACAAGTCGTATAACCAGCATTCTTTCCTGAAGCCTGAATTTGCCAGGTTTCACCACCGTCGTTTGTAGTTGCTATATTGTTGATATTTGCATCCTGTTTTGTATAATCTCCTCCAACGGCAATACCGAATTTATCATTCAGGAAATCAATAGAATACATTCCTTGTGAAGATTCTCCCTGAATAAATGGAGTTTCGAAAACCTCTATAGATAGATTTTTCATTCGTAATATTCTAGAAGACTTGCCACCTGTTGCTATCCAAAGATTCGATTTATAAGAAGCTATATTAGTATTACTTGCCGCAAATGCAGCTTCACCTTCCTTTAGTTTTACTCTATCATGATTTGTGAAGCCAACATTATAAAAACTGTAATTATTCTTACTCGCCAGTAATGTTACTAATTTTAAATTCAAATCTTTATCTGGATCGCTAAACGCAAAACCTGCTTCATTTACAAAATGAAGAGCATCATAAAAAGCTGTTTTAGCCGTATCCCGGAAAACGATTTCATATTTTAAACTTTTTTTATTAATCTTAAAAAACTCGGCCGGGCTTTCTATGTTGATTGTGTAGAAAAAATTCTTACTCTCTCCTAATGTTCTAAACTGTAATTTTTTTTCTGATAATCTTATCTGTTTTTGATTCTTCAGATTTTTTAAATCAACAAAGCCAAACTTAGAATCTGTTCCGCTGTACCAGACTTTATTGTCATAGATTTCCAAGGCACGAATGCTTATTTTATCGTTTAAAATCGTTTTAAAACTTTCGATTTGCTGAGAGAATGTAAAAATTCCAAAAAATGAAAATAAAAATGGTAATAGCTTTTTCATATTTACAAAAATAAAAAATCCACAGAATTCTGTGGATTTTATTTTGATTTATATTTTAATATTAATCTAAATCTGGTTTTTCCAAAGGCTCTTGTTCTGCCTTGAAAGTTTCTCCATAACCTCCATTTTGAAGTTTTGAGTTTCTCTTACTGTAAAGGAAATAGATCACAAATCCGATAGCCAACCAAGCTAAAGAATACATTTGAGCTTCTTTACTCAAGTTGATAATTAAGTAAACATTGATCGCAATTCCGCAACAAGCCACTACAGGCAATGCAGGAACTTTGAAGTTTCTCTGTAAATTAGGTTCTTTTACTCTCAATACCCAAACTGCTACACAAACCATTGTAAACGCGAATAACGTCCCGAAACTTGTCATGTGAGCAAGATCATTAATCGGTGTTAAAGAAGCAATTACAGAAATTACAATTCCTAAAATAACAAGGTTTTTTGAAGGAACTCCCGTTTCAGGATTTACTTTTGAGAACGTTGCAGGAATCAAACCATCTTTAGACATTCCTAGGAAAATTCTAGACTGTCCCATGATCATTACCATCAATACTGAAATCAAACCAACTGTTGCAGCAATTGTAATAATATATCCAGCCCAAGCCTGACCTGCAATATCAAACGCATAAGCTACAGGAGCTTTAATTGCATCAGGATATTTCCCAAGCGGATTGAAGTCTGTATAATGCATCATTCCTGTTAAAACAAGAGATACCAAGATATATAAAAGTGTACAGATTACCAATGAAGCAATGATCGCAAATGGTACATCTTTTTTAGGATTAATAGCTTCTCCAGCCTGCGTGGAAACGGCATCGAAACCTACGTAAGCAAAGAAAATTGCTGATGCTCCCGCGACCACTCCGCCGAAGCCGTAAGCTGTGTGTGACACTCCATTCTCTGTAATTACAGTTGGAGCAGGAATGAATGGCTGCCAGTTTTCAGGGTTGATGAAGAAAGCTCCGGCAATGATTACGAAAATAATCGCAGAAACTTTAAGCATTACGATGAAATTATTTGCTTTTGCAGCACCTTTTGTTCCTCTTAATAAGATTGAAATAACAACTAAAACGATAAAAAACGCCGGTAAATTCATTGAGAAACCAGAGTTTCCTGCAGCGATGTATGTTTGTGGGTCTGTTGTAAGATATTCCGGGAGGTGTAGTCCAAACATTTTGAGGAGTTTACCAAAATACCCAGACCAGGAAACGGCGACGGTCATAGATCCCATTGCATATTCCAAGATCAATCCCCAACCGATGATCCAAGCGAAAATTTCCCCTACAGTTCCGTATGCGTAAGCATAAGCAGAACCTTCAACAGGAAGAATTGATGCAAACTCTGCATAACATAAAGCCGCAAAGACACATGCGATCCCCGCAATTACGAAGGAAAGCGCCAATGCAGGTCCCGCATTATAGTAAGCTCCCGTTCCTGTAAGTACAAAGATCCCTCCGCCAATAATTGCTCCGATCCCAATAGCAGTAAGGCTCCATTTTCCTAAAACGCGTTTCAGCTGGCTCTTTTTGATATCAGCTTCATAGGCGCTCATTGGTTTTTTAACCCAAATTTTAGACATATTTTAATATTTATTAAAGATTTACGAAAATATAAAAATTTTATAAACCTTAACGTTTATTGATAAACTTTAATCATTTATTTTAAATTAAAAAACTTAAAAAACTGATTTTCATAATATTTAAATCATTTTAAAGTCTCTGTTTTTTTGTTTATTTTTGATCACATGAATTTATACGATCTTTTCGTAAAACCCTACGAAACCTACACAACACTACAGATTTTCCTGGAATCGTTTGCTACGGTTTTCGGAATTTTAAGTGTTTATTTTTCAATTAAAAAAAATATCTGGGTTTATCCTACAGGAATTATTTCAACATTAATTTATGTTTATATTCTCTTCAATTTTGGGTTGTTGGGCGATTGTATGATTAATGTTTATTACACGGTAATGAGTATTTACGGCTGGATTTTATGGGCAAAAAGTTCGGAAGACCATGTTCATGTGGATGTAACTTGGGCCTCAAAAAAAGAGTGGTTGTATGGAATTTTGCTTTTTATTTTAAGTTTAATTCTAGTAACAATTATATATTACTACAAACCTTATATTGATAATCAATTTTCTATGAAAGGAACAAACCTTGGCTTATATCATTTGGATTGGGGAAATTGGCTGGATGTTGTCACCACTTCTATATTTTTGGTTGGAATGTGGTTTATGGCGAAAAGGCGCATAGAGAACTGGATTTTCTGGATTATCGGCGATTTTATTTGCATGCCCATGATGATTTATAAGGGACTCGGAATCACTTCGGTTCAATATTTGGTATTCACTATATTAGCTATCGTAGGATATCTAAATTGGATAAAAAGTTTTAAAGAAAAAAAGTACAATAGAGACATGAAAAATTTATTAAAAATAGCATTTGGTGTTATAATGCTAACTAGCCTGACAGCTTGTACTGTCTATTCCGATCCATACGGAAGTAACGGATATGGAGATCCTTACTATAACAATGGATATTATTACGCACCTCAAGGATACTATGGAAATGGTGGATATTGGGGGAATGACGGATATTATTACAGAAACGACTATACCTATTATTATGATAACGGAATGCCGTATTATTACTATAATTACAACAATTCCAGAAGAAAAGTATATGTAGAAAGAAGATCCGGAAACGGACAGACCACTTCTCAGAGACCAAACAACGGCTTCAGAGGTGATGGGTTCAACAATAGTGGTAATTCGAATGGTGGTTTCAGACCGAATAACGGGCAAAACAGCCAAAGACCAAACAACGGATTCAGAAATCA
Organism: Chryseobacterium sp. MMS23-Vi53; assembly: GCF_047651245.1. Taxonomy (NCBI): domain Bacteria; kingdom Pseudomonadati; phylum Bacteroidota; class Flavobacteriia; order Flavobacteriales; family Weeksellaceae; genus Chryseobacterium; species Chryseobacterium sp. MMS23-Vi53. Next base: position 4,431,368 of record NZ_CP180265.1, on the reverse strand, counting down.
GAATAATCAGGGAGGAAACAACAACAGCGGAGGATTCCGAAACGGGTCATCGAATAATAACTCAAACAGTGGAGGATTTAGAAATAATTCCTCAGGTAACAGTAATTCGAACAACAGTGGCTTTAGAAACAACTCTTCATCCAGCGGCAATTCGAATAACGGAGGGTTCAGAAACAGTTCTCCTCAGCCACAGCAATCTTCACCACAGCCAGAAAGAAGCACTGGAGGCGGATTTAGATAAAACGATTATAAATAACGAAACGAACAGCTAACACTGTTCGTTTTTTGTTTTAATTGTAGTAATTTTGCATGTTCAATTTTAAACAAACTTTAAATATTTTTTAACCACAAAGAAACAAAAGATTAACACATTATAGTATTTTAAGTTCATTATTAAATCGCAGATAAGATAACATTAGTTAAAAAAAATCTTTGATTTTTACTTTTTGATAACTCTTGTTTGCTAATCGTAAAATACATTAGAATATCTTACCTTTTTTGTGGCTAAAAAAATTAAATTTTAAACAAAATATTAGACTAGAAAATATGGAATTTTATAAATATCAAGGTACTGGAAACGATTTTGTAATGATCGACAACCGTTCCGGAGAATGGGATGACCTTTCAATTGAAAATATTCAGAAACTTTGTGACCGTCGTTTTGGGATCGGTGCAGATGGACTGATTAAAATAAATTTAGCCGAAGGTTATGATTTTGAAGTTGATTATTATAATTCCGACGGTTCAAAAAGTTTCTGCGGAAACGGAGCTCGTTGTTCGGTAGCTTTCGCCTTTTTCCTTGATATTTTTGAAGGTAATTGTAAATTCATCGCGATCGATGGAGAACATGTTGCCGAAATCCACAACGGAATCGTAAAATTACAGATGTCTGATGTAGAAACTATTTCCAACGATGGAAAAGACAGCGTAATGGATACCGGTTCTCCACATTATGTAAAATATGTTGAAGATTTGGTGAATTACAATGTTTTTGCAGAAGGACATGGCATCAGAAATTCTGAAAATTATAAAGAAAAAGGAATCAATGTAAACTTTGTAGAAAAAATTGCGGATGAAGAGATCTTCGTAAGAACCTATGAACGAGGCGTTGAGGATGAAACATACAGTTGTGGAACAGGAGTTACGGCGTCTGCTTTAACTTTTTTACAAAATAACAATCTAATTTCTGTAAAAGTTAAAACTTTAGGTGGAAATCTTAAAGTATATGCTGAAAAAAACGGAAATTCTTTCCAAAATATTTGGCTGGAAGGTCCCGCAAAACAGGTTTTTAGAGGAAAAGTAGATCTTATTTAAAAACAAAAAACTTTTAACACCATTTAAATGAAAAAAGTAATTCTTATGATCATCCTACTTGTAATTGTAGTAGGTGGATTTTTTGGATTTAGATTTTATAAAAAATATTACGGAAACAACATCGAAAAAGATGGGTATGTTTTGATTCCTCATCAGGCGAATTTTAAACAAATCTTGGATTCTGCAGCAAAATATGTTGATAATAAAGAGTCTTTCGAAGCCGTAGCAAAAGAAAAGGGATTAGATAAGTATTTTAAACCGGGACGCTATCATTTCCAGAAAGGTTTAGGAAACTCGAATCTAATTAATATGATTAAAGCTGGAAACCAAAGCGAAAACAGCTACAGAGTCGGAGATTTTGAAAATATTTACAGACTGGTCGGAAGAGTAACAAAAAAAACCGAGATAGATTCTGCTAAATTTTCAAAAGGACTGGACGAAATTGCTGTAAAAAAAGGATTTACAAGCGCAGAAGATCTTAAGAAATATTTCTTTATAGACACGTACAACTTCTTTTGGACGGTAACTCCGGAAGAGTTTTTCCAAAAATTTGAAAATCAGTACAATGATTTTTGGAATAGTGAAAGAAAAGCGAAAGAGCAGCAATCGGGTTTAACGAGAGATCAGATCTATTCTTTGGCGGCAATTGTTTATAAAGAATCGGGAGGAAAAAAAGATGAAATGAAAACGATTGCAGGATTGTACATTAACCGTTACAAAAAAGGAATGAAGTTACAATCGGATCCTACGGTAATCTATGCGATCAACAGACAAACGAATTTCATAAAGCCAATTAAAAGGGTTTTGTATAAACATCTTTCTACACCATCACCTTATAACACATATGCTAATGCGGGAATACCTCCGGGACCAATTTGTATTGTGGACAAGAATGCTGTAGATGCTGTTTTGGATGCAGAAAAGAATGATTACATTTTTATGTGCGCAGATCCTGCGAGATTGGGCTATCATAAATTTACGGCGAGTGCGGAGCAGCATGCAATTAATGCAAAAGCTTATCAAAACTGGCTAAATTCCAAAAATATAAAATAGAAAATAAATTTAACTTTATTTTAACAATTTAATAATTAACGTTTAGCAACTTAAAGCGACATATATATTTACAAATAATAAATTAAACTTAATATCTCGAAAATTATCCAATTAACAATTTCGTAATATTAGGGAAAATCTTTCACGATTTTACACAAAAAATACCTTATGAATCAGACGGAAATCATTAACATTTTTACAAAAAAAACCTTAGGGCTTACTTTTGTACTTTCGGCAGCGGCATTTGCCTTTGCTCAGGAGAAGGTAGGTATTTCCGGGTCAGTTGTCAGCAAAAACAATCAGCCTGTTCCTTATGCTTCTGTTACTTTTAGTAATAAAGCGAATAAATTATTCAGCGATGCTGCTCTTACGGACGAGAAAGGTCAGTACAAACTTGATCTTGCTCCGGGAACTTACGACATCACTGTGGAAGCAATCGATTACCAGAAAAGTGTTGTCAACAAACAAATTACAGCAGCAGGAAATATCGGTGCGTTAGCCATCGAGCCAGAAAAAAGCGCAACCAATGTAAAAACTGGAGATATTCAGGGAATTGTACTTACTGCGCCTTCTACAAAGCCTTATAAAGTAGAATTAGATAAAAGAACTTATGATCCGTCGCAGGACATTGTAAGTAAAGGAGGAAGCCTTCAGGACGTGCTTTCAAATGTACCTTCAGTTTCTGTGGAGACAGATGGTACAGTTTCTATGAGAGGTAGTTCGAATGTAAAATTCTTAATTAACGGAAAACCTTCTGCTCTTCTTGGAATTGATGATGGTGCAAATGCTTTACAAAGTATTCCGGCTGATCAGATTGAAAAAATTGAGGTAATTACAAACCCTTCTTCAAAATTTGAAGCAAGTGGAACTGCCGGTATTTTAAATATTATTTTAAAGAAAAGTAAAAAAACAGGATTCAACGGTAGTGTTATCGGGACTTTAGGATATCTTCCTCAAACTAACCTAAATACAAACTTAAGCTGGAGAAAAGGTAAATTTACCTGGTTCCTAAATGGTGGCGGAGGATACAGAGAATCTAAAAATACCAGTAGAAATAATGCCTGGTACAATAGTGGGGCAATAAACCAGACGGATAATGAATCGGTTACTAAAAGTAAAAATGATAATTACAATGCTTCCGGAGGTTTAACATTTGATATTACCGATAAAACATCCATTAATGCATCTGGAACTGTCAGAACTTTTGATAACACAAGTGATGGTAATGTTACCTATTACGATTATTTAGCTGGTGGAGGAAGTAATTTCAGACAAAGATTAAACAATGGAAGTGGTAATAATCTTGCATTTCAAGGTGATTTTGGATTAGATCATAAGTTTGATGATAAAGGTCAGAACATCTCTCTTTCATTAAGCTTACAGAGAAATCGTTCTAATAATGACACAGATATTTACGATACTGAAAATTATAATTTCAAACTTCAGGATCTGATTAATCAAAAAACGCTTAATAAATCTATAATCGCTAAAGCTGATTATGAATTGCCTATTGGTGAAGTTTCTAAAGTTGAAGCAGGATATAGATTGGATGTAAATAATAACGACTATTCTAACATGGTATTGGAAACAGAAGATATCGCAATACCCCCTTCTTATCTCGGAGATTATTCTTACAATGCTACCTATAAAGAAATGTTCAATGCATTTTATGTTCAATTTAAGAGTAAAATCGGAAAACTTGGATATCAATTGGGTTTAAGAGATGAAGTATCAAATGTTGATATTAATTATTTAAACCTATCTAATGATTCAAAAATCACATCTAAGAATTATAATAATCTTTTTCCTAGTGTATTCTTAAGTTATGAAATAGCAAAAGACAATCAATTCTTGGTAAACTATTCAAGAAGAATTGACCGTCCTCGTTCATTTTTCATGATTCCAAATCCTAGCTATAATGATAATCAGAACATTTTTGAAGGAAATATTGATTTAAATCCATCATATGTAGATTCATATGAATTTGGATATAGCATCTCTAAAAAGAATTTCACAATTAATCCTACTCTTTATTACAGACATACTGCTGATGATGTAAAAATGGCTGTTTATAATGCGATAAATCCTAAAAATAATCTTAGTACGTTTTACACAAGACCTATTAATGAAGGTACAGATGATAGATATGGTATGGATTTAAATTTCAATTGGGATGCTACAAAATGGTTGAAATTTATGGGTAATGTGGATTTGTTCCGATATAAAACAACAGGATCATATTTTGATGCGGCTAAAATGTCTGAACCATTATCTTTTGAAGGTAGCGGATTCTCTTCAAGAGCCAGATTAACATCTACATTTAAAATTGATAAAACTTTTAATTTCCAAATACAAGGATTTTATAGAGGAGGACAAAAAACTCAAAGTGTGGACAGAAAAGATATGTATGCTGTGAGTTTTGGTGCATCTAAAACAGTAATGAACGGTAATGGAACTATAAGCTTCAATATTCAGGATATTTTCAATACAAGAGCAATGCAATCCACAGCTTATGGACCCAATTATGTTAGAGATTCTTATATGCAATGGCAGCCAAGACAATTTACATTGTCATTCACTTATAGATTCAAACAAGGAGAGAAAATCGATCAACCAAAAAGAAAGAAAGACATCAACTCCAATGCAACAGGAGACGATCAGCAAGGAGGACCAATGTAATCCTTCTTTATATAGAACAAAAAATCCCGAAATTACTTTCGGGATTTTTTTTATTTTACTGTTTCGGCTCTTTCTAGTTTTGCCAATTCTGCTTCGTAGATTCTTTTTCTTAAATCACTGGAGGAAAACCTGTGGTCTCTTTTGTTGTAAAAGATTTCGATACCTTTTTCTTCGCAATACTTTTTACCTGTAAAATCCTTGTCCAGATAGTCGTCTCCAATAATTCTTACATCAATTACGAAAGACTTTAAAATATCCAAAAGATCTTCTTCCGTATAATAAGGAATAATCTCATCAACAGCATCTACTGCTTTTAACTGAATATATCTTTCTACAATAGTTTGTGTAGGCTTATTTTTGTTAGGACGATCGTGTGAAGGGTCTATCTGCAATCCGACAATAAGATAATCGCAAACTGTTTTAGCTTCCTCCAACATCTTGATGTGACCTGCGTGTAACAGATCGAATGAGGAAAACGTAATCCCTATTCTTTGTGTTTTCATATTAAATAAATTCTTTTTTTATGTCTAAATTTTGTTTTAAACGTTTCTTGTCTTTAAATATTCCTGCCATTGCCAAACCGTTCCCAAAGCCTCTTCGAGAGAAGTTTCAGACTTCCAGCCAAGCTCTTTTTCCGCCTTGTCAGCATTGGCATAAGCAATCGTAATATCACCTTCTCTCCTGTCGCAGATTTGATAAGAAACCTTCACATTATTTGCTGTTTCAAAAGCTTTCACGACTTCTAAAACCGAAGACCCCTTCCCCGTTCCAAGATTGTAAATATCAACCACAGGTTCGTCAGATTTATTCTCCATTAATCTTTTTAAAGCTGCAACATGAGCTTTAGCCAGATCCACAACGTAAATATAATCACGAACCGCAGTTCCGTCCTGCGTCGGATAATCATCACCCCAAACATTTAGTTTTTCGCGAATTCCGGCTGCAGTTTGCATGACGTAAGGTACTAAATTATTCGGAACTCCAATTGGTAATTCACCAATTTTTCCTGACGGATGCGCTCCAATCGGATTAAAATATCTTAATAACGAAATTTTTCGGTGATAAGCTTTAGCAAAATCAATTAAGATTTCTTCGCCCATCTGTTTCGTTTTTCCGTAAACGCTTTCAGGCATTTTCAGAGGAGTATTTTCATCGATCGGCATTTTGTCCGCCTGTCCGTAAACCGTACAAGACGAACTGAAAATGAAGTTTGAAATCTCTCTTTCTTTAAATTCCTGCAAAATATTGATTAATGAAAACAAATTATTCTCATAATAATCAATCGGCTTTACCTGACTTTCACCCACCGCTTTGAACGCCGCAAAATTGATACATCCATCAATTTCATGAGCATCAAAAACCTGAGTCAGCAGTTCTTTTCTTTTTAAATCAAAAGGGTAAAAAACAGGCTTTTTTCCTGTAATTTCTTCAATATTCTTTAAAATAAACTTTTCCGAGTGGGATAAATCATCAACAATAACAACATCAAAATTGTTATTTAAAAGTTCCACAACCGTATGTGAACCAATATATCCTAGACCTCCTGTTACAAGTATTGCCATTTTTTAGTAATTATTTTTTTAATCATTGTGTGTTCCTATTAGTTCTATACTTTCATATTTTAAGTCTTTATATTTAAATCGTTGAATTAAATACAAGAATCCAAATAATATTAAATATATGCAAAATGCAATTAAATAATCTGATTTATTTATACCAAAGTCTTTCATAATAAATATAGAATTTAAAATTCCTAATGAAAGTGTAATAATAATCGAAACTAGTAAACTTGATAAAACAAGTACTGAATTTTTGTTTTTCAGAATTAATAAAATCAAAGAAATAACGGATAAAATAAATATAGAAAATGTTGTAATAGAAAACAAAACCTCTTGGAAATCATTAAAAGAATTTGTTATAATTCTATTAAAGCCTGCTAGACCGAAAGAAGTCATAACAATTAAGCTTAATAAAATTCCTATCCAATAAACAAATTTATATCTAAAAATTTTCTTTTTCATCTAATTTATCCCATAAACTCCAACACAGCATCCGTAATATACTTCAACTGCTCATCATCCAATTCCGTGTGCATCGGAAGAGAAATTACCTGATCCAACAATTTATCCGTATTTACAAAATCTGCATCGTTACTTTCCTGATAATAAGCCTTTTGCTTTCTTAAAGCCACAGGATAGTAAATCATTGCCGGAATATCTTTTTCAGCTAAAAACTTTTGCAAATCATTACGTTTTCCGTTCAAAATTCTCAAAGTATATTGGTGAAAAACGTGTGTAGAATTCTCTGCTCTTTTCGGAGTCAAGATATGTTCGTGTCCGGCAAAAGCCTCATCATAATAATCTGCTGCTTTTCTTCTGGCTTCATTATAGTTGTCCAAATTAGGAAGCTTTTTTCTTAAAATCGCTGCCTGAATACTGTCTAAGCGAGAGTTTACCCCCACCTCATCATGATAATATCTTTCGTACATCCCATGATTTACAATTCCTCTCAAACGGTGAGCCAGCTCATCATTATTCGTGAAAATTGCACCTCCGTCTCCGTAGCAACCTAAATTTTTAGATGGAAAGAAAGATGTTGTACCCACTGTAGACATCGTTCCTGCACTTTTTACCGTACCGTCAGAAAAAGTATATTCTGAACCGATTGCCTGTGCATTATCTTCGATGACGTATAAATTATTTTCTTCAGCAATCTTTAAAATTTCCTCCATATTAGCACATTGTCCGAAAATATGTACAGGAATGATCGCTTTTGTTTTGGGCGTAATTGCTTTTTTTATCGCTTCTGTTGAAATCGTAAACGTATCATAATCTACATCTACCAAAACAGATTTTAATTTTAATAAATGAATAACCTCCACTGTCGCCGCAAAAGTGAAATCTGCCGTGATAATTTCATCACCTTCTTTCAGATCAAGCGCCATTAAAGCAATCTGAAGAGCATCTGTACCATTGGCGCAGGGAATAACGTTTTTTACGTCCAAATAAGACTCCAATTCATTTTGGAAAGACTTTACTTCCGGCCCGTTGATGAAAGCCGCTGAATCCATTACATTTAAAACTGCATTATCTACCTCATTTTTTATCTTGTAATACTGACTTTGTAAGTCAACCATCTGAATTTTTTTCATAAACAAATATTTGTGTAAAAATAAGGATTTTAAAATCCTATCAAAAATTTTATTGATTTTGTTTTATCTTTATAGAAAATAAATACATGAAAAAAACTTTACTCTTTTGTCTTTTAGCGGGTTACTCTGTCAGTTTTGCGCAGACATCGCTTGTTTTTGTATTTTTTAAAGACAAACCCAACAAGGCTGCATTTTATGCAAATCCCTTGTCAGAGCTGTCTCAGAAGTCCCTCAACCGAAGAACTTCACTCGGAATTGCGCTGAATGATCAGGATGCTCCGATCGAACAGTCTTACATTCAAGCTGTTCAGAATCTTGGATTTACGGTGACGGATTATTCCAAATGGCTGAATGGTGTTGCGGTAAATGCAACTCCGGCTCAGATTACGACACTTCAATCCCAAACTTATGTTCAGTCTGTTGAAAGCTTTGCACGAAATTCTTCAGTTGTTCCGAAATTTAAAAATATAAATAAATGGGAAAACCCTACCGATAATTCCACAAACAAAACCTTAACGGTTTTCGATTACGGTTCAGGAATGGAACAAATTGATCAGATTAATCTTCGTCCGCTTCACCTTGCAGGTTACACAGGAACAGGCGTTACCATTGCGGTGATTGACACAGGATTTCCTATGGTAGATACAGGTTCTGCCTTTGCAAGATTATGGACAAATAACCACATCAAAGGTGGATATGATTTTGTAACCAAAAGCAGTACAAATATTTACAACACAACTTTAAATAACCACGGTTCAGCCATTTTAGGTTCAATCGGAGGCTACATACAGGATACTTTTGTAGGTTCTGCACCCGATGCAGATTTTTATCTTTACCGAAGCGAAAATGCAGCCGTTGAAATCCCTGAAGAAGAATTGTACTGGATCGAAGCTGCGGAAGAAGCCGATAGAAAAGGCGTTGATATGATAACAACATCTTTAGGTTACGCAACTTTTGATGATCCGAAATACAATTATACGTACGCCAACCTCAACGGAACAACATCTTTCATTGCAAGAGGTGCAGAAATTGCCGTTAATAAAGGGATCTTCACCTTATTTGCAGCCGGAAACTCAGGGGCGCAAACATGGCATTATCTTTTAACTCCGGCGGATAATGCAAAAGTTTTTACCATCGGAGCGGTAGATTCGGCAGGAGCTTCTTCCAACTTTTCATCTTACGGGCCAAACTCTGTGGGTGTAGTAAAACCGGATGCAAGTGCAAGAGGAACATTGGCGACTTCAGTTTATAACAATTCGACAATTTCCGTTACGGGAACATCGATTGCAACGCCGATTGCAGCAGGTGGAGTTGCCTGTCTTATTCAGGCTTTTTATACCATGAATCGTGATTTGATGAGAACGAAATTAAGAGAAACCGCATCACTTTTCCCCAATCACACCGATCAGATGGGATTTGGAATTCTGAATTTCGGAAAGTTCTTTAATAATGTTTTAAGTACCTCGGAATTGGTAAAGAAAAACAATATTGCCATTTTCCCGAATCCGGTTAAAAATATTTTAAATATCGCCTCCGAAAGTGAAGTTCTTTCGCTGGAAGTGTATGATAATTTAGGACGATTGATTATTAAAGCTAACAATCAAAAATCTGTGAAAGTCGAAGATTTTGCGAAAGGTGTTTATTACCTGAAAATTCAGACGAAGGATAAGATGTATTATGAAAAATTTATAAAGGAATAAATTGAAAAACCTCTCGGATTGAGAGGTTTTTTTGTTATTCTTTGTCCTGACTTTCTTTTTTCTTTCTTAAAAATCTTCCTGCAAAAAATGTTATTAAAGGAAGAATAATGGAAGGAATTGTATACTTCGGATTTTCTGCAAGATATTCCAAATATCCCCAAAAAGTATTAGTAACAGAGATATTTACATTTACAAATTTCTCTTCTTCAAATAAAATTTCATTATTATCCATCGATTGAAATACAAAAGTAAGATGCGTATTTGATGAATATTTTTTAGGTTTTAAAAGCCATTTCCAAACAATTTCTTTTTGGTTTTTATCTAAAATTTTGATTTCGTCATCATCAGAATTCAATACATCAAAAATATCTTTATCATATTTCATCGTTACTTTTATTTTATTGGTAACCGTCACATTTTTAGATACTTTAATATCAGAAGATTTTATCTTTTTATTATTCGATTCAGTTGCTTCTTTTTGCATTGACGCAATGCTTTTTTCAATATCATTCATATTTACCATCGCTAAAACATTGTAACTGTTGTCTTTGCTCATATCTTTTGGAGCATAAATCAAAGTATTTGCTTTAATCTCTTTTGTCTGAAAAACAGGTTTAGCAGCAACACTATCTTTTTTAGTTATGACTTTAGAAGAATCAGGTTTATTCAAATTGATGGTATCTTTTCCTGAGGAAGTTGCGGCAGTACTGTCTGAAGCAGCTTCTATAGAATCGGGTAAGGTAAGAGTATCTTGTCCTGAAGAAGCTCCTTCAGTTGGAGCAGAATCTTTATTATTACAATGAATACAAAGAAAAATAAGAACAAAGAATATTGTTCTTCTAAGAAAAGTTTTTGTTTTCATGGCTTTTCAGTTAAAGTTTTTAGTTAATATAAAATTACACAAAATCCATCATAATCAATTGATTTAAAATAAAAAACACGACAAAATTGCCGTGTTCTTATATTTTTAAAAGTTTTAAATTTTTACGCCGAATTCCTACTCGCATTAATATTCCCAAACAAAGAACGCGTCACCAGTTTTCCATACGCTTCCAAATCGCCCTCTCCTTTCTGAATTTTCATTAAAGCATATTGCTGAATACTCAACAAAGGCAAAACAATTCTTTCACGGATTTTCACCGATTTTCTGGAAAGCGGATCTTCTTCCTGAAGCATTTTAAAGCCTGTTAATTCAAGCATAATATTTTTGGAAAGATTATATTCATCAAACAAAACATTCCAGAATGCACCGAATTTTGGGTTGTTTTTAATATAATACGTCAGTGGAAAATACGTCTTATTCATACTCATCATCGAGTTCAAAACTAAAGTTTTAAAGAAGTCAGAACCTTTGTACAATTCCCTCACCTCATCAAACCTTCCCTGCTCTTTCATTTGCTGCATCGCAAAACCGAAACCGAAAAATCCGGGAACATTCTGCTTCAACTGAGCCCAAGAACCTACAAACGGAATGGCTCTTAAGTCTTCAAATTTCAATTCGTTTCCTCCTCCTCTTTTCGAAGGGCGGCTTCCAATATTGGTTTTTCCGTAATATTCGAGCGTACTCATTTCCTGCAGATAAGGAACAAACATCGGATGCGCCTTCAAATCTGAATATTTCTGATAACTGATATCCGCCAATTCAATAATTAAAGCTCTTTCTTTTTCCGTTAAATCTTTTTTAGCATTTTTAAAAACATCATTCTCCACACCGGCGGTTAAAAGCTGTTCAAAGTTGTATTTTGCCTGTTCTTTATTTCCGAAAATACTTGTAATTGTTTGCCCTTGAATCGTTAATTCAATTTTATTATTGGCAATCGTCTTTCCCTGAGAAGCATAGAAATCGTGGGTTTTTCCGCCACCTCTTGCGGGAGGTCCGCCTCGACCGTCGAAAAAGACTACTTTAATTCCGTTTTGCTCGGAAAGTTTAGTTAAAACTTCTTTTGCTTTATAAATTTCCCAGTTTGCCTTCAGATAGCCACCGTCTTTCGTTCCGTCTGAGAAACCAAGCATGATTGTCTGCTGATTTCCTCTTTTTGATAAATGCTTTTTATAAATCGGATTTTGATACAATTCAGTCATTACATTTTCGGCATTGGCAAGACCTTCCATCGTCTCGAAAAGCGGAACAATATCCATGTTGATTTCTTCATCCTGATAACCGCAAATCTTGAAAAATGCGTACACATTCATCACATCTTTTACCGCATCGGAATTGGAAATAATATAACGGTTCATCCCTCTCAATCCGTTCAGTTGCTGGATTTCTGAAACTTGGAAAACCGTGCGTAACGTATCTTTTACAATATCTTCAAAGTCATCAGGATTTATTCTTTCTGAGATTTGAATTAATTGATTAAACTTATCTTCAAAACTTGCTTCCTTAGTTCCATTCAATTTAGCAAAAACCGTATCGATTACCTGCTGATGAATTCTGCTGTCCTGACGAACATCCAAAGTCGCAAAATGAGTTCCGAAAATCTTCACACGATCTTTGAAATTCACTAACAGATCGATGAACAAAGAATTGTGTTGCTCAACCAAAATCTTTTCTGCTTCTTCCAGCCTTTTGATGATATCTTCTGCCGTAATTTTTTCGTTTCTGAAAATTGCAGAGTACAATTCGTTGCTCAACTTCGTCAAAACATCAGAAACACCTCTGAAACTCAGTCTTCTTCTTACTGTTTTCAGATTGTTATAATACGCTTTTAAAATCGCAGAATGAAGTTCTTCCGCTACTCTTTTCGTAACATCTGCTGTTACAAAAGGATTTCCGTCGCGATCACCTCCCGGCCAGAAACCAAGCTGGATCAAGTCCTCGTGCAAGTGAAAATGATCGCTTCCGAAAGTCGTTTTTATCTTCGTAAAAAGTTCGCCAATTGTGTCGTAATAAACATATCTCAAATAATAAATAATGCTCAAAGCTTCATCAATCGGAGTTGGTTTTTCTTTGTTTACGAAAGGGGTCTTTCCCAACTGCTGCAACAGCATGTCGATATTGGTGATAGAATCTGTCGTGATCGCGTTTCTCAAATCATGAAGAATTCTCTGCACTGAATTTGGATAAAACTGTGTCGGGTGAGCTGTAAATACAATCTTCACCGCAAAATCTTTAAGTTTTTCACGAATTTTCTCGAGTTTATGGTCTTGTAAAGATCGTTCGTACATATTGGTTACTGTTCCGTTATCACTTTCGGAATGCAGGTTTGGAAAAGCAGCATCTTCAATACTATCGAATAAAACAACCTGTCTTTCAATATATTGTATGATTTTAAAAAGCAGCTCTGTTTTTTGCTCTTCGGCTTGTAAATCGGTATGATTTTTAAAAAATTCTTCAACGATTTCTTCGGGTGTTTTTCCGGCTTCGTAACCGATCTTACTTTCTTCGCAAAGGAAGGGAAGCAACATCCCGATATTCGTCATTTTATCATAAGGCAGGCTCATAAATAATGAATTGTAGATCTGGAACTTATTTTCCACGATCTGCCTGAATTTTTCTGCGCGTTGGTCGTGTATCATATAACAAATGTAGGGGATTTGAACTAATATTAAAATATTAATTTAGGTAAAAAAAAATTAAGTTTTTAATTAAATTAGCAATTAAAAACTAATGGAAAAAATTTGTGTATTTTGTGGAGAGAAACCAGAAAATAAAAATAAAGAACATATCTTACCTCAATGGTTACTTAAATTAACTGGTGATCCTAATAGAATTGTCAAATTTGGAACTGTTAATGGAAAAACCATAAAGTTTAATTGGAAACAATTCACGGCACCAGCATGCACAAAATGTAATGATAGGTATGCTAATTTTGAGGCGGAAATTAAAACTATTATTGAAAAAATATGTTTTAAAGAAGAAATAAATGGTAGGGAAGCTTTGAAAGTTTTGAATTGGCTTGATAAAGTTCGAATAGGTTTATGGTTAAATTATTATTTTCTCGAACAAAATAAGGGAGGAATAATACCTAGGCTATGTATTGATAATAGAAGTGGGAAAAAAGATAGATTCTTACAAATTCATTTTTTAGAATCTGAAACCCACAGCAAAGGATTAAATGCTTTTGGTGTAGAAACTTTCTTATTTCAATACAATCCTTCTTCTTTTGCATTAAAAATCAATAATTTACTTTTAATTAACGGCTCTACCGATTTTATGATTTCTGAAAATTGTGGATTTCCATTCCCAAAAAATATTGAAGTAATAAAGAATGGACAATTATCACTTTCTGGATGGGTATATAATAGAGAAACTAATTTAGATATATATGGAATGAATTTACGTAAAGCTGCTTTAACTTTATATCAACCTATTCAAACCGAATTAACTAATCTTTTTAATTTTTATAATGATTCATATTTAATCCTAAATTGCCTAGATAGAGATAAAAAAATTGGCAATATTTTTTTACTAGAAGATAATCAATTAAAATCAATATACGAATTAGAAAAAAAGATTAAGTATAATTCAATAACAGGAAATGATGTAAGTTATATAGGTGAAATAGTTTCTCAAGTTTATCAATTGCAAATTAATGTTATTAAAAATCTAAAATTTAAACAAGAAAATAGATTCGCAAGAGAAATAGAATTAAATAAAGAATATGCTGAATTTTATACTAAATTTCACGAATATAATAATATTGTCGACAAAAATTAAGTAGCTTTAACTCATATTGAACAATCCCATGAAAAAAACACTCCTATTTCTAATAATAACTCTCCTTTTCATCTCCTGTGAAAAAGACTGCTACAACGCACCACAACCCATCGTTTTCGAGTTCGTCAATTCCAATAATGAAAATCTTATTGCCAACGGAACATTGACGGCTTATTCAATTCAGGACGAAAATAATGTGGGTGTACAACTCACCAAAACATCCGATAATATGGTTATTTTGGAAAATGTGGGCGCTTACAATGGCGTAAAAAATTACAAATTCTATTCTAATGTCAAACTTTTTGATTTTTCAATATACTCATCGGAATTCAAAGGAGGTTGTGATGGTTTTCAAATCAATAAATTAACCTTTACAGGTGTTGGAATCGACGTAACAGACGAAAAAGGATATTACAAAATTGTCTTGCAATAAATCCTGACTTTACTAAATTTGCAAAAACAACAGAATGAAAGTATTATTTCCGGCTTTATTGTTATTATCAGGTTTGGTTTTCGGTCAGAAAGCCGTCCCCTTCGATTTCAAAAAAATTCCGGAAATATTAGATAATACCGAATTACTCTACCCTTTCATCATTCCCAACAAGAGATACAACTACTGGTCGGTTCTTCGTAATAATCCTGATCCTGATAAAGCGATTATTTATGAAAGTCAGGCTCCGGATTTTATGACGATCAATGATCCCGCTCCGGAAAAAGGTTTCTTTCAAAAATGTTTGGGAGAAGACTGTTTTTCATATCTTATTGCTTGCAAAAATAGTCAGTCAAAATATTTTTCCAATGAACAGCAGTTGAGAGATTTCATCGGAACTGTTGATAATCTTCCTGAGGCGATTTTAATTGCCAATACTTATGGATACACTGTGGACTCCTCGAATCCATTAAGCAGTTCTTATAAGACTGATGAAAAATATGTATCTCTGTATCTTTCTAAAATCAACAGTAATTCCGGAATCAAAGATTATTCTTTTATTCAGATCAATAGAAAAACCGGAAAACTGGAAGTAAAAAAATAGGAAGATGGATGGAAACGGGAAGTTACTACTAGGCGTATCTTTTTTAGAATGATCTTAATAACTGCCAACCTCCAGCTCCAAACTTCCAACCAAATTAAATATTTATCGCGCCTTGCCCAGAAGCAATTAAATAAGCATCTTTCAACGTTTCAGAATATGTTGGGTGTGCATAAGAAATTCGGAACATATCCTCTGCTGTAATTTCGTATTCCTGAGCGATAACGCCTTGTGCAATCAAATCTGCAGCTCTTGCTCCGATGACGTGAACGCCCAAAACTTCGCCATATTTCGGATCCACCAAAACTTTGGCAAAACCATCCATATCCATCGAAGCTCTTGCTCTTGCACTTGCCGAAAATGGAAATTTCCCAACGTTGTACGAAATATTATTTTTCTTTAAATATTCTTCGGAATAGCCTACAGAAGCCACTTCCGGCCATGTATACACCACACCCGGAATTCTATCGTAATGAATATGATGTTTTTGTCCGTTGATCGTTTCTGCCACCAAAACACCTTCTTCCTCGGCCTTGTGAGCCAACATTGCGCCACCAATCACATCGCCGATTGCAAAAATATTGGAAACTGCAGTTTGATTATTTTCATAAACTTTAATAAAACCTCTTTCATCCAGCTCTACATTTGTATTTTCTAAGCCCAAGCCTTTGGTAAAAGCCTTTCTTCCGACTGCAACCAAAACATATTCGGCTTCCAGTTCATTTTCTGCTCCATTTTTATCTTTAAACAAAACTTTTGCGGAAGATCCCAAATTCTCAGCTTTGTAAACTCCTTGATTTAAGCGGATATCAATTCCTTCTTTTTTGAGAATTTTCTGAAGATTTTTTCCTAATTCATTATCCATCGTTGAGATCAAGTTATCAGCATATTCCAAAATGGTAACCTGAGTTCCAATACGGTTGAAAATCGATGCCATTTCAACACCAATAACTCCTCCTCCAATAATTACCATTGATTTTGGCAGTTCTTTCAATGACAATGCTTCTGTTGAAGTGATGATTCTCTGTTTATCGATTTCAACTCCCGGAATTGTGGATGGTTTTGAACCTGTTGCGATGATGTAATATTTTGCAGTGACATCGATAGTTTCACTTTCATTCGTCACTTTTATGGTTGAATTATTCACAAAACTTGCCGTTCCTTTCAGCCTTGTGATTTTATTTTTATTCATTAAAAAATCAAGTCCGGCAGTATTTTTTGAGACAACTTCTGCTTTTCTTTTGTACATCTGCTGAAAATCGAGCTCGATCTGGTTTAATTTAATTCCATGCTCATTAAATTTATGCTGAGCGTCTGAAAAATGATGTGTACTGTCCAGCAAAGCCTTTGTAGGAATACATCCAACGTTGGTACACGTTCCTCCCAAAGTATCATATTTTTCAATAATTGCGGTTTTGTAGCCCAATTGCGCCGCTCTGATTGCAGCAACGTATCCACCAGGTCCGGAGCCGATTACGGCGATGTCATAATTTTCCATTTGATTTATTAATTATTTATGATTAAATTTACTTTTATTTTGCAAGTAAAATTAAAACAAAAACTTTCATTTTACAAGTAATATTTTAGATATTGATACTATGAATAAAAAGAGATCAGACTGCCCGATAAGTTGTTCCCTAGAAATGTGGGGAGATAAATGGTCGTTGTTGATTATCCGTGATCTGATGATTAAAAAAGAATGTACTTACGGAGATTTCCTGAAATCCGGAGAGAAAATTGCGACCAATATTCTGGCTTCCCGTCTTCAAAATTTAACGGAAAACGGAATTATTGCAAAAAAAGATCATCCTGATAATAAATTGAAAATTTTATATCATTTAACAGAAAAAGGAATTGATTTAGTTCCTTTGATTGTTGAAATTAATCTTTGGGGAGATAAATATCTCACAATTCCGGATGATAGAAAAAAACTGATTGAGGATATTAAAAAGGATAAGGAGAAGTTTATTAAAAAGGCGAAGGTTTATCTTTCTAGTTGATTTTAAATGATCGAACACGGCCACTCTGTCATTCTGAACGAAATGCAATGGAGTGAAGAATCTCTAAAAGTGCTGTTTAGATTCTTCCTTCGTCAGAATGACAACTAACTGTTATATTATTTCATCAACTGATAGTTTCAATCAAAATTAATCATCATAATTTTAAAATTTCTTTAACTTAAATTTTATTGGGCAATGCGTAAATTTGGATTAAAATAAATTTAAGAACATGCTTAATTTTGAATTTAAAAATCCAACAAAAATACTTTTCGGGAAAGGTGAAATTGCAAAAATTTCAAAAGAAATTCCTCAAGATGCCAAAGTTTTAATGATTTACGGTGGCGGAAGTATCAAAAATAATGGTGTTTACGATCAGGTAAAAGCAGCTTTGAAAGATCATGAAGTTCATGAATTCGGCGGCGTTCCTGCCAATCCTGAATACGAAGTTTTGATCAATGCTTTAAATTTCATTAAAGAAAAAAATATTACTTTCCTTCTAGCAGTTGGTGGCGGTTCTGTGATCGATGGGACAAAATTCCTTTCTGCAGCAGCAAACTACGATGGTGAACCTTGGGAAATCCTGAAAAAACCGGTAAGAACTTTTGAAGGTGAAGGAATGCCTTTCGGAAGCGTTTTAACATTGCCGGCAACAGGTTCTGAAATGAATTCAGGATATGTGATTTCTAGAAGAGAAACCAACGAAAAATTATCAACCGGAGGTCCCGGACTTTTTCCACAATTCTCAGTTTTGGATCCGGAAGTAGTAAGATCTATTCCTCCAAGACAGATTGTAAACGGGTTGACAGATGCTTACACCCATGTTTTAGAACAATACATGACCGCGCCTTCTTCTGCAGATCTACAGGAGAGAATTGCTGAAAGTATTTTAATCAGCTTACAGGAAACAGCGCCAAAAGTTTTGGCAGATGAATTTAATTACGATGCTGCCGGAAATTTCATGTGGTGCTGTACAATGGCTTTGAATGGTTTAATTCAAAAAGGAGTAATTACAGACTGGGCGGTTCATGCGATGGGACACGAATTGACGGCTTATTTTGGAATCGATCACGCAAGAACTTTAGCCATCATTGCGCCTTCTCATTACCGTTATAATTTTGAAGCTAAAAAAGGAAAATTGGCTCAATATGCAGAAAGAGTTTGGGGAATTAAAGACGGAACTGTTGAGGAAAAAGCAGAATTAGGAATTCAAAAACTGGAAGAATTTTTCCATAGCTTACATATTCAGACTAAACTTTCAGAATATACAGAAGACTTCAACGGAACTGCAGAACGCGTTGAAAAAGCCTTTACAGAAAGGAATTGGCTGGGTCTTGGTGAATACAAAAAACTGACTCCCAAAGATGCTTACAAGATTGTGGAGATGAGTTATTAATAAAGTAGGAAGCTTGAGAGTGGATGAGGGAAGTTTTCCCATTTCGTATTAAAAAAATAAACGATTTGATAGTAGACTTCCCGCATCCATCTTCAAACTACCAGCCTAAATTATTTTTTCTACAAACATTCGTTTAAAAAACCTTAATTTCATTACAGATATTTCAAATTTATTTATATTTTAGCATATTCTTAAATTTGTGAAAATGAAAAAACAATTACTTTTATTTGCCTTTTCAGCGTTAGCGCTTTCTTCTTGTTCAGATGATGATATCCAAGGTTATGAAATGGATATGATGAAAGGTGAGTGGAAAACTGTAAAAAGAGAAGTTATTTCAGGAAAAGACGATAAAACAGTAATTTCTACAGACGTTCCTACAGGATGCTCTGCAAAAAACATTACAGAGTATAGAACAGACTACTACACTTCTTATTCTGCATACACAGGAGTTGGAGCGGACTGTCAGTTAAATACAAAAAGTGAAGGAACATACGATTACAATACTGATACGAAAGAATTGGTCATTAAATATAAAAATGATAGTCCAAGAAAATATCAGGTTGTTGTTCTTACAAGCTCTGAAATGAGATTGAAACAAATGTTTAATAATATAGACGAAAACGGAGATATGATAATTGATGTCAGTTACATTTCTTACAAAAGATAAAACACAAAAACTCTCGAATATTTCGGGAGTTTTTTAATGAAAAAGAAAAATTTTAATATTAATTTAAAAAATTATTAAAACAATGAAGAAGATTTTTTCAGCATTCTTATTGCTGACTTTTGTCCTTTTCTTTTCACAGGAAAAAAAGCCGATGTTTTGGCAGGACATTCAGAATTTCAAAACATTAGATCAACAAAATCCTCCGGTGAAAGGTGCTATTCTTTTAGTGGGAAGTTCATCTTTCACAAAATGGACGGATGTTGCGAATTATTTTCCGAATAAAACGATTATCAACAGAGGTTTTGGAGGTTCTCGTTTAACTGATCTTAATTATTTTGCGAATGATCTTTTAAATTATCAACCCAAGCAAATTATTATCTATTGCGGTGAAAACGATTTTGCAGACAATGATAAACTTAAAGCAGAAGTTGTAGTCGACAGATTTAAAGAATTCTATAAAAAAATCCGTGCAAAATTCCCGAAAACTGAGGTAGATTATATTTCCATTAAGTATTCTCCAAGCCGCGAAAAGCTCTGGCCACAAATGAAAATCGCCAACGAAAAAATCGCCGCTTTTATGAAAAAAGAGAAAAATGCAGAATTTATCGACATTACAAAAGTAATGCAGGATGCCAACGGAAACGTAAGAAAAGATCTTTTCGTAGGAGATATGCTTCATATGACTCCGGAAGGTTACAAACTGTGGACTTCTGTGATGAATCCTTATATGAAATAACTTTTAACCATGATAAAAAAACGAATAACCATTTTAATTCCAATTTTCATTTTTTCTTTATTTTTTGCTCAAAAAGAAAAGAAAAACGGGCTCAACAAAGAAAAATTAGTTCAAGAGCTTTCTGACAATGCTTGTAAATGTGCAGATTCAATTCCCTTACTCAATAGAACTAAAGATGCTATTTTAAAAGATGTTCATCGTTGTATTGATGAACAGGCAGGAGCTTTACAAATGGGTATTTTATTAGGAAGTGCAGAAGAACTGGAAAAAACCGCTCCGGTTGTAAATGGTAAAAAGCAAATATCTTTAAACTTTAATACTGATAAAGATTCTGAACAATATATTGAAAGTTACAATGAACTTGAAAGATATTTGATGAGAAACTGTAATGCTGTAAAAAAAGCTGCAATAACAACAGAAACCAGAGATGAAGGGTTTTCGAAGGATAAAGAAGCAATGGATTTTTACCATAAAGGACAAAATGCTGTAGATAAGGAAAACTTTAAGGAAGCAATCATTAATTTTGAAAAGGCTGTAAAAAAAGATCCGAAATTCATTTATGCTTGGGATGCTTTAGGTATTAATTATAGAAAAGCTGGAGAGTTCGATAAAGCTATTTTTGCTTATAAAAAATCTTTAGAACTAGATCCAAAAGGGAAAATGGCTTTGCAAAATCTTCCTATTGTATATATTTATAAAAAAGAATTTCAAAAAGCGATTGATGCTTATATGGATCTAGACAAAATGTATCCTGAAGATCCTGAAGTTTATTATGGTGCTGGTAATGTTTATTTTAATGCATTAAAAGATGATGAAAAAGGTTTGGATTACGTATGTAAAGCATATCGAATTTATACCAATCAAAAATCTCCTTATAGAACTGATGCAGAAGCTTTACTAAGTTCTATTTATAAAAGCATGAAAGAAAAAGGAAAAACTGAAAAATTCAAAGAAATTCTAAAAAACAATAACATACAGTTTGACTAAATAAAAGCTCCCAAATCGGGAGCTTTTTTTAGGACTTTACATAATATAATAAATTTGGAACTCGTCTCTTTTTTTCATTTCTTTGCCGAAAATTAATAACAATAAATTAAACAATGAAGAAATTCTTATTTCTAGCAGTAGTTTCTACTATTGCCTTAGGATCTTGTAGCAACGATGACGACGAAGACCTTTCAACAACAGTCGTAGGAACTTGGAAACCCTCAATGGAAAAAGTACTTTCAGGAAGTAATGGAGCCGTACTTTCAACCGATAATTTTGATACTTGCTACAAAAAAAGTACATTTAATTTCAAATCAAACAATACATTATCTACCAACACTTACGAAAATGTAAGCGGCACATGTACAAACTACGGAGAGCAGAACATATCTTACTCTTACAATCATTCAGGCAAGAAAATTACTATTGATGGTGATGATTACGAAGTAATTAGCCATACTCAAAATGAGTTTCAAATAGTAGGTGATTATGATGATAGAAATGGCGATAATATTGAAGATAAAATCGTTTTGGTTTTAACAAGATAACAACTTTTCCATAAAAAAAATCCCTCAAATTGAGGGATTTTTTTTATTTCTTTCTTTTAGATTTCGATATCGCTTTTTGCTGGGCTCTGTTTGCTCCAAATTTCTTAGGCGCTTTTCTTTTCGAAGGACCACCCCAGTTTTCTTTGGTGTTCTTCGCTTTCTTCTCGTGGAACGCTCCTCCTCCTTCATTCAGTTTTACCTGAGCAGGATTTTTCATCACGATTTGTTCCTCTTCTGAAGCGATCTTTTTAGGATTAATTTTAACCTCTGTAGGGAAATCGATGTATTTTAATTCTTTATCCATCAACAATTCGATGTCTAAAGCAAGTGCTTCTTCTTTTTTGGTTACAAAAGTTACCGCTTTACCATCTTTGTCCGCTCTACCCGTTCTACCAATTCTGTGAATGTATTGTTCAGGAATATCAGGAGTTTCAAAATTGATAACGTGTGTAATATCAGAGATATCCAGACCTCTTGCCATTACATCTGTTGTAATTAATCCTTTAATTTCTTCATTCTCAAAACGTTTCATTGCTTTTAATCTGTAGTTCTGAGATTTATTCGAGTGAATTACATCAAATTGTTCAGGGAAAAGCTCATCAATTTTTGTAAATAAAAGGTCTGCATTTTTCTTATTATTAGTAAAAATCAATACTTTCGACATATCGGCATCGGTCTTCAACAAATGCTCCAATAAATTAATCTTAGTATTAAAATTTTCTACTTTATAACCAGTCTGTTCAATTTTTTCAAGCGGAGTTCCCGATTTAGCTAATGAAATTTCAACAGGGCTTGCGAAATATTCGTCAAGCATATCATCCACAGCTTCCGTCATCGTTGCAGAGAACAAAATGTTTTGTCTCTTTTCTTTCATCATTTCGAAAATGTGCGTCAACTGCGGTCTGAAACCAAGATTCAACATTTCATCAAACTCATCAATGATTAATTTCTGAACTTCTTTTAGCGAAATTGCATTATCAATCGCTAAATCCATCACTCTTCCCGGAGTTCCCACCAAAATATCGCAACCATTATCAAACAATAATTTTTGTGTATTGATATTTTTTCCGCCGTAAATTCCGATTACTCTTGCAGTTGTATTCTCCGTCAGTTTTTCAACGATTTCCGATACCTGAACCACCAATTCTCGCGTAGGAACAAGCACCAAAACGGTTGGATTTCCTGTTTTGTTGTATTTCCAAGTCTTAAGAACAGGTAAAAGATATGCCAATGTTTTTCCGGTTCCGGTTTGTGCAATTCCCATTACATCTCGTCCGGAAAGTATTGGTTTAATACTTTTTTCCTGAATAGGCGTAGGTTCAAATAAGTTAAGATCCGCTAAAACATCAAGAATTTTAACCGGAAGGTCAAAATCTGCAAAAGTGAGTTTTTCCATTTTGCAAAGATAGGTAATTAATTTTTTAACTTCGGAGGGAAGCTTGAAGATGGATGACGGAAGTTTTGTAAGCGTAAATTCTTGCATCTTCAGTCTCAGACCTCTAACTAAAAAAATTAATTAATCTTTACGCTTTTGCTAATAATTTTAATATCATCATCTTTCCAAACGCTGGTCATTATGATGACATATCCTTTCTTTTTCGGATCTTTCTTAATAGGAAATTTTTCGTCTTCCCATTGTGAACAGTGGGTCGAAATCGGAGAAACCAAAGGTTCCCATTTGTCTTTTTTTAATGTATAAACGTACAACGGATGCCAACAGCTTGTGCACCAATCTGGATAAAAACCAATGTCGTCTTTTCCGTCGTTATTTAAGTCTTTAAGATTGTATAAAGTCCCATTTTTTGCAGGTGAAATGGTGAATGGCTTTATATTTTTATCACTGAAATAAATGACAGTTTCACACTTTCCATCACATTCATCGCTGCAATCATTGACCTTTGTGTAAGCATATTCACTTTTTCCATCGCCATTGAAATCGCCCAGAATTCCTTCTTTTTCTTGAGCGAAATGAAAGGTGCTAAAAAATGTAAAGAATGATAGTATAATCGTTTTCATTTAATTAATTTGATTTTTTTAACTATTATTTCCTCGTAATTCTTAGCAAAATAATAATTACCAATAAAATCGAAAAAATAAAACCTAGAACTGCAACCAAAGACATTTCTCCAATTCGGGGGCCTGATTCCGAAACAAAAACAATCGCGGTCGCAATAATATTCGCTCCTAAAATCATGGCTAAAATTAAATTAACAATACTTGATTTTATTAATTGATTGGTCTTTTCAATATTCTTTATTTCGCTGGAAACAGTGAATTTATTTTCGTCTAATTTTTGTAAAACAGAACGTAATTCTTTCGGAATTTCATCAACATTATCGGTGAAAGTAAGCATTCTGTCCATTCCGGTTTTTACAATATTCTTTGGATTGATCTTTTTTGTGAATATTTTCTTTGTATAAGGATTCAAGCTTTTCACAATATCCAAATCAGGATTGATGGTTCGTCCAACGCCTTCTATCAGACCGATTCCTTTAAATAAAAGATAAAAGTAATCCGGCATGTACAAACGGTTATCTTTTAAAACATCCTTCATTTTATTGATAATCGATTGAGGATTTATTTCTTTTAAAGAAGTACTGTGAACAAAATTAAGAATATCTTCAACATCGCTTTCAAATCTTCTTTCGTCAGGAATTTGATAGCTTACCGCCATTTTTTTCAGATAACGAACAATTTTGTGTGGATTTTTAGCTACAAAACTTACAATTAGATTTTCAAGGATTTCCTTATCATTAGGTGGAATTTTTCCTACCGCACCAAAATCTATAAAAACAACTTTTCCGTCTTTTTTAACTAATATATTTCCCGCATGAGGATCGGCATGGAAAAAGCCATAATCTAAAATCTGAGTAACAAAAAGCCTTAAACCAACCTCAGAAATAGTAACAGGATCAATATTGTATTTTAAAAGTGTCGCAGTATCCGTAACCTTGATTCCATCAATAAATTCCATACAAAGAACATTATTGTTGGAAAATTCTTCGTAAATTTTTGGAACGTAGGTTTCTTTATTATTTTTGAAATTTCTTCTGAATTGTAGAATATTTTCCTTTTCATTAATTAAAGAAACTTCTTCCAGTAAAGATTTTTCAAAAGTGGAAATCGCCTGCTTCAAATTCAGCTTCTCTCCTAGTTCAGAATACGATGAAACCAGTTTTTCTAAATCTTTAATCAACAGCAAATCATCTTCAATAACCGTCTGAACATCAGCTTTTTTAATTTTCAAAATAACTTCAGAACCATCAATTAAAGTAGCTTTGTAAACCTGCGCAATCGAAGCTGTTGCTAACGGATCTTTCTGAATGTCAGAAAAATGCTCATTAACGGAAATATTAAATTCATTTTCAAGAATTTCTTCAACATTCATTTCAACCATATCTACTTTATCCTGAAGTTTTTGCAACTCCTGAATCAATTCTGGTGGAAGAAGATCCTCCCTGTTACTGAATGTCTGACCAAGCTTTACAAAAGTAGGTCCCAGCTCTTCCAAAACCAATCGTATTCTCTCGTAGACAGTACCTTTTGAAACAACTTCATCTGCATTATTGGGAATTTCTATCTGTTTATTCCCGCTTTTCATTCGTGCCAAAACGTCTTTAAAACCGTATTTACTTAACACGGAAATTAGTTTAGCGGATCTTTTTAGTTTTCTTTGTTGTTTATCGAACATGTCTTGAAATGTTGATGCAATTTAATTCAAAAATTATTCCTTTTAAGAATTTACTAATTTCTTTTGTCTTGAAACAAAAGAAACAAAAGAAACAAAAGTTCAAGACTTGAAAACTTTCGTTAATTTTTTATTTTCTTAAAATCGGTGAACCTTGACAAGGCTCTTCCATAATTTCCCTTCCAATTTGTCATTCTGAAAGAACGTAGCGGATTGAAGAATCTATTTTAAACGCAAAGATCGCTAAGATTTTCTTTAAAATGTTTGAAAATATTTCTTGTTCGCAAAGGCGTTCCACTCAGCAAATGATAACAAAGTGATTCAAACTTTCATTTTTATCTTTTCAATTTAGTTCCATCTAGTTTGTGGTTATTTTTCTATTGTTTAATGAAGTGACTTCCACCCTAGCCCCGATTGCAACGGTTACCCCGCAACTGCGTGGGAGAGTTAGAAGGTTTTAGCGTTGGAGCGCTGTTGGCGTGAGAAGTATGAGTGGAAAGCGGGAAACAGCTTCAAAAAAAATTAAATTAAATTAAATTAAAATATCAATTTCAAAGATATTTTTTAACTTTACAATACCAAAACATTAAAACTAGACTCTAAAAATATTAAAATGAAAAATTTAAAGAAAGTATCAAGACAACAAATGAAAAGTATCGCAGGAAGCGGAATCATTAAAAACTGTTCAAACAAATGCTGTCCGGATGACGGAAGACCAAGATGTCCGGGATTGATTTGTCCGGCTGTTCTTTGTCCGCAGCTTGCTTAGGTTAACAATAAATTGTTAGATAAAATAAACGAAAAGACTGCATCCAGGTGCAGTCTTATTTTATTTTAAATAGGTTTCGTAAAGGTCTTTTCGTCGGTCTTTCATCACCTGAACAGAGCCGTGGTGATGGAGATCTTTCAGTAAATTTAAGTCTACATCGACAATTAAAGTCATTTCCGTATTTGGAGTGGCTTCCCCTTTCACTGCATTCGATGGAAAGGCAAAATCTGATGGTGTGAAAACCGCAGCCTGACCAAATTGAATGTCCATATTGTTGACACCCGGAAGATTTCCGACGCAACCTGCAATGGCAACATAACACTCGTTTTCAATCGCTCTAGCTGCCGCGCAATGACGAACACGCATGTAAGCGTTCTGTGTATCAGTAAGATAAGGCACAAAAAGAATTTTCATTCCCTGATCTGCTAAAATTCTTGGAAGTTCCGGAAACTCAACATCATAGCAAATTACCAAACCTATTTTTCCGCAATCGGTATCGAAAACTTTGATCTCACTTCCGCCTTTCATTCCGTAATATTTTCTCTCGTTTGGCGTAATATGAATTTTTCTGTATTCATCGATTCTTCCGTCTCTGTGAAGAAGATAACTCACGTTGTACAGCTCATAATTTTCGAAAACAGGCATGCTTCCTGAAATAATATTAACATTATAACTGATCGCCAATTCTGAAATTCTTTGCTTGATTTCTTCCGTTAATTTTGCCAACTCGATCATACTGTCTCTCTCCGAAAGCTTATTGAACGGAGCCAATAAAGGAGTGTTGAACAACTCCGGAAACAACACGAAATCAGACTTATAATCACCCATTACATTGACAAAAAACTCAACCTGCTCGTAAAAAGCATTCACATCTTTAAAATGCCTCATCTGCCACTGTACCAATCCAAGACGAATGATGCTGTCCTGCATTGTATTTGGTTTTTTGCTGTAATAAATGTTGTTCCATTGAAGAAGAACTGCATTTTCTTTTGACGATTCATCTTCGGGAAGATATTTCTTTAAAACCCTGATTGGGAGAAAGTTATTCGAAAGCTGGAAGGACAAAACCGGATCGTAAATTTCCTTATCTCTTACTCTTCTAATGTATTCTCTTGGTGATAATTCGCTGTGTTTATGATAATTGGGAATTCTGCCACCTAAAACGATAGATTTTAAATTGAGAAGTTCACAAAGCTCTTTTCTTGCGTCGTACAATCTTCTTCCCAGACGAAGTTCACGGAATTCGGGATCTACAAAAACCTCGATTCCATACAAGACATCGCCTGTTGCGGAATGGGTATTAAAGGTATAATTTCCTGTGATATCACTGTACGTATGATCATCGCCGAATTCATTATAATTGACAATAATGGAAAGCGCCACTGCAGCCAATTTCCCATCAACAGTGATGCAGATTTGCCCTTGTGGAAATATTCTTGTGAGCTTTTCTATACTTTTCTTAGACCAGATTGATTCTGACATTTGCGGATATGCACGCTTCATTGTTATTACTAATTCATCGTAATCCTGTACTGTCAGTGGTCTTGTTTCTATTTGCATTTGATGTAATTTTACTTAAATTTAGGGAAAATTCAACATTTATTAATTAAACTTACTTAAATTTTTAAGCATCAAAAATTTACAAATTCTTTATTGACGTTTTAAAATGTTTATATACAGTTTGTCATTCCGTAGGAATCTAGATATCATTATTAAATTTATTTTAAATCATTGTTTAGATTCCTACAGAATGACAAATCCTGTGTATTTTTCCAATATTGAATTACCAACTAAAACGATAGCCCTGATGTTCTATGTTAATATGCAAATTCTTCAAGTTAAAATTTTAAAGTTTTTCTGATAATCTGCTTGATAAGCTATTTTATTTTTGACCACACCGAAACAGATTCTTAAGAGTTTATTACAAACGGCAATCAATGCCAATTTCTTAGGTTTGCCTTTGGCCAATAATCTTAAATAAAGTTCTTTGCAGTGAACGTTGTGTTTTATTGCGGTCCACGAGCAAACATACAGTAGACTTCTGATATGAGTTTTAGAGGTTCTGCACTTTCCCGGAGAATAACATTTTTTTCCAGACTGATAAATTCTGGGAGCCAATCCAAAATATTTAACCAATGACTTTGCAGATTCAAAATTCTTAAAACCGGAAGTTGCTGCCATTAATTGTAATGAAGTCTTTTCGCCAATTCCCGATACACTTTGTATTAAATCCTTCACTTCCTTAAACTCTTCATCCTGAAGTTTTGGAAGGCGTTGCTCAACTTCATTGATTTCTTTTTCCAACTGTTTCAACCTCCTTTCATAATGCTTTTCTGTATCTGGATTTAGGTAAGGATTAAAACGAAGCGATTTTAGTTTTACAGCATATCGGCGTTTTTCTTCTTCCAAATCATTCAACAGTTTAATCTCTTGGTCAAGATGTTCAATCTCAATACTTTTGGGCATGTAATTCTCAGGACGGAACATCTCACCATAAAGCCTGATCAACTTGGCGTCTTCGGCATCAGTTTTTGTAATAATATTTTTCATCCTTGCAAAATGCTTGACAGACATACAGTTTATAAGGCTGGATTCAAAATCTTTACCCAAAGAAAAATGAAGAATTCTACTACTGTAATTACCGGTAGCTTCAATAACAAAACAATAATCATCTGAGGATATTTTCTTTAAAAATGATAATATCGAGCGCTGATTGTTTTCGATATTACTAATTTGATCCTGACCATTGTGATCATTAAAACTCAACGTTAAAAACTTAGACCCTACATCTACTCCAATCACTTTTTTTGATAATTTTGCCATCATAAATCTTTTTTATAAAGAGGTTTTCTTCTGATCCATCATGGTAAAAGTTATTACCAACAATGTTCTATCCGGATTTGGAAGAAAACAGCAGCAGGGGAATAAAATCAGGGGCGATATCTATCTATCAATTGAACGTCTGTCTTTATCCTGCTGCTTTTTCTTAAAGTTAATTTTTTTAACTAATTTATAAATCGGTTTTTCTTAATGCAAACTTACCATTGAAGCGACATCCTTTTTGGTTGCGGTTGGAGCGAAGCGAAAACCGTAACCAAAAAGATACAGCGGAAAGCAGGAAATAGCTTCAAATAAAAATAAATTAATTAAAAAACAAAAAAATCCCGCCCAAAGGCAGGATTTATATGTAAAATTCAAGTCAAAATTATTCCCACTCGATGGTTGCAGGTGGTTTGCTCGAAATATCATAAGCTACTCTGTTGATCCCTCTTACTTCGTTGATGATTCTGCTTGAAACAGTATCTAAAAACTCGTAAGGAAGTCTGCTCCAGGTTGCTGTCATGAAGTCAATCGTATTTGCAGAACGAACAACTGCTGTGTATTCGTATGTTCTTTCATCACCCATAACTCCAACAGATTTTACCGGAAGAAGCACCACAAAAGCCTGAGAAACTTTTTCATACAAATCGTTTTTGTACAATTCTTCGATGAAAATATCGTCAGCTTCCTGTAAAATTCTTACTTTTTCAGCGTCAACAGCTCCTAAAATTCTGATTCCCAAACCAGGACCAGGGAAAGGATGTCTGTGTACCAAGTGATGAGGAATTCCCAACTCTTCCCCTACTTTTCTTACTTCATCTTTAAATAATTCTCTCAAAGGCTCAAGCAATTCAAACTCCATTTCTTCCGGAAGTCCACCAACGTTGTGGTGAGATTTGATCACCGCAGAAGGCCCGTTTACTGACTGACTTTCAATTACATCAGGATAAATTGTTCCCTGAGCTAAGAATTTAGCACCTTCAATTTTATGAGATTCTTCATCAAAAACGTGAATAAATTCGTTTCCGATGATTTTTCTTTTTGCTTCCGGATCATCCACTCCTGCTAATTTTGATAAAAATCTTTCAGAAGCATCAACCAATTTAATGTTCATATGAAAATGCTCTCCATAATTGTCCATTACTTTTTTGCCTTCGTCTTTTCTTAACAACCCTGTATCTACGAAAATACAAGTCAATTGATCTCCGATTGCTCTGTGAATTAAAACCGCTGCAACAGATGAATCTACCCCTCCAGAAAGTCCTAGAATAACCTTTTGGTCGCCTACTCTTTCACGGATTTCTGCAACTGTTTTATCAATATAGTTTGTAAGTTTCCAATTTTTCTCAGCATCACAAATTCCGAAAACGAAATTTTCCAACATTTTTCCGCCTTCTTCAGTATGAGAAACTTCAGGGTGGAACTGTACGCAGAAGATTTTCTTTTCTTCATTCGACATGGAAGCAATAACTCCAGATGTTGCATTTAATTCAAATCCTGCAGGCAATTCTCCAACTTCATCAAAGTGGCTCATCCAAACAACAGAATTGTTGGTAACACCTTTTAATAAAGAAGATTCTTTTACGATTTCTAAATGCGCTTTTCCATACTCTCCTTTTACGCCTTTATGAACTTTTCCGCCCAAAAGGTGTGCTGTTAATTGCATTCCGTAGCAAATTCCCAATACAGGAATTCCTTGTTCGTACAATTCTTTTTCAACCAAATGAGCGTTTTCTGCGTTTACAGAACTTGGTCCACCTGAAAGGATAATTCCTCTCGGCTGTTTTTCTAAAATTGTTTCTAATGGTGTATTGAAAGGCAAAATTTCAGAATATACACCCATCTCACGGATTCTTCTTCCGATAAGCTGGTTGTACTGTGATCCGAAATCTAATATGATAATACCGTTGTTCATTTTTATAATTGATAAATGATGATTGATAATGATGAGTTTTTAATTGTTTTAAACCTTAAAAGAATGTTTGTCATTCCGTAGGAATCTAAGCTCTTTAAATTTTTATCATTGCAGTAGAGATTCCTACAGAATGACAAAAATTGGTTTTACTTTAAATCAAATTTAACTCTAATATTTTTTAATTTAATCTTTAAGTTTTGGCTAAAGCCAATTCGATTTCTATTTTCATTAATCGGGCTAAAGCCCGATCCTATTGATGGAAACCTTTTCAATAATAAATTTTTTACAAAAAAAGACCTGGATTTCTCCAAATCTTTTTTCGTGATTTATTTTAAAACTTTCCGATGTCTTCTCTGTAGAAGCCGTAATCGAAATGTACATGACTTGCATCTTCGTAAACTTTCTTACGGGCATCTTCGTAAGTTGCTCCTGTAGCCACGATGTTTAAAACTCTACCACCGTTTGAAACTACTTTGTCACCTTTTCTGATTGCTCCTGCGTATAAAAGTTTGCTGTGTTTCAATTTATCTTCACCCACGATTTCGAAACCAGTTTCGATGTTTCTCGGGTAACCTCCTGAACACATTACAAGGCAAACTGCTTTTTCGTCTTTAAACTTAAGTTCGATATCTTTTCCTTCCATACAGTCATTAATAACGTCTAAAAGATTGTTTTCCATTAAAGCCATTAATACCTGAGTTTCAGGATCTCCGAATCTCATGTTATATTCTAGAAGGTAAGTTCCGTTCTTCGTAATCATTAATCCGAAGAAAATAATTCCTTTAAAGCTGAAACCTTCACCTTTAAGACCTTTTACTGTCGGTTCTAAGATATTTTTCTCGAAATCAGCATAGTGCTCCTGAGTAAATTCCGGGCTTGGAGCCACAGTTCCCATACCTCCTGTATTTGGACCTGTATCACCGTTTCCAGCTTTTTTATAATCTTTTGCAGCTACACAAGGGAATAATTTTTCACCGTTTGAGAATGCAATAATTGAAGCTTCAAAACCTTCTAAATATTCCTCGATAACTAAACGAATTCCGGCATCTCCATAAATTCTTCTGATCATGAAATCATGGATTGTAGCTTCAGCTTCTTCCAAAGTATCGCAAATTACAACACCTTTTCCACCAGCTAAACCACTTGCCTTCACTACTAAAGGAAACTGTTGCGTCTGAACATATTCTTTAGCTTCGTTATATGAATCAAATACCACAGCTTTTGCTGTTTTGATATCATAGGTCTGCATAAACTTCTTAGAGAAAGCCTTACTTCCTTCCAAGCTAGCTACTTTTTGATTCGGACCGAAAACTTTAAGATCGTGCTTCTTGAATTCATCCTTCAAACCAGCTACAAGCGGTGCTTCAGGACCAACGATCGTTAAGTCTACCTTTTCTTTGATCGCAAAATCCCTAAGTTCTTTAATCTCTGATAAATGAACATTTTTTCCTATTACATCAGTGGTAGCGTTTCCGTTGGCGAAAAACATTTTAGAAATTCTTGAGTCATTCTGAAGTTTTGCTGCCAAAGCAGATTCTCTTCCACCTTCACCTATGATTAATATTCTCATACTTTATTTATTATCTAGTCTAATTTTACAAATATATAATTTTGAATGCTATAAATACAATCTCAAAATATAATTTCCGGATGTATGCATTAAATCTCAATAAAAAATTTTAACGCAAAGTCCGCTAAGCTTTTTTATTAACTAACTGTTTTTAAGTTTGCAAAGGCGCTAACACTCAGCAAAGATTGAAAAGCAATTTATCCTAAATTACAGATTTTCACCTATAATTTTTAATTTAAATTTAATTAATGTAAAAAATGTCTAATTCCTGTAAACATCATCGGGATTTTGTGCTCATTGGCTGCCTCGATGCTGTCCTGATCTTTTACACTTCCACCCGGCTGAATAATTGCCGTAATGCCTTCCTGAGCGCAGAAATCTACCACATCACGGAAAGGGAAAAATGCATCAGAAGCCAAAACTAGGTCTCCAGTAAATTTTTCTTTAGCTCTTTCAATCGCCTGTTGAGTTGCCCAGATTCTGTTTACCTGTCCACCTCCGATTCCAAAAGCCTGAATTCCGTTGGAAACTACAATTGCATTAGATTTTACATATTTTACTACTCTTTGAGAGAATAATAATGCTTTTTTCTGCTCTTCTGTAGGCTGAGTTTCAGTTACGACTTTAATATCATCAGAGAAGATACTGTCATTGTCCTGAACCAAGATTCCACCGTCGATTTTCACCCAAGTCTGCTTATCAGAAACAGGGTTTACAATTTTTATAATTCTTAAATTCTTTTTCTTTCTTAAAATTTCTAAAGCTTCTTCGTCAAATTCAGGAGCCATAACGATTTCAAGGAAAGTTTTATTTAATTCTTCTGCTGTTGCTGCGTCGATTTTGTAGTTCATTGCAACAATTCCGCCAAAGATTGAAACCGGATCACATTCGAAAGTTTTTTGGTATGTTTCCAACGCTGAAGTTCCGATCGCAACTCCACAAGGTGTAGAGTGTTTTACTGCACAACAAGCCATTTCTTCTTTGAATTCAGTTACTACTTTCCAGCAAAGATCCATATCACGAAGGTTATTGAAAGACAATTCTTTACCTCCCAATTGCTCGAAATCTTTCATTGCCCCGTTTTCGAAAGTAGAAACGTAGTAAGCTGCCGTCTGATGTGGGTTTTCACCATATCTAAGGTCAGAAACTTTTTTGTAAGATGCATTCAGATAAGTTGGATAATCCTCTTCCAAAAGCATTCTTGAAATCGCAGCATCATAAGCAGAAGTAAGGTTGAATACTTTTCCTGCCAATTTTTTACGAGTTTCGATGTACGTGTCACCGTTTTGCTCCATTTCGATTTTTACGGCTGCGTAATCTTCAACATCAGTAATTACCGTTACAGAATCAAAGTTTTTCGCTGCAGAACGAAGCATTGAAGGACCTCCAATATCGATGAATTCTACCTTTTCGTGAAGAGAAATGTCTTTGTTTACATTTTCGAAGAAAGGATAAAGATTCACGATTACCATGTCAATCAGACCAATTCCATGTTCCTGAACTGTTTTCATGTGTTCTTCATTTGAACGAACCGCCAACAAACCACCGTGAACTTTCGGGTGTAATGTTTTCACTCTTCCGTCCAACATTTCAGGGAAATTGGTAACCTCATCAATCTGAATTGGATTTAAACCAGCGTCTTTCAAATGTTTGAATGTCCCTCCTGTAGAAATCAATTCATAATTTTGGGCTTCCAAAAACTGTGCGAATTCGATTAATCCGCTTTTGTCTGAAACACTGATTAAAACTCTTTTTTTGCTCATTTTACTTTCGATTTTTTGTAATAATTGTTCTTGATCTAAATTATTCTTTCTGAACTCTTTTTAATCAAGAACTTTTACTTTCAATTTTACTTTTTACAGCTATTTCAAACTGTAGATCGGTTCTTTCACCTCCGATCTTATTTACTTTTACTTAGATTTTCTTGTTTTTCGAAATATTTAAAATCTAAATGTGTCTTTAAATTAATGTAACAATGTATCAGTTTAGCAATATAACAATCCTTTTTATTGATAAGTTGCTAGATTACTAGATTGATATATTATTTAGTACCTTATTAATTGCTATTGGAAAAATTTCATATTCAATTAAATGAACTTTTTCTGCTACAGTTTCGGGAGTATCATTTTCTTTGACTTCGAATGATTTTTGAAGAATGGCTTCTCCTTCGTCGATTCCAGGTGTTACAAAATGTACGGTTGCTCCGCTTTCTTTTTCTTTGGCTTCAATCACCGCGTTGTGAACGTGATGTCCCCACATTCCTTTTCCTCCGAATTTCGGAAGCAATGCCGGGTGAATGTTGATTATTTTCCCAACCCAATTTTCACAAAACTCAGGTTTTAGAATGGATAAAAATCCTGCCAATACAATTAAGTCTGTATTTTCCGGGATGATTTTAGCCAATTCGCTGCTGAAGTTTTTTCCTCTCGGAATCAGAACGTTGTCTATGTTATGATTTTTTGCTCTTTCAAGTCCGTAACATTCTCTGTCGGCAACGACCAAAGATACTTTTGCATTCTGGATTTCTCCATTATCAATGGTATCAATGATTCTCTGAAGGTTTGTTCCTGAACCTGAAACGAGTATAACTAAGTTTTTCATAAATTAATGTAGCAATGTATCAGTTTAACAATGTAACAATCTTTTTAAATTGATAAGCTGTTACGTTGTTATATTGGTACATTAAAATGATAATTTTATTTTTTCGCTTCCTTCTGTGATTTCTCCGATTTCGTAAGCATCATCCAAAAGGTGCAATACTTTTTCTGCGTGTTCTGCATCTACAACTACGATCATTCCGACACCCATATTGAATGTTCCGAACATCTCTTCACGAGCTACTCCACCTCTTTTTTCCAATTCCAACATAATGCTTGGAATCTGGATTTTTGAAGCGTCGATTGTCGCACAAAGTCCGTCACCGATAATTCTTGGGATGTTTTCGTACAATCCACCTCCGGTGATGTGAGCAATACCGCAAACTTTAACTTCTTCAAGAACTTTGTGAATATCTTTATAATATAGTCTTGTTGGAACCAAAAGTGTTTCGTACAAAGGTTTTCCTTCAAATTCTTCATTAAAATCAGGGAATACTTTTCTTACCAATGAGAATCCGTTTGAGTGGAAACCTGAGCTTGGCAATGCAATGATTTTATTACCTGCTTTAATTCCTGAACCGTCAATAATCTGATCTTTTTCTACGATTCCTACGCAGAATCCGGCAACATCATAATCTCCAGGCTGGTACATTCCCGGCATTTCAGCAGTTTCGCCACCGATTAATGCGCAGTTGTTGTCTTTACAAGCTTCTACCATTCCTAAAACGATCTCAGCAGCGATTTCTGAATCCAGTTTTCCACAAGCTAAATAATCAAGGAAAAACAATGGTTTCGCGCCGTGACAAAGGATATCGTTCGCACACATTGCGAAGCAGTCTACCCCGATAGAATCATATTTTTTTGAGTCTAAAGCTACTTTAAGCTTCGTTCCCACACCGTCTGTTCCTGAAACCAAAACAGGATTTTTGTATCCTCCGATTTCATAGAAAGCTCCGAAACTTCCCAAATGATTCAGTACATTGGAGTTGTGTGTTTCGCCGACCGCTTTTTTGATCTTGTCAACCGTTTTGTATCCTTCTTCTTTGTCTACGCCCGCTGATTTGTAAGTGTTGCTCATAATATTAAAATAATCTAGCAATGCATCAGTTTATCAATGTAGCAATGCTTTTGTTGCATTGATAAATTGGTACATTTTACAGTTGTTTTTTATTTAAATTCAGAAAACAAAAAAGCCGACAATCTTGGTAGATTATCGGCCGTTATATTATCTCAGAATTTCAGAGTCCACAATATTCCCTTTCTTGGAAAAATATTGATTAAAGGAGGTCTGAATATTCATCTTTTTTCTTTTTGCAAAGATATTAATTTTAAGTTAATATTCAAATCTATTTTTCAAGGATAGATTCGATAGCAGAAATCTTTTGAATTTTCTCTCTTAATTCACTGTCTTTCTCTTCGTTAGAAATCTTATTAGCTTCTTTATCAAAATTATCATTAAAGAAAGGAAGCGTAAACGTATCTACAATATTTCCTCCGTGAAGCGGAAAACGTTTTTCTGCAGCTTCCAAAACTCCTAAACCACCTCTACCTCCGGGAGCTGTAGCCATCAACAACATTGGAACCTGATTCCAAACTGCTCTGTCTTTGATTCTTGAAGTCCAGTCGAACACATTTTTGAATGCTGTTGAATATGTTCCGTTGTGCTCTGAAAGTGAAATTAAAAGCAAGTCCGCTCCATCAATTTTTGCAGCAAAATCTTGAGCTTCCTGTGGAACTCCGCTCTCTGCCTCTCTTTGGTGTTTATAAATTGGCATTTCAAAATCGTTCATATCTACGATTTCCACTTCTGCATTTTCGATTAATGAAGCTGCATAAGAAACTAAAAGTTTATTGATTGACGTCTCGGAATTACTTCCTGCTATTGCTAAAATTTTCATTTATTTAATTGTTTTGTTTAAAATTATTTTTGTTGAACTACTTCATGGTTCGTTGATTTTGCCTATTTTTCTATGGGTTTCATTCAAGGCTATTCATATTGAACCACCTCGTGGTTCCCTCATTGAAATCATTTCATTTATTGTAATAAATCCTGTAATGATATCAATTTGACCCTGCAAAATTAGCCGTTTATTTCAAATAATCAGGTAATTCCATTGGAACTTCCATTAAAAGGATTTCTGTGTCTTCGGTTGCTTCGATGTTGAAACTTTGGGTGTCCCAGATTCCTAAACCATCTCTCTCATTTAAAATTCGGTCGCCAACTTTTGCGCTTCCTTTTAAAACAAAAGCATAAACACCGTTTCCTTTTTTATTTAATGTATAATTCTTGCCGTTTCCTTTGGTGAAATTAGCTAAATTAAACCAAGCATCTTGGTGAATCCAAACTCCGTCATCATTTTTATTTGGTGATAAAATCTGTTGGAATCCGTTGATTTTTTCCCCTTCTTTAATACTTTTCTGATCATATCTTGGTTCAACGTTTTCTTCTTTCGGAAAAATCCAGATTTGAAGAAATTTTACAGCTTCATCTTTATTTTTATTGTATTCGCTGTGCATTACACCTGTTCCTGCGCTCATCACCTGAATTTCACCTTTTTTGATAACAGCCGTTGTTCCCATCGAATCTTTATGTTCCAGATCGCCTTCCAAAGGAATGGAAATAATTTCCATGTTTTTGTGAGGATGTGTTCCGAAGCCCATTCCCTGAGAAACCGTGTCATCATTCAAAACTCTTAAGACACCAAAGTGTGTTCTTTCATGATTTTGATAATTTGCAAAACTGAATGTATGATAAGAATCTAACCAACCGTGATTGGCGTGACCTCTGGTATCTGCTTTATGATATACTGTTTTCATATTGTGATTATTTATGGTACAAATGTACGACGCACCAGTCGGGAAAATGTTGATGTAAGGTAAGAAAGGATTTGGTTTTAGTGTTTTAGTGTTTTAGTGTTTTAGTGTTTTAGTGTTTTAGTGTTTTAGTGTTTTAGTGCAAAATTAATGTTTAAGATCATTTCAGAAATGGTATAAAAATTAATAAAAAAAAAACGGATTGTTTCGAACCCGCTTTTTGAATATTTTGATTTTAAAATTTATTAAAATTCAATTTAAAAATGTACTTGCTGAATTTCTTCTTCAATTTCTTTTGGAGTATCATGTTCTGATTTAACAAAAAGCAACGTTAAAACTGCCCCTAAAAGCATACAAACACCTCCGACAACTACATAATCAATTGCCTGTTTGCCGAAAACCCCACTTACAATTGGTCCGCCAAAAACACCATTGATGATTTGTGGAATAACAATGAAAAAGTTGAAAATTCCCATATAAACTCCCATTTTCTTTTGTGGAATTGAATCAATCAGCATTGCATAAGGCATTGCCAAAATACTTGCCCATGCAAATCCTAATCCTACCATGGAAATCCAAAGATTATTGACATCTTTAATAAAATACATCGAGATCAAGCCCAAACCTCCACAAGCCAAAGCTAAAGCATGAGTTTGTTTTTTGCCTATAAATTTGGCAATTGGCGTTAAAGCAAAAGCAAAGAAAATTGCATAAAAATTATAACTTCCAAATAAACTTCCCGTTAAATCTCCGGCCTTATTAAACTCCGCAGAATGCGTATCATCCGGTGAAAGCCCAAAGTGGTGAGTTGCCAAAGCACTCGTTGTAAAAACCCACATTGTAAATAACGCAAACCAAGAGAAGAACTGAACAATTCCCAATTTTTTCATCTGGGAAGGAATATTATTAAAGTCTTTGAAAATATCAGAAAATTTAGACTTGTGCTCTGCTATTTCTTTACCATCTTCAAATGCTGCGAATTCTTCAGGTGAGTATTCTTTAGTTGTAATAATCGTATATAAAATTGATACAATTAAAACTGTTGCACCAATATAAAAAGCGTAAATCACATTATCTGCAACAAAACCTTTGGGAGCAGAGTTTGAAACACCCCATTTTGTAAGCCAATTGGGTAAATCCGAACCAATAACGGCTCCAATTCCAATTAAAATAGTCTGAACCGAAAAACCAATCGTCCCCTGATGTTTTGGCAACATATCTCCCACCAAAGCTCGGAAAGGCTCCATTGCAACATTGATTGAAGCGTCCATCATTGCTAAGAAAATTACTGCCAATAATAAAACATTTGCAGTCATCATTTGTGTTGCAGAAGCAGCATTGGGAAGCATTACCAAACCAATTGCGCACAAAATTGCACCAATTAAAAAGTATGGTTTTCTTCTACCAAGCGGACTCCAAGTATTGTCGCCCATGTGACCAATAATCGGCTGTACAATCAATCCTGTAATCGGCGCAACCAACCAAAACCATGATAATTCGTGAACATCTGCTCCGAAATTCGCCAAAATTCTACTCGCGTTTCCATTTTGCAGACCAAAAGCCATCTGAATTCCCAAAAACCCCATGCTCATGTTGATGATTTGAAGCATGGATAAATTTGGTTTTGTTTTTTTCGTCATCCTGTTATTTTGATTTTAATTGTTGAATTAAAGCATCTTCAATCGGAGTTTTTTCTACCACTACTTTGTCTACAACATCATTCGGAACGGTTACAGAAAGGACATACTGCTTTACTTTCCATTCTCCGTTGATTTTTTCGACCACTCCAGAGCCACGGCATATTTTCATTTGAGTGTCCAGCAGTTCATCGAACCAAGCCAACTTTGCATCTTTGCTGAAATAAATATTTCTTTTTAAGGATGTAAAATTCCAGGTTCTTTTCTTATCAAAATAAGGTTTTGCCCAAACCATGAATGCTTTTTTATCCCAAACTTCCGTAGCATCTGTTCCGATAAAAGTCGATTGGTCGGCGAAATAATTGAAATATGCAGTGTAATCTGCTTTTGCGGCAGCCAGGTTGAAACCATCAAGCATGGTTCCGATTTCAGTCTTTTCTTTCTCTAATTTTGATTGAGCCGAAACGGTTGTATAGCTCAACATAAATAAGATGAAAGCGAAGAATATTGTTGTTTTTTTCATATTTAATTTTGAATTTTCAAATTCTATTTTATATAAACCTCACAGGTTTTAAAAACGTGTGAGGTTTGTGATTATATCTGTTTTTTTTTTAACACAAAGAGCGCAAAAGTTTTCTTTGACTACTAAACTTTTTTAAGTTCACGAAGGCGTTTCACTTAACTTAGGTCACAAGGATTTGATTGTGAAAACATTTGTGTCATTTGTGTTTTAATTCAATTCAATTACCATCGATGTTTTTGCAGGAATTGTTAAACCATTTTGTAATGAAAATTCTTTGTCTGAAATGATATCTTTCCCTTTGGAAAATCCGTTCAGAGATTCTGCAAAGTGTTTTAAATCCAATGTTTGTTCTTTATCATTATTATTTAAAATAACCATTACGCTTTCTTTTTCATTGTATCTAAAATACACAAAAACATTATTCTGAGGAACGAAATTTTTAGTTTTTCCGGTATGAATTACATCTTTCCCCTTTCTCCAATTCAGCAGCTTCTGGGTCAACTGATAAAATTCCTTTTGTTCAGGCGTTTGTGTTGAAGGATTTAATGCATTTTGCTTATCCGATTTCCAGCCACCCGGAAAATCTCTTCGGATATCTGCATCACCACCTTTATTTTTGTCACCGCGCATTCCAACTTCAGAACCGTAATAGATTTGTGGAATTCCGCGAACCGTTGAAATAAGGGTTAGACCCAATTTATAAGCTTTCGGGTCATCATTAAAAATCTCATTCCATCTTTCGGTATCGTGATTTTCGAAGAAAACCATCACATTATTGATGTCAGGATACAGAAAATCGCTCGACAAGCTGTTGTAAATGCGATTCATTCCGTTATCCCATCCTTCTTTTTCCTTCACCGCTTTTGGCATACTTTCGTACAGCATAAAATCCATCACAGAAGGAAGATTGGAATTATAGTTCGCCGCCTCGCCCGTTTTGGAATTCTTCTGCCAAGCCGAAATATGTCCGGCAGTATACAGCCAGGTTTCGCCAACAATATTGAATTTCGGATACTCATCCGTAATTGCTTTTGCCCATTTTGCCATCGCTTCTTTATCGTTGTAAGGATACGTATCGACACGGAAACCACCCAATTCGGCGTATTCTATCCACCAGATAGCGTTTTGCGTTAAATATTTTAAAACTAAAGGATTTTTTTGATTGATATCGGGCATTGTCGTATCAAACCAGCCATCCAAAGCAGATTCTTTATCAATTTCAGAAGCATTGGTATCTACCTGGGTCGTAGTTTTGTAATTTGAACGCTTGAAACCGTTTTCCCCATCATTAAACCAGTGGATCCAGCTTTTTGTCGGAAGATCTTTAATCATCCAGTGCGAAATTCCCCAGTGATTGGTTACATAGTCCATCACCAGTTTCATATTTCTCTTGTTTAATTTTTGGGAAAGCTCCCTGTATTCTTCATTCGTTCCGTAACGTTCATCGATTTTGTACAAATCTGTCTGTGCATACCCATGATAAGAGTAGACTTTTTCATTGTCTTCATTCACCGGAG
This sequence comes from Chryseobacterium sp. MMS23-Vi53, assembly GCF_047651245.1. Taxonomy (NCBI): domain Bacteria; kingdom Pseudomonadati; phylum Bacteroidota; class Flavobacteriia; order Flavobacteriales; family Weeksellaceae; genus Chryseobacterium; species Chryseobacterium sp. MMS23-Vi53. Next base: position 4,389,599 of record NZ_CP180265.1, on the reverse strand, counting down.
TAAGCCAGACGGATGTTGTCCCTAAATTCTGGATGTAATCTAAATTATTGATAATTCCGCGTAAATCTCCGCCGTGGCGTCCGTTTGGAAGGCTTCTGTTTGCTTTTTCCGTTAAATTTGGGCTGGAATCGTTTTTTTCGTCGCCATTTGCAAAACGGTCAGGCATAATTAAATACATTACATCTTTTGATGTAAAAGATTCTCTGTCGGCAGAATTTGGGTTTCTCTGTTTCAATTCATAAGTATAAGAACCTATATTTTTTTTGCCGTTTTTAATGTTGATCTTAAATTTCGGAACGTTGATTTCATTGGTATTCACGGTTACAAAAACATAGTTCGGATTTTCGACTTTTTGAATATCTTTAATCTGAACACCATCTGAAAGTTCAATCTGATTTTTCGCTATATCTTTTCCGTAAACTAAAATCTGAAGCTCCGGGTTTTTCATTCCTTTCCACCAGAATGCGGGCTCTACTTTATCTAAAGGTTTTTGGGAAAAGGCGATGACTGCTGTTGAAAGTGCGATAATCGTATATAATTTTTTCATTTTTTTGTTTTAATAATTTATTAAATATGTTCTTTATATTTTCTTTTAAAGCAAAGAGCGCTAAGTTTTTTTTTACTACTATTCTTTTTTAAGTTTGCAAAAGGCGTTTCACTCAGCAAATGATAGCAGAAATTATTGTTAAGTGATGTCTTTGATTAAATGAATATTTTACTTAATTGGTATTTAGATTAATTCATTTTATCTTCTTGATCTAAATTCAGATTGCTGTGAAAAAATTTTGTCTAGATTTTAAAGTTTTGACAAACTTTTTAGATGCGTACTTGCTCTTAGCCCCGATCGTAGCATTTGTTTGAGCTCATTTTTTTTGAATCGGCGCGGCGGCTTTGCCGCCGCGCCGATTCAAAAAAAATAGCGAGTGCGGAGAGCGGGAAATAGCTCCTAAAAAAATTTATTTACTATTTCAAACTCTTCACTCTCGCTAAAAGTTTATTTTACAGGCTTGATAGAAACAGCAAAACCACCGCTTCTTACCATCTTGAAATTGATCTTCGACTTGCTTGTAATCTCCTTTTTGTAGATGTTGTAGCTTTGAGGATTGTTGATGTAATCCGCATCTTTTCCATCTTCGTAGATCGTTGCTTCGTATTTCTGACCTTTGTTCAGGAAAGAGAAATCTACCGTGTAATCACGTTTGTTTTCGTCTGTAATACCTCCTACAAACCAGTTTTCGGTACCTTTTGCCTTTCTAGCAGTTACCACATAATCTCCCGGTTCAGCCGATAAGATTTTCGTATCGTCCCAATCTGCCGCTACATCCTTGATAAACTGGAATGCATCCATATGTTTTTTGTAGTTTTCAGGTAAATCTGCAGCCATCTGAAGAGGCATATACATCGTCACATACAACGCTAATTGTTTCGCCAAGGTTGTCTTCACAAAACGTGTATCTCCAGGGAAATAGTAATCTAATTTGGTCTGGAAAATTCCCGGTGTGTAGTCCATAGATCCCCCCATCCATCTTGTAAACGGAAGAATGGTCTGGTGATCCGGATTGTTCCCTCCGAATGCTTCGTACTCCGTTCCACGAGCTGCTTCTGCAGAAATATAGTTCGGATATGTGCGGCTTTCCCCCGTCGGACGTACAGATTCGTGAGAGTTTACCATGATTTTATACTCATTGGCTTTCTCAGCAATTCTATAGAAATGGTTGATCGTCCATTGAGAGTAATGATGTTCTCCTCTCGGAATGATGTCTCCCACATATCCTGTTTTCACTGCATCATACCCGTATTTGTTCATCAACTGGAATGCTTTGTCTGCCCATCTTTCATAATTCGTTGCCGAACCTGAAGTTTCGTGGTGCATAATTAGCTTAATTCCTTTTGAATGAGCATATTCATTTAACATTTTAATGTCAAAATCAGGGTAAGGTGTGATAAAATCGAAAACAAATTCTTTGGAATGACCAAACCAGTCTTCCCAACCGACATTCCAACCTTCAATCAATAAACCTTGGAAGCCGTTCTCAGCTGCGAAGTCGATGTATTCTTTAACTTTTGTATTATTGGCTGCATGTTTTCCGTTTGGTGTCAATTTAGAAAAATCTGTTACACCAAGACGAACGTTGGATTCCGGCTGACCGTAAGCCCACTGAGATTTTCCAATGATCATTTCCCACCAAACTCCCATATATTTTGTCGGGTGAATGTAAGACGTGTCTTTGTATTTTGTAGGTTCATTAAGATTAAAAATCATTTTTGAATCCATCACCGCTTCAGCTTTCGGTGCTACGATAATTGTTCTCCACGGCGTTACAGAAGGTGTCTGAATATATCCTTTCGCTCCCTGTCTGTCTGCAGTAAGGTGTGTTTTCAGCTTAAAATTCTGAGCATCCACTTCAAGGTGAGAAGCCGGATAATCCAATACTGCCGCTTCTGCTACGTTGATATATAAAGGTTCTTTCCCTTCTTTTTTCAACATTAAAGGAGACTGAACCGCATTTTTAATTAAAGTCTGAGAAGCGTTTGCATCTGCAGCCTCAGGCCATCTTGCAGGAATTTCAGAAACTTTGGTTTCCTGATATTTGTATTCCTGAGAATCGTAATCTGCAACGATCCACCAAGATTTCATATCTGTCGGGAAATCGAACTCAGAATCTTCTTCACGGATCGTGAAATAGTTTAAGTTTTTCTGTTGAGGAAATTCATATCTGAATCCTAATCCATCATTAAACAATCTAAATTTCACAACAATATTTCTCTCTGTAGAAGCCTGATTCAGCGTTACAGCCAACTCATTATAATTGTTGATATAGTTTTTCTTTTCTCCTAAAACAGGCTGCCAAGTTTCGTTTTTAGAATCTCTTTTTTCGTCTGTTTTTGTGAAACCGTTGTTAAGGTCAAATTTTACATCTTCAGGTTTTGCAATTTCTGATGCAAATTTTATCGAAGTATCCTTAAATAATCTCAATCCCAATTTAGAATCTTCCACTACTACATTCCCATTGTATTTAAGGTTGTAATATGGTACGCCTCCTTTCAACTGAAAATTCATTTCAAACTTCCCGTCCGGCGATTTTAAAGATTGTGCTTTAACACCCACAAACATCATTGAGAGCAAAACTGCTCCAACTGTAATTTTCTTCATAATGATTATCTATAAAACTTTAAAAATAAAGAAAGTGCTGCCGAAAAGCAACACTTTGCTATGTTATTTAATTTAATATTAATTTATTTTTTAATGAAAAGATATCTTCCGTCTAGATCATTAAAATAAACATCATAGTTACCCGCTTCATTTAAGGGAATATTAGAGCCTCCTAAAGCTGCAACGCCTGAAAACGGAGTACTACCACCCCAATTTGTACCCCAATCATTATTCGCTCTAAACTTAGCTTCTCCTGTTATAAGTGAAATATTAGTTATCTTCCATACGTGAGGATTGAAGGCAGATGCTGTCATATCCTGATCGCTATTCCATCCATCAGGCGTTGAAGAACCAATGATACCAATAGTTGGATAGACGGCTCCAGCGGTAGAAGATGTTAAAGAATAAGTTTTCGCATTAATATCGATTTCGAAGCTGTAGTATCCAGCTGTAGGTATGCTAAATACTGCAGGTTCATTAGTCCCATCCGGATTACTGGCAGAAACTCCACTTCCATTAACTCCCCACTGAGGATGCCAATCTCCAAGCTTTTCCAACAGTTTGAAAGAACCAGCAGTAAAATATCCTCTAAAGTAAAATTTATTTACATTACCGGGATCTCTGAAAAGAGCAGTATTATTATTGTTATTATTCCAGCCTGCTTCCGTTGCATCTCCTACTAGATATAGATTTTTCAGATTAACAAAAGGAGTTACCTTCAATGAAAGAATATTAGAATAATAATTTGCATTTTGACTGAAAGATGTTTTAAATCTTACCTCAACATCGGTCTGCTCTCCAGGCTTTGCCCCTAAAGCTATTAATAAATCATTAAAAGCTTTGTGTGTAAGCGTGGAAATAGCCGGATCTTTTGTTGTAGATACTGATTGAGACTTACTAAAATTTGTACCTTTAAGCCCTATCTCAACGAAATACTGAGGTACAACGTTAATATCAAACGTTGGAATAGTATATGAAAACTTTATAGCTTCTACTGCCGGTGTGGCATTATTAAGCACTAAAACACTCTTATCCGCAGAAATTTTCCCTGCTGAAACTTCATTCAAAACTATATTATCATCTTCACCTGCGCAGGAGAAAACAAATAAAAATAGCAATGAAGACAATAAAATTTTAAATATATTTTTCATTTTAATAAGAATTAATAACCAGGGTTTTGTGTTAAATTAGGATTAGATTGTAATGCTGAACTTGGAATCGGAAATACTTTATAGTTATCCGAAATTGAAGTTCCATTTTTCACACCACCTTTCCATGGCCATAAATATGTTCCTCCTGTAAATTTTCCAAATCTAATAAGATCCTGTCTTCTCATTCCTTCGAAATTCAATTCTCTGGCTCTTTCATCTAAAACTCCATCTAAATTTATTGATGTTAATGGTGTTGCTCCAGCTCTTACTCTTACAAGATTTACATAGTTTAATCCCTGAGATACTGTAGTTCCTATAGCACCTCTTAATGCACATTCAGCATACATTAAATAAACATCCGCCAATCTGAACAGAGGAAAATCTGTAGAAGAGAATTTGGTAGCCCCACCAATTCCATTAGAATCTTTATTCCAAAATTTATCTGATGGTAAACCATCTGACCACGCCTTATAATCATTCATTTCCCAATTATGTCCCTGAGTCCAAAAGAGTTTTGCTCTTTTATCGGAACTAGTCTGTAGATCTGCGATAGTGTTCCCAAATAATCCATACCACGCTTTAGTGGCTCTATGACCTGCCCAAGCTTCCAACGCTCCAAAATCAGAAGGAACCATAGTATCTGTACTTATACTACCATTTACCAAATAAGTTGTATTACCAAAACTCTGACTAGAAACCGCGTCAGCCAAGAGTGGAAAAATAATTTCTTTAGAAGTATTGTTATCAGAAGAGAAGTTTTTTCTGATATTAGATTCTAGTTGATAACCACCTTCGTTAATTATTTTATTAATATATACAGCAGCATCATTGTATCTGGCTGTTCCTGTATATACTTCTGCATTAAGATATAATTTTGCTAAAAGCATTCTAGTGCAAGATTTATTAGCCCTGCCATAAGAATTTGTAGTTGGCAAAGTAGATTCAATGGCTAATAGTTCGCTTTCAACATAATTAAAAAGATCTTTTCTTGAGCTTTCTTGTAACAATGTACTTGTATTAAAATTTTCATCCTTTACCAGTACCCCTTTTCCGAAAAGATCAATAAGATAATAATAAGATAACGCTCTTAAAAATCTTAATTCATCAACAACCTGATCTTTATTGGCATAATTCACTTGTCCGCTTTTCATAATGAGAATAAGATTTGTTGCCTGAGGAATTGTATAATATATTCTATCGTATACATACTTGAAGAATTTATTATTTGAAGTCCAATTTGAGGTTGTTGTTAATTGATCCAGCCCATTATCTCCCCATCTATTTTTCATATCATCAGCTGTAAAGTCCTGTAAATTTACCAAACCTCTTACAAAAGGAGATTCTCCAGGATCTGCTCCGGAAATATCTGATTTGTCCGGGCTTTCCACACTAGAAAGTGCAAAACTTGCATATAGTCTTGAAAGCAATCCCTCTACTGCATTTGGATCTGAAGCCAAAAGGTTTTCTAATGTTAATTCAACTTTTGGTTTAGTATCTAAATCATTTACACAAGCCGTATTTAAAGCTAAAAATGTAAGGAGAGCAAGTACTTTGTATTTAGTATTTTTCATTTTAGTTTTTTTAGAAATTAAAGTTAAATCCTACGGTATACGTTCTAGGTCTAGGATAAAAATTATTGTCAATTCCATTAAAGTTTTCAGGATCTTGTCCTGAATAATTTGTCCATGTGTAAACGTTATTTACAGACGCATATACTCTTACGTTTGTACTTTTAAATACATTTTTAAACAAATAACCTACAGTAACATTATCAAGCTTTAGAAAAGAAGCATCTTCTAAAAAGTAGTCTGATAAATACAAATTATCCGAAATAGTAAATTGTGAGTCTGCGGTTGACACTAAAGTGTTGTTCAGATTTTGAGAGTTTGAAGGAGTTGTATAACTCTTTAGACCCTGCGCAATTTTTCTTGTATTATAGACCAAACCTCCTATTTGTCCTCTGAAAGCAGCATTGACATCCCAATTTTTATAGTTCAGAGATGTACTGAATCCATAAGTCCATCTAGGTCTAATAGCTTTATAGTATCTGTCATTTTCATTAATGATCCCATCATTATTTCTATCCACATATACGTTGTCCAGTGGTTTTCCATTAGCATCATAAACCTGCTGTAAAACCCATGCAGAGTAAGGAATTCCTCCAACGACATTAGCCGCCAATTTAACTCCTGTTCCTACAGGAAGTGTACTACCATCATCTTGAAAATTATTTATATCTCCCAGATTCAATACTTTACCATCATTATACGCTAAGTTTCCGGATACAGACCAGTTTAAATTTTCTTTCTTAACGGGAACTACAGTCAAATTTAATTCAACTCCTTTGTTTTCTAGTGATCCAACGTTTTTTGTAAATTGATTTGTCAATCCCTGTCCTGGAGGAAGAGGAAGTTTTGCCAACAGATTTGTTGTTTTTCTTTGGTAAACATCAATACTTCCTGATAATCTTTCTTGTCTAAAAAACGAGAAATCAATTCCTCCATTCCATGTATCTGTTGTTTCCCAGGTCAATCCAGGATTAAATGCTAAAGCACTGTACGTTCCTACTCCTGGAAAATATTGCGAATTCGATCCTCCAATTGCAAAGTACGGACTAGAAGGATAGAAACCTGCTACCCCAACAATATCCGCATTTCCAGTTCTTCCCCATCCTAATCTTAATTTCAAATCATTAACATTTGAGGAATTTGTAAAGAAATCTTTATTCGCTTTCCAAGCAAAACCTACACCTGGAAAATATCCCCATCTCTCACCTTTCTGAAATAGAGATGAAGCATCTGCCCTGAAATTTAATGTAAATAAATATTTGTCATAAAAATCAATATTTGCTCTACCTAAAAATGACTGAAGATTTAAAACATTATAATATCTGTTATTAGGATTTAAAGCTGTACCAGGATTTGGAACTCTTAAACCTGTTGCATCATCATATCTGTATTGATCTTTATATCCATCATTTTTAAAATTCTGATAAGAATAACCTCCTTGTACTAAGAAGTGAGAAATGAAACCAGAATATTTTTTCTCATATACTAGATATGCATCCATTGTTTGATTTACAATATTTTGATGCTCAGCATAATCTACACCAGGACTAAAAACATAATCATTTGGTATTACAGAACTTTGAGGGTTTCTGTAAGTAGCAATTGCATTATCCGAAAAAACAGTTTTAAGATCAGATCTTGAAGCCTCCAAACCTAGATTTACAATAGCCCTTAAATCAGGCAAAAAATGAAATTTGTAATTAATTTCTGCGTTTCCTAAAAATTTAGAAATTCGCTGTGGCGATTGCCTTTGCATCAAAATAGCTAATGGATTCGTCTGCCCTTGAATAAGATACTGATTTCCTTTAGGTATAGTGTACTGATAATATCCACCAAACCTGTCATAAGGTTCCCCTGTTAATCCTGTCTGAGATTGGTAAATTGGTAGAGTTGGATTCATATTTAAAGCACCACCTATTGCTCCCCCATCATCAATTGCATTAAGTTTTGAAAATAAACCTTTTAAACTAAAATCAATTTTTAAGTGATTATCAAAAAATGAAGGGGTGATATTTAAACCCGCTGAAAACCTTTCATAGTCACTTGTTCTTACAACTCCTTCTGTCCTATTATATCCAAGAGATAATCTAGTAGGAACCTTATTAAACAAGCTTCCTGAAATACTTAAATTATTATCTGATGATACAGAATTCCTGTAAATTACCTTTTGCCAATCTGTATCATAAATTTTCCCTTGCTGAGTAGGATTAGCAAAGTCTCCTCCCACACCTAATAAATAGTTGTAATTAGGATAATTTTGGTTGATAAAATTCTTAAATTCATCGGCATTCATAACATCAATATATTTTGTTACTGTACCGACAGAAACATTCGTACTTAAATTTACTTTAAGTTTACCCCCACCTCTTTTTGTCTTAATAATAATAACTCCATTAGAACCTCTGTTACCATAAATAGCAGTAGCAGAAGCATCTTTTAATATTGAAAAAGACTCAATATCATTGGGATTTATTAAGTTTAGTGGATTCCCCACTCCTGCAGGATTATTCGTATCCAAAGGAACTCCGTCTATAACGATCAAAGGATTATTATTTGCACTAAATGATGAGCCTCCACGAATTCTAATATTTGGAGCAGAATCTGGAGAACCCCCTGCATTAGTAATTCTTACACCTGGAGCTTTTCCTGTAATTAATTGGTCAGCAGAAACAATAGCACCTTTGTTAAATTCTTTTTCAGATACTGCCGTCACAGATCCCGTCAAATCCGATTTCTTTTTAGCTCCATACCCGATCAAAACAACTTCCTCTATTTTTTTCTCTTTTGTTGTAGAGTCTGTCTGCGCATGAATCATTGTACTAGCCAATAAAAATGCAGGCGCAATTTTTAATACCGTTGTAAAGTTTTTCACAATATTTCTTTTATATAGTTTCGTATTTCGTACAGTTTACACAACTTTTTGCAAAGAGTGTGCTCTGCAATTTATAAAAAAAATAGAATTATCATAAAATTATTTAAAATTTACATAATTTTATTTAAATTAAACGACATTATAAAACTAAAAATCTATTTTTCAATTCTTTACATTAAATTATGCAAAACATAATAACAGTATAGATTTAACAAAAAGTTAAACATTAGTTTAACTAAATGTAATATTTCACCATTCAAAACTGAATAATCTCTTGTAAAATCGCCAATTTTTAATCTTTCGAGGATTATCCGTATCTTTGTACTTCAAAACTTTACTATAAATGTCAAACAGAAAGATGATTACGGCGGCTTTGCCTTATGCAAACGGACCGGTTCATATTGGGCATTTGGCGGGTGTTTATATTCCTGCGGATGTTTATGCAAGATTTCAGAGAAGATTAGGAAAAGATGTAGCGTTTATCTGTGGATCGGATGAGCACGGAATTCCTATTACCATAAGAGCTAAAAAAGAAGGAGTTACCCCTCAGGATATCGTAGATAAGTATCACGAAATCATCAAAAAATCTTTCTCAGATTTAGGAATTTCTTTTGATGAATATTCAAGAACGACTTCTAAGAATCATTACGAAACAAGTCAGGATTTCTTTAAAGTTCTTTATGAAAAAGGGAAATTTACGGAAGAAATGTCTGAGCAATATTTTGACGAACAGGCTAATGAATTTTTAGCTGACAGATACATCGTTGGAACGTGTCCGAACTGTGGAAACGAAAACGCTTACGGAGATCAGTGTGAAAGATGCGGAACTACCCTTTCGCCATCAGAATTGATTAATCCAAAATCAATGTTGAGCGGAAACGTTCCTATTTTAAAAGAAACAAAAAACTGGTATTTACCATTAAATGAATACGAAGACTTCCTGAACGAATGGATCATTGAAGGTCATAAAGACGACTGGAAGCCCAACGTTTACGGACAGGTTAAATCTTGGTTAAACGACGGGTTGAAACCTCGTGCAATGACCAGAGATTTGAACTGGGGAGTTCCTGTTCCGCTTCCGGGTGCAGAAGGAAAAGTATTGTATGTATGGTTTGATGCACCTATTGGTTATATTTCTTTTACGAAAGAATGGGCGGAGAAAAACGGAAAAGACTGGAAAGATTACTGGCAAAGCGAACAAAGTGATTTAGTTCATTTCATTGGAAAAGATAATATTGTATTCCACTGTATTATTTTCCCAGCGATGATGAAGGCTCACGGAGATTATATTATGCCGAAAAATGTTCCTGCTTTTGAATTCCTTAATCTTGAAAATGATAAAATTTCAACATCAAGAAACTGGGCAGTTTGGGCACATGAATACGTTGAAGATTTCCCAGGACAAGAGGATGTTTTGAGATATGCTCTACTTTCATCCGCTCCGGAAACAAAAGATAATAATTTTACGTGGAAGGATTTTCAGACGAAAAATAATTCTGAATTAGTTGGAATTTTTGGAAACTTCATCAATAGAGTCGCGGTTCTAATTCATAAGTATTATGACGGAATTATTCCTCAAGGTGATGTAAACACCCCGGAATTAAAAGAAATAAATAAAGCGGCAAGTGAAATTTCAGGATTCTTAGAAAACTATGAATTCAGAAATTCTTTAACGGCTTTAATGAATTTAGCACGTTTCGGGAATCAATATCTTCAAACTGAAGAGCCTTGGAAAACTATTAAAGATAATCCTGAAAAAGCTGCGCATTCATTATTTGTTGGAGCTCAGATTGCTGTTGCTTTGGCTCAGTTATGTGAACCATTCTTACCTTTCAGTTCAGAAAAATTATTGAATATGTTTAATGTTCAAAAATCGGATTGGAATGATGTTGAAACTAAATCTGTTTTAATTGAAACTGGTCACAAAATTAACGAAGCATCACTTCTTTTCTCAAAAATTGAAGACGATGTCATCGAAGCTCAAATCCAAAAACTGGAAGACACAAAACAAAACAATAAAAAAACAAACCCTAACGCAAACCCTATGAAAGACGAAATCACTTTTGATGATTTTACGAAAATCGACTTAAGAACAGCAACGATTACAGAAGCTGAAAAAGTAGAAAAAGCCGATAAATTACTGAAACTGACTGTAGACACAGGTGTTGATGTAAGAACCGTAGTTTCAGGGATTGCAGAAAGTTTCACTCCGGAAGAGGTAATTGGAAAGCAGGTAATGATTTTATTAAATCTTGCTCCAAGAAAGATCAGAGGAATCGAATCTCAGGGAATGTTGTTGCTAACAACAAAACCGGACGGAAAATTATCTTTCGTAACACCGGATGACAGCAATGTTGAAAACGGTATTGAGATTGGATAATCTTAACTAACATAAAATGAAATGGGCACTAAAAATGCCCATTTTTTTAATAGCACAATGGTAAAGAAAAATGTTTTAAATAAGCTATCCGACTTTGAGTTAGAGAAATATCTTAAAGAAGGTAACCAATTCACACCCGAAGCCTCTGAAATGGCTTTTGACATTTTAAAAGAAAGAGGTCGTATTTTTACCGAACAGGAAACAACTGATATTCAATAACTTATTCGAAATAAAAGAGAAGTTGAAGAAACAAAAGAAAATGAAGAAAAAGCGATTTGGAAAGACCATATCACGGAAGATCCGAATGCAATAAAATTACATTCAAGAACTACAATATTAGTTATAAGTCTTCTTTTCAGTACTATTCCAGGATCAATTCTATTATTTTTAAACTTTGTTAAAGTCAGAAAGTATGTTCCTGCAATTTTAACATTATTTATTGGTTTTGGATTTTTTTATATTCAAAATTATATACTTTTAGCTAATTTCGATTTCGACACACCCTCCCGTTACAGTCCTGAAATGGGCATTATTGCTTTAGGAGCAATTATACTATTAATTACTTCCGTTATATTAATGCCAAAGAAGCTACCTTATCAATCGCAATCTTTAGTTCTTCCTGTTATTCTAGCTGGAATTATGACCTTTCTTATGTATTTAAACTTTCAGCAATTATTTTCAGCTTATCCCATTACATCAATTTTCAATTTATTGAGAAATTTCTAAAAAATAATTATTTATATTACTACATTGCAATTACTTATATTTTATTTTTTAATCAATTTCGCTAGATAAGCATCCTCATCCTGCAAAACTTTTTCAATTTTAAAACCATTATTTTCAGCAGCATTTTTCAGTGTATTAAAATCAAGATACAGCCATTTTATTGGATCTTCGGATTCACCTTTGTAATGAACAATATAATCCAACTCGCCATAATAACCTTCTGCCGGAATATAAACTCCACCGTCTTCATCGCGATCAAACATATATATGATATCTGTACTGTCGATTAAAATTTGACCTTTATCATTCAATAAAGAATATAATTTTTTAAGATAAATATCAATTACAGTAAGACTTTGGAAAATCCCCGTTCCATTCATTAATAAAAGAATTGTATCGAAAGTTTCGCCAGAAAAATGAAGCATATTTTGGGGAACCGCTTTTTTAATTCCTCTCAATGTGCAAACTTTAATAGCTTTTGGTGAAATATCCAATGCGGTAACATCCAGGTTTCTTTCGTTTTGAAGATACAAAGAATGTGAACCTGCTCCTGCTCCGATATCCAAAGTTTTTCCTTGAGCTAATTTCAATGCTTTTTGTTCGATATCATTCATTTCTTCGAAATCACGGAAAAGATAATCGACCGGAAGCTCATCCAGTTCAGAAATTGAAGTTTCGGTCTGTAAATCTTTTGGATCTTCATTGTGGAAATAGTCCCAGATGGCTTTACCCATTAAATCTTTCATAGCATTATTTATACTGCAAAGATAAGAGTTTTTGAATTTTTTATGTAAACACTTTTAAACACTAATCACACAAATATTTTTCCCGAATAATTCCATTTTGTACTGTACGTTTAGTTGTGATTCTGTAGTAATCTAAGCGCGAATTTTTCAATATTATTTTTCTAATACTATGCTTAGATCCCTTCGGGGATGACAAACATTGTGGTTATGACATACTTCATAAGTAATTTCATTCTCCTCATCGATTAAAACGAGTACAGTTTCTATGGTGATTGAGGCTCTTGAAATTACCAATCCTACTACCCTAGCCCCGATTGACGCGACATCCTTTTTTGGTTGCGAGCGAAGCGGAGCCCGTAACCAAAAAGATACAGCAAAAAGCGGGAAAAAGCTCCTAATTAAATTTGATAGTTATAGAATTTGAGAGTTTTAGTTTAAGGGTTTGCTATGATTCTTTTCTATTATAAATCGCAAAGCTCCACTTTAAAATCTAAAATGGAGCTTTGACTAAGTAAATGAAAACAAGGTTTCTTTACAATGCAGATCCTGCTGCATCTTTTATTTCTTCTGCAAGCTGTTTATTTTCCTGCAATCTGCGTTTCGCGATCTTCGATTTTCCTTTTAAAAGTCTGATATAGCGGACATATTGAAAACGTTCTCTGCCAAAATGATGGGTAAGAATGTAAATCAAAATTCCAAAACCTGCCAACACAATGTAACCGAAAATCTTTTTATTAGAAGCAATTATAGCGTTCAACTGAAGAGTTTTCATATTAGCGGCAACATTTTGTGAAGTCACCGTCATTCCATCGATATACACCGCCAAGTCTCCCAGACTTACAATTTGAAACTGATATTGAAACCAAGAAAATATGGCCGAAAAAAAGCCTACTGTAAGAAAAGTTCTCCAGACCAGAGCCAACCCGATTGCGGCCAACATTTCGTTTAATTCCAATTTATCTAATGTGTAATACCAAACCGAGATGAACAAAGCTGTCATTCCGTACCCTTTAAAAAACATTGGTAAATACCAGCTTTCGTAATTAAATTCAAGAACCATAGAAAAATACATCACAATCGAATATCCTAACATCGCAGAAAATCCTGAAAAGATGTACATTTTTAAAGGTTTATCTTTTTTAAACCAAAATATGGCGACGATTCCGGCTAGGATGATTCCGGGAATCATTAGTATATTTAGTTTTGCGTTGGTTAATTGATCGTATCCCAAAACTCCGACCGCGAAAATATTCTGAAGCGAAGTCGTTCCTAAAAACATCCCCAGACACACGAGCATGAACAATCCATGCATTACATTGTTTTTTGAAAAGGTTTTAAAAGATAAATAAGGTCTTTTCAAATGCGTCTGTCGTGTTACCAGAAGTGCAAAACTTACAAAAGCTGCAATGCTTGCATTGATAATTTTCGTTGAATTTAGCCAGTCCTGCTGTTTTCCAAATGCTAAAACATATGCTGAAAACATAAATGTGGATGCAAAAAGTATAATACTCAGCCAATCGATATAATGTAACGGAACTTTTAAAGCAAAATATTGATCATGCATACAAATCCACTGCAATAATGCCAAAACAAAGCATAAAATAGAAATTATGATGAAAAACTGCTGCCAATTATACAATATCGAAACTTCTACTGCATAATATCCCGCAATTTGGTTCATTATGAGAATAAATGAATAAAAAACACCATAAAACATTCCCCGGTTTCCGATCATTGCCATTACGGGTAAAAATAATTCTATGGCTACAATCATTTTCAGAAAACCCAAAATCAAGGAACTTCCGATAATTACAGTGGGTTCTGAAGTCGTTGCATTGATGTAATTTAAAATTCCCAAAAAAACCAAAACAAGTGTAATTTTATCACGGATTTTGAATCTCATTTTCAATCTCAACACAATCGGCATTGCCGCTCCCATTCCAATCGTAGTCGCATAGTTTGCGAAAATATAATACTCTGAAAGTACACCAGTTCCCCCTGTCATATAACTGATATTTCCGGTGTATACTCCACCGAGTGGCATCACAACAGCCATTAATAAAACAATCAATAAAAGCTGTACTGCCTTTGGCACCCAATCGTGGTATAATCCTTTGTTGTACATGATATTTTGTTTGTGAATTGTCAATGATTATTTGTTAATTTTTTCCGCATAAATTGACACTTCATCATTCATATTTGATTACTTACTAATATTGACGTTCACGTTCATTCCCGCACTCAGTTTTTCTACGTCTTCTTTTTTATTAGAAGCTGTAAACTCGATTCTTACAGGAATTCTCTGTTGAACTTTGATAAAATTTCCGGTCGAATTGTCCGTCGGAATATTCGAATATCTTGAACCTGTTGCTGCAGAAATAGCTGTCACAACACCTTCAAATTTTTGTCCGCCCAATGCATCAGCTGTCATCATCATTTTTTCTCCGATTTTAATGTTCGGCATCTGGCTTTCCAGGAAATTGGCGGTTACCCATTTTTGATCATTTAAAACGATCGTTGCTACTTGTTGTCCGGGCTGAATTAACTGACCTTCGGAAATCGTTCTTCGTCCCATTACCCCGTCATAAGGTGCTGTAATTATGGTGTAAGAAAGATTGATTTTCGCCATATCCAAAGCCGATTTCGTTCTTTTAATCTCAGCATCAATGATTCCAAATTTACTTTTTACTTCGGTTGTAGAAAGATTTGCAGATTGTTTTTGATTTATTAAAGTTTCATAAGCTGCTTTCTGAGCATCATACTCCGTTTTCACCTGATCGTATTGCTGTCTTGTCACCGCCTCCGAAGCCAATAGATTTTTATATCTGTTTAGATTTTGCTCAGCATTCCAAAGTCTTGCTTTTGCTCCTGCAATATTGGATTCCAAGACATTTACGTTATTGGAAACCGTATTTACCGACGAACTTGTAGCAACTCTCTGAGCCAATGCATTTTGATACGCCGCTTCTGCTTGTCCGATCTGTGTTAAAATTTCACGGTCATCCAAAATCACCAAAGTATCACCTTTCTTAACTTTCTGATGTTCAATGAATTTTATTTCTTTAATATAAGCTGAAACTCTAGTGTTGATCGGATTAATAAATTCCTCAACCTGAGCCGCTTCCGTATACGTTTTATCTCCGATGTGAAAATATTGAGCAATCAGCCAGTACAATCCAAAACCGACAATTGCAAACACAACGATATTCGAAATAATGGCTTTGATTTTATTTTTCTTTCTTTCTTTTTTGTTGGCAGCTCCACCTGTATTTGCAGCAGTTTGTTGTGTATTTTGAGTATTTTGCTCCTTGTTTTCCATTGTTTTCAGTCTTAAAAATTAAAGAGTTCCGGTAGATTTCAGAAGATTATAATATTGATACAGTACATTGATTTCTGCATTGGCATAATCCAGTTCCGATTGAAGTTTTTGATTTTGCGCATCAATCATTTCTGCCTGTACCGCTAACTGATTCAAGTATTTAGCTTCTGTAATCTTGTAGTTTTCTTCGGCTAATTTTTTAGCATCATTTAAAATATTCGCCTGTTGAATCGATTCCTGATATTTTACATAAGCTGCATTTACAGCCATATCAATATTTTGCTGAGTTAAAGTCATTGCATCATTTGCCTGATTTTTCTGCAACTCGCCTAATTTTACTCTTTCCTTTGTTTTATACAGATTATCAATATTATAGCTTAGCGAAACTCCGGTTTGCCATCCACTTGAGTACATATCTAAAACCGGATTTCTTGTCGTAATCGGTCTTTGCAAAGTATAACCTCCAAAACCTGCTACAGTAGGCATTTTATCGGTTTTAATGATTTCAATATTTTTGTCTGCAACATCGATATTGGTCTTTGCAGATTTCATTAATGGATTGCTGTCGTGGGCGAGATTTAAATAATAATCTATCCCAATTCCAGCATCTTTGTTTTCCAAATTTTCTACAGGAAGAATCTCTGTATCAGTCGGTAAACCCAAAGCAATACTTAGATTATAATTAAGAATTTTCTTGTTGTTAATTAAAGTCAAAATTCCCTGATCTAAGTTTTTGATAGCCAATTCACCACGAATCACTTCATTTCGGGTAACCATTCCCTGCTGATAAAATTTCTGGATATTTTTTAATCGTTCCTGAGCCAGTTTTTTGTTATTCTGAAAAACTTCCTGCTGATTTAAAATTTTATAAACATCTAGATAATTGGATATTACCAAAAATTTCACATCCTGTTTATTCTTTTCTAAATCTAATTCTGAAAGCTGTTCTCGAAGTCCTGCCAATTCAATTGATTTTTTTACCAAACCTCCTTTGAAGATCAGTTGAGTTGCCTGAACCGCATATGAACTTCCGTAATGAGGCATCGGAATTGTTGTTGAATTTGAAAAATCTTTATCGATCGCAATCACATTTCCCAAG
The DNA here is from genome assembly GCF_047651245.1 of Chryseobacterium sp. MMS23-Vi53. Taxonomy (NCBI): domain Bacteria; kingdom Pseudomonadati; phylum Bacteroidota; class Flavobacteriia; order Flavobacteriales; family Weeksellaceae; genus Chryseobacterium; species Chryseobacterium sp. MMS23-Vi53. The sequence continues at coordinate 4,372,584 of NZ_CP180265.1, read as the reverse complement.
TAAAACTGACTTGTAGATGCTGTAATTGTAGGTAATTTCTGAAGTTTTACAACATTAGTATTCTGTTTTGCAATGTCGATATTCTGTGCCGAAACTTTCAACTGCTGATGATTTTGCACCGCGAGTTCGGCAACCTCATTCGCTGTCATCTGTTTTATTTCTTGTGAAAAAAACAGCGCAGGAAATAATGCTATCATGAGTGATAGTGCTGTTTTTATATTCTTTGCCATTTTACCTTGTTTTACGAGTACAAAGTTATGGCGAACAGAAACTCAAACAAATGTTTAAGAATTGGAAAAAGATGTTCAAATGTAAGATTTTAACTTTCGAACTGATTTCGATATTGTGAAGGACTTTCACCCAGATGTTTCTTAAAAAAATGAGAAAATGAGTATTGATCGCTGAAACCTAAAATAGAAGAAATCTCAGAAACAGGCTTATTAGAAGAGTTTAGCAATACTTTAGCTTCATTCATAATAATCAAAGCAATGATCTGGCTCGCAGACTTTCCTGTAATTTCTTTTATGACTGCAGAAAGATGTCTCGTTGTAATGGATTGGCGTTCGGCATAAAATTCTACACTGCGCTCAGTATTATGATGGGTTGCAAGATCATTCAGAAATACGAATACGATCTCTTCCTGTCTCGACATCTGACTCATAGAGTTGGAGTCTTCTTTAGAAATAATTCCCGCCATTTGATAACAGAAAACCGAAAAAAGATGTTCAACAATCTCCTTTTTGTACGTCATTTCTGTTTCAGAATCTAAAATATATTTCAGAAAATTGACACTTTTCCAGACGACTTCCATTTCATCCGGCTCAAAAGGAACGCCAATATTCATCTGTTGCCTAAAATAACGGTAAGTAATCAATCTGTTGAATTTCAATGATAAAGCTGAAATAAATTCTCTTTTATAAGAAACCATTCTCGACTGAAAATCATCACTTACGGAAATCATTTCATAAACAGTCTGCGGATCGGTCACCATGAACATATTTGCCGAAAGCTCAAGATCTCTGAAATGCTGTCTCAATTTTATAGAACCTGTTTTAATAAAGATAAAAGCCGGATTATCAGGACGAAAAGGTTTATCGACAGCGATCCTTTCGAATATATTGTGTTGCGTAAAAATCTCAACTCCGAATTTTTCTAAGACAGACATAGCACAAATGTAAGCAATCTCTTGAGCGATTACAAAAATTTATTATTTTAGTATTTTCCAAATTCCTATTATGAGAAAGATTGATTTACTATTTGCTGAATATGCCGAAAGTCACAGAAACTCTACCAATAAAAAGATTCACTGGATCTGTGTTCCATTGATTTTCTGGACGATTATAGGATTTATTTCACTTATTCCGTCGAGATCAATTGGTTTCAAATACATTGGTGAGATAAGTTTTGTGAGTCTTGCTGCAATGGCTTTGGTTACCATTTTTTATATGAGACTTTCTTTTTTAATAGGTTTAATCATGATTTTCGTGATGACCTTAATGGAAAGTTTTGCTTATGGAATCAATATTCGTTTTAAAGAAAATGCTTGGATGGTTTATCTTGGCGTTTTCATTATCACATGGATTTTACAATTCGTAGGACATAAAATTGAAGGTAAAAAGCCATCTTTTTTAAAAGACTTACAATTCCTTTTAGTCGGTCCAATCTGGCTATTAAGTTTTATCCTTAAAAAACTGGGAATCAAATATTAAAATTTGTTTTTAAAGTTGGAAGTTTGATGTTGGAAGATGAAAGTTTGTATGGCGTAGAAAATCTCCAGCCTCCATCTTCCAGCCTATTAATCTTCCAGAGCGTAAACGGCAAAACTTGCTAACCAATGATCCCCACCATAATTTCCTTGGAAAAGTAATGGTAATCCATTGTTTAAAAAGATGGTTGCAGTTTTTTCAAATTCCTTTTTTAATGGATGATTATTTGGAAGAGATTTTGCAATTCCTTTCATACACCAAGCCTTTGTGAAGGATAAACCTACCAAATGAACCGTTTGATAATCAGATAAATCGCTTACAACCGGAATCTTTTCGATATTCTCTAGACTTCGCTTTTCGTAAAAATTATTTAACCAAGAAGTAAATTCTTTTTGCGGTAAAACTCTTCGCATTAAATCAGCAATTTCCAAGCTTGGCGAAAAGAAATCCGAACCATCCGGTTCAAGATAAGCCGGAGTTTTCGTATTGTTTAAATAAAAGTATTTTGCTTTTTCTATCAATTGATTTTCAAATGCTTTGTCACCGGTTGCTCTCGCCCAATCTAAGGCAAAAACCATTGCAAAAGCTGTGTTTGGATGAACTCCCGTTCTGTTTGGATACGTTTGTTTAGGCAAAAAAGACTTCCATGAACTTAGAATTTTATCCGTTAAAGGTTTCAAATTCTGATGCCAGATTTTCGCTTTTGGATTGTCCCAAGTTGCCAATTCTTCATCTAATTTCAACAACCAAGCCCAACCATAAGTTCTTTCAAAAGTTCCCGTCAATTGATACTTTGTGAAATAATCTGCCTCAACTTGAAGATTTTCTTTTTTAAATGAATTATCAAGAATATTTTCAATGTCTTTTGCAATCGATAAATTCGGTTTTGTCTTCAACAGAAGCACCAGCATCCAATGTCCATGAACCGAGCTATGCCAATCGAAACAGCCATAAAAGCTGGGATGCAAATCTTTTGGACTTAAAGGAACTTCATTTGCGGTATTGATAATATGCGCCGTTTTGTTCGGATATTCCTGATTGATACAGTGAAGCGGTTTCTCGGATAATTTAATCGCCATTTCATCAGTCAGTTTCGGAACTTCCTGAGCATACATTAAAAATGGAGAAAATAGTAGGGCAAAAAGACTTTTTTTCATTTAATAAAAATATAAAATAAATTCAGTTTTTATCGTTTTAAAGCCTTTAAAATAGTTAACAATAAATATTTTACATTAATTTTTAATAATTATTGAAAAATTAAAAGCAAAATTACTTTTCGAGCACACTTTTTGATAAGATATCACAAACTTTTAGTTATGAAAAAATTAATTGTACCGTTGTTTTGTTTAATTCTTATCAATTGTGGAAAATCTGAAAATTTTGCGAAAGAGGAAGTTATGGAAATGGCCATTCCTGAAGATAGTCCAAAAGATAAAAATTTTGCAAATGTACCGCCGCCACCTCCAAGTTCCATTTCAGAAAAAACAGAGTCTGACGATAAATATTCAAATCAATATATAAATGATACAATCACCAAAAAAATCATTAAAAATGGGGAGATGAGTATTCAGGTTGGAGATGTCATAAAAGCTCAGAATCAAATCAATGAGATTATAAAGAGTAATAAAGCTTACATTCAAAAAGAAAAATTTCAAAACTCTGATACACAAGACAATATAAATATTATCATTCGTGTTCCACATAAAAATTTTGATTCTTTGATTAATTCTTTTTCAAATGGATTGGGTTCTATTGTTACAAAAAATATTTATACAGATGACGTGACAGAACAATATTCTGATACTTCTATAAAACTCACTAATAAGAAAATATATCTTGAGAAATATCGTGATATGCTGAAAAAAGCAACTACAACAAAAGATATGCTCGAAATTCAGGAAAACATCCGTGAATTGGAAGATGAAATTGACGTTTCGGAAGGCAGCTTGCGTTTCATCGATGATCGAGTGAATTACAGTACTTTAGATCTAAATTTATTTAAAGAAAAAGTAAGAAGTTCGGCTACTTCAAAAATTGGTTTTAGAAATCGTTTTGGAGATTCGGTAACGGAAGGCTGGAATAGTTTTGTCGCGTTTTTCTTAGGAATTATTTCGCTTTGGCCATTCTTTTTATTGATACCAGTCATTGTTTTTTTTTGGAGAAAATGGAGAGGAAGAAAGAGAAAATAAATAATCTGAATAATTTTTATTTCTTATTTTCTTTAATTTGCAAAAAAAACAAATGAATGAAAATGAAATTTCTTACCTCGTAAGAAAATGTATCTTTAATGTTTACAATAAACTTGGTCCTGGTCTTTTGGAGATTGTTTATCAGAAAATTCTGATGTACGAATTAGAAGAAAACGGACTAGACGTGAAATCCGAATTAGAACTTCCTGTTATCTATGAAGGCAAAAAATTCGACTTAAATTTTAGAATTGATATCTTGGTTGAAAATAAAGTGATTTTGGAATTAAAATCTGTCAAAAACATTGAAGATATTCATTTTAAACAATTGCAAACCTACCTTAAGCTTTCAAACAAAAAACTTGGATTGCTGGTAAATTTTAATACTACGAATATTTTGGATGGTATTAAAAGAGTGGTGAATAATTTGTAGTTTTTTTGTTTTTCTCTCGCAGATTTAGCAGATTATGCAGATCTTTTTTTGTACTGTTTATTTTAAAATCTGCGTAATCTGCTAAATCTGCGAGAATATAAGAAAAATTAATTTCTTTTAAAAATTATTTCCCCAACACAAAAACAGCCGGTATTTTATGAAGCTCCGGTTTTTGTTTTTGCCATTCTTTTATCGTTTTTGTTTTGATAAATTCATGTTCCGGATCGTTGATATTGGCTGCAATACAAAGCTTTGTATTGGGTGATAAAAACTTGGTTAGATCTTCAAAAAGTTGATTATTTCTATACGGCGTCTCCATGAAAATTTGGGAATAACCAGTCTTTTGAACTAAATTTTCTAATTGCAAAAGTTGTTTTTTCTTTTCACTTTTATCAATCGGAAGATAACCATTAAATGTAAATTCCTGACCATTAAAACCACTGGAAATCAGTGCTAAAATGATTGATGATGGGCCTGAAATTGGGATAACTCTGATATTTTTCTCATGACACCATTTTACCATTAAATTTCCAGGATCAGCAATACAAGGAAGTCCGGCTTCAGAAAGCAAACCGAAATCCTGACCTTTTAACATTAATTGCTGAGCTTCTTTGATATCGGCATTTTCAGTGTATTTATCTAACAAGAAAAGTTTCAAATCTGATTGTTTTTTTTCAGGAGCGAAAAACTTAACGACTTTTCTCGCAGTTTTTTCATTTTCCACGAAAAAATAATCCGTTTGCATGATATAATCTTTTATCACAGGAGAAAAGTGAGTGATAGAAGTATTTTCCGAAAGATAAGCAGGAAGTAAAAAAAGCATTGTATTTATTTTTTAGTTCTTTCTTTTAAAGAAGGTTGAGGGTAATATTTTGTTAAGTCCATAGAAAAAGAAACGGAAGTTATTTTCCAGACACCATTTGTCTTCATTAATGTCCAGATCTCTTTTCCCCAGTTTTCCATTTTTCCGTCGTACCAAAAACTGTAATCGAAGTTGGCAGAAGCGATAGAACCGTCTTCTATGATTTTGATATTATCAAATTTTTCTTCAGATTTATCATCATTAAAACTTTTAATAAAAGCTTTATAATCATCCGTAAAAAAGCTTGTCGCTTTTGGATTTTTCTCCAGCCGCTTTGCATGCGTACGCTCCGTAAACATTCCCGTCCAAAGTACAGGTTCCTGAAACAAAGAAACAAACTTTGCTTCATCTCTTGTTTTAATGCAACCCATAAAATCGTCCATCACTTTTCTGATGGCAATTTCGTCTTTGGTTTGTGCAAAAGCAAAATTACAGCCTAATAAAAAGAGAATAAATAACTTCTTCATAATTTAATGTGAAATTTGGTTTAAAATCGCATCACAACCACGATCCAACAACTGATAAACATCTTCAAATTCTTTCATTTCACCCCAATAAGGATCGGGAACTTCTTCATTTTTAGGATCTCCTAAAGCTTCTAAAAATAGCGAAACTTTTTGCCTTTGTTCTTCATTTTTAGTTTTTGAAACAACATCCGCCAAGACATCAACATCCATACAATAAATTTTATCAAAAAGATCAAAGTCTGCCTTGGTAATAGGTCTTGATCTTTGTTTTGAAATATCAATTCCGTGATTGGCAGCAGTTTTAATGGCTCTTTTATCGGGATGTTCACCTTCGTGCATAGAAATTGTTCCCGCAGAATCCACAACAAAATATCCGGGAGCTTTATCTTTCATAATTCCTTCAGCTAAAGGACTTCTGCAAATATTTCCCAAACAAACCATTAATATTTTCATGTCTTTTTCGGAATTAATTATTAAAAAATTGAATGATTAGATATTACTGTATTTTTTTAAATTTAGACAAAACTAAATAAAAAATGAAGAATAAAAATTATTCTCCATTTTTCTTATTTAAATTAAATTATTTCTTACTGTTTGATTCTCTCTCCCAATTCTTTCACGTACTTCTTGATTTCCTTATCGATTTTAGAAACATCTTTAATCGTATCGCAAGCGTACATTACTGTCGAGTGATCTTTACCTCCCATTTCTTCGCCAATTTTAGTGAAAGTAGAGTTGGTAAGTTCTTTTGAGAAATACATCGCTAATTGTCTTGGAAGAGCGATTTCTCTTTTTCTTGTTTTTGATAAAAGCTGCTCCTTTTTAATACCGAAATAGTCGCAAACAACCTCCTGAATGTAAGGAATATTGATAACCTTTTTCTGATTTGAAGCAATCTTGTTAATTGTATCTTTTAACAAAGTAAGACTTAAATCCTGCTTATAAATAGTAGAATATGCAATTACAGAATTAATGATTCCTATAAGCTCTCTTACATTCGTTTTCGCTTCTGCAGCAAGGAAATCAAGCATATCATCAGGAAGAACGATTCCGTCTCTGCTTAGCTTATCAATGATAATTCTTTTACGAGTCGAAATATCCGGAGATTTGATTTCCGCAGAAAGTCCCCACTTGAAACGGGAAACAATCCTGTCCTGAATATCCATAATATCCGCCGGAGCTTTATCTGAAGTAAGGATAATCTGTTTTCCATTTTGATGCAAATGATCGAAAATATGGAAGAAACTGTCCTGAGTTGCAGATTTTCCTGAAAGGAACTGAATATCATCAATGATCAAAACATCAACCATTTGATAGAAATTCGCAAATTCCGTTTGTTTATGAGCTTTTGCCGCTGAAATAAATTGTTGAATGAATTTTTCAGAAGACAAATAAAGAACTACTTTATCCGGAAACTGGCTTTTCACTTCAAGACCAACTGCTTGTCCTAAATGGGTTTTACCAACTCCATAACCTCCATATAAAAATAATGGGTTGAAAGCTGTTGCTCCCGGTCTTTTTGCGATAGATCTCGCTACTGTTGCTGCAAATTTGTTGCTTTCTCCTTCAACATAGTTATCGAAAGAAAAATCTGATTTCAAATTTGAATCTATATTTACTTTTCTGATTCCCGGAACCACAAAAGGATTTACAATATTTGATGAGAAACCTTGTGGCATCGTCTCCTGTACTTTCGGAGTAGGAACAGATTTCCCTTTCATATTCATGGTAACGGGCTTTTCTAAACCGGTAGGCTTGTTTTCCATTACAGAATACCACAATTTTACTCCTTTTCCTATATTTTTCTTCAGGGCAGCAGAAAGTAAGGACAAGTAATTATCCTCTATATATTCCTTGTAAAAATCGCTCGGAACTATCAACGTAAGGTTGTTTTCAACCAAAGACAATGGCTGAACCTTATCAAATAGCAAATCGAAAGATTTCTCAAGTTTTTTGAGGTCAGAATTATCTTCAGCAGCGTTCAGATTATCGCGCATGAACTGAAGGCACCTCTGCCATATCATCATTAAATTTTCATCCATAAATATGCCCCGATTATTCTTGGTTAGTACTTTTTTTTAGAAGGAAGACAAAGGTCTATATTTTTTATTTTAAAAAAAAATATTGGGGTTATTGATTATTTAAAAATATATTTGTATGTATAATTTAGAATAAAAAATGATACACACAACACACTCATTAAGAGTACGTTACGGAGAAACAGATCCTATGAAATATGTCTACTACGGCAACTATGCCGAGTACTTGGAAATTGGTCGCGTTGAGCTTTTTCGAAGCATCGGAATGTCATATAATGAGATTGAGAATCAAGGAATTTGGTTGCCTGTTTCGGAGTATAAAATTAAGTATTTGCGACCTGCTTTTTATGATGAAAAATTAGAAATTCATACCTATGTAAAAAAAATTCCGGGAGTGAGAATTGAATTTGAATATGAAATTTTCAACGAAGAAAATGTTAAAATTACAGAAGCTTCCACTACTCTCTTCTTTTTAGATGCAAAAACCAACAAAGTTGTGAAGTGTCCGGATTATCTGATGAAGTTGATTGAAGAAAATTGGAATAAGTAGTTCCGGGTTGCTGGATGTGGGTTTCGAGTTTAATATTTAATATAAATTAGCTTCAAATTTCAAACTTTAAACATTGAATTGCTAAACTTCCCTCTTCCAACTTCTGACTTCCTAACTTTTTTCACTACATTTAAAATTCAAAAAATATAGATACATAATGAAGATTGCATTTTTGGGTCCACAAGCAAGCTTTACGCAGCTTACTACAACCCAGCTTTTCCCGAATGAAGAACTTTTACCACAAACAAATATTTTAGATTGTTTTAATGCTGTAGAAAACGGAGAAGTAGATAAAGCCGTTGTTCCTTTGGAAAACTCGATTGAAGGAACGGTTTCTATGACGCTGGACTATTTATATAAAACGCCTGAAATTAAAATCGAGGCTGAAGCCGTTCTACCAATTGCCCATCATTTGATGGTTCATCCCGATTGTGATGTTGAAGCGATCGAAAAAATTTACTCTCATCCGCAAGCTTTGGCGCAAAGTTTTCACTTTTTGGATTCTCATTTTAAAGGAGTTCAAAAGCAGGATTTTTCTTCAACTGCAGCAGCGGCAAAACATGTTGCGGAAAATACAGACAGAAATTTAGCTGCAGTTGCCAATCAGTTTGCGGCAAATTTGTATGGTCTAAAAATCATTCATAGAAATATTCAGGATTTTGAACAGAATCATACACGTTTTATTATTATATCTAAAAAGCAGAATGTTTACCAAAATGAAAATTTACAGATTTTAGGAGAAAAATCCGGAATGCTGATTACACTTCCAGAAGATCATGCGGGAGGACTTCATCAGGTTTTATCTGTTTTTGCCTGGCGAAAAATGAACCTCAGCAAAATTGAATCAAGAACATTGAAGACTGGTCTGGGCAATTATTTCTTCTTCATTAACGTTGTTGGAGAATGGCAACCGATACTCCATCAAAATGCTCTTGAAGAGCTGAAAGCTCTCGAAGCCGAAGTAGACTTCCTGGGAAATTATAAAGAATATCTTTTGGAAAGCTAATAAATAAGTGAAATTATCTTACATAAAACTATCTCGTTTGAGATAGTTTTTTTTATAATTTAAGCTAAATTAAGTCTCTTGAAAAGGATTTACGGTAAAATATTTTCATTAAAAAAGAAAATTTCAATCAAAAAACACATTTCTGTGAAATTTCATCTATAATCTATCCCACTTAAAATCAGCATAGTACCACATTTGGTATTTAATTTTAATTAAAATTTATTTAATAAATAAATTTTTTAACCAAGGAAAAATATTCACTTAAATGTGATAAAAAAGCCATTACATTAGTCTACAAAAGGGTTTGAAAGATTTTTTTAAATTAAATTTTAAAAAATACTTAAAAAAATTAACCTTACTACCTGATTATCAGTAAAAATATTTCTTAAAATCGTTTTAATCCGCACAGTTTTTGCTGTATCTTTATACAAAACTAACTGAGGATAAACCATCAACTAATTTAAATTTTTTTAAACATGAAAACTAAGATTTGTACCGCGCTTTTAGCACTTATGGCAATCCCTATGTTTGCACAATCTGGTTGGGTTGGGATAAACACTCCAAATCCACAGGCAAACCTTGACATTAATGGGACAATGAAAATTAGAAACACCCCTGCTGCAGCTGCATTACCTGGATATCAAATCCTTGCAGTAAATAAAAATACAGGAGGTGACTTTCAGGTAGCACAAGTTGACCCACAACTTATTGCTGATTTTGTGATCTCTCAGATGAACACAACTAATGGTATCACAGCATCTGTATATTCTGCAAAAAAAATAGGGAGCTTAACTTTGCTTGATGTAACTCTTTTAACGAATTACAAGCCTATTGCTTTTGTTGCAGCCGACAGAACTGCAGGAAATGCGAGTCTTCTGAACAGTACAGACAATTCTTATAATGTACCGTCTTCCGGAACATATGCCGTAGGATTTTATTTCCGTTACGGAACCGGAGTTCAGGCTGCCTTATTAACAGGAGGAACAACGGGTATAGGAATTTTGAAAACAACCGGATCAACAACAACAGTTTTAGATACCAGAGAATTTAACGGGGTAAGCTTGGCTGGTCTTGCCAGCATTACTTTATCTGAGTCGCATATCAATTCCCTTTACACATTGCAGGCTGGTGACAAATTGCGATTCGGGCTTATTAATTCCGGTTTGTTAAATGCAGGATTATTAGGATCAAGTAACGCTTCATTTTTTGTATATAAAGTATCGAACTAAATTTATTTTTTATATAGTTTAATCACTCCACAATGTTAATCCATCGTATAGAATACGATGGATTAATTGTTTGTATGCTTTTTGATATATTTGAAAAAAACTAAAAATGGATAATTATTCGTTTTTCTTTTTGTCGATCATTATTATCATTGCTGTTTACAATTATCTGAATAGTAAAATAAAAAGATTGGAAAAGGAAATTTCCGAACTTCGGAAAAAGCCAGTAACTCAACATGAAAATCTGGACATTCCAAAACCAATAGCCGATTCAACAGAGATTAAAGAAGAAATAAAAATTTCGTCCCAGCCTGAAATTCATGAAGAAATTCCTGCTGAAAAAAACTGGACCACTCCTATCTTTGATTTTTTAAAACAAAATGCGCTCACTATTATCGGAATTTTCACTTTAGTTTTAGGAATCGGATATTTTGTGAAATATGCTATCGACAGAAACTGGATCGGTGAAACGTCTCGTGTAGGAATTGGTTTTTTGGTGGGAGCCGGAATTATAGCAGTCGGACATTTTCTTAGGAAAAATTACTCTGCTTTTTCTTCAATTATTACTGGAGGTGGAGTTGCCGTTTTATATTTTACCACGACCATTGCGTTTAGAGAATATCATTTGTTTTCTCAGACTACCGCGTTTTCTATTACATGCCTGATTACTTTGATTTCAATTGCGCTTTCTTACTATTATAAAAGTGAGATTTTAATTATTTTTTCTCTTTTTGGAGGGTTTTTAGCACCCTTAATGATAAGTACAGGACAAAGTAATTACCCCTTCTTATTCACTTATTTAACTGTTTTAAATATTGGAATGTTGGTTGTTGTCTTTCTTAAAAATTGGAGAAGTGTAGGTTGGATTGCCTTTATTTTCACGATTCTTTATTTGTTTTATTGGACTTCAGAACAAACTGAAATCAACAGTATTTATTTTTATATCATTAGTTATATCATATTTTATGCATTTGCTTTGTTGGATTATTTTAAGAACGATATCATTTCAAAGTATAATATTTTGATGTTGATCTTAATAAATTTCTCAAGTATTATTGGTTTGGTTTATATTTTCAACACTTTACAGTACAAACCAATTATTATTTTCCCATTAGTATTTGCGACTGTCAACGGAATAATTTTCTATAAAGAATTCAGTAAAAGACATCATGGAATCAACTATTCGGTTTTTGCAGCTTTAACGGTTAGTTTAATTACAATTGCAATTGCTTTACAATTTGAAACCCATTTAATTACAAGTGTTTGGGCTGTGGAAGCAACTTTGTTATTATTCATCTGGAAAAAGACCAATCAGAATATCTTTAAAATCTGTTTTTACATTTTGTTTCCGCTAGTAATTATTGCACAAATAATAACCTGGGGACAATATGCTTATGTACAGAATCTTAAAATTGTTTTCAATCCTGTTTTCCTGACGAGTTCAGTTACCGTAATTACCACCTTTGCAAACCTGATTTTATTAAGAAAATTATCTGATAATGAATCTGAAACCAACTTTTTTGAAGATCTATTTACGATTTTAAGTTATGGCGTTATTTACGTTGCTTTATTGCTGGAAATTATCTATCATATTTCGGAAAAGCCACTTGTTACAATTACTTGTATTGCGATATTATATACTATAACTTTCATTTTTGGATTATTAATTTTCCGTAAAAAATTAGAAATCAATAATTTTTTTGAACTTGGAATTGTTTATATTTTCTTAATTTTAATTGTTTACCATACATCGTTTACAGGTTCGGTGCTTGTTGATAATATTTTAGAGAAAATTAATAAAGAAAGTTTTTATGGTATTTACTTGATGTATTTAATTCCATTAATTATTATTGGTTATAATATTCTTCCAAAAACTGATTTCTATAAATCAAATTATGGATATTGGGCAATTTGTGGAACAATTGTCATTACAGTGAGCTTTGAAATTTACCGTCTTTATATCTTAGGAAACACACCTACTCTTTCAGAATCTTATCAAGTTCAAAAACATTTCAGTATTTTGTATTTGCCGATTATTTGGACGGTTTTGGCAAGTATTTTTATTTATTTGGGTTTAAAAAACAATATTTCCGAACTCAATAAAATCGGTTTTGCTTTAATAGGAATTATGATCTTAAAGCTATATTCTTACGATGTCTGGCAAATGGATAACGTTTCCAGAATTATTGCATTTATCATTTTAGGTATTATTTTATTATTAAGTTCATTTTTGTTCCAAAGATTAAAAAAGATTATTAAAAATCTGGTAGACAGCAAACAAGAAAATAAGGAGCATGAAAATATAGAATCACAATAAAATGATTTATTTATAATTATTTTTTAATTTAATGTAAATTTTTATTCACATTTTATAAATTTTAACTATATTTATCAAGTTTTTAATAGTCACATATTCCTAAACATTATGAAAAAATTACTCTACTCTTTTTTACTATTGTCTTCGGCTACTTTGTTTGCACAGAAGAATCCGGCGACAAAGTTTGCAATTGCCAATGATATCGTTGGAACGGTAGATATGTTTAATGCAAATAAAAATGCAGTTCAAAGCATGAACGTTTTTAAATCTGCAGCAAATCTGCCTCTGAATCTTAAAAAATACAGCGATTTAGCAGAAAATGGATTGATAGAGGTAAAATTCAAAAAAGGTTCTGATAATTTTGATAGAATTTCCTTAGCTGAACTAAACGATCAATATAAAATCGCAAAACAAACTCCAGTTTATATTGATGGATACGAATTTTCAAATACACAGACTTTGGTGTTTGGAGATATCCTGACAAGAATGGAAGCGAAAGATTACAATGGCAAAAAAACATTGTTTATCACAACAAAAATAAAGTAATTTCTTAAATCATATTTAAATGAAAAGGATACTCCGTTGAGTATCCTTTTTTAGTATTTATTATTCCATTTTTTCTTCAATTCTTCGTAAATTTTTTTCTCCGTAGAATTGTTTCCAGGTTGATAAATTTTCACATCTTTGATTTCTTCCGGTAAAAAATCCTGTTCTACAAAATTGCCTTCGTAGGAATGTGCATACTTGTATTCTTTTCCATAATCCAGATCTTTCATCAATTTTGTCGGAGCATTTCTTAAATGTAGCGGAACAGGCAGATTTCCAGTCTGTTTCACCAAAGCAAGAGCATCATTAATCGCCATATAAGCTGAATTACTTTTTGGAGAAACCGCCAGATAAACAGCCGTTTCGCTCAAAATAATTCTCGCTTCCGGATTTCCTATAACGTTGATCGCCTGAAAGCAATTGTTGGCAACCACCAAAGCATTCGGATTGGCTAATCCAACATCTTCCGCAGCCAAAATCAACATTCTTCGAGCAATAAATTTAATATCTTCACCACCAGCAATCATCCTTGCTAACCAATATACCGCGCCATTCGGATCACCTCCACGCATCGACTTGATAAATGCAGAAATAATATCATAATGCTGCTCTCCATTTTTATCATAAAGCGCCATCGTTTCCTGCAAAACTTCTAGCACATCCTCATTTTTAATCTCCGTTTTCGATGAATTTTTATATTGATTTAAAACCAATTCAATCGAATTAATCAATTTTCTGGCATCACCTCCGGAATATTGAATAAAAGCCTCATTTTCAATTATTTTAAAATCCGTTTTTTCATCTTTATTATAACTTTCAGAAGCTATTTTAATTAATTCTTCCAACTTTTCATACGTCAAAGCCTTCAGAATATACACCTGACTTCTCGAAAGCAAAGCCGAAACCACCTCAAAACTAGGATTTTCCGTCGTTGCTCCGATTAAAACAATCCAGCCTTTTTCTACAGCATGAAGCAAAGAATCCTGTTGAGATTTATTAAAACGGTGAATTTCATCTATAAATAAAATTGGTGATTTTCCTGAAAAGAGATTCTGCTTTTTGGCATCTTCAATCACATCACGAACGTCTTTTACACCAGAAGAAACCGCAGAAAGTTTGTAAAATTTTCTTCCAGATTTTTCAGAAATAATTTCCGCTAATGTTGTTTTCCCTGTTCCCGGTGGCCCCCACAAAATAAGAGAATTCAGTGTATTATTTTCTAGCATTTTTCTAATTGTCCCCTTTTCTCCGGTCAAATGTTCCTGTCCAAGAACTTCATCCAGAGTTTTGGGTCTTAATTTTTCAGCTAAAGGAATATTTTGATTCAAAATTTTTAGATTTAATGTAAAGTAAAATTTTTAATGTAATCGTCTCAAAGCAGACATAAATTTCATGATTTTAAAACAACAAAGTAATCAAATCGATAAACACCGGAATTTATCCGACGAACAGTCTTTTACAGCTCCGAAACTTCTAACAAATTTAAACTAATTTTCAATTTTTTACCCTATTTTTGTACCGTTTTGAAACTTACATTCAATAAAATAATCACTTTTCCTTTGGTAATACTCATCAGATTTTACCAATGGTTTATCTCGCCCTTACTTCCAAAAAACTGCCGTTACGAACCTACCTGCTCACATTATATGGTGAAAGCATTGCAAGTACATGGAGTTTTTAAGGGATTTTGGCTGGGAGTGAAAAGAATTTCAAGATGTCATCCGTGGGGAGGAAGTGGCTACGATCCTGTTCCACCAAAAAAGTAAAATCAATTAACAAACTACTAAAAAAATAGAAATGAGTAATATTTTTTTCAGAATTTATCTCGTAATATTTGCACTTATTACACAATCTTTATTCGCGCAAAATTATCCGGACGGAATGTCTGACGGAATCTTAAAAGTAAATTCCACAAACATTCCTGTAAAAATTTATTCAACAACTGAAGTGGGTGAATTGAATGAATTTGCGGAAAAACCAGCCAATAAAAATGTCTTAGTAATTCTGAATGAAACTAATTTTGAACCCGCTTATTTTAATTATAGTGCTAATATTTTAGCAAAATTTAAAGCAACAGGCTATCAGCTTTTAGATAAAAATTTTAAAGTAATTACAACTCCTGCAACGGAACAAAATATTGAAACCTTTAAATATGCTGTAAAATCTGATAAACCAATTACCGTTGCTGATAACGTAAACTTGGAAACATCTTTCAAAATTTGGGATCCTTCAAAAGGAATTCAATTAGGTCCAATCACGTTGCATTTTTATAGCTTAATGTTCATTTTTGCTTTCGGTTTTGGATATATTTTAATGACTAAAATGTTCAAAATTGATAATATTAACCAAAAATATTTGGAGCCACTTTTCACTTGGACCTTGATCGGGACAATTCTTGGAGCAAGAATGGGACATGTTATTTTTTACCAGCCGGAATTATTTAAAGAAGACTTCTGGAGTGTATTTTTACCAATAAGTACTAAAAATGGTTTAAAATTTACAGGTTTCTCTGGGCTGGCAAGTCACGGCGCAACGATCGCTTTGATCTTCACGACATTATATTACTCATTCAAAATCATTAGAAAAAATCCTTTCTGGGTATATGATAGATTGGGAATTGTTGTTGCTTTAGGTGGTGCTTTTGTAAGAATGGGGAACTTCTTCAACTCAGAAATCATTGGAAAACCAGTGGATCCAAACTCTCCTTTTGCATTACTTTTCCCACAACAGAGCAGCGAATATGGTATGACAGTTCCACGTTATCCTGCACAATTATTCGAAGCTTTTGGATACGTTTGTCTATTCGTTTTGCTATGGATTTTATACAGAAAAACAAATAAAAAATATCAGCAAGGATGGTTATTCGGATTGTTTTTCATCATTCTTTGGGCAATAAGATTCTTTGTTGAATTCTTAAAAGAACCACAAGGTGACGAATTTATAACATTCGGAGGATTAAACACAGGACAAGTTCTTTCTATCCCTTTCATGATTGCCGGAGTTGTGATTATGATTGTTTCTAAAAAGTTTAAAATTACTCCTGCGGAAAACGAAAAACCGGAATAATTTTTAAGCTCAGATAAAATAAAAAAGGCAAACTTGAAACGTACAAGTTTGCCTTTTCTATTTTGATTTTTTAATTTAAATTCAAAGTTCTATTTCTGCTCTTTTGTTTAACAACTCAAAAACGTTTCCAAATTCATTAATAACATCCGTCGGAAGCATAGATTCTTTAGAATATTTTTCAGAAGCAAACTCAGCAGCTTTTCCATGAAACCAAACTCCCAAAATAGCAGCATTTTCCTCGGAATAGCCTTGAGCAACAAATGAAGTTAAGATTCCCAAAAGAATATCTCCACTTCCCCCCTTCGCCAATCCTGAATTTCCTGTAATATTGTAGAAAACGTTTCCTTCAGGAGTCACAACTTGGGTGTGATGATCTTTCAAAATAATATAAACGTCTAATTCGTTGGCTTTTTTTCTCGCTAATTCTACTCTTTCAAAAGAATCTTCAGTTTTTCCGAAAAGTCTTTCAAATTCTTTAGGATGTGGAGTGATAATTGATTTTTTTGGAATTAATTTTAAATTTTTCTCATCCTGCGAAATAATATTCAAGGCATCAGCATCTAAAATTAATGGTTTTGAATATTCTTTTAAAAATTGAAGAAAACCTTTCATTGTTTCTTTTTGAGTTCCCAATCCAGGACCAATCCCATATGTAGAATTTTCATCAATTTCTATATTTTGAATAAAATCATTTCCACCTTCGATGAACATTGCCTCTGGGCAGGAAGTTTGTAGAATTTCGTAACCACATTTTGGAGCAATTGTGAAAGTTAATCCCGTTCCTGTTTTCAAAGCCGATCTTGTAGAAAGTACTGCTGCACCGATCTTTCCATAGCTTCCTCCAATAATTGTTGATTTTCCGTAAGTTCCTTTGTGAGAAAATTCATTTCTTGGTTTAAAGATATTTTCAACAACCTCATCATCGATGACGAAATCTTTAGTTTCTGTTTGTGAAATATATTCTTCACTTAAATCTATATCTAAAACTTCAACTTTCCCAGTATATTTTCCACTTTCAGGATGCAGAAAACTCTTTTTCCAAAACTGGAAACTTAAAGTATAATCTGCTTTAAAAATTGTGGAACCATCGGAAGAAATACCATCTGATAAAAGTCCGGAAGGAACATCAATAGAAATTTTAACACTCGTTTTTGAGTTTAAAAAATCAATTAAATTTTTAAAATCACCTTCTAAATTTCTTGACAGACCTGTTCCGAAAAGAGCATCGATAATAATCGTTCTTTTATCAAAACGATAATCTTCAACATCTTTAAAATCTTTTATAGTTATTCCCGAAATCTCCTTTAATTCTTTAAAATTTATTGTTGCATCTTCAGAGAACTTTGCTTTTGGACTCTGGATAAAAACATCCACATCAAATCCTTTATGGTAAAGCATTCTTGCCATAGCAAATCCATCTCCACCATTATTTCCGTTGCCACAAAAGATGGCAAAATTTCTGTGATTTTTACAGTTTTCGGAAATCCAGTCGATGCAGGTTTGCGCTGCTCTTTCCATTAATTGAATTGATAAAATTGGCTCGTTTTTAATCGTATATTGATCACATTCTCGGATCTGTTGTGCTTTGAAAATTTTCATAGTGGAGATTACTTATTTATGGATAATCTTTACATAGCAATTTACAAAAAAGAAATTTTACACTTACTAAAAATAAAATTCTAATACGGTTAAAAATTCAATTGATAATAATTTACATTTCAATCAATTCACATATTTTTAATCATAAAAATGGGAAAAATATAATATTTTTTGTACCTTAAATCCCTATTTTTACTTCATACAATAATTAAAAAAATATAAATTATGGGATTTATTAAAGAATTTAAAGAGTTTGCCTTCAAAGGAAATGTTCTTGATCTGGCTGTCGGTGTGATCATTGGTGCTGCATTCAGCGCGATTGTAAAATCATTTGTAGATGATATTATAACACCTTTACTTCTAAATCCTGCATTGGAAAAAGCAAATGTAAAAAACATTGCAGAGCTTTCATGGAACGGGGTAAAGTACGGTAATTTTCTATCATCGGTCATTAGCTTTATTATTGTTGCTTTTGTTTTATTCTTATTAATTAAAGGTGTAAACAGTTTAAGTAAAAAACCGGCAGAAGCAGCTCCGGCAGGACCAACGGAAGACCAAAAATTATTAATGGAAATCAGAGATTTATTGAAAAATAAAAACCTATAAAACATAAACCACTTCAAATTGAAGTGGTTTTTTCATAAAATCCCATTTTAAGTTTTAAAAACTTCCCATTTTATATACATTTGCTGTAAAAGATGTAAAAAAATTATGGGATTTTTAAAAGAATTTAAAGAGTTTGCCTTCAAAGGAAACGTTATTGATTTAGCTGTCGGTGTTATTATTGGTGGTGCTTTCGGCAAAATTGTTTCATCATTGGTAGCAGATGTTATTACGCCTTTATTATTAACTCCGGCTTTGAAAGCTGCAGGTGCAGATGATATTTCAAAACTTTCCTGGAATGGTGTTACATATGGAAATTTCCTTTCTGCAGTAATCAGTTTTTTCTGTATTGCGATGGTACTTTTCTGGATCATTAAAGGTGCCAATAAAATTGTAAAGAAAACAGATCCTGTTGCTGCAGGGCCAACAGAAGATCAAAAATTGTTAATGGAAATCAGAGATTTGCTTAAAAATAAAAACAATTAATAAAAACAAAAGCACTTCAAAATCGAAGTGCTTTTCTATATTTAACAATAAATAAATTATTGAATCTGTAAAATACTTGAAATTTGTTCAGCCAAAGACAGTCCGATTCTATCCTGAGCTTCCAATGTAGATGCACCTGTGTGCGGAGTTAAAGAAATTTTAGAATGATTCAAGATATCCTTTGAAGGCGTTGGTTCGTTGATGAAAACATCCAGACCGGCAAATCTTACTTTTCCTGAGTTCAAAGCCTCGATCAAAGCAGTTTCGTCGATCACGCCACCTCTTGAGCAGTTTACGATAGCCACCCCGTCTTTCATCATATCAAATTCATCTTTACCTATCATATAACCGTTTTTCTGAGCCGGAACGTGAAGTGTAATAAAATCTGAATGCTTTAAAACATCCTGAAGTGGTTCAGTTTCGATATCAACATTGATGAACTGGTTGTTGTAGAAAGTTACCTTTATACTTGCTTTTCCGACATTGCTGTCTGCTGCAATAACCCTCATTCCAAGTCCAAGAGCGATTTTTGCTACTTCTTGACCAATTCTCCCCATTCCTACAATCCCAATCGTTTTGCCTTTCAGTTCGATACCTGCAGCATAAGCTTTTTTCAAACCTGCAAATTCCGTATCTCCTACTAAAGGCATTTTTCTGTTTGAGTCCTGTAAAAATCTTGCACCCGAAAATAAGTGTGCAAAAACCAACTCAGCAACCGATTCTGAGGAAGCAGAAGGTGTATTGATTACATGAATTCCCTTTTCTCTTGCATAATCTACATCGATATTATCCATCCCGACACCACCTCTCCCGATGATCTCAATTGAAGGACAATTGTCGATAATATCTTTTCTCACCTGCGTTGCACTGCGAACCAGAATAGTACGGATCTGGTGCTCATTAATGTAATCTACCAATTGTTCTTGCGGAACTTTTGTAGTAATCACTTCAAAACCTTTCTCAGTCAATGCATCAATTCCAGACTGATCCAAGCCATCGTTTGCTAAAACTTTCATAAAACTTTTTAATAGATTTAAAAATTAAAAAGATTAAATGATTAAAAATTACAGATGTAAAAATTTAATCGTTTAATCTTTAAACTAAATTTTTTTATTCTTCTTCTTTGAAAACTTCAATGGTAACTTGTTTTTCCACAAGATCCGTGAATTTTCCTTTATATCTTGTTGCTCTTACCAAGTGGTTGTCGATCCAGTGGTAGTTTCCACCTCTTGGTTTTCCGCATAATACACTGTGATATTTAAATCCGTGTTTGTCTAACCAATCGATTGTAATTTGTTTAAGATTTTCCGTTCTCGAAGTGAAAAAACAAATCTGGTGACCTTCATCATACCATTTGTTGATGGTTTCCAATGCGTCCGGGAAGGGCTCACAAGTCACCATTCTCTCAGGCTCTTCGTTCGGAACGTCTTCCGTGATGGTTCCATCGATATCGATTAAATAATTTTTTACGCCGTCCTTCAGAATCGGACTGATGTGCTCTATGTACTCTAATTCCATTATAAAAAATTGAATGACAAAGTTAAGGTTTTTACTTCAAAAAGGTTCGTTAAACTTAATTTATATTAAATTTTTACCTAAAAAAACCTTATTTATAGAATAATTTCAATAATTTATATATAGTTTTTATAATTATGGTTAAAAATTTTCTCTTTTATAATAATCCAATCTTTTTGTATTTATTTGGTACTATTATTGGTGCAAAAATGGTAAAATTATTTATGAAAATTAATTTATTTACCCTTGGAGTTTGTTCTCTACTTCTTTTTTCCTGTAATAAAAACAATAAGATAGAAGAAACAGTAAAAAATTCAGACAGTACAATTATTACTCCTCCTGAAAAGGATGTTACACCTGCAGAAGAAATTAAAGAAGATGCTCCAAAAACAGAAAAATATATCCTGATTGCAGAATCGAAAGATGCTCCGGGGACAATTAATGAAGCTGATATCAAAAAAATTCCAGAATCTTTAAAAGCAATCGCAGCATTATACAGTGGATTGGGAGGATCTAATTGTGAAGGTGAAAACTGTGAATTAACAACTGCTTTAGGTTTGGGAAAACAGGGTTCACAAGCTCAAAAAGATTTAGTAAAAAAATGGTTTGGAAAAGATAAAGCTGCTGAACAATTGATTGCACAAGATTTTTATCAACCGCCAAGCTCGGCTTCCAGCTTTTCAAATTTTCAGTATCTGAATTTTGAACAAAATGGAGACACTGTAACCGTCGATTACAGCTTATCGGTCTATAATCATGGATCTACAACCGATATTAAAGGTCCTGATAAATTTATCATCAAAGGAAATACAATAGAAACCATCAACAGAAATATCTGGAAAGACACGAAATAACTCTTTTTTAAATACAATGAAAAGTCATTTTACAACATGTAAAGTGGCTTTTTTGTTTTATATTTGAGTAACACTTTATTAAATATGAAAAGAATTTTGGCGCTTATTTTCAGTATTATCGGCTGGTTTGCAATCATTGCACAGTTTTATATCATGATGGAAAACCGTGTTTTACCTGCTTCAGAATCTGTGATAAGATTTTTCAGCTATTTTACGATTTTAACGAATATTATTGTTGCTTCGTATTTTACTTTTCAAATATTTAGAAATCAATCAAAAACAGAAAAATCCGGAATTTTAACTGCGATCACAATTTATATTACCGTAGTTGGGCTGATTTATCAGGTTCTGCTTCGTTTTACATGGAATCCAACAGGTTTGCAAAAGATTATTGATGAATTACTGCATACGATTATTCCAATTTTAGTTATTATTTATTGGTATTTATTCGAAAACAAAAGCAATTTGAATTATAAAATGATTCCCAAATGGGCAATTTATCCGCTCGTTTATCTTTTCTATATATTAATAAGAGGAAGTTTTTCCGATTTTTATCCTTATCCATTTGTAGATGTTACAGCATTTGGCTTGACAAAAGTTTTAATTAATGCTTTCTGGATTTTGGTTTTCTTTGTGGGATTGTCGATGCTTTTTATTCGTGTTGGAAGGGTTTTGCATAAATAGTTGTTGGGAAAGTTTCTTACATAGTTATGCTTTAAGACATAAGGATTTATCTTTGATAAAATTTTATATGAATATTACTACCTCCAAAAAAAATGAAAATATTTGATTTTCTTGCTTCTTTTCAAATTCCAACAACAAACAACCATCAACCACCAACAAAGAATATGATGTTTCACCAAAAATTTTCGAAATACATTTATTAAACTTACATTTGTAGAAATGGAAGAATTCGTAGTTTTAGTAAATCCTCAAGATGAAGTTTTGGGCTTAATGGAAAAACAGCAGGCTCATGTCAACGGTTTATTACACCGTGCTTTCTCCGTGTTTTTGTTTAATCATAAAGGTGAAATGCTTTTACAAAAAAGAGCTTCCGGAAAATATCATTCTCCGTTAAAATGGACGAATGCAGTTTGTTCACATCCAAGAAATGGCGAAACGTATCTTGAAGGTGCAAAACGCAGAGTGAAAGAAGAATTAGGAATTGAGGTTGAAATTTCAGAAAAATTCAATTTTATTTATAAAGCAGATGTTGGAAATGAGCTTTGGGAGCATGAATTAGACCATGTTTTCATTGGAACTTTTGAAGATGATTTTCATTTAAATCCAGACGAAGTTGCAGAAGTACGATATATTTCTTTTGAAGATTTAGATAAAGAAATGATCGATCAGCCTGAAAACTTTACAGAATGGTTTAAAATTATCCTTGAAGAATACAAACACCATTTTTAGAATGATGAAGAAAATAATTTTAGCATTATCTTTTTTTGTAGGATGTTTTTCATTTGCACAGGGCGTTCCGACGAAAGTTTATGAAAATCCGAACTATTCTATCACTGTTCCAGAAGTTTGGAAAGTTACCAATGATGAAGAAATCATTAATATTTTTCCGAGTAACCAAATTGGAGCAATCACGATTTCAGAATATCATGATCTAAATCTTCCAAAAACAGAGACCAAAAAATTTATTCTCGCTCTTTACAAATCTGAAGACGACGAGAAAAAGATAAAATCTAAAAGCGGTAAAAAAGGATACACAGAATATTTTTACGAATATTTCGATGAAAAAGAAAAATTATTCTGGATTACAAAGGTTTTTCAAAAAGATAAAGATCTATTCCTCGTTTCCATCAATTGCGAACAAAAGTACTGGAACGGAAATTACATGAAACTTTTCAACGAGACTTTTGACAGTTTTAAAATAAAGAAATAGAAATAAAATTTAAATATGAAGAAAACAGCATTGTACGACAAACACGTTTCTTTGGGAGCTAAAATCGTACCTTTCGCAGGATTTGAAATGCCTGTACAATATTCCGGAGTTACAGAAGAGCATTTTGCAGTAAGAGAAAAAGCAGGTTTGTTCGACGTTTCTCACATGGGACAGTTCTTCGTGGAAGGTCCTGAAGCAAAAGATCTTTTACAATTGGTAACAACCAATAATGTGGATGCTTTAGAAAACGGAAAAGCTCAATATTCTTGTCTTCCGAACGAAAACGGAGGAATTGTAGATGATCTTATTGTTTACAAAATCGAGGATAACAAATATTTCGTGGTTGTAAATGCTTCAAACATCGAAAAAGACTGGAATCACATCGTGAAATTCAACAAGTTCGATGCTACTTTAACAAATGCTTCAGACGATATGTCGCTATTGGCTGTTCAGGGACCAAAAGCAACTGAAATTCTTCAAAAATTAACGGAAACTAACCTTTCTGAAATTCCATATTATAACTTCACTATCGGTTCTGTTGCCGGAGTTGAGAACGTAATCATCTCAAATACAGGATATACTGGGAGTGGAGGTTTCGAAATTTATTTCAACAACGAATCTGCAGAAAAACTTTGGGACGCAATCATCGATGCGGGGCAAGAAGAAGGAATTATTCCTTGCGGATTGGCTGCCAGAGATACTTTAAGACTAGAAAAAGGATTCTGTCTTTACGGAAATGATATCGATGATACGACTTCTCCAATAGAAGCTGGCTTAGGATGGATCACGAAATTCGACAAAGAATTTATTTCTAAAGAAACTTTCGCAAAACAAAAAGAAGAAGGTGTTACAAGAAAATTGGTTGGTTTTGAACTGACTGATAAAGGTGTTCCAAGACACGACTATCCAGTTGTAGACGCAGAAGGAAACGTGATTGGAAAAGTAACTTCCGGAACTCAGTCTCCAATGAAAAAAGTTGGTTTAGGTCTTGCTTATGTGGACAAACCTCACTTCAAATTGGGTTCTGAGATCTTTATCCAGGTAAGAAACAAAAATATTCCTGCAAAAGTGGTGAAAGCTCCTTTTGTATAATTGGAAAAAGATATTTATAGAAAAGCGTTTCGTAGAACTTACGAAACGCTTTTTATTTTTTAGAAGCTGATTCCCGCTTTTCGCTGTATCTTTTTGGTTACGGCCTCCGCTTCGCTCCGGCCGCAACCAAAAAGGATGTCGCTGCAATCGGGGCTAGGATTTTGTCATTCTTTACAAAATAAGCAAAAGTAAATCAACGATATACCAAAATATTTTTTACAATTCTATTTCCATAAAAACGTTTTTCAGATTCGGAAAAATAGAATTTGTTTCTTCTGTTATTAAAATTCAAAGTTTTATAAGGAAGTCCCATATCCCATGTTATCATCATTTTCACTTCATTCATGATCGGATAATTCATATCATAAAATCTGAACAACGATTTTTCGACAACTGCACTGTCTTTAGAATTAGGAATAATCCACACTGTTTGCGGCTGGATTTTATTCATCTTACACAATAAATAAGAAAATTTCTTTCCGATGTATTCCTTCTTATTGACTTCAAAAGTTTTGAGATAACTTAATGTATCTAATTGTACAGCTTTATTCTGAGCATTCGAACAAACACACAAAAGGAAAAATGACAATATTAAAACTCTGATTTTCAATTCCATTCATTTAACTAAACCTTGAAGGTTTAAGATCGTAATTAATTCACACCAAAAAACTCCTGCAAAGCCGCCACATTATTCTTATCATTCCCAACGAAAATCTTATCATCCGTAATAAAAACAGGACGCTTCAAAAAAGTATAATGATCCAATAACAAATCTTTGAAATCCTTTTCTGTTAAAGACTTTGCATCCAAACCTCTTAATTTGATCTGAGTAGATTTTTTACTGAATAAAGCTTCATAAGATTTTGTTTTCTTGTACATTTCAGCCAATTCCTCTTTGGTTATCGGTTCTTTTTTAATCTCACGAAGTTCCCAATCTGTAAGATCAAATTGTGCTAAAATTTTTCTGCAAGTGTCACATGTATTAAGGTGAAATACTTTTTTCATTATTATTTTTAAGTCTGTTATAAATTAAAATTCGTTTTCATTCAAATTTCTGACTTCAAAAATAGGATTTAATCCAGTATTTTGAAAATTATTAAATACCTTTATTCGATCAAATTTTTAGTGGAAATGCAAAACAAACCTATTACTTTTCAGTTTATTTCAGAGCCTTCAGACGTTAATTACGGAGGAAATGTACATGGAGGAAGCGTAATGAAATGGATTGACCAAGCCGGATATGCATGTGCAACAACCTGGAGTGGAAATTATTCGGTAACTGTCTATGTTGGTGGAATCCGTTTCTATGAACCGATCAAAATTGGGGAAATTGTAAAGGTAGAAGCTCAGGTAATTTATACAGGGTCGTCGAGTATGCACATTTCTATCAATGTTTTTTCAAGAAACTTAAAACAACCAAATTTCGATAAGAAAACCCATTGTATCATTGTGTTTGTTGCCGTAGATGAAAATGGTAAAAAGCTTCCAGTTCCGAAATGGGTTCCCGAAACCGAAGAAGAAAAACAGCAGGAACAATACGCAAAACGCCTGATGGAGCTCAGAACACAGATCGAGGACGAAATGAAACCATTCTTATAATGGAAAGAAAAGATTTTATTAAACTTTCCTCTTTGGGATTTTTAGGACTGTATTCTTGTGGAATTTCAAATTTAAATATGAGTAAAAAAACCTTAGCAATTCAGTTATACACCGTTCGTGATTCCATTTCTAAAGATCTGGAAAAAACTTTCGAGAAATTAGCAGAATTAGGATTTACTGAGTTTGAAATTTATGGTTATAATGGAAAATTTTTCGGAAAAACAGCAAAAGAATTCAAACAAATTTTATCTGATAATGGTTTAAAAGTCATCAGTTCGCACCACCAAACCGGAATTACCAACAAAGAAAACGGAACTCTTTTGCAAAATTGGGATCAAACATTGGATGATCTTAATTATATAGATTCAAAATATGCAGTTTGCTCCTATCTTCCAGAAGTAGAAAGGACACATGAAAATTATAAGAAACTTCCTGAAATTCTTGAAAATGCCGGAAAAATATCCAAACAAAATGGAATTCAATTGGCTTATCATAATCATGATTTTGAATTTTTAAAGATGGATGAACAGCGAAGCTATTATGATTTTATTTTAGAAAGTACTTCGTCGGATTTGGTTAAAATGGAGTTGGATTTATATTGGATTTCCAAAGCAGGTTTAGATCCATTAACTTATTTTGAGAAATACCCAAAAAGATTTCCGTTGTGGCATGTAAAGGATATGAAATATGTAACCAAAGACTTTACAGAAATCGGAAACGGAACTATTGATTTTAAAAGAATTTTTGAAGCCAAAGAAAAAGCAGGATTAAAACATTGGTTTCTGGAACAGGATTCCAGTGACAAAGATATTTTTGAAAGCATCAAAATCAGTAAAAAGTATATTTTTGAACATGATTTCTTTATAAAATAATTTTTATCTTTGCTAAACAAAAGGAAATGGTGTTCTTCCTTACCCAACCGCCTTCAAAAAGCTGATGACGCCTGATTAAAAGATTATTAACAATAATTGAATCAGGAAAATTATGCCTAAACATCAACGAACTTTCAGCAACAAAACAAAATTTCACACTCAATTTTTCTTTAGAAAATTTCCGGCTTTGCCTTATATTTTTAAGTGGCTTTGCATCAGTCTCATCATTGGAGCATTGGTAGGTACGGCTTCGGCAGGATTTTTACAGTCATTAGAATGGGCAACAAATTTCAGGGAAAATCATATCTGGTTGATCGCTTTTTTGCCCATTGCCGGTTTTTTGGTTGGTCTTTTATACTATTATTTCGGGAAAGATGTAGAAGCAGGAAATAATTTATTGCTCGAAAATATTCATGAACCGAAAGAAATTATTCCTTTTAAAATGGCTCCTTTTGTTTATCTGGGAACGATTATCACTCATTTTTTCGGAGGTTCTGCAGGTCGTGAAGGAACGGCTTTGCAGATGGCAGGTGCAATTGTAGATCAATTGACAAAACCATTTAAACTTGATCAAAACGAAAGAAAAATTTTGATTATCTCTGCGATTGCGGCGGGTTTTGGTTCGGTTTTCGGGACACCTTTGGCGGGAGCAGTTTTCGGACTTGAAGTTTTTCTGGTTGGAAGAATTCGTTACAATGCTATTTTTCCTGCATTTCTATCCGCAATTTTAGCAGACTGGATGACGAATCTCTGGAATGTTAAACATACACATTATCACATCAATTTTATTCCAAAACTTGAATTTCTTCCTGTTTTATACAGCGTTTTGGCGGGAATTGCCTTCGGAATTTGTGCAGCAACTTTCAGTAAAGCGATTCATTGGGTAGGTTCTGCTTTTAAATCTAAAATAAAATATCCACCGCTTCGTCCGGTTATCGGCGGAATAATTGTTGCGGTTGCCGTTTTTGCAATGGGAACGACAAGATACATCGGTCTGGGAATTCCAACCATTGTTGAATCTTTTGAAAAACAACTTCCTTTGTATGATTTTGCTTTAAAAATGATCTTTACAATTGTCACACTTTCGGCAGGTTTTAAAGGTGGTGAAGTCACTCCATTATTCTTTATTGGAGCAACTCTGGGAAGTGCTTTATCATTATTTATTCCGCTTCCGTTTGGTTTATTGGCCGGAATGGGATTTGTCGCGGTTTTTGCCGGAGCAACCAATACTCCACTCGCCTGTATGTTGATGGGAATTGAATTATTTGGTGCAGAATGCGGAATTTATGTCGCCATTGCTTGTATCGTATCTTATTTATTATCAGGAAATAACAGCATTTACATCAAACAAAAAATAGGAGAAGCAAAAAATAGAAGATTCGAAAATCTGAATGATAAAAGTTTCTCGGATCTGTGAGGCTGTTTTTTGGTTGATTGATTATTGTTGACGGCTACGTTTTTGGTTGAGAATTATGCTTTATGGAAAATTATAACTTCAATCAACAGCTTACAACAAATACCATTTACCGTCATTTTCTGAAAATTCCTGCGACCATAGCCCCGATTGCAGCATTTGTTTGAGCTCATTTTTTTTGGTTTTGGCGCGGCAGCGAAGCTGCCGCGCCAAAACCAAAAAAAATAGCGAGTGCGGAAAGCGGGATTAAGCTTCAAAAAGAATAAGGCTGGATGATGAGAATTTTAGTTTTACTTTTTATTTCTTAACCACCCCATCAAAAATATTTGAATTTTGACACACCTCCATTGGATGTCAATTTAAGATTTACAAGGGTTTTATAAATTACAAAAACCTTTTGGAAGGTCCCAAAAGGCTTTTGCGTATTAAATGTGGAAATGTTTATTTCTAATTGAAATAATTTCTTATACCGCCGACTGATCGCAAGTGTAAACTTGTGGACAAGCAATGTACTGAATACAATATTTCGGTCCTGTTACAGCTCCTGCGCAATCACATCCACAAAGAGAAAGATCCGGTGTTCCGCTTACTCCTCCTGTGATGTTCTTAAGATCGGCTTTTTTTAATTTTGTAGCATTTTTTAAAAAATTTTGCATGTGATTTGGTTTTTGAGATTATAAATTTAGTTTTAGTTACCTTCCAAAGTTAAACAAATATTAATTATTCAAAGCATAATTTAATATTAAATTTTATAAATTCTTTAGTCTGTTGAACTTATTATCATTATAACGCAAAATAATATTTAAATATTTCTTAAACAGTTGTAATTATTCTGTAAATTCCAGATCTTTATTGTGGGTTTCGGAGATCGTTAAAGCCGAATAAAAAGCCAGTCCGAATACGATCAATCCTACAATTGCAGCGCTTATGATTACAGAAAAATCTTTCTTAAAGAAATCAAAACCGAAAATCAAAACAGGAACTAATCCACGAACCATATTGGGAACGGTTGTTGTTGCCGTATTTCTGATATTCGTGCCAAATTGTTCCGCCGCCAAAGTCACGAACATTGCCCAATAACCTGTACCCAAACCAAGCCAAACGCAGAAAATATAATACTTAGTTTCTGTATCGGTATTTCCAAAAAGCATAATAGCCACACCAATAATTGTGAAAACAAGCATATAAAAAATGGCCATTTTTCGGGATTTTAAAGCATGAGAAATGAATCCACTTGCTAAATCTCCGACCGAAATTCCTACATAAGCCCACATAATTGCTTTTCCGGGATTAAGATCTTTAATTCCTAATTCTGGAGCGAACTGGTTGGCAAGAACCGCCAAAATTCCGATGCAATACCAGGTTGGTAATCCGACAGCGATGCATTTTAAATATCTTATTAAACGGTCTTTATTGGTAAAAAACGAAAGAAAATTCCCTTTTGAAACAGATTGATGTTCGATATTTTTATAAATTCCGGATTCGGAAACGCTGATTCTTAGAAATAATAATAGAATTCCCAAAACTCCGCCAATGATGTATGAAATATTCCATCCTCCGGCTAACTCTACTGTTAATTGAGCGACAACTGCCCCCATTAATCCAAAACCTGCTACCACAGATGTTCCAATTGCTCTTAAATTCTTTGGCAGACTTTCAGAAACAAGGGTAATTCCGGCTCCGAGCTCTCCGGCAAGACCAATTCCCGCAATGAATCTTAAAGCTGCATATTGATACACTAAATGCTCTTTAGGAAAATATGGTAAAAAGCCACATGCAATATTTGCTAAAGAATATACCAAGATTGATCCGAATAACACGGATAATCTTCCTTTTTTATCTCCGAAAATTCCCCAGAAAATACCGCCAATAAGCAAACCAATCATTTGAGCATTTAAAATAAATGTTCCGTCAACGTCAGGATTCAAGCCTAAAGCCTTTAAACTGGGAATCCTTACAATTCCGAATAAAAGCAGGTCGTAGATATCTACAAAGTAACCTAAAGCGGCAATAATAACGGGAATGGAAAAAATAAGTCTTGCTTTTGCAGACAAAGAAAGTTCTTGCATTTTGGAGTTTTAAATTTTGCTAAAAATAAAAAACCTTTCAATTTCTTGAAAGGTTTTTATAAAATATCTTTTTCCGATTATTATCTCGCAATGTTTACAGCTCTTGTTTCTCTGATCACTGTTACTTTTACTTGTCCCGGATATGTTAATTCGTTTTGAATTTTTTCCGAGATATCGTAAGATAATTGAGAAGCTACTTCATCATTTACTTTTCCGCTTTCTACCATTACTCTCAACTCTCTACCTGCCTGAATTGCGTAGGCTGATGAAACGCCATCAAAGCTTAATGCTGCAGATTCAAGATCTTTCAATCTTTGGATATAAGATTCCAGAACCTGTCTTCTTGCTCCTGGTCTTGCTCCGGAAATGGCATCGGCAACCTGAATGATTGGTGATAATAGTGAAGTCATTTCTACCTCGTCGTGGTGAGCTCCGATCGCATTTACAACCTCTGCATTTTCACCATATTTTTCTGCCCATTGCATACCTAGTAAAGCGTGAGGAAGTTCAGATTCCTGCTCCGGAACTTTACCGATATCGTGTAATAGACCTGCTCTTTTAGCCAGTTTTACATTTAATCCTAATTCAGCAGCCATTGTTGCAGCGATATTTGCTACTTCTCTCGAGTGCTGTAATAGATTTTGTCCGTAAGATGAACGATACTTCATTCTACCTACGATTTTGATCAACTCAGGATGTAATCCGTGGATTCCTAAATCAATGATCGTTCTTTTTCCAACTTCAATAATCTCCTCCTCGATTTGTTTTCTTGTTTTTTCAACAACTTCTTCGATTCTTGCAGGGTGAATTCTACCGTCTGTTACCAATCTATGAAGTGACAATCTTGCGATCTCTCTTCTTACCGGATCGAAACATGAAAGAAGAATCGCTTCCGGAGTATCATCAACAATGATTTCTACACCTGTTACAGCCTCTAAAGCACGGATATTTCTACCTTCTCTACCGATAATTCTACCTTTTACCTCATCAGATTCGATGTTGAAAACAGATACAGAATTTTCAATAGCCTGCTCTGTTCCGATTCTCTGAATCGTCTGGATAACGATTTTTCTCGCTTCACTTTTAGCATTCAGTTGAGCTTCTTCCATGATGCTCTGAACGTGCGCCTGAGCTCTTGTCTTCGCTTCAGCTTTCATGGTTTCTACCAATTCTGCTTTTGCTTCTTCAGCTGTATAGTTTGAAATTTTTTCAAGAACTTCAACTTTTTTAGCCATTGCTGTGTCCAGTTCCTGTTGTTTTCTTTCTAAAATTTCTGTTTTCTTAGCATAATCTGCGATTTGCTTATCAAGATCTTTTTCAAGTTTTCCTGTTTTGCTAAGCTCGTCGTTCAGCTTATGTTCTTTGTCTTTCGTTCTTTTTTCAATCTCCTGCATTTTCTTTTCACGAGACTGAATATCTGCATCATGCTGAGATTTTAATTCCAGGAATTTTTCTTTAGCCTGAAGGTTTTTCTCTTTCTTTATGGATTCGGCTTGTACGTTAGCTTTTTCTATAATGTTTTCGGCATTTTTCTTTGCATCATCTATAATAAATTTTCCCTTTGTATTCAGTGAGCTTTTAGAGAAAACGATCCCTATTACTGCACCAATTATAAGGCAAATAACGCCGACTATAATGGCTGTTGTCATAATCTATATTGAGTTTTAATTGTCTTTATATCCTTTAAATAAAAAAGCCCACAATAATCCAGAGATTGAGAGTAAACTCCTAATCAACACGATTTGAACTGATTTCCACTGTCTGTAATCCGGAGAACCGGCACGCCATTCGATGGACATTTGTTCGGTAATTGTTTAGCGTTGAGTTTACCTTTAATGTGTTAGAATTATTGTAGGCAGTCTGTCGGGAAAAAAATCTATTTCCCTATTTCGTTCAGCGAATGATTAATTTGGGCTAATCTTTCGTTGGTAGAGCTTATTGTTTTATCGTAGTTCATAGACACCACTTCAGCATTTGTTCCCAATTTCAGGGCACACATCGCCAAAGCATCCTGCTTGTCTCTCACATCGAAATTTTGTTCAAAATCTTTAATCATACTTTCAATTTGCTTCCCTACTTTACGCAAAGTTTCTTCCTCTGCTGCCGGTACGTTCAGCGGATATACCCTTCCTGCAATGTTGATGGTTATTCTTCTTACCTCCATTATAGTCCACTGTTTTGAAGCTGTGCGATACAGAAATCTATTTCCTTTACCAATCTGTTGATATGATTTTTCATCAATCTGTTGTGCTCAGGATTTCCTGATATCGCTGAATAAAGTTTTATATTTTTTTGTTCTTCTGCTAATACCTGACCTTTTCTTCTTTCTTCATCGTATCTTTTCTTCAGGTCTTCATGCTCAATACTTAGTTCTGAGAATTTTTCAGCAAGATTTTTATAATTTTTCTGTAAAATCAAAATCTTTTTCTCTATTTCTGAAAAATTGTTTTCTAAATCTTGAAGCATTTCAGGTTTGTATATTCTAACTATTAGCAAAAATAACAAAATATTAATACTAACAAAAATAAAACTCTCTATATTTTGATAAGGGCACAAAAAAAGGAGACGCAATTGCATCTCCAGAATATATTTAAATCAAATTTCTTATTCGAATTTAAGTACAAAAAATACTGCTCTTGTCTGTAAAGTAGACATTGCAGAAGTCCAGTAAGGAGGTGTAGTCGCATTATCTGCCACAATCTCGTTATTCATGATGAATGTACCTCTTACTGCCGGAGTTAATTTAAACTTATTAAAGTAAAACTGAATCCCCATTTCAGCAGACCAAGCAAAGTTGTGTGTTGTTGATCTGAAAACCTGCTGCATGTTGTCATCCGTAGAATCGGAATTCGACTGAAGGTTTACGATATAGTTCACACCCGCTGCAACGTAAGGTCTGGAGTTGTACCATCTGTTTCCGTGGAATTCCAGCAAAACAGGAACATCTACCAAAGTAGTTTTAATATCTCTCACTCTATCTCTTTCCGTTAATGGAATTGGGATAAACGGATCATTCGTTAAAGTACCTGCTGCGTACTGGTCGTTTGATTGTGTATTGAAAGTCAGTTGTCTCTGACCAAATTGTAACCCTGGTTCCAATCTCACGTCCAAGAAGTCATTCAGTCTCCATTTGGCGATCAAACCGGCACCGAAACTGTAACTTTCTTTAGAAGTAACGAGATTCTGATTATTATTCATACCGTATCTAGGATTCAAAACGATACGGTAGTCTAGTTTGTTACCATTCAGATAAAAACCCCAACTGAATTTTTGCTCGTCAAAGTCTTCCAACTTATCCATTCTGTTTCGGGTTCTAAATTGCGCGTTTGCTAAAACTGCAATATTTACTGAGGCTAAAACCAGTGCTTTTAATAAAAATTTATTCATAGGTTACTTTGTTGCTTTATAAATTGTGGCTATACCTAAACTTAGTTTTTTATATTCAACTTTTTTAAATCCTGTATCTAAAAGAATTTGCTTCATCTTTTCCCCGAAAGGAAATGCATTTACAGAATCCGGAAGGTATGTATATGCCCTATTATCTTTAGAAACCAATCTGCCTATCGCAGGTAATATATTTTTGAAATAAAACATATATAATGGCCCCAAGAACCCCTCAACCTTTGAAAACTCCAGTATATAAACACTCTTGTTATCTTTTACTACTCTTCTTAACTCTGCTAAACCTTTTTTAAGATTTTCAAAATTCCTTACTCCAAATGCAACGGAAACAGCATCGAATCTATTGTCCTCGAAAGGTAAATTTTCTGCATCCCCTTTTTGCATGGAAATTTTGCCGTCTAATTTAAGTTTTTTTATTTTAATAACGCCAACATTTAACATTTGTTGCGATAAATCCAAACCAATTACTTTTGAACCTGTTCCCTTTTCAATCGTAATGGCCAGATCTCCCGTTCCTGTAGCCACATCCAGCACTTCCTGCGGATTGTCATTTTTCATCCATTTCACCAAAGTATTTCTCCACAAAACATCAATTTTCAGAGATAAAACACGATTCAGCAGATCGTATTTTGGTGCAATATTGTCGAACATATCCTCTACCTGACTCTTCTTCGTCGCCTCGGAATTGTAGGGCGTAATTTTGGTAATATCTTTTGTCAAAACTTAAAACTTGTAATATTCGTTATAATAATTAAGGTAATCCTGCTTTCTGAAGATTTTCGATCTCGATTCTACCTGCTGAACGTTTTTAATTACTTTATCGTAATCTTCATCCACATTGTAATAAAAATCATCAGTAAATAATTTGTTGAAGCGTTTTGCTCCTCCAAAATATGCTTTTCCGTCGATCACAGTCTTATCAAGCGCCAAAAGTAATGAATCTTTTTTAAGATTGTATCCATAATATTGATCATTGATGTAATAATCCTGATGTGCAATATTAATTAAACCACGAATTTTATTCACTTCAAACGCAGAATCGAATAATAATTTTTTATTCTGATCAAAAACTTTAATAGAATTTTTTCCTTTATTTAGATCTACGGAGACTGTTTGTCCACCTGCAATAGTTCCTTCCGAACCATTATTTATTTTATAGTAAAATGTGTTTGGTGTAGGATTATCTACTACATAAGAGTTCTTTTTGGCTAAAAAAAGGAAGTAGATCCCAAAGGCAACGATAAACGCCACAACTGCAATAAGTAAGCCTTTTAAGGACGGATTGTTTTTCATAAGATTGTAAAGTACAATTTTTGCAAATTTAATAATATTTTTAATTCTCCGTTATTAATATTAATTATTAACTTTGCATCTTTAAAAAATCATATAAACGAATGCCGAATACGATCATTATTGGTTCTGGATCTTACCTTCCGAATAGAATTGTGGGGAGAGACTTTTTTCTAGATTCAGAGTTTTATACAGAAGACGGGGTGAAGATTGATAAACCTGCTGAGGAAACTATTGCGAAATTTGTAGAAATTACAGAAATAGAAAACAGAAGATTCATTGAGGATGATCTTTCCAACTCACAAATCGGTTACGAAGCTGCAAAAATAGCAATTGCAGACGCAAAAATAGATCAGGAACAGCTAGATTATATTATCTACGCAAGTAATTTCGGTGAAGTTACTGTAAACGGATATGCAGATTTTATGCCGACAATGGCTGCAAGAGTAAAAAACAAGCTAGGCATTAAAAACAGAAAATGTATCACTTACGATATGCTTTTCGGATGCCCTGGCTGGGTAGAAGCAATGATTTTAGCAGATACTTTAATAAAAGCAGGATCAGCTAAAACGATATTAGTAATCGGAGGAGAAACATTAAGCAGAGTAACAGATCCATCCGACAGAAACAGAATGATCTTTGCAGACGGAGCCGGAGCTGTTGTTGTACAGGCAACTGAACAGGAAAATGTAGGAATCATCGCTCACAATACGATTTGTGATAACGGTATCGAGCTGGACTATCTGGCAAACGGACCATCTATCAACAATGAATCTGATCAGACTCGTTTGTATGTGAGAATGCAGGGAAGAAAAATTTATGAGTATGCTCTTAAAAACGTTCCTGCTGCCATCAAAGAAACTATTGAAGACGCAAATCTATCCATTGAAGATATCGACAAAATCTTAATCCACCAAGCAAATGCAAAGATGGATTATGCCATGATCGAAAGACTTCATAAGCTTTATGATGTGAAAGATTACGACCATGCTATCTCTCCAATGACAATCCAAGACTTTGGAAATTCATCTGTTGCAACAATTCCTACCATGTTTGATTTAATAATTAAAGGAAAAATGGAGGGTCAAACGTTTAAAGAAAAAGGTAACGTTGTAATGACTTCGGTTGGTGCCGGAATGAACATCAATGCTATCGTTTATAGATTTCCTTAATAATATTTAATTTAAAATATATAAAAAAGCACAGGGAAATTATTCTTTGTGCTTTTTTTAAACTTAATTATGCAAAGAAATTTTTTAATAATTGCAGCCGTTTTTCTATTTTTAGAAGTTTATATCTATCAGGCGATAAGAACTTTAACAGATAACTTCTGGATAAGAATAGGATATTGGGCAATAACTTTGGCGGTTTACGGACTTTTCGCTTACGAAATCACACATATTCAGAAATCGGACAGAAGCACGGTGAGAATGCAGATCATGATTTCACTGTTTTTGGTATTTATTTTACCTAAAATTTTCGTAGTTCTGTTTTTATTGATTGATGATATTTTCAGAACAGGAAAATATTTAATCGGATTCGCAAGTCCAAGTGAAAACTTTTTCCCAGAGAGAAGAAAGTTCCTGAGTTTGGTCGGATTAGGTCTAGGAGGTGTGCTTTCTGCCCTATTCATCGACGGAATCACGTTTGGTAAATACCGCCATAAGGTAAGAAGAGTAAGAATTAATTTTAAAAATCTTCCAAAAAGTTTTAAAGGGTATAAAATTGTACAGATTTCCGACGTTCATAGTGGAAGTTTTTCTGATCCGAGCAAATTGGAGCACGCAATTAATCTGATTAATGAGCAAAATCCAGATTTGGTTTTATTTACAGGAGATATGGTGAATAATGTTGCGGAAGAGTTTAAGCCGTTTATTCCTTTATTTTCCAAAATTAGAGCTAAAGACGGCAAATTAGCAGTTCTTGGAAACCACGATTATGGCGATTATATAACTTGGACATCCCCTGAAGAAAAGAAAAAAAATCTGGAAACGTTGATTGATTACG
Organism: Chryseobacterium sp. MMS23-Vi53; assembly: GCF_047651245.1. Lineage (NCBI taxonomy): Bacteria > Pseudomonadati > Bacteroidota > Flavobacteriia > Flavobacteriales > Weeksellaceae > Chryseobacterium > Chryseobacterium sp. MMS23-Vi53. The sequence continues at coordinate 4,335,484 of NZ_CP180265.1, read as the reverse complement.
AAAGACAAGCCGGATTTGATATGCTTAGGAACGAACACAGAATCATAGAAAAAAACGGTGAAAAATTATATATTCTTGGTGTTGAAAACTGGGGACTAAAACCCTTCCCACAATTTGGAAGACTGGATGATGCATTAAAAGACGTGCCAAAAGATGCTACAAAAATATTAATGAGCCACGACCCTACTCACTTCGATTATGTAGTTAAAAAACATCCAACAGATATTCATTTAACGCTTTCGGGTCATACACACGGAATGCAGTTTGGTCTGGATTTGAAAAATGTAAAGTGGTCTCCTGTTCAGTATAAATATCCAAAATGGGCAGATTTATATGAAAGCGAAGGAAAAATGCTTTATGTAAACAGAGGTTTCGGTGTGTTGGGATATCCGGGAAGAGTTGGTGTTTTGCCGGAAATTACGCTTTTTGAATTAGCTTAAATTTTTTCTCCCACAGATTTACATTTTTTTGTGTTATATTTTTTTTAGGCAAAGATTATATTCGATATTCCATAATTAAAGAGCAAAGATTAATCAGTAAAGTTGATTTTTATGAAGCAATCGTTTTAGCTTCGCGAAGAAAATTTATTTGCCTTTGCCTATCTGAAAATCTACGGTTTGAATAATTAAATCTTTGCGTCAAAAATATAACACATAAAATATCTTTATTAAATCTTAAAATAGTCGGGAAAATAAAAACCTAAAAAATATAATCTTTCATACGAGAAGTAGCCATTTCTTTCTCGTTGATCCAAGTAAGGAGGGCATCTAATTTGTCCTCCATTTTTTTGCCCGAATTCAGCTTTCTGTAAAAAGGAATATCAAATTTATAAGTACTGAAATCCGTGAATTGCCAAGCGTTAAGATAAATCAAAACAAAATCATCTTTCTTCAATGTTTCGAAAACCATGCTTTGGTAGTAATCCATCGGCAGCATCTGAAACACAAAGTCATTATACGGCAATTGACTGTAAGGCGAAATACTTTCAGGAACGATACTCAATCCATCCTCTTCAATTATTTGCGTATCTCTTTTCAGACGTTTAAAAGGAAAAAGAATATTCGCATTATCAATATTGGAAACATAATTAAATTCCAACAATTTCAAACTTTCCTGAGGCAGTTTAAAATCTTTCTGGCGAATTCCTCTGATCTGTTTTTCTAAAAGCTCTTGAGTAAATTTCTTTGCATTTTCAATTTCTTCAAGGCTTGAATTTTTATTAAAAAAAGCAATTTCATGCCCTTTGGATGAAATTGCTTTTAGTAAATTTTGAAGTTTTTGAGCAATGGAAATCTCCACAAAAAAACTTGCTTTGACATCATGAATATCTAAAATTCTAAGAATCGCTTTTGTATTATCTTCTGAAATTTTCAATCTCTCTTCATCGGAAATCTGGATACCATTTTTGGGATCAGCTTGAATATTTGCGATGTTAAAAGTGAATAATATCATTTAAATTAAATTTTAGATAAATTTTATAATAAATTAAAAATCAGATGTTAAAATATATTTTAATTAAACCTTAACTTTAGATAGATTAATTTTTACCTAATTTTACTTTAAGATTTTCAATCATATCTTTTGTCATTTCAGAAATTCCGAAATCGTATGTTAAACCCCAGTCTTTTTTTGCTACGGAGTCATCAATTGAAGCCGGCCAAGAATCTGCAATCTGTTGTCTGAAATCTGGTTTATAATCAATTTTAAACCCTGGAATTTCTTTCTTGATTTCTTCCGCTAATTCTTTTGGAGTGAAAGACATTCCACCCAAATTATAAGACGAACGAACGGTCAAACTTTCTTTCGGAGCTTCCATTAACTTCAATGTTGCGTTGATCGCATCGTCCATATACAACATCGGCATTCCTGTATTCTCAGAGATGAAACTAGTATATTTTCCTTCTTCTATTGCTTCGTAGAAAATCTCAACCGCGTAATCAGTCGTTCCTCCACCTGCAGGAGTTTTCCATGAAATCAAACCAGGATAACGGATACTTCTTACATCTACTCCATGCTTATCGAAATAATATTCGCACCACTTCTCTCCTGCCATTTTTGAAATTCCGTAAACGGTTGTAGGATTTAATACCACATCCTGCCCCACGTCATGTTTTGGAATACCTTTTCCAAATACAGCAATTGAACTTGGCCAAAAAATCTTTTGAATAAGTCCTTCTTTTGCTAATTCACAAAAGTGAAGCAATGGCTCAAGATTTAATTTCCAGGCGAAAATAGGCTGCTTTTCTGAAGTACCGGACAATAATGAAGCCAAATGGTAAACTGTCGTAATCTCATAATCTTTGATCACCTGTCTTACCAGCTGTGAATTTGTGACGTCCATCCTTTCATAGTGACCGGCAGAAGTAATTCCCTTTTGCCATCTGTCGAGACCAGATGCCACCACATTATCTGCGCCGTGAATTTCAACAAGCCTGTTCGTAAGTTCGGTGCCGATTTGTCCTAAAGCACCTGTAATAAGTATTCTTTCCGTGTGGGGTTCCATTTTTACTTTTATTAGTTGATGAAAAGCAAAAGTAAATATTTTGCACACTATCTTAAAACAAAATTGTAAATTCGGTTATAAAATTTCAAAATGAAAAAGATTATTATTTCACTAATTCTAATTTCCACCACATTATCAGCACAATACACCGACATAAACATTGTGAAAGAAGTTAAAGTAAAAAATAAAGGTGTAGTCGTTTCCGCACATCCATTGGCGAGTGAAGCCGGTGCAAAAATCCTGAAAATGGGAGGAAATGCCTACGACGCCATTGTTGCGACTCAATATGCTTTAGCGGTCGTTTATCCTCAGGCCGGAAATATTGGAGGTGGTGGATTTTTGGTGGGTGTAAAAAATAACGGTGAAAAATTTACCATCGATTATCGCGAAACTGCTCCTAAAAAGGCAACTCACAACATGTACGTCGACAAAAACGGAAAAGCCAACACAGATCTATCCCAAAACGGAAGATTGGCAGTCGGAATTCCGGGAAGTGTAGCAGGATTTTTCGCAACTTTAAAGCATTGCAAACTTCCTATGGATCAATTAGTTCAACCTGCAGTTGATTTAGCAGAAAAAGGATTTGCCATTACCGAGCAGGAAGCGAGTTTATTAAATTCACACAAAGAATATTTCCAAAAGCACAATCAATCTTCAACTGTTTTCATTAAAGATACTCCATGGAAAGCAGGTGATCTTTTAATTCAGAAAGAACTGGCGGAAACTTTAAAATTAATTCAAAAACAAGGCTTAAAAGGCTTTTACGAAGGAAAAACCGCCAACCTTTTAGTTTCAGAAATGAAAAAAGGAAACGGAATTATTACTTTAGAAGATCTCAAAAACTATAAAGTTGCCGAAAGAAAAGCTTTAGAATTCGATTATAAAGGAAATAATGTCGTTTCTATGCCATTACCTTCCAGCGGAGGAATTTTATTGGCTCAGATGCTTAAAATGGCGGGTTATGAAAATTTAGAAAAATATCAGCAAAATTCAACGAAAGCTGTTCAAATTATGGTGGAAGCCGAAAGAAGGGCTTTCGCTGATAGAGCCGAATATATGGGTGATCCGGATTTTATTCAGGATAAAACTTCGTATTTAATTTCTGATGATTATTTGAAAAACAGATGGAAAAATTTCAATTTTAATAAAGCTACACCAAGCTCGGAAGTTGGAAAAATTATAAATCAACCTAAAGAATCCACACAAACAACCCATATTTCAGTGATCGACAAAGATGGAAATGCAGCGGCTGTTACCACAACTTTAAATGGTTTATACGGAAGTAAAGTCGTTGTTTCCGGAGCGGGATTTTTCTTAAATAATGAAATGGACGATTTTTCTATAAAACCTGGCGTTCCCAATATGTTTGGGGCTGTTGGCGGTGAAGCGAACTCGATTCAGCCGAACAAAAGAATGCTTTCTTCGATGACTCCAACAATTGTTCTGAAAAACGGAAAACCTTATATGGTTGTGGGAACTCCGGGTGGAACAACAATTCCAACATCTGTTTATCAATCGATTGTAGATGTTGTTGATTTTAAATTGAATGCCAATATTTCTGTTAACGCTCCTAAATTTCATCATCAATGGCTTCCTGAAACGGTTGCTTTTGAAAAGAATTTTCCTGAGACAACTATTAAAGATTTGGAAAAACTGGGTTATAAAGTTGAAAAATGGAACCAAATCGGGAGAACAGAGATGATTTTGATTGATGATAATGGTAATATTCATGCGGTTGCGGATGGTCGCGGAGATGATTCTGTAGCAGCGGAATAAAATAACTTTACTAAACCTTGAAGGTTTAGAATGATAAAGTTTCGGCGCGGCTGAAAGCCGCGCCGAAACTTTTCCTGACTTTTGTCATATTTAAAAGCAAATTTTACTAATTTTCGTTTTTTAAAATCAACAAACTTTTGAAAGCGAAACAACTTTACAAACAACTTTATTTTCAAGTAATTATAGCGATCATTGCAGGGATTCTGTTGGGCAGATTCTATCCTGAACTGGGTGAAAAAATGAAACCTCTAGGCGACGGATTCATCAAATTGGTAAAAATGATTATCGCTCCTGTGATTTTCATTACCCTTACTTTAGGAATCGCACATATGACCGATCTTAAAAAAGTCGGGAAAATTGCCATTAAAGCAATGATCTATTTCATTACATTTTCAACTTTAGCATTAATTATAGGTTTAGTTGTTGGAAATATTTTACAGCCTGGTCATGGTTTAAATATCGATCCTTCTACCCTTTCCGGCGATGTTTCACAATATCAGCAGAAAGCTCACGAAACAACACTTACAGGTTTTATCATGAATATTATTCCTGAAACATTGTTCAGTCCGTTGGTTGGAGAGAATATTTTGCAGGTACTTTTGGTCGCGATTTTAATGGGAGTTGCGTTGGTGTTAACAAAAGAAAAAAGTCAGAAAGTAACCGAATTTTTACAGGATCTTTCCACTCCTGTATTCAAGATCGTTCATATGTTGATGAAATTAGCACCTATCGGAGCATTCGGCGCAATGGCTTTTACTATCGGAAAATACGGACTTCATTCAGTTTTAAATCTCATCTTTTTAGTCGGAACATTTTACATCACTTCTGCCCTTTTTGTAGTTTTGGTTTTGGGAGCTGTAGCTTGGTACAACGGATTCAATATCTTTAAACTTTTATACTATCTTAAAGAAGAATTATTACTTGTATTGGGTACAAGTTCCTCAGAATCTGCACTCCCGGGAATTATGGAAAAGATGGAAAAAGCAGGTTGTTCCAGAGCCATTGTAGGTTTGGTTGTTCCTACAGGGTATTCTTTCAACTTGGATGGAACTAATATTTACATGACTTTAGCCTCACTTTTTATTGCTCAGGCACTAAATATTCATCTTCCGATTGAAAAACAAATCATGTTGTTTTTGGTAGCCATGTTGAGCTCGAAAGGTGCTGCAGGAGTTACCGGAGCAGGATTCGTGACTTTAGCTGCAACATTGGCGGTTGTTCCGGAAATTCCAATTGCCGGAATGACTTTGATTCTAGGAATCGATAAATTTATGAGTGAATGTCGTGCTCTTACGAACGTTATCGGAAATTCTGTAGCAACCGTTGTTGTCGCAAATTGGGAAAAACAGTTAGATAAAGAACAGCTTCAATATTGTTTGAATCATCCAAATGAGATGGAGAAGAAATTAGAAGTTTAATTTTTTTGAAGCTATTTCCCGCTCTCCGCACTCGCTATTTTTTTTTTAGGTTTCGGCGCGGCAGCGAAGCTGCCGCGCCGAAACCTAAAAAAAAATGAGCTCAAACAAATGCTGCGATCGGGGCTAGAAAAGTTAACTGTCAATGGGTGAATCGTTAATTTTTTAAATCTTTAAATTGATAACAAAATGGTTAGCAATTTACTATTCACGTTTTTAAACCAAAATGTTCAAACTCGAAGGCTGCACTTTCACATGAATTGGAGATTTTATTTTATTAAATTCCCCGTCAAGGTGCCAGTTTTTAGTATTTACTTTAAATTCAATCTCAGAAACAGGAAGATAAGTAACGTAATCATCGTCCTTTAATCTTTTCGTAAACATTCTAAAAGCAAAAAGCGCAGAATATGTTAACGGAAATTTTTTCACCAAAACCATATCAACCAATCCATCACTTTTGCTGGCTTGTGGTGCAATGTAAGCATTATTTCCAAACTGGCGCGTGTTGGCAATATTTACCATTAAATATTTTCCGTTATGTTCCTGATATTTTTCATCAAAAAATTTAACCTTAATTGGTTTATAGTTGAAAAATGTTTTGAGAGAAACCTTAATATAATTTTTAAATCCGCGGTCAGTTTTTTCAAATTCCTTTACCACTTTGCCATCGAATCCTGTTCCTGAAACATTGATGGAAAGTTTACCATTTACCGTGAAAGTATCGATCTTTCGGGAATTTTTAGTCTTGATTTTTTCTAATAATTCATCCAGATTTTTATTGAATTTAGTTTCATTAGAAAAACCATTTCCCGAACCGGCAGGAAAAATTGCCAAGATTTTGTCTGTATTAATAAGATTTGCTGCAATCGTTGAAATAGTTCCGTCACCTCCAATTGCGACAAAAATGTCCACATCATTAAAATGCTTTTGAATGAATTCATCCGTTCCAAGAATCGATTCTGAAATATAGTACAACGGATTTTGCACTTTATTTTTCAGTTCATTGAGAAACGGCTGATAATTTTTTTTCGCCGAAAAAGGATTAATGATGAAGGCTACTTTTTCCATTCCTGCAAAATTAAAAAATGCTTCCTGATTTGAAAGCATTAATTTTTATTTAATTTTCATTCTTTGCATAAATTCTGGTTTTAACGTTCCTTTCAGATCGTCCCAAGAAACAGGAATGATAATATCTCCAATATCATAATTTTCCGTCAATTGATTCATATTGTAATGAAAATAAAGATTATTATCGTCAAAGTAAAAATTATTCGTCACAGGAACCGATAATGAAGATAATATTTCATAGGCTTTCGAATCATATTTCTGCATTTGTTGCATCATTGTGGTTTTACTCAAATTTACTTTTATCAAATCAGCAAGTTTGGTTTCGGACATCGCCGTAATATCGGAAATTACCATTCTTTTATGATTTTTCAAATCAAAAACCTTTTCTTTATAACGATATACATCTTTATTTCCTTCTTCTGATTTACTATCATAATACTGAATGTAGAGATAATCATTTTTATTAAGCTTTAGATTCATTTGAGAAACATATTTCCAATCTTGTCTTGATTTTAATTTTGAAAATTTTACTATTTTCTTACTATTTTCAATTAAATCTTTCTTTTCTTTAACCAAAAATTTTTGTAATCCACCTTTAGAAAAATCAGTAATATTTTTATTGGAATAAATACTATCGAGCAATTTTTTATCATTCAAATTAGGAAATAAAAGAAGCTGAGCAGAATATTTCATTGACATTGAATCGGAAATTTTTATAGAGTCCTCTTCGATCACGGAATCAATAATTAATTTTGAGGGATTATCAGCTTGTACATTATTATTTTTAAACTCAATTTCCTTACAGGCAAAAATTATACATAACAACAATATCATCCATATGAATTCTTTCTTTTTCATCTTTTAAAAGTGTTTTTGGTCTTTTAAGATGACTCAAAAAATGTTCCAAATAACAAAAAAAGCCTCCAAAATGGAAGCTTGTCTTATTTACTTTATATTCATTCTTTTTTTAAACTCAGGAGTAAGCGTTGCCTTTAATTCTTCAAACGAAATTGGAATTGTAATGTCTCCCGCAGCGAAAGCCGTAATTTCATATGGGCTGTAATGGAAATACAAGTTTTTATCATCGAAATAAAAGTTCGCAGTTGGCGGAATTATATCTTCCAGAAGCATATCAGAATTGTTAATCTCTCCATTTTCGTCCGTTGCACCTCCATTCATTTTATTAATATTTTTCTTTAATAAAGTTTCCAGTTGCTTTTTCGACATTGATGTAATATCCTTTAATTCAACTTTTTTATTGTTTTTTAAATCAAAAACCCTTTCAGAAAAACCAAAATTATCATGCGCTCCACCAGAATATGAACCCCAAGAATATTCGATATGCATATAATCATTTTTATTAGAAACCATCGTCATTCCCGAACTTTCATACCATTCTAGTGAAAATCTTATATCAGAAATAAAATCTTTGCTGTCGTTTTTAACTGATTTAAAATAATCGGCTTTATCTTTTTCTAAAAATTTCTGCAATCCCTGTTTAGAATAATCTGTATTTCCTTTTATGTTAAAATAAATACTGTCTAATAATTTTTTATCTTTTATCGTTGGAAAAACCAATAATTTGGAATCAAATTGCGCAGACAAAGAATCAGCAATTTTAGTAGAATCTTCAATCTTTACTGAGTCAACAACAAATTTTTCAGGTTGTGCTGTTTCAACTTTATCTATGTTCTGAATATTTTTATCAGGTTTATTACAAGCCGAAACAGCAAAAAGAGAAGACAGCGCCAAAACAGCGATTGTGTTTTTCATAATTTTTCATTTTCTTCTTATATGCAAAAACCATTCAAAAAATGAATGGTTTTAAAATTATTTCAAAAAATTTTCAACTATTGCTTTTTCACTAAACTGATCACCTGATTTTCCTGTTTCGAAGCAACACCCCATATTTGTTTAAATGCAGGATAATATTCTTTCGGATAATCCGGACTCATAATCTTCGTTGTGGAAGTCAGCTCAATGGTATTTCCTTTTTGTTCTGCCATGTAACTGTACTCGATTTCCTTATCATCCGTAACGATTTTTTTATTCTTTGGCATTTCTTCAATTACATAACCCTCAGGAATTTCCAAAATCACTTTTTTCACTTTTGTAAAAGGAGAGACAAAATCAATCAGATATTTTCTCTCTTCGGTTTGGTCGAATTCATTTGAATTTTTATTTAAAAACAACATCGGATTGATAATCATTTTCTTTCCGATCTTATCAATAAGATTGTCTGATGTAAATTTCATTGTGCTTTCAAAATCGCCATTATCAAGCACTTTAGAATCAATATTCGTAAAATCTATCGTGAAATTTTCTTTGTATTGCTTCTTATATTTTTCAGCATTATCATCATAATTTTCCTTAGCAAACATGGCATAAGTTCCGGTATCTTTATCCGAATATGTTCCAGAAATACTTCCATCATCATTGATTTTTGCATTAGCCGTCAGATATGTAAAACTCGTTTTTGCATTCACCATCGACAATTGCTGAACTTTTTCTTTCGCTAATAAAACCCCAAACTGATTCCAGTCTCTTGGCGGTAATTGATCGACTGAAGATTGTTTTGCAGTCGCATCATATATATGAAAACCGTCTTTTGTTTGGATCGCTGCAATTACAAAATTTAAGTTTGAAACATTTGGCGAAGCAATATTAATTATCCCATTACTTACTGTAGAAATCGCAAGAGGATCTGCTTTAAGACCAGCTTCACGAAGCAACATTACCAAAAAAAGATTGATTTCTGCCGCGTTTCCTGTTTTAGTTTCAATCATTTTTTTTATTCCGTCTTCGGTGTAAATTCCTCTATCTTTGTTCCAAGTAAAGGTATTTTTCACATAATTGAAAATCGCGTTTGCTTTTTCCAACTCATCAGAAATCCCGGAAATATTTGCCGGCATATTTTCTTTTGCCAACTTCGTTTTTTTCAATTCGCCACCGAAATCTTCGTGGTCATATAATCTCTGCTTGATTTGTTCCCATGAAGAAGAATATAATTTAAGTTCTCTAAAATTCGTTGAATGTAGCTCTGCACTTATTTTTGTTCTATAATTTCTATCATTGCTTACAAATTTTTCAGTTTTAAAACCTTTTACATTTTCATAACCGAATCTGTAAGTTCTGTAGCTTGTTCCGTACATCATTTTTTCCTCAACAACACGATGTTTCGGAGTTAAAGAACCTGTATAATTAACATTATAGGCAATATTAGATGGGCTATCCAAAACATATTCTGTATACAAGGAAGGTGTATCGGTCTCGATCAGAATTTCAGGTACAACGTACAAAAAAGGAGACGTAACTTCATACTGATACTCGATAATTGAACCGTTTTTCACGTTTGGAAAAGCAAATTTCGTAATCGAATAATTTTTGCTTTCCTTACTTTTATATTTAGAGCTTTTATCTACTTTTGTTGTAACAGCAGCTCCATTTTCAAGATTGTAAGTATATGCTTTGATTTTTGAAATCGTTTCCTGATCGCTTCCACTTTGATACAACGGAATTTCAAGATTCAACCAATCTTCGGCTTTATCTTTATCATAAATTTTAATTCTGTAAAACGTATTTTTCACCAATGAACCTGTGTTGTTATCAATACTGAAATGAACAGATTTATATAAAATTTCCGCCGATGCATTTTCATCTAAAGCAGATTTTTGCTTGGATAAATCTGCATCATTGAATTTTGGAGGATCAAGAAATTCATGTTTTTGTGCCTCAATGAAAATAAAACTCACTGAACAAATGGCTACCATTAAGATCTTTTTCATGCTTAGATTTTAGAAATTAAAATTTTAGAGTTATCGATGTTAAGAGTTTTTTTTCTGAAATTGATGTAATCGTTGTATTTTTCCTTTGGATACAGTCCTTTATTGATTCTGATAGTTCTGTTTACCTTTAATTCTTCACCATTTTTCACGAAACTTAATTTATACGTTCCAAATTCTGAATTGAGCGTAACATTTTCAGGAACTTCATCAATTTTATAGCTTTTTGGAAGCGCAAAAATGATTTCGTATTCGTCTTCAAAAGACTGTCTTAATTCAAATGGTAATTCTCTGTTTTCTTCAGTTTTATAAATATTATTTGAATAAATAGGAACTGCTCTGAAAATCAAACTACTTCCCGCATTTTTAGAATAATTATTTGCTTTAAAATCAAGATCGAATTTTGCAACAGCATTATCTTTATCATTTAGAAAGTTTTTCATTTCAATCTTTTCAAAATGAAGAACATCTAAAAGATTTTTCACAGCTTCGTTTCTTTCTTTCGGATCAAGATGGGTAAGCGCCATGTTGTTATCATACTGAATTCCTGTATAAGAAAAATTTCCTTCTCCTAGAATACTATTATCTTCGTTAAGTTTGATCTTAAGTTGCTGTTTTTCTTTACTTTGTTCAGCAGAATATGATGGAGTTTCAATTAATTCAATTCCATTTTTTCTGATAGAAAGAACATTTCTATCTGTCGTACTGTAGCTTAAATGATTGAAAGCTATTTGCTGAGAAGTATTTTCAAGCCAAATATTTCCCTTATCCGTCGGAACCATCAAAATGACATGATTTCCACCCATTTTCGGAAAATCTTTATCAAAAGAAACCGGTGAAGACCCAGAATTTATCACCGAATAATAAGACGGAATTCCAGCTTCATCCAGTAAAGTTTTCATATAATTCGTCAAACCTTTACAATCTCCATAACCTTTTTTCTGAACCTCATCCGGAAGCATCGGCTGCCAACCGCCAATTCCCAATGCTACAAAAATATATCTTGTTTTCGTCTGCATATATTGGTAGAGCTTTTTCACTTTTTCTTCGGTTGTTCCTTGTAAATTTAAGGCTGCAACTTCTGCTTTAATCGCGGGAGTAGATAAGGAAACAGGCTGCAAAATACTGTTGTAATACCAGGTTCCGAAATCGCTCCAATTATTGATTGTTCCTTGCTTACCTTCAAGATTGAACTTTGTTAAAGCAAAGCTTACTTTTGGTAAAATTTTTACAGGTTGTGGCAACAAAAACGCATCATCAATCGCAGGAACATTTTTATAAGTAAACGTTTTTTCACCTGCATTATCACTTTCTGTTACCGAAGTATAATTGTATTTTGAAGGATATGTTTTTGATTTAAGCTCAATTCCAGACTTATTGATAATTTTCATTTGCGCTTCTTCCAGTGAAACATTTGTTGATCTGAAAGGCACAAAATCTGGCAAGAAAACAGTATTTTCTTCACCAATCTGATAAGAAAATTCAACCGTATAAGGATATTGAGTCGGAGTAAATGACAAAGCCATTACTCTGTTATTAGAATAAAAAGTTCCCTGATTGTTATTGGCAAAATCACCAAAATCCGACTTCGAATAGGATTTTATTTTTTTTCCTGACTCGTCATAAAGCGTAACTTTTACATCAGAAATATTATCACCTTTTTCGTAAGGAATAGCAACTATTGCTTTTTCGTCTCCGTCTTTATTTAAAACAGTTGTGACAGTGGTAAACTGATATTTAATATCATTAATTGAATTGATCTGAATCGTCGTAAGATCTTTTCTGATAACCGCATCAGCATTTTTTTTCAGATTTTCAGGAATCGCAGAAACAGGATAGCTCTGCGCATAATATAAAGAGGCTATCGAAAACGCCCCGATACATAGGATTTTCATCATGGTTATTAAAATTTAGCAAAAATAATGAAATCTTATAACTTTTGAAAGTTATTTTTATTGTATTAAAAAGACTTCACATTCATTAAAACAAAAAAGACTTCATTGCTGAAGTCTTTTTTGTTTTAAGTTTTAATTTTAACTATTTCAAACGTTTTACAGAGAAAAAACCTATTTCAGCTGTTCCTACACTTGTTGATGCTAATCCTCTAATTTTTAAAAGAGCTGCGTTACTAGCAGTAAGTCCATTTTGTGTCTGACGCACACAGAACGAATACGTCTTAGAAGGACTTAAATCCATAGCTGCCTGATAACTGATATCTTTAACATCACCATTCTTCATTCCATCTATTGTATAGATACTAAAAGCGACCCAAGTGTTATCAGTATTATTATACAAACCATAATAGAAATTACCATTTAAAACATTATCGTTCTGATTTTGTATCGGAAAGTTCATTCCAATCATATAAGTACCGCTGTTCTTTACAGTAAATGTATTTCCACTTGCTGTTCCTGTAAAAACATTATAATTATCGATTAGTTTATTTCCAATATTCCCTACCTGAGCAAGAGAAGATGGATTTGTAATTGGCACTACCCAATCATTTGTCATTCTTGCAGATATTTCCTGAGCTACCTGTATTACACCATTAATCATAATAACGGTACCAGTTCCATTCATTAAATTTGTATCAATTCCTGGAGTTAATTTCCAAACCGAACCGTCAAAATAATAAGTTCCCGGATTTTTAACATTAACTGTCTGTCCTGCAGGTGCTGAATCTCCAACCGTTACGTATACAGATGCTCCTGTCTGAGCCGCAGTATATGTTTTAGCTCTTAATTGATCCCCTGTAAGTCTAGGAGGAATAATACCGTCTAAGCTTGAAGCAATTGTTGGCTTACCTGTAACATCTAATGAAGCCTGCGGAGTTGATGTGTTGATTCCTACTTGCGCGTTTGCAAAAGAGTATGATGCCGCGATAGCGACGATCACCATAAGTGTCATTTTTTTCATCCCGTGTGTTGTTTTGTTGTGTTTTTCTGGGTACAAATGTAGAAATATTTTTTATATTTCAAAACATTTTTAAAAAATTTAACATTTTTTATCAAAAAAGCTCCCAATTGGGAGCTTTCAGTTTTTTATTATTTAGTTTTAATTATGCATCAATTTTAGCATATTTAGCATTCTTCTCAATAAATTCTCTTCTTGGAGGAACTTCATCTCCCATCAACATAGAGAAAACACTATCAGCTTCAACGGCGTTATCGATTGTTACCTGTTTCAAGATTCTGTGTTCAGGATTTAGCGTTGTTTCCCAAAGCTGCTCAGGGTTCATCTCTCCAAGACCTTTGTAACGCTGAACTTCTACTCCTTTTCCGTCCGGAGACATTTCTAAAGTAAACTCTTCACGCTCTTTTTCGTTGTAAGCATATTGCTTTTTATTTCCTTTCTTTAATAAATATAAAGGAGGTTGAGCAATATAAATATATCCGTTCTCAATCAGTTCCTTCATATATCTAAAGAAGAAAGTTAAAATTAAGGTTGAGATGTGAGAACCATCGATATCGGCATCGGTCATGATTACGATTTTGTGATATCTCAATTTAGCCATATTCAAAGCTTTAGAATCTTCTTCTGTACCAACAGAAACTCCAAGAGCTGTATAAATATTCTTGATCTCTTCGTTATCATAAACTTTATGAAGCATCGATTTCTCGACGTTCAAAATTTTACCTCTTAATGGAAGGATCGCCTGAAAGAATCTGTCACGACCTTGTTTTGCCGTTCCACCTGCGGAATCTCCCTCTACTAAGAATATCTCTGATTCTGCCGGATCTTTTGAAGAACAATCTGAAAGTTTACCAGGAAGTCCAGAACCTCCCATCGGAGATTTTCTCTGAACCATTTCACGAGCTTTTTTCGCAGCTTGTCTAGCTTTTGCAGCCAATACAACTTTCTGCACAATAATTTTTGCTTCGTTCGGGTTTTCTTCCAGGAAATTGGTCAACATCTCCCCTACAATTTTATCAACAGCACCAGAAACCTCGGAGTTACCTAATTTAGTTTTTGTCTGTCCTTCAAACTGAGGTTCCATTACCTTTACAGAAACAACCGCAGTCAAACCTTCACGGAAGTCATCCCCAGTAATTTCTACTTTTTCTTTTGCAGGAAGTCCTAGTTCGTCTGCATATTTCTTCAAAGTTCTCGTTAAAGCACGTCTAAAACCTGCTAAGTGAGTACCTCCTTCGTGAGTATTAATATTATTAACGTAAGAGTGAAGATTTTCGTTAAATGAAGTATTATAACGCATCGCCACCTCAACAGGAATATCATCTCTTTCACCTTCCATGAAAATTACGTGTTCCATAATCGATTCACGATTTCCGTCGATGAAAGCAACAAATTCTTTCAAACCGCCTTCAGAGTGGAAAACTTCAGATTTGAAAGAACCGTCTTCTAGTTTTTCTCTTTCATCTGTAAGGGTAATTGTAATTCCTTTATTAAGATAAGAAAGTTCTCTCAAACGACTTGCCAACGTATCATAATTATAAACTAATTCCGTAAAAATAGTATCATCCGGCTGGAAAAACTGTTTTGTTCCTCTCTTCTCGCTATGACCGATTTCTTCAACCTGAGTTTGCGCCTTACCTTTAGAATATATCTGCTGATAAATATTTCCGTCTCTATAAACAGTAGTCACCATTTCGTTGGAAAGTGCATTTACACACGATACCCCAACTCCGTGAAGACCTCCGGAAACTTTATAAGAATCTTTATCAAATTTACCTCCGGCTCCAATTTTAGTCATTACAACCTCAAGAGCGGATTTTTGTTCTTTTTCGTGGAAGTCAACCGGAATACCTCGGCCATTATCCATAACCTCGATTCCGTTTCCTTCTTTAATAGCAACGAAGATCGTGTCGCAGTACCCTGCCAATGCCTCGTCTATAGAGTTATCTACTACTTCATAAACCAAATGATGGAGACCTCTTACTCCCACATCACCAATGTACATTGAAGGACGCATACGCACGTGTTCCATTCCTTCCAATGCCTGAATACTACTAGCTGTATATTGTTTCTGACTCATATCAAATATTAAAAATCTTGCCCAATGCAAAGACTTACAAATATCGTGATTTTTTTCGAGGTATGAAAGTTAAAATATGTCAAAAAATGATAGATTTTAAAAGTTAAAACACACAATTTTTAATATAAAAAAGATCAAAGTTAAAATCTATAATTTAAACCAACACTGTTGTAAATCATACCAGACATCTCTAATTTATGCGTAAATTTATTTACTCAAAAATTGATATTTATGGACGACTTTCTTGCAGCTCGTGCACAAATGGCGATGTCACTCGGTTTTCATATCATCTTCTCTTGTGTTGGTATGGTAATGCCTTTTTTGATGGCTTTCGCTCACTGGAAATATTTAAAAACGAAAAATGAAGTTTACAAAGGACTCACCAAAGCCTGGAGTAAAGGTGTTGCAATACTTTTTGCAACAGGAGCTGTTTCCGGCACAATGCTTTCCTTTGAGCTTGGACTTCTTTGGCCTGAATTCATGAAGCATGCCGGACCCATTTTCGGAATGCCATTTTCTTTGGAAGGAACCGCTTTCTTCATTGAAGCTATTGCCATCGGATTTTTCCTTTACGGATGGGATAGATTCAATAAATGGTTTCACTGGTTTTGCGGATTTTTGGTTGGTTTAAGTGGTTTAGCGTCGGGGATTTTGGTTGTTGCTGCGAATGCCTGGATGAATTCACCTGCCGGATTCGATTATGTCGACGGACAATATTTAAATATAGATCCTATAAAAGCTATGTTTAATGAAGCTTGGCTTCCACAGGCTTTGCATATGACGGTTGCTGCATTTTGTGCGACAGGATTTGCTGTTGCTGGAGTTCATGCCTATTTAATTATGCGAAAAAAGAATGTAGAATTTCATACTAAAGCATTCAAAATTGCGGCTGGATTTGCTTTAATCGGAGCATTTGGAGCACCGTTGAGCGGTGATGTCGCTGCAAAATCTGTTGCTGAAAGACAACCTATAAAATTAGCAGCAATGGAAGCTCATTTTGAAACAGAAAAAGGAGCTTCTTTCGTGATCGGTGGAATTCCTGACGAAGAAAAAGGTGAAATAAAATATGCTGTAAAAATACCGAAGGTTTTAAGCTTTTTAGTGAGTAATGATTTTAATTCTGAAGTAAAAGGTCTGAAAGATTTTCCTAAAGATGAATGGCCTCCAATTGCCGTGGTACACTACTCTTTTCAGATTATGATCTTTTTTGGAGTCGTGATGATTATCATAGGAATGGTTTATTTGTATGCTACATTTTTAAAAAAAGAATGGTTGACGAAAAATTGGTTATTAAAAACATTTTTAGCTGCTACTCCTTTCGGATATATCGCTTTAGAAGCAGGTTGGACAGTCACTGAAGTTGGTCGGCAGCCGTGGATTATCTACGGAATCATGAGAACCGCAGATGCCGTAACACCAATGCCAGGAATTCAGTATTCATTTTACTTTTTCACGGCTATTTTTATTTCCTTATCATTAATTATCGTATTCCTTTTGAGAAGACAAATACAAATGGTTCCGAGATTGTACGATCCAACCGATGCTGAATTTAACACTAAAAACAAAAAATCATGATTTACGTAGTTATAGGTTTTCTTTGGCTTTCGATCTGTCTGTATATAATTTTGGGCGGGGCTGATTTTGGTGCAGGAATTGTGGAACTTTTCACTAAAAAAAGGGCACGTGATAAAACGAAAACCATTATGTATGAATCGATTGCACCTGTTTGGGAAGCGAATCATATGTGGTTGATTATTGCGATTGTAATTTTGTTCGTCGGTTTTCCTCAAATTTACACGACCCTTTCGACTTACCTTCATATTCCGTTGGTTTTAATGTTAGTCGGAATTATCGCAAGAGGAACAGCCTTTACTTTCAGACATTACGATGCGGTAAAAGATGATTGGCAACATGTTTACACGCAAATATTTTATTTTTCAAGTTTATTGACTCCTTTTTTCTTAGGACTAATCGCTGCTGCAACGGTTTCGCATTCGATAAATCCTGATGCAACGAGCTTTGTAGACTTATATATATTCAGTTGGCTGAATTGGTTCGGAATTGCAGTCGGGTTATTTACTGTTTCTATTTGCGCTTATCTGGCTTCCATATTTGCTTTAAGAGAAACAATCGACCGTTTGGAATTGGGTTTAATGATTAAAAAATCAAAACAGACCATGATTTTTGTAGTGATTACAGGAATTTTAGTGTTTTTAACGGCTTACTTATCAGATATTCCACTGGTAATGTGGGTTTTCTCAAAACCATTGGGAATTATGGCTACTGTTTTTGCAACCATTTGTCTTTTTCTGATTTTGAGAGCCATGAATACCAGAAAATTGCTTCCGGTAAGAGCTTTAGCAGGTTTTCAGGTGATTATGATTTTGGTTGCGGCAACGTATCAGCACAATCCAAACATCATTCTTTTTGCCAACGGTGAGCATCTTTCTTTGCTTGAACATGTCGCTGCTCCGAAAACAATTTCTGCCTTAGGATGGGCTTTGATGTTGGGTTCTTTATTTATTTTGCCGTTTTTGTTTTATTTAATGTTTTCATTTAGTAAACAGAGAAAATAATAATCTGTTTAAATTAAGTTGAAGTTGCAATGAAATTATCCTTAACACAATGCCCACAAAATTATATCAAAAAATTCTTTGTTATCGTCGAGTTTAAAATAAAATTTAACAAGTTCCATTTCACTTTTTAAGCAAAACAATTTCAACTCTCCTATTTTTTGTAAGATCATCTTCTGTTTTTTCGGGATAAACAACAGGATTAAGATGTCCTTGTCCTGTTACTTTTATTCTGTTTGAATTAATTCCTTGTTTTACTAGATATTCTTTGATGGCATTGGCTCTCGTCCAAGAAAGATTGAAGGTTTTCAAATCGAGATCTTCGCCATCAAAATTATCGTAATCGCAGCAAATATGTCCTTGTAATTCGACCTCAACATTTGGATTATCAATTAAAATAAAAGATAATTTCCTTAAAGTTTTTTCCGCGCTTGAAAGCCAAATATGACGACCTCCAATGAAGTTGACATTTGGAAGCGAAAAGGTTGCTCCAACCTTCATATCAGAAATTTTCATACTGAAAAAACTGGCAAATGCGACTCCTGATTTTCGTTCTCCAGAAACAAAAATTTCATCAATGAATACATCTACTCTTCTATTTTTTCCTCGAAGTTCTGCCGTACTGTTATCGTTAATTTGCTTTTCTTCTCCCAACCCAATTGTACTTTCCAGCTTGATGTTATTTCCAACCTTTTCTTGTAAATATTTGCTGACCGTTCTCGCACGATTTTCCGATAAAATTTTATTATATTCCGAAGTTCCAGAAATATCACAATTCCCAAAAATCCTGAATTTCAAATTGCTTTTTAATTGAATTAAACTATCCAACTTCCGCTTAGATTCTTGATTTAGCTGATAACTGTCGTGCTCAAAATACACAGATGTCAGCATCTGTGCTGGAAAGGTTGCACAAATGAAAAACAACAGAAATAAATGAGCAGATTTCATCGATTTTAAGTTTTATAGAGAACGGGAAATTTCCAATTATCGTTTGTGTAATAAAAAAATCCTGAAAACAAATTTCAGGATTTTAATTTATATTTTGTTTAAAATTTTTACACCAATTTCATCAAAACATTTTCATCAATTTTTTCCACTTTCACCAAATTATTTTTAGTTAAAAGTTTTGATGCTTTGTCCCATTTTTTACCGGAAAGTTTAGACTGATCTTTCACTTCTGCTAAAGAAATCTGTTCTCCTGATTTTAAGATTTCAAGAATAATTTTCTCATCTTCTCCCAATTCAATCTGAGGAACTACCTTTTCGGGTCTCATTTGAGGGAAGAATAATACTTCCTGAATTGATGCATTATTCGTTAAGAACATGATTAATCTATCCATTCCGATTCCTAATCCTGAAGTTGGCGGCATTCCATATTCAAGGGCTCTTAGGAAATCTTCATCGATGAATTGCCCTGCTTCATCATCACCTTTTGCAGATAATTTCAACTGCTCTTCAAAACGCTCTCTCTGATCGATCGGATCGTTTAACTCAGAATAAGCGTTCGCGATTTCTTTACCACAAACCATTAATTCAAAACGTTCTGTAAGACCTTCTTTGCTTCTGTGCTTTTTGGTAAGTGGCGACATTTCGATCGGATAATCTGTAATGAAAGTCGGTTGAATGAAGTTCCCTTCACATTTTTCACCAAAAATTTCATCAATTAATTTACCTTTACCCATCGTTTCGTTTACATCGATTCCGATAGATTTTGCAAAATCGAATAATTCTTGTTCCGTTTTTCCTGTAATATCAAAACCTGTGAATTTCAATATCGCATCGGTCATAGAAATTCTTTCATAAGGTGCTTTGAAATCTACTTTATGTTCACCAAAAGTAGCTTCTGTAGTTCCGTTTACCTGAATGGCGCAGAATTCCAACAATTTCTCTGTGAAATCCATCATCCAGTTGTAATCTTTGTAGGCTACATAGATTTCCATTGCTGTAAATTCCGGGTTGTGCGTTCTGTCCATCCCTTCATTTCTGAAGTTTTTCGAGAATTCATAAACCCCGTCGAATCCACCAACGATCAATCTTTTCAGATATAATTCGTTTGCAATTCTTAAATATAACGGAATATCTAAAGCATTGTGATGCGTAATAAAAGGTCTCGCAGCAGCTCCACCTGGAATCGATTGTAAGATCGGAGTTTCAACTTCAAAATATCCTGCATCGTTGAAGAAAGTTCTCATTGCATTAAACAATTTTGTTCTTTTCACGAAAATTTCTTTCACTTGAGGATTTACCGTTAAATCTACATAACGCTGTCTGTATCTAAGCTCAGGATCGTTGAATCCATCATGAACGATTCCATTTTCATCTGTTTTCGCCTGAGGAAGAGGTCTTAATGTCTTAGTTAGAAGAGTAAAATTCTTGACTAAAACTGTTTTCTCACCAACTTGAGTCGTGAACAGCTCTCCTTCTACACCGATAATATCTCCTATATCTAAAAGGTGTTTGTAAACTTCATTATATAAAGTCTTGTCTTCACCTGTGCAGATTTCATCTCTGTTAAAATACACTTGAATTTTCCCTGTAGAATCCTGCAGTTCCGCAAAAGAAGCCTTCCCTTGAATTCTACGAGACATCAATCTTCCTGCAATCTTCACCTGTTTACTCTCAGAGAAATCCTGTTTTATAGATTCTGTAGTATCTGTAATTACATATTCATCTGCAGGGAACGCGTTGATTCCCATTTCAACAAGCTTATTCAGCTTTTCTCTTCGGATTATTTCCTGTTCTGATAATTGCATTTTTCTGTATTTCAATAAACGTGCAAAGATAACGGTTTTTATAGGTATGAGTCAAAAAAATATTTTAAGTTTTAAATAAATATTAAATTATAGATACTCAGAAATATTAAATCAACTTTAATTAACATTTTAGAATAATAATTCACACAACTTGGCATTATTTTAGCTCTCTCTTAAACCCCATAAATAAAACTAGCAGTTACTTAAATTTTTTAAGAAATTATTGATAAAAACATCACATAATTGGGATTTTATTACTAATTTTAGAATAATAACTTAACTTTAAAGGATTATATATGAAATTTATTTTCGGGACTCTTCTCATAGGGTCGGCAAGTTTTATGTACGGGCAAGTTGGGATAAATACATCTTCCCCCACCACTTCATTAGATGTTGTTGCTAAAAATGCAACAGGAACTTCTACAAATGTTGACGGTTTACTTGCACCACGAGTAGACCGTGCACGAGCACAAAGCATGACAGGTGTTCCTCTGGGAACAATGATTTACATTAATGATGTAAGCACTGGAACTGCAACTGGACAAACTGCTAATGTCTCTACCACAGGTTACTACTATTTTGAAGGTGGTGTTTGGGTGAGATTGGCAACTCCAATTTCCGTAGCTTCTACAGCTTGGAACACAACAGGGAACGCTGGAACAACACCTGGAACAAACTATGTAGGAACATCAGACAACCAAAACCTTATTTTCAAAAGAAATAATGTTCAGGCAGGTATGTTGACGACCAGCAATACAGCTTTCGGGGTATCTTCGATTCCTACAGCGGCAACAGGAGCAGACAATTTAGCTTTGGGAGCTGGTACCTTGCCAGTTTTAACGACCGGAGCAAGTAATGCTGCTTTAGGAACCAGTTCTTTGAATACCCTTACCACGGGATCAAGAAATATCGGGATTGGTTTAAATACCGGACGTGGGATCACCACAGGTACTTCCAACATTGCATTAGGGGTAAATTCCTTATCGAGCACTACTGCTGCTGCAATTCAAAGAAATATCGCAATCGGAGAAAGTGCATTGGCTGCCAATAATGGAGGAAGTTCCAACGTTGCCATCGGGGTTGGTTCAGCTTCGGGACTTACGAGTGGCGCAAGCAATACTCTAATCGGTGATGCGGCAGGAGGCACAACCCTGACTACTGGTTCCACAAATACAGTAATAGGAAGTACAGCAGGATCTGCATTGACGACAGGTTCCAACAACGTTATTCTGGGAGCTGCTGCAGGGTCGAATATTACCACTGGAGGAACAAACATCGCAATTGGTAACAACTCTCAAATTCCGACTGCTACAGCAAGTAACCAGATGAATATCGGAAACGCCATCTTCGGAACAGGGATGACCGGAACATTGGCCGCTCCTGCAGGAAATATCGGTATCGGAACAAGCACACCAGCAAGAAGACTGGAAGTAAATGCTGCTGCTGCACCCATCAGAGTAAGTAATTTACAGGCTATTGCAACAGCTTCTCCAAACACAACCGTTCCTTTGATTTTAGATACAGCAACGGGAGATATTTATCAGGGAAGACCTTCAGAAATGTTAATTTTCAACACCAATACAATTCCTAATGCAACTCCGGTTGTTGTGAATGTTACTGCGACTGCGACTGCGACAGGTAACTCTACACAGTCTATTTACAATACAACTTTCACATTGGTGAGACCTGCTATTGTAACGATTTTTAATTCCACTTCTACCTCTTTCGGGCTTGTTGGTGGAGGTGTGATTAGTGATGGTACTCCAAGATTGTCTTATACTTGGGTAAGAATTTCGGATTCTACAGGAGCGACGATTATTCAGGATAGTATGGGACTGGCTTCAGTATCGCACAATAATACCCTGTCAACTACTCAGAACCTTGTAGGTAATTACCGTAGCGCGTCTGCGCCGATGCTTCAATTGCCGGCAGGTACTTACAGACTGGACATCTTTTCTTTAGTAGGATGTAGTAGCGGCCAGAACGTAAGTGTAAGCTACGGTACAGGAAATGATAACTTGTACGTAAAAGCAGACTACTTTTAAATACGATTCTAAAAACACACCACTCTATACAAAAAAGAGACTGCTTCAAAAACAGTCTCTTTTATATTTAATAAAGATGAAATTATTTTTTCTTTTGATTTAAAATATATTCCACCATTTTTTTAGCATCTTCTTTTGATACTTGAGGATGAGCAGACATTGGAACGCCTCCCCAAACTCCACTACCGCCTTCAATAATCTTGGACGCCAGCAATTCAATATCTTTATCTGAATATTTTTCTGCGATTTCCTGATAAGAAGGTCCTATCATTCTCTCATTTACCGAATGACAACCAGAGCAATCCAAAGTTTCAATGATTTGATCTCCTGAAAGATTGGCATTTGCTTTATCCGAAACAACTGTAGTTTCAGAAGATGAAGCGTCGACCGGAGTATTTTCTTTTTTAGAACAAGAAAGAGCAAACAAACTTACACATCCTGCCAAAAACAGTTTCTTCATTATTTTTTCGCTGCTGCAGAATCAGTTTTAGGAGCTTCTGTTGCCGGAGCAGGAGTTGCAGCAGGTGTATCCGCTTTTTTCGCTGTAGAATCTACCACTGTTGGAGCATCTGGTTCCGGCAACATTGTGTTGCTGTCTTGTAAATCATGATTTGGCTTTTTTGAACAGCTTACAGCCAATAAACCTCCGATAAATGCAATTGCTAATACTTTTTTCATTGTTTTCTAATTTGGAAACAAAAATATAAAAAATAAACTTCTAAACTCATGACAAATACCCATTTCGACCATATTTTCATTAAAAATCCAGAATTTATAATCATTATGTTTAAAGATTATATTAAATTTAAAGTATGATTTTCATTTCAAAAATTCTATTTTTTACCAGCCATCACGGATTTTATACGGCAATTATTGTCGTTTTAATCTTTGGTATATTATCTTCATTAACAAAAAAATGGTGGTTTTTGATTCCCATTCTTCCTTTAATTATCTTAAATGGAATTGGCGGACAATTTTTAAATGCATGGTTTTTAAACAAATATGGCGTTGAAAGTACAGCCATCATTACTTCCGACGTTGAAACAAACTCTACATTAAACGAACAGTATATTCATGATTATGAAGCAATTGTAAAGAAACAGGATGGCAAATATATTTCCACATTCTTTTCGACAATGACGGCTGCCATTTATCCTATTGAAAATGCAATTCGAATTCCGCAGGTAGATAAGCCATTTCCTATAAAATTTATTTCCGGATATGAAAAAAATATCGTTATCCTTTATAATAAGTCTGATGAAGGGAAAAATTTGCTTAAATATCAGAAATTAGCTCCCATCAACGCAGCACAGATTAAATACAACGCAGATCCTACGAATCAGGAATTTATAAGAGAATACAAATCGGCTCTACAAGACTATTTGAAAGAATATGATGATCCGGATTATGAAATGAAAATCAAGCAATTGGAATCGCAGACAGAATAAGATTTCCAATTTTAAGTTTTTTTATTTTCAATTTTTTTATTTTTTGTATTGAAAAAATATCTAAATTTGTCACATGTTTAATAATAGCAACAATATTTGGTGGTGGCTTTCAAACTCTTCGTCGGGTCTGAAGTTATTATCATGCCGTTAATCTACAAGCAAGCATATAATAAAACAATATAATAAGAGACTTTGACGTATACGTTGAAGTCTTTTTCGTTTAAATCAGGTTAAAAATAAGCTACAAATGTTCAATAAAACCATAAAAATAAGAACTGTATCCAAAAAAACATTGGGAGATTTACAAACTCCAATGAATATTTATCTGCAGATTCGCGATAAATTCAGGGATACCATCCTTCTGGAAAGTTCGGATTCTAAAAATATCGACAACAATTTCTCTTTCATCGCCATCAACGCCGTTGCCGGAATTGAAATTAAAAATTTAAATGAATTTGAAATAAAACTTCCCAATCAAGAACCTATCAAACAGTTCATTATCGAACACAAAATCGCAGATGTTTTCGACCATTTTTCTAACATTTTTAAATGCGAAAAAACCGATGATCCCGTAGAAGAAACAGCACAAAGTCTTTTTGGTTACACAAGTTTTGAGGCGGTTCAGTTCTTCGAAAACATTACATTTAAAGCTCAAAGTCCTGAGGTTGAAATCCCGATTCTTCGTTACAGATTGTACCAATATGTCATTGCAATCAATCATTACAACGACGAAATGCACATTATCGAAAACCAAATCGAAGGGGTAAAATCTGAATTGTATTTGTTGGAAAGTTTAATTAAAAATCAAAACACCGTCATTTATCCATTCGAAAAAGAAGGAAAGGAAACATCAAATATTACAGATGAAGAATATATTGAACTGGTGAAAACGGCTCAAAAACATTGTATGAGAGGTGATGTTTTTCAATTGGTTTTAAGCCGTAGATTCGAACAGAAATTCAAAGGTGATGAATTCAATGTTTATCGTGCTTTGAGGAATATTAATCCCTCTCCTTACCTATTTTTCTTTGATTACGGAAATTACAAATTATTTGGCTCAAGCCCTGAAAGTCAATTAATTATCAAAAACAATAAAGCAATTATTCATCCAATCGCAGGAACTTTTAAAAGAACAGGAGATTTTGAAACTGATTTACAGTCGATTGAAGAATTGAAAAACGATGCAAAAGAAAACGCAGAACACACCATGCTCGTCGATTTGGCAAGAAATGATCTTGGAAAATTGGGCAAAAATGTAACGGTGACCAAATTAAAAGAAATCCAGCTTTTCTCACACGTCATTCATATGGTAAGTGAAGTTACTGCCGATCTTCCGGAAAATACAAATCCCTTCGAAATGGTTGCCACCACCTTTCCTCAGGGAACTTTGAGCGGTGCTCCCAAACATAAAGCTCTTCAATTAATCAATAAATACGAAAAAGATTCCCGCGGATATTATGGTGGATGTATTGGAATGATTGGTTTAAACGGAACTTGTAATCAAGCCATTATGATCCGAACTTTTTTAAGCAAAAGCAATACTTTATATTATCAAGCAGGAGCTGGGTTGGTCGCAAAATCAAATCCAGAAAGTGAATTACAAGAAGTGAATAATAAATTGAACGCCTTGAAAAAAGCAGTTGAGAAGGCAGGGAAATTAGTTGAAAATTATTAAAAAGTAAAAGAAATGAACAACAATATAGAAAAAACAAATTCAGAAACTAAGGTTTTAGTTTTTGACAACTATGACAGCTTTACATACAATCTCGTTCAAATCATCGAAAGAGTTTTGAATACAAAAGTTGATGTGGTGAGAAACGATGAAATCACTTTGGAAGAAATTGGAAAATACGATAAAATTATTCTTTCTCCAGGCCCTGGAATTCCTGAAGAAGCGGGAATTTTATTAGACTTGATTAAAGAATATGCTTCTACAAAAAGTATTTTGGGAGTCTGTCTTGGTCAACAAGCGATTGCGGAAGCTTTTGGCGGAAGTTTGATTAATCTTTCTGAGATTTTTCACGGCGTCGCAACATCTGCAGATTTGGTTAAAAATGATACAAAACTTTTCAAAAATCTTTCAAGTGGTTTGGAAGTGGGAAGATATCACAGTTGGGCTGTTAATCCCGAAGGTTTTCCTGAAGAATTGGAAATCACAGCAATTGATAAAGACGGAATGATCATGGCTTTACAACATAAAAAATATGACGTACATGGTGTACAGTTTCATCCTGAAAGTATTTTAACTCCTGATGGAGAAATTATCATTAAAAATTTTCTTTTAAATTGAGAACAATAGAAAATCCCTCAACTATAAAAACTCCACAAATGAAAGAAATCTTACAATATTTGTTTAATCATCATACTTTGTCTAAATCTGAGGCAAAGGCAATTATGATTGAAATTGCGCAGAATAAATTCAATGCGACAGAAGTTACGGCTTTTATGACTGTCTTTCTTATGCGTAATATTACTTTGAAAGAACTTGAGGGTTTCCGTGAAGCCCTTTTGCAAATGGCGGTTCCCGTAACTTTGGATTCCAGCGATGCGATCGATATTGTTGGAACGGGTGGTGACGGGAAGAATACAATCAATATTTCGACATTGGCAAGTTTTGTGGTTGCCGGAGCAGGACAAAAAGTAACCAAGCATGGAAATTACGGAGCGTCAACAATTACTGGTGCTTCAAATGTAATGGAAGAACTTGGCTATCAGTTCAAAAACAATTCAAAAGATTTGCAAGAAGATCTTGAAAAAGCGAATATTTGTTTCCTACATGCACCTTACTTTCACCCTGCTTTGCAGTCGGTTGGTTTATTGCGAAAATCTTTAGGATTGAGAACTTTTTTTAATCTTCTTGGACCTTTGGTAAATCCTGCAAAACCTCAGTTTTCGATGATTGGAGTTTACGATTTGGAGATTGCGAGAATCTATCAATATCTGCTTCAAAAAGATCAAAAAGAATTTATTTTAATTCATGGAATGGATGGTTATGACGAAATAAGTTTGACTCATGACAGTAAAATTATTACTAAAAACGGAGAAGAAATTTACTCAACGGAAGATTTAGGTTTTGATTCCGTGAGTCCAGAAAGTATAAAAGCTGGCGAAACAACACAGGAAACGGCTAAGATTTTCAGAAATATTCTTCAGGGAAAAGGAACGGAGCAGCAAAATTCTGTGGTTTTAGCCAATGCTTCGGTCGCTCTTTATCATACTCAAAAATTTGGAAGTTATGATGATTGTCTACTTTTAGCACAGGAAAGTTTGTTTGATGGAAAGGCTTTGAGAAGTTTGGAGTTGCTTTTAGAATAAGAAATTATGAATATTTTAGACAAAATCATACAACGGAAAAAAGAAGAAATTTCTCATTCAAAATCAAAAATTTCTGTCAATCAATTAAAAGATTCAGAATTTTTTAAAAGGAGAAAAATTTCGTTAAAACAAAGCATACAAGAAAAATCCGGAATTATTGCTGAGTTTAAAAGGCAATCTCCATCAAAAGGAATTATTAATGATAAAGTTTACCCTTTAGAAGTCGTTTCGGCTTATGAAAAATTTGGAGCAAGTGGAATTTCAATTTTAACAGATAAAGATTTTTTCGGAGGAAGTTTTGAAGATATTTTAAGTGTAAGAAATCATATCAACATTCCCCTTTTGCGAAAAGATTTCATGATTGATGAATATCAATTTTATGAAGCAAAAAGTATGGGAGCAGATGTTGTTTTGTTGATTGCAGCTTGTCTTTCAACAGATCAGGTGAAGGAATTCACAGAGCTTTCTCATGAATTAGAATTGGAAGTTTTATTAGAAATTCATACCGAGGAAGAACTTAAGCGTTTTAATCCAGAAATTGATCTAGTCGGCATCAATAATAGAAATTTAAAAGATTTCAAGGTTGATTTGCAACATTCTGTTAATTTAAAAAATCAACTTCCTAAAGATGTTTTATCCGTGGCGGAAAGCGGAATTTACAATATTAAAGATTTTAACTATTTAAAGGAAAAAAGATTCAACGGATTCTTGATGGGAGAATATTTCATGAAAAATAATAACCCTTCCAAAGCTTTTCAAGAATTTATCTTAAATATTTAAATATCAACAAAATACAAATGTAACGATGATGCAAAATTCGGCAACTAATCATCAAATGAAATTGAAAGTCTGTGGATTGACAAAGCTTAACCAAATTCAAGAACTAATTTTTTTGAATGTAGATTTCCTTGGTTTTATTTTCTATGAAAAATCGCCAAGATATGTTTTAAATCATTTGAGTTTGGAAGATATTTCAACGATCAATCATCAAGGAAAAGTTGGCGTTTTTGTGAATGAAAGTTTAGAAAAAATTCTTGAAATAAGTGAAAAAGCAAATCTGAATTTTATTCAGTTACATGGCGATGAAGATGAAAATTTTGTTTCAGAGTTAAAGAAAAAATTGAAACCTGAAATTGGAATAATAAAGGTAATTAGGATTGGAAGCTGGGCGATGGAAGCTGTAAGTAAGATACAAAAAACCATCAACAAACAACTAAAAACTAGTAATTACATACTATTTGATACGGATTCCAAAGCGTTTGGCGGAACAGGAAAAAAATTTGAATGGAATATTTTAAATGAAATTGAAATCCCTCTTCCTTATTTTTTAAGCGGTGGAATTTCAGAGGAAAATACAAATGACATTAATATTTTAAATCAAAAACCTTTTGCGTTGGATATTAATTCAAAATTTGAAATCGATGCAGGTGTGAAAGATATAAATAGAATTAAAAAATTTAAAGAATTTTATACAACTGTGAGTCCCGAAGGGACGACTTAAGATAGGGTTGGATGCAAATCCAATCGAAAAATAAAGAAAGAACACAACAAGATGCCACAATCATTAGTCAAAAACTATGTTCATATTATTTTCAGTACAAAACATAGGGAAGATTTCATCGATGAAAAAATAGAAAAAGAATTGTTCTCATATATTGCAGTTATATGCAAAGATTTTGAAAGCAAGGTTTTACAAATTGGAGGAACAGATAACCATATTCACATCCTTTGTTTGTTATCCAGAAAAATAGCGTTAATGAAACTTGTTCAAGAAATCAAAGCACATTCATCAAAATGGATTAAAACAAAAGGTACAAAATATGAAGATTTCTTTTGGCAAAGTGGTTACGGAGCTTTTTCAGTGAGTGAAAAAAGTCTATACGCTACAATTAATTATATTAAAAGTCAAAGACAACATCATCTAATAAATAATTATGAAGATGAATTAATTGGAATTTTGAAAAAACATAGAATTGAATATGATGAAAAATATTTATGGGATTAAAATGTATTTTATTTTAAGATTGGATTTGCATCCAACCCTATCTTAAGTCGTCCTTTCAGGACTCCCCTTACACAAATTATTGATAAAAATTAAACCTTAAAAAAACAACACAGTGAAAAAGTATTATTCGAAAAAGCTCAAACTTTTAAAAATCAAGCGTATGAATTTGCAGTCGATCCACAAGTCTGTACATCAGGCTTTTTTTCCGGTAAAGTTTGAGAACCAGAAAGTTAAAAATTTACACGATTTCATTTCTCATAATGATCAGGATACGGAACATTGGCAGCTGGACGATTTATTAGGAGATTTCATTAATATCATTAAAAATTTTAACTGGGATGATATTCAATATTTCTTTAAAAATATAAAACTTTGGAATAGCTATCACCTTGTTATTATTGCAGATAAATTACTGGATAACAATGTAAAAGCCAGTGTAAAATTTGATATAGGATTTGTTTATTGTAGAATTTTTTGTTTGTACGAAAGACTCGATTCTTATTATTTAATAGACAATTTAGAAATTGCTGTGAATATGTATAATTCTAAATTAGATTTAAACATAATTATTGATTTAACGACAAAAATTCACCTTTTATATCAAAACAAACAAATTACAAAACAACAATTGGATTATAATCTTTCATTTATAAATAAATTACAAAATGAATTACAAAAACCCCGATGATAATGGATATTATGGAGATTTCGGAGGCGCTTTCATTCCCGAAATGCTTTATCCGAATGTAGAGGAATTACAGAAAAACTACCTTGAAATTATGGAATCTGAAGATTTTCAACGAGAATATCAGGATTTATTAAAAAATTACGTTGGTCGTTCAACACCTTTATATTATGCTGAAAATTTAAGTGAAAAATATCAGACGCAGATTTACTTAAAAAGAGAAGATCTAAATCACACCGGAGCGCACAAAATCAATAATGCTTTGGGACAGGTTTTATTGGCAAAACGTCTCGGAAAAAGCAGAATTATTGCTGAAACCGGAGCTGGTCAACATGGTGTTGCAACCGCTAATGCGTGCGCTTTACTCGGAATGAAATGCATTGTTTACATGGGCGAAATCGATATCCAGAGACAAGCTCTGAATGTGGCAAGAATGAAAATGCTGGGAGCAGAAGTTATTCCTGCAACTTCAGGTTCAAAAACCTTGAAAGACGCTGTAAATGAAGCATTAAGAGATTGGATCAATAATCCTATTACGACTCATTATGTTATTGGAAGTGTGGTCGGTCCGCATCCTTTTCCGGATTTGGTGGCGAGATTTCAGAGCATTATTTCAAAAGAAATCAAGGAACAGCTTTTGGAACAAACCGGCAAAGAAAATCCCGATTATGTCATTGCCTGTGTCGGCGGCGGAAGCAATGCAGCAGGTGCTTTTTATCATTTTGTAAACGAAGAAAATGTAAAACTTATTGCTGCCGAAGCCGGAGGTTTTGGAGTTGATTCCGGAATGTCTGCTGCGACTACTTTTCTGGGAACTTTGGGCGTTTTGCACGGTAGTAAAAGTCTTGTAATGCAAACAAAAGATGGTCAAGTTATAGAACCCCACTCTATTTCTGCAGGCTTGGATTATCCAGGAATTGGTCCCTTTCATGCGAATTTATTCAAAGAAAAAAGAGCAGAATTTTTCAGTATAAATGATGATGAAGCCTTAAAAGCCGCTTTCGAATTAACAAAATTAGAAGGCATTATTCCTGCTTTGGAAAGTGCACATGCTTTGGCTGTCTTGGAAAAAAAAGGTTTTGATGGTAGAGATACCGTTGTCATTTGCTTAAGCGGTCGCGGTGACAAGGACATGGAGACGTATTTGAAGAATTTAAATGCGTAATTTTGATTCAAAATTATTGACTTATAACTATGAATATATTCGGAAAAACAATCAAGATATTTCTTATTGATGGTGAACCCAATGGAAGATTAACTTGTGAACTTTCAAACTGGACAGGAAAAGCATTTAAAATACCTAGAAATAAAATAAAAATTTCAGCTAATCGACCAGAATTGGAAAATACGGGTGTTTATATTTTGTTTGGAAAATCTTCTGATGATAAAGACTTAGCTTATATAGGAGAAGGAGAAGAAATTTATAAAAGAATTGTTCAACAAGTATCTGGTAAAGATTTTTGGAATGATGCAATAGTTTTTGTGAGTAAAGATGAAAATTTAAATAAAGCTCATATTAAATATTTAGAAAATAGATTATATGAAATTGCAAAAAAAGTCAATCGTTATAATTTAAACAATTCAAATATTCCAACTAAATCAAGTATTTCAGAATCAGATCAAGCTGAAATGGAAGAATTTATTGAAAATATAAAGCTACTAACCAATACTTTAGGCTATAAAATTTTTGAAGAATTAATTCATGAAAATCAAACAATTGAAGAACAAATAAGTAATACATTCTATATACGTGCAGCAAGAGGTGCAGATGCTCAAGGACAAGTTACTAATGAAGGATTCGTAGTTTTAAAAAATTCAGAAATTTCTGACTCAGTGACAAGTTCGTTAAATCAGTCAATAATTAATTTTAGGCAAAGACTCATTAATGAAGGAAAAATAATAAGTAATAATAATAAACTAATTTTCACCGAAGATTATTTATTTAGTAGTCCTTCAACCGCAGCTGCAATAGTTATGGGAAGAAGTGCAAACGGACTAACAGAATGGAAATTATCTGATGGTAGAATTTTAAAATCTGTCGAAATTTAAAAAATGAAAAAACTCAACATATACTTCACAGCAGGAATTCCCAAATTGGAAGACACCGCTGAAATCATACAACTTATCCAAAATTCCGGAGCAGATATGATCGAAATCGGAATGCCATATTCCGATCCTATTGCAGATGGACCTGTCATTCAGCAGGCACATGAATTGGCTTTGAAAAACGGAATGACAATTGAGAAATTATTTTCTCAGTTAAAATCAATTAAAAGCGAAATCAAAATCCCGATTATTTTAATGGGATACATCAATCCTGTTTTAAGTTTTGGATTTGAAAATTTCTGCAAAGAATGTTCTGAAAGTGGAGTTTCGGGATTAATTTTACCAGATCTTCCTCCTATCGAATTCGAAAAAAACTATCAGAAAGTTTTAGAAAAATACAATCTGAATTTTACGTTTTTAGTTACTCCGGAAACCTCAAATGAAAGAATTTTATATTTAGATTCTTTAAGTTCAGGATTTTTATACGCTGTAAGTTCCTCATCAACAACAGGAAGCGAAAATGCCGTTTTAAAAAATGAAGAATATCTTTCAAGATTAGCATCTCTTCCATTAAAAAATCCTGTGATGATAGGTTTTGGAATTAAATCAAAAGAAGATTTTGAAAACGTGACTGAAAAAGCAGATGGCGGAATTATCGGAACTGCCTTTGTGAATATTTTACTACAAAATAGAGATTGGAAGAAAAATGCAATAGATTTTGTCCATTCCATAAAAGCATAAAAAACACTAAATTTGTGTATTCAAAAATTGGTATGAACACACATCAGAATAAAGTAGTAGAATTCGAAGATTTAGGCATAAAAGATTATCAACCCTCTTGGGATTATCAGGAACAACTGATGAAAGATATCATTGATACCAAAATAAAAAATCGCGACTTACCTGCCGAAGAACATATAACAACACCA
This sequence comes from Chryseobacterium sp. MMS23-Vi53, assembly GCF_047651245.1. Taxonomy (NCBI): domain Bacteria; kingdom Pseudomonadati; phylum Bacteroidota; class Flavobacteriia; order Flavobacteriales; family Weeksellaceae; genus Chryseobacterium; species Chryseobacterium sp. MMS23-Vi53. Next base: position 4,302,148 of record NZ_CP180265.1, on the reverse strand, counting down.
AATCATTTTCTATTAGTTGAGCACCCTCATGTATATACTTTAGGAAAAAGCGGACATGAAGAAAATATGTTAGCCGGAATCGATAAATTAAAGGAAATAGACGCTACTTTCGTAAAAGTGAATCGTGGCGGAGATATCACCTATCACGGTTACGGACAAATTGTTGGCTACCCTATTCTGGATCTTGAAAATTTCTTCACCGATATTCATAAATATATGCGAAATCTTGAAGAAGTAATCATCAGAACCATCGCAGATTATGGTTTGAAAGGAGAACGCTCTCCAGGAGAAACCGGAGTCTGGCTGGATGTCGGAAAACCTTACGCAAGAAAAATCTGCGCAATGGGTGTGAAAGCCTCTCGTTGGGTTACGTTACACGGTTTTGCATTAAATGTAAATACAGATATGCGCTATTTTGAATACATTGTTCCGTGTGGAATTAAAGATAAGCAAGTTACTTCGATGAAAAGAGAGCTTGAAAGAGATTTGACGCCAGAGGAAATGGAAGATATTAAAGCAAAGATCAGAAAACATTTTGTGGATGTTTTTGAAGCGGAATTGGTGAATAAATAATCTACAAATCAAGATTTTTTTTATTTTTTGAAGCTATTTCCCGCTTTCCACTATATCTTTTTTATTACGGCTTCCGCTTCGCTACAGCCGCAACAAAAAAGGATGCCGTTTCAATCGGGGCTAAGGTTTTAGGTATAACTTTCAACACTTGAAAATACAATTACAGTTTGTCATTCCGATTTCTATGACAACCTTTGAAAATATTTATTTAAAGGAAAATAATACAACCATTGCAAAATTGCAGTGGTTTTTTATTTTATCTAACATTATAGATTTCATCAAAAATCTTATTTTATAAAATTAAATTGCACACAATTTAATTGGTCGTATATTTGCATAGTAAATATCAAATAACTTTAAAATAAAATAAGATGTCATTAATACAAGATTTAGAATGGAGACACGCTGTTAAGGCTTATGACCCAACAAAAAAAGTATCGGAACAAGATTTAAATGCAATTTTAGAAGCAGCAAGACTGGCTCCAACTTCATCTGGTTTGCAACCTTTCCGTGTTATCGTGGTGGAAAATCAGGAATTAAAAGAGAAAATGGTTCAGGGAGCGTTAAATCCGGAAGTCATGAGAGATTCTTCTCATGTTTTGGTTTTCGCCGCTTGGGATAGCTATTCAGATGAAAAAATCGATAAAGTTTACGATTATCATACTGACGTAAGAGACTTACCTAGAGGACGTTTCGGCAGCTATACTGATAAAATTAAGGAAATATACGGTGCACAAACACCCGAACAACATTTTGCTCACACTGCAAGACAGACTTACATTGCATTAGGATTTGCCTTGGCTCAGGCTGCAGAACTGAAAATTGACAGTACACCGGCGGAAGGGTTCGACAACACAGTGGTTGATGAAATTCTTGGTTTAAAGGAATTAGGTTTAAAAAGTGTAAGTTTACTATATCTTGGCTATAGAGACGAAGAAAAAGACTGGCTTTCTCATATGAAGAAAGTCCGTGTTCCGATGGAGGAATTCATTATTAAAAAATAAAAAAATCATCCACTTTCATTTTTCAATCGTATGGAAAATTCAAAATCTTTAAAATTAGAAAATCAAATTTGCTTTCCGCTATATGTGATTGCCAAAGAGATTACGGGACTTTACCGTCCGTTTCTAGATGAGCTTGATATCACCTATCCTCAATATCTTGTCATGATGATTTTGTGGGAAAATGATGGATTGGCAGTGAACAACATAGGGGAAAAATTATATCTCGACAGCGGAACTTTGACTCCTCTTTTAAAAAGATTGGAAGCGAAAGGATTTATCCAGCGAAAAAGAAAAAAGAAGACGAAAGAGTGGTTGAAGTATTCATCACAGAATCAGGAAAAGCCCTTCAACAGAAGGCTTGTGAGATTCCTGAAAAAATTCATAACAAAATTGGGGTCACAAAAGAAGACTGGATAGAGTTGAAAGAAAGTGTCCAAAAAATATTAAGCAAAATAGAAAAATAAATGAAAACGTTATATACAACAAAAGTAACAGCAAAAGGAGGTAGAAACGGTCATGTAAAAAGTGAAAACGGAATACTTGATCTTGAAGTAAAAATGCCAAAAGCGCTAGGCGGAGCAAACGATGATTTTACCAATCCTGAAATGCTATTCGCAGCGGGTTATTCCGCTTGTTTCGACAGTGCGTTAAACAGAGTTATCAGCCTGTCGAAAATTAAAACAGGTGAAACAACGGTTACCGCACAGGTGAGCATCAGTCAGCTGGAAAACGGAGGTTTCGGATTGGCAGTTGAATTGGATGTGAATATTCCCGAAGTTTCCATTGAAGAAGCACAATCTTTAACGGAAAAAGCGCACGAAATTTGCCCGTATTCAAACGCGACTAGAAATAATATTGAAGTAAAATTGTCTGTGACAAATATCTAAAATATTTTCTTTTAAATAATATAAAATCTGCTTTTTTAAGGCAGATTTTTTCATTTTTAAGGGTATTTTTTTCAGGAAAATAATTAATTTTAAAAAATCATAATTCATTTGACTAAACCTCAAACCAGTAACTAAGAAAATTCACTTCATGAAAGAAAATAAATTCGCAAAATTCAGTGATCAGGAATTATTAGACAAAAGAAAAAATTTAAAGAACCTTTTTGTCATCAATGCAGTATTAATAGGTTTTTTAATAGGAATTTCAATTTACGGAGCTATAAAAAACGGTTTTGGATTTTTCACATTTTTCCCATTAATTTTTGTATTTCTGCTAATAAAAACCAAAACCGACAGCAACGAACTTGAAAGCGAAATAAAATCCAGAGATTTAAAATAATAGAAAAAAATTCATATTTCTTTTTGAAATTATTTCAAGCAATATTTTGAAAAAAATCATTACACTTTCCATTACATTTTGTATTTGGATTAATTTTTATTCGCAAAATGCCTATGCATTTTTCGGCTCCTTCAACCGTGACAAAAACAAAGAAGGAATTTACGTTTATAAGTTGGATACTATTAGTGGAAAATTATCGAAAGTGACCTCTTACACAGGTGTTTTAAATCCATCCTTTCTTACCTTATCTCCCAATGGAAAATATATTTTCGCGTGTACAGAAAGTAAAACGAAGAACGGCGGAAGTGTAAGCAGTTTTGAATTTAATCCTGAAAATAAATCATTAAAATTCATTAATAAGCAAAAAAGCGGTGGCGAAAATCCTGTTTATTTAACGAGTGATAAAAGTGGAAAATGGCTCGTAAATGGAAATTACACAGAAGGAAGCGTTTCCGTTTATCCCATTTCTGAAAACGGAAAAATTGAACCTCTTGTTCAGAATTTACAATTCACGGAAGGTAGTGTAAATCCCGGTCGACAGGAGCGTGCGCACATCCACTCTACTGTTTTTACGCCTGATTTTAATTATATTTTTTTTCCCGATTTGGGAGCAGATAAAATCAGAGCGTATCAATTTAATAATGAAAGTAAAGAACCTTTGCAGCCAGCAGAAATACCTTTTACAAAAACAACTTTAGGAGGCGGACCGAGACATTTCACCTTTCATCCCAACGGAAAATTTGCTTATTGCATCGAAGAAATGGGTGGAGCTGTGAGCGTCTATGGTTACGAAAATGGAAAACTGAATAATATCCAACGAATCTACACACATCCTGAAAATTATAAAGATGAATATGAAAGTTCTGATGTTCATATCTCACCTGATGGAAAGTTTTTGTATGCTTCCAATCGCGGTAATGAAGACAATATCGCGATATTTTCCATCCAAAATGATGGAACTTTAAAAACAGTTGGTTATCAATCTGTAAAAGGAAAGCATACAAGAGTTTTCGGACTTGATCCAAGCGGAAAATTCCTGATTGTAACCCATTCAGGAAGCGGAACTGTTGTTGTATTTAAAAGAAATCCTGAGACAGGTTTGTTAAAAAAAGTTGGCAGAAAGATTAAAATTAATGGGGTTTCTTGTGTGCAGATTAGAAAGTATTAATTTCTTTCATATGAAGAATAATTTATTATTTTTGGCTTTCAAAATTTTCATAAAATATTAATACCATGAAGCAAATTTTTAGTTTTATTTTTATTTTAAGTATATTTTTTTCATACGGACAGGGATATTCTTTTTCAAAAGAATTTAAAAGTGGAAAAGTTGTACTTAAAGACGAGTCGACTATTGAAGGCGAGCTGAAATGGTATCCCAGCCAAAACGATAATTTAAAATTCAGAAAAAATGAAAATGAAAAAACAGTAAAATATACTCCAAATGATATTTTAAGTTTTTCTGCAGATAATATGAATTTTGTTCCGTTATTCAATTTCAGTGCTTATGCAGATAATTATGCATTAATTGGAACTCCGACGAAAATTAAAGAAACATTCGGACAGGTTGTTTCGGAGGGAAAAATTAATGTTTATTTTACTGTATTAACAGGATATAATGCTGTTTCGAGAACAATAGAAGACTATCCAAACTTTGTATTTCAAAATTCGGCCGATCCTGAAAAAAAGATGTATGCCTATCCGTTTGAAATCAGAATGAAAGAAAAAAAATACGAAAAAGCAAAGGAAAATCTTTATATTGTATTCAAAGATTATCCTGAGATTCTCGAAAAAATAAAAGCTTTTAAAAAAGAAAATAATTTCCTGGAAATTATTAAAATGATTGAAGAAATTAACAAGTAACTGAAGCGTGTCACATTAAAATCATCTCGTCACAGAACCACTTTTCTTAAAAGCATCCACTTTTTTGTAAGAATCGTTTTTCTCTTTTTCCTTTTTATCTGAAATTAAAATTCCAAAAAGATGGTCGATCTCGTGTTGGAAAATTACGGCCGTAAAACCTTCCACAATCTCCGAATATTTCTGACCTTTTAAATCAACATACTCTAACTGAATCACTTTACTTCTGTAAAATTGATCTCTGAAATCAGGAATCGACAAATCACCTTCCGGACCAAGATTTTGTAATTCCGACCTCCAGACAATGACAGGATTAATGAAATATTCCAACGGTTCGTCTTGCTTATCAAAACGTTGAACCCAAATTAATTTTCTATTAATTCCAACTTGTGGTGCTGCTATTCCAACTCCACCGTCGGTTGACAGCAAAGATTCTTTCATTCTTTTGACTAAAATTGCCGTATTTTTATCCAATGGATCGATTTCAGTAGACAGACTCAATAATGTCTTATGCTGATTTTCATCTGTCGTCTGATAAATCGGCAACGCAGAATTTTTATCACCTTGATTGATGATTGAAATCTCGTTAGAAGTAAGTTTCTGAGCATTGATAAAACCGATGAAAAGGATGAAGAAAAGGGATAGGTTTTTCATTTTAAATAAATATAAACAAATATAGCCAATGTCTTCAAAATATTCGTTCTGTCATTCTGACGAAGGAAGAATCTCTAAAAAAATAATGTTGAGATTCTTCCTTCGTCAGAATGACAAATTTTGCGCACAAAAAACGGGCTAAAGCCCGTTCCTATTGATAAAATATTCTGTTTTTTTAATAAGTTTTCGTCATATCACTCGGTATTATCAGATTAAAATCCGTTGGAATGTAATCTTTTTCCGGCACTTTCAATTCAGGATTTTCAGACTCAAAAACTGAAATTACCGCCATTTTTACATTTGGATTTTTCTGTTTGATATACCAATAAATTCCGCCAAATTCTTTGCTGTGATAATTTCCGTTGTAATGAATAAATGTTTTTCCGGCTTGAAGATTTTTCAGAATAGATTCCGCCATTGTTGCGTCTTTCGTTGCCTGAGCCGAAATAAAATTCATCACCTTTGTTCCGTCGGCGTGATCGCCCATCATCGCTTTCATTTCAGGATAACCGGGTGTTTCTAAAGTCACTTTTATCGGTAATTGAGCGATGTAAGATTTATCTTTTTCAGTTAAATTATTCAAAGATTCCAAGCCTTCTTTTGCGGTTTGAGAAGCGTATCTTCTTGGAATATTGGTGGCGATAAAATTCAGCTTTTTATCTTTAGCGAAATCAACCAACGGTTTGTAATCTGTTGCGTAATTATTCCACAAACGTGCCGAATCTTTCAATGTTTTAGCATCAAATTTTCCGTTTAAATACTGGTTTAACTGAGATTGATTGTCTCTTTCAAACATCTCTGCTCCCAAAATAAGTTGTCCGTTTTTCTGAACAAATAAAGCTTCTGTAATTTTCAACTGAAGCCAGTGATTGATCGAACTGTTATGATTTTCACCAAAGAAAACCACATCATAATCTGCCAATTCTTTGACCAATTTTTCAGTCTTGATCTCTCCTTTTTTATCATAGAATTGAAAAGCTTTGAAGTTTTGAGCACTGAATGAACAGAAACTTGTAAGTAATATCGCTATGAAAATATTTTTCATTTTTATTTTTTATAGTTTTAATAACCATCACATGTTTACTCCGAAGAATCTAGAAACAAATCTTTCTTATTTAATCTCTAATAATTTTGCTTAGATTCCTCCGGAATGACAAGCTTTATGTGTAGATTTTTTTAATTAATCAAATTTACGTTTTTACAATAAAAAAAGACCGCCCTGCAAAAACAAAACGGTCTTATAAAATTACCTAATTATTATTTTTCTAAATCTGCTACAAGATTTTTCCACTCTTGTAGTTCAGGAATTCCAGGTTTTCTTTTTCCGAAGAACTGAACAATGAAATCACCTTCATTATTAAATACTTCGATAGCCGTTACTTCACCGTCTTCCGTTGGTTTTTTCACAATCCAAGCTTCAGCAATTTTCGTCATATCAAGGTGCAAGTTGAAATCAGGATCCATCACGTTGAACCATTGTTGGTGCCAAAGTGTTTTTTTCACGTTTCCTGTGTGGATCTGGATAATTCCTCTGTTTCCAACGAAAATCATGATCGGAAGTTCTTTTTCAGAAGCATCTTCCAATACATTTACCACTTTCGAGCTGTCGATTTTCTTTGTGAAACCTTCCGGAGCCAATCTCAAAGCCTGAGTTCTGCTTACTCCGAATTTTCTTGTCATCATGAAGAAATCATGTGTATCTTTTAATTCTGTCCAAGCTTTCTGGAAACCTTCTACATCGATTTCAGAATCAGGTTTTTCTTCTGTTTTTGGAGCTACAGTTTCCAATTCTAAAGTTGAATTTTGCTCATCTGCTTTAAATTTCTCAACAATTACATCGAAAGCAACCTCATTGCTGTCTTTTGTTAAATAAATTTTGTGTAACGCCAAACCGTCTTTTCCAAAGAACTGAAGACTTTTTCTATCGCCTTCCACAACACCAAAAGCAAATTTCCAGTGGTTTAAGAAAATTCTTAAATCAATTTCTTCCCCTACGAAAAGCTGCGCGTGAGGACTGCTGAAATCACCATTCAGGTATGTTCCTTTTCTCTCATGAACGCACTCGTCGTTACGTGTAAGAGCCATTACTTTTCCCAATTGCTCAACATCCGTTAAAATATCTTTAAATTCAGGTTTAAGAACGGTAACGCCCTCTCCTACGTTAGTTGCCAATAATTCAGCTTCGCTTACGCCCAATTGGTCGGCAGCATTTCTTATTCTCAAATGCGGATTTTCAGCTTTCAGAGCTTCCCATTTCTCTTTCAGATCATTAACTAATGTGCTCATTATTTTATTTTTTTATGGTTAAAACTGTATAATTTCTTGTTATTGTTTCGTTTCCTGTTTTACTTTTCACTTCTTCTTCCTTTTCGGAGATTTTCATTCTTTTAAAATGACTTTTAGAAACGGTTTGTTCCATTTCATCGGTATTATATAAAGTAAAATCGAACTGTGTGAAAGGTAATTTTTCCATGAAATCCCTCTGCCCGAAAGTCAGAACAAAAGTTCCGTTGTCTTTCAGCACTCTGTAAATTTCATTTAAATATTCAATCGGTTGCTCCCAGAAATAAACCGTATTTACCGTGAATATTTTGTCGAAAGTCTGATCTTCAAAAGGTAATTTTGTTCCTTCATACAAAACAAAATCTGCCTGATTTTTAAATTCTTGATTCAATCTTTTAGCTTCGTTATGCATGGTTTCAGAAATATCAATTCCTATATATTTTACGTTTTTAGCTTTATTTAAAATACTTTTGACATGACCAGCGTTTCCGTGACCGATTTCAAGAACGTTTTCATCGTCTTCAATTAAAAGTGTTTTAATGCTTTCCAGCGTCATTCCGATGTTGGTTGCATTCATCATTTCGCCAATTTCAATTCCTTTTTGTCCTTGAGGGTTGGCCAAATTCTGAGCTAATATTTTTAAGTCTTCTCTTTCCATATTATCCGAAAATAATCATTGGGTTACTGGTGATGGGATGTGGGCAAATGGTGCAGGGAAAATTGTATGCTTGGCTAATATTTTCAGCTGTAAAAACCTCATCCGGCGTTCCGTAAGCAGCTGCTCTACCCGATTTCATTAATAATATTTTGTCTGCATATTGTGCCGCCAAATTCAAATCATGAAGAACAACAACCGCAGAATTTGCTTTTTTTGTGAAATTTTTAATGATTTCTAAAGCTTTGTATTGATGTTTAATATCCAAATTATTCAAAGGTTCGTCGAGAAACATGAGTTTGTGGGTAATTTCGTTTTGCAACTGTGCCATCACTCTCGACAGATGCACACGCTGCTTTTCTCCACCCGACAAAGTGTTGTATTCCCTGTCTTTTAAGTGATAAACATCAGTTTCGTACATCATATTGTTCATCGCTTCGTGGTCTTCCTGTCTCGGCTGAGCATCAAAATACGGGTAACGTCCCATCATCACGACGTCTTTTACTTCAAGCGGAATATCGTTGCTGTTGTGCTGAGAAAATTTCGCTTTATGCTTCGATAATTCCTGAATATTCCACTCGTTGATGTTTTTATCTTTAAATAAAATCTGCTGTTTCGATTTCACTTCATTCGCCAAAACACTCAATAAACTGGATTTTCCGGCTCCGTTTGGACCAACAATCGCTAAAAATTCACCGTAATTTAAATGAACATCAACTCCATCCAGAATATGGAATTCTTTATGTTTATAACTGATTTGATGTGCTTTAACCATTAGATTGATTTTTTAAATTTCAACAAAATAGCGATGAAAATTGGTGCTCCCATCATGGCCGTTAAAATCCCGATCGGTAATTCCGAAGGCTGTACAATGCTTCTGCTGATTGTATCTGCTGTTAACAATAAAATACTTCCGAAAATCGCGGATAAAGGCAAAATAAAATTGTAATTTGATTTAAATAAAAGCCTTAAAATATAAGGGACAATTAATCCTACAAAGCCAATCGTCCCTGAAAAAGCTACGCAGCTTCCGACCATTAATGATACGATGACGACGATTTGTTTTTTAAGCCTTTCCACATTAATTCCTAAATGCTGTGCATCTTTTTCGCCTAACATCATGGCATTTAAAGCTTTTCCTTTCGGTAAAAGAATAGCATAAGAAATTATTAAAACGACTGCCAAAACAATATTTTTCGTCCAGGTTGCAGCGGCTAAACTTCCCATATTCCAGAAGGTTAAATCTCTCAACTGTTCGTCTTTTGAAATATAAATCAGGAAACCGACAATAGAAAAACCGATGGCTGTAATGGCAACCCCCGTTAAAAGCATCATCACGACATTCGTCTTTCCTCCACTTGTAGAAATTCTGTACACCAGCAGCATTGCCAAAAGCGAACCGATGAAGGCTGCAATCCCGACCAGTGAAAACTGTATTACTTCAGGAAGATATTCTTTGAAATACCCTCCTAAAACAATGGTAATCGCCGCCATTAATGTAGCTCCCGCCGTAAGACCAATTAAATCTCCTGTTGCCAATGGATTTCTGAATAATCCCTGCAAACTCGTTCCTGAAACCGAAAGCATACTTCCGATAAGAATCGCCATGATAATTCTGGCTGCTCTTACGTCCCAAACTACATATTTATCGCTCAACGACAACGTTGAATCTCCCGTTATTACTTTTCCTAAAACTTCAAACGCAGATTTACCCCCAAAGTCGTAAACCCCGGTATTAAGAGACCATACTGCTAAAATGACAAGCAGTATGGCACTTATTGTAATATAAACGTATAATTTACTTTGTGTTTTCAATTAAAAGTTTATTTAATCCTACAGCAGCCTCTCCTAATCTTGGTCCAAAACTTGAAACCAATCCTCCGTCCATTGCAATAATCTTTTTGTTTTTACCCGCGTTTGTCTGTGAAACACCCGGCATTTTCAGCGCACCTGCGTCTCCACCTGTACTTTTCAATCCGCTTGAGAAGAAGAACAGAACGTCTGGATTTGCTTTTACAACCGCTTCGGGAGTTAATGGTTTGAAATCTTCGAAATCAGTTACGGCATTTTGACCACCTGCAAGTCCGATCAATGCATCCATTGGCGTGTTTTTACCCGAAACCATCAACATATTTCCTCTTGCGTAAATGAACAATACTTTTGGTTTTTTAGCAATTGGCTGAACTTGTTTTAAATCTGCATCGATTTTATCATTTAATTTTTGATAATCTGTATTTCCTATTGCTTTTGCTACGTCTGCAATTAATTTTTTGGTTCCGTCAACAGTAAATTCCTGCTTGAAAACTTCAGTCTGAATTTTTGAATCCTGAATTTTTTTCATTAATTCCGGGTCGATGTCTTTATCAGAAGCTAAAATCAATGTTGGAGAAACCGCCATGATCGGCTCAATTGTCATTGATCTCATATGACCTAAATCTTTTGCCGTAGCTTTCAGAGATTCAGGATAAGTGCTGGTAACGTCTGTTGCAACGATTTCTTTTTCATGACCTAAAGCGGCTACGATTTCAGTAATTCCGCCGTTCAGCGTTACTATTTTATTGTTAGTTTTTGGTGTTTCAGAAGTTACTTCCGTCTTATTTTCAGCTTTAGCTCCGGTTTCTTTTTTACATGAATACACTGCAACAAGAACCGATGCTGCCAAAATGAATTTTTTCATGATATACTATTATTTGATTTAAATTTTATTTGAATAATATTTAACTTTTTAACGCAAAGTCCACAAAGAATTTTTTTAAATAATTATGAATATTTTTCGTTCGCAAAGGCGTTTCACTCAGCCAAGCAGAAAACTTTAAATATTATTACTTAATTAATTCTTAGAATAAAGGCTTATATTCAAACTGAGGATATCCTCGTTCGTTGCTTGAATTCGTCAATCTTGTAAATCTAAGCTTGAAGTAAAAACCTTCCGCATCTTTTACAACGTAGAAAACATCACCCTTCACCTGATAACCGGAAGGACCTACTTCTCTCCAGTTGCTGCCAATCACTCGTTGGTCATTGTAAATAAATTTAGACTGATCGATATCGGATACCTTGAAATTGTTATATGCTTCGACACCTGTAGTTCCATTAGCCTTAACTTCATATGCTCCAGCTCCTCCAACATTATTGATCGTTACAAAATCTGCATAAATATAACTTCCTGCTCCATCAATAATATTTGTAAATACAGAAAATCCAAGATCCCACTTCTTTTTCTCAGGCTGAATGAATACTTCTTTATTATTTTTTAAACTTATATAGTTGAAGTTGTAAGCTGTATTTTTAGCAACAATTAATTCTTTATGAGACGTAGCATTCAGTTCTGCATATTTTACTTTGTATCCATCTCCAGATCTTACAACCTGTACTTTCATCCAGCCTCTGCTTACGGTTCCTGTATTTACAGAACCTGTTGCAACAGCTCCATCAAAAATTTCTTTACCCATATTTACCAAGTAAATGGCATTATCGGAATCGTTAGCCTTTATTTCTTCAATTGCAGTAACTCCTGAAGGAAAATCTCCTTTCACATCATCAATATAAATTGTATTCGCAGGATTAAAGTTGGCAACCTGAACCTGAGTCATTAATGAAGAAACACTTGCTTCTGTTACCTGATCTATATTTGTAGCATTTGCAATTTTTCCTGCAGCCATCATAATCGATGAATTTAAAATTACTTTGAAGCTGCTTCCTGAATAAAATGCAAGATCCCAATCTGTTCTTTTGGTAAGAATTTCTGTATCTGTTCCTAGATCAAACCAGATTTGGTTGGGTTGGGTCGGTCCGCCAACAGAAGGATTCACTACACTTCCATCAGTTTTTGGTATTGTTACCGGATCTTCTTTATCATTAATACAAGATTGAGATATAAATGATACTCCTATTAAAAGATAAAATAGTATTTTTTTCATTTTTAAGAATTTTAGAAGTTATAACCTAGTCTTACAAAATAGCTTCGACCGTAGAAAAGATTAGAATTTGGATCTGCGGTTTCGTGAGCATTTCCTGAAATCGTTGTATCTCTTACCGATGATACATCAAAAATATTTTTGATTCCTGCACTTACTTCAAAATGATTTTTAAAGAAAGGCTGAGTTACCGTAAAGTTCATCATGCTAAAATCTCTACGTTCACCAATAATATACTGAGAAGTCGTAAGATCCGAAGTGAGTACAAACATCTGTGTTTTTCCTGTATATTTATAAAACAAAGACAATGTCGTATTGGTTTTTGGAACTATATAATTGGCTGCTGCGTTAGCTTCAAATGTATAAAAGAAATCATCCGGAGAAGAAATTCCGCTTTCATTTAATGACTTGGAAATCCCGTAATAAGCAGCATTTAAAGCAAGGCTAAATTGACCTTTTTGAGCTTTGAAATTCCCTTCAAATAAATAACTTTCGAAACGGTCTATATTAATATATCTGTATCTTAGGGGCTGAACGCTAATCTGAGCAAGCTCTATTCTGTCTTTAACTTTTAGATAAGTTGCACTTGCTCCTACCCTGAAATCCCAACCGGAATTTGTATTGATTTTTTTATCAGCATTTAATGATGCTGTAAACCCGGTTTCCGGAATAAGATCCTGATTCCCCTGAATATCGTGGTTGCTATCTACCTGATACGTATACAATTCATCAAAATTCGGGAATCTGTTGGCGCTTCCGACAACCAGACGAACGTTATCGTTATTGGTGATTTTTGCTCTCGTTGTTAAAGAGTAATTATGCTGCGTATCGAACTTATCACTTAAAGCTAAACGATATCCGGGACGAACTGAAAGCCAATTGGTTGCATTCCATTCTACGGACATGAAATTAGCATAATTGAAAATTTTTCTTTTCACATCATCTGTCCCTCCAAAATCTCCAGCGATATTTCCTGCAAAACCTGTTGTGTGATCCAATTCATAACCGAGCTGAAAATCTATTTTCTCACTATTTAAGAAATTGCTGAAAACACCTCTTGAATAAAAAACATCTGATTTGTTATAAGATTTATACTCATCTTTATTTCCTATCACCTTTCTTTGCGGAATATCGTAAGTAAAATCTCTGTATTTTCTATCCTGAGTCTGGTAAGAAAAATCTCCTGTATAATTGATTGTACCAAGTTTTGTCTGAATATTCAACTGATTGATATATCTCGTTGTCTGATAATCTCTGTCTGTTGAAGTATAGGTTCTGTTTCCATCTCCTAAGTATCTTTCTTCCACAATCGGATTATAGAAATTTAATTTTTCATTTAAAAATCCGAACTTATAAAAAATTGAAGTTTTATTTTTACTGTAACGTAAAATTCCGTCGACATTTAAAATATCTTTGGGCTGCCACAGATAACCTCTTTTTTCGTCCTGTTCAAAATATTTGTAACCTTCCTGCCTCCCTTTGAATCCTTGAAAATCATTATGATTAATATTGGCACCGACGTACCAATGCTCATTCAGATTGTATCCGATATTTAAGTTTTGAATGTGTCTTCCTTCTCCTTTTTTGTACCAGTCGTATTCTTTACCAACTGTTTCTTCCTGCAAATAAGCATTTAATGTCAACTTTTTCTGGGTACTTTTCTTTGTGATGATATTGATAACCCCTGCTACAGCATTGCTTCCATAATCAACTCCCATTGAGCCTCTTACAACTTCAATACGTTCTACGTTGTTGATGTTTAATTTTGTAAGGTCGATATTATTACCTAGACCAATATCACCTACTACCGGAATATTGTCAATAAGAATTTTTGTATATTCTCCTCCAAGCCCCATCAAATTAGCTGTAGAGTTTCCCGAATTACGGTCTGAAGTAATAAGGATGTTCAAACTTTGGTTAAGAACCTCAGCAACATTGGTCGCCGCCATATTCTTAATCTGCTCTGCGTTGATGACCTCAACTTTATAAATTGATTTATTAATAGATTGCTGAGTATATTGTCCGGTAACGACAACTTCTTCGATTTTCTTTGATTTCAGAGAATCATTTTCCTGTGCATTCACCCATAGAATAGTGGATAAAGATAGAATGGAAAGCACTTTCTTCTTCATAGACGCAAAAAATTTTCGACAAATATATGATTTTATTTAGAATAGTTAAAAATAAATATATACTTTTGTATAATAATTCTAAATAAAAATAACGTTATGAAATTAAGACTACTTATTGGAACCTTAATGTTTTCGGCTATAACAGCTAATGCACAAGTAGCTACACTTAATGAAACTTTTAACAACTTTACGGCAGGAAACACGACTTTCCCACAAAATGGATGGTCTGCAGTTCTTCCAAGTGGCGGAACTCCTCCAGCCATGATGATTGTTTTTAATGATACTGCAACTTCAAATCAGTACATTCAATCGTATTCGGGATCTAATGTGAGTACTGCTCAGTATCTGGTTTCTCCACAAATTGTTTCGCCAACAGGAAACAAAAGTATCTCTTTCAAAGCCCGTAAAAACTCTGCTTCGGCTCCGGTTATGGTGCAGGTTGGTCTTGCTTCAAGTCCTACAGACATGACGACTTTTGTAGGTATAGGAAATCCTACCATGCTTACTACAGATACTTTCCAGACGATTACAGTAAGTGTTCCCAGCTCATCTTCCAGCTATTTGGTATTTAGAACCATCAGTGGTGTTGCTGCACCTCACACGGCTGTTGATATTGATGATGTAAAGTACGATTTCACAACAACCTTAGCTGTTTCAGATGCTGCAAAATCTAAAGCAGAAGTTCAGTTTGTTGTAAATTCAGACAACACGGCTTTACAGTTTATTACTAAAAAAGATCCGAAAAATATCCAGATTTATTCTGCAGGAGCCCAAAAAGTTGCTGAAGGAAAATTATCTGACAGATCATTCGACATCAGCGCTCTTCAAACAGGAGTTTACTATATCGTTATCGAAACTGCAGAAGGTTCGGTAGTACAATCAAAATTCATTAAAAAGTAAGAAAAAACGAATGTTGAATTTCACGAAATGTGAGGTAAAATGTATACTTTACAAAAAGAATAAATGAAGCAGAATTAGTGACACAAATTGAATTGACGATTCACTTTCAAAATAAATTTTAATACTTTCTATTTTTTCTAATAAAAGGCTGCTCATAAGTTGAACAGCCTTTTAGTTTTTATGCAGCAGTTTAGGAAATAGAAGATGGATGTCGGAAGTTATTTTCAAAGTGATAAACCTCCCTCCTCCAGCTTCAGACTTCTATCCTATAAAGTTTTAAATCCTTTATAAACCAAAGTCGAACTTTCCAGCATTTTCGAGACGTCTCTTCTGAAATTCAGCAAATGATCCTGCCCGTTGTGACGGTTCAGATGTTCTTCACTTTCCCACAACTCGACCATGAAAAATGTTCCTTTATTATCTTTATCCTCAATAAGGTCATATTGCAGACAACCCTCTTCCTTTCTGGTTTCTCTTACCAAAATCTGAAAAAGTTCCACCGCTTCCATCAAATAATTTTCATTAAATTTAAAAAGCGCAATTACGTGTAAATTCATTATTAATTTTTTAATGGTGTAAATGTAGAATATTTTCAAAACTGATGGAATATTTCACATTGATATTTTTCCACATTTAACAGAATTTAACCAGTCGTAAATTTGAATCTTTGTATTTCGAAATTAAGTGCAACGCCTATGTTTATCCCAAAAATAAAAGAATTTAAAATCAATTTTTGTCTTTGCTGGCATTTAAAATAATCGCAAAGATATACAAAGCTTTTTTTGATATAAATAATCCTTATTAAAGATACACAAAGGCATTTTATTTAAGAAAGTAAAACAAATAAACTGTTATTAAAAAACAGATTTATAAATGGTAATGGAACTCATCACAATCACCAGAATTCCAATCACTACAAACATACTTTTTACAGGAAGCTTTGCCGTAAGCATCGCGGAAAATGGCGCAGTAACAATTCCACCTATCAAAAGTCCGAGAATAATATTCCAATGTTGGATTCCCAAGGTAAAAATAAATGTTATGGCTGCCGTTAAGGTTAAAATAAATTTCGCCACCGTGGAACTTCCCACCGCAAATCTTGGCGTGAATGAATTTTTAATTAAAGTTCCCGTCACCAACGGTCCCCAACCGCCACCGGCAAAAGAATCAATAAAGCCACCAATGATACCAAGCCTCGTTAGATTTGTCTTTCTTTTCAGTTTTTTATCCTGTTTTTGCTTAAAGGCATTCGATAAAATCTGAATTCCGAGATATAAAGTATAAAAAGAGATGATTGTTTTGGTAATTTTAGAATAATATTCTCCGAGATAAGTCAGGGATACGGCTCCGATAATGGCTCCGATCACCGCAGGAATAGCTAGTTTTTTAACTAAACTTTTGCTTACATTTTTCAATTTAATATGACTAATGCTTCCCGCCGCCGTTGTAAAACTTTCCGCAGAATGTATGCTTGCACTCACCGCATGTGGAGGAATTCCGAGAAATAAAAGCGTTGTCGTACAAATTACACCATACCCCATTCCCATTGATCCGGCCACCATCTCTGCCAAAAATCCGACCAGCATCATCCAGTAAAAAATGTAATTATCTTTTGCTAAAATCGTGAACAATTCATCGAGATAGCCCAATTCATACATCGAAAAAACCGCGATTGACAAAACCGCAACTGTCACGAAAAAGACATTCAGCCTGATCTGAACTTTCCTAGAAATTACCATTCTTGTATGTTTTCTAAAATTTTTAAACCATTAAGAAAAAATTTAAGGAGTTTAGGAAAATTAAGATCTCGCAAGCGAAAAAAAATAAACAACACTTAAAAAAATCTTCAATATTTACCTAAAATAAACTTAACTACTTAAATCTTTTCTTAATGGTTCAAATTATATTTAAATCAAATTATAAAATCATTACAGCTCCAACCGTTGAATTACTCGTCTCGTCGATCAAAACAGCATTTCCTGTTGCATTACTTTCCTCGAAGCTGTCAAAAACCAATGGTGAAGCCGTTTTCAAACGAACTTTTACCACTTCATTCAGTTTTACATTTTCAGAAACCGGAGTTTTTTCTAAAGTATTAACATCAATTTTATAGTCAATTTCTTTAATTATTGCTTTTAAAACCTTGCTTTTATGTTGAATAAAATATTTATTTCCTTCATTTAATTCCTTCTTATCGAGCCAACAGACAACAGCTTCAATTTCATTATCAACCTTTGGAAGGCTTTCGGTTTTCACTAAAAAATCTCCACGACTGATGTCTATATCGTCTTCAATATGCAAAACAGCAGGCTGATTGGCGAAAACAGATTCGACTTCCTTTCCACCCGTTTCGATCCTTGATATTTTTGTATGAATATTTTGAGGAAGAACCGTAATTTCATCCCCTGTTTTATAAATTCCCGAGATTACTTGTCCGGCGTAACCTCTATAATCATGCAGTTCATCGGTTTGCGGACGAATCACATATTGTACCTGAAACCTTGGACTTTCAAAATTTTCATTGGAATTAATTTCAACAGTTTCAAGGAAATCCAACAAAGTTACCCCTTCATACCAAGGCATATTTTCAGATCTTTCAACAATATTATCTCCATGAAATGCTGAAATCGGAAAGTAATGTATGTTTTCCAACCCTAGTTTCTTTGCAACTAATTGATATTGAGATTTAATATCATTAAAAATTTCTTCTGAATAATCTACCAAATCCATTTTATTGATTGCCACAACCACATTTTTCATCTTCAATAGAGAAGCAATAATCGAATGTCTTCTCGTTTGTTCGATCACACCCTGTCTTGCATCAATTAGAATGACAATCAGTTGGGAATTAGAAGCTCCCGTAATCATATTTCGAGTGTATTGAATATGTCCAGGCGCATCGGCAATAATGAACTTCCTTTTCGGTGTCGAAAAATATCGATAAGCCACGTCAATTGTGATTCCCTGTTCTCTTTCGGCTCTCAGGCCATCCGTTAAAATCGCAAGATCAACACCGTTTTCATTCTTGTTTTTTGATTGTTTTTCCAATGCTTCAAGCTGGTCGATCAATATATTTTTGCTGTCGTACAAAAGCCTTCCGATCAGGGTACTTTTCCCGTCGTCTACGCTTCCTGCAGTGATAAATCTTAATATGTCCACTTGTAATTTAGTTATAAGTTATGAGTGATAAATGATGAGTTTTAAAAGCTTATTGCTTACTGCCTTTAGCTTATTGCTTAAAAATAGCCTCCTTTTTTCCTGTCTTCCATCGCTGCTTCCGTCACTTTATCATCGATTCGGGTTTCGCCACGCTCGGAAATTCTTGATGCTGTAATTTCGTTCATCACCTCATCCAAAGTTTCGGCAGAGCTTTCTACGGCGGCTGTGCAAGTCATATCTCCTACAGTTCTGTAACGAACTTTTTTATTAACAATTGTATCATTTTCATCAATTTGAATGAAATCTGAAACGGCGATTAATTGTCCGTCATATTCAATTACATCGCGGTTATGAGCAAAATAAATTGATGGTAATTGGATATTTTCTTTTTTAATATAGTTCCATACATCAAGCTCCGTCCAGTTCGAAATCGGAAAAACCCTTACATTTTCACCCTTGTTGATTCTTCCGTTATAAATGTTCCACAATTCAGGGCGTTGCAGCTTCGGATCCCATTGACCAAACGCGTCACGAACGGAGAAAAAACGTTCTTTGGCTCTTGCTTTTTCTTCGTCTCTTCTCGCTCCACCGATACACGCATCAAATTCAAACTCTTCAATCGTATCTAATAAAGTATGGGTCTGCAACCAGTTTCTGGATGCAAATTTTCCTTTGGGTTCGGTTAGATTTTTAGCTTTGATGGTATCTTCAACTTTTCTTACAATCAGTTCAGCGCCAATATTTTTTGCTAAATAATCTCTGAATTGCAATGCTTCCGAAAAATTATGTCCTGTATCAATATGAACCAACGGAAATGGAATTTTCATCGGAGCAAAAGCTTTTTTCGCCAAATGAACCAACGTAATCGAATCTTTTCCACCGCTGAAAAGCAATGCAGGTTTTTCAAACTGAGCCGCAATTTCCCTCATGATATAGATACTTTCGGCTTCTAACTGCTCCAGATAGTCTAATTTATGTGTACTCATTTTTAGTTTAAATTTTTCGAATTAATGCGTATGCAGACCGCATTCTTTTTGTGAATTTTCCCACCACCAACGTCCCGCACGCGGATTTTCGCCTTCAACTATTGCTCTTGTGCAAGGTTGGCAACCAACGCTGATAAATCCTTTTTTGTGTAAAGACAATTCCTGAACTTTGTTTTGTTCCAGATAATCCAAAACATTTTGATAGCTCCAGTGAATTAAGGGATTGTATTTGTATAATTTACGGTCTTGATCCCATTCGATAACCGGCATATTTTCACGGTTTTCCGACTGTTCGGATCGTAAGCCTGTAATCCAGACTTCAGCACCATTTAAAGCTCGGTTTAAAGGTTTAACTTTTCGGATAAAGCAACATTCTTTCCTGTCCTCAATGGAATGATAAAAAGCGTTGATGCCTTTTTCATTCACATATTTTTCGACATCTGAACTTTCGGGAAAATAAACCTCCGTTTTGGTCTTATATCTTGAATTGTTTTGTGAAAGTAATTCGTAATGTTCATAGAAAAGTCTTCCAGTATCGAGTGTGAAAACCTTTATCGGCAATTGATTTCTAAAAATTATATCGGTAATTACCTGATCTTCCTGACCAAGCGATGTGGAGAAGACTGCTCCAGCCGGGAATTTTGATGAGATCAATTTCAATCCCTCCTCTGCTGAAAGCTGTTTCAGTGTATCTGCATCTTCTTTTGAAATCATAATTTATCATTTGAAATAATGCAAATATCTAATAAAATTATTATCCCACCAAACGAGTAGACTAATAATTCAAAAAAAAGGACTTGGCTAATCCACCAAATCCATTAAAGTTCTTTTTTCTAAAATATTCAACGAAGCATCTCTAACCTCGATCAGTACGTCGTGTAAACCACAATGATCTTCGCTGCAGTCATCACATTTTTCGTAAAAATTTAAGCTTACACAAGGAAGAAGGGCAATAGGACCGTTTACCAGACGAATAATCTTCGCCAGTTTTACGTTTTCAGGATTTTCTTTAAAAAAATATCCTCCTCCTTTGCCTTTTTTACTATCAAGGATGTCCGCTTTTTTGAGTTCAAGCAGAATATTTTCTAAAAACTTCAAAGGAATTTTCTTGTGTTCCGCAATTTCGGAAATAAGAACCGGGCCGTCATTCCTCTTTTCTACAAGGTATGACAGCGCCTTAAAAGCATATTGAGATTTTTTAGACAGCATTACTACAAAAATAAGAAAAAGTTTGGATATAAAGGATGGAAGTTAGAGGATGGAGGATGGAAGTTTTTAAACACCGCGTAACTTCCTGCTTCCAACTTCTGACTTCCAGCCAAAATACTTATTTTTGTCTCATGTTCAGTAAACAAGAAGCACAGCAATTAAAAAAAGAGTTTTGGACGGCTTTCGGAAAGTCATTCCCCAGAAAATGGATTTTGTATGACACGAAGATCAAGGATATGTCGTTCAAATTTTATGCAGATAATAAAAAGGCGGAAGTTTCTTTGGATATCGAAATGAAAGACGAAATTTTCCGAGATGCCTATTATAACAAAATCTGGTCACTGGAAGATATTCTGAAAGATTTTATAGGAGACTTCACAAAAGAAGAATTTTATACTTTGGAAAACGGAAAAGTGATAAGCAGAATTTGGGTTGAAAAACACGGAGTTTCTATTTTCAATAAAAATACTTGGCAGGAAGTTTTTGAATTTTTTGTTGATAAAATGGATGGCTTTGAGAGGTTTTACTACGAATATGAGGATTTTATAAAGGATGTTTAAATTATGAAAATCAGATATTACTGGAGATGCAGAATGGATGTTCCAATGCTAAATAAGAAGCTTCAAATATTTCTGTTAACAACAATCTTGGGAATACAGAAGAATTATTTCAAGCCTTAATCTTTCTTGCGTAAAAGTTGTCTTTTCTGAAAAAAAATGAAACAGAAAAAGATATTGAAACGAAATCAGCAACTGGCTTTTTGCAATCACTCTAAGTGTGAAAAAACCGAAAAGTCTCTCAAAATTATTTCATGTTCAGATTCCACTTCCAATTCTTACAAAATTATCCTGATGAATTGACGAACGTCGATGAAATGGATTGACTTTACTTCACCGAGAAACTATTGCCGGAAATTTAACTTCTGTAGAAGTTATTTTAAAATCAGGAGTTGATTCGGGAGTTAATAAAAACCTTAAAACAAATAACGGAAAAACGGCATTAGATTTTGCAAAACAGCTTAATTGAGAACATATTATTCCCGTTTTAGAAATTTAATTTAAAAAAAAGAAACTATACTACTTTAATATGTATATTGGTGCTAGAAATAAATAACACTATTCTTATGAAAAAAATATTTTCTACAATCATAATATCATTAACCTGCACTGCAAATATTTTTAATGCACAGTCAAAAAAAGAAAAAAATTTGAAGAATATAACAACTATATTCCAACAAGTCCTCTTGGCATACAAATGAAAAAATATTATGATGATACTAAATCAATCATCCTAACTCATGAAAAAGAACTTGGTGAAGAAAATTTAAATATGATGTTAAATTTTAATAAAAACGAATATCGCAAAGCTGTAAAAGATAATGTATGGAGAGATAATTTATCTAAACAGGATAAAGAAACCGCAAAAACTATTTATGCTACTAATTTATCTTCCAAACTTGATTCTTATAAGGTTATCGTCTTAGAAAAATTAGATGATCTTTTAAAAAAATAATACAAAATTATTAAAAAAGAGAAATTGGAAAGTTTCTCTTTTTAATTTTTGTCATTTGACAAATGCAGAAATTATTTCTTTACCTAACTTGCATTCATGAAAGAATTATTTGATTTTATCTTAAGATTCGGAAATCTGAATCAGCAACAAATGGATTTCATTGCAAGCAAGGCAACAGAACTAAGCCTTTCCAGAGAAGAATATTTTTCTGAGGCCGGAAAAATTGCAAAACAGGTGGGATTTGTAGTCGATGGAATTCTTCGTGTGTGCTACTACAACAACAAAAGTGAAGAAATTACAAAATACTTTATTGAAGAAAACAATCTGGTTGTAGATCTTGAAAGTTTTGACAATCAAATATCTTCAACTGCTTACGTTCAGGCGGTGACAGATTGTAAAATGATTGTTTTCCAGAGAAAAGACTGGCTCGAGCTTTTGCAGACCATTGTCGGTTTTGATGCTATTGTTCATAAAATCATTTCACGGGCTTTGATGCAGAAGGTAGAAAGAAGAAGCCCGCTTGTTTCAGAAGACGGAACAACCCGCTATCTGAAATTTTTGGAGATCTACCCTACTGCTGTCAACAGAATTCCGCTTTCTTATGTCGCTTCTTATTTAGGAGTTACACAATCTTCTTTAAGTAGAATTAGGAAAAATATTACATTATAAAATCAATCACCAAAAAACTGTCAACAAAAAAATCCTCTTTTTGCCAAATGACAAATGTCACCTTAATTAATTGACGGAATTTTACATCATCAATTAAAACAAAGAAATGAAAACAGTATTAATTACAGGAGCCAACAGAAGTATCGGCTTCGAAACAGCAAAACAGCTTTCAGGAAAAGGATTATTCGTATATCTGGGAAGCAGAAACCTTGAAAATGGTGAAAAGGCAGTAAAGGAATTAAACGAACTGGGGTTCCAGAATATCAAAGCGATCGAAATCGATACCACCAATACAGAGTCAATCGTAAAAGCTAAAAATATTGTTGAAAACGAACAGGGAAAACTGGATATTCTCATCAACAATGCCGGAATTTTGGGCGTAAATCCACAAACTGCAGCAGAAACTCCAATAGATAATATTAAAGAAGTTTTTGAAACGAATTTTTTCGGAGTCATCAATGTTACGCAAACATTTTTAGATTTGCTTAAAAAATCCGACAGTCCGAGAATCAGCAATATTACTTCTGGATTAGGTTCTTTGACGTTGCACAGCGATCCAACATGGAAATATTACCATGTAAAAGGCGCGGCTTACGGTCCTTCAAAATCAGCTTTGAACGCTTATACAATTGTTTTGGCGTATGAATTAAGAGAATTACCATTCAAAGTAAATGTTATTGACCCAGGTTACACGGCAACAGATTTCAACGGTCACAATGGACCGGGCTCTGTGGAAAGTGCGGCATCATTTATTATTAAACATACACTTACGGACGAGAATGCTCCGACTGGACAGTATTATAGTAATGATATTGAGGATGAGACGGGAATTAGTCCGTGGTAGTTTTTAGTCTTAAAAAATTTAAAGGGAAGCTGAAAAGTTTCTCTTTTTTGTTTCATGATTAAAATAAGTCTTACATTTGTACTGATGAACGAAAAGAATCTTTACATAATTTCCGGATGCAACGGTGCAGGAAAAACAACAGCATCATTTACTATTCTTCCTGAAATTTTAGATTGTAAAGAGTTTGTAAATGCAGATGAAATTGCAAAAGGATTATCTCCTTTCCAACCAGAAAAAGTGGCATTTGAAGCGGGAAGAATTATGCTGGAAAGGATCGATGAGTTATTTAAAAATGATGAAAGCTTTGCATTTGAAACAACTCTGGCAACAAAATCTTATAAACAAAAAATTATAAGAGCTAAAGAGAACGGATACAATACCACGCTTTTATTCTTTTGGTTAAAAAATCCTGAATTAGCAGCCGAAAGAGTGAAAACAAGAGTACTCGAAGGTGGTCATAATATTCCGGCTGATGTAATTGAAAGAAGGTATCATAATGGAATTAATAACCTTTTTAATATATATCTTTCAATTGAGATCAAATATTGATTTTTGATAATTCTGAAGGAAAACATATTTTAATTGCAGAGAAAAATATTAATGAGGAAATTAAAATTCATCATCAGGATAAGTTTAATGAATTAAAACATTATTATGACACAAGAAGCTAAGGAAGAAAGAAAAGTTAAAATTTTGGAGGGGCTGGAAAAGGCCTATGAAAAAATGCTCGATTTCAAAAGAAAAAACAACAGTGACGTTGTAGTTATAAGAGATAATAAAATTATAAGAATAAAACCTTAATAAACTAAAGAGAAGCTGAAAAGTTTCTCTTTTTTTGTTAAATTACAAATTCTCCCCGTCAGAACCTCAGAAAGTCTAAACCAACATCAGTTCTCGTCGTCGGAACTTCCGACGGGGCAAACCTAATTAGATTCTTACCGTCAGAGGTTCAGAAAGTTTAAACCTTTTTAGATTCTCTCCGTCTGAACTTCAGACGATGCAAACCAGTTTTGGTTGAGCCCATCAGACTTTCAGACGACCCCAAAATATTTTCCTGCTGTCTGAACCTCAGACGAAATATCAAATTCACGATTCGATTACATCATTCGTTGATTGAGCTACTTTTCTCATCCGCCATCTTACCATCTTTGTACCATCATTAACAACCAATAAATATTTAAAAAATGGAAACAAAAAAAGTATGGTTCGTGACAGGAGCTTCAAAAGGTTTAGGATTAGCATTAATTAAAAAATTATTAGAACAAAATTACCGTGTAGCCGCAACAACAAGAAATGTAGATGCTCTAATCTCTGAAATCGGAGAAACCTCAGAGGTGTTTTTACCGCTAGAAGTTAGCCTAACTGATGATGAAAATGTAAAATCTGCTATCGCAAAAACAGTAGAGCATTTCGGACAGCTTGATGTGGTGGTGAACAATGCAGGATACGGACAGTTGGGAACTTTGGAAGAGCTTTCTGACAAGGAAGCAAGAGCGAATTTCGATGTGAATGTTTTCGGAACACTGAATGTGATCAGAAATGCAATGCCTCATCTTCGTGAACAAAAGTCGGGACATATTTTCAATATTTCTTCGATCGGAGGATATTCCGGCAACTTTCCGGGATGGGGAGTTTACTGTTCGACAAAGTTTGCAGTAGCTGGTTTAACGGAAGCTTTGGCAGAGGAAATTAAAGATTTCGGGGTAAAAGCGACAGTGGTTTATCCCGGATATTTCAGAACTGATTTCTTAACGAAAGAGTCTGTAAGAACTCCTGAAAACTCGATTCCTGAATACGAAGCGGCAAGAAATTCTGAGCAGGCTCACCTTGATGAAATTAATGGAAATCAACCTAATGATCCTGATAAAGGCGCGGAAGCGATCATCGCCATCAGCGAGGTTGAAAATCCACCGGTGCATTTCTTATTGGGAAGCGGAACAGATGAATATCTGAACAATAAGATCCAGATTATTAAAGGTGATGCAGAGAAATTTAGTGAGTTGACCTTTTCTACTGTGATTTAATTTTTATTGAGCTCAAAATCAATTTATAACGTAACGTCACTTCGAGTAACGGAATGAAATGGAGTGTATCGAGAAGTTTAGTTTAATTGAAGGTTCTCGATACATTTTTCTTCATTTCATTACGAAAAACACTCGAACTGACGTAAACAGAAATCATTAATTAGAGATCCTTCGACTCCGCTCAGGATGACATTTCGCTAATATTAACCGTTTTAATCTAGACGCAAAGTTTTTTACACGTGTCATCCTGAGCTTGTCGAAGGATCTTATAATAAGTTTTAAACCATTAAGATTTTATTTAAGGCGTTTAGGATATTAAGATGAGCTTCGCTTTTAGAGTAGATTTAAAAATCAATTTGATTTTTTTCTTCATTAAACTTAACTTCTTAAATAAAATCTTAATGGTTCAAAATCAATCCAACATTCAAAATAATTAAATAACTTAGTCATTATGAAAAATACGTTTCGTTTTAATTCGCTTTCCGATTTTCATTCTTTCTGCAATCTGCCGAATCCGGAGCATCCGCTGATCAGCCTGATTGATTACAGCAAGGTCCGTTATCCTGTGGATGATACGGAGCTGAAATGGATACAGAATTTTTATTCGATCGGTCTGAAAAGGGACGTGAATGCTAAGTTTAATTACGGACAGCAGGAATATGATTTTGATTCCGGCGTGTTGTGTTTTGTTTCGCCGCTTCAGTTTTTGAGCCTTGAAATGAAACCGGGAATTGAGGTTGAACCGACAGGATATTTATTGCTGATTCATCCCGATTTTCTTTGGGGAACTTCTTTGGCGAAGAAAATCAAGTCTTATGAATTTTTCAGTTATCAAATTAATGAAGCGCTTTTTCTTTCGGATAAGGAAGAAAAAATTATTGTTGATTTGTTTAAAAATATTGAAAAGGAATACCAGACAAACATCGATAAATTCACGCAGGAACTGATTGTTGCCCAACTGGAATTGTTCATGATTTATGCCGAGCGTTTTTATGAGCGTCAGTTTTTTACCCGAAAAAAGTCCAGTCATGAATTGCTGGAAAGATTTGAGGAAGTTCTTTCCCAATATTTTGAAAACGGAAACCTCATCGAAAACGGAATTCCGTCTGTAAAATCCATCGCCGAGCAGATGAATATTTCCCCGAATTATTTGAGTAGTCTGCTACGAATTCACACCCAACAAAATACACAACAGCATATTCAAAATAAATTGATAGACACTGCAAAAGAACGTCTGAGCACAACGAATCTTTCGGTAAGTGAGATTGCTTATGAGCTGGGATTTGAGCATCCGCAGTCTTTTAGTAAGTTGTTTAAGCAGAAGGTGAACCAGTCGCCTGGGGAGTTTAGGAGGTTGTTTAATTGAGAAGCTTTACTTTAAAAATTAATTTGTAATTTTGATTCAAATACATCAGTTGTGGATATTCAAACTAGAAAATTAAATTTAATCACTTATCTTGCTCAACTGCAGGATGAGAGTTTTTTTGATAAAATTGAAGAATATATTTTATCTAAATTGGAAAAAGAAGATCATTCTGAGTTTGTACCTTTCAGCGTCGAAACTTTAATTAGTCGTATTGAAAAATCAGAAGAAGATTTTAAACAAGGTCGATTTAAAAGTCAGGAAGACTTGGAAAACCAATCGGCAAATTGGTAATCTATGAAAATCATTTGGACAGATTTTGCAATTGAAAATCTAAAAATTATTTTTGAATATTACGCAGAGAAAGCCAATAGAAAAGTTGCTCATAAGATTCGAAAGCAAATCCTCTCATCGACAAAACAATTAATTCAAAATCCTCAGTCTGGTCAAATTGAATTGCATCTGGAAAAACTGAATCAACAGCACAGATATATTCTAAGTACTAATTATAAGATTATTTATAGAATAGATCGTGAATACATTGTTATCAATGATGTTTTTGATACAAGACAAAATCCAATTAAGATGATTGATGAAAAACGAAATAAAAAATAAAAAAGAGAAGCCAAAAAACTTCTCTTTTTTATTTATCCAAACTTCCTCTTCCTCAACCAGAAGAACAAACCTCCCAAAATACCGATAATCGCTAAAGGAAGCAGCAAATTAAACCATTGCCAGTAACTTCTTTCTTCGCTGATCAGATATCTGTCGAGAAGCCTTTCTTCGATATTACGGTTTCTTAGTTCCATCAAATTGCTGTCATCCAAAAGATAATCCAGTGCATTTTTCAGGAATTGTTCGTTTCCGAAACGTTCCTGTGTCAAAACGTCCATTCCAAGAGGCATCGGTTTTCCTTTTACGACTTTATTTCTTGCAACATCACCGTCTGCAATCACGATCATTTTATTTTCCGGACTTGATGCTTTAAAACCAGGATATCCTTTTCTCTCAATTCTGGAAGCATAAGCCGAAGTAAATTTCCCTTGCAAAGCGACTGCAAAAATCTTTGGAGTACTCGGTTTTTCCATTTGTCCAAGACTGTCAACCGTATTGATTTCCTCTAAACTCACATAGTTTGGAACCTGCTTCAGCAAAGTTCTTTCACTGGATTCGAAAAGGACCTGTGTCTTGATATTTTTTCTTCCCAATGTATCGATCGACGTTGGAAATTCGAATTTAACAGGGTTGATATTTTTCGTGATCGGATTATCATTTTCTGCAATTCCCAAAGGGAAATACGGCCACGGCTGCGTAGAATATTGTGCATTTCCGGCAACTTCACCCGCGACAAATTTTAGTTTTGCGTATTTCTTTACATCTTTTACCAAAGCCGGGTTGATTCTCAAACCATAGTTGAAAAAGAAATCCGTCAAATTAAGATCTATCGGGAAAGGCATTAGTTTTTCCGATCTCATCAACGTATCCATTTCGGCATTTACGGCATCGATCATCCACAATGTTTTTCCTCCGTTCATGATGTACTGATCCAAAATTACCTTTTCTTCATCTGTGAAGGCTTTTCTTGGTTTTGCAATTACCAAAGCGTTCATCTGTTTCAAAACAGGAACGTCTGCTAAACTTAATTCCTTTTGATTTCTAGGTATGATTGGTCCCGCATCATAATTTTCCAGCGCCAGATTCATGAATCCCTGAAATTCTCCCGGACTCAATTCATCCTGATTCACCAAAACTCCAACTTTCTTGAAGTTTTCATTAGTTGCTATTTTTAATTTTGAAACTAAATTATATTCTAAATTCTCAATCGCCTTTTTAAGCAATTCGTCATTACTCGCATAATTTTGTTCTAAAATAAGCGGAACTGTCACTTTATGTTTCCCGTTTTGAATTTGTGCATACGGATAAATTTCTATCTGCGAAGTTTTCCCGCTTTTTACATCATCCAATACAGAAGGATAAATTCCATGAGACAACAATGTATCTTTCGGAATATTTGTTTTAATCGGATCAATAAACTTAAAATCTATGTTTGAATTCACTTTTCTGAAATTTTCCAACATGAATTTTGTTTCACTTTGAAGCTGTTTAAAATCCGCCGGAAAATCTCCTTCAAGATAAACTTCAATATTGATCGGCTTTTTCACCGATTCCAATACTTTGATTGTGCTTTCGGAAAGCGTATATCTTTTTTCTTTTGTTAAATCTAATCTGATTCCTGAAATCGCAAGAATAACGACCAACGGCAAAATAACATACAGTAAAATTCCGAATGGCGATTTGAATGGTATCTTCTTCATAATTCTACTTCTTTTTAGTGATAAAATGGTTGGACAAAGCTAATGTAACACCGATGATCAGGACAAAATAAGCCACATCTTTAAAATCAATCAGACCTCTGGTAAAGCCTAAAAAGTGCTGATAAAAACCAATATTTTGCAAAAAGAAATCTGCGCCTCCCAATAATTTATAACTTGCCAATTGTTCGATCCCGAAATACATGATGAAACACATGAAAACACCCAGCAAATAAGCCATGATCTGGTTTTGAGAAAGAGAAGAAGCAAGAATTCCGACTCCGGAAAAAGCGGCAATTAAAATTATCATTCCCAAATAACTTCCGAACGTCATTCCCATGTCGATATTTCCTGCCGGAACGCCCAAAACATAGACTGTGTATAGGTAAATCAGGGATGGAATTAAACATAAAATCCCGACAACCCAAACCGATAAGAATTTTCCAAGAACTAAATCAGAGATTTTTAAAGGTTGGGAAAACAGCCAGTTCAATGTTCCGGTTTGTTGTTCTTCCGCAAAAGTTTTCATCGAAAGTGCCGGAATGATGAACATTAATAACCACGGAACCAAAACAAAATAACTTTGTAAAGACGCCTGTCCGATATCAAAAATGTTGGAATCATTCTCGAAAAAAAACAAAAACAATGTAGCTATTAAACTGAAAGCAGCAATGATGATCCACGCGCTCCAATTCCCAAAATAGCTCCAAAGTTCTTTTTTAAAAATTGCAATCATAGTTTTTATTGTAAAAATGTTGATGGTTGATCGTTGCTTGTTGTTTGATGCTTGATGTAAAAACCAACAACTATTAACCAACAACAATCAACCAAATCATTACTTTTTCTTGTTTTTATTTACCAATTTAACGGTCATCATGATTAAAAATACCAGAACGAAAAATCCTGTAATTAATTGCCACCAATACTCAATAACCATTGATTTTAATATGACGGTGAAAACGACCAAGAACAAAATAAAGGTTGCGATTTCGTTCGCTTGTCTTAATTTGATGTTCGCCGTATCTAAAGTATTTCCGTTCAATTCTTTTAATTTTAAAACTTTTTTCCAGCACCAATAGTGGTAAATTGCCAAACCAATCAGGAAAGTGAGTTTTAAATGAAACCAAGGCATTTTCATTAATCCTGAGTTTAAGAAAATCATGACCAGTCCACAAACAGCCATAATCACTCCCGCCGGAACGGTGATGATATTCCATAATCTCCGCGCCATGAAAGTGTATTGCTCTCTTAGAATTCTCTTTTTATCCTCAGAAAATTCATCGGTATCTTTATAATAAACAAAAATTCTCACGAGATAAAAAATTCCCGCAAAATAACTTACCATGAAGATAATGTGTAGTGCTTTTATTATTGTGTAAAGCATTTGAAAAAATAAAGGCAAATATAACGTTAATGATAAAAATATTTGATAGAAAATACAATAAATATTGCTTTTATTGTCTTATGCTCAAGATAAATTTAAATATGCTAAACATTTACATCTTAGAATTACCATTTATATACGAAATACTGTCCGTTTTCTGGTTTAAATAATACGTTTTTTTGTACAAAAGTCTTCCTTCTTTGCTGTAATATTTCCAATCGCCGATATAATACCAATGGCGCTCACTTTTAGAAATATCAAGCCTAGATTGTCCGCTTTCCATCAATTTACCATCAGGAAAATATCGCTTGATCTTAGTAACATCTTTTCTAATTTTATTTTTCTCGTATAATTTATCTTCAAAATAAGTTTTCCAAGTTCCTACTTTCTCTCCTTTTCTATACCTACCTATGGCTATGAGTATTCCATCATCTGCGGAATATTCTTCCCTCCATTTCCCATCTCTTTTCTGAATCTTATCTATTTTTGTATACTGATTCATTTTGGTTTTACAGGAAATCGTTAATAAAATTAAAGAAAATGCGACTAAAAAATTTTTCATAAAAAAACAGGATTTCTGTAAATATAAGAAATCCTGTTTTTATTCTACAAATGTAGAGCTTATTTATTTTTAAGAAATAACTCCCAATTCCTTTCCAACTTTCTCGAAAGCAGCAATGGCTTTATCCAAATGCTCTCTAGTATGAGCAGCAGAAAGCTGTACTCTGATTCTCGCTTTTCCTTTTGGTACAACAGGATAGAAGAACCCGATCACATAAATTCCTTCATCCATCAGCTTTTCCGCCATTTTTTGAGCTAAAGGTGCGTCGTAAAGCATTACAGGAACAATTGCAGCATCACCATCAGGAATATCAAAACCTTTAGATTTCATTTCCGCTCTGAAATATTCTGCGTTTTCCATTACTTTATCACGTAGAGAAGTATCTTCAGAAATCATATCCAAGACTTTCAAAGCGGCACCCACAATTCCGGGAGCCAAAGAATTTGAGAATAAATAGGGTCTAGAACGCTGTCTCAACATATCGATGATCTCTTTTTTACCAGAAGTAAATCCTCCCAAAGCACCACCAAGAGCCTTTCCAAGTGTAGAAGTAATGATGTCTACTCTACCCATAACCTCGTTGGCTTCGTGAGTTCCACGACCCGTTTTTCCGATGAAACCTGTTGCGTGAGAATCGTCAACCATTACCAAAGCATCGTATTTATCAGCCAAATCGCACACTCCTTTCAAGTCTGCAACGATTCCGTCCATTGAGAAAACTCCGTCTGTAACAATAATTTTGAAACGGTGATTTTTTTCAGAAGCAGCAATTAACTGAGCTTCCAAATCTTCCATATTATTATTTTTGTAACGGTATCTTGCCGCCTTACAAAGACGAACTCCGTCGATGATCGAAGCGTGATTCAATTCATCAGATATAATTGCATCTTCTTCTGTAAATAACGGCTCGAAAACACCTCCGTTTGCATCAAAACAAGCCGCGTAAAGAATCGTGTCTTCCAATCCTAAAAAGTCAGCAATTTTTTGTTCCAATTGCTTATGAATATCCTGAGTTCCGCAGATAAAACGTACCGAAGACATACCGTAACCATGAGATTCGATCATATCCTGAGAAGCTTTCATCACCTCCGGATTGTTCGATAATCCCAAATAATTGTTGGCACAGAAGTTCAACAGCTTTTTTCCGTTGGCTTCTATCTCCGCACTCTGCTGAGAAGTAATGATTCTTTCTCTTTTGTAAAGCCCGTCGTTATCGATATTTTGTAGTTCGTTCTGTAAGTTTTCAAGATACTTTTTAGAGATCATTTTAGATAATTTTTTTGATTCGCTAATTTAATAAAATCGGCGTAAACTAACTGCTTTTCTCGTTTTTATTATGACAAACCATTATTTTCAACTTTGTTTAAATTTTTTTGGAGCTTTTTCCCGCTTTCCGCACTCGCTTTTTCTAGGTTTGTCATGCTGAAAACATCTAGACAAGAATCTTTCCAAAATTTCTTCTAATACTACATTTAAATGCTTTCAGCATCACAAATTGAATTTAAAAATAAAGATTTAAATAAAATTCTAACATTTTCACAAATAGTCTACTATTTAAGTAGACTATTTATTATATTTGTTACTTTAAAATCCGGAAAATGAGATTATCACCAGTACAAAAAATTAAAAATATACAATCGGAAGACTTTCTCAATACATATCTGAAACCCGCAAAGCCAGTTATTTTGAAGGATTTTGTAGATCCTGAAAGTCCCGCTTTCAAAAAATGGAATTATGATTATTTTAAAGAAATTGCAGGTGAACATAAAGTGAATATTTATGGAAGCGAGATCGAATCTCTGGACAGAGTTGCCAGCAAACCGATCGGACAAAGCACTTTTTCCGAATACTTGAATCTTATTACTTCCGCTCCTACCGAACATCGCCTTTTTTTATTTAATTTATTAAGTATTAAACCCGAACTTAAAAATGATATTCATTACAATGATGTTACGAAAGGGAAAATTTTAAAATGGCTTCCTTTTATGTTTTTCGGTGGTGAAGGTTCGATCACCAGAAATCACGTTGATATTGATATGTCTCATGTCTTTATTACACAGTTTCAAGGCATTAAAAGAATATGGCTTTTTCCTTGGGAACAATCGGATTTGTTGTACAAACTTCCTTACAATTTCCATTCAATCACCAATATCAAAGAACCTGATTATGAAGAATTTCCGGGCTTAAAATATATAAATGGCTATGAAGCGATCATCGAACCTGGCGAAACACTTTACATTCCTTCGGGTTGGTGGCATTATATTCAATATGAAACGGAGGGTTATTCTGTTTCTATCAGAGCATTGCCTTCAAGTTGGCTGGAAAAATGGCGAGGATTTAAAAATTTAGTTTTAATCAGACATTTTGATAATGTTATGCGAAATATATTCAAAGAAAAATGGTTTGATTTTAAAGTAAGAAAAGCCACGAGAAAGGCAAACCGAGCAATTAAAAGACAGAAAAGCTTTCAGATTTAATAAAAAATTCAACCTTAAAATAAAATATTATGGAATTAATTTATCTCATTCTTTCAGCAGAAAAACCAACTTTTACTTTCTATCCTATTTCTTTAATTAACCTTTATTAAATGAAAAACCTTCAGAAGTTCTGAAGGTTTTGATATTTATCTTAAAATAATTATTTCTTTAAAAACTTTACATTCTTATCTTTAATTTTAAAAATATAAGTTCCCGGAATCAGCTCTGAAATATTAATTGCTTTTTCCGGTTGATAAGTTCCTTGTCTTACTAGTTTTCCGTCTGTGAAATAAATCGTAAAATTTGTCGGCTTATCAATTCCTTTAATATTAATTTCATTTTTCGCAGGATTTGGATAAAGCGCAAATTCGTCATTGTTAAATTCGGATGTGCTTAAAGTATTATCCTGAGTTACCGTTGAGTTTTTTTCTAAAATCTGATATTCATAATTAAATTGTACACTTGCCACAGGAAAAGCTACTGTTTGTACAAAATATTGATTGTTTGTAGTATTATTTAAAGCTAAATATGCAACCTGACCTCCAGTTCCGTTCACTTTTATCGGCAAAGGCATTTCGAAGAAGCTTACAGTCGGACTACTCTGCGTCTGTCCCACTCTGATAGTAAGTGTATTTCCGTTTTGCTTCCATCGAATGTCGTAAGTTGGGTAACCTTCGCCATAAATCCAGTCATTAAAAAATTCTGTAAAATTCATGCCAGTTGAAGTTAATAAAGAAGCATTAAAATCCTGAGTTTTTGCATAGCTGTAAGCAAGATTTGGTCTGGAATTATAATCTTTAAGCGCCTGATAGAAAGCTGTATCTCCTAAAATCCATTTTAGCATTCTCAAAACATAACCACCTTTAGAATAAGATAATCTCCCATTAAAAATAGCTCCAACGCTTCCTAAATTCGCATCTGCAACATATACGCTTCCTCCGGGAGCACTAGTAATATAATCTTTTTGTCCTAAAAGGTAGTTTAAAAAATCTGTATTCGACATCAGAAGTTTTTCATTAGCCAAATGTTCTCCATAGGTTGCAAAGCCCTCGTTCAGCCAGATATCGTTCCAGGCTCCACAAGTTATCTTATCTCCAAACCATTGGTGTGTAAGTTCATGCGCAATCAATCCTTTTGTCCATGCTCCCATCGAAGTCATGGTCTGATGTTCCATTCCGCCACCCGCCTGAAATTCCATATGTCCATACTTTTCGTTTCTGAACGGATAAGCACCAAAATAGTTTTCAAAGGTGTTCATTACTGTTTTTGTCCATTCAATATTGCTCATACTCGTCGTATTGGTAGAAGTTGAAGGAAAAATATAATTGATAAAAGGAAAAGGAGGATTTCCTATGGTATCTGTCAGTTTAACAAAATTCGTAATAGAAAGCGCAATTAAATATGCTGCAGTAGGATATTGCGTTCTCCAAAAAGTAAGTTTTTGCCCGTTTCCTAAAGCTGTTTCAGACATTGGCTTTCCATTCGCAGCAACATTATATTGTGAAGGAGTTGTAATTTTAAAATCAAACTTTTCGATTTTATCATTCATACTTTGCTTGGTCGGAAACCAATCCTGTGCTCCGTAAGGCTCACTTAAAGTTGACAAAACTGCAGTTCCACCTTGTGTTCCGTTAAAAAAAGCATTGTTTGAACTTGTCGGTGATCCGGAGTAGCTAATCGTTAAAGAATCCAAAACATTGGCAGGAAGTGCAGATTGAAAATTAATCTTCAATTCTTTGGTTGAAAGCTGTTGAAAGATAAGCGAATTACCATGATACTGAACTTGTGAAACCGTCATTTGATTATCAAGATCAAAATAGATGGAATTCATACTTTGATTTGGTTTAAAATGCGAAGTTACCGATCCAGAAATGCTTTTTACGGCAGGATTTATGGAAACATCCATTCTTTGATACTGAAGATCGTAATTCAATGTATTTGGATTGATATTTCCAACGGCCATTTTGTTTGCGAAAGATTTCATTTCCTTCGCAATCAGACCTTTCTGTTCAATATTATTATCTTGAGCTGAAATCTGCTGAAAAACAAAAACACTCAAGATCAAAAAGTAAAGTTTTTTCATTATTAAAAAATATATAATCAAAGATAAAAAAAACCTTCTAATCATTGATTAAAAGGTTTTTATATTAATTAAATTTTAATAAATCTATAAATCCAATGCAGGTTCAAGAATTTTCTCCATTCTTTTCTTCACCATATCCACAGATCCCGCATAATTGTTCACCATTAAAGAGAAAACTAAAGTTTTTCCACTGTTCGTTTTCATGTATCCTGCTAATGTTTTAACCTTATTTAAAGTTCCTGTTTTAGCAAAAACCTGTCCGTTTCCAAGACCGTTGAACATTCTTTTCAATGTTCCTGATTGTCCTCCAACAGGCAATGAAGTGAAATATGTTTTATAATATTTTTCGTTCATTAATGAAGTTAAAAACTTAGCCTGAGCAATTGGTGTTACATTATTACTTCTTGAAAGTCCGCTACCATCGATATAATTTAAACCAATCATATCAAAACCTTCGTCTTTCAGGTGATTTGTTACCACAATTCTTCCAGATTCAGATGTTTGATCTCCTAAACTTTGGAATCCAACAGTTTTTAATAAAGCTTCTGCTAAACCATTATCACTGTGCTGATTTGTATAAAAAATAATATCACTTAAAGTGGGAGATTTGTAAGCTGAAACCAGTTTTCTGTTTTCAGGACTTGCATCCGTCATTTTCGGTGTTACTTTTCCTGTTACAGCAATTCCACTTTTTACAAGAGTCGTTCTGAAAGAATTAGCAAGGAAAGCCGGTGCATCGGGTAGTTTTGTTGTTAAAACTCCGTCGCCTTCATATTTATCGGCATACACCATTTGTTTGTTGTAAGGAGAAATATAGAAATATTTCTTATCTCCAGATAAGCTGTTTCCTTTCTTTGAAATCAGTTTTTCATTTGCAGGATTGATTTCTCGGGTTGTACCAGCCGGTAAATAGTAATTATTGCTTTCTAGCCACACAACATTTTCCGGAAGTTTTGAAATGTTACCTTTGAAAAGCGCTGTCTGGATAATAATATCACCATTTACTTTTTTGATTCCCTCATGAGAAAGTCCACCCACGAAATCCGAAACGATATCTCTATAAGACCAAGCACCTGCTTTATTGGTTCCTAAAGACGGATCACCGCTTCCTACAATATAAAGATTTCCGTTCAGAACTCCATTTTCATCTACTGTTCCTGAATATTCCAACTGTGTATTCCAACGATAGTTTTCCCCTAACAGATTCAATGCTGTTTCTGTAGTTAATAATTTTGTTGTGGAAGCCGGAACCAAAGGAGTATTTTCATTGTACGAAGAGATTACCTTCTTCGTTTTCGGGTCGTACACTACGAATCCCCAGTTTGCATTTTTCAAAACCGGGTCTGTCATCATTGTGTTTACATTAATGTCTACAAGCTCTTTCGGCGACAAAATAGTTTTCTCCACTGCTGATGTGATGGGAGAAGGTAAGTTTAAACTGCTTTTTTGATTGTCGTAAGCCGGAGAATATAGCACTGTAGAAACGGTAGTCTGAGCAAGAAAAAATCCTGAAGCCAGTACCGCGACGCTTGAAATATATTTTCTGTAATTTACCATCAATTTTTTCATTTTCTTACATTTTGGATAGGCTAAAAATCAATTGGTTAAATTGAAAGTTAAATATCCAAACATATAATCAACGGTCAAAAGTAGAAAATATTGTTATATAGTGGTTTAGTAGACTATTATAAAACCCTATAAAGTTTGTTAAAGTTTGTTAAAAATCAACAAAAACGTCTTTTTTAATGCTTTGGTAAGCAGTAATTTCGTCAAATTCTTTTAGACTTAATAAAACCAGATTCTTATATTCTTCGTATTTCTTCCCTCTCGGAAGCTTCAGCATAATCTGAAACTGATATAAGTTATTAAGTCTTGCAATCTGAGCTTTTTCCGGACCTAAAACACAGTCTCCCGGAAGATATTTTCTTAAAACAGAACCAAGAAACTGAGAAGCACGATTTGCTTTATCTTCTTTTCTGTGCTTCAGCTCAATCATAATTAATTTCGTGAAAGGCGGATAATGAAATTTTTGACGCTCCGTTAAAATATATTTATAAATTTTCGCGGGATTATTCATTTTAATTAATTGGAAAACAGAATGATCAGGATTAAAAGTCTGAATTAAAATCTTACCTTTTCCAGAAACTCTTCCTGCTCTTCCGGAAACCTGCGTAATCAGCTGATAGGCTCTTTCTTCCGCTCTGAAATCCTGAACGTACAGCATGGAATCCGCTTTCGGAATGGCGACCAATTCAATATGATCGAAATCCAAGCCTTTGGAAATCATTTGAGTGCCAACAACAATATCGGTTTCTCGATCCTCAATTTTTTCGTATAACTTTTCGTAAGCAAATTTCTTTCGCATGGAATCCACATCCATCCTATCTACTTCATTATCAGGAAATAATTTAACAACTTCTTCATGAATTTGTTCCACACCTACTCCTCTTTCATTCAGATTTTCAGAATAACATTTCGGGCAGGTCTTTGGCTTGGAAGCTCTCTGACCGCAATAATGACATTTCATTTCATTGGCTGCCTTGTGATAAGTCATTACGACATCACAGTTTGAGCAATAATTTACATAACCGCAAGTTTCACATTCCACAACATTCGCATAACCACGACGGTTGTGAAGCACAATGGCCTGATTTTTTTCGTCTAAAACCCTTTTAATTTCATCAATTAATTGTAAAGAAAAATTCCCCGAAACTTTTTTGGAATCCTGAGCTTCTTTAAAATTAATCAATTCATATTCAGGGAGATTGACATTTCCGAAACGTTCGTCAAGGAAAATATATTTCATTTTATCCTTTCGGGCATTGTAATAACTTTCAACTGAAGGCGTTGCAGAACCTAAAATGACATTAGCCTTATAAAAATGTCCAAAAACCAAAGCGGCATCTTTTGCATTAAAATAAGGTGAAGATTCCCTCGGTTTGTATGCAGAATCATGCTCTTCATCCACAACAATTAATCCTAAATTACGGAAAGGCAAAAACAATGCATTTCTCGTTCCAATGAGGATTTTAATATCATTTTGCCGGATTCTTCTCCATACTTCAACACGCTCAAAATCGGTTAATTTTTGATGATAAAAACCTAGCTGTCGACCGTATTTTTTTTCTAATCTTTGAGTAATTTGTTTAGTTAAAGAAATCTCTGGAAGCAAAAACAAAACGTTTTTTCCTTCCTGGATACATTCTTCGATTTTCTCCAAATAAATATGCGTTTTTCCGGATGAAGTTACGCCGTGGAGCAAGACATTTTTTCCTTCTTTAAAAGCGTCATCGATTTCGGCTTTGGCTTCTTTCTGAGCTTCGGAAAGTTCTTCCAATTCCTCAATTTCGCCTTCATAGCTTTCTATCCTGTCTTTTTGCATATAATATTCTTCAACAAGATTTTTATCTGCTAAGCCTTTCAAGTGAGAACTTCCAAAATATCCATCCTCAAAAAGTTCGGATTTTTTGATGTGTGAATCAGGATTTTCTGTTTGCTTTTCTAAAATAGCGAGAAAAAGATCTTTCTGTTTTTGAGATCTTTTTAGGGTTAAAAGAATTTCTGTAAGATTCTGATTTTTTAAAACCTCATCATTGATCTTCACATAAGCAACTTCTTTTGCTTTATATTTTTCTGCAATTTTTTCGTCAATTTCGATATACTGTAAATCGATTAACGAATTGATTGTCTTTACAATATCTTTTTTAGGAATGAATGCTTCGATATCTGTTAAGTTAATCAACTGCCGAACTTCCAATGCCTGAATGAGATACATTTCGTTGACATCGAGATTTTCGAACTCTATTTTTGCGTTGGGTTTTAGTTTTAAATAGGTTTCGCTTTCCAGTTTTAAAGAAGACGGAAATGCAAAACGGTAAATTTCGCCCAAACCACACAAATAATAATCTGAAAGCCAATTCCAGAATTTAATTTGCTCCAAAGGAACAATTGGTTGATCATCCAAAATGCTAATAATCTCTTTTGCCACAAATTCAATAGGTTCATTATCATGAAATTCGAAAACGATTCCTGTATAGATTTTCTTTCCGCCAAATGGAACCAAAACCCTCATTCCCAGCTTAATTTGAGATGATAGTTCTTCGGGAACTTTGTACGTGAAAGATCCTTTTAAATTTAGCGGTAAAACGATTTGAGCGTATTGCAAGAGAAATATTTAAAGTGTAAAATTAATTTTTTCTTTTGTGAACTGCAATGTTTTTGTTGGGTCATTGCGAGGAACGAAATGACAAAGCAATCTTTTTAAACGCAAAGAGCGCAATGTTTTTGTTATTTTATTGAGAATATTTTCGTTCGCAAAGACGTTTCACTCAGCAAATGATCTGATGTTTTCTACTCATTGAATTTATTTTGAAGATAAACTTTGTATTTTTCTTGAATTAGAAAGACTTTCATCCTAGCCCGGATTGCAGCGGCATCCTTTTGGGTTGCGGGCGGAGCGAAGCGGAGGCCGTAACCCAAAAGATATAGCGAAAAGCCGGAAATAGCTCCTAAAAAAAGAAAATACATGACGAATATCTTAATTTATCGTATCAAACAAACTCATTACCTCAACTTTTTCCAAAGGTTTTGAAAGCGTAATTATCTTCGTCGTTTTCGGAAGCAAATCGAAGAAATTATCACTAAAATGTGTATCTCCCATCAAATAAACATCTTTTGTCAAAACATCTGTTGAAACTTCAATTTCTATTGCTGAAATTTTCTTGATTTTGATGGTTGGTTTTGTCAGTTTTAAATCTTTCGGTTTTGCGAAGAAATAATTGTTTTGAGCAATAATTTTCTCGCTTTTATCTTTTAAAGCTAATTTTAAAAAGATTTCATTTTTGTTGGAAGCTGAAATTAAATTATCAGTTTCAATCGGATCTAATTTTACAATTTTTTCTAAAGTTTTTCCATCCGGAACGGTAGTAATGTCTTTTAAAATTTTTCCATTAAAATCAATAACCTGAATTTCTACTTTCACATCTTCAAACTTTTTCGGTTCATCATTTATGGCATAAAAATCCAAAACATTATTTTTTTCCTCCGTTAAAATCACCTGATTTTCAAAGCTCCTCTTTACTTGATAATGCAGTGCTTTCCAGTTTCCCAAATAATCAATGGAAGACCACGAAACAACAGGCCAACAATCATTTAACTGCCAATATAAAGTTCCCATATTGTAAGGCTTCGCACGACGATGTGCTTCGATGGCGATCTGCATTCCACGAGCCTGCAGCAATTGAGAAATATAGTTATATTTTACAAAATCTGTCGGAATATTGTAATCCCGTTTCATATAATTATCGATAATTTCCCAACCTCTCGAATGTTTTTCGTGTGCTTTTATCGTTCCGTTTTGTAAACTTAAATCCGGAGTTCCGGAAAACATAGCTTTTGTAGTTTCCAAAGTTGGCATTCCCTGAAAACCATATTCAGACGCAAATCTCGGCACTTTTTCATTGAAAATTTCAAATGGCTGTTCGCCCCACCAAACGCCCCAATAATGTGAATCTCCTTCCGTTAAACTTTCTTTGTGTCCCCAACCGATGGATGGCGAACTTGGCCAATAAATGGATTTATCGCTTGTTGCATACTTTTTTATAGCATTTGGAATTACTTCGTGAAAAATTTTCTTATAATCTTTCCAAACCTGTAAAGAATCTTCTTTTGAATATTTGAATTGCTTTTGATAGCCCCAATTGACAATCGCCTCATCCACTTCATTATTTCCACACCACAAAGCTAATGAAGCATGATTCTGAAGTCTTTCTATCTGATCTTTTACTTCTAATTCTACATTTTTTTGAAAATTTTCATCCGACGGATAAAAGCTTCCTGCGAACATAAAATCCTGCCAAACTAAAATTCCGTTTTCGTCGCAGGCTTTGTAAAATTCGTCATCTTCGTAAATTCCGCCACCCCATACACGAATCATATTCATATTGGCTTCTTTACAATCTTTGATCAGTTTTTGGTATTTTTCTTTGGTAATTCTTGGCGTAAAACTATCAGACGGAATCCAGTTTGTTCCTTTTGCATATATTGGATTTCCATTCACTTTAAAATAAAAAGATTTTCCTTTTTCGTCTTTTTCCTGAATTAATTCAATTGTTCTTAATCCAATTCGTTCAGATTTTTCAGCGATGACTTTCGAATCTTTTTGTAATAAAATATTTACATCATATAAATTTTGTTCTCCCCAACCATTGGGTTCCCATAATTTTGGATTTTGAATTTGATAGGGAATCGAAACTTGATTTAATCCTGATTTTAAATCAACATTTTGAGATTTTCCATTAATTAAAAAACTATATTTTCCTCCTTTTTCCGTAAAAATTTCAGCATGAATATTTAAATCTGCTTTTTGTGTTGTTAATGTTTTTTGTTCAACCTTTATATTGTTAAGCTTTGCATTATTCCAAAAATTTAATTTAACATCTTTCCAAATGCCCGCCGTCACCAATCTTGGTCCCCAATCCCATCCGAATTGATACTGCGCTTTTCTTACATAACTTCTCGGAGATTCCGGTGTTGTAAAAGGAACTTTTTTTGCCAGTTCTTTTCCAACATCTACCGCAGATTTGAATTTAACCTGTAAACTATTTTCTCCGATTTTTAGGTTTTGTTTTACTGGGATCGTCCATTTTCTGAACATATTATCTGTGGTTTGTAATAATTTTCCGTTCAAATAAATTTCAGAAAACGTATCCAATCCATTAAAAATCAATTCAATATTTTGATTTGCTAATTCTTTTGGTGATATTTTAAAACTCGTCTGATAATCCCAGTCTTCATTTTCTATCCACTGAACTTTTTTCTCATTTTCATCTTTGTAAGGATCGGGAATGATTTTATTATTCATCAAATCCAAATGCACCGTCCCAGGAACCGAGGCAGCCAGCCATTTATTTTCTTTTGCATTTTTAAACTGCCATTTCTCAGAGGATAAATTACGCTCGGAAAACTGAGCGAATA
Organism: Chryseobacterium sp. MMS23-Vi53; assembly: GCF_047651245.1. NCBI lineage: Bacteria > Pseudomonadati > Bacteroidota > Flavobacteriia > Flavobacteriales > Weeksellaceae > Chryseobacterium > Chryseobacterium sp. MMS23-Vi53. Next base: position 4,259,330 of record NZ_CP180265.1, on the reverse strand, counting down.
GGATATTTTGAATGAAAAGAAAAGAAAAAAGTATGGATTTATTCATCAATAAACTTATTTAAGATGTATATTTTATGGTTTGTCATTCTGAACGAAATGAAATGTAGTGAAGAATCTAAATATATTGTGTTGAGATTCTTCCTTCGTCAGAATGACAAGCTGCATGAATATTTTTATATTTAAAATTTATTTACTCTTCAAAGCAACCACCTCATCCGCATTTGCAAAAGCACCGCCATCAGTAATCGCTGAAGAATGAAAATATCCGGCTTTTGTAAAATCTCGAAGTTCTTCAATATTTGTAGAGCGAAGTCCGCCACCGACAAGAATTTCGACTCTTCCGTTGGATAATTCTACCAATTTTTTAAGGTTTTCCCTACCTTCTGAAACATTAGGTTTCTGACCAGAAGTAAGGATGGTTTTAAAGCCACAATCAATTACTTTTTCTAAAGAACTTTCTAAGCCTTTTGATCTGTCGAAAGCCCGGTGAAATGTACACTGATAAGGTTTTGCCAATTCAACCAATTCTTTATTTTGCTCGATATTGACTTCATCATTTTTATCTAAAATTCCGAAAACGAAACCGTCAACATTTAAAGATTTTAGTTGAATTAAGTCTGATTTCATCTGTTCAAATTCTTCATCAGAATATGTAAAATCTCCGCCACGAGGACGAATCATCACAAAAATCGGGATGTTGATTTTTTCTCTTAACTGTTTTGCTGTTTCAAAATCCGGTGTTGTTCCGCCTTCGCTCAGTCCGTCGCACAACTCAATTCTGTCTGCTCCGTTTTCAAAAGCAATGATTGCGGATTCAGGATTAAAGCATGCTATTTCTACTTTTGACATTCTGTTTATTTAAAGTTCAAAGTTTAAGATTCAAGTTTTATTTCAAAGCAAATTCAGGTTTTTCCAAACGGTTGCCTTTTTGGTCATAAACCGCAAAATTAAATCCGTCCTGAATACAATATGAACCATATTCCCCTTTTTTATTGATGGCAATAAAACCCACCTGAATATCTTTCAGATTTTTATTTCTTCTTTTTGTAATCTGAACAATTCTCTCAACCGCTTCTTTACAAGCTTGTTGTGGATTTCTGCCTTGTCTCATTAATTCAACAACCAAATGAGTTCCGACGGTTCTGATCACTTCTTCACCATGACCTGTCGCTGTTGCTGCTCCAACTTCATTATCAACGAATAACCCCGCTCCAATAATGGGCGAATCTCCTACTCTTCCGTGCATTTTGAAAGCCATTCCGCTCGTTGTACAAGCTCCGGAAAGATTTCCTTGTGCATCCAAAGCAATCATTCCGATGGTGTCGTGATTTTCGATATTTACGATCGGTTTATATTTGCTGTCTTTCAACCATTCTTTCCACTCTTTTTCAGATTCGGCAGTTAAAATATTTTCCTTTTTGAAACCTTGAGAAACAGCAAACTGTAAAGCCCCGTCTCCCACCAACATCACGTGAGGAGTTTTTTCCATTACGGCTCTCGCCACAGAAATAGGATTTTTAATATTTTCTAAACATGCAACTGAACCAATATTGTAGTTTTCATCCATGATACAAGCATCCAACGTAACTCTTCCGTCTCTGTCGGGACGACCGCCGTAACCAACGCTTCTTTCTGTCGGATCATCTTCAACCAGACGAACACCTTTTTCAACGGCATCCAAAGCACGCCCCCCTTTTCCTAAAATCTTCCAAGCTTCTTCGTTGGCTTTTAAACCAAAATTCCATGTAGAAAGAACGATTGGTTTATTGACGATTTTCTGATCTTTTTCGGGTAAATCTTTTGCAATTAAATCCAACGGATTCAATAATAATGCAGACGAAGCTAATGCTGTATTTTTTAGAAATTTTCTACGTGAATTCATAGTTTTAGGTTAAAGCTAAGATTAAGGTTGATTTAAAATTCTTGCTGTTTCAAAGATAAGTATATAAGCCCTATGTTTAAGCATTGATGCTGAACATTAAACAAAGAAACCTTGGAAAATTTAATTAGCTCCGATTTCGTCTACAAAAAGCCATGCTTTCGAGTCTGCACCCGGATTTCCTGCAGGGATAATTCCTGCATTTTCTATTTTAATTTTAATATATTTTGAGTTTTGATTTCCTACATTTATTTTAATTTTTCCTTTCGCATTCAGGATTTCATCTTTTCCAATCTCTTTAATGATTTTAAAATTTTTTCCATCATCAGAAACAGAAATCATTGCAGATTTTGCCAAGTGAATCCAGCTTCCTTTATTTTCTAACGTATTAAAATAAACTTCCGAAAATTGAGTTTTCTGTCCTAAATCAATTGTTGCAACTACATCTTTTCCTTGGAAACCCAGCCATGTTTTTCCTAATTGTTTTATATTTCCGATAATTCCATCGATTAAAGTGAAAGCACCACCAAAAGAATAATTTTCGCTAGGTTGTTGTTCAAGAGTAATTTTTTTTCCCGTTGTTTTTGAGGTCGTAAATTCCTGAGAAGAAATTGCACTTTTCAATTCACCATTTTCAAAATAAGCAGATTTTATCGTCATTGACTTTGAAACAGGAATTGAATTTTGATAAACCTGAGAATTTGCAGTCGGAGTTGTTCCATCTAAAGTATAACGAATTCCGGTTGGGTTTTGAGAAGTTGAAAGTTCGTATGCAACTCCATTATTATTAGGAATAACTTTTCCATTAATATTATAGATACTTTTCGCATAATTCACGCCCATTTTATCCAATACTTTGAATTGATTGATTACACGACCTTCAAATTCCTTATAATTTTTAGAATCCGAAGTACCCCAACCGACTTCCGAAAGTGCCATCATTCTTGGAAAAACCTGATATTGAACCGACTTAAAATCAAGAATATATTCAGTCCAAAGATTTGCCTGAACTCCCAAAATATATTTAGCCTGCTCCGCATTCAGCTCTTCTGGAATCGGGTTATAAGAATATACTTTATCTAAAGGCGTAAAACCTCCAAAAGCAAGAGGCTCTGTTTGAGGATCGCCCTGATAATGATCAAAATAGCAATAAGAACCAGGCGTCATCACCGCAAAATGTCCGGATTTTGCTGCCTCAACACCACCTTTAATACCAGTCCAGCTCATTACCGCTGCGTTTGGTGCCAATCCACCTTCCAAAATCTCGTCCCAGCCAATAATTTTTCGACCTTTGCTGTTTACGTATTTTTCAATCTTTTGGATGAAATAGCTTTGCAAACCATGTTCATCCTTTAAATTATTTTTCTTAATTAATTCCTGACAATGCGCACATTCTTTCCATCTGGTTTTCGGGCATTCATCACCTCCGATGTGGATATATTTTGAAGGAAAAAGTGTCATTACCTCATCTAAAACATTTTCCAAAAATTTGAAAGTTTCGTCTTTTGGACAAAAAACATCATCGAAAACACCCCATTTTGTAGCCGGTTCGAAAGGTCCTTTTGTACAAGCCAATTCAGGATAAGCCGCCAACGCAGCCAATGCGTGACCAGGCATTTCTATTTCCGGAACAACCGTGATATGTCTTTCTGTTGCGTATTTTACAACCTCTTTAATCTGATCCTGCGTATAAAAATATGGCCCGTAAGGTTTTCCGTCAAAAGTATTATCAACGTAAGCTCCAATCATTGATTCTTTTCGTTTTGCGCCAACTGTCGTTAATTTAGGATACTTTTTAATTTCAATTCGCCACCCCTGATCGTCTGTTAAATGCCAATGAAATGTATTCAGTTTATACATTGCCAGATAATCGATGTATTGTTTTACTTCTCCAACCGTGAAAAAATGACGGCAAACATCCAGATGCATCCCTCTCCAGGCAAATTTCGGCTGATCTTCGATCTTCATCGCAGGAATTTTCTTGGTATCCTTATATTGATCGATAATTTGAATTAAAGTTTGAAGTGCTAAAAAATAACCTTGTTTTGTATATGAATTGATAATAATCTTTTTGGAAGAAATATTAATGGTATATTTTTCTATTTCTACTTCTCCTTTTATTGGTAAGTGCGATATTCTAGGAGGATATGGTGATTCTATCAAATGAACTCCCTCGTAATTTCCATATTTAAATGAAAATACCTTGGCAAAATGCTTTTTAAAGTATTCTGTTTCTTCTTTCGGAAGATTTTGAGCCAATATAAAATTTTCAGGAATTGTGAATTCTCCCTGCATAAATTCAACTTTTTGAGGATAGGGAATTAAATTTAATCTATTTTGAGAGAAAAATACACCTGAAATACAAATTAAGAATATAGATAAAAAACGTTGCATTGGGCTTTTATTAAGGTTTTAGCTAATATAAATATTTTCTGAAAACTTCAACAATCTTTTTAACTTATTAAAAAATAAAACATCTAATTTTGCAAAAAATAAACAATGAGAAAAACAATTTTATTAGCGAGCGGACTATTATTTTCAGTATCAACACAGGCTCAGATTTTAGATGTTATAAAATCTACCGTAAAAGATAAAACAGGGATCGACCTGAATGCTCCTGTAAAAACAGGAACTTCTACTACGACAACAACTCCGACAAAATCTACAACAACTTCTCCGGTAAATTTGGGAAGTTTAACTTCAACTCAAATTTCATCTGGATTAAAGGAAGCTTTAAATATGGGGGTTTCGGAAGGAGTGAAAAAATTGGGTGTAACAGACGGATTTTTTAAAAATGAAGCGGTAAAAATTTTAATGCCGGAAAAATTAAGAAAAATCGATACCTCACTTCGAGCAATGGGATTGGGAAGCTTGGCAGATCAAGGAGTAAAATTATTGAACAGAGCTGCGGAAGATGCTGTAACAGAAGCAACTCCGATCTTTGCGAACGCCATTACTTCAATGACGATTACCGATGCGAAAAATATTCTGTTGGGAACGGATAATGCGGCAACTAATTATTTACAAGGAAGAACTCAAAGTCAATTATTTACCGCTTTTCAACCAAAAGTAAAGGCTTCGTTGGGAAAAGTGGGTGCAGATACACTTTGGAAAGGTTTGATTACAAAATATAATACATTAACAGGACAATCTGTAACCACCGACCTTAATGAATATGTGACTACAGAAACCATCAATGGTGTTTTTAAAATGGTTGCCCAAAAAGAAAGTGGAATCAGAAATACTCCGGCAATGAGAACAACAAGTATTTTGCAGAAAGTTTTCGGAGCGCAGGACGGAAAATAATATTTTTTATTCTTAATAACGATCAAAGCTTTGTTGAAAATTCAGCAGAGCTTTTTTTAATTAGAATATTAATATACTTATTTTGATTTCACCAAAGCAAGAGTTAAAAAATTGTTAAAAATGTAGATTTGAAAGGTGTTTAATAAAATTTAACAGTTTTGTATTTCACTTTTTATTGAAAATTTTTCAACCAAATCATTGATTTAACAAAAAATAAACACCTTTTGGTGTGGAATTGTCATTTTTTTCCTCAATAAAACATTTTATCATTTATAAGTTAACAATCACTAAATCAAATATAAAAACCCGTATTTTCACTTAGCTTTTTTATCAGTTATTACTTATTTTTGTAGAAACTAATACAGTATGACATTTAACGAAGCATTAAAGTGTAAGAAAAAATTTATTAGCGATTCCAGTAATTATACAAGAAGTATTTATTACTGTTTAATAATTCCTGCAAAGGAAGAAGAGGCAGAAAAGTATATTAATGATTTTAAAAAATCACCAACATCATTTATCGATGAAAGCTGTAAAAGATACACTAAAGATATGCAGTTCCGAGTAAAGATTATTCCTCAAAAAGATTGTCAACCAATCGCTGAGGAAACTCAGGTAAACGTTTTAGACAAATAAATCATTTCACTAATCTCAATAAAAAAAACCTTGTCAGATAACGACAAGGTTTTTGTTTTTATTAAAACTGCATCTCAGGAATTTCACCTTCGATGATTAGATCTGCTTCTGTGGATTGAATAATGTGTTCTACCGAAACACCCGGAGCTCTTTCAATCAATTTGAAACCTGCCGGAGTTACATCTAAAACGGCTAATTCGGTTACTACTCTTTTCACACAATTTACGCCCGTTAAAGGAAGTGAACATTTTTTAAGGATTTTGCTTTCTCCAGCTTTGTTTACGTGCATCATCGCAACGATAATATTTTCTGCAGAAGCTACCAGATCCATTGCTCCTCCCATTCCTTTCACCATTTTTCCGGGAATTTTCCAGTTGGCAATATCTCCGTTTTCCGAAACTTCCATGGCTCCTAAAATGGTAAGATCTACTTTTTGAGCCCTGATCATCCCGAAACTGAATGCTGAATCGAAGAATGAACCACCATCCAAGATCGTAATCGTCTGTTTTCCGGCATTGATGATGTCTGCATCTTCCTCACCTTCGAAAGGGAAAGGCCCCATTCCCAACACTCCGTTTTCACTCTGAAATTCTACCGAAAGATTGTCCGGAACGTAGTTGGCAACCAATGTGGGAATCCCTATTCCTAAATTTACATAATATCCGTCTTTTACTTCTTTGGAAATTCTTTGTGCAATTTGTTCTTTAGTTAGCATAGCTTAATCTTATCCCGCCAAATTAGCCATTTTTTCAGAATTACGAAATAGTTTCTTTCTATACTATAATAAATTTTGAATCTCAAATTGTTGTAAATTTGTGGGCTTTTAATTTTACCAATGAAAATTTTATTAAAATATTTAAAACCATATAAATGGCTAATCATAGCTTCACTTTTATTAGCCGCTGTAAATCAAGTTTTTTCGTTATTCGCACCGGCAATTACGGGAAACATATTAGATAAACTGGTTACGCACCCCAATTTTTTCGATAAAGAAAAACTATTGCCAAGAAACATGAATGAATATCTATACGGAACTGATATCTATCATGGAGTTTTCTACTTTTTGGGGTTACTTGTCGGAACTGCGATGATAAGCCGAATTGCGAAAGCTTTCCAGGATTATGTGGTGAACGTCATTATTCAGAAGTTTGGCGCTAAAATTTTCACTGACGGTTTAAAACATTCGATGAGACTGCCGTTTCAGGAATTTGAAGATCAAAGAAGTGGTGAAACGCTTTCGATCTTAACCAAGGTTCGTGAGGATTCTGTGAAGTTCATTAATAATTTCATCAATGTATTTTTCGGAATTTTGGTGAGCATTATTTTCGTTTCTGTGTACGCGATTCGCTTGCATTGGACAATTATGCCTGTTTATGTTGTTGGAATTATTCTGATTGCGGTCGTGACTAATTTATTAAGTAAAAGAATTAAAACCATTCAAAAAAATATCGTCACAGAAACGACAAATTTGGCAGGAAGTACAACCGAAAGCCTTAGAAATATTGAGATTGTAAAAAGTTTAGGATTAACCAATCAGGAAGTTGAGCGTTTGAATAACAATACGTATAAAATTTTAAATCTTGAATTAAGAAAAGTAAAAAGCATCCGTTCTTTGAGCTTTGTACAAGGAACTTTGGTGAATTTCTTACAGCAAACCATCACTTTTACCTTATTATTATTAATATTTAAAAATATCGTAACTCCGGGACAATATTTATCATTAATGTTTTACGGGTTCTTCATTTTCGGACCCATGCAGGAAATCGGGAACATCATTATTTCTTACCGTGAAGCACAGGCTTCGTTGAATAATTTCGACCGAGTGATGAAAAAAGAAGTTGAACCCAAACCTTTAACGCCTAAAAAAATCGGTGCGATTGAAGAGCTTGAATTTCAGGAGGTATCTTTTCAGCATCAGACCGCTCATTACAAGGCTTTAAATTCAATTTCATTTAAAGTAAAAAATGGAGAAACCATTGCTTTTGTCGGACCGAGTGGTTCTGGGAAAAGTACCTTGGTAAAGCTTCTTGTAGGTTTATATAGACCAAAAGAAGGCTCTATACTTTACAATAATATTGACGGAAAAGAATTTGATTTTGATGAATTGAGAAATCAAATCGGTTTTGTAACGCAGGATACTCAGCTTTTTGCAGGAACTATAAAGGAAAATCTTTTGTTCGTGAATCCTTCTGCCACGGATGAAGATCTTCAATTAGCCTTAAAAAAATCCAGCTGTACAGCGCTTTTAGAACGAGCAGAAAACGGAATTGAAACCGTAATCGGTGAAGGCGGATTGAAATTAAGTGGGGGTGAAAAACAGAGAATCGCCATTGCGAGAGCTCTATTGAGAAAACCACATTTATTGATTTTTGATGAAGCAACTTCTGCGTTAGACAGTATCACTGAAGAGGAAATCACAACAACAATTAAAGAAATTTCAAAAGAAAAAGAACAAATTACAGTTCTTATCGCGCACAGATTGAGTACAATTATGCATGCAGACAGAATTTTTGTTTTGGAACGCGGGCAAATCGTGGAAACGGGTTCGCATTTACAATTAATTGAAGAAAAAGGATTGTATTATGCAATGTGGAGACAGCAAATCGGGGAAAGAAAGATTGCTGAAACGTTGATTTAATGGAAGAGATGGAAGTTTACATGATTGCAGATAGAGATTCTTCACTTTGTTCAGAATGACAATTGGACTGCAACTCACTAAATAAAATTACCCCGAAAGATGATTTCGGGGTATTATTTTTTAAGAAACTGGTTAGATAATTAATCTTTTTTTCTAACGGTTCTCTGTTCAATTCTTTTTTCGAATTTTTCTCCCTGAAAAATTCTCTGGATCATAATTCCCGGAATGTGAATCTGATTAGGGTCTAATTCTCCCGGTTCCACCAATTCTTCCACTTCAGCAATGGTAATTTTACCTGCTCCAGCCATTGGATGATTAAAGTTTCTTGCTGAACCTTTGAAAATCAAATTCCCTGCGTGATCTCCTTTCCAAGCCTTTACAATTGAATAATCTGCTTCATAAGCATGCTCCAAAATATGAGGCTTTCCTTTAAAATCTTTTACTTCTTTACCTTCCGCTACTTCAGTTCCGAAACCTGCAGGTGTGTAAAAAGCCGGAATTCCAGCCTGTGCCGCTCTGCATTTTTCCGCCAAAGTTCCCTGTGGAGTAAGCTCAACTTCCAATTCTCCTGAAAGCATTTGTCTCTCGAACTCGGCATTTTCTCCCACATAAGACGAAATCATTTTCTTAATCTGTCTTTTGTGAAGCAATAATCCCAATCCGAAATCATCGACTCCTGCGTTATTCGAAATACAGGTAAGATCTTTCACATCACTCTCTACCAATGCATTAATTGAGTTTTCAGGAATTCCGCAAAGTCCGAATCCGCCCAACATCAACGTCATTCCATCTTTAATTCCGTCGATGGCTTCCTTTGCATTTTTTACTCTTTTATCTATCATGAAATATTAGATTTTTCTGTTGGCTAAATTTAATAATTTTTCTCAAATATCCGATGTTCAGTCTTTTTTGAGATTAAATATGTTTAAACTTCTTGAGCCTAGGATAAATTATATTTAACGCAATGTCCACAAAGTTTATATAAATATTTTTCCGTTCGCAAAGGCACTTCGTTCAGCAAATGATAATTGTGCCTTAGCTGAGTGGAACGCCATTGCGAACGAAATATTTTCAAGTTTATTCAAAAATTCTTTGCGATCGTCGCGTTTAAAATATTTTATTGATTTCATAATGTCAAATAAAAGTTTAAACAAGCTCAATATTAAATTAACTTTTTATACTTTTGGTGATCTACATTATGTTAAGTATTTTAGAAATGAAGAATTTAACAATGTGAAAAAATTTAACCCTCATAAATTTTATACAAATGAAACAAGAAAATTTCAACAAAGTTGGAGACATTTTTTATGTGATCTGCCGATTAAGCATCGGATTATTCTTTTTTATCACAGGCTTCAACAAACTATTTCATCCCGTTTTTCAAGGTTACATGTTGAAAACGATTACCAGTTTGGGATTTGCAAATCCACAGTTCATGGCCAATTTTGTCGCTGCCAATGAAATGATTTGGGGATTTTTTTTATTAATAGGATTATTTACTCGAATAAGTTCGTTTGCATTAATTGTTATCATGATCGTTGCGCTTGTAACGAAAGATATTCATTCTATTCCGACAGAATTGGTTGCTATCGATCCAAAAGTAGGAACAAGACCAATTGAAAATTATACATGGTTGACCTATTTCTTTTATCTTCCCCAAGTTTTATACATTATGATATTGGGATTATTTTCTTTGTATGGTTATAAAACGTTTGGAGTTGATCGATTTTTAAAGAAAAAGATTAATCCTTATAGATAAAGAAGCGGGAAAAATTAAAATTTCCCGCTTTTTGTTTTTTGATTTTTTTGAATTCAATTGAATGGTATGTTTGATTGGATTTGCATCCAACCCTGTTTTAAATCGTCCCTTCGGGACTCTTTTCTTTATATTTTAATTTAATGAAAAAATATTTCATCGTCATGGTCTGATTTTGGTTTAATTTAAATAACATCACTACAAAATATTTAAAATTATGGAAAAGAAAGAAATCTCAAGGATTGCGCTCGGTGCATTTCTTATTACGGCAGGAATTGGGCATTTGACCTTTGCGAGAAAAGAATTTCAGGCTCAAGTTCCGGAATGGGTTCCTCTAAAGAAAGACGATACGGTTGTATATTCCGGATTTGCCGAGATCGCATTAGGAACAGCAGTAATTGTAACTCCGAAAAAATATAGAAAAACGATGGGTAAAATTGTTGCCGGATTTTTTGCAGCTGTTCTTCCCGGAAATATCGCGCAATATAAAAACAGAAGAGATTCTTTTGGTCTTAATACCGATAATGCAAGATTTGCGAGGCTTTTTATGCAGGCTCCTTTGATTGCGTGGGCGTTGAAATCAAATGATGAATAATATAAAAGCGGGAAAAATTAGTTTTCCCGCTTTTTGTTTTTGAAAATATTTGTTGTTGATTGATTTTTAATTTAAATGTTTTAAATAATTTCATATTTATCATTCAATTTTAAATTCCTTTTTTTGATTGGATTGTTATCCAACCCTATTTTAAGTCGTCCCTTCGAGACTCTTTCTTTTTTCTTTATATTTTATTGAATAATCAACTTTAAAGTGAATAATTTTCTTGAATGAACTTTCACAAAATACACACCTTTCGGAAGATTTTCGTTTACCAAAGAAAATCGTTGATTTTGTACATTTTCAGACTTATACAAAAGATCTCCGTTGGCAGAAAGTAATTCAATTTTTTCGATCGGATAATCACTTTTTATGAATGTTGGTTGTCCCGGTTTGGTTGGATTTGGATATAAAACAACACTTTTTTCATTAGGATTTTTCACTTCATCCGTTCCCAAAGTTGCTCCCTGAACTTGAAACTGTACTCTGTTTGAAACCTCTGTGTAAGAATCGTTTGTAAACATGACCATATAATAATTTCCCGGAGTTGTAGGCAAAGCAGTACCTGTAATTGTTTTTGTTCCCTGTGCAACTCCATCAAAATAAGTATAAGAAACAAAGTTATCATCCGGAGTTTGGATACTTTGAGGATAAATTCCCAACCAATCTTTGATAATTCCCGGAGAATCCGTCCAAGAAGCGGTAATATTTTCACCTAAAGTATAGACTGGTTTGTTCGTCCAAAGTTCCGTTACGATGTCTCCGACTTTAAAGAAAACTTTCTCTCCGATCGATGTATAGCCATCTTCCAGGAAATATTGAGCATAATAATATCCTTTCGGAAGCCCTGTAAAATTCAATGTTCCCGACGCAGTTGTTACATAGCTCCATTTTGAGGCAGGTGTTGGTCCCGGAACTTGTCCCATTTTGTAAATTCCGATCCAGTCTTTCGTTAAATTTGGCCCGTTGTTGAAATTCACAACGACCGTTCCTCCAACAGGATACGTATCTGCAGAAGTATTTAAAACCACTTTTGTCCCTACATAAAAATTCTTTCTAGGCGTGATTTCCGTATACCCATTATTGGCAAAAAATCCTGCAAAATATTGACCTTTAGCTGAAATTCCGTTCGGGAAAGTTGCTGATCCTGCGGTTTGCCCGTTTGTATAAACATAACCTTGAGAAGTCACAGAAGCCGGAGTCTGACCTTTTTTATAAATTCCAACCCAATCTTGCTGATTTCCGGGACCGTCTGTAAATGTCGCTACAATCGGTTCATTTTGTGTGTATTCTGTTTTACTTAAATTAAATGTAGGATTTGAAACCACACTTCCCGTCACTTCAAATTGTTTTGCATCGCTCCAATCGCTCCACTCCAAATTTCTGTCTCTGTATCGAACTTTCACATAATAAATTCCGTTTGTGATTGAATTTGAAGCAATTGTAGCTTTAGTAATATCAACTCCTGCGTTTAAGTTTTTTGTAATATCGGGAGTTCCGTTTCCGTCTTTTCCGAACCAATTTTCGTAATCTCTGTAGAATTCTTTTTCAATAATAGAAAAATCTGCAGCTTTACTGATTAAAAACTGAGTGGTATTTAATAATTCTGAATTTGTTGTAGAAAAAGAACTTCCATTTAATGTTAAAGGTAAAGTAACCGGAGCAGTAAAAGTATTTGTGATAGAAGGCTTTGCAGGTTTTGACTGATTTTTATACCTGTGAAAAGTATCAATCAATTCATTATATTTTTTATGATAAACTCCGCCGATTGAATAACTTTCGATGTCTACTTTTTTATTGATAACATCTACCTCAACAATCTGGTAAGTCCAATCCGTCAATGTTTTCTGAACATCATCAAAATCCTGTTCATTCGACATTCCCCAATACTGATCCCATGCTACTCCGCCGGAAATAATCTGATAATTCGGAGATTCTTTCAACTGACCTCTATGATATAAGTGATGATGCGCTCCAACATGCATTAAATATTTATTGGAAGTCGTTAACAAAGGAACAGCTGTATTTCTAACCCAAGTCGAAATATCTCCAACATATTGCTCTGCCTGATATGGTCTGTGGCTCAAAGAAATGATCCAATCTACGGTAGGATCATTGTTTGCTTCATTTAAAATCTGCTGAAGCCAAGTTTGCTGAGCTGCACCTGTATGTTCTGAACTCAAGCTTACAAATAAAACATTTCCGGCTTGTTGAGCGTAATAATTCTCATTTCCTGATGTGATGTTTTTGTATTTAATTTCATCGATATAAAAGTGAGCGTAGTAAGAATTCATTCCCAAAGTTCCGTAGGTTTCATGATTTCCAACCGTCGTTTGAATAGGAAGATAAGGTGATAGATTGATATTTTTCTTGAAATGAACATTTTCATAATGATCCAAAGTTCCTACATCAACCTGATCTCCAACCATAAACGTCAATGCAATATTATCTGAAGGATCGGATGTTGCCCCGAATTTTTCTTTTAATTTTTTATATGCATTTAATGTTAAAGTATCATATCTCGGTTCTGCTTTAATTTGGTTGTCCCCCATGATCAGGAAACGGATTTTTCCGTCTGCCGTAACAGGTTGTCCTGGTAAAGGAAGCGTTCTAAAATTGTAAACAGCAGATTCGCTTGTTCCTGTTTTAATTTTATAATAATACTTTGTATTGGGCTGTAAATTGGTGACTTTAGCCGTGTGATAAAAATAATTGTTGTTGTAACCGGTGTCCGAAAAAATGTTGGTTGTTCCTGTTACCGTTACGTTCAAATTGGTTGGTGAAGTTCCGTAAGTAACCGTTGTTTCGTTGTTTGATGATGTTTTCCAGTTTACGATCATCGAAGTTGGCGTCGGATTTTGCAAATAGGGATATAAAGTCTGCCCAAATGCAAACTGGACGGCGAAACAAAAAAGGAATAATAAATGTTTCATTGTAGTACAGTTTAGTTCGTGTGTATGTTTTTAAAATTTTGTGTATTAATAATTTTAAAAAGCATTGATTATCCGCTTTTTACTATCGGGCAAAAGTAGAATTCCCATGTAAACTGTATCTGATGGGAAGTTAAAAGAAGTGTTAAGTTTTTAGAGAAAATTTCATTAAAAATTTATCATATTTAATACATTAGATGTTTGGAATATTCAAAAACTATTTTGTATATTTGCAACCTGTTATTCAACCTCTGACGAAGTCCGTGTAAGTTGCTTAGCCTTAACATTTTATTTATTAATAATGGATTTATTAAAGTACGTACAAGACAAGTACATTACAAAAAAAGAATTCCCTGAATTCAAAGCTGGTGATACAATCACTGTGTATTACGAGATTAAAGAAGGTCAAAAAACAAGAACTCAGTTCTTCAAAGGAACTGTTATTCAATTGAGAGGTACTGGATCTACAAAAACTTTCACAATCAGAAAAATGTCTGGTGATGTAGGTGTAGAAAGAGTATTCCCTATCAACATGCCTGCTCTTCAAAAAATTGAAGTTGATAGAAGAGGTAGAGTTAGAAGATCAAGAATCTACTACTTCAGAGACCTTAGAGGTAAAAAAGCGAGAATTAAAGACGCTGCTTACAAGAAGAAATAATTCAGACAACAATAAATACAAAAAGAGACTGCTAATTTTTAGTAGTCTCTTTTTATTTATGAGATGTATAAAAGTGAATGGTGAATTTTACTTTGTAAGTAAATTGTCAATTATTCGCACTTTTAAAAATTGACCATTGACAATTCACTTTTAAATTCATCCTAATTACTTTATAAAATCATATAACGCATTCCAGAATTTATCATAAACTTCGATGTGTGGAAGATGTCCGACATTTTCAATTTCAACTAACTTTGAACCTGCAATTTGTTGTTGGGTTTTCTTTCCTAATTCCTGATATTGCCCCATTTTTGGCTGCAATTCTTTTGGAGCTCTGTCTTTCCCGATTGCGGTTCTGTCTCTCGTTCCGATGATTAATAAAGTTGGAACTTTAATATTTTTAAATTCATAACAAACAGGCTGATTGTAAATCATATCTGTCGTTAATGCTGCATCCCAAGCTACCTTTGGATAATCAGAATGTAAAGTCCAGCCCGCCATTAAATCCAACCATGGTTGATATTCTGCTTTCCATTTGTTATCATAGTAAAATTTCATTTGATAGTTTTTGTATGATTCAGCAGTGTTTTTTAATTCAGATTGATAAGCCTGATCTATCGTTTGATACGATGCAAAAGTTTTATAATCTTCAAGCCCGATTGGGTTTTCTAGAATTAATTTTTCAACTTTATCAGGAAATTGCAAAGTAAACCTTGTTGCAACCATCCCTCCCATTGAATGACCTAAAACAATTGTTTTATTGATTTTAAGTTCATCTAAAATAGCTTTTGTGTTTTCTGCCAGTTGAGAAAATGAAAACTGATAGTTTTGCGGTTTGGAAGACTTCCCAAATCCGATCTGATCTGGAATAATCACTCGAAAACCCTTGTCTGAAAGATCTTTCGCCGTTTTTTCCCAATATGCTCCATTGAAATTTTTACCATGAAGAAGCATTATCGTTTTCCCATTTGACTTTTTTGGTTGAACATCCATATAAGCCATTTTCAGATTATTATTTTGAGATTTAAAATTCAGAAAGTGGACTTCGTAAGGGTATTTATAATTGGTAAGTTCCGCATCTAAAGGTTTTACTTGAGAAAACATAAAGTTGGGTACAATCGATAGCATTAAAATCGCAACAGCATTCTTAAAATATTCCATGAAATTTATTTTAGATATTAAAATTAAAAAAACCGCTCCAAAAGAAACGGCTTTTAATGGTATTTTTAAGTTAATTATTATATTTTAACAGTGAAAAAAAATATTTTAATTGTATTTAAAATTAAAATTTAAGCATAACGGGTTTTTAGCTTAAAATTATTCTGCAACTGCTATCGTTAATTTCTTTTTAGAAGGTAAATTCATTAAGACAATGGCAAAAAGAATCAAAGCAATTCCAATCCATTGAATGAAAATTACTCTTTCTCCTAACAAAACGAAAGCCATCGTCACAGAAACCGGAAGTTCTAATGAAGACACAATACTTCCTAATCCTAAACCCGCATTTGGGAAACCAATATTAAATAAAATCGGAGGAATTATGGTTCCGAACAATGATAAAATTAATCCATATTTCCATAAAATTGAATAATTAAATGAATGAATATGCTCCGTATTGTTTGTAAAATTTAGATAAAATGATTTTAAACCATCAAAATATAAGGGGCCAATCTGTGCGAAAAATAGAAATCCAAAAACTACAACTGAACCTCCACAAAGCATAATTATACTTTTTCTAAATACAGGTAAGTGTGTTGCCAATGTATTGGAAGTAAACATCGTTAATGTATAAGAAGCTGCCGCCATTAATCCCCAGAAGATTCCTTTCCAATCAATTTCCAGACTTTCATTAACTAAATTTGTTGCTAAAATAGTTCCGACTAAAACGATAATTACAGAAACTACTTTTCTTACATTTGGCAATTTTTTCGTTAAAAAACTTTCAACTACTACACTAAACCAAACCGACTGCATCAATAATACAATCGCAACAGAAACATTAATGTATTGAACTGCAATATAATAAAATAAGCTTGTAAAGCCCATTGATGTTCCGGTCAACAATAAATTTCTTACTTCCTTTCTATTTGGTGAGGATAATTTTTGTTTTGAAGTAATTGTCTGAAAAAAATTAAGAGCTAAAAGTCCAACCAATCCTAATAAAAACTGCGAAGTTGTAACCTCCGAGGTTGTGTACCCTTCATTATAAGCTAACTTTACAAAAGTCGCCAACATTCCATATATACTTGCACCAATTCCTACAAATAAAACACCTTTTAGTATATTTTTCTTCTCCATATTCATTTTTTGAACAGCCGACAAAGGTACAACTTATTAGTTAAAAGAATCGAAAACGTTAAAATGATAGATAAAAAGAATCGGTGCAAACTTCGTTTGCGCCGATTCTACTAAATATTTAAATTGATTTTATTTTTTAACAATTACTTTTGAAGTTGCATCGAAACCTAATCCTTTTACTTTAACCATATAAGTTCCGTTGATTAACTTATCAGTTGAAATAGACTTTTTAGCATCCGGTGAAATTTTGTCTTCAGAAGAAACCAATTTTCCTGACATATCATAAATTTCTACACTTACTTTTCCTAACGTTTTTGTTGGGAAATTAATGAAGAATTCGTTCTTAGCAGGATTTGGATAGATTGAAATTGTATTGTTAACAGCAGATACTTCATCTGTAGCTAATACACAATCCGCTGGTACCGTCATATCCTGAACTTGATCGTTTATGTTTGTTTTAGATCCAGCAGAAGCATTCACACCTAAACCTCTTTTAGCAAAGGTTCTCCAGATCATACATCTGTCTGCACCACCAGTAGTTGCCAATTCTGCTTGTAAGATCGCGTTTCTACCGTCAACAAATGTTGGGCTACAAGCCTGAAGTTTTAAGGCATCAGTAACCAACTGTAATACTCTTGAGCTACCACTTGTTGTATTTGAAGTTACATCGGAAGCATATCCGTATTTAGCAACATATTGCCAGTGAAGATCCCAAAGCATGGTTGCCCAAATGAAGCCAATTGAGTGAACGTCTGGAACACCATTAGAAAATACCATTCCATTCGTATCGCCATATGTATAATCATTAATCAGGAAATCAGGTGAATATTTTGCAGGTCTGATTCCATCTCCACTTATGCCTTCTCCAGATACATAAGTACCCATACCTCTTGGTACTGAAGCATTATCTCCCGCTTTATTAGTCAGCATTAAAGCAAAGAAATCTGACCAACCTTCTCCCATTTGCTCTCTAGAATTAGCATAACTCAAACAGCTGTAACCATTTCCTGTAAGCCTGTTAGAAATACCATGCCCATATTCATGGATCATAACTCCATTATCAAAGCTACCATCTTGCTTTGTACTATAGCTCATAGACACGTTTACTGGAATATTATTTGCTAATTGAGACTTTATATACTCTCCTTCTGCGTTATCAATTAGCTCGGACATTATATAAACATTTAAGTTAGTTCCTCCCATATTACCTGGTGCAGCAGAAGTAGCAGCATTATAAATGATAGCTCCTGTCGCACCTGCATTTTGCATATTTTCAACTTTGATATTGAAGTCACAATTTCCTCTTTCTGCTAAGCCAATAAATCCAGTTAATGAATTTGCAGGAAGAGCTGTACATGCATCTAAAACGGGAGATAACTTAACTTGACCAGTTACTGGAAGCCCTGTTATTTGTTGTCCAAATTGAGCAATGTATGAAACCGGCGTTCTTGTAATTGCAGATGCTGGTGCATTATAAAATAATTTTTGTGCGTCATTTACCCATAAATACATTTGCATTCTGCCACTACCTCCATCTTGTGGCGTTGCAAAATTTGCATTATTATAGTTCTGTATAGGAGGATTAACAGTTGTATCTACTGCAGTTGCTCCTCCATCTTGAGCTTCCGCATTTACAAAATCATTACCTACGCCTCCTAAATTGAAATTATTTTTTTGAAAGTTTCTTGATGCAGGTGTAAATCCAAACTTATAGAAAATATCATGCACCATATTGTTTGCATAAAATAAGTTTGTTATCGCTGCATCTTGGTTATTTAAAGCAAGCACACCTGGCGTATATGGAAAATTAAAATTCCTTGAGGCACCACCATCTACGGTAATCCCAGTATTAAAATCATTATCATATAAATCCTGATAAGCTGATACATTATTTCCTTGTGCTGCAGTATAGTGTGTAGTACCATCAGAATGCCATCCTTCCGGTGAAGCAGTAAGATTCCATGGGTTTGTTACTACAGATCTTGATCCAAAAGTTGGAGCTTCTATTGGAAAAGGAAATACATTATAAGATGCATTATCTGGAGCCAACAATAAACTTGTCGCCGGGTTAGATTGCTGATAATTTTCTTTTCCTAATGGAAATATGGCCAAATGATTTTCATGAGAATGACCATAAGGATGATCAACAAAATTACAGCTAAGATTTAAATTATTTTTTTCCACAATTTCTCCAGTATTTGCATTAACCAAAATATCCCAATAGTTTGACGTTTTTCTTTCAGGGAAAGTAAATTCATAACATAGAACTAGGTTTTGATCTTTCTTTACATATACCAGTTGATGCTTTGCAAATACATTTTTGATATCTGCATCATGAAAATTCAGAATCTGAACTTTACTAGGATCTTCGATATTTGTTCCATGAGAAGCAAACTTAAAAGCTGCTTCTTTTGTAATTGAAGGAACATTCGAATCGGCATTAGAATAATCTTTTTCAAAAGAATCATCATAATAAGCAACCTGATTATTTTTTATTAGAACCGAGCCTAAAGATCTATAAACAGGAATACCTTTATACATTTGCTGTATTTTTACAACATCACCATTCATACTTTCAGAATGGTCACTTACATCAATACTAAAATTAGTAAGGTCAGACTTTTTATATTCTCTAATTTTATTTTGAGATATAAAATCTTTAATTAACTTCTCATTATTTTGAGAAAATAAACTTGAAGATGAGAAAACTGCGAATGCAGCAAAAATAAGGGGTAGAGTTCTCTTTTTCATATTGATTAACAAAGGTGCTAATTTACAAATATTATTCATTTCAAAACTTTTTTTATAATATGTTTTATAACAAAAATGACTATTCTATTAAGAACAGTCATTTTTAAATAATATTTAAATTGATATTTTACTTTTTCACTATAACTTTTGAAGTTGCATCGAAGCCTAATCCTTTTACTTTAACCATATAAGTTCCATTAATTAACTTATCAGTTGAGATGGATTTTTTAGCATCCGGTGAAATTTTATCTTCAGAAGAAACCAGTTTACCTGACATATCATAAATTTCAACACTTACTTTTCCTAAAGTTTTCTGAGGGAAATTGATGAAGAATTCA
Source organism: Chryseobacterium sp. MMS23-Vi53 (assembly GCF_047651245.1). Lineage (NCBI taxonomy): Bacteria > Pseudomonadati > Bacteroidota > Flavobacteriia > Flavobacteriales > Weeksellaceae > Chryseobacterium > Chryseobacterium sp. MMS23-Vi53. The sequence continues at coordinate 4,239,545 of NZ_CP180265.1, read as the reverse complement.
TTTCTAGCAGGATTTGGATAGATAGAAATTGTATTTTCTTTTACAGATTTTACCTCATCCGTTGCTAATACACAATCCGCAGGTACTGTGAAATCCTGAACTTGGTCATTTATATTAGTTTTTACCCCAGCAGAAGCATTTACTCCTAAACCTCTTTTCGCAAATGTTCTCCAAATCATACATCTGTCAACACCAGCAGTAGTATTTAATTCAGCACTTAAAATTGCATTTCTGCCATCGATAAATGTTGGATTACAAATTTGTAATTTTAAAGCATCTGTAACCAATTGCAATACTCTTGAACTACCATTTGTAGTGTTTGCTGTTACATCTGAAGAATATCCATATTTAGCAACATATTGCCAATGAAGATCCCATAACATAGTTGCCCAAACGAAACCAATAGAATGTACATCCGGAACCAATTGTCCACTTGTATTTGTATATTCCATACCGTTTGTATCCCCGTAAGTATAATCATTAATAGCAAAATCAGGAGAATATTTTGCAGGTCTGATTCCAGATCCTGATGTAGCTTGTCCAGCTGCATAAGTTGCCATACCTCTTGGTACAGAAGCATTATCACCCGCTTTATTGGTTAACATTACAGCAAAGAAATCCGACCAACCTTCTCCCATTTGTTCTTTATCTGCACTTGAATTTAAACATCCTGATCCCGTTCCTGTTAATCTGTTTGAAATTCCATGACCGTATTCATGAATAACAATTCCATTATCAAAACTTCCATCTGGAGTAACACTTGTTGCCGGATCATTCTTTAAAGTGACATTTACAGTCGTACTTGCAGCAAGCTGGCTCTTAATGTATTCTCCCTCCGGATTTGTAATTAATACTGAAGGAATAGTAATTGTACTATCAGTTCCCGACATATTGGCTAATGTAGATCCGTTAGCAGTATTGTTATAAATAATAGCAGCAGTTGCACCAGCATCTTGTAGATTTTTAACCTTTACAGTGAATGCACAAGTTCCTCTTTCAACTAAACCAATTTTTCCTGTAAGAGAAGCTGCCGGAAGAGCCGTACAACCATCTAATACCGACGAAAGCTGAACATTCCCAGTAACTCCGGTTGCATCTAATGCATTACCGAATAAAGCTGTTCCCGCACCAGGTTGACGAGGAACTGCTGCAGCAGGTGCATTATAAAAGAAAAGTCTATTTACAGTCGACCACATATACATCTGCATTCTTGGCTTACTTCCATCTGAAGGACTTGCAAAATTGGCATTATTTGTTCCCCCACCATCTTGAGCCTCAGCAAGAACATAGTCATTTCCAGCACCTCCTAGTCCAAAGTTTGTAGCCTGAAAGTTTCTAGCGGCTGGTGTAAAGCCAAACGTATAGAAAATATCATGGATTTTATTGTTGATATAAAACAAATTGGTAATAGATGCACTTTGATTTGCAAATTGATCTGCATTAATACTAAATGTATAATTAAAGTTTCTAGAAGTTCCTCCATCAGGCGAAAAGCCTATAGCATTTACCCCTGAAGTATCTTCATAGGCGTGAACATTATTTCCTCTTGTAATTGTATAGCGAGTTGTACCATCATAGTGCCATCCTTCCGGTGAAGCTGCTAAAATCCATGGATTGTTGACAACAGCTCTAGATCCAAATGTCGGAGCTTCTATTGGTAGTGGAAAAACATTGTAAGAAGCATTGTCCGGAACTAAAAAATTAACGCTTTGGTTCGCAAAACTATTTAATGGTCCTATGAAATTATTATGGGCGTGAGAATAGTCATGTGAGTATGCATCTTCGTGGAAGTTACACGATAAATTTAAATCTAATTTACTAATGATATTTCCGTTCGTTGCATCCACTAAAATATCCCAATAGCTCGGAGAATTTGGTTCAGGAAGTGAAAATTGATAAGCAAGTTTTAGAGCTCCATTATTTTCCACATAAACTAATCTCTGCTTTGCAGCCTGTCCATTTGCAGGATCTGCATCAGAAAAATTTAAAATAGGATAAGCTTGAACTTTTTCTTTTTGTAAATTTTCTGAAATTTTCTGAAGTGCCGCAACTTTACTCATAGTTGCAGTATTGGGAACAGATGAAGTATAATCTTTCAAAAAGGTATCGGAGTAATAGACAATTTTATTATCTCTTACAAGTACCGTTCCTTCTGCATTATATACAGGAAGACCATTATAAGTCTGTTGAAACTTTACAACATCACCATTTAAAGATTTTGACGAATCAATATTTCCAATAGCGAAATTGGCAAGATCAGACTTCTTATATTCTCTAATCTTATTTTGAGAAATATAATCTTTAATTAATTTCTCATTATCTTGTCCAAAAAGAATAGACGGAAACACTGCGGATACAGCAAACAAAAGGGGTAAAGCTACTTTTTTCATATACACTAATAATTGTTGCTAATCTACAAATATTTAACAAAAAAATAATATTTTATTTAAGTTTATTTCAATCCCTTTCTATAAACAAAAAGAGATCATCAAACGATGATCTCCATTTATTTATAATGTGTTTTATATTTTTTATTTCTTTATAATTTTTTCAGTATAAATTTCATTTTTATCAGATAAAATATTAACAATATAAACTCCTTCTTTTTGTTCAGTTAGATCAATAGTAAGCTGTTTTTGATTTTTAAATGTAGTTTTATATATTACGCTTCCATTAAGATCTAATACCTGTAAAGAACCATTTTCAAATCCTTTATTTAAAACAACATTCAATTGTCCTTTCGTAGGATTTGGAGTAAGCTGGAATTTTTGAACATTTTCAGAATTTTTTCTAAAATGATTTGGATTACTATTTCTATCAAGTTTGAAATCTGGTCTGTTTTTCTTGTCTAATTGTGTATTTGGGACACCTCTTGTACAGCCAAAATTAATATCAAATGTAGCAAACGGATTATTATTCCAAGCTGAAGCCTGATAAGTCTGTCCGCCAACTTCATAGGTCATTGTTATTAAGAATTTAAACTGTCCGTACATAGCACTTGCCGGAACTGCCCCAAAATCTGAAGCCGTCAAAGTTTGATGATATTGATTAGGAGCTGTCATCGTAGGGTTAAACGACACAGGATACTCATCTCCGGTTGAAAGACTCACAATTGACAATTGCAGCCCCTGCAATATTGCTCCAGAAGGTAAATCATAAGTACCAAGAACACTTTGTACTGAATTAAATCCTCCGCAATCATTTGGCTCATAGTACATATTTATACTTCCTCCACCCTGATTATCACAAACATTTCTGGTAATTTCAAAAATTTCGCTAGTAGTCAGTAAAAAATCTGTTTTTCCAAAATAAAGTCTTGGCGAAATTCCATAATCGATATCATCCGTATTGCTTTCTACAGGACCGAAATAAGATCCTCCCGCACTTGCGATAGATGCAGCTGCTTCTGTTGAATAACTGTCCGGACTTACATGTACTACAGCAAATTTGGTTTTTCTGTCTTTCTTAAAAAATGAAACATTTTTGAATGCTCCGGGAGAGCCATAAGTAGTGTCATAATAATTTACCAAATAAGAACCACTCTCTAAATCTCCCGCAGCTCTTTGAGCATCAGTGAATAGGATAATTACCAAAGGAGCATTTGGGTCTCTGTGCAAATTTGGTTGAGGGCTTACAATATCAGGATTAGGATTATTATCCAAAGCGTCCCCAATAAGTCCTAAAGCTTCATGGAAATGATCTCCTGCCTCTAGTCTTCTTGTAAAATTTTGAGCGACAGCAATATTATTTGTAAAATCAGACTCAATATAAATTCTTGGATTATAGGTTACGTCAGGTATTCCATATACCCCTGTACCATAGTGAGTAACAGCTACTCTATTCTTCGGGTTACATGCAAGAATATTCTCAATTAATTTTTTTGTACTTATGCTTATCTGGTCATAAGCCGGACCACCTATGGAGCCACTATTATCAATACAAATAATATAATCTGTACCTTGGGCTTTTAGCAAATTGAATGATATTGCGAATGCCATAAGCATTAGCAGAAAGAATTTTTTCATAGTTAAAAAGTTTTTATTTTTTGATTCGGTTAAAAGTAATAATTTTTTCTTTATTATGTGAAAAATTTTAAGCAAATAAAACCCTAAAACTAAAAAACTATACTCTAGTATAGCAAAAAAAAGCCACTCATTTCTGAGTGGCCCATATCATAAAATGAATTAAGGATTATTTACCTTCTTCCATTTTTCTTTTCAATTCTGCTAATGCATCGATATCTCCTAAAGTAGATCTCTCTTCGTTTGAAGAAGAAGATACATTGTTAGATCTGTTGTTAGAAGCTTCTCTTACGTTTTTCTTCTCTTCGTCTCTGAAGATACCTGTGTGAGAAACAACTACTCTCTTGAATTCTTTGTTGAATTCAATTACTTTGAACTCAGCAGTTTCACCTTTCTTGATTTTAGATCCATCTTCTTTCTCTAATAATCTTGAAGGGCAGAATGCTTCAACTTCAGCATCTTCGAATTGTACAGAAGCTCCTTTATCGTGAACTTCTACAGCAGTTCCTGTGTGTACAGTTCCTTCAGCATATTTAGTTTCGAATGCATCCCATGGATTATCAGTCAATTGTTTGTGACCTAGAGATAATCTTCTAGCCTGGATGTCTAATTCAAGAACTACAACATCTAATTTATCACCAACTGCACAGAACTCAGATGGGTGCTTGATTTTCTTAGTCCAAGAAAGATCAGAGATGTAGATTAATCCGTCAATACCTTCTTCTAACTCTACGAATACACCAAAGTTTGTGAAGTTTCTTACAGTTCCTACATGCTTAGATCCTACCGGATACTTAGCTTCGATATTTTCCCATGGATCTTTGCTTAATTGCTTGATACCCAAAGAAATTTTTCTGTCTTCTCTGTCTAAAGTAAGTACTTCAGCTTCAACCTCATCACCTACTTTTACAAAGTCACCTGCAGATCTCAAGTGAGTAGACCAAGACATTTCAGAAACGTGGATCAATCCTTCCACACCTGGAGCGATTTCTACGAATGCACCATAGTCAGCAAGAACTACTACTTTTCCTTTTACTTTGTCACCTACTTTCAAGTCAGCAGAAAGAGCATCCCAAGGGTGAGCTTCTAATTGCTTCATACCCAATTGGATTCTTGTTTTCTCATCATCAAAGTCAAGGATAACAACTTTTACAGTTTGTCCGTCCTCAAGGATTTCAGATGGGTGGTTCACTCTAGACCAAGAAAGGTCTGTAATGTGGATCAATCCATCAACACCTCCAAGGTCGATGAATACACCGTAAGAAGTAATATTCTTAACAGTACCTTCAAGAACTTGTCCTTTTTCTAACTGAGCGATGATTTCTTTTTTCTGACCTTCGATATCTGCTTCGATCAATGCTTTGTGAGATACAACTACGTTTTTGAACTCAGGGTTGATTTTCACAACTTTGAACTCCATAGTTTTACCTACGAACTGATCGTAATCTTTAATTGGCTTAACGTCAATTTGAGAACCAGGTAAGAATGCTTCGATTCCGTGTACGTCTACGATCATACCTCCTTTAGTTCTAGACTTCACAAAACCGTTTACGATTTCTCCAGTTTCGTGTAGCTCATTTACTTTATCCCAAGCTTTAAGCGTTCTAGCTTTTCTGTGAGATAATTGTAACTGACCTGTTTTGTCTTCTCTTCTGTCAACCATTACTTCAACCTCGTCACCTACTTTTAGGCCTTGGTTGTAACGGAATTCGTTAAGAGAAATAACACCTTCAGATTTGAAGTTGATGTCTACGATAGCTTCTTTGTCAGTTAATCTTACAACTTTTCCAACTAAAACGTCGTTATCGTCTAGGTTGTTCAAAGATCCGTTGTAGATTTCTTCTAAATCGCTTTTTTCTTTTCTCGCATCTGCATCAAGACCTGATTCGAAAGAATCCCAATCAAATTGTTCTGGTGCTACGTTTTGGTTTAATAAAACCTCTGCTGAATTTGTCTCTTTTGACATTTTCTAATAAAATTTGTATTCCTTCTTTTTCAACGGTCTGAATAAATGTGAATTGAAAAATACGGAAGTAATTAGTTTTGAGTTATTTACTTTTCAAACCTTCTCGCCACAAAAGTGGGTGCAAAGATATGAATTTTATTTGAGATAAGCAATAATTTCAAACTTCGAGAAACTATTCATAACTTACTAATAATCAATATGAAATATTTTTATTTTTTGGAAATCTGCCTTACTATTCATTTCTAAACATCAATATAATTGACTTCCACCCTAGCCCGGATTGCAGCGGCATCCTTTTTGGTTGCGGGCGCAGCGAAGCGAAGCCCGTAACCAAAAAGATATAGCGAAAAGTCGGAAATAGCTCCTAAAATACAGTTGATGGTTGATGGTTGTTAGTTGCTTGTTGGTGGTTGCTCGTTTTTGATCGATAGATTCTTCACTTCGTTCTGAATGACAATTCGTAATATTAAATTTAGAACTAACAACCTGCAACGATCAACCATCAACTAAATGACTATCTTTGCAAAATGGAATTAGAATCAATCTACAAAAAACTGCAGATTCAGGACATGAATCAGATGCAGAAATCTACATATAAAGCGACAGAAAATAATCAGGATATTGTTTTGCTCTCTCCTACCGGTTCGGGAAAAACACTGGCTTTTTTATTTCCTGTTCTCAGAAATCTTAAGAAAAATGCTTCAGGAATTCAGACGTTAATCTTAGTTCCGGCGAGAGAACTAGCATTGCAGATTGAGCAGGTTTTCAAATCGATGGGAACGGATTTTAAGGTTTCAGTTTGTTATGGAGGTCACGATAAAAAAATTGAGGTCAATAATTTAATTGAAGCTCCGGCTATTTTAATAGGAACTCCGGGAAGAGTTGTTTATCATTTAAGAAACAATAATTTTGATCCGAAAACGATTCAGACATTGGTTTTAGATGAATTTGACAAGGCTTTGGAGCTTGGTTTTCATGATGATATGGAATTCATTTCTAATTCTTTGAAAGGACTTTCACAGAGAATTTTAACTTCTGCAACGGCAATGGATGAAATTCCAGCTTTTACAGGTTTAAAAAATGAAAAACTGATTGATTTTCTAAAATTAGGTGATGCAAAACCGGATATTCAGTTTAGAAAAGTAATGACTATTTCTGAGGAAAAACTGGATACTTTATTTAATTTAATCTGTAAAATCGGTAACAAAAGAACGTTGATTTTCTGTAATCACCGTGAAGCGGTTGACCGTATTTCGGAACTTTTACGCGAAAAAGGAATCGACAGAGAAACTTTCCACGGCGGAATGGAACAGGACGAAAGAGAACGTGCTTTATTGAAATTCAGAAACGATTCTGCGAGAATTTTAATTACGACAGATTTGGCTTCGAGAGGTTTGGATGTTCCGGAAGTTGAGTCGATTGTTCATTATCAATTACCTCCGAAAGAAGATGCTTTCATCCACAGAAACGGTCGTACCGCGAGAATGAATGCGAAAGGTTTTGCTTATTTAATAATGAAAGAAGAAGATAATTTCCCTTTCATTAAAAATGATATTCCGGAAGAAAGTGTTGTCGGATTTAATAAAGTTCCTGCAAAAACGCCTTTCCAGACGATTTACATCAGTGCCGGAAAAAAGGATAAAGTAAATAAAGTGGATATTGTTGGTTATTTACTTAAAAAAGGTGATCTTCAAAAAGAAGAACTTGGACTGATAGAAGTAAAAGATAATACTTCTTATGTTGCCGTTGCAAGAAATAGAGTGAACGATGTTTTGAAAAGATTGAGTCACGAAAAACTGAAAGGTAAGAAAGTGAAAATGGAAGTGGCATATTAATCTAAACACAAATTGCACTGATTTTTTTCACGAATAACACAATAAAAATATCAATAGGAACGGGCTTTAACCCGTTTTTTTATTATTAAACTCAAGATTGGCTTTAGCCAAAACTTACAACAATATTTTGTGTATTAAAATATTTGTGTTATTCGTGAAAAAATCAGTGCAATTTGTGTTTAAACTATTTCACACCTTTCACCTTCGTCGGTAAAGTATACACCGATTTCGAAGCAGTAATGAATAAAGTTTCGTTATTTTTTCCTCCAAACGTAACATTTGAGGTCCATTCTTCTTCAATGGGAATATGATAAATTTTCTTACCGTCTCGATTGAACACATGAACACCTTTTCCTGTTAAATATAAATTTCCGTGTTTATCAAGCGTCATTCCGTCTGAACCCATTTCGCAGAAAAGTCTCTTTTCAGATAATTTTCCTTCACCTAGAATATCATAAACGTAAGTTTTTCCAGCATCAATATCTGAAACGTATAATTTTTTAAACTTCTCACTTCCTACAATTCCGTTGGGTTGAGTGAAGGTTTCAAGTTTTGAAATTTTTCCGTCTTTATTTCTGTAATACAAACTTTTATTTGGAATTTCTTCTTTAAAATTTACCCAATAATCTCTTTTGTATAAGGGATCTGTGAAGTACATTCCGCCAAATTCGTCGTTCCACACATCATTTGGACCGTTCAATCTTTTACCTTCAAAATCTTTCAATAAAACCTGAACTTTTTTATCTTTTGAAATTTTCCAGATTTCTCCGTTATCATCCGAGCAAGTAATCAAATTATCATCTTTATCGAAATGTGTTCCGTTGGCTCTTCCTGTCTTATCCAAAAACTGAATAATTTTATTTGTTTTCCAATCCCAATAGTAAATTTTATCGTTAGGTTGATCGGTAAAATATACATTACCTTCTTTATCCGAAGACGGTCCTTCCGTAAAACTGAACTGATCCGAAACTTTTTCCGGCTTTACACCTCCATAAAACATATTATTACTATTTACTGATTTACAGCTAAATAATACTAAAATCAAACCAAGCGAACTGGTTTTTAAAATATTTTTCATTCCGCACAATTTTAAAGGGAACAATTTACGACATACATAATAAGATTCAAAGATTATTTTCTCGTTTTGATACAATAAAATAATTTTAAAAATGTCCGAATTGTACTATTTAAGATGTAGATAATATTAGTATTAAAATTGTTTAATTCAGAGCTTTGTACAGCATTAAAATTTTAAAATATTTTAATCAAAATCTTTTAAAATGAGAATTTAAACCAAATGATTTGAATTCTTGTTAAAATTTTTAATAAAACTTTAAGACGATGAGCGTACAATCCGGCAATTTTCAGGTTTCGGAAATAGATAATGAAGACTTCAGAAATTCGATAGGAACAATGGACGAAGCTGGAAAAAGGAAATGGGTTTTTCCCCGTAAGCCAAAAGGAAAATACACCAATTATAGAAATTATGTAAGTTATTTTTTACTTGTCTTATTTTTCGGATTGCCTTTCGTTAAAATTAATAATAATCCATTTTTACTTTTTAATGTCATTGATAGAAAATTTTTCATTTTCGGACAACCTTTTTATTTACAGGACTTTTTCATTTTAGCTTTAGGAGCAGTAACTTCTGTGATTTTTGTAATGCTCTTCACTGTAGTTTTTGGAAGAATTTTCTGCGGATGGCTTTGCCCCCAAACGATTTTTATGGAAAATGTTTTCAGAAAAATTGAATATTGGATTGAAGGTGACCGAAACAAACAAATGAAACTCGACAGACAAGAATGGGATTCTGAGAAAATCAGAAAAAGATTAACAAAATGGTCTGTTTTCGCTTTGATTTCAGTAATTATTACACATTTCATGTTCGCTTATATTGTTGGCTACGAAGAGGTCATAAAAATAATGCAAGAAGGTCCGATTGAAAATTTTTTAAAATTCTTAGGAATGATCGGGTTTTCTATGACTTTTTATTTTGTTTTTGCATGGCTTCGTGAGCAGGTTTGTACACTCATTTGTCCATACGGAAGGCTTCAGGGAGTATTAATTGATAAGCAAACCATCAATGTATATTATGATTTTAAAAGAGGTGAAGGGCGTTCAAAATGGAGAAATAATGAAGACAGAAAAGCTGTAGGAAAAGGCGATTGCATCGATTGTCATCAGTGTGTTGTGGTTTGTCCGACTGGAATCGATATACGAAACGGACAGCAATTGGAATGTGTAAATTGTACAGCTTGTATTGACGCATGTGATGAAGTGATGGAAAAAGTCGGTCTTCCAAAAGGCTTAATTCGTTATGCCACTGAATCTGAGATTGAAAACCAGGAAAAATTCAGGTTTACATCAAAAATGAAAGCAACGACTGCCATTTTAGCTTTATTAATCGGTTTTCTAGGATTTTTAATGTATGACAGAGGTTCAATGGAAGCCAAATTCATCAAACCTGCAGGATCAACATTTTTCATTAAGAATGGGAAAATAACGAATACTTTTATTTACACTCTTTTAAACAAATCAAATGAGCAAAAAATAGTAACCATAAAAGTCATTAGTCCTAAAAATGCAGAAATCAATTTCTTTGGTTCAGATAAAATTATTCTAAAAGGAGATCAAATTTTAAAAGGAAACATCAATATTACTTTCCCGGAAGAAGACATTAAATTTTCAAAACAAAATATGACAATCGGAGTTTTTGATGAAAAAGGGAAAATGATCGATTCGTTTGATACGATATTTGAAGGACCTTTTAAATTACTATTGTAAATTGAGAGTTGGGGGGCTTAGAGGATTAGAATTTGAGAGTTTTTGAATGAAATAATCTTTATTTGATTTAACCATTAACCAGAAACTAACAACAGTCAACCAAAAACTAAGCCTTGTATTTTTTAATAAATTGTGTGGGAGTCATTCCGGAAATTTTTCGGAATACTCTCACAAAATATGAATATTCTTCATATCCCAATCGAAAAGCTATTTCTACAAGACTCTCGTCCAAATACATCAGCATTCTTTTAGCTTCTAACACGACTCTTTCGGTAATTACTTCAGTTGCTGTTTTCTGAACAACCGTTTGGGTAATTCTATTTAAATGTTTCGAAGAGATATTCATTAAATCAGCATAAAAAGCAATTGATTTTTCTTTTGTAAAATGCTCTTCAACAAGGCTTTCAAAGTCCTGATAATGTTTAAAATAAGAAAAACTTGCTGACGATTCCGAAATATTTAATTCTTTTGAAAACTGTCTGGTTGATCGAATAAAAATCTGAGACATCAAAGAAAGAATTAAGCCTTCTTTCATTACATCCTGAATTTTATACTCTTTTTCAAGTTCTTGAAACAAATTAATATTTTTCGTTAATTCATCATCATTTAATTGAAGTTTTCTCGGAAAATTAACTGAACCAAAAAAAGGGAAATTTCTCAACTTTTGATTCACATAATGCATTTCATAAAATTCCTGCGAACAAAAGAAAATGTAGCCATCAATATCATTCGAAAGCTCCCAGCTGTGAACCTGTCCCGGAGACATAAAAAATAAACTTCCTGGAGAAACTTCATATTTTTGAAAATCTATTTCATGAGTACCATTACCGTTTGTAAAAAGGATCGTGGCGTAAAAGTCGTGGCGATGAGGTCTTTCGATATGATGATGCCCCAAAACCAAATGTTCTTTCATCCTGTTAAAATAAAAATCTGAGGCATTCTTACCCGACTGAAAAAGATCGATATGAAGTACAGAAATAGAATCCACGTGAGTTTTTATTTTAAATCAAAATTAGTGAAAACAAAAAGATTTTTCGTTCAGTAAAAAATGACTTTTATCCTTGATTTATAAAGGAAAAAATAAACATTTTGTATCTTTAAATGTTCATAAAATTTAAAAAATTTTTATCTTTGAAGATTAGGATTCGTAAAATGAAGATAAATTTACCCGATAAGCTGTATTATTCAATAGGAGAAGTTGCAAAAGCATTTGATGTAAACACCTCATTGATCCGCTATTGGGAACAGGAATTCCCGATCATCAAACCTAAAAAAAATAAAAAAGGCAACCGGTATTTTACACCTGAAGACATTAAGAATCTTCAAATTATCTATCATTTGGTGAAAGAAAAAGGTTACACACTGGATGGTGCCCGAATTGCTTTAACCACCAACAGCAAAATCTCTGAGACTGTGACTATTATCGATCGTTTGGAGTTTGTAAAAGCTGAACTTTTAAAATTAAAAGAATCTTTGACTGAAAAAGACGAAGAATATTAAAATAATTCTAAGAAAATTCCTTTTCAATTTATTTCAAAAAAGAAGAATCAACAATTTATATTCTAAAATAAAGCAATTGTAACTTACTCATTGCTAAGACTTATTATATTCATTAAGTTTACAGCGATGAAAAAAAGCTATTACCAAAAAATTGCATTCATGGGAATGATGTTGATTATTCTGTTTGCATTTCAAAAATATACGAGCAAAGAAAGAGAGGATTTTTCTAATATAAAATTCATTACAGAAAGCTCTGTTCCTTTTAATCTGGTAGAATTTGATCCAAATAATCTTGACCAAAAACAGTGGGAAAATTTAGGCTTTTCCGAAAAGCAAATTTCAACAATCCTAAAATATAAAGATGTTGTTGGCGGAAAATTTTTGTCGAAAGAACAATTCAAAAAATGTTTTGCCGTTTCTGAGGAAAAATTTAATGAGCTGGAATCATACATTTTGCTTCCGGAAACTAATAAAGAAGCGAAATCCAGTAACTTTAAAAATTTTGAAAAGACATCGATTACCATTTCCGGGAAATTCAATCCCGATCGACTTTCAGTTAATGACTGGATGAAAATGGGCTTCAGTGAAAGACAATCCGAAGCGATTTTAAAGTATAAAAGTTATTTGGGTGGCAGTTTTGTGAGTAAGGAAAAGTTTAAAGAATGTTTTATTATCAGCGATGAAAACTACAAAAAACTAGAATCATTTTTAATTCTTCCTGAAAAAACTCCTGATAAATTTAAAAGTTTTGCGAAAAATTTTAGCTCAGAGAAAATCAAAATTAAGTATCATTCTTTCGATCCTAATACATTCAATCTCAATGATTGGAAATCTTTTGGGTTTTCCGATAAACAAGCACAAACTATCGTAAATTATCGAGATCGAAATTTAAGAGGTAGCTTTAAAAATTTAGAAGATATTCAAAAATGTTTTGTCATTTCTCCTGAGAAATTTGAGGAAATGAAACCTTACATTAAACTAAATTCATCAACAATTGCAAAGAATGAACCTTTAAAAACAGAAGCAAAACAGGAAACAGATTATTCAAAAATTGATCTTAATGTAATTACTTTCAAACAACTCGTAGAATTTGGAATGGATGAAAGAGCAGCCGGTTCTATCATTGGTTTCAGAAAAAAATTGGGTGGATTTGTGAATAAAGAACAGATTTTAACGACTTATAATATTGATAAGGAATTAACTCAAAAGTTGTTGGCCATTGCTCCTTTAAACTCATCCAATGTTCCGAAATATACTTTGGTAGATGCTCCCGAAGAATGGCTGAAAAATCATCCTTACTTTAAATATTCTGCGGACAAAATAATTTTCTACAGAATCAGTGAAAAAGATGAAAAGAAAATGTGGAAACTTTTGAAAGTAAAACCGGAATATGAGGTGAGAATGAAATTGTACTTGAAGTGATGAGAGTTCATCTTTCGTAATTATATTATGTGAGATGCTTCGGCAAGCTCAATATATTTTTAAATTTTAAACTAAAACGATCAACAAATTAGTCAAACGTTTTGCTTGATCCTTCTACCAATTTATTCAAAGTTGAAAGTTCTTCATCCGTCAAATCTCTCCATTTCCCGATTGGCAAATCGAGTTTAATATTTAAGACACGAATACGTTTCAGTTTTTTCACTTCATATCCAAGATGTTCACACATTCTACGGATTTGACGGTTTAAACCTTGCGTTAAAACAATTCTGAAATTCATGTCGTCAATTTTTTCGACTTCGCATTTTTTCGTTACAGTATCTAAAATCGGAACACCGTTTCGCATTTTTTCAAGAAATCTTGGATTGATTGGTTTATCCACTCTTACGATGTATTCTTTTCCGTGATTATTTCTTGATCTAAGAATTTTATTTACAATATCACCATCGCTGGTTAAAAGTATCAATCCTTCACTAGGCTTATCGAGCCTTCCGATCGGGAAAATCCTTTTAGGATGATTAATATAGTCGATGATATTATTTTTTTCACGTTTTGTATCTGTTGTACAAACGATTCCTACAGGTTTATTGAAGGCTATATAAACGTGTTTTTCCTCCGGTTCACGGATTGGTTTTCCGTCCACTTCGATCACATCTTCATCAGAAACTTTCGTTCCCATTTCGGGCACTACTCCATTTATTTTTATCCTTCCTTCCTCCAAAAGTTTGTCCGCTGCTCTTCTTGAGCAGTATCCTACTTCCGATAAATATTTATTGATACGTGTTTTTTCCATTAATCTTCTCCGTAACCTGTATAATTTTTATTGCTGAACACTGTAATTCCGTAACTCAATCCAACAAAGACAGCACTTGAGTTTGCAAATTTATGACTTTCTAAAATAATGCCCCCTTCCTGACTTAATCTTTTTGAATAAGAAACCTGAAGTCCCAATTTTAGACCGTAAAATTTAGCATCAGAAACAGCAGAATGATTAATTTGTTTGCCATAGTTAAGATCAATAAATATCGACTCATCGCCAACATTAAACATTACTTTCGGCTGAATCACCCAATATATCAAATGAAAATTATCATCTATAAAACTATACTTCAAGCCAGATCCCAGCGCAAGATTTGGGATAAAATTATACCCCGCAACGGCTGTAATTCCATAAGTAATTTTGTTGGGTAAATAAGGAGAAACATATTGCTGATAATATGGGGAGTCTTTATTTTGGTTGTCCTTAATACTATTGCCTAAATTGTAACCCAAATTAAGGGTAGGATTGATGTAAAATCCCATTTTTTGTTTTTTGGTTTCTGCCTCTTGCGAAAAGAATCTACAACCAATAAACAGACTTAGAATTAAAAGTAAATTTTTCATAATTACTGTGAAAATCTAAAATCATTTTCCAAAAAGTTGGACGTTGCATCTTCTATCTTATAATCACCGATTTTGGTTCTTCTTAATTGCGTTAAATAAGCTCCCACACCCAATTCCTGCCCAATATCGTGAGCCAGACTTCGGATGTAAGTTCCTTTTGAACAACCTACCGTAAAACTTACCTGTGGAAGATCAATTTTAATATCTTCAATATAAAAAATTGTTGTTTTTCTGGACTTCATTTCAACTTCCTCCCCTGCTCTCGCTAGATTGTAAGCTCTTTGTCCATCAATTTTAATAGCTGAAAAAACAGGTGGTTTTTGCTCTATTTCACCAACAAATTTTTCTAAAGCATTTTTGATCTGGTCTTCGGTAATATGTGAAAAATCCTGATGAAGAATTTCAGGTTTTTCGGTGTCGTAAGATTCTGTCTGTACGCCTATTTTTATTTCCGTCCAGTATTCTTTCGGAGCATCCTGAATTTCAGGGATTTTTTTGGTGAATTTCCCACAACAAACAATTAAAAGTCCTGTCGCACGCGGATCAAGTGTTCCTGCGTGTCCGATTTTGAATTTTTTTGGTAAATTAAACTCTCTTTTGAGTTTGTATTTCATTTTATTGACTGCCTGAAAAGATGTCCAATCCAATGGTTTGTCTAATAAAAATATGTGTCCTGATTGTAAGTCTTCTGCGGTCATTAATTTATGAGAAATCTTTAATTGGTAATGAATAATTTTTTAACTAAACTATTTAAAAAAGTAAAAATAAATCAATAAAGCTAATCCAACGAAAATACGATACCAACCCCAAGGTTTGAAACCATATTTATTTAAAACTCCGATGAATGCTTTGATTGCAATTAAAGCTACGATAAATGCCACAATATTTCCAATGATGAAAATTGTAATGTGATCCTGTGAAGCCATAATCATTTCATACCCTTTTTGTGGATTTGGAGTTTCTTTACCCCACGTTTTCACAAAAACAGAATAAACTGTCACCGCCAACATTGTAGGAACTGCCAAGAAAAATGAAAATTCTGCTGCTGCTTTTCTGGTTAAGCCTTGCGCCATTCCACCAATAATGGATGCTGCACTTCTACTCGTTCCCGGCATCATTGCTAAGCATTGCCAGAATCCTATTGTAATTGCATTTCTTATCGTAATTCCTTTTTCATCATCGATTTTAGGATTTTTAAACCATTTGTCGGCAAACAATAAAACAACTCCACCTAATACTAAGACAGATGAAATAGCAATTTGATTTCCAAGAACTGCTTCAATTTTATCATCAAATAAATAGCCTAAAACCAATGCTGGAACTACTGCAAAAGCTAACTTAAAATAAAACTGTAAATTTTTTAAATCAAAGAATTTTTTCCAGTATGCCACAACGACGGAAAGAATAGCTCCAAACTGAATTGAAACCTGAAACATTTTTAAAAATTCTGTTTCTTCCAAGCCCATTAGATTTGCAGTGAAACCCATGTGAGCGGTTGAGGAAATTGGAAGATATTCCGTTAATCCTTCAATAATGGCAATGATGATTGCTTTGATTAAATCCATAATTTATTTAAAATTAAAAGATTAAGAAATTAAGAGATTTAGATCTATCTAAATTTCTTAATTCCTTAATCCTTAAATAAAATTTATATTTATTTTCTTTTTAAAATCGCATATCCTTCGATGACAAAACCTATCACGACAAACAAAGGCGCAATTCTGATTCTGCGGATGGAAAAAATTCCGTCGTTCCAGGAATTTGGATCAAATTTTCCGTCGACAGTATTCGCGTCTGGTCCTATCATCAAAAGGAAACCGACAAGAATAAATGCCAAACCAATAAGCATCCACTTAAAGTTTTCTTTTCCGAAGTAAAACGTATTTTCCTGAACTTCAGGTGTTGTTTCTTTTCCGAAATTATCAGCGGAAAATTTATTTGTTTTT
Source organism: Chryseobacterium sp. MMS23-Vi53 (assembly GCF_047651245.1). Taxonomy (NCBI): domain Bacteria; kingdom Pseudomonadati; phylum Bacteroidota; class Flavobacteriia; order Flavobacteriales; family Weeksellaceae; genus Chryseobacterium; species Chryseobacterium sp. MMS23-Vi53. The sequence continues at coordinate 4,222,669 of NZ_CP180265.1, read as the reverse complement.
TTGCTCATTTTTAAGAGTAATATAAGTCGTCAACGTTAGATCTTAAGAATCTCCAGGTTGCAATTACTGTACTTAAAACAGTGATGAAAATTCCCACTCCCAATACTAAAATTACCAACCAGAAATATTGATTTGTATCCTGAACGAATGCAGATCCTATCTGACTTGTAAAGTAATACCAAACTCCAAATAATGCTAAAAGTCCGATTCCTGAACCGATAGCTCCTAAAACAACCGCTTCAACAATAAATGGCTTCAGGATGAATCTTCTCTTTGCACCTACCAACTGCATGGTTTTAATGATAAATCTTTTCGAAAATATTTTCAGACGAATAGAGTTATTAATCAAAACAACGGCTAGGATTAAAAATAATATAGAAAAACCTAAAATCCATTTAAGAATTCTACTTAGATTATTGTAAACATCTACCATTAAGGTACTGTCATTCTTCACTTCTAAAATTCCGGGAACAGCTTGAATGGCCTTAATCGCCTGATCGATCTTTGCTGGATCTACGTATTCCGGTTTTAAAGCCACTTCAATAGATGACGGGAAAATATTTTCTTCGAAAAGCGCATCTGTATCGATTCCCATACTTTTTTTAGCTTCTTTTGCTGCCATTTCTCTTGAAATGAAAGTCGCTTTTTTTACAGGAGCCAATGTCTGGATTTCTTTGAAAATCTCAGCTTCCATCTTTGCAATTTTTGCAGAGTCTTTTGCATTATAGTTTTCATCAAAGTAAGCATTTACAACGAGCTGTTCTTTGATATAGTCAGAATATTTCTGGGCATTAATTAAAATAAGTCCCATTAATCCTAACAAAAATAACACTAAGGCAATACTTATTACTACTGTAATATTGCTAGACCTAAGCCTTTTCTTATTAAACTCATCTACCGATTTAGCCATTAATATTAAAATTTTTGGCTAAAATAGAAAAAATCTTCCGAAATTTGGGAACGAAAAAGAGAAAATCACTGTTAATAAAATCATAAAAAACATTGAGTGTAAAAGCAAAAAAGCATCTTGGTCAACACTTTTTGACGGATGAAAACATCGCAAGAAAAATCGTAGAAGGTCTTAGTTTTGAGAGCTATCAGAATGTCATGGAGGTAGGTCCCGGAATGGGCGTTCTTACTAAATATCTGTTGGAAAAAGACCAAAATGTTTACCTTGCAGAAATCGATAATGAATCGATTGAATACCTTAAAAATAATTATTCTAAAGTAACGGAAGACACTTTTGTAGGTGACTTCCTGAAACAGGATTTTGAATTTACTAAAGGTGAACAAATCGCCATTATCGGAAACTTTCCTTATAATATTTCTTCGCAGATCTTATTCCAGATTGTGGATCATTATGAATTGATTCCCGAGATGGTGGGAATGTTTCAAAAAGAAGTTGCAGAAAGGACAGCGGCTGTTCCAAGAACGAAAGATTATGGAATTCTTACGGTTCTTATTCAGGCTTATTATGATACTTCGTATTTATTTACGGTACATGAAAATGTATTCAACCCACCACCGAAAGTAAAATCGGGAGTGATTCGTTTGACGAGAAACCCTAAAGAAGGATTAACTGGAAATGAGGTTTTATTTAAACAAATTGTAAAAGCAGGGTTTAATCAAAGAAGAAAAAAACTGTCGAATGCTCTGAAAATTTTGAATATTCCTGAGCCTTTGAAAACTCATGAGTTTATGGATAAAAGAGCGGAGGAACTGAGTGTTGCGGATTTTATTTCTTTTACTCAGTTGTGGAAGGAGAATGTTTCTTAAACACAGATAGACCATTTGGATGGCTTTTAAACTTTTAAATGGGCTTCCTTCGACATGCTCAGTATAAAAAAACCTATTCCTATTGAATGGAAATTGTTCGTTTAAAATATTAATTGAATAATTCTTTTTTAATATTAATTAAAAGCTTTGCCGAGATTCCTACGGAATGACAAACTAGAATTATATTTTCTTTATTAATAACAAGAAAATCAAATAATAAAAAAAGCCTTTCAAAATTAATTGAAAGGCTTTTTTTGGTTGCATTATCGATTATAATTATTCTCTGTTTTTAAGCATGATCCAACCAGATTGGCTCATGTTTGCTTTTGACTTCGGATACTGGAAGTTGAACTTGTACCAGTATGTTGCAGTTGGTAATTTCTTACCTCCTACTGTTCCGTTCCAAATTGGATTTTCTTTTGAGAATCTGAACATTTCAGAACCGTATCTGTCATAAATAGATCCTGTAAAGTTTTTGAATTCTCCAAGAGCTGTAAGATCTAATGTATCGTTGATACCATCTTGGTTTGGTGTAATGATATTCGAAATATGAAGTGTAAAGAATTCTAATGCTCCAACGCAATGAGTTCCTTTGGTTCTTACCTGAATATGATATGTTGTATTATTCTGAAGACCCGTAAATATATTTGAATCCTGCCAAGAAATTCCTCCATCATTAGAATATTCTGCTGTCTGAGGAATATTATTAATCATAGGAACTTCTGCTGTAACCGTTAATGTGTTATTGCTGTAATCAATATTAGAAACGTATGGAGAAGCTGCTGCTAAAACTTTAGCTGTGAAGATTTTCTCACAATATCCGTTTTTAATTTTTACTGTATAAATACCTAATTCACCTACGTTGATCGTCTGCGTAACCTCTCCTGTACTCCACAAATAAGTGTAGTTTGGTCCTGCCCCTGCATCAAGAGTTACTCTGTCTCCCTGACAAATTTCTACATCTTTTAATGGAGAAGTAAGCTCCGGAACAACTTCTACGGTAATCTTTGCAGGCTGCAAAGACTTACATCCTTTCGGGCCTAATGCATATACTGTGAATGTTGTCGTATTATAAACCGTTGCAGATTGTGTATTTCCTGTTCCAGGGAAGTTTGACCAAAGATAAGTTGTACCTCCTGTTGCTGTAAAATCAACTGTCTCTCCAGGGCAAACTTTTAATTTTGATGCTACTAAGTGAGCTGTTGGGGTTGCTTCTTTTAGCAATTTTAATTCGATCATTTTACTACAGAAACCACCATTGGAAACTACAACATATAAAATTTGTCCGTCATTACCATTATAATGTAAAATATCCTGGATGTAATCAGCATTTTGAGCTATAGCATCAGCCTGATCTTCATAGAAATGGAATACCGCTCCCGGAGTTGTACTGATTGACGCCATTGCATCGGTTAAGTCAAACCAAGTAACGTCTGTTGTTGTACAGAGCAATAAACTTGCATCTACAGCAGAAGGTGTCGTTCCTCCGTTAATTTTAATATTTGCTTTACCCGGACAAGGATTTCCAGGGAAGCTTACCTGAATTTCGTAGTTTCCAGGTTGTGTAGCAGTGATTGTAGGTGTAGTTGCTCCCTGAACAGCAACACCATTATAGAACCACTGATATGTCATATTCGGATCATTTACAGAAGCTGTAATTGTTTGCGGAACATTATCACAAACGTTAATTTCTTCCGGTAAAGTAGCTCCAGAAGGGTCTAATAATTCAACACCAATGTTAAAAGATCCACCTTCTAAGAAAACTGCAGAGTCATAGCTGCTGTCTAATGCATCTGCCAAGACCATTTTAAAGTGATAAGTAATACCCGGCGTTACAGTAGCTGTAGCTTGTAAAGGAACTGTTCTACCATTAAAGTTGGTTTCAATAGCTGCTGTATTGTACCCTCCAAAAAAAGTAGGGTTTGCAGCACCACAATATAGGGCTCCACCTCCAAACATAGTATCCGGGTGAATATTAGTAACACTTACAGGTCCTGTTCCCGGAGCAGGCAATACTGCCATATTTACGTAAGGAGCCGTAGATCCTACTGGTTTTAATAATAATGCAAAAGCATCTGAAAAGCTACAAGGGAAAGACGTTGTATATTCTTCTGAAGCAAATAAATAATTAAATTTTACCTGACTTGATGTTGGTACGAAATCAAATTCCAAAATAACTGCGTCATTTAAGTTACCTGAAGGGTTTGTAGCTGCTACAAGGTCAGGATCACTTCCTGTTGGCAAATCATCACCAAGAGTACTTGAAATGTATGAATTTCCGGCTTTGTTTACATATCCTGTAGAAAGTACAATTCCATCTTTGAAAGGAAAATTGGTAGTCCCTTTGTGAAAATATCCCCAAGATCTGTTGGCGTCTGTTGCCGGTAAATTTGGACTTACCTGAACATTGGATACATTGGGAGTAACACAAGAGTTTGTTCCGGAAGAAATCAGTACATCTTTTACCAATTGTAAAGGTGCGTAAGCTGATGCCGGATAACTTGGCGCATTCACATCAATAAAAGTTCCTGCTTTCATCGTTAAAGAAGAAGGCTTTTCAACTTGTGGCTTTCTGGGCTTAATATTTTGTGAATAAAAGAGACTCGAGGACGAGACCGCGAAAAAAGAAAACAATAGTAGATATCTCTTCATAATAATTTTGTTTTAACAAATTTAATTTTTTTTTGAATAAATCACATATATATTTCACTTTTTTTACGATAAAAAAAAGCCCCCAGATAAAACCAGAGGCAATTATATTAATTCACAGAAAGATTATTTATTTAATCTCTATTTTTCAGTAATATCCATCCATTGCGAAGTTCAAGTTTCTTGCTTGCAGGATTTTCCCACTGTACTTTGTACCAATATGTAGCTGTTGGAATACTAAGACTATTTCTCATCATTCCGTTCCAAATAGTCTCTGTTTTGCTTGCTTTAAACATCTCCTGACCATATCTGTCGAAGATAGATGCTGCAAAATTATTGTACTTGCTAATACCTGTAAAATCTATCACATCATTCTTCCCATCAGAATTCGGAGTAATTGCATTCGAGATGATAAATGTGAAGTATTCTAATGTTGTACTACATTTTGCATCTTTTACTCTTACCATCAAATTATAACTTGTATTATCCAAAACATTATAAAAAATATTTGAATTTTGCCAAGTAAGACCTCCATCAATCGAATACTCTAATATTCCACCTGCCGGATTTGTTGTTGATAATGTTAATATATGATTTTCATAAGTAATATTATTAAACTGTGGCAATGTAGGATTGATTAACTGAGCTGTAAAGACTTTAGAGCAGGTTCCGTTACTAATCGTTACAGAATACGTTCCCGGAACATTTACAGAAATAGTCTGCGTTGTTGCTCCATTGCTCCATAAGTAAGTATAATTTGGTCCTGTACTCGCTGCACCGGCATCTAAAATTCCGAAATCTCCGGCACACACATATACATCCTGCAATGTAGAAACAATAGCCGGTACAACTTCAATCGAGATACAAGTTGGATTAGCAACCTTACAACCATTTCCTCCTAAAGCATATACACAGTATTGCTGCGGATTTGTTGTAGGTGTTACAACCTGTGTATTTCCGTTTCCTGTAAGACCAACCCACTCGTAAGTGACACCACCTGAAGCAGTAAGGGTAACAGATTCTCCTGCACAGATTTTAGATTTTGAAGCCGCTAAAATTGCAACCGGAGGTCCAACAACAATTGTAATCGTTGCCGGTGTAGCAGAAACACAACCATTTGCACCCACCGCGAAAACAGTATAAGTTGTCGTCGTTGTAGGAGAAACAATCTGAGTATTTCCGTTTCCGGTAAGACCTGTCCAGTTATAAGTTGCACCACCTGTAGCTGTTAAAGTAACAGATTCTCCAGGACATATTTGTGGAAATGTGGAAGTAACTCCCGCTACCGGAAGAGTCGTATTCTGAGTAACAGTAACGTTTGCTGTGTATGTACAATTTAAATTTCCGGGTTGATTAACATTGGTTACCGTTAATGTATAAACTCCTCCCGAATTCACAACCGGAGTTAAAGTATTAGCTCCTGAAACTATATTTCCTGTACCTGCAGTCGTCCATGCAATTGTAGAGCCTGTTGGAATTACAGATGTAGATGCATTTAATGTAATTTGATTTGTTGTACAAGTAATTTGTCCCGGAGGCGCAATCGTTAAAGTCGTTTGCGGTGTTGATAATAATTGTAATGTCACCACGTAGCTACATCCTCCATTTTTTACTAAAACATAAATTGTTTGTCCACCTGGACTATTGAAGTTAGCCGGGTTTCCAATCGTATTATTATTTTGAGCATTTGCATCAGCTTGATTTAAATAATATGCAAAAGTAACACCTCCCGCAGTTGTAATCTGAGTCTGAGCTTCAGTTAAATCATAATTGATACCACCTGTCTGATAACACTTAAACAAAGTAGCATTCTGAACAGTAATCGGTTGCGAAACCTGAATGGTAATCGTTGCCGGATTCTGAGACACACAACCATTTGCACCAACAGCTGTTACTGTATACGTTGTGTTTGTAGTAGGCGATACAGTTTGCGTATTTCCTGTTCCCGGTAAACCAACCCAGTTATAGGTTGCTCCACCTGTAGCCGTTAAAGTAACAGATTCACCTGCACAGATTAGAACTTTAGAAGCCGTTAAGCCCGTTGTTGGTGGCGCACTGTCTCCTGTTACTGTTACGTTTGCAGTAGCAGTACAAGTTAAATTTCCAGGTTGATATGTATTTGAAATTGTTAAAGTATAAGTTCCCGCAGCATTTACGACAGGCGTTAAAGTATTCGCTCCTGAAACAATATTTCCGTTTGTAGTTGTCCACGCAAAAGTAGCTCCTGTAGGATAAACTGATGTTGATGCATTTAAAGTAATCTGCGAATTAGTACACGTTAATTGTGTAGGTGGAGCAATCGTAGCTGTCATTTGAGGAGCTTTAATTAGCTGAAGTTCCGCAACTTTAGAACAAAAACCGCTTTTTACCGAAACATAAACCGTTTGTCCTGCACTTTGGAAAGTGGTAGGATTCGGGATTGTATTTGTATTTCCGGCCAAAGCATCCGCCTGAGTGAGATAATAGGCAAAAGTTGCACCCGGCGTTGTGCTGATTGATCCTTGAGCCGATGTTAAATTAAATATAGCATTACCTGTTACATAACAAGCAGTTAAAGTAGCATTCTGCACGGTAGGCGAAGTTCCACCGACAATAGTAATACTTGCTGTTCCCGGACATGTATTTCCCGGTAAAAACACCTGAACTGTATAGACTCCCGGTTGCGTTGCAGTGTAACTTGCATTGGTTGCACCTGGAATTGGGGTTGTTCCCAGTAACCATTGATACGTTGCGCCACCACCCTGAACAGACGCAGTGAAAGTCTGAGGTGCATTATCACAAACATTAATAGATGAAGGAAGTGCAACTCCCGCCGGATCCAAAAGCTGAACTCCGATATCAAAAGAACCAGCCTCAAGGAAAACCGCAGAGTCGAAATTGGAATCCTGATAATCTGCCAAAACCATTTTAAAATGATAAGTCTGCCCAGGAATTACAGTTGCAGTTGCCGTTAACGGAACCACACGTCCATTGAAATTGGTTTCTATATTTGATGTATTGTAACCTCCAAAATAAGTTTCGTTTACCGCGCCACATCCTACTCCTGTTGTTATCGCAGGGTGAATATTGGTAACACTTACATTACCCCCTGTCGGTAAAACAGCAAGGTTTGTATAGGTAGGGTCGGTTGCTTTTTTCAATAATAATGCAAATCCGTCACCAATTGTACAAGGATAATCCAGTTGATATTCTTTCGATGCAAATAAATATCTGAATGTAACTTTGGTAGAGGCAGGAACAAAATCAAATTCAATATAACTTGCGTCTTTTAATTGATTGTTTGGAATTCCTAAAGCTGTTGCCAAATCTACATCTCCTTGTACAGGAAGGCCATCACTTAAAGTTGCCTGAAAATTATTTCCAGCTTTTCTTGCATATCCTGTTGTAAGAACGATCCCTTTAGCAAAAGGAAAATTGGTCGTTGCTTTATTAAAATATCCCCAGCTTCTGTTCTGGTCACTTGTAGGTAAATCTGGAGAAACATGTACGTTCGTTACATTGGCAGCAGAACACGTAGATCCACCGCTAATAAGAACATCTTTTACCAATTGTGTAATACCGTAGTTGGATTCCGGATATCCGGCAGCATTCACATCAATAAAAGCTCCGGCTTTCATACTCTGAGCTGTAGGTTTTGAAATAATACCTTTGCGATCTCTGTTCTGCGCAAAAACAAGATTTCCTACAATCATTAATAAAGCCAAAAATAAACTTCTTGTCCTCCTATTTAACATTTTATATTATTTTAAACAAAAATACTATTTTTTTTGATTGAATTTTAATTCAAATGAAATTACATTATTACTAATACAACTCAAATTATATTAAAATATCAATTTTAGTTTTAATTAAAAAACGAAAAAAAGGCCAACAAATTGTCAGCCTTTTTAGTATTATTTAAGTATCTTATTCAATATTCTTTAGCAAGATCCATCCGGTTTTTAATGCCGTTTTCTTACTTGCAGGATCTTCAAAACTTACCTGATACCAATAAGAAGCAGTCGGAAGCTTTTTACCTTGGAAGTATCCATCCCAATATGGAGTTAAGCTGCTTGCTTTATACACTTCTTTACCATATCTATCAAAGATTGATGCTTTGAAATCTTTGTACTGAACAACTCCTCTCAAATCAATAATATCATTGATGTTATCTCCGTTTGGAGTAATTACATTCTGCATTACAAATGTGAAATATTCAAGGAATCCTACACAACTTGTTTTTTTCACTCTCACTCTTATAGAAACAATAATATTTCTAGGAACATTCGTAAATGTATTTGAATTTTGCCATGTAACTCCGTTATCAATAGAATATTCTAGTGGTCCGTTACTTGGATTGCTTGCTGTAAGAATCATTGTTCCGTTTTCATTGTAATTTACATTGATGATTTCTGGAATAATTGCCTGAATCACCTGTGTTGTATAAACTTTTGAACAAACTCCATTATTAATTGTTACAGAATAAGTTCCTGGAGTACCCACTGTAATTGTCTGGCTAAGATCTCCGGTATTCCAAGTATAGTGATAGTTGGGTCCAGAACCAGCATCTAAAGTGATAGTGTCTCCTGTACAAATCATACCTCCTGAAAGGTTTGAAGTGATTGCAGGTACGACTTCTACAATAATTGAAGCTGGTTGTAGAGATTTACATCCCTGAGCTCCGATTGCATACACAGTATATGTTGTTGTCTGAGTAGGAGAAATTATTTGCGATGCACCTGTTGTTGATGAATTCGACCATTGATAAGTAACTCCTCCTGACGCTGTAAGTGTTGTAGATTCGCCTGCGCAGATTTTCACTTTGGTTGCAGCAAGCTGAGCGATAGGTGTTGCTTCTTTTCTCAATGTTAAAGTTACCATCTTACTACAGAAAGCACCATTGGAAACCACAACGTATAAAACCTGATTATCTGTACCGTTATAACTGTTAAGCTGCGCCGTAGTAAGGTAGTTTGAATTCTGAGCAATCGCATCATTCTGATTTATATAGTAACGAACGATAGCTGTTGTAGAAGATGTAATAAGTGGTGTCGCATCATTTAAATTAAATGTAAATAGAGAAGGTGTTGTACAAAGTTTTAAAGTTGCATTCTGAGCAGGAGGTGTTGTCCCTCCTATAATAGTTACTGTTGCAGTTTGGCAATTAGTTCCCCCTACAAAAGTTCTTACAGTATAAACACCTGGCTGAGTAGCTGTGTATGTTGCGCTTGTAGCCCCCACAATTGCAACATCATCTTTATACCATTGGAAAGTCATTCCGGGAACGGCTGCAATTTGAGCTTTTAAAAGTTTTGGGGTGTTATCGCACATATTCACTGTAGTTAACGGATTTCCACCGCTGTCTACAATTGTCATCCCAATATCGAATGATCCTCCCTGAAGAAATACCGCTGAATCGTAGTTTGTATCAGAAGCATCTGCCAATACCATTTTAAAATGATAAGTTTGCCCCGGAATTACAGTCGCTGTAGCCGTCAAAGGAATCGTTCTACCATTGAAATTTGTTTCAATATTCGCGGTATTTAGTCCTCCAAAATAAGCTTCATTAATTGGCCCACATGTAAAACCATTTCCTGCAGGAACAATGTTCGTTACACTTACAGGTCCCGCGGTTCCCGGCAAAACTGCCATATTTGTATAAGTAGGATCTCCCACTTTTTTTAATAATAAAGCAAATCCGTCTGAAAAAACTCCACAAGGGAAATCTGAAGTGTATTCTTCCGAAGCAAAAAGATAATTAAATTTTACCTGAGTACTATTGGGAACGAAATCAAATTCAATAAAAACAGCATCTTTAAGCGGTGCCAAAGGATTGATTGCCGTAACCAAATCTGGATCGCTTACTGTAGATCCCGGTACAGTATCACCAAGATTTCCTTCCAAAGCATTTCCTGCTCTTCTGGCCTTACCCGTTACTAAGACAACTCCGTCGGTAAAAGGAAAATTGGTTGTTCCTTTATGAAAATACCCCCATGCTCTTTCCGCATCTGTAGCTAATTGATTGGGTGAAACTGTAACATTTGTAACGTTTGCCACAGCACAACTTGAACCTCCTGATATTAAAACATTTTTTACAAGCTGTTCAATATTATAACTTGACGGAGTATAAGATGGGACATTCACATCAATAAATGCTCCGGCTTTCATACTTGCACTGGTATATTTTTCAGGTGAAGCCTTTTTTCTCGGTGCTTTTTGCGCAAGAGCCGACCCTGAAACTAAAAATAATAGCGAAGATAAGAAGTAGTTTTTTAGTCTATAATTTAACATTTTGTTGTTGTTTGTTCAAAAATACTACTTTTTTAAATTAAAATTAAATGAAAACTTGCTAAATATTCGATAATAATTTAATTTATTTTAAATCCTAATAAATATTAGATAATATATCTACATAAAAAAGAAAGAAGACTAAAAAAATATTAGTCTCCTTTCATCAAATCATTGTTAAATTTATATTATTCTCTATTTTTCAGTAAAATCCATCCAGTTTTAATAATGGGTTGTTTTATCGCAGGATCGTCATAATTTATCTGATACCAATAAGAAGAAGTAGGTAGTGGTCTGCCTAAATAGAAGCCATCCCATTTTGTTTTATTTTTTTCAGTTTTAAAAACTTCTTTTCCGTAACGATCAAAAATCACAGCTTTAAATTTATCATATTTACTAATTCCGCTAAAATCAATAAAATCATTTATTCCATCTCCGTTCGGAGTGATAATGTTATTCATTACGAAAGTGAAATAATCTAAAACTCCCACACAACTTGTACGTTTAATTTTCACCTGAATTACCAGCCATGTATTTTTAAGCACATTGGTAAAAGTATTAGACGTTTGCCATGTTACCCCTCCATCTATAGAATATTCTAGTTCTCCGTTACTTGGATTGCTTGCTGCAATGGTAAGTAATCCGTTATTATAATCTACTTTTGTAATCTGTGGAACAATCGCCTGAGTAACTTGTGCTGTAAAAGTCTTAGAACAAAAACCATTGTTTATCGTTACAGAATAGGTTCCTAATGAATTAACCATAATGCTCTGTGTTGTCGCACCATTACTCCATAAATAAGTATAATTTGGCCCTGAACCGGCATCTAATACAATATTATCTCCAGGACAAATCTGTCCGCCTTTAAGATCCGAAACAATTGCAGGAATCACATGGATGGTAATAGTTGCAGGAGCAGAAGTACATCCGTTTAATCCTGTACCCGTTACTGAATACGTTGTTGTAGCCGTAGGAGAAACTGTCTGAGTATTCCCTGTTCCCGGCAGACCTGCCCAAGAATAACTTATCCCTCCCGACGCTGTGAGCTGAACAGATTCTCCAAGACAAATAGTAAGCTGCGGAGCCGTAATCCCAATGATAGGGAGAGTTTTATTTTCTGTAACATTTATTGAAGCAACCGAAGTACAAGAATTTCCCGGTAAACTGATGGTGAGAGTATAAGTGCCTGCGCCATCAACTGTAGGTGTTAAAGTATTGCCCCCCGAAACAATATTTCCTCCTCCGGACGCGCTCCAATTAAAAATTGCATTTGCCGGGCGGACAGAAGCTGTTGCATCTAATAAGATTTCAGGAACAAGGCATGTAATATCCTGACTTTGTGGAGCAATACTTGCAACAATCTTCGAAGCTGTTACAAGCTCTAGTTTTGCCATATTCGAACATACTCCGTTTGATATATTTACATACACAGTCTGATTATATGATGTTGTGAAAGCTGTAGGATTGGGATAATTATTTCCATTTCCAGCAATTGCATCCGAAGCAAATTGATAATATTTAAAAACCATTCCCGGGATCGAACTCATATCAGACTCTGCCGAAGTGAGATCAAATGTTGTTGTTGCCCCTTGATAACATTCAGTTAATATTGCATCATGAACTACAGGAGTTGTACTTCCAACAATAGTAACTTTTGATTTGCCGGGACATGGTAGCCCAGGAAAAGAAACCTCAACTTCGTAATCCCCAGGTACTGTAGCTATATAAGTATTCGTAGATGCACCCGCTATAGGATTACCATCCAAAAACCATTGATACGTCATACCCGGAATGGATGCAGTCTGTGCAATCAGAGTTTTAGGATTACCATCACACATAGGAACCGGGTTTGGCAATACAATACCACTTCCATCTACGATAGAAACTCCAAGATTAAAAGAATCTCCCTGCAAAAAAACAGCAGTATCAAAACTTAGATCTTTGGCATCTGCCAAAACGATTTTGATATGATACGTTTCTCCAGGTATCACATTTGCATAAGCTATCATAGGAAATAATCTACCCTTGAAATTTGTTTCTGTATGAGCCAAATTGTGTCCATAAAAAAACTGTTCATTAATGGGACCACAACCATAATTCACAGGAACAATATTAGTAACTTTTACGGGTCCTGCACCGCCTGGTAAAAGGGCCATATTTTGATACATTGACGAAGGATCTGCTGTTTTTTTCAGCAAAATAGCGAAAGTATCCGAAAAATTTCCACATGGAAATCCTGTCTGATATTCTTCAGAAGCCAGAAGATAATTGAAGCTGATATTATAAGAAGTGGCCACAAAATCGAATTCTAATGCAATTGCGTCATGCAGTTGCTGTCCTGGGTTTGTAGCCGCAACAAGATCTGCATCGCTCGCAAACATATTCATCCAGTCATTAAGCCCTGTAAGAAAGCTGTTTCCTGTTTTTTTTGCCTGCCCTGTACTTAGAACAATTCCGTCTTCAAAAGGAAAATTGGTCGTTCCTTTATGAAAATATCCCCATTGTCTACTTGTGCTGGTTACCAATTGATTGGGAGTTACCTTTGCATTAAAAATATTAGGTACGGTGCATGTATTTGAAGTTTTTACAAAAACATTTTCCACCAATTGCTGAGGTGTGTACCCAGATTCAGGATAAGGCGGAACATTTACATTGATAAAATTTCCAGCTTTTTTACTAATACTTACATCTTTTTCAGATTGATTATTTTTGGGATCTATTTGCGAAAAAACAGAAACAGGAACAAGAAGGAGCAATAAAAATAAAAGGTATTTTTTTAATCTATAATTCAACATTTTTGTTATTATTTCCACATAAATAATAAAAATAATTGTTTACGTTTAAATTATATTTAATAATTAAATTCATGGTTAAACCTTTATTTTTTTTTAGTTCAAAACATAAAAAGAGAAATAAATAAACCTCAAAAAGACATATCCAAAATATTGTACAAAAAAAATCACCATTTTAGAAAGATTCTAAAATAGTGACATATTATTTTTTAAGCTTAATTTTAAATAAAATTCTTATTTAAAATTAATTTTATTTCATTAAAAATCAATTCAATATAAAAAATTATTCTTTTTTCAATTCATCAATCATATTCTGAAGCTCAGCAATTTTATCTTTCAAGCTTTTGATTTCATTTTTATTGGAATTCACATCACTTTTAAGAATAGCTTTTTTCGCTCGTTCGCTGTGATCTTCTTCGTCATCCTCTTCATTTATTTCCTCGATATCTTCCTGAATGTCTTCGATATCTTCACTGATTTCCTCCAAATCCTCGCTGATTTCCTCCAGATCTTCACTAATTTCCTCGATATCTTCCTGAATATCTTCAATATCTTCACTGATTTCCTCAATGTCTTCCTGAATATCTTCAATCTTTTCGTGACTTTTATTAACCGACATCTGAATTAAAATCGAAAGATAAATAGCTTCTAAAGACAATACCGTCGTTAAAACAAGCAACATTTTATCGAAATCGATCACTCCCAAAGCGGGAAGTAAAAATGCAGTAATAAAGAATAAAGTATGTAAGATTAAGGACGGAATAGAACCAATCCAAGAAGTAATTCCATCTGCAAGTTTTTCTAAAAATTCTATTTTCTCATGTGGTGTTTTCATCATTTTTCTTGTTTAAAATAGTTCTTTCGTTACGCCCAATCCAAACAGTGCAAAATCATATTTTGCAGGATCTTCATCATCAAATTTTCTAATGGCAATATCCAATTCCTCAACGGTTTTCCAATCGTTTTGAGTCCTTGAAATCAACTCCAGTTTTCTTGAAATATTTCCCGTATGCACATCCAACGGAATCGAAAGATATTTCTGATCTATATGTTCCCAAATACCAAAATCTACGCCACGCTTATCTTTGCGAACCATCCAGCGAAGGAACATGATAATCCTTTTGGTAGAGGAGTTCTTGTAAGGCGAACTTACGTGTTTATGCGTTCTGTGTTTTTCTGTTCCTAAAAAATTACTACGAAAACGCTCAATCGAATGCTGAAAATTCGTTTCAGAATCATTTATTTTAAATAAATTTTCCAGACTTTCATTTTCAATATAAATTCTATTAAATTGTTTAATAAAATAGGTAAAATCTTCTCCGTTAAACGTTCTGTGAATGCTTTTATCCTGGATATTTTTTAAATCTTTTTCAGAATAATTCAACACAAAATCATAAGGAGAATTTCCCATAATATCGAGCATTTTTTCTGCCGATTTTATGATCGATTTTCTGTTTCCCCACGAAATGGTAGCCGCCAAAAATCCTGCAATCTCAATATCCTGTTTCAAAGAAAAACGATGCGGAATCTGAATCGGATCATTTTCTATAAACTCAGGATGATTGTATTGATCGGCCTTTTCATCTAAGAAGATTTTTAATTCTTCAAACTTCAACATAAATTTTTAAATTTTCACTGGCTCCAATGCCTTTGGTAAAAATGTGTTTGGAAAAATGGTTCTTGCTTCATCGGTAAATACCGTCAAATCTCCATATCTATTAGAAAAATGTCCCAATATTAACTTCCCAACTTCTGCTTTCTGAGCAATTGTTGCCGCTTCCAAAGCTGTTGTGTGACCTGTATAATCTGCCATTTCCTTTAAATCATGCAAAAAAGTAGACTCATGATACAAAACCGTCACGTTTTTAATAATAGGAATCACACTTTCCAAATATCTTGTATCGCTGCAAAATGCATAAGAAACAGGAGGTGCAGGTTCTATGGTAAGAACTTCATTTTTAAGAACATATCCGTCACTTAAAACAAAATCTTTTCCCGCCTTAAGATTGTGATAATCACATGTTTCTATTTCACTGTATTTGGCGATTTCCTTCATATTCAAATGTCTGTCTTTCGGTTTTTCTTTAAATAAATAACCGTTGCAGTAAATCCTGTGATCCAAAGGAATCGTGTACACCTCTACTCTATTGTCTTCGTAAATTTTCTCGGAGTAATTTTTATCCAGCTCATGATAAACCACCTCAAATCCACGATGTGTTTCGGTAATCGTAAAGATGGTTTCCAGCATATTTTTAATTCCTTTAGGACCATAGACATGGAGCGGAGTTTCTCTTCCCAACAACCTAAAAGACGCAATAAGTCCCGGCAAACCGAAACAGTGATCGCCATGCAGATGGGAAATAAAAATATGATTGATCTTCGAAAATTTCGCTTTTGCTTTTCTCAACTGAACCTGCGTTCCTTCTCCACAATCGATCAGGAAAGACCTTTCTTCCATTTCCAGAAACTGCGCAGTCGGCGAAGAATTGATCGTAGGAATCGCTGAATTAAAGCCTAATATCGTTAAATAAGTACTCAAATCAATAGTTTATTATGGTGGCAAATGTACGGATTTTAGGTTAAGATTAAGGTTTAGGCTAAGATTAAAATTAACGTGAAAACGACTTTAAATATCTAAGTTACAATTTCTGCCTTAATCTAAATCTTAGCCTAAAACTATTCTTTAACTTTCAAAAAATCAAGAAACAAATCCAATGCTTGTTTTCTATGACTGATTTTATTTTTATCCTGCGGTTCCATTTCGGCAAAAGTCATATCATGGCCTTCCGGAACAAAGATCGGATCATAACCGAAACCTTTAAAACCTTTATTTTCATTCAATAAATTTCCATGAACTCTGCCATCAAAATATCTTGCTCCGTTTTCATCATAATAACATAAAACCGTAATGAAATAAGCCTTTCTGTTTTCAATGCCTTCCATTTCACTTAATACTTTTTCGATGTTTTTAGCAAAATCGTGGTCTCCTGCGTAACGTGCAGAGAAAATTCCGGGTCTTCCGTCTAAAGATTCTACGACCAAACCGCTATCATCGCCTAAACTTGGAATCCCTGTTTTTTCGAAGCAATACTTAGCTTTAATTAATGCATTGGCATTAAAAGAATCTCCATCTTCTACAATTTCTTCATGAATATCATAATCAGTCAGACTTTTTACAACAAAATCATCACCCAAAATCTGCTGGATTTCTTCTTTTTTATGTACGTTGTGCGTGGCTACCAATAATTCCATATCCTTTTTCATTTTTAAATTTTATTCTTTTTTAAACACAAATAACTCTAATTTTTTAGCATAATTTATGTTTAAACTAAATCTCAAGATAATGCACCTTATTTTTCTTTACAAACAGATAATAAAATAAAGAGAAAAGTGCAATTCCTATAATTAATAATATCCATTCCGGGATTTTAAAAGCATCTGCAAAACTTTCGTTTTTCGTGTAAGTGACCAATAATGTTGAGCATAGATTATTAAAACCATGCAACAACATCGGCAAAAGCAAAGATTTTGTTTTGTAATAAACCAATCCCAAAACACAACCCAACAAAGTTGCTCCTGCAAATTGCCACGGATTTCCATGAACCAAACCGAAAATAATGGAGGCAATAACAATCGCTTTCCAAGGTTTAACTCCATTATTCATCAATCCTTTCTGAATAATTCCACGGAAAATAATCTCCTCAAAAATCGGAGCCATAATTACGGCGGTAAGAACCATCACGATTGGATCGTCCGTTAATTGCGCCATCAAATCATTAAAATATTCATACAAATCTCCAAAAACAGGTCCCGTTGTAGGAATTTGTGCCGTAATAAATTCAGCGATAAACATCATTCCCAACATTAATGGAAAAACCAATAAATAGGTATAAAAATTCGTTGGAGAAAAGTTGAAGTTGAGTCTTTTCCCCGTTGTTCTTCTCACAATGATAAAATCGAAAGCCACAATCGCAGAAACGAAAACAATCGCGTTGGAAAGCATCATGAACCATTCTTTTAAGGCTATATTAACTCCAAACGCTATTTTGGCAAAAGTCATAAGAAAAGAAATAAACATCGACCCTACAAACAGTCCCGCAATTAAAGCAACACCCCCGAGCCAATTGAATTTAAATTGTGGATATCTGCTGTTTTCCATGTTTTCTTATGTAAAAATTATGGAAACAAAGATAATTTTTTTGAAAAGCTTTGGCAACTAAAAATGAGAAATAGTTATTTTATCAGAATCATTAATTTTCATTAAAAAATTTAACATTACCGCACTGTTTGTCATTCTGAAATAATCTAAACGTAGTATTAGAAATTGAATTAAAAAAAATCATAGCCCAGATTCTTTCAGAATGACAAACTTTGAGAATAAATATTTAACCATGTCTGAATTCAAAAACAATCGTTTTCATCGATTTTAAATTTTATTATTTTTTAAGGTAAATTTATCTATCAAGCTATTTTTATGAAGTAACTTTGCACCTTAATTTTTTTTACATGGATAGTTTAGTAAATCGGTCAGAGAATGTTAACTTATCCTTGATTTCTTATGTATGTTTTACTTTTGTAGGATATTTCATTATAGGATTATCTCTGTCTGTTCTTCCAATTTTTATTAATAAAAGTTTAGGATTTAGCTTGGTTGTTGCCGGATTGGTTATCAGCTTACAATATGTTTCTACATTTTTTCTGAGAGCATATTCAGGGAAAATCATTGATGGAAAAGGACCGAAACCTGCTGTTTTATTCAGCATGGTAAGTTTTTCTTTGACAGGAATATTTTTAATTATTGCTTATTATTTTAAATTTTCTCCATTGTTAAGCCTTTCGTTTTTGGTGGTTACACGTTTACTCACGGGTTGTGCAGAAGGAATGATAGGCGCAAGTCCGATCAACTGGGCAATTATGGCAGTTGGTGAAAAACATACTGCAAAAATCATTTCCTATAACGGTATTGCTTCTTACGGAGCATTGGCCATTGGTGCTTCATTGGGTGTAACCCTTAACAATGAATTTGGCTTATACGGAATTGGAATTCTTTCTATTATTTTCGGAATTTTAGGATTTCTTTTTGCTAAAACCAAAGAAAATAAAACGAATATCAATAAACAGGAAAGTCAATCTTTCTGGAAAGTGTTGGGAAAAGTTGCTCCTTTTGGAGTTTGTCTTGCTTTGGGAGGGCTTGGTTTTGCGAGTATTTCGACTTTCATTACATTATACTACAATTATTTTCACTGGAATAATGGGGCTTTATGCTTAAGTGTTTTCGGAGGATTATTCGTTGCCGGAAGGTTGGTTTTCAGTAATGTTATCAATAATTATGGAGGAATAAAAGTTGCGATTACCTGCCTTTTGGTAGAAACCATCGGACTTTTAATTATTGCTTTTTCATCCGATTCTCAAATGGCACTTTTGGGAGCCGGAGTTACAGGATTAGGATTTTCATTAATATTTCCGGCGCTGGGTGTTGTTGCGATTAAAAGTGTTTCACCCTCAAGTCAGGGTTCTGCATTGGCTGGTTATGGACTTTTTATTGATCTTTCTTTAGGTGTTGCAGGTCCATTAATTGGCGGTGTTGCCGATATTTACGGAATGAGTTATATTTTTCCTTTCAGTGCGGCAATGGTTTTTATTGGATTGGGGTTGGCTTATTTGCTTAAGTTTAAACATAAATAAATCAATTTTAACACAAATATTCACAAATTTGATTTTTTTTCTGAATCGATTGTATTTATTCTTGTAAAAACTAATAATATAATTTCGGGTTGGTTTTCACAAAGGCACAAAGTTTTTTTTATTTAAATATAATGCTTTAAGGCACAAGGATTTTATCTACAATAAATTGATCTTCAACATTATAAAACAAAATCTTTGATTTTCTCTTTGTGTCTTAAAAACAGAATGCTTTTACTAAACCTTGCGACTTTGTGTTTTTCCAACAAATTCAAACTTATCATAGCCTTTAATCAAAAATAAAAAATCAAATTTTCAGAATTCGACAAAATTCCCGATTTTTGCAACTTCAAAATACGATATGTCAGACTTAATCAAAGAAATACAAAAAAGAAAAACCTTCGGGATTATCTCTCACCCCGATGCCGGAAAAACCACTCTTACAGAGAAGTTACTACTTTTCGGGGGTGCGATTCAGGAAGCGGGTGCGGTAAAATCCAACAAAATAAAAAAAGGAGCAACCTCCGATTTCATGGAAATTGAAAGACAGAGAGGGATCTCCGTGGCAACTTCGGTGTTGGCTTTTGAGTACAGAGATCACAAAATCAATATTTTGGATACGCCGGGTCACAAGGATTTCGCAGAAGATACATACAGAACTTTAACTGCCGTAGATTCTGTAATCGTTGTCATCGACGTTGCAAAAGGGGTTGAGGAGCAGACGGAAAAATTGGTTCAGGTTTGTAGAATGAGAAACATCCCAATGTTGGTTTTCATTAATAAACTCGACCGTGAAGGTAAAGATGCTTTTGATTTGTTGGATGAAGTTGAGCAGAA
This sequence comes from Chryseobacterium sp. MMS23-Vi53, assembly GCF_047651245.1. NCBI lineage: Bacteria > Pseudomonadati > Bacteroidota > Flavobacteriia > Flavobacteriales > Weeksellaceae > Chryseobacterium > Chryseobacterium sp. MMS23-Vi53. Next base: position 4,202,666 of record NZ_CP180265.1, on the reverse strand, counting down.
ATTAGGATTAACGGTTTGTCCGCTTTCATTGCCAATCGGTATGGGAAGCGACTTCCAGGGAATTTATAATATCTGGGAAAACAACATTCAATTATTCTTAGAAGAGAAAAAACAGAAAGTTGGAGATTCTATTAAGTTTGATGATATTAATGATACTTCGATCGATGATGTAATTGGTGAAAAAGCTGCGACGACTTTAAGAGAAGAACTTGATTTAGTTCAGTCTGTTTATCCTGAATTCAATCGTGAAGATTATATGAAAGGAGATTTACAGCCTGTTTTCTTTGGTTCTGCCTTGAATAATTTTGGAGTTCGTGAATTATTGGATGCTTTCATCGACATTGCACCAATGCCACAACCAAAAGAAAGCGATACTCGTTTGGTAAAACCTGAAGAAAGTACTTTCACAGGGTTTGTTTTCAAAATCCACGCAAATATGGATCCGAAGCACAGAGACAGACTTGCTTTCGTGAAAATTGTTTCGGGAACTTTCAAAAGAAACGAAAATTATTTATTGGTAAGAGAAGGTAAAAAAATGAAGTTTTCTTCTCCAAACGCATTCTTTGCAGATAAAAAAGAAGTGGTTGATGAAAGTTTCCCGGGAGATATTGTTGGACTTCACGACACGGGAAGTTTCAGAATTGGCGATACTTTGACAGGTGGTGAAAAATTGAGTTTCAAAGGGATTCCAAGCTTCTCTCCTGAACATTTCAGATATATTAATAACAATGATCCATTGAAGGCAAAACAATTGGCAAAAGGAATCGATCAGCTGATGGATGAAGGTGTTGCACAGTTATTTACGCTTGAAATGAACAACAGAAAAATCATCGGAACAGTTGGTGCGCTTCAATATGAAGTTATCCAATATCGTTTGGAACATGAATATGGTGCGAAATGTACTTACGAACCACTTTCTATGCACAAAGCTTGTTGGGTAGAAGCCGACGAAAAATCCGATGAATTCAAGGAATTTGCAAGATTGAAGCAGAGATTCTTGGCAAGAGATAAATATAATCAATTGGTTTTCTTGGCAGATTCTTCTTTCACAATTCATATGACGCAGGAAAAATTCCCGAATGTGAAACTGCACTTTATCAGTGAATTTCAGAATGCTTAATTAAGTAATAAATTAGCTTTAAATATAAATCCGTAGAATTTTTTTTCTACGGATTTTTTGCTTTTAATAAATCAATTCATATTGAAATAAATTTAAAACAATTTCAAAAACTTTGTATATTTGAAGTAAGCAGAAGATAATGAACGACTTCTACAATTATTATTTCTGTTAAAAACACCAAAATACATAACCATGGAAAAACAATCTATTATCACTGGCTTTCAACAAGTCGACAATTCCCAGTATCAACTTTTAATTCAGTTTTTAGAAAATGTTGCAGCTTACCCTGTCGTTAAAGAATGTTTAGAATTACAAATGAAATTACTAGATATCAAATCCGGTGATCTTGTACTTGATGTCGGTTGTGGTGTTGGAATTCAGGCACAGGAAATGGCAAAAAAAGTAGGTTCAGAAGGAAAAGTTATAGGCACGGATATCAGTTCGGTGATGATTGAGGTTGCAAAAAGCAAAGTATCAAATCCGGATCTAAATCTTGAATTTCTTATTGCAGAGGCAGACTCTCAACCTTTTCCTGATCATTCATTTGATGCGATAAGGACTGAAAGAGTTTTAATGTATATTAGTGATACTCAAAAAGTTCTTCAAGAGTTTAAAAGACTTTTAAAGCCTGAAGGTAAATTGGTTATTTTCGATTTATATTGGGACGGAACTCTGATTCCTCACGAAAATAAAGCACTTACAAGAAAAATTACCCACTATGTGACAGACAGTCTTCCCAACAGTTATATTGGAACTAACCTCTATTGTGAAATGAAAAATAATGGGTTTAAAAATGTGGAGATCATTCCTTATTCTTATTATGGCAATGATGAAATTCTTTTAGAGATTGTGAAAAAAGCCTATGTCGGAATATTACAAACAGGCATTTCAGAAGGTATTTTCACGGAAACAGAAATCAATAATTGGTGGAAATCTTTAGACGAAGATGTCGAAGCCGGAAATTTTTTCATGTCTTTTCAGGGATTGATTGGATATGGAACGAAGGATTAGAAATTAAACAGAAATATTTTGAATTTATAATAAAGCTTCAAGGTTTTGAAACCTTGAAGCTTTAAATTTTTGAAGTTTAGATAACTTATTATATTATCTATTAAAAGGAAAACCATTTAAAATTTTTAATTTATTTTTTGTAAAACAGGAAAATTCATTTTACAAAACACTGATTACAAACAAGATAAAATTTTACATCCACAATACATTTCCTTTACAATCTTTACAAAAACTTCCCTCCTAATTTTACCTCATCGAAAAAATTAATGTTATGAGAAAATTCATATTACTCGTTGCTGTATCAAGCACGTTCATCATGTGTAAAAAAGGAGAAGCTACTGTTTCTAAATTAGAAAATGCTGCAAACTCAGCCGATAGTGCGGTTTCTGTTGCTTCTGAAAAAATTAATGATATCAATGACAAAGCAAATGCTGCATTGGATTCGGCGAGTGTAAAAATCAAAGATTTTGAAAATGCAAAAAATGAAGTAAAAGACAAAATTGAAAACACTTCAAAGATCGTGGACTCTTTATCTGAAAAAATTTCATCTGCAAAACTGGAATCAAAAATCGAGAAGAAAGACTCAGCTAAAAAAGAGGAAAAAATAGTCGTGAATGTTCCAGCTCCGAAAGTCATTAAGGAAACGAAAATTGTTTACAAAGATCAACCAAAAAAAGAAAATTATGAAGTCACAGCTTTGAAAAACAAAATGGTAAAATCAGGCTTTATCAATTTGAATGTAGACAATGCTGAAACCGTAAAAGAAGTCGTAAAGGAGGAAGTAAGAAAATACAATGGTTATATAAAAAGTGAAAATTTTTCATACCTAGTAGACGAACCCGTAAAAAATTCATATAATTCATATGCAGAAAAGGAAAGAAAAAATTATACGCTTGACGTAAAAGTTCCGCTCCGAAATTTTGATGATTTAATGGATCAACTAAACCAAATCGGTGATGTTGAAAGCCAGAATGTTGAAGTTTTCGGGAATAATTATTCTGATAATGCAATTTGCAGTGTATCGATCAACGTTTCGGATAAACCAACAGGTGACAAAGAACCAAAAACTTTTGGAGATAAATCTTTCGCTGCAATTTCTTCGGGTTGGGACGTGATTGCTTCCGTATTCTTGTTTATGCTACCGTTGTGGCCATTATTTTTAATTATAGGAATTGGATATTACTTTTATAAAAAAAGAAACAAAAATGTTTCTAATAATGATCCGCATTAAAAATTTGTTTAAATTTTTATTTCACTTCCTTCAAGATGACAGTTTACACACTTTTTACATTTTAATAATATTTTAATCAAAATTCCGTTTTTTGAAAAAATCTTATTTATACTTTTAACTTATGATTGAAAATAAAGTCTAATAAATAGAGAAACAGTGAAAACATCATCTTTTGCGTAAACTTTTAAAGAATGATACTGTTTCAAAAAAATTTTAAACTAAAAAATATATTATATTAATATTTTGTGGTTCGTGTGTATTAAAAAAGGCTCTCAAATCTGAGAGCCTTTTACTATTTCATATATATTAAGCAATTACTTTGCAATGCTTCTGGAAATAACGATCTTCTGGATTTCAGAAGTTCCTTCGTAGATCTGAGTAATTTTTGCATCTCTCATTAATCTTTCTACGTGATATTCTTTTACATATCCGTATCCACCGTGGATTTGTACAGCCTCAATCGTAGTATCCATTGCTACCTGAGACGCGTATAATTTTGCCATTGCTCCACTTTCAGAGATATCTTTTCCAGCATCTTTTTCTACAGCAGCCTTAAAGCAAAGCATTCTTGCAGCCGTGATCTGAGTTGCCATATCTGCCAATTTGAAAGCAATCGCCTGGTGGTTGATAATTTCAGTTTTGAAAGCTTTTCTTGTTTTAGCATATTTCAAAGCCAATTCGTAAGCTCCGGAAGCGATACCTAAAGCCTGAGAAGCAATACCGATTCTACCTCCGTTCAAAACAGCCATCGCAAAATTGAATCCGAAACCGTCTTCACCAATTCTGTTTTCTTTTGGTACTTTTACATTGTTAAAGATCAAAGAGTGCGTATCACTTCCTCTGATTCCCAATTTATCTTCTTTCGGTCCGATTTCGAAACCTTCCCAACCTCTCTCAACGATAAATGCATTAATTCCTTTGTGTTTTTTCTCAGGATCAGTTTGAGCGATAACGATATAATAAGATGCAGTTCCACCGTTTGTAATCCAGTTTTTGATACCATTTAATAAATAGTAATCACCTTTATCTTCCGCAGTCGTTTTCTGAGAAGTTGCATCAGAACCAGCCTCAGGCTCAGACAAAGCAAAAGCTCCGATTACCTGTCCGCTTGCAAGAGGGGTAAGATATTTCACTTTTTGCTCTTCAGAAGCGAATTTTTCCAGTCCTGCACATACCAAAGAATTGTTTACAGACATTACAACAGCCGCAGAAGCATCTATTTTTGCGATCTCCTCCATTGCCAATACGTAAGAAACGCTGTCCATTCCTGCACCACCGTACTTAGGATCTACCATCATTCCCAAAAGTCCCATTTCTCCCATTTTCTTTACCTGCTCAGTAGGAAATTTCTGGTCGCGGTCTCTTTCGATTACTTCAGGTAATAGTTCGTTTTGCGCAAAATCCCTTGCTGCCTGCTGAATCATCAGCTGTTCTTCTGATAAATTAAAGTCCATAAAAATTGAATAATTAGATGGTCGCTAATTTACACTTTTTGAGCAAATCTGAAAATAGAATTAAAACTTCCTCTCAAACGCCTTTAAACAAAGGAATAACGTCGGATTTAAAGGAATTAAGCAATCATTAAAATATCTGTAAAATATATTTATAAGATTTAAAAATTACTAAATATATTATGGTAAACATTAAAGTAATTGGCAATTCTAAACTTCTCATTTCTTCTATTAAAAAAAATTCTTATATTTAAAATCCTTTAACTTACTTAAAAAATCATGACAATCAAAAGATTATTCGATATACCTCATTATGCATTGGAAAAGTATCCGAAATCGGATATGTTTGTTACTAAATATCATGGTGAATGGAAGAAAACATCCACTCAAGAGTTTATTAATGAAGCCAATAAAATATCACGAGGACTTTTAAAACTAGGTATAAAACCTGGTGATAAAATCGCTTTGATCACGACCAATTCCCGCACAGAATGGGCAATTATGGATCTTGGACTTTCACAAATCGGAGTTGTTTCTGTTCCAGTTTATCCCAATATTTCTCCCGAAGATTATGAATTTATCTTCACAAATGCTGAAATACAGTACTGTTTTGTGTCCGACAAAGACCTTTTGGCTAAAGTAATGAAGGTAAAACACAACATTCCCACTTTACAGGGCGTTTTCACTTTTGATAACATCAGCGGAGCGGCTAACTGGAAAGAAATTCTTGATCTTGGTGAGGACGACTCTACCCAAATTGAAGTGGAAGATCTTTCAAATGCCATTAATACAGAAGATTTAGCAACAATTATTTACACTTCAGGAACGACAGGAAAACCCAAAGGTGTGATGTTGACGCATCATAATATTGTGTCGAATGTATTGGGCTCAATTCCAAGAATTCCAAGAAAGAAAAGTCTTGATTATAAGGAAACAAGAGTTTTGAGCTTCCTTCCGATCTGTCATATTTTCGAAAGAATGATTTTCTATCTTTTCCAATATAATGGTTTTTCGATTTACTTTGCCGAAAGCATCGATAAAATGGGCGAAAACGTGAAAGAGGTAAAGCCTCACTACATGAGCGTTGTTCCAAGGTTAGTTGAAAAAGTTTACGATAAAATTTATGCAACAGGTTCTTCTGCAGGAGGTTTAAAACAGAAAATATTTTTCTGGGCATTAGATTTAATCTCAAAAAAGAAAACCGTTTCAAAACCATCAGGATTGATGGAAATTATTGCTGATAAACTGGTATTTAAAAAATGGAGAGAAGGTTTAGGAGGTGAAATTATTACATTGGTTTCGGGTTCTGCCGCTTTGTCTACAAGATTGAATTTAATGTTCCAAAATGCAGGAATTCCTATTTTGGAAGGGTATGGTTTAACGGAAACATCCCCAGTAATTTCGGTGAATACTTTCGGTAAAATGAAAATCGGAACGGTTGGTTTGCCATTGGATAATCTGGATGTAAAAATCCAGGCGGATGGTGAAATTACCGTAAAAGGTCCTTCTATTTTTAAAGGATATTTTAAAAATGAGGAAATGACCAAAGAAGCCTTCACAGAAGACGGATATTTCAGAACAGGAGACATCGGACACATCGATACAGATGGATTTTTACAGATCACCGACCGTAAAAAAGAGATGTTTAAAACCTCCGGAGGAAAATATATTGCTCCACAAACGATTGAAAATTTAGCAAAAGCATCGAAGTTTATCGAACAGATTATGGTTGTCGGTGATGGTGAAAAAATGCCGACTGCTTTAGTTCAGCCTGATTTTGAATTTGCTAAAAGCTGGGCAATGAGAAACAACCTGAATTTAGGTTCGACTCCCAAAGAAATTGCGAACAGTCCTGAACTTAAAGACAGAATTAAAAAAGAAATCGATGACATCAACGAACATCTTGGAAACTGGGAACAAATCAAAAAAATTGAGTTAACTCCCGAAATCTGGAGCGTTGAAAGCGGACTTCTGACTCCTACTCTAAAACTGAAAAGAAAAGCGATTAAAGAGAAGTTTATCGATCTTTATAATAAGATGTACGAACATCATGAATAATATAAACCGCTTCTTTTGAGGCGGTTTTTTTATTTTAAACACTAATGGCACAAATGTTTTGCACGAATAGCTCAAATCTTTTTTGATAAAATTGTATAAAAAATATATGCACAACAATTATTCAATAGGAACGGGCTTTAGCCCGTTTTCAATATCGACATCTTTTATTTGGCTTTAGCCAAAATTTATCCTAATTTATGTTTCGGCTAAAGTCTTTACCTCACATCAAAAATAAAACGGGCTAAAGCCCGTGTTCCTATTGAATAAAATTCGTGTCATTAGTGCAAAACATTTGTGCCATTAGTGTTTGTTAAAGCAAAAAAAGCTGTCTCAAAAATTGAAACAGCTTTTATATTTTTAAAATCGTAATTAAAAAATTAGAATTTAATTACAGATTTCATTCTTTCGTTTTCTTCCATTACCAATTCGTCATCTACAAGGATTTTTCCTGAATGTTCATCGATAATGATTTTCTTTCTCTGAGCGATCTCCATTTGCTTTTGAGGAGGAATTGTGAAGAATGATCCTTTCGGAGCACCTCTTTCAAGACCTACAACTGCAAGACCGTTTGGAGAGTTTGTTCTGATTCTGTTGTAAGAAGCCAATAATCTTTCGTCGATTTTCGTAGAAAACTCTTTAGACTGCTCAATTAAATATTCTTCTTCTTTCTGAGTTTCAGAAACAAGACCTTCTAATTCTTCTTTTTTGAATTTAAGGTGATTCTTAAGATCGTTGATCTTTCCGTTCAACTCGTCTAAAGTTTCGTTTTTATGAGCAATTTTAGCACCGAATTCTTTGATTCTTTTTTCAGAAAGCTGAATTTCAAGTTCTTGATATTCAATCTCTTTACTTAATGCTTCAAATTCTTTATTGTTTCTTACGCTATCCTGCTGAGACTTGTATTTTTCAATTAAAGATTTTGCATGGTTGATAACTTCATGCTTCGTTTTGATCTGGTCGTCCTGATCTTTGATGTCTGCATGAAATTTTTCAGCTCTTTTTTCAAGACCTTCGATTTCAATCTCAAGATCCTCTACTTCGATTGGCAATTCTCCTCTTGTATTTCGGATTTCGTCCAATCTAGAATCAATGATCTGCAAATCGTATAAAGCTCTTAACTTCTCTTCAACTGAAATATCGTTGGTTTTTGCCATATTTTAAATGAAATAATTTACCGGGTTTGTTTTCTCAATAGATTTTGAGATTGCAAATGTACTAAATTTTTGTGACAATATTTCAAATAATTGTTGAGTTACAAATTGTTCAGATTCAAAATGTCCTATATCACAAATTAACATTTTGGATTCTGCTAAGAAAAAATCGTGATATTTTACGTCTCCTGTGAGGTAAGCATCACATTTTTTGGAGATTGCAGATCGTATTCCACTTGCTCCGGAACCTCCCAAAACCCCTACTCTTTTAATTTTTTTGTTGTTGAAATCAGAATGGCGAATCATCTCCAAACCGAATTTTTCTTTCACGAATTTCAGGAAATCTTTTTCATCCATCGGTTCTTCAAAATCACCGTACATTCCCAATCCGCTGTGATGGTTGGTGTTGTCTAAACTATAAATCTGATGCGCTACTTCTTCGTAAGGATGCGCCGTTTTCATAGCATTTATAATCTGACCTTGTTTGTAATCTTCAAAAATGACAGAAATCATGTCTTCATCGGCATTTTCTCTAATATTTTGTTGTCCTGAAAATGGGTTTGAACCTTCAGTCGGTCTGAAAGTTCCGTTTCCATTAATTGTAAAGCTGCATTCGTCGTAAAATCCGATATTTCCAGCTCCTGCATTGAAAAGCGCTTCTTTTACTTTTTCGGAATACTCTTTTGGCACGAAAACTGTCAGTTGCTTTAAATTATTCTTTTTTGGCTGAAGAATTTTTAAGTTTTTTAATCCTAATTGATTACAAATTCCAGCATTCACCCCAAAGAAATCGTTATCGAAAGCGGTATGAACTGCATAAATTGCAATTTTATTTTCGATTGCCTTAATGACTGCTCTTTCAACATAGTTTTTCCCGGTTAATGATTTTAAGCCTGAAAAAATAATCGGATGAAAACATACTATTAAATTGCAATTTTTTAGAATTGCTTCATCTACTACATTTTCTAATGCATCATGACAAACTAGAATTCCGCTTACATCGCGATCCCAAGATCCGCACAATAATCCTACATTGTCGAAATCTTCTGCCTGACTTATTTTTATCCTCTCTTCTATTTTTGAAATTACGGCTCTTAGCTTCATTATTTAATAATTTGTTGTGAAGATATTAATTTTTTGGGAGTTGATTTCTAGTTGATAGCTGTTTGTTGATTGTTATCTGTTTTTAATTTTAATTAATTGAAAATATTCTTTGCATGCTTTGAGGTTGCTTCTTCGCTTCACTCATCGCAATGACGTAAAAAAAGAACCGGCTTGTATTGAGCCGGCTCAGATTTTCAAACTAAGAATAAATATAACTAATCCTTAAACAGAGAAACCCGTGTAAAAGAATCTATTACCACATTACAACTGATATCCGATTCGAGGAACAGCTGGTAGCCTCTTCCCGGATCTAAACTTGCCGCATCTGCAATTGTATAAAAATAAAATGTCAAAAGATTTCCGACTCCACTTGAACCACTAGGAACAAGCTGAATAGAATTAACTTCAAAACCTGAGTCGGGATTTCTAAAGGTAGCCTTCACAGAACCTGAAGAATTGGAACCTGGAGTAATATTCGCAATAACCCTCCAGACATGAACCTGACCGTAAATTTCGTTTTCTCGCCATTTTCCGGAGATGTAAATATTGGAAGTCACTCCGGGAAAAGGAACGGTGGTTTCCGGCCAGCTTGTCGTAGGACTTGCTGCAAAAACAAGTGGTATAGCATAAGTAACCTGCTGTTTTGAACCATATCCGCTACCGGATGCATTAAGATTTAAAGAAGGTTTTACATTTGCGTTTCCAGAATTCACTTTTACGACACCGTCGTTTCCTGCCTGAGATGATGTGGGAACAAAGAGCTGCTTCCAGAGACTGCCATCCCAGTATTGGAAGTTGTTGGACGTTGTGTTGAATATAAGTGTTCCGTTGGTAAGATTTGGGTTTACTACTCCTGCAGGAGGGACTGTAAGAGGATCGTTGTCGGCCAAATTTGTGTTTCTGTCGTTATCCGAAAGTCGTGGAATAAGAATTCCTTTTTGATTGGAATTGATATCCAATACTGTTGCACCATTCGGAGAAGTTGTATTGATCCCAACTTGTGCGCTAAATAAACTATACATAAAAATTGGAATCATCACTGTAAAAATTTTTCTCATGATGTTTGCTTTTGTAGAATAAATGTATAGCATTTAACTTAATTTATGTTAAAATATCAACTTTTATATGTCATTTTTTATCCGTAAATTTACAATAAATAATTCACTGAAAACCATTACTTTAAATTGTAATAACTCTAATATTAATGAATAAAAATACTATTAACATTTATAGGAATATTTTAACAATAATGGTTTTACTCTATAATCCATTAAAATTATTAACTTAGACGTGAAATAAATAAAAACCGAATGGAAAGAGAACATAACCTTGTTCCTGAAGATGCACTTTGGAAAAGACATCTTTTTCGAATAATTTATCGCTCCGATACAAGGCTCGGAAAGTTGTTTGACATCATTTTACTGTCGTTAATTCTCATTAGTACGTTCATTATCATGATGGAAAGCGTTCCAAAACTGGATAAACAGTTTCACTATACTTTCATTATTTTGGAATGGATTATCTCACTATTTTTCACTGGTGAATATTTGTCGAGGATTGCAGTTATTAAAAATAAAAGACATTATATTTTCAGTTTTTTTGGGGTTATTGATTTTTTAGCGCTGGTTCCCTTTTATTTGAGTTTTTTCTTTCCTGTCACCAAATATTTCCTGATTTTCAGAATGTTGAGAATGCTACGAGTTTTCAGAGTTTTCAATCTGATGGATTTTATGAATGATGGAACTGTGATTGTAAGAGCTTTAAAGAATAGTTCGAGAAAAATTTATATTTTCCTTTTATTTTTAATTATTTTTTCAGTAATCGTTGGTTCTCTGATGTTTATGGTAGAAGGTGGAAGACCTGGATTTGAAACCATTCCACAATCTATTTATTGGGCAGTTGTGACGGTAACAACCGTTGGATACGGTGACGTATCCCCTATTACACCAATGGGAAAATTTTTTGCTGTTGTTTTGATGTTGGCAGGTTATTCTATCATTGCTGTTCCGACAGGAATTGTAACGGCTGAAATGCGAAACAAAAGACAAAACATGGAAAAGGTTTGTGACCGTTGCGGAAATGAAGATATTGATGATGACGCAAGATATTGTAAGCAGTGTGGCAAGAAATTAGCTTAGTAATTATTATAAGTGTAATTTTTTAACCAAATACTACAAAAATCATGGAACCACAAAAGAAAAATAAGCCAAACAGTTTAGTTATTATACTTTTTGCTTTAGTTGTATTAATGATCATCATTTATTTTATATTAGCAATGTTTTTCCCGACCGTCTTCGATCACTTGAATACAGGAGACATACAGCCTGTTCCTAATAAATAAATTATAAAAAATATAAAAATGGATGGCAAATTTGTCATCCATTTTTATATTGTTCATGAAGGATAATTAAAATTTAAATTATTTTTCTTTCCCAATTAAATTCTACAAAATTTATTTAAATAAAAAAAAGACGACTGAAAACAGCCGCCTTTAATTTTATTCTATAATATTTAATTATTTCTTAATTGTTTTAACCACTTGTTTAGAACCATCTTTCAAATTAAGTGTTACTAAATACATTCCTTGTTTTAGTTCACTTACATGAATTTCTGTTCCAGGATTATCAATTGCTCTTACCAATCTTCCAGAAACGTCTGTAATTGTAACTGATTTCACATTGGCTGCATCAGAAATATTCAATACATCTGTAAATGGATTTGGATATAATTTAATACTATTCTTATTGGCTTTTACATCTGAAGTCGCCAAAACACCTTTTGTGATATTAATCGTAAATGCACCTTCCGGCTCATTCGACCAATCGCTGTAGTGTCCTACATTTAAATAATAAGTATTTCCGTTCATTGTAGCAAATGAAAACATTTCTGAAGTTCCTGAACCTCCTGAATCCATTGTACCTTCACAAGATAAACTTCCGCAAGCTCCACTGTAAACTCCGATCTGAGGATCGAAATCACTTCCTGCAGGCATACTTACCTGAATATTGAATGTATCTCCGTCTCCAACAAATTTAAACCAAGTTCCGTCGTTCATACCATCGCTACAAGCAGTAATCATTCCGTTGTTGTTTGTAGCACCTGCTGCATCGGTTTGCTGGTATGTGTAAGGGAAAGCTGTAGCCTGTATTGCCCCTGTACAATCATCATTTACTGGTGGTGGAGGGAAAGTTCCAACACAAACATCAAAACTTTGGTTGCTTCCTGTACCGTAATAGCTGTAAACTCTTACATAATAAGTATCTCCCACTGTAAGTCCATCCACAGTTCCCGAAGTTGGATCTGAACAATAAATACTGTTCAATCCTCCACAACCTCCACTGAATACCTGGAAGTAAGTGTCTGTATCATCCGGCTCTGTTCCCACAGATTGTACGTTAAGAAGAGAAATTTTGTGTTGTGTAGCTGTTGCCACAAATTTGAACCAAACATCATCATCAGGATTTCCATAACAAGGGTCTGGAACCATACCCGAATCTGTTGCTCCAATTGTGTAACCTGCTGTTACAGTTCCGCAGTTTAAGTCAGGATTTACTGTTAATGAAATTGCTGTTAAACATTCATCGTTTGTTGGTGCAGGTGGCGCAGTTGTAAATTTGATGTCTGTACAACCTGTAGATTCGCCTCCAGTTCCTACTGATACAACTCTTAAATAAAGATCTGTATTTGGCGCAAACGCCGTAGATGGTGAGAAACTGTTGGTAGAAACAGAAGCCTGATTCACAATATTTGTACCTCCAGGTGTAGTTCCAACAGAAACTTTGTAGCTTGTTGCTCCAGACGTATTGTTCCAAGTAAATGTAGGCGTTAAAGGAACAAATGTTGCATTGTTGGCAGGATAAGTTACCAACGGACAAGCCGGAATTGGACTAGCAGTTAATCCGTTAATAGTTACAACAGATTTATATCCTACCAAATTCCCTGCAGGAGGTGAAAAAGGATCTGGATCTGTGTAATCATTCTTGTAAAAAATTGTGGAATTTGGTGTTCCCGAATAGACATACATTGCTTCATCGTAGTCATTGTTATCATATCCGGATGAGTTTTCCTCAGCTGCAATTACAAGGTTGCTTGTATTGTTGTAAGGAAAGGGAGTTGGGAAAATAACTTCAATCACTCCATTGTTGTTACTTACCGTTCCCGAGAAAACTTGCGTCAATTGTCCAGCCGGAATCCAGTCTGAATCTGACGAAAAGGAGGTTTTCGTAGTCTGTCCCAGATAAACAACCCATTGAGAAGAACTGCTAATCGATGTTGCAGCATCTGTATAGAACTTAAGTCCCGTGATGTTTCCTGCTGCATTCGCGTTGATTTCCTGCTTGGTGAAGATCTGTTGAACATACGAATAACCGTAATAGGTACTGATAGGAGCCACTCCGGTATCAGTGCTTCCTGAGCCCAAATCGATTTGAGCATTGAAGGTCATACTTACAAACAATAAGCATGCGAGTAGAAATTTTGTCATAAACTAATATTTTGCTGATTTCAGTGCTAATTTAATAATAATTCTAAAATATTAATATTAAATTTTAATATTTAAATAAAAAAAGTAGCAACTAATCAATTTAGCTGCTACTATTATTTATAATAATTATCAGAATTTATTTTTTGATAGTTTTTATCGTTTGTTTAGAACCATCTTTCATTTCTAAAGTCACTAAATACATTCCTTGTTTTAATTCTCCTAATTGAAGAGAAGAAGCAGGATTTGCAACAGTTTTTACTAATCTTCCAGAAACGTCAGTTACTATAACATTCTTCACATTTGCAATGTCTGAAATATTTAAAACATCAGAGAATGGATTTGGATAAACTTTAATATTATTTTTAGCTTCACTTCTTACATCGTTTGTCGCTAAAACAATTGATGAATCGTAAGCTGAAATTTTAAACTCTCCATCTGTAACACTTGAATTTCCTGTATACTTCCAAACACTTACATAGATTGTAGCACCCGGAGTCTGATTTGTAAGAGAAATAATTGAGTATAGTCCTCCTGCAGGGTTATCATCGTTACATTGAAGCAAAGTAAGAGCTCCACACGTTCCAGAATAAGCAGACATTACCGTATCTGTAAATGTAGATCCTGTTACAGCTTTAGTTTCTAGAGTAATATTTCCACTTGCAGGAACAACAACTTTATACCAAACATTGTTGTTTGAGCTTGTCTGGCAAGTTCCAGGTGAGCTAGAAGTAGAGTTTACGTTGGTAGCTGTAATTGCATTCTGGTCAAAAGTTCCGCCAGGAGTAAGAGTAATTGCACCTACACACTCATCATTAGCAACCGGGGTTGTCGCAGTTATTGTGAATTTTCTTTCTGTACAAGAAGAACTTGTAAGACCTCCTCCATAAGCATTAACGGTGTAATAATAATCCGTACCAAGTGCCAAAGCCGAAGAGAATGTGTAAGATGTAACATTACCAAGATCAACATTATTCAAGACATCTGTACCTCCAGTTGCTGTTCCTACAGTTAATCTATATCCTGCTGCTCCAGGAGAAACTGCCCAAGTAATTGTAGGTTGTAATGGAGCATTTGTCGCATTATTTGCCGGAGAACTTACAGAAGGACAAGTAATACCACCTGTCGTAAAGCTTCTTTCTGTACATCCGCTTGATGTTCCCGTTGCGTTTGTAGCATAAACCGTTAAATAATACTGGGTATTGTAGCTTAAAGCCGTTTGTAATGTATAAGTAGTCACGTTTCCTACATCAACCATATTCATAACGTTTGTACCACCTGGAGTTGTTCCTAAGCTGATTTTGTATGAACTAGCTGTTGCTGCAGCAGCCCAAGTAATTGTAGGCGTTACAGACACATTAGTTGCAGCCGCAGCAGGAGCACTTACTACAGGACAAACAGGAACATTCGGAGATAATCCTAGAAAAGTAATTCTTGATTTTGTAGAAGTTCTGCTGGTTGCAGTAGGTAGTGTTCCTGTAGGATCGGGATTGTTTGTATCACTTCTGTAATAAATAGAACTGTTTGAAACCCCTGAGAACGTGTAAAAATAATTGCCCCCATCAAAATCCGGCTTATTCTCGTCTACAGCAATAACAAGGTTATCGGTATTGTTGTAGGCGAAAGGTGTTGTAAAAGTTACCGTAACTTCACCGCTGTTATTAGCAACCTCAGCATCATATACCGGAGTAAGAGAAGCTACAGGAATCCAATCTGAAGTTGAGCTAAATGATGTTTTAGTGGTATGACCAATGTACACTTTCCAAGTTGTGGAGTTTGCAATGGAAGAAGTTGCCCCCAAATAAAACTTCACTCCTGTAATATTTCCTGCTGCAACAGCATTCAATTCATTTTTTGTAAAAATCTGTTGGGTATAATTATATCCATAATTCGAGGATATAGGCATTACGCCTGTTGAAGTTCCGCTTCCAAGCGAAATCTGAGCATGTGCACTCATCCCAAGTGCTACAATGCACGCAAGTAGAAATCTTTTCATGTTTTAGTAAAAAATAAAATTAGGTTTGATAAAAGTAATAATAATTTTCAATAAAAAAGTTAAAAAATCATAAAAATTTAAATTAAAACTAAAATAAAATTAATTTTTTTATATAAATTTAAACAAACATTTGATCTTATTATTAAAATAACAATTAAACCATTTTAAATAAGTCATTGATTTTAAAGTATTTAAATATTAATCACAATTAATTGATATACAACACCTTCCTTACTTAACATAAAATAATAATTCACAAATTCATTATTTAATACATAGCAATACTTATCATAAAAAAATAGCGACTATAAATATAGCCGCTACTCATCATTAATATGAATTAAATCTATTTTTTAATAGTCTTAATTACTTGTTTAGTTCCGTCTTTCATTTCAAGAGTTACTAAATACATTCCCTGTTTTAATTCTCCTAAATGAATCATTGTACCAGGGTTTGAAATAGTTTTCACCAATCTTCCTGAGATATCATTTACCAAAACATTCTTCACGTTTGAAGTATCAGAAATATTCAACACATCAGAGAATGGGTTTGGATATACTTTAAGTTTATTTTTAACGTCGGCTTCGTTGGTTGCCAATAGAGAAGAATCGTAAGCAGACAACATGAATTGTCCTGTTGTACTTCCACCTCCTGCTGTTCCTGTATATCTCCAAACACTTACATACAATGTAGATCCCGGAGTTTGACCTGTAACTGATACTAATGAATAGTTATCCACTCCACTGTCATCATCACAGGCAATACTTGTTAAAGATCCACAAGTTCCTGTATGAACAGAAAGAACCGTATCTGTAAGTCCTGTACCTGAAACTCCCTGCGTTTCAAAAGTCACGTTTCCACTCGCAGGAACTACTACTTTGTACCAAACATTGTCTCCTCTGCTTGTCTGACAAGATGTTGTACCATCTGTTGTTGCTCCAACATTTGTTGTTGTTATAGCATTACTAGAAAATACACCTCCAACTGTTAAAGCCACAGCTCCAGAGCAAACGTCATTTGCTGGCGGTGGCGGTGGAGTTCCGATGCAGATATTAAAGCTATTGCTGTATCCTGCTCCGTTACTGTTATAAACTCTTACATAATATGTTTGCCCAGGTGTTAAACCTCCCACTGTTGTTGTATTTGAAGTACCACAAGCAACACTCGTTAATGATCCGCAAGATCCACTGAACACTTGAGTATATAAACTCGTAGAAGATGAAGTACCTGTAGAAACAACATTCGATAAAGCAATTGTATGTGCTGTAGAACCAGCCACGAAACTATACCAAACATCATCATCTGCTGTTCCTGTACAAGGTGAAACTGCTATATTTGAATTTAATGCACTTAAAGTCGTTCCTGCAGTTGTAACACCACAGCTTAAATCCGGATTCACCGTTAAACCAATCGCTCCAGAACATTCGTCATTAGAAGGTGGTGGTGGCGGAGTTCCGATACAGATATTGAAACTTGCATTATATCCCGTTCCTGAATATGTGTAAACTCTAACATAGTAAGTTTGTCCAGGTGTTAAACCACTTACAGTTGCTGTATTCGGATCTGAACAAATTACACTAGTTTGCGATCCACAAGCTCCGCTTAATACCTGAAAATACATATCTGTACTGGAAGAAGTTCCTGTTGAAACAACGCTAGATAATGTTACGACATGAGCTGTTCCCGTTGCTACAAATCTATACCAAACATCATCATCTGGATTTCCGTTACAAGGTGCTGCAGCCATAGATAAAGAAGCTCCTAAAGTATTTCCTGGAGTGGTTGTTCCGCAATTTAAGTCAGGATTTACAGTTAATGGAACTGCACCAGAACAGTTATCATTTGCAGGTGGCAAAGCTGACGTTGTTGTAAACGATCTTACTGTACAGCCTGTAGAAGCCGTAGTTGCATTGTAAGCCGTTACTGAATAATAATAAACTGTAGAAGTATTTAAAGGAGAAGCAAACGTATAAGAAGTTGCAGTTCCTAAATCCACATTATTTAAAATATCTGTACCTCCGGAAGTTGTTCCTACCGTTAATCTGTAACCGGTAGCTCCTGTTACAGCTCCCCAAACAATTGTAGGAAGCGTAGAAACTCCTGTTGCAGCAGTTCCCGGTGAGCTTACTGTAGGGCAAGGCATTGCCAGTGTTGTGAAATTATTTTCCGTACACCCTGTCGCCTGGCCAATTGAGTTTTTAGGATAAACCGTCACATAATATTGAGTATTATAGCTTAAAGGCGTTGCCGCGGGAATTGCATAAGAAGTTACATTTCCAACATCCAATCCGTTGATAATATTTGTTCCGCCCGGCGTAGTTCCCATATTGATTACATAACTTGTCGTAATCGGTGTTGCAGCCCAAGTAATTGTTGGTGTTACCGAAACTCCTGTTGCCGCATTTGCAGGTGCCGAAATTGTTGTACAAGAAGGCGGCGTTGTCGGAGGAGGTACATTAGCATCAAACGCAATATGTGGTCTTCTGTAGTCGGATGAAGTTAAAGTTGCTCCAAATGTACCCGTTGTTGTTACATATTTTGTAGTATTACTGTTACCAGTATTCACACAAGGAGAAGAATATTCATACTCCCAGTTGATAGTTGCAGCTTGTGCGGTTGTTTGCACATATTCTGTAAATACCGCAAGATTGCTTCCCGCAGTATATAAGAAGTTTGTAGAGTGAGCAAATTGTTTCAATCCTGCCGTACTTCCAATCGCGGTATCCGGATTGGAATCATAAACCAACGTTGCACCCGTAATTGCCGTTGCCCAATCCAAAGCTCCGGAACCCCAATCTGTTGCTGTCGTATTTTTAAGATAAATTCTAAAAGTTGCACCGCTATTCAGTGTTCCTGAACTAGAATATCTTCTAAAATAAGTGGATGTGATTGTTCCGTTTGCAATATTTACCAATTGGGAAGCCGGTAAAATAAAAGCGCCACGGCTTTTAGAATTCGCCGTTGCGTTACTGTTCGGCGTACCATAGCTGTTAGTTCCGATCGTTCCATTACATACAGGAACTACGAAACTCTGCCCCAGATACAATTGAGAGGTAAATAAACCCATCAAAAGTACAATGAGTAGATTTAATTTTTTCATATAAAAAAGGAATATTAAGATTACGCCCTAAATGTATAAAAAATATTAAATCATATTCTTAAAAAGTGCAAAATATTTAATAATTACTTAATAAAACATTCACTTTTATTATAAAAATTAAATAAATGTTTAATTTAAATTATTTAAATCACAATGAAATGACAATTTTACAATTAATTAAAAATCAAAACATTGAATAAATAACTCTACTATTTTATGTTAAATAGCTAAAACCAAAACCCTACTTTTTTAGTATAGTTTTAGTTTTAGAAAAATTTTTAATTTAAAATCATTCAAAATAAAAAAAAGTGACTTTCAAAAAAGCCACTTTCCTATATAAAACTTGTCGTTTTTCCTTTTAATTCAGATAAAATTCATACTTATTGAGCAATTGGATCTGTTTAATTAAATCTTCGCTCAGATTCACCGAATGTTTCATCGACTGCACCTCAAGATGCTCAACCTTGGAGTCATCTTCCACATTTTTAATGTAAAACTTCAACTTTTGATTCCCTTGATTTCTTTCTAAAACTGTTCGGAAAAAATTTAAATCTTCCGGTCGGAAATCCATCACATCCATTACCAGAGAGATACTTTTGGCGAATCGTTCAAATGCTTCCTGAAGCTCAATCACATCATTTACATTTACGAAAACTCGACCATCTTTCACCTGGGCAAATTTAATTTTAAAGATCACAAATCGCTGAACTTCAAGCTTCTCCTTCAGCTTCATATAATCTCGATCTCCCAATCGGAAAGAATAAGATCCCGAATAATCTTCAAGTGTGACAAAAGCAACCTTTTCACCACTTCTGAAACCGTCTTTCACCACATATTCTGTGATCAAACCAGCGACTGTATATTCTTTTCCACCGCCGCCGTTTTCTCTTTCTTTCTGTAAAGTTTTCCAGTCTTTTTTCTTTTCCTCAAACAATTCTTCCTGTTTGTTCGCAAAAGCCTGTTCTTTGTAAGCATCGACCTCATCGAGATTCAAAAAGTGGAAAACACCTTTTGGCTCTGCTTTTTTGATCACTTCTTCAATGATTTCCTCTTCTTCACCTGCAACAATATTATCCGAAACAATTTCCGCTAAATCCGTTGTTTCATCCACAGAATCCTGCTCCAAAATCGGAACTTCCTCGGTTACAATTTTCGATTCGTCATCTTTCTCCAGCACAGAATTTTTGGAAAGACTTCCTTGTATAAACTGGAACTGATATTTGAATTCATCCAACGGATGCGCAGAAAGATAGAAGCCGATGGTTTCTTTTTCTTTATTCAACTTATGCATATTCGGCCATTCCGGACAAGGTGCCAGTTTTGGCTGCTCGATCTGAACTTCCTCCGCAAAATCTGCAAAAAGAGAATGCTCCATCTCATTTTTACTTTCCTGGAAACTTTGTCCGTATCGAATCAACCTTTCCAGATTGGTTCTTCCCGCCATGTCAATATCAAAATACTGACCTCTGTGGAAGGAATCTAATTCATCGAAACCTCCTGCCAAAACCAAACTTTCTGCAACTCTCTTATTCATTTGAGAAGGCAGAATTCTTTCGAAGAAATCATAAATATTTTTAAATCTTCCGTTCGCAGCTCTTTCTCTTGTAATCGCCTCGCTCGGTCCTTCCCCGATTCCCTTAATCGCTCCCAAACCAAAACGGATCTGTCCTTTTTCGTTTACCGAGAATTTATATTGAGATTCATTCACATCGGGACCTAAAACATCAACGCCCATACTTTTACAATCCTCCATAAACATGGTGATCGAGTCGGTATTGTTAATGTTATTACTCATCACACTCGCCATATATTCCGCAGGATAATTGGCCTTTAAATAAGCCGTCTGATAGGCAATAAATGCATAACAAGTAGAGTGAGATTTGTTGAAAGCATATTCTGCAAAGGCTTTCCAGTCGTTCCAGATTTTTTCTAAACGTTCTTCGTTGAGGTTGTTTTTTCTTCCGCCTTCAATGAATTTAGGGTACATTTTATTCAGAACGTCGATTTGCTTTTTACCCATTGCTTTTCTCAGTGTATCAGCTTCACCTTTCGTGAAATTTGCCAATTTTTGAGACAAAAGCATTACCTGCTCCTGATAAACGGTAATTCCGTAGGTTTCCTTTAAATATTCCTCAGTTTCCGGTAAATCGTAGACAATTTCTTCGATTCCGTGTTTCCTATTAATGAAGTTCGGAATATATTTAATAGGACCCGGTCGGTAAAGGGCGTTCATAGCAATAAGATCGGCAAAAACCGTTGGCTTAAGTTCTCTCATGTACTTTTGCATTCCCGGACTTTCATACTGGAAAATCCCGACCGTTCTCCCTTCTTTAAACAACTGATAAGTTTTCACATCATCTAGCGGAATCAAATCAGGGTCGATATCAATGTTATATCTTGCTTTTACGAGTTTTAAAGCGTCTTTAATAATAGTTAAAGTCCTTAGACCCAAGAAGTCCATCTTCAGAAGACCTGCACTTTCCGCTACCGAGTTATCAAACTGTGATACCAAAATATCGGCATCTTTTGCGGCAATCGTCACCGGAACCAGATTACTTACATCTTCCGGCGTTATGATTACTCCACATGCGTGAATCCCGGTATTTCTGATACAACCCTCCATTTTTTTAGCACTTGCCAAAACACCGTGACGCGCATCATCCGGACTGTCAAGAACATATCTCATCTCATCGACGAGCATTTGTTCTTCCGGCTTCAATTTATCATATTTTGCTAAAGCTTTCGCGATATTCATTCCGGGTGTGGAAGGAATTAATTTAGCAATATTATTTGTGTCTGGAATCGGAACATCCAAAACTCTTCCGGCATCTTTAATCGCAGATTTCCCACCCAAAACCGAATAAGTAATAATCTGCGCAACCTGAGTTTTACCGTATTTATCAACTACCCATTTAATAATCTTGTCTCGACCTTCATCATCGAAGTCGATATCAATATCGGGCATAGAAACCCTTTCAGGATTAAGGAATCTCTCGAAAAGGAGATCATATTTAATAGGATCAACATTGGTTATTCCGATACAATATGCAACTGCCGAACCCGCTGCCGAACCACGACCAGGACCAACCCAAACTCCCATTTTTCGGGCTTCGTTACAGAAATCCTGTACAATCAGGAAGTAACCGGGATATCCTGTGTTAGCAATAACTTCAAGCTCGAAGTCTAAACGTTCTTTAATTTCTGGAGTAATTCCAGTATCACGATATCTGTTTTTAGCCCCTTCATACGTCAAATAAGTTAGATAAGCCATCTCACCACGTTTTCCGCCGTCCACTTCATCTTCTGCATGGATAAACTCTTCAGGAATATCAAATTTTGGAAGAAGTACGTCTCTTTTTAAAGTATAAGGCTTGAATTTGGCAGTGAATTCTTCATATGCTTCGAATGCATCAGGATAGGTTAAAAATGATTCTTTAATTTCATCTGCATTTTTCATGTAATATTCTCCCGTTGCTAACCCTCTTCTCTTACCAAAACCTTTTCCAACAGGAGTCGACAGCTTTTCACCATCTTTAATACAACTAACAATATCTTGAATATTCGAATCGTCTTTGTTGGTGTAAAAAGTTTCGTTCTGAGCTAAAATTTTAACATTATATTTATCTGCAAAATGTAAAAGAACATCATTCAAATGCTCTTCTTCCGGCAGTTTATGATTCTGAATCTGAACATAAAAATCATCTTCAAAGGTATCTTTCCACCATTTGAAAAGTTCCTCTCCTTTTTGTTCACCTGTATTTAAAATCGCATCCGGAATATCTCCGTGAATTCCTGATGTTAAAGCAATCACACCTTCTTTATATTCAGCAATCAATTCACGGCTGATCCTAGGAACCCCGAAATAGAATCCTTTCAGGAAACCAATACTTGATAATTTTGCTAAATTTTTATAGCCTTCAAAATCTTTCGCCAGTAAAACAACCTGCGTTCTTCTGTCTGGGTCATCTTTTGTAAACTGTTTCTGTTCGTAACGGTCTGAAATATAAAACTCACAACCTACAACAGGAATTAATGGCTCCGAAACAGGTTCTTCTTCATTAAATTCCGTTCCGTTTTCTTCTGCTTCCTGTTTTTTGGTTAAATATTCTTTATGCTTTTTCGCACGGTCGCTATTCGCTCCCTCAACTGCAGAAACAAATTTGAAAGCCCCCATCATATTTCCCAAATCTACCATTCCGACGGCAGGGAAATTATCATCTGTTGCTTTCTTAATTAAATCATTAATGCTTGAAGTTGCTGACAAAGTCGAGAAAACACTATGATTATCGAAGTTGAAATATCTGCCAAGGTCAATTTCATCGATACTTCCAAAATCCTGTTGCTTTTTCTTATTATGAAAATCTGCAACCTGCCTTCTGATAACAATACTGAAAGGCTTTATCGGATCTGGATAAAGTGTTTTAAAATACGCCAGCTGATCTTCTGAAGTTTTCAAAACTTCCGCAGGAATAACACCGATTCTCATCATTTCGAAGAAAACCTGAGCCGTTGCATTTACGTCGGCTGCCGCATTGTGGGCTTCGTCAAATTTATGACCGTACAATTTTTCGTAAAGCTCTTCCAGTTTCGGAGGTTTGAATCTTCCACCACGACCGCCTCCAAGCTGACAGAAATCCGTACCCAAAATCATGGTATCGGCTCTTGGCTTTTCCTGTAAGTTATCTTTTATATTTTTTCGGTAAAATTCGGCTCCGACGATATTATAATCGAACTCAACATTATGACCGGAAACGACTCTTACTTTTTCTAAAACTTTGGCAAATTCATTTAAAATTTCTTCGAGATCGCGACCTTCTTCATTGGCAATTTTTGTTGTAATCCCGTGAATTCTCGCCGCGTTGAAGGGAATATCGTACCCTTCAGGCTTTATAATATAATCCTGATTTTCAATTAAAGTTCCGTCATCATCATGCAACTGCCACGCAATCTGAACCATTCTTGGCCAGTTATCAGAGTCTGAAAGCGGAGCGTTGAAATTCTTTGGTAAACCTGTGGTTTCTGTGTCAAAAACTAAATACATGTAATTTTTCTAGCTTTTAATTTAAAAAGAGAATGTAAAGTTACTTCAATTTTTTCTGTTTTAAAATTAGTTTTATAAATCTCTTCCAATCACAGTATGTATTTCGGATAAGTGTAAATTCTAATTTCATGTTAATTTTTAATTTAAAGACTTTGAAAATCATTAAATTACCCAAAAACACTAACAGATGTTAGTATTTTGTTTTTTTGTTTATATTTGCTTCCTATGGAAAATACACTTCACGAAAAAGTTTCTCAAGATATTTTACTTAAGGCTTATAACCATATGATGCTTGCCAAAGCTATGGCAGACATTTATGAAGAGAACAGAAATGTTACCAAATATGTTCATAGCACATCAAGAGGTCACGAAGCTATTCAGTTAGCAACCGCTTATCAGTTAAAAAAAGAAGACTGGATTTCTCCTTATTATAGAGACGAAAGCATTCTTTTGGGTATTGGTTTTGAACCTTATCAATTAATGCTTCAATTATTGGCAAAAGCTGATGATCCTTTTTCGGGAGGTAGATCTTATTATTCTCACCCATCGAGCAGGGATGAGGACAAGCCCAAAATTATCCACCAAAGTTCTGCGACCGGAATGCAAACAATTCCTACGACTGGAGTTGCTCAGGGAATAAAATATATTCAGGATTTTGACTTACAACAATTCGAAAACAATCCGATTGTCGTTTGCAGTCTAGGGGACAATTCTGTAACGGAAGGTGAAGTGAGTGAAGCGCTTCAGTTTGCAGCTTTGCACCAATTACCTATCATTTTCTTGGTTCAGGATAATGAATGGGGAATTTCCGTAACAAAAGAAGAAGCAAGAACTTGTGATGCTTATGATTTTGTAGCAGGATTCACAGGTCTAAGCAGAATGAGAGTTGACGGAACAGATTTCATTGAATCTTTCGAAGTGATGAAAAAAGCGGTTGATTTTGTAAGGAACGAAAGAAAACCATTAGTTGTTTGCGCAAAAACAGTTCTTATTGGTCACCACACTTCTGGAGTAAGAAGAGAATTCTATAGAGATGAAGAAGATTTAACGAAGCACAGAGCAAAAGATCCGGGTGAAATTATTAGAAATCAATTACTTGATGCGGGTGTTGATGAAGAATTATTAAAACAAATCACTAAAAAAGCCCGTTTGGAAGCTGAAGAAGCATTTGACAGGGCTCAAAAAGCTGAAGATCCGAAACCTGAAACAGTAATGCAACATGTTTTCGCTCCAACTCCAATTACAGAAGAAGTTGGAACTCGTGAACCTGCAGGTGGAGAGAAAATCGTGATGGTAGATGCTGCGATTCACGCTATTCAGGAATTAATGTGGAAACACCCTGAAGCTCTGCTTTATGGACAAGACGTTGGTGAAAGAATCGGTGGAGTTTTCCGTGAGACAGTGACGTTAGGAAAGAAATTCGGAAGCAAAAGGGTTTTCAATACAGCGATTCAGGAAGCGTATATTATTGGTTCTACAGCAGGAATGAGTGCAGTTGGTTTAAAACCGATTGTTGAGGTTCAGTTTGCAGATTATATTTATCCGGGTATTAATCAGTTGATTACGGAGATTTCAAAATCAAATTATTTAAGTCAGGGTAAATTCCCTGTAAGCAATATTATTCGTGTTCCGATTGGAGCTTACGGAGGTGGTGGTCCTTACCACAGTGGTAGCGTTGAAAGTATTTTAGCGAATATTAAAGGAATTAAAATCGCTTACCCAAGTAATGCAGCCGACTTTAAAGGTTTATTAAAAGCAGCTTATTACGATCCGAATCCGGTTATCATGTTGGAGCACAAAGGACTTTACTGGAGCAAAGTTCCGGGAACTGAAGATGCAAAAACAATCGAACCAGCGGAAGATTACATCTTACCTTTCGGAAAAGGAAAAGTTATTATTGAAGCTGATAAAGATGAAACTGAAAAAGGCAGAACTTTATTGATCGTAACTTACGGTATGGGCGTTTACTGGGCAAAAGAAGCCGCGAAAAACTTTAACGGAAGAATTGAGGTGATCGATTTAAGAACATTAATTCCTTTGGATGAAGAATTGGTTTTCGAAAGAGTAAAAGCACACGGAAAATGTATCGTTTTAACAGAAGAGCAATTAAATAATTCTTTTGCAGAAGCTTTCGCACATAGAATTTCTAAGAACTGCTTTAAATATCTTGATGCTCCTGTTGAAACAATGGGATCTCTTGATACTCCAGCTGTTCCGATCAACTTGGTTTTGGAAAAAGAAATGCTTCCGAATGCGGAAAAACTTTCTAAGAAAATTGAAGAATTATTAAAATTTTAATTCAAATAAAATAAAAAAACCTCAAAATAATCTGAGGTTTTTTTTATTTCTATTTCTTAATTATTTTTTTAACAAAACTTCCTTTTTCGGTCTGAATTTTTAGGAGATATACTCCATTCAAGATATTATTCAGATCTATTGTTGTTTTAGAATTATTTATTTGTTTTTTATTAATGATCATATTTCCGCCCATATTATACACTTCGACATTTTTAATATAATCATCTTTAGTCGCTGCTAAATTGATTTCCGATATAGCCGGATTTGGGAAAACAAGTATTGATAATTCAATCTTATTATGACTGTTACTTATTTCATTCGTTCCTAATGTAACTTGGCTTACATCCATAACGTATAATTCATTCCCGAAAAAATTAAAGTTATTAGAATCTTTAAATGGTGCGTTGAAATATAATTTAGTATTTAAACTAGAAATTGGCATATTGATAATCGTATTATCTGACAATATTCCATTTGCATTTATATCAATTTGTTTTGTCCCATTTTGAGTTCCATTAGTAACTATAATTTTATTTTCCTGATATTCTCTGCTTAAAAAATACAAGTTATTATTTACACAAGTGACAGATCTTGCTGATAAAAAATTTGAAATCGAATTTTGATTGTTGGTATATAACATATTAAACTGATTATTATTATAAGCCCAAACACTTCTAAAACCATTTGAATCTGGTCTGCTGCTAAAGTAAATATTATTTCCACACGCTGTCAAAGGGCTTGTAACAATAAATTCATTATTTGTAAGTTTATAAGTACCATTTATAGTTCCATCTGATATATAAGGATTATAAGTATATCCATTCGATGAATTTCCAGAAAGGGCAAAAAAGTATAACTTCCCATTGTAAACTTTAGCATTGGCGCTAAATGCGGCAACTGTACTAAATGGATTATCCATAGATTTTACCATAGACGTTCCTGCAATAGTTCCATCTGAAACCCATATTTCTGATTTACTTGTCCAGTAATCAATTTGATCAATAACTAAAAAGAAAAACTTATCATTAGAATAATCTATAATTGAAGAATATCTTTTAGTGCCTGTAAAAGTATAAAATTCATGAGTTCCACTTTGATTTCCATCAGTAACCATTAAAACCCTTTTATTTTGATTATAATCATTTGCTGTATAAAAAGTTTTGTTACCTAATAAAGCATAGTTATCACGATAAACAGGTGGAATATTCAAAATGCTCGTTCCAGCTTCCGTACCGTCAGAAATCCATTGCTTTGTAATAAAGCTATTTTCATCTACTTTAAATAAAAACTTATCTGTATTACCGACCCTTACGAATGCAGGAAAATCATCATAGCTAGAACCATCTTCTCCCATCGGATTGACATTCTTAATCATTTTTGTTTCTGCCGTTGTTCCATCTGTCACACATAGTGAATTTAAAGCTCCTGATATAGAACAAGGAAAATATACCTTATTGTTTAATTGTATTGTAGGTATGTATTCTCCACCCACCACAGGATGATTAATAAATCCTGTATTCACATCATTTTTTATTCTGGATGTTCCTATTTCTGTGCCATCTGTAACCATCGGTCCTGTTCCGAACTCATCTGTACCGAAATAAAATAATTTTCCATTAAGGACTTGTGGTGCAATAAAATAAGAATAACTGGTAGAATTTGCGTTTTCATAAAGACTTGACTGCCCATTAGCAAAATTGAACTTAAAGAGCTCCTGCCCATATTTTTCACTTCCAGCATTAATAATAAAATTATTGTCCGGTGTATCCGTCACACTCATTTCGTACCCAGAATCATAATCATATATTAAATTCTGAACAAGTTTTAAAGATGTTCCATTGAATGCGACATAATCGTTAGTAGAATTCGTGGCAAAAATTAAATAGTTATTATCCCCAAAATTCGATTTCGATTTTTTCATCAATATAGCATATTCCAGCTCAGGAAAAGAATCAGAAAGTTTTGTGATATCAAAATTGTTATAAGTTAGCATCGCATAACCATAATTAGGCAAAAATGCGTCAAAATAAAGCTTATTCTTAAAAACAAAAATATTATTAATCCCAGAATTTCCATAATTAGGATAAGCACTAGAATTAATAGAAAGGGTTCCTGCAGCAGTTCCATCAGATTTCCACAATTTGTTATTATTAGCAAATACAAGCGAATTATTTACCAGATAAAGGTTTCCATTTGAATTATAAGGATTTATATTACTTGGAAGAGTAAAAACATCTGTAATTTCATTAGTTAAAGTATTATAATAAGACAAATAAGCAATATTATTTTTTACTTTTATAAAATACAAATACCCATTAAAATCAATCATATTTCCAGCAACCAAGTAATCATCCTGTGCTCCGGTAAGAACAGGAATTGTATTGTTTACCGTTCCATCAGATTTCCAGATTTTCTTTTCAGAATTAGAATTGTAATTTGTAAAATATACTTTATTATTAATATTTACATAATTATCAGAAGATAATGTCGAATTATTATTCAATGTACTCACCAATTCTGTACCTGCGGGTGTTTCATCAGAAACCCAAAGTTCACTTCTAGATGGACTTCCATACATATGATAAATACTGAATATAAGTTTATTATTGAATTTTGTAAATGAAGAAATTACAAAATCTGAAGTCATAAAGTTAGGATTTGGAAACTCTTTTATAAATTTAGTCCCTGCATCTGTCCCATCTGTTCTCCATAGACTTAATTTGGAATTTTTTTCAATAAAAAAATAAGCCTTATTATCAATGATAAAAATATTTAAGGCCTTCGACGCATCATATGAATAAGTATTATCCTCGTTTACATAGTTCTTATATTCAGAACTAATTTTAATTAATAGCTTACTTCTTCCATTTTCCGAATCTTTGATTGTTACACCAAACTTTGCATTAAAAATCAATTTATTTCCGGAAATAAAATTCATATGAGTAGGATTACTATCTGCACTAAAATTGGTTTCCAAAAGATTGGCATTAAACGTTAAATTCTGAGCCGAGAGACAACTATTTCCAACAATACTAAAAAATAATAAAGAGGAAACAATTCTAGATATTTTCATGTTACTAAAAGTTTTTTGCAAATATAATTATTCAAAACTTTATTTTATATTTGAATAGTTGATTGATTTTATTAAATAGACTTAACACTCATGATTACTACAAAATACTTCAATTATAGACAAATTCTCAACTTATCAGGTGTTCATTTGATCTGGATTTCGGTTTGGTGTACATTGATCGCTTTCCTTTTTCATTTTTTCCATTGGCAATGGATGACAATTCCGTGGGTTCCGGTTGCTTTGATTGGTACCGCTGAAGCATTTTTGGTTGGTTTTAAAAACAATCAGGCATACGACAGACTTTGGGAAGCCCGAAAAATCTGGGGCGGAATCGTGAACTCTAGTCGTTCTTTCGCTTCAATGACCTATGCTTTCGATACCAAAAATGAAGAAGTTGGAGTATTCAATTTAGAAGATCGAAGAAGAAAGATCGTTTATCGTCATATTGCTTGGTTGT
Organism: Chryseobacterium sp. MMS23-Vi53; assembly: GCF_047651245.1. Taxonomy (NCBI): domain Bacteria; kingdom Pseudomonadati; phylum Bacteroidota; class Flavobacteriia; order Flavobacteriales; family Weeksellaceae; genus Chryseobacterium; species Chryseobacterium sp. MMS23-Vi53. Next base: position 4,173,095 of record NZ_CP180265.1, on the reverse strand, counting down.
ATGCGTTTCGTGAGCAACTTCTTGTTCCGACGGAATGGGAACACATCAGTGCGGAGGAAGAGCATCATCACACCATCAATCAAAGGAGAAATAGGTTGATTAAAGCCGGGTTTCCAGATTACAGCAGAACTCAACTTTTCCTTAATAAATATCTTTCCGAAGAAGAATCTGAATTAAAATCTCATTATAAAAATTTTGCTACTTATTTGATTTCTCAACAGGCAAAAGATGTGAATGATTTAAAGAATATCGGTGCCATTACCGATTTTAATCAAACTCAATTACAGACAGCTTTGAATGAGTTTTATAATTTTCAGGGGCAGGCGGAAAGAATCAAAAAATTTCCTTCTCCAAGGCAATTTGCTAGTACAGCGTTTATTTTTAATGTACTTTTCATTATGTTGCTTCCACTTGGTTTGGTGAACGAATTTGAAAAACTGGGAGATTGGGGAATCTGGACTTCCATTCCTTTTTGCATCATCATTGGCTGGATTTATATCATCATGGAATTAGTGGGAGATTATTCCGAAAATCCATTTGCAGGATTGATGTTCGACGTTCCTATGTTATCAATTTGCCGTACTATTGAAATCGATCTTTTACAAATGACAGGAGAAACCGATCTTCCCGATCCGATTTCCTCTAAAAATGGAGTTTTGGTTTAAATTTTTCTATAATGATTTTATTCTAAATCTTTCAACACCGAGTTTGTCATTCCGTAGGAATATAGACGTAGTATCAGATAATATAAAAATTCGTGTTTAGATTCCTACGGAATGACATAAGTTGTGGTTAATTTTTTATTTTAATATTTAAATTAATTACAATTAAAAACTTACAACACAATCGCCGTTGTATTCTTCACCTCAGAAATCATAAACGAACTATGAGTACTCGCAATATGCTGTAAAGTCGTGAGTTTTGATAGCATAAAATTTCGATAATCTTCCATGTCTTTTACTCCGATTTTTAAAATATAATCGTAGTCCCCACTTATATGAAAACACTCCGTAACTTCCTCTAAACTCATCACTTCCCTTTCGAATTGAAGAACATATTCTTTTTTATGCTGCGTTAATTTCACATGACAAAGTACAATAAAATCTCTGTTGATTTTATGACGATCAAGAATCGCAACATATTTGGAAATTACACCCGTATTTTCCATTTTTCTGATACGTTCATAAACAGCCGTCACCGACAAACCCAACTTGTAAGACAACTCTTTGGTAGTTTGTTTCGAATCTTCCTGTAAAAAAAGAAGCAGTTTCTTATCAATTTCGTCGAAGGTCATAGATAAATTTTTGTTAAAAGTTTACATTAATCAAATATAACAAACTTTTTGTCTATCAAAGTCAATTTGAATAGATTTATATTCTAATAATTTAAATTTATATTGTAATAATTCTGGAATTCATTCAAATTTAGCACAGAAAAATCTAGTACATATGAAAGACTTTAACGCTGCTAATGAAATTCAGGACTTACAATATTTTGGTGAATTTGGTGGAGTAAATCCATCCATTTCAGACAGTTCTACCTACACTTTCCTTTCTGCAAAAACAATGTTTGATACATTTGAGGGAAATGCAGACGGATGTTATTTATATTCAAGACATTCCTCGCCAATGAATTTGTATCTCTCACAGGCATTGGCAAAATTGGAAAACACTGAAGCTGCGAACGTTACTGCATCAGGAATGGGAGCTATTACCTCTGTTTTGATGCAGGTTTGTAAAAGCGGAGATCACATTATTTCGAGCAGAACTATTTACGGTGGAACCTATGCTTTCATGAAAAATTTTCTTCCGCCATTTAATATTGAAACCACATTTGTGGACATCAATAATTTTGAATCTATTGAAAATTCAATTCAAAAAAACACTAAAATAATATATTGTGAAAGTGTGAGCAATCCACTTTTAGAGGTTGCGGATCTGAGAAAGCTATCTGATATCTGTAAAAAACACAACTTAAAACTGATTGTTGATAATACTTTCTCACCGCTTTCTATCTCACCGACTCTATTGGGAGCGGACATCGTAATTCATTCTTTAACGAAATTTATTAACGGAAGCAGCGATACTGTAGGAGGAGTTTATTGTGGAACACAGGAATTTATTAATGATACAAAAAATGTAAACACCGGAGCCTGTATGTTGTTGGGACCAACAATGGACAGCCTACGTTCAGCAAGTATTTTAAAGAATTTGAGAACGTTACACATCAGAATGAAGCAACACAGCCATAATGCTTTATATCTTGCAGAAAGATTCGAGGAAGATGGCTTAAGAGTGTCTTATCCCGGATTAAAATCCCACAAAAACCACGAATTAATGAAAAGTATGATGCATGAAGAGTACGGATTCGGTGGATTATTAACCTTAGACGCAGGAACTACGGAAAAAGCCAATGAATTGATGGAGCTTATGCAGCAGGAAAATTTGGGTTATCTGGCAGTAAGTTTAGGATTTTACAAAACATTATTCTCGTGCTCAGGAAGCTCAACATCTTCTGAAATTCCGGAAGAAGAGCGTTCAGCAATGGGAATTTCCGATGGATTAATCCGATTCTCAATCGGGCTTGATCACGACATCGAACGAACCTACGAAAAGATGAAGGAATGCATGCTAAAAACAGGCGTTCTCAACCATGAAACCCTATCCATATTCTAGCTTATTATTGTTTAAAGACTGTTGTTGATTCGACAGTCTTTATTTTTTCTAATTTATTTTTCGTGTGCTGCCATTCTGAATGTAACAAAGTGAACGAAGAATCTATATTAAACCATTTGTAGATTCTTCATTCATCGGAATGATATTGATAATCAAATTTTTACTTTTTATGAAAATGCTTCGGAAACGCATCTTCCGGTTTCATTCTGAAAATATTTAATAAAATCCAAGATTTTAAAAAACCATACCCATAAGAAAACATCTGAATGTATGTAGAAATCACCGCCATTCCTGCAATGCTGATATTTTTCGTCACCAATAAGGCATGGAAAAAAACCATAAAAGTATACAATCCGTAAAAAGCAAGAATAATCCCTCTTCCTAAAATAAAATATTCTAAAAATCCCAAAATATATCCTAACATAAATAAAGTAGGAAAAGCAAACGAAATTTTGACATAATTCGGATGCCTCTGGTTAAGAATCGGTCTTGCGCAACCAAATTGGAAAACCTGTTTCGAAAACTTCCCAAAATCGACTCTACGCTTGTGATAAACGGCAATATCTTCGAAAAAAGCTGTCGTAAAACCATTTTCCCAAAGTGTCATCGATAAATCAGGATCCTCACCTATCCGCATTTCGGAGAAACCTCCTACTTTTTGGAAAACAACTTTCTTTACGCCCATGTTAAAACTTCTTGGTTGGAATTTGGAAACCGCTTTCTTACTTCCACGGATTCCACCTGTTGTAAAAACCGAAGTCATTGAATATGAAATCGCTTTCTGCATCAGGTTGAAACCTTTATGCGCTTTATCTGCCCCACCAAAGGCATCGCACGGAATTTCCTGAATGTCTTTTTTGATATTTTCTATATAATCTTTTTCTACAATTACATCGCTATCTACAAAAACAAGCCATTCATTTTCAGCGCGTTTTGCACCGTAATTTCTTGTAAGTCCCGGACCGGAATTATCTTTTCTGAAATATTTTACATTTAAAATATCTTCAAAATTTTTGATGGTTGGTTTTAAATCGATTAGAGATCCATCATCTACAATAATAATTTCAAATTCTTTGTCTGTCTGAAGAGTAAGAGAATTCAGAAGTTCGAAAAGCTCATCTTTTCGATTAAAAATAGCAACGACGATGGAAATTGTAGGTTTCAAATTGAAAATTTTTCAAAATTACTTATTCGAAAAACAACCCACAAACAGTTTATTATAATTTATGAAATTATAACGATTCTTATATCTAAAAATACCACTATAGTTTATACAACAATATGTGAATTTTCATATAAAATTTAATTTGTACTTGAAAAAATATCATTTGAATATTAAAAATTATAATTTAATATTTTAAACCTTAAAAACATTCAGGATAAAATAAATCACTACTAATTGCAATATTTTAAATAATAATTTTCCTTTTCATCCAATTTTAATTTTCTATAAATAAAATTATAGAGTTAATTTATTTCACAAAATATCCAATAAATAATAATTTATTTCTTCTTTAACAAAAATCCAATTAATTCCCGTCTTTAAGAAAAAACCAACACACAAAGAGTTTAATGCAAAAAAACAATACATGAAAATCAATTACTTACATTTAAAATAGTATTAAAATAGTATTAAAAAAAAGCCTTTAGACAACATACCAACTGAATACTATTCATCTATTTTACAACGATTTTTATTTCGTTTAGGCAAAGTGAATTCTACATTTGCATCATCAAAAACATAAAAATCAATCAAAGAAAACACTTTAATAAAATGAAAAAGACAGTTGTTCTAAGTTTAGTTTTGCTAGCAGGATTTTCAAAAGCTCAAATTGGTATCAATAGTCCAACTCCAAATTCTACATTGGATATTGTAGCAAAAAATTCAACAGGTACGTCTAATAATAATGATGGAATTTTAATTCCTAGAGTTGACAGGCAAAGGGCTCAAAATATGAGTGGAGCGGCAATTTCTACATTAATTTATATAAATGATATTTCCACAGGACAGCAAAACGGACTTGCAACTAATATTGATGCTGTAGGATTCTACTATTTTAATGGTACGGCTTGGGTAAAAATGCACAATCCTACAAACTCTACTTTTTCATCTATCAATCTCTATAATTCAGATGGAACACTTACGGGAAACAGATCTGTAAATCAAAACAATAATACATTGACTTTCAACGGGTCTTCTGTAAATTCATTTTCTGTTGATGGAAATACATTTTCTGTTGATGCAGCCAATAACAGGGTCGGAATTGGGACAACAGCACCACAGAATAGGTTGGATTTAGGAGCATCGGCGGGTTCTAGTATTACAGATGTTGCGGGTAAAAAGTTAGCTTTATTCAACAATGCAGCCGGAAGCGATTTTTATGGTTTAGGAGTAAATTCAGGAAGATTACAGTTTCATGCCTCTTCTGCAGCAGGAGATGCTCCTAAAATGGTTCTGACAAATGGAGGAAGTCTGGGAGTTGGAACGACAGATCCTACCAATACCCTTGATGTAAGATCTACGACAGCAGGAGCTGTAAAAATTGTAGACGGAACACAAGGTGCAAACAAGGTATTAACTTCAGATGCAAACGGAGTTGCTACTTGGCAATCTTTACCTGCAACTCCTGCCAATACCAATATTTATAATTCGGATGGTAGTCTTACAGCAAACAGAACGATAACTCAAAATACCAGTACACTTGCTTTTAATGGAAGTTCGGTGAATGGATTTTCTGTAAACGGAAGTACTTTTTCCGTAGATGAAGCCAATAACAGAGTTGGTTTCGGAACATCTGCCCCTCAAGCAAGGCTACATGTAGACGGTGGAGAATCTCGTTTTAGTAATGGTACTTCAGCTTGGGGATTGTCTCCAACAACGGGAGGAACTACAGGATCGTCTAATTCATTAGAGTTTATCGACAGAGTAAACCATATCAGAAGAATGGTTTTTAATGATAATGGAGATGTTTCAATAGGAGGTTCAATTGGTTCAAATTCAGCTAAAGGAATAATATCCATCAGATCAGGAAATGTCGGAGTAAATACCGGTACGCCACAAAAAATGCTTCACGTAAATGCAAATTCTGATGCTGTAAGATTTGAAAACCTTGCTACAGTAAGTAATAGTTCTGATATATTAGCCATCGATGCTACAGGAGATATCAGAAGAATACCTTATAATAATCTCAATGCAAATAGTTTTGGACTTGTAAATATATCAGGCTCTAATTATGCTGCGACAGGAAACGAAAATATGATTTGGGTTGCTACAACATCCGCTACTGTTACATTACCCATTCCAACAGCATCTCAGGTTGGTAAATCTATTAATATTGTAGCTTCCGGAAATAGCTCAGTTACATTAGCCGGAGTAACGCCTGTTGTTACAAATAGTGTAAACTTAACAACCATTCCTCAGGGAAAAAGAATTACTGTGTATGCAATTCCTGCAAGTACTTTTGGAAATACAACAAATACTTGGGCTGTATCACAAAAAGATTTTTAAATACATGCATATTCTAAATTCATTTTAATTAATAAACTACATAACAGAATCTTTTCATAACGAGGGAAGTCTTGCTATTATTGGCAGGGCTTTCTTTTTTTCCATTACATCATATTGAAATTTTAAACAAAACAATTTGACACTTTAAACAAAATAAAAAATCTTTATTCATTCTAATTTTGTCTCAAGAAAATTTTAAAACAATTAAAAATGAGACTTAATAAATTACAACATCCTATCAATTCAGGATTTAATTCCCAATCTATAGCATCAGATATTATCAAAGGAATTGATCTTTCAGGGAAAATTGCTATCGTAACAGGAGGGTATACAGGAATCGGCCTGGAAACAACAAAAACTCTAGCCGAAGCCGGGGCATCTGTAATTGTTCCCGCAAGAAGTATGGAAAAAGCAAAGAAAAATCTTGCAGGAATTCCAAATATAGAGTTGGAAGAACTGGATTTAATGAATCCACATTCTATCGATACGTTTGCAGACAAATTCCTTGCTTCAGGCAGAAAATTGGACTTACTGATTAATAACGCCGGAATTATGTGGGTTCCACTTCAGAGAGATAATCGAGGTTTTGAATCCCAATTGGCAACCAATTACTTAGCACAGTTTCATCTTACCGCAAAATTGTGGGAAGCATTAAAAAAAGTGAACGGAGCAAGAGTAATCAACGTTTCATCTTATGGACACCAGATGGCGTCTTTCAATTTTGAAGATCCGAATTTTGAACATCGTGAATATCAAACTTTAGAAGGTTACGGACAATCGAAAACGGCTTGTAATTTATTTGCAACCCTTTTGGACGAAAAAGCGAAAAATTTTAATGTAAGAGCCTACTCACTACATCCCGGTTCTGTATATGGAACAGAGCTTGGAAGAGATGAACCTATCGAGCTTTACATCCAAATGGGAACTCATGACGAAAATGGAAAAATAAAACCAGAAGTAGAAGCGAAATTAAAAACCATTCCACAAGGTGCTGCCACAACGGTTTGGTGCGCTACAAGTCCTTTGCTTGATAACATTGGCGGAATTTATTGTGAAAATTGTGATATTGCAGAAATCGATAACGGACAAATAGAGCATCGATTCGACGAACCATCCACAATTAGAGGAGTTCAGCCCTACTCCATCGATTTGGAAAATGCGGAAAAACTTTGGAAACTAAGCGAAGAAATGATCGGGCTGAAGTTTGAAGTGAATTAAATAGTTGGAAGCTGAAGTCGGATGCTGGAAGTTCTCATATACTTTTAAATATCCTGCTTCAAGCTTACAGCCAAAAAATTAACTAAATTTATCCTTGAAAATTAAAAGAAAATGGATTTTCAGATCAAATACATTACTCCCGATATCAAGCTTTCTACATACGATGACAAACTTTTCAAGACAGAAACTGTTTTTGAATTTCATATGTTGGTTTGGTTTATTTCGGGAGAAACGAAAATTATTCAGGCAGATAAATCTTATTTGTTTAAAGCTGGTGACATCTTTCTGATTCCGAGAAATCATTTAGCCACAATCATTAATTATCCCAAAGACGGACTTCCCCATAAAGCTGTGGTCATGCATTTAACGAAAGAACGACTGAAAGAATTTTATTCAAATATTAAAATTAAAAAGAAAAATATTCGTGAAGAAACCAAGATTTACAGTTTTAATAAACACCCGTTACTGGAAAGTTGCTTAGCGTCTTTAATTCCTTATTTTGATATGAAAGACTCTTTTCCTGAAAATATAGCAACTTTAAAAATTACTGAAGCCATAAGTATTTTAAGAGAAATCGATAAAAATGTAGATGGGATTCTTGGGGATTTTGAAGAACCCGGAAAGATCAATCTAGTTAATTTTATGGAAAAAAATTATATGTTTAATATGTCTTTAGAACGATTTGGATATTTAACGGGAAGAAGTTTATCAACTTTTAATCGAGATTTCAGGAAAATTTTTCAGACGACACCTCAGCGCTGGTTAACACAAAAGCGTTTGGAACTCGCGTATTATCATTTAACAGAAAAGAATAAAAAACCTTCGGATGTCTTTATGGAAGTTGGTTTTGAGGATCTCTCGCATTTTTCATATGCATTTAAAAAGCAGTATGGTTTTGCGCCTTCGGTGGTGAGGTGAAAAATAAAAGAGACTTTCAAATGAAGGTCTCTTTTATTTTTTCTTTCTTTTAGATCCGGTAAATATAAAATCCAAAACATCAAGAATAAGATCTATAAAATCGAATGCATTCCAAGACATATTAATTTTGATTTTCGTTAATTTCTGGAATCATATTCCAAATATCAATTTCAAACACTTCTTGAATAGCTCTTAAATATTTTATTTGATCAATATCTTTTTCTACTCTATCTCTGAAATATTCTTCTGGCGAAACTCCAAGTTCAGCAATTCTCTCTTGCCTTCTTTTATATATCGTTTTCGTTCTTTTACAAAAATTTGATCACGTAAATTCAATAGTTCAATCAAGTTTTTTAAGATGATATAATGAATTTATTTTGAGCTTCTTTAATTTCATACAAATTGATATTTGATGTCGTAAGTAAATTTATAAAATTAAATTTGAACTATTTATCTTCTAGTTTATGTACTTTTTTAGTTCCCTCATACATCTCATACTGCAAAAATCTCGTCTCCAGTTTTCCGTTGAAAAGCTTAATTTTTCTTGATGGACGAAGTCCAATTTTCTTCAAGGCATCAAGGTCAGAAGAAATCAGCCAGGCCAAAGTATTTGGATAATGTGTTTTGAAGGTATCTCCTATTTTCTTGTAAAAATCATCATCATTAATAGAAATTCTCTCATCATAAGGTGGGTTGAAAACCATTAATAAAGGGAAAAGTTCCTTTTTAGAGTCAAAGAAATTCTGTTTTTTCACCTCGATTACTTCTTCCATTTCGGCAGCTTCGATGTTCATTCTTGCAGCATTCAACATTCTTGCATCGATGTCATACCCAACAATCTTTCCATTAAATTCTCTTACACGATTGATTCTAAATTCCTTAATTTTCGTAAACAATTCTTGATCATAATTTTTCCAGTTCTGGAATGCAAATCCTCTTCTGAAAATCTGCGCCGGAAGATCCATCGCAATCATCGCAGCTTCGATCAATAAAGTTCCAGAACCACACATTGGATCTAGGAAATTTCCTTTTCCGTCCCAACCTGCCAATTGCAGCATTCCGCTTGCTAAAACTTCATTGATAGGTGCTTCGCCCTGCTCTCTTCTGTATCCTCTTTTAAACAAAGGATCTCCCGAAGAATCCAAAGAAATGGTCACCAATTCTCTGTCGATATGAAGATGAAATTTAATATCGGGATGTTTCGTTTCTACATTCGGGCGTCTTTTGAATTTTTCCTGAAAATAATCCACAATTGCGTCTTTCATTTTCAAAGTCACGAATTGCGAATGTTTGAAAGTTTCAGAATTCACGGTAGAATCAATTGCAAAAGACTGATCAACACTCATAAAATCTTCCCAATTGAATTTGAAAAGTCTGTCATAAAACTGGTGCTGATTAAACGCCTTAAATTCATGAATCGGAACTAAAATTTTTAAAGCCGTTCTCGCAGAATAATTAATTTTATATAAAAAGCCTAAATCTCCTTCACAGTTTACGGCTCTGTTTTTTACCTCAACTTTTCTTCCCCCCAACTTTTTAATTTCTTCTGCCAAAATCTGCTCCAATCCGAAGAATGTCTTTATCTGAATCTGTATATTTTCTATATCCATTTTGCAAAAATACGATTTTAGTTGTTGGTAGTCAGCCTATAGTTAATAGAAATCGCTTCAACTGATAAAAACCATCGCTCATCAACTAGGAACTGTCGCGCAAAAAACACTATTTTTGCACCATGGAATGGTTTGAATCTTGGTTTGATACCCCTTATTATCACCTACTTTATAGCAACAGAGATTATACTGAAGCAGAAAACTTCATTACAAAGCTTACTGAAGAGTTGCAACTTCCGCAAAATTCCAAGATCATCGATTTGGCTTGTGGCAAAGGAAGACACTCCGTTTTTTTGAATAAATTGGGTTATGATGTTTTGGGGCTTGATCTTTCGAGACAAAGTATAGAATTTGACAAACAATTTGAAAATCAGACCTTATTATTCGATGTTCACGACATGAGAAACCCCATTGATGCAGATCCTATGGATGCTGTATTCAATTTGTTTACAAGTTTCGGATATTTCGACAGCGAAAATGATGACAAAAAAGTTTTTCAATCGGTTTACAATGCTTTAAAACCGGGAGGATTTTTTGTTTTAGATTATCTGAATGAAGAATTTGTAAGAAAAAACATCGTTCCGGAATCTACGATCATTCGGGGAGATATCGAGTTTAAAATTTTAAAGAAAATAGAAGGAAGACATATCGTAAAAGATATTCGTTTTGAAGCAGACGGAAAACCTTTTCATTTTTTTGAAAAAGTAAAACTTCATACCTTAGAAGCTATCAATTCTTATGCAACAGATTGTGGTTTTGAAAGAATAAAAATCTGGGGAGATTATCAGTTGAATGAATTTAATAAAGAAACTTCCCTTCGTTGCATTAATTTATTTAAGAAAAAATGATAACAGTACTTTTACTGATTTTAAGTGTTATTGCAGGCGTTTTTCTGGGAAAACATTTCGGTAAAAAAGAAAAACTAGCGAAAAATTTATTGATTTTAAGCGCTGGATTTCTGATTACTATTTGTTTGAACGAAGTTTTTCCTCAGGTTTATACTTCCGAAATTGGAGGTAGCAGTCTGGGAATTTTCGTAATCGGAGGTGTTTTGCTGCAAATGATTTTGGAAGCTTTAACAAAAGGTTTCGAACATGGACATTTTCATCATCATAATGAACATAATATTCTTCCCGTTGCTCTAATGGTGGGACTTTTCATTCATGCATTTATCGAAGGAATTCCTTTGGCGAATGAAGAACATGAATTTTCACCTTATTTGCTGGGAATTGTTTTTCATAATCTTCCTATTTCGTTTATTTTAGGGGCGTTTTTATTCAACAGAAAAGACGAATCCAAATCAACGCCGTCTTATCCTTCTTTATTGATTGTTGCCTTATTTGCACTGGCTTCTCCAGCAGGAATGTTACTTGGAAACTATTTCAATCCGGATTTACAGCCTTACTTTTTGGCTATTGTTGGTGGTATCTTTTTACACATCTCCTCTGTGATCATTTTTGAGAGCAATAAAAATCATAATATCGATTGGATGAAGATCGGACTGGTGATTTTGGGAGTTTCTCTGGCATTAACGATGCATCTTTTTCATAATCATGAGCATATAGGACATCATCATTAAGATTTTTTTTAATTCAAAAAAGATTCAGATTTACGTATTTATTTCACATATAATAGAGTTTTAATTAATAATCTTATTCTTCTTTATCTCATCACTTTCAATTATTTATAAAAATTGAAGCGATAAGTCGTCATTAAAAAAAATTTTAATTTCAAAAAAGGAATTAGACGAAAATTTACTCTTGAAAATTATTGAAATGTTATTTTTTTATTCTATTTTTTAAATATTATTTAAATTTATTAACATTAAATTAAATTAAAATAAAATTTTAACACTTTTTAATAATAAAAACATATTTAAATCAATATTTTTTATACATTAGCAATAATAGAAATTCGCAATTGTATGAAAAAACAAACTACTATTTTACAAAAGATAGGTGTGCTCTTTTTTTTGATGCCGGGATTTATATATTCTCAAAATACAAAAGAAAAAGACTCCCTAAAAGAGCAAAGAATTGAAGATGTTGTCGTAATAGGATACAAAACCCAAAAAAGATCTAGCCTTACAGCCGCAGTTTCAGTGATTTCTGATAAAAAACTGCAAGATTCTAACAATTCTGAAGTATCTAGTTTACTACAAGGAAAAGCCGCTGGTGTTCAGGTTTTGCAAAGCAGTGGTTCTCCAGGATCTAGCGCGGTAGTAAAAATCAGAGGAAATTCTACTATTAATGGTCCTAGTGAAGCTCTGTGGGTTGTTGATGGCGTTATGATGAATGGAACTCCTAACTTGGATCCCAACCAAATTGAAAGCATCAATATTTTGAAAGATGCAACTTCAACAGCATTGTATGGATCAAGAGGAGCGAATGGAATTGTACAGGTTTTTACAAAATCCGGAATTTCAGGAAAAAGCACATTCAATGTTTCCGCAAATAATTCGTTTAATACCTTTAATAATGGACCATTTAAATTAATGGACGGTGTACAGCTTTATGACAATTTCATGTCATTAAAAAATGCACCACCATTACCTGTTGAACTTAGAACTCCAGGCTACAACTGGCTTAAAAACGGAACACAAACAGGTGTTGTACAAAATTATACGGTGGATTTCCGAGGTGGTTCTCAAAATTCTAAAACCTATATTTCGAGTAATTTTTATGATGAAACTTCAACTGTAAAAGGTTATGAATACAATAGATTGTCTTTCAGGATCAATCATGAGCAAAAGGTAAATTCCTGGCTGACTATAAAACCGAAGGTAAGTCTGGCTTATACAACCGGACAAGACAGGTATCATACGCTTTATGAAATGTATTTTTATGTTCCATGGGATAGCCCGACAGATGCTAATGGAAACTACATAAATCCAAACACTTACAGTGGAGGTTGGTACGGCAGAGATCAGAGAAATTACATGTATGATTTGCAATGGAATTATGGAAAAACCAATCAACTAAACCTTATCGGAAATCTTGATGCAGAAATTAAACTTACAGATTATTTAAAGTTTATTACTACCAACAACGTAAGTTATATGAACTATGATGACTATTATTATACCGATCCAAGATCTTTATCCGGTGAAAGTACAAAAGGTGGTCTTACAGAATCTTATACAAAAGATATCAGTAAGTTTTTTAATCAGATGTTGAGATTTGATAAGGATTTTGGAGTTCATAACGTAAATGCTTTGGCTGCTTATGAATACAATGACAGGTTTTACAAATCTTCAAGAGCCGGAGTCTATGGCATCGTTCCGGGAACGGAAGTTTTTGATACGGGGGCAGCGACAGGTGCTAAACCTTCAGGAACAAAATATGACCGAGCTTATAATGCATTCTTATTTAATGCTGAATATGTTTATGATAAAAAATACTTTGTTCAGGGATCATTAAGAAGTGAATCTTCTTCTGCGTTTGGTGCAAGCCAGAGAAACGGTTTGTTTTATTCTTACAGTTTGGGGTGGAACGTTCATAAAGAAAACTTTTTTAAGGTAAAACCAATTAATGAATGGAAACTGAGAGCCAGTAGAGGTCTTGTAGGAAACACACCAAGTCCAAATTACGGATGGCAGGATTTGTATGCTTTAACTCAAAAATATGACGGACAAATCGGAGCAACATGGAGTCAACTTGGAAATCCTGCTTTAACCTGGGAATCGATTTATCAAAATAATATAGGGACTGATATTAAAGCGTTTAATAATAGATTGACTTTAAATGCAGATTATTTTAATAATAAAACTAAAAACCTTCTCATGTTGGTTACTCTTCCTGCTTTGACAGGGGTTGACAAGCAATATTTAAATATCGGAGATGTACAGAATAAAGGATGGGAATTTAATGTAAATTATGCCATTATTAAATCTAAGGATGTTACTTGGGATCTGGGATTTAATGTAAGTACTTACAAAAATACTGTGCTTTCAACACGAAATAATGCTACACAAATTTTGAGCAATTATCGTGTTGCAATAGCCGGAAACGATGTTTCATCTTTTTATATGAGAAAATGGATGGGTGTGAATCCTGATAACGGAGCACCACAATGGGAGGTTATCAATGCCGATGGCAGCAGAAGTTTAACATCAAATTATAATCAGGCTACAGTGCAAATTGTTGGAAAATCTACTCCTGATTATTATGGGTCTGTTTCTACAAATTTGACAATTAAAAACTTCTATTTCAATGCCAATGTTTACTTTTCACAAGGAGGGCAAATTTATAATTATTTTAGAGAGTTTTTTGATTCTGATGGTGCATATCCTTATTATAATCAAATGGTTCCAAAAGACGGATGGACGAGATGGGAAAAGCCTGGGGATATAGCAACTCATCCGGCTGCTATCTATAATAGCAACTCTCTTTCCAACAAGCCTTCTTCCCGATATTTAGAAGATGCAAGCTATGTGAAAGTAAGATCCATAAGACTGGGATATAATTTTCCTTCTTCTTTAACACAAAAACTTAAAATAAATTCTGCTGGAATTTATATAATGGGTGAAAATTTATTTACGATTACTCATTTTTCCGGAGTTGATCCTGAAGTTGGTCCCGCCAATATATCGAACTCAACTTTTCCTATTCCAAGAAGATATTCTTTAGGTTTTAATTTCTCTTTTTAAAATTTAAACAATTATGAAAAAAATATTTTTACCTCTAATAGCATTGTCATTACTCTCTTGTAATATAGACCGATCTCCGTATGATTCAAAAGAATCTGATGTCGTTTTATCCGACGCTACAGGATTGCAAACCATCACACGTGGAAATTATGCCCTATTAAAAGGAACCACAGACGGATGGGGTTTTTCCAATAATGTTTACAGATATAGTGAATACACTTCAGACAATGTAGACATTAGCGGAACAACGACTGATCCTTTTTATTATTATTACACTTATAGAAATATTAAAAACAACAGCCGAACAAATGATATATGGAATACAGGATATAAAGCTATTGTAGGTTGCAATCGAGTTATTTCTAAAGTAGCGGAAGGAAAAGATGCAGATACAGATCAACTGATAGGAGAAAATTATTTTTTGAGAGCTTATACTTATTTTTCGTTAGTAAATGTTTTTGGAAGACCTTACAATCAGGGAACGAGCAATCTTGGAGTTCCTTTAAAACTTACTGATGATGTTAATGATATTCCACCAAGAGCGACTGTAGGTGAAATATATACTCAGGTTTTAAAAGATTTGCAAAAAGCTGAACAGCTAATGACCATTAATAAAGATAATATTTATGCATCTAAAACCGTTGCACAAGCATTACTTTCAAGAGTTTATCTGTACATGGAAAATAATGATAAAGCCATTGAATATGCAGATAAGGTCATTAATTCAGGAAAATATATGATGCTTTCTAAAGCTGATCTTCCCTCCTATTCCACCAAAGCTCCTGAAAATAATACGGAAACGATTTTTGCATTTAAATATAACAAAGACGGAGACTATACAGATGGATGGTATACTTTAGGGTCTATGTATGCCAATATTCAAGGAGTTGGTTGGGGTGAAATGTATGCCTCTTCAACCTATTTAGATCTTATTAATCAAAATCCACAGGATGTAAGACTGAAATTTATTTCACCTAAATATTTAAATCCATTAGTTCCTGTTGCCTATTGGGTACAGCAAGGAACCAACTCGTCTGGCGCAATAACTTATAATTATCAGTTTCAGAAAACATTCCAACAAGGTGGAAATACGTATTTTACAATGAATAATGTTAATTATCAAGTGTTTTCTGAAGTATTACCAAATAAAACAAATTACTATTTCATTAATTCTTCCGGAGTGAAAACCAATGTGTATCTGGATAATGATATTGAGAAAAGAAATGGATATCCTAAATTTTTTGTGTTAAAATGTTCATTACAGGAAGGCGTTCCACAATTGTGGTCACCTGTTATTTTAAGATTAGCAGAAATGTATCTCAACAGAGCGGAAGCTTATGCAAAAAAAGGAAATACAGCTTCAGCATTGGCCGATGTAAATGTTATTCGAGCCAGAGCTGGAATTCCAACATATACTTCTGTCCCTGCCGGACAAACTCTTATAAATTTGGTTCTTGATGAAAGAAGACTGGAATTAGCATTTGAAGGTCAAAGAAAATATGATATATTCAGAAACAAATTGGATCTTAATAGACAATATCCCGGATCTCATTTAAATGGAACAAATCCTTTCTATACAGTATCTTATACCAATAACAGAACCATAGAATACATTCCTGAACAACAAATACAGATTCAACCGAACTTAATTCAAAACCCAGATTAATTCATTTATAGTTTAGTATTTTTAAAAAGGCTCCGGATCTTCGATCCGGAGCCTTTATTTAATCACTCATTACACAAACGTGGAAATTAGAATTTCCAGCCTAACGTAAGAAAGAAGTTATTTCTGATATTTTTCACATCCGATACAACATAAGTATTACTTCTGATCATATCTGTTGGTGAATAATATCCGGCTTCATAATTACTGTCAATCACCCCATATAATAATGGATTGCTGTATTTAGAAGTTATATTTTGATAAGCTGCATCGATATAGAATGATCCGAAGTCATAACCAATACCGAACGATAAAGCATTTCTGTCATTAAGAATTAAATTGCTGTAAGACTGATCTGCTGCATTACCATTATTATCATAACGGTTTACAGTAAGTGCATCAAACGGACTTGAAGCATAAGAGTATCCTCCTCTTAATCTGAATTGTTTAATTCTGTATTCTGCTCCGATTTTTACCTCAGATAAATTTTTAGCATTGTCCTTAAAGAAATCGTTTAATTCAGCTTCTGCGGCTCCATATTCTTTATACTTAGTCTTTGTTAGTCCAAGCGTATAATCTACATTTAAAGCAAAACTTTTACTTGCAATGAAAGCCGCACTTAATGTTGCTTTCAAAGGAGATGTAATTTTTCTGTTTTCTACTGCATAATCATCACCGTAAACGGCATCATTGTAGAAGTTATAGCTTCTGTCAATATTCCAGAAAGTTGGAGTTTCTAATGCAGCACCCACTCTGAAATTTGGACTTAATTTTCCAATTACCCCTAATGAAGCAGAAAAACCGTTTCCTCTTTCATAGAAAGGTGTATTTTGTTTACTGAAATTACTTGTTGATCCGTCCGCCATAGAAGTTAACATTGCTGTATCCGACTGGTCTATAGATGAATTAAAGAAATTCAATCCAGCTCCCAAGTAAAAATTATTGTTATAGTTTGCACCTACACCCACGCTTGTTTTTGAAACATAGCCATATCTGTCATATGCATGTCTATTAAAAGAATAATCATTACTAGGTCCTTCAATAGTATTTATATTACTATTTCCTGGAGTTTCAATATAATTTTCAATACTCTGGTTAGAATAATTAACCCCAATATTGATAAACTTCCAGGCACTTTCAGACATTAACTGAAATGTCATTACAGCCCCTACATTCCCTAAATCGCCTTTATTAACGCTATATCCATAAGATGATCCAGCATACGATGACGTGTTTTTATTATTAGTAATAGCCAAAGTCCCGGAAATCTCTCCTGAAATTGCTACCCCTAAACCTGCAGGGTTAGTAAGTAAGGAATTCGCATCACCTCCCAAAGCTCCGTTCGAACCTCCCATTGCATTAAATTTGGAAGAACCAACATTTTGAGCATTAGAATAAACATCAATAGTATTTCTAATTACAGAAACATCTTGAGCCCGCGCAAAAAATGCTGCAGAAATACTCATTATTGCTAAAGATTTTTTTAACATTTTTTAGAATAGTTATTAATTTGAAAATTATCTACCACCACGGAAGCCACCGCCTCCACCGCCGCCGGATCTAAATCCACCGCCGCCTCCACCACCGAATCCACCGCCTCCTGATGATCTGAAGCCGCCTCCGCTGTTAGAGTTATTAAAACCTCCACTATTTCTAAATCCTCCATCATTTCTGAAACCACTGTCATTTCTAGGTTGAGATTGTTGGTTGTAGTTTGGTCTCGGCTGATTTCCTGAATTACGGAATCCTCCCTGGTTTCTGAAACCTCCGTTTGTACCGTTTGATCCTCTGAAACCACCATTCATACCATTATTGCCTCTGAATCCTCCATTTGTAGTTCCATTTCTGAAACCTCCGGTAGTACCATTGCTGTTTCTGAAACCTCCTGTAGCCGAATTATTTCTTCTGAAACCTCCGTTTGCAGAAGTTATACCGTATTTATTACCGAAGCTACCGTTGTAAGAATTGAATCCTCTTCCGTTTGCACCGCTTCTTCTGTAATTATTGTAATATCCGCCACCATAGTAACCGCCATATCCCCAATATGGATATCCGTAGCCATAGTAACCACCCCAACCCCAGTAAGGATTGTAGCCGCCCCAATATGGTGAGTAACCCCATCCCATATTCCAGCCGCCGCCCCAACCCCATGAGCCGCCCCATGAAAGTCCAAGACCCCAGCCATAACCTCCGTATCCTCCATAACCCCAATATGGGTTATAGCCGCCATACCAGCCACCCCAACCCCATGGAGATCCCCATCCCCAAGAATTGTCATAGTAGTTTGTCTGAGATCCGGCGAAATTACCCCAATCTGAATCGGTAGCATTTCCGTTATTATAGCTGTAATCATTCCATGCATCATATCTTCCTTCTCTGGAATTGGCTTCAGCGTTTTGGATAACGTTTGAATCGTCCTGATTGTAGTCGTAATATTCTCCTACTCTATTTCCCTGATTACCATTAATGATAACTCCTTCAGGTAGCGTGTCTTTATTTGGGTCGTAATAAACCCCATCAGTCTCGCTATACCCTCCCATCTGAGTACCACAAGACACAAGCAATAATCCACCTGATATTGCTAAGATCCCTTTGGATTTTAACATACCAAGCAAATTTTTATGTATATTTTTTTTCATGATAACGTAAAGATTTTTAATTTAAATTATATTTGCAATCTGTACCAAAAATGTACCAAATCAGAGGTACAAAAAATCTATCAAAAATAGATTTTTATTTTTAGATAACAATAATAAGGAAAAGTTAAAAAAATTAAAAAAAATAATGGCAAAATTAACCTCAAGAAGCGAAGATTACAGCAAATGGTATAATGAGTTAGTTGTTAAAGCTGACTTAGCTGAAAACTCAGGAGTAAGAGGTTGCATGGTAATAAAACCATATGGCTATGCAATCTGGGAGAAAATGCGTGATGAAATGGATAAAAAATTCAAAGAAACTGGTCACGTTAACGCTTATTTCCCGCTTTTTGTGCCCAAGAGCTTATTTGAGGCTGAGGAAAAAAATGCAGAAGGTTTTGCTAAAGAATGTGCAGTTGTTACTCACTATAGATTAAAAACCGATCCGGACAATCCATCAAAACTGATTGTAGATCCGGATGCGAAACTGGAAGAAGAGCTAATCGTTCGTCCAACTTCAGAAGCAATTATCTGGAATACTTATAAAAACTGGATTCAATCTTACAGAGATTTACCAATATTGATCAACCAATGGGCAAACGTTGTACGTTGGGAAATGAGAACCCGTTTATTCCTAAGAACAGCAGAATTCTTGTGGCAGGAAGGTCACACCGCTCACGCTACAAAAGATGAAGCGGTGGAAGAAGCAGAAAAAATGAATAAAGTATATGCAGATTTCGCAGAAAACTTTATGGCCATGCCTGTAGTTCAAGGATTAAAAACCCCATCTGAAAGATTTGCAGGAGCTGATGAAACGTATTGTATTGAAGCATTAATGCAAGACGGAAAAGCACTTCAGGCAGGAACTTCTCACTTTTTAGGTCAGAATTTTGCGAAAGCATTTGATGTGAAATTCACTAATAAAGAAGGAAAAATCGAGCACGCTTGGGCGACATCTTGGGGAACTTCAACTCGTTTGATGGGAGCTTTAATTATGACTCACTCGGATGATTTCGGATTGGTACTGCCTCCAACTTTAGCGCCGATTCAGGTTGTGATTGTTCCTATCTTCAAAGGAGAAGAGCAATTAGAACAAATCAGTGAAGTGGCATTGGATATTCAGGCTAAATTGAGAGCAAAAGGAATTTCTGTAAAATTCGACAACGATACTCAAAACAAGCCAGGCTGGAAGTTTGCAGAATACGAATTGAAAGGTGTTCCTGTACGAATTGCAATGGGACCAAGAGATTTGGAAAACAAATCTGTAGAAATTGCAAGAAGAGATAATTTAACGAAAGAAGTTCGTTCTATCGACGGATTAGATTCTTACATCGAAGAATTATTGAAAACCATCCAACAAGATCTTTATACTAAAGCTGCGAATTACAGAAAAGACAATATTACAAAAGTTGACACTTACGAAGAATTCAAAAAAGTTTTGGAAGAAAAAGGAGGTTTTATCTATGCACATTGGGACGGAACAGCTGAAGAGGAAGAGCAAATTAAGGATGAAACGAAAGCAACCATCAGATGTATTCCTTTGGATGATGATATCGAAGAAGGTGTTTCTCTGATATCCGGAAAACCATCTAAAAGACGAGTTTTATTCGCAAAAGCATATTAAAATTCAACTTAATAAAATTGATAAATCTTTAAAAATTCCTGTAATTTTTAAAGATTTTTTATTTAAAAATGATATTTGGACGATTTTTTGTTTAAATTTATAGAACATTAATCTCAAAATTATCTATTATGTCATTAAACCTTATTGATTTAATTAAAGGACAATTGGGTCCTGCTCTAGTATCTCAGGCTGCATCACAGTTTGGAGAAAGTGAATCGGGTATTTCGAAAGCGATTGGAGGCCTATTACCTGCTGTTGTGGGAGGATTGGCAAACAATTCTGACAACCCCGGAGTTTTGGATGCCATTACAAATGCCTCTTCTAGTGGAATTTTGGGAAATTTATTAGGAGGCTCTTCTAACAATTCCATGATTACTACATTGTTATCTTCTCTTTTTGGAGACAAACTAAGTGGATTAGTAAACACAATTGCTTCTTTCGCAGGAATCAGCAACAATTCTTCAAGCTCATTATTAAATTTAGTAACGGGAGCTACCGTAGGATCTATCGGGAAATATGCTGCTGATAATAATCTGGACAAATCCGGGATTTCTGGTTTATTAAATGATCAGAAAGGGATTATTTCTTCATTATTACCTGCAGGACTTTCTTTGGCTTCACTGAATTTCGGAGATTGGGCAAAAGGATATAAGTTTGACAACGATAACGATACCATAAAAACACCGACTTCGGAAGAACCAAAAGTTGAGGTTACAAGAAGTACTACTTCAACAGGAACTTTTCCTGAAAGAAATAATGACAGCGGAGGTTCTATCTGGAAGTGGCTGCTTCCCCTTTTATTACTGATTGCTGCAGGATATTTCCTTTGGAAGCAATGTGACAAAAAAAACACATCTACAACAGCCACTACAGCGGATTCTACAACCGTAATCCATGACAGCGCAACTGCTGTAACTCCAGCAGATACCTCTGTTACTGCGACAACTTCAACAGCTACAAAAACAGATGAAGATATTGATCTAAATGGAACAAAACTAAAAGGATATGTAGGAGGAATGGAAGACCAGATGATCAATTTCCTGAAATCTGGAGCTTATAAAAATGCTGCAAACGATGATGCTTTAAAAACTCAATGGTTTGATTTTGATCATGTGAATTTTAAACTAGGAAGCGCAAATGCTTTAGAAGCAGGATCTGAAGGACAATTGGAAAATTTGGTGGCTATTTTAAAAGCTTATCCAGATGCAAAAATCAAGATTGGAGGTTACACAGATAAAACTGGTGACGAAGCTAAAAACGTAAAACTTTCTACTGACAGAGCTAATTTTATTAAAGGATGGCTAGACAAAAAAGGTGTTGGTGCACAAGTTTTAGGAGCTGAAGGATACGGAAGCCAATATGCAAAAGTTGACGCTAAAGCTTCTGATGCAGAAAGAGCTTCAGACAGAAAAATGTCTGTAAGATTCGCAAAATAAACGATTCAATACAAGCTAAATATAATCCCGGAAAGTTTTTTCGGGATTTTCCTTTTTAAGATTTTGCTGTTTTGATATATTTAATTAAATTTGTTAGTCATTTCTAACAATTTATGAATTTAAATTTAAAAAACGCCTGGCGAAAAGATAAAACAGCACATTCCTTATCAGAAGTTTATTCATCCGTAAAAGTTCCCAAAAATTCAAGTTTTTGGAGAAAGTATCTTGCGTTTGCAGGTCCCGGACTAATGATTGCCGTTGGATACATGGATCCCGGAAACTGGGCAACAGATATTGCAGGAGGTGCACAATTTGGTTATACTCTACTTTCAGTTATTTTGATTTCCAATATTTTCGCGATGGTTTTACAGCATTTGTCTGTAAAATTGGGTGTTGTTGCAGAAAGAGATTTGGCACAGGCTTGTCGAGATCATTTCAGTCCGACAACCAATTTTATTCTTTGGGTTTTCTGTGAAATTGCCATTGCTGCCTGCGATCTGGCCGAAGTTATCGGTTCTGCCATTGCTTTAAACCTACTTTTTCATATTCCTCTTACTTGGGGAATTGTCATCACAACAGTGGATGTTTTAATTATTCTTTTGCTTCAGTCTAAAGGTTTCCGATGGATTGAAAGTATCGTCGGTGGATTGATATTCATAATTCTGGCGTGTTTTGTCTATGAACTAATTATTTCACAACCCGCTATAAATGAAGTTTTAGGTGGATTAGTTCCCAAAGCGGAAATTATTCAAAACCCTGCCATGCTTTACATTGCCATTGGAATTTTGGGGGCAACGGTGATGCCTCACAACCTATATTTACACAGCAGCATCGTTCAGACAAGAGATTATGAACGCACCAGAGAAGGAAAAAAAGAAGCCATAAAATTTGCAACTTTAGACAGTACAGTTTCTTTGATGCTGGCTTTTTTCATCAATGCTGCGATCTTAATTTTAGCAGCAGCAACTTTCCACACTACAGGAAATCATGATGTTGCAGACATTCATGATGCTTACAAAATGTTGGCTCCGATTTTGGGAGCTTCAATGGCGAGTATCGCTTTTGCTATTGCGTTATTGGCTTCCGGACAAAACTCTACATTAACAGGAACTTTGGCCGGACAAATCGTGATGGAAGGCTTTTTAAATATAAGATTAAAACCTTGGCTGAGACGTTTGATTACAAGATTAATTGCAGTAATTCCGGCTTTAATTGTAGCTATTCTTTACGGTGAACAGGGAACGACAGAATTACTGGTTCTGAGCCAAGTAATTCTATCGATGCAGTTGAGCTTTGCGGTAGTTCCTTTAGTTATGTTTACCAATGATAAAGCCAAAATGGGTGAATTTGTAAACAAACCATTTCTAAAAATTTGTGTCTGGATTATCTCGATCATCATTATCGTTTTGAATCTTTACCTATTATATCAAACATTTTTTGGAGCATAAAATTATAAATCCTGAATCCAAGTAATAAGATTCTCTTTTGGTAATAATTCCAATTTTTTCTTGAGTCTGTACTTTCTGGATTCAATCGTTCTTGTCGGAACTTCATCCATATTAGAAATTTCTTTTGTGGTGAGATTTAGTTTGATATAAGCACACATTTTCAGATCATTTTCAGTTAATTCAGGATTTTTTTTCAATAAATTTTCACAAAAATCTGTATAAATATCTTTAAAAGTATTTAGAAAAAAAGGGTCTTTTTTCTTAGCAAGAATCGCCAAGTTATCATAAGAAACTTTGAGCTTTTTTCTCAATTTAAGAGTTTCCTTAGAATGGATTTCTATCGATTTATTTTTCGCATTTAAAAGTTCAACCGTTTTAGTTTGCCCTTTAATATAAATCTTTCGAAGTAAATAGAGTGAAACAACAAACCCGATAATTACAATAGAAAGAACAACATAAAGTGAATATTTTTCTTTCTCTTCTTTAGCTTTTTCCTTTTCTAACTTATCAACAATAAAGTTTAGAACTTTTTTTCCATTTTCATTAATGCTGTCATTTAAATAAGCATAATTTTGATTATATTTTTCAGCATTTTTGATATCATTATTAATTTTATAAATATCAGAAATACTCTTATAAATATCTTTTACATTCAGTTTATCATTCATTTTTTCAAAAGCTGAAAGAGACTGAAAATAATATTTCAAAGCCGTTTCATTCTGCCCTTTTGCTTTGTAAAGGTCACCATACTTCTGCAGTATTCCTGCTCTTACAGAAGGATAACTTCTAGAATAAAGGTAAAACTGTGCTTTTTTCAAATAAAATTCTGCAGAATCTAGATTTTTTTTATTTTGAAGAAAATTCCCCGCAATATTTCCATAAACAAATGGGTCGTTTGGATTTATCCATAGACACTTCATCCTCATTTTATAAGCAGAATCTATTTTTCCCATTTCCTCGAAATTACTCCACTTATTGGTATAAATAAAAAAAGCAATTTGTTTTTTAGATCTTATCACTGAATATTTTTTCAAATAGTCTAATGCTTTATCAAAATTTCTATTAGACTTTTCAAATAAACCAAATTCAGCGTAAATTTTAGCATATCGTGCATAAAACATAGACCATACATGAGGATCATTCACAAATTTTACATCACCTGCTATATCATCCAGATATGTCATGCTTTCTTTATACTGTCCAAAAACATAAAATAGCTCAGACAAGTTAATACTAGCCATTGCAATCCCTTCTCTATTTCCAGCTTTTTTATACGTGTTTAAAGCTTCTAAATTGAAATTAAATGCTTTTTGAAAATTTCCATTCTTTAAATAAACTTTTGTAATGCTGTCTAACTCAGTAACAGTTTTATTCTGAGAATAAAATATTTCGTAAGACAAAAACAAGATTAATAAAAAAAACACTCTTATAGAATAAATAAAATTAGGGAACATAAAATAAATATTTTAATATTTAAACATTGATTAAACGTATAAACTTTAATGTATATGTTAAATATAAACATTATTATTGATAATAATAAATCACAAACTATTGATAAATTAAATATAAAAATGAAATAAAATGAATAAATAAAATCATTAAATCAAAGATTATTAAATCATTTTCACAATAGACTTTTTTTATAGAAAAATTTTCAGATAGCACAAAAAATTCATATTATGTTAAATTAGATTTAAACTAAAAAAAATGTTTATGATGTTATTTTTGAGACACTGACTAAATGTCCTATTTTTTTCTTTGGCAGAGTGTTTGTGAATACTAAGAAAAATAAATATTGAATTATGGAAAATCAGGATATTAACGAAGAAAGCATCAATAATCAAGAAGATACAAATATCCAGAACGAAGCAACTCCTCAGGAAAATGTGACAGCTCAACCGTCTGCTGAGGAACTTTTGGCAGAAGAAAAAGATCGTTACATTAGACTGTATGCTGAGTTCGAAAACTATAAAAAAAGAACTTCAAAAGAGAAAATGGAGTTTTTCCAATACGCAAATCAGGACATGATGATCTCTATGTTGGGTGTTTTGGATGATTTTGAAAGAGCAATAAAAGAAATTGCTAAAAACGGAAATCCTGCAGACCTTCAAGGTGTTGAATTAATCTACAACAAATTCAAAAACAAACTGACAGAAAAAGGATTAAAAGCTATGGAAGTAAAAGCCGGAGATACCTTCAATGTCGATTTCCACGAGGCAATTACTCAAATCCCTGCTCCATCAGAAGATTTGAAAGGAAAAATTGTAGACGTAATTGAGACAGGATATACTTTAGGTGATAAAGTAATTCGTTTCGCAAAAGTAGTTACAGGAAACTAAAACATAAGCAATGAGTAATTGGTAGTAAGCAATTTATATTACCGATTACTCATTACTAATTACCCATATAAAAAGATGTCAAAAAGAGATTATTACGAGGTTCTTGAGATCAGCAAATCTGCATCGGCCGACGAAATAAAGAAAGCATACCGTAAAATGGCGATCAAATATCACCCAGATAAAAATCCGGGAGATAAGGAAGCCGAGGAAAAATTCAAGGAAGCCGCAGAAGCTTACGAAGTACTGAGCGACGAACAAAAACGTGCAAGATACGACCAATATGGTCATGCAGGAGTTGGCGGAAACGGCGGCTTTGGTGGCGGTGGTTTCGGTGGCGGAATGAACATGGAAGATATTTTCAGTCAGTTTGGAGATATTTTCGGCGGTGGTGGTTTCGGCGGATTCGGTGGCGGCGGTGGTCGCCAGCAAGTGAAAGGTTCTAATTTAAGAATCAGAATCAAGCTGAATCTTGAGGAAATGGTAAATGGAACTCAGAAAACCATCAAAGTTAAAAAAATGAAGATGGCAGAAGGTGCCACTTCAAAAACCTGTCCTACTTGTGGCGGTTCCGGAGTTCAGTTGAAAGTGATGAACACGATGTTTGGACAGATGCAGACTCAGACAACTTGTGGAACTTGTCAGGGAATCGGAAAAGTTGCAGATAAAATTCCGGCTGGAGCCAATGCTCAGGGTCTTATTAAAGATGAGGAAGAAATCACAATCAACATTCCTGCAGGTGCAAGAGACGGAATTCAATTGAATGTAAGAGGAAAAGGTAATGATGCTCCTTTCGGTGGTGTTCCTGGAGATTTGTTGGTGATTGTTGAGGAGGAAGTAGATAAAGTAATTAAAAGAGAAGGTGATAATCTTCACCAGGAATTATATGTTTCTTTTGCTGAAGCGGCTTTGGGAACGAAAAAAGAAGTTCCTACAGTTGGTGGAAAAGTGAAAATTACTGTTGATGCAGGAACTCAATCAGGAAAAATCTTAAGATTGGCAGGAAAAGGTCTTCCTAGTATCGACAGCTACGGAAAAGGTGATATGTTTATCCACATCAATGTATGGACTCCACAGAAGCTTACGAAGGAACAAAAAGATTTCTTCGAAAAGCAAATGGACAGTGGAGAAATGGTTGCAGAACCATCCGGAAAGGAAAAAACTTTCTTTGATAAAGTAAAAGATTTATTTAACTAATCATATTAAAAGAGGCTTAATTTTTTAAGTCTCTTTTTTATTTCTATTAAAGCAAATATTTTATTTTTCGATTAATCAGCACTAAGACCAAACTAGAAACCAATAAAACAACTGTAAAAATCAAATTCTGATACGTCGGGAAATACGTCGATTTATACACAAAATCCATCAACAAAGGATGAATCAAATATATTGCGGTGGAGATGCTCGCCAAAATTTTAGAATCGGTTTTAATGGTAATATTTTTGCAGTATAAAAACAACAACGGACAAGCAATTAATAAAGAAAATAATAAATCAACGCTTTCTTTTTTATTTAATTTTAAAACTTTATAATTCAAAAAAGCTTCAAAAATAACAAGAAAGATGGAAGCCAAAACCAGTAATAGAGATGGCTTTTGTCTGATATCAATTTCTAATTTCTTGATTAAAAATCCCATTCCCAAAAACGGAAAACATACAAAAAGGAAATTTCTGTACATCGGAAATAAATTCAATAAGACATCCAAATCATAATCCTGCTCAAAATAATGAGAATTGCCCAAAAACTGAATAGCATAACCACATCCAAAAAGAATTAAAATCATTATTAATAAAACTTTTGGAGAAAATTTCCTTACTAAAAACAACAAAAGTCCGGAGAAAAATGTTCCGATTAAATACCACAAATGATGATAGCCAAAGAGAATATTCAAAATATAATTATCTTTTTCCTTCCACATCGGAAAGTAAATAGCAGTCCAAATCAAATAGAGCAAA
This sequence comes from Chryseobacterium sp. MMS23-Vi53, assembly GCF_047651245.1. Classification (NCBI taxonomy): domain Bacteria; kingdom Pseudomonadati; phylum Bacteroidota; class Flavobacteriia; order Flavobacteriales; family Weeksellaceae; genus Chryseobacterium; species Chryseobacterium sp. MMS23-Vi53. The sequence continues at coordinate 4,145,417 of NZ_CP180265.1, read as the reverse complement.
AGTATTCTTACAGACCATTTTTTCAGCTTTTTCAGGTCATCAACATAAAAAAAATAATATCCTGAAATGATTAAAAATACAGGAACTGCAATCCGAAAAAGTCCATTGACAAGGACATAACTTAAAGACGCATCAAAATCCCGCAACGCGTGCATATGCAGAAAAACCACAAAAAATGCAAGAACAATCTTTAATATATCAATAGATAAACTTCTCATAAGATATCAAAAAAGCCTATGAATCAATCATAAGCTTAATATATTTTCAAATTTAAAATAAATTATTTACGTTTCACCAAAGAAAAAGCTCCTTTTCCAATTGTGAAAAGAATCACCCCAATGATACCTCCCGCAAGTCCAAGAATTACTTCCTTTAAAATAGTAAGAACTTCGCTGGAAGACCAAGATTCCAGAAAATGGTGAAGAAATTCTACTCTATGTGCGAAAATTCCACCGGCAACCATAATCAAAGCAATTGTTCCGATCACACCTAAAGCTTTAATAACAATCGGCAAAGCCTTTACCAACAGGTGTCCAAGCTTTCCGAAAAAACCTTTATCATTACTTTTTTTGATTAATTTAAATCCTGCATCATCCATTCTTACAATCAAAGCAACGATTCCATAAACGCCCACTGTTGCAATAAATGACACCAAACTCGTTACCAAAATCTGAGTAATAAACGGGTGACTTTCTTCCAAAACCGTTCCCAAAGCGATGATTACAATCTCAATAGATAAAATAAAATCCGTTGTAATTGCCGATTTTACCTTTGCTTTCTCTATTTCTTCGTCACTTTTTTCATCTTCTACAATCTCCTCCACGACTTCTTGACCTTTTTTATCGCGGTGAAAAAGAAATTCAATAATCTTTTCAACCCCCTCAAAAGCCAGATACAAACCTCCCGCAATCAAAACATAATTAATCGCCGGAGCATACAGCCAATTGAGTAAAAATACCACAGGCAGAATGATCAATTTGTTGATGAATGAACCTTTCGTGATCGCCCACAATACAGGAAGCTCTCTCGAAGAAAGGAAACCTGTAGCCTTCTCAGCATTTACAGCCAGATCATCGCCCAAAATTCCCGCAGTTTTCTGAGTTGCAATTTTACTTGTTACCGCCACATCATCCATCAAAGCTGCGATATCATCCAAAATCGCAAAAAAACCAGATGCCATAAGATTTTAATATTTTTTTAATAATTGTTAAAGGGCAAAAATACTTATTTAATTCGATTTTTCGTATGATTATTAAAGGTTTTAAAAAGGACTTTTTAATTTTTTATTTGGAGCAATTTCCCGCTTTCTGCTATATCTTTTTTATTACGGCTTCCGCTTTGCTCCAGCCGCAACAAAAAAGGATGTCGCGCCAATCGGGGCTAGAAAGCAGAGTTGGTTGGGGCTTCGAGTTTCCTCAGTCACCTTAGAAAATATTGAAGAAGTTTATGAAAAAGTAAGTAAAAAATTCCCTGAACTTTTGCATCCAAATTTAAGTAAAATCACTTTAAGACCTTGGAATGCAAAAGAATTTGCTTTAATGGATGAGCAAATTGGAGTTATCATTCAGCAATGGTAAAAATCATCCGCATGGATTGATTTTTATAACTATTTTTCTGTAATTTTATTCTATGAAAAAGCTGATTCTTCGATACCATTTCTTTGTTTTAGGATTAATTGGCTTGGTTCTAAATTCATGCAATACACGAAAATTCAAAGTCTGGGTGGGAATGAATAACGAACAGAAGATTTACAACCTAAAATATGGTGAGCATAAACGCCAGAAAATGGATGTTTTTCTTCCATCTAATTATCCGGAAAATTCTCCTGTTGTTCTGATTGTTCATGGTGGGGCCTGGACTTTAGGCAAAAAAGAGCATATGATCCAAATTCAGAAAATGCTTTTTGAGAATAATATTCCGAGCATTAATATGAATTACAGATTGGTTTCAAAGTCTAAAAAAATTACTTACAGAGATCAGCTGGAAGACATTGGCTTGGCAGTGACAAAGTTTAATTCATTGGCTGCAAAGGCAGAGCTTCAACCTAATAATTATATTTTGCTCGGCGAAAGCGCAGGTGGACATTTGGCTTTATTATATGGATATCGAAATCCGGATCAGATTAAAAAAATTATTTCTTTAAGCGGTCCGACAGATTTTTATTCCACTGAATATCTGCATTCTTTTTATTCTAAATATTCTTCTCCTACTATTCAGAAAGTGGTGGGAACGAAATTTCATCGCGGAAATTTGTCTGAAGAATTTAAAAAGGCAAGTCCGATTGCTAATATTTCTAATGTTCCTACCCTATTGTTTCAGGGAAATCAGGATTTTTTGGTGAATCAAAAACAGGGTTTGGCGCTTGATTCGGCTTTAACGGCTCAGAATATTCCTCATAAATTGATTTTTATGGATAAGACTGGTCATGCTCCAAGATTTTTTAGCAAAAGGAAAAGGGATAGTATTATTTATCCTAATATTTTGGAATGGATTAAGAATGAGTAAATCTTTATTTTTCGCACTAATTTTTTAACGCAAAGTCCACAAAAATTCTTTTGAATTAAATGAGTATATTTTTCGGTCGCAAAGGCGTTTCATTCAGCAAGTGATAACAATGCCTATTTAAAATTTCCTTTTCTTTTTTCAATTTATTTCCACAAAGTTTGTCCTTCCGTAGGAATCTAAACATTGTATTAGAAATATAATATGAAAAGATGCGAGCTTGGATTCCTACGGAAGGACAAACTTTGTGAATATTTTCAAATCTTAAACATTGTGACTTCCACTCTAGCCCCGATTGCAGCGACATCCTTTTTCTGAAATGGATTTGAAAAAAAGCGTCGGCGAAAAAGATATAGCGGAAAGCGGGATTAAGCTCCAAAAAAATAACCCACTCCGAAAAGTAGGTTATCTATATAGTTTCTAAAATTAATTCTATTTATTTTCTTCGTCGAAATCCTGATTTTCATACTTTGAATAATCTTGTTTTTTCCCGAATAGAAATTTAAGGATTACCGGTACAGTTGTTATTAAAACAATAACAATAATAATCAGTTCTAATTTCTTTTTAAGATCGATTCCAAATTGATCAATGAATAATTTATCCAGATAGTGTCCTGCAAAGATCAATAAGAACGACCAAAGAATTGCTCCGATAATATTGTCTCTTAGAAATGCTTTTTTGTCCATTTTTACGATTCCGGCAACGATTGGTGTGAAAGTTCTTACCACTGGTAAAAATCTTGCCATGATGATTGCTAAAGCTCCATTTTTCTCAAAGAAATCATGCGCTTGATACAAATACTTCTTTTTGAATAACCACGTATCTTGTTTTTTATACAAAGCAGAACCCGTTCTTCTTCCAAAAAAGTATCCAACCTCATTTCCGATAATCGCTGCCAAAGCAACAGCAGAAGCTAAAATAAAAGTATCTAAAAAATCGCTCCCTGTGGAGCCGAAAGTCTCTTTGATGATCTCGACTGCAAAAATTCCTGAAACGAAAAGCAATGAATCTCCCGGTAAAAAAAATCCTATAAAAAGACCTGTTTCAGCAAAAATAATAAATAAAACCAACCAGAACCCTCCTAATTTTATATAAAACTCAGGGTTTAATAAATCTTTCCAACTTGTGAAATCTTCCATACATTTTGATAAGTAACAAAAGTAAGATTAATAAACTTCAAAAGGAAATTTATTATAAGATTTTAACGAAATTTAAATATGACATTTATAGGTCTAGATCATCGTCTGAGACTGCCGTTCCGTCCGCCATAAGGAAAGCTTTCAAAAATGGAGTTATATTCCCATTCATTACAGCATCTACATCCGAAGTTTCGTATCCTGAACGAACATCTTTCACCAATTTATAAGGGTGCATCACATAATTTCGGATCTGGCTTCCCCACTCGATTTTCATCTTGTTGGCTTCGATTTCGTTACGTGCTTTCATGCGCTCTTCCAATTCCATTTCATATAATCTTGAACGAAGCAACTGCATCGCTTTCTCTTTATTCTGAAGCTGCGAACGCGATTCTGAATTTTCAATGATAATTCCTGTCGGTGCGTGACGAAGACGAACCGCAGTTTCCACTTTGTTTACGTTCTGACCACCCGCTCCGGAAGATCTCATTGTTTCAAATGAAATATCGGCAGGATTGATGTTAATTTCAATCGTATCGTCAACCAAAGGATAAACGTACACAGAAACGAAACTTGTGTGACGTTTTGCATTGGAATCGAAAGGAGAAATTCTTACCAATCTGTGAACCCCGTTTTCACCTCTTAAATATCCGAAAGCAAATTCTCCATCGATTTCTAAAGTTACCGTTTTTACACCTGCAACATCGCCTTCCTGAAAGTTCAGCTCACGAATTTTATAACCTTGTTTTTCAGACCACATGGTGTACATTCTCATCAGCATAGAAGCCCAATCACAGCTCTCTGTTCCACCCGCTCCTGCTGTGATTTGCAGAACCGCAGAAAGTTCATCACCTTCATTGGAAAGCATATTTTTAAACTCAAGGTCTTCGATTTTTTCAACTAATTGAGGAAAAGTTTCATCCAACTCTTTTTCAGAATCCGGATCTTCTTTGGCAAAATCTGCCAAAACCTGTAAATCTTCAAATTGGCTATTGATTTCGTCGTATGCTTCCACCCATTTTTTCTTGGAACGAAGCTGTTTTAGAAATGTTTCCGCTTCTTTTGGATTATCCCAGAATTCTGGTGCAGCAGTTTTTTCATCATCATTAGAAATTTCTATCTTCTTTTTGTCGATCTGAAGATATTTATGCAGGTCATCAATTCTTGATTGAATTTCTTTTATCTGGTCGTTGTTGATCACGAATGTTTATTTTTCTGCAAAAATAAGAATAAAAAGTAACTGATGGTATTTTTGAGTAATTTGAGAAGAATTGATTTTTGATCTTGCAAATTTAGCAGATTGCGCAGATTTTTTTACTATTAATTTGAAGTTTGCTATTAAGATCTGCGCAATCTGCTAAATCTGCGAGTGAAAAACTAAATCATTTCCGCAACCAACTCCCCAATTTTCGGAGCCAGCGCAACACCCATTCCTGAAAGTCGGATCGCACAAAACTGTCTCTCAGAAACTTGTTTTACAATTGGTGTTTTTTCCGAACCCATCGCCATAATTCCTGACCAACGAAGGGAAATCTCAAATTTTTGATTGGGTAAAATGACTTCTTTTAAAAAGCTTTCCAAATGGTTTTGCAGGAATTCTGTCGTTTCAAAATCGGTGGTTTCTTCTGTTTTAAAATCCTGATTTCTTCCCCCACCCAGCAAAATTCGGTTTCCTAAATTTCTGAAATAATAAAATCCTTCATCGTAATGAAAAGTTCCTTTTAGCTTTAAATTTTCAATCGGTTCTGTCAAAATAATTTGTCCACGAGCAGGAATTATTACTTCTTCCTTTAAAAATTTTGAAGCGAAAGCATTTGTACAATGAATCAGTTGATTGGATTTAATTGATATATTTTCAGACAGTTGAATTTCAATTTCGGTTGAATTTTCAACAATATTTTCGACTTCTGCTCCAAAAAGAAATTCGATTTTTAATTCATGACATTTTTCTAATAATTTTTGTAATAATTTTCCAGAATGCAAACTTCCTTCACACAGATTTTCAATTAAATATTCAGATTTTCCTAGTCCGAATTCTTTGATTTTAGCTTGATTTAAAAAATATGTTTTCTCAATTCCAGTGATTAATTTTAGTTTTTCATTTACCTCATCGATTCTTTGCAAAGGTTCATCATTATTGAGAATTTCAAAACCGCCATTTAATTCAAAATCAATTTCTGAATTTTTAAAATAAGTTTGAATTTTCTGCAAACCGTCAAATCTCATTTTCACCAAATCCAGTGTTTTTCCCCAACCCATTTTTTCAGAATCGGCAATAATTTCCGTTAAACTTCCAAAGCATGCAAAACCTGCATTTCTCGTCGAAGCTCCCAACGGAATTGAGTTTCTTTCTACAATCAAAATCGATTTTTCAGGATATTTTTCTTTAATTGAAATTGCCGCCCAAAGTCCCGTAAAACCTGCTCCGATAATGATGAGATCTCGTTTCCTGTAAAATGTTTCAAGCTCCCAAACGCTTTCCATAATAATGATTAGTTTTGAATTATGAGTTATAAGTTATTAATGATATACATAATTTGTACTGAGTCTGTCATTATAACTCATAATTCATAACTTATAACTCATAATTTTTATCCTTGACTTGTTTCCTCTTCTTCCCCGTTGTGGTGAAAACCGATCGCTCTACGAGGCTCTTCCACGACTTTATATGCATCTAGTTCTTTTTTCAAAGCCTGAACGCGCATCTGGAATTGATCAAAATTATTGACAATTACATCCGCCAAAAATCTCGCTACCTGATCCAGATATTCTTCCGTTAATTTTCCCGAAGCGTCTCTCAACGCTCCATTTAAAAGCATTTGATCGATTTTCAGATTTTCATTTTTTGTCCTTTGATATTGATTTTTAATTCTCTTTTTTAAGCTTTGTGTAAAATCAATCAGCATCGTGTTGCTAAAAGCCTTCATTTGTGAAGAAACATCGTGCCAGAAGGGAACTTTATCAGCTTTATTGTTCTTTAAAATTTTAAATAAAAGCGAATCTTTTTCCAAGTTTTTGGTCATGGCATACAAGATAATTTCAGATCTTTCCGCATGATTCGGCGGGAAAACAGGAATCATCACATCGAATCTTCCCGGAGCCATAATTTCTTCATTAATTTCAGAAACCGAATTTGCGGAACCGACCATCAAGAGGTCTTCCTGTTCAAATTTTGAAATGTAATGAAGGATAAGCTCCTGCGTTTCCAAATTGCAGGAAGCAACGTTGGTTTCTGCTTTTCTTTCCATCATAATTTCATCGAAATCATCTAAAAACATCAATACTTTATCTTCTTTCATCATTGAAACTAAAAAATCATTGAAGTTGGTTTGATTTCCGTCCACGAAAGATGTTCCCAAATAATGTTTTTTAACTTCTTTAAACTGATAACCAATAATTTCGGCAATTTTATTTGCCCAGAAAATTTTGCCGCTTCCCGGAGGTCCGTACAAAATAATTCCCGCTGGTTTGTTGATTCCCCAATCTTTAATCTGTTGTGGATTTAAAAATGGTTCTAAAACACTCGAAATATAGAAAAACAAATCTCTGTAACCGATAAAATCTCGTTTTTGAAGGCTTGTTTTATGTCCAAAATAATCATAAACAAACTGATAATTTCCACCTATTTTATTATCAATTCCGTAGCTTGAAATAGAGGATTTAAAAAATCCGTTATCAAAAATATTCGGATCATTTTCTTTGATTGCTTTTTCTACTTTTTCTTTTGGCTGTTGAATTGTTTCTGCAATTTCTTCGACTGTTTTTGTTTTATCAAGATCGGTTTCATAAAGCCTTAAAAATTCGATATTTTCACGGGCAAATTTTTCGAAATCTTTCTTTACTTCAAAGTTTGTGCTGATACAAACGCCAAGTTCAAGATCAAAATCCTGAATAAATTGTTTTATAGCTTCGTCAGAAACGTTGAGTTCCTTTGCCAGTTCGATAAGTTTCATAATTGTTGATTAATTCTATCAAATTTAATATTTTTTTTCAAAGATTCGGGCTTAGGAAATAGGATTTAGGACTTAGATAAAAGTGCTTTAAAAAATTCATAATTCAAAATATTAACAATTCACACTTAAATTTTGTAACATTCTGTAATTTCCATAGACTACTACTATGTAAAACAAATTACATGGAAAAGATTTTATCAGTAAAGAATCTGACGAAGAAATTCAAGAGAGTTGTCGTAAACAATATCTCTTTTGACGTCGAAAAAGGAAATGTCTACGGACTTCTGGGTCCCAATGGAAGTGGAAAATCCACCACGTTCGGGATGCTGCTTTCGACCATTAACCCAACAAGCGGTGATTGGTATTGGTTCGGCAAAAAAGGAACTGATCCCGATACCCTGAAAAAAATTGGGGCAATCATCGAACAACCGAACTTTTATCCTTATCTAAGTGCGGAAGTTAACCTTAAAATTGTTGCAGAAATTAAGCATGCACCGTATTCAAGAATCGAAGAAGTTCTGAAAACGGTCGGTTTATACGAAAGACGAAAAGACACCTTCAAAACGTATTCTCTGGGAATGAAACAGCGCCTTGCGATTGCATCTGCAATGTTGAATAATCCCGAAGTTTTAATCCTTGACGAACCTACAAACGGTCTTGATCCTGAAGGAATTATCCAAATCCGTGAGATCATCAGCAATATTGCGAAACTAGGCATTACGATCATTATAGCGAGTCACCTTTTGGATGAAATTGAAAAAATTTGCAGTCATGTAATCGTGTTAAAAGAAGGAACATCACTTTACTGTGGAAGAGTGGATGAAATGACTTCCAACAACGGATATTTTGAATTAAAGGCGGACAATAATACATTGCTTCTAAATGCGTTGAACAAACTTCAATGGTTCACGACAATCAATCCGGATGGTGAAATTCTGAAAGCACAGATTCGTGATGATGCATCAATTTCGGCTTCGGCTCTTAACCAAAAATTGGCTGAAAAAGGGATTTTTTTATCACATCTAACCAAGAAAAAACTGTCTCTTGAATCTCAATTCCTTGAACTTGTAAAAAACACAAAATAATCATGACAAAATTATTAAAACTTGAATATTACAAAAACCTGAATTACAAGCCATTCAAGGTTTTTACGATCTTATATTTTGCAATTCTTATTGCATTGCTTTTCATTGGATTAATTGATTTTGATCTTTTCGGGGCAACCATTAATTTGAAAGAGCAGGGAATTTATAATTTTCCGGAAATATGGAATTTTACAACATGGATTGTTGGTTTATTGAAAATCTTCTTAGGATTAATCATTGTTTTCTCGATTTGTCAGGAATTTAGTGACAGAATGTTTAAGCAGAATACAATTGATGGTTTAAGCAGAAAAGAATTTATCGGTTCAAAATTATTGACGGTCAGCATTTTTACCATTGTTTCGACTGTTGTTGTGTTTGCTATTACGATGTTTTTAGGTTATCAATATTCTAATACAAAAGAGTCTGCGAAGGTTTTTGAAGAAGTTTTCTTTATTGGAAATTATTTTTTAAAACTGTTCACATTCTTCTGTTTCCTTATGTTTCTTTCCGTTTTACTGAGAAAATCGATTTTTGTATTTCTTACCATGTTTGTACTATGGATAGGTGAAGGAATTTTAACGGCTGTAGAAACATTCAGCAAAGTAAAAGGAATGCAGGACGTTGAAAGAAATGCAGTAATGCAAAATGACTTCTTCGTTTCCCATCTTTTACCTTTGGAAAGTATGTCGAACCTCATTCCCAACCCGATGGTAAGACTGAATATGGCCAAAATGATGGGCTTAAAATATGAGTTCCACTACCCTACAGAAAGCCTTATTGCCTGTTTGGTTTGGTGCGGAATTTTCATTTTCGGATCCTACTGGATTTTAAGAAAAAGAGATTGGTAAGCTTTTTGATTACCCTATAAAACTTTAAAATATTTAAGATTATTTTTTTGAAAAGTGATTCACATTTGATGAGTCACTTTTTTTTGGCTTAAAATTTTCATTCGGTTCCAACAAAATAATAGCCATGAAGAAAATTTTCTATGTTCCGGGATTGATCAGTGCTTTGTTGGTTCCTGTTTTGTTTTGGTATTACATCAATCCATATGTTGACAAAACTAAATATAACGTAACGGATTTTGGACTTCCTCCAAAATTAGAAAAGGATAAAAGTAATTTAAACTCTACTTTGGAACCACCAAGAAATTGGAATTATAAAAAAATTATTGTTGATCCCGCCAAAGCAAAACAAAACTCAGCTTTTTATGTTTCCGAAGTTAAAAATCTTCAAAAAAGAATTGAAAAAAACACAGGAATAGAATTTATTTTAAATGAAAATAATACCTATGAAGATTTTGCATCTTTAATAAATGACATGGCTATTGCAAAACATGAAAATTATGGTTTAGATATAGAAGAAACCGGACATCTTTTTGTTCCTGTAATCTATAAAGATCCAAATGCCAAAAAAGAAGAATGTCTTTTATGTAACGATGTTATTATCGATTATTACGAGCCAACTTTCATTGAAATGTCGGATTATCTCAAGAGACAATATTATTTAACCTTTTTCGAAAATATGTCTAAACTTCCACAAGAAGCTTATTACATTGTTTTTGGATTTTTATTTTTAATGAATATGTCAATGTTGAGTATCAAAGAAAGGTTTCAATTGCAAAGATTTAGCTTAATAAAATAGATTCTCCATTCCGCTGCGCTACGTTCTGAATGACATTGCAGATAAAATTTAAAACAAAAAAAGACTGCCTTTCGACAGTCCTTCAATCACCTTCACTTAATAATAAACTTATTTTTTATCTAATAGAGAAACATACTCTCCATATCCTTTTTTCTCCATCTCCGCTTTAGGAATAAACTTCAAGGAAGCAGAGTTGATACAATAACGAAGTCCGCCTTTGTCCGCCGGTCCGTCATTGAAAACGTGACCCAAATGTGCATCTCCGGTTTTACTTCTTACTTCTACCCTTGTCATTCCGTGAGAACGGTCTAATTTTTCATCAATTAATTGCTTCGTAATAGGCTTTGAAAAACTTGGCCATCCACAACCGGATTCAAATTTATCGGTTGAAATAAATAAGGGTTCTCCCGTTGTAATGTCAACATAAATTCCTTCACGGGTTTCGTCCCAATATTCGTTTTGGAAAGGTCTTTCTGTACCATTTTCCTGAGTTACATTGTATTGTTCAGCAGTTAATTCTTTTTTTAAGACTGCTTTATCTTGCTTTTGATATTTCATATTTTTAGTCTCTTTTTTAGCTGGAAGTGGATTTGCTTTTCTCGCCATTTCAAATAATCCCGGCTCAATGTGACAGTAACCTCCCGGATTTTTATCCAAATAATCCTGATGATAATCTTCTGCTTTATAAAAGTTTTTCAAAGGAATGGTTTCTACTACAACTGGTTTGCTGTAATTTTTAGCTAATTTTTCAACCTCTGCCTTTACCACTGCTTCCGTTTCCTTGTCTGTTGAATAAATCCCCGTTCTGTATTGATCGCCCCTATCGTTTCCTTGCTTATTTAAACTTGTTGGATCAATTGTTTTAAAATATAAATCGATTAAAAGTTTTAAATCCACTTGCTCAGGATCGTATTTCACTTTTACAGTTTCAGCAAAACCTGTTGTATGACTTACAACTTCCTCATAAGTAGGGTTTTTCTTGTTTCCATTGGCATATCCAACTTCTGTTCCTACAACCCCGCGAATCTGCTGAAAAAAGTGCTCAGTTCCCCAAAAACATCCCCCTGCAAAATAGATTTCTTTTACATTTTTGTTGTCCATAATGGTCTCATTTTCTTTTTTAATTTCTGTGGATTTTGGTTTCGCATCTCCACAACTTGTAGCAAAAACTGCTATACCCAGAACTACTCCAAGCAATATTAATATGTTTTTCATTTTTATCTTTTTATTCATTTTTTCCGTTTAAAATCATTAATCCAAATCCTAGAAGCATCAAATCTTTAAGGATAAAAAAGTCTGTTACAGGAATTCCGTCTACTACTTTCCAAATTCCGGGCGTTGTAAAAAGGTAACTTAAAGTGGTGAGGAAAGTCACGATCATTCCAATGGCAGCGTATTTTCTTAGTGATGCAAATTTCACACTAAATATTAAGAGTAAAGCAATGATAATTTCTATCGCTCCGATAGCATTTGACACAGCTTGTACACTTACAATGTCATATACGAAAAAGGTGAGAAAATGGTTTTCTACCAGGTTTTTTATTCCCGCTGCTTCGGTTGGTGTAAATTTGAAAATCCCGATCCAAAGAAGGGTCAATGCAGCTCCGAAAAGCGAGATAAAATATCCTACTCTTCCCGTTCGATTTTTGTTGTTGATTTCTAATGTAGTTCCGTTCACTTTTAATGATTTTGAATTAATACTTTGTTTATTTTCAAAAGTATAGTCGGAACAATTTCAAAATCCTGACAACTATTTTATTAAATATCTAAATTTCTGAACATTTTTTCTTTAAAGTCCTGAATTTCAGAATTATTAATTTCAACTTTTTCTTCACGAGTCAGTTTTCTTTTTAAAATATCATCTAAAATTTCCAGTTTTTGTTTGTAAGCTCTGCACCATTTACAGATTTTCAAATGCAGATTCAGCTTCCAGTTCTCTCTTGAAGAAATGTTGTCTGCATTGCGTTTTTCCATCAGTAAAGTTGCTTCACTGCATGGTAAAAAGATAATATGTATTAGTTTTTTTAACATTTTTTTATCACTTATGATTTTGCAAACCAGTTAAATTCCAGACATTCTCTCAACTGCATTCTACTTCTTTGCAGAATCTTCCAAAGATTAGTCGTAGAAATATTCAATTCCTGACTCACTTCGGGTGCTTTTTTTTCTTCAAGATAATACATTTTCATCGGAATCTTCCACCTGGAGGGCAAATCTTCGATACAATCTTCCAATGTTTTATTAAAATCTCCGTCGTCGAGAAGCTCGGTTTCTTTGTTGGAAGCGTTCCAATCATTTAGAACATCATCATTCCTCCAAGAACCGTGTTCATCAAAAAAATGGTCTAGTTTTATTTGTGGTTCAGTTTTATATTTTTTGCGGTAAAAATCGGCAACTTTTCTGCTTAAAATAGTCATCAACCAAGTCAAAGGCTGACTTTTCCCTTCAAAATTATCATACGACGAAAAAGCCGAAATAAACACCTCCTGAACAACATCTTCTGCCTCAATTTTATCGGAAAGTAGATAAACCGCCCTTCTCAGCAATGGTTCGGAATATTGTTCTATCCAATTTTTGATTGTTTCGTTTTTTGTCATATTGAATATTAATTAATCTTAAAAATTAGCACATCTTCACATGTTTAATTCCATAAAAAAATGCTATCGAAATAACTGTAAATAAAAGTGTAAAAACAAATGATACATAACCTAAAAATCTTCTTTCCAGCTTTAAACTCCAGATGGTTAAAATCCATATTGAAATAAGTATTGGAATTGATAGATAAAAAATAGGCTCAACTAAACACTCAGTAAAAATTAATAATACAATTAAAACAGGATAACCTATTATAATACTTATCGCCCATTGAGCTAGCCTGTGTGCTTTTGTTTTCAAGATTAAAAAATTTCTAGAAAGTTAAATATTTTTTTTGAATCCTTAATCCTTGTTGATGTAAGATTGCTTCGTCACTTCCTTTCTCGCAATGACAAGCCCTACTGCAAAAAATCCACTCTTTTTGACGGAGTGGTTTCAACAGCATCCTTCTCCTAACACTGATTGAGAATAGAGATTTCTCCTTCATCGAAATGGCAATATTTAAGCAAAAATTTTACAAATAGATTAAAACTTAAAACTATGTTTTTACATTACTTTAAAAACATTAAATTTGCATCTTATCGAAAATTTGTAAAAAGCAAAGCAATATATATCATTATGACATCACAAGAGATTCGTCAGAAATTTTTAGATTATTTTAAAAGTAAAAACCACCTTATCGTTCCTTCTGCGCCGATCGTGCTGAAAGACGACCCTACTCTAATGTTTTCCAACTCAGGAATGACGCAGTTCAAAGATTATTTTTTAGGTTATAAAGAGCCTAAAGCCCCAAGAATTGCCGATACACAAAAGTGTCTGAGAGTTTCAGGAAAGCATAATGATTTGGATGATGTAGGTAGAGATACTTATCACCACACCATGTTTGAGATGTTGGGGAACTGGTCTTTTGGTGATTATTTCAAAAAAGATGCTATTGCTTTTGCCTGGGAATTGTTGACGGAAGTTTACGGAATTCCAAAAGAGAATTTATATGTAACGATTTTTGAAGGAGACGCTTCTGAGAATCTGGAAAGAGATCAGGCTGCCTATGATTACTGGAAGGAAGTAATTTCCGAAGACAGAATCATCAACGGAAATAAAAAAGATAACTTCTGGGAAATGGGAGCAAGCGGACCTTGTGGACCTTGTTCTGAAATTCACGTAGATTTAAGAAGTGAAGAAGAAAAAGCAAAAATTTCCGGACTTGAATTGGTAAATAACGACCATCCTCAAGTTGTAGAAGTTTGGAATCTGGTATTCATGGAATTCAACAGAAAAGCTGATGGTTCTCTGGAAAAACTGCCTGCTCAACACGTAGATACAGGAATGGGCTTCGAGCGTCTTTGTATGGCGCTTCAAGGGAAATCTTCCAACTACGATACAGATGTTTTCACGCCTTTAATTGCTAAAGTTGAAGAACTTTCAGGTAAAAAATATACAGGAATTTTAGAAGATGAAAAAGACATCGCGATTCGTGTTGTAGTAGACCACATCAGAGCGGTTTCTTTTGCGATTGCAGACGGACAATTGCCTTCAAACGGAGGAGCTGGTTACGTGATCAGAAGAATTTTAAGAAGAGGGATTTCTTATTCTTACCGATTCTTAGACATGAAAGAACCTTTCCTTTACAAATTGGTTGCTGTTTTACAAGAGCAGATGGGTAAATTCTTCCCGGAACTTGAAAAGCAAGGAACTTTAGTTACAGAAGTTATTAAAAGTGAAGAAGAATCTTTCCTAAGAACCATTGAAACAGGATTAATCCGTGTTGATAAATTAATTCAGCAAACTGTTGAGAATAATTTAAAAGTTTTACCAAGCGAAGAAGTTTTCGAATTATACGACACTTATGGTTTCCCTGATGATTTGACAAGAATTATTGCAGAGGAAAAAGGTTTAACAATCGATGAAAAAGGTTTTGAGGCTGAATTGGCAAAACAAAAACAACGTTCAAAAGCAGATTCAGCTCAGAAAGTTTATGACTGGGTTGTTTTGGAAGATAAAGAATCCAACTTCGTAGGTTATGACCAAATCGAAGCAGAAACTCATATTACAAAATACAGAAAAGTAGAAAATAAAGACGGCGAATTTTATCAGGTTGTTTTGAGCAACTCCCCTTTCTACCCTGAAGGTGGTGGACAAATTGGTGATAAAGGTGTTCTTGAAAATGCTACGGAAAGCTTCGAAGTTTTGGAAACAAAAAAGGAAAACGGATTGATTATCTCTTTAATCAACGGACTTCCTAAAGATGCAAGTGCTCTTTTCTATGCTAAAGTAAATGCAACCGACAGAAAAAATTCTCAGGCAAATCACTCGGTAACTCACTTGTTGCACGAGGCTTTGAGAGATGTTTTAGGAACTCACGTGGAACAAAAAGGTTCTTTCGTAGGACCAGATTATTTACGTTTCGACTTCTCACATTTCAACAAAATGACAGAAGAAGAATTGGCTTTAATTGAAGAAAAAGTAAATGCAAAAATCAAAGAAAGTATTGCATTGCAGGAATTTAGAAATATTCCTATTCAAGAGGCTTTGGATAGAGGTGCAATGGCATTGTTCGGTGAAAAATATGGCGATAATGTGAGAATGATCCAGTTCGGAAGCTCAAAAGAGCTTTGTGGTGGAACTCACGTAAAAAATACAAGAGAAATTGGTCATTTTAAAATCAATTCTGAAAGTTCTGCTGCGGCTGGAATTAGAAGGATTGAAGCGATTTCGGGTGATAAATCTGAGGAATATTTCAAAGGATTAGAAAAACAAATTACGGAGCTTTCTCAATTGTTAAAATCTAAAGATGTTGTACGTTCTATCGAGAAATTAATTGAAGAAAACACATCATTAAAAGCAGAAGTTGAAGCATTCAAAAAGGAAAAAGCCAAAGGTGAAATCGACGACTGGAAAGGTGCTTATGAGCAAAAAGGCGATAAATTGCTTTTAGTTAAAAGAACGTCTTTGGATGCAGGTTCAGTGAAAGATATCGTATTCCAGTTGAAAAAAGAAATTCCAACTTCCATAACGGTTATTCTATCTGATGCAGATGGAAAACCCATGATTACCGTTGGCGTTTCAGATGATTTGGCAGGAATTTATCAGGCCGGAGCACTTATTAAAGAGTTAGCAAAAGAAATCCAAGGCGGTGGCGGTGGAAACCCAGGTTTTGCAACTGCGGGAGGAAAAAATCTTGATGGCTTGGAAAATGCGTATCAAAAAGCGTTGAATATTTAATTTTCACGCACAATATAAAATAAAAAGCAACTATCGTGAAGGCAGTTGCTTTTTTATTTTCACAAAAACTCTTATGTTACTTACTATTAATGATGATCATACGATATTAGCCGCATTTTTATTTATTAACGCTCAAATATCGCATCAATATCATCTTCGCCCGAACCGCCTGAATAATAGCTATGACTATTACTATCATCATCGGGTTCATAACTTTCCAAATATCTTGTAACTTTGGAATCTACATCTATGCTTGAAACTATGTTATATGTAGAGAAAGAAATTTTTTCTAGTACATTTTCATTAAAACCATCTAAATAGGAATCAATACCTTTGTGAAATTCATCTTCAATACCATGTATGTCAACGTCATAATCTGAATAGCCATCAGGGTGATAATAGTGACTTATATGTTTTGAATAATCTATATCTAAATCATTACTATCAACAATACTTCTCAAATATCGTTCAAGTAAAATATCAATTTGCATTAAAATACTCTCATCTTCAATATTGTATTCATATACAAAATCTAATAGCTTTTTTAACGTGTCTTCATCATATACATCGTCTATGAAATTGTATAAAAACTTAAGATTTTTAAATTCAATTTTCGGTTCAAATTCTGATAAAATTATTAGCAATTCCCATAGTCTACTCCCGCTTGGGTTGTTAGCATTTATTAGTGTGTTTAAAAAGTACTCTATCCTTTTATTCATTCTTACATTCAAAAAATCAAAATAACATAAGGCAATTAAAAAGTCCCAATCTTTCCTCTCCAGTTTATTTTCAAAAAAATAATCAAACAAATTTTCTAATATTCTGCTAGTATATGAATTATTGATTTTATTAGATCTTAATAAAGCATGCAAATAATCTATGGCAACTTCATTATCTAATGACTTAAAAATATTACAAATCAAATCAATTTCATTAGAGTATGCATTTAGAACAAAATCTGCGATGGACGGATTGAATAAAACATACTCATACTTATTTTCCGCAATTAGATTTCTATTCAACAATGATTTTGTTGCTAATTTTCTTATAGCTTCAAAACTTTTATCAGAGCTATCGCCCATATTTACTGGGTGAATCTTTAGAAACGTAGTATAAGAGTTTCTTAAATTATCCTCAGTTATTTTTCCATTATTAAAAACAGTTAAATATGTAAGTGCTCGTACACAGTCGTCTGTTTGATTTTGAAAATAGTCAGCCCAAATTACTTCAGGTTTATTTAAACTCTTGATTATATATGTCCAATAATTTTCCGATTTTAAATTTCCAATAACAGAAGAGTCAGTTATAAACTCTATTATTCGGGGATTAAAGTTTCGATGTTTTATTATTTCTCTGTATTTTTTATCTTCATATATAATATCAATAAATTGTTTTGGTAAGTTTGAATGAAATATATGATTATAAAGAATTTTTGCTTTATCTATGTCAGTTAAATTTTCAATTGTTAATAAAAATTCATTATCACGAATTTTTAAGTTTTGAAAAATGTGACTTAAACTATAAGCTTTATTTAAAATGTTTGTTCTTGATGTAAGAATAAATTTTTTGCTTTTATCTTTTTTAATTCTATTTATGAATTTGACAATATGAGAATCTTTTTTATTGTTAATTGCATCGTACATATTACTACCCAAAAAATCGTCACAATAAAATAGAATATTCTTTTGTTCATTTTCGCGAAATAAACTTTCTGCTTCGCTAATATCTTCTTCTATATCGCAGAATTCATAACCTTTCGCTATATAATGAATTGCCAAATTATCCGCAAGTGTAGTTTTTCCGATCCCTGGTTCACCAGTCAAAATTATAACATTATTTTCTTCTAAAATTTTTAATCCTTTATTGTGATTTTCGGTTACTACGTATCTATATGCTTTTTCCTCAATTTCTCGTATTGTACCCTGACTTCTGCCTTTTATTGCATTATTATAAAGAATATCTAATACGCTCGTACTAGTAATCCATAGTTTATAATTCCTTTCAACAATATCTTGATTTTCCTTTTTAGATAAAAAAATATTTAAGTCGTCCAGCCCCCAAATATCTCCCTCTGTATGAATATATGGTTTGAAAATTTCTTTAATTTCTTGTTTATTTTTTCTAGAAAGTTTTTTTGAAGTGACAAAAATATACTTACTAGGATTTAGCTTTTTTACTTTATTTAGCTCCTCTGTTTTTAATTTTGAAATCAATTGATTGTAAGGTGTTTCTAAATAGTGTTTACACTGTATAATCCCTTCGTTTTTTTCACCAATACAAAATCTACCATCAACGCCACCATCTCGTCCAGATTTAAAAATTTCTACTTTATTTTTTAGTTCTTTTTCAATGACAGAAGCAGCTAAAATTTCAAATTCTCGATCATTTAATTTTGAAAAGTCATATTCCATTTTATTTATTCGTTTTATTCAAATTTAAGGAATAATAATTTTCAATTTCATTATGACTTTTATTTCACGAAAAACCAAAGTTCCCATCTTCTCGATACAATATTAGTCTTCAAATAATTCTTACTCCAACTGACAAGGTTGTAAATTGGATACAGACAATTTTATTTTTAACAAAAGATTATATTTTTCCATATACTTTTGTAACTTTCTAATCGATAGTTTTGTCTCACCAATAAACAAGATTAATGACCAGACTTTTATTTTCATTCTTTTTATTTTCGACAGTCTTATTTTTCGGACAGATTCAGCTTAAAGTAATCAGCAAATCCAATAAGCAGCCCATTCACAGTGCAGCAGTCTATTGTGATGATGAACTACTTGGAAAGACAGATTTTAACGGAAATTTATCCTTCAAAACCAAATGCAAAAAAGTTGAAATTCTTGCCAGTAATTTTCAGGATATTTTGGCGGATGTAAGAAAGTCAATGGAAGTTTCGATGCAGCCACTATCCGAAAAAATGGATAATATCGACCGGGTTGTCATTAATGATAAAAGCGATCCGAGAGCATTGAGAATTTTGGATGAACTCAACAAAAGAGCCAAGGAAAACTCACCAAAGTCTTTAGATTCGTACAATTTTAAATCTTACACTAAATTTTCCATTGATGTTGATAAGGATTCTATTGATACTTATAAAAACTTCTTAGCTGTAAGAAAAGATTCGCTTTCAAAAGTTGATAAAAAAGACCTTAAACAAACAGAAAAAGATAAAAAAGATTCTTTAACGGCGGAAGATTTCATCAATGCGACAGAAGAAAGCCAGATGTTTCTTTGGGAAAAAGCAACTGAATACAAATATTCGAAAAGTTTTGGCGAAAAAACCAATATCATCGACAACAGAATGTCTGGTTTTAAAAACCCTATTTATGAAGCTTTAGCGATTAATATATCCAATTTAGATAGAGTTCCGAGACAGCTAAGGCCTGAAAACAGAGAGCTATTTAATTTTTATCTTTCTGATACTTTACAGGTTGACGGCAGAAAAACATATGTCATTAAATTCAAGGAAATTACTGATAAAAAGAAACAGAATCCACGGAAATTCAACGGAAAAATTTATGTTGATTCCGAGACTTATGCATTGAAAAAATTTGAAAGCGTCAACAAAAAACAAAATGAAGGAAATATTGTCTCCGTATGGAAACCAATCGATGGAAAATGGTTTTTAGATTATGAAGACATTAAATTAAAAATGGGAAGTCAGAGTTTCGAAACCTCCAAAAAAGACAGTCTAAAGCCTGGTGAAAAAACAAAATATAACAAAAGAAAGTTTGGAAATTATCTCTACGTAAAAAACCGCTTTTTCGATTTTGATTTAAATAAAGAACAAAAAGCATCGGACTTTAAAGGTTATTCTCTGGAAATGAAAAATGCCGACGGAAGCCTTCTGGACAAATACAGAACCGACAGTTTATCGGCAAGAGAAAGCGCAACCTACACAAAAATTGACAGTTTTGTACAAAAGCATGATTTTGAGAAAAAATTAAACACGCTAACCCAATTAATGCGTGGAAATGTTCGTTATAAAATGATCGATTTTGATATTACTAAACTTTTCAGTTACGATAAATATCAAGGTGTTCGTTTGGGAGCCGGTTTGAAATTAAACGAAAAATTCAGCAAAACTTTTTCTCCTGATGGATATTTCGGGTATGGAATTAAAGATCACACATGGAAATATGGTTTAGGTTTGGATGTAAAATTATCCGAGAAAAGGACTTCCATTTTTAGAATTGATTATATAGACGATGTCTTTGCAGCAGGAAGATTTAACAATAGTATGTGGGATAAGATGATGAAAGTTTCAGATATTAATCTTGATCTTCACAACGGAACTTTTTACAAAAATCAAAAATGGGGAGCTTCATTCCTGTATGATATTTCAAACTCATTAAGCATGAAAATTGCCGTGAATAAAGAAAAACAACAGACACTCTTCGATTATCAGTACAAAAATTCAGGAAACAGCTTCGACAATACAAGTGCAACATTATCCGTAAAATTTGCGCCAAATGATAAAAATATTATGACGCCAAGCGGAAAATATACCTACGAAAAAGGTTATCCTCAGATTTTCATGAATTATGAAAAAGGGTTCAAGACCTTGGGTGGAGATTTAGATTACAATCGATTGGATGCCTTGATTATTCATCAGTTCAGATCAAAGTTGGGTTCCACAAACATCAAGCTTTTCGGTGGAATTTCTTCCGGAAACGCACCAATTTGGAAAAATTTTGAGATTGCAGGACAAAATGATGCGAATGTTGATAACTGGTATTCCAACATTACTACTCCTTCCAATTTAGGCTTTACTACGATGCCATCTGGAACTTTCTTTGTTGATAAATTTGTGGCATTTAAAATTTCGCAGTCATTACCTTTCAGATTTAAATTTGGAGGTAAAAAATACTCAAGCATCGAGTTGGAATATCAATCTGCGATCGGAAATATGAAAAACAGAACAGACCATCAATTCCAGTTTCAGGTTTTGGATCACTACTATCAGGAAGCCGGATTTATTTGGAACAGATTTTTGGGAACAAGTTTAGGAGTCGGGTTTTCCTACAGATTAGGATATTATCAAACTTCACAGTTTAAAGATAATTTTGGAATAAAATTCAGATTAAATCTTTTAAATTAATTTTTTTTTGAAGCTTATTCCGGCTTTCGCTACTCGCTTTTTCAGGATTCGGCTCGGCGGCTTCGCCGCCGAGCCGAATCCTGAAAAGAGCTCAAACATGCCGCTCAATCCGGGCTAGGGTGAAGTCATTCTTTTAAAAATTACAAGAAAAAATAAAAATCTCCCGAAAATTTCAGGAGATTTTGTTTTAATCTTTTTTCATTACATCGACGGTGTAATTCAATTTATTCAGTTTATTTTGCAGACGATCAATATCTCTCTGAATCGATGCAATTTTAGCATTACTTTTTTGAAGATCTTTATTTGCAGATTCCGTTTTCTTTAGAATTTTCACGGCGTCTTTTGCATCATCCGCTGCAGAATCTGGTTTAGACGAATTCAGAACAAAAGTATTTCCGTTGGATTTGCTATTTAGACTATTAGCCTTTTCGAGGATTTTTGCATTGTCTAATTTTTCTTTTTCTAATGCGATCTGTTTATTTTGCAATTGAGTCTGAAGTGTCAGAACTTCTTTCTGCTGATCCATCACTTTTAAGTTTTGGGACTGCGCATTTACATTCAAAGAGACGAACAATAAGGCTGCACCGAATAATCCGGCGAAATAATAATTTTTCATTTGTTGTGTTTTATATTTTACAAGATTATCTCTATTAAAAATCATGCCAATATCAATTAACTTCACTTTTTCAAAACAATAAATATCACTAATTTTGACCTAGAATTTTTTCATGAAAAGGGTTTTACTGTTTATATTTTTCTGGACGTCTGTTTTTGGTTTTTCACAATCGAAAGTTACAAGCATTCAAGCTGTTGTTATTGAAGACAAGAGCGATCCGAGAGCCCTTGAAATTTTAAAAAAAGTCAACCAGTTATTTAGAGAAAACTCTCCGAAAACACTCGATTCTTATTCTTACAAATCTTACGAAAAAGTTTCTTTAGATATCGATGAAGACAGTATTGCGCAATACAATAAGTTTTTTGAAGAAGCCAGAATTTTCAAAAAGAAAAGAGAAAAAGATTCATTAAATAATATTTCTGCCCGAAAAATATTTTCAAAGAGTAAACTATTTCTTTGGGAAAGAGCTCAGGAATTTTTATACTCAAAACAATATGGTGAAAAGATCAATATCCTTGACAATAGAATTTCAGGTCTCAAGCAGCCCATTTATGAATTAATTGCTCTTCAACAAAGTAACAGAGACAAACTTCCCGATCAGTTAAAGCAGGAAAACCGTGGACTTTACCGATTCTTTTTAACGGATACTATCGAAATGGAAGGAAGGAAAAATTTCGTCATCCGTTTTAGAGAGGTTAATTATAAAAAGCCGGACAAAAAAAGAAAGTACAACGGAGCTATTTACATCGATACCGAAACATACGGAGTTAAAAAAATCGAAAATTTCAGTAAAAATAAAAACGATGGAATCATCACCAGTACATGGACTTTCTTCAACAACAAATGGTTTCTGGCTCATGAAACCGTAAGACTGAAGATGAGCAACATGAAAATGGTGGAAGAAGACAAAGGCCACCCCGAAGAAAAGCATGAAAAAAAAGATAGGCAAAACTTCGGGACTTACGCCTTTCTCACTTCGCGGTATTTCGATTATAAATCCCCTACCGAAAATGATAAAAACGATTTTACAGGATATACTTTTTCCGTGAAAAACATCACCGGAAAAACACTTGATCAGTATCGTACAGATCCTTTGACGGAGCGAGAAAAGAATACCTATTCAACCATCGACAGCCTCGGAAAAAAATACAATATCGACAGAAGAGCACGTGTCGTAAGTGGTTTATTATTAAACGGACAGATAAAAGTTGGTGTTGTAGATTTTGCGGTAGATGAGATCGTTAATTATAATTTATATGAAGGTTTCAGAGTGGGTTTAAAAGCCAAACTTAATGAAAATTTCAATCCATATTTTTCACCAGATTATACTTTTGCATATGGTTTTAAGGACGATAAATGGAAGTACAGAATTGGACTTGATATTAAAACAACATTAGAAAAAGACTCTTATTTCAGGGTTGATTATTATGATGACGTGACAGCTTCCGGAGAATTTTACAGAAGGCTTTGGAACTTTAAAATGAGAATGGCGAACTACGGAAATAATTTAAATAATGACCGTTATTATGCGTACAGAGGAGCATCTGTTTCTTATTTAAATGACGTTACCAACGGATTAACTCTCGTTTTTGCAGCAAGAAGAAATGTCGAAGAAGCGATGTTCGATTATTCATTCCGAAACCGGGGAGCGGAATTTGATAACTTTAATACCTTATTTACTTTAAAATATTCACCAAATTCGACCAATATCATGACTCCACAAGGAAAATCTCTGATCGATCAGAAATATCCTGAGGTGTATTTTAATTATGAACAGAGTTATAAAATCCTCGGTGGAGATCTGAATTATACCCGATTTGATGCACTTTTCGTTCATAATTTTAAAACAATGCTCGGAACAACAGGATTCAGACTGTATGGTGGAATGGTTTTCGGTGATGCGCCAATCTGGAAAAACTTCACAATGAATGGTTTAGCTTCGCCAAGAAGAGATTTCAATTTCAACCTTACTTCATTCCTTGGATTTGCGACGTTGGAAGGTGGAAAATATTATAATGATAAGTTTGTAGCCTATTATTTTACGCATAAAATTCCGTGGTATTTCAAAAGTTTTGGACAAAACATTTCAAGTTTCGACTTTGTTTTGCGAGGAACGATCGGAAATATGACGCATCCTGAGTATCACCAGTTCAGATACAGACCTTTAAACCATCTTTATCAGGAAGTCGGTTTGGAATGGAATAATTTTCTATCAACCTACTTTAATTTAGGATTATTTTACAGAGTCGGATATTATACTACTCCGAATTTTATGCAAAACTTTGCGATTCAGTTTAAATTAAAACTTTTGGAGTTTTAGCATAAGTAATAAATAATCGGTAATTAGTAATCAAAAATCAATTATAATAAATAATGCAAAAAATCGAGATAAAAGCAGAACAGTTTTTCGAATTATTAAAACTAAAAGATACATCAATGTGGGAAATTTTCGCCCAAATGATCGATGGAAATGAGAAGGAAATTATCTTTTTAGACAACGAAGACAAGATATTATTCAACTATATTTTACCTTCAAATTCAGAAAAATTAGAAGAAGACAGAACTGAATTTTCTAAGCAGTTTTCAGAAAAATTAACTAACTTGAATTAAGATTTTTTTAAGAATATCCACATAGTTTGTCATCCTGAAAGGATCTGGACTCGAATCTTTCCATTCTCTACTACATTTAGATCCTTTCAGGATGACAAACTTTGAAAATAAAATTTTAAAGAAAACTAAAAAATACAAGATGAAAAACTACTTATTATCTGCACTCAGTGTATTTATTTTCGGAAATATTACCGCTCAATCCTATCAAAAACCTTTGGTTTCCGCCATTAAAGAAGCAGATCTTCGCAAAGATATGTATGATCTTGCAGCCGATCAGTTTTGGGGTCGTGAAGCCGGAACTTTAGATGAACTTAAAGTTTCGATGTGGCTCGCCGACAGAGCCAAAGAAGCAGGAATGAAACCAGCCGGAGACAACGGAACTTTCTTCCAGTTTTTCGATATGTACAGACATCAGATAATTCCCCAAAGTAGTTTGAAAATTGGTGAAAATTCTTTGAAATTATGGAAAGATTTCCTAGTTGCAGAACCTGTAAATGCAAATATTGATTCTGAAATTATCTACGCAGGAAATGCCGAACCTGAAGATTTATCCAAATTAAATATTAAAGGAAAAATTTTAGCAATAAATGCATCCGACAAGAATATTGAAAAGGAAATGACTCTTTTTACAAGAAGATATCCAGGTTTTGTAAGAACAAAATATTACAACAAAGCATTTGAATTGGGTGCAAAAGGAATCATCTTCATTACAGACGAAACATCGGATAAAAGTTGGGTGGAAGTTTTACCACAAATGACAAGAGGTTCTTACGGAGTGGAAGGTTTAAGAGAAAGTGTGACGAATAATATTCCGGTTTTGTGGATTAAAAGAGAAAATGCAGGCTGGGTGAAAAACAATCCTAGAATTTCTTTACACCTGATCACTGAAACTTACAAATATCCATCTGTAAATATTATCGGAAAAATAGACGGGACAGATCCGAAACTTAAAAACGAATATGTTTTAATCAGCGGACATCAGGATCACGACGGAATAAGGCATCCCGTAAAAAATGACACGATCTACAATGGTGCTGATGATAACGCAAGTACTTGTGTAGCGATGTTGGCGATAGCAAGAGCATATAAAAAACAGCCTTCAAAACGCAGTATTCTTTTTGTTTTTCATGGTGCAGAGGAAAGAGGTTTGCTGGGTTCGAGATGGCACGCTTCACATCCCGTTGTTCCTAAAGAAAACATTGTTGCCGTTCTAAATGGCGATATGATCGGAAGAAATGACAATAATGAAGCGGCGCTTTTGGGAGGAAATGCACCTCACAAAAACTCAGAAGAATTGGTAAAAATGGCGGAAGATGCGAATAATGAAAGTACGAAATTCAAGTTTCTGAAAGATTGGGATTCTCCCAAACATGCGGAATATTTCTATTTCAGGAGCGATCATTTGCCGTATGCAAAAGCAGGAATTCCGGCGATATTTTTCACAAGCGTTTTGCACGATCAATATCATACACCACAGGATGAATCGGAAAACATCAATTATAAAAAACTGTATAAAATGACAGAATGGATGTATCGAACCTCATGGAAAGTTGCCAATGAAGCCGAACGTCCAAAAGTGATTTCTAATTTTAATTTGGAAAGATAATTTTAATTAATGATAATAAAAGCCGAGTTTTGCTCGGCTTTTTTGTTTTTAATACTCATAAAAATTATCAACGTTCATCCTAAACACAAATTTTAATCGTCTGAAGACATTATTTTACTAGACCAATAATGGTTCTCTCCGTCGGTAGTTCAGACGGTATAAAATTGTTTTTATTTATACTTGGCGGAAATTCTGACGGAAAGAACGAAAAGTAATGTGGTCGTCGGAGTATTTTATTATATAATAAAATATGTTTTGGGCTCGGCGGCTTCGCCGCCGAGCCCAAAACATACCTCTATAAAGATTTATTTAGAAATTCGTCCAGTATTTTCTTTGCCTCAGCAACATCGTGCACCCTCAAAATTTTCGCTCCTTGTTGTAAAACTTTCATGTGAAGCTGCTGAGTTTCTTCATTAATTTCCAAAGGAGACTTTCCAAGAGGTTTGTAAATAAAAGATTTCCTTGAAATTCCAATCAACAAAGGAAATTTTCCAAACCCTAAAAACCCAACTTCATTGATCATTTTCATCTGATCTTCTACAGTTTTTCCAAAGCCAAAACCGGGATCTAAAATAATATCATTCACTCCTCTTTCTAAAAGTTCGTTCGTTTTTTCAGAAAAATATTGATTCACAGAAAGTGTAATATCAGCGAATTTTATTTTATCATGCATCGTTTCGTAAGAAGGATTTACATGCATTAAAATATAAGGAAGCTTGGTTTTCGCAACAGCATCAAACATATTTTCATCAAACTGCCCTCCCGAAATATCATTAACAATATCAATTCCTTCATTAAAACCGAACTTTACCGTTTCAGAGTAAAATGTATCTAAAGAAATCAAAACTTCCGGAAATTCTTTTTTTGTTAAAGAAATCATATTTCCGATTCTTTTAATTTCATCTTCTGCACTCAAATATTCCGCTTTTGGGCGTGTCGACTGAGGTCCAATATCGATAATTTCCGCTCCTTCTTTCAATAACTTTTCGGCATGTTCCAACGCTGATTTTTCATTATTAAATTGTCCGCCATCAGAGAAAGAATCTGGGGTAAGATTCAAAATTCCCATGATCTTTGGAACTGTTAAATCCACTAATCTTCCGTTGCAGTTGATTGAGTTGGGGCGTTTAAGAGTTGGAGTATCTGAGAGTGAATAAGTTGGAGAGTTGGAGGATTGGAGAGTTCTGGAGTTGGACGATTTATTATTAGACATTGTCGGAATTATGAATTGAAATTTATCCTACAAATTTAACATAAAAAAGAAAAGCAGAAATTTGAAAGTTCAAAAAACAAAAGTCATTTATTCAAACTTCAACTCTAAAACCCTCAAACCCTAAAACTCTCCCATTCCAACCGCTCTCAAACCCAAAAATTCGTATATTTGAAAGATTAAGAGAATTTATGTCAGAAACATCAGTACAGTTCGAGAAAGTTATTGGTCAGTGCCGCGAATTATTCAGCAAAAAATTACAGGATTACGGGGCAGCTTGGAGAGTTTTAAGACCAAGTTCTATTACGGATCAGATTTACATTAAGGTTAACAGAATCCGAACGTTACAAATGACCGACAAAAAAATGGTGGATGAAAGTGAAGAAGATGAATTCATTGCCATTGTAAACTATTCTATCATCGGACTGATTCAGCTTGAAAAAGGTTTTTCCAACGATTTTAACGAAAATAAAGAAGAGATTTTAAATCTTTACGATAAATATTCCGCCGATGCTAAGAATTTAATGGAGAGAAAAAATCATGATTATGGCGAAGCGTGGAGAGACATGAGAATTTCTTCGATCACTGATTTGATTTATCAGAAAGTTTTAAGAACAAAACAAATTGAAGATAATCAAGGTATTACCATCGTTTCTGAAGGTTTAGATGCCAATTATTTTGACATGTTGAATTATGCCGTTTTCTGCTTAATAAAATTCTCTGAAAAAGAAAACAACGTCGAATCCAAAACAATTTAGCTATGATTAAAGGTTTATTACGTTTCATAATCGCAATTATTTTCATCCTTTCGGGCTTCGTAAAAGCGGTAGACTTGGTAGGTTTTTCTTTCAAAATGGAAGAATATTTTGCTCCCAACGTCTTCGATATGCCGTTTTTAGAAAAATTTGCACTACCACTTTCGGTATTTGTTGTGATTTTGGAGCTTCTTTTAGGATTTATGCTTTTAATCAAATTAAAACTTAAATTCACCCTTTCAGCACTCATTGCGCTTTGTATTTTCTTTGGTTTCCTTACATTTTATTCGGCTTATTTCAATGTTGTGACGGATTGCGGATGTTTTGGAGATGCTATAAAATTTACACCTTGGCAGAGTTTCATTAAGGATATTGTGCTTTTGGTAGGATTAATCGTTGTATTTATTCTTTACAGAAAAGAATTTAAGAAAAAAGATGCGTACAGCTACAATGGCAAAAAGGATTCCGGTAATAAATTTAGATATATCTTATTGGGAATTTTCTCTATTGTAATGATCCTTGTGGGCGCTCATGGAATTGTACATGAACCACTTATCGATTTTCGAGATTATAAAATTGGAACAGATTTAAAAGCTGAAAAGGAAAAAATTAATAAAAATCCATCAGAATATAAAACTTTTTACTCTCTTAAAAATTCGAAAACCGGAGAAGCTTTGAAGGTAAATCAGGACGATTACATCAAGAAAACAGAATATTGGGCGGAAGGTTCACCGTGGAAAATTGAGGAAGGAAAAAATGAGTCTGTTCTTGTAAAAGAAGGTTACAAATCCGAAATCGTGAAGTTTAAAATCGAAGATCCTACAGGTCAGGATCTGACTCAGGAAGTAATCAACGCTCCAAAAGCAATCTTAGTTTTTTCTTACCATCCTCAAAATGTTTCTCCTGAATTATTAAAACAAATTGAAGCAAAAGTAAAAGCTGAAAGACCGAATGTAATTTTAGGAGTTTCAACGCTTCCGAATACATTTAAAACTATTAAAAACGCAATGATGGACGGAACAGCCATCAAAACAATTGCAAGAAGTAATCCGTTTGTTTTAATTTTACAAAACGGAAAAATTGTAGACAAACAACCTGCAAAAGACTATTTAAAGTAGTCAATTGTGAACGGTGAATTGTGAGTTTTAGCAATCAACCGTCAACTATAAACTATCAACAAACTATACATTTATATAATGCAAAAATCAAATAAACCGATCGCCGGTTACCATTTATTAATGATTCTTTCATCTGTAGACGGAGAATTTGCACCTGAGGAAGGAATGCTTGTTCAACAATATCTGGCTGATGAATTTCCTTTTAAAATGAACTTGGATAACGAGCTTGAAGTAATCGCGTTGCTTCAGCCGGAGGAATGGAAAGATCATTTTGAATTCCATGCGCGTTGCTTCATGGACGATTCTACAGAAGAAGAACGTCTGAACTTCGTTCAGTTTGCCAAAACATTAATCAAAGCTGACAATAAAGTAACAGACGAAGAACATACTTTCTATACGCTTTTGAAAAACCTTTGGAATATTAATTAATTTAAAGTTAGAAATTAGTTGTAAACCCTAATTAATTTTAAACAATAAAAATAGATCTATGAGAAGAAAAATAGTTGCAGGAAACTGGAAAATGAACAAAAATGTAATTGATGCACAGCAATTAATGGTTCAATTACTAAGCTATAAAAACAACAATGCAACAAACTGTGAAGTTTGGATTGCACCTCCGGCTTTATATTTAATGATGGCTAAAGATATTTTCGAAAAAGACGAAATCGGAGTTTTTGCACAAGATATCAGCGAGCACGAAAGCGGGGCTTACACAGGAGAAATTTCTGTAGATATGCTTGAGTCTATCGATGCTACCGGCTCTTTGATCGGACACTCTGAAAGAAGACAATACCACGGTGAAACAGATTCTCACTGCAACAGAAAAGTGAAATTGGCTTTGGATAAAGGCTTAATTCCTGTTTACTGTAATGGTGAAACTTTAGAACAAAGAAAAGCAGGACAACATTTCGAAGTAGTAAAAAACCAGACTGAAGTTGCTCTTTTCACGCTTTCTGCGGAAGAAATTAAAAAAGTTGTCATCGCTTATGAACCAGTTTGGGCCATCGGAACCGGTGAAACTGCAACTCCTGAACAAGCTCAGGAAATTCACGCTTACATTAGAAGCATCATCGCTGCGAAATACGGACAGGAAGTTGCTGACGAAGTTTCCATCCTTTACGGAGGTTCGGTAAAACCGGATAATGCAAAAGAAATTTTCTCTCAGCCAGATATCGATGGTGGTTTGATTGGTGGAGCTGCTTTGAAATTGGAGGATTTCTCTAAGATTATTGAGGGTTTTAATTAATCTTAAATTAAAATACTATATATAAAGATCGTCTTTCAAGGCGATTTTTTTTGTTTTTATTTTTTCCCACAGATTGCACAGATTTTCACAGATGATTGTGTTTTTATTTTATTTTAATGTGAAAAAATTATGCGCAATCATCTGTGCAAATCTGTGCAATCTGTGGTAGGAAAAAAAAGCGACAGTTAAGAAAACCACCGCTTTACAAAATCTAATTATTGAATATCGACTATATACATCGTTCCTTTGTCTTGTTTACCCGTTTTAGGAAGAATTTTTGTTTTCGGATTTCCGGCGCCATCGTCTGCAACACCAAAATCATCATCATTGAAAACGGCCAGTTTGTTGTTTCCCAAATATACAATTCCTTCGAATTTATCATGTTCATAACCAATTTTAGCAACCAGATCAACTGCTAAAGTTTTAGAAACGGGAATTATTCCTGCAGCGCCTAATTCAGCCCAAGTAGATTGTTCAAGAGTTTTTCCGTTGATTTTCATTCCGTCGACAGCCGTTAAATCCGTTCCTGAAACATCAGATGCATTCGCAAGGTTGATTCTGTACACTTTTTTAAGTCCGCCAACAGAACCGAAATTTCCGTCTCTTTCGATCACTAAAAACTCAGTATTACTGATTGGAGTAATGTCACAAACAGAATCTGAAGCACCACCATCCTGCTTATATAAATATTGTTTCGTCTGCCCTGTTGCCAGATCAAAAGTTACAATTCTCGTTAAAGTTGTGTTCGTTGCCAAAGCTTTTGTTGGCACATACATCGTTGACTGCATTGTTCCCACCAGCATTTTCCCGTCCGGAGTCATACACATTCCTTCCATTCCGCGATTTGGTCTTCTTTTCGCGAAAACAGCAGGAAGTTTTCTGGTTCCTGTATTTACACCAATCGGACTGATTCTCTCCAACTCCACTCCTTCAGCACTATAATGAACAATATGAGGACCATATTCATCGGAAACCCAGAAAGTTCCGTCTTTTGCAGCAACAATGCTTTCACTGTCTAATCCGTAATTATCTGTTCCTAAAACATTTCCGTTTGCATCATAAGCAATTTCACCTGTACTTCCCATTCCTGCAGGATTCGGCAGACCTGTAATGGGTTGTCCTGAAGGATTTTTAAGCTTGATATATTTAATTACTTCAATATTTCCGTCTGCATTGATTTTAAAATGCATAATCGTCGGTGTAAAATCCGGAACCAAGATTTTAATTCCATTTGAATATGCCACATTGGGACCACGGTCGGTAATGACGTAGAATTCACCTTTATTGGTAGGATGAGCGGTTGCACCGGAACCGAAACCTCCATTAATGATATTTACTCCATTTAAAGTTTTTAAAGTGGTAAAAGGAAATTCCTGTGGAAGTTTAGAATAATTGATTTCCTGATTATTGTTATTGTCATCATTGTTACAAGCAGTCAAAGCTATGAATGCGAAAACAGGCAGTAAGAATTTTTTCATATTTACTTTTATGGCTGCGAATGTAGATATTGATTGTAAACTGATGTTGAATAGAATGTTAAATTTCTTTTGTCTTGAAATAAAAGAAACTAAAATTCCGCTCTTTTGGACGGGTGGCGAAAATTCAAGGAATTTTTGACGGGTGGTAAAAAGGTGAATTGTAAATTGTCAATTTTTTATGTCTGAAATGCACAATTGAACCATTGACGATTCCTTCTCATAGCCCAGATAGAAACGGCATCCTTTTTTGTTGCGGATGGAGCAAAGCGGAAGCCGTAACAAAAAAGATATAGTGGATAGCTGGAAATAGCTCCTGATTGAGTTAAAGGGTTTGAGAGTATTTGTGATTGTGAATACCAGATTTCTCCTAACGTCGAAATGACAAATTATTAAATGTTCTATACAAAAAAACGCACCAAAAAATTGATGCGTTTCAATATTTTCCTTAAAGAAAATTATTTTTTGTCTTTAGATCTCTGTAAAACTTCGTCTACCATTCCGAAATCTTTCGCTTCGGTAGAAGTCATCCAATAATCTCTGTCAGATGCTTTTTCAACCCACTCGTATGTTTGACCAGAGTGATCTGAAATAATATCGTAAAGTTCTTTTTTCAGTTTCAACATCTCTCTCAGGTTGATTTCCATATCAGAAGCAACCCCTTGTGCGCCACCTGAAGGCTGGTGAATCATCACTCTTGAATGCTTTAATGCAGAACGTTTTCCTTTTTCACCTGCAACAAGCAATACAGCTCCCATTGAAGCAGCAATACCTGTACAGATCGTAGCAACGTCCGGCTTAATGATCTGCATTGTGTCATAAATTCCTAAACCTGCGTAAACGCTTCCACCAGGAGAGTTAATATAAATCTGAATATCTTTTGAAGGATCTGCACTTTCTAAGAATAAAAGCTGTGCAGTCACGATGTTTGCAACCTGATCGTCGATTCCTGTTCCCAAGAAAATAATTCTGTCCATCATCAAACGAGAGAAAACGTCCATCTGAGCAACGTTCAATCTTCTTTCTTCCATGATGTACGGCGTAAGATTCGTTGGACCATACATTCCCATATACTGATCGGTAGCAAGACCGCTATTTCCTAAATGCTTTACAGAGAAATCTCTGAATTCTTTTTTAATGTCCATATTGATTATATCTTTTTTATAGTTTACTTTTTACTAATATCATTCCAAACAAATGTAAGGACATAATGGCAGAAGTTCTATTATTTGTATCAATAAAGATTGTAATTTTTTCCTTTTCATACAAATTTTAGGAGGAAAAAAATGAAATTATTAATCGTCCGTATTTTGAAATAAAATTCAAGATTGTAACATTCTTTGTATTACTTATATAAACGAAGTGCCTTTGTTTATCTTTAAATAAGTGCAATCAATTTAATAAAGAACTTTGTCTACCCTAGCGATAATTTAAACGCAAAGTAAAACAAAGAAATATTAAAATTTAATTTAAAAATCAAGATAAACAAAGCCGTTTCACTTATTTTCGAAAACAAAGTGTAAAATATATTACAATTATATTTTAGTAATCGGAGACCAACCCAATTTATCAACCAGTTTAATAGAAAACTGATTCAGCATCATGATTTTTTTAATACAATCAAAATACTTCTCATTGTCTGTATCGCGATATTCTTCCAGTTCGGCGGTTACTTTTTTAATTAAAAAGTGAATGTAGTAATATTTATGAATCAAGATATTAGCTTCCACCTCATCGGCAATGTGATCTCCGAGGCTTGGCGGAAAAATATTTCTGGTAGACCAATCGCTCAGTTCATCGGGAATCAGCAATGCGTCGGCAACTTTAGATGTAATATCTTCGTCCATCAAAGTAATGAAAAAATTTCCGGCACGAAGTTCATCATGCTCAATTCCTTCTTTAATATTTTCGATGATTTTTCTATTGGTTTCTATCTGAAATTCATAGCCTTCTTCTTCGAAATGTTGTAAAATTTCTTCAATTACCGTGACTTCGTATTGTTCGTGAGCCTCATTTTTTCTTTGAAGAACCATGTCACCGAACATCAGCATCGTGTCAATCAGCTTATTTTCCTGATGATGAATATTGAATTGAACCGAATCTACCTCAAGTTCGGGCTGTTTGGGAACAACTTCAAGCTTCGCTGGTTTATGAGCCTCTCTCTGCTGATTATGTTGCGTCTGGTTTTGTGTAATCTGCTTCTGAACATCCAGTTCATTAAACAAACTCTGCTCAGATAGACCAAATTTATTTGAAACCTGCTTTAAATAAACCTCTCTTTTTAAAGCATTCTGAACAAAAGAAACCGATTTTACAATATCTCGGATCGCTTCTGCTTTTTTTATCGGGTCATTTCCAACTTCCTTGAAAAGAATTTCAGCTTTAAAATCAATAAAATCCATCGCTTCATTTTCGATGAATTTCTCGACATATTCCTGAGGATGTTTTCTGGCAAAAGAATCGGGGTCATCACCGTCTGGAAACAACATTACGCGAATGTTCATTCCTTCCGTCAACAACATATCGATGCTTCGGAAACTGGCTTTGATACCTGCATTATCGCCATCGAAAAGAATCGTAACGTTTTCCGTAAGTCTTTTGATAAGTTTAATCTGCTCCGTCGTTAAAGATGTTCCTGAACTCGCCACCACATTTTCAATTCCTGACATGTGAAGCGAAATCACGTCCATATATCCTTCCACCAAAAGACAGACATTTTTTCTCGAAATAGCCTGTTTACTTTGATTTAATCCATAAAGAACGTTGGATTTATGATAAATTTCCGTTTCAGGTGAGTTGAGATATTTTGCCGTTTTGACATTATTTTTTAAAATTCTCGCTCCAAAACCTAAAACTCTTCCTGAAAAACTATGAATCGGGAAAATTACCCTTTCACGAAAACGGTCGATTCCCGCAGGAGAATTTTCAGGGAAAATAGAAAGTCCGGATTTTTCTAAAACTTCTTTCGAATATCCTTTCTCTATAGCAAATTCTGTGAAAGCATTTTTTTTCTCCGGAGAATATCCAAGCTGAAATTTTTTGATGATGTCATCACGAAGCTCACGCTCCTTGAAATAAGAAAGTCCGATAGCTTTTCCTTCTTCAACTTCCCAAAGAAAATTTTGATAAAAATCATTTGCAATTTCATGGATTTTATAAAGAATATCTCTTTCAGATTGCGCATTTTTCGCTTCTTCAGAAAATTCACGTTGATCTTCCTCGATCTCAATTCCGTATTTTTTTGCTGCGTGACGCAAAGCTTCCGGATACGTAAAATTTTCTATTTCCATTAAAAAAGAAATCGCCGTTCCTCCTTTTCCTGTTGAGAAATCCTTCCAAATCTGCTTACTTGGTGAAACTACAAAACTGGGAGACTTTTCTTCATGAAACGGACTTAGTCCTTTAAAATTAGACCCTGCTCTCTTCAACTGCACATATTCTCCTACAATCTCTTCTACTCGGATTGTGGAAAATATTTTATCAATGGTCTGTTTAGAAATCATGCTGCAAAAATAGGAAAATATGCTTTGGGTATTTAAAATAACACTTACATTATATTCATTAATTACTTATAAAATATTTAAAATAATCAATAGTATTTAATGTGGATAAATTAAATTTTCTATATCGACTTGTTAGTGAATCTATTAAAAAATAAAATCGTTTATACAAGAGGAATCCCTTAAATAAAGCGTTTCAATGCCAATTTGTGCTTTTTCAAGGGAATATTTTTATTTATAATTTCATTTTAAAATTAAATTTTCAACACTTATAATCAATTATGAAAAATATTTAAATAATACCAAACAATTATAAAAACACAATTCAAATTTTAATTAAAAATATTAATGATGAAAAAAATTAAATTCTCTGTAAAAAAATGGGCTGTTATTTTGGCTGTTATGTTCACTTATTTTAGCCTTTCTGCCCAAACGATTGAAAAACGCTATTTTCTAGGAACTTATAATCAACTTTTTGAAGGATTAAATTCAAATAAAAAACAACTTAAACTTAAAATATCTGATACAAACACTTTTGATATCATTATTAATTATGAAAAAAAAGAAATCGACAAATCATTATATATTGAAGGTGAAATCTCTGAAAAAGCGAACAGTTTTTTTCATATTCAAATAAAAAACAACACAGTAAAAGGAAATATTATACTTCCTTATGATAAGAAAGCATATGTTTATCTTTCCGAAAGAGACAGTGTATTTGTAAAAGAAGCCGACATCGATAAAATCATTTGTACAGACGTTCAAAAGCCTCCCGGATTTTTAAAAGAAAAAAAATCATCTGAATTAGGAAAAGCGATGAATGTTTCAAACTTACAAAGTTTTCCTGGTGCTGAAGGATGTTTATTAATGGACTTTGATGGACATGTTGTTCCGGCCGGAACAGGATGGAATGGCGGAAATTCATTTTATGCAGCCCCTTCCGGGGTCAACGACGCAGATATTTTGGAAGCATGGGAAATTGTAGCGGAAGATTACAGACCTTTCAGCCTAAATGTAACAACCGACGAAAATGTTTTCAATACTTATCCTGAAAATAAAAGAACGCGATGCATTATTACTCCGACTGATATTGCAGCTCCTGGATTTACAGGTTTTGCGCTTATCAATAGCTTTTCGGTGAGCGATCTTCCTTGTTGGGTTTTTACCTTATCTTCCGGAACTTATGGGAAAATTGTAGGTGAAGTCGCATCTCATGAATTCGGACATACTTTTGGGCTAAGTCATGATGGGCAAGCACAATACGCTTACTATAGCGGACACGGAGATTGGGCTCCGATCATGGGAGTAAGTTATTATAAACCTGTAACACAGTGGAGCAAAGCAGAATATATAAATGGAACCAATCATGAAGATGATCTTAGCATCATTTCTAATGCAACAAATGGTTTTGGCTATAGAAATGATAATGCAGGAGATACTTTTGCGACGGCAATTCCTTTAAATATCATCAACGGCCAAATTTTCGACAGCCAAAATCAGGGAGTAATTGAAAAAACAAACGACATCGATATGTTTTATTTTACTGTTCCTAATGGAAATATTTCATTAAAAGTGAAAGCCATTGATCGCCACAGTGATCTTTTGCTTAAAGTAATTTTGTATGACAGCAATCAAACTGAAGTGAACAGATACCAAGCAGTAAGTCCTAATTTGGGGCAGCCGATTGATATTAATATGAATCTTAAGGCAGGAAAATATTTTCTTGCCATCACAGCAATTGGTGAAGGAACCCCGGATACAGGATTTACAACATATGCCTCATTGGGTTATTATGATATTTCGGGTTCGTTTGGTAATTTGGATATTAAAGAAAATTCTAATCAAAGTATTTTACAGGTTTATCCAAATCCCGCTGTCGATGAATTGAATATTAAAACAAATTCACAATTAGATAAATATCAAGTTAAAATTTTCAATTCAACAGGACAAAAGATTTATACCACAAACTTTTCAGGGAAAAGTCTTACTATCCCATTTTCTGATAAGCAGAAAGGTTTGTATCTGGTAATTGTAAAAAGCTTATTAACGAATGAGGAGAAAACTTTTAAAATAATTAAAAAATAGAACTCTACCTTAAAGCTGTTTTCAATTTTTGAAAGCAGCTTTTTGTTTTTAAACTTTTCATTAAAGATGATTTGTAGTATTTTTGAACTTGAATTTAAAATTCATTAAATGAAATTTACAATTAATAAAATCGAAGACTGGCAGGAAATAGTCGATCAAATTATTCCTCAGCTACAACATAATATTTTTCTTTTAAAAGGAAATCTAGGAGCAGGAAAAACTACATTCACTCAATTTTTATTAAAAAATTTGGGAAGTACCGATGAAGTTAATTCCCCAACCTACTCTATTGTCAATGAATACAATACACCAAAAGGAAAAATTTACCACTTCGATTTGTACCGTTTAAAAAATATTGAAGAAGTCTATGACATCGGAATCGAAGAATATCTGGACAACGCATTTTTGTGCATTATTGAATGGCCGGAAGTTTACGAAGAAGAACTTTACGGACTTAAATACCACGAAATGAGCATCGTAAATACAGGCGAAAACAGAGAAATCTCATTCGAGTAAATATTATGTATCTTTGCTATTGAATTTGAATGTAAAATAACGATCTGTAAGAACCTAATTATTTTAAAGGATGAGTACTACAAACATTTTTACTCCTTTTACCGAAGAGGAACTGATGCCAAAAGAAGAAAAGCTGGAGGTCATCAAAAAAGGAAAACAATTCAGCATCGGGATTCCAAAGGAAACCAGCCTGAATGAAAGAAGAACTTGCATCACACCCGATGCAGTACAGGTTTTAGTAGAACACGGCCACGAAATTATTATAGAAGCCGGAGCCGGACAAGGTTCATTTTTTACAGATTTACAATATTCTGAGTCGGGGGCGAGAATCACCAACGATCCTAAAGAAGCTTTCGGACAGGATTTGATTCTTAAAGTAAACCCTCCCACAGAAGAAGAAATTGAATATATGCGACCAAATACGTATTTGGTTTCCGCACTTCAGATCAATTTAAGAGATAAAGATTATTTCTTAAAACTGGCAGAGAAAAAGGTCAACGCTATCGCATTCGAATTCATTGTTGACGAGTACAAACAATTGGCTTTAGTACGATTGGTCGGCGAAATCGCAGGAACGGTTTCCATCCTTTACGCTTCCGAATTATTAGCTCTTTCAAATGGTTTAATGCTGGGCGGAATCACGGGAGTAAGACCTGCGGAAGTCGTAGTTTTAGGTGCAGGAATCGTTGGAGAATTCGCGACAAAAGCAGCCATCGGATTGGGAGCAAGTGTAAGAGTTTTCGATAATTCATTATCTAAATTAAGGAGACTTCACACATTGGTCGACAGCAGAGTTCCGACTTCCATCATCGATCCTAAAGAATTAAGCAAAGCTTTAAGACGCGCCGACGTTGTTATAGGAGCTCTTCCAAGATTAAACATGACCCCAATTGTAACCGAAGACATGGTCATGAAAATGAAAAAAGGCAGCGTCATTATCGACATCACCATCGACAACGGAAAAGTGATCGAAACGTCTGAGCTTACAACGATGGAAGATCCTTATATCATCAAACATGGTGTCATCCATTGCGGACTCCCGAATCTTACTTCAAGAATGCCGAGAACAACGACAAAAGCCATTTCCAATTTCTTCCTTTCCTATATTTTAAATTACGACGAAGAAGGTGGTTTCGAAAACATGCTGGTTCGCAAAAATGAAATGAAACAAAGTCTTTACATGTACAAAGGCAGACACACCAAGAAGATTATTTGCGACCGTTTCGGACTTACTTATCATGATATCAATCTTTTAATTTTCTAATGAAAAAACTGAAATTCTATGCAATCGGACTTATTCCGGGATGTATTATTGTATTTTTTATATTAAACAAAAAAGGCGCAAGCTGCAGTGGTTATCTTCCAAACAGCCGAGTAATTGCGGAAACTTTGTCTAAAGATTTTAAATATTCTGATAATTTTAAAGCAGAAATGACGACTTTAAAAGTTGATGAAAAGTTCTTAAAAGACAGTATTATCACAAAAGGAAAAATCGATTTCGACAGAAGTCATGCACAGAAAAAACCATGCCCAGATTATCTGTTAACCTATCCTGAAAACAATCCGACTTACGAGATTACTTACGAAAAGTGTGAGGAAAATGTGACCTTGAATTCTTTGAAGAAATTGAAATAATTTTAGCTTTATTTAAATTTTAAAGTGAAAATAAAAACTATCTTTTGTTTATTATTAATAACATTTGCTTTAAGCTCTTGTGAATCACTCTTACACTACACAGGAAATGTGTATAATGATAAAAATGAACCTATTGAAAATGCCAAAATTTCTTTAATTATTGGAAAACGAGATACTGTTCAAAAAATGGGTGAAATAATGGATAGTGTTTCCTTAGCTCAAAGAAAAGCATTACGAAAAAAAGGAATAAAAGATAATTTTAAATATAGCATGAGTGGAGGATTGTCTGAATCTAAAATATTATTTACAGACAAGAACGGACACTTTGAAACAAGAACTTTATGGATGGGATGCGGTTTTTCTAATTGCCCAAAAGTTAAAATACTCGTTGAAAAAGATCACATCATAAAAGCATTCCCAATAGAAGAATTGAAAAAAGAGGTAATAAAAGATAGTTTGAGACCTCATTTCATTAAAGAGAAAAAGCTGTCAATTTTTTTATAACTAAATTTAAAAGCTTTTAAATAATAAATTATGGAAGGCAATTACTACATGATCCACGATTATCTGATATTCATTGGAGTATTTGCTATTTTCTTTTTTTTAACGGTCAGCATTTATTTATTCAGTCAAAATCAAAAATTCAAGATAAAAAATGCTAAACTTTCGGAAGCCAATAAAATAATCGAACAACGGTTAAATGAAGTTCAGCTTGAACATATCGGTACAAAACTGAATCCGCATTTATTTAAAAATATTTTAAATTCTGTTCAATCTCACGCATATCAAACGTATATGTCGTTGGATAAATTGGCGAATGTTTTAGACTATATTCTATACGAAAGCAACAATAAATTTGTAAGTCCGAAAGAAGAATTAAATTTCGCCTTAAGCCTTATTGAAATTAATAAAATTAAAGTAAATCCTCTTTTTGATTTTAGAATTAAATCAAGAATCAATAAATCTGATGCGATATACGAAGAGAAAGTTTTTGCTCCGTTAATTTCCGTTGATTTAATTGAAAATGCCTTTAAACACACCGATTTTTTGGCACAAGATTCATTTATTTCAATTCAAATGGAACTTGAGGAAGGAATTTTCATTATGAAAGTCAGCAACAAGGCATCTTTGAAAAATGTTCTGGAAAAAGAGAAAAGCGGTTTCGGAAGTCAGTCTTTAGATCAAAGATTAAAAATGATCTACAACAATCATTATTCGCTTCAAAAAAGTTCAAAAAACGGTATCTTCACGGCAGAATTAACAATCAATTTAGGTGAATTCTATGATAAAATGCGTTATTCTTGATGATGAATTACTGGCAATCAGTTATTTAAAACTTCTATGCGAACAAATTGAAAACGTGGAAGTTGTAAAAGCATTCAACGATCCTAAAATTCTCCTAAACGAAATTGAAAATATCGACTGTAACGTCTGTATTTTAGATATAGAAATGCCCGGAATGAACGGATTGCAGGTTGCTGAATTGATATCCGGTTCAAAAAAAATCATCTTTACAACTGCTTACAAAGAATACGCTGCCGAAGCATTTGACCTAAATGTAGTTGATTACGTAAGAAAACCAATCAAAAAAGAAAGGTTAACTCAAGCTTTCGAAAAAGCTACTGAATTGCTTCAAAAATCCAACAAAAAAGACTTCATAGAATGGAATACCAACATTGGTAAAACCGTAATTTTTACAGACCAAATCGCTTACATTAAAACCTCCGAAATCGATAGTCGCGACAAAGATATTATTCTAAATGACGGAACAAATATCGTTTTGAAAAACTTAAATTTCAAGAATCTTCTGGAAATGCTTCCGGCCAAAGATTTCGCACAGGTCAATAAAAAAGAGATCATCGCACTATCTTCCATTAAAATATTTTCTACCAACGAAATTATTACGACCATTCCTACTGAAAATGAAAATTTTTTAAAACTACAAATCGGCGAAGCTTATAAAAATTCATTAATGGAAATGTTCGGAAAGTAGATCTTTCAAACGTTTTCGGTTTCATTACAGAATTCAATTGCTTTATTACATCTGCTCTATTTAAAACATTTGGTCAACGTACTTTTACATCTGATTAAATGATTTATAATGAAAAAACTTCTCTATGCAGTCGGAATTCTCATATCCGGACTTTGCTTTTCTCAGGAAACAGATTATAAAATTAAAGCCTCTTTTTTCGACGGAATTGCAGTTGCCGGATATGTGGATCATGGAGCTTTCATCAATTTTACAGGGCCAAATATCAGTTATAAAAACAAAGATTTGAAATTCATTTTGGGAATGCTTCCGTCGCTTCGAATAAGGGAAGATAAATCGGAAGGCACGAAAAATAGCGCAATAACTCCGAATCTTGGAGCAGGATTGACGATTGTTTATAAAAAAATAGCACTGCAAGTTCCGTTTTATTACAACACCAAAACTTCCGCACAAAACGGAGCCTGGAAAATGGGAATCGGACTTGGATATTCTTTTAAATAGATTTCGTTACATTATTTGTGACATTGATTACATTTTAAAAATAAAAAGATTTATCATAATTATATTCTTATCAACTTTGCATAAAATATTGGAATCATGAATTTGGGGAAATACAGAAATATCATTTTCTACACAGTTACAATCGCTGTTTTCTCTTGTCTCATGTACTTCTTCATCATCGAAGGACAGACATTAGAGATCAAAGAAAACATTGTAACAAAAACAAACAGTGGCGGCTCTAGCTGGGAGAATTTTCTGGAGTCTTTTAAAGCAAATTTGCACCATCCATTGGCTTTACTTTTGGCGCAGATTGTAACGATTATTATGGTTGCAAGACTGTTTGGATGGATTTGTATGAAAATAAAACAGCCAACCGTAATCGGAGAAATGATTGCCGGTATCGTTTTAGGACCATCGCTTTTGGGAATGTATTTTCCTGATTTTTCAGCTTTTCTTTTTCCGAAAGAATCTTTAGGTAACTTACAGTTTCTAAGCCAGATAGGATTAATTCTATTCATGTACATCGTCGGAATGGAGCTGGACCTTAGTGTTTTAAGAAAAAAGGCGCACGATGCAGTGGTAATAAGTCATGCGAGTATTATTATTCCGTTTGCATTGGGAATCGGACTGTCTTACTACATTTATCAGGAATTTTCACCGGACGGAATTCAGTTTACATCATTCGCTTTATTTATCGCTATTTCAATGAGTATCACTGCGTTTCCTGTTTTGGCGAGAATTGTTCAGGAAAGAAATCTTCAGAAAACAAAACTAGGAACAGTCGTAATTACCTGTGCTGCAGCCGATGACATTACAGCATGGTGTATTTTAGCAGCGGTAATCGCAATTGTAAAAGCCGGATCATTCGAAAGCTCAATTTTTGTGATTTTGATGGCGATCGCTTATGTATTTTTAATGATTAAAATCGTAAGACCTTTCTTAAAAAGAATTGGAGATTTACAGGCAGGGAAAAGTACGATCAATAAACCGATGGTCGCGATCTTCTTTTTAACATTAATTATATCAGCATATGCAACGGAAGTTATCGGTATTCATGCATTATTCGGGGCATTTATGGCAGGAGCAATCATGCCGGAAAATGCTAAATTCCGTACTATGTTTATAGATAAAGTTGAAGACGTTGCCTTGGTACTTTTACTTCCATTATTCTTTGTATTCACAGGACTTCGTACACAAATCGGACTCTTAAATGACGGACATTTGTGGATGACGGCAGGTTTCATTATTCTGACAGCCGTTTTAGGAAAATTTGCGGGAAGCGCATTGGCAGCGAGGTTCCTCGGAATCAACTGGAAAGAAAGTTTAACGATTGGAGCTTTGATGAACACAAGAGGTTTGATGGAACTGATTGTTTTAAATATCGGTTATGACCTTGGAGTTCTAGGCCCAGAAATCTTTGCGATGTTGGTCATTATGGCTTTGTTTACAACATTTATGACAGGACCGGCATTGGATTTCATTAATTTTATATTTAAATCTAAGAAAAGCGAAGACGAGGAGACTCAACATGAAAACGATCCGAAATACAGAGTTCTTCTTTCATTCGACAATCCGGAATCTGGAAGTACTTTGTTGAAATTAGCACATGATTTCACCAATAAAATGAACGGAAACAAGAGCATCACTGCCATGAATATTGCTCCTGTTAATGAAATGCACGCTTACGAAATCAATGAGTACGAAAACGAACAATTCAAAAATGTGATTGAAACTTCTCATGATCTAAATCTTGAAGTAACTACCCTTTTCAAAGCATCAACCGACATTGAAAACGACCTTACGCACATTACCAATAAAGGAAATTACGACCTTCTTTTGATTATGCTTGGAAAATCGATGTATGAAGGAAGCTTGCTGGGAAGATTATTAGGATTTACCACGAAAATCATTAATCCCGAAAAATTATTAAACACCGTAAAAGGAAAAGGAAATATTTTCAACAATTCTCCCTTTGACGATTTTACGTTGCAAATTTTAGACAA
This sequence comes from Chryseobacterium sp. MMS23-Vi53, assembly GCF_047651245.1. Lineage (NCBI taxonomy): Bacteria > Pseudomonadati > Bacteroidota > Flavobacteriia > Flavobacteriales > Weeksellaceae > Chryseobacterium > Chryseobacterium sp. MMS23-Vi53. The sequence goes on along the minus strand of NZ_CP180265.1, from coordinate 4,101,300 downwards.
AACAAATATTCCCGTTGGAGTTTTGGTTGAAAAAGAATTTACTTCTGCGGATAAAGTTTTTGTTCCAATCTTTAATTTGAGTGATTTTTATTTACTTGAATATGCCAAAAGGTTGATTAATAATAACAACTCACAGATCATTATTCTTGATGTTGCGGGACAGATCCGAAATAATATTGAAGTGAAGGAGCTGATCAGAAGTATCGAACAAGTTGCACCCAACCACATCACTCTATATAATGAGAAAAAAATCGAGAAAGAATTTCTTAATTCACAGGATTTAATGTTGATTAGCAGCAAAAGCTGGAAAAATCTGATCGACACAAAAAGCCTTTGGTTATCGGACATTCCTTCAACATTGATTATCTCAAACCCATAATTTATGTGAATTGTGAATTTTACTTCGTAATGAATGGTCAATTTTTAAAATTCACAATGAAATTAATTGACAGCAAAGCAAAATTCACAATTCACTTTTTAATCTCAGATTAAAAAAATTATCTATCTTTGTCACGTGATTACAAACAACGGAACATATTATTACGGAATTTTTAACTCAGATTTGGGATAAGGATTTCTTATATATACATAACAAAAACCTCGTCCTTGGGCGGGGTTTTTTATTTTAAAATTTTAAAGATGAAAATAAGTATTATAGGTGTAGGTCTTATTGGTGGCTCGATGGCATTAAAATTAAAACAGAAAGGAATTGCCGATTTTATCTATGGTATCGATAACAATAACGAGCATTTAAACGAAGCATTAGATTTAAAAATAATCGATGCAAAAGTAGATTTGGAGTATGGAATTAAAAATTCAGATTTGGTCATTCTTGCAATTCCCGTGGATTCTGCAAGGAAGTTATTGCCTACGGTTTTGGATTTAATTTCGGAAAATCAAACCGTTGTGGATGCAGGATCTACAAAAGCAGGAATTGTAAATGCTGTGAAAGATCATCCCAAAAGATCCCGATTTGTAGCTTTTCACCCGATGTGGGGAACGGAAAATAATGGTCCGAAATCGGCTGTATCAGAAAGTTTTTCAGGAAAAGCCGGAGTGATTTGCAACAAAGAAGAATCTGCAAAAGATGCCTTGGAATTAGTCGAAAAAATCGTGGAAAGTCTCGATATGCACTTAATTTACATGAATGCGGAAGATCATGACGTTCATACTGCTTATATTTCTCATATATCTCACATAACCTCTTACGCTCTGGCGAATACCGTTTTAGAAAAAGAAAAAGAAGAAGATACGATTTTCCAATTGGCGAGTTCGGGTTTTTCGAGTACGGTTCGTTTAGCAAAATCTCACCCTGAAATGTGGGTTCCGATTTTTAAGCAAAATAAGGAAAATGTTTTAGATGTTTTGAATGAGCATATTTCTCAATTAAGAAAATTCAAAGCTGCTTTAGAAAAAGAAAACTTTGAATATCTTGGAGAGCTGATTTCTAATGCAAATAAGATTAGAGCGATTTTGGATAAATAATTTTCTTTTTATTTAAAATTTAAAAATCGTATTTGTCATTCTGACGAAGGAAGAATCTAAACTATTAATTTTAATAATTTTCTTTTGTCTTAAAACAAAAGAAACAAAAATTGCCTCCATAAAGTCGGCGAATGTTATTTCAAGACTTGGAAACTTCCGCTAAAAAATTAAAAATTACTCCTAAAATTCCCAAAACTTGCGCGAATTCAACATTTGTTTGTTGATTTAACATTTGTCTCGCGCTTCGAACAATGGGAATTTTTTAACGGATTAATTTTTAATTTTCTTAATGCTTCAGTTTCCTAGGTCGTTTTTTAGTTATAATTTAAATTGGTTGTCGCAAAATGTTACTCACTACCAATTAATTACTACTCATATTCTAGCATTCCGGAACGTTGACGGCAATCGCCAAACCTCCCTCTGAAGTTTCCTTGAAACGGTCATTCATCGACAATGCGGTTTCCCACATCGTTTGAATTACTTCATCCAAAGTTACTTTTGCTTTTGTCGGATCACTTTCCAGAGCGATGTTTGCGGCAGTGATTGCTTTTATCGCACCCATCGTATTTCTTTCGATGCATGGAATTTGAACTAATCCTTTGATCGGATCGCAAGTTAATCCTAAATGATGTTCCATTGCGATTTCGGCTGCCATTAAAACCTGGCCAACGCTGCCACCAAGAATTTCAGTTAATCCTGCAGCTGCCATTGCCGATGAAACCCCGATTTCTGCCTGACAACCGCCCATTGCCGCAGAGATTGTTGCATTTTTCTTAAACAATGTTCCGATTTCTCCAGCAACTAATAAAAATCTTACAATATCATCTTCACTAATAAATTCTGTAAAAGCCTGAGAATACATTAAAACAGCAGGAATTACGCCACTTGCTCCGTTCGTTGGAGCTGTAATAATTCTTCCGAAACTTGCGTTTTCCTCATTTACAGCCAATGCAAAACATGCAATCCATTTATTGATATTGGTAAAATTTTCTTCGGCATCAACAACTTGCTGAAACCATTCATCTTTATTTTTATAGATTTTTTCGCCTAATAATTTTCTGTTCATTCCGGCTGCTCTTCTGGTGACATTCAAACCGCCTGGAAGAATTCCTTCTTTATTAACGCCTTTGTAAATACATTCTTTAATCTGTTGCCAAATGTAAAGTGCTTCCGCTCTCGTTTCCTCTTGGGTTCTCCAGCTTTCTTCATTCATTAAAATTAAATCTGAAATTCTTGTAAGCCCCAATTTGTCACAATATTTTACAATATCAGAAGATTTATGACAAGGATATAAAGTACGAATACATTGTTTCTCAATAGATTTTTTCTCCTGACTCATGATAAAACCTCCACCCACAGAATAAAAATCCTGAACAAGTTCGGTTCCGTCTTCGAAAATCGCTTTAAAGATCATTCCGTTTGGATGATAATCGAGAGATTTTTGCATATTTAAAACCAAATGATGACCGTAGATAAAAGGAATTTCCTTCTCACCACCAAGATTGAGAATTTGTGTTGTCTTTATTTTTTCGATTTTTTCATCAATTTTCGTAGTATCGATTGTTTTAAAATCTTCACCATTCAAACCCAGCATTCCGGCGATATCTGTTCCGTGTCCAATCCCCGTTTTTGCCAGTGAACCGAAAAATTCAAGGAACACTTCCTTCACCTCATCGATAGATCTCTCTCTTTTTATAATCCTGATAAATGCAGAAGCTGCATTCCAAGGTCCCATTGTATGCGAACTAGACGGGCCTATTCCTACTTTGATAATCTCAAAAACCGATATTGATTCCATATAGAAAATTCATCATTTTTTCTTAATCACAAAGATACACGATAAATTGAAAAGCAAAAGCCGAAGATGAAATTTCACCCTCGGCTATCAAAATTAAAACTATATGAACGCAAAATATTGTTGGTGTGAATTGTCAATAGTGAATTTTGCTTCGCAAGTGAATTTTAAAAAATTGACCGCAAAGCGAATTGACAATTCACAATTGATTTTCTAACACAGGCTTTCTTCATGTTGGGAAATGTCTAATCCCATATCCTCCGATTCTTCGGAAACCCTTAATGTGATAATACTATTTGTTATTTTATATAAAACTAATGAGCCAAAAAAAGCAAACAACGAAACCAAAACCAAAGCCATCATATGATGTGCAAATACTCCAAAACCACCGTGAAGAAGACTTGCATTTTTACCATGAGCAAAAATTGCCGTTAAAATCATTCCCATAATTCCGCCAACTCCGTGACAAGCAAAAACATCCAAGGTATCATCGATTTTCTTTAACGCTTTCCAGTTGACCATGATATTTGACACAATTGCAGAAATAAACCCTATAAAAATACTTTCAGGAATTGAAACAAATCCGCATCCCGGAGTAATCGCCACCAAACCGACAACCGCACCGATACAAGCTCCTAAAGCGGAAACTTTACGTTTATTAATTCTATCAAAAAAGATCCATGTCATCATTGCGGAGCCAGAAGCAATTGTTGTTGTTCCAAAAGCCATTGCTGCTGTTGCATTTGCACTTAAAGCTGAACCTGCATTAAATCCAAACCAACCAAACCAAAGCATTCCTGTTCCTAACATTACGTAAGAAATATTGGATGGCTCATGATGCGGCTTCTTTCTGTTTCCAACGACCAAAGCTCCTGCTAGAGCGGCAAAACCCGCACTCATATGAACGACTGTTCCGCCTGCAAAATCTTTAACTCCGAAATATTTATTTAAAAGTCCATCAGGATGCCAAACCATATGGCAAAGCGGCGTATAAATAAAAATACTGAAAAGCACCATAAATAAAAGGTAAGAAACAAATCGTACTCTCTCGGCAAAAGATCCGGTAATCAAAGCTGGAGTAATGACCGCAAATTTCATTTGAAATAAAGCAAAAAGTACGAAAGGAATTGTAGAAGCCATCGCTTTATGAGGTAATACTCCTACTCTGCTGAAAAAAGGATAGCTTAATGGATTTCCGATGATTCCATAATGCTCTCCGTTGATTGTAAAACCTATAGAATCTCCGAATGAAAGAGAAAAACCAATCACCACCCATAAAATGGAAATCACGCCCAAAGCAATAAAGCTCTGAAGCATGGTAGAAATCACGTTTTTCTTACCTACCATTCCTCCGTAGAAAAATGACAGACCTGGAGTCATTAATAAAACCAATCCTGCTGCTGCCAAAATCCATGCAACGTCTGCTCCGACGATTTTATCTTCGCTTAAAAACTCACCAGTATTCGGAAAGTCTTCTACAATAGGACTCCAAAACAGTGCTCCCACTGCAACAAGTGTGATGATAGAAAATGAAATAATCCATTTTAATCCTACTTTCATAAAAATTTTTGTTTTACCCCTTCAAAAGTAAACATAATTTTTATAAAAACAATAAATTTTATTCTAAACCCCTAAAATTTTAATATTAATTTAAAATTAAACAAACTTAATTAAACACCTCCCCTAAAATTTTAGACACTTCTCTGAATTTTGTTGCAGGAAAAAGATGAGTACCCCCTTTTACAATATAATCAGGTTTTGAGTTTCTGATAGGAAAAACAATGTCTCTGTCACCCAAAATTTGGATCACATTTGGAATTTCATCAAATTTCCAGTCGGATATTTTTTCTACTGACCATTTTAAATAATAAGGATCTCTCACCCTGAAATATTCCAATACTCTTGGATTTTGAGAATCGAAGAATTTTCTGATTACACCATAAATGTTTGTAGTTCTTTCGTTAAAGAAATTTACCGGTAACATTTTCGGAATTTTTGTGATTTTTCCGGCTCTTATTAATCTCGGTTTTTCTTTGTCGGATTTGATGCTTCCCAGAATAACGATTTTTTGAGCGGGTTTTAATTTATTGATTTCCTGAACCATAATTCCGCCAAAGGAATATCCCAATAAACAAAACGGCTCCGAAACATCAATTTTTTCTGCCATTCTGGATACATATTGCGGAAATTCTTCATTTTGCTGAGGAATGAGCCAATCGATAAAAACAATTTCATGCTGCTCGGGAAACTGTATTTTTTCCAATACTTTGAAATCTGCTCCGAGACCGCTTACTACATAAATTTTCATACTACTAAAATAAAAAAAGCATCTTAAATCATGCTTGTGATTTGGTGAAAATTTGTTTTTAACGTGAAGAACTCAAAGGTTTTCTTGAAATGATTGAGAATATTTTCCGTTCGCAAAAGCGTATCAATCAGCAAATGAAATATGGAAAACTTTACAACATCTTTCTAATGTTTATAGGGATGTCTGTCACCCTAGCCCCGATTGCAGCTTTGTTTGAGCTCATTTTCATTTTTTTTCGGCGGCGCGGCTTTGCCGCGCCGCCGAAAAAAAAATGAAAATAGCGAGTGCGGAAAGCGGGATCAAGCTTCAAATAAAAATTTGCATTTACTTAATTTTTTTGAAAAGATATTCTTGTGATACTATCAATTGACAATGTTGTGATGATATCCGAAGCTATCCATTCGATGATGTATCCGTTGCCCGTTCCTAAAGGTGGCGGTAAACTTGCGCCGTCTGCGATTGTGATAAAATTGTATACCAAAATTCCGCTTGTTTTGCTTGAAGGAATAACTCCGCTTATTTCGGATCTAAAGCCGGATATTGGATTTCTTAATATAAACCTGATATCCTGACTTAAAATATTCAGATTTTTAGTATAATTAATGATAATTCTCCACTGATGAACCTGCCCCATCACACCATTTTCTACAAATTGATTGGAATTTTTTAGAATTTTTGTATCTGCAACGATGGAATTATCCGGCCAGCATGTGGTAGGCCAAGTTGCAAAGCTTAAAGGCGAAGAATAGGAAACCTGCCGGGTCGTGTTTGCTGCGACATTCGACCAGCTGGGTTTTGCACCGGCAGATCCACCATTTATTTTTACAACTCCTTCATTGGATTTCTTTTCCTGCTTACTGTAAACTAATGTACTCCAATTCGTTCCGTCATAATAGCGGATTGTCTTATTGGTTGAATCATAAGCCAACATTCCTTCTACAGGATTGGTTATATTTTGAGGATTGGGTAATCGCGGAATAACCATTGTAGAGTTGGTAGAAACAATATCCAAAACGCCTTTCGGATTTGTGGTGTTGATTCCCACTTGCGAATAACCTCCTGTCGATACAACAAGAGATAAAATAAAAATTGTTTTTTTCATAAATGTGTATTTGTTTAGCTTAAAACTTACACCTTCATGAATATTAAGTATTACAAATATGAGAGATTTTTTCTTAATTTTTGATCAAAAAGGTTGATTTACATTAATTAAATCAAAGCACTTGAAATAATTATTTGACAAGAAAGCTTTAATTTAAATTAAAAACTCTCAACAAAAATATCACTCAGGAAAGAGTAAAAAAAAATGAGTAATTCCCGGAGAAATCACTCATTTAAATTTATTAAAAAGACTTTTATATCTTATTTTTTCTTTTTTACTGGAGTTCTGTTTTCGTTATCAAGAACTGCTGTTGAAATCTTGAACTGGATATCCATTTCGTTTTTAATGAAATAATCCTTCAATGAAGACTGATAGAATACTTTGAAATCTCTTCTGTTTAATGAGAACTTCGCAGACTCGATTACTACTGTAAACTGCGTAATATAAACGTTTGCAGGGAAAGTAATCGTCTTTCTCACTCCTTTTATCGTGATATCTCCGTAAACCGTAGAGTTGAACTCACTGTTTGCTAAAGGAATAATTTTCGTAAGGTGGAATTTTGCAAGAGGGAATTTCTTCACTTCGAAGAAATTTGTACTCTTAAGGTCGTCTGTCAGTTTGATCATATCTTCATCCTGATTTGAAACGTCTCCTGCCATGATAGACTTCATGTCGATCACAAATTCTCCGTCTACCAAAACTGTTTTATCGAAAGTAAACTTTCCGCTCTTCAGCTTTACCGTTCCAGAGTGTGTTGTCGGGACTGTTTTTACAACCTTGTAACCCCACCATCTGATCTCCGATGATGTTACCTTTACCACTTTATCTCCTTTCTTTTGAGCGAAAACAAATGACATGCTTACACACATCATAGCAAACAATAGTAATCTTTTCATTCTTTTTTATTTACAATTCAACAAAAATAAAAAAAAGTGTAGAACTTCTACACTTTTAACAATCTTTTTTTGATTAAATTATTTTGCTGTTACTTTTACAAGCAAATCCATATCATCTTTCACAAGAACATCCTGCATTGTAGATTTGTAAGCAACATCAAATTTTTGTCTGTCGATAGAGAATTTGTTTGATACTAAGCTAACAGTTCCGTTTGCGTAAGTAATTTTTGCCGGGAAAGAAATCGCGTTTGTTTTTCCTTTAACAGTTAGGTTACCTGTTACTAAAGAATTGTAAACTTTATCATTGTTTTTCTTTACACCTGTAATTTTGAAAGTCGCAGTCGGGAATTTTTCAACTTCGAAGAAATCTCCGTTCTTAAGGTGACCGTTCAATTTTTGTTGATATTCCCCAGTAAGGTCTGTAGAGTTAATAGAAGTCATATCCAAAACAAAAGTACCACCAACCAATTGGTTTCCTTTCATTACCATTTCACCAGACTTTACCTTCACAGTTCCGTTGTGAGAGCTTGCCTCAGATTTTGCGATTTTGTATCCCCACCACTGAACGTCAGAAGCTACTACTTTTTTTGCCTGACCGAATGCTAAACCACTAGCTAAAACTGCTAATAAAAATATTTTTTTCATTTGAATAAAAAGTTATTTACTTGTTTGTTATTTACTGATGCAAATGTAGGTAACAAGTTTGATAGATTTTGTTGATGTACATCAATAAAAACAATAATTTTCATGAATAATATCATCCAATAAAAAACTCCGAAGAATTTTCGGAGCTTATATTTTTTTAATCTAGATAATACGCGGTGTAAAGCGCCGCACCATTCAATGCTGTATTTTCGTTTTTATTCAGATAGATCGGTATGTTTCGAAGCATCTCCTCCATCTTGTCGCTGATCTTAAATTTCTCGTAAAATTTATCTTTATTAATATATTGTCTGATCGCCTGAGGAATATCTCCTGAAATCAGTAAACCTCCTGTAGCTTTTAATTTTAATGTTAAATTATTTGCCTCTCTCGCCAAGAATTCAAGGAAAGTGTCTAAAGCAATTTTACAGATCAGAACATCATCTTCTACAGCAGCTTTGAAAATCTCCTGTACAAAATTTCCGTTTGCCAGTCTTTCAGAAAGCCATTCTGGTTCAGGATGTCTTTTTACGTCTCTCAGGAATCTGTAAATATTGAATAAACCTCCTTTAGACAAGACATTTTCCCAGCTTACAATTCCATAAATGTTATTTAAGAATTGATAAAATTCAACCTCAACATTCGTTCTCGGAGAAAATTCTGAATGTCCTCCTTCCGTTGCAAATGGCCTTAAGTATTTTCCGTCAAAGAAGTAACCGGCCTCACCCAATCCGTTTCCGGGAGCCAGGATCGCTACATTTCCCTTTTCAAGGTGACCACTTGTATAGATAGGATCCAAATCATCATCTTCCAAAAGCCCCATACCATATGCCGACGCTTCCTGATCATTTAGCATATCTACTTTTTCAAATCCGAAATCTCTTGTAAATTCTTCTACATCAAGACTCCAGCCTAATCTCGCGGGTTGGCTTTTCCCGTTGATTACAGGACCGGGAACTGCCATTCCAAGTCTTTTTACATTTTCCAAACCGTTATCCTGAATAAACTTCTTTAAAATTTCTGTAAAAGAGCCATATTCTTTTGTAGGATACGTATTCTGAGTTTTAATCTCAAGACCTCCGTTACTGGAAACAAAATAGCCTAAAGTTGTAATATCTTCGCGAAGGTTTGCGCCAATGATAGACACGTTATCATTGCTACCGTTTTTTACTCCTGGTAAATAAAGTGGAAATTTTGGATTCAAAATCATAACCTCAAATTTTATCAAATATAATAATACTTTTCGTAAATTTTCGTTTGAAATAAAAAACCTTTTCGAAAATTTGAAAAGGTTTGGCTAATAATTGCTTATATTTAAATCTAACTACTTCCCTAATGGAATATTGTAAGAAAATCCTACTCCAATGTTCCCCACATTGTAGTCCTGATTTGGCAAATCGCCTTTACTTCCTACAAATACTTTCTGATACTGTACAAAGAAATTCCAGCTCTGGTTGTGATATCCAATCTCTGGTTTGATGTAGAAACCACCGTCTGGTCTGTCAAGAGTCGCGTTTGAAGCTACCTTGTCATCTCCAACCAAAAATCCGTACCCTAAATCAGTTCCGAAATAGAAACCTGTTTGTTTAGGATAAATTCTGATCAAAGCACCTACAGGAATTACTCCCACATCATTGTTATTGTATCCGTTGTTGTCTTTACCAAAATAATGAGTATATCCTGTGGCAATACCAAGTCCGAAACCAGGGGTAATAAGGTTCTGATAAGCTACATCTACACCTGCTGCCATAGAAGTATTATCAGAAGGAACTGCTAAACCAACATTTGCTCCTACCTTAATCATGTTATTCATTTTAGAATCCTGTGCACTCATCACACCGGCTGTTAAAATTCCAGCCAGCAATATTGCTTGTTTAAACATTTTCATAACTCTGATTTTTTAAATTTTACTAAGCTGGAAGATGTAAAAATCGTGCCAAGGACTACGTACTGTTTAATTTTAACATTAATAAATTTCACAAAATAAAGAAAATCAATTAATTAAATTCAGTTAAAATTTAAATGATTGTTTAATGAAAATTGATCAAAAATTGGAAGTTATTGGTTGAAATTTTATGTTTTACTCATTACATGATTCGGAATACTTTTAAGTCTTTGTATTACTTATATAAACAAAATGCCTTTGCTTATATATTTAAAAATATGTAGTTTATTTTTAGAAAGTTTTGTTTACCCTTGCGATAATTTAAACGCAAAGCGAAACAAAGAATTAGTAAAAATTCATCCAAAAAATAAGATACACAAAGGCGTTTCGCTTATTTTCGAAAAATCAGATTTCAAAACTTATAATAATTCGTTTATTGAGGTTCAACAATCAAGGTATAAATTTGAAGCAATATTAACAATTCTTAACCCGTTATTATTTTAACCTTACCACACCAAATTTATCCAAAAAACAAAATACTGATATGACACCCTCATCGCTCATCAACAATAAACATCTTCTCTGGCGTGCCGGTTTCGGCGCAGGAATCAACCAGTTCGAAGATCTTCATAAAAAGGATATTAAAAGTTTAATTAATGATCTTTTTAAAGAAGAAACTTTTCTTTACATCAATTATGATACGCCAGACATCGCAGAAGCCGGCGATTATATGATGAATGATAAAGCTCCCGCTGAAAAGAAAAAAGAAATGCAGCGAATCAACCGCGAACAAAACGAGGAACTAAACCTCAATTTTCTTGATAAAATGGTTAACAGCAAAGAGCAGATGCGTGAAAAAATGGCATTTTTCTGGCACGGACATTTCGCTTCGAGAGTTGTAAATCCGAGATTCAACAGACAGATTTTAAATGTCATTCGAAAAAATGCATTGGGAAATTTTAAAGATCTTTTATTTGAAGTAAGCCAAGCTCCTGCAATGCTGAATTTCCTTAACAACCAACAAAATAAGAAAGACCATCCCAACGAAAATTTTGCCCGTGAAGTGATGGAACTTTTCACAATGGGACGAGGAAATTACACAGAAAAAGACATCAGAGAAGGTGCAAGAGCCTTTACAGGATGGGGTTATGACAAAGAAGGAAATTTTTTAGAAAGGCCAAAACAACACGATGAAGGCACAAAATCTTTTCTCGGAAAAACCGGAAATTTCACAGGAACGGATGCTTTAAATATTATTCTTGAACAAAAAGCAACCTCAAAGTTTATCACCACAAAAATTTATAAATTCTTCGTTAATGAAAATGTTGATGAAGCTATTGTTAATAAGCTAAGTGAAAGTTTTTACCAATCCAATTACGACATCAAAAAGCTGATGAAAGATATTTTCTCAAGCTCATGGTTTTATGATAAAAAAAATATTGGAAACAGAATAAAATCTCCGATAGAACTAATGGCGGGAATGATGAGAACGCTTCCGATGAATATTCAAAATCCAGAAAATCTGATTGTTTATCAAAAATTATTGGGACAAATGCTACTCTATCCACCCAATGTTGCAGGCTGGCCCAACGGAAAATCGTGGATTGACAGTTCTACTTTGATGTTGAGACTTCAAATTCCTCAGATTTGGTCTGGTTTGCGACCTCTTGATTATCGCCCAAAAGAAGATGATGATTTGGATATGGGCTTGAAAAACAATACGAATACATTGACGAAAAGTTTTAAGAACCCAAACATTACGATTGATTGGGCTCGTGTAGAAAAGATTTTTAATGGAAAGAATGTTGAGGATTATTTAATTCAAAACAGTAAATCGCTGGACATGAGTTCTGTGAAAAATTTTTCGGATAACACGGTGAAAATGAATGTCATTAATCTAATGTCAACACCAGAATATCAATTGATGTAGTTTTTAGGTAGCAGGTTGCAGATTTTAGCTAATAGTTAAAATGCAACTTTAAAACCTGCAACCTATGATCTTTAACCTAAAACCTAACATTTATGTTAATCAAAAGAAGAGAATTCCTAAAAATAAGTTCATTGGCAACCGCATCTTTGTTGATGCCGAATTTTCTGAAAGCCATGACACTAGATGATGCACTGGAACCGAACCAGAAAATATTGGTTGTACTGCAATTCACGGGTGGAAATGATGGTCTGAATACGATTATTCCGACTAGAAACGACATATATTTTAAAGAACGAAATAAAATTGCCATTCAAAATTCACTACAGTTAAGTGATGAAGCCGGAATTAATCCTGCTCTCTCCTATTTTAAAGAATTATATGACAATGGCGAACTTTCTGTAATGAATAATGTCGGCTATCCGAATCCTGACAAATCCCACTTTCGAAGCATGGATATTTGGCATTCTGCTAGTAAAAGTGACGAATATCTAGAAACTGGTTGGCTCGGAAGATTTTTGGATGAAGAATGTTATAAATGCGACCATCCAACACAAGCTTTAGAAGTTGATGATATGCTAAGTTTAGCCTTAAAAGGTGAAAATAATAAAGCTTTTGCTTTTAAAGATCCAAAGAGATTATATCAGACAAGTCAGGAAAAATATTTCAAATCTTTGTACGATCATCATCACGATGACGAAACGGTTTCATATTTATATCAAACTTTAGGTTCTACAATCAATAATGCTGATTATATTTTTGAAAAAAGTAAAGCAAAAAAAACAGAGCAAACATATCCTAATTCTCAGTTGGGAAAAGACTTTAAGACGGTTTCATCTTTGATAAAATCTGATATTAACACTAGAGTTTATTATCTATCCATCGGAAGTTTCGATACGCACGTGAATCAAAATGAAAGACAGCAAAAATTATTTGGAGACATCAATGAAGCCGTAAAATCTTTTGTTGCAGACATGAAAAGTAACGGACTTTTCGACAATATTTTATTGATGACTTTCTCGGAATTTGGTCGTCGCGTTGCGCAAAATGCAAGTAACGGAACCGATCACGGAACGGCAAATCAGATGTTTTTCATCAGCGGAGGTTTAAAGAAGAAAGGACTCTTGAATGCACTTCCCGATTTAACCAAATTGAATGAAGGAGATTTAATTTATACAGAAGATTTCAGGAAAGTATATGCTACTATTCTTAAAAATTGGCTGAATGCAGATTCTACTAAAGTTTTGGGCTGGAAGAATGGGATTTATGATTTTGTATAAGTTAAGTGTTGCTTCGAGAACCTCAGCCACCAGAGCGTATATTCGTATTATATAAATTTTTTTACACTACAAACTTGGTGGCTGAGGCAATGGAAGCCACCACTATAAAAAAATAAAAAGAGACTGTTGCTAAATGAACAGTCTCTTTTCTATAATTTCAAACTAACTACTTTTTAATTTGATGCAGGAAGCTGTTTGGGTTCATTTTCCTGCTGTTTTTTATCCAGCTTTTCAGATATTTTCTTAATAACAAATTCAATCACCAAAGGTGCTACAACGGCAAGTACAGCTTTTAATATTCTTGATTTCATAATGTTTATTTTTTATGAAACTATAAATACAATTTCCAAGCCATTGTAAAAATGAATATTTTAACCAAATAAATAAAAAGACAAAATAAATTTAATCTTCATCTGGAACAATTAAATCCTGATAATTTTTAACTCCAGCTTTAAACTTTTCTTCAAGTCTCAATCTTAATTTTCGAGGTTTATGAACAATCAAAGATTCGCCAAAACCTAATAAAAGTCTCTCCAATTCGTAATTCATCTGAACACAAATTTTAAAAATTGTCCCGTCATTAGATTCACTTACAATTTCCTGACTGTTATGCAAAGGCTTAGTTTTCACATACGGGGCATTATGAGAATCTACAAAAAAAACAACATTTCTCGGAGCCATTGTTGGCGAAACACTCACACCGACTATATCTTTAAAATATTCATCGCCATCCAGATTCATATCAATATAATCAATCTTTTCCTCAGCCTGAATGTCTTCCATTCTATCCAAAGCCAGATTGTAGACATATTGTTTATTCGAACAAATCAAAAACCAACGGTTGTTAAATTCCTTCAATAATTGTGGATGAACCACGTAAGAATCTGATTCTCTTGCCTTAAAACTTTTATAAGTGATATTTAAAACTTTTTTATGTAAAATCGCATCATACAGTATATCAATATATTCCAATCCTTTCAACTGTTCATTTTTATCCAAATGAATAATCGATTTCTGACTTGTCGCATGAATAGAATCTTCCAATTTCTGAATCACACCATTCATCTCCTTAAACATCGAAAAATCCTTGAATTGCTTCAAAATCTGCACCGCATTGTTCATCGCTTTCAGATCACTTTCATTGACAGAAATATTGTGGATACTGTAATCAGGATCGCTGTATCGATAATATTTTCTTTCGTAAACTTCAATTGGAGCTTCGTATCCGAACTTTTCACTTCGCATATTCTGCAAATCCAATTGTACAGTGCGCTTACTTACAAAAGATTCCTTTCCTTCAAACTCAAATAACGCTTCGGAACATTCATCTATTAAATCTTCTAACGTGTACTTTCGGTACTTATTTTTCAGGCATTTATCTAATGTTTTGTATCGGATCAGGGCATTTTTATTCGATGACATGGTTTTGTATTTTTTATTTAGGCGTGTCCCTTCGTTTTCCAGCTCCAGTTCCTCTTCATCACTCCGGGTCGGGCTGCTTCAGGCTTCACTTCGTTTCGGTCTCGGCTCGGGCTTCGCCCGAGCCGAGACTCCTCCTTTCAGTCGGACCTTGCGCATCCCTCACGTGAACGTTGGGAATAGAAAGTTTTGTCTTTTTTATGTCATTTCGACGTGAAGAGAAATCTAAAGTAGATTCTTCACTCCACTATCGCTTCGTTCTGAATGACAGAGAATATTACAAAGAGATTGCTTAGTCATTCCATTCCTTGCAATGACAATTATTTTCTCGTTAAAGCTTTCCCTTCAAAAGAGATCCCGTCCCATCCGAAATTTATAAAATTTCTGATATTCTGATGGTCTGTTCCTTCGGGGTTTTGCAAAACATCTTCTCTATAAAAAGCGCCGAAAAGAGAAAGAGTTTCTTCTTTCGACAGGTCATTTAACTTAGCAAAACTAAAAACTTTACAAGATCCATTATTCTGATCGGCTTCGTTTACTAAATTACCATTGGTAAATTTTGTCGGAGTAAAATCATAATGCGCATCAATAAATGCAATCACTTCTTTGAACTGAATTTCTTGTGCTGACTTTTCTAATTGTTCAAATAACATTTTTTAAATTTTTTCAAAAATAATTAAAATAATTTTATCTGCGCAAAAAGATTGCACACTTGTATTATTACTTTGCATCAACAAAATGAGAGAACATATGGAATTTAATGGAAATCATTTAATAGAATTAGGATATAGATCGGCGAAATGGTTCAAGGAAGCAATCGCACATATCAATGAAAATAAATTAGATGAAAATCAAATCGCAGCATATTTAGAGCAATTCAAACAACCGGAACTTATTCCACTTCATAAAACGGCAAAAGATTTTGTCATCAACATCAAAGCCGAACATGAAAGTGAAAACGATAACGTGGAAAAAGTAATCAACACGATGAAAGTTCTGATGAAAACCCCAACTTTGGTTGCCGGAGCCATTATGCCCGATGCGTGTCCTACAGGTTCTATAGGTCAGATTCCGGTTGGAGGAGTTGTTGTGGCAAAAAATGCAATTCACCCAGGATTTCATAGCGCAGATATTTGCTGTTCCGTAATGTTGACGGATTTTGGAAAAGCTGATCCTAAAGAAGTTTTGGATGCCGCCCATTCCATCACGCATTTCGGATACGGAGGAAGACCGAGAGGTGAGCAAATGGAGATGTCTCAGGAATTAATGGATGCTTTCAGAGCAAATGATTTTCTGAATGATGAGAAATTAATCAGCATTGCTCGTTCTCATATGGGAACGCAGGGTGACGGAAACCATTTCCTGTTTGTCGGAATTTCTAAGAATACCGGAAATACAATGTTGGTGACGCATCACGGTTCAAGAGCTCCAGGAGCTGCTTTGTATGATAAAGGAATGAAGATTGCGAATAAATTCAGAATAGAAAATTCTCCTGAAACATTAAGAGAAAATGCATGGATTCCATATGAATCTGAGGAAGGAAAATCGTATTGGGAAGCACTTCAATTGATAAGAACATGGACGAAAGAAAACCATATTTCTATTCATGATGCCACTTTAAATAAATTAGGAATCGAGAAAGAAGATAGATATTGGAACGAACATAATTTTGTTTTCAAAGATGGAGATTTATTTTACCATGCAAAAGGTGCAACGCCTTTGGATGATAAATTTATGCCGGATATTACAGGACCGAGATTGATTCCGTTGAATATGTCGGAACCCGTTTTGATCGTTCAGGGAAAAACGAATGAGAGAAACCTTGGTTTTGCGCCACATGGAGCGGGAAGAAATTTCAGCAGAAGTCAGCATAAAAAATCTTTGGCTCATAAAACTATTGAAGAAGTTTTTGAAGAAGAAACAAAAGAATTAGATATCCGTTTTTTCTCGAATGAAATTGATATTTCTGAACTTCCAACTGCTTATAAAAGTGCAAAAAACGTGAGAGCTCAGATTGAAGAATATGGACTTTGCGAAGTTTTGGATGAAGTGATGCCTTACGGTTGTATCATGGCAGGAGATGTTCAAAAGAATGCGCCTTGGAAGAAAAAGAAAAAGTTTAGAAAAGCTTAATAAAAAAGAAAACTAATAACCGAACCTTGCAGGTGTAAAAGCCTGTAGGGTTTATGAAAACTATTCATAAAGGTAGGAACAGTAGCTCAGATGGTTAGAGCAACAGATTACTTTTCGCTTTTGGCAAAAAAAGTTCCTGTAAACTTCAAAGTTGTGGGTCGCAGGTTCGAGTCCTGCCTGTTCCTCAAAAATAAAAATTAAGGCAAAGAAAGTTCCTATATTTTCAGACATTACTTTCCGCCTTTTTACAAAATCCTAAGGCAAAGGGAGTTCCTATTATTTTTTTGGAAAAATACTCCCTGCCTTTTTATAAAAACTATAGGTAAAAGGAGTTCCTATACATTTCATTAAAAGAACTACTCCTCACTTATTTTTTTAAATTAAAAACAATGAAAACATTAAAATTATTCAATGCAGTTTTAGCCAAAGAATCGGATGCAAAAGCATTTATTTCAGACGATGGTTTCATTATTGAACCTAATGCAATTTGGGCTAAAAAAGAAATTATTTCCTATTACGCCAAAGAAAAACTGAACGGAAAAGATTTGAATAAAACTTTTCATAAATCTTGGCAAAAAATAAAAGATAGCTCCAGAGTTAATTTATTTTTCGACCAGATTACTCATTATATTTCAACCTATGGAAGCAATTTTCAGAATGAAATTTACATTCCGAATGAAGTATTGAATATTCCTGATTTAAAGCTAAATTTTAAAGTCATCAAAGCCTATACAAAAGAAGAAATGATAGAAAAATGTCTTTCTCTTTTGAAATCTGGAATGGCTTTAAAAGAAGAAACAATCGATGATTTGTTGAACATCTTACATAATGAATTGGATTACGATTTCACAGGAAAAGAAAATATCCGAAATAAGGAAGCAATCATAAAAATTGCTGATCGTTATGATATTTATCCAGAAAATCCTGTTGAATTTTTCCGCTACGTGATTTATAAAACAACAAGAGAAACACTTTTAATTAAAGATGATAATTTGATTAATTTAATTAAGCAAAGCAGATTCGATCCAACTTTTTTATTTCAGCTATTCGGAGAAGAAAAAATGGCGGAAATTTTTAACCGTTTCAAGCCTTTATTTTTAGCATATAAAAACAGAGCACCAAAAACGATTAATAAAATTTCGAAACTTTCAAAAGTTTATCATCAGCCATTAGTTTCAAATCCTTTGAATAACGCAACAAATATCCTGCTGGAGAACAGCGATTTGCATTGGCTGGAAAATGCAACTCCATTTGCTTTGTTTAAAGCTTTATCGGCTTGTTATTCAAGAATGTATGGGCAAGATACTTTCGTTTACAGAATCAGAAATGGAAAGTCGTGGACGAAAAAATCAACCTCAACTTCTGTGAATGAATTAAATTATGTTTTTATCTTAAATTACTTAAAATCTAAATATAATTTTTCCGGAAAGAAGATATTTTTTCCAAAAGATGTAGCATTTGCTTTACCAACTTCAGAAAAAATGTTCGTAGGAAATATTCCGACAGGAACAAGATTTTACGGTGAAAAATTGGCCGTAGGAATCTATTGGGAAAATGCTTGGGGAGCTTACGATCTAGATCTTTCAGGATTGAATATTGCCGGAAAAATCGGTTGGAATGCAGCGTATAACCAAAACGAAGGTCAGTTGATGTATTCTGGAGATATAACTTCTGCTCCAAACGGTGCTGTGGAATATCTTTACGCAAACAGAGGCTTGGCCGCTCCAACACTGATGATGAATAACGTTTTCAACGGAAGCAGTGAATGCGGGTATAAAATTGTTGTCGGAAAAGGTGATGCCGTTTCATACGATTATATGATGAATCCGAATAATCTTTTTGCTGAAGCTAAATCTAACTCGGTTCAAAAACAAACGATTTTAGGAATATTGATGCCAAAAGACGGAAAACAATGTTTCGTTCTATTGAATTTCGGAGCTGGTCATTCGCACGTTTCCGGAAATACAGAAGTCTCCACAATGGCGACCAACGAGCTGTATCAGCAATGGTACGAACCGATTTCTTTTAATCTGTTGATTCAAGAACTAGGAGCAGAAATTATTTTTGAGAAAGAGTATGCTGACCTTGATTTTTCTTTGGAAAACTTGGAAAAAGATAGTTTTACGAAAATTTTTAAATTATAATAAATCCATTTTAATTGTCATTTTGAGAATTCTCAGAATGGCAATTTTGTTTTAAAATCCTTATTTTCTTTTGTCTTGAAACAAAAGAAACAAAAATTACCTCCATAAAGTCGGCGAATATTATTTCAAGACTTGAAAACTGAATGTTAAAAATTAATCCTGTTCTCTAAAAATTCTAAAACTCGCGCGAATTCGAGGCTTGTTCTTCGAGTTTGAATTGGTCTCGTGCTCAAACAGTAGAATTTTTTAACGTTCACATGACAAATTTTCTTAACGCTTCAGCTTTCGAGGTCGCTCATAACACTAGAACTCTCAAACCCTATAACTCTCCTACTCTAAAACACAACAACTTTCAAACAAAAAACCTCAGCGTAAAAACATTGCGCAGAACACCTTTTATTTTGCATTATAAAATTAAAAACAATGACAACGAAAATATTAGAAAAATTAAAAGAAGTTGAAGAGAAACGTGGTGTAGAAATACTTCTTGCCGTAGAATCAGGTAGCCGAGCCTGGGGTTTTGCTTCGCCAGACAGCGACTACGACATACGTTTCATATACCGACATGAAAAAGACTGGTATCTTTCACCTTGGGATAAGGATGAAACGATAGAATTTATGACAGAAGACGATTTGGACGGTTCCGGATGGGACTTGAGGAAGACTTTTCATTTGCTGTTGAAGTCGAATGCTGCTTTGTTGAGTTGGTTTTACTCTCCTATCGTTTATGTAAAAAATGAAAAATTTTATGACTTATTCAAACCTTTGGCGGATGAATGCTTTTCTCTGATAGCGGTTTCTTACCATTATCTGAGCATGAGCAAAAAATATCTGGAAGCCTGTAGAGCTGATGAAGTAAAATTGAAATCTTATTTCTATTGTTTAAGAACCACTTTGACAGGAAAATGGATATTGGAAAAAGGAACTGTTCCGCCAGTTTTATTCAGTGAATTGTTGGTTTTAGTCGATGATTTTACGAGAACAAAAATAGAAAATTTAATCGCTTTAAAAGCCACAAAAGGAGAATCTTATTATCATCCAAATGATTGGGAATTGTTTGGCTTTTTGGAGAAAATGGTTTTGGATAATGAGGAACGAGCGAAGAGTTTGAAAGGTGGAAATGCGGATAAAAAGGAAATGGAGAGGGTTTTTAGGGAAATATTAGCACTATAAATTAGAGTAAAAATATGAAACAATTATCTGAAAGAGCTTTACAGTTTATTGAAAAATCGGGAAGAAATAAAGAATATGAAATAAGCTTAGATATTTTAGAAAAGCATTTGAGGTTTTATGACATTCAAAGCTATTCTGAAATTATAAGTTTTCAGAAAAATTTTTCAGGACTCAATCTTCAAAACATTGTAATTAATATTTTTACATCTAAACAAATAAAAGAAAATAAAGGAGTAAATACCTATCATTGGAAAGGGCAAACTTTGTTTTCAATAAACGATAGTTTTTATATTGCAGAAAACGGAGAAATTGCGGTTAGAGATTGTGGTTGTGACTCTTATGATTTTTATTTTTATTACGAAAGTTTTGGAACATTTATCGAGCAGCAGGCATTTTTTGAAAAACATAGATATTACAAGAAACGTCCTGCCATCTTCTACGAAATCACTGATATAAATGAATTTTCAAAATCTATGTCCAATTATGATTTTTTAAATGAGTGTTCAGATAAATATAATCTTGTTTGGAGAAACGAGGCAAATCTTGTCCATGCAACAAACTCTTCGGACATTTGGAGCGTCGTTTTTGATAGTATTTCAGAACAAAATCGTTATGATTTAATTAATAAATTGAAAGAAAAACATTTAATAACATGAAAAATATAATCGCCCTGTCTCCCATGTACAAAGAAGACAGCAACAACCTGAAAAAAGCATCGCTCAATTCACCTTACGAATTGAACCGTTTTAATGCAAAATGGAATGTTGCTGAAGAATTTCGTGCGGATGTAATTGCAGTATATGGCGAAGATATTTACGCAGAAATTGTTGCGGAACAATGTAATTTAACATTAACAAAACCTAATGACAATTGGCTTTCGAAGATTTCGGAGGAATTTACAAAACGTAAAATTTCTTACGGTCAATTGAAAGATTTTGTATATGAAGAAAATATTTTCATTAAATGTTCTGATTTTAAAAGTTTTAAAGCCGGAGTTTTCGATAAAGTCACCAATATCAAGGGTTTTGACACGTTGGATTTAGAAAGTACCGTTTTCACTTCGGAAGTGGTGGAATGGGAACTTGAAGTAAGATGCTTTATTTTAAATAACGAAATAAAAACTCATTCTTCATATTAGCGAAACGATTTTTTCGATACCAATCCGCTTTCAGAAATTGAACAAAAAGATCTATTTGAGTTTTTCAATGATTTCATGAAACAATATTCTGAAACGCTACCAAAAGCAATTGTTTTGGATTTCGGAATCATCAAAGGAAAAGGTTGGGCTTTGATTGAAGCGAATCCGGCTTGGTGTTCGGGTTTGTATGCTTGTGATGCGGAAAAGGCTTTGGAGGTGATTGTGGAGAGTTGTTTTAAAAATTAAGCATAGAAAATTATTCCAAAGAACAAACAAATTTTAAGTATTTTTAATAAAATTTCATTAATACAATATAAAAATATGATTGATTTCCCAAAAGATTTTAATATAGAAAGAGACAGTAAAATTTTAAAAAATTTATTATCTATATACGATTCAGAAAGTCTATTTATAAATATTATGGAGTTAATATTTCAAATT
The DNA here is from genome assembly GCF_047651245.1 of Chryseobacterium sp. MMS23-Vi53. Lineage (NCBI taxonomy): Bacteria > Pseudomonadati > Bacteroidota > Flavobacteriia > Flavobacteriales > Weeksellaceae > Chryseobacterium > Chryseobacterium sp. MMS23-Vi53. The sequence continues at coordinate 4,079,532 of NZ_CP180265.1, read as the reverse complement.
GAACCACCACGAATGGATATTTATCCGTTTCAAATGTTAGATTCTCCTTATAGACAACTAATGTATATGGCTGCTTTAAATCTGTCTTCTAGCGAAGGACTTGTAACAAAAGATATTCCCACAAAAGAAGAATGGTTAAAAATTGTCACTCAAATGATAACAGTTAGAGCTGGATATTATGATGAACTTTTAAAGAATAAAAATTCTGAATTCAGTGCTGCAGAGTTTGATGAATATTACAAAATCGCAATGCCTATTTTCAACAATATATATGATACAGGAGAATTGAATTATGAGGAACAAATTATTGAAAGAATTAGTATATTATTCACCCCTTCTGATAAAATGTTACAAGAATATTTTGGATTAACAACTTCTGACTTCATCAACATTTATAATATATTGGATAATTTATTTCATAAAAAATTAAATTTATTATTAGATTTAATAAAGGTAGACAAGGATGTTGAAAAATTATTTCGTGATTTTAAAGACAACGGATATAGCATCGATAATATTGAATATAATAAATCTGAAAATATAGAAATTGCAATCGAAATTTTAACAAATAAAAGTGAAAAATATTCAGTTAATATAAAAGACCTTTACAATGCATATGAGCAAAGTAAAATTGATTCATTTCTTAATATATTTACAATATCAAGAAATGAATCTCAATATCTGCACTACACTCAAAAAAATCCATTACTTCAAAAGCCTTTATTCAAATTAAAGAATGGGAAAATACTAATTATTGAAAAAAGAACTCTTATTAATTCAGTTTTTGACTTTCTTGAAAATACTGTTCTAAATTCTAATAATAAAAATAATTATGAAAAAAGAAGGGGTATTTGGTTACAGAACAAAACTGAAAATATTTTAAGCAAATACTTTAAGAGTGATGCTAAAATTTATAATGAATATAAATCAAATAATAAAGGACAAGATATACTTTGTTTAGCTAAAGGAAAACTAGCTTTAATAATCGAGAATAAAGCTGTAAAGGAGATGGAATTTAGTGGTTATCCTAATACCGTTGAAGTTTTTAGAAGATATGTTAAAAAATTTAAAAAATCAATCCAAGAAGGATACGATCAAACATGGAGAATTAAAGATCAATTTTATTTTGAGAATAAATTGGAGATTTTAGATGCTCAGAATAATTTAATAACAGTAGATACTAATCGATTCCATAATGTCTTTTCTATTATAATAACAATGGATAGATATCGAGAACCTCAAATAAATACTTCTGAATTATTAAATAAAAATGAAGATGATGATGGTTTTCCACTTTCAATGTCTATTGATGATTTCGAAATTCTAATGTTATCATTAAGTAAGTTAAAAATAGGTATTGGAACTTTTATTAATTTATTAAAGAAAAGAGAACTTCTACAAGGTAGAACTACATCTAATGATGAATTAGAAATTTGGGCTACATTAATAAATAATCCAAAATTCAAAATAAATGAAAATGAAAATTATACTTTTATACCTAATTCGAGATCTACAAATATTTTTGATAGATTATATGAGAGCGGATTAGGTTTTAATAACGAAAAATTTTTCAAAGAAAAAAAGAATAAAAGTTTTTTAATTATTAATTCTGTTGAACGTCTCAATGAACATCCAAGATCTAAAAAATAAAAACCTCATCCTCCTCGAAGCTATCTCCGGAAGCCGCTCATTCGGACTCGCGACGGAAAATTCCGACACAGATATTCGTGGAGTGTATTTTTTACCGAAAGAAGACTTTTTTGGTTTAAATTATATTCCGCAAATCTCCAATGATACCAACGATATTACCTACTACGAAATCGGAAGATTGGTTGAATTATTACAAAAAAACAATCCGAATATTTTGGAAATTCTGGCAAGTCCGGAAGATTGTATTCAACATAAAAATCCGTTAATGGATTTGCTGAAACCGGAAGATTTTCTTTCCAAATTATGCAAAGATACATTTGCAGGTTATGCAATTTCACAGATAAAAAAAGCAAAAGGACTTAACAAAAAAATACTGAATCCGATTGATAAGGAAAGAAAATCCATTCTCGATTTTTGTTATGTTTTGCAGAATCAGGGTTCGATTCCGTTGAAAAAATGGCTTTCCGAAAACAGAAAAATTCAGGAAAAATGTGGTTTAGTAAGCATTGACAATACCAAAGGAATGTTTGCACTTTTCTACAACGAATCTGGAGATTTAAATTATAAAGGAATTATCCAGAATGAAGATGCCAATCAGGTTTCGGTTTCGTCTGTTCCAAAAGGTGAAAATTCTGTTGCGTATTTGTTCTGTAACCTTGATGCCTATTCGACCTACTGCAAAGATTACCGCGAATATTGGAAGTGGGTTTCGGAGCGAAATGAAGACCGTTACAATGTCAATCAGAATCACGGACAAAATTATGACAGCAAAAATATGATGCATACCATTCGTCTTTTGCAGTCATGTGAACAGATTTTTAAAACAAATTCTTTGAATATCCGAGTGGAAAACCGAGATGAGTTATTAGACATTAAAGCTGGAAACTGGTCATATGAAAATGTGATGGAAAAAGCCGATGAATTAATAAAATCCATTGAGCATCATCACTCCATTTCTACCCTTCCCGATTTTCCTGATTTAAATAAAACCACAAAAATTTTAATTAAAATAAGAAAAGAACTATACAAATAGAATAACTCCCTAAATGTAGAAACCCTCTAAACCTTGAAATTTAATTACTTTTGCAAAAACTATAGAATGAAATTCAAATTCTCAAAGAAAACACTTCTTTTTCCTATATTATTTTTAAGTATCCCTTTATCTGCTCAGGAGACCTACATTCCCTACAGAGACGGAAAATTATGGGGTGTTTCCAATTTCGACGGAACGGAAATCATTGCTCCAAAGTTCGATTCCATCAGCTTTAATGAACAGGATGATTATGATTTTAAACTGATTCATACTTTTAAAAATAAAAAAAGAGGAATTATCCTTGACGGAAAAGAGGCACTCTCACCAGAATACAAAAATATTTTCCCGTCTTACCGCGGATATATTGTCGCAGAAGTAGATGACGAAAAGAAACACCGCATGATTATCGATAAATCCGGAGCTAAAATTACAGAACAGCCTGTTTTAAGTATTTTAGATTCAGAAAGTTTCGGAAATGGATATTCTGATGATACTTACAATACGCTTTTCCATACTTTAAACGACAATATGCGAGAAGATCTTTTTGTTTGGAATCCAAAAGAACAGAAAGTAAATTCAATTTATAAAGATTACTATTCGATTGCTTTAAGGGACAACAAAAAGTCCAGAAAGCTGGATCTTACGTACCGAAAAAATGAATCGGATCCTTTATCGGAAGCGACTTTTATCTCGGATGGAAAAACAATTGTTCCTTACACTTCGAAAAATTCCAGGGAGATGATCGTAAAATATACTCCGGAAAGAGGTTCGTCATATTACGGTGGTTATCAGGAAGGTATAAAGACTTCTCGTTATGGCTCTTCGGAAACTTATTCAGAAAGTGTGACTTACACCCCCCCGCCTCCACCACCTTCAACAGGTAGAAGATCTTCCGATGAAGTAAGAGTATATGAGCCAGCCACTAAAACGCCTTCTTATGTAAATGTAAGTTATTCGCTGGAAAATGATTTTCCTAAAATTATTTACAGTTACGGTTATCAGAAAGATGCTAAAAAATTTACTAAAAGATTAAAGCTTCCACGTAAAATTACGCATCTTAAAATTGAAACTTTTAAAGGAAATTATCCTCAGAGAAAAACTGCAGATACTATTTATACGTACAACAATTATATTTCTTACCTCAACAAAAACAAAAAGGAGATTCTGATTACAGAAAATAAACCGACGGAATACGACAGCATTAAAATGTTGAGTCCAAGCCGGGATTCAGGATATCAAGGTGTTCTTTTCCTTTTAGGACAAAAGAAAAACGGAAAGATGAAATTCTCTTTTATGAATGGTAACCAACAATTTTCTGCAACAGATTTTGATGAACTGATTGTAAATGAAGTATTCGGAAGTTCCGATTATAGTTTTTGGACGATTAAAAAAGATGGAAAATATGGTGTCATTAATCCAAAAGGAGAATTTATCTTAAAACCGATTTATGATGAAATCATCAATAAAAAAACAGATAACGGTTACGGAAATTATCTTCGCTTAAAAAAAGACGGAAAATATGGATTTTTAAAACCTTCTCTTACGGCCCCAACTTTGGAAGTCAATTTCATAGAACCGATTTATGACTATCCGATCAGAAATATTTATCTGCAATATCCTTACTGGCAAAGTGTTTATTCGCCTTTATCGGGAAGAAACAGACAGACAGGAACGATTCTCGTTGCTTTGGAAGACGAAAAAGGAAAATTGTTGGGATATGCCAATAAAAACGGTCAGCTTTATTTTAAAAACTAAACTATGAAATTCAAATATTACAGTGCTGCGCTTCTTTTTGTAAATATTCTGATTACGGCTCAATATCGTGATAGAGAATATGATTCTGAAATGCTTAATTACACGGTTTTAAGCAGGGATAAAGTAAAATCATACGAAGAAGCTTTTTTTAAAGAAACGGAATTTTCGCCGGAAGAATTCTATACAGATTTAACAAAACTCGATAAAAATTACGATGTTTTAGCCTCACTTCCCCCAAAAGGCCAGACCGCAGAACTTAGAACCGTTATTTATGATGGTTTTAATACAACAACACCTTTTAAAAATAATGTAATTGATGGCGTAAAAAAAATCAATTATCCGGATGGAACTCTTTTTCAGGAAATTCCATATAAGAACGGAAAAATTGAAGGCTTAGCTAAAACGTATGATAAATATGGACAATTATTGTCCGAAGTTCCGTATAAAAACAATCTTAAAAACGGACTAAAAAGGGTTTATTTTAAAGATACAAAAGACCGTTACGATGATAAGGAATATCGTATTGAAGGCAACTACAAAAATGGAGAACTTGTGGGTCCTGTTATGATTTCGAATGATAAATTGAAGATTATTTATCCAAGCGACTTCAAAAAAGGTAAGGTTGAACTTTTCTATAATGACGTCTCGTTGGTTAATTATAATATTATTGACAGAGAAGTCAGAAACGGACTTTACACGGCTTACAGCATCAGTAACATCGATGAACAAGATCCGAAGCAGCAGAGAAAACGTATAAAAAGTTATACCGCAACTTATTTCAATAATGAATTCAACGGATATGTTGAAAAGTATAATAAAAACGGGGAGTTATTGTCTAAGAATCTTTACAGTTACGGAAAACCGATCGGTACTCATAAATCATTTTACGATGTCGGAAAACTGCAGTCTGAAGCATATTATGATAATTCAGGAAACAAAACAGGTACTTGGAAAAATTACAATTTAAATGGTGATGTTATCGAAATCATTAATTATAAAAATGATCAATTTGATGGCAATAAAGAAACCTATTCCAACAAGACCTTAAAAACTCAGGAGGTTTTTGAAAACGGAAAACGTCTTTCCAATAAATATTTTGATGAAGGAATATTAAGGAGTGAGGCATATTATGACAAAGATAAATTTGTAAAAGAAGTTTCCTATTTTAATGATGGTAAGGTAAGATCATTGAATAACGCGGGAAATGAAATCATTTACTATGATAAAGATGGAAAAGTGATTCATACTAATCGATTTAAAAATGGCATGCCAATAGGAATTCAAAAGTTTGTAGATTATGAAAAAGATGGTTCGGTAAGAATATTATCGGAAACAGAATATGATGATAAAGGCAAAAAAATCCGTTCTGTATGGTTCGACCAAAAAGGCGGATCTACAGAATCTTTTTACAAAAACGGACAGCTTCACGGAAAGCACATTAAAATCCTTGAAGACGGTTCAAAAAAAACAGATTATTACTTCGAAGGCAAGCTCGTAAAAGAAGCAGAATTCAAACAACTTTCGGAAGAAGATAAGATATAATATATCCTAAACCATCGATTTTTCGGTGGTTTTTTTATTCAACATAAACCTCATAAGGTTTGTTTAAATCTTTCACTCTTTGAAAAAAGTCTCGTAATTCTATTGCTCTGGTTATCAAATTGGGGATAAATCCTGTATCTCCTTCAAAAATTTCATCATCATTAATTCCTAAATATCCTAAATAATCAATTTCGTAATACTGATCAATAAAATTTGAAATTCCTCCATAAATATCTGTAATAATATCTATATCGGGAGATTCATTTCGTAAAGCGATCAACAAATGATTATCAATAAAATTTATCAACTCAGGCATTTCTGCAACTCCATAATGAGCCGAAAAATTATCACTTGTATACTCTTCTTCAAGTAAATCTTTTTCGTACCTAAACTTGTTTTCAGAAATAGATGCCTCCATCATTTTCTCTCCCATCAATGGATTTAGATTATTAGCATAAAAAATTAAAATCGCAATTGATACCATGTGTGGATCAAGTTGTTTTTGCCAATCGTCTTCTCCGGTAACCTTAAAATATATTCTTCTTGACATTTATTAATTAAAAAAAATTATCATTTATTCTTCTTTAAAATATAATAAATGGCTTTATCCTTTTCATCATTCATCGTGTAAGCAAATTGGAAAGAATATCCGTTAGCAGACATAAAGTTAAGCGCATCCATCATCGAATTGAATTTCATATTTCGACCTTTTTCATCTTTGATGCTTGTTCCGTTTTTAAATGAAATCGATTTGGTTTCCTGCCCGAAATCTATTTCAACATTTACTTTTGTGCTTAATGATCTTCCGGTTCCGATGATTTGAACATAATCTACATCAATATCTCTGATCGGAACATCATTTACCGTTTGAGCAAAAGAAATAGTTGCGGAGAAAACAAAAAAAGTAAATAGTAATTTTTTCATAAGTTTTTGTTTAAAGATAAATAAAATTTTAATCATCATTGAACATAAAAAAATCCTTCATTTCTGAAGGATCTTAATATATCTGAGAATTAATCTTATGTATGAATTAATTATTTTACCAATCTGATCTCTGCTGCAGAAAATCCTTTCGGAGATTTTTCTTTTTCAAAAGATACTTTGTTTCCTTTTTTGATCTGATCGATGCAATTGTTGTTGTGGAAGAAGATATTTTCTTTTGTCTTATCTTCCGTGATGAAACCGTATCCTTTTTCGCTTAAGAACGTTACGATTCCTGTTTTTATAGTTTCTTCAGCTTCGATTGGAGCTGCACCTAGTTGGATGTTGTCAAGGTTAATTTCCTCTCTTTCATCATTATCAGGTGGTGTAGACGTAAGCTGTCCGTTTGCATCTACATACATAAACATTTCGTCAAGGCTTTTACCTTTGGCATTGTTTTCTTTACGCTCTTCACGACGTAGAGCTTTTTCTTTTTGTTTTTGCTGTTTCTTCTTGAAATTTTCTTTTTTAGAGAAAGAATCCGCCATATATTTTTTAAAATTTAATTGTTACTGGGTACTATTAAGCTTAAATATTATTATTCATATTTAAACTCTTGTAATATTTAATACATCCGTCAAAAAGAGATGTAATATGTTTTCCGGTTGTCTTTTTTATTTGAATGATTGTTCTGAGAACAATTGGTAAGAATGAAATAGAAAAATGATATTTCAAATAATTACAACACTGCGAAAGCAGAGAACCTGTCTTTAAGATAATGTACAAATATACGAAAAATAAAGACACGAAACAACCCTCTTTCCATTTAAATAATTGAGTTTCAATTGAATTTAATTCTAGCTCTTTTTCATCATTAAATTTAAATAAAATGAACAAAAAAACCATCGAAAAATTTCGATGGTTTTTATTATTTATTAAGCCTGATCTGCTGGTTTTTCACCTTCTGGTTTAGCCTGATTTTGCTGCCCTTCCGGTCTTGGTCTACCTTCTGGTCTGTCCTGTCTTGGTTTTCCTTCCGGTTTTGGAGGTCTTGGTAATAAAACTTTTCTTGAAAGCTTCATTTTCTTACGATCGTCGTAACCCATGAACTTCACTTCCACTTCATCACCTTCTGCATAAGGAACTTTATCTAAACGAGCCCATTCGATCTCAGAAATATGTAGAAGACCTTCTGTACCTTTAGCAATCGCTACGAAAGCACCGAAATCCATTACTTTTACAACTTTACCCTTGTAAACTTCGCCTACTACTGGTACGAAAGTAATTTCATTGATCTTAGCAACAGCAGCATTGATTTTCTCTCTGTCTGTTCCTGCAATCTCGATACGTCCAATTTCTCCAATTTCTTCAATTGCGATAACGGTATCCGTATCTTTCTGCATTTGCTGAATGATTTTTCCACCAGGCCCGATTACAGCACCGATGAAATCTTTTGGAATTTCCATTACTACCATTTTCGGAGCGTGAGGTTTAACATCTGCTCTTGGTTCAGAAATAGTTTCCGTGATTTTATTTAAGATATGCAATCTTCCGTCTCTAGCCTGCATCAAAGCTTTTTCCATAATATCCATAGAAAGCCCCTGGATTTTGATATCCATCTGACAAGCCGTGATACCGTCTGCCGTTCCCGTTACCTTAAAATCCATATCTCCTAAGTGATCTTCATCTCCTAAGATATCGGAAAGTACCGTGAATTTACCAGATTTTGTATCAGTAATTAATCCCATTGCAATACCAGAAACAGGTTTTGTAATTTGTACACCTGCATCCATTAATGCCAATGTTCCTGCACAAACTGTTGCCATTGAAGATGAACCGTTTGATTCCAAAATATCAGAAACAATTCTGATTGTGTACGGATTTTCCTCAGGAATTACTGCCTGTAAAGCTCTTTGAGCCAAGTTTCCGTGTCCAACCTCTCTTCTTGAAGTTCCTCTTAAAGGTCTTGCTTCACCCGTTGAGAATGGAGGGAAATTATAGTGTAGGAAGAATTTTTCGTCGTGCTGAGTGATTACGCTGTCTACCATGTTCGCATCTTTCACAGAACCTAACGTAACAGCCGTTAAAGACTGAGTTTCTCCTCTTGTAAAGATCGCAGAACCGTGAGCTCCAGGAAGATAATCAATTTCAGACCAGATCGGACGGATCGTTTGAGGATCACGACCATCCAGACGGATATTGTCTTCAAGAATCATCTGACGCATTGCTTCTTTCTCTACATCATGATAATATACTTTTACGAAAGGTGTTACTCTTTCCAATTCTTCTTCATTTTCAGCATATTGAGCAAGGAATTCTTCACGTACCGCTTTGAATTTTTCTCCTCTTTCTTCTTTGCTTGAAGGCGTTTTCGCTACTTCATATACTTTATCGTAAGTTTCTTTCCAAACTTTTTCACGAATTTCTTCGTCGTGAGTTTCGTGAGAATATTCTCTCTTAGGGAAAGCCTTTCCTACTTTTGCAGCTAACCTTTCCTGAGCTTCGATCTGATTTTTAATTTCAGCATGAGCAAAATTGATCGCTTCTAACATTTCCTGCTCAGAAATTTCTTTCATTTCCCCTTCTACCATTACGATTGAATCTTTAGTTGCTCCAACCATAATATCCAATTCTGAATCTTTTAAAGCTTCATAACTAGGGTTAATTGCTAATTCTCCGTTGAATCTTACCACTCTTACTTCAGACATCGGTCCGTCGAAAGGAATATCTGTAATTGCGATCGCAGCAGAAGCCGCTAAACCAGCTAAATCATCAGGAATTGTTTGTCCATCATAAGAAATCAAAGAAATCATTACCTGAACTTCCGCGTGGAAATCTTCAGGGAAAAGCGGACGTAGAACTCTGTCTACCAAACGCATCGTTAAAATTTCCTGATCTGATGGTCTTGCTTCTCTACGGAAAAAGTTTCCGGGAATTCTACCACCTGCATAGAATTTTTCTCTGTAATCTACCGTTAATGGTAAAAAATCTACACCAGGATTTGCTTCTTTATTGGCTACAACAGTTGCTAAAAGCATTGTTCCGCCCAATTTTACTACCACAGATCCATCGGCTTGCTTCGCCAATTTCCCTGTTTCTAAAGTGATTTCTCTGCCGTCTGCAAGAGTAATCGTTTCTGTAAACGCTTGAGGTATACTCATAAATTTTCGTCTCTTGTACTCCGTATTGAGTACGATTATTATTTAAACTCTTTAAATTTTCGATTGCAAAGGTAATATATTATAATGATTTTTCCATTTTTTAGCATCAAAATATCAATATAAGTCACAAACTTTTAGTGATTATTTACCTTTTAATGAATAGGTTAGCTATTATTATTTTCTCAATTTGACAAAAACAAGACAACATCAATTAAATTATTAATTTTTGAACAATATTTAAATTACACCTAATATTAATCAAAATCAAGCCTAATATTTGTGATATTTAAAAATAGTTAGAGTAAAATTTAACATTAAAAATATCATAAAGTTTGCATACATTCCTGATGTCCGCTATATTTGCGTGACTTCTGAATATAATTTGATTAAAAGGTCGAAAATTTCAACTAAAATTAAATTTAACAAGAAGAACATCAACCCGTTGTGACGATTTGAATTAAAAAGAGACGAAAATCTCTTTACTAAATATGTGTATATGATCAATAATGAAGTAAAATCGCAAAGCAGGAATTATACCGTTCCGCTTATTACCATTACTCTTTTGTTTTTTATGTGGGGATTCATCACTTGTATGAATGATATTCTGATCCCTTACCTGAAACAACTTTTCAAACTGAGCTTTTTCGAATCCATGCTGGTACAGTTTTGTTTCTTCGGAGCTTATTTTATCGGTTCCCTGATTTATTTTTTCATCTCCATTTCTAAAGGAGATCCCATCAACAAAGTTGGGTACAAAAAAGGAATTATCTTCGGGATTTTTCTTGCCGCACTTGGATGCGTTCTATTTTATCCTGCAGCTACATTTTCTTATTATCCTTTATTTTTAGGCGCTTTATTTATTTTAGGATTAGGATTTACAGTTCTTCAAATTACGGCAAATGCGTACGTTTCGTTATTAGGATCGGAAGAATCTGCATCCAGCCGATTGAATATGACCCAAGCTTTCAACGCTTTCGGAACCACGATTGCACCAGTTTTGGGAGGTCATTTGATTTTCGAACTTTTCTCTGAACCAGACGGAACTTTCAGTGCTGTAGCAACAAGAATTCCTTATTTAATCTTTGCTGCAATCCTTTTACTGGTAGCTTTATTAATTTCAAGAGTTAAATTACCGTCTTTCCAAATGGATACCGAAGAAACCGTACAAGGTTGGGGTGCATTGAAATTCAACCATTTAAAATTCGGAGTTTTCGCAATGTTTTGCTATGTTGGGGGTGAGGTTGCGGTAGGAAGTTTCATTATCAGTTTTCTTGAAGAAACGATGAAATTCAATGAAGCAATTAGTAAAAACTATCTTTCATTATATTGGGGAGGTGCGATGATTGGGCGTTTTCTTGGAGCAATTTCATTGAACCAATCGATCAGTAAGGCTAAAAAAGCGATCTTCATGTTGGGAGCTGCAGCCTTAGTTTTCCTTGTGATATTCAGTATTGTAGATCTTACTTTTGCACAAATAAGTTTCTTCCTTGTTTTTATCTTATTAAATTTCGTGGCGTTTTTCATTGGAAAAGCGGCTCCGGCGAGAACACTTTCTATTTTTGCAGGCATCAACGTTATCTTATTGATTTCAGCGATGGTAAATCATGGAGAATTAGCAATGTACAGTATTTTGGGAATCGGAATTTTCAATTCTATTATGTTCTCTAATATTTATACATTGGCGATTTCAGGACTAGGAAAATATACAAGTCAAGGTTCTTCTCTGGTTGTAATGGCGATTTTAGGAGGTGCAATTGTTCCTATTTTCCAAGGGCTTTTGGCTGACCAATTTGGTGTTCAACATTCGTTTATTATTCCTGTTTTCTGTTATTTGATGATTTTGATTTTCGGAGCATATTGCACGAAATATCTTGGTCATGTACAAGCTACGGAATCGAAATCGGGGCATTAGTTTTACATTAAAATATAATTGAATGAGATACTTTTTTAGTGTCTCATTTTTTTTGAACTAAATACAAACTAATTAAAATCTCGTTTTTCGAAAATAAGTGAAACGTCTTTGTTTTTCTTTAAATAAAGATTGATTTTGGAAAAAGAACTTTGTTTAACCTTGCGTTTAATTTATTTTATCGCAAGGTTAGACAAAGAATTATTTTAAATTTAATGAATTAAGTTAGACAAAGGCGTTTCACTTATTTTTGAAAGACAAAGTCTATTACAAAGCAAATAAATAATCCATCTTTAAGGCAACAAAAAAAAGCAACCTCTTTCGAGATTGCTTTTATTTGAAAATCTTTGTAGATTATTTTCTTAAACCTAGTTCAGCGATGATAGCTCTGTATCTTGTAATATCTTTTTTCTTAAGATAGTCCAATAAGCTTTTTCTTTTACCTACTAATTTCACCAAAGATCTTTCAGTGTTGAAGTCATGACGATTAGCCTTCAAATGCTGAGATAAGTGATTGATTCTGAAAGTAAAAAGAGCTACTTGTCCTTCAGCGCTTCCTGTGTCCTGTGCAGATTTTCCATGTTTTGCGAAAATTTCTGCTTTTTTTTCTGTTGTTAAGTACATTCCAATATTGTTTAATGATTATTATGTAACGGGTGCAAAATTACGACTATTTTTTGATTCTGCAAACATTATCGATTTCATTTATTGATTTTGATAGAAAAAAATGTTAAAAATTTCTTAAAAAAATTATGCTATCCCATTAAAAGGCAGTAATTTTGCATTCGAATTAGTGATGACAAAAATTATAACCTTTACCGCATGTACTGCCCTTCTTTTCATTGGGTTTACTTCTATAAAAGCACAGAAGAATACCGATGATAAGATCAAAAAAGTCTTATACTTCAATCCAGAGGTAGATCCTGATATTGAGGAAATTAAAGAACCTACTAATCATGCTTTTTTCAGCGCGGTTTCTGATAATCTTAGTGAAAGAAAAAACAGAATGCTCCGTACAGAAACTCAGGTTTCTTTCGACAGTATTGATAAAAAAACGATCTCAGATTATTGTATTAATAATGAAGCAGATTTTGCTGTTGTTCCAAAAGTGAAATATTTCAAGGTCGGAATTGGAAAATACGTTTTCTCTAATCAGGTTATTGTGAGCATGAAACTTTTTGATGCAACCGGAAATCTTTTGACAGAAACGGACTATGATACTTATCGTAAAAATATGCGACTTCTGGGTTCAACCGTAAATTCTGTGAAAATCGGAACCAATGGAGCGATTAAAGAGATAGTTAAAAAATTAAGAAAAATAAAATCTACATCTGAAACGGGATTTTAAGTTTAGATCACTTTAACTTTACTATTTTTACTGTAAATTTTTAAGAGTGTTTGTCATCCAGAAGGGATCTAAGCATAGTATAGAAAATGTAAAAATTCGAGTTAGATTCCTACATCTTTGTGAATATGTTCCTGACTCGTAAATGGATGACTTCCACCCTAGCCCCGATTGCAACGACATCCTTTTGTGTAGCGAAGCGAAACAAAAGATATAGTGGAAAGCGGGATTAAGCTCCAAATAATAAACATCAACCAGACTTATTTCTAAAATTTAAGCTTTAATAAATCCTTAAATTTGGCTTACAATTGGTCAGTTTTAAAAATTTGGGTTATTTTTGCGTATCCAAAAAAATTGACGTTTTGAATTCTAAAGACGAACTTATCTTCAACCCTGCTGATATTGCCGAAACTCTTAGCGAACTTCACGCTGATGAGAGGCTCTTGGCGTTTTTGAAAGTTCCGAAAGAATACAAAGCCGACGTTTTTTCGCACTTAGATCCTGATTTTCAGGAAGAAACCATTCGTAGTATCGGAAGTGATGAAGTTTCAGAGATTCTGAATGCAATGACTCCCGATGACAGAACCGCCTTGTTTGAGGACTTTCCAGACGAATTGATTAAATATTCCATCAATCATCTCAATCCTCAGGAAAGAAGAATTGCCCTGAAATTATTGGGTTACAATTCCGATTCTATTGCCCGTTTGATGACGCCTTATTATATCCAGATTCGTAAAGAATGGACGGTAAAAAGATGTCTTCAACAGATTAAAAAAGTCGGAAGCAAGGTAGAAACAATGAATTATTTGTATGTTGTTGACGAAAGAAATCGATTGATCGACGACATTGCATTAGGAAGCTTATTATTGGTCGAGGAAGACACTTTAATTTCAGATATTACTGACAATCATTTCGTTGCAATTACAACAACCACTTCAAAAGAAGATGCTGTACAATATTTCGAAAAATATGACAGAGCAGCACTTCCCATCATTACTGAAGCCGGGGTTTTGGTAGGAATCGTTACTATTGATGATATTTTAGATCAGATTGAATCACAAAACACCGAAGATATTCAGAAATTCGGGGGTCTTGAAGCATTGGACGTTCCGTATACCCAAACTTCTCTGATCGAAATGGTAAAAAAGAGAGGAATGTGGCTAATTATTCTATTTTTCTCTGAAATGCTGACTGCTTCTGCAATGGGTTATTTTGAAGACGAAATTCAAAAAGCGGTTGTTTTAGCTTTATTTGTTCCATTGATTATTTCGAGTGGTGGAAATTCCGGATCTCAGGCTGCAACATTGATCATTAGAGCAATGGCGCTTCAGGAAATTGGTTTAAAAGACTGGTGGTATGTCATGAAAAAAGAAATTTTCACAGGGCTTTTCCTAGGTGGAATCCTTGGAATTATTGGTTTTTTAAGAATTATGATCTGGCATGAAGCAGGGTTCTTCAATTATGGTGTTTACTGGCCTTTCGTTGGATTGAGCGTTGGCGTTTCTTTAGTAATGATCGTACTTTGGGGTACACTTTCCGGTTCGATGGTTCCTTTTATCCTTAAAAAATTAAATCTCGACCCTGCTACTTCTTCGGCTCCCTTTGTGGCAACATTGGTAGATGTTACTGGTCTTATTATCTATTTTTCTGTAGCAGGACTTTTCTTAACTGGGAAACTTTTGTAATTTTTATAATAAAAAAAGCCTCCAATTGGAGACTTTTATTTTATTATAATAAGGTATTTGACATATCTGGCAACTGTACATACTGTGAAGTCTCCGTCGCTGTAGATTGAATTACAGCATTAGGGTTAAAATGATACTGGTTGAAAATCTCCATTGATGGAATCCATCTCAAAGTATTGCCTTCTCTAAAATAAATCCTTCCATTATTCGGATTTTGAAGCAATCCATTATCAATATAAATTGGTGAACCAATCGCTGTCTGAGTACTTCCAGATAAAGAACTAATTGATCCAAATTCATATCTAAAGCTCTTGTTAACAAACAGACCATCCCACGTCGCTATATTATCAATATGTCTCCATTTACCCATGAATTTCACATAATATAAAACACTTACTACACCATCAGGATTTTGATCAGTTACTTTAGCGAAATCTCCATTATAAGCTACATAAGGAGAAGGAGGAGCATCCTTAGCCGTTATTTTTGAAGTTACATTATCAACTGTTTGTTGATTATCCATTAAATCATTGTCGTTTGAACAAGAAACTGCCAACATCAATAAAACAGGCAGTATTAAAATTTTTTTCATAAAATTATTTTATTTCACACAGCAAAGATATGTTTTAAATAAGAGAATAATACACTAATAAATGAAATAATTGTTAAAATTTTCCTTATTAATCATTAATAGATAAAATTGAGTGAATTTTATTTTGAAATTATTCTATTTAAAAAACTTTTGTAATTTTAGGCAACATCTAAAATATTACAATGAAAGTTGTTTCTCTAGTTCCCTCTATTACTGAGGCTTTATTTGATTTGGGTTTAACGGAAAATGAAGTGGTCGGAAGGACAAAATTCTGCATTCATCCTAAAGAAAAGATAAAAAACGTTTCCGTTATCGGCGGAACAAAAAATATTAATATTGATAAAGTTAAAGCTTTACAGCCTGATTTGATTCTCGCCAACAAAGAAGAAAATATTAAAGAACAAGTGGAAGCTTTGATGAATGATTTCAAAGTAATCGTCACGAATGTTGAAAATATTGAAGACAATTATTATTTGCTTAAAAACTTGGGGAAAATTTTTAATAAAGAAGAAAGAGCGCAATTATTTAATTTAAAAATTTACGACGTTTTAAATCAAACCAAGATTGAATCGCCCATTAAGGTTGCTTATCTGATTTGGAAAAATCCTTATATGACGGTTGGTTCGGATACTTTTATTCATAAAATTTTAGGAGAAATCGGTTTTGAAAATGTTTTTAAAGATAAAATCCGTTATCCTGAAATTAAAGTTGAAGATTTAGCTGATGCTGAAGTGATTATGCTTTCTTCCGAACCTTTTCCTTTTAAAGAAAAACATATTGAGGAATTTAAAGAATTTTACCCTGATAAAAAGATTATGATTGTGGATGGTGAAGCATTTTCCTGGTATGGAACGCATATTGCGAAATGTGAGGATTATTTTAAAAAATTGATTTCTGAGTTTAATCACAAATTTCACTGATCTTAAACTCAAATTCTACGATTTTTTTGCTTTAAGTTTTGGCTAAAGCCAATTTACGTCACCTACTCTCGAAAATGGGTTACAAACTATTCCTATTGATGAAAAACCAAATCTCTATCGAAATCTATCGGTGATTGAGGTTCTCGAAATTACCGAATTGGTTATAATTAGTGGTGGCTTCGAGAGCCTCAGCCACCAACCGCAGTCTTTTATTTACAGATTTAGTGAAAATAATTCAATAAAAAAGAATAAAGAAACTCCAGCTATTTGAGCCGGAGTTTTATTTTTAAACCACAAAAGTCTCAAAAATGAAGAAGAATAAAATTTAAAATTTTGCTCTTCAATAATGACACTCTTAATAAACTATAAACTTACTTTTTGTGACTTTTGTGGTTAGAAATTTTTAATTATAAAATCTTAGAAACTTCATTACAAAGCCACTCCAACAATTCTCTATCCTCTGCTGTGAAAGGGTCGATTGTGTGAGAATCGATATCGATTTGTCCGATGTTTTGTCCATCTTTAAAAATAGGAACAACGATTTCCGCTTTTGTATCGATTGAACAACTTAAATAGTTATCCTGCTGGTGTACATCAGGAACTACAAATGTCTCATTTGAAACGGCAACCTGACCGCAAATTCCCTTTCCGTAAGGAATAATTTCGTGATCTGTAGGCGCTCCAACATAAGGTCCCAATTTCAGCTCATCTTTATCTCCATTTTTAAAATAGAAACCCGTCCAATTGAAATAAGATATTTCCTGATCTAGAAGATGACAAACCTTTTCAAGCTTTTCTTCTGTATTATGTTTAGGACTTTCTAAGATTGACGAAAGTCTTTTCTTTAATTCTGACATTTTTATTATTGTTTTTAAGAGAATTGTTTTAATGAAAGTTCTTCTTTGTAACCGAACATTCCACGCTCTTTTATCATTTCTGCAACCCCTTCCGGAAGCTGGTTTTCCCAACCTTTTATATTGCATCCGATTTTCTTTAAAATATCTCTTGAATAAATTTCTAAGAATTCCGGATTATGGTTTTTAATATCAACAATACGATTGTTGTGTTTAAAATATTTATATAATTCCTTAAGATTTTCTTCAACTTTTAAAGTATCAGAATCCAATAGTTCATGAGTTTCAGGATCTTTGTAAGGATACAGATATACTCTCATCCCGTTTCTGAAGAATTTTCCGAATGCTTCCAGAATTCCTCCTGATAAGTTTTTATAATATTTCTCGTCAAATACCATCAATAAATTGTTTACACCCATTGCAACACCAATTTCTCCACTTGTGTAAGAAGCAAAGTAATCGATCAGTCGGTAATATTCCGAATAATTTGAAACGATTACGGTGTAGCCTAATTTCCCGAGGACATCGACTCTGTCAAGGAAATCCCTTTCATCAATATCACCGTCTGCACGAAGATTTGAAATCGTAATTTCAATTAAAACTTCCGTTTCTTCCTGAGTACAAATTGCGTCTTTCATGAACATATCAAGTCCGTTTTGGAGCATATCAATATTCACTTTCGTTACCGGTCTGAAACTTCCTCTAACCGCAAAAATATTTTTTTTGTACAAAATATCAGCAGGAAGCATATTACTACCCTGAGAGTTGAAAATAACAGCATCCGTCATTCCATGTTTTACCAACTGTAGTGACATCAACCTATTATCAACATATTCAAAGGCAGGACCGCTGAAATCGATCATATCAATTTCAAGGTTATCTTTGGCAACGTCGTCGTATAAAGATTCAATTAAATTCCGAGGATTATCATAATAATGGAAGGCTCCGAAAATAAGGTTTACCCCAAGATTCCCTAAAGTTTCCTGCTGTAAAGTCGCATCATTTTCTTTGAATTTTACGTGAATTACCACTTCATTGTAATCTTCATTCTCTTTCACCTGAAAACGAATTCCTACCCACCCATGACCTCTTACGGTTTTATCGAAATTTATTGTGGTAACGGTGTTTGCATAAGAAAAAAACTTTCTGTTTGGGTTGTTTTCTCTGGAAATTCTCTCTTCAATTAAAGCAACTTCATAACGAAGCATTTTTCGAAGTCTGTTTTGGGTAACATACCTGTTTTTTACTTCTTTTCCGTAGATCGCATCACTAAAATCTTTGTCGTAAGCCGACATTGCCTTAGCAATTGTACCCGAAGCTCCCCCTGCTCTAAAAAAGTGTCGAACAGTCTCCTGCCCTGCTCCAATTTCCGCGAAAGTACCATAAATAGTAGGATCTAGATTAATTGTTAATGCTTTTTGTTTAGGAGTTAGTTTCTGATACATTAGGACATTAAATTTTTCGTAAATTTACCAAAATTAAACCAACCTCAAAAGAAAATGAAGTTGAAATTTTTAGGAACGGGAACTTCTCAGGGTGTACCCGTTATTGGCTGCACTTGCGAAGTGTGTACTTCAGAAAATCCAAAAGACAGTCGATTCCGATCTTCTGTGATGGTAACTACTGATGAAAACAGGAAAATACTGATCGACTGCGGCCCGGATTTCAGGCAGCAAATGCTCATCAATAAAGAAAATCATATCGATATTGCATTACTTACACATGAACATAACGATCATGTAATTGGTCTTGACGATATGCGTCCGTTAATTTTTAAAAGTGGAAAAGATATGCCGCTTTATTGCTCTGCAAGAGTTGGAGGCGAGGTTAAAAATCGTTTTCCTTATGCTTTTGCAGACGTTAGATATCCCGGAGCTCCCGCTTTTGAACTTCATGAAATTGAAAATAGACCTTTTACAGTTTTGGATGTTGAAATCACCCCGATTGAAGTAATTCATTTTCAAATTACAGTTTTTGGATATAAGTTTAAAAACTCCGCATACATAACGGATGCTGGATTTATTTCTGATACTGAAAAAGAAAAATTAAAAAATTTAGATGTCTTAATTTTAAACTGTATCCGAAAATTTGATCCGCATCCGGCACATTTTATCCTTCCCGACGTGATAAAGTTGTTTGAGGAGCTAAAACCTAAAAAATTATTTTTAACTCACATCAGTCATCATTTAGGGTTGCATGATGTTGAAGATAAACTACTTCCACCCGGAATGCACCTTGCCTACGATGGTTTGGAGATAAATTTTTAGAAAAAAGTTTTCAAAAATATTTGGAGTGTAATGAAAAGTTCCTATATTTGCACACCAATTAGAAACAAGGTAACACACTTGCCCAGGTGGCGGAATTGGTAGACGCGCTGGTCTCAAACACCAGTTCTTAGGAGTACCGGTTCGATCCCGGTCCTGGGTACAAAACCGGAAAGAGGTGATAATTCACTTTCTTTCCGGTTTTTTTTAACTCCTAACTCATTATTTATCTGATAGATATAGGATAATAGAACATTGGGTCGGGTGGTTCGATAATGATTTTTTGAAAATTGCAATTTTTCAGGAAATATCGAACCAATTATTTTACGTTTCACCTCGATATCCCCATCAGTATATACTTTCGCAAGGTCTACCAGGTTCGATAATGCTTGGTCTAGTAGTTTTTGAAAATCTATTTTCTTATTATCTTTTCCTTTAGTTAATTTAACTTCGAGCTTTTCAATTTGCCTTTTGCATTCGATTTTAATTTCAAGATAATCTTCATTATCAATTACCTCCTCCATCAATTTATTTCTTGCCTGTTTCAATCTGCTGTTTAAACGATCTATTTCTACCAGAATTGCTTTTCTTTCTTTTTGGGGATTATTGATTAATTTTTCAAAATTTTGCATCAACACCTTTTTCAAATAATTTTTTATAGATGCACGCATTTCCAATGACTGCAATATCTCTAAAAATTTAGAATTTATAATCTCAGATTTGTAACGGTATGAACACGGAGACTGGCAATGGTAGTAGTAATATTTAATTCCAGAACGTCCCCTTGATGCACTACCGGTAACCAAATGACCACATTCCGGACAAACTAGAAAACCTCGTAACGGTAAATTATCGTCAGACAATATTTTTACGTTAGGTCTGGCTGGATTTACATTTCCATCCATTACAAATTGAACTTTTTCGAATAATTCTTCACTGATCAGAGGCTCATGAATACTTGTAACAAAATGAGCTTCTTCTTCATTGAATTGTTCCACATAAATTTTTCCACAATATGCCGTATTACGTAAACTTGCAAGAAAGGCACTTATCTTAACTGATTTTCCTTCCTTTCTGTTCATCATGTCCATTATCTGACTCGCTGAATATACGCCTTTTGACATTTCATTAAATGCCCATTTCATGTTAGAAGCTTCCGGTTCCTTCGGAGTTACATACTTTTTTCCATCCTCCGTAATTCTATTAACATAGCCATAAGGTGCTCTTCCCATTAATCTGCCTTCTTTTTTAGCACGGCGCATTCCATAGTAAGTATTCAAAGCACGTCTGTCGTTTTCAACTTCCGGCGCAGCAAGATAGATTGCCAACATCATCTTGTTCTCGGGAATTGATAGATCCAAAGGTTGTTCAATGGCTTGCGGTTCCACATTAAGCTTTTTGAGAATATTAATCATTTGATAGGCATCACCAGCATTTCTGCTAAAACGATCCCATTTTGTGAATAGCAATACATTGGTTCTGCAGCTCTTTTTCTTAAGGGTATCTAAGAGTCTCATCCATTCAGGCCTGTTAAAAGTCTTGGCTGAATAATCTTCATAAATAATCTGACCAACTATAATGTTATTATTCTCACAATAGCGTTTTAATCTTTCTTCTTGATCCCTCTGTGAATATCCTTTGTCTGCCTGTTCATCAGTTGAAACACGAATATATAAATCGGCTTTTTTCATCCCTATAATCTTAAAATATTATTCATCTAAAAAACGCTTTACAGTAATTGTTAATAGCATTTTAAAAAATTCTACAATTTGTTCTGCCTCCTCAGTTGTTAATTCAATTCCTTCCTCTTCTTTAAATATTTTGATAACCTTATCAATGCTGATATTTTTAATTTCAGGTGTCATTTCCATAACCGATATCTTTTTAATAAAAATATTCGGTGCAACCCATTGCAATTAATTAAGGCAGTTGATAGATACACTTGGCTTTAAAATCCATATTTATTTTTGTATATTGAAATGTAATATTATCTACAATATTTATGACTCCGTTAAATTTATTTTAAAAGTGGCAACAAGAAAAAATTGTTGCGAAGAAATTCATCATTCTTAGATTCAACTAAATTACAAATTATCAATTAAATACAAGATTTATTGGAAAAAATTTTCAACAAAAAGAAATTATTTATAATTTTGTTTAACATGAAAATTTAATTTCATGTCAAGTTTTTTTTACCTCTCGCCCCTGAGAGGTTTATTTTTTATCTGTGTACTAGTTAATCTCTCCATTATGGTGATCTTCCGAAATACATAATAGCTCAAAAATTTTCTTTATAATTAATTTATAAAGAGACTATATGTCCTGTATTTTTACAGGATTTTTCTATCATTTTAATATTTTCCATAATAAACCGGTAAAAAGGCAGCTAAGGTATAGCGGTCAGCCTACTCTTCTGCCACCCAAAAGACTACGGCATAAACGGTTTCCTCCCTGAAGGTACCCTCCAATTATTCCGTTTCCTTTTGGCTTTCCCCTTTGCCCTCTAAGATTATCTGCTTTCTTTTTTCCGATTTTTCTTTTGAAAAATATTCAGCGAAGCCTGAAAGGCTTTTAAGGGGTTGGTTCAAGAAAAGATTGAAAACAAGTCAAAATATAAAATCTTTAAAACAACAGTTATGAACATTATCGGAAGGCTGACAAAGAATGCGGAGATTCTCAACTTGCGCAAAGAAAAAAGGTAGTCAATTTCTCTATTGCTACCAATGACAACTATCGCAACAAGCAAGGCGAACGAATCGAACAGATCACTAATTTAATGCTCTTACGGGATTTCTGAAAAGGTTGCTGAACTCCTAATAAAAGGCACTTTGGTCGAGCTCAACGGAAGAGCCTACGCAACGGCGTGGATTGGAAAAGATGAAGAATCTCATGCCGGTTTGAATTTTCAGACATCACAAATCAAGATCAATGGCAATACCAAAAAAATGGTACTCCAAGCGTTAAAACTCAAAACAAAGCAAAAGAATATCAATCGAAATCTAAGCAAAAAGACAATGATAACGATAAAAATGATAATCTACCATTCTAATATTCTTCAAAAAAAATCAACAAATAAAAATAGTTATATCATGGCACACAATTTAAATTTCAACAACAGAACAGGAAAATATTCATTTTTCAGCGTAAAAGAAAAAGCATGGCACAACTTGGGTCAAACTGTGCAGGAATACCCGACTAGTGAGGAAGCAATAAAGTTTGCAGGTCTTGACTATGATGTAGAAAAATCTCCCCTATTTACAAAAGGTTCAAGAATTATCGAGAACAGCAACGAAATAGAAATAATTGATTATGAATTGGAAGTTCCTAACTACTCTGCCAATGTCCGAACAGATAATAATACAGTGTTAGGCGTAGTTGGAAAAGATTACCATATTATACAAAACCGTGAAGCATTTTCTTTTTTTGATGCCATAGTAGGTGATGAAAATGGTATTCTGTATGAGACAGCGGGGGTTCTGGGTAACGGTGAACGAATTTTTATCACAGCTAAACTTCCCGATTATATCCGTGTAGGAAATGGCGACGATATTACAGAAAAATACATTTTTCTAACCACCTCACACGATGGAAGCGGAAGTATTACCGCTGCTTTTACTCCAATTCGTATTGTTTGCCAAAATACTTTAAATGCTTCACTCAAAAATATAAGCAATGTAGTAAGAATTCGACACACGGTAGGAGCAAAACAACGTTTAAAAGATGCTCACAGAGTTATGGGATTAGTTAATACATTAGGTAAAGAATTAGAAAACACTTTTAACCACTGGTCGAAAATCACAGTAGGTGATGATGAAATGAAAAAGATTATTCAATTGGCACTTTGTCCTAATATGGAAACTTTAAACCATCTTAAAAAAGGAAATTTTGACGAAATATCAACCGTTTTCAAAAATACTGTTGATGATGCTTTTGCCTATGCAATGATGAGCGATACCCAACAAATGGAAACCACTAAAGGAACTTTGTTTGGAGCTTACAATGCGGTGACAGGTTTTTATCAGAATGTGAAAACCTACAAGAATAATGAAGCCAAATTACAGTCTATTGTTATGGGTGGTACTGCACAAATGAAGTCACAAAAAGCTTTTGAACTTTGTGAAAAATATGCCCACTGGGGAACAGACTCTTTAATGATGAATTAAAAAAAATTCTCACTACTTATGTACGGGAAAAATAAGTCTCTGCCGTACAAGAGCAAAAAAATGTTTAATATAGTTAATGAAATAAAATTAAGTTATTCAAGAAAAGGAAATTCTGACAAACTGATAAGTAATTCACAAGATGCCGTTGATGTATTTCGTCAACATTTTGATCATGATGAAATAGATTATAGAGAATCTTTTTTCGCATTATATTTAAATCAATCGAATAAGGTTTTAGGAATAAGAAAAATTTCAGAATCCGGAATTTCTTCAACAATTGTTGATGTTCGCATCATTATGCAGGCTGCACTTTTATGTAACGCATCATCGTTAATTTTAGCCCACAACCACCCATCCGGAAATTTAAAGCCCTCAGGTGAGGATTTAAAAATTACACACAATATAAAATGTGCATCAGAATTTTTAAATATCAAACTGTTGGATCATTTTATCTTGACATCAACGGATTATTTATCTTTTGCTGATGAAGGACATTTGTAACTACAAAGTAAATAAAAGTCAACAACAATTTAAAATTGTTGTTGACTTTGAAATTTTGGGCGAAAAGACAATTCCTTTTTTTAATCGGAAATGTCTTTTCGCAGTCAGTTGTGGCACAACTCTATGAACTCGTATTCTATGCCTTTTATGTCATAAAAATTGAGCAATCATATGTATTTTACTTTTGTTTTAAGAAATATCTTTTATAATAATCCAATTTCCACTTATTATAATGATACTATGTTTGAAGGATCGAATTGAAAACTTAATTTCTTTTCATTTCCCATATTATCTGAAATCCTTATATCAAAACTTTGAGACACAGTGGATTCAGAAGTATAGTACAATCTGAATTCCTTTTCACTTAACGGATAGACATTATTCGGCACAAAGGGTAAGTCGTTAAATAATCGCAGATTACCAGCTCCGTTGGGTTGAAAATATCTGATCGAATAAGAAGTTCCGGCATAATTGCCAGTGGGGATAATACGGCATCGAATCTCTACAGTTTCACCTTTAGCGATATATTTTTGAACTGGTAAAAACTGTACTTCAAATGGAAAATTCTTTTGAATCTGCAGCTCATCTTCTGAACATGATGTAAAAAAAAGCTCTATGGAGATTAAACTGATTATAATATATAATGTACTTACAATTAAATTTTTCATAGTAATATTGTTGTTAAAAGTTATAGCGCAGACCTAGCCCACACAAAGTATTTATTTTATTAAGTCCGCTGTTTTGTAAAAAACGAAGCTGTCCATTTACTATAAAGACAAAATGGCCAGTCAGATATAATTCTACAGAAAGTTTGCTTGTTACGCCGTAAATAAAATTTTCTGTTTCACTAATCAATGAGCCATCATGCAACATTTCGTTACCTTTATTGATCTCCTCATACCCTATAAGAACACCCATTCCTAAATTGACGTTCACATTTCTCATATCATCACCCAGCAGGTAGAAACTGTAGCCTCCATTAAATAGGTAAGTATTTACAGGAATACTATAATCAACAGCTTCATAATATTTTTTATTATATTCTGCTAATGCAAAAAGATAATTCCCATTTTTGGCATAAGAAATAATACCAGCCGCGATATTATAATTTTTCTTTGCAACAGAGTTTGGAAATACTGAATAAGAAAGTTCAACACCCTTTTGCTTTGGAATCATTTGCTGGGCAAATGTTTTGATACTCACTGTAAGCATAAAAATTACTGTTAAAAATATTGTATACATCTTATTTCGTTTTTATGTTTAAACTGTTAATGAGCCTTGCATGAATCAGGTCTTTATTTTCAAGCTGAACTTTCTGATGTCTTCCCCCGTTCTTTTCCAGAATTTCGATTTCCAAAACCTGATCCTTCAGGAGGGTAAACTGGTCCAATAGATAAATTCCTAACGTATTCGAATGATCGGAAGCCGTCATTGTAGGAAAATAAACTCGAATCGGTTCTAATAGCTTATCCTGAACAACCGTCCGTTTTAAGTTCTTCTTGTCAACAATTTTGAAGTTGACCCATTCGATCGTATATGCCACATTACTGGAGTTTTCAATCTCCAACGTGAAATAGAACTTGTTATCATTGACATGCAATGACCTGACCGAGAATTGAATTCCATAGCTTTTGGAGACAATATGCTTAATCGTTCTATTGCTTTTCTGGTAAAGATTTTCCATAATGAGTTCTGTTAGACCAGAAGAACTTCCTTTAAGATCTTCAAATAAAACATCTGTTGAATACTGTCGTTCGATATATCTCTGCAGCTTTAATAAATCATAACTGAGTACTGACGGATAAGCACTATAAGATGCATCAAAACTGTAAAATTTCCCGTCCTCAGTAATGACAGAAAAATTAGTTTCTTCTTCGAAATCTCTTACTACCGATTTAATCCGGAGAACATTTCCAATAGGTTCTGCCTTATTGGCAACCAAGAGATCGCTTCCAAGATCAACATATCGAATGGGTGATGGAAATAAAAGATGTGATGTCTTATTATAGGTAACCTCTATTCTGAACGGTATCAGCCGTGCTTTTTCTAAAGGAAGATAAGAAGTGGTGGAATCCTGAGCAAATAACCTGCTGCTTATGATGAGCAGCAGTAGAATTCCCAAAATATAATGGCTCTTTAGTGTGTTCATGTTTTATTGATTTAATTAGTTATTCTTTGGCACAAGAAAAAGCTGATGCCCCGCTTTTACCGTTACCTTCTGTTGTCTGACCTTTTTCTGAAAATAACCGGACACTCCTTGTACCACTCCCCTGCTTAGATCCGATGCAATCTGCTGCCCGGCTGATTGGGTCATCATAATATTCGTTCCTGAAGTCTGACTCATATTCGCTACCATGTCATTGACTGCATTTTGTTCAGGTGAATAAGGAATATTTAGTCCTGGCTGGCCATCATTGTCATATACATTAATTTCCACCGGATAAATACTGCCTCCATATTCAATTGAACTCACTTTCAGCTGAAGCCTGCCTCCTTGAAATTTGCTTGATCCGATGAGCACTGTGCCTGATGGAATTTCTATCCGATCCAGCTGCATAGCTTCTGAAAGCATGATTGATAATGAACTCTCATTGACTAATGTTTTGGTTTCAGAAACAATACCCTTTATCGCATTCTTGGATTGACTGGATTTTTTTTATCACTTTGTACGTCAAAAAATCTACTATGATTCAACCCTGAAATAAAAGCACTATCAGATGATTCTCTATACAACGATGAAACGATTCTGGAATGAGACGCTTTCACTGCTGTAAGCTTAACCTTCTTCTCATTTGATGATTTTGTTTCTTCTTTTTCCTTTGGTACAGCCTCTTCTTTTGAAGCGGAAGGAAGGTATTTAGCTGCCATCTGGTAGGATTTTTCCATCAATTCCAACTGGTCGTTGATTCCAAGACCTGCGGGAACAGAATTATTCTGTATCGCATCTCTTTTTAATCTGGAAATTTCCTTTCTTAAATCATTGACTTCCTGATTATCCTGCTGATAGAAAGAACCTAAGGCCTGTTGTGCATTTCGATAACTGTTTACTGCATTCTGGTCTGAACGTGATAAATCAGTTGATTTACTTATTGATAAGGATGATCCGGCATTTTGATTAGCATCACTTTCATCGATCCAATAATCAGATAATGTAGTGAGGGCATTTCTCTTTTCTTCAGCTTTTTGTTCCAAAAGTTGCTGCTCGTAAGCTTTCTGCTTATCCGACTGCAACTGACCGTCTTTTGCCTGGGGAATTATAGCATTAAGTCCTTCCTCTGCAACAATCGTATTATTTGTTTTTGGTTTAAAAATCAGATATAAACAAATTGCACATAATAAAGCCATTAAACAATAGATCATTGGCTTTTTAATCTGCTCCCATTTGGCTTTTGGATGATCTCTTACCCCATTATCATTCTGAGGTAGATCATCTTCTGTAATTTTTATTTTTTCAGAATCTTTCATCCTTTTATTTCTTAATTAATGGGTTAATCATATCAGCTTGTATGGTATCCTTCGTTTGAGGACTCCTGGAAATTCCATCGATATGATTGATCGATATTTCATTATTCCTCTGGCTTGTCGATATGCAGATGCTAACAATTACCAGTAAAGTGAGGAAAGCATATCCTCCGAAAAAAAGCTTGGTTAATAATCTTTGTCGCTTAACAGGAAGAATTTTCCAACGGTTATCTGCTTGCAAGGCGTAATATTCTATTGTATCTCTTATTCTTTTCATAAGGGGACTTTTAGCGTTCAACGGTTTCAAGATCTTTGTTTTCAAGGACGTTGAATTTCTCAATGGTAAATCCCTGAGGATTGCTGTCAGACCTTACTGAATTAACCAATGAGCAGTTTGTAATCAGACTTCTTATGGTAAGGTTGCTTGATCTGATGATAAATTGTCTGGCATAGGTTTTTACCGTATATGGATAACTGTCAAAGTCTGCAGCTAAGCTGTCTACCTCCACTCTCTGCTGGATATTCCCCGAAATGATTCGGTTATAGTATCCTTTTTCCTGAAGGTCTTTATAGTAATTAAATGCAGATTGATCAGCCAAATTGAATGCTCTTTTTACATTGCTTTCAATAGCGTTTTTATCAGGTGCTACCGTAAAAAAGAGTTCATGAAATCTTCTGACATGCTCTCTGGCTTCAACAGGCCTGTTGATCAACATATCCTGAGAAAGTGCCACCATTAGAGACTTACCATTATCCAATACATAAATCTTCTGGCGCTGCTCTTCGGCAAACTGATATGATTTAAATACAACAACTCCTACAACTCCAAAACACAGGATGGTAAAAACCAGCGTAAACAAACGGATCTGCTTGAAGCTACTTTCAATATTCTTTAATGATTTAAATTCCATAGTACTGTATTTTTATTTTAATAATCTTCCTGAAATATTACCTGTTGCTGAGCCTGCAGCCGCACCCGCAATATTTCCTGATTTCGTGGCGGTCTGATTGACATTGCGCATAAAGTTTCCTGCCCCTCCTGCTTGAATTACCCAACCTGTAACCGTAGGTACAGTAAAGTATCCTATAATTCCGATCACCATATAGATGATGTAAACCGTATTGGAAGTGTCCGGAATAAAGGTGGGATCGGCCAGCATTTCAATATCCCGCTCTAAAATAAGTGACTGTATTTTGGCCAGTATTGAACTGAAAATATCCGCAACAGGAAGCCATAGATAAACACTGATGTACCTTGTCAGCCATTGGGTTAAAGTTGTCTGAAAGCCATCCCAGACTGAAATTGCAAAAGCGATGGGACCCAATATGGAAAGTACAATCAGAAAAAATGTCCTTATCGTATCAATGACCAGCGCGGCTGCCTGAAAAAGAATTTCCAGAAACTCTCTGAAACCGTCCCGTATGTCTTTCTTGATGGCGAACATTTCTCTTTCGATGTACATACCGGACATAGTTACCAGATCAGAAGGTGACCATCCCAGGTCTTCCAGCTTTTTATCAAACTCTTCATTGGAGATCAGATAAGCCATCTCCGGATTTCTAAGCATGGCTTCTCTCTCCAGAAGATCTTTTTTCTCTTGTAATTCATTCAAATCCAAAACCTGATTTTCTAACATCGAATGACTTCCCTGAACAATAAGGCTCAGAACTCCATTGATACTTCCCAATACCAAGGTTGAAAAAAACATGATACAGATCCCTATGGCAAATGGTCTGAGCATCGGAAGCAGATCAATGGGCTCAGCACGGCTTAAGGACTGCCAAACTTTGATAGCTACATAAAACAAGGCTCCTAAACCCGCAACCCCTTTTGCCACTGCTGCCATGTCAGCACACAAAGGCATCATTTCCTCATATACCGATCGTAGAACTTCATGTAAATTCGTGGGCTCCATATTACCAGTATTTTTGGTTAGAGGTTCCGTACAGATCCAATACTCTTTTGGTATTATTCTGCTTTTTAGCTCTCAGATAGCTTACTGAAATATTTTTGTTGGTATAGTATCTGACAAGATTATGATATTCCTTGACCTCTTTGTACACACGGTCAATAACATCCATTCTTTCTTTATCATTTAAAGAAAGACCATTGGAGGTAATAATTTCCTTCAGTTCTTTAAGCAGCTCTGTGCTTTCAGTGAGTAATGCAGAATACCCATTGGCTATGGAAGATAATTCCTGTGCATTGAAGTTGGGATCATTCAGCATTTTGCCGAGATTGTTCACATACATCTCGGAAACGTCCCCTACAAGCAAAACAGTCTGCTGCACTTTTCTGGCATCCTTGACCAAATTATTGATGGCTTTCAGCTTATCGTAATACTCCTTGCCCTGTTCGTAAACTTTCTTTACTTCATTAAAGTTTTTTACAACGTTCGATACGGTTGATGAAGTCTGCACAATTTCATTCGCAGAGTTTAAAATACCTGATGCAAGATTGGCAGGATCGGTAACGACAAATTGTGCTTTTGCAAAGGTGAAGGCAGCGAAGAATGCTACCATTAGTGTTTTAATGATTAAATTTTTCATTGTTGTAAATAGATATTGATTAATTGTCTTTGGTTGATTTGATTCTCTTTAGAGAAATCCTCTTGATCGCATGCTCGACATTGTTATCAAGTTCTGATGCAAGATTCATCACTTCCATCTTTTCTGTCTCTTCGGTGGTGTACGCAAGATATTCCTCAGTTGATACTTCAGTGGCATAGACTGCAGAGTGCGTTCCACCCAATCCGATCCAAACCTCTTTGTAAAGACGCTTCGGATCATTGTTCATATTGATAGATAATACCTGAGATTTTTCTCTATCCGTTAGTCCGAGCATTGCCTGGATGTCATCAAACTTATTCATGTATTTACGCTGATCCAGCAGAATCTTACAGTCTGAATTATTAATGATGCTTTCCTTTACAATAGGTGACTGAATAATATCATCGACTTCCTGGGTCACTACAATGGCTTCTCCAAAGAATTTTCTGACCGTCTTGAACAGGTATTTGATATACTCTGCCATTCCCTCTTTGGCAATTGCCTTCCAGGCTTCTTCAATGAGGATCAGTTTTCTTATACCCTTTAGTCTTCTCATCTTGTTGATAAAGACTTCCATAATGATGATGGTCACAATGGGAAACAGAATCTTATGATCTTTAATGGCATCGATTTCAAAAACAATGAAGCGCTTTGACAGCAGATCCAGCTGCTTTTCGGAATTGAGCAGGTAATCATATTCCCCGCCCCTGTAGTAAGGCTCCAATACATTGAGGAAGTTGGCAATATCAAAGTCTTTTTCCCTGACCTTTTTCTGCTCCAATACTTTTTGATAATCCTCCCTGACATAATCATAGAATCCATTAAATGAGGGATGCTGTTCGCTCATCTTAATCATTTCAATATAGCCGCTTACCGCATTGGACAATGCCACTTCTTCTGATCGTGTCGGCGGTTCATCATCTCTTTTCCATAAAGTGAGAATCAGTGTTTTAATACTTTCTCGTTTTTCGATATCAAAAACGCCGTCATCAGTATAAAATGGATTAAATGCAATGGGATCGTCCTCTGTATAAGTGAAATACACTCCATCCTCGCCTTTTGTTTTACCTTTGATCAGTTCACACAAACCCTGATAGGAATTGCCTGTATCGACAAGCAGCACATGAGCCCCCTGCTCATAATACTGTCTGACCATATGGTTCGTGAAAAAGGATTTGCCACTTCCTGATGGTCCAAGGATAAACTTGTTCCTGTTCGTAATGATTCCCTTCTTCATGGGAAGGTCAGAAATATCCAGGTGGATCGGCTTTCCTGTGAGACGGTCTGCCATCTTGATTCCGAAAGGAGAAGAAGAATCCTGATAGTTCGTTTCTTCAGTAAAGAAGCAGAGTGCCGGCTCAATAAACGTGTAGAAACTTTCCTCACTCGGAAAATCACCTGCATTTCCGGGAATTCCTGCCCAATACAGAGTGGCTGTATCCGTAGTGTTATGACGAGGCTTACATTCCATCAGTGCTAAAGCACTTCCCGTATCGTTTTTTATTTGCTTCAACTCATTGGGATTGTCAGACCATGACATCACATTAAAGTGGGCACGTATCGATTGTAAACCAAAAGAATGGGCTTCATTCAGATATTTTTCAATCCATTCCTTATTGATCTGATTAGCTCGGCTGTACCTTGCCAGGGAATGCATATTCCTTGCAGATTTTTCAAACTTAGACAGGTTTTCATCACTGTTGTCAACAAACAAATATTGATTATATAGGTGATTGCAGCTGAGTAGCAGCCCAACCGGAGATGCAAAAGATAGCAAACAGTCACTCCGGTCTGTACTTAGCTTTTCATATCTGCTGTGAGATGAAACAGTACCTGGCAAATCATCGGTATCCGATAAGGTATGCATAATGAGACGGTTGTTGCCGATCCGCATTTCTTCCGGACCCAGCTTAATATCCTGCAATGAAGGATGAGTTTCACGAGATAAAGTAAGATACTGTTCCAGGAGTCCTGATTTTTCATAAGTACCAGAAATTTCATCCTCGGTCATTCTTTTCAAATCGATATAACCACTATCATTCATAATCCGTTCAAGCTGATCAACAGCCTCCAGAAAACGATTGATTACCTCTTTGTCCTTAATCTCCTTGGGAATGAGCTTACCTTTACATAAAGATGAAAAATTGCTCTGCATCCGTATTCTTTCCTTGGAGGTCTTCGTAATGAACAGGTAACAATAATGATTTAAAAAAGGTCTTTCATTGAAATGCCTTTCAAAAGATTTGGAAAGAAAGCTTTGATCTTCTCTCGAAAGGTCTGGATTATAATTTTCTTTGATAAACCAGTCCTGTTTATGAACGACGGTATAGTCGGGAAGCGTTTTAATCGCCTTGAACCATGCTGAATGAATGGCTTCATACTCAACCGATGCAATCGTAAATAATTCCGGAAGTCTTACTTTAAAACAAACTGTGATATCTGCATCTTTTGAAATAATGCAATCATTTTCTATAGCAAGCAGTGGAAATTTACTCTCCAACGTTGCCGATTTGGAAGAATTTCTCATGCGGAAGCTTTTTTACGGTTAGTTTGCAGATAGCGGTAAATACTCTTGTGGCTCATAATATATCTGGGATGTTTTTTCTGAGCTCCCATTTTCATCAGACCATGCTCTCCGTATTTTCTATTCAGGGCGAAAGTCTGCCAGATCAAAAGACCACTGCTGGCTCCACCTACGACCAGGCACAAATAAGTATTGACACCAGCCATATACATGATCATCATGCAGACCAATAATCCTAACAAACCGCCTGCGAAAATAAACAGGTATTGTGCCTTCAACCCTTTGAACTCTACCGTCCGTCCTATTCCTTTATTGATATGATACGTATTCATCATTGAAAATTTTTAAAGGAAGAATGAACGTAGGATGGTAGCAGCTACGATCAGGAAGATACAGGCACCAAACCAGCTGGCAGCCGTTTTACTGGTGTCGGGATCTCCACTGCTGAACTTATTGTACACCTTGACGCCTCCAATCAATCCGACGACCGCACCAATAGCATAAATGAGTTGGGTAGCCGGTTCAAAATAAGAGGTAACCATCTGTGTGGCCTCATTGATTCCGGCACTCCCATTACCTTGTGCATATCCCCCTGTACTTAGGAAAAGTGCTAAACTTGCATACAATAGTTTTTTTCTCTGTTTTTCCATTTTTAAATGTTTAAATGGGTTAATAAGACCCTGCTCCCTGCAGGATTCATGAGCAAATGTGCTGTGGAAAAACGGGGTGTTTTTTAACTGTCCTTGAAAGAGTTGATTTGGCTTTAAAGGATTTGATGGTTTAAAACAAGAGATTAGAAAATAAATAAATTCAAAATTTTAAACCGAACAGTTTAAAATTGTATATTTGCAAAGTAATGGCTAGAAAAAAAGAATTTGAATACGAGGAAAAGCTGGACATAGCAATGAATCTCTTTTGGGAACAAGGCTATCATGTGACATCGCTTAGTGATCTAGAACATCACATGAATATAAATCGTAGCAGTATCTATCCTACCTATGGGGATAAAAAAGAACTTTTACTAAAATGCCTTGACAAATATCAAAAAACTAAACTGTCAGAATATCAAGTTTTTCTAAAAGAAGGCAGTAGCGATGCATTAGAAGACTTGGTGAAAATATTGAACTTATCTATACAGCAAAGTATCAATGATCATAAAGTCTGTTTAGCTGTAAAAATGATCTTTGAAATTGCCTTGGTGGATAAGGATATCAATCAAATGCTGGTTTCAAATGAGAAAAAAATTGAAAACGTTTATCTAACGATACTACAACGAGGCATTCAACAAAAGAAAGTTAGAGATAAATTGGATCCAGAAACTACTGCTGCCTTTTTTGCAAGTTCTTCCACTACCCTGCTCAAGAATTATGTTCTATATAAAAATAAAACACAAGTAGATGCCATGATCGATTTATTAATTCAATTAATCAGTCGCTAGATAAAAATTCACATTTACAAGTAGACAGTCGTCTTGATTGCTACACTCTATACTATAAACATATATTTTTTTACCGTATTTTAAACCGTTCAGTTTATTATGAAAACAAACTTAAATAAAAGGATAGCATACATAGGTAGCTTAGGTGTTGTCGGAATTATCAGCACAGAATTTGGAGTCATTGGTATCTTACCACAGGTCGCCGAATACTATAAAATTAACATAGCCACAGCAGGATATCTCCTAAGTGCATTCGCCTTATTCATAGCTATTACAGGACCGTTCACGGTATTGTTTGTTTCTAAATTCGACAAGAAAAAAATCATGCTCTGGGCAATGGGATTGTTTTTGGTATCAAATTTCTTTTCTATTTTCAGTCCACCATTCTGGGTCTTGATGATACTCAGAATACTGCCTACGTTCCTTCATCCGGCGTTCTTTGCTATGGCAATATCCGCATCAATACAAGGATCATCTCAAAAAGATCAAATGCATCTTACGGCAATCATTATCGGAGGAATTGCCCTTGCACAGGTGACGCTGATCCCTATAAGTACATTTCTGGCAAGCATATATTCTTGGCAGGTAACCTATATGGTTCAAGGATTTATTATATTACTTACAATTTTGATCATTCTTAAATATATACCATCTCTACCCAATGAAAAACCTACTTCTTTCAGGAGTCAACTTTCCATATTGACTCGCCCACGATTTATCTCAGGCACACTTTTGAATCTATTATTGATAACCGGATGGTTCTGCTCCTACAGTTACTTTGCAGATTATCTTGGCAAAGAAAAGCATATGAGTGAAAAGGAAATAAGCCTTTTATTGCTGTTTTTTGGAGCAATGGGCGTAATTTCCAATTACATTGCTGGTAAATTATTAGGAAAGAATATGCTGTGGACAACCCTATTTTTTATTGCAGGTATATTCGTAGTACCATTCGCATTTGAATATACGGGTAACTCATTTTCTGATGTTGCCCTCGTTACTGCTATTTGGGGAATTATGTATGGTCCCTGCTTTCTGATAGGCGTAGGCTATATGATCTCAGCTGCACCGGATGCTAAAGAATTTGCCAACAGCCTACAGACCTCATTTGGAAACTTAGGGGTTTCAGCAGGTACATCTGTGGGTGGATTTTTTATTTCCCAAAATGGGATAACTGTAACGCCTTGGGTAGGAATTGTTTTTGGTATTTTGGCAATTCTGGTTATTATCTGGCGCGCTTATTTAGATAAGCATCATCTAAAAATTGAATAGATTAATAAAGTTTCGTTCATAATAAAAAGGGGAATTTGCTCACACAAACTCCCCTATGTCGAAACCTTCTGCACCATCTTTACGCTTAAAATAAATATCTTCATCTTCATTCGAAATACTCTGGCTCAGCAGATTAGCAATTCGCTTTGATGCATCACCTAATGAATTTTCTAAAAGATCAAAAAGCTCGGTTCCCTGAATTTTTTGAAGGATGTGAACTGCTTGTTTTTCTAAGTCAGCCTCCAGCACATCTTGCTGAAGCAGCTGTCCCGCAGCACTCAATTCCTGAAAGGTAACCCCTGTGGCAAACCCGCTTTCTATTTTAGAATCATCCTGGTACTGCCAGTCTTCTTCCTCGTCTTCCCAATCATTATTTTTGACCAGTATCGCGTCAAGTTCTTTCTTTGAAGCCGTATTTTCAAATACCTCTTCCTTGGTTTCTGAATCAAAATTATTTACATTAAGTATATTAGATTCGTCTTGGCCTTGATTGGCATCAGATGGCACTGGTTTTCTCTCTTCTTTCTTTGTTTCTCCCATAATAGAGGGCACCGCTAGGTGAGCTTCGACACTTTTTCCCTGATGATGCTGATTGATATACTTCTTATCCCAAAGTAGTACGATGATAATGAGTAATAGTCCTATGATAATTAATTGTTCCATAAGATGATAGATTAAAAGATTGGACGGTATTTGCTGTTGAAATCATCGGTGATCTCTTTTTCAAACGTTTCGAAGTGGTACGCCAAAATATTGTCGAGGTAGGCATATAAAGGGATTTGATCGTCAGCAACGATTTGGATGATCCTTGAAAGCCTCTCATGATATTCCGGTCGGACATAGATGCTTTTATCACCGCGCTTCGTCATTGTGTGATGGGTCAGAAACTGCTCGGCGTAGGTGATTTCAAGACTTTTTTTATTCTTCAGCTTTTGTTTGTTGGTCGGCTTTTCCTTTGAGGAATCAAGTTCTTGGTTCTGCGGTTCCTTCTTGGTGTTGCCCGCCATAATGGACATCAGGTACTCCTCATCGATACTTTTTTCATCTTTGTTCTTATTCTCACTTTCCATAATACTACAATTTAACGATCTTTAAAAATTCCTCCATAAACTGATCGAGTCGGCATAATATCATCAACTTGGGGTCTGCTGGTAGTAAGGTCGAACGGAAAACGGTTTTGGCGACCGTTTCCCCTTCTTTACGGAATCGTTTACTATCTGTGATTGATGTTTCCATCAATTGAAGTCCCAGGTCTTTGATCACCTTACTGTAATTTTTATACAATGGGGTTTTCTCCCTTCCATCGACCTGATTCCAGAAGAGATGGATGCTTTTGATCTCGGTATGCTTTTTCTTCATCAGGACATTGGTCAGGACATCCGTAAAACTCAGGGTGCTTTCAAGGACGACCCTATCCGCAGTTATGGGTGAAAAAATATAGTGGACATTGGCAAGTGTACTCAAGATTCCGGCAGTGTTGACCGTGCCTGGTAGATCAAGAAAAATTACATCCGGTACAACTTCGGAGTTATCAACATACGCTTGCAGCTCTTCCAAGACCGTATCGGTCTTACTTTGGAAAACTGGATAGGCTTTTTTATTAATGGTTGTAAACTGCTTATGGGCCATTTTTTTTAATACCTCATTTTGCATTACTGTTTTAAGGTCCCGCTCCCTCATCTGTATCAGACTGTATTGCGGAAAGTCACAGTCGAATACTGCGACTTGATACCCTAAACGATAATGAAGTATACTTGCTAAAAGTGTTGTGAAGGTACTTTTACCTACGCCTCCCTTTTGAGTAGAAAAGACAATGATCACTGGTTGTTTTTTTGTTTCCATTTTTTTTGAATTTATAATTAAACATTTGTAGTCGTTACGTCTCTAATGACAGTTGGTGAGCGGGCTTGAGGTACATCCGACTCTCTTGAGATCTGATTAAGCTCAGAGCATTCCTGACTTCCAATCGTAGAACGAGAATTCAGTCAGTCAGATAACCTGTCTTGAATGGCCCTATATTTCAGGCAGGGTGGAATTCCGACCTGCTCTTCATCCTGCGGGAATTCCAAACGTTCTGAAAACCTGAATTTCTTACATCTTGAATGCCGGCCTTCAAGATGTCAAACAATTTTGCCATATATCAGTCCTGCCGACCTTCGTGTACAAATAAATAACACCTACTCGTACGCAGCTCGTAAGCGGTTAACTTTGGCTCGAATTGGTTTTGTTTGGCTTTATGAAAAGCATCAGCTATCCTACTCATTGTTGTTTACTTTGTCAAAAGAAGATTGAAACTTGTCAGAACCTGATCTTTTAAGCTCTTAAGATTCCGGTATGCCGGATTGAATCTAGTGCAATGTGGGTTTAGCCTTTCACCCGAAAGGGGCAAGTTGTGTTTTAAGCATCTCGAAACTTTTTCGGATGCTCAAAACAACTTGCCCTTGCAGGGGGCTTAAAAAACAATCTCCGAAGTCGATGTTTTACAAAAATTTATTGGATAGATTATGAATAAAAAAAATAATACAAAAAAGACAGGACGCCGGCCAAAGCCAGATCCCGCAAAAATTAGATATTCGATATCATTTAATGAAGCTGAACACTCAAAATTTCTTGAACTTTTTGATCAGTCAGGAATGAAGGTGAAGGCGCATTTTATCACTTCCTGTATCTTTGAGAAGGAAATGAAAACCATTAAGATGGATAAAGGAACCATCGATTTCTACATGAGATTGACCTCATTTCACAGTCAATTCCGTTCTGTCGGAGTCAATTATAATCAGATGGTTAAACTGTTGTATACTCATTTTTCAGAAAAAAAAGCAGGCGCCCTACTGTACAAATTAGAGCAACAGACTTTAGAGATGGTAGAAATTTTTAAAAAAGTAATTCAGATGACTGAAGAATTTAACCAAAAACATTTGAAAAATTCCGAGTAAAATGGTTGCAAAAATTGGCAGAAGCAGTAATCTTTATGGTACCTTATCCTATAACAATAATAAGGTGGAACAGGATAAAGGCGAAATTCTAATGACCCATAAAATAATCGAGACCGCTAATGGAAAATATACAGTTTCACAATTGGCAAAGTCATTTGAACATTATCTTATTGCCAATCGAAACACTGAAAAGCATACCCTGCATATTTCATTAAATCCCCATCCTGAAGATCAGATGTCGGATGAAAAATACAGAGAAATTGCACAACAATATATGAATGAAATGGGTTATGGCAATCAGCCGTTCGTGGTTTTTAAACATACAGATATTGACCGAAGTCATATCCATATTGTTTCAGTCTGTGTAGATGAAAATGGAAAAAAAATCTCTGACAAATTTGAGAAGATACGCTCTATGAAAGTTTGTCGTGAACTGGAAAACAGATTCGGTCTGGTGGCTGCTCCTGAAAAAAAAGCAGTGGAGGCTAAGGGAATTTTTAAACCTGTCAATTATAAAAGAGGTGATTGTAAAAGCCAGATGACAGCCGTTATCAGGCATTTATCTGACTACTATCAATTTCAGTCATTGGGGGAATATAATGCCCTGCTTTCCCTGTTCAATATCACTTCTGAAAAAATAGTGGGGAAATTGCATGGCGAACAGCAAAGAGGACTTCTTTATTTTCCCTTAAACAGTGATGGGAAAAAAGTTGGGCATCCTTTTAAATCTTCATTGTTTGGAAAAAGTGCCGGAATTGATGCATTAGAAAAACAATTTGAGAAAAGTAAAGAAAAAATGAGGAAATCACCTGTAAAAGATGTTTTAAGGTCGAATATTATCAGTGCCCAGCATTCCACAAAGAATGAACAAAATTTCAAACAGCTTTTGGCAAAGCAGCATATTAATACTGTGGTCAGAAAGAATGATGAAGGCCGTATGTACGGGATCACTTTTATCGACCATCATACAAAAACTGTATGGAACGGCTCAAGACTGGGAAAAGAATTATCGTCCAATGTATTTCATGAAAAGTGGAATGATCACAAAAGTGGAGAAAAAGACAACCCTAATATGCATTATGCATCTGCACATTTTAAGGATAAAAAGCATGATCTGATTTTTGAAAAGATAAATCATTTTTTAAATATGGTCGGTTTTGATACAGGTGGTATTATTGAATCTTTTGGAGGGTTTATCCCTCAAGTTCAAACTGAAGATGAACAAGAAATTGATTTTATCAATCAAATGAGAGTAAGAAGGAAGCGAAAAAGAAGATAGTAGATTTTTATTATTTGTATAGTATATTTCGTAAGAAAACGAATAACCATTTTTAGATATTCATCATCTTTGTGAATGGCAATCTGAAAAATCCGGATTTTTAATTCTTCCTCAAGTCTTTTATAAAGATCATGCAAATCCTGCATAGTTGTGTCTTCTTTAATCACAACCACAGCTTCACGAATAGGTATCGCACTTTTTTGTAATTTTCTCCCTGATTTTTCCTTGCAGTAAGATTCTATTTTATGAAATCTTTCTGAAATCTTGTCCATTGACCAGTATTCATTTTTCTCTGTTAAGTCTTTTCGGATATAATCAAAGGTTTTCTTCGGAAGTTATGGACTTCAGAATCGGATTTAGCAGCTTTGAAATTTATAGAGGTTTTCATTTGTAACTTAAAAACACAAATTAACTAGCTGGTTTATAACAATTAAGATATTGTATTAATTGTCGTTTTTTGGCATTAAGTTATTAGAGCTTAATGCCAAAAACCACTGCAATTAGCAGTGGTTTTATTTTATTTATTGTTTTATAAATTTAGTAAAATGTTTTTTTATAATCTTTAACCATAGATTTGTCCTATCAAAGTTAGTAACTCCATTACCCGTCTGGAACATTACCTATACTTTAAAACTTTAATTATTTTATACTTCTGGTAGTAATTTCTTCGACAATCCACTTATTAGGTGTGAACTCACTAAGGACAGGATAGAAGCATAATGCTGTAACGCTATCATTTTTCCACATTCCAACAAAAGCTAAATTATCATTTATAATAACTTTTTTTATTAAAAAAATAAAGCCAGCTTTCATTTCTGGAAGAATCTGAATTTCTAAATCTTTATTGTTATAAGTTAGCTCTTTGTTAGTTAAGTATTTATTTGGATCAACAATTAAGATTTTATTTTTAGCCGAATATTGCTTAAGTTTATGATAAACATTAATATCCATAAAAAATTGTTCTGCAAAATTTTGTTTATTACTATCTTGCTTATTTTGAGAAAAACAAAGTGTACCAATAAACAATGCAACATACATACAACGATAAATTGTTTTCATATTTTATTTAAATATATTTAATAGCATTTTATCTCGTCGTTTTCTTTAGTGTTTGAATTAAATACCATTTTTTTGTACTCTCTCCCTTATTAAAAAAAAACCAAAAGGATTCATTCTTCCCAAAATTCCATAAAACGATAAATGCAAGATCACGATTTACAGTATATTGTTTAAGATCATAGTCGATAAAATCATTTTTGCTATTAACAATGTTAATATTTAAACTATCATTCTTGAAAGTTTTTATTCCATTTACAACCAATTTTTCGGAGTCTAAAATATTTATTTCATTACCCAGTTTATTTTTTTTTAAATTATAAATAACACTTGGATTACTAAAAAACTCATTTGTGAATTTCTTGTTTGAAATGCTTTTGCAAGACATAATGATTGTTAAACAAAAGAATAATAAAAAGATATTTTTTCTCATCATTTATGGATTAAATATTTTTGATAAAGTTTTAAAATGTATTCTGGAATATTCTTTAAGATTATAAGGAAAGCTGTTTATTTGCCCCATATCTAAACGCCCGTTTGCCGGAGCGACTCCTTTAATATCGTTCATAAATATTCTATACTCAAATGCGTTTCCATGTTCTGGTCTTCCTTCATCATTAACAAAATTTTGAAGGAATCCTTGCATATCTTTTGATGCACCTTTAATGTTATTTCCCCAATGAGCACCTTCATGTCCGATGACTCCTGACATAAAAAATAAATTTACGATTCCTTCTATTGTATTTGGGTTTTTATTAGCTTTTTCAAACCAATCCAAAACAAATGTAGCTATCGATATCTTATTAAGGTTTTCTGGGATAGGAGAATTTGTATAATCATATTGACCATTGGACATTTTCACATCCCAATCGTGAAGAATCGGCCCTTCTCCATAAGTGAATGCTTTTGTCACTTCATCTTTATTCATACCTGTTATATCCATAAATGCTTGTAAAAAATTAGGATCATTAACTATCTTTGGTAATTTATTTTTAACTAAATCGTAAAATGCGGGATAATTCTTCTTATAGTATTCTTCTTGTCCTTTTGGAAATTGAAAGGTAGGTGCTCCATTAAGCTGCGCCATAATATCCCTATACCACTGCGTTTCTCCAAAAGTTTTGGCACTTCCACCACCACCTCCGCCAAGCATGGTATCATCAACTCCTATAAAATAATATTCCTGCCCCAGAAAAGCCATAAGATTTGATAATTTCCCTGTTCCTCCTCTTCCATAGTAATCCAACATTCCACCGGGTACCGTAAAGTTTTCAGCGGGTGCCTGTGGAGGAACAGCTTTTCTTCCATCCGGATCTATAAACATCACAGGATTGTTATAAGCATAATTGTAAGGCGTAAATCTTCTTGATGTTTCTGCCAATGGATCGATAACTCCCCATCTTCCGATGTCGCTCATGTACATCCTTGCTCCATAATCGCTCCAACCTGTTTCCTTCTGCAACTCCTTTCCGTTATACTCATAGTTGTAAGAAGAATTTCCAGCAGTCTGGTTATATCCTTCATGTTTCAACCCGAACGGATAAAAGTTATTTTCTTCCAGAACTTCTGCGCTGCCATTTTGGTTTTTGAAGTAGCTCAAACGCACATTTCCCAAATGATCTGTATAGCTGTAAATATACTTATTATTTTCAAAATTATAATAGCCTTCGTATGTTGGAACAAACTTTAAAGAAGGAATGACAATCGGGTTATTCAAAGACGTTGTTCCTTCATACTGAAACCCGTCCAGATAATCCGTCACAGTTTTTGAAAGACTAAGATTTGCACCATCTTTATAATTATATTCTTTTCGAACTTTTGTTCCGTCTGCACGATAGGTATATGCTGTATTTACATAGATGTTACCACCACGGCTTGTGATGTATTCATTAAATTTCACATATTTCGGAAGATCCAGAATATTATAATCGATCTGTAAAATTCCTTTATCTAAATGGTCGGTCATGTTTCCATTGGCATCATAATGTATTTTGCTTCCTGAAGTATCGGGATATCCGGCATAATCTCCGGAATCATCGGTTACGGTTGTTAACTGGTTTCCAATATAACCGTAAGTAAGAATATCAATATCTGACTTTAACCCCAAAGAGTTTTTACCTGTTCTTTGTAGAGAGGCAATATTACTGTTCATATCATAAGTCACAGATTCGTTATAGAAATCATTTTGCGGAACAGAAACAGATGGTTCAGAATATTTTCCTTTCTTTAGTCTGTTCAAAGGATCATATTCATAGGAATATCTTCTCAGCACATTATCTGTTGAGGTTTTCCAATCTACTTCGGTAATGCTTCCATTAAATTTTGCAACCGTATTTTCCGGATTGGTGTTTTTTATTTCATACCCAAACAGTTTTCCGCTAAGATTCGCAGGATCGTTGATTTTCGTAATCGCTCCTTTGATGTTGTAAGTGTAATCGATACTTTGAAGATTATTTCCTACTTTTTTGTTGGATAATTGAGACAGTTCATTGTATGTATTCTCCACAAGAAGCTCCTGAGGATTACTGTCTACCTGATGCCACTGTTTTTTCAGACGGTTAAGAGAATCATATTCAAAATTCTGAACGATTACTTTTTCAGTATCTGTGCTCAGTCTTTTGTGATAGGCTTTGGTTTGCTGTACAACACCTGCAAAATCTAATTTGGATTCTGTTTTTGTATACCCTCCCAAATGATTGACGGAATGTGTTGCGATGCTTCTTCCTTTACTGTCGTACCAGATATAATTTTTCGTCCAGTTATCGTCTTCAATATTTTTGGTATAAGAAGCTACAGCAAGTCCTTTGGTGCTTACAAGATTGTTCACTGGATCTTGTGATAATACTTCCTGATTCAAAACCGGTGAAGAAATCTGTGGCGTACCTTCAGGATATGTATCGTAATAGTTCACGCTTAATATCTGCTGAATAGAAACAGGATATGCAGTAGAATTGGTATAATATACCGGTATATTGTTCTGAGTAAAACTTACGGCAGAGGTTCTTTCTTCGTTATTCAAACCTTTGGTATAAACATTAGTTTGTTCATCTGCTCGTTCTCCTCCAGATGTAATTCCCGTATACAATACTCTGCCCAGCTTATCATATTTAGTGAAAAACCATTGTCCTTTTGCCTTGGCAATGGCATCTGTAGTCATTGCCACACGATCCTGTTTATCATAAACGATATATTCCCAGCCTTGTCCCGGTAACTTTTTTTCAACTGTTCTGAATTTCGTATCAAATCTATATTGATAGCAAAGGTTGCTAAGTGTATTATCCGGAACTAAGCTTCCTATGGTAAGATTTTCATTGGCTTTGGAAGCTAAAGGAGAAAGTACATAAGCAAGATTTTCATACTCATCATAAACGTAATAGGTATCTGTTTTTTCTCCGTTGTCTGAAAATTTTCTTACCAAAAGGGTTTGCCCTTTCCCGTTTTTGAATTCAGTTGTCACATTATTATCAGCATCTTTTACCGAATTTTTCAGCAATATTCCGGCTGAATAATATCCTGAATAAGTTAAATAGCTTGTATTGTTGCTCCAGTTTGTTGAAACAATATATTTTACAACATCATTCTGCAGATTGGTTTCGTAAGAATAATTAACAGGCTTTGCTGCCCATGCATTCCC
Source organism: Chryseobacterium sp. MMS23-Vi53 (assembly GCF_047651245.1). Classification (NCBI taxonomy): domain Bacteria; kingdom Pseudomonadati; phylum Bacteroidota; class Flavobacteriia; order Flavobacteriales; family Weeksellaceae; genus Chryseobacterium; species Chryseobacterium sp. MMS23-Vi53. Next base: position 4,035,089 of record NZ_CP180265.1, on the reverse strand, counting down.
GACTCCATAGGATTGTTTTGCCCTGTTTAACGGAAGAACATCCATAACGTTTTCGGAATAGATTTTTTCCGATCCGTAAACAGAGGGCGCATTGGAAAGTGGTGAGCCATAAATGGCTCCATTTTGATTTCCTGTCTGAGGAACAGGTAGATATCCTTTCAATTGTCTTCCTAAAGAATCATATTCTACGTGAGTTACGATATCTTTTCCCGAAGGAGTTGCACCTATGCCTATGATTTGTTTGGGTCTTGATAATCCGTCATAATAAGTAATTGTTTCTGCCTTCTTTGTACATTCTTCGGTAAGGCATGTTTTTGTATAGAAATAATTCTCCGAAGATGATATCTGTCCCGAATACAAGCCATAAAGGGACAAAAATAAATATATTAATAATCTTTTTTTCATAATTAGTGTTGTTTGATATTATTCTTATATTCTTCCAGCGTGATTCCGTTTACATCTGTTGTTTTGATCAGGTTATTTAAATTATCATATACATATTTTTTTCTGATTCCTAGTGCAGATGTTTCACTTGTAACCCCGATAAAAGGATCATAAGTATACGTTGTGATATAATAATCTTTCAGAGCCTGATTTTTTCTGAAATTGTCCAGTGCAGCAATTAGCAGTCCTTCTTTACTTGAATCAAGAGCGTCATCATTGGAAGCATTGACAATAGAAGACATAAGATTCAAATTCTGTAATGCATCATAAGTAATTCCTTCTATTTTTGCAATGATCTGGGTATTGTTATAGCCATAAACCAAGGTCGTTGGAATACCAGACTTGGATGTGGTCTGTAATGGATTTCCGAAAGCATCATATTTATCAATGGTCATTACAGTTTCAGGACTTCCGGTGATGGCATCGTAAACAACCGAAGAAGTAGCCCAGTTATGAGAAGGATTATCAAATTTTAATTCTGATTTAGATACGGTTTTCGAAATTCCGTTTTTTGTATTTACTGTTTCCTGAATTAAAGGAATCCCGACAAAATTAGCATTCAAAAGCTTTTGATTATTTAAATCTAAAGCATACTGATATTTCTTTTCGATTACTTCTCCATTAGCATCCGTATTCTTTTCACTTTTTAAATTTCCATACTCAGGTTCATAAGTAGAAAGCGAGGTCTCTGTAAGAACAACATTATTATCCATGAATGTTTTGGCAGTTATTCCTTGATTTTTTCTCCATGAAATAGAAAAATTATTTATGTAATTGGCTTGCGGTTTATTTTCCATTCCATAAATAAACTCCTGACTATAAACTAATTTATTGGTTCCATCATATTGCTCGACAAGAAGTGGTAAACCAGTCTTTAGTTCACTGTTGAAATCAATTCCATAAAAGTGAGATGGCGGTATTCCTAAACTATATTCTGCCACATCCGGATTTAAAAAGGTATATTTTGTAGAGTAATTCTTTACTAAATCAGTTACCTTTACATTAGTGTAAATAATAGATTCATTTCCTTTATAAAAATCCAGACCAATATATCCAAAAGAATCATCACTGGAATATGTTGTTGAACTAGGCATGGCATTGTTAGCAAAAAGATTGTAACTATATTGTAATGATTCAATAGGTGTCGCAGAATTGCTCTCATATTTTTTTATACTTTTAATTCTAAGTCCTTTTGCATTTTGAAAAAGTTCAGAAGTACTACGTAAACCATAGATTCTAATAATCCCTTTCCCGTCTCCATATGCCTGGAATTTATAATTTTCTCCTGATCCTATAAAGAATTTTGTTCCATCACAGGTAGCTGGAATAGCATCTGTTACTGCATAATCATTTAATTGCTTTTCCTCGTTATTTGTATTATTAAATATTGCATAACTGAAAGGGTTGGGATTTACAGGTGTGTTTATTAAAAAATCCCCAAAATCTATATCCTGCTGTACAAATGTTTTTTGATATAAAGCAGGTGTTGTAAAAAAATATTTTCTTGTAATACTTGTATCATAATTAAATTCCAGAATTTTTTCAATTCGATAATTCGAATCGCCTGGTAAGGTATTAGATTCATACTCATATTCTATTTTGCCCCCAGTAGGTAAATATACTTTCGAAAGAGCCCCCACAGAACTAAATTGAGGATGTATGGTGTAAGGAGTGTAAAGAAATCCTTCGTCTAGACTGCAATAAAATGAGCTATTCACAAATCCATATGGATCCAGATGATTTTCATTGAAATTGGTATTATACTCAAAAGTATATTTTTTTATTCCACTTGAATTTCTACCTTGTGTGGCGAGAGAGACCAGATTATAATAATTTTCAAAAACAGATTGCTGGATGATATTTCCTGCAATATCTTTTAATGTAATTTTTTGTAATTTGTAATTATCTTCATCAACAGGATATTCAGGATTTTTTGAATACACGAAATCTACAACACCATTATTGGAAATCGTTATCTTTATGAGCTTATGTCTAAGAATAGTTTTGGTCGTACTTCCTGAAGTAATCTGTTTGGAAGTTGTATCATAATCATAAGTGACTAATGTATTGTTATTTTCATCCGATATTTTACTGATATTATAATTGGTATGGAAAAGTGTTTTTTTGTTTCCAAGTCCACTTTCTGTATAATATGAAATATCATTTTTATCAAATATATAACGAAGTCCATTTTCATCAATGACAGTAAAGGACTTTATTTTATAAGTAAGCGTATCGGAGTTTTTCTCAATTATTATTTTATCTTTGGATAATTTGAATTGAGTCGCAACTAAGCCGTGCTGTATTTTATCATAATTAATGGTAAACTTCCCTGACCCTCCGGGAATACTGTATTGGAATACATTGGATTCGCAATAAGACATATTATCCATATTCTTTTTTATGGTATAATCCTCATTAAAGTTATGTGTCATCCTATTTACAGCGAATCCTGCAAGAATATTCCATCCTTTTCCGACATCACTTATCATATTATGAGCTGAGATGTCATTAGCGATATAGTTTAGAGAAACAGCTACATTGAGCTTATTTGAATTCGTTGGGATGTTAAACAAAGGAAAGTTGATATTGGGAACCCCCATTGCAATATTAACATCTGAGGACTTCTCATATGCTTCTTTTTGAATTTCAAAACCTCCCTGAGCCTGAAGTTTTGAAAAATATTGCGTAGCCACTGTTATTAAAAACAGCAATAAAAAGACATTTTTCTTCATTTATATTTATTTTTTAATCAATTTAGCATTCGCCGTTTTATTCGTATCCGTTTTAATGGTGATGAGATAAGCCCCCTGAATCAAATTCTGTGTGTTAATTTTAGTTACTTTGTTATTAGTTTTTAGACTTTGTAATTGTCTTCCTCCCATATCGTACAGCGTAATATCTGCTTCCTTGAAATCAAATCCTATTTCGACATAAGCATAATCTGAAACAGGATTCGGATAAATCTTAATATCCTGTTTTTCGATTAATTGATCGATTTGCTTGTCTCCCAGCTTTACAATCTTCCAGTTCTCTTTTCCAAGTTCCTCGGCACTTGTTCCTGCTAAAACAATCGATCCGTCTCGGTTGAGTTTAATATCAGACAATCTTTCTTCTCTTTTTCTGGATTCTCCTTTTACATATTTTCTCCATTGTTCATTACCGTTTTGATCCAGATATAGCATCCAGAAAGTCTCATCATCATTTTCAATTCTTCCTTCTGCCTGAGTATAACCGCCTAACAAAATGCCTTTGGAAGACTTTTCATCAGAAGAATGTAAAACACTCATTCCCATCAAAACATCTCTGTTCTTGAAAGTGTAAGACTTTTGCCAGATTTCTTCGCCCTTTTCGTTTAAAGAAATCAGCCATAAATCTGTTCCTTCTTCGATTCCGACGGATTTGTTTCCTGATCTCTCGGATCTCGATTCACCACCAATTAAATATCCTGTAGATGTCAAAGAAAGCGTTCTCAAATGATCATCTCCTTTTCCTCCGAAGTTCTTTTCCCATTCAACCTTTCCATCTTTTGAAAGTTTAATGATCCAATAATCACCTTCTCCATAGTTTTCAGTCTTCTTTGAACCTCCTGCGTTGCTTCTTGAATACATACCTAGTAAAGCTCCGCCATCTTTTGTGGGAATCATTTTCTCAACTTCATCCAAACCTTTACCACCTAAAACTAGTGAGGAAAGCTCTTTTCCGTTTTTATCAAGTCTTACAATTAAAACATCTTTTGATCCGTAACCTTTTGAAGAATTTTGAACGTTACCTGCCACAAAAAATCCTAAATCTGTAGTTTGAATTACTGATCTGGCTTCTTCATCAGAAGTTCCGCCAATGCTTTTCTGCCAAAGTTCATCTCCGAATTCATTAATTCGAATCAGCCAAATATCTGATCCGCCTTTTGATTCTTCTTTTTTATCTAAGGATTTTCCGGAATAACTCGTTCCTGAAATAAGGAAACCTCCTTCTTGTGTAGCAACAGTAGCCGATAAAAAATCATGGTTTTGACCTGAGAAATATTTTTCCCAGACTTCCTCTCCCTGCTGATTAAGTTTTACTAAGTGATAGTCGTAACCTCCGTTTTGTCTATTCTCAGAAGATTGCTGTTTTGGAGACTGAATAGAGCTTCCTGTAATTAAATACTGTCCGTCAATGGTTGTGGTAATCTGGCTTAGAAAGTCCTGTGTGGAGGATTTGATGTCTTTCTGCCAAATTACTTCTTGAGCAGAAAGGCGTAAGAAGGAACATAACAATAGTGCTCCTACGTAGAATTTCTTCATACTTAAGTGTCTATATTTGAGTTGTTATTATTAATTTTTTAAAACTTTGCAAAAGTATCTATTTTACGTCATGTTAGAAAGGTTTATTTCATACATTTAATATGATAATTACAAAATTTTGATAATTTGTATTCTTTCTTAATTATCCTTCTCTAAAGAAACTGTTCTAAAACGACAGAACATGTCGTAATTTATTTTGCTATCCATCTTATATCATAAGATGCAGTTTAATCTCTTGTGGTTGGAAATCAAAATTAGGAAACATCAGAGCATATTAATTACGGAATACATATAAGACGCTTTTTTAATATCTAATGCATATTTTTGTTTTATCTACATAACGATGCACAAATAAAAACGACTATAAAGCAAAAAAATATTCCAACTTATGAAACTGCCCACAGAAATAGGAGATGAATATATCAATACCGTTCTTTCCAATATTTCCTTAAAAGATCTTCCACATGAAAGCTGGAAGCCGATTGAAGGGTTTGAGAACTATTCCATTTCCAGTCATGGGCGAGTAAAGAGCCTAGAGCGATTAGTTCCACTTCCAAATGGAGGAGAGCAGAAAATATTAGCCCGTATCCTGAAGCCGCAGGCATTCAGGTATTTTAACAAGCATTTAAAAGCTCATTTTTATAATGTGAGATGTAACCTCTGTAGTGATGGAAAAGTATATGGAAGGTCAACTGCTCGTTTGGTGTATTATCATTTTGTTGAAAAAATTGATATGGATGATCTCTCATTCCGGATCTCTTTTAAAGATGAAAACAGGTTCAACGTCCATTTCAGCAATCTCGAGAAAGTCACAGCCATTGAGCTTCGAAATAAAGTATTGAATACAGGCAGAGGAAAAAAAGGGAATTACTACCAGCCAGTCAGCCAGTACACCGTCGATGGGGATTTTGTTGCAAGTTATGATAATATTTATGCGGCAAGCGAAACTTTGGGAATCCACCACACCCAGATCATGGCGGTGATCAACAAAAAAAGGATTACTGCGGGAACATTCCTATGGTTTACAAAAGGATATATTCCTACTCAAGAAGAGTTGATACCGGAGAAAAAAGATAAAACGGAGAAAATCTTTAACGTAAACCTATGGAAAAACCTCGGGGAACCATCTATTGATCCAAACAACCCGCCTGCCTGTATGAATTTATCGTTAAAAGATCTTCCCGGCGAACTATGGAAACCTATTCCCGGTCTCAAAGGATATTTTGCCATATCCAACAAAGGAAGGATCAAGAGGTTAAATTCATGGACAGAGAACAAAAATAAAACCTTCTGGAAGGAGCATATTATCTCTCTTTTCTTTGCACCCTATTCTGAAACCAACTACTATTTATATGCGAACCTGAGTCACAGAGGAAAACGGATCCAGATAAGGCTGAACAAATATTTGTATTACTGCTTTGTAAAGAAGTTTGATCTGAATGACCGCTCACTTGTTGTTATCAACAAAAATAAGCCCTTATGGAATATTGATATTTCAAAGCTGGAATTGCGCTCCTCAGCGCATCATTTAAATAATAAATAATAAGGAGTTGTATTAGTTATTTGAATTCAATTCACTACTATAACAGATTAAAAATTGACACTTTAATGCTTCTGTCCAAATAAATCTTGAAGCTCCGCAGGACGAAGCAGCAACTTTGTTAGGATGAGTTCAATTGAAAGACTTTATAATATGACAATTGCAGACAAATAAGTGCGCTCGATGCATTTCGTAATCACTCTGTATAATTATGTTAATAAAATTGTTAAAAACAATTTAAAAATGCAGGGAGAGGACGATCTAAAAGGTCTTGCCAAAATTATGGCATTTATGAGAACAGTGAGCATCATCATGGTATTGACGCACCTCTATTGGTTTTGTTACAGTTTTTTTGAGAAGCTTAGCTGGACACATGAGATTTTCAATAAGATACTTTACAGTTTTAACCAGACTTCAGGACTTTTTGCCGATATTTTGTATACAAAGCTCTTTGCAGTAATACTGCTTGGATTAAGCTGCCTGGGTACCAAGGGAGTTAAAAACGATAAAATCACCTGGCAAAAAATATCAACAACTTTAACAATGGGTATCCTTTTGTTCTTTTTCAATACTCCATTATTACATATTTCAACGGATAGTGGTGATGTTTTATACATTGTTACAACAGGAGGTGGTTATTTGTTTCTTATGGTATCAGGGGCTTGGATGAGTCGTCTTCTGCGACATAATTTAATGGAAGATGTTTTTAACAGTGAGAATGAAAGCTTTCTACAGGAGACAAAATTATTTTATAATGAATATTCCATCAATCTTCCCACTAAATTTTATTATCAGGGGAAATGGCATCAGGGATGGATTAATATTGTCAATCCTTTTCGAGCTACAATTGTTTTAGGAACACCAGGTTCAGGAAAATCTTTTGCCGTTGTCAACAACTACATCAAACAGCACATTGAAAAAGGATTTTCAATGTATATTTATGATTTTAAATTCGATGATTTATCGACCATTGCCTACAATCATCTTTTAAATCATTCAGATGCTTATAAGATAAAGCCCAAGTTCTATGTTATCAATTTTGACGATCCTAGAAAAAGCCACCGATGCAATCCTTTGAATCCGTATTTTATGACGGATATCTCTGATGCTTACGAAGCGGCATACACGATTATGCTGAACCTTAACAGAAGCTGGATACAGAAGCAGGGAGATTTTTTTGTGGAAAGTCCGATTATTCTCTTAGCTGCTATTATTTGGTTTCTTAAAATTTATGAGAACGGGAAATACTGTACATTCCCACATGCTATCGAGCTGTTGAATAAAAAATATGAAGATGTATTTACCATTCTAACATCCTATTCAGAGCTGGAAAACTACCTCTCTCCTTTTATGGACGCTTGGCAAGGCGGAGCACAGGATCAGTTACAGGGACAAATCGCTTCCGCGAAGATTCCTCTGTCAAGAATGATCTCGCCGCAATTGTACTGGGTTATGACCGGAGATGACTTTTCTTTAGACATTAATAACCCCAATGAGCCCAAAATTCTTTGTGTAGGAAATAATCCTGACCGTCAAAATATTTATTCTGCAGCTTTGGGATTATACAACTCAAGAATTGTAAAGCTCATTAATAAAAAAGGTCAGCTTAAAAGTTCAGTTATTATTGACGAGCTACCCACAATTTACTTCAGAGGATTAGATCATCTGATCGCTACGGCTCGAAGCAATAAAGTTTCTGTCTGTCTTGGATTTCAGGATTTTTCTCAATTAACAAGAGATTACGGAGATAAAGAAAGCAAAGTCATTCAGAATACGGTGGGAAATATTTTCAGCGGACAAGTCGTTGGAGAAACAGCAAAAGCATTATCAGAAAGATTTGGTAAAGTTTTACAAAAGAGACAAAGTATATCCATCAATAGAAATGATACTTCCACATCCATATCAACACAATTGGACAGCTTAATTCCGGCATCTAAGATTTCTACGCTGACTCAAGGATTTTTTGTCGGGGCTGTTTCGGATAATTTTGACGAAAGAATTAAACAGAAAATATTCCATTCTGAAATTGTGGTGGATCGTGTGAAACTGGCAGCACAGGAAAAGTCCTATGAAAAAATACCTTCAATACGCTCTTTTATTGATGAAGAAGGAAATGATTGTCTGCGTGAAGAAATCGAAACGAACTATAAGACTATTAAATCGGATATTACCAGAATCATTACACAAGAAATGGATCGAATTTCAAAGGATCCGGATTTGCAGCATCTGATGAATAAAAATTAAAACCTCAAATGACCTAAACACAAATGAGGTTGATCAACAGCTACTCACCTTCTGTATTGAGGAAATGTTTATTCAGATTCTCGGTGACCAAGTTTAAAAACTTAGTAGCTCCCTGCTTCCTGTTCCTGATTTCAAATATGGTTTTGTGAAAGTTTCCTAAATCTGTGCCCAATGTTTTTTCAACAAATTTAATTACTTCGCTGAGTTCTATGTTTCCACCATTGAAGCATCGCATTTGATAAAGTGCATAGGTAAGTTCTATAAGCCCCACCTTTGATGCAGACCATGAAAGTGGTCTAACAGCTTTAATACTGGAAGGATCAGCTAAATCCTCAATCTTTCTTCTAAGGTACTGGTCGTATTGTTGATTTGCCAAAAACCTTGCGATCATATGATCGTGAGAAGTGGTGAAACTGGAGTCAAAGTTGTAAAATCCTAATGAAAGCTTCATTTTTAAGTCATAAGAATTTCTGACAAATATTTTCTGGTCAAGGTAGGTAGCCTCTCTTCTATAATAGCTGTAAAATTCGGATTGTTCTAAGTAAAAGTTTTTAAGTTTTTCCTGCTCTGCTTCGTAATATTTTTTCAGCGCTTTGCTACCCGCATCAGGTCTATGAGATTCGACCTCAAGAACCGTTGAATAATAAATAAACTTTGAAATAAACGGAGGTTTTAATTTTTTAAAGAAATAAACTTCTTCTGCTATAGTTTCAAATTGATGGGAGGAAACCATTGCTTTGAGTTTTCGAATCGATTCATCGATGAGCAGCAATGATTTTTCTGCAACTTTTACCATGTCTCCGTTGTCATCGTAAACTTGATTGATCTTAAGCTCTAGTTCATCCTGCAAACGCTTAATTTTTCTAAAAATAGTTTTTGTTACCATGTCCTTTTTTTAGAAATTTACAAAAAATCGTTTATCTGCGATATAATCAACTGATTCCCAGGTTCTGTTTGCGCTTCTTAATATAGTCCGTCGGGCGTATGCCGTTGATTTCAAAAAAGAGTTTGGAGAAGTTTTGACGGGCGGCAATACCGCATTCATCTGCCAAAGCTTCAATCCGGTAATTCAGATACTTGGTATTGGTATTCAAAAGATGGGTGATGTAGTTGATTCTCAGCTCTGCCATATATTTGGTAAAGTTAATTCCCTTATTTTCATTGATGTATATAGAGAGATAATGGGCATTTGTCCCTAATTTTAGGGCAATGCTGGTTTGGGTGATACCTTTCTTTGTAAACTGCAGCTCCTTTTCAAATTTTTCTAGCTTTTCCCTGATTTCAATGGTCATTTCAGGAGTAAGTGACGTTTTTCGTAAGGATTGTTCATCCTGTTCCTGTGTTTCAAGGTCGCTTATTTTGTAAGTTCCTTCCTGAATGCGCTTTTGCAGTAGGTCGTATTGTTTTTTAATTTTCTGATCCCTTTGGTATCTCACCGCAAAAAAAGTGAGTACCACCGTTCCTGAAAAAATAATGATCTTGGCATATCTCATTTTCTGATTCCCCGCTTTCTCAATATCCTCTTTCTGCTCGATAAGGGTCTGCCTATCATAATCTTTGTGAAGTCTGGACGATAGGTAGGCATAGTCCTTTGAGATAATACTATCTGCCTTCAGAAGCTGATTTGTAAAATACAGCTGTTGATTGATATCTTTGTGACGGTAGTATTCAATCAGGTATTTGTAGCTGTTATATACTTCAGGAAGAATAAATCCATGCTTTTCAAATACAGAATCTATCTTATGGTAGTAAACCATGGCCGTCTTAGAGTCTCGTTCAGCCTGCGCGATCTTCCCCAGATAATAATAGATTACGGTTGACCATGCAAAATCATTCCTTTTTAAAAGCATGGGCAGAGATTTTTTAAGATCGGCTTTAGCCTCATCATAATTTTTATGATGGAATTTTAAAATTCCCATACATTTTAGAAAATAGCTGTGCTCTAGTTCAAAATCATCTTCCTTCTCCGTAAGCCGTAAGCCCAGCCGACTCAGACTGTCACTTTTGGCAAAATTCATCAGGTACCGGTTAACCACCGTCAACTGGTGGAGGCTGTTCAAATAGCCTTTATTGTAATTATATTTTTCATTGACATGATTATCTCCTTTGCGCCGCGCATCGTAAAAAGCCAGACAGTTATTAAAATGCTCCAGGGCTTCTTCATAATATCCGAGATGCCCCTTAACAATTCCGAGATGGTACAGCACCTTATAGTGCAGGTAATGATCTTTCGAATTTTTAGAATACTGATAGGCCTTGAGGTATTCATTCAACGCCAGCTTATATTTTTTCTGATAAAAATAATAGATAATCCCTTTGCTCAGATAATCCTTACTGACATCATCATTTGTTCCATGGCTAAGACTTATGCTTAGTACACTGTCAGCATATTGTATTTTATGATGGTAGTCAAACTGCCTTCCGTCCCTGTAGCCTTGGATTAGTTTTATATAATTTTTTTCTTTTTTGGCTTTCGCAATGTACATCCGCACATCGGGCATGGCCGAAATATCATCGGTCGCCATTTTTTCATAAATTTTTCTTATTTCATTGAAAGTCCTTTCGTTTTGATGCTGCGAAAATAAAAACGGGGAAAAAGCAGAAAACAGGACGAGAAAGTAGTTTAACTTTTTCATATACTGATTATTAGAACCTCACCATTTCAAAAATAAACATTTTGTTTTAAAATAAATCAAATTCAGGAGAATTAGGGAAACAATGAAACCAACACCTAACAAAATACTGTCTATCAATAACTTAAAGTTTAATTTAAAATGTATCAATTTTAAAATTGATACGTACTGATTTTAAAATTGCAACATCCAGTCCTTTTTTTTCGGTTGAAAGCCCGATACCTTTGGCTTAAGAATTCTATTTCAATCCGGCCGGGATAACCATTAAAAACAATCACAATGAAAAAGTTTATCCCTATTTTAACCCTTGTTGTAAGTTCAGCATATTTACAAAACTGCACCAATCGAGAAGAAGATATTGATTCAATGGACAAATTGTTTCATAAGACTGAAAAACCCCTTATGAAAAAACAAGATTCTGCCAAACTATCGGAACAGGATCTTGATCCTGATCCTTCAGATCCGCCAGTACGGGACGGAGATAACTGGAGGCTTTACGAAAACGAAAATATCCTTACCCTATGATTCCCCATACCTCCCTGTCAGTTGTCAGCGGTTTACCATGTCCAAAAAGCGGCATCTGGGAAAGTGTGGGGAATTTCAAAACAACAATAACTCTTGTCAAAGGAGATCCCATGCCTGAATACTGTGGCTGGAAGATTAAATGGAGACTTGTGCAAGCCTGTTAAACCTATTGAATACAAAGTCATGAAAAATAAACCCAACATCATTTCTGTCATCATATGCTATTTTCTCATCCTGCTATGGGTATATGCGGGAGTAAGCAAGCTAGCTGATTTTGAAAATTTCCAGATTCAGCTGGCTCAGTCTCCCCTCTTAGGTGATTATTCGGTACTAATTTCCTATGTGGTAATTCTGACGGAATTTCTTTTCGTATTTCTTCTGGCTGTTCCTAAAGTCCGGTTGACAGGCTTGTATGGCTCTTTGGGATTAATGTCGGCATTTACGGTATATATTTATCTTATTGTCTATTTCAGTGAGTCGATACCGTGCTCCTGCGGGGGAATTTTGGAAAAGATGGATTGGAATGACCACCTTATTTTTAATATTCTGTGTATCGTATTGATATTGACTGCCATTTTTACCTTTGGACCGGGAGCTGTCAGCAAAAAGAGACTAATGGGATTAGCAGTAGTGGCCATAGGTTTACCTTCCCTAGTTCCTGCTCTTTTATTCTATCCGCATCTTCATGATAACGAGGGAAATTTCACTAGAAAAATAGTCTATCCGCTGACAGATCAGCAAAGAATTTTGGAATTCCCTGCCGATCATTACTACTTTGCAGGAAACAGAGGTGACACCCTATTCTTAGGTCAACGGAAAACCCCTCTGCTTCTTTCAACAGTAATGCCTGAGTTTAATAATATCCAGGTTAATACCCTCAGGCTCAATCATTACAAATACCCGTTTGTCAGTGCGACTGTTAATGTGCTGTATCCCTATTTCAGCGTATCAGATGGTAAGGTTCCTGCTGTCTTCGAAGGAAAGCTCCCCTCACTGGAGGCTCATGACATCGGGATCTACCGGTTGTATTTTTCCAGATTTTATATGCTTAGACCACAGCAATACATCTTTAAAACGATGCTTGTTAAAACGAAAGAAAGTGAACTCGGTATCTTACATACGGCTCCTAAAAAATATCATCTTTATCCTGATGTTTTACAGAGCCACTCAGACGGTATTTTCGATACCGACGGAGATATCACGGTTGATCATGACAATCAACAGATAGTATATACCCACCTCTACCGAAATGAGATCATCACAACAGACTTTAACCTTGGGCATGTCCGAAGAACAAGAACCATTGATTCCTTATCCCATACCGTCCTTGAGACCAAAATCCTTACCAATGGACAGACCAAATTACTCAGGTCTCCCACGATCATTAACAGAATACAGGCGGTCTCCAATCATAAATTCTATAATGTATCCAGCATAAGAGGAAAAAATGAGTCCTACAGTGATGCAAGAAAAAACCACTGCATTGATGTGTATGATGCCCTAACCAAGAAATACCTCTACAGCTTTTATATTAAGAAAAACAAAAGGAGCAGGATCAAAAGCATTTTAGCTACGAAACATTATTTGTATGTACTGTCAGGATCACAATTGACCAGATATACATTTAAATAATATCTGTTGGCCAACAGAGCAGGGATTGCCGAAAACCTGTTACACAAGAGTAGGCATAACATCAAATTTTATTACAATGAAAAACTTCATTTTACCGGCAGTTCTGATTCTGATAGGAACAGGAACTGCATTCGCCACACAGAAAGCGAAAAGCAACAGTGAGACTTTGGCTGTAAGACAAGGCTATATCTTTAACAGCTCAACCAACCAGTGGGACAGAAGCGTCATGTGTGAGACTACACTGGGTCCGATTTGTACCGTTAACGGCTTACCGACAGGACAGCAGGTTTTTGGAACAAGCGGCCCGGAGGTTGATCATCCCGAAACAGCCAATGTAGAATTGTACAAAATCAATTAAAAAGAGAGGCTATCTCAATTTTGGGACAGCCTCATTTTTTTATTAAGAACGGTTTAATTGGGATTCAAATAATTTACAGTTGTTATAAAAAACAAACTAAACATAGTTTATTGATACTATGATCTTCTATAAAATTAATTGTTATTTTATTGTTTGGAAATTCATATTGCTCATTACTTATTCCAATCGTCTTTTCATTAACTATGAATTCAGATTTTAAATACCCAGCCAATTTTCCACTAAATCTAATATCGAGCCCATCTGCATTTAATATAAATGTCATTCCTTTAAAATCTACTAGGGATTCCGTTTTTGTATAACCTGCCAGATAATTATCTGACTGAAATGCAATTAATGCTCAAATGAATAAGATAAAAGAGCAGATTTTTATACTTTAATTTGGGAGGAATCTATTCTTAGACCTAACTATAGGTACAACTTTAGATTAATTGTTTTGTCAATACAGGGTCAATAGAAACACTGTACATTCAGTTTAAAAATTAGTTACCCAAGCAAATATTTTAAACATAAGTGTTTTTAATCTTTTTAATAATAAATATGCTTTTTGATTATAAATAATTAAGGGATAGTCTCTGTATTTATTGATGTACTGGATTGATCCAATCTGCAGGCGGTTTATTTTTCAGGAAATGTTCAAACCATTGCCAGATCCTGACATTCAGGTCCAGTTGATTGGATGAAAGAAAGACATTATGGGTTTCATTACGGTACTCTAGCAAGACCGCTTTTTTCTGTAATCGCTTAAGTCCCAGAAAAAACATCCGTGACTGCATAGGGGATATATTCCTGTCCTTTGAACCTGTCCAGATCAGTACAGGAGTATTAATGTTTTTCAGATGGTATATCGGGGAGTTTCCCATATAGCTGTTCCAGCTCTCAAAGACGTTATCTTTCATTCTGACCTGTTGATTTTCAGTCCTCCTGTAATTGGGCTTTGCATCGAATTCTGAGTAGCTCAAAGAATGAGATACCAGATCTGATACCATGACCCCTGCCACTCCGGTTTTGAAATACCTGGAGCCGGTCAGTGCCAAACCAGTCTGATAGCCGCCGAATGACAGACCTATAATTCCTATTTTACCACGATCAACATTCGCTAATAATTCAGCCCTATCAATGCTTTTCTCTAACGAGGTGATCATGCTGTTATTAAGACCACCCGTGCTGTATTGAAGATCAGGTAAAAGAACCAGATACCCATTCATCAGGTAATGCATGTAGTTAAAGCCAAAAGTCGTTTTTATGTAGGGCGGTAAGAATTTCAATACATCAAGGGACATTTTTTCATAAATATTAACGATCATCGGAAATTTTTTTTGCGGATCATAGTCCGCAGGATACAGAATTGCCGTGTTGGAAATCCCTTCGCTTGTTTGATACTGAAAAATCTGACACTTTGCCTGACCAAAGCCTTTTTTTTCTGTTTTAAGAGATTCGTGCACAAGGGTATATTTTCCGTTTTCGAATTTTGTCAGCTGAAACGGTTCTAGGGCAAAATAGGATGTTAAAAAGAATCCTTTACGGTACGGTATCCTTTCTTGATAATGTCCCTGTCTGTAGAGTTTAAATTGATTATTTTTATATGTATAGGCTGCAAATCCCGTATCATAGGTGAGCGTATTGAAAAGTTTAAATGTCATTTCTTTTTCTATATCTATTTCAGCGAATCTAACGTTCCAGGAAGACTTGGGGTACTGATTCTTGGATACCTGCAGCCGGTACTGGAGATGCTGATCCCCTGTTGTGGTAATTTTCTCTACATGATAATTGGTAAGATCCACGATAAAGTAGTCGGACTGGTTAGAAAGCATAATCTTCGAGGTCCCTTTGATTTTGATTGGGCGTTCATGCGGAGAATATTGGAGACCATTGTTTTTAAGGTCCTCCCATCCATGGGTTTCTGCAGGAAAAAGTTCATGATCTTTTTCCTTTCCAAGCTGCTGGCACATCCATCTTTTACCGTTGAAATAGACAAACTGCTTTGTGCGGCGATCCCACAGGTAATTGCCGTCATCCGTTCTTTTTTGAGGCAGTATAGAGAAACTTTTGCCATAATCCAATATCAGTTTAAGATCAAGGACTGCATTTTGCTCTTCTTCTGTCACATCATCGCTTTGATCAAAAACAACAAAATCTCCCTTGTCGTTTAAAAACTTATAAACGGGCTGCTGCAATCTTTCGTCAGGTTGAAAATCCCATTTTTCTTCCTTAATATTGTAAATCCCCAGATAATGGTTCACTGGCTGAGCCTTCCCGTTTCTGTTGGAATAACTGATGTGCAGCTCAGGATTTTCCTTGGCGTTCAACTGGCTTTTCAAATAGAGGGGAAAAATAAAATGTTCATTCTCCCTGACTTCGAAATACGAATTCAATCCGGTTGTCCATTCAAAAGCTTCAGGACTTGTAATAACTTGTTTTTTCAGTTGACCGGATAAAAGATCCACGACATAAAGTTCGATAATTGATGCCTGAATATGGGCACAATAGACTTTCTTACCGTAAGAAGCCAGCCATTGAACAGTATTTTCGAGCTGATAGGTTTTACGCTCCTCGTTTTTAAGGTTTCTCACCACCAACATGTTCCCGGAAACATACACCAGATGATTTCCTGCATCTTCCAGCTGGTAGACACTGATATTTTTTTCAGTCCATCGGACGTGTCCTTTATTATTGGATAATACCAGCTCTTTCGAGCCGGTATTATAGAGAATTACCTGTTGGGATGAATTTGCAAGCATAGACATATAATTGCCTTGAACATCTTTTTGCTCACCCGTTTTCAAGTTGAGAAAACGGACGTGATCGTTGCTTCGCATTAGCAGTTTATGATCTCCTAAAAAATCGTATTGATCATGCTTATCTAACATTTTGCTCTTACCGCTTTTTAAATCAATAAGCTCATCATCATCCTTACCATAAGCGCTGTTATGATTCAGTACAACATATTGCCCTGATGGACTGACTGTTAAAAGTGCAGTGTCATAGTACTGCTTGTACCTGGTCTCTAAGCTGTCCATATTCTGGGAAAAGCAGAGTCCCTGCGTTACACTGAATATGAACAGAAATATTCTAATAGCCATCGTTCTGCGGATTTAAATGAGAATTTAAAAGAAGTTCTTTTTCAGGCAGCGGCAGAAGTTTAAAATAGGATTTCCATCCTGTCTTCTTCGCCTGCATGACAGCATCTAGCAGATCATGGTGTCTCAGATCATAGAAACGGTGACCAAATTCTGTGAACAGCTCTGATTTTCTTTCTCTCATTAATGCGTTGATGAGAACACTTTGATTCGCAGTTGGTGTCAGCGACATCAGGCCTGCCCTATTCCTTATTTTGTTAAGGTCTGCAAGAGCGAGGTCATACTGATTCTTGTGAACATAAGCCTCAGCCCTGATCAGATAAAGTTCTTCAACCCTCAAAATGACTGAATATTCTAGTGAACTGGTGCTGGTAGAATACTGTTTGTATTTGAACGGATAATAATAGGTCTTGTTTTGTGAATCTGTCTTTTGACCAATCCATGAGATTTTTCGACCGTCACCCGGCTCAAAGTCATCCATAAAATCCTGACGAAGCGCTACATGGGTTGGCGGTGCGGTATTGAGAATAAATACATTTCCCTGATACGTATTATAGATTGAGCTGAAAGGTAACAGTTGCCATATGCTTCCGGAACTGTCCTTTAGAAATACCTTATTAAGATCAGGTTCCAGTTGATATTCTGAATTTCCAATGACAGTACTTGCGTATTGAACAGCAGCATCCCATTTCTTTTCATAATAGGCTATTCTTGCCAATACGGTATAAGCCGCCATTTTTGTCGGGTATACCCTGCTTCCTTTTGCCTGTGTTTCCGGGAGTAATGAAACAGCCGTTTCCAAATCTTCCCTGCATTGGGCATACACTTGAGATACCGTGCTTTTACTGATGCTTTGGTTGACTTCATAATTTGTCGTGTTGACATAAGGGACCGCCCCAAACGTCTGAGCAAGATAGAGCTGTAGCAATGATCTTAGGAACAATCCCTCGCCTTTTAATTGATTCCTTACTGCTGAGCTTAGGTTCTCAGAGTTTTCAACCCCTTCGATGACGGCATTGATGGTATAGATCTGACTATACGTGGTGGTCCATAAACTATTTATTTTAGCAGTACTCGCCATATGGCTTAGCTGATAAAAGATTGTGGCATCGCTGGTGGCAGAAGCATAAGACTGCAGCTCGTCCACATAGGCACCGAGTACGACCTGAGCTCCGGAAGATGACCCGGACAAAAAACCTGCTTCTTCTAATGATCGGTAAACGCCTGCCATTGCTGATTTGGCCAGCTGGTCATCTTTAAATACGATTTCCCTTGTGATCTGGTTCTTAGGCAATCCCACATCGGTAAAACGGTCGCAGCTTTTTAAAATCAGGAACAAAAGAACTAAAAGCGTGAATAGAATGATATTTTTTATACGTGTATTTTTCATAATCTTACGGTTTAATAGGTTAGTGAAAATCCAAAACTGATCACACGGAGCGGACTGCTGTATCCTGCCTGTGTAAATTCGGGGTTTCCTTGTTTGTAGTCAGAAAGCACCAATAGATTCTGCCCGCTCATAAATACTTTTGCCCTTACCTTTGTATTTTCTGATAATGGAATATGGTAACTTAATGTTGCATTTTTAACTCTCACCGTGAACATATCTGACACCGCTGCATCACTGTTGTTAAAGAAAGAGCTTGCCATCGATGCTGCTGTACTGTATCCTGCGCTGGGTTTCTGGAATTGCGCATCCGGATTATCTGGTGTCCAATAATCCGTATAGATTGAAGGCATGTTGGCCATATAACCGATGTTGCCATACATTGAATTGATATTGTACTGACTCTGGCTCACAAACTGAAGCAATAGATCGAAACTCCAGTTCTTATACTGGATGCTGTTTTGCAATCCGCCATACCAATACTCTTTGATCTCTTTGCTGACGATACGGTCTGCTGTATTGATGATACCGTCTTTGTTAGCGTCATAGAAGGTATATAAACCTGTGACGGGGTCAATACTCGTGTATAGGTATAGCTTGACCATATTGGTTGATTTCCCCACTTCGAACCGATTGGCATACGTCGATTTGTCGAGGTTTGGGAATTTCATGAGTTTATTTTCTGGTAAGGTGAAATTGAGGCTGCTCGTCCATTTAAAGTCCCCTTTTTGAATCATAAGCGATTGAATAGAGACCTCCAGTCCCCTGTTTCTGACCGTAGCATCCAGATTCGCCTGGATACTTGCAAATCCTGTGGTTGCAGGCATAGGAACACCCACCAGCTGATTAGAGCTGATGTTATGGTAATAGCCAAAATTGAGATTCAGTCTTTGTTTCAAGAATCCCAGTTCTAAAGCCGCTTCAAACTTGCGGGTCAGCTCCCAGCCGAAATTTTTATTATACAACCTTTGCGGGATAATTCCGGAGTAACCGCCGTAGGATCCACCTGTGGATGCATAGGTATCATAATACTGGTAATCTCCGATTTGGTCATTCCCGGCTACACCATAGCTGGTTCTGAGCTTTCCAAAGCTTAACCATGCCTGACGCTTCAATAAACCCTCTTCTGAAAATAGCCATGCAGCACCGACTGCTCCGAAATTTGCATATCTTCTTTCAGAGCCGAACCTGCTCGATCCGTCGCGTCTGCCCGTTAAATTAATAAAGTAGCGTTTGTTGTAGCCATAATTGAATCTTGCATAAACCGCCTGGTAACGGTATAGTGACTCATAGGCGCTGGGAACAGTGATGCTGGCTGCTGCTGCAATATTGGTCAGCATCTCATCAGATGGAAAGTTCCTGCCCAGAAGCACAATATTGTCTGATTTTTGTTCCTGTAACGAAGCCCCTATTAATGCTGAAAACTGATGCTTGCCGAATTTTTTCTCATAATTCAGCTGAGGTTCCAATATCCAGCTCTGGTTCATTTTCTGTCCTTTCCGTATGGATGAATTGCTGCTGCCGATATTGCTGGAAGGATTATACGTCGTTTTAGGGAAGATCTTTTGATCATAGCTGTTGTAGGTGCTATAACCGCTGTTAAGGTTGATGCTGAACCCGCTTCCCAAGCTATAGCTTGAGTTGATGTTGGCATTCAGACTTTTGGTTTGAACCGAATACGTCTGAGTGGCAGGTCCCATAGGATTGGTAAACGTGTTGTTCTCCCAGTTGATCATCCCGCTGGAAGTATACAGGTCAGGCGCATTAGGAGCCAGAGAAGCATAGACCAGATTAAAATCGGTAGGAGGCAGAACATTATCCTGCAATGCGGCCGTTGCGTTGAAACCGATCTGAAATTTACGGTCTGCACTGGTATGGTTAATATTAATACCCATATTATTTCTTGTATAGCGATAGCTTCCCGGAAATACGGTTGTTTCCTCGTTATGACCTCCGGTAATGGAAAACTGGGTATTTCCGCTTCCACCGGATACGCCCAACTGTACATCAGAAAACTCAGCAGTATTTCCGATAAAGTATTTCTGCCAGTCGGTTGTTTTTGTGGGACTCCATACGCCGTTGATATCGTAGGCATTGGATGGGACTGCTACCCCATCATTGGCAAACGCCAGTTTACGCATCGCCGTGTACTCTTCGAGATTCATCATCTTAGGCAGGTTCGTCATGGTTCCAACACCATAACTTGTCCTGAAATTCACCTCTGTTTTTTCTTTCTTTCCTTTCTTTGTGGTAATTAAAACAACGCCGTTGGCTCCTTTACTGCCATAAATGGCGGTGGCATCGGCATCTTTTAAAACTTCCAGAGACTCAATATCGTCAGGATTAATGGAATTAAGAGGACTGGTTTCGCTATAAGGAAGGATATTTCCTGTCATTCCTGTATTAAAATCATTGATCTGAGGTAAAGGAACGCTATCGACTATGTATAGCGGCTTATTGCCGTCATAGCCTGTTGCAGCGTAGCTTCTTAAGCTGTTTTTTCCTCTGATCTGTACGTCAAAGCCTCCTCCCGGAACACTTGAATTCTGGGTAATGCTTACTCCCGGCATTCTGCCCTGTAGTGCGGAAAGCACATTATTGACAGGCTGGTTTTCTATGTCTTTTGCTGAAACTTTGGCAATACTACCGGTGCTTTCCCTGTCTTTAACCTTGTAGTAGCCAGCGTTGAGAATAACTTCTTCGATTCCCTTTACTTTTTGTTCTAAGCTGATATTAACGACGGTCTGATGAGTGGCTGTAAATTTTTCTTCTGCATAATCAGGATGTCTGAACAATAGGATAGGATTTTCTGCTGAAACCTGTAATGTATAGGTTCCGTTGCTGCCGGTCATGGTTACCTGATCACTGCCTTCCTGAGAGATGACGACTCCTGAGAGGGGTTTGCCTGATGTGGTAACAGTACCGGAAATGGTGCGTTGGGCTTTGGTGTTGATGCTTAATGCTGTAAGTATAAGCCCAAAGAAAATGCCTCCTATGTTGTAATAGGAATTTTTCATAGATTTGTAAAGGTTTTTAATTTTTAAATGATTAATTACTGAACTGCGCTCTTTCCCATTGGTCTCCAAACACTATGGGAAGGGGCTTTTTCTTTCTTCTGATTTTTAAGTTGAGTAGTTTTTTGATTCATTTTTTAGCTAAAGACTTTCCTGATGCCCCTTGGTATGAAAAAGGACGGGTGAGGTTCTGTAAGCAGTGACCGCCAGGCACCGGAAAGAATTTAATATGAATGAAATCTGTGTTCCCGTGTAAGCTTTTTAAAGCCGCAATAGGTTGTACCCTCCTATTGTATCGTGTAGTCTGATACTATGTTTAGGAAGCGGGCTTAGATTTGTTATGTAGAGATGAAGCGAACTGCATTGAAAAAGACGGCGTGGGACTCTACATATCTGCTCCGAGGCACTGGTATACCCATAACAACAGATAAGAGAGCCCACGCCTAGGTCGTGAGCTTCTGCTTATACTCTCGTTGTTATTTTGAAAATTACCAGTTTTCGGGAGCGAGATTCTAAGCAATAGCTTCTATTTTTCGTTGAAGTATCGCAAAGTTACATTTAAAATGTAACTAAAGCAAATATAGCAAAATAACGACAAATACGTCGTTGAAATTTTAATTTTTTATAAATTATTTTACAGTAATGCAATATCAGAAGAAAGTTTTTAGATATAAAGTTGCTGTAGGCATCGTGAACAAAAGATTGAGAGAAAGCATTTCTGTCAATGACAAACCTATGATTCAAACCTATTTGAATAATGATATAAAAGAAAAATATAAAATTGATTGGAATTGTGCGAGAGAAGAATCGTTACCCAATACAACCCTTCAAAATCTTCATTTGATCTGTGACTACTTTAAAATAGATATCAGTAAATATTTTGAAACTGTTAAAAATATAACTGATGAAGAAATAGATACAGCTATCTGTTCAAAGAAAAAACTTACAAGACTTTACTCAATATATATAAAATATTAAATCCTAACTCTTAGTTAGGATTTAATATTTTATATATAATCTAATCAGAATTTTCCAGCTATATTTTAAAAATTAATCCAATTTAATGGTATCAATTAAAAATCTAATAATACAGAAAATATGATCTGAATAAAAAAACAATTCTAGTAATACGGATTAATGATAATTATCAATTGCTTAATTACTATGATGAAAGTAAGTTAATAATACTTTAATCTCTAACTCAGACCACGCACTTTTTTATCATATAAGTCATTAAACCAAATATTTTTAAACATTACGTTAACTTTGTCTTCAGATAGTTTATTGTATAATTCTAATTTTTCATTAATAAAGTTTAGTAGTTCATTATCAATTTCCTCATCAAACTTACCTTGAATATTATCTCTCGAATTATTTTTATTGAAAAAGCCCATTAATTCTTCATTTGAATAAATTTTATCTTTCATTTTTTTAAACTCGACTTTATCTTCATCAGTAAGATCAATACCAAATGTACTATTTAGTATATTAATTATGTTTGTTAAAGTATCAACCTCATCAAATTCAAAAGTATTTAATGCAGTATTCGGGGATATTCCAAACAATTCTCCATCTCTTGACTTTAATTCAAGACTAGCTGTGTATTCATGCTGAATTTTGTAGCTTTCTAATTCTACTTCTCCAAGGACATTTAGAGGCAAATCCATTTTAATGTATGGTAGCATTTTAAAAACTGCTGTAAGTAAAATAAAATATTTTTCTAACTGCACATCGCTAAAACTAATTATCTGACTTAAAAAGCGATAATTTTTAATATAGCTTTTTACATCATATCTAAAATCTATTTTTTCCTCTTGAGATAAATAATTTTCAAAATTTGATGAAATTTTCTTCAAAATAGGGTTTAATTGTTCAAATTTCTTTTTTACAAAAAAAATTGTACTAAAATTTTCTATGTCTTCGGAATCAAATACTTGATAGTTATCAATTTTTCTTTGTAATGAATATAAAATATTAGGGTCAGTTTGATTATCTTCTTCAATGTAATTTTCACCATAGTAATACTGGAAATCGGCTCTTACTTCCTCAGGATCATTTACAAAATCTAAAATCATAGTACTTTCTTTGCCACGCATTGTTCTATTCAATCTACTTAAAGTTTGGACAGTAGCTGCACCTCCTAATCTTTTATCAACAAACATAGTATGTAGTAAAGGCTCATCAAAACCAGTTTGAAATTTATTTGCAACAATTAATATTCTATTTTCTGGCAATTTTAAGGCTTCTGCGATTGAAATCTTACCTTGTAGGTGATTCATCGATAACTCAGTATATTCTTCATTTGTTTCATCATCTCTTACTGTTCCTGAAAAAGCAACCAAAGCGTTATAGGGAAGTTTCATTTCACGCATTACTTGATCAAATTTTCTCTTAAAACGTACTGCATGAAGCCTCGATCGTGTAACAACCATAGCTCTGGCCCTACCTTGAATTTCATTTTGAGTATGACTTTTAAAATGTTCAAGCATAATCCTTGTTTTCCTCTCAATAGCATGATCTTGCAAATCCACATAGGAATTTAACAAACGAATAGTCCTCTTTCTGTCATATTCTTTATCAATTATATCTAATTTTTTAATGATCTTATAATACCTTTTAAATGACATATAATTTTTTAAAACATCACAAATAAATCCTTCTTTAATTGCTTGTTCCATCGAATATGAATCGAAAGCTCTAATTTTACCATCAATTAAGCGACCAAATAGTTCTTCAGTCTTAGGTTTGGGAGTGGCGGTGAAAGCAAAGAATGATATATTTTTTTGTCTTCCCTTTTTCCTTATCTCATCAGATACGATATCATCTAAATCATAAGATACATCTTCTACCTCCGCTTCATGTAAAGATAATGTTTTTTTTAAATGTCTAGCAGATTCGCCAGCCTGTGAACTATGAGCTTCATCAATAATTACAGCATACTTTCGATTAGGAATACTAGATATGACATCAGAAATTACAGGAAATTTTTGTAGTGTTGTAACTATTATACGTTTTCCTTCTTCTATTGCTTTTCTAAGATCTTGAGCAGTTTTATTTTCATCTATATAAGCAATTAAACCAGGGGTTTTGTCAAGCTGTCTTATATTATCTTGAATTTGTTTGTCTAGCACTCTACGGTCATTGACAATAATTACAGAATCATACAAAGCTCTAGAATCATTAGCAAATCTATAAAAACCAGATAATCGGTAAGCCAGCCAAGTTATTGTGTTTGATTTTCCTGAACCAGCCGAATGCTGTATTAAATAATTATGTCCTACACCTTCTTCACGAATAGCATTTAATAATTTATTAATTGCTCTTCTCTGATGAAAGCGAGGAAATATTAATTTTGTTGTTTTCTGTTCCTTTAGTTGCCTTGTAACATTATCATATTCTTTAACAACATCTGTTTGTACATTTATATAATTTTGAAGTAAATCTAATAAAGAATCTTTTGTTAAAACATCTTCCCAAAGATATGCTGTAGCAAAACCTTTATCATTGTAATTATTTAAATCTTTATTAAAAGGAAGAAAAAATGTTTCTTTTCCATTTAATTTAGTTGTCACAAATATCTGTTGAGTACCTACGGCAAAATGTGCTATACATCTTTTAAAATCAAATAAAGCCTCGCCTTTTGGATTGCGATTCTGTATATATTGTTTAATAGCATTATGATGATCTTGTCCGGTTAATTCATTTTTTAACTCCAATGTAATTACTGGAAGACCATTTACAAATAAAACTATATCAATAGAGTTATTATTTTTTTTGAATACTTTAATTGTCTTATTACTGCTAATCTATTTTGGTTGTACCAAAGATTATGTTCTGGAGTTTTGTCATTTTCAGGCTGGAAATACACTAAATCAAAGTACACACCTCTATCTTTAATTTTATTTCTAAACAAATCAAGAGTTTTTTCTTTTGATTCATACCACGATTTAGAAATATTTTGTAATATTTTAGTATCTGTATTATCTCCGTAATGGTTTGATTTTAATTCATTGTAACTGTCAATTTGTGTATCTCTTATAAAATTTATAACTTCTCTGGGGATAAGGCATAGATCTTTATCATATTCAGTTGAGGGCAATTCATGAAATCCACCGTTTTCAACCAAATATCTAACAATATCCTCTTCAAAATGTATTTCTTTTATACCTTTAGCCATAAGTTTAGTGAATTAACAAACATTAATATGTGTATTACCAGTAACAACTTCAGAAATTATTCGTTGACGGTAAAGTTGCAGTTTTATTATTGACTCTTCTAATAATGTGTTTAACAAATCTATTTTTTCATTGTAATTCTGTATCTTTTCAACTATTAAAGTTTGTTCATTCAGTGGCGGTATTAATATAGTGAAATTTTTAATGTCTTTTTGAAATAAGTGGGGAACTCCTTGCCCCGCTTTCAATTCGTTAATTTTATTTTGCATAAAACTGCTTCTCAAATAATATAACAAATAGTCAGGTAATAAAAGACTTTCATCAAATACTCTCAAAACACCTATCGAAGAATTTACAGTAGTTTCAAATGGTAAATCCTTCACAATATTTGTAATTCCTAAAGTTGATCCATCTTTTACTAATAATACATCGTTTACCTTCAGCATTATTTCAGGTGATTCCAAATATCTTTCCTTTGTAATATGATTTATTGTAGTAAAATCAATCTTATCATTTTTTATATCTGGTGTTGAAAGAAAACCATATCCTGAGTTTTCAACATACTCATCAGCTTTTAACCCTTTCCAGCCTAATCTACCTTTTAAGGAAACAAAATATTTAAGATATGAGATTTTCCAATCAACAGGTATCATATTTAGATCCTTAATTCCAGAGTATTTAAATGATTTATTGGGTTCTAAACCTCTGGTTATAGCTTCATCTATTATAGATTGCTTTTTTTCATTAAGAGCAATAATCAAACTTTTTTTACATTCAATAATATTATCAATTTTTGAAGTTTTTGAGTCTAAATACGATACAATTTTCAATTGAAGTTCCAGTTTTGGACTGGCAATTTCAAAATTCACAAAATCATCTATATTAAATCCAGGTTGAGCTGATTTTTGAGAAGCACTTATCCATATTTGATCGTGAAAATGTTCGGCTTGAAAACAATATAATATGTATTTTGGATCAAATCTTTTAAAATCTACCGTAAGCTTTCCGACTGAAGACGTTGTATTTGCTTGAAGCAAATTTTGCGGAATATAACCTAATTTACCAATTGTAGCTCCGGTTTTAGCAATTAAAATATCACCTGGTCTCAAAATGCTTTTTGTATTATCATTTTGAACCTTCTCATTAATATAAACAACATTATCTAACTTAAGTTCGCCATTCCAGCTCAGATTTTGTACTCGAATATATGGGATTCCATAATCTAAGTACATCTCAGGCTTTATTGATCCATGATCACCGTCACCAATAGGATAATATAAATTTTGATCAACTAAATTTTTTACTCTATATTTTTTCCATGAAAAGGGAATAAAAGGAATGAAATTTGAATTGGTTGCTTTATAATTTCTATTTTTATTCATTAATTCAATAATTCTTTCAATAAAACTTCAATATTCTTCTCAAGTTCATTTATTTCAGACAGAATCTCATGACTATCTCTAACTTGTTTATATTCATAAAAATATTTGGTGAAATTTATTTCATACCCTATACGTGTTTTTGTAAAGTCAATCCAAGCATCTGGTATATGAGACAAAACTTCATCTTCAAAATACCTGTCGATATCAACATTTAAAGGTACATTTTCCTTATCTCTCTTTTTACTATCCGCCTTCTTCTTTTTATTTTTGTCTAAAATTGGCTTACCTTTTTCATTATAAAGTGGCTGTTCCACTGTAAACTGAAAATATCCAAAGTCATTATTATTAAAAACTTTACAATTTTCAGAATTACTGAAACTTGTGTAAATATCTAAGATATCTTTAATATGATCATCAGTAATTTCATTTCTTTTATTTCCCAAACTCTTTTTATTAGGACGGCAAAAATTAACGGCATTAATTAATTGAACCTTACCCCTCCGATCGTTTTGTTTATTATTAGTTAAAAACCAAATATATGTATTTATACCTGTATTATAAAAAAGATCTTTTGGAAGCGCAATAATACAATCAAGCCAATCATTTTCTATTATCCACTTACGAATATCACTTTCTCCACTACCAGCATCTCCTGTAAAAAGAGGAGAACCATTAGTAACTACAGCAATACGGCTACCTTCGTGCTCCATTTTGGAAATCATGTGTTGCAAAAACAATAATTGCCCATCCGAAGTTCTTGGTGTGCCAGCATAAAATCTTCCAGAAGGATTGAGAGATTCATTTTCAATAAAACGTTGATCTTTCTTCCAAGTAACTCCATATGGAGGATTAGCCATCATATAATGAAAATGCTTTCCAACAAATTGATCGTTAGAAAATGAATTACCATGTTTTATATTGTTAGAATCTTCTCCTGTGATTAAAGCCTCAGACTTGGCAATTGCATATGATTGTTCATTTAACTCTTGCCCATAAGTTTGAATGGTTGGTTTTAAAAGAGAATCTTTTAAAAGAGAATCCAATATATATTTCTTTCCTAAATTAACCATTCCACCAGTACCACAAGCAGGATCAAAAATGGTTCTTATTATTCCTTTTTGATTAAGTATATTTTTCTCAGTGGAAAACATAATTGCATTCATAAGCGCAATAACATCTCTTGGCGTAAAATGTTCTCCAGCCGTTTCATTTGATTGTTCATTAGATATACGAATAAGTTCTTCAAAAACATATCCCATTCCATGATTGTCTAATCTTTCAGAGTGTAAATCAATTTTGCATATCGCATCAATCATTTCATAAAGTAACTTATTCTTGATAAGTCTAGAAACAATTTTATCAAATTGAAAGTTTTCTAATATATCACGGACTTCCTGATTAAAACCATTTAGATAATTATTAAAATTAATTTCTATATTACGAGCATCATCTCTTAATGAATTTAGATTATGTTTTGAAACGTTATAGAATTTCAAACCTCCAGCCGATTTTCTAAGGATTGGATCTAGTTTGTCTTCTGCGATTTTTGTTTTATACGTGTTGTAGGACGCTCTAACTGTGTCATTTACTGTTTCCAGGATACAATCTAACCTTCGTAAAACAACAAAAGGTAGCACAACATCACCAATCTCATTTTTCTTGAACGCATCTCTTAAAACATCATCTGTAATCTGCCAAATAAACCCGACTTCCACTCTATTGTTACTCATTCTCTCTAACTTATTTTAGACTGCAAATATAATACTTGTAAGAAAGATTATTGAAAAACTTTAATTTAGGAGTCTATTATAAATTGATATTGCTTGTCCTTGGACGATTTCAGAACCATTTAGATAATATCTATAATATCTATCATTCGGTCCATTCTTATTTATTTTATCAACACAGTCCGCGCTAATTTCTTTCGATCTATTAGTACCATTTCTATGTGCTATAAGAAAATTTTCTGTGTCACTAGCGGAGCTTAGTCTATTAAAAAAGCTTATTAAACTAAAACTATCATCATTTCTAGTAATGTTTAAATTATGTATTTTAAAAGAAGCCAAACTATTTTCACTTTTACCATATTTGTAATTTGAATAAATACGTCTATTATGTGTATGCTTATAAAAATTAGTTCCAGCAAAGTAAAAGATAATCTCAATTTGAAAATTGTAACTTCTCAATGCTCTAATACCTTCATTTAGAAGTCGTGCTAGATCGTCACATTTACTTTTATTTTTTGTTTCGGGTTTCTGCTCGGTTTGTATTAAAATATGATAATCCACTGCTAAACTAATTGGCAATAAGTTTCCTAAGATTCGCAGAATATTATTAACCCCAATATTAACACGTCTTTCTTCATTGCTAAATAAATTTCTGTCATTAATTATTATTGAATTTGACGGGTAATTATAAAATGGTGTTAAAATATTAGCCCAATTATTTTGGATTTCTTCCTCTGCCAACCAATCCAAGTTTACTCCTTTTAATAGTATATCATCATCTATTTTATTTCCGCAGTTGATAATAATTCCAGTATCTTCCTGAAGTTTTTCGGCTTCTGATTGTGTTAGATTTAGAAAGTAAACAGCTTTAGGATCGTCAAGTACTGTATCTAATTTTGAATATATATTTTGAAATATTGGCTTTGCTGATTTTAACTCTATAGACCTAGCATTCGAATGTAAAAATAAAAATAGAATGTTTTCAGGGTCTTCTATTTGACTATCTAATATGGTTTGATCAGTATCCAAAACTATTTCAGCATGGTCATTAATTATTCTATTCCAGTTAGGAAACTCCTCAAAAGATGAAATTAAACTTTCAAATATATTTTTGTCACTGTAAATCGTAAACATTATTGCTCTAATTTATTTTGTTTTCTAATTAATGCAATTGTACTTTTTGCTGCCTCATCATAAAAACCTTCTCCAAAATTTTTATCGAATTTCCCATTTTTAGTAAAGTTCATAGGATATGGTCCATTATTAATATCAAAATAATTAATTGTAAATGGATTAGGATTTAATCCATTCGAATCTGTATATTCATTATCTACAACCAATAATTGGGATTTTCTAATTATATACTCTGAATGAGTTTCAATAATAAAATCAATCCCATACTCAATATTTACCTCATGAAAGAAGTTTGCAAGTTTACTTTGTAAAGCTGGATGCAAGTTTAATTCAGGTTCTTCAACTATTATAGTAATAGATTTTAGAATATCATTATACTTCTTTATGATTGTTGCAACCTTTAAAATGATCATCATGGATTGAATTGATCCCATTCCTTTATCAGCCAAGTGAGTTTTAAAATGGGCTTCATCGTCATCATATATAAAGAACTCATACGCTTCACCAGCATAAAACTTAATATCAAAATCTACCCCAACTTCAAACTCCTTCATCCAATGTTGAACAAACCTATATTCTTGTTCTCCCTTACTAATATTAGATTGTTTAAACTCATGAATAGCCTGTGCTAAATTATTTTGTTTGTCACGAATTGAGAAAAGTGCAGATTGTTTTGCAGGATTTGCCCCAAGGTAATATAATTTTGTATTTTTTATTGTTTTTACAATATTATCAATAGATTTTGAAAGCTCAGATCTATAATTATCTATATCAACAAGTTCCTGAATCTTCTCCTCTAGAGTTTCGTATGTCAAATTCAATTCATTAATTTTCCCTTGTGCATATTCAGCTTTTTCTCTCGCATTTAAAACTTCTTCTTGATCTTTGCTTTTTTCAATAATTTCATTTGATGCTTTAATGTCGTCAATATAGCTTTTGTACCTTCTAATACTTGCATCATTTTGAAAAATAAAGTCACTAACTAATTCTTGAAGTATAGTATCCTCAGTTCGGTTTTGCAAATTTGTAGGTAGATCATATGCTAAGCTAAACAATTGCTCATTAACACCAACTCCTTTTTCCTTAACCATATTTTTATTAAAAGCATCAATTTTTTCAATTAAACTATTGTATCTGTCAAGCAGCCTGAGTTTTTCGTGAGATGTGTTTTTAAAATCATTATTTTTTAACTCCTTATCTATATCTTCTGATTCACTAATTAAATCACCTAAGGCATCCACTTTTAATCCAATGTGAGAATTGTATTTTGTTATTTTCAATATTTTCTCAGAATAATTAATTTCAAAATCAGTATTAAGGTTTAGATCTTTTATGTGCAGCTTAGAAACATTAGCATTTGTATCATCATCATTTCCAAAAATTGATATTGAAAATAAATAACCACCTATTCCAAATTCAATAGAAATATCTGAAACATCAGAGCTATTATTTTTTGCTCTACCAAAAGTAACTATATTAGCATCCTCTAAAGAAGTGTTAGTAAATGAAAATCTATTATATTGCTGATTTTGAAGATAATCCAGTAGTAGTAATAATGCTTTTACCATTGTAGATTTTCCTGAATTATTACGTCCTACCAGGATTGATATATGTCCCAAGTCTATATTAGGAAAATTCTTGAAGCGACGAAAATTTTTAAAGCTTATTTTTTTCATTTTTTTTAGTTTTAAATTGTAATAGCCTTAATTCAAATAAATAATTATCAATCTAGTTAACTATGAAATAGTTTTAATACACTTCTAATTATATGTATTTGTGGAAAAATATATTTTAATCCTTGCTATTCAGAAACTGATCACTTATCTATCCTAATTAACCTTGAGTTTTATAGACATTAGATTATAGATATAGATGAATATAGAGCTAGTATACATTTATAGATTTGATTATAAGTTTTTTCAAATATAATTAAAAGTACTTAATTAGAGTAAAATCGTAAAATTATTATATTCGTTCAATCTATTTCTATTTGTATTAAAAAATCTCTTTGCCAACAAAATTCTCTATTAAAAATTCTACCAAATATTTGCTTAATTTTAGAGAAATTCAAATTCGCAGATTTATGAACTATTGGTTTCCGCTACTAACAGCTTTCGTGCTTTTAATAATATTTCACGCTTTACTTATTCATGCTCGTCCTCAATCAAAAAAGTTTTGGAAAATAGTGGATTATTTTTGGGTATCCTTAGGACTTATCGGCATCATAGGTTCAATGACTTCTCTTAGAAAGGAATTTTCGTTGACAAGAACAAATTATTTTGAGCAACCATTGATTTTTATTTGCGATGGTTTGACTGAAAGCGCTGGAGATCAATATAAATACTTTTCCTATACAATAAACGGTTTTAAATATTCAGAATTTAATGGTCAAAAACGAGCTAAAAGTTTTATAAAGGCAGGAAAATTCTTTGAGCAGTATTTAAATACCTAGATACTATTTGGGTTGATAAATATCTAAATTATATTGATACTTTATCACTCTCCTATGAGAGGTTCCTAAATTCTGCAGATGACAGTTATGTACAACAGGCAACAAAATCTACAGGTTTTTATTGGATGAACTCAAAGTTCAAAGAAAGAATACCTTGAGAATAATGATCTACTGCATAAAAGTAGTTTAGAATGGACATTGTTATTCATCTCCCCTTATTTGCTTGCAGCTGCAATTGCTATTCGACTAACAAAAGTTACCGCAGAAATTAAGGAATTAAAATGACCTTAAGAATTTTTAAAAAGTTTTGGCCAATAAAAACCCCACCATTAAAGCTACAATCGCCGCAGTAATTCTTGTCGTGGGGTACTCTTTGTTGCTTTGAAAAGCAATCATTATTATGATTGTATAAGATCTTGAAATGTTGTAACAATCAACGTCATACTTCTCTCCATGCCCTTATCGTGAACTGAAATTTTTCCGCCCACGGAACATTGACAGGTATTATCTTGCATAAGAATTTTATAATTATTTATATCTGATTTATCTGTATGGACAATACCACTTAAAATGCCATTACATTTTAACTCATTCTGTCTCTAAGAATTTCACATCAAGTTGTTATATTTGTAAACAACCAATAAACCATGCAAAATACTACAGCACATACTCTTAGAAAAGAAGCAATCTACATTGATGGTAAAGACAAAACTGATGAAGTAGAATCTTATTCTTTTGAGGGCAATAAGTGTGTCTTGGTGTATAAAAGCAGTGGTAAAGCGTATTCTTATCCTCAACATAGAATTAAAGTTGTGAGATCTGCCATTCAAAGTGAGAGAGCAGGAAATATTTTTTCTTATCTGAAGGCGATTGCAGAAAGTGTTGGTTTGAAAACAGAGGAAGGCAATAATATTCTTGCTAACAGCTATGGGAGTATCCGTTTTATTCCTGACACTTCAATTCTTTACAATTATCTTAATGGGAAAGAACCCGGTAAGAATTATCACGCCTCACCTATTGAAATCTTTCCTTTTGGTTTTAATTTGAGCCAGAGAAAAGGAGTTGACCATGCATTTTCAAATCCTTTAAGTGTTGTAGAAGGTCCTCCCGGAACAGGAAAGACCCAGACTATTCTTAATATTATTGCCAATGCAGTAATGAATAATCAAAGTGTGGCTGTTGTTTCAAGCAATAATTCAGCGACAAAAAATGTTTTCGAAAAGCTGGAACGCAATGGGGTTTCTTTTATAGCGGCATTATTGGGAAGCAGCCAGAATAAAAAAGAATTTATCGATGCTCAGACTGAAATACCGGATCTATCAGATTTTAGATTAGAGGAAGAACAAGAACAATCCCTTATGCAGTCTATTCCCCTTCTTTTTGCTGAGCTTGCTGAAAAGTTGGAATTAAAGAATAAGTTGGCTTTACTTGCACTGGAAATTGATAAAATCAAAACAGAGCATCAGCATTTTACAGATGATGTAACATTGGCAACTGAAATTCGTTTTAAAAAGAATGTGAGTTCAGATCAGCTGCTTTCTTTATGGGTGACGTTGGAAGACTATGAGAAAACTGGTAAAAGGTTTTACTGGTGGCGCAAACTGATATTCCCTTTTCTGTATGGGGTGAGAGATAAGATTTTTTATACCTTATCCTATGAAGAGATGATCAGGATTGTTCAGTCGAAATACTATAGAATAAAAATTTCAGAACTTGAACTCAGAAAGCAGGAGCTGCACAATACATTACAGCATTTTTCCTTCCACGATAAAATGAAAGAATATACGGAAGGATCGATGCAGCTGTTTAAAAACAAACTCTACCAAAAATATAAGGGACAGGAACGTTCAGAATATACCGAATGGGATCTTCGTTTTAAATCAGAGGAATTTATTAAAGATTATCCTGTCATTATGAGTACCACCTACTCATTAAGAAGAAGCCTTGCTGAAAATATAGTCTACGATTATGTCATTGTGGATGAATCTTCACAGGTGGATCTTGCAACAGGGGTACTTGCATTATCCTGTGCAAAGCATGCTGTCATTGTTGGAGATTTAAAACAGCTTCCCAATGTAGTAGATTCTGCAACAGCGGAGAATACAGATCAGATCTTTAAGAGCTATGATATTCCGGAACCTTATCGGTATTCAAATCATAGCCTGCTTTCTTCGGTAACAGAAGTATTTCCGAATGTTCCTAAAACACTGTTAAAAGAACATTATCGCTGCCATCCTAAAATCATTGATTTTTGTAACCGTAAGTTTTATAACGATCAGCTGATCATCCTTTCGGAAGGAAAGACGGAAAGAGAACCTTTGCTAGTCTATAAAACAACTGAAGGCAATCATGCCCGTCAAAGAGAGAATCAACGGCAGATTGATGTGATTATTCAGGAAATCATTCCACAGCAAAAGCTGGAAGGTGTGAATCTGGGAATTGTAACGCCATACCGAAATCAGACCATCGCATTACAACGAACCTTTCAGGGAACAGATATCAAAGCCGATACGGTGGACAAGTTTCAGGGAAGAGAAAATGACGTGATTATTCTCTCCACAGTAGATAATGAAATCTCCGAATTTACCGACAACCCAAACCGCCTGAATGTAGCCATTTCAAGAGCCAAAGATCAGCTGATTTTATTGGTGAACGGAAATGAAGGTGACAACGACACCAACATCTCAGATCTGATCCGCTATATTGATTACAATAATTTCAGTACGATCAAGAGTGAAGTACATTCTATTTTTGATTACCTCTACAAAGGATATGAAGAAAAAAGAAGAGCCCTTTTATCAGATCAAAAAAAAAAATCTGTTTTCGATAGTGAAAATCTTATGTATGTATTAATAAGGGAAGTGTTGTCCGACGATCAATTTTCAAAATATAGCGTTATTATCCATCATCCCTTAAGAAATTTACTATTAGATTTTTCCCGATTAAGTCCTGAGGAAGAGCGTTACGCCAAACATCACGCCACACATCTCGATTTTCTAATTTACAATAAACTAGGAAAAAATCCCGTGTTAGCCATAGAAGTGGATGGATATGAATACCATAAAATGGAAAGCCGACAAGCCGGAAGAGATCGTATGAAGAATGAAATTTTAGAAAAATATAGAATACCTTTGGTACGATTTTCCACGACGGGAAGTGGTGAGAAAGAGAGGTTGATTGAAAAACTCAATGAGATAAGGAAGAATAATTCTTGATGAGATTACGGTTTTCCGTAAATTTTTCTGTCTGTAGTAGCTTAGATTTGTGATTTCAAACATCTTAAAAACTATATCATGGCTTGGTCATACAGAAAGAGAATCAAAATAATTCCCGGTGTGCATTTGAATTTCAGCAAAAGAGGAATTTCAACGAGTATTGGGTTCAAAGGAATAAGTGTAAATTTGAGTTCATCAGGCACGAGACTTAATACCAATTTTTCAGGTTTTTCAAATTCATACAGGCTTTCAGGTTCTTCATCAACAAGGACATCCTCGCCATCTTATCCTGATCAACCACCTTTTTACGCTGAGTTATCGGATAACATTTTTAGTGCCGATATTCATGAGATCACCTCTCAAAATATGAAAGGTATCAAAGAATCTATCTTAATGTCTCAACAGCAAAAAGCGGAATTGAAGACGGATCTGAAGAAAATAAAAAAAGCATTAACCTTTACCAAGACCAAGAAAGTTGCAAGTTATTTCTTTATATATGGGTTGGTAAACAAAAATATTGTACAACAGTTAAATGAGGATATTAATGCACAAAAAGTAGCTCTTAAAGAAACCCAGATTGTTATTGATAATTCGGCTGTTAATATCGACATACAGTTCGATGATCCCTCTAAGAGAAAATATGAACAATTACAGCATTCTTTTAAAAATCTAACCACTGCCCATAAAGTATGGGATATTACCGGAGCGCATTTTCAGGATCGTGTGGCTGCCCGATCTAGTGCAAGTACATTGGTCAACAGAAGAGATGCAAGAATTGGTTTTAGATCGCTTCCCATTATTAAATCAAACTATGAAGCCATATATTTTCAAAATGTGAATGGAGCTGATTTATATTTTTATCCAACATTTATACTGATGTATAACAACGATCAGAACTTTGCAATTATTGGGTTTGACGAACTTAATATAACATTTTCTCCTGTAAGTTTTACTGAAACCAGCGCTGTTCCTCGTGATTCAAAAGTTATCAGAAAAACATGGGCGAAAGTCAATAAGAACGGAACTCCTGACAAAAGATTCAAGAGCAATTACCAAATACCAGTCGTTCAGTATGGAAGGCTGAGATTTTCATCAGGCACTGGTGTTAATGAGGAATATCAAATAAGTAATTTTGAATTCGCCCAAGAGTTTGCAAATTCATTACAGGAGTATAAAATTTTGTGCAGGGAATTGGCTTAAAGTTGATTGCAGAAAATGACAATATTTCACCCTTAATTACTTAGCAGAATTTAAAAATTAAATTTGATTTATCATCTAAAGCTAAGTAAGCATCAAACTTTTTACCGTTTTTGCTTTTCATATTCTTGATTAATGATGTTTGGTTTTGAGTTATTAATAAAGTAAGATCTTTAATGCTGATTTGTACTCCGCATATGGTTCTGAAGAGAATCCAGTTGCATTGTTCATTGGGGCATTGTATGATTTTCTCTTTGATGATGAGGTGATGTCGTTGGCATTTAGGGCAGTTGAGTTGTGGGATGTTTTCTTGGGGAATATGCAGTGATAACAGTTCGCTCGTGATTTCTTTTGTGTACTGTTGGATGTCATTGATGAATTGGTTTTTATTGAGTTCACCTTTTTCAATTTTATTCAGCGCTATTTCCCACTCTGCGGTCATTTCTACATTGGCTATTTTTTTGTCTTTGGTGAGTTCAAATACTTGCAGTCCTTTTGCAGTCGGAACCAATGTTTTATTTTTTCGGTTGATGTAGTTTCTATTGAGCAGGGTTTCAATGATGGATGCCCGGGTTGCAGGAGTGCCAATGCCGATACTTTGAAGGATCTGCTGCTGGTCTTTATTTTCGATCTGCCTGCCTGCATTTTCCATGGCTGCTAATAAATGAGCTTCGGTGTAAAGTTTGGGAGGTGTGGTTACCTTCTCTTGGAGTTCGGTGTTTGAAATTTTAAGCTCGTCACCGGTTTTGAATTCCGGAAGGTCAATAAGATTTTCTTCGGCATCGGAATTTGTATTATCACTTAGAATCCCTCTGACAGCACGCCAGCCTTTGATGATTATTTTTGAGCCTTTGATACTGAACAGGTAGTGATGGACTTTGATAGTGATGTGCGTGATTTCTTTTGAACAGTGTTCTGATAAGGATTCCAGTAACCGGTACACGATCATATCATATATACTTTTTTCACTGGCCGTTAACGCCGATGGGATTTTTGTGGTGGGTAACAGTCCATGGTGATCGGTGACTTTTAGGTCGTTGACGATTCGTTTATTGAAATTGCCGAATTTTAATGTTGCTGTGGCCGGCTTGTACTGATGGGTTGTATTGATGATTCTTATGAGTTCGGGAATCTCTGCCCACAGGTCTTCGGGAATGTATTTGCTGCCGGTTCTCGGATAGGTAATGAACTTTTTCTCATAGAGGCTTTGTGCAATCTGCAGCACCTCGTCTGCTGAAAGCCCGAGTTTTCTGTTGGCTTCTTTTTGAAGTTCTGTCAGATCAAAAAGCAAGGGCGATTGCTCTTTTACCGTTTTGATGGATACATCCTCAATGGTGGCTCTGCCCTCGCGTTCTATGGCCTTTAAAATTTGGTTCGCCTGCTTTTCTTCCTCCCAATGGGCATCGGACAGGCTTGTGAAATCTGCATAATCCTTACGGTGCTTGAGCTGGATCTGCCAGTATTTCTTTTTTTGAAATTGTTGTGATCCTGAAATCTTTTGCAGATTAAAGCCAATGTAGGGGTCTGAACCCTGCCTAAGGAATAGATATCGTTTTGAGCAGCGATACTCAATGCCTGGCTGGCATTGATGCCTACGAGCCAATCGGCTTCGCTTCTGGCTTTTGCAGCATTGTAGAGATTGTCGAAGTGTGAGCCGGGCTGAAGCTTTTTGAATCCTTCGGTGATGGCTTTTTCAGTCAGTGAACTGATCCAGAGCCGCTCGAATGGCTTGGTGCATTTCAGGTAATCATAGATATACCGGAAGATCAATTCACCTTCCCTTCCGGCGTCTGTTGCAGCGATAATGCTGTCGCATTGGTTGATCACATCTTTTATAACTTTCAGTTGTTTTAAAGCAGAGGGATCTGGCTTGTAGGTGTTTGATTGTTTGGTTTTTCTTGGCATTAGTTGGAATGGATTGGGAAAGATGGGTATAGAGGCTTTATCAAAGCCTCTCATACCATAATCTTCCGGCATTCCCAATGATACCAAGTGACCTAATGCCCAGGTAATACAATACCCGTTTCCTGTTAAGTAACCTTCTTTTCTTTCAGAGGCATTGAGAAGATGCGCGATCTCTCTACCTACACTTGGTTTTTCTGCAATAATGGCTTTCATGTCTTTTGATTTTTAATTATAGTTTACGTCCTTGTGATCGTGCGGGTTTCTTTTGCTGTTCTGCCTCCTGTTGTTCGTTATTGGGTTGCTGTTGTTTGGAATTCAGCGGCTCTTTGATATTCTTGGTCGCTTCATTGGTTTTACCATCGGTGTTGACAGCCTTCTGGGTTTTGTGGTCTTCCGAGGGTTGCGCTTTTTCTTTGAGCTGATTGGGATTGGTGAAGGAAAACTCGGTCTTGGAGGTTTCTTGGTTGAAGGTAATGTAGCCTTGATATTCTTTCCCTTTACTGTCGGTCAGACCACCGACATAAACGGTTTCTCCTGCTCTGAATTTTTCGTATTGCTTGTCATCCAGTTCTCGGTCTCTGAAAACCCGTGGCGCCTGACCGTCCGTATTTTGGCTTTGCTGATCCGTTGTGTTTTGTGCCTGATTGCGTTGCTGTCTTTGATCTTGTTTTTGATTGTTATTGAAGATAAATTCAACATACCGCTTATCTGCATTGAACTGAACCGTCGCATCAAACAGTTCTCCTTTGGTGGAGGTCATGCCTTCAAGATATAAGGGCTTACCTTCGAGCAAGGTCTGTTTTTGATGGTCATCGAGTTTTATCCCCTTGATTTCATCGGGAACCTTCATGTACTCTGCCCGGTAAGCGACCAGTTCGTTGGTAAGCCGGTCACGGCTGATCACGGATGGAATGATTTCATCGGTCTTGGGATTGACCAGATCCACTACCCTTCCCATATTCCCACTCTCCCTGAGATTCTTTTTGTCTTCATCACTGAACTCATGACCCAGGAATTTCAGGTTATAGTTGGGTTCCCTTCGGATGGCATGGAGCTGGACAGAAACCCCTTCCGTATCTGAGGGTTGCAGGGAAAGGCGCACGTCCATTTTGCTGACAGCACTGCCAAGCCGAATAGTAATAGGGACTAAAGTATTCGTTTTGAATCCTCTGAGCATGGAGTCCAAGGCATTGAGCTTTTCAAGTTTTTCCTTGTTGAGACCAAGCTTTTCCAGGGTCTTCCAGTCGATCTGTTCTGCTGAGTAACGGTACTCCGTTTCGGTGTTGGGTGTGTTTTCCATTGTATTCTGATTTTTTATTGGGTTCGTCTCTTTTGGTAATACCTTATAGTCCTTCAGTTTCTCTTTTTCTTCCGGTGATGCCTGGTCAACATACCGTTGGAGATCTTTTGCGGTGTTGATGGCATCGTATTCCGAAACCCTGAAAAAGTGGAAACGTGACGGGTTCTTGAGCTGCCGGTAAAAATTGGAGAAGAAGTTGGAGAACACATCACCGTGTTTATCCACTCTGATTAAAGGCTCATCGTCTTTTTTGTTTCCGGGAGAAATCTTTTTTAGAGTTCCGTTTTTATCCACGCCTCTAACCATCTCAATGGCATTGGTGTCTTTATCCAAAACCAACAGTGTATCTGATGCAGGCTGGATTTCAGCCGTTGAATCCTGATCTTGAGTTGTTTCTTCCATTTTCTAAAAGTTTAATGGGATGAAATTAAATTCCAGGGCTTTACTCTTTTGAAATAGGGTAAGGCTTTGACTTATTTGGCTGCTATTGTCCTGATGAGGTCAGGATTTTAAGGATTCCCTGATGAGGTGGTGCACATCGGATAGCTTGTAATACAGCTTTCCGCTGATCGTGTAATAAGGCAGCTTTTTATTGGTACGGTAGCGTTGCAGGGATCTTGAGCTTATTTTAAGGAGTTGCAGCACATCCTGGTTATCAAGCAATTGCTCACCATCTACTTCTATAAATCGGGATTGGCTGTTTACAACCTGTTCTTTCAGGATGTCGAATCGTTCCATGATCCGTTCCATCCAGACAATAAATTCTGTTCTTTCAATATTCATAACGGTGATTTTTGATGTTAATAGGTTTGAACAGTTGATCAACTTTACTGAGGTAAAATTGAGTAATGGAAATCACATAAAATCACTACTTTTTCGTAGTACCGATGAAATTTTTATAATTTTGATTGAAAAGATATTGTACATATGATCTGCCGGCAGTTTCCCTTAAGGAACTGAAGCCTATTCCAACGACCGATCAGATTGACCGCATTGAAAGTGACATCCGGAGTATTTAAAATGGCGGGATACTGCCGGAGGGAAAAGTTAACCTGTTTAAGGGGCTCATGTAAGAATATTGTCTGATTAAAGAAGACTATTACGGTTAGCCGTAAAATATTCCCATGATGTATAGGTAATTCAGCTCCATTAAATTCAACCTATGAAAAAAAACTTTTTGCTGCCTGTTTTGATAGCAGTCATCAGCTGTAGTGCCCCAGCCAAAAAAACATTGAAATTCACCAAGGATCAATATGCAGGTGAGTGGCCTTTTGCAGTCACCGAAATGGAAGTCTACTGTTCCGGGTATAAAGAGATTTACGGTAAGGCCAATAATGGTAAAATTTATGCGCTTAACAGTTCAGCTAAAGGGGCATCCCATAATAATCCTTCCATAAGCAAGGTGGAAGAAATATGGCTGGACGACCCAAAGTTTGAAGGGCTCAAAATTTCCTATGGTGACTTCATTACTCAAGGCCTGACCCTGTGTGAAGAACATTAAATTAGCAGGCGGTATTAGATGAGTAAAGGATTGCTCACTATACTACAATACTTTGGCCAGTACGAATCCGATCAGCAGAGCCACGATAAAGGCTATAAGTACAGCGGTGTAGCTGGTTCTGCGCTTCTTCCCCTCTTCCCTTAAACGGATATTGTCTTGTCTGACGGTTTCCAGATTGGCCAGTAAAGCAGCTGTTTTTTCATTGACGGCAGACTGCAGGTTTTTCTCATGCAAAGCGGTAATCTCTTTTTTGTAATTATCCAGTTCCTCTTGTCTTTGTTTCTGCTGCTGCTGAAAGTTTTTCTGCAGATCTTCCAGTTGCTTGGCCGAATGGGCTTGTAGCTTCTCAAACTCTTCGTTACGCACTTTCAGCTGATCTGCAAATGTTTTGGATTGGGTTTCTGCCTGCTCCTTGTAGGTTTTCTGCGCCTCCGTAAATTCTTCGTTTTTCTTCCTCAGCTGCTTTTCCAGCGTTTCCACCTGTTCGGAAAACTGTTTTTTGATATCTTTCTTGACCTCATCGATGAGCAGTGCCCTGGAGTTGGATCGTTCATGGGAAAGCTTTTCCGCGATGCTGTGAAGCCCTGAGCCATAGTCGTGGGGAAGATGGAACCGTTTATCGGCCAAACGGTCCAAGAGCGTTTCATCAACTGTATGACCGATAGCGGTCACCATCAAAGCGTTCATATTCATAAAATGTTCCGACAGATTCAGGTCGTTGAATGTCTCCATGCTCTGACGGTCTCCACCGCCTCGGACAAGACCAATCATATCGTAGTTTTTTGAATCCAGTTCCCTTAGGATGGAAAGTATGGCTGTTGCCGAGGTAATGTTGCAGCTATAATTATCAATCTCATAATACAATGATGAGACATCCAGCCCTTCTGCAAAATCTTTTTGAACAATGGCATTGTTACCATAGATGTTGGCAATTCTGATTTTTTGATCTTTAAGCATTTGATCTCTGACCAGAGTTTCGAGATCTTTTGATCCTTTTTCAAGCTTCTTCTGGATCAGCTCATATTTTTGAAGCTCTTCTTCTGAAATGGATTTTTCTTCCTGCTGGATAATCTCATCGACAACGAAACGGAGTTCAATCGAGGAATTCTTTATACTTTTCTCAATAAATCCTTTTAAGGTATATATTTCATTATTGGTGATCTTACTGCGCAACAAAGAAGATATCCGGATGCCTATTGAACTGTGATCGCTCTCGGAAAACAGCAGGTCATAATAGTTGTTGCCGTAGGATTTTCCTGCGCCATATGAGTACCGCCCTTTGAGATAAATCAGGTTAACCGTAGCATTGAGCTTCAGCGCATTGCTGAAAATCCCGATGACCGATGTGGGAGAATAGACCGGGTAAGTGGCTTCTTGTTCTGACATAGCTGAAAATCATTCAAAAAAATTCCTAACAAAGATATTGTTATTTGTCACGCAATAAAATATGATTGTATTCCAGAAGTTCCAAATTTTCTATAAAATCAATACCCTACCCTCAATTGGGCTTCAAGTAGTCTCGATTGGGTTACATCAATTTTAGTTTTAATATCCATCTTTGCTTCACTAATTAAAAAATAACATGATGCATAACAATGAAAATAAAGTAGCACTGGTATCGGGTGCGAATACCGGTGTAGGATTCCAGATTGCTAAAGCCCTGGTAGAAAATGACTATATAGTGTATGTCGGTTCACGTGACCTTCAAAAGGGTGAGGCAGCTGTGGAGCAGCTGGGCGGATCAGCAAAAGCAATCCAGCTCGATATTACGGATTCAGGATCTATTCGTTCTGCAGTAGAGATCGTTGAAAAAGAATATGGTTATCTGACCCTATTGGTTAATAATGCAGCAGTCTCTCATGCGGGTACTCCGGGGCGTACGTTGGAAGAGATTATGGAGGCACAGCGTGCGAGCATTGCGCCTGTCAGCGAACTAAAGAAAGTTTGGGATACCAATGTATTCGGAACGCTGGCTTTAACCCAGGCCTTTTTGCCACTGCTGCATAAAGCTCCCAATGCAAGGATTGTGACGGTTTCAAGTGCTTTGGGATCATTGACTATTAATTCTAACCCTGATAATCCTTACCGTTCGAATTTTGATGCCGTATATGGCGCTTCGAAAACTGCGCTCAACGGGATTTTTCTTTCCCTTGCCATTGATCTGGAGAACACCGGCATCAAGGTGCATCTGGTAAGCCCGGGATTTACGGCTACGGCGCTCAATAATTTTCAGGGAACGGATTCTGTGGAGGAAGGTTCGAAGGAACCGATCCGGGTTGCTTTGGCTGAAGATCTTCCGACGGGAAGCTTCACGGGACCTGCTGATTTCAGCGGGAAGGATAATGTTCTTTCGTGGTAGTTTTTAACATATAACCTATGATCAATGATCATAGGTTTTTTTATACATTTATAGTATGAAATCTAAAGAAGATAAGCTGGTACGCTTTATATCGATATCGGAAAGCCATCAGGCCTTCGGACTGCCGGCACCGCAGCATCCGCTGATCAGCCTTGTCCATTTCAATCAGGACAACCCTTTCAATACGGAGATGGCACCGATCTATGATATTCTGAGTTTTTATAAGATCACCTTTATTACAAGAAATAAGGGAAGACTCAAATACGGCAGGAACTATTATGATTACGATGAGGGCAGCATGCTGTTCATGGCACCTAATCAGCTGGTGGGAAGTACAGATTACAACAGTGAGACCTATTGTTATATTTTACTGATCCATCCCGATTTTCTGCTGGGCCATTCGATCGCCCGTAAAATAAAGCAGTATAGTTATTTTTCCTATACTTCCAATGAGGCACTTCATCTTTCCGATAGTGAAAGAGAAATCATCCTTTCAGTGTATCGGATTATGGAACAGGAACTTAACAGCCGTGTAGATGAGTTCAGCCAGGAAGTCGTAATTGCGCAGCTTGAGCTGCTGCTGAGCTATGTCAACCGGTTCTATAAGCGGCAGTTTATCACCCGAAAAGCAGCCAACAACGATATTCTCCAGAAAACGGAAAGTATACTGGATGATTACCTCAATACGCAGGCATCACTTCATCGGGGACTTCCAACCGTACAGTATCTCTCTGATCAGCTGAAGATCTCGCCTGGCTATCTGAGTGACCTGTTACGCTCATTGATCGGACAGAATGCCCAACAGTACATTCGGGGCAAGGTCATTGAAAAAGCGAAGGAACTACTGATCAATACTGATCTGACAGTAGCCGAAATTGCCTATGAATTAGGCTTTGAGCATCCGCAG
This sequence comes from Chryseobacterium sp. MMS23-Vi53, assembly GCF_047651245.1. Lineage (NCBI taxonomy): Bacteria > Pseudomonadati > Bacteroidota > Flavobacteriia > Flavobacteriales > Weeksellaceae > Chryseobacterium > Chryseobacterium sp. MMS23-Vi53. Next base: position 3,990,674 of record NZ_CP180265.1, on the reverse strand, counting down.
TCATTCAGCAAGATGTTTAGGGTAAGGAACGGTCTCTCCCCTTTGGAATTCCGTACCTCTTTTGATTGATGTCTTTATAAAGCCTGGATATGTCGAATATCTTAGATCTTTATTAGAGTCATTATCTTATTATTTTCGATCATATAATTGCGTATATTTGGTATAATCTGTAAGTTTTAAAATTCAATAAAATGAAGATACGTGCTTTTTATATCATTGCGATTATATTTTTTTCAATCCACTGGGCATGGGCTCAAAAAGTCAAAGTTGATTTTATTATCAAGAATGATTCGCTTCCCAAAAGAGAGAAAATTAACTTTATTTATCTTGACCACAGCACCAATATTTCAATGGCAAGATATATCGGAAGGATAAAATCTACAGGTAAGATCAATGACATTAATCTCGCAATAATTTTTATTTCCGACAAAGCAAAGAAAAAAGGAGCCAATGCTTTTAAATATGTTGATTTTAAAAATAAAGATGGAATCGCTGAGATTGTGCTTGATGCTTATGTTATTGATGAGAATCTTAAAAAGTCAAATGAAGATTTCCTACCCAAAAATAAAATTTACTTTTTTGGCAGAGATAATATAAACAGGAATGAAGCTGAAGAATACAAATTGAATGGCGAGATCAGGTCTATAGAACCTTTCAAATATGCTGTATCAGAGTTTGACAAGGAAATGATAATAGGCAAAGGAAAAGCATTTGGAACAACATTGAAATTAAAACCGAAGGATAGCGAATCTGTTTTTATAAACTTTACCGGATTTGGAGCTTCTCCGAATTATATGCCAGCCGGTGGAGTCGGCATTTCATTTTCGGGAGGGAATGTTATACGAATGGAAAGAGATACTGGATTGCTGTTGACTCATATTTTTGCGAAACAGGAGTAAAAATATGTTAAAAACTATGTTGAATAAACATCATCTGTGAACCTGGTTTTGCAGAAATAAACATCTAATATATAAATCTGAAGGTAAGATTGATACGTTCTTTCATTGCAATCGATGATTTTGCAATCCTATGCTCCCAATTTTCCTGTAAATCCCCCTTCATGATGAGCAATGATCCGTGGGGAAGCGGAAGACTGTATTTGCTTTGGTGATGATCCTTTTTTCTGAAGTCGAAGTTTCGGGTTTGCCCAAGGCTGATGGAGGCGATAATCGGTCGTTTGCCATATCGGCTTTCCTTATCCCTGTGCCAGGCCACCGAATCATTGTTATCCCGGTAAAGGTTCAAGAGTACGCCATTGAACTGATAACCGAACTCTTTTTCAATCCTCTCTTTTAAATTGTAAAGTTCAGGAGTCCATTCATTGCGCTTAGAGGCATTACTGTCTGCTGAATCATAAGATTTTACATCACCATACCAGGCAGTAAGACGAGGAGTCAAAACCGTTTTGTCATACATTTTCTGGGTGCGCTGCTCCCAGGTTGTGGTTTGAAGCAGTGTACTTTTCAATAGATCAGCTTCTGCCCTGCTCAGAAAATGTTCCTTGTATTCCAAAAGGTCTTTTGGAAACTCATAGAACTCTTCAGAATTAAATAAACTTAATTGAGTCGTCATCTATAATTCAATTTTATTTTTATATTTGTAGACCTCTCTTGATAGAGAGTTTTTTCATCATTTGTGTTTACTTTCCTTAGCGGGAAGTTTTTTTCAATTAAAGTCATGGTAAGGCAGTCTCATCGGTACTCTATGCTCAACATGAATTAATTTTTATCTCCAATTTTTTCTTTGATCTGCTTGATATCCGTTTTTATCTCCGTTAAAAAACTTTGAATATGATGTTCTGAAAATTCATCAGGTTCATATTCCTTTGTGGTAATACTGCATGCAAATTCCCAGATCTCTTTGATTTCAGGCAATGGAATTTTATACGGTTGATAGAATTGATTATCAGCCTTTACCCAAATACCATCTGCTTCGTGGAACTGGAACCTTTTATAACTGATCCCGTCATTGGCTGTAATGAAAACATATGTCCTGTCCGTTTTCAGTTCTGAAAGATTTTCGACATATTTTCCTACAATATAAGTTCCGTTCCTGTAGGGAGGCATTGAATCTCCGTCTGCGGGAAATGCCCTGAACTTACCGCCTTTTAAGAAAGGCAATGATATGGTCTCCAGACTTTCTATATATTCCGGATCGCCATAGCCGTTCAAATACCCCATGGAAGCTTTTTGTGGAATAATCTCAATCTGATCATTTCCATCCTGATCAACCCTGATAGGCAGAACAATTCTATTGTCAGGAAGCTCCATAATTTCATCGATTGAAAATTTGCTGACATTGATGGTCAAAAGAAGATCGATACTGACATTATAATATTTAGAAATCTTGATCAAAATCTCTAGTGGAGGTTCCGTGGCACCATCTTCATACTTTCCATATCTGCCTCTGGTAATTAAAAGGTCATCGGCGACCTTTTGCTGCGAGAAGTTTAATTTACCTCTCAAATACCGCATATTTTCTGATAAAATTGACATTGCTATAATTTATAGCAACAAATATACGATATTTTGCTATAAAACGTAATAATTTTGTCAAATGGAACGAGCAATTGCACATATGGATCTGGACACATTTTTTGTCTCCTGTGAACGGCTGAGAGATTCTGTACTGGAAAATCAGCCCGTCATCATAGGCGGTGGAGATCGTGGCGTTGTTGCGTCCTGCTCTTATGAAACAAGAAAATTTGGGGTTCGCAGTGCGATGCCGATCAAAATGGCGCTAAGATTGTGCCCTGAGGCAAAAGTCATCAAAGGGGACATGCAATACTATTCCAATATGTCTCATCTGGTAACCGAGGTGATTCAGGAGAAAGTTCCCGTTTTGGAAAAGGCCAGCATCGATGAATTTTACCTCGACCTGTCCGGTATGGACCGGTTCTTCGGATGCTTTCAGTGGACCAATGAAATTGTCGGTGCGGTCACCAAAAATACAGGGCTGCCGATCAGCTTTGCGCTTTCCACCAACAAGACCGTTTCCAAAATCGGAACCGGTGAATCAAAACCGACAGGAAGACTGGAGGTCAGGGCTCCCCACATCCAGAATTTTTTAAATCCCCTATCCATCAAAAAAATTCCGATGGTCGGTACCGAGACATTCAATCTTTTTTCAAGATTAGGAGTAAAAACCATACAAACCCTTTCAGAAATGCCGGTGGAAGTTCTCGATCAACTGATCGGAAAAAATGGAACGGTACTTTGGAAAAAGGCGCACGGTATTGATGACACTCCCGTAGTCCCCTATTCTGAAAGAAAATCCATATCCACTGAAGATACCTTTTCAGAGGATACGATCGATGTGCTGCAGATCCGAAGCATCCTCTCGGGGATGGTGGAAAAGCTGGCCTTTCAGCTAAGACAGGAAAAGTGGCTGACCTCAACGGTTACCGTTAAGATCAGGTATTCGAATTTTGATACGGAAACCAAGCAGTGCAGAATCCCCTACACCTCTGCCGATCATACATTGCTTAGGGCAGTGCTTGATCTTTTTAATAAACTTTATACCCGCAGGATGCGAATCCGGCTGATCGGTGTCCGTTTTACAGGTCTTGTTCATGGCTGCCACCAGATGGATCTTTTTGAAGATACCGAAGAACTGATCTCCCTCTATCAGACCATGGATAGGATCAAGAACAGATTTGGGGCATCCAGCGTGGGAAGAGCATCAGGTTTTTTAAAATAAATATCTATCATATGTTTCTCAACTGCCATTCTTATCACAGTCTCCGCTACGGCACTATCTCCCTGGAGGATCTGGTTCGTCAGGCTGTGCATTTTAGGGTCAAAACGTTGGCTCTGACAGACATCAATACCGTTACAGGGATCTATGATTTTTACAAATTGTGCCTAGAGCATGGTATCAAACCGATAGTGGGTGCAGAGATCAGAGTGGAAAATGAGCTGTATTATATCTGTCTAGCTAAAAATGCTAAGGGAATAGCAGAGATCAATAGGCTACTGACCCATTACAACTGTAACAACATCGCTATTCCCAAAACAAATCCATCCTTTGAACAGACCTATGTCCTCTATCCTTTGAGCAATATTCCTGAGATATTGTATGAGAATGAGTTTATCGGAATCAGACAGGATGAGCTGAATCTCTTGGTAAGACCTGACATGAAAAAGTGGATTGAAAAAATGGTCATTTTGCATCCCGTGACCTTTGAGGGTACGGAAGAATATGAGCTGCATAAAATTTTAAGGGCGATCGATGGCAATACCCTGATCAGTAAACTCTCAGAAAAGGATTATTGTAAAAGCACCGAAACATTTACCCATAAAAAACAGCTTCTGAATAGCTATAAGCCTTATCCCAGAATTATTGAGAATACAAAATACCTGGTCAACAGCTGCAGTTTTGATTTTGATTTTTCCACGACCAGGAATAAAAAATATTTTAAAGGCAGTAAAGAAGAGGATTTTGAGCTGTTGAAACAATTGGCCTTTGAAGGACTGAAAAAAAGATACCCCGATGGAAATCCTGATGCGATTGAAAGGGTTGAGAAGGAATTACAGGTGATTGATCAACTCAACTTCTGCGGATATTTTCTGATCACCTGGGACATTATCCAATACAGCAACCGGATGGGATTTATGCACGTGGGCCGTGGTAGCGGAGCCAATTCCATTGTCAGCTATTGTATCGGGATCACCGATATATGCCCTTTGGAACTGGACCTGTATTTTGAGCGTTTTCTGAATCTTAACCGGAAAACCCCTCCTGACTTCGATATCGACTGGAGCTGGCAGACCCGGGACGTTATCCTTGAGTATATTTTCAAAAAATATGGCAGAGACCATGTGGCCTTCTGCGGAACCAATGTCGAATTCAAATACCGATCGATCTTTCGGGAGGTCGGAAAAGCCTTTGGTCTGCCAAAGGAAGAACTGGATACTCTGGCGGGAAAGCCGATGGATCAGCATGATAACAATTCCGTATTCCGGTCGGTTCATTATTACGGAAAAATGCTGGAGAAATACCCTAACCAAAGGAGCATGCACTCCTGCGGGATTTTAATCTCAGAAGAACCTATCACCAATTATTCAGCATTGGAGATGCCGCCTAAAGGCTTTCCGATCGTACAATTTGACATGTACACTGCAGAGACCATTGGCCTTGAAAAGTTTGATATTCTCTCACAAAGAGGCTTGGGAACAATCAAAGATACGGTAGATCTGATTCGGGAAAAAAGAGGGATTGCCGTAGACATTCAAGATACAACCCTCTCTAAAAATGAAGCCCGGTGCAATGAGTTTCTGAGCATTGGTAAGACGATCGGATGCTTTTATATTGAGAGTCCTGCAATGCGGGGCCTTTTGAGAAGACTCAAATGTGAGAATTATAAGGTTTTGGTAGCCGCCTCCTCCATTATCCGTCCCGGCGTAGCACAGAGCGGCATGATGCGGGAATATATTTTCAGGCATAACAATCCCGACAAGTTTGAATATTTTCACGAAGTCTTTGAGAAGGAATTAGGGGAAACTTATGGCATTATGGTCTACCAGGAAGATGTGATCAAGATCGCCTTACACTTTGGCGGACTATCCGCACCTGATGGCGATGTATTACGCAGGGCTATGAGCGGCAAAGGCAGGTCACTTTCCGCATTACAGAAAGTAAAGGATCATTTCTTTGAGTCCTGTAAGGAATTGGGACATGCTGAACAGCTGTCCAAAGAAGTCTACCGGCAGATCGAATCGTTTGCGGGCTATTCCTTCTGTAAAGCACACTCGGCTTCCTATGCTGTTGAAAGCTACCAGAGCTTATACCTTAAAGTGTACTACCCGATTGAGTTTATGGTCTGTGCCATTAATAATGGGGGTGGATTCTACAGAACGGAAGTCTATGTCCATGAAGCGAAAATGTCCGGTGCTACGATCCATAATCCGTGTGTCAATCTCAGTGAGTTTCAAACAACCGTATATGGTACGAAGGTGTACCTGGGACTGATGCATATCGAGAAACTGGAAGGAAGAATCGCACAGATGATCCCCGAAGAAAGGAAAGAGAATGGAAATTTCACCTCACTCGAGAATTTTGTAAAAAGAGTTCCTATCGGTATTGAAACCATACAGATCCTGATATTCATCGGTGCTTTGAGGTTTACCGGAAAACAAAAGCATGAGCTGCTCATCGAAGCCCGGTTTCTGATGGCTGGGAACAGACCGGATAACAGGCAGCTGACCCTGCTTGAAGAGCCCCAAAAAGAATATCAGCTTCCTGCTATAAAAAGAGATCCGTTTGAAGATGCCTTTGATGAAATCGAGATCCTTGGCTTTCCGGTATCTTATAGTCCATTTGATCTGTTACAGACCAAATACCGTGGCAGTGTGATGGCGAAAGATCTTACCCAGTTTCACAAACGAGAGGTAAGGATGCTGGCCTATCTGATTTCCAGAAAGCACGTTCCGACCAAAAGGGGTGCGATGTTCTTTGGAACATGGATCGATGCCGAAGGTGAATATTTCGACACGGCCCATTTCCCAGATAGTCTGGAGGAATATCCTTTCCAGGGTGGCGGATGCTATCTGCTATTAGGAACTGTTGAAGTAGACTTTCACTTTCCGACGATTACAATCCACAAAATGGCTAAAATGCCTTTTATTCCGGATCCCAGATATTCTATGGATAGATCCAAATCAATGGAAGCAGCAGGGACGCTTCATGAGGATATCAGCTGGACACAAAGAAAGCCTTATCCGCAGGAACAGGAAATTGGTCTGCCAAGACAAAGAATGCGATGATCTAGGTGAATCAATTATACTTTGGATTAAAGAATGACAAAAGCATGAATTACTTTGGGTAAGAATTCAAATGCTGTCATTTGATTTGTTCAGGGCTAGAACTGGACTCTCGCCTTTGGAATTTCGTAATTCATTTGATTAACAGAAATAAGGCTGCCTCACTTTTGAGACAGCCTTTTGTAGTTTTGCGAACCTTCCTTTCTGAAAATAATTTACATCATTATTATTCAAACTATTTTATTATGAAGAAGATTACTCTTTTATATTTACATCTATGTTTAAAAAATTACCTCTATTTAGTATTTACTGTTCATACTCTATAACAATTTGATTATAAGGACCAGACCATCCAGGATTAGTACATGTAATATCATTCCAACCTCTTTTATTCTCATTCGTCCCGTCACCCGCATTTATGATATGTACACAACCCTCATTTCCTCCGGTATTATTTGGCTCACCTGAACGAAAATAATCTTCCGTACTGGAATTGTTGGTCCATAGAATTTTAGAGGTTTCACCTGTAATCCAGGTAAATTCGGTCGGGTTACCCGAAAAGTTAACTTTATTATAACCAATCCAGACAGAGCTTGTTACATTATACCCTGTAGTTGGTTTTAAGATATTGGTTTCAAACCATATCCATTCTGCCAATGTAGTAAAAGTAGGCATATATCCTCCTTTGCTTTTAGCAGCATTAAATATCTCTTCCCAGGCAGGTGTACTTTTATCTCCCGTGTAGGCACAGTACCAGTGGTTATTTCCACCAGAAGCTGTTGTCCATTGTTTGCATCCCAAACCTGTAAAATTGATTCCCCCATTTGAAAAATTAGATGCAGAATGAACTCCTGTAGCATCATAACCTAAGTATGTTTTTAAAATACCGTTTGTTGTGATATTAATAATTTCACCTTTCTTGGATGGATACCACCTTCCAGAATACCAAAAATAATATCCCGGGGCTAAAGCCGTCGCTTCTGTTCCCGCCAAAGTAGTTGAATTATACACTAAAATGCCGTTTGCCGGAGTAGGTATTGTTGCATTATCCGTTCTGCTTGTCAATGAAATTCTAGGCCCCAAAAAACCTCGGTTTTGTGAAACAATATCCAATGCTGTGGATGGATTTGGGTTTGCAGTTCCTATTCCTATCTGAGAGTAAAGTGAAGAAATACCACAAAATAATATGATAAGGCTAAATATTTTCATTTTTTTTTACTGATTAAATTCAACAATAATACTGCTAACGTTTGCTCCTGAAAGCGCCGTACCATTACAAGCACTACTATACCATTCTCTGTTGGCATTATAAGAAGATCCGGCTATCATATTACACTGACCGTTTGCCGCAGCCACAGGATTATTAGCTGCAAAGAAAGATTGAACCGAAGCATTATTTCCCCAGTTACTTCGCCAGGTTTCGTTGGTAATCCACCTGTATCTTTCGCTATTTCCAGGAGTTTTTACAGAAGTATACCCAATCCATGCCGGAGTATTCAGAGCATTTGTAGAATTATTCAAAATATTTGTTTTTACAAAATCCCATTCCGGAGCAGCTGTAATGGTTACGATATATCCGTTGAGACTTTTCAGCGCATTGAAAACTGTTCCGAAGTCTTTTCCACTGTTATCAGACATTTTATACCCACAATATACATGTCCGTTCCCTCCTGCATTCAGTTCCCATTTTACACAAGTGGCTTTCGTAGCCGTAGAACTTCCTACCGTAATTGTCGTTGGTGCATTTGCCCCGGTACCCGTGGGAGAATATCCTAATATATTCGGATCAACATTCTGGATAATCGTAAATTTATTTTCAACACCTCCTATTTTTTCCCAATGCGGAGTACCTGTGGCAGACCAGTAGTAATAACCCTGCTCAAGTGTCTCGCTGATTCTCGTGTTATAAACCAGCAATCCCGGTTTTGGAGTCTGCACAATAGGATTATAATCCGTTAAAGAATTCAGTGAAACAATCGGCATCCCTACTCCTTTATTTGCGTTCATCTTTCCTACCTGAAAGTAAGCTGATATTTCCTGTTCAGTATTTGGAACATTTACAAAAATCTGGGCATCCGCAACCGAAAACACCACGCTGCCGATAAGGGCAAAACTCATCAATATTTTTTTCATTCTTTTAGTTATTAAATTCTACAATTAAAAAATTCAGTGCACTTCCACTTATTGTAGTCGAGCTACAGGTATCATTATACCAGCCTCTTGTCGAATTAGATGATGAGGAAACCCTTACACATCCAGAGGTTCCGTTAGGAACACCGGTAGTATAATTTGTTTGGAGAGTAGATGAATTTGACCAGTTAATATCAGATTTTTCTCCTGTAATCCATGTATATTCAGGACTATTGCCAGGATACTGAATCGTATTATATCCAATCCATATATTGTTATTGGAATTACCCGCTCCAGTCAAAACATTGGTCTTAATAAAGTTCCACTCATTCTGAGACGTAATTACCGTAATGTATCCATTTAAAAATTTACCCATATTAAATGCAGAGCTCCAATCTACAGAAGCACTTAAATTATAAGAACAATAGGTATGTTTGGGAGCTCCTGCATAAGTATCAGTAAATGAATAACATCCCTGTTTAGTTGCGTTCACTCCGTTGTAACTGAATGCCTCGGGCGATTGTGACGCTACGCCATATGGGTTATATCCTAAAACAGAAGCATACATCTTAGGGGTATTGGTATTGACCGTCGAACTCGAATTATTATAAAACGGCTTCCACAAAGAGGCGGTAATGTCCCAATAGTAATACCCAGGAGTAAGGGACGAATTAGATGTGATATTATATACAAGAAGTCCTTCTTTAGGGCTGCCAATAGTGGTCGTGTCTGTAGTACCCGTCAGTGCCACACGGGGAGCCAGAAATCCTTTCGGAGCATTGGACATATCAAACTGTGCACTTAAATCAGGCATCGGAGTATTGATACCAACCTGGGCTGAGAGAGAACCCATACAAATGCAGGATAAAACTAATTTGAGGAAGTTTGTCATTATAACTTTTTTACTGAATGTTAGCTGGTGTACTATTTTTGGTTTTCATTTCAACAAGCAACAATTACTCTATAAAATTTCTTAATAAAGCCGCTGCAGTAGTATAATAAAAGCCAATCGCATTCCGGTATTATTTATTTTTTATTCTTATTTACTTGTCCTCCTTGAACAATACAAATCTACAGCAGCGATAAAAGTTTCTTTGTAGTGGAAAATGGAAGTTCGTGTAGTAAAATAACTACATGTATAATTAACAGAAAAGCCCTCAACAATTAGAAAGTGTCAAGGGCGTATATAAATTGTTGTTATATTTATTACAAAGCTGTCGTAATCTAAATTACGTTTGTGTATAATTTGTCTTTAGGTTTTCAAAAAAAAATTATACGGTTTTCATCGTTTTTGAGATTATTAAAGAAAATTTTTATAACTTAGCATCATGACTTATTACATTCATGTCAAGTTTATTTTAAGTCAAACCTCTCGCCCCTGAGAGGTTATTTTTTTTTACAATACAATATGCTAAGTAAATGTTCTTTTTCTTCTTTAATTAAATACAAAGAATAGTTTATAAAAGCTAATGTTACTGCAAAAAACATAAGGCTGATAACTAAATAGTACCTTGAATCTTCTATTTCAATAATTTCTAATCATATATCCTTCAAAAATCTTAACTGCTGAAGCATAAAGACCAAAGACGAAAAAATTTATTAAAATTTTTCTTGAAAATCTTTTCTTAAAAATTGCTAATTGCCCCCATTCTCAGCGTTGAAATTAAAGCAAAATATAGAAGTATTTTAAAAATTAAATTGTAATCCATCGCATGATTATTCAAATACCAAACTACAGTATTAATAACATATCTATAGTCAAGTTTTTTTATAATAACTGATATTTTTTTTAATAGTTATAAAATGGATCGGATGGCTATAAAAAGGTTAAATTTAATTTAAGACTCAGCATTACAATCACCTCTCAGTTATATTTTAAAGGAACTTTCATATGATCTGGTCTACTGAATCGCAATTCTCTTTCTGTGTTTTTTGCCCCAACTCTCCATAGGTAAAATCACTTCCTCAAGACCGTAAGCATAATCTGTGACAGCATATTCTATTCTTACAGGATAGTCATCAATAACCGATCTTTTGATCAGCAGGTTTTCTTCCAAATGCTTCAATTCTTTCGACAAAACACGATTGGTAATTTTTGGGATTGAATTGGATATGTCATTGAATCGTCTATTACCACTGTAAATAGAAAGAATGATGGGCAATTTCCATTTTCCGCCAAGTACAAACATTGTATCTTGAATAGCCTTGATTTTTTCCTGAAATCTTTTTTCGTCGTTTGTCATGATTAAAGTATCCTTTTGTATACAGCTATCAAATATATACTATTCCTAATTTAAATTTGCAATAAATCAACAATTAAAAATTAAATAAAATGCAGACTATATTTATAACAGGGGCCTCATCAGGTTTTGGTAAAGAAACCGCAAAATTATTTCACTCAAAGGGTTGGAATGTCATCGCCACAATGCGCTCACCAGAAAATGAACAGGAATTGACACAGCTGGAAAATGTCTTAGTGGTACCATTGGATGTTCAGGATGAGAAATCTGTACATGCAGCTGTTCAGAAGGGAATAAATAGGTTTGGAAAAATTGACGCATTATTGAACAATGCCGGTTATGCTGTCATGGGTATTTTTGAAACAGCTACCGAAGAACAAATTCAAAACCAGTTTGATGTGAATGTCTTTGGAATGATGCGGACTACAAAAGCAGTGTTGTCTTTAATGCGAACCCAGGGAGATGGTATAATTGTCAATATCTCATCGGTTGCAGGACGAGTGGGACTACCTTTTGCCAGTATCTATGAAAGTTCAAAATTTGCAGTAGAAGGTTTTTCGGAAGCATTACATTTCGAAGTTCGCAATCTCGGAATACAAGTAAAAATTATTGAACCAGGATCTTCAAAAACCAATTTTGGAAATGCCAGGAAAACCACCGGTAATGAAATTGCAGATTACAATCTTTTTTTATCACAGTTCTTTGAAAATTATCCAAAAAAAACGTCACTATGTAGAACGGCAACACCATACGAAGTGGCCGAAACAATTTATAAAGCTGTTACAGACAAAAACCATAAATTAAGATATATAATTGGTGAAGATTGTCAGTTTTTTGTGGATACAAAAGACAAAAATTCGGAAGAAGATTACATCAAATCAATCCAAAGCTTTTTTGGGTAGTCAAGTTTGACTCATAACATAAAACTATTAATTCCTTGGTTGGGATCATTTTATGAGATTTTTAGAGCAAATTTTATAGCTCAGCATTATGACTTACTACATTCATGTCAAGTTTATTTTAATTCAAACCTCTCTCTCCTGAGAGGTTATTTTTTTACAATAATTTTTTTAAACAATGAAAAATTATTGATTTTGTGGAATTTGAACTTTCAGAATTTTACATTATGGCGAATTGAAGAAAACTATTCCAAACATTACTACCAAAATGCTTACATAGACCGTTAGAGAATTGGAATTAGATAATTTTGCCAATCGGAAGGTTTTCACCAAGTGTCTCCAAAAGTTTGACCGAAACAGGAAATGAACTAATTCCCTTCATCGAATATCTGCATCATTGGGGGAAAGCAGATTGAAAATGAAATGCTTAATAAATAGAGTTGCTAATTATCCATAAATAAAGATATTTGAATTTTGTAACTTCGCAAAATGAAAAATGTAGAACTGTTAGAAGATTTTTATACAGAACGTTTTAGTTTAGTACCAGAAAGTCTGAAAAATGAGATTGGACATTTTAATGTTTTTTCATTTGATGACTTGGTGGGTTGCAGCATCAAACCTATTCCTTACAGTCGAAGAGGATATTTTAAAATCAGCTTGATACAAGGCGAAAACAAAGTACATTTCTCTGATAAAACTTTCGAAATAAAAAAGCAGGCATTGTTGTTTGCTGATCCCCGAACTCCTTATAATTGGGAACAAATAGGAAAAGAGCAAAGCGGATTTTCCTGTGTTTTTACAGAAGCTTTTTTTCATCATTTTGGAAATCCGAAAAACTATTCCGTTTTTCAGGCAGACGGTTTGCCAATTATTGAATTGACAGACACACAGGCAAAATGGGTGAAGAAGTTATTCGCTAAAATGCTTACGGAATGGACTTCCGACAACAGGCATAAATATGATAAAATGCGTCTGTTGATTTTTGAGCTATTGTATAACACAGAGAAAATACTTCCCGAAAGATCGCTTTCAAAATATCACACGAGTGCCTCTCAAAAAATCACTACTCAATTTTTAGAATTACTAGAACGCCAGTTTCCTGTTGAAGATGTTGGTGTTCTTCCTTTGCGTTCTGCAAAAGATTTTGCTGAAAAATTATCAATTCATATCAATCATTTAAACAAGACTTTAAAAAAAGTTTTAAATAAGTCAACTTCTGTCATTATACAGGAACGCATTTTGGTAGAATCAAAAATTTTATTGAAACAAACCAATAAAGACGTTTCAGAAATCGGTTTTGCACTAGGCTTTAAAGAAGCCACGCATTTTCATAATTTTTTTAAAAAGCACACAGCAGTAACTCCAAATCAATATCGTATTGATTGATTTTTGTATATATACGATTGCTTTCTGTTAAAAAACCGGTATGCATCTGTTCTAATTTTGCATCAATAAAAATTTTAGAACAATGATAAAAACAATTTTCATTACAGGTGCTTCATCAGGAATCGGGAAAGTAACCGCAAAATTTTTTCAGGCGAAAGGCTGGAATGTAATTGCAACGATGAGAAATCCTGAAAAGGAAACAGAACTAACGCTTTTAGATAATGTAACGCTTTTATCTTTAGACGTTACCAATTTTGAACAAGTAAAATCTACTGTCGCAAAAGCTGTTTCATTAGGCAATATTGATGTTGTGCTGAACAACGCTGGTTATGGAACTGTAGGTGCTTTAGAAGGGACTACAGACAGCGAAATCGAACAGGTGTTAAACACTAATCTTTTGGGCGTTATCCGCTTAACAAAAGAATTCATCCCACATTTCCGAGAAAACAGAAGTGGTCTATTTATCACCATTTCTTCAATCGGTGGTTTAGTAGCATATCCATTCTTTTCATTGTATCATGCTACAAAATGGGCTGTTGAAGGTTGGACAGAAAGTATGGCGTTTGAATTAAATCAGTTGGGTATCCAAATCAAAACGATTCAGCCGGGACCAACCAAAACTGATTTCGTTGGCCGTTCTTTGGTTATTCCGGAACATTCGGCTTATGACGAAATGTTTGATAGCTTCAAGAAAATGTTCTTCAGTGATGAAGTTATCAATAGCCTTGCTCCAGCAGAAACCGTTTCAGAAGTTATTTATGAAGCGGCAACCGATGGGAAAAATCAATTGCGTTATTTAGTTGGCGAAGTGGCTAATGGCGATTATAACAAGCGTTTGGAATTAGGAGCAGAAGAATTTCACCAAGAGTTGGATAAAGTATTTTTTCCAAAATAAAAACCGTTAAATAAGATTGTTATTTAGGGCGGGGCTTTTGTTCCGCCCTAAATAATTACAGTACAGGAATGATTTTGAATAAAAGATTCAAGGGATCTTTTAATTTCAACTTCTTAAAAGGATTCTCAATTAAGATTGAGACAAAAAGTAAATTAAAAAGGAATCGCATAAATATTCGGTTTCTTTTATTTTTCACTTTTTTGTGATATTTTATTTTAGAATGGTACTATAGTTTGAAAATTACATTGTTAACCTTAAAATTCGAAAAGAAAATTATAGCTACCAATTTCTGTTCTAACTTATTTACTCAAATCAAAAATATTCCCTAATTTAAAGTCGCTTTGTAGAATTTCATTATATAAGATATGAATCATTTTATATTCGGTAAAAATTTATTTCCAGAAGAAAATTCCTGCTCTTACTTTTCTCCTAATAAAAAAGGAATTGAAAACTTAGGGTTTTACATAACCAAACAATCTTTCAGGTGAAACAACTTTTTAACATTATTATTGGATCAATTATAGCTAAAAAAGAGAAATTAAAAATCATTTTGTGATAGTTAATTTCAACTAAACATTTTGGCGGTACTGAAGCCTTGAATTTTTAGCATAAAAGTCATTCAAATATTCAAATTTCGGTTTACAAAAATACCAAAAGGAGCCGTTTATCCTTGCTTTTGTCAATACTTTGGTAGGTACAGTTTACTTGAATATTGTTTCTTCAAAATCACTTTTCACTATCAATTTTTCATCTAACGTTTGCTTTCAAACGTAGATCTAATAAGTTTCTTTAAGAACACAAAGCTTGTTCAAGAAAGAACAAGCTTTCATTATTACTAAAAAAATATATCTTTATGTTATGGCTCTAAGTGATTTACAGGCTCATGAACAATATCATAATAAAGAGATGGATTCGCAGCATTGGGAGTAATTCTATATGTGAATTTTCCTTTATTCAATTCTAAAATTTCAACAACGCGAGTCCACGCTACCGTTCCGTCAGGATTTCTTGCTACCAACGTTCTTGTTTTTCCGTCTGCAGAAATCGACCAATCTCCTTGGTTTCTCAGAACATTATTTAATCCATAAATAGCATATTGTCCGCCAGCTCTGAAATAAGCATATCCTACAAAACCATTTACAGAAGGATCGTTCAGATTAATATGAGCTCCAGTATTATCCAATGCATCAATCGTTTCCCATGCTGTTGAAGCCAAAAAACGCTGTCCGTTTGCAGGCTCTGTATGACCCACTTTTTTGTGGATGATATCGAAGTAAACAGAAGAGTCTGCAGAATTGGGACGAATTCTGTAAGTGAAAACATTTTTACTTAGTTCAAGAATTTCGACATCACGTGTGAAAATTGCAGTTCCGTCGGGACGTTTTGCAGTTATTGTTCTTGTTTTTCCAGCTGCATCAACAGACCATGTTCCCAACGACCTTAATACGTCATTTAGTCCGTAGATTGCAAAATTTCCATCTCCATTAAAATAAGCAAAACCTACATATCCTGCCACAGAAGCTTCTGTAAGAGCCACATTTTGGCCTTGGTTGTTTTTAGCTTCTGTAGTTTCCCACGGTGTAGAAGAAAGGATTTGTGAGGGAGTAAGTTGCTCCTCAATAATCTGAGTGTCATTATTGTCAGAACATGATACTGTTGTTGCTGTTAAAGTGAAAGCTGCTAACAGGCAACAAAAATTTTTAGTTGTAATTAACATAATTTTTATTTGTTTAGATTGCTAACTTCTAACCATAATCCGAAGTTAGATAGTTGATAAGAATTTTAATTATACTTTAAAAAATATTGAGCTTACAATAAGCCACCTACTTAGCTTTTATCGTCTTCAATTTTGTGGGACTAGCTTAGTGCTTGGATAATACCTACAAGGAATTTTATTATTTTGTAATCTTAAATATTTTCTTGCAAAATTAGAAGTTATCATTACATAAAATCTACTACAATTATACATCTAAATTATAAAAATTTGTATTTCTGTATTTTACAATATCTTAAGCAGTAGAAGTGCAGTAGGTTGAGAATAAATAGAAACTATCATTTATACTTGCAAAACAATTTTAGATAGGAGTTTTTAGCAACTCCATTACGGTAATCCGTATTTATACTGAATTTATTACTTAAAATTATTTTTAATTTCCATATTCTTTATTTCTTAATCCGTATAACTGTGAGAATTTTAGCATACCGATAAAAATGTTGCCTTGGTTATACCTAATGGCTTATAAATATCTTCCGAACTTTTCGTGACATCCCTATGTATTTACGTAAAAACAAAAGTTTAGAAATTGTTTCCATGGTATAGTCCTTGACCTACATTCAGGGGGAAAAATGATCATTCTGATCGTTTCTCTTTTTTTTATATTATCTAACTCATTAATATGAAAGATATCTTATGCTATTGAGTGAATTCGGGCGGTTCGATAATGTTTTCCGTCAAATTTTAATTTTTCAGGAAATATCAAACTCATTATTGCATGCTTTATCTCAATTTCCTTTCTTGATATTGTTTTTCGATATTTTGAAGTGTCACTAAGGCTTGTTCGAGCAGTTTATCAATATTGTTTATTTGACGGATTGAACTATCATTCAGTTCTTTATCCAACTTCTAAATACAACCTAAGAAATTTGTTTCGAGCAAAAGATGATTTGTTATTTGTTATTCAAAGTATCAATTTCGTTAGATATTTTCTTCTTCTCTTTTAATGGATCATTAATGAAGTTGTGATAATTTTCAGTCAAAAGTTTTTTAGATATTTTTTTAACTGGTGTATTCGTTTCTAATTCCATCAGTCCATCTTCAAAAGAGAAAAACTTGCACGGCATCGTAGTAAATCGCAACTTGATCATATAATTTCTGTTGACCAGAATTACAATTATCTTTATAATAATCAAAAATTAATAGACATAAGGGAAATGATATTGATATATTATGCTCAATAATATCGCAGAAAATGGATTAATCCAACAATTAAGGAGAGGTATTCTAAAAATAATGGTCAACGTATAAACTCTGTAGATCATAATACCAGAGCTTTATTAAAGACAATTTATCATTACAGAAAAACTAATTTCTACAGAACCCTTTTTAATTAGATTAAAAATTTTATTGAGCAGATAGTTGAGTTACTGAATGATGAAATTTTTTTGCTTACTTCTCCAAAAATATTATTTAATTTAAAAAGCAAAATGACAAAAGCTGTAAAATTTGTCTTTCAATCTGTTTATTCCCATTAAGAGATAAAATTTAATTTCAATCGTAAATAAATATTTGACAAAAAGCAGTCAATAATATTTTTTATGAACATTCCTATACTTTTAGAGCAAAAAGAGACAACGCAAAATTTACTCCCAGTCATCATAGTGCCATAAAAATATATTCCAGAATACAAAAACAAATACAAAGCAAAATGTTTGTAGGTATCTGAATGCGATATCAGCAATTTTTTGATACAGTGAATCATAATATAGTTAGGAAAAAATTAAAGATATTATAAAAATACATAACAAAATCAACAATTAGCTATGAAAGCATGCATTATTCATCAATAATTTATCTAAAAAACTCTTAGAAATTTTCTTTACAACCTTTCTTTTTGTAAAAATAGTTTTAATATTACCTTAAAAAAAATATCATTTTTTTGTTAAATGAAAGCATTATCATCAGAAGTTTATTTCAAATATTTATTTGATGATATTTAATACTTCTTTAATTCACAGGAAAAATCTTTTTCATTATACCATAGCAGAATAGAAAAGCCGGAGGGTCAAAACAAATAACCTCCGGCCAAACACATAATTGAAAAAAATTACTCTATTTTAAAATGATGATTGAAATAATTTTTAACCACTGGTAACAACACTGAAAAGATACCCTTTGAAAAAGATTCATTACATTTATTATTGAACAGATCCAACACAGAATGAAAACTGAGATCCAAAAGTTGTATTACCATTATCTGCCGCAGAAGCAATAGTGACCTCATCAAACCATACCCCACCAAAATTATAAATCGTACCTCCTGAACCACTTGTACCAGCAGTATTAACTCGTCCCATAATATTGGTTCCCGACCAATTATAAGTTCTGCAATTATTATCAATAATAAGTCCTGAAGGAATAACTTCTACTCCATTTTTTCTAAAAGTATATCTAACTCTATCATTTGCTGATACATTAGGTAATGAAACCTGATATACTTTTAAATTTGATACTGCTTTATCAAACTTTATTGTCATCCATTGACTAGTAAAAGTAAATTTGTACGAAGCCCCATCAGCTGTAGTAGTAAGGCAACTCGATCTTGAAGCGACATTTTCTACATAGCTATTATTCGATTTTGTAACAGTAGCGGTCAATGTTTGTCCGTTCACAGTAGTTGAAGTAGAGTTACCATTTCCACTTACAAAAGGTATTGTCCATCCATTGCATACAAGCGAAGTATCTGCTGTCGGTGGATTTGCTGCTCCCGCCACAGTTCTGGTAAGAGTACATGTTTTTCCTCCAATATTAATGGCAAAACTTGCTGTTCCTGATATTGTGGGTGTTCCTGTTATCGTATAGGTAAGGTTACCATTTCCGTTTGCAAAGCTGCCTGCCGCTAAAGTAGCTGTGAGACCTGTTACTCCTGTAGAACTTACAGTCTGTGCGGTATATGTACCCGAATTTCCGCCTGTATAAGGAATAGATGACGACACTCCAGATGCTGAAGCGCCACCGGTTAAAGTTCCATTATTGGTTGCTCCGGCACAATTAAGGCTCGCAATAGTCCCTACTGGAACTGCAACCGTTCTTGTTAAAGTACACGTTCTTCCTCCAATATTAATAGCAAAACTCGCTGTTCCTCCTGCTGAAGGGGTTCCTGTAATGGTATATGTAAGATTACCGTTCCCATTTGCAAAAGTTCCCGCAGATAAAGTAGCAGTAAGACCTGTAACTCCTGTAGAATTTACTGTCTGTGCGCTATATGTGCCTGAATTTCCGCCTGTGTAAGGAATAGATGAGGACACTCCAGATACTGAAGCTCCGCCGGTTAAAGTTCCATTGTTGGTTGCTCCTGCACAATTAAGGCTTGCAATAGCACCCACTGGAGCTGTAACCGTTCTTGTAAGTGTACATGTTCTACCTCCAATGTTAAGTGCAAAACTTGCTGTTCCTACTGCTGAAGGCGTTCCTGTAATGGTATAAGTTAAGCTTCCATTTCCATTGGCAAAACTTCCTGCAGATAAAGTAGCGGTAAGCCCTGTAACTCCTGTAGATGTTACACTCTGTCCTCCATGTGATCCACCATTTCCTCCTGTGTAGGGAATAGAAGATGTAACTGCAGAAGCAGCACTTCCTGCATTTAAGCTTCCGTTATTTGTTGCTGATGTACATGTTAATGCTGTTATTGCTCCCACAGGAGGAACTACATTTGCACATGTAGAAACCCACTCATTTGTATTCCAGAAATTCATACAGTTTGTATTTGTATTATAAATCATCAAACCTGCTGGTCTACTTGCTGCTGGTATGGCATCTCTTTGAGCTGTTGTTAATCTTGGAGGAAGAAATCCTTGATTAGTCGATGATAATTCTAAAATAGCATTTGAATTTGGGGTAGACGTACCAATACCGACTCTTCCATTATTAACATCATCCATATACAATAGTTCCTTCAGTGTTTTTCCTACACTAAATGAAAGAAATCGGTTTCCTCCGTTTGATGACATTGATGCATCTCCAAAATTAAACCTTGCAACATTTCCTGGATGTATTGAGGATGAAGTTTTTACGTTGATTCCAAAATTATTATTTCTGTTACCAAAAGCATAACCATCTTGTCCGATATTAATATCCATAACATTATTTCCATACTCTGCAGCAGTAATTACAGCATTTAAATACTGATTTCCTTGTACATGTAATTTACTATTAGGTGCAGTTGTACCAATTCCTATTCTATTATTAGCAGCATCTACTGAAAATGTATTACCATCTACAGAAAATCCATTTGTTGCTGTTCCCGTAAAAGCTAAGGTTTTATCATTTTGTGTAACAATACGGTTTCCATCTAGCACTCCATTTGTGTTATAAATATTTGCCATAGGACTTATTGCTGAGTCAATGCTTAATTTCATCCAGAATCTCCCGTCAAAATAATAATATCCATTGTTATCAATATTAATAGCGGTTCCTGTCTGTAAACCGGTTGTAGCATCGTCTACGTAAATAAGAGTAGAAATTGCTGTCCCAATCATAGACTGAGCTCTTTCTCTATCTACTCTGGGCACTAATAATCCTTCCGGAGTTTCTGATTTTCCTTTGGGAGATTTTGCTGTAATATCAAAAGTTGATTTAGGATCTGGTGTATTGACTCCTATCTGAGCAAGAGTAAATTGAGAACACACTAGTGTAAATAGTGCTATTGTAATTTTTTTCATTGTCTTGAATTTTTTGAAATTAGTAAAATTTTATTATCCTTATTTTGTGTAATTAGAATCGTATCTCAATACTCAAAAAGGAACTAGTATTATTCAAGTATTTCGATGTTCTTTGTGGTTGCAAATTTATAACCAGCAGCTCAAAAAATTGTTACTACAAGTGTACAACAAAACACATAATAAATTATTAATCAGATAATTACATCTAAAACAGCAGTATATTTGCAGTAAAATATAAAATTCTATAATGGCAGTTTTTTTTATACATTTGATAATCCAAAACCTCAATGAATGTCGTTAGATAATAATTTTTTAAAAAGACTTTTATTTTTTCTTACTTTGGCCTCTTTGAAACTTTCATCACAAGACTATTCTTTCTTTCCCGAAAGTATTCGCAATACAGCCGAATATTATAATAAAGGAGAGTATGTAAAAGCGATGGAATATAATAGAGAAGCCCTTAAGAAATATTATAAGGATAATGATAATGATGCCATTGCCAATATATATATCAATATTGGCTTTTTGCTTTTTTCGTATACTGATTATACCAAAAGTCTTGATTATCTTGGAAAGGCTCAAAAAGAAATTGGAAATAATCAGAATAATCCTCTTATTTTAGCAAGATTGTATAATGAATATGCCAAAAACTATGCTCGTTTAGGAATGTTGGACAAATCAAACACAACATATGATATAGCAATTAATTACGCCAATAGAATTCAGAACAAAAAACAAAAAAACTATATTTTGTTTTATGCAAACATATGGAAGCGGCTCAATTTTGTGCATAACTATGACTCTCTTAGGATTATAGAACGTAATGCTCTGAAAGCAATGCCAAGCGGAATTACATACGCTAAAATGGCTGATAAATTTATTGAGGGTAAAACTAATCTAGATTCCGCGAAATATTTTCTGAATAAGGCACTTACAGCACCTGATAAAGACATTAAAGTAGTTAAAGGAATGACCCTATTTGGTTTTGGAAATTTATCATATTCTGAAAAAAATTATTCACAGGCACTTGAGTACTATCAAGAAGCTTTGAAAATGTATGAAACTGCAAATTCAAAAAACCATATCAGAACGACTTATGATTCTATCGCGGGAACTTATAACTTGATGAATAATATTCCGATGACCGATTATTATTTAAAGAAATTCAAGTCTATTAATGCAGACATCAAGAAACAGGAGAAAGAGGCTATCAATATCGTGGTGAATAAAATAGCTCTGGAGGAAGCTGTAGAAAAAAGGAGAGAAAAAAATAAAATGTACTTTATTATTGCTGCTATATGCAGTCTTTCTTTAATTTTGGTGTATCTTATAAAAAGAGCAAACTTTTCCAAACAACTTGAAAAAGACAGACTTTTGGAAGAAGAATATTTAAAGGTAGCTCAACTACAGAGAAAAACAAACGACAATAATTACTTTGATGAGCTTACTCAGCTTGCTAAAAATAATGATACCTTTTTTCTCAACAGATTTAGAGAAGTTTACCCCGATTTTTATGCAAAATTGTTAAAGTACGCTCCCAACCTGAAAGACAATGATATCATATTTTGTGCCTACATACGACTCAATCTTAGCAATAAAGAGATTTCTTCTTTTAAAAAATTGACACTGAGAAGCACAGAAACTACAAAATACCGTCTTAAAAAGAAGCTAAACTTAGACGCTGACACAGACTTGAATAATTGGATAAATACTTTATAATAAAAAAAACAGAGATAGTTAAAACTATCTCTGCGTCCAAAACACAATTCACAATAAAAATCACAAAAGAAAAAAATATTGTAAGATTATACGTAATCTAATTATGTAAAAATTAGAATTATTATTTACTATAAATTCTGATTTCATTACTTACATAATCAATTGTTGTTCTATATTTTTTTAAAAATGAATAACCGATTAAAATATCTATACTACTGTGAGTACTTTCACTTAAAGCATCTAAAGTGTTGTCTTCAAACACAAAAGGTATTTTGGGGTAGCTTACGTTTCCTATGACTGTATTTTCTATAACACCTTTCATCATCTTAGCCTCTCCGCCTACGCCTTGGATTATCTCTTCCTCTAATCTTTTAGAAGACTTGTCCATTTTTTGTGAAATAGCAATATTCGCTAAATTAACAGAAGCTCCAGTATCTAAAGCAGCCTTATAATTCTTTCCCTCAATTTTAACTGAAAATATGGGAAGATGACCTTTCATTTCAAATGGGATTTTCGTTAAAAGATTTCCTAAATATTCTTTTTCATTAATATTCGACGGCTCTATAATTATTTTTTTCTTCTTGTAATCTAAAGTTAATTGGCAATCTTTAAAAATATTGTAACCTATTAATCCTATCGCATTTTTTTCGCTTCCGATATTACCCAGTTCTGTAGTCATCACATCGGTATTTGTAATAGTAAAGCCGTACCAATCTAAAGATTGAATATGCGCAATGCCATTGGTAGTTTTACCCCCTACACCTGAACCTGCCACCACTTTACCTTCCGATAAATATTGTATTTTTTTGTTATCAGAATTTAGAATAAAATCCGGTGCGCCACTATCCAGAATAAAAGTTTCAAATTTTCCGTTGAATTGTGCTTTTACATAAATAATCCCATCTTTTACCTTAAAAGGTATTTCAACTCTTTTAAATGGTTTGTTAACTTTGACTTCTTCAACTTTGGTTGCTCGTGGTTTTAAATCGCCTAAGATATCTAGGTCAATGATTTTTCCTTTCGTATCAAACAGAAAGCTTCTGTCAATAGATGTATCTGCAAATTTATATGAAGTCTTCACCCTCTCATTTTCTCCTTCTGCTACAATCTCTTTAATCGTAAATGATACTGGAGAAGGTAATTTATCTAATACCTGAGGAATAACCATGTCGTTGAATCCTGTGGGCAAAGCTCCAATTTTAACATTAGAATCAATTAAAGGCTTTAGCTCTTCATAATCTTTATTCTTGAATGCCTGAAAAATAGACTCCAAAGCTTTATCATACTTATGATTCTCTTGAGCATGGACTAATAATGCAATACCAAATAACGAAAATGCTGTTAATATTTTTTTTAAGTTCATTTTGCTTGTTTTTTAAATTAATAAATTTTTAAATATTCTTTTTTGCTATTAAAATTTAATCTTAGATACATTACAAATGATTGCAATTGTAGAAAACCTTGATATTATTTGGCTACAAAATTACAACCATTAATATTGAAAAAGTTTACTACAACTCCACAACAAAAAAAACAAAAATCTGATAATCAAGTAAATAAGAATTAAAGACAAGTATATTTGAAGTAAAATCTCATAAAGGAAATGTTTATAATTTTGAATAGCCAAGGCAAAATCTCTTAAATAGAAAAATGATTATTTTCATTCTATTTATAGGGAGGATTTTTTTCTTTGAATTTATAAAAAACAGAGGTAATATACCTCTGCTTCTAAAAACACAATTCACAATAAAAAATCATGAATGAAAAAAAATACAAGAAAATTATAATTCTTTGGATAGTACAATCTGCTAAAATTTGTTTTTACAAATATACTGCGCATTGCTTAAAAAAGCATTACTAAAACTCTACAACAAGCATTCTACAAACTGATATTCAATAAATTAAAAACTCATAAAATATTATTTGTTATGTATAAAGTATAATTGAAGTAGTAATCAACAAAGAATTTTTAGAATAATTAACAAAAGCAACGTATTATCATACAATAAAATATTAATTTAAAATTATCATAGAAAATGCAAAGTCTAAAAAATTTAACGGCAACAATATTTTTACTTTTAACTTTAGTAAGTTGTGCGCATTCTATCAAAAAAGATTCCATCGAGCTCAATAATTATGTAAGTCACATTGTCAAACCCGTAATGGATAAAAACAAAATTCCTGGATTAAGTATTGCTATTACAAAAAATGGGAAATATTCTTTTTTTCCAATTATGGAGTTCTTTCTAAAGACAGTAATCAGGAAATACTAATACAACACTCTTTGAGCTACGCTCAGTGAGTAAAACTTTTACAGCAATCTTAGCAAGTTTATCACAAATAGAAGGTAATCTTAGTCTTCATCAACCCGTAAGTAAATATATGTCTGAATTAAGAGGAACGGCTTTTGACAGCATAAAGCTTTATAATTTAGAAACTCATATCGCCGATGGTTTTACACTGCAGCTTCCAGATGAAATTACAAACTACGATCAATTGATTAGTTATTACAAATCATGGAAACCAAATTATCGTTTTTTGAGATTTATGTGCTTCTATTTATTTATTTTTATAACATCAAACTTCTAAGCTAACAGTAACTGATAAAGTTCAATAACTTCGTTTCAATCTTTAACCTTATAATTGATTTACTAACCTTCAGAAATGTATATTTTTAATTAGAAATAGATTTTAAAATTCTCTAAACCGAATAAAACAGGCTCTGTCGCTTATTTCTCGCTTCTGTAGAAAAGGTTATTTTCTAGATTTACAGTTCCATAAGCCATCTTGTAAGATCCACTTCCGAAGAAAGACCCAATTTTTTCTTTAATCTGTATCTTCTTGTTTCAATCGTTCGAAGGCTAACATTTTCATACTGCATAATTTCTTTATTGGAAAGACTAAGTCGTAGATAAGCGCAGAACTTGATATCTAATTCTGTAAGATTCGGGTGATTGAAGATTAAATTTTCAAAAAAATCTGGATGTACTTCTTTAAATTTTGTAAGGAAAAATGGATCACCATCTTTTACCATCTGTACAAGCTTATCAAAAGAATCATTAACTCTCTTTTTAAGTTTATTCGCTTCAAGAGTTTTTCTTTCGATAGTTTTATTTTTTTCTCCAGAAGCTCTTCTTTTTTCTCCAGAAGATCTTCTTTTGTTTTTTGTCTTTTAAGATATACTTTACGAAGAAGATAAATTCCTAATAAAGATGACATAATGATGAATCCAATAATAATGTATAATTTATTTCTTTTTTTTGCTCTTCCTGTTCCTTTTCCTGGACTATTTTTTTTACAGCATACATTGAAGATTCCTTTTGAATTTTTACCACTTCATCATTTACTTCTTTAAATTTTCTACTATATTCATCAGCTTTTTCTTTATCTTTTAAAAGCAAATAAGTACGTCTGATATTTTTATAACAATCTCTGATGCTTATTTTCCTGCCAATTTTTTGAAAAACTTCCAATGCCTGAAAATAGCAATCTAATGCCTTGGGAAAATCATCGATTAGAGTATAGTAATCTCCAAGAGTAAGAAGTGTTGTTCCTTTTTGAGTTCCTTTTGGAGACAACGAAATGGCTTTATCGAGATTGGATTTTATCGTATCGAAATGACTGTTCATTCCTACATAACGATAAGCAATTAAGGTATACACCATCGGATCATTCGGAAATAGTTTTAAACATTTGTTTTGGGTGACAACAGCAGAATCTATTGCTTTAGTGTATTCAAAATCTGCCCATTTTCCGATGTAAGCTTGATATAAATATTTTTTAACCTTTTCTGAATTTCCAGCTTTTCCAAAATATTGAATCGCTTTATTGTAATTGATATTTGCCTCGCCTTCTATATCAAGATGAGAATAGCTTTTTGCATATTGAAAATATAATCTTCCTTTTAAAACATTATCTTTTATGGAATTAATATATTTTTTTGCTTCATCCAGATTTTCAAGACCCTGTTTGGGTTGATTTAGATTTCGTAATAAATCTGCAAGATTAAGATAAGCTACCGCAATTCCTTTTTTATTTTTTTCATCTTTATATTTTCCCAGACTTTCAATATTGAGATCTATAGCTTCCTGATATTTCGTTTGTTCTGTATAAACCTCTGTCATACCGTCCAGTTCATCTAAAGTTTGTGATCTATACAAAATGGATAAAATGAATGATAAAATAATAAAAGATTTCTTCAACATAATATTTTAGTGTGTAAATCAAAATTAATGAAAAACATTCGTTATAAATAATTTTCAAGTTAAAATATTGATCTGAACAGTACTACAAAATAACTACATTTTACAATTTAACATATTGTTATTTAAGTTTTTATGAATTTTAAAGTAGAATTGCAGTAGTATTTTTATGATGTAGTAGATATAAATTTGCATCAGAATTTCGACGGAAACATAAACAAAAGACTAGTCAGCTTTTTCGAAATCGAAATACGATTCTAAACACACAAGAAAGGATAAGAAAAATGTATTGCAGATGAATTATCCCTCATAATTATCTACGCAAAGAAAAATGAATGAAAACAATTCTAAATTTATAATTAAGACACAAAAAAAACAAAAAATTCACTAAAAATTAAAGGAATGAAAAAAATGTTTGTGACAGCAATCTTATTAATAGGATGTAAAGCCTTCGGACAAGTGGGGATGAATACGCCCAATCCTCGCGGAGCTTTAGACATTAATAAAAATACTACCAATGACATGGGACTGGTACTTCCCACCAATACGGATGTCAGCAATATTACAAATCCGCAAGATCTTACGATAATACCCGGAACTACAATTTATGATAAAACGAAAGATTGTGTAAGGTTTTACAAGAAAACACAGATATGGAGTGACTGTATAAGATTTACACCTACTCCGATCGCTTTGAAAAAGAATGAAGCGTCTACGCTTAAAAACGCAACAAAAAAATGAAATAATGAAAAAAATATTAATTTTAGCTATTATATGTAACATCACTTTATCTTCCGCTCAGATCGGAATCGGAAGAGCAAATCCCAGAGGTGCTCTTGATATTAATAAAGATGATGATACCAACACAATGGGGTTGGTACTTCCCACTAATGCAGATGTAAATAATATTTTAAATCCTTTGGGAGGAAATGTAGTTCCCGGAACAATTATTTACGACAGTACCAACGATTGTGTAAGGCTTTATAAAGGAACCGGAGCATGGAGCAATTGTTTGAGTGATACTATTTGCGACGCAGGAGGCTCTATTGGAGATTTAGATTGTGATAATGTTTCAAATATCGGAATCCTTACCAGTGGGATTGCTGCATCTGGTGTTTCTTCAACATTCTCTTACACGGGAGGAAATGGAGGTGCTCACAACGGGCAAATTGTTCCATCTACAGGTGTTACCGGATTAACGGCAACTTTAGCGCCCGGAAATTTCGAAACTGGAAACGGAACTCTTGAATATATAATTTCAGGAACGCCATCATCTACCGGAACAGCAACTTTTGCCATTGAAATTGCCGGAAAAATATGTTCTTTAACAAGAAATGTTATTGCTCCTGTTGGAACTATTAATGATTTGAAATGTGCATCAGCAACACATAATGGTTCATTAGTAAGTAACTCTGCTGCAAATAATGTAAGTTCAGATATATCCTATGAGGGAGGAAACGGAGGAACTCACAATGGACAAACTGTAACTTCAACAGGTGTTTTAGGTCTTACCGCTACTTTGGCACCAGGAAACTTTGCTGTAGGAAGTGGAACGCTTAATTATAAAATCACAGGAACCCCAACTTCTTCTGGAACTGCTAGTTTTGTACTAAATATTGGTGGAAAATCCTGCACTATTACAAGAAATGTAACTTCAGGAAATCCTCCTTTACCCGATTTGACTGCAAATTGTACAGGTTGGAGAGTTCATTCTAACTCAGGAACAGTGAATGGGACAGTGAAAGGAGTGCCTCTTTCTGCTACGGTTACTCTAAACAATGCACATCCTAGTTCTGCTAATTTTACCTCAGACTCACCATATTATTCATGTTCTACTGGATATCAGTCTTATTTCTTTACGGAAACTTCAGCATTAAGTAGTACTATTAGAATAAAGTTCAATAAAAACGTGAGTAATATAAAATTATACTTATTTGATCATATGTCCGTAAAAGCAAACAATAAAGTAACATTGAAAAGAAATGGAGCGATAGTAACTCCAACTTTTACAAAAACGTCGGCTTTCTGCAGTCAGTATTTTAGTGTGTCTCAAGGTAACATTAAATTAACGAAAGAGTATGACGGAAGTGGAAATGGCTTTTCTGGAGCAATAAATATAGGAGGTATATGGTTTGATGAAATTGAAGTGGTTGCAAGTATTCCTTCATTTTCAGATGTGAACGGTTATTTTGCTATCTGTGTAGGAGATGTACAATAAAAAATACTTGATTTTTAATGCTTAGTGTTTTAAGCCAAAGGTTTATTGTATTTTATCTTTGGCTTTTATAATTGAAATTGTATTTCTATATTCGTCAAAAAAGCAATTCTAATTTCAAAAATGTCATCATTAATAATTTTTTATTATTCAGTTTCATTTACGCATATTTTTAAAGTAGAAATGTAGTAAGTTTTTTTTCGATATTAGATATAAATTTATCTAGCAATGGAAAGAACTTGAAAAACGAAATTATGAACTTCGATACTCAAATTATGGTTTCAGACTTGTTCGCGGAGAAAATAAGATTGTTGTAGAAGAAAACGATCACCCCGTGGTAATGAAGTTATTCAGCAATAGGCATAAAAATACCAGTCCGATTTATTTTTTACAGATTAAAAACTGTTTTTTCATCAGTTTTTAGTGTTTGTGTTTTCATCCGCTCTGTGTGTTGCAGAGCGGATTTTACTACTAAAATAAAGACATTGAAAAATTTTTATTTCATCACATCTCTATATTATCTCTTTATTCCGTAATTTCAGGCACTATTAAATAATTATATGAATGACCTGTTTCCATAACAGTTTTCATAGCTTGATTTTGTTCGTTTAACGCTTCTTCAAAAGTCATAATAGTTATTTTCATCGTTTTTTGAGACTATTAATTAGCAACCCAATAAAATTATCTATTTTTAATTTAACCGAGTAAGTGTTACAAGATAATTTAAATTTGTATCTCCATTATTTGTAATTTGAACGGAGCCCGGAATTACTGTCAAAGTATGATTAAATGCTATTCCAGATCCGCCAGCTGAACAATTTGCTTTGCCTGTCCATGTAGTGGAAATAACATCTCTACTTATCTGATTAAATGTTGGAGATTTCTGTGTGGTTCCGCCAGTTAAAATACCACCTAAGCCATTTATCGACTGAAAATTATTCAAGGTCTGTGTATATATATAATATTCAGCCAAACCAATATTTCCACAGCCATCCTGCACTTTAACTACAGCTCTATAAATTGAACCATTAGGCAGACCATTTATAAGTGTCGCTGTACTTCCTGAAGTTATTTGACCAGAATCATTTGAAACAAGTTGCCCAAAAGTATTGGATGTTGATATTTTCACTAATACTCCAGACGGATCAGAATAGATAGGATATATTATTGTTGAACCTCCTGCAATATCAGTGGTTCGAACTCTAACTTTTCCAGCAACATCTAAGGTTTCGGTAGGAGCATTGTTTGCAATCCCTACATTCCCATTAGTTAAATCAATAGCGAATTCTGAACCACCTACAGTTCTTGAAATCAAAAAGATACCATTATTACTATTGAAATTTGGATTAATTCCCATTACAGCCTGTTTAACTCCTGTAGTACCACTTGTTCTTAAGATAGATAGAATTGAACTGTTTGTAATTGGATTTTCTACCAATAGTCCAGTATTTGTTGCTTCACCACTTCCAATACCTGTCGCAGAACCTCTATTTTGTATATGAAGATTCGATGTTGGATTTATTTTTCCAATTCCGACTTTTCCATCTGCAGTTACATTGAAGTCATTAGCTTGTTGAGATTCATTGGGCAGTCCTATTTGAGGATTGTCCTTTGCTCCATCGACATGAAAAGAACCTTGAGGATTTGCTGTATTTATACCTACTTGGGCAAGGTAAAAGTTTGAAACAATTACCATTAGAAATAAATTTATTTTTTTCATTGTTTTATTCTTAGTGTGTTAGCTATTTTTAATCAATAAACCGATCTTGTTAAAGATAATTTTATCACTATAAAAATTTTTGCAAAGTTAAAAGATTCTTTTAGTTTAATTAATACTGCATTTATACTTAATACAAGTATATTATTGATTTACAACCATATAAAATAATAATAAATTTACAATTTTTCTTCAAAATACAAATAAATATATATAAGTATTAAGTATAAATATCATTTAGGATAATCGGATGCAAATTTTTTAGTATTATTTTTTGAGATTTTTAGAGCAAATCTTTATAACTTAGCATCATGACTTACTACATTCATGTCAAGTTTATTTTAAGTCAAACCTCTCGCCCTTGAGAGGTTATTTTTTTTACAATAATTTTTTTAAACAATGAAAAATTTATCAATTATTGATAATTCTACTTTTTGTTTGTCAAAAATAGACTATCTCTGAAATGCCATTTACTTATTTCCAGTGCTATTTTTTTATAAATTAGAACCCAATCTGTTTAATTGAGTAAAAATGCAGTAATAGTTATAATCAAAAATGAACTTAAATTTGACTCGAGGATTTTTTTTCATTCCTTAGTGTTTGGGGGCTTATGTTTTTTATAAGCCCTTTTTATATTTTTAAGGAATAAAGGGTAGTAAAATATCACCGTAAAGTTTTAATGATCACGAGCAAAAGTCACTTTTTGGAAAAATCTTAATTTGTCGGCAATTTATCCTGATAAATATGGATGGATAGAATATTTTAATCGTTTTTTGAGATTTTAATATAAATATTAAGTTTTAATTAGACGGTATATATTATAATATGGAATTCTCATTAGGTTAGAATTATTTCTTTATAAATTTCTCGCTTCCTGAAGCTTTTGCAGTTTTTAATTTTATATAATAAATACCTTTATTTAATTGACTTACATCAACCGAAGTTTTTCCTAAAGATAAACTGCCTGTTTTTATAAGCTGACCCGCTGAAGAGTAAATTTCAAAAGATTGGACTGCTTCTTTGCTATTGATCTTTAAAATATCATGCACAGGATTAGGATATATACTGATTGATGTTTCGGATGATATTTCTTCAAGCCCAAGTTGGCCGCAGGCAGACTTTGCAAGTTTGGAAATAAAAAATTGTGATTTCCCGCTGTTTCCTGCTGCAGTTAGTGTATTTACACCATCGGAGGGATTTGTAAACAACTGGCTGTGGAAAAGACCGCCTACTACATAATTACCGTCATTATCTACGGCAATTGAAGAAAGCTCATCCTGAAAACCAAAGTTGCTCTGTATTTCATTTGTCCCTATAACATCACCGGTATCTTTATTCAATCTTACTAATAAAGGATCTGCCAGGTCATTTTGTGCTCTGGTCATTTGAAATGTCCCCCACTTGTCACCGATTGCCCCTTTGATAAATGCCAGTTCGTTACCGTTAAGTACCAAAGATCCTCTCATAAAACGATATCCCATGGGTGCTGTAGCTGTTAAACCTTCATGAATCTTTGACCATTGAACTTCACCAGAAGAATTCATTTTTAAGACAAAAGGATTGTAACCACTATTGAAAGGTACAGGAAAACTATAGTTTCCAAACGTAGCTGCGGCTGTAGGAGTAACTCCTCTGTAATAGTATCCTGAAAGATAGAGATTGGAATCGTTGTCTTTTACAAGCCCGAATATTTTATCGTCCTGAGAGGTGGTACTGGGCGCGCTAAATTCTTTTCTCCAGATTTCATTTCCGTTAGCAACATTAATCGCCAGCATAAATCCGTCATTACTTACCGGAATATTGTTATATGAAAAGGGGAACGGGCTCCCGAAACTTGAACTTCTGGATCCTGCAATATAATATCTGTTTAGGGTTTCATCATACAGCATGTTTATTTTTCCTCCGCCAACTGCTGATGCCAAAGTACCTGAAATGGGAAGTAATACCGGGTTGGGTGCCGGAGTCATATTTCCATTATTGTAATTGAATTTTATAAGATAATACTGAAATGTATCGGTAAAGGAGGATGGCACTGTAATTAATCCATCAAGATGTGTTCCAGACGCAAAGCCCAAAACTGCGTGAATATTTTTTGCACTGTCCATACACCATACACCGTTATCAGCATATCTTACCGCATAGCTTACATTGCCCTGTAAAGGCTTTTGCCATACTAAGGATCCATTAGAAGTATTATATTTTAAAAGAAAAGCGGTATTGATACCTGGATGTGATTCTGGGCTGTTGTAAGCAACATTCACCACCGGAAGAGCAACATTCGTGTCAAAATGAGTCGCAGTATAATTAGAAGGCGCATTAACGTTGGCTTGATTTACCACATTAGCCATAATATAAAGTCCTCCGTTATTATCGGTCTCCAGTTTCCAGGCATTTTCTCCATCTCCATAGCCGCCAATTGTCTGGCTCCAGCGGATATTACCCTGACAGTCCGTTGAAAATAGAAGCAAATCTCTGGAACCGTAATGCATTACCGGTTGGCCGTCCAATTGGGGATTACCCTGAAATACAGTAGAAAGATAATAATAATTGTTTTGGTTATCCACAGCCACACTTCGAATCATCTCATCGGTAACCTCATTGAACCCAACGCCGCTCGAGCCGTTGTTTCCGCCGCCTTGTTTAGCCCATTGCCACTGATAAGTTTGAGAAAATGTAGAAATGGGAATTAATAAGAATAAGAGTTTAATGCTAAATTTAGAAATCATAGTGGTTTAGTTTTATTCAAATATCTGCTAAAAATATTAATTTTTTGCGTAAATCAATAAAAATACAACCATTACTACACAATTTAATTTCTAAAAGAGTAAAAGTGCCATTTTAAATCATAAATAGAATTTTTTTACTATAAAGTTCTATTTAATCTTTTTTGAAGATATGTGGTGAGTTATATTCCAATTTAACATCCTGGATTAATCACAGAATCTTCCTAATATGATTCCTACGTTTCTTTTCTATAAAGAAAACTTCAACTGTTCCAAAAATCAATCCTATGCGTAGTATCTTTATTATTAGGGATGGCTCCTAAGAAAAATATTTGTAGGGCCATGTGATGAAAGATTTTGATTATGCTATTGGAACATCGTTTTATAAGATTGTATTTTACCAAATTCTAATTTACGTTTTTCATTTTACTTTGGTGACAATATTAACCTAATGATTAGTGAAGAGAATGCGATCAAAACTCAAAGAATTAAAACAGGCATCCAAAATACGAAGCAAACTTCTGAAAGTTTGATAGCAATTTGAGAATAATTATCTTGTGAAACAAATATCCCAGCTCCAAAAATGAGCATTAAGAGCCATGCAAGTATTAGAATAAGCCCACTTATAAACAATTTTTTAATACATACTTTTTATTTTTCAGTGTAAAATTATTAGAAATCAATATTCTCAGAATTACTATTTCCCATTGTCTCGTTTTTTAAAACATTCCAAAGAAATGCTGTATTTAGTATTTAACGAAAGTAAACTATTGAGAATATTTTTTATCAAAGCGACCATCTGTGACATTAATTATTTTTCCATTTAAATTTTCTGCTTTGAAACTGAACGTACCTGAAACAACTTGTTTGAAGAAATCAAAATTTGTAATAGTAATGGAACCGCCGGTCGACGGAGTTATGTCATATTTAATGTAATTCGAAGTCGTGTAGTATCCTTCAAAATTTGGTAAAGGGGAGATTGAGTATGTTTTAGGTGATATATGTTGGACATCATTAACATACAGCTTTATTAAAGAAGTTTCATTGTTATACTCGCGAAGTGTTATTTCTAAATTGAACTTATTACCAGTATTGGAATAATAAGTACTATTACCACCTGGTGTAGAACTGGGTGCCTCGATTTTTGCCACCCAAACTTTTCCATCGACAATTGCTCCGCCAGTATTTTTTCCGGACTGAGTTACTTCGGGTAAAATATTGGTTTCTTGATCCTTATCTTTACAGCTTGATATTAGGACAATTGTAATCAACATTGTAAGTATTTTTTTCATAAATTTTTTTTATTTTATATTCAACACATTCAAATATAGTTTTTGAAATTTTAAAATTTTATTTTATTATAAAAAAATGTATAAGAATAAAAGATAATTATTCTAGGCAATATTAATTTGCGGGGTATCGTAAATCACAAAAAAGAAATTTACAAATTAAAATGCTGCTCGTTTTTTAAGATTTTTAGAGCAAATTTTTATAACTTAGCATCATGACTTACTACATTCATGTCAAGATTATTTTAAGTCAAACCTCTCGCCCCTGAGAGGTTATTTTTTTACAATGTAATGAAATATCTCCCAACCATTCTCCGATTAATTGTCTATCCGATGGGTTATCAAAATTTAGATTAAGCTGGAGTTGATTATTTAATTGAGAGTAACTCCACGTTGTTTTAGATCTTGCTAAATCAATCAATTGTTTTCTTATTTCATGAATCATGATTTATCATTATTATGAATTCTGTTCCCCCCTTTTCTTTTACCTATTTTTTAGGTTAATGTTAGACTTACCTTCTAGAGTTATTATATCAATAGTATGATTGTGTATTGTTATCATTTGAAAAATTAGTTGTTCTTTTTCTCTGTTGTTTAAAGAAATTTGAAGTTGCAAAATTTAATGTTAATAAATCTTTTATTGAAATTATAATATATTTTTTTTAATGCGTCAAATTTTGTCGTTTTACTAAACTATTTTTGTTATAGACAATAACAATATATTAAATGTTTAAATATTTATAAGATGTTTAATTAAAAAAGTTATTTTTATGTCAAAATTAATAATATAAAACTTAAATCAAGATAAGCATGAAAAAATTCTACATGAGTGCATTTTCGTTGTGCACATTCTTGAGTATTCCGGGTCAAGAAGTCCTCTGGCAGAAAGATATCAAGTCCTCGACGCAGGATTTTCTTTCCCAAATTACAACTACGATCGATGGGCAATATCTCATTTTAGGAAGCTCGATTCAATCAAAAAAAATATCTACGGAAAATAAGCAAAATAACGGCTACGACTATCATTTGGTTAAATTAAATCAGCAAGGGGAAGAAGTCTGGGAAAAATATTTCTCAGGTCAAAACCATGATTTTCTTTCCGGAGCAGTCGCTACGCAAGAGGGCGGTTTTGCCCTTGTTGGCACCACTTATTCCGGAAAATCTTTGGATAAAAAAGAAGACTCCAAAGGAGGATCCGACATCTGGCTGATCAGGATCAATGAATTTGGTGACGAATTGTGGCAGAAAACCATCGGAGGAACCTCAGACGAAGAGGCGAGGTCTGTTATTCAAACTACAGATTTAGGCTTTTTTGTTGCTGGGAACGTTCAGAACTCTTTAAAAGGTTATGGATCAAAAGATGTTCTAATTGTCAGGCTTGACAAAAACGGGAAAGAATTATCACAGCTTGTTTTAGGCGGTAAAGGTTTGGATGAAGTTGAGAAAATGATTCCAACGAAAGACGGTGGGGCTTTATTAGGAGCTTATTCAAGAAGTAATCAAGGAGGATCAAAGAAAACAGAAAACTTTGGTGAAGGCGATTATTGGACTATTAAACTTTCAAAAGACGGAAAGGTTGAATGGGAAAAGAGCTTTGGAGGAAAAGGAGATGATCATTTAAGAACACTTTCTTTAACATCAATAGGATACTTGATTGGCGGAGAATCAAGATCTGAGAGATCAGGAAATAAATCGGTTGGCATCGAAGAGGGAACAGATTTATGGCTCATTTCTTTAAACGAAAGAGGTGAAGAAATTTGGCAAAAATCCTACAATTTCAAAAACAGAGATGTTTTAATGGGAATGAGTGTTTTACATTCTTCAGATGATAAATCTTCAAAGGGGATTTTACTTGGAGGCTACACGCAAGCTGAAGGAAGAATTGAGAATGATGATGAAACTTTCTGGATGCTTTATTTAGATTACAATGGAAATGAGCAGTGGAGAAAACATGTAAAAGGAGAATCGAGAAAAAGAGAAGAGAGATTATCTGATATTAAATTAAACAGAGACGGATCGATTGTTTTAGCTGGAACAAGTGCAGAAGAACTTGGCAAAGAAAACTGGAAAATTATAAAGCTGGGAGATAAACAGATCGATCAATTGATCGAAAAACAGGATATTAAGATTTATCCAAATCCTGTTTCAGATTATGCGTACGTGGAAATAGGATTTGATTTCAAGGAAGCTGATATTGTGATGTATGATATGGGAGGAAGACAATTACAAAGCCTAAAAACTAAGAACAAAGTGACAAAAATAAATACTCAAAATTTGATTCAGGGTGCTTATCTCATCACGATTAAGACGGATACGAATAAAACTGCTAATGCTAAACTAATAAAAAAATGATATTAAAAAATAAAAAATTATTTACAATTTCTTTGTTTTTATTCACTATAACGACATTTGGGCAGACGCATAT
This sequence comes from Chryseobacterium sp. MMS23-Vi53, assembly GCF_047651245.1. Lineage (NCBI taxonomy): Bacteria > Pseudomonadati > Bacteroidota > Flavobacteriia > Flavobacteriales > Weeksellaceae > Chryseobacterium > Chryseobacterium sp. MMS23-Vi53. The sequence goes on along the minus strand of NZ_CP180265.1, from coordinate 3,953,635 downwards.
GACTACTCCGAATGCTGAAATAAAATCTCCTCAATCATATGCTTTTGAAAAATATGGAAATGTACCTGTCAATTTATATACCGGTGCAATCGATTTACAAATATCAATCACATCGCTTGATATTGCTGGCTCAGCTATTCCAATAACTTTAAATTATGATTCTTCAGGTTTCATTCCACATAAAAAATCCGATGCGGCTGGAATGGGTTGGTCTATGCTTGCAGGTGGAAGGATTTCACGAACTGTAAATGGAACTGCTGATGAATATGTTGGAACTAATTTACAAGACGCTTATCAGCTTAATCCTTATGGTGAAGCAGTTGACCTGCACGGGTTTTTAAAAGGGGTAAAATCAAATCCAACTACAACAAATGTTCAGGCATACAATTTAAATGGGGGAACGGGCAGTACAGATGGAACCTCTTGGTGGCTGGGAACCTATCCAAATGAATATGAAGGAGAGCCTGATGAATTTAGGTTTACCGCTTTGGGTCTTACCGGAAAGTTTATGGTAGGTAATGATGGTAATGTGCTTGTGGAGTCTAATGACCCTAATATCAAAGTAGATTTATCCGGAATGGCTTTATATGGCGGAAAAAATTTCTGTGTCCCTCCTGCATCATCTACAATTACCATAACTGATGGACAGGGGACTAAGTATATTTTTGGTGGAGATCTTTCTAAGTATGAAATATCATATTCTTACTCGGTACTTCCCGAATATCCCAACGATTATTTTAGTGGACATCCTGTTATTAGTTCCTTTAGTTTGTCTAAAGTTATTTTTACTAATGGAAAAGAAATCACTTTTAATTATCAGCAAGGAACATTGTTTGACGATACTTTTTGTCATCTCAATAATTGGGATAATCTACGTGCCAATAGCAAAATATTATCTATGGATAGCTTCAGTCAGGATGGTGGTAGAAGTGATTCATATCAACAATGTTATGCTCCTCCTGTTCAAAGCTGCTTTAGTTCCATTTCAGGACAAAATCTACTTAAAGATACATTCGTTATGTTGAAAAAGTCAGTTTTAACATCAATTAAATATTTGGATGATGAGATTAAGATCAACTATATTGATACAGGATATCCCATTAAACATTTTACATTAAGCCCATTTTCCGCGAATAAAGTTTTTAATGAATGGGTAATTGATAATGTAGAAACTTATCATAAAACAAACTTGATAAAGAAATCTCAATTATCCTATGATCATTTGGGAGGTGAATTTAAAAGACCTTTTTTAAAATCAGTTACAGATATATCCAGTAATCAGACTTATTCTTTTGAATATTATAAAACAGGTATATTACCCGCATATTACACAAAAGGTATTGACCATTGGGGGTACTGGAACAGTAAAGATTCTAACACACAACTTGCTCCCCTAGATACTTACGACCCAGCAACAGGTGACTATACTTTAAATAATACATTTCGTGACGCTGAACCACAAAATTATGATGTAGCCCTATTAAAGAAAATTATTTATCCAACTAAAGGATCCAGTGTTTTTGAGTATGAACCGCAATATTATGGGAAAAGAGTTGATAGAATTTCTTCCAGTGCTTTTTTACCAACTTTGACAAATAACGGAGGGTTAGCCGGTGGAGCGAGAATAAGAAAAATCTTTAGTTTAAACGAAAATGGGGTAGCTAGTACAAAAGAGTATAAATATACCACCAGCCTTACGAACTCTTCCAGTTCTGGTATCTTGATGAGCTGGCCAAGGTATTTCTATGGTATTACAATAGACAATTCAGCTGCTCCAGCTCCTTTTATAAATTCATTTATTCTAAAAACAAGCTCAAATGTGCAGAAAAACAGTCTTGACAGTTATAATATAGGGTATTCAAAGGTATTTGAAATTGAAAATAATAAAGGATATACAGAGCATAATTTTACAACTTATGAGACTCATCCCGATATTTTTAACCCTGGTGAACCTAATATAAGAGCTTATAATTCCTCTATAGACTCATATACTATCCTTACACCTCCCAATCTTTTTCAGAATTGGCTAAATCTATATAGTATAGATAAAAGTGTTTTAAGAGGAAGACCAATAAGTGATAAATTTTTTTCTCAGACAGATTTTGTAAATCCAATAAAAACAGTTGAATACGAATATTATGATAATATGGATTATAATCCTAATAATTCAAAAGATAATAATAATTATGTAACATTTAATCATATGAGCGCCTTTTGGGTTCAAGGATATAAAAGATTTCTGAATTCCACTCCAACAAAAAAAATAACTACAACAGATTATTATGGCAATACTCAAGTTATAACAAAGTCAGAAAATATATTTGACAGTTCATTAAATCTTAATTTAAGTAAGACAAATAATACTTCATCCGAAAATTCTGTAATTCAAACAAACTATACATACGCTACGGGAAGTAATGCTCTTGTTACTGCAAATTTGGTCGGAATTCCGTTGATTAGAGAAGTTAAAAAAGATGGTAAAACGATTTCTAAAGTGGAGACTAAATATGAAAACTCATCTCCATCCCAACTTCTTCCAAGTTCTGAAATTTCTTATGACGTACAAAACCCTAGCGTTAACTATACTAATGTGATTTATGACAAATACGACGAAAAAGGAAATTTACAGCAATACACAACTCAAAATTCTATTTCTACAACGATTATTTGGGGGTATAATAAAACTAAACCTATTGCAAAAATCGTAGGAGCAAAACTTTCTGATATTCAACAATCATTAATTGATGGTATTGTTAATGCTTCAATAATAGACGATGCCGCAATTCCTAATAATGATGAATCATCATTTCTTGGAATACTAGATAATTTCCGAAATGATACCAGTCTATCTAATTATCAAATCACAACTTATACTTATGACCCTCTAATTGGAGTGAGGAGTATAACCCCTCCTTCCGGAATAAGAGAAAACTATTTGTATGATACAGCTAAACGTTTGAACAAGGTTGTAGATGTAAATGGAAATATATTAAAAGAATACAAGTACAAGAACAATCCTTCTACCATGTACTATAATTCTGAACAGAGCTGGGTATTTAATAATACCAGTTGTGGAAGTAATGCTGTAGGATCTCCCTTTACATATACTGTGCCGGCATACAAATATATGTCAATCATAAGTCAAGTTGATGCTGACCAAAAAGCACAAACAGATATTAATACAAATGGGCAAACTATAGCCAATGCAAATAGTACTTGTACTCCATTTAGTTGCCCAATTAGTTTTAATTCATCAATTGGAATATCAGGAACAGGAAGTGTGGCAGCAGTAAATTCCAATGGGTATTATGTAATTACATTATCATTTACAACTGGACCGAATTCAACTACCTTTCAATGGGATGAGGATCCTGGAGTCAAGATAGCTACTATAAATGGAAGTTGCAGACCAACATATGAGTTAAATTCTTATAATACCAATGGTGATGTATTTTACACTATAAAGCCAAATGGAGATATTTATATACAATCTTTTAATCCATTTCCCAATAATACTCCAAAGACTTACGAATTAGAACTATATTTTAACAATTAAGACCATGAAAAAAATATTAATTCCTATAAGTTTATTGTTTGTGTCTGGTCTTATTTCAGCACAGGCAACCAATACAGAAAATTATATCCGAAGCAGGACTTACTTAGAGTCTGTAATAGATAGTAGCAATACCGCTAAACAAATTCAAACAGTACAATATTTTGATGGTTTAGGAAAACCTAAACAGATAGTAAATGTAAAAGCAAGTCCCACAGGAAAAGATTTAGTTACTACTATTCCTTATGATACGTTTGGTAGACAGGTTGATTCTTGGCTTCCAACCCCTATGAGCACTCTAAATGGTGGTATGCAATCTGGAGTTGAAAGTACCGCTCAAACTTATTATAATGATACCAAAGCATTCTCACATAAAAATTTGGAAAACTCACCTATAGATAGAATACTTTCTCAGGTACAGCCAGGGACTTCATGGCAAGGAAACCCCATTCAGTTCGGATATACGGCAAATGTAAATGGAGAAGTGAAAAAGTACATAGCAACGTTTGATTATCCAACATTTACTTCAAATATTTTCCTTTCCACTAATGGTTATGCATCAGGCGAATTATATAAAAATACAGTGACAGATGAAGATGGCAATGCAACTATAGAATTCAAAAACAATGAAGGACAGATAATATTGCTAAGAAAGGTAATAAGTGCGACAGAATATGCTGATACCTATTATGTTTATAATGATTACAATCAGTTGGCTTATGTAATTAGTCCATTGGCTTCAGTTGCTAATACCATTGATACTGCAACCTTAAATAACCTTTGCTTTCAATATAAGTACGATGGAAAAAATCGTTTAGTCGAGAAAAAATTGCCGGGAAAAGGTTGGGAATATATGGTTTATGATAAGCAGGATCGATTAGTTCTTACCCAAGATGCCAATTTGGGTGTATCAAAACAGTGGCTTTTTACAAAATATGATCAATATGGAAGAAGTGCATACACTGGGATTTATACAAGTCTACAGAATTATGGGAGTGCCGGAAGAGCAATAGAACAAACTAATGTTGATTCTAAAGGAAGTAATAATGTAGCAAGATTAACAACAATTGGATTTACAAGTAATGGATTAGATGTTTATTATAATAATGAAGCAAATAATAGTTATCCAAGTTCTATTACAAAACTTTTGGGTGTCAATTATTACGATAAATATCCACCTTATTTATTTAATTCACCATTTCCACCAAGTATTTTAAATGAGCCGACATTAACAGATGCACCCGCAGTTTCCGAATCAAGAAGTACAAAAGGGTTACCTGTAATGAATATTATTAAAAATATTGAGAACGATAATTGGACTAAAAATTATATATACTATGATAAGAAAGGAAAAGTAATTGGAAATTATTCTATTAATCATTTAGGGGGACGTACAAGAGTGGATTCTAAACTAGATTTTGCAGGGATAGTTCAACAAACAGTTACTACCCACAAAAGACTGGATAGTGATATTGATAAAGTGATCACAGAAAATTTTACCTATGATCATCAAAACAGGCTATTGACCCATACTCATCAAGTTGATAATAATTCGGTTGAATATTTGACTCAAAATACTTACAATGAGCTTTCACAAATTACTAATAAAAAAGTTGGAGGAACTACTGCTTCAACTCCTGTTCAGGATATTGCATACAATTATAATATTCGTGGATGGATGACCAAGATGAATGATCCGGCAAACCTTAGTGGGAAACTTTTTGGATATGAAATAAAATATACTAATCCTGTTTATACATCATTAACATCAGGTAACTATAATGGAAATATTTCTGAAATTGATTGGAAAACATCAAAAGATAATATATTAAAAAGGTATTCTTACCAATATGATCCTTTAAGCAGATTAAAAAAAGGTATATATACAGAACCAAATGCCTCAATTCCACAAAATGATTATTATAATGAAACAATTGACTATGATGTCAATGGAAACATTTCGTTTTTGAAAAGGAATAGAAAACTTGATAATGTCGGAGTGCAGCTTATGGATGATTTGACATATATTTATTCGGGAAATAGACTTAATACAGTTACCGACAATTCCTCAAATTATTTTGGATATCCGGAAGCTTCAGGAAATTTAATCCATTATGATGATAATGGAAATATGATTAATCATATTGATAAAGGAATTTTAGAAATCAAATATAATTATCTGAATCTTCCAAATTATATTAAATTTGATCAGTATGTAATGCGTGAAGATCCTTTTGGATTTGGATTGGAAACAAAATACAAAAATACTGTTTATCAGTATCGTGCAGACGGGGTGAAGCTAATAAAAGTTCACAATTATTTTACCGGACGTACACAACTAGACGCTGCTACAACAACTGAATATTTAGATGGGTTTCAATACAGTAGTGAGAGTGGTTTAAATGGACATGCAACATTAAATTTACAATTTGTACCTACTTCAGAGGGGTATTTTGATTTTTTACAAAATAAGTATATTTACCAGTATAAAGATCAAGTAGGAAATATTAGACTAGCTTATTACAAAGATAGCAATGGAAATCCTAAAATAGATAGAACAACGGATTATTATCCATTTGGATTGGAATTTGGAGGAAGTTTAATAATTGCAGGGTCCTTAACTCCAACCTACACTTATTCGCAACAAGAGCAAGAAAAACAGTTGGATACAGGATGGAGTTCCTTTAAATGGAGAAATTATGATCCAACAATGGGACGATTTTTTACTGCAGATCCGCTAAGTGAGAAATATAATTATCAGTCCCATTATAACTTCTCTGAGAATAGAGTTATTGATGGTAGAGAGTTAGAAGGTTTAGAATGGGTGGCAAGCCAAGATGTTGGAAGCAAAGTTGTTAATTCAGTATATTCATATAGGTTGGAAAATAATACTATCGGAGCACTGACAAATGGACAACTATCAATTTTAGCAAAAGAACGAGAAGCACAATTACGCTCTGTGGCCGAAGGTAAAGATTCAGCGGGAAATCAACTTAATATAATTTTTAATCAAAGTAATGATGCTACTATAGTATGGGAATATAATATGGATTATGATTGGTCAAAAATAAAAGGAGCAGATAAACTTGATAGCAATACTATGACTCAAGCGGATGTAAATACTCTTGGTTTGACTGAAGTGATTGGAGATACACAAAATAATAGGGTGCAAATAAATGTAGGGTTACTAATAAGCTTCCCGTGGAATAATGAAGGACAAATAGTATTTGACAGTCAAGAGCATAGAGCAAAAATGGCAAAAACAGGTGCTCATGAAGATTTACATGTTGCTGGTCAGAGACATGAGAATAAAAAAGGGGTACCTTATGATTCTAGTAATATAATGTATGAAAGTTCTAGTGGAGGACATTCTGGAACCAAATTCACGCTTGATCAAAGGGCAGAATTAATTAAATTAATTTTAAATTCAACAAAAAAAAATGAATAAATATATTACAATAACTTTAATTTTATTTTTAGTTATAAGTTGTAAAAATGTAAAATCAATTTTTGATAATCAATCTGATTTGAGTGTTGAAAGCAACAATCTTAGAATAAGCAACGGTAAATCTATGATTTTTTTTACTTCGGGATTTTATAACAATGAAGTCAAAGTTATCGCTAATGACAAAGTTGTATATATCAAAAATCTAACAACAGTGGAACAAATAGGATTAGCAGGTTCCTGTATTGTAAAAAATACAGATATTATAATGGTCAAAATTAACAAAGATAAAATAGTATTAAAATCTAAAAAAATATCTCAATATAAGTTTATTTATATTCAACATTATAAAAATAGATATACTGTTAACTATACTAATGTATCAAAGTCTTTTCGTTAATTTTATGACTATGTATGATAAAAGGTGGGTGGTCTTACCTTTATATTCTGTATTAATTGGGTTTGCAGTTATTACGGTTCCTGGAATAGCTCCTACTAATGATATTGTTAATTTAAAGGTTGCACATAATCTTATTATAAAAAAATATCCTACGGCAACTTTTGTCTATTTAAATGATCAATATCTTTTTTTTAGAATTCCAAAAGGAGGGTATTGATCATTTTTTGAGATTTAGTATTATATACGTAATATGTCGCCGCTTTGCGATAGTGGGTAATATATCTTCGGAAAGACTGGTACTTAAAGCGGATTTGAACCGCATCTAAAAGTTGATATACTGATGCAAAATTTGGAACCCAACATTTCTTTAATATGCTTGGTGACATACTTGTAGAGTTTACAATATAAAGCTTTTGGATTTTATTCTTTCATGGTACTTAGTTAAGATAAATGATTTAGGTCTGATCGTAACGTACTTATTAGAACTATTAAAAATTCCGAAAATATTTCAGATTATTCCAATATCTTTAAAAAATGCAACTAGCTCCGCATTGCTTTTTAATGAGTATTCTTCTTTTATAGAATTGAGTCTTTTTTCGACACTGCTTAGTGTAGAAGGTTTTAGATTTCTTGAGTGTAAAATTTGGGGTATATCCTTTTGCAAAACACCTTTAGATAAAAGTTCAATTATCGTAATATCAAATACACTGAATTCGAAGTCATCATCATTGATCTTTGATAGATTTACATTTTGATTATTTTTATTAAGTGGCAGTTGAATTCTTATCTCATTAAAAACTGGACTAAAATCCATTTTTCCGCCAATTGACTTAACCGTACGTTTGGTGGACTCTAAACTGTTTACTACAGATAGGTCGGTAGTTTTTCCTTCACTATTATTTCCGTAAGAAATTAATATTATATCTCCTATACGCTCAAACCGCCAATGAATGTGGGATGAAATTCCATGCTCATTCATAATAACCATTACATCATTTAAAATCGCCTTAACATTATACTCAAATTGCTTAGCGACAGTGCCCCATAATGACGCATCATTTCCTGAAATTGTGATTAAGAGTTTATCATTTTGAAACGATAAAAGTAACATATCAATTGTTTCTGGAAATTCTGGTGCCGTCAAGACTGCACTATCACGAGACATTTCCTTAGATTGCTTATAGACTGTTTCTAGACTTTGCATAAGCTTTTCTCGATCGATTTCAGCATCGTTTTCAATTTCTGCCAAAACTCGATAAAGTGAGTTCGCAATTATATCATGTGCGTGTTTTGGTTTGACAGCATCGATATCTTTATCATCCGTCATAAAATTATTTTCCCATGATGGTTTTTTCCCCACTTCTGGTCTCGTCACTAGTGGTTTGTCATAAATCGCGCGCAAAAGCTCCAAATATAGTTGCTCAAATTTTTTATCGTCTCGCATATCTATATATTGAAAATGTTGCAAGAGCACTGGAATTGAGCAATGCGCATCGCCATCTCTGAGCACAGGAATACACTTGCTATTGGAAGCCATTTTGACAGCAATTTCACTGGTAATGATTTGATATTCATAACCAGCCCCTCCCGTCCTCGAATCTACTTTAGGTTTGTAACCTTTTGACATAACCAACACTACCTTTTGACAAGCCTCGATCTTTTCCATGAAATGTAAGTTATTAGATCCAACATGTAAATCATATCTGTCAAAAACTAAATCAACGCCGTCTACTGTTAACCTATTTGCCAATTCTAAAACCCATTCCTTGTGGGCTTCGCTGTCCCAACTGTAGTGTAGAAATACTTTCAAATCAATTTTTATTTATATATTTTCGTAGATTAATATTAGGAAATATTTAATTAATAAACAATACTGAAAAGAGTGTATTAAGATTATCAGTCCTTCTTTTTTAATCGTTTTTTTGAGATTATTAGAGCAAATTTTTATAACTTACCATCATGACTTACTACATTCATGTCAAGTTTATTTTAAGTCAAACCTCTCGCCCCTGAGAGGTTATTTTTTTTAACAAATTTTTTAAACAATGAAAAATTAATCGTTTTATGAGATTTAATTTTTTCTTTCTTTTTTCTAAAACTTATATTTTGTCAACTTCTTCATCGTAATATTTTGCTACTTCTTCGCCAACTTGAATTGCTAGAATGGTTAAGAAATCTTTCCTAATTATCTCCAAACCATTAGGAGTTTTAAGAATTTCATCCAAATCAAAATTTGTTTTTGCAACAGCTTTTTCAAATAAATCTATATCAAAGTTAGTAATTCCTAAACGGTAAGTTAGCCTTGCTATAGGTAATTCATCATTTTGAGTATATGAAAGTTTTTTAAGCATTTCCAAAGGCTCATGAATACTAATCATTTTTAAACGATTATATTCTGAAATAAACATAATTAGATTTAAATTCATACTATATTTTATAAAATTGAGACTATTTATTTTATATTTTCCACCGGTAAAATTATATCATCCAAGAGATAAAGTTTCTAGAAATTTTTAGAGCCAAGAATACCATTCAAATGGATATGACCTAACCGATCCCCTTTTCAGGCTTAGTTCTGAAGCCTAGCGATTACCCCTCAAATGTAATACTTACTAACTTTTACCGTACTTCTTAGGTCTGTCCTATTGTTGTGAATCCCTTCAAAATGTGATACGTCCCAACAGAAGATCAAAAGTGATATCAAAAGTTTACGTTGTAAGTATCCTTCAAAATGTGATACGTCCCAACTGGTTCTCTCAACAATGTGTGTACTTAATAGTTGTGAGTATCCTTCAAAATGTGATACGTCCCAACTAGAGCGTTTCTTAGAATTAGACCTTAACCGTTGTGAGTACCCTTCAAAATGTGATACGTCCCAACGACAGTATGCAATTGCTTCTGACAATCAAAGTTGTGAGTACCCTTCAAAATGTGATACGTCCCAACCAAGAAGCCCAATCCCGCACCTTTGATCCTGTTGTGAGTACCCCTCAAAATGTGATACGTCCCAACTTGGTATGTAAACCACAAGAGATTAAGACAGTTGTGAGTACCCCTCAAAATGTGATACGTCCCAACCTACTTAACGAACTAAAACAAACAATATGAGTTGTGAGTACCCTTCAAAATGTGATACGTCCCAACCTACCCAATATGAGCAACGTACTAACATTAGTTGTGAGTACCCTTCAAAATGTGATACGTCCCAAACAACAATTAAAGTAATATTTGAGTTCTAAATGCTTTCAAATTATATATCTATTTTGTAAGACTGTTTATACTGTAAGTTACAAAATTCAATAAAGTTTCGGCAACTGTATTTCCCCTCAGTTCAGAATAATTTTCATTGATGTAAAAATATGCTTCCTTTACCGGCAACTGATTATGTGCAAACTTGTTTCTAAGGTAGACTAATAAAAATGCTTCCTGCACCAAAGGATTCTTATCTCTTAGGATTTCAAAAACTTCCGGCTTTTCAAAAGTAGAGTCTTTAAAATTATCCAGCCAGAAACAATCACTTTCAGAAACTGTATTAGGCTGCTTTCGTAAAATTCCATTTACAATATATTTTTTAAAGTTGGGAATTCCTTTCTTATTAGGATCATTACTTTGTTCCAATTCTTCAGGATGCTCTCCTTTATATTCTGCTAAGATTTTTTCTTCTAACTTTTGCAGTTCCTTAAAGATTGCTTCCCGTCTTATAGATTCATAGGATGCTGATCCAATGTAGATCTCTTTTTCTATTTCGCTCTTGCTCCATCTACTCGAAATATCGTAGGAAAGTAATCTGGCAATCCGAGCATCTTTGAGAAAATATTTGAACTTACCAATATCTTTGAGTTTTACAGCAGGTTCATAAATCTGATCCTTTTCATATGGAATCGTTTTGCTCCAGATAAAATTATCATTAATAATATTTTCTGAATCATCACCTGCAGGTCTTAAACTCTGCTTTGCTGCATTTTGTTCTTTTTCTATTCTTTCTGCCTGCGTAAGGTATAAATCAGATAACCTGATTTCAGATACATAATCAAATACATCTCGGAATAATGTCTCTGCAATTAGCTTTAAGAACAGGTCCTGAATCTTAATATTTTTAATTTTAAGGTCTTGCTTATTTTTAATCATTGAATATTGTTGTTCGGTAGTAAAATCCGATTTGTTTTTATCAGCATCTGTCCTGTTCTGAGTATCGTCATTTATCAAGTCAGAGTAGTCCCGCTCCATTTCGTAAAATCTTTGAAATGCATGGTCCGGAGAATAGCCGTAACGATACCAGGCTGCAAATCTTTCCGGTTCTTCCGTAACCCGTATTCCTTTTACAAATGTCGGTGCCGGATCGAAAAGTCCTCTAGGAAAAACTAACGGATAGGAAAGTATCTTATCCTTTTCCTGTTCCAAAGGTTCAAGAATATAAAGGCGTTTGTCAAAAAAGTTCTTCGGCATTTGGTCAGACAAAAACTTTTTGAGTATCTTATCAGATCCTGGACTAAAGTGCTGAAGGTTTTCCAAAAAATTTTCTAAATATTCTTTTTTTCCATGCAGATATCTCTCATAAAAACGATCAAAAGATTTTTCTTTAAAGCTGTCTTTTATCCATGAATTCCACAAAATACTTTCATCGTCAAAATCCCAATTATCTTTAAGAATGTTAAGAGCTTGATCCGGACGTGATTCATAATATGACAGTGACTGCTGCAGCTGTGAATGTTGGTACCCCTTCCATTCTTTTCGTGCCTGCAAAGGCATAAACCGCTTTATATCTTTTGCTATCCATGCAGCTTCCCTTCCCAATTCAGAAAATCCGAATGCATAATTTCGAAGATTCTTTCCTCCAATCTTTTTGTGAAGTTCAACCCTATTTTTATAAATCAGAGCAAGCTTTTCATTCGCCAAAAATATTTCGTTTTTCAGTAGCTGCTGGATTTTATTAAGATTATACTTTTTTCCGACTGCTATTGAATTACTTATAAGCCGTTTACTAATCTGCGAAGACGGGAGTGGCTGCTCCGGATTATAATTTTTAATAATCTGTACGCGTTCAACTGCTTTTGATTTTAAAATCTCTTCTATTTCATTAGGAGAAGTTCCTTTTACCAAAATTTCATAAAGCAGAGCCGGAATTTCATTCAGAGAAAGCAAGGCTGTAGGCTCATCTTTTCTCAATAACTTCCTTTTAGAAATGCTTTCCACGATAATATGTTTCTGCGCTTTATCTCCTGACCGAACTTTTCTTTCTTCAGGGGCTACACTTTTCCTGTTGACTTTTGCTAATTTAACAGCTTTTGCTACTTCGTTATCAACATTAAAATAGATCGGAATATTATTCTCAATAAAAACGTAAGACGGGTTTGGTAAGATCTCCCATCCTAGTTCCTGACCCTGATGTGATTCATTGGCAAAAAAGTCATTTTTAAGTCTTTGGGCATCAGAGAGCCTTCCAAAAACTTTTACTCTTTCTTTTATCCTTCTTTCAGTGTGTAATTCGGTACCCGAAATATTCTTTGTTCGTTTGTCATGAATATAATTACCAAGGTGAACCTGAAATTTTAATGATGTAAAACCGGCAAACTCATCAAGATAACGAATGGCAAAATAGTTGAATTTATTTTCATACCTTTTTCTTATCACTTGATGGATGACCTGGGCTTCTTCCAAAGTATAATCATCATTTCCTTCTTTTAAATATTGATTAATATCTTCAACGAATAAATTACGGGTTTCTTCATTGAATGCCTGATAAACATCGTCCGGAACCTTGCTTAGTTCATCAATGATTTGTAATAGAAGAGTTTCACGGTCGAAATCATTTGTCAGCGTTTGTTTTGGCTGCTTGAAACTCAAATAAGAAAAAATCCAGTGGGTAGCCATATATTTCAGTCCGCTGATATTCTCTTCTCCTTCTTTAATGATTTTAGCCTTAAAACCTTTCACCCTGCTCTTGAGATCTTCTACTTCTTTTCTTTTCAGAAACAATCCTGCCAGAAACAGCAGACCGCTTTGGGAAATCGTAATTCCGTTTTCAGCGGGTTCATTTTCAGAGTACTGTGCCGCATATCTTCTTGTAACGACAGTGTCTCCTGCTTCATTCTTATAAATTAAATGATTAAAAGATGAGTTTAAAACCCCATTTTTGATCGCAACATGATCATGCAAATTAACTTTTTTACCGGTTGCTTTCAATTCCTTCAGTCTTTCTAACTGCATCTTATAACGGATATCTAATTCTTCAGACAATGCTGTTTTCAATAAATGTCGGGACTTGTCGTCTTTTACTTTATTCTCTTTTACATCAGATGCCACTTTGCTAAAAATAGTATCTAGTAAATCAAACAATTCATCCGGAAGAGAAAGAGGAGTGTGGTAATAATGGGTATAAAAATTTCTCAGGGAATCCAATGATCCGAAAAGCAGTTCTACCTGTTTTTTAAATATTTCTTTATTCCTTTTATCCAGATAACGAATCACGGGAAGATAATTTTGTAGAAATTCAACTCTGCATTCAAAATCGTGGTCGCTATTATCTATTTTAAGGCAAGTTAGTCCGAAGTTTTTAATATCAATTGTCTTCGGACTTCCAGGAAAGAACTTCATCTTAAATGCTTCAATAAGGACTTCTAAATTGTTTATCCCGAGATTCAGGAAGCCGCCGAAAAAATGTTTGTCTTCTTTTAATGTATGGCTGTACGAGATACCTAAGCCGGCAGGTTGTGTATTCATGGTTTAGTTTTATAGATCTATTCTTATTTACAGTTAAAAATAAAAGGAATGGATTGCTTGAAATTATCGTTTATTATTTAAAAATGGAATTTCTTTATGAATTTCATTTAAGATAAGAAACATTTTTATTTCTGATATAGCATCATATTCAGGATATAATTTTACCGCAAAATTTATATATTTCCCCAAAAATATCATAGCTACATATGCGTGAAACTTGTAACATTCCAAACTATCTTGACTAAAAAAAGGGTAAATATTTGCGGTGGAAATATTTTCGTTACTATCTATTCTAGCAATTAATTGTGTCACATCCAAACTTCCAGAATGTGCAATCTCAGATAATTTTGAATATAAATCTTTTGTTACTCCTTTAGATTCATTATTAACATTTGGGGTTTTTCTCGCTAATTTTTGAATTTCTTTTGTTTCCAGTTCGGAAAACCTAGTTGCTGCTTCAAGTTGCTTTCTAATGAGAGTCGTTGCTTCAATAATATCTCCTCCCATTATTAATTTGTTTATTAAAAAATGAGTTCTCAAAAAAGAAGCACAAATACCAATTTGATAAGAGATATTTTCATTCAATTCTTTGACAGGTGTGTGAAAATTTTTAGAAACTTTTAAAATTAATCCATCTAGCAAAGTTCTAAAATCTGTTAGCTTTTCAATTTTTGACTCAGCAATTTTATATTTTTCATTTGAGTTTATTCTAGAATTATCTGATTTTGAAATAAAATCTTCAATTTCCATAAAATAATCAATAATTATTGATTCAAATTTTTCTTTAGAATTTTTCATGATTATAATTTAAATTATTGATTTATAAAAATCATTCGGATTCATAAATTTAATTTATTTTTTAATTGCCATTTTCTTTATTTCGTCATCGGTATGATTATCAAGGATTTTAGCATAACGATAAAATGTTGCCCTGGTTATTCCTAATGGCTTATAAATTTCTTCCGGGCGTTTAGTGACATCTTTATAAATATTGCGCAGAAGCAATAATTTAGAAATTGTTTCTTTGGTATACCCTTTCGGCCTGCCTCCTAACCTACCCCTTGCCCTGGCAGATTGCAATCCTGCATTGGTTCTCTCTCTTATCAACTCCCTTTCATATTCTGACAACGATGCCATAAGATTTAAAAAAAGACGACCATTGATAGTGGAAGTATCTACACCATCTACAAGACCTTTTATTATTATACCACTGTCACTTAAACTTAATACAAGATCAATAATATTTTTCAAGCTTCTCCCCAAACGGTCTAATCTCCAAACATAAAGTTCATCACCTTCTCTAAACTGTTCAATCATCTTATCCAATTCGGGACGATTTTTTGTTGAACCTGAAATTTTCTCCTGAAAAATTCTCTCACAACCTGCTTTTTCTAAAGCTTCAATTTGCAAATCTAAATTTTGCTCTTTGGTTGAAACCCGAGCATATCCTATTTTCATAATTTGTTACATTAAACTCATCTCTCGTAAATTTATGGAACTTTGTTTAATGATACGTGTTTTTGAGAAAATTATTAAAAAGATAAAATGATTTAAAATCAGGCAGATTAAAATTCTCATAAAACCACCGTTAAAAACGATAAATTCTTATGAAACTCACTATTCATGATGTTTTATTTTCTTAAATAGTAACAAGATTAAATTTAGTACTATTAAAAGAAAAGTAAAAAACAGGAAGTAACCTTTTAGGGTTGCCGCTGATGCAGAAAAAACAATAATGTCACTATTAATTTCTGGATAAGTTAGTAAAATATTTATTATTGAAACATCCTCAATGAAATCAAAAATTCCTGCGAATAAAGGAACCAAAGCAATAATAGATAGTACTGTAGAGTTTATCTTGTTTTTTTTAAGCAGTCTTACAATTATTATTGTAAATGTTATTACATAAAAAATAATAAAAGGTAAATCTCCGAACAATTCAAGATAAAGATAATTAGTTCTACCCTTTCAACCTAACTGTTCCATTAGACTTTTAACATCACTAAAGTCATATCCATTAAATCTTGTATCCAACAGCTCTCCTCCGCCGGTGCTGCTGAGCTCTAATAAACTTCCAAAATAAGGTGTTGATGTTCCGATTGCAGTGCTGCCCTGAATGATAGCTCCGTTTGTCGGCGCAGCGATTCCTGTATAGCCGGAGCCTATTGATTGATTGCCATTAACGGTTAGAGTATTCGTAGGGGTTGGAGTATTGATGTCTACATTTCCTGTTTGAGCGTTAAGTATAGCAAAATATCCTACCATACTAAGTAAATAGATAATTTTTTTCATGTTTTTTTCATTTGTTTCTGAGCCAAAAGTAATTTTTTTTTGAAAGTATTGATAATAAATGTGGTACCAATTACACTACACGCTTGTACTAAAAATACTACAAAAAAACACCGCAATTTATTTGCGGTGATTTATGAAACAACTCTATGAAAAAATTGATTAGTATTTTATAATAGGCATCATAGCTACATTTCGTGGACGAGATACTCCATATGCGTAATCGCTTCCATTATCGCTTACATTAATTAATTGTGTATTTGTAGAATTATCGCTATTTCCGTTGTTTGCCTTTACTGTGTTAGGGTAATTTGCTGTATACACATCATTATGCAGAAGATCCCAACCCAATCCGTTTACCAATGTAGACATTAATGTTCCTGTACTGGCAACAACGAACGGAATAACGGAGTCCATATTAGGTCCTGCTCCTCCTGCAATGAATGATCCTTTTTGCCAGGTTCCTATTACTCTTCCGGTATCTACCCCTCTGCTATTGTCATATCCACGGATGAATTCTCCTCGCAGATCAGGTAAATTAAAGGTTGTGCTTCCATTACCTATTCCATATCTTGTTCCTAAAACGGCAAATAAATCTGCATAAGTAGTTCGGCTAACGGCAGAACCATCACATTCAAGATATCCGTCTGGGAGAACGTTTGTGGCATAATAAAGGACTCCACCGACAGGAACACTCCCTGCTGCAAGGGCAGCTACTTCTGCTTGTGCTTTGGCTTCTTTTATTTGTTTTTTAGATGAAGCTAAAGTCATTAATTGTACCCATTCGGTTCCGTTGTTAATGTATAATCCCGGTGTAAGGTCTCCAACTTTTGCAGTATTGTAGATTACCATTCCCGCAACATGCTCTTTTAATGGAGCAGGGCTGTCGGAGGATTTTAAACTGATGCTTGGGAATTTTACTCCTTTATTAGCGCTGGCAATATCCAAAGCGGCATCTGCATTTGGGGATATTGTACCAATTCCTAAGTTTCCGTTGGCTGTTACGACTACGTCGTTAGCCTGTTGTAAGTTTGTTGGTTTGTCTTTTAATGGGTTGTCTTTTCCTCCGTCAATATGGAGGGTTGCTTGCGGATTAGTTGTATTAATACCGACCTGAGAATAAGCTAGAATACTTCCCTGAAGAAGGATTCCTAAGATTAAAGTTTTTTTCATTTTTTTGTTATTTATTAATTACAGTATTGTATTTAAGGGGATTAAAAAATTTCATTTGTGTAATTCTTCGTACGGTGAAGTTATTGGTTTTGCAAAGAATACAAAGAATAAAGTTTGTACTAATATTACTACATGCTGTACTAATAATATGACAATTACTATTTACTGAAGTGGTATTTTGGAATTTTAATGAATTTTATTTTGTGGTATTTTAAAATTGCATGAAAAATTTAATTATTTATATTTATTATGTAAATAATTTTCTTTTTATATATTATTTAGTGCTTATGATTTTGGAATATTATTTATCATATTAATATTTTAATATTATGGTGTTATTATCGCAGTTTTATTTTACATAAATAGATTAATGTTTAATTTGAGTGTAATAGGGGGAAGAAGTATTAATAATTATTCATTGAATTAATTTAATATAATTGAAAAAATTTTAAATTGTAAAATAATTCTTTTATATTAATAATTTTACTAATTTTCTAAATATTATTAAGAAAAGATCTTAATGTTTTAACTTAACACATGTAATGATGCCAATCACTAATTTAAACAACACGCATCTCAGCAATGCTCAGATCAATGCTGCAAAAGATTCCCTTACCGCTTTAGAAACTGCTTTGCAGGATATTAATATAAACCTTACCGCCGAAGACCGCAAGAGATATGGCAGTATCAACGAGCAGAATAAGCTTTTAGTAAACAAAGTCTACGATTTCAACAGAAATCAACCTGCTTTAAGTGCTTCGGATGTGGACTGGGCAGAGTTTGAAAAAGACTACAACTCCCACCTTCATTATGAAAATATGATTGTCCGACTGGAAAGCCTTGTATTGAGACTGAAAAATATCAA
Organism: Chryseobacterium sp. MMS23-Vi53; assembly: GCF_047651245.1. Lineage (NCBI taxonomy): Bacteria > Pseudomonadati > Bacteroidota > Flavobacteriia > Flavobacteriales > Weeksellaceae > Chryseobacterium > Chryseobacterium sp. MMS23-Vi53. The sequence continues at coordinate 3,935,190 of NZ_CP180265.1, read as the reverse complement.
AACACTTCATGATTACGATAATTATCAGGCTACACTTACAGATTATGGGTTTACTTCTTTTAAGACGAGAACTGCTTCTCCCGGATTTGAAGTAAAGCAAAATGAGCTGAAACAGTTCTTCAACAGAACGGGTAAGACTGTAGAAGCTACTCCAGAAGCGAAAAGAGAATCACTTTAAAATTATTCACAGTACATCGTATCAAATAAGTCCGGGACATAGGTTCCGGACTTATCTTTTGGTATGTTTTAGTGATCTGTTACAGTTCGGCAATCCTCCGATGAGGTTCCGGAATCCAAATTTGACATTCCGAGGTGGAAGTTTGTCGTTCAGCAACTGAAAGTTTGGCTCTCGAATCCCAAGTTTGGGGTTAGCTTTGTCAAAATTGGGCATCATCAACCTTAAATTTGGGCTTCGGAACGTCAACTTTGGTCTCAGAAACCTCAATACTGCATTTCGGAACCTCAAACATGAGAGTCAGATTGTTATTGGATGACTTCGATAGAGTAACGCTTAATAGAAGAAGCACAATGTCTTAAAATTTTTTCAAACCTATCTCCAGTAAGTTGTCATCTCGTAGAGATCTAAACAAAGTATTTATCATTATAATGGAAAGATTCGAGCCTACATTCCTACGGAATGACAAACTTATGTATTGATATACAGAAAAAACGATTCTAAACGCAAACAGAAAATTAAATCAGAAATAATGTTGTGTTATATTTTTGCAACACTAACTTTTAACATCACTGTTCTATATTGATAAAAAAATACCACAGGAGGGAACCTGTGGTATTGAAAGGGTATTAAGTATTTGATCTTTACATCCTATGATTTATTTCGCAAAGACTTAACAAGCTGAATAAACTTTTTTTCTTACTTATCTGTTTGTATGTTTTTAAAATCGTTCTTTCCAAAATTATTTCTGATATTCTACGAAGATATATCCTTGTCCTCCAAAGCCCAATTGATCTCCGTCAGCCGCATGAAAATTAACTCTGTAATAAGTCTGGTCAGTATAAGAAAAGAACATGAATTGAATATGGCCATCATTATAACAGTCTACGCCAAATACTCCCGGAATGTTTGAAAAGGTAGTTTCTATTGCACTGGCATTATTATATTGTAGTGCAGTCGGACCGGAACCTTGTGATGTCATATACTGCCCATGAACGATTCCAATATTAGCGGCTCCGGTAATTGATCTGCCCTGTATAGTTGTATATGGAAGCGCTCCTCCTGAAGAACAGTTTCCCGGTATTACTTTAAATTCCAATGTTCCTATCTGAAGTGTTGGGCTTTCTGTAACCGTCGCATTAATAGGGAAAGAAACAAATCTTGTTTGTATTGGTGCAGAACTCTGAACTACTACATTTCCTGTAGCATCTATTCCTAAAGCAGAAGCGTTAGCTGTTGCCGCCGTAGTACTGTTGATGTTAGAAAATTTCAATCCTGAAGTACCCGCAGTGCCCGATGCAATTTCCAGTTTTGCTGTAGGTGCTCCAATACCAATACCTACATTTCCGGTTCCAGTGAATCCTAAGTTGTTTCCGTTTAAGTTTACATTTCTTACCCCTGCAAGACTTCCGTCTGCATTGTAAATATTAACTCCGTTTCCTGTAGCCATTTTTACCCATGCTGTCCCGTCGAAATAATAAAATCCTATGACATTTACATTGGCAGTTGTTCCTGTAGCAGTTCCTGTAGAAATGTTGTTAACGTAGATCATAGTGGAAGTAGGCACTGAAGTCATGCTCTGTGCACGTTGTCTGTCTACTCGTGGAACCAAAACACCGTCTACGGTATTAAAAGTTCCTGTAGGTTCTTTAGCAGTAATGTCTAATGTAGCGGCAGGTGTGGGAGTATTAACACCAACTTGTGCAAAAATCTGTGCTGAAAATGACACGAAAGCAAGTAAAAATAATTTTCTCATTGTATAAGGTTTTAAATTTTAGGTATAACAAAGGGAAATAGATGGCTATTATCAATCCAGGGCTTATTGAAAATAAACTGTTATTTTATAATCTCCGCAGTTAATTTCTGTAACCGCAGATGAATGCCTTTATATATGTGTTTTTAGAATCTATCTACTGAATTCTTGTAATAATGTAGTTGGAATCAGCTAAATATCCGTTGGTTCCTGAAGTATTATTATAATAAACGGACATTGTTTCACCTGCTGCCATTGTTTGAATGGTAAAAAATGCGGCTCCGATTGTACCATTAATAACAATTCCTACAGCTGTACTTTGTACGATTGTGGTTTCATTCTTTTTGAAAGAAAATATCATTCTATTTCCGGGGTTATTAGTATTAATCATTGCGCATGAAAAATCAAAACGGTAAACTCCTGCTGTAGGCGCTGTAAAGATCCCTGCATTTGTCAAAGCTGCTGCTGGTGCACCACCATATCCTGCTGTTGTAGTATAACTCACGGTTCCTGTTGAGCCTTCTCCACCATAGCTGAAAGTGGTAGGATTTACGCCATTTACTACATACAATCCAGTATATGTATTTTCGGTACCCATGGATATAACATTTCCGCTACTATCTATACCAAGTGCAGTTTTAGTACCTGTAAATGCCGGAGTACTGCTATTTAGGTTAGAAAATTTCAATCCTGAGGTTCCTGTTGTACCCGATGCAACTTCCAGTTTTGCTGTAGGTGCTCCAATACCAATACCTACATTTCCGGTTCCAGTGAATCCTAAGTTGTTTCCGTTTAAGTTTACATTTCTTACCCCTGCAAGACTTCCGTCAGCATTGTAAATATTAACTCCGTTTCCTGTAGCTATTTTCACCCATACTGTTCCATTAAAATAATAAAATCCTACCGCATCTACATTGGCAGTTGTTCCTGTAGCAGTTCCTGTAGAAATGTTGTTAACGTAGATCATGGTGGAAGTAGGCACTGAAGTCATGCTCTGTGCACGTTGTCTGTCTACTCGTGGAACCAAAACACCGTCTACGGTATTAAAAGTTCCTGTAGGCTCTTTAGCAGTAATGTCTAATGTAGCAGCAGGTGTGGGTGTGTTGATACCAACTTGAGCGAAAATATGTGCTGAAAATGACACGAAAGCAAGTAAAAATAATTTTCTCATTGTACAAGTTTTTAAATTTTAGGTATAACATAGGGAAATAGGTGGTTATTATCAACTTGGAGCTTATTGAAAATAAACTGGTATTTGATAGTCTATGCGGTTAATTTCTGTAACCGTAGATTTTATTTTTTGGGGAATGGGTCAAGAATATTTTTCTATAGATGTATTAGAAGTATTCTGTTGATAGTTTCAAGAGTATGAATTGATAATTCTTGTTAATTCTTTATAAGTAGTGAGGTAGCGTATATTTTTTTCCATCATCTTTTATTTTCAAATCCTGATCCAAAAATATAGGATTTATTATGTTTTTCATAATAACATTTGTACTAATAACACTACAGGCTTGTACTAAAAATACTACAAGAAAATAATTGATGATTCATTGAGTCTGTAGTTTTATTATTACAGCTTTGTAGTAGAGATATTACAAGCTTTATGATGAAAAATGTAAAGTAATAAATAAATTTGCCTCGTAGTTAGTATAAGGGTTTATTTTAAAATATAAGCTACAACACAGTAAGACACTTATTAGTGATAATTGTCTTTTTTTTCATCCCGATCTGTCGGATGTGAGGTTCGACAGATCTTTTTTCAACTATTCAAACAGCTAAAGGCTGCGATTCTAAAAACACGTAAAGAAATTCTTTTGACATTGATGGAATGTGCCCTCTCTATAATCCATCAGTACATCAGGTCTGTTGATCTGATGTTTTTATGTCATTTGATAAAGTGTGTTTTTATATTTTAGGAAGGTTAAGATAGCTGTTATAGATTTTCAAAATATCAATAACGCTGTCTACTCCTAGCTTTGCGTAGATTCTTCTTTTGTATGTGCTGGCAGTCGTCATTTGGATATTGAGGATATTTGCAATTTCAAGGTTTCCGTTTCCTTCAGCGAGAAGCCTGAATACCTGAAGTTCTCTTTCTGATAATGTTTCAATAATATCTTTTTTCTGTCGATAAGCCGAGAGTTGCTCAATCAACTGAGGAGTATAATAGAATCCGGCTTCAAATATAGTCTGTACGGCTCTGATTAAAGTGTGTTCACTACTTAGTTTATTTAAAAAACCTTCTGCGCCTTCCTGAATATATTCAACGGCAATATTTTCTTTATAGGAAGAAAAAATAAGAATAGGAAGATCTTCCTGAATCATTTTCAGTTCTTTAATCATCAATTTGAATGTGCTGCCCTCCATATCAATATCAAGGATCAGCAGATCAAATCTTTCTTCGTGAAGTTTTTTCTTTACTTCCCCGTAATTTTCTGCATAGTCACAAAAAATATTAGAGAATTGATTTTCTAAAACCAATGCAGTACCTAATCTCACTACAGAATGGTCGTCGGCAATTAAGATTTTTTTGTTCATAGTGTATTATTTTTTTAAAAAGAGTTTTACAGCAGTTCCTTTCGGTATATTTTCATGGAAAGTTATTTTTGCTTCTAGTTTTTTACTTAACTGAATTACCATGTGTAAGCCAAGCCCGTAGTTTTTAAATATAAAATTTTCTGTTCCTACTCTTTCGAAAACCCTGGAATAATATTCTATCTGTATTGGAGACATTCCTTTTCCGGTGTCAAATATACCAATTTCTACTTGAGCATTTTCTTCTCGGGCTTTAATAGTTATTTCTCCGTTGTCGGTATTCTTTACTGCATTGTCGATGAGGTTGTGGAGAATTGCCGAAAGTATGTTTTTATTCGTTCTTAGCTTTACATGAGGATCACAAATATTGATGATCGTCGTACTATGCTCCAGAGCCATTTGCTCAAAAAGAAGTTTTTTGCTTTCTACAATTTCATAGATTGAAGTGTCTTCATCATCCAATGTATTTTCTTCTTTGTAAAGCTCATTGTATTCTTTTAATCCTAAAGTGAATTTAAAAAGCTGTTCGGAAGTTTTGTAGATACTGTCAAAATATTTCTTCTGAATAGTAGCATCTTCCGTTTCGCTTAATTTTTGAGACATCAGCGAGATAAAACGTACCGGAGTGGTAATATCATGGCTTATGCTTTCCATGATCTTTTGCTGATATTCGGCTTCATTTTTCAGTTTTGTTTTTGTGATCTCCAGATTTTCACTGGTTTCTTTTAATTGCTGATCTTTGTTATATACAATACTTTTTAATTTTTCATTGGTAATCCTCAGAAAATTGGTTCGCATTTGTATGATGATAACAATAATGGTGAGTCCTACTAATACAATTAGAATTTTAAACCAAAGTGTTTGATAGAAGAAGGGCTCTATTTCAATGCGGATTTTTTTATAAGTGAATTTCCCCTTATCCGAAGTCAACATCCTAACATGTAAGAAATAGTTTCCGGGAGGAACATTAGCTAAAATGAATTTTCTCCCGTTTTTCGATTCCTCCCAGTTGTTGTTCTCACTATTTTCAAGCCTGGTTTCTAGATAAATATTTTCAATGTTGTGATAATAAGGAAAATCAAAATAGATATCAGCGGTTTTGTAATCGCTTTTCAATTTGAGCGTGTCTTTAAAAAATATTTCATTTTTTCCGTTTTTAGCACGTTCAATAAATAATTGACTTGATTTTGGATGATAGGTTTTAATTTCATCAGGTTTAAAAAATACAAAGCCCTCCATTGATGGGAATACAAAATCTCCGTTTTCAAGAATGTTTCCACTGGGATTAGCTTTACCATTGAATTCATTATTCAGGAAACCATTTTCTTTGGTATAGCGATAATAGGTGACCTTTATATCTTTGTTTTGAGAATACTCCAAAAGCATGTTTTTTGCCACTTTGAATAATCCATTGTTGGAAGAAATCCAGAAAAACCCGTGAGAGTCTTCTAAAATATGATGAGCGTTGGAAATGTAGCCATTTTTATCATACGGCATTGCAATTAATTTATTATCGCGTAATAAATGAATGCCTTTTCCATAAATCAAAACCCAAAGATTACCGTCTTTAGTTTTTTGAATTTGTTTTACCGTAAGCCCTTTGGCGAAATGTTTCAGAAATTTATGCTGAGAAATAGAAACAGAATAAATTCCATCGTCGGTTGAGACATATAATTGATCATTATTAACGGCAAATACATGATAGATATAACTTTTAAATCTGAAAATATTTTTAGGGTGTTTTAATTTGTCATCAGGATATATGTAAAGATAGTAATAATAGAATTCAGGATCTGCCATACTTACACTGTAATTCTTATCTATTTTAAAAACTTCTTGGACCTTCCTTTTATTAAAACTGGAAGAATCTATTTTTTTATATTGTGAATTTTTATATCTCCTTTTGATCTGGTTGAATTCGGGATACAAAAGATTGGAAGAATTATCATAAATGAGACAGCGTTTATCCGTTTTTATATTTGATAAAAACAGTCTGCTAACTTTATCCCGGGAAAACTCGAATCCTTGCTTGGTAATAATTGAATGTTGGGTAAACGGCTGCGCTTCATACACTACTTCACCTGTAAACGGAATGTTTTTTTGGGGAACGTAGAAATTGGAAAGACTAATAATGTTTAAACCTTTCACCACATTTCCAAAATACATTTTATCAGATTCTTCATCATAAAACATACAATACAACAATTCTTTTTCAATTTTTTTGTATTTCATTAAAAAAGAAAGTGTGGGCTTTCCATTTTTATTTTTACTGATGTAGATATTTCCATCATTAATTATGAATATTTGTTTGGTTCCCTGATGCCAGTAGATTTTTGTTTTGGGATCGTTATAAAGTGATGGCTGATTATCATAGGAAATTTTTCCTTTATTAAAGAGAATGGTTCTCCTGTTTTCAGGGTCCCCCATATAAACAATATCATTACACTCAAATGAGTTTCCCAGTAATTTCAGAGGGAAGTTTTCTGAAATAGTTTTTTTTATGCCTTTTTTGGTCACATACTGAACATCTTTCCCATTAAAAAAATAAGTGTCCGAAGTTGTTTTGATATAATAAGAATCTATATCAGGATAGAAATTATTGATAAAACTGTTTTTGTAAAACCTTTTATATTGTTTGCCATTTTGTATAAAAAAAGTTCTGAATACTTTTGTGTTGGGTCGCTGTACTGTTCTGTCTTTTATAAGAACACAATCTTCTTCCCAGTTGTTGAAAATAATGAATCCGTCTTTTCCATATCTCAAAAAGTCTTTGAAACTAATGTTTTTAACCTTATGATTGTTATATGGAATAAAATATGTTCCGTCAAACCTTAAAATTCCGCTGTCAGTAGCCAGCCAGATAAAGCCGTATTTATCTTTGACGATGTCTTTTACACTATTTTGCGGAAGCCCTTGATCCATACCGTACCATCGTGAAGTATACCGTTGAGCATTAAACAACAGTGAGAAAAATAAGGAAATAAAGTAAAAATACTTCATTAGTGATATTTTGGCAATCTTAGTTTTTACCTCACAAAGATATTACAAGTTTGTAGTAGTGGTAAGACAAAATATTAATTTTTTTATTAAATTTAGTATTGTATTTAGTAAATAATTTTTGATTGCTGCTTATTTACCGATACAGAAAGTAACAATCCTTTATTAATAAGGCTTCATAACACTTAAGGTGTACATATTGAAATCTTACTGAACCATCATTTTTTAGGTTTTTCAAAATTTCGTCAAACTAAAAACCTCGATGAATAGGAGTTTTCATATCTTATCAATGATATTTTATATTAAAAAACATACACCTTAAAATACAAGACATTAATAATAATCAACTTACAATGTTATATGGATATATTCAACATCAAAATAATTAAGATTCTGATCAAATTCTTCCTTTGTAAATTTATTTGTTATATCCCAAATTCTAATTTTATTATCTATAAGCTTATTACTCTCTACGTTATAAACTTTAGGAGTTATATAAAATGGTTTATATAAATAATTATTCAAGATTTCAAGATTATTATTTAATCTTTCAATTAATGCACATTGCATCTTAACATCATTTTTTAATTTCTTTATATCTTCAGAATCAGATAGTTTAATTTCTTTTGTTCCTTTTAATTTGGGCTTTTCTATACTTCCCCAATAAACAGCTTTTCCATTTGGTAAAAAGCTCAAAAATGCTGTATCTCCCAATCTTAATGCTAATTCAATATCTTTAAACTCTGTACCTTTTACAAAATAAAAATTATGGTCAATTTTATTCGGATAATAACAATCACATAAAGCTGTTATACATAAATAATAATCTTCATCAGACCCCTTAATAACATCTCCGAAATTCAAATTTGGAACATCATCCGGATTCAAGCTTTTTACTGAAACAGCATTGTGAAAGACGTTTAATTGAAATAAATCTTCATTACTCGGAACTTCATTTTCAAGTTCCTTACTTTTAAAATCCAAAAGTCTGTCTTTAATAGTTCAAGCTTTGCTGTTCTCAATTTCAAAGTAGCGTGCTCCAACAATAATTTCTTTATAATAATGGCAAAAGTTTTATCGTCATTAATATGATTTCTAAATTTAAAAAGAGCTTCTGTTGAAGATTTCAATATAGTTTCATCAATAAAACGCTCATTTGAGTTAAAAACAGATTGTATTTCTAAACCTAGAAATTGAAAGAAGCTACTTTTATTTTTTACAATCTCATCTGCTATTCTTTTAATCAAATGCTTATAATCAGAATCACCCTCCTCTTTTTTATAGCTAATATAAAAGTATTGTTTATAATAAATGAGTCAACGCCTGAAAAAATTACTTCGTGATTATTTTGTATATCCTTGGGGAAAAAGTACTTATTATTATTAAGTGAAACTTTTATTAAATCAAGTATTACTTCCTTTGGTTTATCCTTAACTTTCTCAACAGGAAATTCATCCAAATCTATCTGATTTTCAGAAAAAAAAGAATCAATGTCATCATTTGGATTTGTTTGAAATTCAGAGATTTCTTCAATTGTTAAATAAGAATAAGTATTTTTAATACTTTCAAGTTCTTCCTCATTTAAACCAGACTGAAAGAAACAAATAATCAAGTATAATTGATGTTTTTTCAGGAACCAATTGTAATCTTACCCCATTTTAGGCCATTTAGAAGTAGAGTTTTTGGCTAATAATTTAGGCAACAATATAATTATATAATTTGATGTACCAATTTAATTTTATAGGATATTATTATATAAAACAGATATTTTTTCGTTTCAATTTTTCATTAATGCATAAATAAATATCATTTAAGACATTCAAAATGTTATCAATATCTGCTATTAATTGGTTTGAATATAGTCCTGTGATATTCACAAATACCAAAATACAGATTATCTTACTCTTTAGCTTAAAATACTTGACTTAGCATATTCTAGTTTTGAATTCTTTATTTTTTAGCTAAAGAGTAAAAAATTATGTTTTTACAAAGAAAGTGAATTTCTACCGTCTTTATTTTTTAATGACTTTTATTGTCTCAAGACCCTGTTCTGTTTTTACTCTAACCCAATAAGAGGCTGGAGTAAGAGATGACAAATTAATTTCTGTCTCAACACTGCTTATTTTTTGTTCCATAATGGTCTGCCCAAGAAAGTTAATCACTTCAATATTTAAAATTGGTTGTTTAGATATCAGAAACAAATTGTTTGTAACAGGGTTGGGAAAGAATTTAAAGGTCGTTTTTTCTATTGGGGAGGATACACTTAAATAAGAAGAACAAATAGTTCCGGTATTTATAATACTATTGCCAATCCAGTTGGAGGAGACTCCATTTAAAGTAAAACCATTAAGAGTTCCATTGTAATTATTTCCGCTGCTGTCTTGCAAGATTGTTACGGAAGTATTATTTGCATTACCGATGCCCTGATTAAATTTATAATACGCAATTAATCCTGTTGCCGGACCTGGCAGCTCACAATTCATATGGTTTGCTATTTCACCGGCAGATAAAGCTTTATTCCAGATTCTTACTTCATCCATGGTTCCTGTAAAACTATTTGCAGCATCATTAAAAGCGCCTAATCTAACCATATTTCCCCCATTAACCGGATCAACATCAGTATTGGTAGATATCAATTGTCCATCTTTGTATAACCTCAGTGTGGTCGTACCAGCATCATAAGTTACTGCAACGTGATGCCAGGTATTAATAGATATCGGAACACTGTCTTCTACAGCAAACCAATCACCATTATGCCCAGCAGAAAGTTTACCCGTATTATTGGGTATCCAGAAAGCGTGTAGTCCATCTGAGTCACCACCAGAAATAATGTTGTTTTGAGTATTTAAACTTTTTACGTAAATCCAAGCTTCTTTGCTATAACTGGCAGGCAAAATGTTTCCACAACTTACATAATCGTTTACGCCATCAAAATCCAGCGCTGATCCTTGCTGAGAAAATCCAGATTGGAAAATCATTAAAAAAGATGCAAACCAGATTTTTTGAAAATTTAGTTTAAATGGTGTCAAAAGTATTCTACTTTTCATAATTATCATTTTATTAATTATGTCACAAAATTGTATCATTCTTCCGGAGATTCATACAAGGGTAAACCCCTGAATTAAGGATTGTATAATTTTCAATATTAGAAATTGATACATTTGTAAAAAAATACTTGTATGCCTGCGATTAAGAAAATCATATTCTTATTCATTACTTTTTTTACATTATCATGTAGAGAAAAAAAGGACAATTTTTATTTTGAAAAAATAGCTCCGCCAAAAGAAGAGCCTACAAAAGTTTGGTTAAGAAAAAATGAAAATTATAACGCCAATAAAGAACATTACCTGAAGATTTTTTTAGGCTACTATCATAGTAAAATTGCTAAAAGTGATTACTCGGACGCTTCCAAAATTCTGGATCTAGTGACCACAAAATTTGTTTATTTTTATGATTTTGACCCTCGTCTTACCAAAGTTGTAAAAGAATTTGATGAAAGGTATAGAAGTGAATTACCACCCATAAAAACAATTTATGTTGATAGTTATTATGGTAATTTAGAATTTGACAGAGACAATTTGAACAAGGCTAAGGATTATTTTTTAAAAATTACAGCTTTAGAGCCAGATGATTATAAAAGTTGTTATAAAATAGCCCGTGCTTATTATGATTTATCATATACTTATTTTGTCTTGGGAGATTTGAAAAACAGCATAGAAGCGAATGAAAAATCAAGAAACTACTCCATTAAAATTAGAGATCAGGAAAGTATAGCTTCTGTAGAGTCAAATTATGTCAATATTTACAAAGCAAATGGCTCTTTTCAGAAGGCTATTGAAAGTGCAGATGAAGTAATAAAAATATATAAAGAAACCGGGAATACCTATGATTATTTCATGGGAAAGTATAACAAATGTTCTGTTTATGTTTTTTTTAATAAGCTTCGGCTGAAAAATAAATACATCCACGAAACTTACAAAGAATATATAGCCAGTCAATATGATAATGATATACTTCTTCTTTGTATTTCTGACTACGAAATAGAAGCTTTAACTGAAGAAAATAAATTAAACGATGCCAAAATTGTTTTAGACAAAATAAAGCCTGTTGCCGAAAAAAATACCTCTCAAAATTGGCAAAAGGATTACCAGGCTACCTTAGCTTTATATCAAGTCAATAGAGATGTAAAAACGTGTAATACAAAATATATAGAAAACTCACTGCCCAATTTGCTTGAACATAAAAATTACGAAAGAGCTAACTTATTTTACAGTGTTTTATTAGAAAAAGCAATTCAAAGCAGAGATCTGGATAAGGTTGTTCTTTATAATAATGAAGTTTACCGAACAAAGGACAGTTTATCGAGCGCAAAAAATAGGCTGATCAATTTAGAACTCGCCGCAAAATATGAAACTAAAGAGAAAGAACAGGAAATTAAACTTCAACAGAAAACTATTATCAATAAAAATGTGGTTATTGTGGCTTTAATATTCGTTTTTATTGCATTGTTATTAGTAATTATCATTTATTATTTAAAACAAAAACAAAAGAAATTATCTTTGGAAAAAGAACGATCATTGCAATTTACCAAAAACCTTCTGGATAAAACCGAGAAAGAACGTAAAAGAATTGCTTCTGATCTCCATGATACTGTGAGCCACGAATTATTGTCGCTCAAGCATTCTTTTGAGGTAAGCCAGCTTCAATTAAACGAAAAAGTGGATAGCATAATTAATGACATCAGAGCAATCAGCAGAAATTTGCATCCCGTTCTTTTTGAAAAAATTGGACTCGAAGCCAGTTTAGAACAATTCATAGAACGTATCCAAAATACACATCGTTTTATGATCACCGCCGAAATCAATTATCAAAATTGCCTCACGACTGAAAAAGAATTGCAAATCTATAGAATTGTGCAGGAAGCTGTTTCAAATATTATAAAATATGCTGATGCCATCGCTGCAAAAGTAGTTTTAATTGAAAACAAAGACGCCATTATTTTAGAAATTATTGATAATGGAAAAGGTTTTAATGTTGAAGAAACGCTGAAAAAAAAGGATGCTTTTGGTTTACACAATATGATAGAAAGAAGCAAAGCAATTGGCGGACAAGCCCGTATCACGTCAACTGATAAAGGCACAAAAATAATGGTACAAATAAAAAAATAATACAATGAAAATTCTAGTTGCAGACGATCATCCTTTAACCTTGAATGGAACCGTTTCTTACCTTACAAATTTGGGATATAACGTAGTTAGTGCTTGTTCTAACGGTACTGCAGCGCTTAATTATATTCAGGTTTATTTGCCGGATGTAGCTGTTTTGGATTTAAATATGCCGGGTTTGGACGGATTGGAAGTGGCAAAAAAAGTAATGGAAAATAAATGGAATACTAAAATTATCATCCTTACCATGCACAATGAAATTGGAGTTCTGAACAAAGCAAAAGAATTTGAAGTAGATGGCTATGTTTTAAAAGAAAAAGCTTCCACAGATTTAGAAAAATGTATGAAAGAAATTGCTTTCGGCAAGAAATATTATTCCGGAGCTTTACTTCAAAATTACACGATAGAACACACAGATGAACCCGGCATACTAAACCTATTAACACTTTCTGAAAGAAAAATAATAGAATTAATAGCTGCTCAAAAAACCAGCAAGCAAATTGCTGAACTTCTTTTCCTGTCCGAAAAAACAATAGAAGGACACCGTACCAGAATTATAGAAAAACTGGGTATTCCAAAAGAAAAAAATGCATTACTGATTTGGGCTATACAGAATTACAAAAAATGAAAGGAAACATACCTTTAATCTGACTTAAACGAACCAAATCAGCTATAAAAGTGTTTGAAGATACGCTCATTAAGGTCACTTTAATTCTACGATTCTTTCCAAATCTTCCACCAAATGTTTCGATATTTCTTCAGTTATGGGTACAAAAAACCTCTGAAATCATTTGATTTTCAGAGGTTTTGTTTTTTTACTATCTAATTTTCCAAGCTTCTCAAGAAATTCAAAATCTCCGCTCCAATTTCTTCAACATGAGTTTCCAATGCAAAATGTCCTGTATCGAAAAACTTCACTATGGCTTTGGGTAAATCCTGTTTGAATGCTTCTGCTCCCGCTGGTAAAAAGAAAGGATCTTTATTCCCCCAAACCGCCAACAAAGGAACCTGACTTTCCCTGAAATACTGATGAAAAGTCGGATATAAAGCCACATTGGTTGCATAATTTTTAAATAAATCCAATTGCAGTTCGTCATTATCTTTTCGATCCAAGAAAAATTGATCCAAAGTGTATGTTTCCGGAGCAATCAAGCTTTTATCTGATACACCATGAAAATATTGAAACTTTATCATTTCCGGAGTTAATAATTCTCTTAATGCATTTCTATTTTCTTCACTTGGATTCGACCAATATCTTTGTGTTGAAGCCCAATTTTCACTTAATCCTTCTTCATAAGCATTTCCATTTTGAGTAATAATTCCGGTTACTTTCTCAGGATTGGCAACGGCTAAACGATAGCCAACAGGAGCTCCATAATCAAAAACCTGAATGGCAAAACGTTTCAAATCCAGTTGATCGATGAATCCCTGAATATATTTCGTTAAATTGTCAAAAGTATAGTCGAATTCCTTATAATCGGGAGCATCCGAATATCCGAAACCGATAAGGTCAGGGGCAATTACTCGAAATTCATTGCTTAAAATTGGAATTAAATTTCTATACATAAATGAAGAAGTAGGAAATCCGTGCAATAATAAAATTACAGGGGCATCTTTTGATCCTGCTTCACGGTAAAAAATGCTGAGACCATCGACTTTTTTCGTTAAATGCTTTACAGTGTTTGTTTTCATTTTATAATTTTAAAGTTGATTAAAAAAAACAGACAAGTTTGTTTTTATATTTAAATATTGTTTTTGAATATTACTGATTCAAAGATATAAATTAATTACATTAAAAAAACAGACAAGTCTGTTTTTTTAATGTAAAATTAACGTTCAAATCTTAATAAATTGATAACCAATGATTTTTTTTTAATTTAAAAGCTTTTCTGCAATTTTTTTTGCATTAAGTACAGGGAAAACATCATCGTGAACTTTATTTCCTGCCAAAGCTCCTTCGAATAAGGTATAAATTTCATCACTCAAATCTGCTTTTTCAATAGGTTCAAGAATTTGATGGAAAAGTTGACGAACTTTATTTTTCTGCTTTTTAATTTGAGAACGAACAACTTCATCCTCTTTTGTAACCTCCGAAACGATATTCAAAAAATGACATCCGTAATAATCTTTCTTTTGAACAATATTCATTAAATAATCAAAAACAGCTAAAATTTTCTCCTTTGGATCTTCAAATTTTTCTGTCGCATCTTTCAATTCTTTGTCAGAAATAGCACCTTCCGTTTCGAGATAAGCCATCAGAATTTCTTCTTTCGAACGAAAAGTACTATACAAAGTAGACTTCACAACCCCCGATTCTGCAATAATCTGGTTGATTCCCGTACTCGTATAACCTTGCTTGTAGAAGAGTCTGGAAGCTGTTTCAATAATACTTTGTCTTACTGAATTTTTTCTTTCTTTAGCCATATTCAAAATTAATCAAATTTAAATAAACAGACAAGTCTGTATTTAAAATACTACACAAAAAGGTAGTTGTTTGTAGTTCTATTTACAATTATCTTTGAATCAAGGACATGATAAAAACTAACTAACCATTTTGATAAGAACCTTTGGAAATAATTCCGAAGGTTTTTTAATTTAGAATGTGTTTAAATTTGAACTACTTAAAGAAATAGTTTGTATCGTTTTTAACAATTTATCTATTTTCGCTTTTCCAAAATTCAATTTACACACATCAAGATAAACGATATTATGCCGACCAATGTCTCCCATAAACTGATCTCCATGACAGATTTCGTCATTGAATATTATTCTAATGAAGGATATGCCGATCTTCAGACATTGAATTTGATGAAAAATTATGCAAATCTTCTCAGAAAACCTCTCACTTTAGGAATGTTTGTTCCTGTAGATTCCAGCGGAAATATACTGAAAGAACCTAAAAACTACGACAGCTGGAAATCTCTTGAACACAATCGTAAAAAAGCAAACGAAGATACCCCTGAAGAAAGTCTTAACGAATACAAATTGTATCAAAAAGCAAAAAGAAAATGTATTTTTGAAGGTTTTAAACTAGCTTACAATGGTTATTCTGTTGTGAGAATTGAAGCTTCATACAATCCTGCTATTGAGTTATCTTTTACCAAAAACGATTTATTACCACAAACTTTTACAGATGTGGAATCTTTACTACAATTTGACGAAATTTATTTAAATAATACAGGTTTGAAAAAAATAGGTATCAATAAATAAATTACCTTACAAAATGATGAAAAAGTGCAATAAATATAAAAATTGAAGGCACTACAATTGCGAAATATTTTCCAAATTTTGCCAAAGCTTTTGCATATTTATTGTTAAATCCCACCGACTGCATCGAAGAATAAAACCCATGCCACAGGTGAAAACCCAACAATACAAATGCACAGCAATATAAAAAAACACGAACAGGATTTTCAAATTTATGAACCAGCTCTGCATAATATCTTGTCTCATTCGGAGCATTCATTTCGATGAATTTATAATTGAGTTCCTGAAACCAGAAATCGTACCAGTGAAGACAAAAATAAGAAAGAATAACCGCTCCGGAAATAATCATATTTCTTGAAGTCCATGAACTGTTAACTGAACTTGCATTCGCTGCATACTTTACAGGTCGCGCTTTTCTGTTTTGAATTTCAAGAATAAATCCCATCACAAAATGAAAAACAACTCCTAAAATAAGAATCGGCTGACCAATATACTGCACCAAAGGATTATATCCCATAAAATGTGAAATCTGGTTAAAAAGATTCGCACTGATGACAGATGTGAAATTCAATGATACATGAAGCATCAGAAAACTAATGAGGAAAAAGCCGGAAAATCCCATTGCTATTTTCCTCATGATTGATGAATTAAGAAATTGTTTTGCCATGACTATTTTTTATAATGACAAACAATTTTTTGTTTTTGGACAAATTTTAGAATTAAATTCAATTACTCTTTCACTGCCTTTGCATACACTTCCAAAGCCCTTTTTCTGGCGAAAGTATGCTCAACAATTGGGTCAGTATTCATATCTTTTTCTGAAAGCCACTGTTTGATATATTTCAAATCTTTATCAAATTTTTTCGTCTGCTCAGAAGGATTAAAAACTCTGAAATATGGTGCTGCATCGCAACCGCATCCTGCCGCCCACTGCCAGTTTCCGTTGTTGGAAGACAATTCGTAATCCAATAGTTTTTCAGCAAAATAGGCTTCTCCCCATTTCCAATCAATCAAAAGATGTTTAGTCAGAAAACTTGCAACGACCATCCTCACTCTATTGTGCATAAATCCTGTTTCGTTCAGCTGCCGCATTCCTGCATCTACTATAGGATAACCCGTTTTTCCCTCACACCAAACCTTGAATTCTTTTTCATCATTTCTCCATTTTATATTCTCATATTTTTCTTTAAAACTATGATGAACAACTTTTGGAAAATGAAACAAAATCTGCATGAAAAATTCTCTCCAGATCAATTCATTCAGCCATGTTTCGTTGTGTTTTAAAGCAAATTCAACACATTTTCGAATTGAAATTGTTCCAAAACGAAGCGCAATTCCCAAATGAGTTGTATGGTTTAAACCAGGAAAATCCCTGTATTGATCATAGTTGTCGATAATTGATTTTTCTAATGTCGGCTTCTTAAATTCAAGATCTGTTTTTTGAAATCCAATTTCTTTTAAGGTCGGAAATTTAGATGAAGAATATTGTAGAAACTGTGAATAATTGGTTTTGAAATTTTTAAGTTTAATAGATTTAAAATTCTCTTTCCATTTCTTTGAATATGGCGTGTAAACAGTGTACGGTGTTCCGTCGTTTTTTACAACTTCACTTTTTTCAAAAATAACCTGATCTTTAAAATCATTAAATTCAATTTTATTTTTTTGAAGAAAATCGCGAATTTCCTGATCCCTTTTTATCGCTGACGGCTCGTAGTCCCGATTGCAAAAAACAGCATCAATTTCAAAGTCCTTGATTAACTTTTTAAAGGCATTTATTGGTTTATCATTAAAAACCGAAAGTCCACTTTTATGCTTTTTCAGTTCAATATGTATTTCTTCTAAGGCTTGATGAATGTAGTCTACCCTTCTGTCGGATTTATTTTCCAGTTTATCCAAAATTTCTGTGTCAAAAATAAAAATGGGTAATACCTTCAATCCTTCTTCTAATGCTTTATTAAGACCAATATTATTTTCTAATCTCAAGTCTCTTCGAAACCAAAAAATGTTTACTTTTTCTTTTTTTGACATAGAATTATTTTTTGTTGAATTTTTCTTCCAGAATCTGATAACGATAATTGAAAATATCTTCCACTTTTTTCTTTACTAAAATGCTGTGAGCAATTTCACCTAAAAAGCCTAATGGCAACTCATAATCGACTGTATCTTTCATTAAAACACCGTTTTCATTTTCAATAAATTCATGGAAATGATGCCATAATTTATAAGGACCTTTCTTCTGAAAATCTGTAAAGCTTTTTTGGAAATCGACGTGAATAATTTCAGTTTGCCACTTCATTTTGATCCCAAATAAAGGCGATACGAAATAATCGATAATCATTCCTTCATAGATATCATCGTTTTCGAATGTCGACAGGACAATGAAATTCATTTCTTTCGGAGTAATTTTCGAAAGGTTGTTCGCAGCAGAAAAGAATTTCCATGCGGTTTCTATGTCGCAATTGAGTTGTTGTTCGCGATATAATTGGTGTTTCATTTTGCTTAAATATGTTCGGATTGAAGTGCAAAAATCAGACTAAAAAATTTAAATTGAAATTTTATTTATGGTGTAAATTTTAAAATTGATAAATTTTGATTTAAATCCATAGATTTTGTTTTGATAAAACTTAAGGTTTGACTTTTAACAGTCGCAATTTCCTAGCCCCGATTGCAACGGCATCCTTTTGTGTAGCGAAGCGAAGCAAAAGATATAGTGGAAAGCGGGATAAAGCTTCAAATAAAATTGAAATTAATTATAAATCCACATCAAAACTGGTTTCTTAGAATTCTGAATCATTGGGTCGATTTCTTTCATCGCATTATTGGAAATTGTCGGGCAGCCCCATCCTTCGGGAGAACCTTTCGGGAAAACCTCTTCATCACTCATCATATTCCATGAATGAAAAACGATAACTCTTTTTAAGGCATTGCTGTTTGTTTCCTCCAAGCCATGCATTAAATATTTTACATGAATTCCCCAATCGCTGTAACCGCGACCCTGCAATTTGTATTTTCCTAAAGCCGAAAGGTGACTTCCATCTTCATTGCTGAATTTAGGATAATCTTTTGATTCATCACTACTCCATTGATTTGTTCCGCAACCATGACCAACCAAATATTTTTTTGAAATAGAATTCGTTGTAAAATCCCAAACCATAAATCTCTTCACACCGGAATGCAGACTCATATCAATCAGAATACAAAAATCTGTGTTAAACTTTTTAGATTCACAAAATTTTAATGCTTCTTCGGCTTTGGATTTTGTTTTATTTAAATCGATCTCAGGTTTTTGTTCTTGTTTTATCATTGAATTATCTTCAATTGACTTAATATCATTCTTGCTTTCTGTTTTACATGAAAATAAAACCAGAAAAACAAAACACAGACTAAAAACATTCATCTGAATTTATTTATAATGTAAAAATATCCCGTAATCTGAAGGCGTCCAAAGTGCTGCTTTTTGATCGGCAGCTTTTAAAGCATCGTTTGACCAAGTGTTGCAAGTATTCAGAAAGCTGTATTTCCCCTGTGCATCGTAGAAAGCGTCATTGTTTCCGTATACAGCATTTGTGGGAATTAAAATATAATTTCCGTTTTGGTCTTTATCAAATTTAGCATCAACAAATTCTATCAATTTTTTGTATTGGTTTTTGCTGATCATGATTTTTTTGCAATCATCACCTTCCTTCATTTCTTTGTAATAAGTGCAGTGCATGGCAGATTCGCTAAGCCAAAATGCCGCTTTGAAAGCCGTTGAAAACTTAAGATCTGCCCAAGTTGGTGTGTCCAGATAAAAACCTTTATCGCCCCATCCGACTCCAACATAATTATAATCTGTACTCTTGGATTTTATATTACTAAAAGGAATTTTCGTGCCCCAATCCTGCAAATCGTTCTTTACTGGCATTACAATATCGGTATGAACCCCGTTGGTATAAATATAGATAGGAATTTCTTTTTTCTGACCGTCATCTTTTGCGGAAACTTCTATAAAAGGTAACAAATAGCCCAAAGCTATATACAATACAACAATTCCTATGATGATTCCTATAGTTTTTAGAATAAGGATTAGCATTTTTTTCACGTTCATGTTTTGAATAAGGTTAATAAAATTTAATTTATAATTTTTCGTAAAAGTATTTGTTTTAATCGAAATTTTCGCTAAATTTAAGTACGAAATATTCAAAAATATGCACAAAAACACTAAATCAAACAAAAGATTTAAAGTAAGAGTAAAAGTTGCTCCTAAAAGAGTACAAAAAAGACGTTGATTTTTGGTGAGATTTTATCTCCTGAAGGTCAATTTTTCTTTTTAGGAAAGACTTTTCAAAAGTTTTACTTGTAAAAATCTTCACCTCCTTAAAGCTAAAAAATTTAAGGGATGGTCGACAACCCGCTTTACTCTGGAACTTAAACAATTCCAGATAAGGGTTTATCACCAAAAATGTAATCTATTTTTCTTTCGAAGACTTCTCCAAAAATTCAATATTTCGTTTCAAACCTGCAAATTTTGTCCTTTTTACTGGAGATTTTCTGAAAATTTCTGAGAATAATTCTTGGGTTAATTCTTTCCACTCTCCTTTTTTGAAGTTTTTCAATGCATCATTCGGTGTGAATTTCATTTGCTGGTTGGGCGCAGAAAAACGATTCCATGGGCAAACGTCCTGACAAACATCGCAACCAAACATCCAATCATCCATTTTATCTTTAAAATAATCAGGAATTGCATCTTTTAATTCGATTGTTGCATAAGAAATACATTTGCTTCCGTCGATTAATTTTTCTGAAACAATGGCGCTTGTCGGACAAGCATCGATGCATTTTCTGCAAGTTCCGCAATGATCGGTGGTTTCATGATCTGCAATTAACTCCAAATCGCAAATGATTTCTGCCAAAAAGTAGAACGAACCGTTTTGCTTTGTAATAAGATTAGCATTTTTACCCACCCAGCCAATTCCGGATTTTTTTGCCCAGCTTCTTTCCAAAACAGGCGCAGAATCTACAAAAACACGAAATCCGAATTCACCGATTTCTTCCTGAAGCTCTGCAACCATTTCGCGAAGAATATCTTTGATTACTTCATGATAATCTTCTGCATAAGCATATTTTGAGATCTTAAAATTCTCAAGCGTAGAAATTTTTTCTTTCGGAAAGTAATTATAAGAAAGAGAAATCACAGATTTTGAACCTTCAACTAAAAGCCGTGGATCAAGTCTTTTATCAAAATAATTTTCCATGTATTTCATTTCGCCATGAAAATTATTTTTCAGCCAATTTTCCAAAGGACGCGCATCTTCTTCCAAAAAATCAGCTTTGGAGATTCCACAACTTTGAAACCCAAAACTTTTGGCTTTAGCTTTAATTAATTGTGAATATTTTTCCGCTTTTGAATTCATTATTTAACATTACAAAATTAAGATTATTTTATAATTTTGCGGGCGTTTGAAGGATTCATATTTTAAATGCTTCAAATCTTTGTAAAACCGGAAAAATAATACCATGAAAAAAATCAGTTTGTTGACAGGACTTATTTCTACTTGCCTTTTTAATGCTCAAATTAAATTTGAAAAAGGTTATTTTATCAACAATTCAGGACAGAGAACTGAAGTTTTGATTAAAAATCTCGACTGGAAAAATAATCCAACAGAATTCGAATATAGAACAGAAGAATCTTCAGACATTAAGACTCAAACCATTAAAAACATTCAGGAGTTTGGAATTGATAATGAGAGAAAATATATCCGAAAAACGGTAATGATTGATCAGTCTTCTGAGCAGATGCAAACCATGTCTGACCATAAAAATCCTGATTTTAAAGAAGAAACTGTGTTTTTAAAATATGTGGTTGAAGGAAAAGCAAACCTCTATTATTATGAAAACAAAGATCTTGAAAAATTCTTCTTTTCCAGCAATGATTCTGAAATAAAACAACTTGTTTACAAACCTTATTATCTTAATTCTGCACAAATTGCTTACAATGAAGAATATAAGAAACAAATTTCTGATAATCTAAAATGTGGTGTTGAAAAATCTGATATCGACAAAGTGGATTATCGTGCAAAAGATTTAACAAAGATTTTCATGAAATACAATGAATGTTCAACCGGAACGGCTGTAAATTATAATCAGACATTAGAGAAAAGAGATCTTTTTAACCTTACTATAAGACCTGGTGTAAATTTTTCTTCTTTTGAAATGACTAATGGATATTATTCAACGGTTGAGAATACAAAATTTGATAAAGAAACATCATTCAGAATCGGCTTGGAAGCCGAGTTTATTCTACCATTTAATAAGAATAAATGGGCAATTTTTGCGGAACCTACTTATCAATATTATAAGTCTGAAAAAGAATCGATTGTATATCCCGGACAATATTTTGAAGCTAAATATTTAAGCAAAACAGATTACAAATCGATCGAAGTTCCACTTGGAGTAAGACATTATTTTTTCTTGAATGACAAATCTAAAATCTTCATCAACGCAGCATATGTAATTGATTTTCAAATAAAATCAAAAATAAACACCAATTATACGGAACTTGAAATTTCCTCAGGAAACAATTTTGCATTTGGGATCGGATACAAATACAACAACAAATTTCTTGTAGAATTCCGTACTTCAACCCAAAGAACTCTTTTGCAAAACTATAATAGCTGGAGTTCAAAATACCAGACTTCATCAATTATATTAGGCTATACTTTGTTTTAAAAAACCTTTTTATAATCATGAATTATCATTAAAATTTTACGTATTTTCGTTATCAGTTTAATTTTAATTATAAACAATATGTCTTTATCAGAAGTTATAAAATCAGGAAACTATGAATTAATCGACGTTCGTGAGCCAATGGAATTGGAAATGGACGGAAATATAGATGGTGCTAAAAATATTCCTCTTGGTGAAGTAGAGGACAGACAAGATGAGATTCTGTCTATCGAAAAGCCGGTGATCTTATTCTGCAGAAGTGGAAACAGAAGCGGAAAAGCGTTGGAATATCTTAATTCTCAAGGATTAAAAGATGGCTACAACGGCGGCGGCTGGGCTGAATTGAAAGCAAATCTAGAAGCAAATCAAGGAACTTTTTAAAAGTTCCTTTTTTTATATAATGATAGATATGAATTTAAAAGATAGGTTTTTCCAAAATTGTTTATTATACTCTCAGGATCAAAATTTAGTTGAAAATCTTTGGTCTGAAATTGAGAAAAAATATTCTGAAAAAGGCAAACATTATCATAATCTGGAACATCTCAAAAATATGTTCGCAGAGCTAGATCTTGTAGAAAATAAGATTGAAAATTTTGTCAATATCTCGTTTTCGGTTTTTTATCATGATATAATTTATGATGCTACGTCCAAATTTAATGAAGAAAAAAGTGCAGAATTTGCGAAATTGAGTCTTACAAAATTAAAATTAACTCCTTTTTTTATAGAAAAAATTTCAGAACAAATCATTGCGACAAAAGCATATCAACAATCTGAAGAGCAAGACACCAATTATCTTTTGGATGCTGATCTTTCGATTTTGGGAAAAGATGTAGAAACTTATATTGATTACACTAAAAAAGTCCGAAAGGAATATTCTATCTATCCTGATTTGCTTTATAAACCAGGAAGAAAGAAAGTTTTAAAGCATTTTTTGGAACTGAGTAGTATTTTTAAGACTGAATATTTTAGAGAAAAATATGAAAAACAGGCAAGGGAAAATATTCAATTTGAAATTGATAGTTTGTAGGATTTTTTTAGTTTTGGCTAAAGCTTATTCTCTGTAAAAAATAAAGCGAACTAAAGTCCGCTTCTATTGATATTTTTCTATTTATACTTTTTGAAAATATTAGAAATTTACAATTGTTTTTTTATAAATTCAACTACTTTTTCCAACACAATTTCCGGAACTTCCTTATGCGGAGTATGACCAACATTTGGAATAATAAACTTTTCTGCACTTCCGCTTACTTGTGAAACTGTCTTTTCGACTTGTTCTAAAGTTCCATATTCATCTGCATCACCTTGAATAAATAATAATGGACTTTTAATATTTTTCAAGACATATTCAATATTCCAGCTTCTGAATTTTTCGCTTAACCAGATTTCTGTCCATGCTTTTACGATCATTTCAACTTTCTCGCCGTGATATTTCTGTAAACGTTCGGGAAGATTGGTGGTATTATAGGCTTCTAAAGCATCTTCAACGCCATTTATCGTTACATCTTCCACGAAAATATGACCAGCTTCGCAGATTGTTGCTCTTATTTTTTCAGGATATTTTGATGCGAAAATTAAAGCAATTGTCCCGCCATCACTGTGACCGAAAAGAATGATATCTTTTAAATTTAATTCATTTAATAAATCATTCAGAACATCGGCTTCTGTTTCCATATAATCGTTTTCACGCTCGTGAGTCGGCATTGGAAAAGACTTTCCGTATCCCAAACGATCATAGACTAAAACATTACATTCAGTTTGCTCAGATAATTTCTTAGGAAAATCTCTCCAAAGCTGAACGGAACCTAAAGAGTCGTGTAAAAAGACAATTGTAGGTTTATTTTCAAATGAATTGTTGTGTTCTATATAAAGTTTTTTACCATTTACATCAATAATCCTTCCTTCCATCAACTTTAAATTTTTACTATAAACTAGGGTTACTTGTATTATTAAATTCATTTAATAAATTTCTGAAAACCATTTCCACAGGAAGAACATCATCTATTAAAGCAGAAACTTGTCCGATTTCCAGTTCGCCATCTTCCATATCACCTTCGAACATTCCTTTTTTGGCTCTTGCGCGACCTAAAGAAGCGATCAGAGATTCTTTATTTCGTCCAACATTGTAGATTTCTTCAAGCTCATTAAAGAACTTATTTTTCACCATTCTTACAGGTGCGAGTTCTTTTAAGGTTAGATGTGTATCGCCTTCTTGAAGTTCGGTGATTTTATGTTTCCAATTTTCGTGAGCACTTGCTTCGACGGTCGCTGCAAAACGAGAGCCGATCTGAACTCCGTCTGCGCCGAGAATCATTGCTGCCTTCATTTGAGAACCTAATGCAATTCCACCTGCTGCTATCAATGGTTTTGATATGTGTTTTCTTACATTTGGAATCAAACAAAGTGTTGTCGTTTCATCTCTTCCGTTATGACCACCTGCTTCGAAACCTTCTGCTACAACGGCGTCAACTCCAGCGTCTTCACATTTCATGGCAAATTTTGTTGAGGAAACAACATGAGCTACTTTTATACCCTCTTTCTGAAGCGTTTCTGTATAAGCTTTAGGACTTCCGGCGGATGTAAAAACAATCTTCACACCTTCTTCCAAAATAATATTGATGATTTCTTCTAAATTTGGGTATAGCAATGCCACATTCACCCCAAAAGGTTTGTCGGTAGCTTTTTTACATTTCTGAATATTTTCGCGTAAAATATCGGGATACATACTTGCAGAACCTATTAAACCCAGTCCTCCGCAATTCGAAACCGCCGAAGCCAGTCTCCATCCGGAATGCCAAATCATTCCCGCCTGAATGATTGGATATTGTATTTGAAATAGTTCCGTAACTCTATTTTGTTGTGATTGCATTTCGTGAAGCTTTTTTGCTGAATTGAAATCTATAAAATTGCTCATGCTGTAAAAATAATAAAAACCACGCTTCTGCAAAGTGTTTCAGAAATTTTTTCTACAAAAAAAACCTCCAGAAATTCTGAAGGTTTGCTATTTATTTTTTAATTGAATCTTTTTTCCAGCTTCCTTTGAAAGCACAAGTGTCATAACGTCCGTCGATGGAAATAAATGTTGTTGGTAATTTTGAATTCACAAACTTCTCAACCATTTCGTTTTTCTTCTTGTTCAGTGCCATCTGCTTGATTCTGTCGTAATCCGTTTCCAAAGTAATTTGGTGAGCAGGAATTACGTCTTCCATTTTGATGATCTTTACCACTTTTCTCTTTCTTTCATCTTCATCATCAAAAGCAGTTGTGATATCTCCCTTGTTTAAACCAGCCAATTCGTAGCTGATTGTTCCCGGAATACTTTCTCTTTCGATTTTATTTGAACCATCCGCTCCCGGAATTACCCCTGCATTGAATTTTGTTCTTTTATCGTCAGAAAATCTGAAAGCCGCATCTTTGAAAGTCATTTTACCATCCTTAATCAAACCTCTGATACTGTCTAATTTTACTTTTGCAGCTTTAATCTCCTCATCATTAGGCGTTGCCATCAGAAGGATGTGTCTTGCATCGTAGATTTTACCTGATTTTTTAACTAATTGAATGATGTGGTAACCAAATTCTGATTCGATAGGATCTGAAATTTCTCCTTCTTGCAGGTTCAGTGCTGCTGCTTCGAAGGGTTTTACCATCTGTCCTTTAGAAATATTTTTCATCAGTCCGCCATTGGAAGCCGAACCTGGATCTTCCGAATAAATTCTTGCCTGGCTTTCAAAAGTTTCTCCTCCTTCGATATCTTTTTTGATCTTTTTCAGTCTGTTGATCAGATCATCTTTATGCGCTTCCGTCAATTTAGGGAACATCATGATCTGAGATAGTGAAACCTCATCTTTGATCTCCGGCAATTGAGCTTTATACATATTATAGAAGTCTGTTACTTCGTTTGGAGTAACGTCTGCTTTTTCTGTAACTCTCTGGTATTTAGCCTGTCCGTAATATTGGTCTGTATCGATTTTCTCGATCGCGTTTTTCATTTCATAACCTGTTCTGAATTTGTACGCTGCCAACATCGTTTTTTCGTCCGGAAACTGAGAAAGCATCTGCTGATACTTTTCATTTGCCTGTTGCTTGATTACAGCAGAACGGTTTTCGATCAGGGTATCTTTTTTTGCTTCGTATACCAACAATTTGTTGTTTAGAAGGTTTTCCAAAAACTCACACTTATCTATATTAGAAGCTCCCTGCTGTTTTGCATAATTCATCTGTTCGTTTACATCAGATTCCAAAACAATTTCATCACCGATTACAGCAGCAATACCATCCACTAAATCTCCTTGTTTCAACTGAGCTTTCATCGTACTGGTCGCGAACAACATGATGAAAATTCCAAAAAGAAAAGTGATCTTAAGTTTATTTGTCATTTTACTATTTTAAACAAGTTGCAAATTTAGAATTCTTAATGAATTACACTAAATTTTTTATTATAAATATTTCTTAAAAAAGACGTATTTACTGTAGTTCAACGTCGAAAGTCGTCAATTCTTTAAATTGTCTCAATCTTCCGAACATATCTGCTTCACTTACCTCTTCAATTCTTTCTGTTCCGAATTTCTCAACGGTGAAAGAAGCCATTGCCGAACCTACGATTAATGCAGACTTCATTGTTTCGAAATCTGTTTTTCCTTTTTTAGCCAGATAAGCTGCAAAACCACCAGCGAAAGTATCTCCTGCTCCAGTCGGATCAAAAACTTCTTCAAGCGGTAGCGCAGGAATTGCAAATACTTTTCCGTCGTGGAATAATAAAGCTCCGTGCTCACCTTTTTTAATGATCACATATTTCGGTCCCATTGTATGTATCTTTTTAGCTGCTTTTACCAAAGAATATTCTCCTGAAAGCTGTCTTGCTTCTTCGTCGTTGATCGTGATAACGTCTGTTTTAGCAATCATGTCCATCAGAATATCCCAAGCAGAATCCATCCAGAAATTCATGGTATCCAGGATCACCAATTTCGGACGGTTGTTCATTTTTTCTAAAACTGAAAGCTGTACTCCGGGATGAAGATTTCCTAACAATAAGATCTCCGCATCCTGCATAGATTCAGGGATTTTTGGATCGAAGTTTTCTAAAACATTCACTTCAGTTACCAAAGTATCTCTTGTATTTAAATCGTTGTGATATTTTCCGGACCAGAAGAATGTTTTACCTTCTTTTACGATCTCGATTCCCTCAATATTTACGTCTCTGTTTGTAAGCATATCAAGGTGTTCTTGTGGGAAATCTCCTCCTACAACGGAAACAATTCCGGATTTTACGCCTAAAATAGATGAAGTGATCCCAATGTATGTTGCTGCACCTCCTAAAATTTTATCTGTTTTACCAAATGGCGTTTCGATCGCATCAAATGCAACGCTTCCTACAACTAAAAGTTTCATATTTTTTTCAAAGTATATTAAAAGTAATTAATTTTTCCATTCAAAAGTGTCGAGCAGATGCTTCATATCTTTTTTGATATAATCTACTGCAGGAGCCAAAGAATCAGGCTTTGGTCTGGTATTAAAGTATAAATAAGCCGTCACGAAATGTTTCGTGCTGTCTGTAATGTAAAATTGAAGATTGGAAGCACTCTGCCCCTTCAATTCATAAAAATTTCCGTATACTTTTCTTTCAGGATATTCGAAAGATTTTGTATCGATGGCACTTGCTTTAATCGTATGTTCGTAAACCATTTTTTCCGCCTCCTGAATATGTGCAGCAAAGTCATTCTGAATCGGGTAATACGTCACGAAAACTTTTGCTTTCATTTTCGGGTAATTCAGATAATACCAACAAGGCTTTTTTGCATCTGTAATCTTTGCAAAATCAGAGTATTCGAATGTATAATTACAATTATTTTCAAATTTCTGATATTTTGGCGTCGGATATTCCAGACGAAGCTCTCCGTAAGGCTTCGGAACCGGATCTTTTCCGCAAGACACCAATAGCAAGGCAACAAAAATAAAAATGGCGTTTTTAAACATTTTGCAAAAGTACAAATTAGATTTCAGATATGGGAAGACAAATTTCAGGATTTCAATGAGTTTTGAAATTGGAATTAAATTTTTGTTTGGATGTTCTGTTTTTTAACGCAAGGAGCGCAAAGTTTTTTTTGACTACTACTTGTTTTTAAGTTCGCAAAGGCGTTTCACTTAACTAAGATTGCTAAGTTTTTAACAGTATGAATCACCAAACAGTTTGGATTCCTACCGGAATGACAAACTGTATGGATGTATTTTATGTATTACAATATTCTGTATGCCATATCATAATTCTGGATATAATTTTCAAGCGGTTTCGGAAAAGACCTTTCGTGAGAGCCTTCAACGTCTGTCACTATGAAATTATTTTCGGCGATAAAATGTTTCCAAATTTCTTCCGAATCGACCTCCACGTTGAAAATTTCTATGCTTAAATTTTTATGAGTGAGCTTATGATTAATCATTTTTACACTTTTAATGAAAGGCATTAATTCATCTGAAATTTCAGGTGGAAATTCAAATAATTTTTTCCAGATAAAGTCATCTTTTCTCTGTTGAATTAAAAACTTTCCGTTTCTATGAACAAAATAATATTTTAAAACTAAATCTTCTGCCTTTACTTTCTTTGTTTTAACAGGAAATTCTAAGATTTTATTCAATGAAAAAGCCAAACAGTCTTCATTCAGAGGACATTCATAGCAAAGAGGTTTTTTCGGTTTACAGATCTCCGAACCCAGATCCATCATTGCCTGATTGAAATCTCCGACATTTTCAGGTAAAATTAAATGTGCCAACTCTGAAAAGTAATTGAATGCTCTTGAGTTTGAAATATCAAAATCATCCGCAAAAATTCGACTTAAAACCCTGTAAAAATTACCATCAACTGCAGGAATTTTTCCATCAAAACAAATGCTGGAAACCGCCGCAGCTGTATATTTCCCGACACCTTTTAATTTTAAAATTTCATCATATTCGTGAGGAAAAGTTCCGTGATAATCATTCATAATTTGTTGAGCCGCCTTATGAACGTTGATCGCTCTAGAATAATATCCCAAACCTTTCCAATGCAGCAAAACTTCATTTTCATCGGCTTCTGCCAGTGTTTTTACATCCGGAAATCTTTTAATGAAATTATTGTAATGACCCAATCCCTGAGCAATTCTCGTCTGCTGAAAAACAATCTCGCAAATCCAGATTTTATAAGGATCTTTTGTTTTTCTGAATGGTAAATCGCGGGCGTTTTTTTTGTACCAAATCAGAAGTTTGTTTCCGATGTGTTTGAAGTCTTGGCTTTCTGTATTTTCCAAAAATTTTGTCTCATTTTAAACCCTCAAGGTTTAGATTTATAATAAATATCAACAAAGATAATTTAATTTTATTTTTTCACAGAATAAATCGGAGCGCCTTTCGTCCATTGATATTTTAGGTGTTTCTTTTCCGCAATGAAACGATATCCTTCTAATTTTTTAAGATAAATATACGATGTCGAATCTCTGTGAAACATCAACTGTTTATTCGAAACAAACTGAAAAGGAAAATTTACTATGGAATCGCGCGTTGTCTTTAAAATTTCTCCTGAGTTGACTTTATAAATGAAAACCGATTTTCCGCGACCTTTAGATTGGTCGACCAGTTTAATGCTCGAGGACGAAACAACCATATCGCTTGCATCAAAGCATTCCTGAGGCCTCATAACGTAAGCTTTTCCTTCCTGTCTTTCATCAGCAAAAAGATCGATTGGATGATCCTGCTGTAGTTTTTTCTCCTCACAACTGAAAGCCACGAAAATTATTGGCAAAAAGTAGAGCAACCTGCCTTTCATATTGATATTTTTAATGATTTGGTAGAAAAAAACCGATGTAAAATTGCATCGGTTTTAATATTTTAGTTAAAATTAAGTTAATCTTGAATATATTCAGCATCCCATTCGTTTCCGTCGTCTCCTTTGTGTCCGTCCAATTTAATAACGAAACTTTTTGTAGGGAAATAAGGGGTTAAACGAATATCCAGCCAAACTCTGTCTTTGTTCACTTTATCCTGCTCAAAACGAACAATTTTGAACTTCTCGATCAATTTGTCCGGACCTTTGATATTGTCCAGGAAAGTCACGATCTGTCTTCTCAAATCATCTTCGTTTCTTGCATTCCAGTTTTCGAAAGCCCTTCTGTTCAAGAAATCAAGCAAAACTTTCGTTACGTAATCGAATACACGAACAACTGAATATGTCTGAAGCCCAATATTGTCTCCTGTAAACAATGTTTTTGCAGAGAAAGCCATGATTTTTCCGTACTCGTTGACCATAGGAACCAATCCCATTTTTTCCAGCTGAGAAATTTCGCTTTTCTTTAATTCAAATTTTACAGCATCAACCTCGTTGATGTTACCGTGCTTTTTACCTGCAGCAACCTGAGACATCAATGTTTTATGGATTTTCCCAGCTAATGAAGTTGAAGGCGGAAGTTCTACATTTTCCTCTTCACCTACTTCTTCTGCTTTTCCACGACCAACAAGCCAGTTACACGTCATAATTACGTTACTTCTGTGCAATTCGCCACCCGTAAGATTCGCAGAATGGAACAGATCTACAACATCATCCGGCTTATCCAGATTAGCGAAATCCGTAACCATCATTACTTTGTTTTCATTACAGATTTTAGCCCATTTTTCAATGACTTTGTTTGATCCTAAATATCCCGGAATCGCTAAGATAGAATAGTTATCTCTAAGATCTAAACGGTCGTAATAGTTCTTAAATTCTTCTGCAATAGCATCAATAAAGATAGGATTATCCAAGTCAGAAACCTGATCTAAACTTGCGTTTACAATACTTACATTGTCAACTTTATCAAGCTCCGTATTTTTATAGAATTGAGCAACAGTTCTGTAGTTTGTTTCCAACTGGCGAACTGCGTCTAATGCATTTTTTAAGTTTGATTTTAAGTTCTGATCGGCAGCCTGTGCTTTTGCTTTGCACGTATCTGCCATTTTATCAGCCGAGTCATTTCCTTCCAGAAGATTAACCCAAAGGTTGATTTTCTGAAGCAATTCTTTTCTTTCGTCTGATTTGTTGCCGTCATTAAGGAAGATTTCCTTTCTGGCTTTTCTCGTAGGGTTCATGTTTGCGATGCCGTCTACAACGGATTCTACAAAACCAAAACCACCAATTTTATTGAGTTCGGCAAGCGGATTACCTTTCGGTTGACCTGCGTGTTGCTGTTGTCCCTGTTGTTGGCTCTCAGCTGCCTGTAATTTACTATCCATGATTAATGTAAAGTCTTTAGATTATTTTTCAAGTTCTTGTGCCACTTCTTTCAGTACTTCTACAAACGCAGCTCTTGTCTGATCGTTTTCCAGCATATTACGCAGAATTTTATTTGTTTTAAGCTGGCGTACAATTTTGTTATATTGTTCCTGCTCCATGCTTAGTTGTTGTAAATAATCTGATTTTTGCGTAAGATTTTTGGGAGTGAAGTCCGCAAGATTTTGAAAACGGAACTCCTCTTCCACCACATTACCGTCCTCCGTTTCGTGTTGTACGCTTACAGAAGGCTGGAAATGTTTGAAGACGTCGTCCACAGTTTTTAATCCTGTTACAATTTCAGGAACATAAGTTTCGTCTGTGGTAAGCTGGCTCACTATCAGCGACTTATTCTCCTGTATTTCCTGGATAGCTTCATTAGCGTCTACTTTTACCTCGTTTCCGCCAACGCCATAATTAAACATTGCCATATTATTATTATTTTGAGATTTCTTGTTTTGGTGTGAATTGTTTTTATCAGCATCAAATAACTGACCAATCCAATGTTTAAATTTAAAAAAAAACTGTAACATACAAAATTTTGTTAAGATTTTTCTTGAAATATTTAATTTAATGGACTAAATATCAATCAAAAATTGCTTTTTAACGATATTACGAATCTAGGAAAAATTAAACAAAAAAACGCATCATTTCTGATGCGTTTTTTATTTCTAACAATTTTTGGCTTGTCTTACCAAATCTTTATTCTGTCTGCCGGAGCTTTATACATTTTATCACCAGGTTTAATATCAAACGCTTTGATGAATGCATCCTGATTTACCAACGGGCCAAATGCTCTGAACACTCCCGGAGAATGCGGATCTGTTTTCACTTGATTTGTCATATACTGATCTGTTGATTTTGTTCTCCAAACTGTTGCCCAGCTCATGAAAAATCTCTGATCCTGATTATACCCGCTGATTAAACCTGGATTTCCGTGATCTTTAAGATACATTTGAAGTGCGTCGTAAGCAACTGCTATTCCACCCAGATCTCCGATATTTTCACCACTTGTAAATTTACCGTTTACAAAACTTCCTTTTACAGGCTCGTAACCGCTGTATTGAGCAGCCAACTGACCTACTTTTGCATCAAAGTTTTTACGGTCTGCATCTGTCCACCAGTTATTTAAGTTACCATCTCCGTCGAATCTTGAACCACTGTCATCAAATCCGTGAGAAATTTCGTGACCGATAACTGCACCGATTCCTCCAAAATTAACCGCAGCATCAGCTTTTGGATTATAAAAAGGCGGCTGTAGAATAGCAGCAGGGAAAACGATTTCGTTATTTGAACCGCTGTAGTAAGCATTTACGGTTTGCGGAGTCATTCCCCATTCTGTTTTGTCAACAGGTTTTCCAACTTTGTCTAAACTTCTTTGATATTGCCAAGCAGAAACATTCTGTAGATTAGAATATAATGTGGTACCTTGAGCCGGAGCATCTACTTTCAATTGAGTATAATCTTTCCATTTGTCTGGATAAGCGATTTTCACTGTGAATTTGGATAATTTTTCCTGTGCCTTTACTTTCGTTGCAGGAGACATCCAATCCATATCGTTGATGTGTGTCTTAAATGATTTTAAAATATAATCAATATAAGTTTCCATCTGCTGTTTTGATTCCGGAGTGAAATATTTTTCAACATATAATTTACCGAAAGCTTCACCCAAAACACTGTTTACAAGAGAAAGCCCCCTTTTATTCATAGGTCGCTGTTCTTTTTGTCCCTGAAGATATTTAGAATAAAAATCGAATCTGATCTGTTCCAGATTTTCATCAAGATTAGAAGCATTTCCATTAATGACATGATATTTCAAATAATCTTTCAACAACGGAAGGTTTTTCTGCGTGATGAAAGAATCCATATTCTGGTAATATTTCAATTCTCCGATAATTACACGGTCTGTATTTACGCCTGCATCTTTCAGATATTTTGCAAGGTTTACATTTTTCACTAAACCGGATAATTCAGAAACATTCTTTGGATTGTATCTTAAATTGGCATCTCTGTTTTGCTCAAGTGTCAATAAATAATTTGCCAGTTGTTTTTCGAAATCAACCACATTTTTTGCAGCAGCATCAGAATTTTTATATCCTAAAACTCCAAATAATTTTCCAACATACGATTGGTATTCTGCTAACGTTTTTGTATTGGCTTCGTTTACTTTTTGGTAGTAATCTCTTCCTAAACCAAGATCCGGACCGCCAAGATACACTGCATTCATATTAGAATTCTTCAAATCTGCACCCACTCTCCATCCGTAGAAAGAGTTGTCGCCTAATTTTGTGGCTTCCAGCAAATATTTTTGAAGATCGTTTACATTTTTGATGGCATCGATTTTTGCCAGATCTCCCTTGATCGGCTTTAATCCGTCTGCATTTCTTTTAGCAGTATCCATAAAAGATGCATACAAATTCTGAATTTTCTGTCCTTCAGAGCCTGCAGGATATGTTTCGGATAAAATTTTGTTTAAAATATCCAAAGAAGCATCATCTACATTTTCTCTCAATGCATTGAAAGATCCCCAACTTGCTTTATCAGAAGGAATCTGAGTAGTTTTCACCCAATTTCCGTTCACATAATTGAAAAAATCATCTTGTGGGCGAACTGTTTTATCCATGTAAGATAAATTGATACCCTCTTCTTTTACTTCCTCTTTTTTCACTGGGTCTACAGCAATTGTCGGTTCCGGTTTCTGAGCAGTATCTGCCGTTTTGGTTGCTCCACACGAATTTAAAAATACTAAACCAGAAAAGGCAAGTATCCCAATATTTAGCTTTTTCATTAAAGATAATTTTTGATTTTACACAAACTTACCAAATATACGAATTTTGATTAATTATTTTAAGTTATAAATTATGAGTTATGAATTGAAAGTTTTTAAGTTTTGGCTAAAGCCTGATTGGATAGATTTATTTTGAAAACGGGCTAAAGCCCGTTTCTATTGATAATGGCAACAAGTGATTTCAGAACCTCAATCACAAATTGATATAGAACCGGTGACTTCGGGAGCCTCAGTCATCGTTGAGGACAAAACTGGACGCTGAGGCTCTCGAAGCCAACATTTTGTCCTTTTCCTGATATTGAAATCAAAGACCGAAACCCTAGCCCCGATTGGCGCGGCATCCTTTTGGGTTGCGGCGGAGCGAAGCGGAGCCGTAACCCAAAAGATACAGCAGAAAGCGGGATTAAGCTCCTTAAAACAAAAAACCGCTCATTTCTGAACGGTTTCTAATATTATTGATCTGATGATTACCAGATTTTGATTCTGTCTGCAGGAGCTTTGTATAATTTATCTCCTTGCTTCACGTCGAATGCTTTGTAGAAGGCATCAACATTGATGATAGGTCCGAAACTTCTGAAATATCCAGGAGAGTGCGGATCTGTTTTTACTTGGTTTACCATGTATTTTTCACTAGATAACGTTCTCCAAACTGTTGCCCAGCTTAAGAAAAATCTCTGATCTTGTGTATAACCACTGATTTGTCCAGGATTTCCTTTATCTTTTAAATACATTTGAAGCGCATCGTAAGCGATGTTTACACCACCTAAATCTGCAATATTTTCACCGTTTGTGAATGTTCCGTTTACGAAAGTTCCTTTTACAGGCTCGTATTTATCGTACTGAGCAGCAAGAGCTTTAGTTGCTTTTTCGAAGTTAGCTTTATCTTCCGGAGTCCACCAGTCAACTAAGTTCCCGTCTGCATCAAACTGTGCACCAGAATCATCGAATCCGTGGCTCATTTCGTGACCGATAACAGCACCGATTCCACCAAAATTCACTGCAGCATCAGCTTTAGGATTGAAGAAAGGCGGCTGAAGAATTGCAGCAGGGAAAACGATTTCGTTGTTTACAGGGTTGTAGTAAGCATTTACAGTTTGTGGAGTCATTCCCCATTCTGTTTTGTCAACCGGTTTTCCGATTTTCGCTAAATCTTTATTGTACTGCCATTCTGTAATGTTCTGAAGGTTTGAATATAAATTTCCACCTTTAGTTTCAGGAGTGATTGTTAATTTAGAATAGTCTTTCCATTTGTCCGGATAAGCAACTTTTACAGTAAATTTATTCAGTTTCTGCATTGCTTTTTCCTTCGTTGTAGAAGACATCCAAGTTAAACCATTGATGTGAACTGCAAAACTTTTCTTTAAATAATCAATTAATTCAACCATTTGAGCTTTAGCTTCTGCAGGGAAATATTTTTCAACATATAATTTTCCGAAAGCCTCACCCAAAGTTCCGTTGATTAACTCGTAACCTCTTTTGTTTAAAGCTCTCTGCTCCTGTTGACCTCTTAAATATTTACCATAGAAAGCAAATTTCATGTCTCCCAATTTTTCGCTTAAATAAGAAGCGCTTCCGTGAATCATGTGGAATTTAAGATAATCCTTAATTACAGGAAGATTTTGAGTACTGATGAATTTATCTAAATTTTTGTAATATCCTAGTTCCCCGATGATTACTTTATCTGTATTTACTCCTACAGCCTTAAGGTAAGCCGGAAGATTTACATTTTTAACCAAACCAGAAAGTTCAGCCATAGTTTGAGGATTATATTGAAGCGTATTATCACGGCTTTGCTCATTAGTTAAATAAGTTTGAGCAATGCTTTTTTCGTAATCTACAATACCTTTTGCAGCTGCATCAGCATTTTTGTACCCCAACTCTTTCAACATAGAAGCTACATATTTCGTATATTCTGCGATAGCTTCGGTGTTTTTTTCGTTTACTTTCTGGTAATAATCTCTTCCTAAACCTAGAGATGCATTTCCTAAATAAACTGCATTCATTTTAGAATCTTTCAAATCTGCATCTACACCCCATCCGTAGAAAGTATTTTCACCTTCTTTCGTTACTGAAGTTAAATAATTTTGAAGATCCGTAAGGTTTTTGATCGCATCAATTTTGCTGATGTTTGCCTGAATTGGCTTGATTCCGTCTGCATTTCTCTTCGACATATTCATGTACGTAGCGTACAGATCCTGAATTTTTTTACCCTCTGTTCCGTCAGCAAATTTGTCTTTCAAAAGAGAGTTCAGAATCGTCATTGAATTATTGTCTGTATCTTCAGCCAATTTGTTGAAACTTCCCCAAGTAGGCTTATCAGAAGGAATTTTGGCAGTTTTCATCCAAGTTCCACTCACATAGTTATAAAAATCATCTTGTGGACGAACCGATTTATCCATCAAGCTAAGGTCTAAACCTTTGTCTGTCACCTGAGCGTTCACTGTTTGCGAACCAATCCCTGCTAATAAAGCCAAAGAAAGCGTTAATTTTTTCATTATAATTACAATTTTACAATAAGTGTAACTTTTTTTTAATTCGTTACTTTTTTATGAAAACAAATTTAATTAAATATTAAGAAGTTGCAATTTCTTTCACATTCCCTGTACGTTTCAAGAATCCCCAAGACTGCATTTCTCCTTTCAGAGCCTTTCTAAGACTTCTAAACAGTACGATATACATCAACCATCGATATCCAAATCGCTGCGGAATGATGTATAATAAGTTCCCCAATTTTTCTCTCTGCATCACAAAAGCAATGAAAGCCAGTGAAGCATCAACCAAAAGGAAAATTAAATAATAAGAGAATATTTTTCCGCCATTTCCGGATAAAAGACCGAAAAACATAATCACATCTGCCAAAGGCGAGAAAAACGGAATGATATATTGAAACAATAAAATATTCGGCATTGCCCATAATCCAAGACCTTTATATTTTGGATTCAGGAAAGTCTGTCGCTGTTTCCAGAACATCTGCATAATCCCATAAGTCCATCTGAAACGTTGTTTTAAAAACTGCTTTACACTTTCAGGAGCTTCTGTCACGGCGATTGCGCGATTTTCATTGGCAACGGTGTAACCTTTTCTTAAAATTTTCACCGTAATGTCACAATCTTCAGCCAAAGTATCCGAAGAATATCCTCCAACCTCATCGATCACCGACTTCTTGAAAGCTCCAATCGCACCAGGAATTACAGTAATTGCGTTGATATTTGCATACGCCAATCGATCAAAATTCTGACTGGTTGTATATTCTATAGATTGCCATTTTGTGAGCCAATTCACAGTATTTCCAACTTTCACATTTCCTGCAACGGCTGCTATTTTTTCTTCTTGATTTGAATTTAAAAATCTTGCAATTAAATATTTTACAGCATTTTGTTCCAGCTTCGTATCGGCATCGATACAAACGACATATTCTGCATCGGTTTGAGAAATTCCGAAATTTAAAGCGGTGGCTTTTCCTCCATTTGTTTTACTAAAAATTTTAAGTTTCGGATGATTTATAAATGCTTCTTTTGCCTTCTCAAAGGTTGAATCTTTACTTCCGTCATCAATCAAAATCACATCGAAGTTCGGATAGGTTTGTTTTAATAAATTATGTAAGGAAGAAACAATATTTACCTCTTCATTATAAGCCGGAACGATAATCGAAACTTTAGGGTAAGATTCTAAAACCGGAAAATTTCCTAATTTTTTCTCTTTTTTTCTTTCTTTAAATGCCCAGTACAGCATAATGATTAATCTTATCAATCCCAATCCGATAAAAATGGTAAACAATGCCACCAAAAAATGACTGATCCCGTAAATAGCTGTTGCTAAAATTAAATTCAACTGCATCACGTAATATGATCTTGTTTTCGGAACTGCGGGCATTAGTTCAGCTTTATTTTTATGTAAAATTGTTGCAAGATTTGTAAAATGATATCCCTGTTTTTGTAAAGTCGGAATTAAAATTTTTAAAGCTTTGATGGTCTCTTCACGCGTTTCACCACCAGCATCATGAAGAAGAATAATGTTTCCTCTTTCTGCTTTTACTCCAGCCATTACACGTTTTACAATTTCATCCGCTTTTATTCCTGGCTGCCAGTCTTCGGGATCGATGTTTTCGCCAATGTCTAAGTAATTTTGCTGTCTCGCCAACGCAACAGGAACAATTTCCTCCGAAGTTGTCGGCTCAGAATCTGCATTGTAAGGCGCTCTAAAAAGTATTGTGCTGTGACCTGTAATACATTCAATCAGTAATCTTGTGAGTTTCATTTCCAGCAAAGCTCTTTCCGGACTTACTTTTGCGACATTTTCATGGGTAAATGTATGATTTCCAATTTCGTGTCCCTCTCGATAAATTCTTTTAACTAAAGGCAAGTTTTTTTCTGCATTTAAACCTACCAAAAAGAACGCAGCCGGAACATGATATTTAGACAAAATATCCAAAACTTGCGGAGTGTAAGTTTCATCCGGTCCATCATCAAATGTTAGAACTAACTCTTTCTGAGGTGCTTCTCCATATTTTTTAACTTCATATGAACTCGGATAAGTCACATAGTTTTCGTCGGTAATAATTTTTTCTTTTGGATCGATCTCAAGGGCAATTTTTCCGTCGTGAGGAGTATTCAGTACATCTAAAACCTCGCCGTCTCCGATGTAGTCGACCATGGTTTGACCTTTTACATTTTCCAATGTTTTTAAATTTAATTTAGATAAACCCACAAAAGTTAAGTCTTTATCATAAAAATTCCAGACACGACTGTCTTCACTTCCCAATCTCCAAAGTGCAGTTCCCGCCAAAGGATATTCCGAAGAAAAACGCATTGTATTAAAAATAGACGCTGCATCGTTGAAAAATACTGTATGTGTGTTATTTTTTGAATCTGTGTATGAATAATTTAAATTAAAAGTATTATCATCAAAATTAATTTTCGCTTTACTCGC
Organism: Chryseobacterium sp. MMS23-Vi53; assembly: GCF_047651245.1. NCBI lineage: Bacteria > Pseudomonadati > Bacteroidota > Flavobacteriia > Flavobacteriales > Weeksellaceae > Chryseobacterium > Chryseobacterium sp. MMS23-Vi53. The sequence goes on along the minus strand of NZ_CP180265.1, from coordinate 3,895,671 downwards.
ACTCGCTTTCGTAATCGCCTGCATATACGTCACGGAGTTGTTTTGCTCTTTGTCTGTACTCCAATCGTAGCCATAAGCTCCCAAACCTAAAATTATTTTGTTCGGTGACGTTTTTGCTAAAATTTTTACTGTTTGCTCTTCGATCCATTTTTGTGAAGAGACAGGTCCTGCATCGCTGTCCACAGAATATTCGTCGTAAGCCATTAAAACGAAATAATCTACATAAGGATTTAGTTTCTGGATATTGTAATCGTCATTATCGGTCATAATATCCATCGAAATCAACAATTTATTTTGTTTAAATGTCTCGGAAAGTTCTTTCATAAAAGCAATCAGATACTCATCAGAATCGAGGTTCATATCTTCAAAGTCGATGTTAATTCCTTTAAAATGAAGCTTCTGACATTGCTGAACCAATTTCTGAATAAGCTGCGCTCTTTTTTGTGGATTTTTCAAAACCTTTCCCAATCCTTCCGAATGAAATTCCTGCTGAAAATTATTACTTAAAATGGGCATTGCAGCGACACCTGTTCGTTTGATCACTTTGTAACCTTCAGGATCAACATTCGATTTTAGATCACCCGTCTTCGGATCAAGGAAAAACCATTCAGGAAAAACGAGATTGATATGCTTGATGTTTCTTTTTAATGACATCAAAGATTGTGGATCCCATGCTACATAAAATGCAGAACGAATTCCTCCCGGAAATTGTGCCCAGTTTCGGTTCTGATTTTTAAGCCTTTCAGCTCTTGCTTTTTCGATCTTTGAAAGATTTGTATGTATTGTTTTTTCGGAAATAAAACTTCGAAAACCCTTATATTCTTTGGAAATTCTGTTCTCCTGAAGATATGGTTTACTCGCAGTCATCACCGCTTTATAGTCTTCTTTAAAAGGAATTTTAGGACTTTTATCCAGTTTCATCATTAGACCTAAGGCCAGAAAAAGCAGTATAGCGATGAAGATAAAAATTCGGCTTCCCCACTGTACATTTCTCCAACGTTTTTTGCTGTCGGTCTGAAAAATCTGTTTTGAATTTTCCACGATTTTAATATTTTTTGAATGAATTTCAAAAACCGTGAAAAACTACCTTGAATTTAATTAAAAAAATATTAAAATTACAGTTTACGTTTAATTATTAATAAGAATACCCACCAAATCCTGAATTATCTTCTGTGATACAAAATGCATAAAATCCAGTCTTTCTAGATGAGGCATGTATAATTTGGAAGTAACTTCCTGATCATGAATTCTAATGGTACAAAAAACCGTTCCCACATCTTTTCCGTCTTCCCCTTTTCCCGGACCTGCAACGCCAGTCGTAGAAAGGGAAATATGGGTATCATACAATTTCTGACAACCTTCTGCCATTTCAGCAGCAACCTGCTCGCTGACAACGGTAAATTCTTCTATTGTTTCTTTTTTTACCTTTAAAATATCAATTTTCTTTTCGGTTGCATAAGCAATCATTCCACCAAGAAAATATTTTGAGCTGCCCGAAACGGAAGTGATCATTTTTGCCAATTCTCCGCCTGTACAACTTTCCGCCGTGGAAATTGTTAGTTTTCTTTCTGTTAAAATTTCGGCTAAAATTTTTTCGATCTTATCCTCAGAAGTGGCAATAACATTATCTTTAATTAAAGGCAATAGTTTCTGAATTTCTTCTTCTAATTGCTGTTGTAAAGCAGCCTCGTTCTCTCCGCTTGCCGTTAATCTCAGCTTTACACGGGTTCCTACCGGAAGATATGACAAAGCCAAATTTGAAGGTAAAGCCAATTCCCAACCTTCAATCGTATCTGCCAAAATACTTTCAGGAATTCCAACAACGGAAACTATTCTAGTGGAAATATAATTTAGATTAAATTTTTCCTGCAAATACGGAACAATCTGGTCTTTTATTAATGGTTTCACTTCAAAAGGAACACCAGGAAGACTGAATAACAATTTCCCGTTCTGCTCCATCATCATGCAAGGCGCAGTTCCAAAATGATTCTGAAAAACGGTAGATTTTGTAGGAACAAAAGCCTGTTCGCGGTTTCTTTCCAAAATTTCCAGACGACCGCGTTTTTCCATATAATTTTTAAGATGATTGAATGTCACTTCATCCAAGGCAATTTCATCATTGAAATATTCGGCAATCGCTTTCTTGGTTTTATCGTCTCTCGTTGGTCCCAAACCGCCTGTTGTAATAATTAAATCACCTATTTCAAAGGCAGATCCGATGGTATTTTTGATGGTTTCAATTTCGTCGGAGATCGTGAAGATCTGTGAAACTTTTATCCCAATATTTTTAAGTTCAGTAGCAATGAAGTTAGAATTGGTGTCAACCGTATTTCCAGAAAGAATTTCGTCACCAATAGTAATCAGAACAGCATTTTCCATATTTTGTTTTCGAAAATTTCTTTACAAATGACGGAAAAATCTCGGTGACCGACAATATAAATTGATTTTTTCTATTTTTGGCGAAAATTGTTTAAAACTATAATTAAAAATTATGTCTAAATACGATGATGCTTCATGGCATTATGGCAGTGATTTTCCTGAAGGTCTTCCTGAAAAAAACGGAGCAACCCACACAGGAATGTTTTTGAATTGGTGCATTAATAAAGGTTTAATTTCCAATGAATTAAAAGAAGACACAGCGGATGAAATCGAATCATTAAAGCGCAGAGAAATAACAGGAGCAGAATTTGTCATAGATTGCATGGACGGAAAATTTTCTAAATACGATCTGAATGAAATGGGAAATGCCTTCGCTGAAGATTATTATAAAGATGATACGGATTTCGGAAATAAATTCAGTTCGTTTGCGGATGATTATGTGAACCTTTTTGATACTAAAGCTGAGGAAAATGACTATGAATACGAGACTTTTTATCACATTGAAGATACTTACGAGAATTATGATCTGATGAAGCAGATTATTGATTATCGTTTTGAGGAGTGGAAAGAGTATAAAAATCTAAATTAAATTTCTTTTGTCTTGAAACAAAAGAAACAAAAATTCAAGACTTGGAAAATTCCGCTAAAAATAAAAACTTAATCCTAAAATTCCCAAAACTTGCGCGAATTCAACATTTGTTTTTTATTCAACATTTGTCTCGCGCTTCAAACATTGGGAATTTTTTAACGAATTAAGTTTTTATTTTCTTAACGCTCCATTTTCCGATGTCACTTTGAAACATCTTATTTCCTTTTAATTATTATGCTTCACCCAAATCAACTCATCCGTATTGTAACCAATATTTTTGGCTTTTTCTAAAAAACGTTGACGAATACTTTCAGGAATTTCTTTTGTTCTTGAGAGAATCCAAAGATATTTTAAACTGTTTCCGGCAACCAACGCGTATTGATAATTTTCATCAATATCAATCACATTATAGCCTGCCCAAATTGGTTTGAAGAATGAAACTTTTAAACGTGCTTCCGTTCTTTCATTTACAAATTTCGCTTCGCCGATGGATTCTTTCCATTCTTTTTTTACGTAATTATAGCCTCTATTATCAACACGAATCGTTCCGTCTGGATTTTTTGAATAAGTTGCGGTAACATTATCCATATCTTTTTCGAATTTGTAGTCGAAACGGGCAATTTCATACCACTTTCCCAAATATTTTTCTGAGTTAAAATTCTGAACAGCAGTTGCTCCTTTTGGAATTCCGACTGAACATGAATTTAAAACAAGCAGACCCAAAATACCGAGCGAAACAGGAATCGCGATTTTTTGAAACGTTTTCATAATAGAATATTTTTGTGTTGTAAAATGAAAAGTTCAAAAATAGTGCCTGAAAATTTTTAATTATATCTTTTAAAACTAGATTATTTTTAACGCAAAGGACACAAAGATTTTTTTTCAACTACTACTCGTTTTTAAGCTCGCAAAGGCGTTTCACTTATATAAGATCGCGATGTTTTTTTCAAATTTTGAAATTTATTTTAAGAAAAAACTTTCAGAAAATTGTCCTTGAAACTTCCGGAAACTTCGATTTCAGTTTCATCGGAAAGGGTTGCGGTTCCGCTTTTGTGATATGATTTTACGAAATTTGTATTGATGATGTGTGAACGATGAACTCTTACAAATGGGACTTCCAAAAGGTCATCAAAATGTTTTAAAAATCGGCAGACCATTTTTTTTGAACCGTCTGTAAGATAGACTTGTGTGAAGTTTCCGTCTGCTTGAAGTCGGACGATATCTTCGGTTTTTACAACATCAAAGCCTTGTAAAGTCGGAAGAATTAATTGTTGCTTTTCTGGTTTTAATTTTAAATTTTCAAGAAGAATTTTATTTCGGTTTAGTTCTTCTTTTTTTTCAATGCTTTCTGCAACTTTGTTCACCGCCAAAATCAATTCCTGAATATCGATCGGTTTTAAAATATAATAACTCGCAGATTTGTTCAAAGCCTGTAATGAATATTGCGAAAACGCTGTAATGAAGATGGTTTCGTAAGAAAAATCCTTGGTAGCTTCCAATACATCAAAAGCGTTTCCGAAAGGCATTTCGACATCCAGAAAAACGAGTTGAGGTTGCTTTTCGGCGATCAAGGGAACGGCTTCTTTAATGTTTTCTGCCTCACCTAAAATTTCAATTTGCGGACAGTACTTTGTGAGATAATTTCTCAAAACATCCCTTGCAATGGCTTCGTCGTCTACGATGATAGATTTTATTTTCATATTTTTTTAGGTAGTAGGTTGCAGATTTTAGGTTGTAGTTTTAAAGATTGATTATTAAACTTGTTTAAACTTTTTAATTAACCACAAAAGCCCCAAAAGATTTTAGATAAAAAATTCTTAAGCTTATTATTAAACTTTAAGAAAGAAAACATAAGTTTTAAAAATCTTTAATTTTTATTCTTTTGAGCGTTTTTGATTGGCTAATAAAAACTGTATACATATCTTTTGTGGTTAAATCTAAAATTAGCTTAAGCAGTTTTATTGATTAATTTATATTGAATTTTAACCAAAACTCCAGAATTATTTTCTTTATCCTTAATTGAACAAATAATATCTTTCTTATATAAATCATTCAATAAAGCAATTCTTTCCAGCGTATTTTTCATTCCGCGACCTTTTCTGGCTTTCTGATGTTCCGTTTTTTGTTTTTTGCTTTCCTCAATTCCGATTCCGTTGTCTTCGATCGTGATTTTTAAGAACTGATCCTTCTTTTCAAAACTTAGTTTCAAAAAACCTTTGGTCGTTCTGTAACGAAGTCCGTGCCAGATTGCATTTTCCAAAAACGGTTGTATCAACATTCCGGGAACTTGCAAACTTTGTGTGTTCAAATTTTCATCAAAATCAATTTCATAATCGAATTTATTTGCAAAACGAGTTTTTTCCAACGCGAGATAATTTTGAAGTAAATCTAATTCCTGCTGAAAAGGAATAAAATCCTCCGTTGAATTTTCCATCACTCCACGCATTAATTTGGAAAATTTGGTTAAATATTGATTCGCTTCCAGTTCATTATTTGTCGCAATAAAATGATTGACAGAATTTAGGCTATTAAAAATAAAATGCGGATTCATCTCACGACGAAGCGATTGTAAGGCAATTTTCTTGTTTTTAATCTGAACTTTTTTTAACGTTCTGAAAATAAAAATAACTAGAATCGTTAATAAAATTAATGCTCCGATCAGACTATAATTAAAAACATTCTTTTTGCGAATCAGTTCGTCTTTTAACTGTTTTTCCTTTTCTAACTGAGAAATTCTTTCCTCTGTATCTTCCAAAATTTTCTGATCGACCAGACTTTTATCTTTTGAAACCAAGTCCGGTAATTTCCCCAGAAAATCTCTGTATAATTGAACCGAAGCATCTGTATTTTGTGAAATATTATACAAACTATCGAGCTTTTTCACGCTTTTCTGAGCTTCTAAAGTATGACCTTTTTCAAGGGAAAGTTTGTAGGCATTTTTTAATAAAGTGATGGCTTCTTCAGCATCGTTTTTTTTGATGTAAATGTCTGCTAACTCCTGAATCTGATTGACTTTTTCCTGAGAATTCTCCTTCACAAAATCTTCTTTTAAAACTTTTTTCTGAGCTTCAATGGCTTTATCAAAATTTTTATTCTCAACGTAAAAATTGGTTAATTTTTTATTGATTTCCAATGCTTGTTGCGGAGCTTCTTTTTTTGAAATTTTATAGGCATTATTTAAATTAGCTTCGGCTTTCGGAATATTATTCTGTTGAATATTAATATCCGCCATCTGGCTGTAACTTGCCGCCAAATCACCTTTATCATTATCTTTCTGACTGATTTCAATATTATTCTGAATGGCTTCTGCCTTCATTTCAGGAGACGTTGCAGAAAGTCTTGTCACATCATTGGAATTCACAGATTTCGTTCTTAAAACCCCAACTTCCGCTGCTCTGTTGTAATTGCTGATTGCCGGAGAAATTTTATTCTGCTTTTCCTGAGATTGAGCTAATTTTCTACTTGCTTTTTCGATATTGGGTTTATCATTCAGCTTTTCATACATATTTTTTGCTCTGGCATAATATTCTTCACTTTTCGAAAAATTACCGTCGTTGAAAAACGTTTCGCCAATATTGTAATAAGAATCAGCTTGTGCAGATTCATCTTTTTTGTCGACTGCTTTCTTCAATTTTTTGCTTTCTGTCTGAACTTCTCTCACAACATTTGTAGTTTGAGAATACATTTTATTCCCAAAAATCATTAGTGACAAAAACAAAAAAGCCCGAAACATTTTCATAAAACAAAGATATACATATATATAATTTGTGAAAAACTATTCACCCAGTGAAAGAACAGATTCACCAAGTTTACCTATTTCTGCAGTGATTATGAGGCTAAGTTTGTGCCATAATTCAAATTAATTATCATGAAAAATATTACAATTTTTGCTTCTTTACTGCTTTCTCAAATGGCATTTTCTCAAGTTTCAGGAAATATTAATTACAGAAATCAAACTTATTATTCTGAAAATAATATTAATGTTGCAACGCCTGTTGTGAATCAACAAATCAATGAAAATGTGCTCAGTATAAAAGGTTTAGCAAATGTAAAAGCCGAACAATATGTTGCTATTTTCAGCATCACTCAGGTTGGTGAAAGTGCAGAGGAAGTGAATGATTTAATAGACAAACGCATCAAAGGTTCATTAGACCAGATCAAAATGCGAAAAGGCGTTGAAACTTACATCGATATGATTTCTTTTGTTCCTGTTTATCAATACAATGTTGAAAAAAAGACATCCAGCAAAAAAACATACAATGAAGTTCCTGCCGGATTTGAATTAAAGAAAAACATTCATATCAAATTCACAGATCCTTCTCAACTTAATGACTTTATCATGATTTTATCTAAAAATGAAATCTATGATTTAGTACGCGTCGATTATTTTGCCAGCAATATTGAAAACATTCGAAAAGAATTAATGAATAAAGCAAAATTGGCATTACAGGAAAAAATTAAAAACTTTGAAAGTATTTTAGGTGAAAGTTTTTCAACGGCGGGAAAAAATGTAAGCGACGGTTTTAGGGTTACACTTCCGACAGAAATGTACAAATCTTATGAAGCATACAACAGTTCTTCTTTGGCTTTAACTAAGTTTGCGAATATCAACCAGGCAACCAAAACATCTACATCATATTATCAACCGATTTTGGATAAGGAATTTGATTTCGTGATAAATCCTGTAATCCATGAACCGGTTATTCAGGTGATGTATGAAATAAAATTAACCATAAACAGAGAAAAACCGAAAGAAAGTAAGCCAGAAACAAAGGAAAATAAAGAGATAAAAGAAGTCAATCATTATGTTTTGATCACTTCCGCGGGTGAGGTTAAAGATTTAAAAATCAATACAAAACCTTAATATTAATTGAAATTCTGTTAACAATCATGGGATTAAGATTAATTAAATTTGTAAACACAAACATAACTATGAAAAAGCATCTTTACATCTTTCTTTTGCCTGTATTATTCTTACAGAATTGCTCGTTTCTTGAGCAAAGCGATTTCATTGAAACCAAGATCATTTCCAGCGATCTCAATGAGAAAATCGTTTATAAATTTTACCGAACGGGGATTGATGATTACAAGGTTGATTTTTATTCCGTCAACAAATCAGATTCTACCAAACTGTTTGAGCACTGTATTAATGACGCGCTGTTTACCTCAAACACTTACAACATTTCCGAGCATCAGGACGAGTTGATTATCCGAACAAAATTGTTCTCCAATGTGAAAAAGTTCGTCACCCGAAACGGTAAATCAATCATTCTAACTAATAGATAAAACAGTTCTTTTTGAGCTGTTTTTTTTATTCTTTCTAACCACAAAAGTCATAAAAGATTTTAATCTATTAATTTTAAAGAGTTCAAAAGTCCATACAAGCGAAAATATAAGATTTTCAAAACTTATGTGATCTTCTGAGCGATTTTAATTTAAACTTAAATAACCAAAGTGCTTAAATCTTTTGTGCCTTTTGTGGTTAAAATTTTATTGCTTCCTTCTAAAATCAAACTCACCAAGTCAAACCCCGATTTCACCAAGTCTCCTGAATTCAGGTTTTAAATCGGAGTAATTTTATTCTAGAAGTTTAAAATTTAAAAACAGGAAATTATGAAATTGAAACATTTTTTATTGATCGGATTATTAACATTTGGAAGTCTGATCAATGCGCAGGAAATTAAGAAAAATGCAATCGAAGTAACAGGAGTTGCCGAAATGGAAGTAGAACCGGATGAAATTATTTTCAACATCGGAATAAAAGGCGACAACAAAAATCAGTTGGCAGACAACGAAAAATTATTGTTTGAAACATTAAAAATCAACGGGGTGAAAAATGAAGATATTAAGTTTAAATCGATGTATCAAAATATTTACTCCAAAACAAAAAATTTCACAAAAAGTTTTCAGTTTAAAGTCAATAAAAAAACGGACATGGGAAATCTGTTTGAAAGCCTGAACCAAAAATGGGTAAGCAACATCAATATCGCTGAAATTAAGAATACAAAAATTGCAGATTTTAGAAAAACCGTAAAAATAAATGCTTTAAGAGCAGCCAAAGAAAAAGCTGATTATTTAATGGAAAGTATCGGTAAAAAAGTCGGAAACCCAATTGAAATCGTAGAAATTGAAGATTACACAAGCGATATGATCGTTCCGATGGCTTACAAAAGCAGAGCCGCAAATGTACAACTGGAATCTGCGGATGCAGGAGTAGATTATTCATTCGACAATATCGAAAACATTAAGTTGAAATACAGCATCAAAACAAGATACGAAATCCTTTAAAACACAGAAATCATGACAACTATTAAAATCTTAACATTAACATTCGGTGTTGCTGCTTTTTTAAGCGCACAAGATTCTCCGAGAAATTTAACATGCAGTAAAGGACGTTTAACTCCGAAAGCACAAAGAACAATTGTTCAAAATGACAACCAGTTTTCCGGAACAGTCGCCAAAGACAATAAAATTCAGGTTGCATTGCTTTTGGACACCTCAAACAGTATGGACGGATTGATCGATCAGGCAAAATCCCGACTTTGGAATATCGTGAATACCTTAACGACATTAAAATATAACGGACAGGCTCCACAAATTGAAATCGCTCTTTATGAATATGGAAACGATGGTTTGAGAGACGAAAACTATATCCGACAGGTCACTCCTTTAACTCAGGATCTGGACTTGGTTTCCGAAAAATTATTCGCTTTGAGAACCAATGGCGGAAGCGAATATTGCGGCGCTGTAATTCGAGATGCTTCAATGAATCTGAATTGGGATGGCAATGATAAAAGCATGAAGCTGATTTATATTGCCGGAAATGAGGCTTTCGATCAGGGAAAAATCAATTATAAAGAAGTGATTTCGAGTGCAAAAAAGAAAAACATTTACACCAACACAATTTTCTGCGGAAACCGAGATGAAGGAATCCAGACTTTCTGGCAAAATGGAGCGAATTTGGGTGATGGAAAATATTTTAATATCGACAGCGACAGGAAGGTAATTTATATCGAAACGCCTTATGACGTAAGGATTTCTGAGTGCAATTCAAAATTAAACGACACCTATATTTATTACGGAAATAGAGGTTCGGAATACAAAAAAATGCAGCTTACACAAGACAGAAATGCTGAAGTTCAGTCTGCATCAAATGCTGTGGAAAGAACGGTTGCCAAGTCTAAAAAGAACGCTTATAAAAATGATCATTGGGATTTGGTAGACAAAGCAGAAAAAGACAAAGGTTACATTTCAAGTATCAAACAGGAAGAATTACCTTCTGAATTAAAAGGAAAAAGTGCCGGAGAAATTCAGAAAATCGTGACTCAAAAGTCGGCTGATCGTGATAAAATTCAGAGAGAAATTGAGGAATTGTCTAAAAAACGTCAGGATTTTATTGATGCCGAAATGAAAAAACGAGGAAGTTCGGATTCTGATGATTTAGGAAAAGCCATCGAGAAATCGATTCTTGAATTGGGTAAAAAGAATGGATATACTTCTTAAATTTTGACAGAATAATTGGTGACTTCGAGAGCATCAGTTACCGAGATTTAAATATCTAAAGTGATTACTATTAAAACTAATAACCATTTAATAGTTGTAAAGTTGGTGATTCGGATTTCCGGTCACCAATTTTTATATATTAAAACTGATTGAACAAATTTTAATTTAACCACAAAAGTCGCAAAAGATATATGCAGGTTTTATTAGATAGTAAAAGTGCACAAAAGAATAAAAAATCAAAGATTTTTAAACTTATGTTTTCTTTTTTAAGTTCAATGATAAGCTTAAAATATTTTATCTAAAATCTTTTGTGACTTTTGTGGTTAAATAAAAAGTTTATTGATTATTATCTTCCAAATTTAAAATACCTAGAAAGGACATGCTTTTTCCCTTTCATAAAAGCAGACGCCATTTCCATACCCGTTACCGAAAAAGTAATTCCGTTTCCTCCGAAACCCAACACGAAATAAGAGTTTTTAAAATCTTGATGTTCACCAATATAAGGAAGTCCATCTTTCGTTTCTCCGAAAGTTCCGGCCCAGACAAAATCGGTGTAAAAATGATAATCGGGTTTTATTTTTTTCAAAACTTTAAGGATTTCTTTTTCCTTTTTGTGGAGTAATTGATCTCGTTTTTCGGCATCATAAAAATCTTCATCGCCACCGCCAATCAGCATTCTTCCGTCATCGGTTGTCCTCATATAAATGTAAGGATCATCGGTATTCCAAACCAAAGTATTGGTGATATTTTTGAATTTGTCCCTATCGATCTCAGAAACTATGGCGTAAGTACTTTTTAAATTAACAAAATGTTCTTTGATTAAATTTTTACTTTCATAACCAATACAGTAAATAATTTTTTTAGTTTTAATTTTAAAACCTGATTTAACTGTAACAAGATTAAAACCTTTAAAATATTCAACCTTCGTCATTTCGGTTTTATCAAAAATTTTTAAGCCTTCTTTTACATTTAATTTAAATAATTCGTGAGCAAATTTAAAAGCATCGATGCTTGCACCTTGTTTCGAAACAATTCCGCCGTATGTATTTTCGAACCCGAATTGCTTTAAAACCTCGTCTGATTCCAGCCATTTAACATCAAAACCTGCGCTTTTTCTGACTTTAAATTCCTTTTTCAACCAATCGACATCTTTCTTTTTAGAAGCAAAATACAGTGATTTTTTTCTTTTAAAACCTGAATTTGATTTAATTTCTTTCGACAGTTTTTCAATCTTATCAATAGAATCTGAACAAGCTTTATAGCTTTCTACTGCGCCCTTCTCTCCTATTTTTTCAATTAATTCAAAAAGAGGTACATCTATTTCATATTGTAACATAGAGGTTGTTGCGGAAGTACTTCCGTTGCAAAGTTCACGTTTATCAATTAACATCGTTTTATAACCGTCAATTAACATTTGATGAGCAACTAAACTTCCCGTAATTCCACCACCGATGACCAAAACATCGCATTCTTCATCAGATTTCAGGGATGGATAAGATTCGATTAATCCGTTTTTTAAAAGCCAAAATGGTTCATTAGATTTAAGATCCATAGTAATATTTTTCTACAACAAATCAAGAATCAAGCCTTTTCATTTATAAAAATTTAAATAATGGTTTAATTTTTGTTATTTCAGTTTTACTAAAAATCACACCAAATATTAATATTATGATAACGATTATTCCAGAAGCTCCGGAGAATGTTGCGGCTTTCAATGCAACGGGAGAAGTAACAAAAGAAGATTTCGAAAACCTTGTTATTCCTAAAGTAAAAGAAAAAGTGGACCAGTTTCATGAGTTGAATTATCTGCTTTATCTGGATACGGATCTGGATAATTTTACAATGGGAGCATGGTTGCAGGACGCGCTTTTAGGATTAAAAAACCTGGCCAACTGGAACAGAACAGCAATTGTCACCGACAAAGAAGGAGTACAAAACTTCACAGATATTTTCAGTGTTCTGATGCCGGGAGAATTTAAATCTTTTCCAAAAGGAAACCTTTATAATGCCCTTTACTGGTGCAAAAACGGTAATGAAGTAGAGGCTTAATTATCATTAGAAATTAAAAACAAAGGCTGTCTCGATTGAAACAGCCTTTTGTTTTTTATATTAAGAAACACATTCCGGAATAATTTCCTCATCATCCGGTTTTTGTGATCCGTATAAGTATTTGTATCTCAAGGCAATTGCCAGACCAATAAAGGTCATACCAACTCCTACCAAAGAAGGATAGTTAAATGCATATCCATGTTCCAGAGGAAGACCTCCAAGGAAAGCACCCATCGCATTTGCAATGTTGAAGGCAGCCTGCATAAATGCTGCAGCCATCATTTCACTTTTTGGAGCAGCTTTCATCATCATGATATTAATAGGTGCAGAAACCGACATTGATAATGCTCCACAGACAAAGGTTAAAACCAACGCAATTGTTTGGTTGCCAGAAAAGAAAAATACACCAGCCAGTGCAGACATCATTAAAAATATTAACAAAACACACGTTTTTTCAGGGCTCATTCTATCCGAAATATAACCTCCGACTAAATTTCCTACCACCATTCCGCCACCGGCGAGAACCATCACATACGCCATCTGACTTTCTTTAATTCCCGCAACAATTGTCATTAATGGTGTAATATAACTAAACCATGTAAATAATCCTCCAAAGCCAATCGCCGTAATCATCAGAACCAACCATGACTGCTTTGTCTTAAGGAATTTCAATTCTTCCAGGAAATGACTGTTTTCTTTCCTTTCCAGATCCGGAAGCCAGAATTTTAATGAAATTAAAGTAAATAATCCGATGACCGCAACGATGGCGAAATACCATCGCCAGTGAAAAGTATGTCCTATATATGTAACCAAAGGTACCATCGCCAAATTTGCTATCGTTAATCCCGTAAACATTAATGAGATATAAAATGCTTCCCTGCCTTTTCCTGCCATTCTCGCTGCCACAACAGTTCCTGTTCCGAAAAAAGCTCCATGAGGTAACCCGGAAAGAAATCTGATGAAAAGCATTGTCGTATAATCGGGTGCTACAGCAGATAAAGCATTAAATAAAGTGAAGATAATCATTAAAGCGATCAACACTTTTTTAGGCGGAAATTTTACAGAATATCCGATCAAAATTGGTGCACCAATAACAACTCCCAATGCATAAGCCGAAATCAAATGCCCTGCTTCAGGAATCGTGATCTGCAGCGATCTCGCCATATCCGGAAGCAAGCCCATGACAGTAAATTCCGTTGTTCCTATTCCTAAACCACCGATAGCCAATGGTATAATTCTTTTATCAATCCCCATTTTAATTTTTAGTCTTAAACAATTAATTTCTTCTTTTGAAATGCAAATTTCGATAGAAATAATCATTTATACTTTAACTTAAATGATCTAAATTTGCTCTGTATTAACCTTTTTAATTAAATTTAAATTAATTATTAATCAAATGAGAACCTAATGAAAATTCAGAAAGAAATTATCAACTTTGAAGAAGGCAAGTCTTTTAAGTTATTTTCACCTTCGTTAAAAAACTGTTTTTTCTGGCATTATCATCCTGAAATAGAGCTTGTCTACGTAGAGGCCTGCAACGGAATCCGTCATGTTGGGAAAAATATTTCTGATTTTAAAGACAGTGATTTACTATTAATTGGTTCCAATGTTCCGCATCTCAATTTTGATTATAAAATCCAAACTGAGTGCAAACAATTGGTTTTGCAGATGCGTGAAAATTTTCTTCAGGAACTTATTTTTCCGGTTCCTGAATTTGATCATATTAAAAAATTACTAGAACGTTCTTATTTAGGTTTATCTTTTTCAGGCGAAACAAAATTGAAAGTTGTTGAGAAACTTCACTTTATCCGAGATAAAAATTCTTTCGAATCTTTTATTGGTTTAATTGAAATTTTACAGATCCTCGCCAACTCCACCGAAGTGAAAGAGTTAAATAATGAAGACACCCGAATAAAATGGTTTTTGAATGATAAAATTCGGATGGGAACGATCTACGATTATATCCATGAAAACTATGATAAAAATCCGAACGTGAATGTGATCGCCGAAAATGTAAATTTGAGTACTCCCGCGTTTTGTCGTTATTTTAAAAAACAAACGAATATGACTTTCACTGATTTTGTGAATAATTATCGAATTAATCAGGCGAAATTATTGCTGCTACAAAATGAATGTGTGACGGATGTTTGCTTCCAAGTGGGCTTTGAAAGTCTTTCTTATTTTAATAAATTATTTAAAAAATATATCGGAGAAACGCCTTCTGCTTTTAAAAAACAGCATTTGAGTAAGGTTGAGTAAGTTCTAACAAATATTTTTTGTTCTTGCAGATTTTGCAGATTTCGCATATCTTTTTTGAATTTATTTTTAAAAATATAACGCAAGCATCTGTGCAATCTGCCAAATCTGCGAGAGTAATTATTCCCTGCAAAATATTCGTTTCACAATTCGCGGTGATATAAAAAAATCGCTTCAAAAATTGAAGCGATTTATATTTTTTAATGAATATGTTTTTCTGCGTGGTAAGAACTTCTTACTAAAGGCGAACTTTCAACGTGTCTGAACCCTAAACTTCTTGCAAAATCTCCAAATTCATCAAACTCTTCCGGTGTGATGAATTTTTTTACAGGAAGATGTTTTTTCGTTGGCTGTAAATACTGGCCTAAAGTAATTACGTCTACATTTGCATTTCTGATATCCTCAATCGTTTGAAAAACCTCATCTTTAGTTTCACCCAGACCAAGCATTACGCCTGTTTTAGTTCTTCTTTGCCCAGCTTCTTTCAGATATCTTAAAACCTCAAGACTTCTTTCATATTTTGCCTGAATTCTCACTTCTCTTGTCAAACGTTTTACGGTTTCCATGTTGTGAGAAATCACTTCCGGAGCTACATCCACCAATCTGTCAAGGTGTTTGGTAATTCCCTGGAAGTCCGGAATTAATGTTTCCATTGTAGTTCCCGGAGAAATTCTTCTTACGGCATTTACAGTTTCACCCCAAAGAATTGAACCCATGTCTTTCAAATCATCGCGGTCAACAGAAGTCAAAACTGCGTGTTTGATTTTCATTAATTTAATTGAACGAGCTACTTTTTCAGGTTCATCCCAGTTTACATCAAGTGGTTTTCCGGTTTTTACACCACAAAATCCACAACTTCTTGTACAAATGTTTCCAAGAATCATGAAAGTTGCTGTACCTTCTCCCCAACATTCGCCCATATTCGGACAGCTTCCGCTTTGGCAAATTGTATTTAATTTATATTTATCAACCAAAGTCCTTAATTCTCTGTAATTTTTTCCGGTAGGAAGTTTTACACGAATCCATTTTGGTTTTTGAACGGTAGTATCTTGAACTAAATTCTCCATTTATTTCTCAAATTGAGGTTCAAAGTTAGTGAATTTTTTATCGACACCATCTACGATATAAATTGATGTAAATGATAATTATTTTGCTACGAATGCACAAATACTTATTTACCTATTCGTTAAATTAAAAAATATATGTCTTAATAGCAGAAAATATTAAATTAATTATCATCAAACTCATTATTTTTCAACAACTCAGCAAGAACTTTTTTCGCACGCATGACGCGAACTTTCGTATTGGCAACGGAAATCCCCAGCTCTTCGGCAATTTCCTTGATGCTTTTTTCTTCGAAGAATCTCAGCTTAATGATATCCTGATAGTTGGCATCCAAAGATTCGATCGTTTTGATGATTTTCTTTTGTTCCTCCTCAGAAATCATCAACTCTTCAGGAGATTTTGCGTACTGATTTTTTACTTCATCTAAATTCTCCGTCGGATCTTGATTTTCGCGGCTCTTTCTTCTCCAAAAATCGATAATGGTATTTTGAGCGATTGTTAAAATCCAAGTTTTAAATTGAAAATGAGGATCGTACATATCCAATTTTGATAATACTTTGGAAAAAACATTAACGGTGATTTCGTCTGTATCATTTTCATCATGAACTTTTTTCATCACAAAAGAAAAAACATCCACCCAAAAAACATTAATGAGTTTTGTCTGAGCTTTCTGGTCTTTTTCTTTCGCTTTTTGAATTAGCGTGAATAATTGTTCGTCGTTCATGAATAACAAATATAAATGATTTTGGTGAAAAAGCAAATATGCTTTTACCTTACAACAACCTATTTACTTAACATCGAATTTATTATCTTTGCACATTAAATTTTAAAGCAGAAAATAATGAACTCTTTTATTGAAGAACTGAAATGGCGCGGGCTTTTTGCCGACATGATGCCCGGAACGGACGAACAACTGGATAAGGAAATGACAACAGCCTATATCGGGTTCGATCCTACCGCAGATTCTTTACATATCGGAAGTCTTATTCAGATCAAAATTTTGGCACATTTTCAACAACACGGTCACAAGCCGATTGCACTAGTTGGTGGTGCTACAGGGATGATAGGTGATCCTTCAGGAAAATCTGCAGAGAGAAATCTTCTGGATGAAGAAACCCTGCTTCATTATGTTGATTGTTTAAAAAATCAGCTGGCAAGATTCTTAAATTTTGATGGAAATGAAACCAATAAAGCAGAATTGGTAAACAATTATGACTGGATGAAAAATATTTCTTTCCTTGATTTTGCAAAAAATGTTGGAAAAAATATTACGGTAAATTATATGATGGCTAAAGACTCTGTGAAGAAAAGATTTTCTGGAGAATCTGGTGCAGATGGAATGAGCTTCACCGAATTTACATATCAGTTAATTCAGGGATATGATTTCCTGCATTTATATCAAAATAATAATGTTAAACTTCAGATGGGTGGTTCCGATCAGTGGGGAAACATCACAACCGGAACAGAATTAATCAGAAGAAAAGCTCAGGGAGAAGCATTTGCATTGACGGTTCCATTGATTACAAAAGCAGACGGCTCAAAATTCGGAAAGTCTGAAAGCGGGGAAAATTATTGGTTAGACAAAAAGAAAACCTCACCTTACAAATTCTATCAATTCTGGTTGAATGCAACCGATGTTGATGCTGAGAGATTTATTAAATTCTATACTTTCCTAGGAAAAGAGGAAATTGCAGCACTAATTGAAGAACATAAAACAGCGCCACACGAAAGAAAACTTCAGAAAAAATTGGCAGAAGAAGTAACAGTTTGGGTTCACGGAAGAGAGGAATATGAAAAAGCTTTAAAGGCTTCTGAAATTCTTTTTGGACGTTCAACTGCCGAGGATCTGGTAAGCCTTGATGAAGAAATTTTCCTTGAAATTTTCGATGGTGTTCCTCAAAAAGAAGTTGCTAAATCAGATGTTTTAGGGGTAAATATTGTTGATCTTCTTTCAGAAAAATCAGGTTTTTTAAAATCTAAAAGTGAGGCAGCCAGGGAATTGAAAGGAAATGCAATTTCTGTAAATAAAGAAAAAGTGAATGACGTTTACACAGCTAATGAAAGCGATCTTATTGACGGAAAATTCCTTTTATTACAAAAGGGTAGGAAAAGTTATTTTATTGTAAAAGTTATTTAATAAAAGAGTTTCGGGCGCGCCAAAGGCGCGCCCGAAACTCCATAATAGAAAACCCCGACAAAGTTTACTTTGTCGGGGTTTTTAATACAAAATTATATCGAAAGTTATTACTTTTTTAGAATGCATAAGCTGCAGAAGCAGATAAAACCTGACCGCTGGAAGTTCCTTCTTTTTTAAGCTCACCATCTACCCAAATTTGAACTTTTAAAGTTGAAGAAGCATTCGCTCCATCTGCGCTCACCGCAACATTTGCACTGTAAGCATTCTTATCAGTTGTAATTTCAGGACTCGTCCATGTTGTTCCGCTTAAACTCGATGCCGTTGTCGGGTTTCCATCGATACCGTATACTGCGATATCGATATTGCTCCCCGAAGAAGCCTCCGCTTTAAAAACTACTTTGTGCGTTTTTCCGTCTCCTGGAATAATGTCGTCATCGTCATTGCTACAAGAAGCTACGAAACCAAAAACTAAAGCCGTTGCCGCCACAAAAAATGCTCCTTTCAATACTCGGTTTAATTTCATTTTTTTCATAATGTTTTCTTTAAATTTTACTACTAGTTAATTTATAATTCTATGATTTGATTGATTTGGTATTTGCAAAACTATAAGACTATCAAGCTATTATCAATCCAAGAAAAAGAGTATTTTTTCCTACCTAAATGCAGGTATTTTTTATTGAAAAATTTTTAGTTAAATTCAACGTTTCATAATAAAAATTACCATCAAATCTTAATAAATAATAATGAAGAGATTACTTGTTGTTCTGAGCATTTTAATGTCGTTTGGTTTACGTTCTCAACAGATCATCCCTCTTAATGAAAAAAAGTACATTGACAGCTTACAAAATGTCGTAAAAACTAATATTAATAATGATTCCAAAGCAAATGCTTATTTTCTTTTATCTAATTATTATCGAAATACAGACTCACTATCCAGTAAAAATTATTTAGCAAAAGGAAAAATTTTAATTAAAAAAAATACGTTCATCCATGCTAAATATTATTATTTTGAAGGACAATATTATTTAGACAGAAATAAAGAAAAATCTGCAGAATATTATTTAAAATCAATCCAAGAACTTTCTAGATTTAAAAATAAAGAATCGGATTTTTTCCAATCTTTAGCTTGGTACAATTATGGCGTAGCAAAAAAAAATAAAGAAGGATATCCTTTTTTAATTAAAACTATTCTCGAAAGAGCCATTCCAATTGCAGAAAAATATAATAACAGTAAAAATTTAGGTTTTTTGTATACTCAATTAGCTATAGTTTTAACTTATAATGCAGAATTTGAAAAAGCAGGAAATTACAATCAAAAAGCACTTACAATACTTGAAAAAAACTTCCCCAATTCTTCTGAATTATTTTTCACCTATTTAAACTCAGCAAGTAATTTTTGTTATCAGGCAAAAGGAGACGAAGCGAAAAAATTTCTGGATAAAGCAGAAAAATTAATTCATCCTTATCCAGAATCTTCTGCAAATGCATTCTATTATTATGGAAAAACTCTATATTTTATTACCAAACAGAGAAACGAAGAGGCATTACCTGTTATAGAAAAAGGGATTTTTTATGCTAAAAAATTTAATCAAAATTTATTAGCTCAAATGTTTTATTTCAACAAATTTGATATTTTAAAAAAATTAAAAAAATACAATGAAGCCAAAGATGTTTTAAAAAATATTCTTGTCGAAAAATCTTTGGCAATTGATATCAATAACAGGAAAACCATCTACAAACATCTTTCTGCACTGAATGAGGAAATGGGGAATCTCAACGAAGCATTAAGCTGGGAGAAAAAATATTCTTCGTTAAATGATAGTTTGAATACGGAAAACGTAAAGCTTGAAATCAATAAAATTGAAGCGAAATATAACGCCGCAGAAAAGGAAAGAAAAATCGCCAATCTGAATGCCGAAAAAAATCAGAAGGAACTAGAAGTAAGTAAAAAGAATTTTTATTTATGGGGATTGAGCTTAATTTTATTATTAATTATAAGTCTCTTCATTTTCTTTTTAATTATTTACAGGAAAAATAAAAAACTGTCTGAACAGAAAGAAATCAATCTTCAGCAAAAAATAAAAGATATCAGACAGAAGGAAGAATTGACCTTAACAAAAGCTATTCTTGAAAGTGAAGAACGTGAACGCGAACGTATCGCAAGAGACCTACATGACGGACTTGGCGGAATGTTGGCCGGTGTAAAAATCAATTTTTCAACGTGGTCTTCCAATTATTTAAGCCCGGAAAAAGATCAGGATTTTTATAGAATTTTGGGACAGTTGGATAATTCGGTAAGTGAACTTCGACATGTAGCAAGAAATTTAATGCCGGAATCTTTATTAAATTTCGGACTGGAAACGGCTTTAAATGATCTTTGTGAATTTTACACCAGAAAAGATTTAGATATTGATTTCCAACCCATTGATATTGAAAAAAATCTTCCTTTAAATATTCAATTAAATATTTACAGAATCGTTCAGGAATTATTGGCCAATGCTGTAAAACATTCAGAGGCTACGAACATTTTACTCCAATGTTCTCAATCTGATGAAAACTTTTTTATAACCATCGAAGACAATGGAAAAGGTTTTGAAAAAGATATTGAAAAAACAACCAAAAGTATGGGACTTAGAAATCTTAAAAACCGCATAAATTATCTGAAAGGGAAAATGGAAATAAATTCTGATAAAGAAGGAACAAGTATTAATATAGAACTCAATACCCATGCAGCTTGAGAAAATAAACATTGTGATTGTTGACGATCATCCCATCGTCATTGAAGGTCTAAAAATGATGCTGAAAAACCATTCATTTTTTAACATTTTGGAAACCTTTACTTCCGGCTCGGAAATCCTTAATTTCGTTAAATCCAATGAGGTTGATATCATTCTTCTCGACATCACTTTGCCCGATGCAAATGGCATTGAACTTTGCCGTGAGATTAAAAAAATATCCTCGAATACTTCTGTCATTATGTTTAGTAATCGTTCGGAACGAAGCATTATCATGCAGTCTATTCAAAATGGAGCAAGTGGATATTTACTGAAAAATACGTCTATTGATGAGCTTATTGAATGCGTTAAAGGTGCTTTATCAGGAAATATCGTGTTCTGCAATGAAACAAAATTAATCATCAGTAAGCCTTCTCAAAACGAACTAACAATTCCCAGATTAACAAAGCGTGAAAAAGAGATTCTGCAACTCGTTGCTCAAGGAAAAACAAGTGCGGTAATCGCCGAAGAATTGTTTCTAAGTCCTTTAACTGTAGATACTCACAGAAAAAATTTACTCCAAAAATTCAATGCAAAAAATTCTACCGAACTTGTCACTATAGCCTCCCAGAACCACATGATCGAAATATAAAAAAACCGCCTCGAAAAGGCGGTTTCATTATGTATAAAATATTTTCTTATAATTCTAAGAAGCTGTGCATTACAGCAGCATTTTTTGGTCCAGATCCAACAACAGTATCTGATTTAGCAACTTCACCATCTACCCAAATGCTCACAATCAATTTTGAATCCGCATAAGGTAAATTTGCGTTCGCAGCCAGATTCAATTGAGATTGGCTAGAGCTTACAAATTGTTCACCACTTGTCCAGGTTGTTCCTGTTGGATTAAAAGTAGTACTTTGGCCAGTTCCTATCTGCGTTACCACAGTACTGAAAGTTCCTGTAACTGGTGGTGTGGGAGGTGGTGTCGGTCCGTTTGTAACTATTTTTGCCTCAAATTGTACAATGTGATCTTCAAATTCATCATCATCGTCCTTTTTACAAGAATTAAGAACAAAAATTACTGAAAATAATACAGCGAATAAAAAAGAAAGTCTTAATAAACTTTTAGATTTGTAAAATTGCTTCATTTCTCCAAATAGATTTTTAATGTTTCAAATATAGGTTTTTTATCAATATAAAAATAACTTTTATGAAAAATTTCCAACAAAGATTTCTAAATAATATCAATTTAATAAATATTTATCAACTACTTACATTTAAATAATTGAAACATCTGATATTTCAAAATTAGACATTATGTCATGAGATTTTGAATGGTCTCATTTTTACCTTATCAATTTAAAATAAATCATTATTAATTATCTTTGTCCCATGAATTTAGATTACATCGTAAGAGAACCCGAAAATATTACTCCCAATACCACTATTCTTTTTATGCTTCATGGCTACGGAAGCAATGAACAAGATCTCTTCAGCTTTAGAGAAACACTTCCTGCAGACTGGATCTTAGTAAGTTTTCGAGCACCACGAGAAACTCAGTTTGAAGGATTTTCCTGGTATGATATCGATTTTAATAATCCTGATCATTTTGTGGATGTTCCGCAAGCAACAGAATCATTGAACAGTGTATTGGAAAATATTTTAAAAATTGTGAATCATTACGGAATTACAGAAGGCAAAACGCACCTTTGCGGCTTCAGCCAAGGAGGAATTTTGTGTTATGCTTTGGCCTTGAAATATCCCGAAATGTTCAATTATGTTGCATGTTTGAGCAGTTATCCCGAGGAAAAATTATTAACTGATATTGTAAAAGATAAGAAAAAACTAGAGAGACTTCGTTTCTTTGTTTCCCACGGAACAGATGATGCTGTAATTCCTTTTGAATGGGGAAAAAAAGCAGCAGATTTACTGTATGATTTAAGCTGTTATTTCACATTTAGAGAGTATATGAGCGGTCATGGCGTGAATCAAAAAAACTATATGGACTTGATGGATTTCTTTTCTAAATAATTTATGAAAAATTAAATATTTATTTCAATTCATTATAAAATATACAAACATTCTCAATTTTGGGAATGTTTTTTATTTTTCGTAAGAATAATTTCAGTAAATTAATGAAATGAAACTGAAGCATTTTTTATGGATATTTTTCTTAAGCATTTTCATGAATGCTCAGAATTCATTTGAAATTCAGGATGCAAAAAAGACAGTTATTCCTTTTAAATTAATCAACAATCTTATCTTTATTCCGGTCAATGTAAATGGTGCAAATCTTACTTTTTTATTGGATACAGGAGTTGCAGAAACCTCCATTTTCAGTTTAGAAAATCAGGAATTGAATCTTCCTAACCTTGAGAAGATAAAATTTTCGGGATTAGGAGGAACAGCAAGTATCGACGGTTATCGTTCGGATAACAATATTGCGAGAATTGGGAAAGATTATGTAAATTTTTCATTAACGCTTTTCATTATTGTCGATCAGGATTTTAATATTTCTTCTCATGTCGGAATTCCGGTGAATGGAATTATCGGCTATCATTTCTTTAAAAATCATCCTGTTTTAATTGATTATGTATCAAAAAAAATCACAGTTTACAATGACGATGCTTTATTTAAAAAGAAAATAAAAAAATTCACTGAATTCGATATAACTATTGAAAAAAATAAACCTTATATCTACGGAGATGTAGAAATGACCAACGAAAAGAAAAATTCAAAATTGTTAATAGATCTTGGAAACAGTGATCCGATTTGGCTCTTCCCTACTCTTATTAAAAATTTTGTGTACAACAGACCCAATATTGATGACTTTTTAGGACGTGGTTTTAATGGAGATGTGTATGGAAAACGAAGCAGAATTCACAATTTTTATTTAGGTGATTTTAAATTTGAAAAACCACTTACTGCCATGCCCGATGAATATTCTATTCAACATGTGAATTTGGTAGAAAACAGAAAAGGTTCGATTGGTGGCGATATCATGAGACGTTTTACCGTCGTTTTCGATTACGGCAATCAAAAAATGTATTTAAAGAAAAACGGAAATTATGATGATCCTTTTCACTTTAATATGAGTGGTTTAGATTTTCGACAAGACGGTTTGGAATGGACGAAAGACATGGTAAATCTTCCTACAAAAAGTAAAGATACTCCTGCAGGAGGTGTGGAAGTTATCAATAACAGTCTTCAATATAATTTTGTTTTAAAACCAATTTTCGCAATCGCCGGAGTTCGAAAAGGTTCTCCTGCGGATAAAGCAGGTTTGTTGAAAGATGATAAATTAATCAGCATTAATGGCAAGAAAACTGCAGATATGACTCTGAATAAAATCATGGAATTAATGAAATCTGATGAAGGAAAAACCATCAATATGCAGATTGAACGAAAAAATAAAGAAATGACTTTAAGTTTCACCCTCGAAGATCCAATACCTTACCAAGAACAAGACTAATATGAATACTGAAGAAACCACCCTTGACAAAATCCGAAGCCGACCAAGGTTTAAAATGTTTACCCATTTAACCAAAGAAGAATATGCCGAAAATTTAAAAAAATATCTTTCGGAACACAAAGATGAATTCTCCGGAAACATCAATAAAGAAGTCGCAACCATTTGTGTAGAAACAGAATACGAAACATATTGGAAGCCTAGATTGTCTTTAAGAATAGAGATTGAAGACGAAAAAACTGCGATACGAGGTGTTTTTGGACCCAGTTCCGCAGTTTGGACGTTCTTTATGTTCTTGTATTTTTCTTTTTCGATTCTCTGGATGACGTTTTTCTCCATGTATTACGTTGAAAAACAGATCAAAAGCCAAGAATATCCTTGGGCGCTTACAGCTTCTTTTGTGATGTTAGCCTTCATTGCAATTACTTACGCAGCCGCAAGATTCGGACAACACAAAGGCAAAGAAGAGATGCTGAAACTCAGAAGATTTGCCGAAGAATCTACTTTACAATTCGAAAAAATAGACGATTAAGGGGCAACCGTTTTCGGAGTCTGTGGCATTTGCTCCAACACTGCTTTCGCCGCTCTGATGGAATCCACAACTTTTTCACGATTGTCCTGTTCTTTCAATATTTTTTCGATATTTGGTTCAATCATTTTTGTCATCTCTTCCACAGAAACGTTGTTTGCGTTGGGATCGCTCAACAATTTTCTCCACGGTTTTCTTTTACCCCAACCATAATCTCCGTACACCATTACTGCTGTTCCTTTCGCTTTGGTTGTCGCTCCTCCCGGATTCAGAACCCATGTGTCTGCATAACCGTACAACCATTTTGCATCATTTAATAATAATCTTAAACAAGAGTGTGATGCAGGATATCCAGGAAGGTCATATTGATGCCATCCGATTCCGTCTAGATTGAAAATATTAAAATTATATGGTAATTTCCACTCGCTGCTTACCGTAGAAATTGCTAGAGTTTTTTTCCAGTTTGCGAAAGTAAGCCCCGTTTTTGTCTTAGCTGCTTTTTTCCCCATACTCGTTGGTCCCCACTTCACCAAAGTTCCGTTTGAGTAAACTCCGTAAGCCTGAATCGGGTAAGAAAATATAACGAATTTCTTCACAGGACTCAGTACATCCAACTGCATCGGAAATGGTGAATATTCCATCAATGTAGTGTCGATTTTTGCGGGAACAACCAATGTATCGGCGTTCCATTTATTTTTAGAATCTAATCTGTTTAATGCTAAAATTGCGTAACGCTCTTTTTCCGTATATTTTTTGTTGAAAATTGAGAACAAAGAATCCTTCATTTTTTTATCTTTAGGGAAGACAAATGCATTATAGAACCCGTCTTCCTGCATTGCAGGCGGCATCGATTCTTTTTCAATAACAGAATCTTTTTTAGTAATTACTGAATCTTTTTCAGCATCCTGCTCCGTCATAGAAGATGCAGTATCGTTGATTTTATCACTAATTTTTTCGATTTCTTTTTTACAAGAAACCAACATTAATGCGGCAAAAAGTACGTAGAGAAATGTTTTTTTCACGAATATGTTTTTCATAAATAATTTGAGTCGATTCATTTTTTCTACTCAGTACAAATATCAGACCTAAATTCGAATTATAAAAATACTTCACCAAATTACCGTAAAAATACGGGAAAACCGTGATCTAAGGCGATACAGCCATTTTTTGCGAAATAATAAAACCTTTTCTTAAATTCTTATCAGTTTCATTAATTTTTATTTGTTTTAAAGGCTTTCCCTGAAATTTTTCATAAACGGAATCATCATTATTAAATGTAATTTTTTCAACGGAATAAATTTCTTTCGGAATATTTCCCCCAAACCACAATTCATCGGGTTTTTGCTTCCACGTTACTTCATAAAGAACGGCATCTTTCGGATATTGGGAATCTGAATTTTGTTTAGCATAATTAAAAGCAATTTCATTTCCATATAAAGTCGACATTGTGCTGTCTTCTGGCTGAATTGATGATGTGATAGGTTTCATTAATAAAGGATTTTCCGACAGTTCATCATTTTGCTGAACAGATGCATCTATATTTAAAGTTTCTTTTGATTTTTGTTCACACGAAACCATTAGAATCAAAGCAAAAAATAAAATAATATGATTTTTCATTATTTCTGAATTTTTTTAAGTTGAGAAATTAAATACAAGGGTGAAGTAAAAACATAATCCTGATTTTCCATCGGCTTGTGACACTCGACACATTCTTTATCAAAATCCGGTGTATTTCCGTAAGGTTTCAGGTCGTTTCCTTTCCATCTCTCCCATCCCCAACCTTTGGTCTTATCATATTTTTTCGCATCTTTTACCATAAATTCCACTTGAATAAACTCTCCTGTTGCAACGCTTCCATCTTTCTGCATTTGCTGTTTCCAAGCTGTTTTGGCGAAAATTGTTCCATCCGGCCACGGATTTATTTTTTTCTCTTGAATGGCTCTCACAGCAATATCATTTCCAAAAATAATTCGCATTGTTCCGTTATCAAAACGGTCTGTCGTACTGATGGCTTTCCAGTTTCTGTAATCGGGAATATATTGTAACCCATTTGGTGAGGGCTTTACAGTCGGGTGTTTCAACTCTCCTTTAATCCATGAATTGTACTGCTTTTCAGCAGAACTGATCTGCGAACTATCCGCAACCTTTCTTGGCGAAAGTGACAACGCGTAATTTTTAAGAATTTTAACCTGTTGACCATTCATTTTTGCAGAAGGGTGTACTGCTGCATAGCTCGGAATCGGCATTTCACCAGACAAAATTTTATTAATAGCGTAATAAATCGTAGAATTCTGTTGCTGTTTTGTCCATGAACTCCATTTTGAAAAATCCAGCGCTGCACGACCCTCTTTGATGTGAGAGTTGACCAGAAAATTGGCAGGTGTAATTTTGTCATACCATCGCAAATTAGCCTCCGAAGAATGGCAATCGAAACATGAGTTTCTCAAAATAGTATTGACCTCTTTTGGAACATTAACAAGATCCTGCGTTCTCATTCCGTGATCTATTTTTTCAGGGCGAAAAAACTGCAATCCCACAAATCCCGCCAACAAAACCAAAATCAATTTATTCTTATTTTTCATGAGAGAATAATTTTAAAGTTTATTTTAAGATTGGATCAAAGGTAAACACCATCAATACTTTACCTATTAAATTTAAGCATAAAACGGAAAGATTCAACCTTAAAAGCGAATATTTTCTTGTGAATAATTGTTTATTTTTGAACTGAATTATAATCTGCTTCCTTTTTCATGAAAAAATTCAGTCTTTATACAATTACTTTTTTTGCAGTCGGTATTGTTATTTTACTGATCAGTTTTTTTTCGTTTCAATATTTGTATTCTTCGTCGAAAGAAGATCTTTTCAACAGTAAATTTGAAGCCGGAAAAAGAGAAGCGCGAGAAATCGGAAAGTTGCTCGAATTACAATTAAAGGATGGAATTTCTAAAGAAAATGTCATTCAAAATTTACAAAACAGCATTGTGAATACCGATACCCAAAGTGGATTTATCTGTATGTACAATCAAAACGGTGTTGAACTTTGCCATCCGAATCCGGCTTTAATTGGGCAGAAAATTAATAAAAATAATTCTGGATTTACTTCGGATAACAAAAACAAAAGTGATTTTATTGAAATTTTAAACTCAGGAAAAGAAAATACCGGAATCCGAAACTTTAGTGAAAACTCAGGCAGAACTTCAGAAATTGTAAGTGTATTTCCTGTCTCTGGAAGCGATTGGATGGTTGCTTCTCACGCCAATACAGAAGTGATTGAACAACAGATTTCAGATTTATATTTAAAATTTTTAATTGTTTTTCTTATTGCGACTTTATGTATTTTGGGAATAAGTTTTTTATTAATCCGAATGATTTACAGAAAGTATGATGCTCAAAAGACCGATGAGATTCAAAATTTAAATGATGAAATTAATAGTTTAACGGCAGTGAATACTCAACTTAATATTATTCATGAAAAGATAAAATTAAATGACAATCATTCACTTAATGAAAATTTAACGGAAAATTCTAAGAAAAGAATCATTACCTATCATAAAGATGAGTTAATTTCCTTAGAAACCTCTGAAATCTCATATTTTTTTCTTGAAAATAATATTGTTTATGTTAAAACCAATTTGGGTAATCAATATTCCATCAACTCAAGTCTAGATGAATTGGTTAAAACTTTAGACCCTCAAATGTTTTATAGAGCCAACCGACAATTTATCATTAATGTAAAAGCTATTAATAATATTCTTGTTTACGGCAAAAACCAATTAAAAATTGTCGTAAAACCTGAAAGTGATGAAGTAATATTAATCAGTAAAAATAAAGTCGCAGAATTCAAGAAATGGCTTGAACAGTGATGTTTTAATAATTTACAACATTCTTATTCTTTCTTCTTCCAAATCGATTAAAAATAATTGTTCGCGGATCACTTCTTCATCAATTTCACGATCTCTATTCAATTCTGTAAGATAATCTCTTTGGAATTCAAGCATTTCGATAAAAATATTTTTTGTTTTTTCGCTCATCCATTCCTCATCGTTAGCTTTCATTTTATTTTCCCAATGATCGAGCATTTTTTTCATTCCAGCATGGTCGTGAAGTTCATTGTCGTATTTATTTCGAAGAAATTTGTAGGTTTCCGCTCTCAATCCGCTTTTAACTTTTTTCTTGGTAGCTTCTTCTGATTCTTCCATTTTAGCATTGTCGAAAAGATTTCCATATTTGATAAAATACGGTAAAGTAAGTCCCTGCATCAAAAGAGTAAGAAGAATTACTACAAAAGTCACGAACAAGATTAAATTTCGATGAGGAAACTCTGCTCCATTTTGTAAATGCACAGGAATTGTAAGTGCCGCAGCCAGAGAAACCACACCGCGCATACCTGTCCAACCCAATAGAAGCGGCAGAAAAAACCTTCGTCTTCGACTTGCCTGTGAAATCTGGATGACATCTCGTCTGAAAATTAAAGTAGCAATCATCGCCGCATAAGAACTTACGATTCTGACTAAAATTAAAACTCCTGTTACCAAAACTCCGTATCCAATCGCTGTCTCCAAAGGAATTCCTTTTGATCGAAGTCCTTGCGTAATTTCTGGAAGTTCGAGACCGATGATTAAAAAGACAACACCATTTAAAATAAATGTAAAACTTTCCCAAACGCTATATGCCCGAATTCGGCTTGTACTGTTCAAAAATTTTAAACGTTGATTTGACATTAAAAGTCCCCCTGCAACCACCGCCAAAACTCCAGAACTATGAAAATGTTCTGCAACCCAGTACAAAATATATGGTTCAATTAATGTGAAAGCAATATCTGAAGGTGCATCTGTCGGTAATCTTTTATGAGCCTGAATGAAAATCCATCCCAACAACAAACCGATTCCTACCCCACTGAAAACCATCCACGAAAATTCTGTGATGGCTTCCTGCCAGATAAATTGTCCTGTTCCAACAGCAATTAATGCAAATCGGAAAATTATTAATGAAGAAGCATCATTTAATAAACTTTCTCCTTCCAGAATAGCAGAAGTTGATTTTGGGATTTTCACGAATTTCATGATAGCTCCTGTGCTTACTGCATCAGGTGGAGAAACGATTCCTCCCAATAAAAATCCTAATGCTAAAGTAAATCCCGGAATGAAATAATTCGCTGCAATTGCCACCGATAATGCTGTAAAAAATACTACCAAAAAGGCAAAACTGGTGATTATTCTCCACCACTTTTTCATTTCTTTGAAAGAGATCGTCCAAGCTGCTTCACATAATAAAGGAGGTAGGAAAATAAAGAAAATCATATCCGGATCGATGCGTACTTGCGGAAGTCCAGGAATGAAGCTCACCGCAAGACCCGCCAAAACCAATATAATGGGATAAG
This sequence comes from Chryseobacterium sp. MMS23-Vi53, assembly GCF_047651245.1. Taxonomy (NCBI): domain Bacteria; kingdom Pseudomonadati; phylum Bacteroidota; class Flavobacteriia; order Flavobacteriales; family Weeksellaceae; genus Chryseobacterium; species Chryseobacterium sp. MMS23-Vi53. Next base: position 3,865,598 of record NZ_CP180265.1, on the reverse strand, counting down.
CAACTCTCAGTTTGGTCGCCAACATTTCTAAAAGCACGATCACAGCGATCATCGCCAATAAAAAGGGTAATATACTATGCATTAAAGGAAAAGTAATTTTATGATTAAATGAAATAATACTCAATACCTGAAAGAAGATATTAAATAATTATTTTTCACAATGTTTTTGATAAAAATAAGGATATTTTTAAAATGGTTGGTGAAATTAAGTGTATTTAAAATTGAAGAATCTATAAAGATTCCTACTCACATGTTTTAAGTATGGCAAACCTTGTCTTTTATTCAAGAGATTGCTTCTTCACTTTGTTCATCGCAATGACGATTGACCGAAACCCTAGCCCCGATTGGAACGACATCCTTTTTGGTTGCGGCGGAGCATAAACTGAAAGTTTACGAACGAATGTTCAGGAGCCCGTAACCAAAAAGATACAGTGGAAAGCGGGATTAAGCTCCAAATAAAAGTTCATAAACTTTTAATACACGAAAAAAGTCCTCTAAAAAATAGAAGACTTTTCTGCGATCCGGACGGGACTCGAACCCGCGACCTCCGCCGTGACAGGGCGGCATTCTAACCAGCTGAACTACCGGATCAATTTTGTTTTAAAAGTAAATTGATAAACTTTTGCGATCCGGACGGGACTCGAACCCGCGACCTCCGCCGTGACAGGGCGGCATTCTAACCAGCTGAACTACCGGATCAATTTTGTTTTAAAAGTAAATTGAGAAAACTTCTGCGATCCGGACGGGACTCGAACCCGCGACCTCCGCCGTGACAGGGCGGCATTCTAACCAGCTGAACTACCGGATCAATTTTGTTTTAAAAGTAAATTGATAAACTTTTGCGATCCGGACGGGACTCGAACCCGCGACCTCCGCCGTGACAGGGCGGCATTCTAACCAGCTGAACTACCGGATCATTTTCGTTTTGTTGTAAAGAACTTCGTTTCTTTTTTGTGATGGCAAAAGTACAACTTTTTTCGTTACCTGCAAATTTATTTCAAAAAAAAAGCCTCCCAAAAACGGAAGGCGTTCATTATCAAATTTATTATTTTTATAAGTGCGCGCTTAATTTCTCAGCGATCACCTCTTTTGGAGCTACCCCAACGATTTTATCAACAACCTCTCCACCTTTAAAAATTAAAACTGTAGGGATATTTCTGATACCATATTGCATAGAAATTTCCTGATTGTTGTCTACGTCTACTTTTCCTACCACAGCTTTCCCTTCAAAGTCTGTTGCTACTTCTTCGATAATTGGTCCTAAAGTTCTACAAGGTCCGCACCATACTGCCCAAAAATCTACCAATACCGGTTTGTCTGATTTTAAAACCTCTTGAAATGAGCTATCTGTAATTTCTAAAGCCATTTTGTTTCTTTTATTTAAATTAATATTATTCTTTAATGATTTTCCTTAATTGGATATTCAAAATTACGCTTTTTGAGTAATAGAGTTATCTATGCTCAACATTTGTATTTTCTATAACAAAATCTTTCGAAATTTCTTTCAAAGCTGCTGCTAAAGCGTCGATATCCTCTTTTGTTGTTAAATGACTGAATGAAATACGAAGCGGCGTACAATGATCCATTTCATCCTCAGATAAAACCATCATCATCACCATCGAAGGTTTTGAAGCTCCCGAAGAACATGCACTTCCCTGAGAGATTGCAATTCCTTTCATGTCCAACTGAAGTCCAATCAATGGATTTTTATAAGGCAATAAAGCGCTTAAAACCGTGTAAAGACTGTTTTCCTTCTCAGAACTTCTTCCATTGAATTTAATCCCGGGAATCTCTGCTGTAAGCCTTTCTGCAGCATAGCTTTTAATATCCTGCATATGATTTGTATAAGATTCAAGATTGTTAAGAGAAAGTTCTAATGCTTTTCCTAGACCTACAATTCCTGCAACATTCTCAGTTCCAGCTCTTAAGCTTCTTTCCTGAGGTCCACCGGTAATAATTCCTTTTAAACCGCTTGATTTTCTGATGAAAGCAAAACCAACCCCTTTTGGACCATGGAATTTATGAGCACTGCAAGACGCAAAATCCACCTGAATATCAGAAAAATCCAATTCCATGTGAGCCATTGTCTGTACCGTATCTGAATGGAAAAGCGCATTATTTGCCTTGCACAATTCTGCAATCTTTTTTATATCGTAAATATTTCCGATCTCGTTGTTTACGTGCATTAAGCTCACCAACGTTTTCTTATCGGAAGATTTTAATAATTCTTCCAGTTTATTAAGGTCGATATCTCCTTTTTCATTCGGGCGGATGTAATTCACTTCCACTCCTTTTCTGCTCTTCATATCCAAAATACTCTCCGAAACACACTTGTGCTCCAAAGGAGAACTTATGATTCTCTCAACACCAAGATGTTCTACACTCGACTTGATAATCATGTTGTTAGATTCTGTACCGCAAGATGTGAAGATGATCTCAGCGGGCGTAACGTGAAGATAATCTGCAACTTGTCGTCTTACATTTTCAATAAGAATTTTAGCTTCCTGTCCGAAGCTGTGGGTAGAAGACGGATTTCCGAAATTCATCTTCATGGTTCCAACCATTGCATCAATTACTTCTTCTGAAAGAGGTGTTGTTGCAGCGTTATCTAAATATACTTTATTCATTTTATTTTGAATATTTTAATTCTACGGAGGTAAACTGATAATTTGAAGGCACAGTAAAAATAAACCAAGGATTCGACATCACTGCTATCCCCATTCCGCCAGATTCTACCTGAGGAACCTCCACATACAATACGTTATCTTTTACTGAAATATTTTTGATCTGTGTAATTTTGTGTTCTCCCGAAGTGAAAGTCCCAAGATTATACAAAACTACTTTTTTATTTTTGGGAAATGCAGGATAAACAGGCTCTTTATCAAGTTCAATCACAGTTGTATTTCCTTTGATAGCCTTTTGAAACTCCGCCTCATTATGAAGGATCACGAAGCTTTTCTCGCCACCGCCACCTTGCGATTCCGAGATTAGAATTTCGTTATTTTTTTTAGAATCCATCGACTTTTGAGTGGGTGTAGCCGTGCAACTCATAATGAGCGCAAGACACAAAAAAAGGAGTCTGTTCATTTTTACATTTTTACCACCCAAAATTAGTGAAAAAATTGGTAATGTCCTTCATTCGCCCATTTCAACATTACCTTATCTCCGGAAGTATCACCGAAAGCGATGATTTTATCGTATTTATTATCTGTAATTTCTGCTTTTATTCGAACTAATTTTTCCTTTCCGTTGCAGTTTTTTCCGATGAAGTTTCCTGTGAAAACACCGTCTTTAAACTCAGCTTTTGTGGCAACCAGCTGCATTTTGAAAGCATCCGCAAAAGGTTTTGCCCAAATATCGAGAGAAGCAGTTACCAATAGACTTTGCGTATGATCTCTATCAATATTTTGAATAAAGTCAAGCGCATTTTCTCTTACGATCTTAGGATAATGTTCCTCGAAAAATTCTTTCGATTTTCTTTCGATTTTCTCCTGAGTTTGGCCTTTTAGAATAGATCCGATAAAACTTTTTTTCACCTTTTCTGTTTCTGCAAGTTTTAGTTTTAATAAAACAAAAAGCGGAACGTGCTTCAAAAACTGTAAACGGAATTTTGTAGAATCATAAAATTTAAGATACATGAACATCGTGTCCTTGTAAGTAAGCGTTCCGTCAAAATCAAAACAATACAGTTTTTTCATAAATTTATAACTTAAAGTAAATTTTACGAATTATTAATTAAAGCATTTGATAACCCAATAATCAAAATTAAGCAAATTATTAAAAACAAAACAACAGATAAATTCCGAAAAATAAATTCAGCAGTCGTTAATTTATCTACTTCAAACGTCCCCTCATTTCTCTTTAATTTCTCCATCAATTTTCTCACTTCAATGAATTCAAAATCGCTTAAAGCATAGGTTCTGATTTCTTTGCCGTTTTTCAGAATAATTAATGTTTCAAAAATAGTATAAAAGGTTGTAGGTTTATCAAATCCTTTCGAATACTTTACAGGTCTTGGTATCTGTTTAAATTTCTTAATATCCTCAAGCAAAATCTTTCTTGAAAAAGGTAAGAATTGGTAAGAGATAATCAAATAATTTTTGGTTATCTTAATTATCTGAGTTTTTAGAAAATAAAACAATGAACCTAATGCAAATATTAGAAATATAGAATCAAGAATATAAACTGCAATTTTAGAATCTGCATCTGAATTTCTTTCTAAAGATTTAAAAATATATCCAGCTATTAAACTAAATAAAATAAATCCTAGAAAAAAAATGACAAGATTAATTGAAAAAGAATTGGATTTATATATGATTTTATCTTTCAAAATAACACTTAAAGTTTCAACTTTTTAAATATAAATTCAGGAATATTTCTGATAATCATCATGATAATTCCCCAAATCGGTAAAACGTAAGCAACATTTTTCTGTTTTTTATATGCTTTAAAAATACAATCTGCAGCCTGTTTAGGAGTTGCCGTTAATTTTGGATTCAATGGTAAACCTTCCGTCATTTTGGTTGCCATAAATCCCGGTTTTACTGTAAGAACATGAACTTTTTTATCAAAAAGATAATTTCTTAATCCACTCAAATAAGCTGTAAAAGCTGCTTTTGCACTTCCGTAAATAAAATTACTCTGTCTTCCGCGATCTCCCGCAACAGACGACAAACCAATGATTGTTCCTGATCTTCTGCTTTCGAATTTCTGAGCAAAATAATTCATTACGGGAACTAATTTTGAGTAATTAATATCAATAATTCTCTCCGTATTTTTATTGTCGTACAAGCCTTCTTCCGTTCCGTCGCCCAAATATCCCGTCGCACAGAACAACAAACTGGAATTGATATTTTCAAATTGATTATAATCGATTTCTTTCATTAAATCAAGCTCGATAACTTCTGCTTGCTGAACGAATTTCACATCAATATGCCTTGCAAATCTTTCGGTCGTTTCTTTGTTGGAGGTAAAAAGATAGATTTTTTCAAATTTTTCTCCTTCCTGCAATGCCTTTTCTACAAAAGCCTGTGCTACTTCCGATGTACTACCTAAAACGATCATTTGTGCTAAATATTATTTAAAATTCTTTTGTGCTGTAAAGACACAAATTTTGAACTCTGTGTATTTTTAAGATAATTGGTGAGGGACGATTTGCTCATGCTGTCTTTCGTAAGATAAATTCTTCCGCCATATTCCTGAACAATCTGATCCAACTGATCTACCAGTTTTTTCAATTTTGAATTCACTTTAAAATCCAAGGCCAACGTGTAACCTTCCACAGGGAAAGAATTATACGCTTCCGGATTGTGCTTTCCAAATAATTTTAAAACTGCCAAGAACGAACCATTTCCACTATTTGCTATAGTTTCTAGAATTTTTTTCATTCCTTCTTTTCCGTTTTCTTTCGGAATTACCATCTGATATTGAATAAAACCAGACTTTCCGTAAATTCTGTTCCATTCATGAATAGCATCCAAAGGATAGAAAAATGTTTCATAATCGATGAAGTTCTTAATCTCTTTTTTTCTCTGTTTATTAAAATACAAAAGATTAAAAATTTTAACTGTTAAAGCATTTAAAACAAATCCAGGAAAGTAAAAAGGAACGGTTGGTTCAAATTTTTTCTTTAATCTTAAAGACTTTTCTTTTAAATTTTGAGGAAGCTCGTGTTGAAAAGCATGTTCACCTCTCATCAGGATACTTCTTCCTATATTTTTACCTTTTTGAAGACAGTCTATCCATGCAACTGTGTATGTCCAGCTTTCACTTTCGTCGAACAATTGAAAAATTTCATCAAGATTTTCTGCTTTAATGCTTTCCTGACGAATATATGCAGATTCGATATTTTTTAATTTAAACTTTGCTGTGAGGATAATACCTGTTAATCCCATTCCACCGATAGTTGCCCAGAATTTTTCGATATTTTCTTCTCTCGAACAAGTGATGATTTCACCGTTTTCGATCATTAATTTAAATTCAATAACATATTCAGAGAAACAACCTTCTGCATGGTGATTTTTGCCATGAACATCAGAAGCAATCGCGCCTCCAACAGAAACAAACTTCGTTCCCGGAGTCACATAGAGAAAATATCCCTGCGGAACAGAAATTTCTAGAACTTCTGAAAGCAAAACTCCCGATTCACATTCAATAATTCCGTTCAAACGATCGAAACTAATGAATTTATTTAATTTTTTAGTTGAAAATATATGTTCGCCCAAAGAAGCATCGCCATAACATCTTCCGTTTCCTCTTGCGATAACTTCGTTGTGATTGAGTACAAATTCTTTTATTTTTTTGAAGCTGTCATCAGACTTCATTTCCTTTTCCACTACGGGAAAATTGCCCCAGTTGGTAACTTTTTGTATAAAATTCGGCTTCATTTTTTAAAGTAAATTTGAATTAAAAATGCAGCAACCCACAATAATAAAGTAATTTGAATGTATCTGTCTCTGTAAACGATTTTTGTAGGAGATTCTGTTCTGTTGTACACCAAAGTCTGCTGTAAGTACCTTAAAAAAGCAAATACAACAAAAATTACCGTATAAAAAACTCTCTCATGGAATCTTGCCTGAACTTCCGGTGACAATGTAAACATTAAATAACACACGATCGCTAATGTTACGGAAATTGAAAGCGCAATGTCTGCAAATTGTACGTTGTAACCATCTAAAGCCTTTCTTGTTTTTCCGGAAACCTGAGCATTAATCAATTCTCCACGTCTTTTTCCGATCGCTAAAACTAAAGCCAAAACGAAAGTCAATAAGATTGCCCATTGAGAAATGCTGATCCCCGTGATGTAACCTCCGGCTAAAACTCTTAAAACAAACCCAATCGCAATGATAGAAATATCAATGATTGGAACGTGTTTTAATTTAAATGTATACGCCAGATTCATCACAAAATAGAACGCGATAATTGTTGCAAACTTCCAAAGTTCTTCGTTAAAATATGTCTGAGCAAACAATACCAAAGCAATATCTCCCGCAATAAGCCCAATAAAAATCCCAATCGCCTGAGGCTTTGAAATAGCTCCACTTGCCAAAGGTCTTCTTCTTTTTCAGGATGCTGTTTATCTGCCTCAATGTCGTTGTAATCGTTTAAAATATAAACAACACTCGCCGCCAAAGAGAAAATTATAAACGCAAAAATACTTTTGGTAAGTAAATCAGGATTTTTGATGTTACCCGAGAAAAATAACGGAACAAAAACAAATAGGTTTTTCACCCATTGCTCTACGCGGAGCAGCTTTAAATATTTCTTCATTTATGTGGTTTCAGATGCAAAAATAGGAATTTTTAAAATATTAGGTTAAAAATACAAAAATAACCGCAAAAGCGGTTATTTACGAAAATATTTATATGTTAATTAATTATTGCCCTTGTTGAGCATCGTTAATCATTTTTTCATTTGCAGTGATCGCAAACTCAACTCTTCTGTTTTTTGCTCTACCTTCATCTGTATCGTTTGTAGCAACCGGCATTGCTTCACCTTCACCTTTTGCAAACAATCTGCTGGAAGCAATTCCTTTACCAGATAAATAAGCTTTTACAGCATTTGCTCTTCTTTCAGATAAGCTCAAGTTATAAGAATCTGAACCTTTGCTGTCTGTGTGTCCGTAGATATTGATATTTGTATCAGGGTTATTTGTAAGAACCTGAGCCAATTTATCCAAGTTTGTTTTTGCAGTAGAAGTTAACGCTGAAGAGTCGAAATCGAAGTTTACGATGCTTTCGTTCAACGTAATTTTGATACCGTCTCCTACCCTTTCTACCTGAGCTCCTGGAAGAGTTTCTTTAATTTCTCTTGCCTGCTTATCCATTTTGTTACCGATCACATTACCTGCAACACCACCGATAATACCACCCAGTACAGCTCCAATTGCTCCATTTCCTCCTTTTCCTACGTTATTTCCAAGGATACCACCCAATACAGCTCCAGATGCAACACCTACGGCAGTACCTCTTTGCTGGTGATTAGAATTTTGCACCGCCTCACAACTTGTAAGCAATAAAGCTGATGATAAGAAAAGACCTCCGATATATGTTTTTGTAAATTTCATCTTTTTATATTTTTAATTGATTATTTCATTCCTGTTCTTTCAAAGTTGTAAACAACTCTTACATTTTCTCCGTCAAAAGGAATATTTTGTTCTAATGAGAACTGATCTGTCGTTTGATTTGTCAGCGTTAAAGTATACCCTGCAGTATTTTGCTTAGCTTTAGTACCGTCAGCAATTTTTTTAAAGTTAAAAGTATTTCCGCTTACTACATCAACTTTGATTGGTTGATTAAATCCTGCTCCACATGTACCTCCTCCATTTACAGTATAAGCTCCAGTCCAGTTATTTGGAATCAATCTCCAGTGACTTCCCACAAAACATTGTGCATCGACACCATCATCGAAAGGTTTGATTTTAAATTTCTTATCGTAATCAATGCTTACGATTTGCCAGTCTCCTTTCATTTTAAGGAATTCGGATCTCTGATTTTGGGCTGTTTTAGCGTTATTAACGGTGGAACACGACACTGCAAATAGTGCTGTTCCCAACATCCCTGCAAGTAGTAACTTTTTCATTTTGTTGTTTATTATTTTTGTTACCATTAAAGTTACAAAAAACCGTGCCAAAATTCACAAATAAAAATAAAAAAAGTCCGAAAATTTCGGACTTTATATGGTTCAACCTTAATTTCAGGAAGATATGTTATTTTTTAACACCCTTTTTTACGGATTTTTTAGCCTCTTTTACAGCGCCTGATTTTCCGTTATAAAAATTAGTGTAAGCGTATTCTGCGGCTTTCTTTACATCAATTACACCTCCAGCCTGAGAAAAATCTCCAAACTGATTGGTTGTACTTACGTTGCTTGATTTTACTAAAGATTCAATGATCTGAGCCGGTGTTAAAGTTGGCATATAAGCTAATAACACAGCAGCAGCACCCGCTACAACCGGAGAAGCCATTGAAGTCCCTTGAAGATATTTATACTCGTTATGAGGAACGGTAGAATAAATTTGTTCACCCGGAGCAAAAACGTTTACCATTTTCTTGTTAAAGTTCGAGAAACCTGCTCTTAATGCATCATTATTATTTGTACTCGCTCCTACAACCAAAACGTTATTTACAAAAGGTTTTTCGTCTGTTACGTTCTTAAAGTTTGTAGGATAAGCTAAATGTTCTGCAACATCTTCGTTTTCGTTACCCGCAGCTTTCACCAAAAGAACTCCTTTATCCTGAGCATATTTAAATGCATCCCAAACCACAGTTTTTCCTGGAGAAACTGGTTTACCAAAGCTCATATTTAAAACTTTAGCACCGTTATCAACAGCATATCTAATGGCATTAGCAACATCTTTATCTCTTTCATCACCGTTTGGAACCGTTCTTACAGACATGATTTTAGCCACTTTTGAAGCTACTCCATACTGAACTTCTTTTCCGTTTGGAAGACCAGCGATGATACCTGCAACGTGAGTTCCGTGCATTGCATCCGGACCTTCGTAGTGATTATTTCCGTAATTTTTTTCAGAATAATCATCATAGTTATCTCCTACAATTTCTTTTCTAGGATCGTAACTAAGATCGTATTGTTTTGCCTGAGGGCCTACTTCATCAAGAGCTTCTTTCATTTGCTCTTTCATTGTTTTTTCAAACTCTGCAGGAGTTTTTCCTTTGAAATCAGGACTTTGGGCAACTTGAGTTAAAATTTGTATCGCAATGGCATCTTTTTGCTCGGAAGGTTTAATAGTAGCAACATTTTCTGCTGTTACATTTTTCCCGTTCAGCAATCTTACCATATCAGGAATCAAATCATTGATCATGGTGTAAGTTTGTGCACCTTGTCTAGCTTCAACGCTTTTCTTGGCAAACAATTCTTTGGCCTTCATATACATTGCAAATTCTTCAGGCATTTTAGCTTGGTTTGCTTTGTTTTTCGTAGAATCGTCTCCTTCAAAAACCGGCTTGTATTTTGCAACAACTCTGGTTACTTCCATATTGTCTACATCGATATCTCCATTTTTACCACCGATGAAATTCCATCCGTGAACATCGTCGATATATCCGTTTCCGTCGTCATCTTTACCGTTGTTTGGAACCTCGTTTGGATTTGACCAGATGTTTTTCACCAAACCAGGGTGATCTACCTGAACTCCACTATCCAAAACTCCGACTACAACCGTTTTTGGCTTAAGACCTTTAGACTCTAGAAATTTATATGCATTTTCTGTATTTACACCGTATACTTTTGAAGTACCGAAATCTTTATGATACCAAGTCATAAGATCTTTATCCTCTTTCGGACCAACGCCAGCTTTTGCTTCCTGTGCGTAAGAAAAACCGAATCCCACTAAAAACACAGCAGCTAATAATACCTTTTTCATGCTAGTATGATTGTTTAATATTTTTAATATAAGTCAAAGATTCCGGTCCTTTGTTACAAATTAAGTCCAAAATTGATAAATCCTTTAAAAATCCAAGCTTATCCGAGAAGGTTTGATAATATTCATCCATCTCGAATTCTGAAGGAAGTTTTGCTGAAAATTTATCTCTGAAATTAATTTCTTCCGGAATTTTGATATATTCTTTATTCAAAGAGTGTGCCTTTTCTGTCTTAAGAATTTGCTGAACGATTTCAAGTCCTTTCAAATTAAAATCTAAAACATATTTTTCTTTTAAATCGAATATTTTCCTGAATTTATCTTCATAAAATTCGAAATAAGGCGAACTTTGATAAGCTGTTTTAATGGATTTCCAATGAAGTGTTCTCCAATCTTCGCGATGAGAAATTTCAATATCTTTAAACGCTCTGCTTCCGTTATGAGCAATAGGAATGATTAATGATAATTTCCCGTTTGCACCATAAATATTGGCTCTATTTCTGTACGTTTGCTTTGGAAAGCTTTCAAACTGTTCAAATAAAATTTCATTTTCAGGATTTAAAAACACTGAAAACCAAGAGATTGACGGCAAATAAAAAGCCGGTAGTAAAACATTCTTCATATTCATAATACAAAAATGAAGTATTTTTTCAAATACTTCATTCTATTTCTAATTTATTTTAATTTTTATAAATCGTCTTCTGTTTTTTTCTTCTTGAATAATTTCATAAAATATTCCCAACCGAAGAATAAAATAAGTATCATTGCAGCAATCCACCAGTACGAAGTTTTGTTGGCTTCACCTGTATTTGTTGCTTTAAACATTCTATCCCAACGAATTTTGAATGGTGCCTGATAAGAAGAACTCGCATCTTTAAATGCTCCCTGCAAACTCATCCAAGTAAACATCGGCTTTCCAACGATATTCTCTTCAGGAACGAAACCAAAGAACCTTGCATCCAAAGACGCATCTCTGTTGTCTCCGACCATCATATAATAATCCTGCTGAATTGTATACTGGTTGGTTTCTTTTCCGTTGATGAAAATTTTTCCATTTTTATTTTCCAGTTTATTATTTTCATATTTAGAAATAATCCACTGATATTCCGGTAAAGTTTCCTGATTGATTGTTACCACATCCCCTTTCTTAGGAATTTTTAAAGGTCCGTACCAATCCTGATTCCATGGTTTGTTGATCGGGAAAATAGACTGAGTTGTGTCGATACTTTTTGTGTAAGCTGTTTTATCCGCATTTAATTTATACGAAATCGTCGCAGAATCTTTAGGATAAATATTTTCCTCCATGCTTATAACATTTGGCAAAGCTTTGATCTCTTTAGCCGTTTTGTCTGTAAGACCTTGGAACATATACACAAACCCCTTGTCACCCTGCATTTCTCTTACCGGCAAGAATCCATAAGTGTTATATAAACTTGGAATATCTAATTGCGTTCCCGTATTTACCGTGTAAGCGTGCTGAACTTCCTGATCTCCCAAAACAGTTTCCGGTTTTCCGTTTACAAAAAGTCTTCCGGCTCTCATTTCGAAAGTATCGCCTGCAACAGCAACACATCTTTTTACATAAGGATCTTTTCTGTCGATCGCTGTATGCACAGAATCCTGAGGATAGTTGAAAACAACCACATCATTTTTCTGAGGTTTATTGAATTGTAAAATTCTTGAATAAGGTAATTTTACAGCATCAACATAAGATTTCGGATCATCTTTCGGGTTTCCTTTTTCTCCCGTGTCCATGATTGTCCCTTGTAAGAAAGGAATGGCTAAGGGACGCATCGGAAGCCTGTAACCATAGCTCCATTTGTTTACAAAAAGAAAATCACCTACCAATAAAGTTCTTTCCATAGATCCTGTCGGAATTCCGAAAGGCTGTGTAACGAAAACGTGGATAATGGTTGCAAAAACAACTGCAAAAGTTACTGATCCTAAAAAAGAATCTTTCTTTTTGGTATTTTTTTCTTCGTCGGTTAAGAACAATTCATTTTCATCTTCTAACTCTACATCTTTTCCATAATTTACCGTTGCCATGTAAATAAACGGAAGAATTACCGTCAATAACTGATCTTTGAAAAGTGTTTTACCGAATTTTTTCATTAAATATAAATGAAAAACAGACATCATGATTGGTCCTACGATCGGCAAATAAGATAAAATTGCCCACCATTTCGGATGTTTTGTTTCTTTTAAAATAATGAAATAATTGTAGAAAGGGATAAAAGCAAATAACGGGCTATATCCTAGTTTCTTGAACAGCTTCCAAGTGGAAATCCCCATCAATACAGATAAAATGAGAACGTAAACTGTATAAGTTAAAAAATAATTCATAAATTTTTGTGCCTAATCTATAATATGTGTAATTGGTAATGAACAGTGAGTAATATTTTAATGCTCATTATTTCTTACAATTAGTTCGCAATGTAGGAAATTTGTTACAAATTAAAGTCCCAAAACATCTTTCATTGCGAAAATTCCTTTTTTGTCTTTAATCCATTCTGCTGCGACTACTGCTCCTAATGCAAAACCGCTTCTATTAAAAGCTGTGTGTTTGATTTCAATTTCGTCCACCTCACTTCTGTAAAAAACGCTGTGCGTTCCCGGAACCTCATCTTCACGGATCGCAAAGATACCCAATTGGTTACCTTGCGTTTCTTCTAATTTCCAGGCGTCAAATTTTGGGTTATGTTTAAAAATTCCTTCTGCAATAGAAATCGCCGTTCCGCTAGGCGCATCTAATTTGTGAATGTGATGAATTTCCTCTAACTGACAAGAATATTCGTCGACATTTTTCATTAAATCTGCCAATTTTTCGTTTAAAGCAAAAAATAAATTTACACCTAAACTAAAATTTGAGCCATATAGGAAAGCCGTTTCTTTTTCAACAGCCAGTTTTTCGATTTCAGGTTTCTTTTCCAGCCAGCCAGTTGTTCCGCAGATTACAGGAACTTTATTTTCCAGACAAGCCTTGATGTTTTCGTAAGCCACTTCCGGTAAGGAAAATTCGATGACAACATCAGGATTATTAAGATTTTCAGCAGTTGGGGTTTCTTTTAATCGGGCTACAATTTCATGTCCTCTTTTCGTGGCAATTTCATCGATAATTTTGCCCATTTTCCCGTAACCAACTAATGCTATTTTCATATTTTATATGTTTGTCTGTTTTTTTAACAGCCTAAATTTTATTTAAATTCTTTTTTTTGACGCAAAGGTCGCAAAGTTTTTTCTTGACTACTAAACGTTTTTAAGTACGCAAAGGCGTTCCACTTAACAAAGCCCGCAATCAATTAATTTAACAGAGTTAATTAATTATTTAAAATCTATAACTTAAACTTAAGCCCGTTTTTGGAGGAGTCAATCCATATTGATCCTGAACAACTGTCGGACTGAATGACAAATCCGGATCGTGACGCGCTTCGTATAAATGTGCATCTACAACGGCATCAACAATATTTAAAATATAAATTAACCCTGTGATCGCAATGGCATAATCCCTCTGTCTTTTTGATCTATCCTGTGCGTTTCCTAATGCAACTTTGTCCAGCCACGGATGACTATCGACAAATTCATTAGGTGTTCCATTAAGCTTTGCAATGTAATATTCTCTGTACTTTTTATACTGATTGTCATTCCAAACCGCAATACCCACTCCGGCTCCGACAGCTCCTAAAACGACAGGAACTTTCCAGTATTTTTTATTGTAAACCTGCCCCAATCCAGGCAGTACAGCAGAATACAATCCCGCTTTTGTAGGATTTAGCTTAAAGGTTTTCTTTGTCGGTCCGTTTGCCTTTTCAAGATCTGAAACAATTTTCGCCTCACTCTTGGGTTTTGCTGTATTATTTTTTTCCACAGATACACTGTCTTTCGGATGATGTTCTACCCGAATTGTATCATTAGGATTCACTTGCGAATACGCTACCGCAAACAGACACAGAAAAAATGTGAAAAATATTTTTTTCATTTATTTAATATGAGATAAAATATATTCCAACTCTTCTTCATTTTTGAAGTCCAGAACAATTTTACCTTTTTTACCGGTTCCGGAGGTTTTAATCTCCACTTTTACATCTAAAATATCGGCTATCGTTTTTTGCGCTCTCTTATAATTATTAGAAAGCTCAGCTTTTGCTCTTTTAGCAGCAGGTGATTTTGGATTTTTCAAAGCTGTCGCAGCTTGTTCTGCCTGACGAACATTCAGTTTTTCTTTAATAATTAAATCAAATAAAATTTGCTGATGTTCTTCACTTTCAAGGCTAATTATCGCTCTACCGTGACCCGCAGAAATCTCACCACTTCTAATGGCATTTTGAATATCAGGATTTAATCTTAACAATCTGATAGAGTTGGTGATGGTACTTCTATCCTTACCTACTCTTTGGCTTAAATTTTCTTGGGTAAGACCGATTTCCTCCATCAATCTTTGGTATGTTAATGCAATTTCGATTGCATCAAGGTCTTCCCTTTGGATATTTTCTACAAGAGCCATTTCAAGAAGCTCCTGATCGTTCACCAAACGGATATATGCCGGGATAGACTCTAAACCAGCAAGTTTGCTTGCTCTGTAACGTCTTTCCCCAGATATGATTTCGAATTTTTCACCGTCTTTTCTTAAAGTAATCGGTTGGATTACGCCTAAGTTTTTGATAGACTGTGCTAATTCATTCAGTGCTTTTTCGTCAAAATAAGTTCTTGGCTGGGTCGGATTCGGATAAATATCTTCTATCGAAATTTCTACGATATTTCCTACAAATCTGTCTGCTCCTTCGTCAGTAGCAGAATTGATTGCTTTCGATTCGGCACTCAGAATTGCGCCCAAACCACGTCCCATCGCTCTTTTTTTGTCCTTCATATTTTGTTTTTAGCTTTTAGCTTCCGGCTAATGGCTTTCTAATTTTTTACTAATTTCTCGTTCTTTAACAAAACTTCTTCCGCCAATTGAATATATTGAACGGCTCCTTTGCTTTCAGCATCGTAGTTTAAGATGCTTTCTCCGAAACTTGGCGCTTCACTTAATCTTACGTTTCTGCTGATAATTGTTTCGAAAACCATTTCAGGGAAGTGAGAGTTTACTTCTTCTACAACCTGATTAGACAATCTTAATCTGCTGTCATACATGGTAAGCAACAAACCTTCGATATCAAGATCTTTATTGTGAATTTTCTGAACATTTTTAATGGTATTCAACAATTTACCTAGACCTTCTAATGCAAAATATTCGCACTGGATCGGGATAATTACAGAATCTGCTGCTGTAAGCGCATTCACCGTAATTAAACCTAAACTTGGTGCACAATCGATGATGATGTAATCGTAATTGTCTCTTACACTTTCCAATGCTTTTTTCAGCATGTACTCACGGTTTTCTTTGTCTACCAACTCGATCTCTGCAGCAACAAGGTCGATGTGAGAAGGAACGATATCCAAATTAGGAGTCGCTGTCTGCTTGATGCATTTTTCAGTTTCGACACTGTGCTCCAACAGATTATATGTAGAATACCTTACATCCTCAACTCCCAAACCGGAAGTTGCATTCGCCTGAGGATCGGCATCAATAATTAATATTTTTTTCTCTAATACCCCTAACGCCGCCGCTAAATTTACGGCTGTTGTCGTTTTTCCAACACCTCCTTTTTGATTAGCGATACCTATGATTTTTGCCATTACTAGAACTTTAAGGTTCAAAAATACACTTTTTTCTTTGCTCTTAATGAGTGAAGAAAACCAAATTTGAGTTAAAATATTGTTAATAAGCAATTTAACAATAAAAAAAATTATCCACAAAAAAATTCTTTGTGGATAACTGTTCAAGATTTGTTTTTAAACATTAATTATCAAACTTCATAGATATAGGAAATTTGAAATAGCTTCTTACAGGATCACCTTGTTTATTTTTTGCTGGAACCCATTTTCCACGAATTGATTTAATGGTTCTTACTGCTTCACTGTTGAAGTCTGCATCTGCACCATTAGCTTTAATTCCGGAAATAGTTCCGTCTTTTTCTACAATGAAAGTAATTGTTGTTTTCATTACATCACCAGAATCAAATCCGGATCCGTCGAAATTATTCATCACTTTATTTCTGAATGAGTCTACTCCACCCACGAAACTTGCTTCTACTCCCAAATCATTAGAATCAACAATTTTATTTGGATCTTCTTTAGGTACAACTGTTGGAGGTGCAGTATTAATTACAGGACCCGTTCCAATAGTCGGTGTAGTTGGTACATAAGTATTAGGTGGAGCAGGATCTGCTTTAAAATTATTTGTTAATCCAGCTACCGCGTCATCAGGAATTTCTTCTGTTTTAGTATCAGGAGCATTTCTTGATGGTGTAGGAACAGTATTATCAAAAGTTTTTACCGGAGCAGATGCTGCTGTTGGAGGTACAACCGTTGCTGGAGGTGGTGTATCATCATATTCATCGATAATAATTGGTGGGGGCAATACATATCCTCCTCCATCCACAACTTCAGGAGATTTAAAAGCATTAATTAAAACTGGAGTTAAAGAAATTGCAGCCAACAAGCTCACTCCCACGAAAAGGGCTTTTGTAAGTATTTTGTCTGATTCGTTTCTTAAGACATAAGCACCGTATTCCTTATTTCGGTGCTCAAAAAGAACCTCGTTGAAGCGAAATTCCTGGTTCTGATTTACGTGTTTCATCACTAAAAATATTTAAACTGTTAAAATTTGACGATTATTAGTTCTATAGTTCTTATCGATAAGCATTGTTTCAATATCAAAACATTTGCCAAAATTTTGTTAAAATTTCAATATTTTAAAAATATTTATAATAATATATAAAATTAGCTATGCTAAAAATAGTAACTGCTTATTTATAAGGGTTATATACTTTATTGATCTTCAACAATATTCATCTATTAATTAAAAAAATTCAACAAAAATTAAATTATCGTAAAAACCACATTCCGAAATCGGAAAATCACTGAGTAATTTCTTGTGTACCTGATAGATATTTGTACCATACAAAAAATACAAAAATCGGGGAACGCTGAAAACCGAAACAGAGTAAGCAAACAATCTTAAAAAAACTTATTATGCCAACATTAACTCAAGAAGCAAGATCAAACTCATTAATGAGCATGCTTTTAAAACAAGTTTACGATTCTATTACCAATGGTGGAGATCCAGATTCTATCGGACCCAATGACTTTATCGCATTCGACCCAATCGGGATTACTTTAACTGAAGATACTTTCGATTATGCATTGAATGGTCTTTTCGGAAATGCTCCGGCTCCAAAACCATTATTAGATGGGACAGGAAAACCTATCTTGGACGCCAACGGAAATCCTAAAACAAATCTTGAGGAATTCCAAAACGCTATGAAAGACAGCAAATTCCGTAAATATCTTCAAATGGAACAGTTCTCTGCAATGGTAGATGCGATTCCATCTAACCTACCTCCATTAACGGACAGCGGAAACGGAAGAATGATGACTATTTTCAATGATTCTTCTAAAAGAGTTTCTAAAGTGTATGAAGATCTAATGCAATGGTCTGTGGTAGTCGACACGCCAATGGATCCAAAAGTAGAAAAGAACCTTGAGAAACTGAGAGACAAACTTTTCAAAATTAAAGTTGTAAAAAACCCTGATTTTGATGAAAATGCTCCGGTTGATGACCTTAACAAACCAGAATTGCACCAGACATTCGTTGCGCCAATGTATTCTAAATATATCGAATATCAAATGAAATATTACGATATTGTAAATACCAACAATTCCATAAGAGTAGATGCCGACAATGGAGATCCGGATGCGATGGCAACTTTATCGATCGACGGTAAAAACATGAAAAAAAGAGAAGATGCGGCATTAAAAGCATGGCAGTCTCTTGGTTACAAAGAAGCAGTGGAAAGAATTCAGAATTATTTAAGTGAAATTGAAGAAAAACATATGCTTGTCATTAAAAAACGTCTTCAGTCGGAATTCAGAAACAGCCAGAGAACAAGAGTAATCGACTATATCAACTATTCTCCGTCTATTCCAATTTCTGCCAATGCATTGAAAGAGTCTAAAAACTGGCCGACAATTTCTATGTATGAAGGAAGCGCACACAGCGATTATTCAAAATCAATTCACAACTGGAGCGCAGGAGCAGGATTCAGTATGGGATTATTCAGCATCGGTGCCAGAAATAGCGGAAACACGACAAGAACATCGATGAATACAGACTTCAGCAACCTTAAAATCTCATTTAAACTTGGAAAAGTAAGAGTGGAAAGAGGATGGTTCAGCGAAGAATTTGTTGAGTCTAAATACTGGAAACTTCACGAAAATTCTCCTCAGTCATTGAACGGAGACATCATCAGCGATGGTAAAGGAAAAGGATTAATGCCTATGATCGTTACTGAATTAATCATTGCAAGAGATGTAATGCTTGATTTCAGCGAAAATGCAACGGCTTATAAAGCGGCAAGTACCAAAATCAGCTCTGGGGCTGCTGTGGGAATCGGACCTTTCGTATTCGGTGGAAGCCATAATTATGAAAATCAAAACTCTCAAAGCAATGCAAAATGGAGTGGCAAAAAACTGCAGTCAGACGGAATTTATATCATCGGATACAAATGTCATGTAGTTCCAAAATCTCCAAATCCAAACCCGGACATCAAAGTCTGGACAGACGGGAAATCATAATATCCTTCTCATAATAGAGATAACCGGCAGATATTTTTCTGTCGGTTATTTCAAAAAACTTTAATCTGATTTTTTAATCTGATATTGTTTTGAACGCAAAGATCACTAAGATTTTCTTTAATACTGAACTTTTTTTAGGCTCACAAAGGCGTTTCACTTAACAAAGACCTTGAACCCAAGTTTTAGAACACAACATCACTTCGAATAGATTTTTGAAAAACAATCATATCGAGAAATTGATTTTAATAAAAAGTTCTCGACACATTTTTCTTCATTCCATTACGAAAAAAACTCGAACTGACGTAAAAACTTCAATTGCTGGTTTTACATAAACTTAAAAAAACTGAAAACCCAACAACCAATAACCAGCAACAATCAACTAATAACCAAAAACCAATAGCCATGAAATATTTTGTTGCCGTTTACCAGAAATTGAGAAACATTTACACATCTCAAAGTTCGATGGAAAATGATTTACCGATGATATGTCCTTCTCTGAGAGTATACGAAAATGAAGAATTGGAATTATTAAAACCTCCAAGTTTATTGAATGATGATCAGAAAAAAGCGCTTTCCATCATCAAAAAACAAAATGTGGCGTATGAACTCAACTCCGTTCCGATTTCACCAAATTTTTGGGATCTGAATCCGAATAATGCTTTGTTTGATATTTACAGAGATATTTTAGACAAAAACAGTTTAAAAAATTTAGAGGAAAGTTTAGATAAAGTGGTTGCCAGTCAGAGTACTATTTTATTTGATGCAAAAGGAGCTGATACAAAAGAGCTGAAAGCATATAAAAAATATCAGACCGCATATGAAACAGCTGTCAATAATGTTGCAACTCATCTCGAATTATTTGACGGATTGGATACTGATGAAGAAAAAACGAACTGGAACGATCAATTAATCACACTCAATAACCTGAAAGCGCTTGCTTTTTCTGAATGGAAAGTGAAAGGCAGCAAAGATTCAATTGAAAAAGAACTATCAAGAGTTAATAAAAATTCGGATGCAGATTTGTATCTCACGATGGCTCAAAATGCAAAAAACACTTTTGAAGCTGCGGAGAAAACCGATGTGATCAACAATTCTTCGATTCATGATATCAATTTCATCCCTTACGATTTTATGGAAAACGAATCGGGCTGGAATAACATGAGACTTGAAAAAGCTGAACTGGAAAGTTTACACAACGAAGCCAAAAGTTCCAACGAAAATCTGCCTACAGAAATTCTTTCGATTGATTATGATGAAAGTGTGATCCAAGCAGTGGAGTTCGATTATTCATTTGTTCATTTAAAAAGAAGCTGGTTTAATAAAAACTTTATGCTTTCCGAAATGTTCGAATGGAAAGAACCTAAAAAAATATCTGATGGACAGACAATTTCCAGCGATTTTAAATTATCTGCATTTCCAAAAACGATGATGCTGATTAAAAATTTAAAAATCGTTCTAGACCCTTCCATCACCAACGATACTGTAAATAACCCAAATCAGTTGATTTATTTCGGTCCGTTGATTATGAAACAACAGCTTTTCGTGAACAAAGCCAATAATCAGAAATTCCTGAAAGCGGTTACCAACGTGAGAACCATTAAATCTGACCAATTAAACACCTTAACCCGAAAAACAGCAACATTAGACGCTAAAATTTCTGTGCCGGAAGCAGTACCACAACCTGTCGCTCAACCTGTGACAGAAACCCCGAAAGTGAATCCTGTTTTTAATAACAAAATAAACATGGGAATGATGGGAGCAGTTCGAACAATGCGACCTGTTACACCTGTTGTAACACCTGTTCAGCCTCAACCAACTCCCGTAAAACCCGTAACGCCAGTTATTGGAACGCCAATAAGAGTTCCCGGAATTTTTGTTCCGATCAAAGTTCCGATTCCGACACAGCCAACCGCAGCGAGTGTGCAGTTTAAAGTTTTCGATAAAATAAATAACGATCCAATTTATAAATGCGCCATTTCCATCAAAGGAACAAACAATAACAGGATTTTCGAAATTGAAACCAACGAAATCGGAATGATCAGCCAAATGATTCCGGTCGGAGAATACAGTATTGAACTAAGGGTCGATGACTACGCTGTTTTGAACCAGAACTTTAGCGTTACAAATACGAATCCTCTGAATCTGGAATACCGACTTCAAAGAGAGGAAGTGAAATTTAAATCGTTCTTTTTGATTGGAATGATTTGTGAGAGAATGCCGAGAATTCCTGTGAATTAATTGTCTTCTTTGTCTTGAAACAAAAGAAGCAAAAATTGCCTCCATAAAGTCAGCGAATATTATTTCAAGGCTTGGAATCTTTTCAATTAAATTGATTTTTAATAAATATTAAGTTTGCCATTCCGTAGGAATCTAAGCAAAGTTTTTAGAAATTATTATGGAAAGATTCGAGTCTGGATTCCTACGGAATGACAAACTTGATGTCTATTTTTTTTAATTAAATACACCACACTTAAATTCAAAATAACCCAAAAAAACCAACAGCCATGAAACTTTTAAAATATTATACAAAATCGCCGGAAGTCACTACGCTTTGTGAGCTTCTTTATAAACAAGGATATAACATCAAAATTTCAGATTCCTTTTCTTTGGAAGTTGATGCAGCCGTGAAGGATTTTCAACGAAAAAATTCTTTAGTGGTAGATGGAATTGTCGGAATGAAAACTTGGACGGTTTTGCTACAGAAAAGTTCTGCTCCGGCTCCTACAAATTCTACGGATAAATTTTTAAAGGAAAGTGATTTAGTGAACTTCGCGAATCAGTATTCTTTGGAATTGGCAGCTGTAAAAGCTGTGAACGAAATTGAAAGCAGCGGAAAAGGATTTTTATTGAATAACAAACCTAAAATTCTATTTGAAGGTCATATTTTCTGGAGTGAACTAAAAAAACGTGGAATCGACCCAAATACTTATTACAATGCCAATCATAAAGATGTTCTGTATCCGAAATGGACGAAAATTTATTACCAAGGCGGCGTAAAAGAGTACGACCGGCTGAATGAAGCTATGACTTTGGGCACAGATCCGAAATTTAAAGATGCAGCGTTGTCTTCCGCTTCGTGGGGAAGCTTCCAGATTATGGGGTTTCATGCAAAACCGCTTGGTTATACAGATGTCGCTGATTTTGTTGCTAAAATGGAAATCAATGAAGGGGAACACCTGAAAGCCTTCGGAAAGTTCCTTGAGAAAAACGGGCTTTTAGTTCATTTAAGAAATAAAAGCTGGGCAAATTTTGCAAAAGGCTACAACGGTGGCGGCTACAAACTCAACAAATATGATGAAAAATTAGCCAAAGCCTATGCTAAATATTCTAAAAATTAATTAACCATACCTGTTGTGCATTTTGAAAAACTTTAATATTGGATTCGTCAATTCGAGTGTTTTTTCGTAACAAAGTGGAGAAAAAATGTATCGAGAATAGATTTATCTTCAAAATTACAAACTTCTCGATACGATTTTTTTCAAAAATCTACTCGAAGTGACGAAGTATATCAAAATGCACAACGGGTTAACCATATTTAAACAAAAAGAGACTATCAAGCCGACAGTCTCTTTTTATTTTATTTAAAAATTCCTTAGAATAATTCTTTTCTGATAATGTTTTGGCTTCTTTCCGGACCAACAGAAACTAAGTAAACGTTGATTCCTAAATACTTCTCAATAAACTCGATGTATTTCTGAGCGGTATCAGGAAGTTCATCGTAGCTTCTTGCTTTTGTAATGTCTTCTTTCCAACCCGGAAGATCCTGGTAGATGGGTTCGTAGTTGTACAATTTTTCTGTTGAAGAAGTGAAATAATCGATGATTTTTCCGTCTTCAGTTTTGTAATGTGTAACTACTTTTAGGTTTTCAATTCCTGTAAGAACGTCTAATTTCGTGATTACTAAGTTATTGATCCCGTTAATCATACAAGCGTGCTTCAAAGAAACAAGGTCTAACCAACCTGTTCTTCTTGGTCTACCTGTCGTAGCTCCGAATTCACCACCGATTTGTCTGATGCTTTCCCCTAATTCGTTGTCTAATTCTGATGGGAAAGGTCCGTTACCCACTCTAGTACAGTATGCTTTTGCAACACCGATCAAGTTTTGAAGTGATGTTGGTGGAACTCCTGCCCCTGTACAAACCCCTCCTGTAGACGGAGAAGATGAAGTAACGTACGGATATGTTCCAAAGTCGATATCAAGCATCAAAGCCTGTGCTCCTTCGAATAAAACATTTTTACCGTCTCTGATTGCTTCGTTTAATTCCAGTTCCGTATCAACGATTCTGTCTTGAAGCTGTCTTCCGATTTCTAAATATTCGTTGTAAATTTCTTCAACGTCTAATGTCGGTTTTCCGTAATATTTTTCAAAAAGAGAATTCTTAATTTTTAAGTTTTTCTCGATTTTGTCTCTTAAAATTTCAGGATTCAGAAGGTCGATCATTCTGATACCCACTCTTGCAATTTTATCTTCATAGCAAGGTCCGATCCCTTTTTTCGTCGTTCCGATCTGCGTTCCTCCGTGCTCTTCTTCACGGTAAGTATCCAAAAGAATGTGGTAAGGCATGATAACATGCGCTCTTCTGCTGATGAAAATGTGATCAGTTTTCAAGCCTTTGCTTTCGATCTGATTCACCTCCTTAATGAAAGATTTAGGATTTACCACTACTCCATTGGCAATGATACACTTCCCTTTGCACTGAAGAACTCCCGATGGAAGAAGGTGCAAAACGAATTTCTCTTCACCCACATAAACCGTATGACCAGCGTTGTCCCCTCCTTGGAAACGTACAACGTAATCCGATTTTGCCGATAAAACATCCGTGATTTTTCCTTTACCTTCATCTCCATACTGAAGACCTACAACTACGTAAGTTGACATATTTTACTTTTATTTTAGATTCATGCAAAATTACTTTTAAAAAATTGGGTGAGCAAATTTGAGGGGGATTTTATTTTTGAGTGGGTGGAAATCATGGGGTTGAAATATTATTTTTATATTTGAAATCCATGAAAACTAAAATATATAAAATGGCTAAAATTAAATATGACTATTGTTTTTTCACAACAGAATTAGGCGATTTTTTTCTTCTAAATACGGAAAAAGATGTTGAGAATATTGAAATTTTCAAAAACATTATCTACATAAAACAACTTGAAAATAGCTTTACTACAGGTATTAAAATTCCCGAAAATAAAATATATAAATTATTGGGGAATCTATTTAAAATTGATCACAAGGATATTTTTCAAGATGTTCTTAGATATAATTTAGTACAATATTATAAAACGCCAATTTATTTATGGTCAGCATTAGATACTTATTTAAACAGAGAAAATGTAACAGTTTTAGAAAGTTTAGTAGAGTCCGGGAAATTTCCAGAATACAAACTATATGAAAATCCTTTTCTATTTAAAATATTTAATAGATAAATATGAATAATTCTAGTAACAAAAATATTGAAGAAAATTTAAATTCAATTGATTATAATTATATAAACTTCATTCATACTGAAACACAAACTTTAGGAAATTATCTAATTTGGATTTCTACTATAGTTATTCTTCTTAGTACGAATATAATCTCAATATCAGAAGTAGAATTTAATGGTCTTAAAATAGAGATAAAAAAAGAATATATTTCTTATATCCTTTTTGTGATTAACTCTTATTATTTTATACGCTTTTATTATCTTTTAAATTTTGATAATTTAAATTTTAAAATGCCGCAACAAGTTGATTTAATAATAAATGAAGCTAAAGAAAAGATAAAATATTATTCTTTATTTATTTTACAATATAAAAATGATATTACTAGAATTGCAAATCAAGCAATAAATATTCATGACGAAGAAATAGATGAAAATATAAAAAATGCTAGATTAGAAGTTTTAAAAAATGAGATTACAAACTTACAGGATCAAATCGAGGATAATTTCAGTTCTATTAACTATTTTTCAGAATTACTGGAAAAGACTGAAAGAAAATTAGTTTTGGGAAATAAATATCTAAAAAACAACAATTTAATAAATAATCACTTCCCAAAATTGATCTTTATAACATCTTTATTGGCCGTTTTATGGAGTTTATTTAAATTGATTTTCTATTGAAATATTATAAATCTATTTATTGCTTCAATCTCCTCCAAAAACGCCCCATCATGCGAAATCACCACCAAAGTTCCATGATAATCCTTAATAGAGTTTGTCAGAATTTCCACATTTTGAAGGTCTAAATTATTCGTCGGTTCATCAAGAATAATCATATCAGGTGCTTTATTGCTGATGGAAAGTCCGCACAGCAGCAATCGCAGGCGTTCTCCGCCACTCAGAACATCGCATTTTTTGTCCCAGGTTTCCTTTCCGAATAAAAATCTTGATAATAAGGTTTTCACTTCAGATTCCTGCATCGCATTATCGTTGAATTGTTGGGCAAAATCATAAACTGTTACCTGTTTATCAATCAAAGAATATTCCTGATCAATATAAATCGTCTGAAAATCGGATCTCGAAATAGTTCCGACAGAAGGCTGCAAATCTCCTAACAAAAGCTTAATTAAAGTCGTTTTCCCTGAACCATTCGAACCTTTAATCGAAATTCTGTCACCACTTCGGATTTCAAGATTGAGGTTTTCTTTCCAAAGATTTTCTTCATCATATTTAAAATTAATTTCCTCCGCCGAAATCAGAATTTTCCCGGAATGTAGATTCGAATCATTAAAATTCACCTTCATCTGATCAGCATTTCTCACCGACGAACGCAAATCACGCAAATCACCAGAAATATCATTGATTTTCTCGGTATGAACGGATTTTAATTTCGAAGAATTTTTCTCGGCATTATTTCGTAACGTATTCATCATAATTCTTGCGACACCTGATTTTTCCTGCTTTCCTTTTCCTCTTGCATCGAGTTTTTGCTTTCGTTCGATCGTTTCTCTTTCCTTTTCTTTTGCTTTTTTCAGCGCCCGTTCTTTGGAATGAATATCGTTTTGCAGGGCTTCATTCTCAATTTCTTTTTGTTCGGCATAAAAATCATAATTTCCGCCATACGTTGAAATTCCCTGATTACTCAGTTCAAAAATGGTATCCACCAAATTCAGCAAAGTACGATCATGACTCACAATCACAACCGTTGAACTCGTTTTTTCAATAAAATCATACAACAGATTTCTACCTTCCAGATCAAGATGATTCGTCGGTTCGTCCAATAAAATAATTTCAGGTTGATTGATTTGAATTCCCGCCAGAAAAACCTTTGCTTTTTGTCCGCCACTCAAGCTTTCGAGTTTTTGATGTAAATCTAAATTTTCGAGTTTCCAATATTGTAACGCCTGTTGACAACGTTCTTCGATGTCCCAATCGTCATTCAACGTTTCAAAATAAATTTCATCCACTTCTCCACTCGTAATTTTTTGAAGGGCTTCTAGTTTTTTATCGATTTTCAAACATTCCGCAACTGTTAAATCATTAAAATTTCCAAACATCTGCGGAACATAAAAAATTTCACCTTGAATATTGACATTCCCTTCCAAAGGTTCAATTTCATTCGCCATTATTTTCAGGAAGGTAGATTTTCCCATGCCGTTGCTACCGACCAAAGCCGATTTTGAGTGTGATGGTATCGTTAAGTTGATAGAATTAAATAGCAGATTTCCCGCCGGAAACCCAAAGGATATATTGTGTAAAAAAAACATGATTTCTTTCTGTAATTAAAGTTAAAACTGCAACAACATTTTCTGTTATTGTTATTAAATCTGAAAGAAACTGTATCCTACATCCTGATGTTTTGGGTTTTGTGAGTCGCAAAGATAGTGATTTTAAATATTTTTTGGAGCTTTTTCCCGCTTTCCGTTGCAATCTTTTTTTTCAAAAAAGGATTTCCACTGCAATCGGGGCTAGGGTTTAGTCACTCTTTCAAAATATGAAATAATCATAATGTTTGTCATTCCGTAGGAATCTCGGCATAGTAGTAAAGAATAGTAAAGATTCGTGTCTGGATTCCTACGGAATGACAAAAAGCAGTTTAAACTCTTTTAATAAAGAAAATTTCAATAATAAGAATTAATAAAAATAGAGTCTTCACTCCGCTACGCTTCTTTCTGAATGACAAAACGTAAAACATTAAACCCATTAACACTAAAAACTCTAAAACCCTAAAACACAAACCCAATCAAACTCATAAGAAACTTTCATCAAAAATCCGTAACTTTGCCGCCTACTAAAATTTTTATGGAAAGTATTAAAGTTCACGACAAAACTTTCGTTCCTTATTTGGAGGACGCCGAGATTCAGGAGATTGTAAAAGCTACAGCTTTAAAAATTTATGAAGATTATAAGGATGAAGTTCCTGTTTTCATTGGGGTTTTGAATGGAGTGATTATGTTCTTCTCAGACCTTTTGAAGCACTATCCGGGAGAATGCGAGATTGCTTTCATCCAGATGAGTTCTTACGTAGGAACAGAATCTACAGGAATTGTTTACCAGAAGATGGAATTAACGAAGGATGTAAAAGATCGTCACATTATATTGGTAGAAGATATTGTTGACACAGGAAATACCGTTGAAAGTCTTTTCAAATATTTCAACGAAACGCAACGTCCGAAATCTGTAAAAATCGCTTCATTCTTATTGAAACCTGAAGTTTATAAAAAGGATTTTCAACTAGATTATATCGGAAAAGAAATTCCAAATAAATTTGTTCTAGGTTACGGATTGGATTACGATGAATTAGGGAGAAACTTACCGAATCTGTACCAATTAGAAGACGGACAAATCAATCATTAGATTGCCGATAGCTATGAGCTACTGGCTTTTAGCTTTAAATATTAAATCGAAATAAAAAGTAAAATATTAACTTAATAAAGCTAAAAGCAAGAAGCCATTCGCCAATTGCCAGAAGCGAAACAACATTATGATAAACATTGTTCTGTTCGGCCCTCCAGGAAGTGGAAAAGGAACTCAAGCGCAAAACTTAATCGAGAAATTCAATTTAAAGCAAATCTCAACAGGTGATCTTTTCAGATTCAACATGAAAAATGATACTGAACTTGGGAAACTGGCTAAATCTTACATCGATAAAGGAGAATTGGTTCCGGATCAGGTAACAACAGATATGCTGATTGACGAAATCAGAAAACCGACCGATGCGGCAGGATTTATTTTCGACGGTTATCCAAGAACTGCTGTTCAGACAGAGGCTTTGGAGAAAATCGTAAAAGAAGAATTAAATGATGAGATCGACGTTTGCCTTTCTTTGGTAGTGGAAGATACTATTTTGGTGGAAAGACTATTAAAAAGAGGAGAAATCAGCGGAAGATCAGACGACAGCAATGTAGAAATCATTAAAAACAGAATAAAAGAATACTACACAAAAACAGCTGAAGTAGCCGAATTGTACAAACAACAAGGTAAATATGTAGAGATCAACGGTGTTGGAGACATCAATGAAATCTCTGAAAAACTTTTCGCTGAAGTAGAAAAAGTAAAATAAAAATAGTTGATGGTTGATAGTTTTCAGCAATCAACTGACAACCATTAACTGACAACAAAAAATTATGTCAAATTTTGTAGATTACGTAAAGATTCATTGTAAAAGCGGTCACGGAGGTGCAGGTTCTGCCCATCTTCGCCGCGAAAAGTATATTCCTAAAGGTGGTCCTGACGGTGGAGACGGAGGTCGCGGCGGTCACGTTATCATGAAAGGAAATGCGAATGAGTGGACTTTGCTTCCTCTTCGTTACACCCGTCACGTAAAAGCGGAGCGTGGTGAAAACGGAGGAAAAAACCAGTTGACCGGAGCTTACGGAGCTGATGTTTATATTGAGGTTCCGATCGGAACGATCGCTAAAAATGAAGATGGAGAAATCATCGGCGAAATTTTAGAAGACGGACAAGAAATCATCCTGATGGAAGGTGGAATGGGCGGAAAAGGAAATGAACACTTCAAATCTTCTACCAATCAGACTCCAAGATTCGCACAACCGGGAATGGACGGACAGGAAGGTTACGTTGTTTTCGAACTTAAAATTTTAGCGGATGTAGGTCTTGTTGGTTTCCCGAACGCTGGAAAATCTACCCTTTTAGCATCTGTTTCTGCTGCAAAACCTAAAATTGCCAACTATGCATTTACGACTTTAACGCCCAATTTAGGAATTGTGGATTACAGAAATTACAAATCTTTTGTAATGGCAGATATTCCGGGAATTATTGAAGGTGCTGCGGAAGGTAAAGGTTTAGGACACAGATTTTTAAGACATATTGAAAGAAATTCAATCTTATTGTTTTTAATCCCGGCAGATTCTGAAGATCATTTCCAGGAGTTTAAAATTTTAGAAAACGAATTGAAGGAATACAATCCTGAATTACTGGATAAAGATTTCATTATTTCTATTTCAAAGGCGGATCTTTTGGATGATGAATTAAAGAAAGAAATTGCTGCAGAATTCCCTGAAAATAAACAACCTTTGTTTTTCTCAGGTGTTACAGGCGAAGGTCTTACGGAATTAAAAGATGCAATCTGGAAACAGCTTCATGGATAAAATTTAAAACAATTTATCAAACATATTAAAGTACACTTTTCGTGTACTTTTTTATTATCATTAAAAAATAATAACCATAAATTTAAATTATGAAAAAGAACTTTTTATTTGTTCTATCATTAGTATTTTCAACTATTGCAAATGCGCAGGAAGCACAGGAAAACCCAAAGCAAGAATCGTCATCAGAAACAAAAATGAGTTTTGGCGTAAAAGGAGGATATTCTTTATCTAGCATGAAATTCTTAGATGAAAAATTTAATTCAAAATCTTATTTCTATGCAGGAATTGTTGCAGAACAGCCAATAACTTCTAAATTTAGCATTCAGGCGGAAGCACTTTACACTCAAATTGGTGGAAAACAGGACTTTCCGGTTGTAGATTTTACAGATATGGGGGTAATAGAAAGAGGCAATATACAGTTTGATTATCAGCTTACACAAATCCAGATTCCTGTTTCTGCCAAGTATTATTTTATTCCGAATCTATCGGCTTCTGCCGGGATGAATTTCGGGTTCAATCTATCTGAAAAAGTGAAAACAGAGCAGGTGGTAAACGGATCGACTTCTCATAACTACGAAAATGTGAAAACATTGAATTTATTTCCGTTCTTAGGAGCAGAATATAAAATTAATGACAACTTTTTTGTAGACGCAAGATATAATTTCAACTTTTTCACCATTAATAAAGGGGAAAGTTTAGATACCAAAATTGGCTTTTTACAGGCTGGTGTAGGATACAAATTTAAATAAACATCGAAGGAGGAACGAAAGTTTCTCCTTTATTTTTTGCAAACAATCACCACTTCATTTTTCGCAAATCCCAGATAATTATCTTCATCGAAAATTCTGACTTCCGTTGTAAATCCAACCTCTTTCAAACGGTTTTCTAGACCTGAAACAGAATAAATTCTCACATGATCATCCTGTCCGAAATGTTTTAATCTTTCTTCCGGAGAAATAATGTTGTAATCTTCATAAATTTCCCCTTCTTTAAAAGGTGTTTGAATCAAAACAGTTCCGTTTGTTTTCAAAACTCTGTACAATTCCGACATTGCTTTTTTATCTTCAATAATATGTTCTAAAATATGATAGCAAACAATTAAATCAAACATACCATTTTCAGCATCAATTTTAGTGATATCATAATGATAATCAGATAAAAATTCATTTTCAAAGTCGGTTGGAAAATAGGAAATATCTTTTCTGTTTTTCCATTTTTTATATAACATTCTTGAAGGTGAAAAATCAAGAAAAGTCATGTTTGATTTTAAAAATTCACTTTCTAAAAGCATATTCAGTCGGCGTGTTCTCGGCAAACTTCCGCAAATCGGACAAATAAGTTGTCCATTTTCGAGTTCTGCAAACTTTTTCAGTTTCGTTTTGCAAATATTGCACTCGTTATTTTTCCCATGATACAAAGGTTTTAATAATTTTCTAAATTGATCTTCATTTTTAATGAGAATAGATTTAGGAATAATATTTTTAACAACAGTTTTCAGGAAGTTATACATGAGGCATTTTTTACGGACATCAAAATAACAAAAATTTATTTGAAGAACATTTTTGTGGTCGACATTTTTTCTGTTTATTTGAATTAAATTTTTCCAACAAACATCGATTAACAAACATATTTTACCATCAATTATTAATTTGAATTAATATTATCCTAAACATCAAGTTTTGGAACAATTATTGAAAGACCCAATTCGAAATTTTAAACTATGAAATATTTACTTCCCCTTTTTGCACTTGTTTTTTTATTCTCGTGCAGCACTCAGAAAACAAATTCAAAATATTCTAAAATAGAATACGAAGCAACCCCTTGTTTTGGATCTTGTCCGATCTTCAAAATGACCATCAATCCGGACAGAACTGCAATTTTTGAGGCCGAACATTTTAATTTCTCAAAAGGATTTTCTAAAGGAGAATTCGACAAACCTCGTGAAGGAACTTTTAAAGGAACCATCAAAGAAGAAGATTATAACAAATTGGTTGCCTTATTGGATGGTTTAGACGTTAAAAATTTAAATGAAAAATACGGAGAAAGAAACATTACAGATCTTCCGACTTCACATTTGAGAATAAATTTCGCCGACGGAACATCAAAACATGTAGAAGATTACGGTAAAAAAGGAACTGAAAAACTAGCTGAAGTTTACAAGTTTTTTGAAGATTTAAGAACCAATCAACAATGGTCTAAAGTCAAATAATTCGTTTAAAAATATTTAAACTACCTTTGCAAATTATAATTCCTTCATTTTGAAGGAATTTTTATTTAAATTAAAAACAATTCATTTGAATTTTACAGATCTAAAATTAATAGAACCTATTGCAAAAGCAATTGAGGAACAAGGATATACAAACCCTACTCCAATCCAGGAAAGATCAATTCCTGAGATATTACAGGGTAGAGATTTTTTGGGATGCGCACAAACGGGAACAGGAAAAACAGCCGCTTTTTCTATTCCAATTTTACAAAATTTAGCCAAGAAAGATTTACGAGGCAATAAGAATATCAAAGCATTAATTCTTACGCCAACAAGAGAATTGGCAATCCAGATTGAAGAAAATATCAAAGCTTACGGAAAACATCTTCCATTAAAACATTTGGTAATTTTTGGAGGAGTAAAGCAAGGAAATCAGGAAGCAGCTTTGAGAAAAGGCGTTGATATTTTGGTGGCAACTCCAGGAAGATTACTGGATTTTATCGCTCAGGGAATCATAAGTTTAAAAGCTCTTGAAATTTTTGTATTGGATGAAGCCGACAGAATGCTTGATATGGGTTTTGTGCATGATGTAAAAAGAATCATCAAACTTTTACCACAAAAAAGGCAGACCTTATTTTTCTCAGCAACAATGCCTTCTGAAATTCAGAAATTGGCAAGTTCTATCCTTAATAATCCTGTAAAAGTGGAAGTTACTCCTGTTTCTTCAACGGCAGAAACGATCAAACAATCGGTTTATTTTGTTGAGAAAGAGAATAAATTAAATCTCTTAACGCATATTTTAAAGAACGATATTTCAGATTCTGTATTGGTTTTTGCAAGAACAAAACACGGTGCAGACAAGATTGCGAGAAAACTTCAAGGTGATAATATTACAACTGAGGCAATTCACGGAAATAAATCACAAAATGCTCGTCAAAATGCTTTAAATAACTTCAAATCTGGAAAAACCAGAGTATTGGTTGCAACCGATATTGCAGCGAGAGGAATTGATATTG
Source organism: Chryseobacterium sp. MMS23-Vi53 (assembly GCF_047651245.1). Lineage (NCBI taxonomy): Bacteria > Pseudomonadati > Bacteroidota > Flavobacteriia > Flavobacteriales > Weeksellaceae > Chryseobacterium > Chryseobacterium sp. MMS23-Vi53. The sequence continues at coordinate 3,832,782 of NZ_CP180265.1, read as the reverse complement.
ATGAACTAAAATATGTGGTAAACTTCGAACTTTCCGACGTTTCCGAAACTTATGTTCACAGAATCGGAAGAACGGGAAGAGCCGGTGCAGAAGGAAGTTCTATTTCTTTTGTTGACGGTTTGGATTTATTAAATCTAAAAAATACCGAGAAATTGATTGGAATGAAAATCCCAATCGTGAAAAATCACCCGTTTCATACAGATAATTTAGTTGCTCAAAAAAGAGATTCTAACAACAAACCGATGGCTGCAGGAAGCGGAAGACCAAAATCGTCCAATTCTGCAAGACCACCAAGAAATAAGAAAAAACCTGGAGAAGCAGGACCTTCACTTGGTTTCAAAAAACCGAAGAATAAGAATTTTACTAGAAAAAAATAATATCAAAGCCTTCCGAATTGGAAGGCTTTCAAGTTTATATTATTATTCAATCTTCTATATTTTATTAATTTTTTCATCTTTAATTGAAAAACAATATCCTACAATACTGAAAGGGAGGCACGAAGCTAAATATGTTGTTGAAAAGAAATTGTTCTGATAATCATAGCCCAAGACAAAGTATTGCTCCAAAAGAAAGCTTACCATCAGTACAAAAATAATTATTGAAGAATATATAAATACCTGGCTGATTTTCTTCACATAAAAAGACATTATAATCGTTAAAGTAAGAAAAAACAACATTACAAAACCATTGCTTTGTCCTTGTAAATTCAGAGGGTTATGATCTAAAATATATTGAAAACTTTTTGCTGGAAAAAGAACTGTTCCTAACAATATTATAATTGTAATGATAAAACTTAAGGTCATTTTTATTCTAGCTGACCAATCTGTTTTTAAGAAAGATTTTAATAAAAATAAAATTAGTGCGACAATCACAACACTTCTTGTCAAACATAAAATACCCAGGCAAATCCCTAGTAAAATAGGTTTTTCAAAGTAATTATCTTTAAATTTTTCACTCCAAAGCAAAATAAAAGATGCAGTAAATATAAATGAAGAAATAAAATCGCTTTTACAAATAGCTTCATAAATATAGGAAAGTGAAATTCCAAGCAAAAAAATTGCCTGAACAGCAAGAAAATTATTCTTAAATTTCTTTATTACAGCATAAGAAAACAACAAAATTGCTGCAACCTGAATATATCCTACATTACCCATTAAATAAAAAATGACAGCCAACAATAATTGCCCTGGAAGATATGACGAAATATTTCCTAAAAAATTGGGAGTATCATAAATATATTTTCCTTTAAGCCAAAATTCTAAAGAAAAATTTAATGTCTGCCATCTGTCTATATTAAGCTTATAAGGATCTTTCATTATGTGACAAAAACCAACATAAGCGATTGTAAAAAGTCCTAAAATAACATAAACATTCTTAGAATTATTAAAAAACTTCTCACTTAATAATTTACTATTTCTGAAATAATAAATGAAAAAATTTACAATAGTAAAAAAGAAAACCAAGACACTTAAAGGAACTTTAGATTGCCTGATTCCATACTTAGTTAAAAATAGAAAATTGACAGTAAAATAAATCAAAAACATTATTAAACCATTCAACTTTATATTCTTGTTTGTGACTTGATCAACCATTACAATTAGTTCATTGCTTTAAATAATTTCTTTGCATTATCAGTGGTAATTCTATCAATTTCAGAAAAATCAACTTTGTAAATATCCACCAATTTTCCGGCGACCAAATCAAGATAAGAACTTTCATTTCTCTTTCCTCGATGCGGGACAGGAGCTAAATACGGAGAATCCGTCTCCAAAACAATTTTATCCAATGGAATTTCACTTAAAAACTGATCGATTTTACCATTTTTAAACGTTACTACTCCTCCAATTCCTAAAATGAAATTAAGATCAATTGCATGTTTTGCCTGCTCTAAATTCCCTGAAAAACAATGGAAAATTCCGCGTAATTTTGGATGTTTTTTTCTTTCCAAGACTTCAAAAGTTTCATCAAAACTTTCTCTTGTATGGATTACGATTGGTAAATCTTTCTCAATTGCCCAATCGATTTGCTGTTCAAATGCTTTTACTTGAATATCCAAAGTCGTTTTGTCCCAATACAAATCGATTCCGATCTCTCCAATCGCCGGAAATGCCCTCTGATCCAGATAATTTTTAACAATTTCTAACTCTTTTTCCCAGGATTCAGGTTTTATATAACAAGGATGCAAGCCCATCATTGAAAAAATCTGGTTTGGATATTCTTTTTCCAACTGCAACATTTTTTCATGAGATTCTGAATCGATGGCAGGAAGATAAAATTCTTTAATCCCTTTATTTACAGCTCTTTGAATCGTTTCTTTTCTATCTTCATCAAATTCTTCTGCGTATAAATGTGTATGTGTGTCAATCATTTCTTTTACATTTTCAATAGATCTTCGTAAGGATTTTCAAGTCCAAGCAACATTCCGAAAGCGGGCTCTGTTTTGATTCCTTTCTTCTTTAATTCTATTATTTTTTGTTTAAAATTTTCTCCTTTTTTCTGTAATATTTTGTGTTCGGCGATCATGTGGCGATAAGCATTTTGCTCGGTTGTTGGCTTATTTTGTCCGAAAATTTCGATGGGAAAACCTTCCAATATGAAATTTAAAGTAATGCATTTTTGACCATCTATCAACGGATATTCAATATCTGTATCATTTGGAATAAATTTGCTAAACATTAGATCGTCCAAAAAATCTTCTTCAAATTTAAGATCTACCTCGCAAATAATATCTAGATCACTTCCTTCAATATCAATTTCAATAGGAATTGTTCCCGCTAAAATTGGAGAATAATCTTTTAATTTTTCAAAAATCAGGTATTTTGAAAGAATTTCGTAAGCTCTTTTTTGTTTGTCGTTTCCGTTTTTCAAATAATCAATGGTGGTAAAATCAATCATTTGAAAAGATTTTATGTTTTACTTTTTGTCGCTGAATTTCAATTCTTTGGTTTAATTTTTCTTTAAATTCGATATATTTAGGATCTTTTTCGTCGTTGGTTCTGTGTTCTAAAGCTTTATTAATTTTAAAATTTTCTTTAATAAAATCCTTAGTTTCATTAGAAAAATAAGCTTCTCCAAATTTATCAAAAATATAATTAACAGCCTGATTATTAGGATGAATCATATCTTCTTTATAAAAACGGTAGTCGCGAAGATCATCCATTAAAATTTCATAAATCGGAAGGTAATGACAATAATCCAAACCATCGATCATCTCATGAATTGCTATAATTAATTTTGACTTACTTAGCTGATTTTCAACCATTCCATCCTTTGTGTGACGGACAGGTGAAACCGTGAACAAAATCTGAACATCATCCACACAAATATCTTTCAAATTTAAAATCGTATTGTAAATGGATTCTGTAATTTCCTGGAAAGTCAGTAATCTTTTTTTAAAGAATTTTTGTGGAATTTTATGGCAGTTAGCTACTAATTTTTGTTTCGGAATAAATTCATAAATAAATGAGCTTCCGTACGTTATGATAATCCAATTGGCATTTTGAAGAAAAGAATTTCCTTCTTCAATCTTAGTATTTATTTTCTGTAAAGTCTGATGAATATATCGTGTGTCGAAACTCGTGTGATGATCTAAAGAAATGAATTCGTCATTAAAAGTAATCAATTCTTCTTCCTCATAAAAACCTGCATCGTGAAGCCTTTTAATCGCATTATCAATCGAAAAAGGATTAAAAATCGTTCCAAAGGGATTGTTTATTGTTTGTAGCTGCCCTTGTAAAAACAAATCCGACATTTCGGAAGCAAAGCAGGAACCTATTGAAAATATCTTATCTTCAACTTCAATCTTCTTCTTCGATTCTTTAATCTCAACTTCTGTCCTGAATTTCATTGTATAGATAGTAGGTTGCAGGTTTTAGATTGCAGGCATAAACTGCTGCTTGCAATCTAGAATCTACAATCTTATTAACTTTCTCTTCTCAATAAATAATTTGCCAGTTCAGCAAATGGTTTTTTCTTTTCTTCTGGAATATTGATTTTTTGAAGATAGCTTTGTCCAATTTCATTATGCTTTTCGATCAGTCGCAAAGCTTTTTCGTCTACTTTTGTTCTTCTGAAAATCTTTTCTACTCCATAAACTTTATCGATATTATCTGTTTTTTTAGAATACCAGTAATCAAGTTCTTTTCTTTCTTCGTCAGTCGCGTGTTCTCTTGCCATCAGATAAAGTACTGTCTTTTTATTCTCATAAATATCTCCGGCATGTTTTTTACCAAACTGAGCCTGATCTCCGAATACATCTAAATAATCATCCATAATCTGGAACGCAATTCCGATGTGTTTTCCGAAGTTGAAAATCGCTTTTGCATCTTTAAAATTTGCCTTGGCAATTAACGCCCCTATTTCGAATGAAGAAGCACTTAAAACCCCAGTCTTATAGGTAATCATTCTGATATAATCATCATAGGTTACATTTTCCTGAGTCTCGAAATTGATGTCATATTGCTGGCCTTCGCATAAAAGCAAACCTGTGTGAGTAAAAATTCTGATGCAAGCTTTAAAAACTTCGGGTTCAAGATCTTCGAAGAATTTGTAAGCTTTCAACATCAATCCATCTCCTGAAAGAATTCCCACGTTGATTCCGTGTAGAGTGTGAATTGTTGGTTTGTTTCTTCTCAAAGGAGCTTCATCCATGATATCGTCATGAATCAGCGTGAAATTATGGAAAAACTCGATTGCCAAAGCCGGTTTGATTGCTTCCTTTAAATCACCGCCAAATAAATCACAAGCCATTAAAACCATGATCGGACGAAGACGCTTTCCACCGTGGGAAATGATGTAGTTCATTGGGTCGTATAATTCCGTAGGTTTATCTTTAAAAGTATATTTGGTAATGGCATCAGCAACGATCTGTTGGTATCTGTCTAAAAATTCCATAAATTCTAATAGTTTGAACAAAAATACAATTTTTCAGGGCTTTATAAAACAAAAATCCTAACCGTTTTTATGAGTAAGGATTTATTTTTTATTATATTAATTGTTTGTTTTGGATTAATGAAAATATTAATTTTTTATTTAATATAATTAAGATTTTTGTTTATTATCAATTTGTTCCGCAGAGTTTGTCATTCCGTAGGAATCTAAGCATAAGTATTAGAAAAACTTATGAACCGATTCGTGTCTAGATTCCTACGGAATGACAAACTTTGTGAATATTTCCCTATGTTTGAAAGGTTAACTTCCACCCTAGCCCCGATTGCAACGGCATCCTTTTTGGTTGCGGCGGAGCGAAGCGGAGCCGTAACCAAAAAGATATAGTGGAAAGCGGGATTAAGCTTCAAATTTCATTAAAACAAAAAAACTTTGCCCAGTCGAGCAAAGTTTATGATTATTATGTTAGTTTTTATCCTAAGAGAAAAATGTTACCACAAGATATGTAATCCCTGCAACAATCGCAGAAATCGGAATGGTAAGAACCCAAGCCCAAAGAAGACTTACAGTGATTCCCCATCTTACGGCAGAAACTCTTTTTGTAAGACCAACCCCGATAATTGAACCTGTAATCGTATGTGTTGTAGAAACAGGAATACCGAAGTGATCTGTGATGAATAAAGTAATTGCTCCCGCAGTTTCAGCGCTTACACCTTCCAAAGAAGTTACTTTTGTGATTTTAGTACCCATTGTTTTGATGATTTTCCAACCACCACTCATTGTTCCTAAAGCGATTGCAATAAAGGAAACCAATGGTACCCAAATATAATGCTGTGCGAAATAATCGAAACGTCCTGCAGCAGGAATATTAAGATAAATCGGATCGTGAAGCATTTCAACGTGATAGTAAATTAATGCTGCACCGATAATACCCATTACTTTCTGAGCATCATTCAGACCGTGTCCTAAACTAAACAACGCCGAAGAAGCCAACTGCAGTCTTTTGAAAGACTGATCTGCTTTGTGCGGGTTTGATTTTTTATAAAGGTGAACAATAATTAATGTAATAATGATCGAGATAATCATCCCAATGATCGGCGCCATGAAAATGAACAGGAAAATAGGAATGACTTTATCAAATTTCACAACACTCTGATGTGTAACCTGAACAGCAGCCTGTTTTACAGAATCCCATAAGCTAAGATCCGGATGAGCTGCAACTACAGCGTGATAATCCGACATGAAAGCATGCATTAAAGCCGCTCCAAGGAAACCTCCGATCAACGTGTGTGAAGATGATGAAGGAATACCAAACCACCATGTTAAAAGATTCCAGGCGATTGCAGCAACAAGACCTGAAAAGATAACTTCAAGGGTGATAAAATTTTCATTAACTGTTTTGGCAATTGTATTACCAATTTTAAATTCTCCAATGATGTAAGCAGCGATAAAGAACGCTGCGAAGTTCCAAAGTGCTGCCCAAAGAACTGCCTGGAATGGAGTTAAAACTTTTGTAGAAACAATAGTCGCAATTGAGTTGGCTGCATCGTGAAAACCGTTGATGTAATCGAATATTAAAGCCAATGCAATAATAACTATAAGTAAAATCGGAAATTCCATTGTTTAATTATAATTATTAAATTATGCGTATTTAATCATGATGTTCTCAATCGTGTTGGCAACATCTTCTGCTTTGTCGGTTACTACTTCAAGATAATTAAGTACAGATGAAACTTTGATAATATTGATTGCATCGTTTGTTTCGAATAATTCTACCATTGAATTTGATAATAAATCATCTGCAATATTTTCGATAGAATTTACTTTAATACAAGCTTCTTTTACCTGCTCCATGTTTTTGAAACCTTTAAGGTTTTTCATTGCATTCTGAATTTCAAGACATGCTTTGTGGATTAATAAAGAAAAATCTGAATAAGCCTTCATTTCAGGCGACTTATAAAGGAAAATATATTTTGTAGAAGCGTAGATATAATCTGCAATATCGTCTAATCCTGTTGCTAAAGTGTGGATGTCTTCTCTGTCGAAAGGAGTGATGAAGTTTTTCCCCAATTCTACGAAGATCTCGTGAGTAAGCTCATCATTTTTGTGTTCATAATCGCTCATCTTTTTCAACATAGAATCGTCATTTAGATCGAAATCTTTGATTCCGTGGTTGAATTCCTCAGACATTGCTACAAGGTTTTCTGTTACTTTTTCGAAAAGCACAAAGAAGATTTTATCTTTTGGTTGAAAAGCGTGGAAAATATTACCAATTCCCATTGTAAAGTTTTTATAATTCGTGTGCAAATTTCCTAAAAAACCGCCTTACCTGAAAGAGTACAACATTAAGTTTTGTTAACATTGAGTTCACACTTCATTATTATACAAAAAAACCGGCTAAAAAGCCGGTCTATATTGTTGAAATAAATTTAGTTAGCTTCTTCAGCTCTCATATCCTTACCTCTGAATTTCATTGTAGAAATGTTGCTCAAAAGATCTCCTTTGAAAGATTTCTCCACTTCAAAGAAAGAGAATTTCTCTAAAATTTCGATATCTCCGATTTCAGCTCTTTTTTTGCTTTTCCCGTTCGATGTAGCTTTATTGATAATATCCAAAACATCAAGCTTCTTCAATTGATCTTTTTTACCCAAATTGAAGAAAAATCTTACCATATCTTCGTTCTTTCTTCTTGGTTTTCCGCCACGCTCTCTTCTGTCTCCGCTTCTTTCACTTCTGTCACCTCTATCGCGGTCTCTACCTCTATCACGATCTCTTCTAGAACCTCTGTCATCATCTCTGCTGCTTAGTTTCTGCTCGATAAGATCGTGTCTGTCTTTGTAATAAGTCGCCAAATCCTTCAATTGAAACTGAAGTAGTTTGTGAACCAATTCTTCTTTTGTAAATTCAGATAAATCAGGAATTAAAGCATCATCAAATTCAAAGAAATCTTCACGTTTTTCGAAAAGACTTTCAAAAACACCACCAACCTGAGCTTTGATAATATCATCACCAGTCGGAACTTTTCCTTCTATGATTTCAATTTTAGTAGCTGATTTTATTTGCTTTAATTTTCTGCTTTCTTCAGGCTTTATCAATGCCATAGAAACACCATCTCTTCCTGCTCGACCCGTTCTACCACTTCTGTGAACGAATACTTCCGGATCATCAGGTAAAGAATAATGGATAACGTGAGTCAGTGAATTCACATCCAATCCTCTCGCTGCAACGTCTGTCGCCACTAAGATATCGATGTTTTTCAATCTAAACTTCTTCATTACAGTATCTCTCTGAGCCTGAGAAAGATCTCCATGAAGCGCATCTGCAGCATAACCATTCTGCATCAAGAAATCGGCAACTTCCTGAGTTTCCATTCTTGTTCTACAGAAAATGATCGAATATTGATTAGGATTTGAATCGATCAATCTCTTCAAAGCCTCTTTTTTCTGACGGTAGCCCGCCACATAATATTCATGCTTAATGTTTTTCTTAACTTCATTGATGGAGCCAACAGAAATTCTGTGGGGCTTCGTCAAATAGTTTTTAGAAATTCTCTCTACTTCTTTGTTCATCGTTGCAGAGAACAAGAAAGTTTGTTTTGTTTCAGGAGTTTCGCTCAAAATTGTTTCCAATTCGTCTTTGAAACCCATTGAAAGCATTTCATCGGCTTCGTCTAAAACCAACCAATGAATAGCAGAAAAATCTAATGCTTTTCTGTTGATAAGATCGATCACCCTTCCCGGAGTTCCCACGATAATTTGTGGCTTATCCTTTAAAGATCTGATCTGTTCCATAATACTACTTCCACCATAAACCGCAGTAGTTTTGATGTCTTTCATGTATTTAGAATAATTTTTTATGTCTTTAGCAATCTGAAGACATAATTCTCGTGTCGGACAAAGCACCAAAAGTTGGATTTTGCGACTCGTTTCGTCAATCATATCCAAAATCGGAAGCGAAAACGCTGCTGTTTTGCCTGTCCCTGTCTGCGCAAGTGCGATCAAGTCGCGAATATCTGAAAGAATAAAAGGGATAGTCTGTTTTTGGATTTCTGTCGGGCTTTCGTAGCCCAGTTCGCCAATTGCCTTAAGAATGTCAGGACTTAAATTGGTCTCCGTAAATAAATTCATTAAATATTTTAAAATTTTTGCAAAGATACAACAAATATTTGACTTGTTTTTGAATGAAGTGTTAAATAATTAAACTTAAATTCAGAATCCTTTAATATTTTTTTAATTTTTAAAAAATTTACTTCAAAAAAACACCCTCCATGTTAAAAACCTGTTAAACATTATTTTTTTTTATTAAATTGGATTGATTTTTTCTGTGTTATTTATGAATTTTCAAAAAATAAGCTATGGAACGCAAATTTTTCTTTTTGATTTTTCTCTTCAAAACGCTCGAAATATTCGCACAAACTAATAACTATCCGCCCAACTGGACGCTGGAAAACTGTATTGAATATGCAAAAGAGAATAATATTTCGATAAACTCTTTAAAGCTTTCAAAAAATTCAGCGGAACAGGATCTTCTTCAGGCAAAAGAAGCAAAATACCCTAATTTAAACGGAACAATTTCACAAGGGTTGTTTGCTGTAAACGGAAACAATGGATTAAATGTAAACGGTGCACAATCCCAGAACATTGGAGCTAATTCTTCCATGACTCTGTATCATGCAGGTTATATTAAAAACAATGAATCTTCGAAAAATCTCTTGGTTCAAATGGCAGATTTGTCGGTTCAGGAAGCGCAGAATAATATTACTTTAACGATTACTCAGGCTTATCTTAATATTTTAATGGCAGAAGAAAATATTGTCGCGCTTGAAGAAATTTTAACGACCACAAAAACTCAGCTTAAACAAGGCGATCAATTTTATAAAGTAGGAAATATTTCAAAGTTAAATTACCTTCAAATTCAGGCGCAGGTTGCTCAAGATGAATATAATTTAATTGCTGCTCAAAACAATTTAAGAACAAATATTGTAAATCTTAAACAAATTTTACAGCTTCCCACAACCTATGATTTTCAAATTGTAAAACCCGATAGCATTACTGTTGATGAAAATTTAAAACCTCTATCTGAAGTTCAGAATTTAGCGCAAAACCAACGTCCGGAAGTGAAATATGGAGAACTAAATGTTGAAAATTCTAATACTAATTTAAAAATGGCTCAGGCTTCCATTTTGCCGACATTGAGCCTGACAGGAAATATTTCATCCAATTATGCCTATAACAATGGGAATTATTTTAATCAACTAGGAAATAATTTTTATTTACCGGTTGGATTAAGCTTGGGAATTCCGATTTATAATAATAGAATTTACAAAACGGCTGTCGAAAAATCAAAAATTGAAATTGAACAGGCAAATTTGGATTTATTAAACACAAAAACAATTCTAAATCAACAGGTTGAACAATCTTATATTAATCTTCAAAATTCACTTTCGCAATACGAATCGGCTTATAAACAAATGGATCTCAATAAGCAAAGTTACGCGATTGTAAATGCTCAAATGAAAATCGGAAGTATTGATTATGTACAACTTCAACAACAACGACTGACTTACATTCAATCAGTACAAAATTATCTGCAGTCTAAATATTCTGCGGTTCTCAATAAACAGATCTACGAATTTTACTCAGGAAACCCAATAAATATCAAGTAAACTATGAAAGCAAAAAATAAAAAATGGCTGTACTGGATCGCCGGTGGCATCATTGTTTTGGGGGCAGTTTGGTATTTTTTTATCCGTGAAGAAGAAGTGAAAATTCAACTCGAAACGGTACAACCTGAAATGGGCGAAATTTCAAATTCCATTACGGCAACAGGAACTGTTCAACCCGTGGATACAGTTGCGGTTGGTACGCAGGTTTCCGGAATTATTAAAAATATCTACGTTGATTTTAATTCTACGGTGAAAAAAGGACAGCTTTTGGCTACTTTAGATCCGGATTTATTGCAATATCAGACGGAACAAATTAATGCCAATTTGCAAAATGCGAAAAGTAATTTAGCATATAATGAGATTAATTTCAATCGCCAAAGTCAATTATATAAAGTTGGAGCGATAAGTAAAGCGGATTATGATGTGGCTCAAAATCAAATCAATGCAGCGAGAGCTCAAGTAAATTCTGTGAATGCGCAACTTTCGACAGCAAATAAAAATTTATCATTAACTCAAATTTATTCTCCAATTGACGGAACTGTTTTAAATCGTAATGTAAGTGAAGGTCAAACAGTTGCATCAAGCTTCAGCACTCCTACTCTTTTCAGTATTGCGAAAGATTTAACGAAAATGCAAATCAGAGCATCTGTCGATGAAGCGGATATTGGAAATATAAAAGTCGGGCAAAAAGCAACCTTCACTGTTGATGCTTTTCCGGATGAAACTTTTAACGGAAGCGTCTCGGAAGTTCGTCTTCAACCTACTGTTTCTTCGAATGTTGTGAATTATACAACCATGATTAATGCAGATAATTCAAGTTTAAAATTAAAACCCGGAATGACCGCAAATATTACAATTTATACCGAAGTTTTAGATAACGTTATGAAAATCCCTGTTGCTGCAACGAGTTTCAGACCAGATAGTTTGGTAGTGAAAAAATATAAAATTAATTCACCTTTTACGAATGGTAAAAATGGTAAAAAAGGAAAAGACAACGGACAGCGAAAAGAAAAATCCGGAACTGAGAATAAAGATAAGGCAGGAGTTTGGGTAATTGGCAAAGACAGTGTAATTACTCGAAAAAGAATAAAGACAGGAATGGATAATGACACTGAAATTCAAGTGATTTCGGGATTGAATAAAACTGACAATATTATTACTGGATATAAAAATCTATCAAAAAAATCTTCCGGTGGTGGTGCAAAAAGTCCGTTTATGCCTCAAAGACGTGGTGGCGGAAGTGGCGGAGGAAATCGTGGCGGCGGCGGTGGTGGCGGTCCGAGATAATTCAGTTTGAGTTTTTAGTTATTTTAAATTTATTTTATTTTAAAACCACCCCGTCAAAAATTTATAGAATTTTTGACATCCCTCCAAAGGAGGGGAATTTTTCCCGAATAAACAAGAGACAATTAACTAACAAGTATCAACCAACAATCATGGCAGAAAAAATTCTCGAAATAAATGATCTGAAAAGAGATTTCAGGATGGGTGATGAAGTGGTCCATGCTCTGAAAGGCGTTACATTTTCTGTTGAAAAAGGTGAATTTGTGACGATTATGGGAAGCAGCGGTTCCGGTAAATCTACTCTATTAAATATTGTCGGTTGTCTTGATAAACCTTCAAGCGGAGATTATATTTTAGACGGCGTAAATATCAAAAATCTGGATCGTGATGAATTAGCAATTTTAAGAAATCAGAAAATTGGCTTTGTGTTTCAATCTTATAATCTTTTGCCAAGAACAACTGCGAAGGAAAATGTAGAACTTCCGCTTTTATATAATTCAAAAATATCTTCGGAAGAAAGAAATGAACGTTCGATAAGAGCTTTAAAAGCCGTAAAATTGGAAACAAGAATCGATCATTTACCCAACCAAATGTCGGGTGGACAACAACAGAGAGTTGCGATTGCGAGAGCTTTGGTCAACGAACCTGTCATGATTTTAGCAGATGAAGCAACAGGAAATTTAGATACAAGAACTTCCTACGAAATAATGGCTTTGATGCAGGATTTAAACAAACAAGGAAGTACTATTGTGTTCGTGACGCATGAACCTGACATTGCGACTTTCAGCAGTCGGACAGTTACTTTAAGAGACGGAAGAGTCATTAAGGACGTTAAAAATGAAGATATAAAATCTGCCAAAGAAGCTTTGGAAAATCTTCCCGTAAATGATGATTATAAATAAATTTTAATCCCAAACCTGAAACGAAATGAATCTCTCAAATCTCTTCAGAATCGCATGGAAAGCCCTTTTAAGAAACAAACTTCGAGCGTTTTTAACTATGCTTGGAATTATCATCGGGGTAGCTTCAGTTATTGCTATGACCGCCATTGGTGAAGGTTCGAAAAAAAGCATTAGTGACCAACTTTCGTCGATGGGTTCGAATATGATTACGATTCGTCCGTCGAGTAATGTGAACGTTTCAGGAGGGGCGAGAATTGGCGCGACTGGTTTGCAAACTTTAAAAACTCAAGATGCAGATGCGATTGCGAAAGGAGCACCCGATGTTTCTTACGTTTCTCCGGCGGTTCAGACGAACGGTCAATCAATTAGCGGTGCGAACAACTGGCCAACGCAATTGCAGGGCGTGAATGAAGATTATTTCAGCATTAGAGATTGGGGAATTTCGGAGGGCTCACTTTTTACAAAAAAAGATGTGACTTCTTCTAATAAAGTTTGTTTGTTGGGACAGACTGTTGTGACGAATTTATTTCCCAACGGTGAAGATCCAATCGGAAGCATTATCCGTTTCAATAAAGTTCCAATGAAGGTGATCGGTGTTTTAGCATCAAAGGGGTCAAATGCTTTTGGGCAGGATCAGGATGATGTGATTATTGCGCCTTTCAATACAGTTCAGAGAAGATTTTTGGGAATTACTTATGTTCAGACAATCTATGCTTCCTCGACTAATGAAAATACTTCTCAACAAGCGACAGATCAGGTTTCTGAAATTTTAAGAAAACAACATAAGCTTCCTGAAGACGGAAGCAACGACGATTTTTCAGTAAGAACTCAGGCGGAATTAATCTCCACGATGAGCTCAACAAGTCAGCTTTTAACAGTACTTTTATCGGCTATTGCAGGAATTTCTTTAATTGTTGGCGGTATCGGAATTATGAATATCATGTACGTTTCTGTGACGGAAAGAACTAAGGAAATTGGTTTGAGAATGTCGATTGGAGCGAGAGGAAAAGATATTTTATATCAGTTTTTGATCGAAGCGATTATGATTAGTATTACAGGCGGAGTTTTGGGTGTTTTACTTGGAATTTTGACAACGAAACTGGTTACTTTTTTCCTTTCGTGGCCAACTTTCATTACGGAATCTTCAATTATTGTTTCATTCATTGTTTGTGCGATTACAGGTGTATTTTTTGGTTATTACCCAGCTTTGAAAGCATCAAAACTCGATCCGATTGAAGCTTTGAGATATGAATAGTTTTTGTACATTTGATTGTTTACTAGTTTTATGAACATTTTAAATTAATTTTCTAACTAGCAACTAACAACAAGCAACCATCAACAAACAACTCTCAACCAAATTATGGCAACACTTTCTCCTGACGTTTTCGGGTTTTTAAAGAAATTAACTAAAAATAATAACCGCGAATGGTTTACAGAAAATAAACATCTTTACACAGAATCTCAACAAAATGTTATCGCTTTTTTGGAAGATCTCATAAAAGAAATGTCTGAATTTGATGAAGACTTGGCTAAAATTGATGCTAAAAAATCTTTGTTCAGAATTTATCGTGACACAAGATTTTCTAAAGATAAAATTCCTTATAAAACTAATTTTGGGGCGTCTCTAGGAATGGGAAAAGGTAGCCAGAAAGGTGGTTATTATCTTCATTTAGAACCCGGAAAATCTTTCATTGCAGGTGGAATTTATATGCCTGAATCTTCTGTATTAAAGGAGGTAAGAAGAGAAATTTCGTTGTATGGCGAAGATTTTCTTAAAATTTTAAATAATAAAGAGTTTAAAAAATATTTTCCTGAAATGGATCAGGATGATAAGCTGAAAAAAGTTCCGCAGGGTTTTGAAAAGGAAGATCCAATGGCGGAATATCTGAAACATAAAAGCTTTATCGTTGTATATTATCTGAAAGATGAAGAGGTTTTGGATAAAAATGCGTCAAAAAATATTACTAAGATTTTTAAGTTGATGAAACCTTTTAATGATTTTTTGAATACACCGTTTTCTTTAGGTGAATAGTGAAATGTCAATTCATTTTATTGTCAATTTTACGATGTAAAAAATTCACAATTGACCTATTGACGATTGACTTTCTCCAAAATTTTGAAAGGAAAGACTTTCGCCTAGCCCTGATCGCAGCGATTGTTTGAGCTCATTTTTTTGAATTTGGCGCGGCAGCTTCGCTGCCGCGCCAAATTCAAAAAAATAGCGAGTGCGGAGAGCAGGATAAAGCTCCTAAAAAATATTCTATTTATAAAATTCTTATTTCAAGAATCTGAGAATAAAATTCTTTTCTCTAAAAAACCTTTCGTGAAACTAAGTATTGACTCTCAACACCTTACAATTGAATATTTTTAACAGCAATTTAACATTTTTGCTTATATTTGCTGTTCGTCAAAATGCTAACAATGTCCTTATACCAAACCCTTGCAGAAAAACTACAGTACATAAGTCCGAGTTTTTACAAAAAAAGATATTTTAAGAACTTAAATAATCTTTCTAAAGAAAATTTTTCGGCAAGAAATGTAGAGCCGGAATTGGTTTGGATCAAGGAATACTTGCCTAAGAAAGCTGTAATTCTGGACATTGGCGCAAATGTAGGAACTTTTTTGTATCAATTGGAAAACAAGCTGGATCATGAACATATTTATGCTTTTGAACCCAATAAAAAGCTGTATAGACGCTTGAAAAGATTGTTCCCGACAATACACGTTTTGCCTTTGGCACTTTCTGACGAAAATACGACTGCAGAGTTTAAAGTACCGATCATTAATGGAAAAACGATTGCTTCGAGAGGCACGCTGAACACCGATTACAAAGAAAAAGGCGAGGAAAAAAGCTACACCGAAAAAGTAAAAGTGATAAAACTTGACGACTGGGCAGCAATTGAACACTTTAACAGACTGGATTTCATAAAGATAGACGTTGAAGGTAATGAATTAAAAACGCTTCACGGAGGAAAACAAATTATCAAACAATTTACACCTACTTTGATGGTGGAAATGGAACAAAGACATCACGAAACCCCAATTTGGAGGGAAATTTCCGAGGTTGAATCCTGGGGTTACGATGCAAAATATCTTAACAGACATAATTTTGAGCTTGAAAAATTAACGGAAGAAATTCTACTAAAAAACATAAGCGACGAAAAAAATAAAACCGAATACATCAACAACATTATTTTTATACCTAAAAACTAGTTAAGCGTCATGAGTGTAGTAGCAAGGCAAGGCTTTAAATATTCCATCATTGGCTATATTGGTTTTTTGTTGGGGACAATTTCGGCAATTTTTATTTTCCCGAACGATTTTGAATTCTATGGAAAACTACGTTACATTCTTCCCAGCGCGGAATTCTTGGTTCCGTTTGTTGTGATGGGAATTTCTTATTCTAATGTGAAATTTTTTCACAAAGTAGATCAAGATGGTAAAAAACAGAATATGCTTTCCTTGTCATTGCTTGCTGTTTTTATCAACTTTATTATTTTCTTGTTGGTATTTTTCTTACTTCCTTATTTTTATCCAAAATTCAAAAATACGGAAGCCTGGAAAGTAAAGGAAATTATCCTGCCACTTGTGCTAATCCTCTCGTTTTGTGCAATTTTCAATAAATACACATCTAACTATAAGCGAATTGTAGTTTCTAATATTTTTGACAATCTATTTCCTAAAATTGCAAATTTAGGAGCTTTCTGCCTATTTTTCTATTTCGCTTTAAATCAAAACGTTGCATTTGCTTTTTTCTTTGGAATATTTGCCTTGATGCTTTTTGGATATATCCGATACACGAATAAACTTGATAAAATAAATTTCGATTTTAGTACGGATTATTTCAAAAAAGATGGTTTTTATAAAGAATTTTTTAATTACAGTTTCTTCGGATTCTTGGGAACTTTCGGGAATTACTTAGCCATCAACAGTTTGATGATCGGAGAATTTATGGGAATGGAAGAAAATGGGATTTATGCTGTTTTATACGCTCTTATTTCTTTAATTTCGATTCCACAGCTGGGATTATTCAATGTTTCTGCTCCTATTATTAGTAAAAATCTTGCAGATGGAGACATGGAAGATCTTGATAGATTTCATAAAAAAACGTCTTTGACCTTATATTTTTTAGGTGCTGTTTTGTTTTCGTGTATTATGGTCGGGTTTCCGTATTTGACATATTTTATGCCTAAAAATGGTGTAGAATTAAGGCTTTACGAACCTGTAATTTGGATTTGGGGATCTGCCGTTTTGGTGGATTTAGCAACCGGATTCAACGGAAATATTATTTCACTTTCAAAATATTACAAGTTTAATATTCTTGTAATGCTTTTATTAGCAGGTTTAACCATTGGATTGAATCTTTATTTTATTAAAAATACAGACTTGAAATTGATCGGAATTGCTTTATCTACTGCAATTTCTTTGACAACTTATAATGTAATTAAAATCGTTTTCAATTATTTCGTGTTCAAGGTTTCACCATTGTCGATTGAGATGATTTTTGTATCGATTATTTGTACTTTGGCGATTACGGTAGCTATTGTTTTGCCGAATTTTCATAGTAATTTCATCAATTTAGTGTACAAACCGGCAGTTGTTTTAATCTTGATTTTTATCGGAAATCATTTCACTAAAGTCTTTCCAATTGAGGATTATTTAAACAAAAACTTTATTAAAAGTATTTTTAAATTTAAATAGAAATCAAACTATTTAAAACTTGTTCGAGTTTTTCCTGAACGATTTTTTTATTGTAATTTCCCTGAAAATCGTAATTAGAGTTTTTAAGCTCGTTAAATTGCATAATAATATTTTCCTGCTGAGGAATAATAAAATCTAATTTGGATGGATAATTTGAAGGAAAAACGGCTAATTTTCCAAACTTAATAGCATCTCCTAAGTTTCCGGTCATCTTTGTTTCGCCGTAAATTTCTTTTTGGCTAAAAAATTCCGTTTCCTTTTGGATGGGACACCACAAAACATCAGTTTTTTGCATCCATTTTTCGAAATCGGTTTGGGTAACTCTTTCAGAAAAGAATTTTAACAAAATGTTTTGAGGTAAGTTCTTAGATAATTTTTCCAATTTTTCTAATTCATTCCCTTTTGCTTTTCCAAGAAATGTGAATATAAATTTTTCGTCAGTTTTTAAATTTTCAATGATATTAAAAACATGATCATAATCTCTCCTTTGCTGAGAAACTCCACCTGGAATTACAATTATTAAAACTTTATTTTCAGATTTTTCAAAGTTTTTGGTATAAAAAAGCGGCAGAAATTTAAATTGTTTCGAACTCAGTTCCTCATCCAAAACCAAAAGATTTTTTGCTTTTTGATATACTTTTGATGAATAAAATAAACCTTCTTTCCACCACAGTTTTAATCTGTAAATTGTATCTCCCTTGAAAATACTTTTAATTAAACTGAACCTTGAAGCTTTTATGAAATTCATGTTATGAACAATCACCGAGGTATTATATTTTTCTACAATTGCCTGAAATGTATTAAAATATCGGTGAACCGTTCCGATAATAATGAGATCATATTTTTTTGATTTTAATTGATCTAAAATCATCGAACTGTCGGAAAGAGAAATATTTTGTTCAGAATCTTTAATTTGGTCTTTTATTTTTTTTGAAAAGTAATAATCTACACTGAATTCCGCAGAATCCTGCATGATTTCTATAAAATCCTGAGCAATTTCTGCGTGTGTGTCTATTTCTATGTAGGCTATTTTTTTCAAAATTTTATTTTATTTAAACACTAATGACATTATTTTTTTACCAAATGACACAAACATTTTTTGATTGCTGTAGTTTTTATGAAATGAAAATATTCATATTTTCAGCCACTTTTTCTTCAACATATTCCAGCGTTGATCGTTGATGGCTTTTTGTTCGGCTTTTGAAATTTTTAATTCTAATTTTTGAGATCGACAGCTTTCGTATGATTTAATAATAGAAAAGAAGAACGAAATAGATTTACTTTTCATGGCTTCTTTTGAGGATGCGATGTAAGCCAAAAATCGATTTAATCCTAAAAAATAAAAATATCTTCCGTAATAATCTGCAGGTCTTATTGTGTAATCTGCACCTTTTACTTTTATTAATTTCACTTGTAATTCGGGCAAAACAACTTCTTTCCAACCTAGATTTTCAAGCAAAATTGCATCAATATTATCCCAACCTAATGTTTCACGAATTCCGCCCATTTGGATGAAACTTTCTTTGCGATAAGCTTTCATCGGACCGCGAACGTGGTGTCTGTTGGAATTTCCTTCATACACCCAATCTCCTTCTTTTTCAACATACAACAAACCTCCTACTAAACCATATTTTGGATTATTTTGAAAAGCTTCTTCAACAGTTTTCAGATAATTTTCAGACAAAATAATATCGGCATCGAATTTACAAATGACATCAAATTCATCAATATTTTGAGTATTTAATCCATTTTTAAAAGCATTCACAACTTTTGAACCCGGTTGATGTGCTGATTTTTGAAGATTAATCGTTTCGAATCTGGAATCGCCGTCTGTATATTTTTTGATAACCTCAGCAGTTTTGTCCGTAGAACCGTCGTTGACTATCACAACTTTAAAATCCTTAAAACTTTGTTGCTGTAAAGAATCTAATGTAAAAGGAAGATTGTTTTCCTCGTTGTGTGCAGGAATGATGATTAAAAATCTCAAAAGAAATATTTAAATAAAAGATGAATGATAAGCGATAAATGATAAATTAATCTTCATATTTTGCATCAATTATCATTTATCGCTTATTGTTAATACTATTTATTATGCGGTTTCAGCATGTTTTTAGGATCTAGAATTTCGTCCAGTTTCTCCTGTGAAAGAATTCCTTTTTCCAAAACAAGATTATAAACACTTTTCCCTGTTTCTAATGCTTCTTTTGCAATTGCCGTCGATTGCTTATATCCGATGTAAGGATTCAAAGCGGTTACAATTCCAATGCTGTGTTTTACCATATTCAAGCAAACTTCTTTGTTCGCAGTGATTCCTGTAACACATTTTTCACGAAGCGTGTCTAATGCATTACTCAGGAAATGGATATTTTCCATAATCGCGTGAGAAAGTACCGGTTCCATTACGTTTAATTGCAACTGCCCAGCTTCTGCTGCGAAAGTTACCGTTAAATCGTTTCCGAAAACTTTAAAACAAACCTGATTAACAACTTCCGGAATTACAGGATTTACTTTTCCAGGCATGATCGATGATCCCGGCTGCATTGGTGGTAAATTGATTTCTGAAAGTCCGGCTCTTGGTCCAGAAGACAATAATCTTAAGTCATTACAGATTTTTGACAATTTCACGGCAAGACGCTTCATTGCTGAAGAATAGATCACATAAGAACCTGTATCAGGCGTTGCCTCTACTAAATCCGGGGCGGAAGTTACCGGGAAACCTGTTAATTGTGCTAAATTTTTCGCACAAAGAGATGCATACCCAACTGGTGCGTTGATTCCCGTTCCGATTGCGGTTGCGCCCATATTTACTTCTACGAAAAGATTGGCATTGTTATTTAATTTAGAAATATCTTCTTCCAAAGTCGCGGCAAATGCTTCAAATTCCTGACCTAAAGTCATGGGAACAGCGTCCTGAAGCTGCGTTCTCCCCATTTTGATAACATCCTGAAATTCCTTTCCTTTTTCCCTGAAAGCATCAACGATTTTTTCAAGTTTTTCAACCAAATCAATATTCATATGCAGCAATCCCATTTTGATAGCCGTAGGATAGGCATCGTTGGTGGATTGAGAAAGGTTGATGTGATCATTTGGAGAACAAAACTCATATTCTCCCTTATTTTTTCCTAGTTTTTCTAAAACTCTGTTGGCAATTACTTCATTTGCATTCATGTTGATCGAAGTTCCTGCCCCTCCCTGAATCATATCCACCGGAAACTGATCGTGTAACTTACCGTCAATCAACTCATCACAAACTTCAGCAATTTTAAAATATAAACTTTCATCCAGTAAACCCAATTCATAGTTGGTTTTTGCTGCCGCTTTTTTCACGAAAGCCAAGCCTTTAATGAATTCAGGATACGAAGACAAAAGCTGCCCCGAAATTTTGAAATTGTTGATCGCTCTTTGCGTCTGTACTCCATAATAAGCATTCATTGGAACATCTAATTCGCCCAATAAATCGCTCTCTTTTCTAACATTTTCCATAATTTATGCTATAAATTAATGTATCAATTTAACAACGTACCAATTTAGCAATAAAATCATATACGATTACATATTGCTAGACTGATAGATTATTAAATTGCTAATTTTTTACTTCACTGGATATTTTTGTATTAAAGCCTGTAAGATCGAGAATGTCTCTGCATCCATAATTCCGTCATAATTTTGCGGGCGGAAATGGTATTGAAAAGCTTCAATTGTTTTCTTTGTTGCATCGTCCCATTTTCCACTCAAATCCAATGCATAACCGAATTTTTGTAATTGAGTCTGAACATTTACGATAAACGACGGATCGTTATATTTTGTCTGAAAATCAGTTGATGTTGCTAAGTCGTAATAACTCTGTTTTGATGCCTCATCGTACCACATTCCGATTTGATATTCGTCGTACAATTTTTTCCATGGAAACATTGGTCCCGGATCCTGCTTTCTAGTCGGAGCAATATCTGAATGCGCCAAAATATTGGTTGCCGGAATTTGATATCTCGTAACAATGTCTTTAACTAAAGCTGCTACTTTTTTCATCTGAGCATCATCGAAAGGGGCAAAAGTTCTTTTTCCTGCTGCATCGGTTGTGTAACCCATGTTTACAATTTCAATTCCAATTGAGGTGTCGTTAAGGTTTTTATCTGCTCTCCACGCACTTACTCCTGCGTGATATGCACGTTTGTTTTCGTCAACCAACTGATAAATTTCATTATCGCCTGTATTGTTTACCAAATAATGTGCACTCACGGTCTGCTGAGTAAGAACGGTGATCGATTTATCATCCGGTATTGCTGTATAATGTAAAATAAGATATCTCTGTCTGAAATTCTGAGCGACAGCCGGAAAATAGGTTTTTACTACTTTATAACCTGCCGGTTTTGCGGAAACAATAGAACCGTAACTTGCGGTGTTATCATTTTTCGTTGGATCTGCAATATTGGTAGTAAAAAATTCTACTCCATGATCCGATGTAATTTGTGGTTTTGGCTTTTCAGGAGTTTGTGTTTTTACAACGGTTTTTGGTTGTGCGACTGGGTTTTTCGGCTTGTATGAATTTTTCTTAACATTTTGTTGAGATGTACATGAAAAAACAAGAGTACTTAATCCGATGATATATAATGTCTTACGCATTGGTCTATTTTTTTAATCATTTATTACCTCAAAAATACACAAAATTTTCTTGAAAAATATTTGGTAAATAAAGAAATCTGTTCTATATTTGCACTCGCAATAACGGAACAACGATCATTAAAAAACAAAGATAAACAGGAGGGTTGCCGGAGTGGTTAACGGAGCAGTTTGCTAAACTGTCGACGCGAAAGTGTCGCAAGGGTTCGAATCCCTTACCCTCCGCTTTTCTATATATCTTCTCGGGGCGTAGCGTAGTCCGGTCATCGCGCCTGGTTTGGGACCAGGAGGTCGCAGGTTCGAATCCTGCCGCCCCGACTTTTTTTAACGCGCTTATTTTAACTAACTAAGCGAGAATCAACTCTTTAATGGGTGCGTAGCTCAGCTGGATAGAGCATCTGCCTTCTAAGCAGACGGTCAAAGGTTCGAATCCTTTCGCGCTCACATAAACCTTGCAACTTTTGTTGTGAGGTTTTTTGTTTTTTTAAACATTATTAAGAGTATAAAACTGAAATATCAAAAGGAAATTTCAATTTTATAATAATTGGACTCTGTATTTTTATAAAAGTAATATCTGAACCAATCGATAGAAGTTTTGTTTTAAATAAAAAAATATTCTCACTTTTATTATTCTTTTCAAAAATCGAGTTTATAATCTTCCAATCTTTTGAGGAAAAAATTTTCTTATTCATCACATATTCAATTTGTTGAAACCATTTATCATCTATCTTTACACTGTAATATGTTTTGTCTTGATTAGTTAAATTTATTTTAATACAATGGAATATATAAACCTCATTTCCCAAAAAAGTAATTGCTGTGATAATATCATCATACCAATCAATTATATGTAATTTTGTAATTTCCATGTTTATGTTTGATTTAAATTGAATTTGTAATTAAATAAACGTCAATTTTAATGATGGTTTTTCCTTGTTTGAAATCCTTTAATTTTAAGCAAAGAATTAAAAATATTATATTCTACTTTCAACTCAATACATTTCTCTTTATTTTCAATATAAACAACCTTATTTTGGAAGGAATAAAATATATCATTTCTGAACTTAATTTCGCTTTGATTGATATTTATTTTTATTAATTCTTTTTGAAGATTTTCTCCGATATTTTCGATCCCATTTTTTTAGAAATTTTTTATTTGAATGATACTCTAAGTTTTTGATGTTATCTATTTTTATTTTTGAAAAGTTTTCATGGAGTTTTTGTTCAATGTAAAAATTAGAGATAAATAAAATTGTTAGTAGCAAGAGCAATAAATGGAAAATTTTCTTTTTTATTTAAATTTAATCTAAAATAATGGTTATTAATTAGGTAAAGGTAATAAAAAAGAGCGTCGGAAAAATTAATAAAAATTTATCTCAAATTTATTTTCATAATTCAAAAAAACATTATACATTTGCAACCACAAAAAACAAGGTAATTCTTGTTAAAAAGATGACCTCAATCGGGGCGTAGCGTAGTCCGGTCATCGCGCCTGGTTTGGGACCAGGAGGTCGCAGGTTCGAATCCTGCCGCCCCGACAGTTTTAATAGTTTTTACAAAATTATTTAATGGGTGCGTAGCTCAGCTGGATAGAGCATCTGCCTTCTAAGCAGACGGTCAAAGGTTCGAATCCTTTCGCGCTCACAAGAACCTTGCAACTTTTGTTGTGAGGTTTTTTGTTTTTAAATTTCCTATCTTCCAAAGTAAAATTCCTTGCCTTCAATAGCAATAACTAAAGTATCTTTCTTTTTTATTTTATACAATTCCTTGCGATAGATATGAGGATCTTTTGCCAGCAGTGATAACTCACCATACTGTGTCGACATTACTTTTATATTCTTATCATCAATGTTTTGAATCTTGACAAGCAATCCGGTTCCTTTATCAAGATAATTATGCAAAATCCCGACTCTTGCTTTTATTGTATCGGAATTTACGATCAGATCATAATATTCAGGAATATTTTCTTTGCTTGACCCAAGCAGTTTATAATTCACAAATGAACTTCCGGGACACGAACACAAAAGCATACAGCTTCCAACAAAAAATAATATTTTAAATATAAATTTAGTTCTTGAATTAATCATAATTACTTTAAAATAACAATTAGTGAATATTTTTTTAATAAACTTTCAATTTACAAGTTTAGTATTCTCTTCAAAAATAAAAACCACCGTAAATATACAGTGGTTTTCAAATTTAACATTAAAAATTTTCTATTTCATTTTGTAAGAATTTCCATCCCACAAATAAACTTTCGAAGATTTTTTCTTCTTTTCACGATCTTTATCATCCTTTTCCATTTCTTCCATTTTAAAAATAAAAGCATTCGGAATTCCACCTTTATCATTTGGAAAAACAAATTCTTCGGAATGATAGTAAACATCGGCATCTCCAACGCTCATTAATTGAGGCAGAGCGATTAATTTTTTATCCCTAAAAAGAATATACTGGTCATAGCTCGCAATTCCACATGCTTCGCCCGAAACCACTGCTTTTAAGGTTAATTCAACGTTTTGAAGTTTATGATTACTTTCTATGCTGAATGTTCCATAGCTCAGACTTTCACCCGATCCCGTATCAAAAGAAACCTCATCAATTAAAGTATTTCCCTGAATAGCCTTTACAGACGCTATATTTTGCTTAATAAGGGTTTCCGGATATTGCTTATCTTTTTTACTAATTGTTTTCGTTAAACCAAAAAGAAAATCGTAACCGTTTTTATTTCTGTATCCAACTGCAAGATTTCCACCCCAAACATAACCTTCGGAAGTTTTATCATCTTTTTGATAAGATATTCTATACCAATTTGAACTTCTTTCACCCAATTGTAGAATAATTTCCTCTTTTTTAAGAATAAGAATCTGTTGATTGGTTTGCAGAGAATCCAAAATTTGAGAATTGACGTTCGGTTCTTGTCGAATTCTCGTCCAATCGGTAAAAATTTTCTGGGTTTTATTTTCTTCAAAATTAAAAATACCATTGGCATACGATTCTTCCTGCGCAGAAAAAACCTGAACAATGAATAAAAATAAAACGGTAAAAAAGGTTTTCATATTAATATTTGGGTGAATTTATTTTTCAAGGAGCAAACTTACCCACTCTTCTCTTTGAAGCTGTTTTTTAAGTTCCAATCCGTTTTCTTTACAAACTTCTAAAATATCATCAACATCAAAGAAACACAATCCGGAAAGCAATAATTTTCCGCCATCATTTAATACCGAAACATAAGTTGGAATGTCTGAAATAAGGATATTTCTGTTGATATTTGCTAAAATAATATCGTAATTTTCTTTTCCTAAATTCTCGGCAGTTCCAAGTTCAATATCCAGTTCAACATTGTTTCTTACTGCATTTTCTTTTGAATTTTCAACAGACCATTCGTCAATATCAATAGCTTTTGTATCTCCTGCCCCATTTTGTTTTGCGTAAATGGCTAAAACAGATGTTCCACAGCCCATATCCAAAACTTTTTTACCATTAAAATCTATATCCATCATTTGTTGGATCATTAAATGTGTTGTTGGGTGATGCCCTGTTCCGAAAGACATTTTTGGCTGAATCACAATTTCGTGCATACCTGGCACGGACTCGTGAAATTCGGCACGGATTAAAACTTTATTGTCGATATTAATAGGTTCGAAATTCTTTTCCCATTCTTCATTCCAGTTGATGTTGGGCATTTCCTGAAAAGTATACTCAATTTTTACATCTTCATTTTGAAAGAGCGGAAGCACCTTCAATTCTTCTTCATTAAATAAATCTTTCTGAATATATCCTAAAATACCCTCCATCTCTTCTGTGAAACTGTCAAAGCCTATTTCAATAAGTTCTGCCATTAATATTTCGTTCCACGGCTGAAGCGGAGTGATTTTGAAATCGAATTCTAAATAATTTTGCATGTGAATAATTTGTTGCAAAAATAAAACTACTTTTTTGATTTATTGGAATATTGTCCTTTTGTTTTTTTAACGCAAAGAGCGCAAAGTTTTCTTTGAAATTATTGAGAATATTTTTCGTTCCAAAAGGCGTTTCACTCAGCAAAGAACACATCGAATATCATTTTGATAAAGGAAGAATCTGTTTTTGAGATTGCTTCAATCCGTTCGCAATGACAATTTAGTGAATAAAAAAAAGCGAACCGATGTCCGCTTCTATTGATACTTTTGATCTTTAAATTTTAAACCAATTAAGGATTTGTTGAGAAAATTGAACCGTTTGCAATTAAAGCTCTTCTATTCATTTTCAAAATATCTCTTACCCATTCTGCAAAATCTTCCGGTTGAAGAACCTTATCCGGATTTCCATCCGTTAAACCTCCCTGAATAGACATATCTGAAGCAATTGTACTTGGTGTAAGTGTAATTACACGGATGTTTTGTTTTCTCCATTCCGCCATCATCGATTGAGATAATGAAACAACCGCCGCCTTCGATGCTGCATAAGCCGACATATTTGGTCCGCCTTTCAAACCTGCTGTTGATGCTACATTTACAATATCTCCTTCACTCTTTTCTTTCATGAATGGATGAACCGCTTTTGCAGCGTAATATACCCCAAAAAGATTGGTTTTGATAACCTGTTCCCAAGTTTCAGAAGACATATCTTCGATTGAACCAAAGTCTCCGATTCCTGCATTGTTGATCAGAATATCAACGCCACCTAATTGTTCCACCAAAGATTCGATTCCTGCTTTTACATGAATTTCATTATCAATACTGAAAACTGCATACGCCGCTTTTACACCCAATTTCTGGATTTCATCGACGGTCATTTTCAGGTTTTCTTCGTTTCTTCCAGTGATCCCAATATTCACCCCTTCATTTG
The DNA here is from genome assembly GCF_047651245.1 of Chryseobacterium sp. MMS23-Vi53. Lineage (NCBI taxonomy): Bacteria > Pseudomonadati > Bacteroidota > Flavobacteriia > Flavobacteriales > Weeksellaceae > Chryseobacterium > Chryseobacterium sp. MMS23-Vi53. The sequence continues at coordinate 3,805,899 of NZ_CP180265.1, read as the reverse complement.
CCAACGCCAAAGCGACCGCTTTTCCAAGCCCTCTTCCTCCACCTGTGATGATGGCATTTTTTCCGTTTATATTCATTTTAATTAGAATTTTATTCGTTTAAGCAAATTTACGAAAGGAATTTTTGATTAAAACATAAATGTTATAAATGTTTTTAATGATTTATATGCTTTTTTAATATTTAAAACTTCCGAAAACTTCTTTTGATTCCCACAACTTATTTGAGATCTTCGGAGAAGTTATTTGGCTACAAAAGGTTTGCTTTAAATATAATTCTATTTTATAATATAGCTCTCCGCCATGTTTGTCATCCCGTAGGGATCTAGACACGAATCTTTCCATAATATTTCTAATACTATGCCTAGATCCCTACAGGATGACAAACTCCATGGAAATTATTGAAAAGAAAAAATAAAACTTTAGACAAGTTTCAACAAAAAAACCGACCCAAAAAGAGTCGGTTTATTGAAAGTATAGTAATAAATGAAAAAATTAAGGAATAAGAACCGAATTTTGTACTTCGAATTCCTGTGATGTTGAGAACTGATTTCCATACATGTCCGTCGCTCTTACCTCAACCTTATGTTTTCCTAAAGAAAGTTTTTTTGTAAAATCTCCTGTCCAGATGTGTTTTGAAATTTCCGGATTTGAAGGTCTTCTTCCCGGGAAAAGATTTTGCGTCGTATCCCATTTGAAAACCGACATTGCGAAACTTGGGTCTACCGTTTCGTCATACTCCATATCTTCCCACTTTTCACCGTCGATTCTGTATTCTACCTTGTCTTTTTTACTTCCCATGAAGAAATTTGCCAAGATTTTTGCAGACGTTTTCCCAGGATGCGGAACTGCTTTCGGAACGTATAAATTGATCTGATAATCTTCCGGTTTTCCGGCAGTTTTATATTTAACTTTATATTGATTATCATTAAAACTAATGAAAGAATATCCTTTTGCTGTTCCGTCTCTCATCGTAGAAGTCGGTAATCCAAGGTCATCTGAAGTTCCTGACCACCAATCTCCGCAAGTTGTTCCTACGTTGTATTCATGAAGGTCTTTTGAACCATTCCAACCCGTTGCTTTTCCGTAAAAAAGTTGTTGCTGAATATGCGTATGAGCCGATAAAATAAGTGCATTTTGGAAAGGAACTAAATAATCAAACAATTTCTGACGGTCTGAATTTCTGAAATTATCTTCATTTTTATGCTCCAACGGAATGTGGAAAGAAACAACGATTAATTTGCTTTTATCAACCAATTTCAAATCGTTTTCAACGAATTTTAACTGATCTTCACGGAAGCCTCCCCAATATCCTTTTCCGTCTCTCGGATCCGGATACAAAATATCATCCAAAATGATAAAGTGAACATTTCCATAGTTGAAAGAATAATTCGCAGGTCCGAAATTCGATTCAAAGGTTTCGTCCGAAAGCTGGTCTTCTTTTGCATCATAATTCATATCGTGGTTACCCATCACGTTGTACCAAGGCAATCCGACTTCCTTCATGACGTCTGCGTAAGGTTTTTGTAAACTTAAATTATCTCCAACCAAATCACCCAAACTAATTCCCAGCACCGCATTTTTCTTGGTGTTTTTAACCTCATTTACAATCGCTCTTTTAAAATAATCCAATTGTTTTTCCGTGTAAGGCTGCGGATCTCCAAAAACCAAAATATCGAAGTTTTTGCTTTCGTTTTGCTTATTTAAAGCAAAATTAATCTCTTTAGGAAGCTCACCCGTCGGCGCAGAACCTTTGTATTTAAAATCTGCCGGAGAACCTTTTGGTTTGTATTGATAATAATATTGAGGTAAATTATTTCCGTTCACCGGAGTCATGTAACCGGAAGGTTTGATCACAAAAACCGTTTGCCCATCTTGGATTGGTAAGCTGTATCTTCCGTTTTTGTCCGTTAAAACAACCTGAGTTCCGTTGGAAACCGCTACTCCTTCGATTCCTTTTTCTTTATTTTCTTTCTTCTGGTTTTTGTTGATATCTTCATAGACATATCCTGATACAGAAGCTTGTGAAAATGCCATTGCTGAAATTAATAGACATGGCATTAAAAATTTTATGTTCATTTTATTATTATTGAATTTAAATTTTGGCTAAAGCCAATTTTGCTTTTTGTTTTAAAAATCGGGCTAAAGCCCGATCCTATTGATGAATTTTCAGTTTAAACATCAACCTTAACCTATGGTTTATTCCACCAAACTTTTACATTGATATCATCGCCACCCATTTGCTGAACCGCCGCCTGATAATTGGTTGTATTTAAAACTCTTGGATTTGGCGGATACATCAATCTTGATGGTAAATTCCCGTTATTTAGAAGACCTCCGTTATTTGGTAAAATCGGGAAACCTGTTCTTCTTTTTTCAAACCATTGTTGCTGATCTACAAAGAATAAAGCCACATATTTTTGAAGCATAATTCTTTCTAAAGTTCCATTATAAGCCACATTTGTATTCGTGAAATAAGTAGCAGGCATTGTCGAACCCCACTGTTCAATCGTAGCTTTTACACCGTTTTCATAGAAAGTTTGTGCGCTTCCGGGAATAATTCCTTTAAAAGCCAATTCAGATAGAATAAATTGAAGCTCAGCATAAGGAAAAATTAAAATATTTAATGGAGCTTTTGCCAAATTCTGATTCATATTCGAAGGCTGATAATCGAAAGTTGTTCCGTAAGCATATCCTGATGGAGCACCTTTGTACCCGATATTTGCGTTCGCAGGAATACTTTTTGCCTGACCGAAAAACATTGACATTCGCGGATCGTTGTTTGCCTTTAAAGTTTCAACAAAAAATGCTGAAGCAGCTCTTCCGGTTGTAAAGTCCTGGGGTCTTGCAATTGGAGGAAGAAGTGGTGCAACACCTGTCACCGCTACTTTTGCAGTCTCCGCATTGCTCTGTAAAATCGGATAGGTTGTCGGATTACTGATGATTTCCTGAATTCTTTCATTTACGTTTACTTCTCCATTTTTGCTTAAAATTCTTGTTAATAATCTTAAAGAAAGAGAATTACAGAATTTTTTCCAGTTTATAATTCCATTTGCGTCGCTTTCGGCTTTGTAGAAAATATCAGATCCTGTTAATGTTTTAGTCGTAACAAAAAGAGAGTTTGCTTTTTTCAATTCATCCAATAAAGCCACGTAAATATCTTTCTGCTTATCAAATTTAGGTTGAGAAACTCCTTCATCTAAGCTTGACGCCTGAGAAAAAGGAACATCACCATAAGTATCCGTTAGATTTGAATAGATCCAGGCATTCAAAACCATTGAAATTGCCAGATAATTCGGGTCATTGTCTCTTTCGGCAGCAAATCTCATGTCTTTAATTTGCTTCAACCACTTGTAGCTGTTGTTCCAGAAACCTGAACCTGTATTTTCAGTGATGTAATATCTGCTTAAAGAATTTCCTTCATTTGGAAAATCAAGAGAAACCTGCATGATATCGAAAGTGAAATCATTCGCTCTCATATAGTTTACGGCAGCCATATTGTACTGAATCGGAACCAGTAATTTTGATGCGACAGGTTCGCTGATTCGGCTTTCATCAACGTTTACTTCATCCAGATTTCTTCCGCATGACACAGAAATAAGACCAATTCCTGCAATTAATAATGTATTTAAAAGTAATTTTTTCATGATTTTAAATTTTAGAATTTAACATTAAGCTGAACTCCAACAGTTCTTGCAGTTGGTAATTGTCCCATTTCCACACCTGGTGTAATCTGGTTGTCATTCAATGTTGCAGCTTCCGGATCAAATAATGGGAACTTCGTCCACATCCAAAGATTTCTTCCAAATACAGCCAATGTGAGATCTGTAAGTTTAAGCTGCTCTGTTACACTTTTCGGGAAAGAATATGCAATTCTTGCATCTCTTAATTTAATGAAAGAAGTATCAAAAGTATTCGTCTCCACATTTGCTCTTCTATAATAATCTGCATAATAAGCAGATACCAAAACTCCTTTTGTATTTGGAGAGAATGAACCGTCAGGATTCTGAACAACTCCCGCTCCAACAATTAAACCTCCAGGATTTTCTCTTCCGATCAAAGTATGCTCCAACTTCCCTTGCTCTGTCATTTTGTGATGAGACTGCGAATATGCCATACCTTTGTACTGTCCGTCGAATGAGAAACTTACCGTAATTCCTTTATATCTGAATTCATTTTGAAGACCTGCTCTCCATTCCGGATATGCATTTCCGATTTTCTTCATCTGAGTTGGTTTCCCTGTTAAACCATCACTTCCAAAAATCACCTGTCCATCAGGAGAATACATCAATCCATAACCATACATATCTCCCAAAGAACCACCAACAAAAGCATTATAATAAACCACACCTCCTACACTTGCCATTGTATAAGGCTCTCCGTGGAATTCTTCAGGAAGAGAAAGGATTTTGTTTCTGTTCAATGACCAGTTTGCATTTACACTCCATGAGAAATTTTTATTTTTAATTGGAAATGTATTTAAAGTCATTTCAATTCCTCTGTTTCTGATTTCCCCTGCGTTAATGATTCTTCCGCTGTAACCTGTTTCCCATAATGCAGGAATTGTAACAATCTGATCTTTAGAATTACTTTGATATGCTGTAATTGAGTAGTTAATTCTATTTTTAAGGAAACTGAAATCCATTCCCGCTTCCATATTGGTAATCATGTTTGGTCTCAGATTCGGATTTGGGAATGTTGCCGGAGATTCTACAGAACCAGCAAAATCACTGTTGTTATAGTATTTAATTAACTGATAAGGATTTGTATCATTACCAACTTTCGACCATGAAGCTCTTAATTTCCAATAATTAAATTTCTGAGAAGTAAAATTGAAAATATCGGAAAGGATAAATGAAGTTGCAACCGATGGATAGAAATAAGAACGGTTTTGCGCCGGAAGTGTACTGCTCCAGTCATTTCTTGCGGTAAGGTCTAAGAAAATTTTATTTTTATAGCTTACATTCGCCAAGGCATATGTACTATTTACCTGTTTATCCGAAGGTTTTGCAAATTTTGTAATATTTGAAATACCATTTGGCATGGTGTAGACTCCCGGTTTCAATAATCCGTCTGCCAGATAATCATACATGGTGTATTCTATATAACGAATATTTCCCCCTGCAGAAGCACTAAAATCGAAGTCATTGAATTTATTTCTGTATGTGAATAACACATCATTATTTAAATCCATCGAGTTGATATGCTGTTCTCTATACATTCCCTGAAGATAGTTTGCAGAACTCCAAGGTCTTTTTTGGGTACGCAATTCGTTATTCAATTCCAGTCCTGAACGTACCATTACGTCGAAGTTTTTGGTAATTTTATAATTCAAATTCACGTTTCCTGTGATGAAGTTTTTATCAACTCCATTCAGCATTTCATAAGCAATTAAATAAGGGTTGTCGATAAACGAGCTGAACGGGTGAATTTGATCAACCTGCTCTTTTCCTTTCTTCCAAATGGGTTCGTACCAAGCCAGATCCACGTTTGGATTCTGGAAAATCATGAAGTATGAAATCGATTGATTACTATATCCCGTCGCAGGTAAATTGTCGCTTTTTGTTTTGTTGAAATTGAATTTTACTCCAACTTTTAATTTTTCACTTAATTTATGATCAAATGAAAGCGCAGCATTGAATCTGTCGAAACCTGTATTGGGCATCATCCATTCATTATTCAAATATGTTAAAGATGTTCTGAAAGATGTCGTTTCATTTGAGCTCTCAATCGCAACGTTGTTGGAGAATGTAGTTCCTGTCTTCCAGAAACCTTTAATGTTATCTTTATAAGGCTGCCACAGCTGTCTCGTTGCGCTTTGCCCCTCAGTGGTCGGATCGTACTGGAAGTAATACTGTCCTGCGAATTTCGGACCGAAGGCACTACTTGTTCCACCCGTGCTTACACCGTCTGCAGAAGCTCCGTATGAATAAAAATAATTTCCGTTGGTATCTTTCTGCATTGTTCCCTGTCCGTATTCATACTGCCAATCCGGCCATTTCAAAACCGAATCGTAGCTAGAATAAGAATTTAAGGTAACCTGAATTTTTCCTTTCTTGGTTTTTCCTGATTTTGTTGTGATCATTACCGCTCCTGCAGCACCTCGCGAACCATACAAAGCAGATGCAGTAGAACCTTTCAATACTGTGATTGATTCGATATCATCAGGATTAATGGTGTTGATTCCGTTTCCGTAATCAATTGGTAAGTCTGCTTTGGAACCCGCTCCATAAGCTGAAAATCCGGTTCCAGTCGTATTATTGTTCAATGGAACACCGTCTACAACGATAAGAGCGTTGTTTTCATTCGCGTTCATGGAAATATCTCCGCGAAGTTTAATCAAAGAACTTCCCAAAGGTCCTGCTCCAGCTGTTTGAATTTTCAAACCAGCTACCTTTCCTTCCAAAGCCTGTGACCAGTTGTTGTTCTGAGTTTCCAACAACTCATCAGACTTTACGGTTTCTGCAACATACCCTAGAGATCGATCTTGCCTTTTGATCCCTAAAGCCGTTACCACAACCTCATCAATGGATTTAATGGTGTCTCGCTTAGCCTTTTGTTGAGCCGCCAAATTTACACTGACCAGTCCTAATAGTGATAAAATGAGTACTTTTTGTGTCTCTTTACGCATATCTTTTTTGTTTGCGCAAAATTAAAACGACATTATGATTACGGTTTTAATACTATTTTAACATTTATTAAAGAATTATTAAACACCATATGAACGGAATTTAAACAAAAACACATACACTTTTGGTTAACAACAGGTTAAATAAATTAAGAAATATTAATGCAACCGATTAAACTTATTTCAATAATTTTATTGTCTTTTCTTGAAAAAATAAAAGATCCCACACAAATACGCAGATTATTAAAGATTAAATTAATTTTAACTTAAGCAGTAAGCAAAAAAAACAGTCCTTCTCAAAAGAGATGAACTGCTTATAATTGGTTAATATTTTCTTAAAAGCCTATTACTTTTTAAGCTGATCCGGAATGTTTGTAGTGATAAATCCGATTCCTTGCTTTTTTAATTCGTCTGAAACAGCAACGTCATTTACCGTCCATGCATTGGTGATTAATCCCAAAGCTTTTGCATCTGCAATCCAAGTCGGATTTTTCTGGAAGATGCTGTAATGGTAATCTAGTCCGTCTAAGCCTTCCTCTTTGATTTGCTGTGGAGACAACTCTCCTTTTAAATACTGAACTTTGAAAGACGGTTCTAATTTTTTAATTTCCTTACAGATATTTAAGCTGAAAGAAATAAAATCGCATTGACCTCCCAACTTCATATCCTTAATCATTTTGATTGTTTTTGCCGTCAATTCATCTTCTTTTTCCTTTGTTTTATCCGGCTTTATTTCAACAACCAAACGTAATGATTTATCTTTCTTTCCTTGTTTTAAATAATCTTTTAATGTCGGAAAATTTTCACCGTTGGATAATTTTACTTTTTCTAATTCTTTAAAATTTGTTTCAGAAATTTCCATTTTTGCGTGATGTTCGTCGTGGTTTACTACCAAAACGCCATCTTTCGTCATTCTCACATCGAATTCCGCTCCGTAAATCTTCAAATTTTGTGCATTTTCCAGCGATTTCAACGAGTTTTCCGTCGTTGGTGGCTGCGTCTGCCAATAACCTCTGTGCGCGACAATCTGGGTTTGTGCCTTCATGATAACTGTGCTTAAAACTGCTAACCCTAAGATAATTTTTTTCATAATATAAATTAGATATTTAAAATAAAAGTCTCTCAACTTTTAGTTAAAGGTATATAAATTTAAGTGAATGGTCAATTTTGCTTCGCAAGTCAATTGTTAATTTATAATGAATCTGAATTGATGACAAACTAAATTCACTATTGAACATTCACTTTTTTCACTTCATCCTAGAATGAATATTTTGCTCCAATTTGAATTTGGTAAGGATTTCCTGTCAAGGGTTCCAATCCGCTTGTGTTTAAGCTATATTTAAGCTGTTTCGTAACCGGGTCGAATCCTGTGATTCTATACAAAGACATGTTGCTGTAAGACTTATTAACACCCCATTCTTTGTTAAGCAAATTCGCTACGTTAAAAATATCAACTGAAAGTTCAAAAGCACCAATTTTTTCAAACTTGATCTTTTTTGCAACACGAACGTCCCAAACTCCATAGAATCCGTTCTTTCCTCCGTTTCTTTCTGCAATCTTGTTGTTGTAATCTGTGATATAGTTTTTCAATGCCTTTCCTACTTCAGGATTATCAATCAAAGTCTGAGTAAGATTCGGGAAAATATACGCCAAATCATTCGTATCAACAAAATCTCCGTTTACGTTTCCACCTGCCGTTAAAGAGAAACGAGTTCCGCCCATTCCGGCATATCTGATTCCTAAAGTAAACCCTGCAATCGTCGGTGAATTTCCATAAATAACCACTTTATTTCTGAACTGGTTATCCGAATAAGACATTCTCAAATCTCTTGGATCACTTGCAACCGGAGTTGACAAAGTCGCTGAATTCGCTACGTTTCCGTTGTAAGAAGTATTGTCTTTAATGTCTGCCCAAGTGTAACTTGCCGTGATTTCCCCATCTTTCCAGTAACGATAACTCGTATCAAATACAAATGAAAACTGGTTAACTTTTCCGTCGCTTACCAGTTCCAGAACTCTTCCGAAATTTTGGTTAATTCTTCCTTCTTTCCAGTTCATTGTTCCGTTCGCCAAGATTGTCGATGAAGGTACATAAACTCCTCTTCCACCTTCATTATCCAATGTGAAATAAGGATTTGCCTGCATGTTTCTATCATAGTAGAAATAGTTATTTCGACCTAAAGCCATATAACCTGCAACTCCCGCTCTGAATCTCTCGTTGAAAAAGTGCGTGTAAGAAATATTTGCTTTGTAAACGATAGGAATTTTTGCATCTTTTCCGGTATAATTAATAGTTGGAATCTGATTCTGAGGCAATGTAGGAACTGTGCTGTAATCATTTCTATAGCTATTGAAATCAGGGACAGGAACATCTTTACCGGTCACATCTACTGTTGCCAAATGTCTTCCATCAAACACCAAATTATTGATAATCATATAATTATTAATATCAGACGAGAAAATACCTGCTCCGAACTTTAAGAAATCTTTATTTCCTTCATTAATATTCCAATCAAACTGGAATCTTGGCTGAATAATGAAAGATTTAATCTGATTATCCGTTCTGATACCCATTTCATCATACAATTTTTGATTAAGTCCGGCTTTTGGATAACCTCCGTAGTCTAACCTTAAACCAGCCATTAAATCCAGACCTTTCGCAATTTTAGTCTGAATTTGCCCATAAACTCCTAAATTGTAAATATTAGATTTCACTGATGGATCTTCCATCAAAGGAACTTCTCTGTAAAATCTGTACGCAATAAGATTATTAAAATTATACAAATTATCCCCTCCATTTGCCGTTGGATTTTCTCTGAAATGGAATCTTCCGTTCACCTCACTTCCGTAGATAGATTTTGCCATTGTATACATGAGATCTGCTCCGAAAGTATATTTAATCTTATCTGTGTTATAATATAAATTGTCTACGATCTGGAAAACATTATTTCTAAAACCTTCCTGCCCGAAACGGTGACCTCCAATCTGGATGTTGGTTGCTTTACTTGCTCCATCGATATTGGAAACAATATTTTCAACGATAGCTCTTGGCACTGCATGACCTAGTTCATCATTCTGGTAACTGTCCTGAGCTGTATAAAGGTACTGAGCCTTTAATTCGTTGGTCATGTTAGGTTTTAAGTTTGATCTTAATGTCAATAATAAACTGTTATCCAAGTTTTTATCATTTCCATAAGATTCGAAAGCATTGATCGCTGTGTTGTCTCCTAATCCGTTTTTATTTAAATCGTAAGTAAAGTTGTTTCTTAATGTCAATAAGTTTTTATCGTTAATCTGCCAGTCTAAACGTAAAAATGCAGCATCAGAATTTCTCACTTTGTCGAAACTTCCAAATTGCGGTGAATTTCCAACGCCGTATTTTGCTCTTGCAATGTCTAGGAATTTATTTAAAGTTGCTGTAGTTGTATTTAATCTCAACTCGTCGTCGTGAGATTTGATATCTGCAATCTGCAACGGTCTTGAATCTAACTGATGATCCCAAGCTACGAAGAAATGCAATTTGTTTTTAATGATAGGCCCACCCAAAGAGAACCCAAACTGAGATGTGGAGAAATCGTTATTAATTTTGTTTCCTCTGATATCATATTTGCTCGAAAGCCAATTTGTTCTTAAATATTCCCAAGCGCTTCCTGAAAATTTATTCGTTCCGGATTTTGTAACGGCACTTACTGTTCCACCGCCACTTCTTCCCAAAGTAACATCATATTGGTTGGTCGTCACTTTAAACTCACGAACCGCTTCAATAGAAATAGAGAACGGAGCGCCGCTTCGGCTCGTTGTAGCCCCCGCGGAAGTCGGGTTTTTTGCCGTCATCCCATCTATTGTAAAATTGGTAGAAGAACCTAGCTGTCCCGAAATACTTCCGTTTTTACCGCTCAAAGGAGACAATTCCGCTAGATTGGCAAAATTTCTTCCGTTTACAGGCAGTATGCCGATGTTTTTAGTCGTAATTGCTGTTGCAGCACCTAAGTTTCCTATTTTATTCTTTAGATTTCCGACAACAACAACCTCTTCGATATTTTTTTCGCCGGTTTTAGCCAAATCTACATTTACTGTTACCTGATCTCCAAAATTTACGGTATAACCTTCTTTTTTCTCATCATTTACAATAACCGTGTAAGGTCCTCCTAGCGGAATTTCTTTAAAAATATATTCACCCTTTGAGTTAGTCTCCGTTTCCGTTTTAAAACCCGTCGATTCGTTTACGATCGTTACCTTCACTTTCTCCTGAGCCGCATTTGTGCTTGTCACTTTCCCTACAATTGATGCTTGTGTAGTTTGTGCAAAAGCCACTGTTCCGAAACTCAGGAACAATAATCCCAATACAATCTTTACTTTTTTCATTTTCAAAATTTAGCTGGCGCAAAGGTATTCTGACTTCGGGAGACGCTTGTTTACGGGAGTTTTAAGAATTTTTCAATTAAATTATAACATTATGTTAAATCAATGTAAACATGAATTTTATTCTGAACAAAATCAATTCGTTGGAATATGTTACATGATCTTAATTTTATCACAATATTTAATTCTCTTATTTTTTAAATGAAATTACTTTAGTTATTTTTGCTCAAAAGATAGAAAACCAATGTCCGAAAACATTCAACAAAAAATAGAAGACCTGCGAAAAGAACTTCATCAGCATAATTATAATTATTATGTCTTGGATGAGTCAACAATTTCTGATTTTGAGTTTGATAAATTATTAGAAGAACTAAGAAAACTAGAAGAAAAATACCCTGAATTTATAGATAATAACTCACCCACATTAAGGGTAGGTGGGAAAATAACTAAAAACTTTCCGACTGTTCAACATAAATTTAGAATGTATTCTTTGGACAATTCATATAATTTTGAAGATCTTGAAAATTGGGAAAAACGAATAGTAAAATCTATTGATAATCCTGTAGAATTTATAGCTGAATTAAAATATGATGGTGCTTCAATTTCAATACTTTATGAAAATGGAAACCTCATTCAAGCGATTACGCGAGGAGATGGTTTTCAAGGAGATGATATAACAGAAAATGTTAAAAAAATTTTTGATATACCTCTACACGTTAAAGGGGAAAATATTCCAAAAAGATTTTATTTTAGAGGTGAGATATATTTAACTTATAAAAAACTACAAACAATAAACAGATTCAGAGAAATGGAAGGTTTAGAACCTTTTATGAATCCTCGTAATACAGCAAGTGGAAGTTTAAAAATGCAAGATAGTGCAGAAGTTCGTAAACGTGGACTATGCGCAATTTGTTATCAACTTATCATTGACGATGATGATTATGCATCTAATACTCATTTTGAAAACTTACAACTAGCAGAAGAATTGGGCTTTAAGATATCTAAATATATTAAACTCTGTAAGACTTTAGAAGAAACTAAAAGTTTCATAAATGAAATTGCAAAAAAAGAAAAAATCTAGATTTTGAAATAGATGGTATAGTTCTTAAAGTTAATTCTTTAAAAGATCAAAAATCATTAGGTTATACCTCCAAATCTCCAAGATGGGGAATGGCTTATAAATTCGAAACAGAAAGAAAAGAAACAACTTTATTATCTATAAAATACCAAGTTGGAAGAACTGGTTCAATAACCCCGGTTGCTGAACTTGAACCTGTATTTCTAGGTGGTACTAAGGTAAAAAGAGCAACATTACATAATGAAGATATTATAAAAAAATTAGATCTACATACTTATGATCATGTTTTTATTGAAAAAGGAGGTGAAATTATTCCTAAAATAATTGGTATAAATCCAACAATGAGAAGTTTATATTCAGAACCAATTAAATTTCCTTTATATTGTCCAGAATGCGAAACTAAGTTAGTAAAATTAGAAGATCAAGCAGCTCACTACTGTCCCAACTACCTGCATTGTCCGCCACAGGTTGTGGGAAGAATGATTCATTATGTTTCGAGAAAAGCTTTAAATATTGATAATTTGGGAAGTGAAACCATCGAACAGCTTTACAGGGAAAGACTGGTTGAAAATCCTGCTGATTTTTATGTTTTAACCAAAGAACAGCTTCTTCCATTAGAGAGAATGGCGGAAAAATCTGCTCAGAATATTATTTCGGGAATCGAAAAATCAAAAGAAATTGCTTTTGAAAAAGTATTGTACGGAATTGGAATAAAACACGTAGGAGAAACGGTTGCGAAGAAATTAGTCAAAAATTTCCCGACGATTGAAGAACTGAAAAATGCAACTGTGGAAGAACTTTGTCAGGTTGAAGACATCGGAACAAAAATCGCGGTAAGCATTGTGGATTTCTTTGCCAATCCTGAAAATATTTTAATGATCGAAAGGTTAAAATCTTACGGCGTTCAACTGGAAAAAGGCGAAAGCACGAATGAAGTTTTATCTAATGTTCTGGATGGAAAAACCTTCCTTTTCACAGGAAAGTTGTCTTTATTCACAAGAGAAGCTGCCGAAGAAATGGTAGAAAAACACGGTGGGAAAAATATTTCGGCGGTTTCCAAAAACCTGAATTTCCTTGTTGTGGGTGAAAAAGCAGGCAGTAAGCTGAAAAAAGCCCAGGACATCGGAACAATTAACATTCTAGATGAGCAGCAGTTTTTGGATCTGATCGAGAAGCAGTAAATTTTCTGAAAATATTTAACATATTAAACCATTGAAATTGAATTTCAATGGTTTATTTTTGCTTTTTTGAATAAAAAAAATAATAAATAACTAATAATACATGAAAAAATTCTACTTAATCATTTGTATGATTGTGTTTGCTCTATTTCAGGCGCAAAACGTTTCATTTTATGATCAAAATTTAAAGAATAAAATCCTGAATTCAAGTTCGAGTAATCAGGTTGCAAAAAATCTTTCCGGAAATTTTTTCGCAATAGATGCCAATTCCGATGGACAGATCAGCACAACTGAAGCTTCTCAGGTGAGTTATTTGGATGTAAGTAATAGCAGTATTTCCAATATTTTAGGAATAACTTCCTTTACAAACCTTGTGACATTAAAGATTAATGGAAACTCATTATCCGGTACTTTGAATTTAGCCAGTATCACTACTTTAAAGAATATTGAATGTCAAAATAATGTTTTAACTATTTTGACTTTAGATAATCCGATTTCGGTGAATGCTTCGAATAATCATTTGGGTACTTTTAATACTACATATGGTTCTACAGGATTGGTTTCTTTAAATATTACCAATAATTATTTTACTAGTTTTACTATAGATTATCCTTCTATTGTAGATTTTTCTGCGGATGGAAATCCAATGTCACAGCTGACTATTCAAAATGCAGCGTCAAATTTTGTACTTGCTCCAATCACGCTATTAGAAACGCTTACATTTTCATATTCTTTTGCTCCAACAACATTTACGGTAAGTAATTTCCCTAACCTTAAATATCTTCATGGAGGAATAAATACAGCGAACGGCTTGTTTCTGGACAATCTTCCGGCTCTGATATATACTACCATTTCAACACCTATAAAAATTACTGTAAAAAATATAAATCCTTCTATAAGCCCAAGCGGATTGGCTTTTAACATTGATGAATTTCATATGCAGGGCACCTCTAATGCAGGTACTGTAAAATTAAAAGCGCTGAGAGCAAATAAATATTATTTTGAAGATCTTACGAGCGTCAATGATCTGGAAGTTGATCTTAGTCCTGATGCTACCGAAATCAATTTCAGTAATGTTCCTGTTCTTAAAAATTTAAAAATTGGATCTTACACCTCTTCAAACACTTGTGTTCCTTTAAATTTCAGTACAGCTCCTGCTTTGATGAATATTGAGGTAAATGAGATTACATACAGTTCTATGAATCTTACCAATCTTAATAACCTTAAGAAACTCACAATTAATGCAAAAAGCTGTACTCCAACATCTTCATCTATCAATATTTCAAACCTTTCACAGCTTGAGGAGATCAGTATTAGAGATCGTTATTTAAAAACACTAAATATGAGTTCTCTGAATTCTTTGAAAAGTATCATATTAAATGACAGCAGCTATCAGTCTATAACAATGTCTTCGCTTCCACAACTGCTTTCGTTCTCTTTAGATTCAAACGGTAATGCTATTAATACATTAACTTCTCTGGATTTTAACAACTTACCAAATTTACAAAGTATTGAATTGCTGAAGCCATTTGTAAGTGCGGTAACATTTAATAATTTACCTAATTTAAAAACTTTTAAAACAGAAGACCCGTATTCTGTTTTTTATTCCAGTGATATTCCTACAGTTTATAATTTTTCAAACTTACCCTTGCTGGAAAGTATTATTTTAAATAATTCAAGAGTAATTCCTCTTACTTTAAGTAATCTGCCTAGCTTAAAGGATTTAACAATTAAAAGAACATTTATTGGAACAAATTATACATTCCAAAATCTCCCTTTACTGGAAAATATCAATATAGAATATCCGCAACTTTCAGGAACAGCAAATAATGCATTAACTGATATTGCTTTCAATAACCTGCCTTCTGTAAAGAATATTTCTGTAAAAGATACATTTTATCTTAATACGCTGAATTTCGGTAATACCAACACATCATTAGAAAGTTTTACCTTAAAAAATGATGTTGCAGTGTATGGAAGCTTAACTTCTCTTGCATTTAATGATTTTTCCAAGCTAAAAACATTAGAGGTAAGTCGCAGTTTATCCAGTCTTCAACTAACGAATTTACCGTTGTTACAAACATTAAATGTGAGTAAAAATAAATTCACCACGCTGAATGTTGCCAATTTACCTGCTTTACAAAATTTCACATCGAATTATAATAATACAACAGCTCAGTATAATATTAATTTCACCAATTTACCTGTCTTAAAAAAGGTAAACGTAAGCTATAATAACGGATACTTAAAAAGAGTGGATTTGTCACAAGCTCCACAATTAGAAGAATTACAGTTCATTACGAGCAACAGTGGAACTCAGCAAGCACTGGATTACATCAATCTAAAAAATGGAAATCCCAATCTATTGGTGCTGACTTCTGCATACATCAAAAATATCTGTGTAGATGACGATAGCGAAAGAGCTTTGGTTCAAAGTTTAAATCCAAACCTTGCGAATACCATCTTCACGTCTTACTGTACATTAGCTCCGGCAGGAAATATTTATAAAGTAGCAGGAACTGCATCTTATGATTATAACAGCAATGGATGCGACTCCTCAGACCCAAAATTCCCTTATTTGAAATTCGGTATCAATACGGGAGGCGTTTCAAGTGTCTATACATCAAATCAAGGAGGAACATTTAATATTCCTTTGCAGGCAGGAAATCACACTATAACTCCGATCCTGGAAAATCCGACCTATTACAATGTCGCTCCAGCGAACATTACCGTAGATTTCCCAACACAGACAAGCCCTTTTACTCAAAATTGGTGCCTTACACCAAACGGAACACATAATGATTTAGAAGTTTTAATTATCCCTGTAAATGCTGCTGCTCCGGGATTTGTCGCGAAGTATAAAATTGTTTACAAAAACAAAGGAAACGCCGTGCAATCAGGTACTTTATCATTCAATTACAATGATGATTTAATGAATTATTCAACGTCCACATTAGCTCCAAATTCACAGTCAACAGGATCATTAAACTGGAATTTCACCAATCTTGCGCCTTTTGAAACGAGAGAAATTACAGCTTCTTTTACATTAAATACTCCAACGCAAACTCCGGCTTTAAATGGAGGTGATGTTCTCCATTACAATGCCCAAATCAACGGAGCAACGGATGAAACACCTTTGGATAATGCATTTACATTAAACCAAACGGTTGTAAACTCCTTCGATCCAAACGACAAAACCTGTCTTGAGGGAACATTCATTACACAGGCGAAAGTTGGAGATTATGTCCATTATTTAATTAGATTTGAAAATACAGGAACAGCAAATGCACAAAACATTGTTGTAAAAGATGAAATTGATGCATCCAAGTATGATTTATCAAGCTTAATCCCGTTAAATGGAAGCCATAATTTCGTAACAAGAGTAACAGGAAATGTTGTCGAGTTTATCTTTGAAAATATTCAGCTCCCTTTTAATAATGCTACTAACGACGGATATGTTTCATTTAAAATTAAAACAAAATCGACTTTAAATATTGGTGACAGCTTCAGTAATACAGCTAAAATCTACTTCGATTACAACCATCCGATCATCACAAATACATATACAACAAGTGTTCAGAATGTATTGGCAACATCGGAAATAGGTAAAGAAAACAATTCGGTTTCTATTTATCCGAATCCGGTACAGGATATTTTAAATATTCAGTCTAAAAATGAAATTGTAAAAGCGGAAATTTACGATGTAAACGGAAGAATTTTAAACACAACCTCAGTAAAAGGAAATACAATCAACGTTTCTGAACTTACAAAAGGAAATTATATCATCAAATTATCCATAAAAGATAAAACTTTCACTCAGAAGTTTATTAAGAATTAATTTGATTTAAAAATATTCATGTTACATGATACGGGGTTCTGGTTTCGAGCCCCGTTTCTCGTATCCTGAACCAAAGAATATCTGGCATCATTAAAGATTTTATCGTAATTTTAATTCTTAGTTTAAAATCTAAAAAATGGAATTCTTAAAGGATCATTACGTCATTCAAAATGAGTTGCTGCTGATATTTATTTCTGTTGTACTGGGGATTATGATTGGAACAGAGCGCGAATACAGAAACAAGTCTGCAGGTTTACGAACCTTCATTTTGGTATGTTTTGGGTCTTGTTTGTTTACCATTCTTTCCATTAAAATCGGAGTTGCCAATCCGGATCGTTTGGCAGCAAACATCATCACCGGAATCGGATTTTTAGGAGCCGGAGTTATATTTAAAGGCGACAATAAAATCGACGGTATCACGACTGCGACTACGATTTGGGCAACCGCCTCCATCGGAATGGCGGTCGGTTCGGGCTACGTCTATCTTTCGCTTTTGGGAACGGTTTTGGTTTTATTGGTTTTAAATACGCTTACTCTTTTCGAAAGATTTATCGACAAAAAACACAAAATCCGTGAATACAAAATTGCGGTTGTCGATTATCATGACATTAAACATTGTGAAGAACTTTTTAAGCTGAATAATTTAAGATTTATCATGTCAAAACAGCAATACACGCAGGGAAACCTTGCCACAACTTGGATTGTTACAGGCAGCAGCATTAATCATGAAACATTAATGAAAAAACTGATGGAAGATGAAAAAATTATTGCCTATCAGTTTTAAAACAAAAAATAGAGGTTTAAAAACCTCTACTTTATTTATTTTATTTTTTCTTAAAAACATACAGATCCTTATTCGGACCATCAATCGGTTGACCACTCATATCCAATTGAGTAAGCGTATTTTCGCCTACTTTATACTTGTATTTTGCACTTTTCCCATTCAATGTAATAATACTTCCTGTCGAGTTCCATTCAAAAGTTCCTTTGTCTTCGTTTTTCGATTTTCTTTCCAGATATTCTTCGGAAATTGTAAAAGTTTTATCTTTATTTAAAGTTAAAATTGTTTTAATTCCAGGACAATCCGCGCATGGAACAGTCGCTTCATACGTTCCGAACCAATCCACAGAATTTTCGGAGTTATGAGTCGTTTCTGCCGCAACTGTTTTTGTTGTATCCATAGGAGTTTGAATCGCCATCGGATCTGTTTTAGGATTTACATTTACTTCAGGATTTTTGTCTTTTTGTGTACACGAAACCATAAAAGCCATCGCAACCATTCCTAAAATTTGAATTTGGTGTTTCATAATAGTTGATTTTTAGTTTAAAATTTAAATGTGATTCTCTTTTTTAATTAACAAAAATTAAGCCGCCTCATGGTTGATGGTTACTGGTTGATTATTAATAGACTTCAACTGGAAAGTGTTTACATAGAAATTAAAAACAATCAACCAATAACCATCAACTATCAACCATTTTTTAATCCAAGTCTGCCTTTTTCTTCGTAAATTGGGGCAAAATTTTGATTATGACAAAAAAGATACTTTTATCTGTATTTCTTTTGCCGGCTGTAATGACTTTTGCACAGCAATACGGTGGAATGTGGATTCCAACAGAGCTTAATGAAAAGGAAATGAAAGATTTAGGAATGAAAATCTCTGCAAAAGACATCTTCAATCCTCAAAAAGCAAGCATCAAAGATGCTGTAGTACAGTTCAATGGTGGTTGTACCGCAGAAATTATTTCGCCAAAAGGTCTGTTGCTGACAAACCATCACTGTGGCTACGGACAAATCCAGGCGCATTCAACCGTTCAGAACGACCTTTTATCCAACGGCTTCTGGGCAAAAAATCCTGAAGGTGAACTTCCGAATCCAGGGGTAACAGTGGACTTTATTGTTGATATCAAAGAAGTATCCAATCAGATTTTAGAAGGAACAGATAATCTTACAGAACCTGAACTTTCAAAACAGATTGCTAAAAATATTGAGATCTATAAAAACTCTCAGAAAATAGAACCTTACCAATCAATTTCTGTAAAATCAATGTATTACGGAAATAAATTTTACGCTTTTACAACCGAAACGTTTAAAGATATTCGTTTGGTAGGGGCACCGCCACAAAGCATAGGAAAATTCGGTTCAGATACCGATAACTGGGTTTGGCCAAGACATACGGGAGATTTCTCCATGTTCAGAATTTATGCCGATAAAAACAATAAACCTGCGGAGTATTCAAAAGAAAACGTTCCGTACGTTCCGAAACACTATCTTCCGGTTTCCATTAAAGATAAAAATGAAAATGACTTCACTTTCGTTTTCGGATTCCCTGGAAGAACAACGGAATATCTTCCTTCGATCGCGGTTGAAAAAATCATGAAAGAGATTGATCCTGCGAGAATTGCAGTAAGAGATGTCGCGTTGAAAACATTGGACGAAAAAATGCGTACCGATGATGCAACTCGCATTCAGTATGCTTCAAAATATGCTTCTGTAGCCAATTATTGGAAAAAATGGATCGGTGAAGTAGAAGGTTTGAAAAAATCTAACGCGGTTGAGAAAAAAGTAATGTATGAAGGTTCTTTAGTAGCTAAAAATCATGAAATTAAATCAACTTTAGATCACTTAAATAAACTATACAACGATCAGGCTCCTTTTGCTTTAAACAACGCTTATTATTCTGAAACCATCAGAAATGCAGAAACGTTGATGTTGGCAAACCTTTACTACAACTACATTACGTCAGTTGAAGCAGGGAGAATGGACGAAAAAGGTACAACCGCTTTCAAAAACAGACTAACTTCTTTCTACAAAGATTATAACGCAGAATTGGACGCAAAAGTAACAGCTAAGTTATTGGCTCTTTACGCAAACAAAACAGCTCCCCAATTCTTACCTGCAGGATTCGAAAAATATAAAAATGAAGCGCAGAATATCCAGTCTTTCGAGGAAGTTTCTAAAAACTCGGTTATCACAGGTAGAACTGAAGTAAACGGTGCTTCTCTGAGCAAAGATATCGACAAAGCTTTCTCTAATCAGGATAAATTGATTAAGACATTGAAAAAAGATCCTGTTTATCAGGTTTTCTTATCGATGAGAGATACTTACACTACAAAAGCTGATCCTCAGTTTGCATCTTTACAGACTAAAATTGATGCTTTACAAAAGACTTTCATGGCACAACAAATGGCAACGGATAAAGACAGAAAATTCTTCCCGGACGCCAATTCTACGCTTCGTGTAACGTACGGAAAGGTAAAAGGTTCTTCGCCTAGAGATGCAGTTTCTTACAACTATCAAACGCATTTGGCGGGTGTTATGGAGAAATATGTTCCGGGAGATTATGAATTTGATGTTCCAAAAAAACTGATCGACCTTTACAACAAAAAAGATTTCGGAAATTATAAAGATAAAACGGGTGACGTTCCTGTAGGATTCACTGCAACCAACCATACAACAGGTGGAAACTCTGGAAGTCCGGCTCTTGATGCCAACGGAAATCTTGTCGGATTAAACTTCGACAGACAATGGGAAGGAACAATGAGCGACATCAACTACGACCCTCGTTTCAGCAGAAATATCATGGTTGATACAAAATATATTCTTTTCATCATCGATAAATATGCCGATTCTAAGTGGCTGATTGATGAGATGAAAGTTGTTAAATAATTTCAATCAAGACAATATAAAACCCCGAAAGTTTTTCTTTCGGGGTCTTTTTTTTATTTTAAAAGATATTTTGGTAAACCTGACTGATGATTAACAGTTTAAAAGGCGCGAGCGAAGCGAGCGTCAAAGCCGTTAGTATTAGCGATGCCATGCTGAGCCTCCCGAAACATCTCAATATTATTTTAAATTAAAATTTTAATGTCCAAAAATATCTTTCAAATCCAATTCCTTAAATATTCCCATTTGGTTCACAGCATCCATATTCAGGTTTTCTTTTTTCCCGATAATAGCCGTATTAAAATGAATCGACTTAATTTCAGTTTGATAAAATTTATTTAAATCCTCAAACTTTAAACTTTCAATCTGTTTGTAAATATCTTTCCTAAAATCGTGATGAATGTTTAATTTTTTTAACCTCAACGTATTAAAGAAAATATTCGTTCTTGTCACTCTTTGCGAAGCAATTTGTTTTAAAGCAGCGTTTCTAGCATTTTCAAACTGAGTTGGAACTTCCGGAAGCTCAGCCATCAATTCCGCCATCGTGTCAACTGCTATTTGTAATTTATCTGGCTGTGTTCCGATATATGTTGTGATATAATCCGGATGATTCAACTCAGAATTGGCAGCGTAAGAAACATATGCAGAATACGCTAAACTTTTACTCTCACGGATTTCCTGAAAAACAATTGATGATAAACCACGTCCGAAATATTCATTAAAAACATTGATTTTTCCAAAGTTTTCGGGATTCACATCATGACCTTTTCCAACCTTGCTCATTTCCATTTGCACCATATCGTAGTCGGTGAAATAAACATTTCCTATGGTTTCAGGTTCAGGATATTTTTTCGGTTCAGGAATTTGAAAGCTTTCATTTTCAATATAATTTCCAATAAATGATTTAAAATTTTCAAAACTTCTTCCATAGAAAAATATCTGATAAGGAAACTTGAATAATTTCTTCATTCTATCTGTGAAAACCTCAACATCACTGCTTTCCAGCTCTTCTTTAGAAATAATATCCGTAAAACGGGAGAAATCACCTAATTTCGTATAGTTCGTTAAGGCAGTCATGATTCGCCCTTTATCTTTCTTCATTGCAGCCCTGTTCTCCAAAACGGTTTCCACAAACTGTTTGTAAACTTCCTGATCTGGTTTTACTTCGTACAACCAGTGTTGAAGCAATTTGACACCTTTTTCGATGTTTTCTTCTAATCCGCTTAAAGAAATTGTAAGCTGTTCATTGGTCGTTTTGAAGTCATTTGTTACCCCGATTTTAAAAAATTCCTTTTTCAAATCTTCAGGCGAAAATTTTTCCGTTCCCAAATATTGCAGAACTTGAGTAGAAATCCCCAAATCACGGTCATTATCACTTCCAAAAGGAAAAATAAAATGAACCTGCGCAATATCGTTATATTTATTTTTGACGAAATTTAATTTTTTATCTTTAATTAAATCTGTCTGAATTTCTTTCTCATAATCAACAAATTCCGGTTGAATATCTTCCGTTTTCTCTGCCAAAATCTGCTGTAAAAACTCAGATTGTGCTTCACGATTGATTTTTACAGGTGTAATTCCCGGATTTTCAACGCGAATTAATTTATCATTTACTCCTTTTTCTTTGTAGATAATGACATAATTCTCCTTAAAAAATTCATTGGCAAAAGCAACGACATCTTCTTTTGTAAACTCGGCGTATTCATCCATTTCGTTCAGTTCCTGTTCCCAAGTTCTGCCCTTAATGTAAGTATCATAAAGATTTGTCGCCAATCCATCCGCTGTTTCCAACGTTTTCATTCTCTGGATTTTAAAGTCGTTGATGATCGCAGGAAGCATCCAGTCCGGAAACTCTCCTTTTTTTACCAATTCAATCTGTTCTAAAGCCAAATCTTTAGCTTCATCCAAAGACTGTGTTTCTTTCGGAACAGCAACAATCGAAAAATACCCGTATTGTTTTAAACCAACCGAAAAAGCCTGTCCCCAAAGCAATTTTTGAGTCTGATTAATGTTTAAATCCATCAATCCGGCTTCGCCTCTGTTACTCAAAATATTCACCACAATATCCGCTAACATTGCTTCTCTTGTTCCATAACTTTCCGTTCTCCAAGCCAGTTGAACTCTCGGTGTAGTAGGGCTTTTCACTGTTCTTTTTACAATTTCAGTGATCGGTTGCTCAATAACTGGAGTTTTTTTCGGCAATTCTCTGTAAGGAATTGTTCCAAAATACTGATCTACAAGCTGAATCGTTTCTTCAAAATCCAAATCTCCCACCAAGACCATCGCATAATTATTAGGAACATAATATTCATCAAAATACTTATGAATTGCCTTCATAGAAGGATTTTTCAAATGTTCCGCTTTTCCTAAAGTTGTTTGCTGACCATTTGGATGGGTTGGAAAAAGCGCATCCATCAACTCATAATTTACCAATCGGGAATCATTATCCTGCGCTCTGTTGAATTCTTCGTAAACAGATTCTAACTCGGTATGAAAGAGCCTCAAAGTCAATTCTGAAAAACGTTCTTTTTCAATTTTAAGCCATTTTTCAAGCTCGTTGTTGGGAACATTATTTTTGTAAACCGTTTCATCAAACCAGGTGTGAGCATTCGTTCCCGTTGCTCCCAAAGAAGAAATCGCTTTGTCATATTCATTTGCAATTGCAAACTGACTTGCTTCCTGAGAAATTTCGTCGATTTTTCTGTAGATATCCTTCTTTTTTTCAGGATCATTTTCAGCTTTATGGTTTTCGTATAAATCTGAAATTTGATTTAATAATTCATTTTCCTTTTCCCAATTCTGAGTTCCGATTTTAGACGTTCCCTTAAACATCATATGCTCAAGATAATGCGCCAGACCGGTATTATCAGCCGGATCATTATTACTCCCCGTTCTCACTGGAATGTATGTCTGGATTCGCGGAGCATCAAAATTTTGAGCCAGAAAAACCTTCAAACCATTCTTTAAAGTGTAAATTCTTACTCCATTTTCATCATTGGAAATCGTGATATATTCGTAGTTATTTTTATCTGTGTGTGCCGTTTCTTTGTATCGTCTGTCCGTCATAAATAAACTTTTTCATTCTTAAAAATCAGAATGTATACAAATGTAAGGAATCAAAAAAGAACGAGTTGAAATTTTCTTACTAATAAATCTATAGCCATAGTTGAGATATTGAATTATTCAATTTAAACTAAATTTTTCATTCTAAGTTCTATGACAAACTTTGTAACTTTCCTCGAATGTTTAAATAGACGACTGCAACCATAGCCCCGATTGCAACGACATCCTTTTGTGGAGCGAAGCAGAGCAAAAGATATAGTGGAAAGCGGGAAATAGCTTCAAAAAAATTCTATGAAATAAAAAAAATACCGCAAAAAATTACGGTATTTAAAGTTTGAATTAATTATGTTTGGCTCTGTAAATAGTCTTATCCAACTGTCGGTCTTCCCTTGCAATAATTGCCCTTTCTCTCGGAGTGACAACCCCATCTGCTTTTGCAATTCTCTTCGCTTGTCGTACATCATTCGCCTGATTATGAATGATCGCGGCTTCTCTTCGACTGATTTCACCTGATCTTACACCTTGAGCTACTCTTTTTCGTTCTCCTCTTAAATTAAGATCTTCCCTTTGTTGAGCAAAGCTAAAACCTGATGCTAAAATCATGATTCCTAAAAGTAAATTTTTCATATTGATTGGTTTTAATATTCTACTGGTATGATAGATTTGTTTATTGGAAGTTAAACTTGATATTATTTTTTTTCTTTAATAATTAATTTTATTCACTGTTTACATATTGAAAATGTTTTTGAAATTTTCATCTATTTTCGCCGTCCTCATTTTCTTTGCTTTTATCCAAAATAATTCTCTAAGTTTGCAATAGTTTTCCAAAAATAACCACCACCATGCACGGAAACATTCTCATCATCGATGACGAGATCAAGCTCCTGAAATTATTAGGAATGATCCTTTCCCAAGAAAATTTTAACGTAAAAGAAGCCTCAACTGCGCGTTCCGCAATGACGATGCTCGAACAGTACGAATTTGATGTTGTGTTGAGCGATGTCCGCCTACCAGACGCTTTCGGAATCGACCTGGTGAAATCCACCAAAGCAAAATATCCTCATCTGGAAATCATTCTTATGACTGCTTTCGGAAATATCACCGATGCAGTTCAGGCAATGAAAAACGGAGCCTACGATTATTTAGTAAAAGGCGACGATAATGAGAAAATTATTCCGTTGGTGTATAAAGCTTTGGAAAAAGTAAAGGATAATAAATCTAAAATCATTCAGAAAAGCTCCAATCAAAAAGGATTTGAAACGATTATCGGAAATTCTCCATTAATTCTTCAGGCTAAAAAATTAGCAGAAAAAGTAGCTTTGACCGATGCGACTGTCCTTTTAACAGGCGAAACAGGAACCGGAAAAGAAGTTTTTGCAAACGCTATTCATGAAGGAAGCGACAGAAAGAAAAATAATTTTGTGGCGATTAACTGCTCCGCATTCAGTAAAGAAATTTTGGAGAGCGAACTTTTCGGTCATAAAGCAGGATCATTTACCGGTGCTATCAAAGACAAAAAAGGCCTGGTAGAAGAGGCCAATGGTGGAACTTTATTCTTAGACGAAATTGGTGAAATGCCCATCGAACTTCAGGCAAAATTGCTTCGCGTTCTGGAGACAAAGGAATTCATCAAAATGGGTGAAACCAAG
Source organism: Chryseobacterium sp. MMS23-Vi53 (assembly GCF_047651245.1). NCBI lineage: Bacteria > Pseudomonadati > Bacteroidota > Flavobacteriia > Flavobacteriales > Weeksellaceae > Chryseobacterium > Chryseobacterium sp. MMS23-Vi53. Next base: position 3,780,444 of record NZ_CP180265.1, on the reverse strand, counting down.
GTTTCAAGATCGGATTTTAGGCTGATTGCCGCGACCAACCGTGATCTGGAAGAAGAAATTAAGCAGGGACATTTTCGCGAAGACTTATATTTTAGATTAAATATTTTCGAAATCAGACTTCCTGCTCTTCGTGAAAGAAAAGAAGATTTAAAAGCTTTGGCCAAAAATTTTGTTGATGTTTTCTCTCAAAAATTACATATTTCAAACGTTCAGGTTACTGCTGATTATTATAAAACCTTAGAAAAAAACGACTGGAAAGGAAATATCCGCGAACTTCGGAATACTATGGAGAGAAGCTTGATTTTAATGAACAATAATATTCTGGATGCAGAAAACCTTCCTCATTATTCTGAAAAAATTTCTACAGAAAAAGATTCTTTTAGTATGAGATCCTTAGAAAAAGAGCATATCCTGAAAGTCTTACAGTATACCAAAGGTAATAAAGCCGAAGCCGCAAGATTGCTGGAAATTGGGATTGCAACGTTGTATCGGAAATTGGAAGAATATAATTTGAGATAAAAATTTTAATTAAACCATTAAGTTTTTATTTAAGAAGTTAAGTTTTATTAAGTTTTGGCTAAAGCCAATTGAAATCTTACTTATGAAAAACGGACTAAAGTCCGTTCCTATTGATTTAAGATGTTTTTTACTTAAAGCAACGCTCATCTTAAATATTCTAAACTCCTTAAACAAAACCTTAATGGTTTAAAAATAAAAGCCTATCATTTTAATAACGAGCCTATCATTTTGATAGGCTTTTCTATTTTTTGTCACAATCTCGAAAACACATAACATACTAATATCAAACAAATTACATCATAACTCAATAGATTGGACTTTCTTTTGGCATTATGGATTTAGAATAAAATATTTTAAAAATGACAATTTCAAGAAAAACGTTCAAGAAACGAGAGCACTCAAAACTGAGTTTGTTGATGGTTGCGTATGTAGTCTTCACTGTATTAACCTTAATCGTTGCATTATGATGCTGGTAAGTTTAATTATCCTTTGTGTAGTACTATTCTGGATGTTATACAAATCCGTTGAATTTTTTGATAAAATATAAAAATATGTGGAGTTTATTTTTCCTTTCGATACTCGCTTTTGTGTACATCTGCTATGTTTTAATGAAACCTGAAAAATTTTAACCAAAATCATGAATACAGAAATTTTAGGCATTATAGCGATGTTCGCCATTACATTGATTATCGGTATTTTCTTAGGAAAATATATTGCAAATGTTTATGGTTACAAGAAGACTTTTTTAGATAAAATTTTTCAGCCGATTGAAAATTTCATTTATAAAATCTCAGGTATCAACCCCAACAGGCAAATGACCTGGAAGCAAAATATGTTTGCGATGTTAACCATTAATATTGTTTGGTTTATCATCGGATTTTTTATTTTGTTAAATCAATCCTGGCTTCCTTTAAACCCCGATGGAAACCCGAATATGTCGCCTGATTTAGCTTTTAACACTGCCATTTCTTTCTTGGTTAATTGTAATTTACAGCATTATTCGGGAGAAACAGGCGTTTCTTATTTAAGTCAATTATACTTAATGTTTTTGCAGTTCGTAACCGCAGCGACGGGAATGGCTGCAATGGCGGTACTTTTCAAAGCATTTAAAGATAAAACAACGACAGAATTAGGCAATTTTTACGATTTTTTTACCAAATCAATGATCAGAATTTTGGTTCCGATCAGTATTGTTGTCGCCTTTATTCTTTCTTCTAACGGAAGTCCGATGACTTTTGAAGGTAAAGATCATATCACGACTTTGGAAGGTCAGAAAGTTGATGTTTCAAGAGGTCCGGCGGCGGCTTTTATTGCGATTAAGCATTTAGGAACAAACGGTGGTGGATTTTTCGGAACTAACTCGGCTCATCCGCTTGAAAACCCTAATTATCTGACAAATATGACCGAAATGGTCACTCAAATGATTATTCCGTTTGCATTGGTTTTTGCACTTGGATTTTATTTAAAGAAAAGAAAGCTGTCATGGACGATTTTTACAGTAATGACCATCGGTTTTCTTGCATTAACCATTCCGAATATCATTAATGAAACTCATGGAAATCCACTGATTACGCAAATGGGAACCGACCCTCATCTTGGCGCAATGGAAGGCAAAGAAATCCGTTTCGGAAGTGCAGCTTCAGCCTATTGGAGTATCGCAACGACAGTGATTTCAACAGGTTCTATCAATGCAATGCACGACAGCACGATGCCGCTTTCAGGAATGAATCAGTTATTAGCTATGATGATCAACTGTTTTTACGGTGGTTGCGGAGTCGGAATTTTGAATTATTTCATTTTCATCATTTTGGCCGTATTTATCAGTGGTTTGATGGTCGGAAGAACACCGGAATTTTTAGGCAAAAAGATTGAGGCCAAAGAAATGAAAATCGCGATGGTTGTGGCTTTATTTCACCCTTTTTTAATTTTGGTCGGAACAGCTTTAACCGCTTATTTTCCTGAATTTGGAACAAAAACATTGAATAATCCCGGCTTTCATGGTTTCAGTGAAATGTTGTATGAATTTACTTCATCATCCGCCAACAACGGTTCAGGATTTGAAGGTTTGGGCGACAATACTCCTTGGTGGAATATCTCAACAGGAATCGTTTTATTGTTGTCAAGATTCATCCCAATTATTGGCCCAATTGCGATTGCGGGGTTATTAGCCCAGAAAAAATACATTCCTGAAAGTTCGGGAACACTGAAAACAGACACGGCAACTTTTGGATTTATGACCTTAGCTGTGATTCTTCTGATTGCTGCCCTGTCTTTCTTCCCAGCGTTGACTTTAGGACCAATCGCTGAACAGCTTCAATATTTTTCTAAATAAAATTAAATAATTAACCATTAAGGAGATTTAAGAAGTTAAGAATATCAAGCTCATCGAATTATTAAGTTTAAAATATTCAAAGAATATTTTCTTAACTCAAGTTTAACTCCTTAAATAAATCTTAATGGTTCAAAGAAGAAAAATTTTCCAAACAATTAAAAATCAATAGTAAACCATTAAGCAAATTAGATTAAGAAACAGCATCACTTTTCATACTCTAATAATATTATCCATTTTAATACTTCAAAATTTAGTTTGTCTTAATGGTCATATTGGTTTCCAATGATATAACTCTTTCAAAAAAATGAAAAATCAATCCCAGACATTGTTTCAAAAAGATTTGGTAAACGAAGCGATCAAACAGTCTTTCGTAAAACTGAATCCGAAAATTATGTTTAAAAATCCTGTCATGTTCTTGGTAGAAATCGGAACAGTGGTGATGTTTATCGTAAGCTTATTTAGCTTAACCGGTGACAAATCACAAGGCAGCTTCAGTTATAATTTCTTAGTATTTATTATCTTATTTTTCACTGTTTTATTTGCCAATTTTGCTGAAGCCATCGCCGAAGCTAGAGGAAAAGCTCAGGCAGATACATTAAGAAAAACACGTGAAGAAACACCTGCAAAAGTTGTTGTTGACAATAAACAGGGATTTCAGGTAGAAACTATTTTAAAAAAATCTGCCGACATGAAACTGGGCGATATCTTTCTTTGTGAAACCGGCGATCAAATTCCGATGGATGGAGAAATTATCGAAGGTTTAGCAACCATTGACGAATCTGCCATCACAGGAGAAAGTGCTCCCGTAATCCGTGAAGCAGGAGGTGATAAAAGTTCCGTGACAGGCGGTACAAAAGTACTTTCTGACAGAATAAAAGTGAAAGTCACCACCAAACCTGGAGAATCTTTCCTTGATAAAATGATTGCCCTTGTAGAAGGTGCTTCAAGGCAAAAAACACCCAACGAAATCGCATTAACCATACTTTTAGCAGGGTTTACCCTCACATTCATAATCGTTACAGTTACTTTAAAACCCTTTGCAGATTATGCGCAGACGCCAATTACCATTGCGGCATTTATATCACTTTTCGTTTGTTTGATTCCCACAACGATTGGCGGTCTGCTTTCTGCAATCGGAATTGCAGGGATGGACAGAGCCTTGAGAGCCAACGTGATCACAAAAAGTGGTAAAGCCGTTGAAACTGCGGGAGACATTGATGTTCTGCTTCTCGACAAAACAGGAACCATTACCATCGGAAACCGTAAAGCGACCCAATTTCATCCTTCCAACGGAATTCAGCTTAATGAATTTATTAAAGCTTCGGCATTGAGTTCTGTTGCCGATGAAACGCCGGAAGGAAAATCCATTATAGAACTCAGCCAGTTAAAATCAGAAGATTTACTTGTTCCCAATCCTGTATATATCGATTTTACGGCTGAAACCAGAACTTCAGGTATCGATTTTGAAAACACAAGAATCCGAAAAGGAGCGTATGATACGATTAAAAAGCTAACAGAAAAAGCCGGAAATATTTTTCCACAAGAAACTCAGGAAGCCACAACAAAAATCTCTGAAAACGGCGGAACACCGTTAGTTGTTTGCGTAAATGATAAAGTTTGGGGTGTTATCGAACTTCAGGACATCATTAAAACAGGAATTCAGGAGCGTTTCCAACGATTGAGAAAAATGGGCGTAAAAACCGTGATGGTAACGGGTGACAATCCTTTAACGGCAAAATTTATTGCTGAAAAGGCAGGCGTTGATGATTTTATCGCAGAAGCCAAACCTGAAGATAAGATGAATTACATCAAAAAAGAACAACAAGAAGGAAAACTCGTTGCGATGATGGGCGACGGAACAAATGATGCTCCCGCTCTTGCACAAGCCGATGTCGGTGTTGCGATGAACAGCGGAACCCAGGCTGCCAAAGAAGCCGGAAATATGGTGGATTTGGATAATGACCCGACAAAATTAATTGAAATCGTTGAAATCGGAAAACAATTATTAATGACCCGCGGAACGTTAACGACCTTCAGTATTGCTAATGATGTTGCTAAATATTTTGCCATAATTCCGGCGTTGTTTATCACCTTTATTCCTGCTCTTCAAAAGTTGAATATCATGAATCTTCACAGTCCGGAATCTGCGATTTTATCGGCCATTATTTTCAATGCGATCATAATCCCTTTCCTGATTCCATTAGCTTTGAAAGGAGTTGCTTACAAACCCATCGGAGCAAGTGCATTATTAAGAAGAAATCTTTTAATCTATGGTTTAGGCGGAATTATCGTCCCATTCATTGGGATAAAACTCATTGATTTATTTATCAGTTTATTCTTTTAAAATTTAATTCAAAATGAAAAATCATATTCTATCAGCATTAAGATTAACGCTTGTCATGCTCGTTATTGTCGGAATTTATTTAGGCATTGTTTACGCAGGTTCTAAAGTTTTACCAACACAGGGAAATGCTGAAATCATCAATTATAAAGGTCAAAAATTTTATGCCAATATCGGACAGAATTTTACTTCCCCGAAATATTTTCACGGTCGTCCTTCTGCGGTAGATTACAATGCAGCCGGTAGCGCAGGTAGCAACAAAGGACCAAGCAACGAAGAATATTTACAAATCGTTCAAAAAAGAATTGACACTTTACGAAAGCAAAATCCGGACATGAAAAATGTAAAAGTTCCGGTGGAATTGGTTACCGCCAGCGGAAGCGGTCTCGATCCTGACATTTCTCCGGAAGGTGCTTTGTATCAAGTCAAAAGAGTTTCAAAATTTAGAAATATTTCTATCAAAAAATTAGAAAATCTAATTAAAGATCAAACGGAAACTTCTTTTTTTGGTCCTTCTAAAGTAAATGTTTTAAAACTAAATATTGCTCTAGACGAGATAAAATAATTCTATTTAAATAATCTTCCAAACTTTTTTAAAAGTAAACATTTAATTTCTTAACTTTCTATTCCTAGGTGGTCAGTTTTAAGAAGGAGATTATTTTTTTAATAAATCAAAAAAAACAACATTGTTATCAATATTTATATAATGAAATCAACAACTATTCAGGCTATTTTTTTATTAGGACTATTTGCTTTAAACCCTCTTAAAGCTCAGGAAATCAAACAAGATTCAATTTCCCTGCAATCTAAAGATTCTTTAAAAACAAATGATTCTAAAATTCCTTTTGACGGCTATGATCTTACATGGATTAATGGTCAGAACCGTCAGACCGATTTTCCTTTAACTTTAAAAGATAAAGACGGAGAAACGATTTTAACGGGTGTAACATATGTAGATGCCTATTACAATTACGATTTCCGAAATCCGAAAGATAATACGCACACTATTTCCTCTGCTATCGGGCGTTCCAATGAATTCACCATCAATATGGCAAGTATCGGTCTGGAAACAAACTACAAAAACACAATTGGTCGTTTGTGGCTTCAATTCGGACAGATGGGTTCTATCGTTCAGGATCTTGACGGAACCGTAAATCATGGAAAAAATACGAGCATAAGCAATTTAAAATATATTCGTGAGGCTGCTGCAGGTTACCATTTTAACGTGATGCATGGTCTGAATGTGGAAGCCGGGATTTTCATGAGCTACATCGGTTTGGAAAGTTATGTTTTAGGCGAGAACTGGAATTATCAGAGAAGTTTGGTCTGCGATTTCACACCTTTCTATTTTCAGGGAGCAAGAGTTCAGGCTTATCCTTCAAAAAAATATAAGGTTGAACTTTGGGTTTTGAACGGATGGCAAACCTACAATTCATGGAATAAAGGGCTTGGACTTGGGGTTTCAAACTATTATCGTCCGAACGAAAATCTACAATTAGTGGCCAATTTTTATTTAAACGGAAAAGACACAAGAAATAATTCTGATGTCCGTCGTTTTCATCATGACCACAGCATTGTTGCAAGATATTACCACAATAAGGAAAGTAACGGATTGTCACAGGCGGCGTTTAGTATCAACAATCATTACGGATTTCAGAGTGGTGGCGGCTTGAAGGCAAAAGACAATTATATGATCGGAACATCGATTGCGAACAGACTTTGGTTCCATCAAAATAAAATTGCTTTATCTTTAAGAGCAGATGCTGTGTCCAACCCGGGAGCCTATCTTGCGTTCTCCCCTTCTCCGGTTGCGAATAATGATTTTAATGATGCTTTAGCAAAAGGAGAAAAGCTTAAAATGTTTCAGGGTACTGCAACGGTTGATTTCATGCCGAATCAGTTCGTAACTTTCAGACTGGAATACGGATTCAGAAAAAGCAATATCCCTTATTTCGCAGGTCCCGGAGGAACCACGAGTCCCGATGGATGGATCGACACGCCTGTTGATTCATGGAGACCGGATTTGAGAAAATCGGACAGCAGAATGACTTTGGCGGTGATGTTTAGATTATAGTTAGATTAAATAATTGGTAAATCGCAAAGGCGTTATTATTAAAACAATCAACGTGCAGTTTGTCATTCTGACCGAAACGAAGTGGAGTGAAGAATCTAAAATATTATGTTGAGATTCTTCCTTCGTCAGAATGACAAATTCGACAGCTAATCAAAGATCTTTTTTGATTTTTAAACATCTTAAAGATCAACTATTTCAATACTTCTTGCGCCTTTGCCTTCACCAAGAAAAATAAAAAATGAACCAAGAAAAAAAAGAAGCAGAACATTTTTTAGAACTCATTCAAAAATCCCGGAAGGGAAAGTTTAAAATTTACATCGGAATGAGTGCAGGTGTGGGAAAAACGTTTCGTATGCTTCAGGAAGCTCATGCTTTGTTACGAAATGGAATTGATGTAAAAATCGGTTACATTGAAACTCATAAAAGAGAAGAAACCGAAGCTTTAGCGGAAGGAATTCCCGAAATTCCGCGACGGTCTTCTTTTTATAAAGGTAAAAATCTGGAGGAAATGGACCTACAAGCCATTATCAATATCCATCCCGAAGTTGTTCTCGTGGATGAATTGGCGCATTCTAACATCGAAGGTTCAAAAAATAAAAAACGATGGCAGGATGTCCTGGAAATTCTGGATAACGGGATCAACGTCATCAGCGCAATGAATATTCAGCATATTGAAAGTTTAAATGAAGAAGTAAAAAAAATAACAGGAATTGAAGTTTCTGAACGTGTTCCCGATAAAATTTTAGGCATAGCAGACGAAGTGGTGAATATTGATTTAACCGCCGATGAACTTTTAACACGGTTAAAGGAAGGAAAAATCTACAAAAAAGAAAAAATTCAGACTGCTTTAAATAATTTCTTTCAAAGCGGACATATTTTACAGCTTCGTGAACTGGCTTTAAAAGAAGTCGCCACTCATGTTGAAAGAAAAGTTGAAACAGAAATCAAAACGGAAAATTTTAAACCTATAAAATTTCTCGCCTGTATAAGCAGTAATGAAAAAATAGCGAAAAATATTATCCGAAAAACAGCAAGACTGGCAAGCTATTATAACAGTCCATGGACGGTTTTATACATTCAGAAGCCCTCTGAAAATCCTGAAAAAATAGCTTTAAATAAACAGCGTTTCTTAATTAATAATTTTAATTTAGCGCAAGAATTGGGAGCAAAAGTGATCCGATTGAAGGAAAACAGCATCCACAAAGGAATTCTGGAATATGTAATAGAACACAATATCACAACAGTCTGTATCGGAAAACCTCATGCTCATCTTTTGCAGAGAATTTTCGGGTATAGCTGGATTTATACCTTAATGAACCGATTGAATGAAAGACAAATCGACATTATTATTTTATCTTAAAACATAATGAAATTAAAAACAAAACTCACCCTTGGAGTAGGTCTTTTATTTGTGCTGATCGTTTTACTGTCGGTGATTGGCTCTGTGTACATCAATAAATTAAAATCGGATACCGAAAAAATTCTTACCGCCAATTATAACAGTCTGGAATTCTCCCAAAACATGCTGCTGGCGTTGGATAAAATAAAAACCGACAGCGCAATAGCGATTAAAGATTTTAAGAAAAATAATATTTTACAGGAAAAAAATTTAACTGAATTTGGAGAGAAAGAAGCCACTCAAAATTTAAATTTACATTTCAACAGTTATATTAAACAACCTTCACCTGAAAAAGAAAAACTGATCCGTGAGGATTTGGTTAAAATTATGTCGTTGAATATGAAAGGCATCGAGCGAAAAAGTGACATCGCCATCATCACCGCCGAAAATGCAACTTTCTGGATCGCCTGTTTGGGAACGATCTGCTTTTTAATTGCCGTTACTTTATTATTTAATCTTCCCCAAACCATTGCAGAACCGATTAATCAACTAACTTTCAGCATTCGACAAATTGCGAATAAAAATTATAATGAAAGGGTTCATTTCAAAGGAAGTGAAGAGTTTAATGATCTTGCAAATTCTTTCAACGTAATGGCGGAAAAGCTTCAGGAATACGAAAGCAGCACACTTTCCAAGCAATTGATGGATAAAAAACGCATCGAAACTTTGGTGAACAATATGCACGATGCCGTGATTGGCTTAGACGAAAATCATTTCATTTACATGATTAATGATGAGGCTCTGAAAATCACGAATTTAAATAAAGAAGAAATCATTGGAAAAACAGTTCATGAAGTTGCTGTAAATAATGATTTGGTAAGAGAATTATTGAAAAATATCGATCACCCACAAAAGGATCCCATTAAGATTGTTTCCGATAATAAAGAAAATTATTTCGAACAGGATATCATTCCTATTAATATTGTAAAGACAGGTGAAAAAGAAAAAAAATACATTGGAAAAGTAATTTTACTTAGAAATATTACCCCTTTCAAAGAACTTGATTTTGCAAAAACCAATTTTATCGCTACTATTTCTCATGAATTAAAAACGCCAATTTCGTCAATGAAAATGGGTGTTCAGTTATTAGGAAATCAAAAATTCGGAACATTGAACGAGCAGCAATTGGAATTATTAAACAGCATCAATGAAGACGGACAACGTTTATTAGATATCACAGGAGAATTGCTAAATTTATCTCAAGTTGAAACTGGAAATATCCGTTTAAATATTGAAAATTGTTCACCAAAAGAGATTGTTCAGACCGCTGTAAAAAATATTGAAAAACTAGCGGAGCAGAAAAATATTTCAGTCAACACTCAATTTTTATTAAATGACGATGATTTTGTTTCAGCGGATTTCGACAAAACGGTTTGGGTGATGAATAATTTCCTAAGCAACGCCATAAAACATTCTTTTCAGGATGAAAATATTCAGATTTTGGTTGAAAAATTGAATTCAAATATAAAATTCAGCATTACAGATACAGGAAAAGGGATTGATGAAAAGTACCATCGTCAGGTTTTTGACCGTTATTTTCAGGTTCCCGGTGAACATCAGAACGGAACAGGTTTAGGTTTAGCAATTTCCAAAAATTTTATTGAAAAACAACATGGCGAAATTGGAGTAAAAAGTTCGCCGAATCTGGGAAGTACATTTTATTTTGTGTTGCCGATGGCTTAGTTATTCGTTAACTTTGAAATTATTAATTCAAAAAAAAGAGTTCGTTTTATAAATAAATAAAAAAAATTTAAACGGCAGATCAAAATATGTCTGATATTATATTCCCTTGCTTCGTTGCAGGTTTAATTTTATTCTTCATCATCTCAAACATTTATTTTTTTATTGAAAAAAGAAAAATTCTAGCAAATTGCAAATTAGAAAACTCGATTGAATTAAAAAATATAAGTGGAACTATTTTCACAGATGAAGGAAGAAATAAAAGACTCGAATGGTGTACATTTAAGCTGTTAATTAATGAAAATTCAATTTTTCTTTTTTCAGCAAGCTTTGGTTTCATACCTTTTAAAACAACCAATCTTTTATTTTCAAATAAAAACAGGAAACATACTCGGAAGCCTACACTTCTTAGAGAGTACAAGATTGAAAACAATAATATTATCCTTATTTATTATCCTGATTATCTAATTAATAGACCTAAAAAGATTACATTAGAAAAGTTAAATCCGGAACAACTTTCCATTCTAGAAAAATCACTAGAAGGCAAAAGCAGAAGATTTTATTAATAAACTTAAAACGTTAACTTTAATCAAAAAAGATGTCTAAAAAAATTACTGATATTCCAAAGTTCACTCTTTGGCTTGAATTTGAAGCCGTAGAACCGGAAAGTTGGGGTATTTATAATGAACAATGTAATATTCATGTTGATTTAGAAGACGGCAGACATTATGGCTTAAATATTTGGACTTTTGATTTTTTTAAAACAACTTCTGAACATGATAGTCAATATATCATTCCTCCCGATCTATTTGTAAAAGAACTAACCCTAGAATGTATTGAAGCTACAATTCAAGATTTGCTACAATATGGTGATCTTGAAAAAGTATTAAATAAAAGTATTTAAGCTAATTTAGAAATGCCCAACCTCATCTACCAATCCAAAAAACCAGAAGCCAGCCTTTCACATTTCGTTGAAAGTTTTTGGATGCTGGACAATCCTTCGGAAAAAAAAGAAGTTATTCTTTTACCCGACGGAAGGATTGATCTGATCTTTTCACAATCTTCAATCGAACCGTTTCATGTCGTATTATTAGGAATCGGAACGCATCCTGAACAGGTAATTATTGCCGAAAAAACCAAGATTTTTGCGGTCAGTTTTAATTTACTGGCAACAGAATATATTTTACATCAAAGTGTTTCCGAATTATTGAATAATGCGGAAATTTTACCGTCTGACTTTTGGAATTTCAATGTTGATGATTTAAATGATTTTGAAAAATTCTGTGAAAAAATTTCAATTAAAATTAAAGATGAACTTTCCACACAAAAAATTGATGAAAGAAAGGTAAAATTGTTTGATTTAATTTATTCATCAAAAGGCTCATTAACGGTGAAAGAGCTTTCGGAAAAAGTAATTTGGAGCGAAAGACAAATCAACCGATATTTCAATCAGCAATTTGGAATTTCATTAAAATCATATTGTGGAATTCTACGTTTCAGAGCGTCTTTTCAACATATTAAAGAAGGAAAGTTATTTCCTGAAGAGAATTTTTCCGACCAGTCTCATTTCATTAAAGAGATTAAAAAACTTTCAGGTTTTCTGCCGAAAGAATTAAGTCAAAATAAAAACGACCGATTTATACAATTTTCCGTTCTGCCCAAAAAGTAATTTTGTACCATAAAATTTAAGTTATGGTCATAGACAATAAAAAAATAGCCATTGTTGGCGGAGGTCCTGGAGGATTAACTTTAGCAAGACTTTTACAATTGAAAAATGCAGATGTAAAAGTGTATGAAAGAGATGAAAACAAAGATGTTCGTGTACAAGGTGCAACATTGGATCTTCATGAAGAATCGGGATTGGAAGCCCTTCGCAGAGCAGGTTTAACAGATAAATTTAAAGAAAATTATCGCCCGAATGCAGGAAAATTAAAAATTTTAGACAAAAAACTGAATATTTTCCTAGACGAACACGCCTCTGAAGAATCTTACGCCGAAGATCGTCCTGAAATCGACAGAGCCCCTCTCAGAAAAATTTTACTTGAATCTTTACAGGCTGAAACGGTAGTTTGGGACAGTCAGTTTATTTCGATGGAAAAGCAAAATGAGGGTTGGCTACTGCACTTTAAAAACGGAAACTCTTATTACGCAGATATTGTGATCGCTGGTGATGGAGCCAATTCCAAAATCCGACCTTATCTTACGGATATCAAACCGATTTATTCGGGAGTGACCATGATTGAAGGAAATATTTACAACGCAGAAATCAATGCTCCAAAGTTGTGGAATCTAATTAATGGCGGAAAAATTTTCGCTTTAGATCATAATCAATCTTTACTTTTCAGCACAAAAGGTGATGGAACTTTGACGTTTTACACAGGTTGCAAAACCGATGAAAACTGGGTGAAAAATTCCGGAATTGATTTTAATAATAAACAACAGGTTTTTGATTGGTTTAAAAAAGAATTCTCAACTTGGGATAAAAATTTCCATGAATTATTCCAAAGTGATGAAATATCGATTATTCCCCGCCCACAATATCACTACGCTCTCGATCAGCATTGGGAAACTTCAGAAAATCTGACTTTGTTGGGCGATGCTGCTCACAGAATGCCGCCGTATGCCGGAGAAGGAGTAAATATGGCGATGCAGGATGCTTTTGAATTGGCTGAAAATCTAACAAATAATGAATTTCAAAATATAAAATCTGCAATTTCAAATTATGAAAAAAATATGTTGAAACGTGCTTCTGAGATTACAGAAATTACTTTGTTCAACACAGAAATGCTTCACGCTCCAAACGCGATTGAGAATCTCTTGAAAATGTTTCAGGGAGAAGAAATTTAGGATTTTAAGTTGAATACTTAAAGTTCTTAGTTTTGAAATTTCAATTTGGAATTAAAGTTTTAAAATGTATATTTGCTGAAGGCGGGATGAAATAATATTTCATCCCGCCTTTTTTTTATTTAACTAATTAATTAATTTTATTAAAACTTAATTTTAAGTTATTGTTTTTAATAAAATACACTCAATGACATGAAAAAGACAATTTCTGATTTCCTAAATCTACACACCGGTGAAGAAAATCCTAAACTCGTTCTCGAAAATGTAACCAGCAACGTATCTTTCCGAGGGGCAAATCTTTGGATTCTGGCGTGTGCTATTTTAATTGCTTCTGTAGGATTAAACGTGAATTCAACCGCTGTAATTATCGGCGCGATGTTGATTTCACCGTTGATGGGACCGATTGTGGGTGCGGGATTTGCTTTGGCAACATTCAATTTTGCATTATTAAAAAAATCCATCAAAAACCTTCTGATTGCAACAGTTGTGAGTTTGGTAGTCTCCTCGCTTTACTTTTATTTAAGCCCATTTAAAGAAATACAATCTGAATTATTAGCAAGAACTTCACCAAATATTTATGATGTTTTAATCGCGTTTTTCGGGGGAATTGTAGGAGCTATTTCCATCACCAGAGTTGAAAAGGGAAACCCAATTCCGGGAGTTGCCATCGCAACCGCCTTAATGCCACCACTTTGTACGGTTGGTTTTGGGATTGCGACAGGTAACTTTTCGTTCATTATGGGTGCGTTTTACCTTTACACCATTAACTGTTTTTTCATTTGTATTTCCACTTTTTTAATTATTAAATTATTAAAATATCAATCGGTACAAACAGCAAACAAAGCTGTTGAAAAAAGAATCCGTTATGGAATTTCGATTTTAATCATCGTGATGATTGTTCCAAGTTGCTATCTTGCTTATAATTTATTGAATGAAAGAAAATATTCTCAAAATGTAGAAAATTTCATCAATAATGAATTTACAAAAAACGGATACACAGTTATCTACAAAAAGGTTGATTATAATTCTAATCCAAAGTCGATTGAGTTGGCATTTTTAACTAAAAAATTTGACAGCGCAGAAATTAAAAAATTAAATAATTCGCTTAAAGATTTTGGAATTAACAATACCAATCTCAGTATCAAACAAAATACTTCCGATCTGAAATCTGAAATTCTGAACGAAATCAACCTTCAGAAAACTACATTTTCAGAAAAAGATTTACAAATTAAGGAGCTGAAAAATGAATTGGGAGAATATAAAATGGATAACCCTGAACTAATTAAAGAAATTCAGATTCTTTTCCCGGAAGTAAAGGAAATGGCCGTCGGGAAACTTCAAAATTTTTATGCTAAAGATTCTTCGAGTGTAGAAACTGCATTTTTGTACCAGTCGGATTCTAAAATTGATGAGTCTAAACTAAAATCATGGCTGGAAAATAAACTAAAGGTGAATAAAGTGATTTTGATGAATACGAAAGAGAAATAAAATTTAATTTTTCTTTTAAATACGAGTTGTGATTTGTTATGAAGATAAAAAATATAGTATTTTAGATAGCGAATCACAACTTTCATTATGAATAATATTCAGGAAATTTACCAAAACACCATAAAATTTGCAGCTCAACTGCACGCCGATAAAAACCAAACCATCCCGGGAACGAATCTTCCTTACGTTGTTCATCTCAGCAATGTCGCGATGGAAATTTTAATTGCTTCAGAAAAATCTGAAAATTTTGATACTGAATTTGCTGTTCAACTCGCTTTACTTCATGATACTCTGGAAGATACAGTCGTAACTTTTGAACAGATTGAAAACGAATTCGGAAAGAAAGTTGCACAAGGTGTTCTGGCTTTAACTAAAAATTCCGACCTCGAAAAATCCGAACAAATGATGGATAGTTTGAGAAGAATTCAACAACAACCGAAAGAGGTCTGGGCAGTGAAATTGGCCGACAGAATTACCAATCTGCAACGTCCACCTCATTTTTGGAAAGCAGAAAAAATCCAAAAATATAAGGAGGAAGCACAAATTATTTTGAATGAGCTTCGCGGTGGAAATGAATATCTGGAAAACAGATTGAAAGAGAAAATTGAAACTTATAATCAGTAAAAAATGGCAGCAACATTTTTCCCAACACCAGAAGAATTTCGAAAATGGCTGGAGAAAAACCATAAAAATGAGAAAGAACTTTTGGTAGGATTTTACAAAGTCGGAACGAAAAAACCTTCCATCACATGGTCTGAATCCGTGGATCAGGCGTTATGTTTTGGCTGGATTGATGGTGTCCGAAAATCGATTGATGAAGAAAGTTACAGCATTCGTTTTACGCCAAGAAAACCGACCAGCATTTGGAGCGCCATCAATATCAAAAAAATGGAAGACCTTACCAAAGCCGGTTTAATGACTTCGGAAGGTTTGAAAGCTTTTGAATTGAGAAACCCGGAGAGATCCGCCATTTATTCCCACGAAAAAGAATTGGCAACACTTTATCCTGAATACGAAAAGCAATTTAAAGCCAATAAGAAAGCATGGGAATTTTTCAATAATCAAGCACCGTCTTATAAAAAAGGTGATGTTGCATTGGATTACGAGTGCGAAACAGGAGAAAACGAGGCTGTCGAGGTTGGAGAAGACGATTAAGGAAAGTGAATTGGGGAAGAGGATTTCGTTTTATGGTTGATTTTTTAATTATTACTGTTAAATTCAATAAAAACAAAATAAACTAAAAACTAATTCCATGAATACAAAAGACATTATAGATACTGTTGCTCTTATTGGTATAGGTGGACTTTTAAAAAGTGCTTTTGATTATTTTTACGTAGAAAAAAGAAAAAGGAAAGATCAATCAAGACACGAATTTAAAGAATTAAGATATAAAGCAATTCTTATTTTATGTCATAGTTTATTAGATTATGAGACAAGTATAGAAAAACTTTCAAATCATAGGCCTGATATTCAATCTAAAGAGGAATTAATTAAAGAGATAGAATTGGAATGGTTTAATATGGCTCTTTATGCTTCGGATACTGTAATTTTAGCAACTAAAAAATTCATCTTATCAAATAGTCATGAAAATCTTACAAATATGATTCTTGCGATGCGAAGAAGTCTTTATGATATTAAAAGTTCTCTTTCTTTCCAAGACTTTACACTGTAATCTTAGATAAAATTAGAAAAAACGAAACATGAATAATGACCTTCAAAATGAAATGGAGCTACATTCTGCAGGAGCAACTGTAAGACACGCTTCCATTTTCAATCATTTGGAAACATATAGAAATGATTTTCAGCTAACCCAAGAATTTATTAATAAATGGGTAATTCCTTTGTACATGAAAATTAGGCATACTAATGACAATGAATGGGTGGAATATCTTAAACAGCTTAAGGACGAAATTACAGAGGAAGTAACACTAACTCTTTTGGGCGATTTCAATTGGCGAACAAGAACTATTGGAGCTTATCTTTCTGCATTGAAAAACTATGAAAATCAAATAGATATTATTGGTGTTCATTTACTTAAAAGTGAGGTTTGTTATGCCGGAGACCTTTATGCAATGGTACTCGCTTATTACAATACTCCCCAAACCATCGAATATTTAAATCAATATTTGGACTATTATTTACAAAAACCTGACCTTTATTTTGATCAGGAAAGTGTCCTGGAAACCGTTGCTTATCTTGATATTATCAACCAAACCGATCATCTTTCCAAACATTTAAATCAACGGAATACTATGTTGGAAAAGCGTGGTGAAATTTCAAAAATCAGAAATATTCAGGTCGCAAGAATAATTGAAGAACAAGAAGGTAAGGATAAAGCTCAGAAATTTTTGAAGAGTTTAAACCATGTCATTGTAAATCCTGAATTAAATACTAAACGAATATCTGAACAAGTTGAATTTTTAAATGAATTAAGAAAATACTTTGCTTAAAATATTATCATACCTTTGATTTTTCAAGTTTAAAATTAAAATAACAGATGAACACAGACGTACTAGATTTCTGGGTAGGAAATTTCAACAGTGAGGAAGATTTTTATGAATTTGTGGAAGAAGATGAAAAATTTTATCTCGAAGAGGATTCTGATGATGTTTTTATATCAAGATTTGCAGAATCTCAGGATACGATTTGGCTGGATCACGATTTTGTAGAATATGGTTTTGATGACAGAAATGTTGGTCTTTATGAGAAATTTGCCGACTATTCGTTTGCAGAACAGTGGCTTCCTATTTTAATCAACAGAATCAATGAGATGAATTTGGATATGAATATCAATTCCATCATTTTCCTAAACAAACAAATTCCAAGACCTGTTTCTGTGGAGAATGATTTTTTCTCTTTGACTTATATTGGTGGAATTGAATATTCTGTTTAAAAATCCATCAAATCACAAAATAATCAAACCATGAATAACCATTTCAAACTTACGGGTGGGGTGAGAATCGGAAGAGCCAATGCAACCTATCCTTTTGCCGATCTGTATGTTGATGAAAATATATTGAAAATCAATGCTTCGCTTGTCGGAAATCTGATTTTTCAGCCACAGGATATTATTTCAATAAAACCTTATAATTCTTTACCGTTGATCGGACAAGGAATAAAGATCTTACATCGGGTGGAAAATTATGATCAGAACGTTATTTTCTGGACGATGAAAGATCCGGATTTTGTGATTAATGAAATTAAGCAAACAGGCTTTTTAGATAAAATACATTTACCGCTTACTCAAAAAGACTTAAAAATAGTTGAACAACAAAAACAAGGCGGATTTCCGTTAAAAACATTTGTAGGAATAACTTTCTTCGTGCTTTGGAACGTTCTTGTCCTTTATGATATTCTGCCTTTTTTTGCCGATTCAAATTCTTCAAAGCCTTTCGGAGCTGGAATTTCTACAGCATTAGGTCTACTATTCACCACAGCCTTACTCACTTTAATTTCCGGAGATTTCCGAAGATTAATTCTAAAAGAAGGAAGAGATTTGGAAGATGTGAAAAAGATTGCGGTTTTTATTCTGCTTTTAAGCGGAGTGATGTTTACAGCTTTTATGACGTTTGCTTTGTCGTAAACACTTAACAATATGATTTCTAAAAGGTTATTATTCATCAATATTCTTATACTTATTTTAATATTAAGTGTATATGTTTTCGGATTTAGTCTTTTAAACTATTCCATGAGATTCGATTTCTGGTATTGTCTTAAAGAATGTAACCTTCAATATCTTATTCTTGCCTTAGTATTTATTACTTTGATTTCGTGGTTAATCAGTACTTTAAAAATTAAAAATCTTAATTCTAAGAACAAATTTTTACTGGTCTATGCGATATTGTGCAGCTTGTTGCTTTGCTACTTTACATATACTGCACTTAGCTCTTACATTAAAGAAAAAAAAGCGATCACAACACTTGAAAACGAATATATAAAACAAGCAAAGAAGGACATCAAAAATGACAATGTAACTTTCAGATTTGCAGGAGGATTCGAAATACCAATGTATGATAATCAAACGTTAAAAATGATAGACAGCATCAGAAAAAATTATGGTGTAAGCTACCAAAATACGGGTTGTGTTATTGATAATATTGATATTGAAGCTCAGAAAAAATATGATGAAATTGTAAAAATTTATTTGGAAAAACGCAATGGAAAAGGTTGGGAAAATAAAATGAGGAAAGAAATTGAAAAAGTTCAAAATAACAGCATTCATTCAAAATAAGAAAAACTTCCGTTTTCACGGAAGTTTTCTTTCAAAACCAATAACATCCTTTTACTATAAAGGACTATGCTCAACCGTCAGTTTCTGACCGTTTACTACAATAGCATAAACAAAACTTTTCGGTGTAAGAGTAATAATATCTACAATTCTTGTGAAAATAATTTCACCGGAACCGTTCAAATTTTTGCCAACCAAAATTCTTCTTTTTCCATCGGGCGTGATTGACCAATCTCCAATTGAGCGAACTGTACCATCAAAATTGGTAATCGCATAAGTGCCATCCATTTTATATTCTGCATTTCCAACAAAACCCATATTCTGGCTAGTCACGTCGTTTCCGTTTGCGTCTTTTACGACAGTCGTCTTCCATTTTGTAGAAGCCAATACTTGTGACGGAGTCGTTTCCGAAACATATTCTGTATTATGTGAGCATGACACTACAATCCCTGTTAAAGCTGATAATGAAAGCACCAGAAAAAGTGCAATTTGAAGAATCCTCATTTGTGTTGTTTTGACAAACATAGAAACTTTTTCTCAAATCACCAAATCTCATTGATAATCTGAAAATTACACACGAAATTAATATTAATTAATTTTAGAATTTTTAATTAATTATTTTAATTTAAATAAAACAAATTTGACTTAAAAAAGAAAAACTTCCACATTATTATGAAAGTTTTTTATTTTGATTTTTTATGAATTCATTTTTAATGAGCTTCCAGCCAGTTATCTCCTACTCCAACCTCAACAAGCAATGGAACCTGTGTTTCCACAGCGTTTTCCATTTCCATTTTGATGATGTTTTGGGCTATTTCAAGCTCTTCTATTGGCGCTTCGAAAATTAATTCGTCATGAACCTGCAGCAACATTTTGGTCTGCAATTTTTCTTTTTCCAGTTCTTTCTGAATTTTAATCATCGCCATTTTTACAACGTCTGCCGCACTTCCCTGAACAGGTGCATTAACAGCATTTCTTTCCGCGTGCCCACGTACAACAAAATTATTGGAATTAATATCTTTTAAATGACGTTTTCTACCCAAAAGTGTTTCCACATAACCCTGCTGACGCGCTTTATTTACCTGCTCCGCCATGTATTCCTTCAATTTTGGATAGGTTTCAAAATACGCTTCGATCATTTGTTTGGCTTCCGTTCTGGAAAGTCCGGTTTGCTCTGCTAACGCAAAAGCACCTTGTCCGTAAATAATTCCAAAATTCACCGTCTTTGCCTGGCTTCTCTGCGTTTTCGAAACTTCTTCCAATGGAATTTTAAACAATTTCGCCGCCGTTGAAGCATGAATATCCTCACCATCCTGGAAGGCTTTAATCATGTTATCTTCACCCGAAATTTCGGCAATTAATCGAAGTTCGATCTGTGAATAATCGGCAGAAATAATCTTCTTTCCTTCTCCCGAAACAAACGCTCCACGAATTTGCTGACCTCTCAACGTACGGATCGGAATATTCTGCAAATTTGGATTTACACTCGCCAAACGACCTGTTGCTGCCGTAGTTTGCGAGAAATTGGTATGAACACGATTATCCGTTTTTTCAATCTGAGACGGCAATGCATCAACATAAGTGGATTTTAATTTCTGATACGTTCTGTATTCTAAAATATGCTGAATAATTTCGTGCTTTGAAGCCAGTTTTTGAAGCACATCTTCCGACGTTGCGTACTGACCTGTTTTTGTTTTTTTCGCTTTCGGATCGAGCTGCATTTTATCAAACAGAATATCCCCCAATTGTCTTGGTGAATTCATATTGAATTCTTCTCCCGAAAGTTCAAATATTTTTGATTCTAATTGTTTTAAATCATTCTCTAGATCAACACTTTCCTGAGCCAACCACTTTTCATCAAGAGAAATTCCCGCGAGTTCCATTTTAGCCAAAACTTCCATTAGCGGCATTTCGATATTAAAGAATAAATCTTCTAAATTTTCCTTTTTTAATTGAGGTGCAAATAGCTCATATAACTGGAAAGTAACGTCTGCATCTTCAGCCGCATAATCTGTCTGAGTTCTCAGATCTGCATCTCTGAAATTACCTTGTTTTTTTCCTTTTTTACCGATAATTGTCTCGATGGAAACAGGTTTATAATTCAAATAAACTTCTGAAAGATAATCCATTCCGTGTCTTCCGTCTGGATTTAAAAGGTAATGTGCAATCATCGTATCGAACATAGCTCCCTTCACGGTAATATTGTATCGTTGAAGAATTTTATAATCAAATTTAAGATTATGAGCCACTTTCACCAGATCTTCTTTTTCAAAGAACGGTCTGAAAATTTCCAAAGTCTGTAAAACTTCGCCCTGATCTTCGGACAAAGGAATATAATATGCCAATCCTTTTTTATAAGAGAAACTCATTCCGACCAATTCGGCTTCCAGCTCGTTCAGAGAAGTAGTTTCTGTATCAAAACAAACCACTTTTTGCTTTAATAAATTATCAACTAAAATTTTCTGAGCTTTCGGATTATTCACAAATTGATATAAATGATCATTCTGCTCAATTGTTGATTTTGTGGACGTTGCCTGATCCAATTCTTCATACGTCGCAAAAAGATCCAGTTGACCAACTGCCTGTGCCACTTTTTGTTGAGGAGTTGTCTCTGTGACAGTCACTTCAACCTCAGCAACAACAGTCGTGGTAGTAACAGCCGGAGCAAAGGCACGGTAAAGGTTTTCATATAATCTTCGGAATTCGATTTCTTCAAAAACTTCTTTTACTTTATCGAAATCAGGAGTTTCCAGGTCATATTGTTCCTGATGGAATTCAACCGGAGCATCACAGATAATTGTTGCTAATTTTTTAGATAAAATTCCACGCTCTGCCGATGCTTCTACTTTTTCTTTAAGCTTTCCTTTTAGTTGATCGGTGTTGGCCAAAAGATTTTCAATGCTTCCGAATTCTTTAAGGAATTTCATCGCTGTTTTTTCGCCAACGCCTTCCAATCCAGGAATATTATCTACTGCATCGCCCATCATCGCAAGAAAATCGATCACCTGTTTCGGATCTTCAATTTCATATTTTGCCTTAACTTCCTCTACTCCCAAGATTTCAATATCTCCACCTTTCAAACCAGGTTTATAGATTTTAATTTTATCTGTAACAAGCTGTGCAAAATCTTTATCAGGGGTAACCATAAATGTAGTATATCCCTCCTTTTCCGCTTTGCAGGCAATAGTTCCGATTACATCATCCGCTTCATAGCCCGGAACTCCCAAAATAGGAATGTGCATCGCTTCCAAAATTCTGTGAATGTATGGAATCGCATTTTTAATAGCCTCCGGAGTTTCGCTTCGGTTTGCTTTGTAATCTGAGAAGTCTTCTGTCCTCACACTTGCCTCTCCCACATCAAAAACAACGGCCAAATGTGTTGGCTTTTCTCTTCGGATTAATTCAATCAAAGAATTGGTAAATCCAAAAATCGCAGAAGTATCCAATCCTTTACTGGTAATTCTCGGACTTCTGATCAATGCATAATATCCCCTGAAAATCATCGCATAGGCATCGATGAGAAATAACCTTTTATCTTGTGTTGCGTCCATATTTTCCATAAAGAACAAATATAAGAAATTACTTTTCTTTTGTCTTAAAACAAAAGAAACAAAAATTCAAATCTGGGAATGACAAAAAAAAGACCCCGAAAATGAGGTCTTTAGTTGTATAGAAAAATTTTAATCTAATTCTGCTTTTGAGAATAAATCCTGAATCAACATTTCGTCGTCGCAGGCTTTTTTGAACTCCGAGATGAATTCTTTTAAACTCTCCGGATTGTTGGAATAGGCACAAAACATATCGGCTTCGGGATCGAACTTGATATCGTTTGTCAAATTGGGCTTTTTCTCGTTTACAAAAACTTTTGCCAGCGAAGTCCAGTCGTAACCGTTTCCTTCAAAACCTTCGTCTTTTCGCCATTCGAAAATATCTGGTTTATAAGTTCCCGCATTTAAACATACTGAATACGTTTTTTCTGAGGATACCCAAAAGAAGGGTTTAATAGTAGTCTCAAAATTGTAGGCTTCCATAATGTTTTTATTAAAATTAATTGAATATTAAAGATAATAATTTTCTAAGCTTCTCAATTTTTTATAACATTTATTAACTTTTGAATGACTTCTTATACAAAGAAATTACTCAACCATTACGTCTTCTATTTCAAATTCTTTATTGATCTGGCAATAAATATCCATATCAGGATACTCTTTTTTGGCTTCAAAGATTAAAGAAATTACATCATCCGGAAAAAAGCGGATTTCTGTGATATTCAGTTCATTTTCTAAGTTTTTATAATCTTCTTCAGTTACTTTATAATCGGAATCGCTGTAGGCAGAATCTGTTAATTCTTTCGATAATTCGGTTTTAATTTCATTTAATTTTTCAGTTGAAAATTTTTCAATCCATTCTTCAGAATCTGAAATTAATTCAGAAAAATCATCCATCTCAACATCGTCTTCCTCCAAATCAAATTCTATGTTGAGATCCTTATTTTGAAAATTGTATTTCCCTGTTACGATTTCGTCTTCCAGTTTTAAATTTTTGAATTTGTCCATTATTTATATTTTGTTCTTTTTCTTTTAAGAATATTATATTTATAAGTTGTGGTTTTTCCTCCGTCAATTTCCGTCTGCAGTACAAACCTGTTATCGAGCCTTTCCCATTTATACACTTTTCCTGTTGAGGAAGCGGTATATTCGGCGGTTACGCCTTTCGCATGAACAAAATCACGAATAGCAGGCTGGCAACCCGGTCTACAAGGATTTAGTTCTCCCGTCATTTTCAAATGATCGCCCGGCTTTACCATCCCATCAATATCATTGAGGAATTTTCTTTCTGTGTGGGTAAGCAATGCTTCCTGCTGATTCAGTCTTCCGCCTCCTTTTTCGCCACCGCTTACATAATCATCTGAAAAAATTGTTTTTCCTCCTCTTACCAATTCTGCTCCTAAACCGTGTTCGAGACCGAAAACATCAATATATTTATTGGTATCAATTACATATCCATAAAAATTTGGCAATCCACCTCTTAAACCAATAGGATCCTGACTTATATAATTTCCACTTTGTGCGTCGTAGTATCTGAATCTATTGTAGCATAGCTCAATTTCATGATCATAATATTGTCCTTGAAATCGGAAAGGAATAAAGTCTTTTTCACCTTTTTCCTGTTTAATATCTCCATACATATTCAGCTCTCTTTGCCAGATAATTTCTCCGTTTTCATTAAAGCATTGTATTGGATTTCCTATATAATCTGATATAATAGTGAATTTTTCATCATTCCTGATTTTTGCACGCGGAATGAAAGAATCTGCTTCATACACCCACGTTACGACATTCTCAATTTTCTCTTTTTCGACAACAACATTTCCCTCATCATCTACGGAAGTCTTTGGCTCTTCCTCAACATCATAGCTCCATTCATGAAGAAGAACGTTGCCATCCCAAATATACCGAGTTATTTTTCTATTTCCAATTTTTGAAATCCTTCTTCCTAAAGCATCATATTCGAAACTAATCTCTTTTCCTTCCGGTCGTTTTACTTTTGCCAACATTCCGTTTGCATTCCAGGAATATGCCCAATCTCCAGATTCCCATTCAGGATTTTGAATTTCGTCTGAATGATTTTCATTAACATTTGGAAAAGCATTCTCATCGCGTAATTTTGGTTCATTTAACCAGTCTTCTGCGATAGATTTATAATAAGGATGATTATTTTCTTCTTCTTTTTGATCTGATTTGCTATTATTAATCGGTCTTTTACTTTTTAACAATAAATTTCCTTCCTCGTCGTAATGATAAAACCAGTTTTTGTCGCGCATCAGCTTTCCGCCTTTGTCGTAAATACGATCATTTCGTTTGGCACTTTCGTATAGACATCCGGTTTCATCTGGGTTTTTATACTGAATCTCACCATTCGAATATTCTGCAGCAACAAGACTTCCGAAAGCATCATAATCGAATCTGGTTCTTCCACCTGTGACACGATCTAAAACCTGCTGCAATCGGCTTCCTGCCGCCCAATGATAATCTTTATGAAAAGCAGTATTGGTTTTATTCACCATGACTTTCTGACTGATCGGCATTCCGACATGATCGAATTCGAAAATACTTTCGACACCGCCCGTCATTTCGCGGGAAAATATTTGTTCGTTTTGGCTTATGTTCAGATTCATTTGCCAAGGTTGATGAATATCTTTTGTGGCAGCCGTTACATTTTTAAGCTGACCAAAATCGTTGTAATTATAATCGATTTCTGCACCTAAACTACTTTTTAAACCAATTAAATTTCCCTGATCGTCATATTCATAATTAATGGAATGCTCGCCTTGCTTTTCGTTGGTTACCAGTCCTAATTTATTTCTTTGAAAAGAAACACTGCTGTTTTCATTATCAGCTTTAATCAACATTCCGGAAGTATCGTATTGATAGGCTTCCCAAGTTCCGTCGGGATAGTGCGTTTGCGTTAATCTTCCTCTTAAATCATATTCATAAAAAGTATTTTTTCCTTGAGGATTTCGGGTTTGGGTAACCAATCCATCTTTATCTCTTACATAGAATTTTTGCTGACCATCGAAGCCGATTTCTCCGATAATATCATCATTATTATTTCTTTCAAAATGATAGGTTTCGCCTTTTTCATTGGTGATGCTCATTAAATTTTCGTAAGCATTGTAGCCAAAAACTAGAGTTTCTTCCTTTTTAAATGTTAATGCATTTCTTCGAACCTGACGTTTCAGACTTCCCATCGGTGTGTAACTCATGAGCCATTCTGCTCTTCCGTCTGTAGCGTAAATAGGCAGATCATAAGCATCGTAACGAAGTTTTAATGGCAATTGTCCTTGTTCATTTACTTCAACGACGCGACCCATTTTATCGCGATTCCAAAGCGTTCTGTTCAAAGGTCTTGGACTGAAAACCAATAATCTTCCGTATTCATCATATTTCCAATATTGTTCGCCCCCGATATTATTGGTTAATCTTGAAATTTGATTTCTGTTGTTGTATTCATAACGCGTTTCAACATTCTGTTTTTTGCTGCTTTCAGGAAGTTTTTCGTCATTTAAATACTCATAATTAATGGTTTCTTCCGTTGGATCTGTATAGCTTAAAAGTCTACCCTCCTCATCATAATTCCACGTTTCCGAAGTTCCTGATGGCGAAAAACGCGCAATAACCTGCCCAAATTCATTGTATTGATAATGATATTCTTCTCCATCCGGCGTATGGAAAATTTTAATATTCCCAAATTCATCGTAAGTATATCCCTGAACTCTTCCTTCCGGAGTTCCAACCATTTTCAATTCGTTGTGGGAAGTGTAATCGTACCAGGTTTCTCCGCCTTCACCATCAACTTGTTTATATACTAAAAAATCTTCGTCGTAAAAATATCTTTCTGTTTTATTGTTTTGCTTTGGATAAATAACTTCGGTGTAGCCTTCTTCTTCATTATAGTTTAAAAATCCTTCCATAAAACCTTCCAAACCTTTTGTATGAACTACTCTACCTTGTTTGTCGTATTCCCAATGATAGCTCATCTCGTTTCTGTTGGTTCTTTGGATCACCCGATTTTCATCATCATATTCAAAAACAATAGCCTTTTTATGAATATCCCAAACATGAGTAAGATTTCCACGTTCGTCATAGTTATAACGAACCTGTAAATCTCTCTGATTTTTATAACAGTAATAAACCTCAGTCACTTTTTTAAGTTCAGGATGAATTGTTGTTTCGATGCTAAAGCCGCTTTTAACATCTTTAATGCTTTTTAAAACAATATTTCTGTCCTCGTAACCGTATTCTCTGATTGTTCCATCGCCATATTCAATATGAATTATTTTAAAAATACTTCCTTCCGAAATATGATGAAAACGTTTGTAAGTATAAATATCCGTTCCTTTTCTGATGATCCAAATGTTATCACTCGGACGATATTGCCAGATTTTCAAGCTTCTGTAATACGTTAATTCCTCTCCAACAGGCGGAACAGGAATCGGCATTGGCTGCAATTCTTCGGGATGAGCCCACGCTGCAACCTCTTCATATTCGTCGGGAACAATGTATAAATCATGAGCATTAAAAACTCCGTTTCCAAGCATTCCTTTGGTATAAGGTCTGTCGCTGTACCAAACATTTGTCCATTTTATAGGTGTTCCCGCTTCAATCTCAAAATCATCCCATTCAAACAACATTGCTCCTGAAGCGAAATTCACAGGCTCTAAACCAACTTTACACAATACTTTAGAAACAGGATTGGTTTTTCCAAATTTCCCCTGCAAAAAGTGATTGAATTTCGTAACGCCTTTTCCTAAACTTTTTGTTAAACCTCTCATCAAGGCCATTCCCGCAAAGCGCATCAGCATTTCACCCGGCGTGTAAACGTGTGGAACGAAAGCACCACCAACCAACACTGGACCTCCTGTATTAATCTGAATATATAAACTTGAAAAATTATTATAAAAAGCAAAATAAGCCAAAGGATTTTTCTTTGGTTTATTCGGCATTGCAGGCAACATAGTCATTCCGAAAGGCAATCCCATACAAGTTAAGACCTGTTGTGGCTGGTTTCCGCTCATTTTACTTCCCTGTCCTAAAACGGTTTGTGCACCGTAATACACTTCCCCTTCGTGAGGAGCTTCCTGCGGAAAAGGAATCATATAAACGGGAATCAGAGAAGTGACGTGTTTAAAAGGAATTACAACACCCATTACACTGGTTGTTGTCGTTGCTTTGTGTCTTCCGTGAACATATATTGAACCTCCCATCGGAATTCCTTCGGGAAGATCCGGTTTTAAATTTCTGATAAATTGCGGAATAGGAATGGTGAATTTAATATAATCCATCACATCGAAAACGATTCCGATAAAGGGATGCGGCAAAGGCAACGGAATCAACATAAAAGATGGCGGCGGCGGAATCAAAGTCCAGTGAATATCGATCGCCAACACAATATCGAAATGTTTGCTCGTATGCTGAATTGCCGTTGAGGTAATAGCAGGCGTATTTACTTTTATTAATTTAATTTTACTTTGTGGTGCCGCATTTTCTGCCGTTACAGAGGTTGCTCCTCCACTTCCGTCACCGTTGGATATAGTTTCTCCACTGTCACCACCAACTACGGATTTCACCATAGAAACGGGATTCAGGGAATCGAAATTATTTTTCATTCCGTTTTTCCATCCTTGCGTGGTTTTTTCTCCGCTGAACGACGTGACGTCCGCATTTACACTCAAAGACCGATCCGGATTCATATCTGGCTTTGCAACCTTAATCTTTTTTATTTTATTTTGATCTGCCATGATATTTTAATTTGTGATTTGGTGTGTTTTAAACTATCATTTTAAATACTTTATTAATCCTTTGAGCTATTATATTTTAACCACAAAAGTCTCAAAAGATTAACACTTAAGTTATTTTTAAGTTTAAAAATTAACTACAAATAAGAACACATAAGTTTTAAAAATCTTTGATTTTTCTTCTTTACAAACTTTTGAAAAACTCAATAAATTTTCAAATATTTAGCTAAATCTTTTGTGGCTTTTGCGGTTGATTTTTAATTATCTATGAATACTTTGGCTGTTCAACGCTCACTTTCCAGTCTTCTCCAAAATATATTTTCATTTCATTATCCAATTTTGTTTTTTTATTGTTGTCACCATCATATTTATTGAAAAGCATGGATGCAACAAATTTCAAACTGCTCGATTCTCTTGTTGAAGGTTCCATCAACTTTGCGATATCAAGACAATTTTCGAAATATTGGATCATTTTATCTTTGCTGATGAGACTGTCATTTATTGTTCCTATAATTCTGTAACATTCGATAACCATTGCATATTCACCAATTTCCAGTGCGACTTCCGCCGCTTTTTCAAATGCTTTTTCGGCTTTTCCTTTTTTTGAATTTCCCAACAAATAACTTCCGTAATTCATGTACATCTGAACTGCCAATGCAGAACCGGAATCCACTTCTTCTAATATTGTTCGGTAAGTATCTTCTGCTCTTTCCTTTTTTTTGTCGGCGATGTAAGTCTGCGTCAACATAAAGTATGCAGAGATTTCGCCCTGTTTATTTTTCTGATCTTTGGCTAATTTTACGGCCGTCTTCAATGAAAATTCTGCTTCTTTAAATCTTCCTTTGCTTAAATGATTACTCGCTGTAAGAATCTGCTGCTGAAAATCCGTATCTGCACTGTTTTTCTTACGATTGGTATGAGCCGCTGTATTTTGCATTAACTGATGAATATCTACCTCAACTCTGAAACTGTGTGCCGAAGAATTTTCGGGTAATGTTTTATATTGATGATGTTCTGCCCAAACCAGTTTAATATCCTGATTTTCTGATTTTTCGCATATTTCGCACCATTCTTTTACCCAGATTGATAATTCTTTAATTTCATTAATTCTTACCGGAGCGATGTATAAATAAATCTTGGAATCTTTAATATTGGGAAAGTTTTTCTTCAATTCCAACAAAGGAAAAAAGGCTTTATAGGCATCTGTTTTATACTGATTATCAGCAATATTCATTTCCCATTGCGGAATATTTTCTTCGCTTTTTTCAAGCATGTCATAATATTCTTTCCATTCATCAAACAAAGTCTGCCCAAAAGAATCCATTCCATTGAATTCCTGATAATGAACTAGAAAAATGTCTTCACCATCGTAATCTTCAGATAATCTAGATTTTATAAATCCGTCGAAAAGATCGGTTTCATGTTTTTCGCCAAGACAGATGAACATTGGTTTTTTACCGTTTGTTTTAACGACGTTTTGCCATTGCCTTTTTAATTTTACCAGCTCCAGATCTACGGGATTCATTAGTTTTAAATTTAATTTTGAATCTTTCCTTATTTGTTTTAACACAAAGTCCACTAAGATTTTTTTACTACTAAACTTTTTTTAGGCTCACGAAGGCGCTTCGCTTAACAAAGACCATTAGAATTTTAATTCAATTTTACGGTTCCGCTTACGATGTTTGTTTCGCTTCCGCCACCGATGTTAATTTTTGCACTGCTGAGATTGGCTTCGGTTTTTGCACCCATTGAAAGTGTGGTTGTTCCAACGTCCAAAGTGCTAGATTCGATGCCGATTCCAGATGTAGGATCTCCACCTTCAGGACCAACTCCAATTCCGACACTTGCTGTTCCGCCTACACCAATATTATCACCCTGAACCATAATTTCTTTTCCTTTAATGACAATATTTCCATCTTTATCCATGAAAATAGAACTACTTCCGCAAGTTAATGTGATCGAAATTTTACTGTCAACACTAATATTTCCAGCTCCATCAAGAAAAACCTGATTCTGGTCTTTATCTCTTACCGTCATTCC
Organism: Chryseobacterium sp. MMS23-Vi53; assembly: GCF_047651245.1. Taxonomy (NCBI): domain Bacteria; kingdom Pseudomonadati; phylum Bacteroidota; class Flavobacteriia; order Flavobacteriales; family Weeksellaceae; genus Chryseobacterium; species Chryseobacterium sp. MMS23-Vi53. The sequence goes on along the minus strand of NZ_CP180265.1, from coordinate 3,750,201 downwards.
ACCACCGTCATCGAGACTTACGATGTGACCACTTTTACTGCTTAAACTTTTAATATTATTTCCGGCTCCACCACCACCGCCAACTCCGCCATGGAACATTCCTCCCATCACGAAAGGTCTGTCGGGATGTTGATGTGCAAAATTGACCACAACCTGATCTCCAACCTCTGGAATTGCCATAAATCCACGGTTTTTGCTTACTTTCTCGCTTCCACCACCATCGGGAGTCATCACACGAATGTATTCTGTTGTGGTAGAACCATTTTGCCAGTCGAATTGAACCTGAACTCTTCCCTGGTTCAAAGGATCTGTGTTTGAAATAACTTTTGCAAATTGTGCATCTGCTTTCGGAGTCTGAAATTCAGGACGAGGAATGAAACCTGTATCTGAAGCAATTGCATCGAAAGTTCCTGTGTAATAGCCCCTTGCATCCACTTCATGATTTACTTCAAGAATCATTAATTTAGTAAAATATGAAGTTTCATTGCTGTCGGTTTTCCTCATTTCGATGTCGGCAATACATCCAGGATATAAAAATGGAACTGTTGTATTTCCGGACGTTACAAATACATCCGAAGCCTTGCTTCCAGCCGTTCCTCTTTGAGAAGTTTCAACATCCATGAAAGATGCAGCTTTTATTGGTGCAACTCGTAATGAAGGTGTTGTAAATGTTTTTTCTGAAATTTCATAGGCGCGTTTTGCGATATCCGACGTGTGAGAAATTTTTGAACTTCCGGTTGTTAATTTCTCATTTTTGCTGCTGTTGTAGCCGTAAAAACTTGGATTAACGTGCTGTGCTTTCATTCTGATCTTAACATCATTTACACTGCTTCCGTATGTTAGTTTAATTGGTTTTTCCTGAGGAGGAAGTTTTCCGAAATGAAGAACTTCGCCATCGTAATAGAACTGCTCTCCATATGCTTCCGCCATTCTCGCCAGATAATTGTAATGCGTTTCTTCATATTGAGAACTGTAAGAAACATTGCCGTGCTGAGAATCTACCCGAACATCGAATTTGCCTTGTCCTAAACCTTCTTTAATAACCTGATCTGCAATACTATTTAAGCTAATTTCCTGTGCACCGCCAAAACTCTGAATATGCGGAGCAGCGTCGAGAAGAACCGTCGGACTGCAACCTGTGAGAACAATATTCCCTAAACTGCCTTTTTCCTGACTAAAACCAACTTCTGTAATAACGCCCACAAAACTTCTTTCAGGACCGTCTTCTACATCTTTATATTTGAAAACAACCGTGATTCTTTTGCCTAAAAAATTCTGAGCTTCCTCAAGATTATGATTTTCTGCGTTTCCCAATGTATCGTGGGCCAACATTAGGCTGAATTCATGATGTTTGGTTGCGCTTTGTTTTAACTGAAAATGCTTAAAGTGTTTTACCGTTTGACCTTCTACGACAATATCAAGCTTCACAACACGATTAATCCCCATAATCTGATTTTCGGGGATCGCATTGGCATTATGTATTTTGGAAGTTGGCTGTTGAGACCAAACTTTATTTTCAACAAGAGTGGGCGTATTGGGCTGCAGCTTCTGATTCATCAACATTCCGGAAGTGCCCTGAACAACGCCAGTATAAGCCTGAGCTTGTGCCAGTTTTTGAGTAGTTTTCTGTACCGTTCCGCTTGTTTTTTCCTGAATCTTTTCTGTCGCTTTGCTTACCGCTTGATTGGTCGCCATCTCTTTCATTTCTCCCGCTTGTTTTGTAAGGGAAGGTTTTACGTCTGGAGAGGGCATTTTTGGCATATTTTCATCCTTAAACATAGCCTTAAATTTTGGTTGATTTGATGTGTTTTATTTTAAAGTGCTAAAATTTATCTGATAAAAAATCAAATAAATTTTCATTAATCAAATTTCAATTTAATACTGATTGCCAATGCATTAAACAAAATAAGAAATAATTTAATTTCAAAAAGAAAAAAACAGAATAGCTACTCTTGAGAGCGGTGCTATTCTGTAACCAATTTTATTTTTACTAAGATGATTTAGGTTTTATTTACCACCGCCGCCACCTGGCCAAACTCCTTCGTACTTAGAGTTTCCGTAGTCGATGATTTCTGCACTCACGATAAAGCTGATCAACATGCTGTTTTCATCTACCGCGTCGAAGTCTACTTCGTGCTGGATAACGTAACCATTTTCCCATCCAAGAGTAATAAGAGTACCCTCTTCGTGAGACTTGTTGAAAGTGATTTCACCCGTTGTAGGCTTGTATTTTCCGTTTAGTAAGCTTTCAAGGATATCAGATTTTTCAGTAGCTTCTACTGTCACCTTGATCAATGCGTTTGAAGGGTCTGATGCAACTCTACCAGATACATCTGTAGATCTTGATACGCTGTAGTTCAGCTTCAGTAATTTTTGACCTTCTCCTCCGTTGAATTTTAAGATTCCTCTTGAATTTGCTGCCATGATTTGTAAATTTTAATCGTTAATATTTTGTGATTTGGTTGATTTGTTGAGTCAAAGATAGACCACCTTTTTTTAACCTGAAAGTTTTTAAATACCAATTTTGTTTTTTGTAGTAATTCTACGATTTGATGTAGTAATTCTACGACAATGGGAATTAATAATAAATACAAATATTTAAATATCAATAAATTAAACTTAAAATTTTAGAATTAAAATTATTTAGTTTTAACACAATAGAGGGAAATATTAAGAGTATTTTAAGAAATTTTTAAGTTTTGTTAACTTAAATTAAATGATAAGTTTTAGTTAAAAAAATTCCGACAAATATGAAATTTATCGGAATAATATTTTTAGACTATTCTCAAGTCTTTTATTTATAAGATTCATGAAACTCTCTTTCTGACTTAAAAATTCTTGTACTATCGATTTTTATTGGTTTATCATTAATTAAAACTTCAAAATTGCTGTTATCAGGAGCAACTTTAAAGTTTACATTGAAATCTTTTCCGGCGTTTTTAAATTCTTCATTTAATTTCGTCCAGTTGAAATAAGCTCTGCCAATATATTGCTGCCCTTTTGCGGTTTCCCACGTAAAATTCAACTCTCTCGGAACGGCTCTTTGTTTTACAGGCGCATTATCGATCCATGGACGGAGCAAGATTTCGGTTTCTCCGTTGTAATAAAACAGATTCATTTCAAAGTTTTTGAGTGCTTTGTTTTCAGAAGTAACTATGGGTTTCCAAGAGTATCGAATCCTGTAGTCTTCCCATTCTTTTGGGCTTACATCCAAAAATCTTTTCTGCTTCATTTCTTCACGAGTAACTGATAAATTGGCGAAAAATTTCTTTTCCAATTCTTTATCATCTTTAATTATTTCTGCCTGATATTTCCCCAATTCAATTTGAATGATGCCAAAACGCAACCAAACAACGACCATTCCTTTCGGAGCAAAGCCAAAAACCAATGTCGAAAAGCTGCTGTAAGGATTTTCTGCACTTCCGAAATGCTCGAATCTGCCAAGATTTTTGTATTCCTCAATTGGTTTTGTATACAAAGACGCTTCCCCTTCTGCATAAGCCCGTTTCATATAATCTTTAATCTTATCAAGAGGAAAATCTGCTTTCAAATGGTAAAAAGTATCTTCATATCTCGAAAAATAGATAACATCTGCACCAATTGGAGTTCCGTGTTGTTCTGTCCATCCTTTTCCTGACCATCCCCAGGATCCGGAAGAACTTCCATAAGGCATAGAAGCGTAACCGCCCTCTAAAACGGGGATTTTATCTTGGATTGGTGTTACATCCAAATCGTTATACGGATGACTGATCTCAACATTGAATTCAGGAAGCTTTTCTTCTTTCATTTTCTGACAACTAATATTTTGGGTAAGAAGTATAAAAAAACATAATATTTTTAACAATCTTTTATCCATTCTGTATATTTCTTTTTCTGTATTGTGCAGCCAAAGCTCCTTTTCTTTTTGGTGCGTTATCATTAGGTTTTGCATCCAACCCAATCTGATTGGCTTTTACAGACCAATGTAAATATTGATTTCGTAAAGTTTTTAAATCATCTGAATCAATTTTTCCTAAATAAGACAATGCCTTAATTTCCTGAATATATTTTGAAACAGAGGGCTTTTTCCCTTCATTATATTCACCTACATATTTATTCCTTACGTTATTGCAAGCATTCATATAAGTTAAAAGCTGGCTGTAGATTCCTGTTAAAAAAGAATCCTTTATTTTGTGATTTTCATCAATTCTATTTTCGATATACTTCACATCATGCAGTTTAGAATAATGAAACATCTGATTTAAAGGGATTTGGTCATATTTGTTGGAAAGCTTTCTAGTTCCGATAAGTCCATAATATTGAGAAGCAAAATTCCACATTCGACCATAATTCACATCTTTCTGACGGAAGTATTTTATTTCCAGCTGCTTGTCTGTATACCAACCTTCATCAATTACAATTTTTTTGAATTCAAGACATTCCTGATGTGTATTTACATTATTGTATTCATCGTAAGGATCGCAATACAAAACTGAGGTTTCCGTATCTCCTTCTCCATAAGATCCTCCAATATCTGAGTGAACTCCGGGAAGCGTAAATTCTAATCCATGCAAACCTGTACTGTTGATATTTGTAAGGTCAAAATTATCTCTGTACTCATCATCAGAAGCCAATTGCAAAACAAACTGAACTTTTCCACGGCCAATCGTATCAAGTCCTAGTTCTTCGGTATCATTGGGTAAGCCCCAACCTCCTCTGTGATTGATTCCGTAAGATGCAACGGTATCATACAAACCTGCAAACTTAAATTTTATCTGCTTTATTTCTAATTCTTTTTCAACAAGACAAGCTCCAAAGTATCCGAATTGACTGATAAATTGTAGCTTTGAACCATCTTTATCGTTAATAATAAGTCTTCCATTATCTATATTATCAGGAGGAAAAACCTGCAAAATCTGTTTTCCACGAGCATAAGAAATCATAGGCATTGTACTCGCAACATGCACAAAATGTCTCGCTGCTGCTGCTCCTCTGCTGAATCCGAATACATTCACGGTAAGATTTATTTTTTTCTGCTGTCCTTTAAATTTTAAAGCTAAAGCTTCCGCTCCTTTTTTGCATCCTTTTGCAACTTTTGCAACGACACCGGTAGCTCCTTCACCTTGGGCAACACCTTTTAAAATACTGTCTCCTTTTTTATCTTCCGTTCCGATTCCTTCAATATACCATGAAACCTGATTTTGTGCATTCGGATCTATCGCATCATAACCGCGGGCTACATTGGTAAAATCGTTATTGTAACTATCATCTTTGTCACTGCTTGCTTCTTCATAATCTCCGCCTAGCTGCGTATTTGTTTTGTTATTCTGAGTTCCGTCGAAAAATAAATTTAAACTTACATCAATAGTATCGACAGGTTTATCATTTGGATTAATCTTCTGAGCAGCATTATAACTAACTCCTGTATCATTCCCCTTCTGCTCGACAGAAACTGCACTGTTGTGATCGATACCTTCTTTGGCATACGTCTTATAATCACCTCCTGTCTGGGTAATCGCTTTGCCTTCTACAAAATATTCGATGCTCATGATTAGTGATTTTTAGATTTCTCGCCACTATTATTCTGAACTTCTTTTTCAGCGTGATGTTCTACTTTGCCCTGACTGTTGACTTCAACACCTTTAAGACTGGTTAATTTATGTTCTTTTTCGCCATAAACCTCCATATCCCCTTTTACGTAATGACTCATTTTTCCGACAACATTCGTCATGAAATCGGCACCTGTCGTTACATATTTCATTGAACCTACACTTTCGGTATGATTGGCTAAAATTGTGTCAGATTTATTGACGCCCACATTGGTTGTCATATTCTCACCGACATTAATGTTCATATTTCGGCAATTCAACGTCATTGTCTCCGGAGCGGTAATTGTAATATTACTTCCTGTTGTATCTAAATGAATTTCATTACCCGATTTATCTGTAATAATAATACTTTCATCTTCCGTGAAAATCACACGGTGACCGCTTCTGGTCTGGATAGATTTCACCCTGTTATCCGCACCACCGCCAAGACCAACTCCACCATGGAACATTCCTCCCATTACGAAAGGTCTGTCGGGATGACTGTGAACGAAATTCACCATGACCTGATCTCCGACTTCAGGAATCGCCACATAACCTCTGTTCTGATTCACCTGATCTGTACCTCCTGCATCAGGACTCATCATCCTGATGAAATGAGTTGTATCATTCGTTTGCCAGTCAAATCTCACCTGAATTCTTCCCTGCCCTTCCGGATCTGCGTTTGAAATAACAGTTGCAATCTGCGGCTCTGCTTTGGGTGTTCGGAATTCAGGTTTCGGCATAAATCCCGTATCTGAAGCGATTCCTTCAAAGCTGCCTGAATAATGACCAATGGTATCAACCTCGTGAGAAACTTCCGTAATCATGATTCTTGTGAAATAATCGGATTCGTTGGTATCTATTTTTCTCATCTGAACATCTACAACACAACCCGGATGTAAAAACGGAACAGTTGTATTTCCGGATAATGAAAAAACATTGACAGCTTCACTTCCTGCCGTACTTTTTTGGGAATATTCCACATCAAGATGCGTTGTCGCTTTAATTGGAGCAACCTGCAAAGCCGGAGTTTTATAAATTTTATCGTTGTGAGAATATGCTGTTTTGGCTAAATCTCCCACATGCTGAATCGGTGTTTCGCCTGATGTAAGCTTTTCATTTTTGCTGCTGTTGTAGCCATAAAACTGAGGCTTTGTATGAACTGCTTTTAATTCAACTTTAATATCGTTTGCGCTGCTTCCGTAGGTTAATTTTATCGGTTTATTCTGAGGAGGAAGTTTTCCGAAATGAAGAACTTCACCGTCATAATAAAACTGTTCACCATACGCTTCAGCCATTCTTGCCAAATAATTGTAATGTGTTTCGTCGTACTGACTGCTGTAAATAATCTGTGAATAATCATTCGTATCTACCCTTACATCAAAACGACCGGAATCAATCCCTTGTTTAATAACTTCATTAGCTATGATTCCCATATTAACAGGAGATGCACCTCCAAAACTTTGAACGTGTGGCGCTCCATCCAACAAAATGGTTGGACTGTAACCCGTCAATACAATATTTCCAAGACTCATTTTTTCCTGACTGAAACCAACACCAGTGATGACACCAACGAAAGTTCTCTCCGGACTGCTTTCAATATCTTTATAGGAAATAACGACCGTGAGCCGTTTTCCAAGGAATTTATTGGCTTCTTCTAAAGTATGGGTCTGCCTGTCTCCGAGTGCATCATGAGCCAGCGTAACACTGAATTCGTGATGACGTCTTGCACTTTGAGTCAGTTTAAAATGTTTATAATATTTGATGACCTGTCCTTCGATCACCAAAGATAGCTTTACCAGCCTGTTGATTCCTGCATGATGATTTTCCGAGATTCCGTCGGCATTCTGTGATGGTCGGAATGAAGGGCTTTTCAGTATATTTTGTGATTCTGTTTTCATATTGCCTGTGATTTGGATCTGTTAAACATTATCGCTTAGTGTTCTTATTGTTTGGTGTTGAGTGTGTTTCCTTCCTTTATGGATCTGGAAAGTATTTTGTTTTTTCGTAAAAGAAAATCAGGCATCAGATCTGTAGGAAGATACAATGTGCTTTCGCCTTTCTCCTGCAATTCCTGTGTGATTCCAGGATTCCATGAAAGTAATTTATCAACTTCCACATCCAGTTCGTCTGCAATGATATTTAAATTAAAACCTGCATTAATATCCGTTTCCGCCAACTGAGAATTATCTTTCCGGCTTCCTCCATTTACAAGGAAAACCGTATTCATTCTTGAAGAATTGTAATTGCTTAAAACGCTTTGTAATTCTCCCGTTGCATAGCATGCATTCAAATATTTTTTAACATGATTAATGGTTTCCTGTGGAAGATATTTATAAAAAATATGATACTGCGAAGAACCTGCTGCAGCCATAGCTTTGGCAATATTTCCTTCTCCGCAGTTGTAGGCAGCCACAACAGTTACCCAATTGTTATATTTTTTGTACAAACTTGTTAAAGAAACAGTTGCTGTTTTCGTGCTTTTATAAAGATCGGTTCTGTTTTGTTCCGTTAATCCATATTGGTTTGCATGAGCGGTCATAAATTGCCAAACGCCCACGGCTCCGGCTCCGGAAGTAATTTTTCTGTCAAAATGTGATTCAATGAGCGCAAGATTTCTCAAATGTCTCGGCAATCCTTTTTCCACTAGAGAATATTCGATAAAATCTACGATATCTTTATTTGCATTGATGATGCTTTTATATCTTTTCACACTGCTTTCCGAAGTATCGGACGCAGAGAGAAATTGTGCATTCATTAAATTTGAAAACAAAAACATAATCAAAACCTGTAAAATATTCTTACAATTTGGCTTCATTATTAATATTTTTTAGATAAAATGTTAAAAAAATAGCAAAAGGAAATTGAAATTATCCCTTTGCAATTTCTTTTACTCTACTTTCCAGCTCAGTTTTTCCTCTTCGGAATTCCAGTCTACATGAATGGTCTGTCCGGATTTTACTTCTTCCCTCACGATCATTTTTGAGATTGGTCTTGCCAACTGAGATCTAATCACTCCGGAAATCTGTCTTGCTCCATACTTGCTGCTAAATCCGCCTAAAGCTAAGTTTTTCACTGCTTCATCGGAAATTTTTAAGCTCATTCCTAATCTTGTTAATGAATTATGAAGTGATTTTAATTGAATATTAAAAATTCTCTCCGCCATAGATTCCGTGATAGGAGCAAATGGAATAATCTCCGTTATTCTTGCTAAAAATTCGGGTCTGAAACGACCTGAATTCGACATAATCTGCATTAATGATTTTGATTCAGGAATTTTTCCTTCCTCAAACTGCTTTACAATTTCTTCGCTTCCGATATTTGAAGTAAATAAAATTAAGGCATTGCTGAAATCTCCTTCTTTTCCAAGCTTATCATGAACTTTTCCTTCATCCATGATCTGTAAAAAGACATCAAAAACAGAGTGATGCGCTTTTTCAATTTCATCAAATAAAACTACGGTGTAAGGCTGTTGTCTGATTTTATTCACCAACATTCCACCTTCCTCGTAACCCACATATCCCGGAGGCGCACCGTATAAAAGTGCCGCCGAATGCTCTTCTTTAAACTCAGACATATCGAAACGAACCATCGCTTTCTCGTCGTTGAAAAGCAATTCTGCCATCGATTTCGCCAATTCGGTTTTTCCTGTTCCGGTCGGTCCTAAAAGGAAAAAAGAACCAATTGGCTGTCCTGGTTTATTCAATCCGCTTCGGTTTTCAACAATTGCATCAGAAAGGATTTTTAAAGCATGATCTTGCCCCACAACTCTATTCATTAAAAGAGATTCCATATTCAATAATTTCTCTTTTTCCTGAGCCTGAATTTTACCAATCGGAATGTTTGTTTTTGCTGCCATCACGGCCGCCAGTTCCAAGCGATCTACTTTTTCTCTCTTTACTGCTGCATGTTGTAAAAGTTCTGCATAAGTATCTTCAATAATTTTCTGAATCGCATCGACAGGCATCGAATTATCAATTTGCGGTTGTTCGCTTAAAGAACCCCACAAAATTGGACTGATTTTATCTCTCAATAAATTATACGTCCAAATTAATTCATCTGCTTTATCTTTTTCATCAAAAAACTCTTCCTGTAGAATTTCATCATATTTGATTTTCCAGCTTTCCAGTTCTTTTTCTGAAAGCTCATCCAACATTTTGATGGCTGCCATTGTTCTGTCCAGCAAGTCGATAGCTGCATCTGGTAATTTTTTACCTTTAGCATATCTTTTTGCTAAACGAACACATTCCGGAAGTGCATTTTTTTCAACTTCAATTCCGTGGTGTTTTTTGTAGCCTTCCAATAAAACGTCGATCATTTTAACGCACGTTTTTTCATCCGGTTCATTCACCATCAATACTTCAAAACGACGATTAAAAGCCTGTTCTGGCTCGATGATTTTTCTATACTCCTCCTGAGTTGTCGCTCCAATTACAGTGATTTCGCCTCTCGCTAATTCAGGTTTAAGCAAATTAGCAACGTTTCCGATGCTTCCTTTTGGATCTAAAAGCGTGTGGATTTCATCAATAAAAAGAATCGCTTTTTCAATCTTTTTACATTCGTTGATAACTTTCTTCAAACGATCTTCTATCTCTCCCTTATACGAAGTTCCGGCTAATAATGCTCCGGTGTCCAACTCCAGCAATGTTCCGTTTTTCAACATATCAGGAACATTTCCTTTGGTAATTTCGATGGCAAAACCTTCTACTAAAGCTGTTTTCCCAACTCCGGGCTCTCCGATGATAATAACATTCGGCTTACTTCTTCGGCAAAGAATTTCAACTAACATTCGTAGTTCTTTATCTCTTCCGATAATGTTTTCCAGCTCCCCTTTTCTTGCCTGAGCCGTTCTGTCTACACAGTAACTTTTAATGGAAGGAAAAGAATTATCCGAATAATCTGAACCGTTTGAAAAAATTGAATTAAAATCTCCATTTTCCGAAGATTCATACGGAGTATCTTTTCTGTATAAATTGAAAATTTCGTGTTCTCTAAGTGGCAGAGATTTAAGCTGTTGTAAGGTAAAAGCAACCTGAGGTTTTACAATTGCCGTCAAAATGCATATAGGAGTAATTTCGTCTAAACCTAATTTTAAACGAATATCATCCGCTTCTTCTACGATATTATCTACAGATTCATCTTCATCTATTTCGTTCGGAAGATGCGTTGTTTTAGGATAATCTTCAATTCGAACATCTGCCCATTCATAGAAATATCCTGGATCTTTGTCTATGCTTTTTAAAAACTCATTAAGACCAATATCTTTGTGCATTAAAGCCTGCAAAATGTGTGGTCCGCCGTAAGTTCCGTTATAATTCTCCCTCGCAATCGACTGCGCTATATGAAATAATTGTTTTACAGTCTCATTGGTTACTAGTACTCCCATTGTGTATTTTTTCTCAAATTAATATTCTGTATATTTTGGTGGTCATTCACCGATCATGTTTTTGCTAAACCTCAGCAAAAATTAATCCATAATCGTCTGAATTTTTATAGTTTACTAAGATATTAGTTTTTTTTCAGAACAGAGAGTTATGTCTTGTAAAAGTGATATAGCAATATTATTCTCAACATAATAAAATTTTTAACCAAAACATCATTTAATGGTAAAAAAGACCGTCTTATGGGGACAGTCTTTCTTTTTTTATGAATGTTAATTGCTTGTAATTTCTTATTAAGATGGCCACAGACCTTCGAATTTAGAATTTCCATAATCGATTGTTTCAGCGCTTACGACAAAACTGATCAACATGCTGTTTTCATCTACTGCATCGAAGTCTACTTCATGCTGAATTACATATCCGTTTTCCCATTTCAAAGTAATTAAAGTACCTTCTTCGTGAGATTTGTTGAAAGTAATTTCACCCGTTGTAGGCTTGTATTTTCCGTTTAGTAAGCTTTCCAAGATGTCTGATTTTTCAGTAGCTTCTACTGTAACTTTGATAAGTGCGTTTGAAGGATCTGATGCTACTCTACCAGATACGTCTGTAGATCTTGATACACTGTAGTTTAGCTTCAATAATTTTTGACCTTCTCCTCCATTGAATTTTAAGATTCCTCTTGAATTTGCTGCCATGATAGGTAAATTTTAATCGTTAATAATATTTTGTGATTCATTGATTGTGATACAAATATAACGCAGTAAAATCTCTTCTGAAAGTTTTTAAATATCAATTTCATTTTTTGTCGTAATACTACGATTTGATGTAGTAATTCTACGACAAATGATTTAACAATATTTTAACACATCCTTTATTAAAAGGAGTTTACGACAATTCTTTAATCGTAAAAAGATTAGAATTTTTAACACCAGATTGGGAAATAAAGTATTCAATTTCAACTTCTTTCACCATTCCGGTTTTGGTAAAAAGAATATATTTTCCGTTGAAATTTTTATCCGCTTCAGATGAGTTTATGGATTGAAGAAGAGTGATTTCATCATCGTATTCCGGGCCTTCGATTTTTTGCTGAAGATTGATATGAATATTTTCCTCTCCAATAGAAAATTCTAAGTAAGATTTTCCGTTAACAAAGCTATTTCTCAAACTAGAGAAATATGTTTTTATAAAAACATCTTCTTTCATTCTTCGGTCGAAAAGATCTTTATTTGAAACCGCAAATTCAAATTCATTCAAATAAATTTCAGCATAATTATCGGAGAAAAGATCGGATAATTTTTCTTTGATTTTCGCAAAATTGTTAATTGTTTCCTCTTTTAAACCAACATTTATAATTTCACCTTTATGATTGGTTTTAACTTCAATCGGATTCAAAGAACGGATGGATTGTGATGCCAAATCCGCCATCATGCTTCCAATTTCATCCGAAAAATTGTTTTTATATATGTGAAAAATATGAAATATTCCTTCTCTTCTTACCCACTTTACAGAAACAGTGTATGAAAGAGTATTGCTTGTTTTTTCCAGTTGATTTTCCTCAACCTCTTTATTAGAAACGGAGTATATTTTACTAAAATTTTCAGGATTGAAAAGAATTTCAGGGTTCAGTTTCGGATGCTTGAAAGGTGCATCGTTTCGGCTGTTGTATTCTCTGATTTTATTAAGATCCGGAATCAATAGTTTTTTTCGCGGAATAAGTTGATCGTATATAAAATCTTCTCTTGCACAATGTGTATTGTGAAATTCTTTAAGATAAATTGGATTTTCAAGATTAATTTCTTCAGATATACTTTCCAGCGTCTCTCCGGAAAGGATAAAATGAACGATCATATTTTTGTTTTTTAGGCTATATCTAATTTAGAGTAAAAATTTTATTTCACAAAATCGAGTTTTTATTAAATCTAAACTTGTTTTAACTTTTTATTTAACCACAAGAAATAAAAAAACAGCACACAAGATTGTACGCTGTTTTCGATTATAAATGTTTGATAATTATTTTTGTTTTGTGAATTCTAAATATTTGTCGCCGCACTGGGTAAAATGTTCAAATTCATTCATAGAGTTCCCACTGTTTTGGATTACGATTTTGTCACCTTCAACCAAACCCCCTATTTCGCCCATCGTGATCGTAACATCACTATTAGTCGCATCTGCTTCCTGAACTGAAGCATTTCCGGTTGCAATAGTTTTTGTTTTATCTAAAATTTTGAAAGTAGGTTTTCCTCCAATACTTTTTATTTCGATTGAAAATCTTCCGCCATCACAGGTATTTGCTGTATATTTTCCTTCAATGACGGGTTTTGTTTTGGTATCATCTGTATTTTTCTGAACTGAATTTTCTGTTGCGGAATCTGCTTTTACAACTTCAGGTTTCGACATAGAAACGGAATCATTTCCACCAGTTTGGATATTTGTTGTAGAATCTATACTTGCTTTTGCCGATTTTGATGGATCTTTTTTACAAGAAATCACAGAAAATCCAGCCAAAAGACAAAGACCAATAAAGTTTTTTTTTATCATAAAGTTTTACTTTTTAATATGACATTTTCATCAATACCGATGCCAAATTTATCATTTAAAAATAGTGTAAAATTTAATTCAAAAATATTTTTCTTTAAAATAATTTTAAAGCGATTTATTTTTAAACTAAAAAGAGATTGCGCGATAATACACAACCTCTTTTTACAGTTTTAATTTAAAAAAACATTTTTATTTTTTATTAAATTGTCCCTGACTAAATGAATATCTTGCTATTAATTTTCTTTTACTCCCTGTATCATCAAAAATAGAAATATTAGTCTTTTCATCTATTGAGAATGTCTTTGTGGTTTCGCTATCTCCATTGCTATCGGCTATATTCATTCCGTTTACAATATTATTTCCTTTTGTAGACACAAGATAAACCAATTCACTGTCTCCACCGACATTTTTAATAAGATACACATCAAAATTATCTTTTGAAAAAATCTTTAGACTTCCGTCTGCTGTAAGATCAAACTTTTGAAGAAAAGCTTTTTGCAACCATTCTTCCGGCTGATCTGCAAATTTTTGTCTGCTTTCTAAATTTTTATAATCAATCGGTAGAAGATTTGCTGATTTATTACTAGAAACAGCTACAGAAGATTGAGAAACAGGAGAATTATCCTTCTTTACAAGCACACAATCATCAGGAGCGTAAAAAGTACCCTTTGGTGCACCAGTAACTTTCCACTGAATCTTATTGTCGTCAATTGAAGAGATTTCAAACTTACCTTTGTTACTTGCCGAACCAAAAAAGCTAAAGAATTCACCAACAACTTTACCATTCTGAATATTTCCGGTGACATTGTAATTTTCTCCATTTTCACAGTCAATTTTCCCACCATTATTGGCGATTGCACAATATTGCGCTTTGATATGATTTCCTTCCTGAACGATGGTAAGTGTAAATTGCTCCTCAGGAACATCGGCATTTCCGGCTTTTTTTTCAAAAATCCATTCCCCCGACCAATTGTCTTTTACTGTTTCATTTTTATTTTCTACGTGAGCTGTTAAAGCTACCTCTTTATCGGTTGCTTTGGCATTGTTTTCTTTGCAACTCAGAATCAGTAAAAAACTTAATATTAAAAATCTCATATATTTTTTAAGGTTTAAAATTTAGGCAATCATCTACTCTGTTCAGCCATCCTTTCAGGAATACATCCTGGCTGTTTTTCTTCCCGTTTGTAAAGGTAAGGTCTGTGTAATATTGTTTTCTTATTTCGGCTATTCTTGTTAATAATTTATCCTGATCATGAACATTGTTGATGGCTTCAATGGTTTTGGATCCAATTGTTCCGTCATCTTTAATATCCTGTTCAAATTCATTTTTCAATAGTCTCTGAACCTGTTTTCCTGCACCTCCTGACGTAATCGTCCAGTCATAAACCATTAATCCTACCCTTTCATCTTCAACTTTACAAAAACCTTTCGGTTCCCAGTATCTTTTTCTGTAAATAGTTGTTGCCTGCTCATCGGTAATTGTTTTTAAATTATCCAAGGTCGGCTCTACATTTACATCTTCTTTTGCATATTGTTTCCAAGTAGCAAATGTAATACCTTTATTGGTTGCCCCCCTTATCATCAGGATGATCTACAAATCCGCCTTCATGCTGAAGAATAATAGGTGCAACTTTTTTGAATTTAGTATCACAATCTCCGGCTGCAGAAGTCGTTGTTGCTTTTTGCTGAGATTCGAATTTTTTCATACAGTTGCATGTATTTACAAAACCTGATTCTAGAGCAAGCTGCAAAATTCCTTTGCCGTTTAATGTTGCTGAATTTTTACAAAAGTACTTATCATCCATGTATTTTTTGTCAAATTCTCTTACATCCATATGAATCCAACTGTAGGTATGATTGGAATCTATTAAGGTATTGTTAGAATTCAATCCGATGGGTTCTAAACTGAAATTATTTTTTTCTGTCCAGCTAGTCTTTGCATTAAGATATTTATAAAAAAAATCTTCTCTAATTTTCGTAAGTTCAGCGATATTTTTATACAATTGACCTCTGATTTGCCAAGTGCCTTTATCAAACTGAATATCAATAGCTTTTCCTTGATGGTTTGTTGTTTTAAAATTTTTAAATCTACATCTGTAACCGGAACTTATTTTTCCAAAACTATATGTTTTTTGTTTGCTTAAATAAAACAAAAGCGCTTTTAATCCGAATAAAAGAGACCTGTGAATTCCAGGAAACTCATATTTATTCGATTTTTCAGGTTCGGTATTTTCACCCGTTTTATCGCCAAAACTTCCGCATTTGTTGAGTTCTTTTACTCCTCTTAGTTTGCTTGTAACCTCTTTTCCTTTTGTAGTACAAGAACATCCAAGTTGCTTCCAGACAGTTGCTGAAATATCAAAATTTATAGAAAATTCGTCGATGGCTCTTAAAACATTTCCGCAAATTTTACCGGTTTCAGGGACTTTCATGTAATCTTTCTGAAACTGCTTAATCATTTTTTCGGTTTTGTCTGTAAATTCGTCCGTAGGAATATTCCCTCCAAATCCGGCTAATCGGATGTTAATTTCACGGATTAATTCATTTTTATCGCCCTTTTTAATACAGAATTTCTCACCACAATCTGTAATTTTAAGATCCTGATCTTTTACCTGACTCGTCGTCTTCCCATCCGGTTTCTGCACCGTTGGTTTTTTCTCAGGTTTCACAGTGCCTTTAGATTCTCCCCAATCCCAAAGTTCATTCCACCATTCACTTACCGAATCCATGATTCCTTTTTCCTCTTTTTGGGATGCAGGTTTGGATGCAGCAGGCGAACCTTGTGCTTTCGGTGGACTTTTCGCAGGTTGAGTGGGTGCTTTGGGAGCAGTGCTTTTAGGAGGAGCTACAGGCTCTTTATATTCAGGATTTTTTAACTCGAAATTATCTGTAGCATGTTTTTTATTTTTGTAATATTCTACGGTTACATAAAATTCCAACTCTTTAGGATCTTTTTCGCCCTGCGAAGCTTTTTGCATTAAAGCTTTCGTTAAAACAAATTCAGCAATAGCATTTCCTGTTTTATCAACAACCGCTTGTTTACTGTCTATAAATTTATTTTTAGCATTATGACCATCCCCTTTTTCATCATCTTCCCAAAGTGTAAAAACCAGTTTCTCACCTGAAAGATTCACACATTGTGCATTGGCGACCAACTTTTCATTATAACTAAAAACCGTTCCTGAAGAATCATCTACATACTTTAATTCCACTTTATTGATTTTCGGAACTTCGGCTAATTGAGGTGTAATATCAATCGTTGTTGCACCATCTCCCTCTGGTTCATGAAGATAGGCTTCCAATCGATACGTATTTTTTGCTGCCACTTCACCAAACGTAAAGCTTCCGTCCCCTGTTTTCCTGATATTGGTTGTCGTAAAACTTCCGTTGGGTCTTTTTTTAAATAATTCCCAGGTTACCAAAGCCGGATTTTGATCTTCTTTTGGGGTCCCAGGATACCATTCGGTAATGGTGTACAAGGTTTTCTCCCCAACTTTTGGTGATGGATTTCCTGATATTTTTGAAACTCCTTTTTTTGACATTGAAAAGTGTGTTTTTTAATTAAATTAATAAGCGTCTAATTCACTTTCCAGAACAGTTTCCTTGAAATCCTGCATTTTCACCAGCGGATTGATGTGCTGCACTGTTTTGTTGTCTGCATTTTTCACGTTCTGTTTGCTCATTTGCCCACGCTGTCCGTGATCGTTGATGGTAATTTTCCCTCCAATGGTGCATTGCAGTTCCGAAAGTTCAGTCACAATTTTTTTACCCATGATTTTTACTTTATCATACGTTTTCTGCCATTTACCGGCAGGTGCGTAAGAACACGGCAGATAACCGCCTGAACTAGGCTTTAATTTGCATTTTCCGAAGCTCGGTCCGGCAGGATTGAACTGAAGATCATCTTCTGTAACACCTAAAAAGTCGGCATTTCCATCATAGTCATTCCAAAAATGCTTCTGATGAGAAGTTACTTTATATTGAGGAAACTGATCACCCTGATTACACTGGGCTTTACCTTTTTGTACGACAAAATATTTGCCGTCATGAGGGGATGATTGCTGTGACATAATTCTGTGATTTGGGTAACATCAAAGATAAAAAATTTACATTAAAAAATAAAAAAAGCAGAAATAAATTTCCGCTTTTTAATATTATAAGTTATTAATGTTTAGTATATTCCGGTTCTTCGGTTGGCAACATGGTTGGCATAAAGTATTCATTCAGCCAATAAAATGTCTGTCCGTTTTGCTGGATTTTTACGGCAGGATTGTTTCTATGGGATAACATTCTGTCTGCTAAATCTTTGTAATGACGGAAATACGTTCTTACCGTTTCGTTGGTTACGATTTTAGATTTTTTCCAGCCTCTGAGCATGTATTTCGACATGATTTCCTCTTCAGAATTATCAAAACCGGTACTTATACCCACTGCGTAAGACATCGGCTGTTTGTAAAGATCACCTTTATCTAAAAATTTAATGGTAGGATTATATTTTTTCAGCAATCTGATGTATTCATTGATCGCTCTCGACTGACTGAAATCCGATCTTTCCGCTCCTGTATTTTTATAAACTTCGGTGTAGAAAAGTTTTAAATTATCAAATTCTGCTTCGGAAATCAGGATTCCTTTTTCCAATCCGGGTTTGTAATCTTTCAGCTCTTTCGGAATGTAACCTTTTACTAAAAACGGATTTCCATAATTAATCAGCTGTGCTGCAATTCCCGCAGGAACAGGGTTGGTAAGTCCAGGATACAGATATTTATATTTAACATCAACATCCGTTCTTCCCGCTCCTACCGACGAATGGAAATAATCGTTTAAAGATTTATCCAAAGTAGAATTATCCAGAGTAACCTGAGAAATCAGGCTGTCCACCGACTTTTTAAGATAACCCGGCGTTGCGATATCCCCTTTTTTCGGGAAAATAACAAAGCCTTGAGACATACTTTGTTTCGGATAATCTAATGAGAAGAAACCTGCATCGCCTTCAACTAAATTGAAATTATTTTTAGTTAAAACATCATTTTGATTAATGATTTTCTGTTTCTTTAATTCAGCAATATTTTTTGCAGTATTAGTTACCACGTTTTCTGCCATCAAAACAAAATCATTGTAAGTATCTGCAGATCTTGCACTTGTCTGGAACATAATCAATCTTGCCTGAGCTTGCGTTAAAGAATTGATTACGCCGTACATATTTCCGCTTTGGTTGGCAGAAGTTCCGACTGTTACCACAATATTCGTTTCATCAGGAACGTTGGACAGAAGATTTCCGGCCGCCATCAAACCTTCATTTACAGGCTGGTTTCCGCTGTTGCTTGGACAATTCATCTCATTTGTTTTCTGATCGATAAATGTTGTGATTTTGCTGTAATCCGTGCTTAAATTAGAAACAGCAACATTGTCTCCACAAGAATTATTTTTATATAAAACAACTCCATATTTCACCTGATTGAAATAAGAAGGTTTTTCGAATCTAAGCTGTAAATCCTGCAATAAAGACTTTACAATGGGTGCATAAGGAGCATTCGGTGCACTGATGTCTAATGCAAAAACAATGTTGATTCTCTTATTTCTTTCTGTAATTTCTCTATAACGATCAAAATAAACCTGCTCTCCCAAAACATTGAAAACGTAATTTTTACTGTAGTCTAAAACATTTGTAAAATATTTCGTTTTCGAATCCGGTGTGGGAGCTTCATTTAAAGCTAAATTAACGGGATAGATATTTTCAAGAGGCGTTCTTTTATTAACATCAGTTAAAAGAACTGCCGTTCTGTTTTCCGTTTCATTTCCTCCCGGAGAACCTTCATGTAAGCCAAGAGCGGTTTCTGTAACACCTGTTGTATTTTTCATTTTGACTGCAGAACGTTCTCCCCAAGCTGAAATTACATTAGAGCTTACCCAACCATACAAACTTGTGCTGATGCTGTCTATATCGACCGTTGGCTTCTTCCCGACCAAAAATCTTTTGTTATTTTCTGCCTGTTTGTAAACGTAAACAACCTGTCCGTTCGGGATTTTTACGTTGGCCTGCTCAATAAGACTCGGTGAATTGAACACCATGATCGAATCGTTTTTATAGTATCTTTCAGAGCTTCGGATTACTTCGCTGTTGCTCGGTAAAACAGCGACTCTCACAGGAAAACCTGTTTTTTCGCTTTTTAAAGAGTTGGTCCATAGAAGAAGATCGGATTCGGGGATCCATCCGTAGGTTTTGATCTGTTTAGACGAAACTTTTTTCATCAAAGCATCAGGAATATATTCTGCTACTTTTACCATTCCATCGCGGTTTTTAAGTACCATTAAAGGTTCTAAAAACTTAACTTCTTTATATGACTTTTCATCACTTTTATCTAAATAAGCCGTGTTTCGGGATCTGTCGGAAATCGCAATCCATGGAACCGATTTTTTAGGAAAACCATTTACAACAGGTGAATTATCGACCTGTCCGTATTGTGACGGCTCCGGAGTTCTTTTTGACGGCAGTTTTACTTGACAGCTTGTCAACAACACCGAAACTCCAATATAATATGCTGCTAGAGGAAGTTTATTTTTCATCCTGATTTATTTAATGATTGGGTGCGTTCAAAAAAATTCTGAACGGGAAATAAATTATTTACTTTGGTTGATATCCACTTTGGTTACACAGTTTTGTGCATCATCGAAGTTCACTTTTACAGTCTGGATCACATTATTTTTATCAAACTGAAGACCTGCGCAATACATGTAGAAATTATTGACTTTGCTGTCGTTTACTTTCACCACTGTATTTTCGTTGTTACACAGATAAGTTCTCAACAAATAGTTGTAATGTGTATTGAAGCTGTTTCCATTGGCGATCTGCTGAAGGTGATATTTAAAATCGTTATCAATTTTAGCATATGCATCTTCTACGCTTACCTCCTCTTCCAAAGCGTCGTAAGCAGGAAGAATTTTAATCTGATGAAGGATTGGCTCTTCGCTTTCATCTGTGTAAAGTGTCACGATGTAGTCTCCCGGTTTTTTGTAGGAATAAATCGCCAGCTTGTCTTTAGAATCGATATTTCCGGTCTCTCCGAATTTCCATGTGAACTGTTTTGCATCAGAAACAGCACGGAACTGTACATTTTCAAACTGCATTGCCTGAGTTTGAGCGTCGATCAAAGTTTTAGATTTTGTAGAATCTTTCGGCTTCGGCATGCTTCTCGCGGAAACCATTACCGGAAAAGATTTGGAATATTTGTTATCAATAATCAATGTTACCTGATAATATCCCGGTCTATTGTAAAAGTGAATCCCACGAGGTTTGTCCGAGGTTTGCCCGTCTCCAAAATTCCATCTTCTGGTTTTTGCGAACTGAGTCATGTCCTCAAACAAAAGCGTATCTCCAACGGCAATGGAAGAAGGATTTACCACCCCGACAATATCGTCTGCGGAATGTATCACCTTCTTCTGCAACCACAATGCAACCAACGCAGCGATCAGCAGAGTCGCAATAACACCAATAATAATGTTCTTTTTGTTTTTTTGAAAGTAATTCATAGTTAATGATTGTGTGATGTGTTTTATTTTGTGAATAAGTGTCCTTAGTGTAAAATTTTAAGCTTACTGATTTCTGGCTTTCAGGGCTGTTTCTCTTTGGAAGAGCTGACTTTTCTTTTCTTTAAAGCCGATTGAGCATTCCTCAAACTGTTTTTCGAAACCTTTGATATTTTCAGTTTTGCTTGAAATAATTTTTTTATCGTTAAAATACATTTTATAAAATTTTGCGATCTGCGGATAGGCATCTTTTCGGATATCCATGATGTTGTCTCCATTTTGGAAATAATTGGCTACATCGTTGATTCCATACATGATGTTGTTTTCCACAAAAGGCTGCGGAGACTCATCAGTCAATCGATTAATCATTGAGAATGTACTGTCGAGAGTTTTATAAGAATACCGCTGCTTCTGGTCGAATTTCGATTTTTCTTCCAAATTCTGAACAGAAATAATGTCTTCGTCGGAAAACGGCGATTCGAATCCTTTAAGAAAAATAATTCCTAAAAAAATAAGCGCTGCAAAAAGCATCAGAATTAAATATACAAACTGGTACTGCTTTTCTTTTTTTGATAGTGTGATTTGTCCCTGCATAGTATTCGTTTTTATCTTCTTCGTCTGCTTCCCGTGAATTTTCTTGTAGGATCGGTACGCAACTCATCGTTTACAATTCCCACTTTTCCCCTGCACTCGCTAAGGTCTCTTAAAGCCGCCTGTTCTTTGTAGGAAATCTTAACAATATCGTTCTTTAAAGCCAGCATTGGCTCGATCTGCTTCATTAAAACCGAATAATGCTTAAAATTATCCGCACTGTCTTTTCCCATAATATTTTTGGCATCTCGTACGTTATCCATAATATAATTCCTCAGGAAAATATCATTATCCACCTTGTTGATATCAAGCTGGTCCATACGGTACAGAATGCTGTCGACATGAGTTCTGAGCAGATCGCTGCGGGTAAGAAGTTCGCGGTAATCGTCTGCCTGCTTTTTGATACCTTCGCGCTGCATGTCGTAACTTTTGAAAAAGAAAAAGACACAGATGAAGGATACACCTGATAAAACGATGAATGATAGAACAAATTTCCAAATGCCTATCCTGACGTCTGACTTGTTTAATTTTTTCTCCCTGTTCGAAGACATAGTTTGTGATTTGTTTGGCCTGTGAAATTATAAAAAAATAATCTATTCACAAAATTTAACTTTTTCAGTTAAAAAATACGCTGCTCTTAATTAAATTAAGATTAATTTTCATATTCATTAGATTTTCCTAATTTAGCCCAATAATTTTAATTATCATTCACCAAATCGATATTAAAGTGAGTAAATTATTAACTAATACTGTGAGATTTTCTATAGCCGACAGTGATTTTTATTTTAAAACAATAATGATCAGAACGCTTACAGAAAACCCGTTTTACATGCTTCTCAACGACTGCAACAACGGCCACGAGCTTATCAGCAGAAATTACAGGAGGCAGGAAGACGTGTTTATTATAGAACTTTTCATGCCGGTTCTGAGTGGACTTGAAGCCATAAAATATATAAGAAAAAGCAATTCTGAGACGCCGATCATTACCTATTCCGGGACTTACCAGGAAGATATGGCGGAAATTCTTTCAAAAATTCCCAATATATATTACTGTCAGAAAAAAAGCAATGTCATTAAAGATATTATTAAAGGAAAAATAGCTTCCGATACATTCGATTACGAAGCCTATTCCAAAGAATGGGAACAGCAGCCTTTGGCCGTTCAGGAATACATGGAAAGACAGAAAAAAAGCCAGGAAGAACTTTCCCCTACCGAAATCCAGCTTATGAAATTCTGCTACGAAGGCTTTAGCAATAAGGAAATTGGAGAAAAACTAAACCTCAGTACAAGAACGATCGATACGTACATCAACCGCCTTACAGAAAAGCTCGGGCTAAAGACAAAACTGCACCTGATTCGCTTCTGCGTGGAGAATGGCTATTACAATTCCAGCATGTAATAGTGACTTAATATTACATTTACACAGAATAAACATTCAATTTTCAACCTCTTATAAAAAAATATTTTGCCACTAATTTGCTAATATTCAATTTTTTTAACTAAATTTGCACACCTAAAATTTAAAATTAAAAAAGGAAATGACAAAGGCAGAATTGGTAAACACCATCTCAAATAAGTTGGGAACAGAAAAGAATGAAACACAGAAAGTTGTAGAGGCATTTATGCAAGAAATCAGGACTTCTATGTATAATGGTGACAATGTTTATCTAAGAGGTTTCGGTTCTTTTATCATCAAGACTAGAGCAGCTAAAACGGGAAGAAACATCTCTAAGAACACTGCTATTGAAATCCCTGCTCATAACATTCCTGCTTTCAAACCATCAAAATCTTTTGTTGAGAAAGTAAAAACGAAAGTTACAGTAAAATAAGAAAAATTAACTGAATATTAACTAGTTACTAAAAAATTATAATTATGCCAAGCGGAAAGAAAAGAAAAAGACACAAGGTTGCGACTCACAAAAGAAAGAAAAGAAGAAGAGCAAACAGACATAAGAAAAAATAATCTCTTTTTTCGAGATTTATAATATATAATATAGTTGGTGATTTTATTTTGTAAAGGTTCACCGACTATATTTTGTTTTGCAACTATAGGATTTCGCAGTGAAACAGGCTGTTATATATTTTTCAGGAAAATTACTGTTCTTTCGATAGTAATTATTATCTTAAGGAATTATTAATTTGATGAAAAATATGCCTATTTCCCAAAATCTTAACAATTTTTATCTTACAACAAAATGAAGAAAGAACTAATAGTTTCGCATGAAGATGATCTTACAAAGATTGCACTGCTGGAAGACGGAAGACTATGTGAACTTCATGAGCAAGAGGACAAAAGCGATTTTATAGTTGGAGACCTGTTTGTAGGAAAAGTAAAAAAGCTGGCGCCCAACCTTAATGCAGCATTCGTAAATATCGGTTATGATAAGGATGCTTTTCTGCATTATCAGGATTTGGGACCGCAATATCTCACGTACAGAAAATTTCTGAGAGATACGATTTCTAAAAAACAGAGCACTTCAAGTTTAAAAAATTTCGAGATACAACCCGAAATAGATAAAAACGGAACTGTAGACAAGGTAATTGCGAAAGATGACCTTGTTTTATTACAAATTACCAAAGAACCCATTTCTACAAAAGGACCGAGAATTTCTACTCAGATTTCTTTAACAGGACGTTTTTTGGTACTCATTCCTTTCGACAACAAAGTTTCTGTTTCCAAAAAAGTGAAAAGCTTTGAGGAAAAAGAAAGATTACGAACTTTGATCGAGAGCATCAAACCTGAAGGTTTCGGAGTAATCATCAGAACCGTAGCCGAAGGAAAAAAAGTAGCCGACCTGCACAATGACATGAATCAGCTGATTCAGAAATGGGAAACTACTTTTAAAAATATACAGAAAAATAAAGTTCCGTCCAGAGTCTTAAGCGAAGATGATAAGGCTTCAGCTATTTTAAGGGATAATTTCAACCAGGATTTTGTAAGCATCACCTGTGATGACGAGCAAATGGTGGATGAAATGAAAAACTACCTCGAAGTAATCGCTCCGGAGAGAAAAAATATCGTTCATTTTTACGATTCTCATATTCCACTTCTGGAATATTATAATGTTGAAAAACAGCTCAAGCAGAGTTTTGGAAAACACGTCAACATTCCAAGCTCGAAGGGTGCTTATCTGGTAATAGAACACACCGAAGCACTACACGTAGTCGACGTAAACTCCGGGAATAATATTACAACCGGAACTGCCGTAAATAAAGAACACGCTCTGAAAGTGAACAAAATGGCAGCTACAGAAATTGCAAGGCAATTGCGTCTCCGAGATATGGGAGGAATCATCGTGATCGATTTTATCGACATGCCAAACCCAGATCACAGAAGAGACCTGTATGAACATCTAAAGGAAGAAATGAAACGTGACAAAGCACGTCACAAGATCCTTCCACCAAGTAAATTCGGTCTGATCCAGATTACGCGACAAAGAAACCGTCCGGAAAAACAGATCGATACCAAAGAAGAAAACCCAAACAAAGACGGAGAAATCGTAGCACCGATCGTCATTGTAGAAAGAATGGGCGAAACCCTGAGAACCATCATGCAAAAGGAAAAAGGGAAACTTTACCTGCATGTACATCCATTTGTGGAAGCTTACCTTACCAAAGGTTTCAACAGCATCCAGATGAAATGGTTCGTGAAATACAAAAAATGGGTAAACGTAATTCCAAGGGATTCTTTTAAATATTTAGAATACAGAATCTACAATTCGAAAAAAGAAGAATTGATCGGATATTCTAATTAATACAAAATTTTAAACCTCTAGTTTTTCTGGAGGTTTTTTTGTTTATTTTTATAAACAAGCATACAAAATCTTTCAAGTAAATAAAAAAATGAAAAACCACCACTACAAAATCACCATCCAATGGAGTGGCAACAAAGGAACAGGAACCAGCAACTACCGCGATTACGAAAGAAGCCACACCATTTCTGTAGAAAATAAGCCAACGATTGAGGGTTCATCCGATCCTTCTTTTCGAGGAGATAAAACAAAGTATAATCCGGAAGAAATGTTTTTGTCATCACTTTCTTCGTGTCATATGTTGTGGTATTTGCATTTTTGCTCGGAAGCTGGTATTATTGTTACAGATTATATTGATGAAGCAACCGGAACCATGGCAGAAACAGCCAATGGAAGCGGTCATTTTACAGAAGTGACTTTATATCCTACTGTAATCGTTTCAAACGAATCAATGGTAGAAAAAGCAAAAGAACTTCATCATAAAGCCAACGAATTTTGTTTCATTGCCAACTCGGTCAACTTTAAAGTGAAACATATCCCAACTGTGTTAGTTAAATAAATTCAATATCGTTTCCACACACCTCAACGTACCATTACTATTGAGTTTAATCAACAATAACTCTAAAATTTACAATTAAAACTCCACATAAAGAGAATTATTTATCAAATAATCATTAAAAATTCAATTATTTTAAATATTTATTTATAAAAAAATGCATTTTTTTGATAATTTGATGCAAAATGTAAAGTTTTTTTTATATTTTTATATAAATAAAACTAATCATGATGAAGCCGAGATTAACCATCTTTGATGAACCGCTACTGTACACAGAAGGTTTGTCAAGACTCCTTGACCAGAGCCAAATTTTCAACAGCATCGAAATCTGCAACTGCCCTGAAGCACTTGCACTTCTCCTAAAAGATGATCCTCCGGAATTCCTCATGATAAGCTCCAATATGCTAATTCTTACAGATCTTTACCGATCCATAGAAAATATTACTTCAGACAATAAAGCTATTAAAATCATCATCATCGGAAACGATTATGATGTAATAGACATCAGAAAACTTTTCAACAAAGGCATTAAAAGCTATCTCGATAAAAACAGCCGCTATGATGAATTCATGAAATCCATTCAGGCGCTCCTGCTCAACGAAATTTATATCTGCGATTACGCAAAAGACAGAATGATTAATTTCATCAGCAGCGAACAGGATCATCATAAAATCCACATCAAAGATCCCCTGACTAAACGTGAGGTCGAAATCCTAAAACTTATCTGCGACGGACTTAGTAGCAAGGACATTTCAGAAAAACTTTTCATCAGCATCAATACGGTAGAAACCCACCGCAAGAGAATTCTATTGAAACTAAATGTAAAAAACTCCGTGGGAGTCGTAAAATACGCAATCGAAAATCATATCATTGACTGATATTAACCAACCTTAATTAACCCGAAAATTCCAAACCCGTAAAGAGTTTGGAATTTTTAATAATAATACCATGAAAAAAAATATTTTAAAGTGAATTATTAAATGTAAATGGTGAAGTTTGCTTCGTAAGTCAATCGTGATTTTTTTAAATTGAATATTCTCTATTCAAAAATTGATAAATTAAAGTTGACTTTTAAAATTGACCATTCACAATTAACATTAAATAATTCACTTGCAAAGCAAAATTCACATTTAACAATCCAATCCTATTCATAGTCCGGCATTTCCCCATTACTGAAGAGAACAGCTCTAGTGAGATCCGTCATAGAGCTGTTCAGATCAATAACCATAACATTCTTCTGAGAGATGTTATCATTTGAGGTATTCATAAAGATTACCTGTGCATTATTAGGAGAAAACCTAGGATCTAAATCATTGGTTCCGAGTGGCTTTTCGCTTTCCACCGAAATATCATATGCCGCGTCGTTTGTTAAATTATAAACAAAAATATGCGTATCAAGCTGTCGGTAATTTCCCGAACTATCCTGATAACCGGACATATCACGACTGTACACCAACATTTGCCCATCAACCGAGAAGTTGAGTCCGCCACTCGCTCCGGAAGTTCCGGTGAGAACGGTTTTCAAAACATTTCCCATCATATCAATGATGTATATTTTTGTATTATAACCGTTATAATCATTAGTCTTTAGAGCAATTTTACTTCCATCGTAGCTCCAGTCGCACTCGGAAATCATGCTTCCGTCGGGCGTTGTGTAGACCAAAGTCAAACCGCTTCCATCTTTATTGATTTTATATAATTTATTAAAATTCGGATACAGAAGTTCCTGTCCGTTTGTGCTCCACGCAAAATCGAGTTCATCATTTCTGAAACCTGCAACAGGAACAGTAGTGACTTTAAACGGGTTCGAACCATCAGGATTTGCTGTATAAATATGATTGCTTCCGCCTTCTGTTCTTAAAAATGCCACTAAGCCCGAATTATTATTTTTTCTCGGTCTCCAACTATTGAATGAAGGATTGGTAAACTGAAAATTCGTTCCTGTCGCATCACTTGAAATGATGACTAAATTTCCACTTTGCTTTTGAACATAATGATATCGATTGGTCGGAACCGTATTCGTTGTAAACTTACTGATCGGACTTAAAACCGCAGGATGAATTCCATCCGAAACAGAAACCTGCCAGAAATAACTTACTCCATAATTCAGATTGTTTAATGTATAATGTGTTGCAGTAAGATCATTTACCTGAATAACATTTGTATTTACATTATTTTTTATGGTTAAATTATATTTTAAAACATCCGTTGTATCGGGATCTGTCGAGCTCCATGTTAATTCAACACTTAAAGGCTGATTGACCGCGTTGTCGACCGGACTTATTAAAACCGGAGCAGTTGGCGGAGAATTGAGCGAAGTATCATCATCCATTTCAAAAACCATCGTTACTGCCTGATTTTGAGTTTGAATATTAATTGCCTGATAATTGGTGACATATCCCGACAATTCCGCTTTTACAGAATAATTTCCGATCGGCATATTTGGAATTTCAAAAGAACCGTCTGTTCCGCTAAAAACCGTTTGTGTCGTTGGTGCCGTGAAAATCTTCACATTGGCGATGGGTTGGTTTGTTCCTCTTTTCACTACTTTTCCTTTTAAATTTCCTGTCTGAGCCTGATCTACGAGTTCTTCGTTGCAGGAAAATAAGCAGAAAATAAGGATGAATATGCTGAGTATTTTGATTAAAGTTTTCATAATTCATGTTTTATTTGTTTCCGATGTAAAAATTGAGTCCCAACGCAAATCGCAATGCCTGATCTTTTCGTTTTCCGTTAACCAGCCCCTCCCAATCGTCTTTAAAACCAAGATCATACTGAGAAGAAGCTCTCACTGCAATATTTTTAGCAAAAACATATTCTAGGCCGCCGCCAACCTGTCCTTTATATTTTGGCTTAATGCTCGAATACATTGCTCCTGCTCCACCGTAGAGATATGGACTGAATCTGTATTTCGGGAAAAGAATGTATTCAATATTCACTTCAGGAACGAAGAAAGTGCGCTTCACAATGTTTTCATTCTCCATTGTGAAAATATTTGAATTGAATTCAAAATTAATACTTGGCGTAACGAAATATTTAAAACCAAGTTTTCCGCCAATATTCATTTTTGGATTTACATAATCATCTTTTATTTTCTGTGCTTCCACATTTCCGAAGATGGCAAAATTCTGTCTGTAAATTCCGGGAAATTTGTTTCCGATAACGCGGTCTTTATTTTCGATCTGCTCTCTGTCGTATTCATCTACTACCGCTTGATAATTGGCAGGATTATCAACAGATTTACCCCAAATCTTATCTTTAATTCCTTCAACAATTAATGCTTTTACAGCTTTTTCGATAGCTTCGGTCACTGCCAATTGTACGGGTTCGTTTTGGGTAACTCCAACCTCAGCTTCCAACAATCGTTCTGTATCGATATATCTGAAAAAACTTCCGTTGATGCTTGTTGAAAGTATTGTTTTGGAGGTGTAAACTGTTTTTAAAATTTCACCATTCAGCGTAGAAACCGCACGAAGATAAATGGTGATCCTGTCTTGTCTGTATTGGGTGGAAGCCCCGATTCCGAAATATCTGGCTCCCAATCCACCAGTCATGATGTTGCTGTCGTAGGAAATAACTCCTCCTTCCAACAAAATTCCGGCGTATAAAAGAGGTGGCAAAGCTTGGGCGTTTTTATCAACATCTTTGGCGTATTCCTGTCTTGTAGAACGGATAATCTGTCTTTCGTTCAAAAGATTTGCGATGTTTTCTCTTTCGATGGGTATAAACCATCTACTATCTTCCAAAGCTTTGATTAAAATAGTTGTTGTTCCCTGCGGAACGGCAGTACTCCAGTTGTTACCGTTTTCGGATGGCTTATACTGTCCTGTCTGATCCCGGAATTTGTAAACTCCGATCACAATTTTTTCCTTTGGTAAAGGCATATTTTTCAACTCTGTAGTGTAGGTTGTGTTTTCGCCCAGTGTGGATCTCTCTGGATTTGAAGGCAACCCTAGCAAAGAACTGCAAGCCTGTAGAATACACAGCAAAGCAGAACAGAAAAAAATTCTGGTGTAGGTGTAAGCTCTCATGGTTGTTGGTTATTGATTAATTAAGTATATACTATTTTGGAATGATCACCTCAGACTGATCTCCATTGCTGGTATCCAAAATATTGATCAGAAGTCCCTGTGCGGTAGACGTAATCTGGAGATAGAGTGAACCGAAAAGATAATTTCCGGGTTTTATATCTCCTTCACCGAACTGGTCTTCGAATAATTTTCTTGAAAGTTCACTTAAAACCTGACGGTTAAGGCTTTGACTGAAGCTATCGAGAGAATTTAAATTGTCAAGCAAATTGCTGACACTGTTTTTGTCATCAAACTGATTTTGTGCGTTTGCCGAACTCAGAAGCCATTGATAATTGAAGGTATCGCCTCCGAATGCGGGATTGATGGGTTTATAGACGAATTGTTGAGAGTACCCGAGAAATATCCCGGAGATGAAACTCAACATGATTAAAAAAGTTTTCATGGCTGGCGTTTTTAGTAGATAAATTCATTTTTAATTAAGTTTTTTCTGGCATTAAATTCTTTAATCGTTTTTAAAGTGGCAGCAAGCTGTTCCTTTAAATAATCTTCACCCGGATTCGTCATGAAGCTGTATATCACTTTGTCATCCATTTCAATACTGATCTGCCCGCTTGTTCCGCGAAGAGGAAGTTCCGTGATGGTAACGGCAGAAGCACTTTTGTCCGGAATCTGACTGTATTGAATGTAAAAAAGATCATAAAAGTCTTTTCCGACCTTGCTCTTTGTTTCATCAATCGTTAGTCCTTTAATTTCAGAGAAAACCTCTTCTTCGATTTTGGCTACTTTTTTTAAAAAGATCATTATTGAGCTCGACACTGTCTTTGGCAATCAGCTTTTGGGTTTCTTCATCTTTTACATAAAGAAAGGCCTTTAAAGCATCCTTTTTTTCAAGGTTTACATTGATCTCGGATAAAACCTTTACTTCATTAGGATTAAGAGAAAATTTACCGCTTTGCTGATTGTTGGAAAAGTTTCCAGCACTTCCTTTTTTGATGGAAACCAGAAGATAATTGAGTTCTTTGTATATCGATGTGGTGTTGGTGACTACGGCCTTTAGTTTTATCTGTCCTTCTACGGTGCTACTCTCTATCTTTGCAGAAACTTTTCTATCCTCTTGTCCGTATGAGAAAACAGACAAGAAGATAAAAAAAGTACACAAAATCAAGGAGTATGATTTGTCCATTGTTTATAGTTTAATAGTTTCTTACGAAGATTGTTTTGTTGTCGCCTTTCACATGGATCTGCATTCCGTCGGAAATGCTGTTGCTTCCGGTAACGTCTATGATATTATTATTTCCCTGTGCGGAAATTGTTGCTTTTGTTTCTTTATCTGTAAAAGAATTTACATAAAAGAGGGCATTATAATCTCCCAATTGTCTTACCGAAATATCCGTCCTGGAATTAATGGAAAGCTCTGCATGGTTATTGCTTCCTATCTGAACAACATTTGAAAAAGAGTTCGCAAGGTCAGGATTTTGTGAAGCAACAACAGAAAGGATCGTATTGCTGTTGATCTTGTCCCAATCTATCTGTTGTGCATTTACAGATACGAAAAAGAAAAGTGTAAAAACACTCCATCCCAGATTAAACATGGTTATTAATTTTTATTTAAAGTTAAATGATTCAAAGATTGAAGAAAACACGCGAAATGGGTAGAGAAGAAAAATCACGGTTTCCCGTTATAGCTAAAATCGTATTAAAGCAAAAAGGGAGAAACCTCAGTCTCTCCCCAACTTCAGATTACAGAAGTTACTAATTTGATTGATTAACCATTAAAGAATTATTATTTCCGGTTTGAACACCCATATGGATATGTCCGTCACCAGTCTGATTTATTACAGCTATATTTCCATTTCCGGTTTGAGCATCGATAGCCGTGTTGCCATCACCTAATTGAAGTTGAACCAATAAGTTATCGTTACCAAGCTGAGTTCCCATAGCCATGTTGTCATTTCCAACCTGAAGCGCAGCAGCGATGTTGTCGTCACCTATCTGCCAGTTGGTTGCACTATTGTCGTTTCCTTGTTGATATTGTACTAAAAGGTTACCATCACCAACCTGAACTCCGGTAGCATCATTTCTTCTACCAATCTGGAATTGTGCAGCAACGTTTTCGTCTCCCCATTGGAAAGAAGATGCGTCGTTTCTTCTACCATCCTGATACTGAACAGCTATATTTTCGCTGCCCCATTGTGTTGAAGATACTTCATTACGTCTTCCTATCTGAGTTTGTTCAGTTGAGTTAAGAATACCTATTTGCCAGGTTTCAGAAGAGTTTCTGTTTCCTTGTTGGCTTGTTACGTTTGAGTTTGCGATACCTGTTTGATCTACATCGATAGAGTTTCTTTTTCCGATGCTTTCTGCATCATTGCTGTTAAGAGCTCCTACCTGATCTACATCTGCAGTATTTCTGTTACCATCCTGAACTAAAGTATTCATATTTAAGAATCCTGTTTGGTCAACAGTAGCAGTGTTCATGTTTCCAGTTTGAGTAGTCATGTCGATATTCATTTGAGCATATCCGAAACTCATGGCCATTAGTGTACATACACCTGTAATAAAGTTTTTCATTTTAGTAAAAATTAATTGGTTAATAGTGATGACAAAGGTAGATTCTAAACCAACTGCGCGAACCACAAGAAAGGTGTAAATTTCTAAAATCACCAATTACGGTTCTTATTGTCACGGTTTCTGATGTTTTGTGGTATCACGGGTTTTAATTAGGGGAAAATACGGGGGATGTTGTTTAATAGTTGTGGTCTGTTGATTGTTAAAAAAAGATTTAAATAAAAAAATATCAGACAAATAAGAACCTTCCAACTAATAACTAACAGACAACCAATAACTATCAACAAATTTCATTTATTAACACTCTCCCCTCTTCCATCCTTCAAAAGAAATTCTTAAATTTGAGATATGAGTTTTGGAAAAGATTTATTACGAAAAATAAAAACGGCTGAACTGCCTGGAATAAATGCTCACGGAGTTTTTTCACCTCCCTCACGTCCAGTTTTTACATATGAAGAAGTTTTGGAGAAAAATCCGAAATTTGCAGCAGTAAACATCGTTTTGTATCTGAAAAATGATGAGTGGCATTTCCCTTTAATTCAAAGAACAATCAACGAGCACGACAGACACAGCGGACAGATTTCTCTTCCGGGAGGAAAGCGCGAAGAAATGGATAAAGATTTTGCCGAAACAGCTGTACGTGAGACTTCTGAGGAAATTGGAATCGAAAAACATTACGTAAGAATCATCCGAGAAATGTCTCCGATTTACATTCCACCAAGCAATTTTTACGTCTATCCCTATATATCTTATACAAAGAAGAATCCGGAATTTATTTTACAGCAAAGTGAAGCGGTGGAAGTTATCGAATTTCCGATCACCTGCTTCCTGAATCTTCCCGATCAGCCGGAAATCATGGCTTTGCCAAGCGCAGGCGGAAATGAAGTTCCTGTCATTAATTTCAACGGATATATCATCTGGGGAGCTACAGCAATGATTTTAAGTGAATTCAGTCAGTTATTGAAAAAAATGTAACTTTGCACTACCGTGTTTAATTGAGAGATGGCGAAGAAAAACATTTTCACCGATGCATTCGGAACTCCTTATTTTTTAAAAAGGTTAATTATTTTTATTTTAGGTATTGTTTCCTACAGAAGATTCAATGGCTTTAATAAACTGAAAATTACCGGTACCGAACACCTTGTGGATCTTCCTGATTCCAACGTCTTGTTTGTGTCCAACCATCAGACTTATTTTGCGGATGTTGCAGCAATGTATCACGCATTCTGCTCTGTAAACAATGGTTATTTAAATACAATTAAAAACCCAATTTATCTATTAAATCCCAAAATCGATTTTTACTACGTAGCTGCTGAAGAAACCATGAATAAAGGGATTCTTCCTAAAATTTTTAAAATTGCAGGTGCAGTTACCGTAAAAAGAACATGGAGAGCTGAAGGCAAAAATGTCAACAGAATGGTAGATCTTACCGAGGTAGATAATATTATGAAAGCCCTAGACAACGGCTGGGTAGCGACTTTCCCTCAAGGTACTACTTCGGCTTTTGCGCAAGGAAGAAGAGGAACGGCTAAGCTTGTAAAAAATCAACGTCCGATCGTGATTCCTATTAAAATTAATGGTTTCCGAAGAGCGTTTGATAAAAAAGGTCTCCGCGTAAAGGTTACAGGCGTAAAACCTACGATGGAGTTCAAAGCACCATTGGACATTGATTATGACAATGAAAAAGCACCTGAAATCTTACATAAAATAATGACTGCCATTGAGCAGACTGAAGATTTCAACCTACTACACAGTTATGATGAAGAACTTAAAGCTAAAAAATTAGAACAAAAGGACTCAGATAATTAAAGTAGAAAAAATTATGAACAGAATAATAGGGATCTTATTCGCCATCATAGTATTAGTATCATGTAACAGCCAGAAAGTGTATTCGGATTTCGATATCAGTTACTCTAAAAGTGGAGGATTTGCTCCCATTTATGAAAACTTACTGATAAAAGGAAATACTGCACATTATTCTTTCGAAGGCCAAGGGAAAAAATATAAGCAGGAATTTAAAGTTTCTGATGAAGATTTAAAAAAGATCGATCATACCCTTTCTCAGAACAATTTCAGAAGAATACAGGAAGATCATCAGAAAATTTATGATAATATTGCTACTTCAATTAATATCAAAAAAGGTCCAAATGAAGGGAGCAAAACAGATGCGAGTTCAATCATGCCAAATTTTAAAACGAACTGGACAAACATCACAAATACCTTTCAGGAGATCATTAATAATAATGTAAAAAAACAGTAAATAAAGTTGAAAACCCATTTCATCGCTATTGGCGGAAGCGCCATGCACAATCTTGCAATTGCATTAAAAGACAAAGGATATCAGGTTACAGGTTCGGATGATGCTATTTTCGAGCCGTCTAAATCTAGGTTGGAAAAGAAAGGAATTTTACCCGAGGAAATGGGTTGGTTCCCGGAAAAAATTACTTCCGATATTGATGCCGTAATTCTTGGAATGCATGCTCATCAGGACAATCCTGAATTGGCGAAAGCAAAAGAATTGGG
Source organism: Chryseobacterium sp. MMS23-Vi53 (assembly GCF_047651245.1). NCBI lineage: Bacteria > Pseudomonadati > Bacteroidota > Flavobacteriia > Flavobacteriales > Weeksellaceae > Chryseobacterium > Chryseobacterium sp. MMS23-Vi53. The sequence goes on along the minus strand of NZ_CP180265.1, from coordinate 3,715,170 downwards.
TTTAAAAATTTATTCATATCCTGAATTTCTTTACGAACAATCGAAAAATAAAACCAGAGTTGTGATCGCCGGCTCACATGGGAAAACGACCATTACTTCGATGATTCTTCATGTTTTGAATTTCCATCAAAAAGATGTGGATTTCATGGTGGGAGCTCAATTGGAAGGTTTTGATTGTATGGTTAAATTGACTCAGGACAATGATTTCATGGTTTTGGAAGGTGATGAATATCTTTCCTCTCCTATCGATCTTCGTTCTAAATTTTTGTTATATCAACCGAATATCGCTTTGATGAGTGGAATTGCTTGGGATCATATCAATGTTTTTAAAACGTTTGATGATTATGTTGAGCAATTCAGAAGATTTGTTGCAAGCATTACGCCGGGTGGAATTTTGGTTTATAATGAAGAAGATGCGGAAGTCGTAAAAGTTGTGGAAGGTGCTGAAAACTATTTCAGAAAAATTCCTTATAAAACTCCTGAATACGAAATCGTTAATGGACAGGTTCATTTAAAAACTGAAATGGGAGAAGTTCCACTTTCCGTTTTTGGCGCTCATAATTTACTGAATCTGGAAGGAGCGAGACATATTTGCCACACTTTGGGAATTATGGATGAAGATTTCTATGAAGCAATTATGAGTTTCAAAGGAGCTTCAAAACGATTGGAGAAGGTAGAAAGAGAAGATAAAGGAATACTTTACAAAGATTTTGCACACGCTCCAAGTAAGGTGAAAGCTGCCGTAAAAGCCTTTAACGAACAATTTAAAAAAGATAAAAAATACGGTTTCCTGGAATTGCACACTTATTCTAGCTTGAATCCTGTGTTTTTAGAACAATACGACCACGCGATGGATGGATTGGATGAAGCGATTGTTTTCTATTCTGAAGATGCTTTAAAGATCAAAAGAATGGAACCAATTTCTCCAGAATTCATTAAAGAAAAATTCAAAAATGAAAATCTAAGAGTTTTCACAAACGCTGAAGAACTTCACGCTTACTGGGATTTGTTAGACAAAACACAAGGTGTTTTTCTAATGATGAGCTCTGGAAATTTTGGTGGATTAGATTTAACAAAATAATTTATTATAAAGCAAAACTCCTTTCAAATCGAAAGGAGTTTTTTATTTAATTGATTCTTTTATAAAAACGTCTGAGTATATCTTTGATACCGTCACCATCAAAATCTTGAGTTCTGTCTTCCATTACCATATCGCTTAAAGTAAGCTTAGTGACGAAATACGGATAATTTTCTTCACCTTCATACCAAAATTTACCATTTCCTTTATTAAACATATATTTTCTTGCTACGGCATCTGTCTTCACGCAGGTATTATTGCTTTGCGCAAAAGTAATCGACATTACATGAGACGGAGTAAATTCATAGGTGCTCATTTTCTCGCAGTCTGTTGAATACAAAGTCTGGATCTGCGGATTTAATGATTTATATATTTCACTTTTCTCAATATACCATTTTCCGACGATTGCAGGTTTGTCTCCTGAATTTTGAACCTCATCATCACTGCTACAAGAAATGATCGATAATAAAATAACCGAAAGAAATATTTTTCCCATAATTAATTTAAACTGTTGTAAAATCAGCAAAAATAATCAATTAAATGAGATCATTTCTTTTTCAATGGTAAGTTTATTCATGCAAAACTACTCTTTTTTATCATTATTTTTGGAAGATGATTCCGCATTTCGACCATTGGGATTCATCATTTGCGCTATAGAAACTGCATCTGCAACCGTATCCAAACTATAAATTTGCATTACTCCCTGCGTTGTTGCAGCTTGCCCTAAAATATTCTGCTGATTTTGATTATTTACAGCATTTTCAAACATAATTCCTGTGGAATGTGCTGCTGTTTGGTATACATTACCTAGAGCAATTGCCGGAGCTTCACCTACAACTTTCACGTTGGATTGAGTTACAGCATCTGTAATTTGTTCATTTACTGATGTTGATTTTTTGTCTTTGTTTTCCATGGTTTAACATTTTTAAATTTGATGATTAAAGTTAAGCTTTATTTTACATTAATGCCACAAAAAAAGAAGCAATAATTCATTGCTTCTTAATCATTTATATATTGAAAAAATTAAATATCCGCTACAGCGTTCAGCATTTTCTGTTCCCAGGCAGGATCTTTCGGATCGAAAAACAATCTTTTTCCTGTATCTAAAGAACGGACAATATTCATTTCATCTTCCGATAATTCAAAATCGAAAACGTTGAAATTTTCTTCAATTCTTGAAGGAGTTACAGACTTTGGAATCACACAGAAACCTTCCTGTAAATGCCATCTTAAGATAACCTGAGCAACAGTTTTACTATATTTTAAAGCAATATTTTTCAATTCTGAATTATCTAGCAAACCTGCATTTCCGTTTCCAAGCGGACTCCAAGGCTGAGTAATGATATTATTTTCTCTATCGTAAACCTGAAGTTCTTTTTGCTGGAAAATAGGATGCAGTTCAATTTGATTAATAACAGGAAGAACCGTTGAATTTGCTTTCAATTCCTCCATTTTTTCAATCGTAAAATTACAAACACCAATTGCTTTGATTTTTCCTTCATTGTACAATTCTTCCAACGCCTTCCAAGCTCCTACAAAATCATTATAAGGCCAGTGAATCAAATACATATCCAAATAATCCAACTGCAATCTGTCTAAAGTTCTCTGGAAAGCACCTTTCGCCTTGTCATAAGTAGTATCCTGAACCCAAAGTTTGGAAGTTACAAACAAATCTTCTCTGTTTATTCCACTATTTTTGATGGCATTTCCAACAGCCGTTTCATTTTGATAAATAGAAGCTGTGTCGATCATTCTGTAACCTGTTTCAATAGCTTTAATTACAGCATTTTCGCATTCTTGCATATCTTCCATCTGCCAAACTCCGAAACCTAAAGCCGGAATATCAACTCCGTTATTTAATGTGATCACAGGCTGTCCCGGATATGTTTTTTGTTGCATAATATGTAGTTTAATTTTTATTAAGGTTAAAACAAATTTCCGATAAAATTTTGGAATTTGAGCTTACCATTTTTACTTGGATTTGAATTTTTGCTTAAATATTTTACTTTTGCAGAAAATTTAAAAATTATGTCAAACCAAATCAGAATCGCAACATCACAAGACTACCCAAGAATCATAGAAATCTGGAAATCTGCTGTGAAAGCCACTCACGATTTTCTTTCAGAAGAAGACTTCAACTATTTTAAAGAAGTTATTCCAAGAGATTATTTACCCAATCTTGAAGTGTATTTGATTATTGAAAATGGAGAAGCACAAGGCTTTGCTTCCGTTGCAGAAGGAAATTTAGAGATGCTTTTTATTCATAATGATGTGCGTGGAAAAGGTTTAGGTAAAGAATTATATCAATTCATGAAAGAAAAAACCGGCTTAACAAAAGTCGATGTGAATGAACAAAATCCACAGGCAATCTGTTTCTACGAGAAATTAGGATTTAAGCAAATTGGAAGATCCGAAAAAAATGGTTCTGGAAAAGATTATCCGATGATTCATATGAGTTTGTAGTAGAATAATCTATGCAATGTCATTATGAGGAAGGAAGAATCTCAACATAAATTATTAGAGATTCTTCAAATCCACTTCGTTTCTTTCAGAATGACAAAAATTGTCAAAAAACTAGACAATCAAAGCTTCATCTTTGCTCATCATTTTTCTGAATAAGCCTTTAATATGATCAATTTCTTCCGCGTAATTTGTTTTTTTTCTGCATCCGAAATATAATGTATTTTCTAATTTTTTCTCGCCTTCCCAAATGAGTTTCACCTCTCCGTTTTCAATTTCATTTTTGCATAAAAAATCAGGGACAACAGCCAATCCTGTTCCACCTTTCAGACAACGAATAATTGAATTCAGATTCGGAACAATATAATTCGGTCGGAAATTCGGCTTATGCCCAAAATTCAGAATCCAAAACTGAAAAAGATGTTCCATATCTCCGGTCGTTCCGTACCATTTTTCCTGTTTCAGCCATTCCTCGACGTGTTCCAAACCTTTTGTGGCAACGACCTCATTGAAACTTTCTGTATCCACATTTTTTCCTCCGACTAAAATAATCTGTTCTGAAGAAAATGCTTCATGTAAAATATTAGGTGAAGTTCCTTTTTTGGGGGTAATAATTAAATCTAAAATACCTTTATCCAGTTGATCCAACATTTCAGGATATTCACCAAAACTTATAATTAAATTGAATGGCAACGTCGAAACATACTGCTCCAAAGTCGTCTGGAAAGTCTCAAAACACATTCCCACACTGATGGTCGGTGTATGTTTTTCTGTTGATTTTTGAAAGTTTTTTTCAACGTCTTCCAATTTTGTCAAAGGTTCAGAAATCGCGTTAAATAAAACCTTTCCTCTTTCTGTGGGAATCATTTTCCTTCCGGTTCTGTCGAATAATTTGTACCCGACGTACGCTTCCAGAGAACTTAGATGCAGACTCACTCCTGGTTGCGAAATAAACAGAGAATCCGCTGCTCCAGTTAATGTTCCGGTTTTATAAATCGCTTTAAAAGTTCGATACCATTCTAGATTTACCATGATATTTAATTTGTTAATAGGTTAATTAATTATCTGTAAATAATGAATTCATCTATCATATTTATGATACAAAATTACAAAACAATTATAATGATAATATTTAGATTTAATTTAATAATTCTATTATTGTTTTTCTGAAATTTTTCAGATGACAGAAACTTTTTCATTTCGCAAAAACCAAGCATAATAATCCGGTATTTCGCTTTTCTCAATTTCCTGAGCAACTTTTTCACGCGCATACTCTAGCTGAATAATTTCTGGAATCAACTTTTCTTCATCCAAATTGAGAATTACATACGAAGCCAAACGGTTTTCTTCTCTTGACCGACCGACAGAACCTCCGTTAATCGCCCATTTTCCGGCAAAATATTTTGTAAAAGACATATGAGTATGCCCCATAATAATTACATCAGATTGAGATTCATTCAACATGTTTTGAAAAATTTCATCATGTTCATTTTCGTACAAATAAGTATCATTGCTTTCCAGGCTAGAATGCACTAACTGAATATTCCAATGCTTTTTACCGACTTTATAATTTAATTTTAAATGAAAAGGTAATTCAGATAAAAAGTTTTTATTTTCTTGAGTAATGTATTTTTTAGAGTGGTTTATGGCTGCAAATCGGGCTTCTGTTTCTTCCTCAGAATGCTTCTCCAAAGGAATTATAGGAATATCAAAAGCGATTCTTTCATCATGATTTCCCATTAAACAAGAAATATTTAAGCTTTTTATTTTCTCGATGACTTCATTTCCCCAAGGTGCAAAATCTACCAGATCTCCCAAACAAAATTTTTGCTGTATTCCTCTTTTTTCAATATCATTAAGAACTACTTCCAATGCAGGAAGGTTTCCATGTATGTCACCAAAGACTGCAATCTTTATCATGTATTCTTCAATTTTAAAACAAATTTAGGAGACAGAAAATTATTCAGTTTAAAAACGGAGTATGATTTTTAACCATAAGTAGTGTGAAATATGATTTTCCTTCACAAGTCAATTGTCAATTAGACATAGCAACAATTCACAAGCAAAGTGAATTAACGATTCACTTATTGATACAATAAACTATCATTTTTATAATACTTAACTATAATTCATATTATTTTTATTATACAAAGCACCATCATAACTTTGCATCATAAAATTTAAACAATCATAAAAAAATGAAAAAAGTATTAATCATTAACGGCGGACAAAACTTCGGACATTCCGGAGGAAAATATAATCAGACAATTGCAGACAATACGCTTGAAGTTTTAAAAAACTTTGGAAATGTAGAAGTAAAAATCACAAACGTAAGTGAAAATTACGACAAAAATGAAGAAGTGGAAAAATTCGTTTGGGCAGATTATATCATTTATCACACTCCGATTTGGTGGTTTCAATTGCCGAATGGTTTGAAAAAATATATCGATGAAGTTTTCACGGCAGGTCATGCAAAAGGAATTTATATGAGCGACGGCAGAACAGCCGACAATCCGAAAATCAACTACGGAACAGGGGGAATGCTGAAAGGAAGAAAATATATGTTAACGACAAGCTGGAATGCTCCTGAAACTGCTTTTACGCTGCCTGGAGAATTCTTCAACGAAACAAGTGTAGATAATGGACCGTTATTTGGCTTTCATAGAATGAATGCCTTTGTTTCACTGGAAAAAATGGAAAGTTTTCACTTTCATGATGTAGAAAAAAATGCGAATATTGAACGTGATATGAAATTGTACAGAGAACATCTTACTACCGTCTTTGAAAAAGAATTAAAACCACAATTAGCCTAATGAAAATTTATCTTACAGCAATAATAAAAGCAAAAGAAGAATACAGAAACGACGTTTTAGAAGTTCTTCAAAACATGGTAAAAGAAACCGTGAAAGAAGAAGCGAACGAATTGTACACGCTTCATCAGGGAATTAAAGACAAAAATCAATTTGTTTTCTACGAAATCTGGAAAAATAAAGAGGGTTTAGACCAACACAATCAACAGCCATATATTCAAGCTTTTGGGACTTTGGTTGATGAAAAGTTACAGGAAAAACCACAGATTTATTTAACTGAAATTATTTAATTTATTTACCGCAAAAGAATCAAAAGAAATCATTAAAGACAAGATACAAAGGGAATCAAAGAGTCCATACTTCAATTTTGTACACTTTAGCATAATAAAATCTTTTGGCTCTTTTGTGGTAAATATAAACATTTAGAATCATGAAAAAATTAGCGTTTTTAATCCTTGCCGCTTTCACAATAGGATTTTTTCAGTCACAAACCAAAAAATCAAAAAATATGAAAAAGAAAATCTTATTCGTTGTGACAAGTCACGACAAAAAAGGTGATACCGGCGAGGAAACCGGATATTATCTTGGCGAAGTTTCCCATCCTTGGGAAGTTCTTCATAAAGCAGGTTACGAAATCGATTTTGTAAGCCCAAAAGGCGGAACACCTCCCGTTGACGGATTTGATTTGAAAGATCCTGTCAACAAAGAATTTTGGGAAAATAAAGAATACAAAAATAAAATAGATCATTCTTTACAACCTTCAGACATTAATCCAGACAATTATTCCACAATATTTTATGCAGGAGGTCACGGTGCAATGTGGGATTTCGCAGACAATACAGAATTATCAACGATCGCCTCAAAAATTTACGAAAACGGAGGAATTGTAGCCGGAGTTTGTCATGGACCTGCAGGTTTGGTGAATATTAAATTGAACAACGGTAAATATTTGGTTGACGGCAAAAAAATCAATGCTTTTACCAATGAAGAGGAATCTGAAGTGAAATTAACGAATGTTGTCCCTTTCCTTTTGGAAGATAAATTGAAGGAGAGAGGAGCAAAATTTGAAAAATCAGGGCTTTGGCAAAACCATGTAGTGAGTGATCAAAGAGTGATTACGGGACAAAATCCTCAGTCTGCAAAAAGTGTTGGAGAAGCTATTTTAAAGGAATTAAATAAATAAAATTTTCAATCGTAAAAGCCTGAAGAATTTTAATCAAAACAAAAAATAAGACAAAAATAAAATGCAATATAGAAAATTAGGAAACACCGACTTAGAACTTTCAGTGATTACACACGGAGCGTTTGCCATTGGTGGAAATATGTGGGGTGGAAATGAAAAACAGGATTCCATTAATTCAATTCACGCTTCTTTGGATAACGGCGTTACTTCAATTGATACTGCACCGTTCTACGGTTTTGGATTGAGTGAAGAAATGATCGGAGAAGCAATTAAAGGAAAAGATCGTTCAAAAATTCAGTTATTAACAAAATTTGGTTTAGTTTGGGACGGAAGCAATAACGGAAAAGGTGAGTTTTTCTTCGATGCAGAGGAAAACGGTAAAAAAATTCCTGTTTATAAATTCGCTTCCAAGGAGAATATTATTAAGGAAGTTGAGGAAAGTTTAAAAAGATTAGGAACAGATTATATCGATCTTTTGCAATTGCATTGGCCAGATGCAACAACTCCCATCAGTGAAACAATGGAAGCTTTGGAAGCTCTGATCCAACAAGGGAAAATAAGAACAGCAGGTGTGAGCAATTATTCTGTCGAACAAATGGAAGAAGCAAACAAAACGTTGAAATTAGCAAGCAATCAGGTCGCTTATAGTATGCTGAACCGTTCTATTGAAAATAATTTGGTTCCTTATTCTCTGGAAAATAATTCAGGAATTATCGTTTACAGCCCGATGGAAAGAGGACTTTTGACAGGAAAATATTTTAAAAACAATAAACTAAAAGAAGACGATCACAGAAACGGATATTTTACGCAATTTGATTTAAATAAAGTAAAAAATTTCCTAGACAAAATCGAACCGATAGCTCAGGAAAAAGGCGCTACTCTTTCGCAACTGGTTTTACGCTGGACAACATTGCAACCCGCAATTACAGTAGTTTTAGCAGGAGCAAGAAACGCTCAGCAAGCCATTGAAAATGCAAAAGCAATGTCTTTCGATTTATCTTTAGAAGAACTGAATTTTATTAGTGCAGAATTAGCTAAACTTTAATTTTTCATTGCGAACGTAGTGAAGTAATCTAAAAAGCGCTTCTTAAAATCGGGAAGCGCCTTTTGTAAATAACTTTAAAATAGATAGTTGAATTTATTTCGCAATCGGCAAATGGGTACTGATTCCGATTCTGTTCCATGCATTGATCGTGATGATCGCCATGATAATCTGCGCAATTGTAGCTTCGTCAAAAAGTTGTTTTGCCTTGTAATACGTTTCTTCTGTCAATCCTTTTTGGCTTATTAATGTGATCTCTTCAGTCATTTCAAGCAAAACCTGTTCTTCTTCTGTAAAAAATTCTTTCGCATCTCTCCAAGCGTTCAAAAGGAAAATTCTTTGTGGGGTTTCACCATATTTTAGGGCATCTTTTGTGTGCATATCCAGACAAAAGGCGCATCCGTTGATCTGGGAAGCTCTTATCTTAATCAATTCTTTCTGAATTTTATTTAATGAAATGTTTTGAAGATATGCTTCTAGTCCAAACATTGCTTTGTAAGCGGCTTTATCAGTCGTTGCCATATCGAATCTTGTGCTCATAATATTTTGTTTTAAAATTTCTGAGACAAAGTTCAGCAATCTGGATTCTAAAAATCTTAAACTGGTTTAAGAACGTAATTTTGCTCGAATTTCACTTAAATATTCCGGAGTAAAACCCAAAAAAGAAGCAATAAGATATTGTGGAATTCTCTGAATAAACCAAGGATATTGTGTACTAAAATGCAGATACAATTCTTCCCTGCTCATTTCATACAAATAACGGATTCGTCTTTCCGATGCCGCATAAGCTCTCTGATAAATCATTCTGAAATACCTTTCCATTACAGGGTGTTTTTTCAATAATTCTTCCTGCATCTGAAGATCGATCGTTAAAATTGTAGAACGTTCCACAGCCTGAATACAAAAATCTGATTTTATCTGATGTTCATAGGCAAAAGTATCAGTAATCCACCAATTTTCAATCGCAAATTCAGTAGTTTGCTCTATTCCTTTTTCGTTGATAAAAAATTTTCGGAGGCAACCTTTCAATACAAAAAACATAGACTTACAAACTTCTCCATCCACCATCAAATCTTGCTTTTTCTTTATTTCTAACATCTGGAAAAAAGAAAGAATCAAAGCAAATTCTTCATCATTAATGGTAATAAATTTATCTAAATGCTGTCTGAAAGTCTCCATTTTTGAAATTCTGTAACCAAACTTAACTTTATTTTTTTAGTTTTACAATGACAAAACAGTAAATCATGGAAATTGTAGCCAAAATTTTAATCGCAGTTGTAGCCATCGAACACCTTTATATTCTCTGGATGGAAATGTTCGCGTGGGAAACCAAAGGAAAAGAGGTTTTCAAATCTGCGCTTCCTGCCGAAATGTTTAAGCCAACCAAAGGTTTAGCTGCTAATCAGGGACTTTACAACGGATTTCTTTCTGCCGGATTAATCTGGTCTTTCCTGATTGAAGATCCGAAATGGCAGACCAATGTAGCCTTATTTTTCTTGAGCTGTGTTGCTGTAGCCGGAATTTATGGTGCGATTTCAGCAACGAAGAAAATCTTTTTTGTTCAGGCTCTGCCGGCGATTTTGGCGATTGTTGCGGTGCTTTTGAAATAGTTTTTCATTATACTCTCACAGATTTGGCGGATTACGCAGATGTTTGCGTTTTAAAATTTTTCATAAATAAAAAAGATCTGCGCAATCCGCCAAATCTGTGAGAATTAAAAGTTCAAAACTTCATCGAGTTTCTCTTTCATTTTTTCAGGTTTAAAAAGCCCTTCATGATATTCAACCAAATTTAAATCTTTATCCAAAATAATCCACAAAGGATAAACAGGCTGATTTTTATTTTTAGATAAAGCCAAAGCCAATTCATGAATTCCAGAACTTCCATTTGGTAAATAATTAAAATCCTTTCCCTGAAAATTGATTTTCTCTTTCATTTTTTCAGCATCGAAATTAATTACATAAAAATTTTCATTTATTAGCTGAATCAAATCTTTATCCTTATTCAACTGAAAAGATTCAATCTTACAAACCGAGCACCAGCTTGTATAAATATGAATAATGATCGGCTTCGGATTCTCTTTCTGCCAAATTTCCAGATCCGAAAAAGTGCCTGTCTTCATCTGAGAAAGACAAAAACAAGGCACAAACATTAAAAATAAAAATATCGTTAAGGTTTTCATTTTAAAATATTTTTTTTACCGCAAAAGAGACAAAAGATTTTCAAACCTTTATTAGATACTTAAAAGTTGATAAAAGCATGAAGTTTAACTCTTTGTATTTTGTAAACTTTTAAAAATCTTTTTTCAATCATTTCTTTTGATTCTTTTGCGGTAAAATTTCATGTAAAATCATTATTTCAAAGTATATTTCACACCCATAAAACCTCTTATTTTCTGCATCGGAGCATATCCATAAGTCGTATCAAAAGTATAATGATTAGGATTGCTTATGGGGTCATCAACATTTTTATCAAACGGGTCAAACGGTCGCATCAGAGGATCTTTCGGGGTAAAATTGAAAAGATTTTTAATTCCGCAATACACCTCAAATCCCGATTTAAAGCTCTTCGAAACCTGAATATTCGCCAGAGAATAAAACGGAGAATATTCAGGTCGGTAATCATTCGGTAAAACAGGCAGTCGCATTGGTCCATAAAACTGTCCTGTAAAATCGATTGTCAGATTATTTTTAAATCTGTAGCTTAAATTATATGTTCCACTCCATTTTGGAGCATGAAGCTGTTGTGACTTTTCATTTTCATCATCAAATTTTTGATAAACATCGAGATAAGTTACTCCTAAATTGATGCTTAAAGGAAAATTAAATTGATAATCAAAATTCAGAGAAGCACCTCTTGAAATTCCATAACCGTGAAGATTGTCATAAATAATTTTTTCCGGATCCGTATCAAAATCACCAACAATTTTATTGCTGAAATAAGTATAAAATGCAGAAGCGTCTAAATTAATCAACTGATCTCCAATAGGAATTTTCCAGACATAATTCAGATTTCCATTGATGGATTTTTCAGGTTTTAAATCAGATTTAATCAAAACCTCACGAGAACCCGTCAAAGCAGCATGATCTTCCGTAAATAAATTCACAACACGGAAACCCGTTCCAAAATTGAATCGCAGGGTATGATAAGGATTCGGTGAAAACTTCCACGCAAAACGTGGTGAATGAACAGAATGATGAATTTTATCGTAATCAAATCTGTAACCCAACAATAAAGTATTTTTTTCATTAATCTCCCACTGATCCTGAATGAAAGCTCCGAAAATAGGCGACTTCATCGGTTCATTCGTCAAACCATCTGAAGACAAAGTTCCCGGTGTGTTGTCGTCATAATAGGTTTTCTTGAAAGTTACACCTAAAATCAGATCATGATTTCCCAATTTTTTATCCCAATATGTCTGTGCAAAAGCCACTTTTTGAGTCGCCATAAAAGGATTGCTCCCATAAAAAGAATTCTGATCGTGGAAATTATACGAAAACTGAGTGATAATATTCTCTTTCAAAGGCCACTGATAGACCCCAAAAGCCTCTACTCTATTGGTATAAATACTTTCTCCATATACTTCATCGCTTCCCCGATATGATTTATTCCATTGCATTTCTCCGCCAAAACGGTCTTCATATAAATATCTCAATGCAAAACTCGCCAAACGGTTTTCCTTTCTTTGAAAATTCCATTTATTAAAAACAGAAATCCTGTTCTGCAAAGCAGCATCCGTAAAATTATCCTTATTATAATCAAATCTTTTTTCATAATTAAAATAATTTAAGCTTAATAAAGAAGCGACATTTCTACCCAAATTAAATTTCGTTGATAAATCCAAATTATTTTCACTCCAGGTTGTTGTCATAAGATCGACACTCAATTTTGGAGCATTTAGAGCATTTTTAGTAATAATATTAATGACTCCACCCATCGCTTCAGATCCGTAAATAGAGGAAGCCGGACCTTTCACCACTTCAATTCTGTCCACCAAACTGTTTGGAATCCCACTTAATCCGTAAACTGTTGAAAGTGAACTTACGATCGGCATTCCGTCAATCAAAATCATGGTGTAAGGACCTTCCAACCCATTGATGTGAATGTCTCCTGTATTACAAACCGAGCAGTTCAGCTGCGGTTTTACTCCATTGACCATTGAAATGGCTTCAAAAATGCTCGGAGTCGGGTTTTTCTGGAAAAATTTTTGCGTATAAATTTCAACAGCAACCGGACTTTTAGATTTACTGATCGGTTTTATTGTTCCAGTAATCACCACATCATCAATGTCTTTTGTTTTGATTTTTTGTTTTGAAATTTTAACCGAATCCTGATTGTTTGAAAGGTTTATATTCAAACTATCAGCTTCTTGTGAAAAACAATAACCTGAAAAAAAGATCGCAGAAAATAATATTCGCCTCATGAAATTATAATTGTTAGACAAAACTAACAATTATTTTTTAATTACAAAACTTACGCATAAAATATTATTAAATTGAATTCATGAAAAAGTATTAAATTTGAGAATCAACATATAAAAGTAAAATGAGATATCATCAGTCGGGAAATATCCCACAAAAAAGACATACGATTTTCAAGTCTCCGGAAGATAAATTTTACTATGAGCAACTTTTCGGAACCGAAGGTTTTCATGGAATTTCTTCATTATTATACCATATTCACCGTCCGACACAGATAAAATCGATCGGCGAACCGAAAGATGTAGCACCGAAAATCGCAGTTGAAAAAAACGTTACTCCAAGAATGTTCAAGGGAATGAATGTGACTCCCGAGGACGATTTTATGGACAGCCGTAAGTTTTTGATGGTAAACAATGACCTGAAAATGGGATTGTCTAAACCTAGAAAATCGATGGATTATTTTTACAAAAATGCTGAGTGTGACGAGCTTTTATACGCTCACAGTGGAAGCGGAATCCTAAAAACTTTTGTAGGAAACCTCGAATTTTCTGTTGGTGATTATTTAATCATCCCAAGAGGAACGATTTATCAGGTTGAATTACATTCTGATGATACCGTTTTCTTCGTAGTAGAAAGTCATTCTCCAATTTATACGCCGAAAAGATACAGAAACGAATTCGGTCAATTACTGGAGCATTCTCCTTTCTGCGAAAGAGACATCATCACTCCAACTTTTGTAGAACCAAAAGACGAAAAAGGAGAATTTTTAATTAAAGTAAAAAAGGAAAATCAGATCACAGATTTCATCTACGCAACTCATCCATTCGACGTTGTAGGTTGGGACGGATACTTTTATCCTTATAAATTCAATATCAAAAATTTCGAGCCGATTACCGGAAGAATTCACCAACCGCCACCCGTGCATCAGACTTTTGAGGCACACAATTTTGTGGTTTGTTCGTTCTGCGCGAGAATGTATGATTATCATCCACAGGCAATTCCAGCGCCTTACAATCACTCAAATATCGATTCTGATGAAGTTTTATTCTACACAGAAGGCGATTTCATGAGCCGTAATCATATTGATTTGATGGACTTTACCCTTCACCCTGGAGGAATAGTTCATGGACCTCATCCCGGAGCAATGGAAAGAAGTATCGGAAAAAAATTCACAGAAGAATATGCTGTAATGGTTGATCCTTTCCGCCCTTTGAAACTTACGGAAGAAGCTCTAAAAGTGGAAGATTCTTCGTACAAAACTTCTTGGTTGGAAGAATAAATCAAAATTAATTTAAATTATAAAAAGGACTAAGTGCATTGCGTTTAGTCCTTTTATTTTAAGGGAGTTTTTTATTTTTTCAGGAGCTATTTCTCGCTTTCGCTACTCGCTTTTTCCTGTTTCGTGTTGTGGCGGCTTCGCCGCCACAACACGAAACAGGAAAAGAGCTCAAACATGCCGCTCAATCGAGGCTAGGGCTGTAGGAATCCGTTCAGATATTTCCAAAATATGATAAAAATCTCGAAAAAATCAAACCACTTTTTATGGAAATAAATTCAATATGAACTATCTTTAAGGAGATTAAAATTAAAAACTTTAATATGCATAATTACATTAGCGCAGAAGAAGCAATCTATACAATTAAAAGCGGAAACCGTGTTTTCTTTCACGGAAGCGCATGTACTCCCAATCATTTAATAGACGAGTTAGCTAGACAATCTCACAGATTAGAAAACGTAGAGATGGTTTCCATTACTCAGCAGGGAAATGTAGAGATCGCAAAACCTGAATATAAAGACAAATTCTTTGTGAATTCCTTGTTCGTTTCAAGTCCGGTTCGTGATGCCGTGAATTCTGACAGAGGAGATTTTGTACCGGTTTTTTTAAGTGAAATTCCTATTTTATTCAGAAAAAATATTTTACCTCTTGATGTTGCTTTAATTACCGTTTCTCCACCTGACAAACACGGTTTTTGTACTTTGGGAACTTCGGTAGACGTTGCAAGATCTGCCGTTGATACCGCAAAAATCGTTGTAGCTATAGTCAACCCTTTAATGCCAAGAACACACGGTGACGGAATGATCCACATCAGCAGAATTCATAAGCTGGTTTGGCACGAAGAAGAGCTTCCAACAGTAGATTACGGAGCAAAAGTCGGTCCCGAAGAAATGGAAGTCGGAAAAAATGTTGCGGAATTAATTGACGATAAATCTACGCTTCAAATGGGAATCGGAACTATTCCTGATGCTGTTTTAAAATGTCTGGGAAATCATAAAGACCTGGGTGTCCATACCGAAATGTTAAGCGATGGCGTGGTGGATCTCATTCAAAATGACGTTATTAATAATAAATACAAAGGATATCACAACAATAAAACGATAACAAGCTTCTGTTTCGGAACCAGAAAATTGTACGATTATGTAGATGATAACACCGTTTTCGCCTTTAATGATGTAAGCGCGGTAAATTTCCCAATCAACATTATGAGAAACAAAAAAATGGTTGCTATCAATTCTGCGATTGAGATTGATTTAACAGGTCAAGTTTGTGCAGATTCTATCGGAACAATGCAGTACAGCGGTATTGGCGGACAAATGGATTTCATGAGAGGAGCAGCGTTGAGCGAAGACGGAAAACCAATTATTGCCATTACTTCAAGAACGAAAAAAGGAGTTTCCAGAATTGTTCCGTTTTTGAAGCAAGGAGCCGGAGTTGTTACAACGAGAGGTCACGTTCATTATGTGGTTACTGAATATGGCACAGTCTATTTGTATGGAAAAAATCTTCGTCAGAGAGCTCAGGAATTGATAAGTATTGCACATCCGGATGATAGAGAAATGCTGGAAAGAGCAGCTTATGAAAGATTTAAACATTAAATCAATTTGATGTTTAAATTTTTCGTTGATAACTTTTATTTAATCTAAAAATAACGTACATTTAATTTAACATAAAGAAATAGTAAAAATACCTCAAGGTTTTGGCAGTATATTTGATAAAAACCTTTTTAAAAACATTGGAGATTGAAAACTATATATAATTCGATAAGAGAGGAGGTTGTGAAGCATTCCAAGGTAAAAAACTCTGTTTTGGGGAATGTAGGAGAATGGAAACGAAGCCATTATATAATTCTATCCGAAATCATAAAAGATGAATTATCAGAAGCCCAAGAACTGAAAGGCGGAAAAAAATTCGAAATAGGCAATACTATCTCGCACGTTACTCTTCAACGTTTTTTTGAAAATGATTATCAGGACAAAACGCACAACGATTTACGATTTTTAAAAACTTTAGATAAGATCTGTATCTTTTTAGGGTACAAAGATCTTAATGCTTACATCCAGTTTGTAAAAGAAAAAAAACAGGAAAATGAAGAAACTAATAATGAAAAATTTCTTCAGATTGTGTACGATTACTGCGCAACAGTATTTGAGTTTTACAAACAATTTCCAAATCATAAAACAGAATTATTCAAGGATTTGGTTTTCAATGAATCTCCTTTTTTGGAAAGAGCATCTTATTTCAGCAAAGAATTATGCGATCGCGGATTTCAGTTGGTGACCAAGAATAACCGTTCAAATTATGAGGTTTTTGACATTCATGTCGTGACGGATGAACCGGATAAAAAAATCTTAGAATCTCAGGAATTCTGGAATCTTTTATTCGAAGTTGGCGAATCTGGTGAAAAACATTTCGTAAATCAATTAAATACTCAAATTTATTTCATCCGAAAAATAGACAATGTCTGGAAAATCTGGGACAACTACAACCCCGATGCAGGAAGACTCAACAATATTAAATAAAGAAAAGCCGCAGATCATTCTACGGCTTTCTTGTTCGAAATATTTTTTTTTCACTTGTCTTGTTATCAACAAATGTAGAAATACTGTTTGTAACATAAGAAACTTAAATATACTTAAATGAACTTTTCTTTAATCTAATATTAAAACTTGCCTAACGTTTGTTTGTTAATATTTTTCGTATTTGTAAGAAATTCGTAATTTGCATACCTATAATATAAAAGTAAAAATAGAAAATATGTCAACACTTACATTTGCCGAAAAAATTGCTCAAGCAGAGAATTTTTTACCGATCAACGGTACAGATTATATTGAGTTTTATGTAGGAAATGCAAAACAGGCTGCACATTATTACAAAACCGCTTTTGGTTTTCAGTCTGTTGCATATGCTGGTCCTGAGACAGGAGTGAGAGATCGTGCATCTTACGTTCTTCAGCAGGGGAAAATAAGATTGGTTCTTACAACGGGACTTAAATCTGACTCGCCGATCAACGAGCACGTAAAAAAACACGGTGATGGAGTGAAAATTTTGGCACTTTGGGTAGATGACGCTTATGCTGCTTTCGAAGAGACTACAAAAAGAGGTGGAAAACCATATTTGGAGCCTGTAACTTTAACGGACGCAGACGGTGAAGTAAGAATGTCCGGAATTTATACGTACGGAGAAACAGTTCACATGTTTGTGGAAAGAAAAAATTATAACGGTGCTTTCATGCCTGGTTACGAAAAGTGGGAAAGTGATTACAACCCCGAAGAAGCAGGTTTACTGTACGTTGACCACTGCGTAGGAAACGTAGACTGGGACAGAATGATCCCTACTGTTGAATGGTACGAAAAAGTAATGGGATTTGTGAACATTCTTTCTTTTGACGACAAACAGATCAACACAGAATATTCTGCTTTGATGTCTAAAGTAATGTCAAACGGAAACGGATACGCAAAATTCCCTATCAACGAACCTGCAGAAGGTAAAAAGAAATCTCAGGTTGAAGAATATCTGGATTTCTACGAAGGTGAAGGAGTACAACACATCGCGGTTGCTACAAAAGACATCATCCACACTGTAACTGAATTGAAAAAACGTGGCGTAGAATTCCTTTCTGCTCCACCAGAAGCATATTACGATATGGTTCCTGAAAGAGTGGGTCACATCGATGAAGACCTGAAAAAACTTCAGGAATTAGGTATTCTTATCGATCATGATGAAGAAGGATATTTACTTCAAATCTTTACAAAACCGGTAGAAGACCGTCCTACTCTATTCTTCGAAATCATTGAGAGACACGGAGCCCAAAGTTTTGGTGCAGGTAACTTCAAAGCATTGTTCGAAGCTTTAGAAAGAGAACAGGAAAGAAGAGGAAATCTTTAATTTTAACAACAATATAGAGTTTTGTCAGGATGAAAAGTCTTGACAAAACTTTTTTTTAAAAAACACATCATTATGAGAAAATTTTTAGTTGGAATGCTATTTTTTGGAGCAACATTTGGCTTAAAAGCACAATACGGTTCTTTAAACGACATTCTTACCCGACTTGAAGAAAGAAAAGGAGTCAACCAAAACCTGGAGTCTGTAAATATTGATAACAAGAAATTTATTTTCATTAAAGATGAAGCAGATCACACCGAGAGAGATTTTATTGTTATTAAAGGAAACAAAGCAACGTATGTAGAAGTTTTCGACGATAAAGCAACGGGGGAAACTACTTCAAACGTATTTTCAGGCGACATTGTGAGAAATAAGAAAAATATTATTTCTTTACGAGCAGATATGCTGGAAAACAAAAAAGTTCCGATTCCGGTTACCAAAACTCTATTATTAACAAGCCAGGACAATATTTTATACCTGATTGATGTTAATACTAAAGCAAGATGGATTGATGAAGAATCCTTTTCTAAAGCTAAAACAAAGGCTAAATCTAAAAAGTAAATTCAATTGTCATTGCGAAAAACGAAGTGACGAAGAAATCTTTAAATACAAATAACTCAACTGTTTTCCACAAATATTTGTAATAATAAATTTATGTCTATTTGTGTAAAAACTAGCAGAATTCGTATTTAAAATCAATTAAAATTAAATCTAAAAATTATGAAATCATTTGTAGAATATTCATCAAATTCAGATTTTTCCATTCATAATATTCCGTTTGGAGTAGCAGTTTTCAACAAAGAATATATTGCATGTTGTACAAGGATCGGAGATCAGGTTGTTGATCTTGCTGCATTGTTTGACTTTGGATACTTCGAAGAAATTGAAGGTCTTGATGATAACGTTTTCGAAGCATATACCATCAACGAATTTATCGAACTTGGAAAACCTGTAACGAATGCTGTACGTCTAAAAATCCAGGAATTATTACAGGAAGGATCTTCATTGTCGAAAGATGAAAAAACAATCGAAGAAGCATTCTACGATTTAGATAAAATAAAGATGATGATGCCTGTGCATATCCCGAATTACACGGATTTCTACAGCAGCATAGAGCATGCCACTAATGTTGGAAAAATGTTCAGAGATCCTGCAAATGCATTGTTGCCAAACTGGAAACATTTGCCCGTAGGATATCACGGAAGAGCTTCTTCAATAGTGGTTTCAGGAACAGAAATCAACCGCCCAAAAGGTCAGACAAAACCTGCGGACGCAGAAAAACCGCTTTTCGGACCGTCAAAACAATTGGATTTCGAATTGGAAATGGCGTTCATCATCAACAAAAACACAGAAATGGGCGAAAGTATTTCTACAAAAGATGCCGAAGACGCTATTTTCGGAATGGTAGTTTTCAACGACTGGTCTGCAAGAGATATTCAGGCTTGGGAATATGTTCCGCTTGGACCATTCTTGGCTAAAAATTTCGGTTCGTCTATTTCTCCGTGGGTAGTTACTCTGGAGGCTTTAGAACCATTCAGAACAGCTTCTCCTACACAGGATCCTGAAGTTTTAGATTATTTAAAATTTGAAGGAGATAAAAATTATGATATTAATTTAGAAGTTTATTTACAGCCTGAAAATGGTGAAGAAAATTTAATTTCTGAAAGTAATTATAAGTACATGTACTGGAACATGACTCAGCAATTGGCTCATCACACAGTAAATGGCTGTAACGTAGAGGTTGGAGATTTATATGCAAGTGGAACAATCTCAGGAAGCGATCCAAAATCTTTCGGTTCTATGCTTGAATTAACTTGGAGAGGTCAAAATCCGATCCAACTAAGCAACGGACAGGAAAGAAAATTCATCGATGATAATGACACAGTAACTATGAAAGCTTGGGCTGAAAAAGATGGTGTGAGAGTAGGTTTTGGGGAAGTTTCCGGGAAAATTATTCCTGCAACTTAAATTTAACCACAAAAGTCACAAAAGCTTTCATGATTACCCAATCTTATTTAACCGATTTAACCTATAAGATTAATGGAGCCTGCATAGAAGTTCACAAAATCTTAGGAGCAGGTTTGTTGGAAAGCGTTTATCATAAATGTTTGGAAGAAGAATTTAGCTTAAGAAATATAAATTTTAAATCTGAATTTAAAGTGCCAATCATTTATAAAGGAAAAGAAATTAAATGTGACTTCTTTTGTGATTTTTTAGTTGAAGATTTAATTGTAGTTGAATTAAAGGCAGTTTCAGAACTAAATGAAATTCATCGTGCTCAAGTTTTAAATTATATTAATTTAATGAAGAAACCCAAAGGAATATTGATCAACTTTAATGTGAAAAATTTATATCATCAAGGACATGAAACTTTTGTTAATAAGTATTACGATATGCTTTTTTGATCTTAAAAGATTCAAATTATTTGCTTAAAAAACTTTTGTGACTTTTGTGGTTAAATAAAAAATATGAAAACAGTAATCCCCTCCGAAATAACTCCCGTACAACTCCAATTGGTTATGCAGACAGCCGTTTCACCGCGCCCGATTGCATTGGCTTCAACAGTTGATAAAGACGGGAACAGCAATTTATCCCCGTTCAGTTTTTTCAATATGTTCAGTACAGTTCCTCCGATTCTGATTTTTTCACCATCGAGAAGAGTTCGCGACAATACGACAAAACATACACTAGAAAACGTTTTAGAAGTTCCTGAAGTAGTCATTGGAACAGTAAATTTCCCGATTGTACAACAAATTTCTTTAGCATCAACTGAATACGGAGATGGTGTAAATGAATTCGTTAAATCTGGTTTAACGATGAAGGATGCGGATTTAGTTCAACCAAAACTGATTGAAGAATGTCCTGTGAACTTCGAATGTAAAGTTTTAGAAGTGAAACCATTAGGAGATCAGGGAGGAGCAGGAAATCTGGTCATTTGTGAAGTTCAGAAAATCCACATCAGAGAAGAATATTTGGATGAGCAAGGAAATCTGGATCAGGCAAAACTAGATATGGTGGCGCGTTTAGGTGCAAACTGGTATTCCAGAAATAATGAAGCTACTCTTTTTGAAGTTCCTAAACCTTTAGTAACAAAAGGTATTGGTTTTGATCTTCTTCCGAATGAAATAAAATTAAGTAAAATTTTCACGGGAAATGATCTTGGAATGTTGGCCAATGTAGAAATTTTGCCTCCAGGAGAATATCATTCGGATGAAAATGTTCACCAAGATGCTCAGAAACTATTGCTTGAAAGTAAAATTGAAGAGGCTTGGAAAATTTTAATTAAATAAAAAACAAAAGGAGTGAAAAATTTCACTCCTTTTATTATTCATTCACAATTTTTTCGTTGATAAATTCCACACATTTTTCAACAACATTATTTAAATCTTTTGGCAGTCCGTTTTCTTCCCAAGGTTCTTTTGCACCAAAAGTATGATTGGCATTTTCAATTAAATATAATTCTGAATTTGGATTTAAAATATGAAGGTGTTCCGCATTTTTTATACTTACAGATTCGTCATTTGTTCCGTGAATGATTAAAACATGAGCTTTTGCCATTTCCGTTGCTCTTTCCACATCGAAACGGTGCTCATCTTTTTCGAAATCTTCATAAAACTGGTAATAATGTGGCATTTCCTGCTTTGTTCTTCCATTTAAAACGTAATAGACTCCTGCTCCTTTCCACTTTTCAAAGGCATCATTTTTAGGAAAACGATCCAAAGTATCTACACTTGCCAAGGTTATCAGTCCATTGATTCTTTCGTCTTCATAAGTCTTCACAATAGAAATTCCTCCTCCCCGACTGTGACCAATTAAAATAATTTTCTGATCATCAACTTTAGTATCCTGAACAAAATAATCGATCACCGACCCCAAATCAGACAATTCTTTAGAATAATTATTATTTCCAAAAGCTTCTAAATCTGCAAAATTATGAGGATCTTCAACCGTAGTTCCATTATGTGAAAAATTAAATTTAACAAAGAAAAATCCGGCTTCAGCAAAATTTTCTGCCATTAAATTCCATGCGCCCCAATCTTTGTAGCCTTTGTAACCGTGAATAAAAATAACCAGTGGTAATTTTCCATCTGCTTCAGGATAAAATGCATCAGCAAGAAATTCTTTGGTTTCAGGATTTGAGATGATAATATTTTGCTTTTTTGTGATTTGCATGTTTATTTTTATTTAGCATATTTCTGTCGTTTCGACGAAGGAGAAATCTATTAACAGAATCTTCATTACGCTTTGTTTTATTCAGAATGACAGACTGTATATTATTAATGATTAATTTAAATTCCACTTAAAAATATTAAAAATAGAAATAAACACAAAGTAAAAACCTTATTTTTGCTTCATGTTGGATTTAAGAACGGTAACCGTCATGCGTTACATTCTGCCACTTCGCGAAGGAGGTTCGCTTCCCGCTTTGGCAGAAGCTGATGATGATTTTAAATATGTATTGAAATTTCGTGGCGCAGGTCATGGAGTTAAAATGTTGATTTCCGAATTATTAGGTGGAAAAATCACCGAAAAATTAGGACTAAAAATTCCTGAATTGGTTTTCATTAATCTTGATGTAGATTTCGGAAGAGCCGAAGCCGACGAAGAAATTCAGGATTTGCTGAAAAATTCTGAAGGACTGAATTTAGGATTGCATTATCTTTCCGGTTCGATTACTTATGATCCGAGTGTGAAAGTTGATTCGCTTTTAGCTTCAAAAATTGTTTGGTTGGATGCGTTTATTACCAATATCGATCGTACTTTTAAGAATACCAACATGTTGATGTGGCATAAAGAATTGTGGATCATCGACAATGGTGCATCTTTCTATTTCCATCATTCCTGGCAGAATTTTGATACGGCTGCAAAAACTCCGTTCAAATATGTGAAAGACCATGTTTTGCTTCCAAAAGCTGGAAATTTAGACGAAGCCGATCGATTTGCCAAAGAAGTTTTAAATGAAAGTTTTTTTAGGGAAATTGTTGATTTAATCCCCGAAGACTGGTTGCACTGGAATGACGCCGATGAAACGCCTGAAGAGATCCGTGAAGTGTATTTCAACTTTTTGAAAACACGATTAGAAAATTCTGAAATCTTTTTAAACGAAGCAAAAAATGCAAGAGGATAAAATTTACGAATACGCTGTAATACGCTTGGTTCCGAAGGTTGAGAGAGAAGAATTTTTCAACATCGGATTGGTTATGTTTTCTAAAAAAGAGAAATTTATCAAGGTTGAATTTTATTTATGTCCTGATAAATTTAAATTAATGCAAAGCAAACTGGATTATGATGATGTTATTCAAAATCTGGAAAGCTTCAAAAAAATTGCAGAAGGAGCAAAAGACGGAGGACCAATTGCTCAATTGGAAATTCCGGAACGATTTCGTTGGTTGACGGCGGTGAGAAGCTCGGTTGTACAAACATCAAGACCTCATCCCGGAAAATCCAAAGATCTGGAAAAGACTTTTGGTAGGCTTTTTGAGGAGTTAGTAAAATAATACACTCTTCAAAATAATATTCTATGAAATCAATGAATCGCAATATAATTTACAGGTTTTCACTGAACCTGTTTTTTATTTTATTTTTATGTCAAACAACTTTTGGATATTCTCAGCCTCCACTTGAGCCACAAACTGCTCCAAGTATTCTTCTTCCTGAAAAAACGACTTTTTTAAAAGACATTTCTTACAAAAACGACAGCGCTGGAAAACCTTTGCTTTTAGACATTTATAGACCAAAAAATTCAACTTCGGAAAAACTTCCGGTGGTTGTGTATGTTCATGGTGGGGCTTGGGCAAAAGGTGATAAAACGGTAAGAGCCGACAGTTATATTGAAAGTTTTATATTAAAATTAGTAGAGAAAAACTACGCTGTCATTAGTATTGATAATACTTTGGTAAGTGAGACCGTACATTTTCCGTTGCCTATTCAGGATACTAAAGATGCTGTGAGGTGGGTGAGAAAAAATGCTGATAAATATAATTTTGATGTCAATAATATTGGATTTTACGGGGCTTCTTCGGGTGCGCATTTGTCGATGCTGTCTGCGTATTCGAACGACAATGAATATGTTGGAAGTCCTGAACTTTCGTCTTACTCGGGAAAGGTAAATTATGTGGTGAGTAATTTCGGACCGACAGATCTAAATAAACTTTTACATACAAGATTAGGGAAAATTCCGGTGGCCATTGTTGGGCTTTTCTTTAAACCTATTGTTGAAATCCGTCAAAAGTTAGTTTGGGGAATTTCGGGATACGATATTAAAAATGATAAGAGAAAAGCAGTTGATTATCTGAAAACCGTTTCTCCGATAAATGATACCGAAAATGCTGTTCCGACATTTATTCTTCATGGAGATAAGGACAAAGTTGCACCTTTAAGTCAGTCTAAAAGATTGGTGAAAAAATTGAAAAAAGCAAATATTGAAACTTCATTAGTCATTGTAAAAGATGGAATTCACGGTTTTGGAAAAACGGATAAAGCCTATCTTAATCAATTGACGGATGAGATGGTAAATTTTATTGAATTGCATAAAAAATAGTTTAAATTTTACTCTCACAAAGTCTTGATTCTTATCAAACTTTGTAGATTCAAACCTCATAGGTTTTCGACAACCTATGAGGTTTAGTTTTATATAACAGTCGCAAGTTCCCAGCCCCGATTGCAACGACATCCTTTTCTGAATGGGCTTTGAAAAAAAGTGTTGGCGAAAAGATATAGTGGAAAGCGGGAAATAGCTCCTAAAAAAGTTTCAAATAGATAAATTAATTCCATTTCTATTCATTTAAATTTAACCATTCTAATTTTTATTTATCTAAAAACTAAAATTAAACTAGTTTCACATGAAAATAAAAAATTTACTTTCCATTTCTGCATTTTGTCTTATTGCAATGTCATGCAGCAGTTCTACAGATGATTCGACAGAACAAAATTCTTCGCAGAATGACACTTCTACGACAACGGAAGCGATGTATTTTCCGCCATTAAACAGCGATAGTTGGGAAACAAAATCGATTTCCAATTTGGGATGGCATCAGGATAAAGTTCAGGATTTACTGGATTATTTGCAGACAAAAAATTCTAAAAGCTTTATGATTCTGCAAAACGGAAGAATTGTCATGGAAAATTATTTTTCGGGACACACCGCTACAACGCCATGGTATTGGGCAAGTGCAGGAAAAACATTAACCTCAACCGTGACAGGAATTGCAGAGCAGGAAGGATTTTTAAACATCAATAACAAAGTTTCAACGTACATCGGAACAGGCTGGACGAGCGAACCTTTGGCGAAAGAAAATCTCATCACCTGTAAAAATTTATTGACTATGACTTCAGGATTAGACGATAGTTTGGGCGATGACGTTACTCCCGCAAATCTAAAATACAAAGCCGATGCAGGAACACGATGGGCGTATCACAATGTTTATGTGAAGCTTCAGGATGTTGTTGCAGCCGCAACTGGACAAACATGGGCGCAATATTTCAATGTAAAATTGAGAGATAAAATCGGGATGACCGGAAGCTGGATTCAAAGTGGAGACAACAGTGTGTATTGGAGCACGACGAGAAGCATGGCTCGTTTCGGCTTGATGGCTCTAAACAACGGCAACTGGAACGGTACACAAATCATTAATTCTAATTATTTTCAAAGTGCGACAACGACTTCTCAGAACATCAATTTAGCTTATGGATATTTGTGGTGGCTGAATGGGAAATCGAGCTATCATCTTCCGCAAACGCAATTTCAGTTTAATGGAAAGTTGATTCCGAGTGCGCCGGATGACATGTTTTGTGCTTTAGGAAAAAATGATCAGAAAATATATGTTGTTCCGAGTAAAAAACTGGTAATCATCCGAATGGGAGATGCAGCAGATAATGTAAATCTTGCGCTTTCTGATTTTGATGATGTGCTGTGGCAGAAAATTAATGCCGTGATTAATTAGTGAATGATCAATGTCAATTGTGAATTTGCTTCGCTGTGAATTGTGAATTTCTGTTTTAATTTTTAACGCAAAGTTCGCAAAGTTATTTGTCCATAATTCTGCTTATTTTTAAGTTCGCAAAGGCGTTTCACTTAACAAAGATCGCAAAGAAATATTTTTATTAAAAAGATAACATTCTTAACCATCAACCAAAAACAATCAACTATCAACAAATATCAACTCATCGGTTCCTTATACAACTGGCTTCCCCAAAACTGAATATCCCTTTCCGGTAAATTGGAATGAAAATAAATCTCTTTCATTTCTTCAATAATCTTCGCCACTGCATTTGGATCGGTGGTTCGGATTCTTGTTTCATGATTTTCTTTTACTCCACTTCCTGTAAAATTAAGAGAACCTAAATAAGCAATTTCATCATCAATAATGTAAATTTTACTATGGATAAAAGTTTTATTAGTAGAATTTCCACTATTCGGAGAGACAAAAACTTTAAAGGGAAATAGTTGTTTGTAAGTATAATGATACACTTTCGTTCTCTTGATTT
Source organism: Chryseobacterium sp. MMS23-Vi53 (assembly GCF_047651245.1). Classification (NCBI taxonomy): domain Bacteria; kingdom Pseudomonadati; phylum Bacteroidota; class Flavobacteriia; order Flavobacteriales; family Weeksellaceae; genus Chryseobacterium; species Chryseobacterium sp. MMS23-Vi53. The sequence goes on along the minus strand of NZ_CP180265.1, from coordinate 3,688,528 downwards.
TTTTAACGATGGAATCTCTCACAAAGAACATTAAAACAATTAAAATAAAACCATAAGCCAATTTAAAATTGTTTAAAAGATACATTAAAGGAAGCAAAACGATACCAAGACCAATCATCGCAAAAAGTAAAGTTCCCGATAAGCTTGCAAGATTATCACGAGTTTCCTTTGCCTTTTCATCAACACGTCTGTTTTGAATGATAAGTTTGTGGATATTCTTGTCGTATCCATAAAAATCTTCAATTTCGTCACTTGTAATCAACCTGATTTTGATGCCTTTTGAATGAAGATAAATCAATTCTTTAATCAAAAAAGGAGAAAGATAAGGCGAAACAATTTTCACATTTTTCTTTGCATTTCTAATGTCTTGCAGCAGTTTAGCTCCCGCTTGTTTTCCTATATAAATATCACAGACCGCATTGTTGTAGAACGTTCCCATTGTTTCGAAATCAATTTATTTTCACCCCAAAGAAATAAAAATTTAAAAACTTTGCAAAATAATCGGGCTCGAAGTTGTAAGCACGAAGCTTGAAGTCTAAAAATTGCACGTATAGCTTTAAACATTCTACTTCCCTCTTCCAACTTTAAGCCATATTACTTCCTCAACTTCTCGATCCTCTTAATTTCATTCAAAAGCAATGGAAATGCTGGTTGAGCCATTCCTCCATGATCGAAGCCCTGAAGTTCATACAAAGTTGTTTCTTTATGACCTTTCAATTTCATCATTCTAGTCATGTAGGCATTTTCTTCGTATCTACCAAGTAATTCCTTTTCGCGATCACCTGTAATCAACAACAAAGGCGGTGCATCGGCTCTGATAAAATGAAGCGGTGCAAAATCATCAATTCTTGCATCCAGTTCATCGATTCCCATTTCCTTTCTAGCTGTAAAATGGGAGATCATTTGCCCGCTGAAAGGGATGATTCCGGCAAATTTGTTGGCATCGATTCCGTATTTATTTAAGTAAGATTTGTTTAAACCTACCATCGCTGCTAAATATCCACCCGCAGAATGCCCGGAAATAAAGATCAGATCTTCACTTCCTCCGTAATTTTTAATGTTTTTAAAAACCCAATTTGTCGCAGCCGCAGCGTCTTCAATATATTTTGGAGCATTTACTTTTGGCGAGAGCCTGTAATTTACTCCAATTACGGCGATTCCTTTATTTTTTAATGCTTCCGGAATTTCTTTTTGTCCGCCTGTTAATCCACCTCCGTGAAACCAGATTACTGTCGGAAAATTTTTCACATTTTTAGGAACATAGATGTCCAATACACATCTTTCATTGATGTAAGCATCAGATTTATTCGTTTTTTCATCATAATAATGAACATTTTGAATTGTATTGTATTCCTGCGAAAACAAAGGTGCTGCAATAAACAGTAAAGTAAAAAACAAGAGAATCCTGCGCATAATGGTAATTTTAATGGATAAATATAACGAATTCTTCATTGTCTCAATTTGACAACTATTTAAATTTAATTTAAATCATAATCAAAATAATTTATTTTTTTAATCAAGATAACCTAAAAAATTACAATTTCTTCCTGAAGATAAAATTCACCCATTATTTATTTAATTTTTAATCCTAATTCTTTACCTTTAAATATCAAAATACAAAATAAGATGATCAAATTAAATTTACTGGAGGAAACACGGTTCGAAAAAGTTCCGGTAACCGTATTCGAAAACTCCAAAATTGCGTCCCTTCACGTTGCTCACAGAATTGCTGAAATTATAAGGAAAAAACAGACAGAAAATTCTTATGCTGTTTTGGGTTTGGCGACCGGAGTTACACCAATTGCTGTTTATTCTGAATTGGTAAGGCTTCACAAAGAAGAAGGTCTGAGCTTCAAAAATGTGATCACTTTCAATCTGGATGAATATTATCCGATGCAGCCGGATTCTGCACAAAGCTATGTCACTTTTATGTATCAGAATCTATTTAATCATATTGATATTGAAAAAGGAAATATCCACATTCCAAACGGAACGATTGCATTGGAAGGAATTCCTGCTTTTTGCCTTGAATACGAAAAACAAATTGAGGCTTTAGGAGGCTTGGATATTCAGATTTTGGGAATCGGACGTACAGGACACATCGGTTTCAACGAACCCGGTTCTGCTCCGAATTCGGGGACAAGACTAGTTACCCTTGATGATCTTACCCGAAGAGATGCAGCTCACGATTTTGGAGGTAAAAGTTTTGTTCCCACAAAAGCAATTACCATGGGAATCGGAACTATTTTTAAAGCTAAAGAAATTATCCTCATGGCTTGGAGTCGTAAAAAAGCACCAATCGTGAAAAAAGCCGTGGAGGGAGAAATTTCAGGTGAAGTTCCGGCAACTTATCTGCAACTCTCTAATAATGTTGAATTTATTCTCGACGAACCAGCGTCAAAAGAATTAACTCGTTTCAATACACCGTGGCTCGTAAAAGATTGCATTTGGACGGATGAATTGATTCACAAGGCGGTTATTTGGTTGGCAAATACTTTGGAAAAGCCCATTTTAAAGTTAACAGAAGACGATTACAACAACAATGGAATGGCTCAACTGGCAACAGAAAAAGGTCCGGTTTACAATATTAACATTCAAATTTTCAATAAATTACAACATACAATCACAGGTTGGCCCGGTGGAAAACCCAATGCCGATGATTCTCAACGTCCTGAAAGAGCAGAACCAGATAAAAAACGTTCTATTATTTTCTCTCCGCATCCCGATGATGACGTGATTTCTATGGGTGGAACTTTCATTCGCTTGGTCGATCAAAAACATGACGTCCATGTCGCTTATCAAACTTCTGGAAATACGGCGGTTTGGGATGATGATGCTTTGCGTTTTGTGGAATTTAATTTAGATTTTTCCGTAAAAATGGGAATTGAAAATCAACATTTAAAGGAAATTTATTTAAAAATGAAAACTTTTCTCGATGAAAAAAAACCAAATGAATCAGATATTCAGGAAATTCGCACGGTAAAATCATTGATCAGAAAAGGTGAAGCTATTGCAGGAGCTCGTTACTGCGGATTGGAAGACGATCATATTCACTTTTTATCACTACCTTTCTATGAAAACAGGACTGACAAAAAAAATCCAATTTCGGAAGAAGATATTGCTTTAACAATGGAATTATTGCATAAGGTAAAGCCCCATCAAGTTTTTGCAGCAGGTGATTTTGAAGATCCTCACGGAACGCATTTGATTTGCTTTAATATTATTCTCGAAGCCTTAAAACGTCTGCAAAAAACAGAATCTTGGACAAAAGACTGCTGGCTTTGGATGTACCGCGGTGCGTGGCATGAGTTTCAAACTCATGAAATTGAAATGGCTGTTCCGCTGAGTCCGCGAGAGGTGGAGCGAAAAAAACAGGCGATTTTTAAACATCAAAGTCAGAAGGATAAAGCTGTTTTTCCGGGGGATGACTCTCGGGAATTCTGGCAGCGTGCGGAAGATCGAAACCGTGAAACTGCTAAGGCTTATGATAAATTAGGATTGGCGGAATATGAAGCGATGGAGGCTTTTGTGAGATGGAAGTTTTGATTTTTTGATTTGCCACTTATACATGAATTTTTACGAATGATTTTTTTCTCTCGCAGATTTTGCAGATTTGCACAGATGTTTATGCTTTTAATTCTTATGAAAAAGAAAATATGCGCAATCATCTGTGCAAATCTGTGAAATCTGTGGGAAAATATTTTGAGATTGCTTCGTCGCTTCGCTCCTCGCAATGACGGTTTATATTTTCGTCAGTTTAGCGTATTTTAAAATCAAGTTTTTCTCACCTTCGTGTAGGAAAACTACTTTTGCTTTGATATTTTGTGGATCGGTTCCGTCGAGGAAAGTGACTTCTCCGATTCCGAAACGATCATGTCTTACCTTGTCCCCCACTTCAATATCTTGCGAAGATGCTCCACTTGGATTAATAATTTTCGCTGTTGCAACAGGTTTTAATTTACGAGGTTCAGCAATTGGTTTTGAATTATCTGATTTTTCGATGGTTTTCTTTTCAACTTTTTTAAAGCTCTTTATTTCAGAAGGATGCTCATCGAAAATATTGGATTTTACTCCTGAATTATTGATGAAACGTTTTTCAATAGCAGGATTTACAAATTCGATATACTGATCGTCTATTTCACTTAAAAATCGTGACGGTTCTGCATCCGTAATTTTCCCCCATTGAAAACGTGAGATTGCGTAAGAGAAAAACACCTGCTTTTCGGCTCTCGTCAATGCAACATAAAACAAACGTCTTTCTTCTTCCAAATCTTCTCTCGTTGCAGAACTCATAAAGCTTGGGAAAAGATTTTCTTCTAGGCCAACCAAATGAACAACAGGAAATTCCAGACCTTTGGAAAGGTGAATCGTCATTAACGAAACCATATCTTCCTCATCATCTTTCACTTGTGTATCTGCGGAAAGCGCAATGTTTTCGAGGAAATTCGGCAGGCTTGGATCTCCGTCTTCCAACTGCATTTGCTCTTCGATGAAACCCTGCATCGAGTTCATCAATTCCTGAACGTTTTCTACTCTTGAAATTCCTTCGGGAGTCTGATCGTCTTTTAAAAATTTAATTAATCCGCTTCGTTTTGCCACTTCCATCGCGACATTGTAGGCTGTTTCGGTTTTTAACAATACCTGAAATGCTTTAATCATCGACCAAAAATCATTCAGTTTATTTAAGACACCATTATTTAAACCTAATTGTGGTGCGTAAATCGGAAGATTACTCAACACACTTGAAACCGTAACATTCTGAGCATCAGCAAAAACAACCAATTTATTCTGAGTTGTTTCACCAATTCCTCTTGCAGGATAATTAATAATTCTCATCAACGCTTCCGAATCATTTTCATTGATTAACAGTCGAAGATAGGCGATCAAATCTTTCACCTCTTTTCTTTGATAGAAAGACAGACCTCCGTAAACTTTATACGGAATATTTTTCCTTCTCAAAGCATCTTCAAAAGCACGTGTCTGAGAGTTTGTTCTATATAAAATGGCAAAATCACCATACTTTCTTTGTTCGCGGTTTCTTGTTTCCCAGATATTTCCGGCTACGAAATTCGCTTCATCTGCATCGGACATTGAACGATAGACCTTAATCTTATCCCCTTCTTCATTTTCACTGAAAACGTTTTTCTTAAACTGTTGAAGGTTTTTTGCGATGACCACATTCGCTGCATTCACAATATTCTGAGTCGAACGGTAATTCTGTTCCAAAGCCACCGTCACAGCATCAGGATAATCTTTTTTAAAGTTCAAAATGTTATAAATATTCGCACCACGGAAAGAATAAATCGACTGTGCATCGTCTCCTACCACACAAATATTTTCAAACTTTGAAGCCAATGCTTTCACAATCAGATACTGAGAATGGTTCGTATCCTGGTACTCATCCACCAAAATATATCTGAAACGGTCTTGATATTTAGCTAAGACTTCAGGAAAACGAGTCAGTAATTCGTTGGTTTTTAACAATAAATCATCAAAATCCATTGATCCATTTTTGAAACACTGTTCAACATATCTCTGATAAATCTGTCCTATGAATTTCATGTTGGCTTTTTCGTCAGCTTCCATTAATTCAGGGTTTGCGAAATATGCTCTTACCGTAATCAGATTGTTTTTATAACTGGAAATTCTTGCCTGAACTTTTTTAGGTTTATACAGCTCGGCATCAATATTCATGTCTTTCAGCACTTTTTTGATGACATTCAATGCATCTTGCTGGTCATAAATCGTAAAGTTGGAAGGATATCCCAAATAATGTGCTTCACTTCTCAGAATTCTGGCAAAAACCGAGTGAAAAGTACCCATCCAGAGGCTTTTTGCATTGCTTTGTCCCACCACTTTTGCGATACGTTCTTTCATTTCTTTTGCTGCCTTATTCGTAAAGGTCAACGCTAGAATATTGAAAGGGTCTACTCCATTCGTGATCAAATGCGCGATACGCATCGTAAGAACACGCGTCTTTCCGGAACCTGCTCCCGCAAGCACCATCAATGGTCCTTGTAATGTGGTAACGGCATCAAACTGTGATTCATTAAGTCCTTTCAAATAATCCTCCATGCTGCAAAATTTTTTTGGGAACACAAAATTAGTGTATTATATGGAGAATTCAAATTTGTATTTGGAAGTTACTGCCTGTAAATTTTAAAGTATATTTCTTCACGAGCTTTCATCTCCTTCCATTGTTACCAAAAGTATTGAATAGAGATTCAAATAATTATTAAAATTATTTCTTATTTCGTGAATTTTAAAGGATATTTTGCATTTTTGATGTCATCAATACTTGCTTTTAGAGAACCAACCGCCAATTCAGCCTTCAATAACATCGGAATATGGTTGGCATCATTGGAAACCCACATCGTAACACCTTCTTTTTCTTTGAAAACTCGACCGCTTTTTACAGATGGAATTATTTTTAAACAATTAATAGTTCCGAATTTTGTTTTTAAATCTTCAGTTCCGGTTACTTTTAACTGAAAAGGAAACATTTCATCATCAATCCAAACATTCATATTGATAACAGTTCCAATCTTTAATTCTGCAGGGCTTTTGCTTCTTAAGTAGTAAAAACATGAAAGCATATCCTGGACACCTTTTACCGATTTTATGACTTTCGATCCGTTGGCAGGAGTTTTCTTATCGGTTAAAATTAATGTATTATTATCATGATTAAAAGCCGTTTCAAAATGTTGAGTATAGCTTCCCTCCTTTACATTTCTCACATAAAAACTTGGCAAACCTGTATTTACATTGATAAAACTTTCGTAAAGATCTTCCACCTTGAAGAACGCTTTTACAGCACCGGTTGTGGCTCCCGTACCTTTCACATACAAGTGCGGAATGCCCATATAAGTTGTCTTTTTGGTGGTAAGATTGGCTGTTCCGGCATTCAGAAAACCGTAATGAATTCTGAACGTAATGGACTCACCATCTGCAATATTGTCGATCTGGGCAAATCCCAAACAGAAGATAAATATTGTTAAAAAGCTGAAAATGTTCTTCATAGTTAAAGTTTTTACAAAAACGTTGCCAAATTTAAAATCATAATAATTTTCTGTTTATTTGATAAATCTCAGTTTTTTATTTAGAATGAATTAAATATGCTTCGCATTAAAATTAGTAAATTTGCAGCCACAAGTATAATTAAATTATCTTTACAAATATGATAACGACCGATATTTTGATCATAGGAGCCGGCCCGACTGGACTTTTTGCTGTTTTTGAAGCAGGTTTATTAAAAATGAAGTGCCACATTATCGATGCACTTCCTCAACCGGGAGGACAATTGGCTGAGCTTTATCCTAAAAAGCCTATTTTCGATATTCCGGGTTATCCTTCGGTAAATGCAGGAGAATTGGTAGATAATTTAATGGAGCAGATCAAGCAGTTCCAACCAGGATTCACTTTGGGAGAAACAGCTGTTTCTTATACTAAAGTTGATGACGAATGGTTTGAAGTGGTAACCAACAAAGGAACTGTTCACAGATGTAAAGCAATCGCTATTGCAGGTGGTTTGGGAACTTTTGAACCTAGAAAACCGACCTTCGAAAACCTTGCTGATTATGAGGAAAAAGGTATCGAATATTTCGTAAAAGAGCCTGAACATTTCAGAAATAAAAAAGTAGTAATCGCTGGAGGTGGAGATTCTGCACTGGATTGGAGTATCTTCTTGTCGAATGTGGCAAGTGAAGTGACTTTAATTCACAGAAGAAACGAATTCCGTGGAGCTTTGGATTCTGTTGAAAAAGTTCAGGAACTTAAAAATCAAGGTAAGATTAAACTAATCACTCCTGCTGAAGTTACAGGTGTAAAAGGTGACGGAAAAGTTGAGGCAATTACGGTTGCTGTTGATGGTCAGGATCCTTATGATATGGAAACGGATTATTTTATTCCATTATTCGGATTAACTCCAAAATTGGGAGAAATCGGAAACTGGGGATTGAATATCGAGAAAAATGCCATCGTTGTAAATAACGCATTGGATTATCAGACAAACATCGATGGAATTTATGCAATCGGTGATATCAACACATACCCAGGAAAATTGAAATTGATTCTTTGTGGTTTCCACGAAGCAACTTTAATGTGTCAGAGTGTTTACAACAGATTGAATCCAGGTAAAAAATTCGTTTTGAAATACACGACAGTAAGTGGTGTAGACGGATTCGACGGAAGTAGAAAAGAAGCTGAGAAGGCTGTTGTGAAAAAAATTGACTAAATTTGTTGCCAGAAATGAACAACAAAAATGAGTGATATTAATATAAAAATTACCGATAGAGAAGGTGTAACTCACGATGTGGTAGCTCCAACGGATATGTCCATGAATTTAATGGAAATTATTCGTTCGTATGAATTGGCAGAAGAGGGAACGATCGGAGTTTGCGGAGGAATGGCGATGTGCGCTTCTTGTCAGGTTTATGTGATCAACGATCCCGGGCTAGAGCCAATGGGCGATGAAGAAGATGCAATGCTTGGAGAAGCTTTCCATGTAAAGGAGAACAGCAGATTGGGTTGCCAACTGCATATGGCAATGGAAATGGAAGGACTTGAAGTAGAAATTGCTCCTTATCCTTAGAAAATTTTTAATTTAAAATAAAAAACTCCTGAAGATTTTTCTTCGGGAGTTTTTGGTTTATTCAATTAATGATTTAAAGACTGTTTTACCACAAATATATTTCTCGATTGTTTTAAATATTGATAATTCGTATTCTTCTATATAAGTTGTTTTTTCTTCTATAAATAATTGAGGATATTTTAACAATAGATCATTTATAGATTTTGATTCCGAAACAGAAAATAATTTCTTTAATTTTTCACAATATCCTTTTTCCTCTATATTTTTAACAGGAAATACATAATTGCACATTAAATTTAAATCAGAGAAGAGTAATTCATTCGAAATATGTGTTGATAAATATATAATTCCATCTAATTTCTTTACATCTACATCCTTTTCTAATAAAAGATCTTTATTAAATTTAAGTAATGAAAAATAAACAGCTTGAGATATTATATATTCTGGTTTAAAAGGAAATCCATTGTCTGTAAATTTTATTGAAGATGATATAATTAAGGGATACCTTAAAATATCTTCCATTCTTTTTATTTTTGAAGGTGGTGTTAAATCAAATAATGTAACTTCTTCTTCATTACTTAAAACTGAAAAATTACAAGTTTCCAAACTTGGGTTTGAAAGCTCCTCCCAACATATATAAGTTGAACTTCCTAGATAAAGGGCAGGATGTCCTGATAGTGAAAATCTTTGATTTCCAGTTCTTCGAACTTCTTCAAACGGAATGTGAAACATTTCATTACTTTTAAATTTTTTATTAGGAGTATTTGTTCTTAACCTGAAAAATGGAATTCTTTTTGGCAGTTTTTTGTAATAAATATTTCTTAGACCTAGATTACTATTAAAGAAAGTATCGTAAATGGAAAGATAATACTCGATGATTTCTCCTGCTAAAAAATACTTTATTGATTTTAAAATATTTTCGTTTTGAATTTTTATCTTATCTAAAATATTTTCTTTGACTATGTTTCCGTATATATTTTCATCTATCTCAGAAACGATGCGATAAAATTCAGTTAAATAGCTTTCAGTTATATTTAAGATATTGCCTGTTAAATGTTTATTGTTAAAAGGAGGAAAAGTTTCTTTTACTTTTTTATTAAACTCTATTAAATCCATATTAGTTTCAAATTATTTAATTTTTAAACTTCCTCCTTCGAAATCCATTTCCCAACCGTCGGAGCTTCATAATTTCTCATTTTCTCAAGCAACTCATCAATATTATCACTGATTAACAACATATCTCGATTAACTTGCTTTAAAAAACCTTTATCAACCATCGTTTGAACCAGTTTAATTAAATCATCATAAAACCCATCGGTATTCAGAACAGCGATTGGCTTTTTATGGAGACCTAGTTGTGCCCAGGTGATCATTTCGAAAAACTCTTCCAATGTTCCGTAACCTCCGGGAAGAACGATTACCCCGTCACAAAGTTCATTCATTTTGGTTTTTCTTTCGTGCATGGTTTCAACCAAGATAAGTTCTGTCAATTGTTTGTGAGCAATTTCTTTTGACTGTAAAAAGTGAGGAAGAACTCCGATCACTTTTCCGCCTGCATTTAAAGCTCCATCGGCTACAGCTCCCATCAAACCGGTAATTGCACCGCCGTAAACCAATTGAATATTTTGTTTTGCTAAAGTCTGTCCAAGTAAAGTCGCCTGTTCTTTATATATTTCGTCCGAACCAAAGCTTGATCCGCAGAATACTGTGATACTTTTCATTATAAAATTGTTTGAGATTTTATTTTTTTTCCGTTATTATATTCAATTTCGTATTTGTTACCTTGTTTATCAATGCAAAACCATTTTCCGTGTTTCTTATTATTTTTGAATTCCTGATAGGTGTACAAAACATTGCTTTTATAAAAGCTGAAATTCTTTTTCTTCTGATTTTCATCAAACTCTGTTTCCCAATATCTTGATCCATCTGAACTGTAGCCTATATGTTTAGTTTTTTGAGATGTTTTAACATTAAAAATAAATTCATCACAAACTACTTGCCTATTGTAAATATTGAAATAGACTAAAATTTTTGTCCTGCTTCCATTGTCATAAATTTCTTCCCATTTAATGTGATTTCTTTTCTTTTTATCTTGAAGAATTCCTGTAAACTTTTTATTATCTGATTTGTTGTACGCAATTCCATCTTCAAAATAAAGATCATCAATGGTTACTTTTTCCTGACAAAAAGTTTTAATAAAGGCTAAAAATAGAATGAATACTATTTTGAATTTCATGTTGGGTTATTAGTTTAATTAAATTAAAAACAAATATCCAAAATCAAAACGACTTTGGATATTCAATATAGCAATTTTACAATTTTATTTTTGAGGAATATTTGCTAAAATATCTTTCAGGAAACTCCAGAATTTCTGTGTTGAAGGGATGTTTGCCTTTTCATCCGGTGAGTGAGCGCCACGGATTGTCGGTCCGAAACTTACCATTTCCATCTCAGGATAATTGGCTCCGATGATTCCACATTCCAAGCCTGCGTGACAAGCCACAACATGAGGTTTTTCTGTGAACTTTTCAGTATAAATTTTCTCCATCAGCTGAACGATTTCTGAACCTGGCTTTGGTTTCCAACCTGGATAAGAACCACTGAAAACAGTATCCATTCCTGCTAATTCTGCAACAGATTTTAATTGTTCCGCAACAGAATCTTTAGATGATTCTACAGATGATCTTGAAAGGTTTAAAATTTTAAGCTCTCCGCCTTTTAATTCAACTCTTGCAACGTTGTTTGATGATTCAACCAAATCTTTTACATCCGGACTCATTCTGTAAACCCCGTTGTGAAGAGATTTCAAAGTCAAAATAATTTTCTTTGAATCCGCTTCTGAAATAGCTTTATCCGAAGAGGTAGCATTTTCAATATTAATATGAATATTCGGTTCTACCGTAGCAAATTCTTCTAAAATTTCTTTTTTAAGACCGTTGGTTACTTCTTCGATAAATTCCTGAGCATTTCTCACAGAAACCAAAGCAACTGCTTCTCTCGGAATAGCGTTTCTCAATCCGCCTCCATCAACAGAAATCAATTGAATATTCTCTTTTTCAAGACCTTTATAAAGAAGTCTTCCCAAAATTATATTCGCATTTCCAAGACCTTTGTGAATATCCATTCCTGAATGTCCACCTTGAAGACCTTTTACTTCAATTCTTACAGTTTGTCCGTTTGCAGCTTCAGTTTCGTAGCTTTGAGAGATTGTTACATCAATTCCACCGGCACAACCTATGTCGATTTCGTCGTCTTCTTCCGTGTCAAGATTCAATAAAATGTCTCCGGTTAACTGTCTTGGTTTTAAACCTAAAGCTCCGGTCATACCGGTTTCTTCATCGATCGTAAAAAGTGCTTCTAAAGCGGGATGCGGAATATCTGAACTTTCAAGAATTGACATAATTGTTGCCACTCCCAAACCGTTATCTGCCCCTAAAGTTGTTCCTTTCGCCTTTACCCAATCGCCATCGATTTCCATTTTGATACCTTCTGTTTCGAAATCAAAATTTACGTCGTTGTTTTTCTGGCAAACCATGTCAAGGTGAGATTGAAGAACGATTGATTTACGGTTTTCCATTCCCGCTGTAGCAGGTTTTTTGATGATTACGTTTCCGACTTCATCTACCGTAGTTTCCAATCCTAAATTTTCACCAAATTGTTTGATGAAAGCAATTACTTTTTCCTCTTTTTTTGATGGTCTTGGAACAGCATTTAACTTAGAAAAATTTTTCCAAATTATTTGCGGTTCTATATTAGATAGTTCCATTGAATTTTTATTTTTCTCAAAATTACGAAATAAAAAATGCTTCCGTAAATCGGAAGCAATATTTTTGCTAGAAGTTAGAAGCTTTTTAACATCCGCATTCTCCATAAATAGGCATTGTAATCACTGTTCCATCCGTTTTTTCGATCGTAAGTGTACCTTGAAATAATAAGGCTTCTTCTCCTTTTATTTTCTTGCCTTTTACAGAGATTTTGTAATTGTCGCTTTCTATTTCTTTACTTAATTCTTCATCTACTTCCATATCGCTTGACGAAATAAGATTCATAGCCAGTCTTTTACCGTCCAGTTTCATGTAAGCGGTTTTTCCGGCGTCATCGGCATAAATATATTTTTCAGCTTCAAAATCTGCTTTATCTTTTGCAAAATAACATGAGCATTCCTTGATTTCTTTTGGAAAAGGAAAGTTTTCGACTAATATTTTTCCGGAAGCAGATACATTTGTAGCTGCAGAATCCTGAACGATTGCTATAGAATCTTTACTTGCCGAAGTTGTTGCTGTCTGCTGTTCTTTTTTACAAGAAACCAACAGAATTGCTGAAAAGAAAATGATTAAGTATTTCATTGTTTGTGGTTTATTTTATTATTTATCCTCTTGCTCTTTCAAGAAGAACCATCATTAGTAATGAAAGAATAACCAAGCTCTCGTCTTCATCGTCGATATCGATCATTCTATCCAGTTGGAATCTTCTTCCGAAGAAAGAAGGCATCTTTTTTAGTTTAAAATATTCTTTTCCGTTGGCATCTTTTACGGTGTAAGCCGGATTTAGGAAATATCCTGTAAACATCCCAATAATTGGGATTTCACTTACCATACCGTCAAAAAATTTTGTCCATGCATTATCTTCTGTTATTGTAAATTTCGGCTGGTCGTTGGCATCAAGAACATTGTAAGTAGATTTCCAGATCGAGCGCATTCCTTTTCTCGCAAGTCTTCCGAAATTCTTGCCTGTCGCAATTTCATTTAAAGAATAAGATGCATTAAAATCGATCCATTGGTTGGCTCTGATTCTGAAAAGTTCTTTGGATTTGGTTTCATCGTTAAAAACAATAACGTCTTCTTTTAATTTAAACATTTTCTGACGGACATACGCTACATAATTTCCATTTTTGTCCGTGATGTTGAAGTCGCTTGCAAGCGTTGTAATTTTAAATTTAAAATCCAGGGGATAATTTAAATTATTAAGTGCCATTGAGTTTATTTTTTCAAGTTAATATTTAGATTCTCAAAGATAGGGTTTTTAAATTTAGGCTGGAAGTTTTAGGCTGGAAGCTGGAAGATTTTAATATTCGTTTTAAATAAAATTTTAGGGTAAAAAAACTAATAACCATCAACAATAAACTATCAACAATAATCACTATTTTTGTGTTATGGATTACCCAAGTAAAGTTTTGGCGAAAGCAGTGGATGAGATTTCGGGATTGCCCGGAATTGGAAGGAAAACAGCTTTACGTTTAGCATTACATTTATTGAAGCAGCCGAATTCCAGAGCGATGAGTCTTGGGAATTCTTTGATTAACCTTGTGAATGAAATAAAATACTGTAAAGAATGTCATAATTTTTCTGATTTTGATGTTTGCGAAATCTGCAGCAATCACAAGAGAAATGATGAAGTTGTTTGCATCGTAGAAGATGTTCGAGATGTAATTGCCATTGAAAATACAGGGAAATATACAGGAAAATATTTGATATTGGGTGGGAAAATTTCTCCGATGGAAGGAGTCGGACCACATCAACTGAATATTTCGAGTATTGAAAAAAAATTGAACGACGGAAAAGTAAAAGAACTGATTTTTGCTTTGAGCGCAACTATGGAAGGCGATACAACGGCATATTACATTTACAAAAAATTTAAAAATTTTAATGTTAATTTCTCAAGTATTGCAAGAGGAATTTCGGTTGGAGATGAGCTGGAATATGCAGACGAAATTTCCCTGGGAAGGTCTATTATGAACAGATTGCCTTACAATGAAGGAAATTCTTAACTTCTCAATTTTCGCAAATGATTTCTGTAATAATTCCTTTATATAATGCTGAAAAAACGATCATTAATGCTTTAAATTCAATTAAAGTACAGACAGTCGGAGCAGAGGAATTTGAGATCATAATTATTAATGACGGTTCTACAGACGGGAGCAAAAGCCTTGTTGAAAGATATATCAGACAAAATCCGGATTTAAATATCCAGCTTCTTGAACAAGTAAACGGAGGGGTTTCAAAAGCCCGAAATTTAGGATTAAAAATAGCAAAAGGTGAATTTATTGCTTTGCTGGATGCCGACGACGAATGGCTTCCTGAAAAAACGGCGAAACAATTAAACTATCTCAAAAATAATGATCTTCAAATTGATTTTATTGCAACACGAAGAAACAATAATAAAATTCTTTTGCCATATCGAGTAGAAAATAATCTTGCTGAAATTACTTTTAAAAAGTTATTAATACGAAATGAAGCACAGCCTTCTACCGTTATTTTTAAAAGAAAAATTTTGGATAATACAGGATATTTCAATGAAAATCACAGATATGCAGAAGACCTTAATTATTGGATGAAAATCGCCAAAAGCAACAATAAAATGTATATTCTAGATGAAAGTCTGCTGATTGCCGACGGAGGAAAAAGAACATTTGGTGTTGCCGGACTTTCTGCTAATCTCTCTGCGATGGAGGAAGGATTTCAGAAGAATCTAAAGGAAATGTATCATCTGAAACATATTAATTTTCCCGAATATATCTTTCTGAAGATTTTTTATAAAGCGAAATACTTACTTTTGCTGGGGAGAACGTTTTACTATAGTCTCAGAAAATAATAACCAAACGCAGAATCTTATGAAGTTGTCAGTCATTATCGTTAATTATAATGTCACCCAATTACTGAAAAATTGTCTTTTATCTCTTCAAAAATATTTGGAAGATGTAGATTATGAGGTGATTGTGATTGATAATGCGTCTACGGATTCTTCTTGGGGAGATCTTATTCCCGAATTTCCTAAGGTTCATTTTATTTCTTCCGAAACCAATGACGGCTTTTCAAAAGCCAATAATAAAGCCATAAAAACCGCAAAAGGAGAATATCTTTTATTGCTAAATCCGGATACGGAAATCGAAGGTTTTTATATGAATGAAATTTTAAATTTCGCCGATTCTCAGCAAAACTTTGGTTGTCTGGGTGTTAGAATGCACGATGCAGACGGAGTTTTCTTGCCGGAAAGCAAACGCTCGGTTCCGGATATGTTCAATTCATTTGAGAAGTTATTTACCAATTTTAAAAAGAACAATTCAAAATCATATTACAGATGTGATATTGATGAAGATGCTATTTCAGAAGTTGAGGTGATGACGGGTGCTTTTCTTTTGGTAAAGAAAGATGTTTACGAAAAAGTTGGCGGGTTGGATGAATCTTATTTCATGTACGGTGAAGATATTGATCTCTGTTATACGTTGTTGAGAAACGGATTTAAAAACTATTACTATGGTAAAGCTTCAATCCTGCATCACAAGGGCGAAAGTACGGTAAAAGATGAGGTGTATCTCGACAGGTTTTACGGAGCAATGCAAATTTTTATTAATAAGTATTATAAAGAGTCAAAACCGCTGCAATATTCGTTTTTAAAAGCAGGTCTCAGACTCAGACATAAAATTGAAAAGATTAAGCTAAAATAAGAAAGCAACTCGATGGAGTTGCTTTCTTTATATAAAAAAATATTATTTGCTTATTTCGTAGCCGGTGCAGGAGTCTGAGCCGGAGTAGTAGAAGAAGCCGGTGCAGATTGTGCAGGTGCTTCTTTTTTCACTGGCTGTTGCTGAGCCGGAGCTGCCACTGATGGTTTACCCGTAATTACAACGCTTATCAGAATAAGAACGATGATTACTGTACCTAAAGTCCAGGTTGCTTTTTCCATGAAGTCATTAGTTCTCTGTACCCCAAACTGTGCAGAAGATGCACCTCCGAACGTACTGGAAAGACCTCCGCCTTTCGGGTTTTGAGCCATAACAACGATTACCAATAAAACACTAGCAATCATAATAAGAACCATCAATAGTATAAATATAGTATCCATTAATTTTGATATCTTTTAGAATGGGCAAATTTAATCTTTTTTTACTGAATGACAAAGAAAGATGTCGCCAAATGTAAATAAAAATAAAAACGGCAACAATTGTTGCCGTTTTTTCTGTAAAACAGGATGTTTTTATTTAAAATCAGCGTCAGTCGCTTTGTTTACTTCGTATGATTTTACGTTCATGGTCATATCCATTCCCATTTGGTTTAAAGAGATGGTGAATGGCATTTTTACACCGTTTACATCCTTATAATTAGAGAATGTTGTAGGGATCGTCATTTCCTGACCCTGAGCCTTTACTTTTTTCGTTTCTCCGGTTTTCAATCCTGTGGCAACGCTGTAGTAGTAAGTTGTATCGCCACCTTTTACTGCGTAAGAATCTTCACCACCGATTTTCTCGATTCCGGCTACTTTATAATCAGCAGATTTTGCGAAACCAAGTTCTTCAAAAAGTTCAGTGTTTTTTAGTTTTTCAGCGATTTGCTCTGGTTTCATAGGAACTTTTTGTCCCATTTGCTCAGAATATCCCGTTTTTCCGTCGAATACTTGTTTCTGAACAGTTTGTCCCATGGCAGTTACCGTCGTCAACTCTTTTCCACCCTGAGCTTTAACGATTTTGAAATCGATATTCTGCCCCTGCATAGACATAGAAGCGTTCATTGTATAAGAAGAAATTTTAGACAAATTAGCTTTTCCTCCTATAGCATTAATGTATTTATCAGCGATAGAAGCCACAGAAACACTAGCATCAACTTTTTGAGTAGTCGGCTTAGCGACAGGATTTGCGTCTTTATCGAAATATTTTACAGGATAACCCAATTTTTCCAGTCCTTCAGAAATATCAGACGCCTTACCAGCGATGAAAATTCTGCTTTGGTTTGGTAAAATTGTGGATTTTACTGCATTTGAAACATCAGCAGCCGTTACTTTATCAATCGATTTTAAGTAATTTACATAGAAATCAGCAGGAAGATCCTGAACTTTTTGATTTAATGCAAATCTTGCAATTGTTTCAGGTTTTTCTAAAGACATGATGAAAGATCCCTTCAATTTAGCTTTAGCATTTTCCAATTCTTCCGGTTTTACAGTAGAAATCGCGTTAAGTTCATTCATAAATTCCTTAACAGCCTTGTCTGTAACCTCATTTCTTACGCTTGCGCTTGCAGAGAATTCAGGAGAATATTTGCTTGCACTCATGCTTGAATAAGCACCGTAAGTGAAACCGTTTTTCTCACGAAGGTTCATGAAAAGCCTTGCTTCACCACCACCTCCAAGTATGTAGTTTGCGATGGTTGCAGGGAAATAATTAGCATCCTTCATTTTCAGGTTGTTCAGGTTGTTTAATGAAACAACAGACTGTACAGCAGAAGGCACGTCAACCACGTTTATTTCAGTTTTAGCAACATTAGAAGCTGGTTCTAAAGCAGCAATCGGAGTATTTGCTTTTTTCCAACCGTTGAATGCTTTTTCGATTAATGGTTTTACCTGATCAAATTTTACATCACCAACAATTACCAAGTAAGCATTGTCTGGAGCGTAATATTTTTTATATGTATTTTGTACGTCAGATAACTGAATTTTGTTGATAGATTCAACTGTTTCAAATTCTCCTCTTGAAGTATTTTTCCCATACATCAAAGCATTAGAAACTCTTTCCGCGATAGAAGAAGCGTTTTTCTCGTCAGATTTTAAACCTTCAATTGCTCTTTCATTAGAATTCTGAATTTCTTCTGCTGAGAATTTAGGATTAATGATTGCATCTGCCATTAAATTTAAAACCTCAGGGAAATATTTTGAAAGTGAGCTTGCAAAAGCACCACCAGCACTGAAATTAAGATTAGCACCAAGATAATCAACTTTTTTGTTGAAATCATCTTTGCTCATGTTGGTCGTTCCGTTTTCGAACTGTTCAGCCATGATTTCGCTAACTCCTGTTACGCTTCCTTCGTTATATGGAGGTCTGTCCATAGAAAGGTTGGCGCTTACTCTTGGTAATTTGTTGTTTTCTACAACCATTACCGTAAGTCCGTTGCTTAGTTGGAAAGTCTTTGGCTTCGCAATGTTGATCGCAGGAGTTGGTCCCGGCTTCGGCATTGCATTAAGATCAATTTTTTGTGCTGAAATCGTTCCCGCGAATAAAAACGCTGCAGCTATATATGTTAATTGCTTTTTCATTTGTAAAAATTTAATTTTTAAATAATCATTTAAAGAATTACTTCTTTTCAGGAACGTAATTAATGATTATTCTTTGGTTGGAATTAAGATACTTTTTAGCAGCATTTTGAAGGTCTTGTCTTGTAATCCCTCTGTAAATGTCGATTTCTTTATTGATTAAGTTTGTATTCCCCATCAATACATGGTTTGTCGCCAATGAAGCAGCAATTCCCTGAATACTCGAATTAGCATTTACAAACTGGTTTTCGTATTGGTTTTGAAGCTTTTGATAATCTTCTTCAGAAATTAAAGTTGTCTGTAATTTTTTGATCTCAGCATCGATGTCAGTCTGTAAAGCCTGTTTTGTCGTTTGTCCCATCGGAATCGCGAAGAAGGCGAAAATACTGTAATCCTCAAGACCTTGGTTGAAAGCAGCTACCTGAAGCGCTTTTTTATCTTGGTCTACCAATTTTTTATATAAAACTGAAGATTTACCATTACTTAAATAAGAAGAAAGCATATCTAAAACATAAGCATCTTTCTCTTTGTTACCCGGCGTTCTGTATGCGAAAATGTATGCAGGAAGCTGGATGTTAGGATCAGTAGCCGTTACCTCTTTTTCCTGAGTGATAGGTGTATCTTTCGGGAAATCTTTTGGATAAACCGTTCCTTTTGGAATTCCTCCGTAATAAGTTTCGATCCATTTTTTAGTCTGTTCAGGCTTAATGTCTCCTGCAACCACTAAAGTAGCGTTGTTTGGAACGTAATATTTCTTATAAAAAGCCTGGAATTCTTCTAATTTAGCAGAATTCAAATCTTCCATAGAACCGATTGTTGGCCAGTTGTACGGGTGATTTGTAAATAAATTTTTCTGAATGGTTGTGAACAAATTTCCATAAGGCTGGTTATCCATTCTCAATCTTTTTTCTTCTTTTACAACCTCTCTTTGAGTATCAACTCCAATTTGGTTGATTACGGCGTGGCGCATTCTTTCAGCTTCCATCCAAAGACCCAATTGCTCGTTGTTTGAAGGGAAAGTTTCGTAGTAGTAAGTTCTGTCGTTCGTTGTGTTAGCGTTGTTTTGCCCTCCGTTTGAAGAAACTATTTTGAACCAATCACCTCTTTTGATGTTGGGTGTTCCTTCGAATAAAAGGTGCTCGAAGAAGTGAGCGAAACCTGTTCTTCCTTTTACTTCATCCTTTGCACCCACGTGGTACATTACTCCAGTCGTTACAACCGGTGCAGAATTGTCCTGATGAAGAATTACGTGAAGACCATTTGGTAAGTCATACTCTTCGAATTTAATTTGCTGTGCATTCAGAGCCATCCCGAAGAAAGCCGCTGCAGCAACAGAAAGAAGTCGCTTTTTCATAAAGTAGAAATTGTTTTATCAATTAGTGCCAAATTTACTTTAATTGTTACAAGGCGTGCAAGATTTTTATGAAAACTCCGAAGAATTTAATATCAGTAAAATGTATAAGTAATTTCCTTAAATGTTTAAATTTAATAATCCGAAACTGTGGAACTTTGTCCTATAAAAATCAAGTCTCATGGATACAAATATTCAAAATCAGAAAATCGCGATTATTACAGGTGGTAGCCGCGGAATCGGAAAAAGCATTGCCATTAATACTGCAAAAAGAGGAGTTGCGGTTATTTTAACGTACAACAACAATCCTGAACAGGGAATGGCAGTTGCAGAAGAAATCAATAAAAATGGAGGAAAAGCGGTTGCTTTAAAACTAGATGTTGCGGACATCAGCACTTTTGCAGATTTTTCTAATGAAGTTTCAAAAATCTTGAAGGATTGGGGAAGAGATTCATTCGATTATCTTGTAAATAATGCCGGAATCGCTCAAAGAACTTTAATTAAAGACACAACAGAAGCTATTTTTGATGAATTGGTGAATGTCAATTTTAAAGGTGTATTTTTCCTTACCCAGCAATTGGTTCCTTTGATGGAAAACGGAGGTCAGATCATCAATATTTCGTCCGGTTTGGCAAGATTTGCTTTCCCGACAGTTGCAGTTTATGGAGCTATAAAAGCCGGAATTGATTCCTTAACAAGATATTTTGCGAAAGAATTTGCAGATAAAAAAATTAGAGCCAATTCTATTGCACCAGGAGCCATCGACACAGAATTTGGAGGTGGAAAAGGAGATGAAAGTCACCGTCAGCAAATTGCAGATATGACTGCTTTAGGAAGACTCGGAGAAGCTGATGATATTGGATTTTTCATTGCTTCAATGCTTTCCGAAGACAGTCGATTTGTAAACGCTCAACGCATCGAAATCAGTGGCGGAATTTATATTTAAATTAAAAGTTAAAAAAAATATTCAAACCTAGTATTATTTAATAAACGAAGTGCCTTTTATCTATCTTAAAATAAATGCAATCAATCTAATAAAAACTTTGTTTATTTACCCTTGTGATAATAATTAAACGCAAATAAAGACAAAGTTTTAAAAGGTTTAATTTACTATTTTTAATGTAAAAAATTAAGCAAAATGGATTATGTAGACATCAATTCGATTTCTGAGCTGCACGATTTTTTTCGATACGAAAAACCACTGCATCCACTAGTTACGGTTGTTGATTTGGCGGAAGTCGACCGAAGTCAGCGAGTCCCAGATGCAGTTTACAGGCTGGATTTGTATTCGATTGCGTGTAAAAAAATCGAAGGAAATTTTCAGTACGGAAGAACCAATTACGATTTTTCCGAGGGAACAATGATGTTTACAGCCCCCCACCAGACTTTGTCGCCCGGACTTGAAAATAAGGTGAGCGGTTGGGGAATTTACATTCATCCGGATTTCTTAAATGCTGCGGGAAAAGGGCATCAACTCACAAATTATTCATTCTTCGGGTACGATACAAACGAAGGATTGCATATTTCGGAGTCCGAAAGATTGGTTTTAGAAGATTGTGTGAAAAATATTCAGAAAGAATTGTCTTCAAACATCGACAGGCATTCTTATCACATCATCCTTATGAATTTGGAATTATTACTGTCTTATTGTGAAAGATTTTACGAACGGCAGTTTTTTACAAGAACAAAAGCAAGTAACGATGTTGTTGCCAATTTTGAACGTCTATTGAATGACTATTTTGCCCAAGAAACATTGGTGCAATCAGGAATTCCGGATGTTACTTACTTTGCTGAGAAATTGAACATGTCATCCAATTACTTATCAGATTTATTGAAAAAATACACCGGAAAATCTTCTCAGGAATACATTCATCTAAAATTGATTGATAAGGCAAAATCCCTTTTGTGGAGTACCACTGAGCCGATCAGCGGAATTGCCTACGATCTGGGGTTTGAACATCCTTCCCATTTCACAAAACTGTTTAAAAACAAAACAGGAATGTCACCAAAATCTTATAGAAATTTAAATTAAATCTAAAAATATGGATTCAAAAAAATTAAAAGTCATCGTAATCGGTTCCAGCGGAACTGTCGGAAAAGAAGTCGCAAAAAACCTCGAAGAAAGCGGACATGAAGTCATTCGTGTTGCCCGTAGTTCCGGAGATTTCAATGCAGATATTCAGGATAAAAGCAGCTTGGAAAAGTTATTTAAATCGGTTGGAAACTTCGATGCTGTAGCCAACGCGGCAGGAGATGTGAAATTCGGACCGCTGGAAAATTTTACAGATCAGGATTTTGAATTTTCTTTCGGAAGTAAATTGATGGGGCAAATTAATATTGTTCGAACGGCACTTCCTTTCATCAATGATGGAGGCTCTTTCACCTTAATTTCAGGAATTTTAACAGATGAACCAATTGCCGGAGGAATCATTGGAACAACCGTGAATCTGGCTGTTGAAGGTTTTGTGAAAGCAAGCTCTTATGAATTACCGAGAGATTTGAGAATCAACTGTATAAGCCCGACTGTTTTGGTAGAATCAGAGCATTATCATTCGTTTTTCCCTGGATTTATCCCAGTTGAGGCTTGGAAAGTTGCAAAGGCTTACGAAAAATCCATTGCGGGGGTTTTTAACGGGAGAATTATTAAAGTTTAAAATCATTTTTAGATAATTCAACTTAATTTTTATTTGGAGCTTAATCCCGCTTTCCGTTGTATCTTTTTGGTTACCGGCTCCGCTTCGCTCCGCCTGCAACCAAAAAGGATGTCACTACAATCGGGGCTATAGTTGCAGTCCCTATTTTCAGCACTTGAAAAATATCCACAAAATTTGTTTTCCGTACAAATTTAGGTGTAGTATAAGATATTTAATTATAAAACAATTGCTTAGATTCCTACGGAAACACAAATTTTGTGGAGAATATTTAAAACAAAAAAAATGTCTGTATAATTTTTTACAGACATTTTTTATTTTCATGTAATATTTTTCATTTTCTAGTTGTCTTCCTTTTATAAACATTAAGACCTAAGAACATGAAAACTCAATTATTGATCTTTTGCCTCCTGCTCTGCTCGGTTTTTATCTATTCACAGAAAAAGGAAGACGATCAAATTGTAAGAAAAAAAGTCCTCATTACCAAAACAACCTCCTCCCCAAAAATCGATGGAATTCTGGATGATGCAGTCTGGCAAAATGCACCGATTGCAACAGGGTTTATCGAAAGAAACCCCAATAATGGTAGACCTCAACACGACTCAATAAAAACAGAAGTCCGAATTTTGTACGACGATACAGGAATTTATTTCGGAGCTCAAATGTATGATCCTACTCCCAATAAAATTGCCAAAGAACTAACGGAAAGAGACGGTGTAGGAAATGACGATTTTTTTGGGGTAACTTTGAATGGCTATAACGACAAACAACAAAGCTTAGAATTTATGGTTACCGCAGCAGGCGTTCAGTTTGATGCGAAATTAACAACAGATGGCGAAGATGACACATGGAATTCTATTTGGTTTAGCGGCGCAAAAATCAATGAAAAAGGGTGGTCTGTTGAAATGAAAATTCCATATTCCGAATTAAGATTTCCAAAAAATAACGTGCAGGAATGGGGAATGAATATGTTTAGAAGAATCCAAAGAATTAAAGCTTCTTACGACTGGAATTTTGTTGATAATGCCAAGAATTCTTACACTTTATTCGATGGAGTTTTACAGGGAATCGAAAATATAAACCCTCCTACCCGATTATCCTTTACCCCCTATTTTTCAACTTATGTAAACAGTTTTGACGGAAAAACAACGGCCAACGTAAACGGCGGAATGGACGTAAAATATGGAATTAACGATGCTTTCACTTTCGACATGACCTTGATTCCGGATTTTGGACAGGCTAATTTTGATAATTCAATTTTAAATTTAACACCATTCGAACAACAATTTTCCGAGCAAAGAACATTTTTTACAGAAGGAACCGAATTGTTTAGCAAAGGCGGAATGTTTTACTCAAGAAGAGTCGGCGGTGAACCAACTGCCTATCCGACAGTCGGTCCAAACGAAGAAGTGACGGAATATCCCGCAAAAGTTAAATTATTTAATGCCTTTAAAATTTCAGGAAGAACAAAAAAAGGCTTAGGAATTGGCTTCTTTAATGGGGTTACTCAAAAAATGGAAGCCACAATTATTAATCATGAAACGGGTGAAGTTCGAAGAGAAGTTGTAGAACCGTGGGCAAATTATAATGTCTTGGTTTTTGATCAGAGATTTAATGGAAATTCCTCTGTATCATTGGTGAATACGAACGTTACAAGAGACGGTAGTTTTCGTGATGCAAATGCGACAGGACTTCTTTGGGACATCAGCAACAAAAAAAATACGTATAAAACTTTTGGAAGTCTGAAAGGAAGCTGGGTGATGGATGGCGAAACAAAATTCGGGACAAAAGGAGAAGCAGGATTCGAAAAAATTGCAGGAAAAAACAGATTTTCCATCAATGGAAATGTGACGACTAAAGACTGGGACATCAATGACGTGGGATTTTCTACCAAAACCAACTTTGCCAATTATAATGTTTGGTACGGTTACAGAATTTTGCAGCCTACAAAGACTTTTAATAACATTTATCTGAATTTTAATTTAAATTATTTCCACCGTTTAGATCCGTTTATTTTCCAGAATTTTGTCTTTAACCACAACAACAGTTTTACGGATAAAAACTTTAGAAATTTCGGTGGCGGAATCGAGTTTGCTCCTCAGACTCAAAATGATATTTATGAACCCCGAACTTTCGGCAGACATCTGAAAGCTCCAGGATATTTTGATTCGTGGGTTTGGTTTGAAAGCGACAGCAGAAAAAAATTGCAGTATAATTTCACAATAGATTATTATGCTTTCGATGAAAAGGGAAGAAATCAAGTTCTTACTAATTTTGGATTGCGTTACAGATTTTCGGATAAATTCAATGTGAACTGGAGCTTTAATCCAAGTTTCAGCAATAATGAAACTGGTTTTGCGGGAAAAAACGATACCGATATTTTCATCGGAAGAAGACAGAGAAATACATACGAAAATGCTTTGACCTCAAAATATACTTTCAACGAAAAAACTGCTCTGACATTGACTTTCAGACATTATTTTTCGGATGTTACATATAAACAATTTTATACTTTAAATCAGGATGGAAGTCTTACGAATACCGATAATTTCACCAATAATCTGAATGGAACTTACAACGCATGGAATGTAGATTTAAGGTTTTCATGGTGGTTTGCACCGGGAAGTCAGTTGACATTATTATATAGAAATGCAACGTCGAATTATCTTGAAATATCGAGATTGAATACAATAAAAAACTACGATATACTTTTCAGCCAACCAACTGTTAATAATTTTTCTTTGAAATTGACTTATTTTTTAGATTATAATAGAGTGAAACACTGGACAAAGAAAAAAAGTGTAAAAAGTTAATTGTTATTGAATGTTCTTATCAATGCTTCGGCTTGTTTTGTTTGATTAATTTGTCCGAAAAATGGCATTCTTATGAAACTGTTAGCCAATCTGCAGAGCTTGTCGGAGCATGTTTTGAATTGAATGACGCAAGATTTTTCCTTTGTTTCAATGACCTTAAAAATGTTGTCACTTAAAGTAGGCTTTTGAAAAAGGGCGTATCGAGAAGCTTGTAAACTAGAAGCTCTCAATACATTTTTCTTCATTTTATTACAAAAACACTCGAGCTGACGAAAGAGAAGTTGTTCGAAACTAATAACTAATAACTAATAACTAATAACTAATAACCAGCAACCAGCAACTAAGCTGCGTGTAGTAAATTTTTCAATAGAATCTAGTTTTTAATTACGTTTTGTTTCTTAGGTCAGTAATTAAAAACGAAAAAACCTCCGAAAATTTTCGGAGGTTTGATTTTATTCTTTTTTATCACCTGTGTGTTCGATCTTTGATTCTTTCTCATCATTTGTGCTTTAGAGAAACCAAAGATCTTTGTTTATTTTTTTAATAGCTTATCCTTTGTGTTGGTACAAAGATAGGTACAGGTAAATATTCAATCATAATAAATATTGTAGATAGAAATCGACCAGGCTGTAGATATTTATCTACAAAAATAATTGAAATAAAAAAATAAGCCTCCGAAGAACTCGAAGGCTAAAAGTGTGTTTTTTTGAAAATGATCTTTGATTCTTTCTCATCATTCGTGTTTAGTGAGATCAAAGATCAACGTGATTGTTTTTTCGAAATATTTTTTCTTATCCTTTATGTTGATACAAAGATAGATACAGATGAATATCCAATCCTAATAAATTTCGTAGATAGAAATCGAATGCAATGTAGATATTTATCTACATGCAGGGTTTTGCTGTAATTTTTTATACACCTGGATTAAATACAATTAAAAAAATAATTCATCTTTATGAGTAAAAAAATAACCTCTGAAGAACTCAGAGGTTTAATCTTTAGAAATGAACATTGTGTTAGGGGAAGATCTTTGATTCTTTCTCATCATTTGTGCTTTAGAGAAATCAAAGATCAATTTTAAAATCTTTTGAAATATTTTTTATCCTTTATGTTGATGCAAAGATAGATACAACAAAGAATAAAATTCGCACAAATGATGTCGATTTATATCGAACGAATCATAGATATTTATCGACAAAAACCTACTGACTATTCTTAATTAGTTCAATAAGCTCTACAAGATTTTCAATTTCAAGTTTATCAAAAATCCTCCTTTTGATGGTACTTACCGTATTTTGTTTTACTTCCAGTTTATTGGCAATTTCAAGATTTCCCAGTCCCTCTGCATACATCTCTGCAATTTGTAGTTCTCTTTCCGTTAAAGATGACAAAGGATTTACCAGATTTGGGTTTTTCATAGAATCTCTTAACAAAGCCTGCGTTGTTGGAGAAATATATTCACCATGACTAAGCATTTTTCGAATAGCCAGTTCTATCTCCTCCTCCTCGTTCATTTTACTTAAAAAACCATCAGCTCCAGCGTTTAAGTATCTCAAAGAATGTATCGTTTCATCAATTCCGGTGAAAACAAGAATCTTGATTTCGGGTTTTATTTTTTTGATTTCAGGTAAAACAGAAAGACTGTTTCCATCGGGAAAATGTGCATCGATAATGGCAATGTCGATTGGATGAGTTTTCACAAATTCCAAAGCCTGCTGTAAGTTTGAAGCTTGAAAAACTTCATGATGCAGCTCAATATCTTCCAATAGAAAAACAATTCCCTGTCTTATCAGACTATGATCGTCTGCAAGAAGAAAATTGATCGTTTTTTTATCTAACTGATTCATTTATTAATATTTAAATTAACAGTAAAAGTCACGGTAGTTCCTTTATTCATCTCACTTTCTACGGATATATCACCATCATACAACGCGACAATTTCTTTACAAAGGCTTAGTCCCAAACCTGCTCCAAGATTTTCCACATCTTCCGACAAAACACCTTGATAATAAGGTTCAAAAATTTTCTCTAAATCAGATTTGGAAATTCCAGCTCCTGTATCTTTAATTTTTGTCGTTAAAGAAACAACATTTTCATCAACCGGCACCACTGTAGTCGTCACACTGATTTCACCATTTTCTGTAAATTTGTTAGCATTTCCAAGAATATTCATAAAAACCTGATTGATTTTCTTGTTATCTGAATAAACAACAAGATCCGGATTTATATTTTCATGAATAACAAATTTATTATTTCTTGTTTCAATATAAGGCTCAATCGAATTTAAAATTGATGAAATTTCATTTTTTAAATTAAAAACTGTCGGGATTAATTTATTTTCCACCGCCTGATTTTTGGTGTATTCCAAAATCTGATTAGCCTGCATCAATAAAGTATCGTTTGTAAAGCTTATTGATTTAAGATATTCTTTAATCTTCTCATCATCCGTTTTTTTATTAATTCTATTGATGAAAAGACCGATTATTTTTAATGGAGATCTTAATTCATGACTCAGCATTCCCAAAATCCTGTTTTTAAAATTCAGGTTTTCTTTGATCTGTTTGTTGGCTGCATTCAATCTTCGCTCGTAGATAAACGCAATTCTCGTTAAGAACATAATTAAAATCGAAACAATAAACATCAAAATCATCGCTCCGAAAATAAGCTGCGTTCTTATTTTATTGTTTTTTGAATTCTGTTTCTCATATTCTTTTTCCAGATCGGCTTTGGAGCCTTTTATGGCAGATTCATAAATATTCATCAGTCCGTCACTGTAAGTCAATAAGTTGCTGAACATTTTGTAAACCTTATCTTCGTTATTTTTTTTCAGGGCAGCTTGATCGACAACATTTACCTGTATTTTTTTCACCTCCCCGAAATAATGATTATTAGCCAATCTCATGATACTGTCAAAATCCGATTTTATCAACGAAGAAATAGGCTTTTTGCCCTGTTTTACGGTGACCACAGTACTGTCTTTGCGCACCGTTTCTTTTCCAGATATTGCATCTCCCAAACGTCCGAATAATCCTTTTTTCTTAACCGTATCGGTGTAAGTCTTGGTTTCAACATCAAATTTATCAAAATTAAAATCAGGAGTGTATTTTTCTAATTTAGGAACATCATAATTTGTCTTAAACACAGGTCTTGTAGAAAAACTATAAGTAGAATCTATTAAAACCTTCAATTTTTTAATCTCTAAAGAATCTTTTTTCTGTGCCGACAGATCGTTTTTCAATCTTGGATATTTATTCTCATAATGCCCAATACTATCCAGATTTTTACCTAATTTATTTAATGAATTGAAATAAGAACTCAGAAATTTTTCATCTTTCGAGATCACATATTTTTGAAGATAGTCCTGAGCATTCATCAATTCTTTCTTAGAATTGTCCGTTAAATTTTCCAATAAATGAACTTCTTTAAGCTGCTGCTCAATAAAAGTTAAATTTTTCTTATTAATAAATTCATTGTAAAAAAAGCCAGCTATCAATATTTGTATCAATAAGATGCAAATAATGAGAGAATAATGAATTATCTTTCTCGATTTAAAATTCAACGATTTTTCAAACATTTTTTTTCTGTGATTATTTTGTGGTTTTTTCGCTAAATTAAAATTAATAAAAAATCCTGTAAATTAATTTTTACAGGATTAGATTTATTTAAATTTAGATATTTTATAAAGTTTTAAACTGTTCCAGTGTTCTGACATCATTTTCAAAAAACATTCTAATATCACTCATTTGGTACAGCAGCATTACGATTCTTTCAATCCCCATTCCGAATGCGTAACCTGAATATTTTTCAGAATCAATATTTACATTTTTCAAAACGGCAGGGTCTACCATTCCGCAACCCATAATTTCCAGCCAGCCTGTTCCTTTCGTGATTCTGTAATCGGTTTCAGAGTTTAATCCCCAATATACATCAATCTCTGCACTTGGCTCTGTGAAAGGGAAATAAGAAGGTCTTAATCTGATTTTCGACTTCCCGAAAAGTTCCGTTGTAAAGAACTGAATGGTTTGCTTCAAATCTGCGAAACTTACATTTTCATCAATGTACAATCCTTCAATCTGGTGGAAAATACAGTGAGAACGTGAAGAAACCGCTTCGTTTCTGAACACTCTTCCCGGCGATAAAATCCTTATTGGAGGCTGATTTTCTTCCATATAACGAATCTGCACAGAAGAAGTATGCGTTCTTAGCAGAATATCCGGATTTTGCTCAATAAAGAAAGTATCCTGCATATCTCTTGCAGGGTGATATTCAGGAAGATTAAGAGCGGTAAAGTTGTGCCAGTCGTCCTCGATTTCCGGTCCGTCTGCTACAGCAAAACCTATAGATTTGAAAATTTCAATGATCCTGTTTTTCACAAGATTGATCGGATGTCTAGATCCCAAATCCAAAGGAAAAGCCGGTCTCGTAAGATCTTCCTTTTCTACGATAATAGAAGATGCCGAAGCATTTTTTAAATCCTCCAATTTTACGTTAACAGCCTGCTTCAGGGTATTGATCTTCTGTCCGAATTCTTTCTTCTGGTCGTTGGGAACTTCTTTAAATTTTTCAAAAAAATCGTTCAGAATTCCTTTCTTACCATTGTACTTGATTCGGAAGTTTTCGATATCCTCTTTAGATGTAGCATTGAAGCCGTTTACCTCAACGAGTAATTCTTCTATCTTTTCTATCATTGTTTTACCCTTTCTAAATGTTTTGCAAAAATACGGTTTTTCGGTGGAATAATTTTCCTTAATCTGTTAAAAAAAATCTGCCCCTTTTCGGAGGCAGACTTCAATCACTTATTTCACTTAAATAAAAAAATTATTTATTTTTTCTATAAAACGAAAAATAATGAGTTGTATTATAAACGTTTTATTTTTTTCTAAAGCTTTTACCATAATCTGCAGTGTAACTTCGTCTTTGATAACTCCATTTTCTGCAGGTGCCTGAAATTTCACTCCAAATTCTTCTCTGTTGATATCTTTTGGCTCTGTTGCAATGCTTACTTCACCTCCTTCTTTTACAGAAACATTGGCTTTAAACTGTACTGGCTTTGTGATTCCTTTAATGGTAAGATTTCCATCCAAAAGCGTATTGTAATCGCCTTCAGCAGCCGGAGTAACTTTTGTAATTTCATAAGAAGCCGTCGGGAATTTTTCCACTTCAAAGAAATCTCCGCTTTTCAGATGACCGTTTAGTTTTTCTAAGTTTTCTTTGTCATTTTTTAAATCCTCAGACGTTAGAGAAGTCATATCAGCAACAAATTTTCCGCTTTCCAGTTTTCCGTCTTTTACGGTAACGTCTCCGCTTTCAAATTTAATGTTTCCGAAATGGCTGGTGTTTTCAGATTTAAAGATTTTATAGCCCTTCCACTCTACTTTACTGTTTAATGTATCTACTACAAACTGAGCTCCGTCTTTAGTCGTTGTAACATCGTTACTTTCGCTGGAAAGTGGTTTTTCTTTCTTACATGAAACCACTGCAACTGTCGCAAAAAGCGCGGGAATAACGAGTAAAAACAACTTTCTTTTCATAATTCATAAATTTTTATACTCCTGCTAATATAATAAAAAATTCCAATTTTTCCTAGAAAGATTTCAATTCATTACATTTGTAATATGCTATTAGAAATAAACAATTTATACTTTTCATATTCTAAAGAAAAACCCCTGTTTCAGAACCTTAATTTAAGGTTTGAAGAAGGAAAAATCATCGCATTGGCAGGAGAAAGCGGATGCGGAAAATCGACTTTACTGAGTCTTGTTTACGGACTTTTGGATTGGGAAAGCGGAGAGATTATTTTTAATGGTGAAAAATTATTAGGTCCAAAAGGAAATCTCGTTCCAGGTGAAGCAGAAATGAAATTTGTTGCCCAGAATTTCGACTTAATGCCTTACGCTACCGTTGCAGAAAACGTAGGAAAATTTATTTCTAATATTAATTTAAAGCAAAAAAAAGAAACCGTTGCCGAGCTTCTTGAAGTGGTCGGTTTGGAAGATTTTGCGAATGTTTTACCTAAATATTTAAGTGGCGGTCAACAACAAAGGGTTGCTATTGCAAGATCGCTTTCTGTTTTGCCAAAGCTTTTGATTTTGGATGAGCCTTTCAGTAATTTAGATTTTCCTAGAAAAATCGAGTTGCGCGAAAAATTATTCAGATATGTAAAACAGAATAATATCTCTTTGGTGATTTCTACACACGAGCTTCAGGATATTATTCCGTGGCTGGATCAAATTATTGTTCTTCAGGACGGAAGATTGATTCAGAACGAAAATCCGGAAGAAACTTTTAGAAATCCTTATAATTCGTATGTTGCTAAACTTTTCGGTGAAGTGAATATTTTTAATGAAAATGAAATTGAAGATTTTCAACTTTCTAAATTTTCCTATTATCCTAAAGAAATTAAAATCTCTGAAAACGGTTTTGAGGCAGAAGTTTTAGAAAGCAGATTTGCGGGAAATCATTATTGGAATAAGTTGAAAGTGAAAGAAAAAGAATTGGTAATTTACACGGATTTGAGAATTCAAGATACTGTAAAAATTTCTTTTGTTTAAGGCTTCTATTTCCTGCTGATGTATCAGTTTGTTATTTCGATGAAAGAGAAATCTTTTGTATTTTAGTAATAGATTCTTCACTACGCTTTGCTTGGTTCTGAATGACAGGAAAACATTTGATCATCCATTATAACAAAGGCTTTAACACGACATAACTATCACATTTACCAACACTTATTTGAGAAATGTGGATAAAAAAAATACAAACATAAGAACTGTATTTGAATCTTTTTCTTACATTTGTATTTCCACAGCATAAGGAAATTTTTGGTTAATTCTCTTTCTGCCCTAAAAGATGAAAATTAGCACTCTGCAATCCACTCTTTTGAAAGATTACACTGTCCAATTCTTTCCTTTTTTTTATGCCTTTTTCACAAATTCCGATTTCAGAGCCATTGAACCGAAACCATCAATTTTACAATCAATATTATGGTCGCTGTCTGGTCTCAAACGAATATTTTTAACTTTGGTTCCTGCTTTCACCGGTTTTGGAGCACCTTTTACAGGAAGATCTTTAATAACCACCACAGAATCTCCATCTTGCAGCTCATTACCATTCGAATCTAAAATTTTTCCTGAATTTGAAGCATCAGAACTTACTTCTTCCGGATTCCACTCGTAGAAACACTGGGAACACACCATCATATTATCACTCGGATAAGTAAATTCAGAACTACATTTCGGACAAAGTACAGTATCACTCATATTTTTTATTTTTTGCAAAGGTAGGATTTTAAATTTGGCAATGGAAGCCAGATGATGCAGTATGGAAGAATCTCGAAACTTAAAACCACTAATCCGAAACTCGTATCTCAACTTAAATTCGTATTTTTGCAGATTCAAAATAGCAGAACCAATTTTATGGAACTTATTCACAGAAACTTAGCAATCGGAATTCACGATGCTTTACAAGAAACATTTTTCGAGAAAAATAAATATGCCGATAAAGTAATCGAAAGACTTTTAAAGGCAAACAGAAAATGGGGAAGCCAAGATAGAGCCGTTGTTTCTGAGATTTTCTATAATATCATCCGTTGGAAAAAACGTCTTGAATATTACATGGGTGAAGGTGTAAAACCCAACAACATCTATAAATTGATGATCGCCTACCTACTTTGGAGCAAAACAAATTATAAAAAATTTGAAGAATTCGACGGAATAAAAATCGCCGATATCCTTACAAAGCTTAAAAAAGGAACTGTTCCTACAAAAGCTATCGAACATTCTATTCCAGACTGGTTGGCTGAAACTTTGGAAAAAGAATTGGGTGATAAATGGGAAAAAGAAATGTATGCTCTGAATGAACAAGCGCCAACTGTTTTGAGAGCCAATTCCCTGAGAACTACCACAAAAGAATTGATTTCAGATCTTTCTGATGAAAATATTGTATCCTACCCTATCAAAAATTATCCGGATGCCGTTCAGCTTGAAGAGAAAAAGAATGTTTTTCTTACAACTGCATTTAAAGAAGGATTATTTGAAGTTCAGGATGCATCTTCTCAAAAAATCGGATATTTTCTTGATGTAAAGGAAGGACAAAGAGTTGTTGATGCTTGCGCAGGTGCAGGTGGAAAAACGCTTCACTTAGCTGCTTTGATGCAAAATAAAGGACAAATTATCGCCTTAGATATTTTCGAATGGAAGTTGGCAGAGCTAAAGCGTCGTGCGAAAAGAGCCGGAGCTCACAACATCGAAACGCGTATGATTTCTGACAACAAAGTCATCAAAAGACTTCACGAAAAAGCGGATAGATTGTTGATTGATGCGCCTTGTTCCGGTCTTGGGGTTTTGAAAAGAAATCCGGACAGTAAATGGAAAATCGACCAAGATTTTATCGACAGAATAAAAATTGAACAACAACAGATTCTTCAGGATTATTCTAAAATGGTAAAAATAGGCGGAAAAATGGTGTATGCAACTTGCTCGATCCTTCCTTCAGAAAACAATCTTCAGGTTGAAGAATTCATCAAAAACAATCCGAACTTTAAGATGATTAAAGATGAAAAAGTAATGCCTAGTACAGGATACGATGGGTTTTATATGGCTTTGATCGAAAGAGTTTCTTAATTAAATTCAACATCAAAATATACAAACTACTCTAATTTTTTAGGGTAGTTTTTTGTTTGTATTTAGTTTAAAATTTAATTCTAAAAAGTTTGAAAACCATTTATTAATTAACATTTTCAACACATAAGTGTAACTCTCACGCAAATCATCATACTCATTCAGGAAAAAATATTTTAAAATTCACAAAGTTGATATTATGTTAACTTAAAATTTATCTTTGTGAAAAACCATCAATCATTATGCATCAAAGAATTTTATTAAGTTTCTTCTTGTTTTTATTTTGTCTTAATTTTGCGCAGACATATGAAGTTCAGTACATCAGTTCTTACAACGGAAAAGTTTTAACAGAACAAACTCCAACTTTAGTTTGGGCAAACGAAAAGGAAAGTTTTATCTTAAATAATAAAATCAGAGAACAAAAAGCAGATTATCCTTTCGAAATAACGAAAATTGAAAAACCTTCTAACACGGTAATTTCTTATGCATTTTTAAAATCAAACGAAATAATTTCAACTTCTGATGCAGAATCTGTTGGCAAACAAACGTTCGAATTCACGAATGAAACCAAGAAAATTTTAGGTTATAATTGCAAAAAAGCAGTTACAAAAATCAATTCGAACACCATTGAAGTTTGGTATACAAATGATCTTAAAATCAACGGTGGACCTTCTACCCTTGGGCAAAATCTAGGTTTTGTGCTGGAAATTGAACGAAATAAAAATTCAGTTATTACAGCCAATTCCATTAAAAAAGTAAAGAAAGCTGATATTGAAAATTTAATTAAAGGTTCGATCAATTCTATCGATCAATTGGGCTACAAAGATCTTCTTTGGAAAAGCAGATTCACTACTTTAAAGGTTTTTGAAAATGAAACAATTAATTTTTCTGACGAATCCAAGTCAGATGAAAAGGTAAAAAGATTCGCCAACGGAACCATTATCCTTAAAAAAGTAAAGTTCCCGAAAATCTCTGAAGGCGAACTTATTTTTGCAGAACTAAAACAACAATCCAATGGCGACGCTTACGACAGAACGGGAACTGTTTTCTTTATTCCTCAGGACAAATCTCAGTCTTTCTTCGATGGATTGGAGAAAGGAGCAAAAACACTTCCCGTTTACGATAATGGAAACGGAAAACAATATTATGGAATAACAACTGCGGAAAACTATAATCCTGCTGTTGAAATGATGCGTTTCTTTACCGCTTTTGGAATTAATAAATTTAATCATATTCAATTACAAGATAAAAATTGGCAAACGATAAATCCGTATCGTCAAGACATTACAGAATTGAAGCCATCCCTTTCTGAAAAAGAACTTTGGATTGGAACTTTTATTGGAAATTACGATAAAGGCGGCCACAAAGTGAGTTTAGAAATTACAATCCACAAAAGCGATCAGACAGTTAATAAAAATAATACGGTTATTCCTTTATTTAACAGTTTAAATATCATGGAAATGGCGGGACAGGATTATTCTACCATGTTTAATAACGATAAAGGGTTATTTGTGGAATTTACCTTGAAAAAAGATTTAAAAAATGCACAGCTAAGATATATCACGACAGGTCACGGTGGTTGGGAAAACGGCGACGAGTTCGTTCCTAAAGCCAATTCTATCTTCTTAGACGGGAAAATGACCTATTCTTTCGTTCCGTGGAGATCAGACTGCGGTTCTTACCGTCTTTACAATCCTGCATCGGGAAATTTCCCGGACGGACTTTCATCATCGGATCTAAGCAGATCAAACTGGTGTCCGGGAACGGTTACCAATCCTAATTTTATTCCTCTTGGAGATTTGAAAGCAGGGAAACACACCATTCAGGTGAAGATTCCGCAAGGTCCTACAGAAGGAACAAGTTTCAGCTCTTGGAATGTTTCCGGAGTATTACTAGGGTCTGAATAAAACAAAACCTTCTCGCAAACTGAATTGCAAGAAGGTAAAAACACAAATGATGAAAAAAAATTATTTCGAGCCACAAAGTAAGGGCGAAATTTCAAATAATAAATTATCATAGATTAAGAAATATGTCGTTTTTATTTCGTATAGAGGATGTGTTTTCGATTGCACAGCGAAAAAATTTAACCAAAAACATGCTTTTCATTAAAAATAATTAAAATTTTTCTCTTTTTAATTTAAATTAGTTAAAAATATAAACTTATTTAAATTTTTTATTGTTAAATTTAAACTACAATTATACTTTTGTTTCAATTAAACGATATAAAAATGTGTGGAATAGTATGCTTGTTTGACGCCAAACAAAAAACCGAAATATTGCGACCTCAAGTTCTGGAAATGTCTAAAAAGATCCGTCACCGCGGTCCTGACTGGAGCGGGGTTTTTCAGGATGAACATGTGGTTTTCTCTCATGAAAGATTAGCCATTGTAGATCCTACTTCAGGAAAGCAGCCATTATTTACAAAAGATGGAAAAGTAGTTTTAGCAGTCAACGGAGAAATTTATAACCATAGAGAACTTAAGGAAGAATTTCCGGATTATGAGTTTCAGACTCAGTCGGATTGTGAAGTTATTTTAGCGCTTTATCAAAAATACGGGAAAGATTTTATCGAAAAGCTGAACGGAATTTTTGCTTTTTCTTTATATGATACAGAAAATAATATTTATTTAATTGCCCGAGATCATATGGGAATTTGTCCCCTGTATCAAGGTTGGGACAAAAATGGGAATTATTATGTTGCTTCCGAATTAAAAGCTTTGGAAGGTGTTTGCAAAAAAATCGAAACATTTTTGCCCGGACATTTTGTGTACAGCAAAGACGGAATCGAGCTTCAGCAATGGTACAAAAGAAATTGGGAAAGTTTCGACAGTGTAAAAGATAACGAAACCGATATTTCAAAAATCAGAAAAGGGCTTGAAGACGCTGTTCACAGACAATTGATGAGCGACGTACCTTACGGAGTTTTACTTTCCGGCGGTCTGGATTCTTCGGTGATTTCTGCAATTACAGCAAAATTTGCAAGACAAAGAATTGAAAGTGGAGATACTCAGGAAGCCTGGTATCCGAGATTGCATAGTTTTGCAGTGGGGTTGGTCGGTTCTCCTGATTTGGAGGCTGCGAAAAAAGCTGCGGAACATATAGGATCGGTTCACCATGAAGTTAATTTTACTGTTCAAGAAGGTTTGGATGCGGTTCGTGACGTGATTTATCATTTGGAAACTTATGATGTAACGACGATCAGAGCTTCTACGCCGATGTATCTTTTGGCGAGAGTTATTAAATCGATGGGGATAAAAATGGTGCTTTCCGGAGAAGGTTCGGATGAATTATTTGGAGGATATTTGTATTTCCACAAGGCTCCGAATGCGAAAGAATTCCACGATGAAACAGTGAGAAAATTAGGAAAACTTCACCTTTACGATTGTCTGAGAGCCAACAAAGCATTGATGAGTTGGGGAATCGAAGGACGTGTTCCTTTCTTAGATAAAGAATTTATGGATATTGCAATGACCATTAATCCAAAAGATAAAATGGTAAATGCATCCGAAGGAAAAATCGAAAAGTGGGTGTTGAGAAAGGCTTTTGAAGATATTCTTCCCGATTCAATTGTCTGGAGACAAAAAGAACAATTTTCTGATGGTGTCGGATATTCGTGGATCGATAATTTAAAAGCTGTTGCTGAAAAAGAAGTGACGGACGAAATGATGGCGAATGCGAAATTCAGATTTCCTTTAAACACACCTCAGAATAAGGAAGAATACCGCTATAGAACGATCTTTGAAGAGCATTTTCCTAGTGAAACATCTGCAGCAACAGTTCCGTCGGTTCCATCGGTTGCCTGTTCTACGCCAATCGCTTTGGAATGGGATGAAGCCTTTAAAAATATGAATGATCCAAGTGGCAGAGCGGTGAAGGTACATGAAACGTCGTATGAATAAAGGTTTTTAGGAATTAGGATTTAGGACTTAGTTTAAATGAGTTATAATTAATTTAAATTTCACAATTTGAACTAAATCCTAAGCCCCAAAACCTATTACCTAAAAAAATAATTTTATTAATCCTGTAGCAATACGGGATTTTCTTTTGAATTAACGATAATAATATTGTCAGATTTTAACCGTTAATCAAAAATATTATCTAATAAATAATTATATTTGGAAAACGAAAATATCAATTATAAAAAAATGAGAAGAAACATTACTATCTTATTTGCTTTATTATCCATGACTTTTGCTTTTGGACAGGGAAAATATGGCAAATATCTTAGCTCCAAAAAACTGGCGATGGTGTATAAGACGGTTAAAGATCAAGATAAGGACGATTTTTATCAACAATACTATTGGCTGGCAAAAGCTGAGCAACTGAAAACATATCCTCACCTGAAAGATGTAAAGCCAAAAGTTCTATATGAATTTGTAAAAAAGGTAAATCCTCAGAATCCAACTAAGAAATTAGATGCAAGAGGAAAAGAATTGAGAGCAACAGCAGAATTATCTTTAAATCAATATTTTAAAAACAAAAACTTAGAGAACAATTCTGTTTTGATGTACAATATCGAAACGTATGTTGATCCTTCAAAAGGTGAATATTACACAAAAGTTGACCCTGAAAAAATCAAGGAACTGGTTCCGAAAGAATTGTTTGCTTTCAACTCTAATAACAGAAATACAGGAGAAGATAAAACATACTATCTTTGGATTGATAAGGCAAAAGACGAATTCAACATCGTAGATATTATTCCTGACGAAAAAGAAAATAAAGATTTCTACGCAAGAGTGAAGCAATATCTTCCAAGCTATAAATTCTCCAAATATGTTCCATCGGTGAAAAAGGGAACAAAAACGGATAGAACAGACGTAGATTATTATTACATCATGCCGTTTGAGCAAAATACCGACAACATCGAATATAAAACAAAAGATTTCAAAACTTTCACATTAAGCCAGTACAGAAAAGCCGGCGACGAGTGGAAAGGAGTAGAAAAACCAAGAAAATAATAAAAAAGTCCTGTGAAATTTCGCAGGACTTTTTAATTTTATGAAGAAAATGATATCTAAGGAATAAATGTTGCTTCTAAAACAACATCATATTCTTAATTAAAACAAATCTGGAATTTTAGTTTTCCAGTACCTGAAACATGTCAGAAGTAATTTCGCAACCCAACAATTCAATTAAAAAAATTCTGCCACTGATTCTTGCAACAGCGATTTTCATGCAGATGCTCGATTCCACAATTCTAAACACTTCATTGCCATCTATCGCAAAAGACCTCAACGAATCTCCGCTCAATATGCAGAATGCAATCATCAGTTATGTATTAACGTTGGCGGTTTTCATGCCTGCAAGTGGATTTTTAGCAGATCGGTTCGGAACGAAAAGAGTTTTTATTTTTTCACTGGTACTTTTCAGTCTGGGCTCGGTATTTTGTGCATTTTCACAGAATCTTACGCATCTTGTTATTTCCCGTGTTATTCAGGGAGTCGGAGGAAGTTTGATGACGCCCGTGGGAAAATTAGCTTTAATTAAAACTTTCGATAAAAGTGAATTATTAAAAGCCATGAATTTCGCCATTATCCCTGCACTTATTGGTCCTGTCTTAGGACCACTGGTCGGTGGTTACATGGTAGATTATCTTTCCTGGCACTGGATTTTTTTAATCAATATCCCGATCGGATTGCTGGGAATAACATTAGGATTAAAATACATGCCCAATTATAAATCCTCGGAAGTTGATTTCGATTTAAAAGGGTTTTTAATTTTCGCAGCCGCTTCTCTCCTACTTTCCATTTCGCTAGAACTTTTCGGAGATATGCAGAACACTACACCGGTCTTGGTGATTTTCATTTTGGGATTCCTGTTCATGTACTATTATTACCGTCATGCAAAAAGAGACGAACATCCGATTTTTCCACTGAATTTATTTCAGGTCAGAACTTTCCGTGTAGGAATTGTTGGAAATTTAGCAACAAGATTGGGAATCAGTTCCGTTCCGTTATTATTACCATTAATGATTCAGATCGCGTACAAACAATCTGCAGTAACTTCAGGCTGGATTATCGCTCCGATGGCCATTACAGCAATGTTTGGAAAATCTTATGTCATTAAAATTTTAGATAAATTCGGGTATAGACAAACGCTGATGCTCAATACTTTCATCATAGGAACATTGATTTGTCTTTTAGCCATTCCCGATATTCACAGCTCATTATATTGGTTCGTACCGATTATCGCAGTTTTAGGTTTTTTCAATTCGATCCAGTTCACTTCAATGAATACCATTTCCATCGCAGATCTTCGAAACTTTCAGACAAGCAGCGGAAACTCCCTATTATCGGTCAATCAGCAATTAGCGATCGGTTTCGGAATCGCTTTTGGATTAATCGTTTTAAAAATCTTCGAAAACAGTCCCGAACTCATCAACAACGAAACGCACAACGCTTTCCGATGGACATTTTTGACGATCGGAATTTTAACTATTATTTCAGGATTTGTATTCAGAAGACTTCATATTTCGGATGGGAAAAATATGAAATCCAAAGAGGAATAATGAGTTTTAAGTTATGAATGATGAGTTATGAGTTTTCGCGTTTGTTATTTATAAAACATACCGCTTGTCATGTTGAAAGCATCTCAACATAGTATTAGAAAATAGATTCTTCGCTCTGCTTTCGCTTCGTTCTAAATGACACACGAAACCAGCAACAAATAACAAACAACAAACAACAAATAACAAACAACAAATAACGATCAACTAACAACCAAAATCCAGCAACTACATAATTACCACAGATCAATGCACCTGATTTTCAATTACGATACCTTTGTTTCATAATACCAACAATATTATGGCAACTAAAAAAGTAGAAAAAATAGTATCTCCAAAGCCTGCTCATTTTGTAGGTGACGGTTTTAGGGTTCATAATTTTATTCCGGGTGTTCAGGGCATGGACATGAAGAGAATGGATCCTTTCATTATGCTCGATTATAATGCAAAATTTCATTTCAATGGGACGGATCAGCCTCGCGGAGTTGGTGTGCATCCCCACCGCGGTTTTGAAACCGTGACAATTGCTTATCAAGGAAAAGTACAGCACCACGACAGCTCTGGCGGAGGCGGGATTATCGGTGAAGGTGATGTACAATGGATGACAGCAGCAAAAGGAGTTCTTCACAAAGAATATCATGAAAAAGAATGGGCAAAAAAGGGAGGAATTTTCCAAATGGTTCAGCTTTGGGTAAATCTTCCATCTGTTTATAAAATGAGTTGTCCGAAATATCAGGCAATCAAAAATTCGGATATGACGAGGGTTGATCTTGGAGAAAATGGTTTCATAGAAATTATTGCAGGAGAATATCAGCAACAGAAAGGTCCTGCATTTACTTTCAGTCCGGTTCACATGATGAATGCAAAATTGAAAAAAGGCGGAAAAGCAGAATTCAATTTTCCTGAAAATTTCAATACGGCAGCTTTGGTAATTGAAGGGAGCATTATTGTAAACGGCGAAGAAAAAACACCAACAAATAATTTAGTTCTATTTAAAAACGAAGGAGAAAATTTCACGATTGAAGCAACAGAAGATTCTATTGTTTTAATCATCAGCGGAATGCCTTTAAATGAACCGATTTATCCTCACGGTCCTTTTGTAATGAATTCCAGAGAGGAAATTATGCAGGCTTTTGAAGATTATAATTTAGGACGTTTTGGTTATCTGGCGGATTAATTTAATTCAAATTTATATTTTGAGTTATTCTTTTTCTTAATTTTATGTGATTGTGTTTTAATATATCAAAATTCAACGCCGTCTTTGTCCTTCCGTAGTAATCTAACTTATTTATTAGGGATTAAATTTTAAATATAATAGCTGAGATTCCTACGGAATGACAAACTAAACGGAAAATTTAAAACAATCCAAAAATCATGAAACCAGAATTTGAAAATATCCCCTTAATCAACACCGGAAGTCGATTCGAAATAGAATTCAATGGGCATTTAGCATTTATCGATTATCGCGAAATGGGAAGCCAAATCGCTTTAAATCATACCGAAGCAGATTTGTTGATCTCAGGAACAGGTGCCGCAGCCGCAGTTGTAGAAAAAACTTTACACTATATAGAAGATCATCATAAGAAAGCACTCCCCTTCTGCCCATACGTTGCTTCATTCATCAAAAAAAATCCTGAATGGAAACGTGTGGTAGACGAGAGATTTCATGGATATGATCAACTTTAATTTTCGTTAAAGTACCATAAACATTGGAAAAATTGATTACATTAGCTTAAACAACATTTTAAAATCACTTTACACATCATGTCAAATATCGGACTTATCATTGAAGAAAAATCTGCAGATATAGGAAATTTTTTGGTGGGAAGACTTTTGCCTTTCCGTGAAAAAAGAGCGGTAGGACCTTTCGTTTTTATCGATCATATGGGACCTTCTGAACTGAAAGATTATCAAAATCTTGATGTTCCTCCACATCCGCATATCGGACTTTCAACATTAACCTATCTTCTGGAAGGATCTATTTTCCACAGAGACAGCATTGGAAGCGCAATGGAAATAAGACCGGGAGCAGTGAACTGGATGACTGCCGGAAAAGGTGTTGTTCATTCCGAAAGAACTCCGGAATATTTGCGACATTCTGATAAAAGACTTCACGGTTTCCAAATCTGGGTGGGACTTCCGAAACATCTGGAACAATCTGAACCGACTTTCCATCATACTGAAGCGGATGAAATTCCGGTTTGGGAAGAAGATGGAATTCAATATAAATTGATTGCAGGAGAAGCATTCGGCAGAAAATCTCCGGTTCCTGTTCACAGCAAATTGTTTTTTATTGAAATTAAAACAAAAGATGCGAAAAAGATCAGCATTGGTAAAGATCTTTACGGAGAAGCCGCAATGTATGTCTTGGACGGAACTGTTTCTACAGATGGAAATTCTTATGGCTCAAAACAATTAATGATCGCTAAAGACACGAAACTGTGCGAATTCGACATGAGCGAAAACGGAACGGTTTATCTTTTCGGTGGCGAACCCTTTGAGGAAGAACGTTTTATATTCTGGAATTTTGTAAATTCAGACAGAGAATTAATTGAAGAAGCAAAAGTAAACTGGAACGACCAGAACCACGAGGCTTTTCCTTTGGTTCCCGGAGATGAGGAAGAATATGTTCCGCTTCCAAAAGCTATTTTAAATAGAAAACCTTAATATAATTTAAAAATAATAAATGATGAAAATATTAGCATTTGCAGGAAGTACATCTTCTACTTCCATCAACAGAGAATTGGTGAAATTTGTTTTGAAAGATTTTCAGAATGAGGAAATTAATTTAATAGATTTAAATGATTTCGATATGCCTGTTTTTTCTGTAGATCGTGAAAAGAAAGGGTTTCCGGATGAGGCTCACAACTTTTTAAAAGTAATTGAAGAATGTGACGTGATTATTTGCTCTTTAGCAGAACACAACAGATCGTACAGCGCGGCTTTTAAAAACGTTTTCGATTGGGCTTCGAGAATTAACGTCAAAGTTTTTCAAAATAAACCAATGCTTTTGATGTCGACTTCTCCGGGAGGTTACGGTGGTGGAAATGTAATGAATACCGCAAAAACGTTCTTCCCAAATTTTGGAGCAGATATTAAGGACACATTCTCGCTTCCTAAATTTTACGAAAATTTTGATCTGGAAACGGGAGTTATCAATCCTGAAATGTTGAAAGATTTAAAAGATAAGATTGAAAACTTTAAAAATCAGGTTAAAAACTAATGAACAAGGGAAGAATTGAGGCTTTCAGTGATGGTGTATTAGCAATAATCATTACCATTATGGTTCTTGAGCTGAAAGTTCCGGAAGGAGCAAATTGGACAAGTCTGAGACCTCTTATTCCGAAGTTTTTAGCTTACATTTTTAGTTTCATTTATGTCGGAATTTATTGGAATAATCATCACCATTTGTTTCAGGCTGTAAAAAAAGTGAACGGAAGTATTCTCTGGGCAAATCTTCATTTGTTGTTTTGGCTTTCATTAATGCCAATAGCAACGGAATGGATCGGAGAAACTCATTTTGCACAAAATCCCGTTACTGCTTATGGTGCAGGATTGGTAATGTGTGGAATTGCCTATACAATTTTGGAAAATACGATCACAAAATCTGAAGGCGAAAATTCGAGACTAAAGGAAGCAATTCACGGTAAATTCAAAGAATACGCTTCTATTGTCCTTTATATTTCGGGAATTATTACTTCATTTATTTATCCTTATATTGCAGTAGCTTTATATTATGGTGTAGCTTTATTATGGTTGATTCCCGACAGACGAATTGAAAAAACATTAAACGAAAACTGATATGGAAACACATGAATACATCAACGGAGAGATTACCGTCATTTGGCAGCCCAAAAAGTGCATTCACTCTGCCATTTGTGTAAAAACACTTCCGAAAGTCTATAATCCTAAAGAAAGACCTTGGCTGAAACCTGAAAATGCTACGCCAATGGAACTTAAAAATCAAATCGACTTATGCCCTTCCGGTGCTTTAAGTTATAAATTTAATACCCAAAAATAATGGCTATCATTGTAAAAGCAAGCTTAGGCACAGAAAAATATTATACAGAAGTAGTCGCTGGTGAAAATACTTTAATTACCGACGAACCAGTAGATAAAGGCGGACAGAACAAGGGTTTCAATCCTTTTGAAATTCTTGCCACATCTTTGGCAAGCTGTACTGCAGCAACATTAAGAATGTACATCGACCGAAAAGAATGGGCCGTCG
Source organism: Chryseobacterium sp. MMS23-Vi53 (assembly GCF_047651245.1). NCBI lineage: Bacteria > Pseudomonadati > Bacteroidota > Flavobacteriia > Flavobacteriales > Weeksellaceae > Chryseobacterium > Chryseobacterium sp. MMS23-Vi53. The sequence continues at coordinate 3,643,758 of NZ_CP180265.1, read as the reverse complement.
AAAAAATAAACGTAGAAGTTGAACTTGAAAATTTTCCGCTGACAAAAAGAGCCGTTTTCAAAAGAGACATCAGCTTTGAAGGCACAAATCTTGATGAAGAACAACTGAAAAGACTTCACACCATTGCAGATGCGTGTCCTATTCATAAAATACTAACAAACGATATAGAAATATTAACCAAATTTTCATAATATGATTGAAGTAACACAAAACAACGACGAAAAACACGGAAATTTTGAAGCATTCATAGACGGAAACCGCGCAGGTTTAATGACTTATACCTGGGCTGGAGAAGAAAGATTTATCATAGATCATACTGAAGTGGAAGAAGCTTACAACGGCAAAGGTGTTGGCAAGGAGATGCTTGAAGCTGCGGTAGATTTTGCAAGAAAAAACGGAAAAACGATTATTCCGCTTTGCCCTTTTGCAAAAGCTACTTTCCAGAAACATGAGGAACTTCAGGATGTTTTGGTAAATCAGACTCAGGCGCAGTAACTTTTATTAATTTATAAAATATAGAAATCTTCCAGAGTTAAATCCGGAAGATTTTTTCTTTTTTAGCAGAACAGAAAAAAACTATATTTGCTGAAATTAAATTAAAGCATGAATTCCGGAACTATCCTTTTGCTATTTGTTTTTATCTATTTTATTGGTCTTTTGGTAATTTCATATTTCACGAGCCGAAATTCCGACAACCAGTCATTTTTTATTGGTAACAAAAAAAGTAAATGGTGGCTTGTGGCTTTTGGAATGATTGGAACGAGTTTAAGTGGTGTTACTTTTATTTCTGTGCCCGGAACTGTCGGAAAAATGACAGGAAGCGAATACATCTATGGCGGTTTCGAATATTATATGATGGTTATCGGTTTTTTTATCGGTTATTTCATTGTAGCTGCAATTTTACTTCCACTTTATTACAAAATGAATCTTACATCGATTTATACGTATTTAGGGAAAAGATTTAACGTGGAAGCTCATAAGATCGGTTCTGTTTTTTTCATTGTTTCAAGAGCAATTGGAGCAACGGCGAGATTATATTTGGTTGTAAATGTTTTGCAGATTTTCCTGCTTGAAGGGTTGGGAGTTCCGTTTTGGCTGACAGCTTTAGTACTCTTGTTAATGGTACTTTTATATACTTTTGAAGGGGGTGTAAAAACGATCGTTATCACAGATACTTTGCAGACTTCATTTATGATTATCAGTTTAATTGCTTGTATTGTTTATATTTTATCTAATCTAAATTTATCTTTCGGAGAAGCATACACTATTTTAGAACAGAAAAATTATACGCATTTCATCAATTTTGATCCAAATTCTAAGACATTTTTCTTAAAAACAATTTTGGGAGGAATTTTCATTACAATTGCCATGACAGGTCTAGATCAAGAAATGATGCAGAAAAATATCTCCGTTGACAACCTTAAGAACTCAAAAAAAAATATGCTGACTTTTGCAGGAACATTACTTTTTGTAAACCTTGCATTTTTATTTTTAGGAGGTCTTCTTTATCTTTTTGCGATACAAAATGGCGCAGAATACGGACAAATAAGCGGTGATACCATTACTAATATTTTCGGATTTAAGGACTCTGCGGGAGAAATTAAAAATATTATGGGCGACGACCTGTTCCCCGCTTTATCGCTTCAGGGACATTTTCCTATGATCATTTCCGTGATTTTCATCATTGGTTTAATTTCAGCATTATTTCCTTCTGCGGACGGAGCTCTAACTGCCGTTACAAGTTCTTATTGTGTAGATTTATTAAACTTAAATGAAGACAAAACCAAAACAGAGAAAGAGAAAAAACGTCTCCGTATGAAAGTTCATTTAATTTTCACTATTATTTTCTTTATTTTAATTATGGTTTTCAAGGCATTGAATGATAAATCAATTGTCTATCTTATTATGGAAATCGCAGGTTACACATACGGACCACTCTTAGGACTTTTCGCTTTTGGAATTTTCACAAAATTTCAGATTTCGAAAAAGTATGCTATTCTTGCTGTTACCATTTTGGCACCTGTTCTTACCTATGTCATCAATTTTTTAATCACCGCTTTTACAGATTACAGAATCGGTGTAGAACTGATTGTTCTCAATGGATTACTTACGTTTATTGGACTGTGGATTGTTAGAAATAAATCTCATTTAAAACTGGTGTAAATCCCAAAAAAGTTTATCATTAAAATTCAGTTCTATTACGTTATAATTTTATTGAACTCATTATAAATAAATAAAAATCCGGACACAAAATCCGGATTTTTACATTTCCGTAAGCCACCAAAAAATTGTAGCTTTGTGTGCATATAAATTCTAAACAATGAGCAAAAGCATCGAAGAGTTAAAATCTCTTACTACGCAAATCAGAAGAGACATTTTAAGAATGGTTCACGCTGTAAATTCAGGTCACCCAGGTGGAAGTTTAGGTTGTACTGAATTCTTCACAGCACTTTACGGAAAGGTAATGAACTATAAACTTCCTTTCACAATGGAAGGTAAAAATGAAGATCATTTCTATCTTTCGAACGGACACATTTCTCCCGTATTCTATTCTACTTTAGCAAGATTCGGCTTTTTCCCTGTTGAGGAATTAAGTACTTTCAGAAAACTAGATTCAAGATTACAAGGTCACCCAACCACTCACGAAGGTCTTCCTGGTGTGAGAGTTGCTTCAGGTTCTTTAGGACAAGGAATGTCTGTTGCTTTAGGTGCTGCTCAAGGTAAAAAATTAGACGGAGATAACTCAATCGTTTACTCTTTACATGGAGATGGTGAATTGCAGGAAGGACAAAACTGGGAGGCGATCATGTATGCTGCTGGTAAAAAAGTAGATAACATCATTTCAACAATCGATTATAACGGACAGCAAATCGACGGAAGTACTGAAAATGTACTTTCTCTAGGAAATCTTCATGCAAAATTTGAAGCTTTCGGATGGACTGTTTTGGAAGAGAAAAACGGTAACGATCTTGAAGCTGTTATCGCAATCCTTGAAAAAGCAAAAACTGAAACAGGAAAAGGAAAACCAGTGGTTATTCTTCTTCATACAGAAATGGGTTACGGTGTAGATTATATGATGGGATCTCACGCTTGGCACGGAAAAGCTCCTAACGATGAGCAATTGGAAACTGCATTCAAGCAATTATATTTAGAAGCTCCTGCGGATTATTAATTATAAGTAATGAGTAATTGGTAATAAGTAATCTTAATTAATAATTAGAACAAAATGAAACCGCAAGGTTACATGATTCTATAAAAATAGAAATCCTCATGAAATTTACATATACAGAAAAAAAAGATACACGTTCAGGATTCGGTGCCGGATTAGCTGAATTGGCAGATAAAAACCCTAATGTTGTAGCACTTTGCGCAGACCTTATCGGTTCTTTGAAAATGGAGAAATTCATTGAAAAAGCTCCGGAAAGATTCTTTCAGACAGGTATTGCAGAAGCGAATATGATTGGTATGGCAGCAGGTCTTAGCATCACGGGAAAAATTCCTTTTACGGGAACTTTCGCTAACTTTTCTACATCAAGAGTTTATGATCAGATTCGTCAGTCTGTTGCTTATTCAAACAAAAATGTAAAAATCTGTGCATCTCACGCCGGTCTTACATTAGGAGAAGATGGAGCAACTCACCAGGTTTTGGAAGACATCGGAATGATGAAAATGCTTCCTGGGATGACGGTTATCAATCCTTGCGATTACAATCAGACTAAAGCTGCAACATTGGCTATTGCTGATTTTGAAGGCCCTGTTTATTTAAGATTCGGAAGACCGGTAGTTCCGGTTTTCATTCCGGAAGATATGCCTTTCGAGATCGGAAAAGGAATTATGCTTCAGGAAGGAACTGATGTAACGATCGTTGCAACAGGTCACTTAGTTTGGGAATCTTTAGTTGCTGCAGATGAGCTTGAAAAAGAAGGTATTTCTTGTGAAGTGATCAATATCCACACAATTAAGCCTTTGGACGAAGAAATCATCTTAAAATCTGTTGAAAAAACAGGTAAAATTGTGACTGCAGAAGAACACAATTACCTTGGTGGTTTAGGTGAATCTATTGCGGGAATGTTGGCAAGAAAAAGACCTACAAGACAGGAATTTGTTGCTGTAAACGATACTTTCGGAGAATCTGCTACCCCTGCTGAATTGATGAAGAAATATAAAATTGACTCAACTGCTGTGAAAGAAGCAGTGAAGAGAATTTTAGATAAATAATTTCTTTGAAATATAAATGAAAAGCATCCATAAATGGATGCTTTTTTATTTAACACTTATTTCTTTGTTGGAATTTCGCAAAGGCGCAAATTTTTTTTAATTTTAATACTTGTTATAAGGCACAAAGAAAATCAAACATTTTTGTTTATGCATAATCAATTTTATCGAAGATAAAATCCTTGCGTCTTAAAACTTTATAGATAGAATATAAAAACCCTTTGCGCCTTTGCGAAATTCCAACAAAATTATTTAAACTTTCTATCTTCTTCTTTTATTGCTAAATCATTAATGCTTGCGTATCTTTTTCTCATTAAACCATTTTCATCAAACTCCCAATTTTCGTTGCCGTAAGCACGGAACCAATTTCCCTCTTTGGTTTGATATTCATATTCGAAACGAACGGCGATACGATTTTCGGTGTGTGCCCAATATTCTTTTTTCAGTTTATAATTGAGTTCGCGCTCCCATTTTTTAGAAAGAAATTTTACGATTTCTTCTCTACCGTTGACAAATTGATCTCTGTTTCTCCATTCGCTATCAGTGGTATACGCTTTAGAAACTCTTTCAGGATCCTGACTGTTCCAAGCATCTTCTGCTAATTGAATTTTTTCTAATGCTGTTTCTAATGTGAAAGGTGGAAGTGGGTGTTTTTGTTCCATGATTAAATTAAATTGGTGATTATTTTTTTTGATTTTTCTATTAATTCATTCGATCTGAAAAGCTGACTTTCAATAATGCTGCTTTCAAAAAGTAGATAAATGTGATCTGCAAGGTCTTTGTCTTTTATTAATTCAGAAAAATAATTTCTCAAATCTGTTTTGTGACTTTGAATGACATTTAAAATTTTCACGTTATCCGTAGGAATTTCAGATAAAATATTCAGGAAACTGCAACCTCTGAAATTTTCCTTTTGATTCATATAGATTAAAAAATCGAAGGATGAAATGATTTTAGATTTTACATCTTTCTGTTTTGAATTGAAATTATGTAATTCTTTAAACCAATAATCGTGTCTTACATTCAAAAATTCAACACAGAGATCTTCTTTTGATTTAAAATATTGATAGAAACTCGCTCTCGCAACATTGGCTTCGGAAATAATCTGATTGATTCCTGTTGAATTGTAACCCTGCTTTGCAAAGAGTTCAAATGTTGTGTTGATGATTCTTTCTTTTGGTGATGACATGTTCGATTGATTTATTAAAACAAATTTACAATTTAATTTTTAAAACAGACAGGTCATTCTGTCTATAATTATTTTATAAAAATATCAATAATAAGAAAGTATATTAATGTTCATAAAGGTAAAGATGAAAGTAGCAATTCATATTCTGGTCATTTTTCAAAATGATAGAATAGTTATTTCAAAGGCGCTGATAAAGCTACTGTTGACAGTAAAAGTGATAGTAGATCAATATATTTTACAACAGTTTTATTGTTAGTTTATAAAAAAGTTATAAATTTGTTCAACAAAACAGAACAAAAAAAACCACCTCTTATAAGGTGGAAAATGTTAAAAAATATTTTTAATAGCTCGAATTAGCGATATTACTAGTATCAAAAATTCAATAATTGCTATTGCATTTTTAACAATTTTTTTCCTCCGCTTTTTCATCTTGCGAGTTTTAAATTGTTAATAAATTAAGTCCAAAGAACTATAGTATGTCAGAAGTCTATTGTTCTTTGGCTTTTTCTTTAACAAAGATAATAAAAGTGAATTTTAAATTTCGCAATTGTAACCAACAATTTTTCACATTTTTTGTTGATAAGTTTGAATAAACCTTATATCTAGGGCTTAAAGAAGTGGAAAAGTTTTCCACATTTATCGTTAATAATTTTTTTTAGAGTTAATTGATAGTAAATTATTATCTAAAAAACTTCCATTTTGGAATAATTGCCAACATTCCAAATCCAGTAAAAAGGAAAAGATTCGTAACGTCTGTGTACAAAAATGTCGATAAATAATAATTGTGCATAAAGAAATGCAGAACTAACAACGCAGGAAAGGCAAAGATGCCGATTTTACGGTAGAAAAACATTAAAACGAGACTTACCACCATCAGTGCGTCGATCGTGAAAACTGTGTAGGCGTACCAAGCCGGAATATTTAATAATTCGTGCTGAAGGTATTCATCAAGATCGATTCCGAATCCCATTACCGTAAATAACATCAAGGCTGCGAAAGCCAGAATAAAACCCCATCCTTTCTTCGGATCTTCGTCAAAATAGCTGTATTCTTCCATAGGTACAAAAATAAAGAACTTATGAGAGATTTCATAAGTTCTTTTATATAATTCGTTTAAAATTTGAATTAGATAGAGATCGCGTTGATCAATCTGTTTTTGTCACTCAAGAATTCTTCCATAGAAATCATACTTTCAGTTCTCATTACATCTTGAATATCATCTATTTGATAGATAATTCTCTTCGCATCATCTGTATTCTTCGCTCTCACTTTGCAGAAAATGTTATACTTTCCAGAAATAACACTTGCTTCGATTACGTTAGGAATAGTTGACAGCTCTTTCAAAACTTCCTGAGTTCTGTTAGATTTTGTCAAAAGGATTCCGATGAAAGCTGTGAAATGATAATCTAGCTTTCCGTAATCGATATTAAGAGATGATCCCAAAATAATACCTGCATCTTCCATCTTTTTCACTCTTACGTGAATTGTTCCTGCAGATACATCCATCTGTTTTGCAATTTCAGTAAAAGGCATTCTTGTGTTTTCTACTAAGAAATCAAGAATTTTCTTGTCTATTTCGTCCAGTTGATAGTTCATATTAGTTAAATTACAATTTTCTTAAAAAATCTATGTATTTTTTGCAAATTTATAAAAAATAATTTAACTAAAAAAATTATATCAAACATTAACAATAATTAACACAGATGATAAAAATCATTAAAAATTTACAATTATTTTGCTTCGGATTTTGTAGAATCTGTTTTTATTTCATTTTTCGGTTCTGCCTGTTTTTTATCTTTTTTCTTCTTTTTAAATAAAGAATTGAAGCTCTTACTCCAAACAATACCACCTCCATAGGCTTGGTTTGCTGTTCCGTTTGATCCGGCTCCATTTACCATACCGATATTGGAAGGTTTGGAATACCCTCTAAGAATCAGGCTACCATCATTTTTCTTTGAAATATCGTACTCGATGGTACCTTCTCCGGAAAGATAATTGGTTTCTGTGTTTTCAGTTTTAGTTAAAGGAATTCCCAATCCTGTTTTTACTTTAATTCTTGGTGAAAGCGCAAAACTTACCCCTGCATTTGCTCGGTCTCCCGTGTTGGAATATTGGTCACCTTTTACATAATTAAGGTCAATCTGGAATTCGTTACTCATTGTATTTAAAACAGATCCCAATTGTTTTAAAAGCATATTATATCCGGAAGATTCTGCAACCCCTGCAACGTCAACATCTACTCCACCCGTGTTGGAAACATTGAAACTGCTCAACAACAAAACCGAACCAAATTGAAGAACCTTCTCTCCTTCCTGACTCATTTTTGCTGCCAAAGTTTCTCTAACCTGGCTGGAAACATCTAAAGCTGTAACATTTAAGTCCACTTTTGGATCAACCAAAGATTGTGTGATATTCGCCTGAAGCAAAATACTGATCGGCTGAATACTTCCCATATTCAAATATTCCCCTGCGTTGGAAACCATTCTTACATAGTTTGCAGTAATGTCTAGCGCCGGCTTCATTGCATCTCCATCCCAGCGGATGCTGCTTCCTTTTTCAATCTGGAAAGTTTTATTCAAAATAGCTTTAGAAACAAAAGTTCCATTGTCTACTCTGTAAGTTCCGTTCATAGCAATATTTCCTTGTCTGCTCATCTGGAAACGAAGCTTCTCTGCCGCTCCTTTTACCATGATATTTCCGACATCATCGCCAATTAAAACGTTTACTGTTGTTCCTTTATCGACATCCAAAGCGAAATCGATATTCATATTTGCTCCGGATTTTTTCTTTTCTTCAAGCGTTACCAATCCATCTTTTCCTTCTTTTAAAAACCTCAACATTTTAAATTCTTCTACATTCGAAGTTGAGCCTGAATTAAATGTAAATGTACTTCCGCTCAAAGCTTTCATATTGGGTGTGGAAATACTCAATCCGGAAACAGGACCATCGACATAAAGATCTCCCTGTCCATAAACTCTTCCCCAGAAAAGATCCAGATCTTTCTGAGTTGTATTTAACATTAATAAATTATCCGCTCTCATTACAAGGTTGACCCCCATTGAAGACAAAGTTTCAAACTGAATCGCTCCCGAAATATTTCCTTTTGAATTGGTTCTTCCGTCGTGAACTTCTACGTTATTAAGAATCGCCAAACCTTTCGTTAAAGGAATTACCGTATCATCAAACGAATAATCAACTCCTGTAAATAACAGCTTTAAACCAAAACCTTTCAAAGCAATATCTCCACTGTAATCCAGATCATTGAATTTTCCGGCAATTTTAAGATCTCCCGTTGCTTTTCCTCGAAGATTTCCAAAAACCGTCGTCACAAACTGTTGTGCAAAAGCCACATCGAAATCTCTCATTTCTGCTGTAAGATCGATTGTAGGCGAGGATGTGTTATTGTTCACTGTACCCGTCACATGAAGACTATTGTTTCCGATAACTCCGGCTGAATTTACTTTAATATCAACATCATAAACGTTTAATGAAAAACCATTGGTTGCAGAAATTGTGATATCTCCCATGTCATTTCCGTTCATCATAATATCATCAACAGTAAGATCTACCAAAGGTTGCAGTGTGTTTTTATCCATTTTGATTTTCACGCTTCCGTTGGCGAGACCTTTTAAGTTCAGAGAATTTCCACCGGACTGCATTTCCAGCAATTTTTCGATGGCAAAATTTTCGATCTCGGCATCTACGTAAAAATCTTTGGCATTTTTAAACTGAGCATCTTTAATGAAAAGTGAACTTCCGTCAGAATAAATTTTTAAGTTCTGAATATCAAAATCACCTTCTTTTTTTCGATATGTTATGGAATGATTGAGCTCCGGACTTGTATCTATTGCCCAAGTTACATCGTTGAATTTAACTTCTGTAGGTTCAAATCTAAAGACAAAATCTCCCCCCGCATTCGTTGATTGATTGACATTAATTGCGTACTCCTTCAAATTATTATCAATCTCATCTTCCGGACTTCCATGCTTGAATTTCGTTGCTAAATGAAGAATCGTATTGTTTTCATTTCTTCCACTTAAAGTAATGTCTTTAAGGATATTTTTATTGTACTGAACTTTATTGATTTTAGCAAAAATCTGTTCGTCCAGATTAGCCGTATTGATTCTCACCATCACACTGTCGACCATCGCGCTGTCTCTGGTGATGTTATCTCTTTCATTGATTTTATATGCAGGATTTGAGGCAGCCAAAGCCTTATCAGCTTCCGTAATTTCCTGAGTCTTGGTCATGATGTATTTTAATGAAGCGGCATCAATATTTAAAATTAAATTATTAGCATTTCCATCATATTGACCTTCTATTTTTGCACCTTGTGGAATTTTAAGGTCAGGCATAAAATAATTAACCAAACCTTGCTGAACATCAAAATTCATAGCAAAATTTTGACCTCTGTATAATTTTCTCGGAGCTGGACCAACCAGAATTTTATTCAATCCGTTTTCGACCATTCCCACAAGATCTCCAAGATTATATCGTCCTGAAATCTTTCCGTTTACTGCTCCCGGAGCATCAACATCAATTACACGCCCCCCGTTTTCCACAAATGTTTTCACCTTCGCATTTGGAATAGAATATTTTTGAGTTGCCGTTGCGAAATTGATTCCGTTGGCTTCTATATCCAATGTTAAATCGTTAATTGAAGACATTGCCATTTTACCATTAACCTTTCCGCTTACAATCTGGTTTCCGGGCTTATCGGTAAAATAATTCATGTTTAAATAATTAACATCGGCGTCAACATTCATAGAAATTCTTGGCGTACTAAAATCAATTAGACCTTTAATTGTGGCTTTCGCCTGTTCGTCGTTGATGGTAATTAATCCGTTATATTTTTTGTGGTCCAATAATCCATCTAAGTAAAGATTATTGATCTCTTTATTCATAATTTCGATACTAGAGATCTGAGATTTGGTCGTCAGTTTCATGGTATTTACATCGAAACTTTGTCCATTAATATCAAATCTACCTGAAATTAATCCAACAGATTTATTTTTAGTAATCACAGAAGTATTCAAGTCCTTTACTTCCGCTAAACCTGAGTATTTCGGCATTGCGGAACTGTAATCTGTCAAAGAAAATTTAGTGATTTTCGCCTGTCCGATTCCTGTCATTAAATTTCCACTGGAAACATAAACCTGATGTGGATCCACTCTTGCAGCACCATTGTATTTTAATTTCCCAAAATCATCCGCAAAATTCTTCATCTTTTTAGAAATAAATGAAGGCATCATCGCTTTTAAATCTTTATATGTAAAATCTGCTGAAAGATTATTGGTTTCAATTAAAAATTTACCTTTTAGAATATTGTTAACCTTCATGGTTTTGGTTGCAATATTCACGTCGGGATTTCGGATCAGGAAGTTTTCTAAATAAAAATTATTTAAAGGTCCCGACATTTTTCCTGAAACATTAAAAGGCTTGAAATTATCCCAATTCGTCACGAAATAACTGATGTCGTAACCGCTAAGCTGACTTCCCTGCTTTAGATTCATATCCCAGCGAACTCGGTCTGCAAAATATGCCCATGAACCTTTGTTTAATTTAAATTTAATATCACCTTGCAAAAGCGTGTGGTCTGTATTCAACGTCAAATCTTTCAACAGAAGATGATCCTGATTCAATGACAATTCCGTAGAAAAAGTGTCTACAAAATGAGATTTCCCCCATCTTGTCGTGATGAAGGACATATTATTAATTAATGCAGAAACATTTGGGCCGTTTACTTTTACGTTGGGCGCAATTAAATTAAATTTCGTTGCAGTCAGCCATTTTCCGGGTTCTCCAGGAGAATTTAAATTAACAATCGAAACTTTAGAATCAAGAATCTGCAATCTCGAATTTAACTGAAACGGAGGTTTATTCGGGTCTCTTTTTTTGCCACTGTCAAACAATTGCGTAAAACGGATAAAATTTGAAATACTGTCGCCTTTATAAGTGATGACTTTTACGTCTGCGTTTTTTAAAGTAAGAGAATTGAAGCTTAAAGAATTGTGCTTCCCAATATTTGTAGCCAAAGAAAACCAATCTGAATTCGCGATAAATTCTTTCGCCGTGATGAAATCATAATTTTTATAATCTTTGATTTTTAAACCTTTAATTTTAACGTTCCCGAAAAAATTAACCTCAACACTTTCGGTTGACATTTTCGCTTTAAAATCTTTATTGACTATCTGTAGAGCCTGATCTGCAGCCCATTGCTTAGTAACCGGAAGGTTTATAATGATAAAAATTGCCGCGATTAATCCAAAGCCGAGCCAAAAAAGAATTAATAATAATTTTGCCCACCAGGAATAACTTGTAACGTCTTTTACAGCCTGTTTTCCAAACTCTTCAGCCGTTTCAATGGGATGATGAATGGCATCTGAAGCCAATTCAGACGCTTCTTTAACTGTTTCCTTTACAACACCTTCGGCATTTTCAACAGCTTTCTGTACCTGATCACCTAAGTTGCCAGCTACTGATTTTTTGTTCTCATTCTCATTATTATTCTCTAACTTTGCCATTATTATGAGCGACTCTATAATTTTAGGTATTGAATCGTCTTGCGACGACACATCAGCAGCTATCATCAAGGGAAATTCTATTTTGTCGAACATCGCTGCGAATCAGGCTATCCATAAAGAATATGGCGGTGTTGTTCCTGAGCTGGCATCGCGTGCACATCAGCAAAATATCATCCCCGTTGTTGAAAAATCTCTAACTAAAGCAAATATACAACAAAATGCAATTTCTGCGATAGGATTTACGCGCGGGCCCGGACTTTTGGGATCTCTTCTTGTTGGAACCTCATTTGCTAAGTCTTTGGCAATGAGTCTGGATGTTCCATTAATTGAAGTAAACCACCTCCAGGCGCATATTTTAGCGCATTTCATTGAGGATGCAAATCCTATGCCGCCCAAATTTCCGTTTTTATGCCTTACCGTAAGTGGTGGTCACACAATGATCGTTTTGGTGAAGGATTATTTTGATATGGAAATCATTGGAAAAACTATTGATGATGCGGCAGGAGAAGCATTTGACAAGATCGGAAAAATCTTTGATTTGGATTATCCGGCTGGTCCGATTATCGACAGATTAGCAAAGGAAGGAAATCCTGATTCATATAAATTTAATAAACCGAAATTAGAAAATTACGATTATTCTTTCAGCGGAATAAAGACTTCTGTATTATATTTTATCCAAAAAGAAGTTAAAAAAGATAATGACTTCATTAAAAATAATATTAATGATCTTTGCGCCTCAGTTCAGAAAACCATCATTGAAATTTTAATGAACAAACTGGAAAAAGCTGCGAAAGATTTAGATATAAAAGAAGTTGCGATCGCAGGTGGTGTTTCTGCAAATTCTGCTTTAAGAAAGGCAATGGAGGACAATCATGAAAAACTAGGCTGGAATATTTATATCCCAAAATTTGAATATACAACCGATAATGCCGCAATGATTGCAATGGTGGCGCAATTGAAATTTGAGAGGGGAGAATTTACGGATCTTAGAACTTCTGCTACAGCAAAATATGATTTATGAAAATATTACTAGAAGAAAAAATACTCGGAAAACATTCTAAAAAGAATTCAAAATATTACTGGATATTAGAAACAGTGACGGGTAAAAATGAAGTCGTTGCTGAAGCGGAAGAAGATGATTTTTTAATGAGCAGTTCCGAAATAGGCTATATTCAGAATGTAAAAGAAGAGATTATTGAGAAAATAAATTCAGAGAACGTTTTTAGTTTTGCATATGAACCGAAAGAAGGAGATTATTTATCTATTAAAAATAATTTAAGAAAAAACGAATATTTAAATTTAATTTTCATGAATAATAAGTGGATTGAAGAAATTTATTTATGTTCATACCGTGATTGCGAAGGTGATGTATATACAACTATAAAAACTGGTGTAGCATTTTTAAGCGATAATGAAATTTACTTTTAATATTTAATTATAAATAAATTCGGGCAGATTCTAAATATCAATATATGAAACTTTTTTTTGGCGAAATCAATAACGGAAAAGCAATAATTAACGACGAAGAACAACAGCACATCGTAAAAGTTCTTCGAATGAAAAATGGTGAGGAAATTCATGTAACAGATGGAAAAGGTAATTTGGCTTCCGGAAAGTTGTTGATTGAAGGCAAAAAAGCGAATATTGAAGTTGAAGATATTAAAACTGATTATCCCGACTTCAGTCCGAAACTACATATTGCGATTGCTCCGACGAAAAATATTGACCGTATTGAATTTTTTGTTGAAAAAGCTGTAGAAATGGGCATTTCTGAGATTAGCATTTTACATACTGAAAAAACAGAACGTAAAAATATCAATATCGATAAATTAAGAAAACAGGCTATTGCTGCATCAAAACAGAGTTTGAGGTTTCATTTTCCGATTATTAATGATTCTTTAAAACTGCAGGATTTTCTGAAAAATATTAATCCTGAAAATACTTTTGTCGCGCATTGTCATGAAAATTTAGATAGAATCGAATTAAAGCAAATCCCAAAACTGGAAAACATCACATTTTTGATTGGCCCGGAAGGAGATTTTTCAGAAAAAGAAATTTCTTATTTATCCGACAACAAAATCCGAGCAGTATCACTTGGAAGTCAAAGACTTAGAACCGAAACTGCAGGAATCTTCGTTGCAGCGTGGAATTATTTATTCTTAGTTTAATTCTTTTTAAATTTTAAATACAACGGATAAAAAATATGGTAAGGGAATAAAGCAATCAGAACAAAATTTTTAGCATCCCTGAAATCGGCCAATACAAAAAAATCTGTGTACCAGTGGAAAATATACAGAAATATCATAATAAATGTAAGATATTTTCTGTTAAAAGCCCCTAAGAAACTAGAAGCCTGAACTACAATTCCGAAAACTGTAGTTGCAACCCAGAAGGTTTCGTAAGCATATAAATTCAAAATCCAGTCCGGGACTTTGATATCTGCCATCCAATAATTGTCCAAAGTATTGATTTTGGCAGCATTTTTATCCAGCCATGTGATTTTCCCTGTTTCTTTGATGATGTTTTTAGCAATTCCTAAAAACTTGGAAATTCCCGCCAAACTGTACGTCGTCAATATTCCAAGATAAAAATACTGAATCCATTTAAAATCATTTTCTTTATTTAAATTTTTCGGCAGCAGGAAAATCGCCATGAAATATCCAATGATAACCAAATGATTGTTGTGTCCTACACTAAAATTTAGTGAAATTGGAAAATTGATGATTGCGATTAAAACAAAAATTAAAATATTAAGAATATAATTTTGCTTAAATATCGTTATGATTAGAAGCAAAGCACATATCAATAAAATACTTCCATATAAAATTTCGCTAGGATATTGAGGAAAAATAAATCGTTGAATTTCTAAAAAGGGTTCATAAATTTCTTTCGGCCATCGACTGATTTTTCTGAAAGCCAAATATTGCATTAATAACCAACACAAACCAAAAATACGCATTGCATAATACGTGATTTTATAATTGAAAACAGTAAGTTCTTTGTATTTCATCACAGCTTGGTTATCAGAGTTTTGTTGATTTTAAAAGTCGGTTTTCCCAAATCCCATGGATTGAAGCTTTCTTTAAACAACAGAAAATTAATATCCTCCGGTTGATAACTTTTAATGAAAATTTTCATCTTCTGAATGCTTTTTTCTCTGTCTTCATTTTTCTCAATTTTCTTACCGTAAAACCCTGTAATCAAAGCCTGATTGTTTTCGTCATAAAGATCGGTAGCTTTATATAAAACTCGAATTGTGTCCTTTCCTTCAACCTTGTACAATCTGTATTGTTCCTCAAATTTCTCGCTTCCGCTCGGGCTTGTAAACAATTTCCAGCTGAAAAAAGGATAGATTTCTTTTCCCCCTTTTTCAATGAGATACAAAGACCCCAAAGACAAGATCAGAGAAATAAAGAAAAGGTATTTGGTGTATTTTTGCATGATTATTTGTGTTTTAAAAGTTCAACTAAAAATCAATATTATTCTCTTTCAGATACTTATCAAAAATTTGCTGTCCGCTTCTCATCGAATTCACTGCCCAACGAATTTTCATTCTCAGAAGCTTTTCTTCATTCAATTTATAATCAATTCCAGATTTTATCAATTTTTGTTTCAATTCATACATACAAATCGAAGCTGCCACCGAAACATTAAAACTTCTTGTAAAACCGTACATCGGAATCGCCAATGTCTCATCTGCAAAATCCAGAATTTCCTGAGAAACGCCTTCCATTTCAGTTCCGAAAACTAAAGCAATTGGTTCTGTAATTTCGTATTCGGGTAACATTTTAGCATTGTTTTCCAAAGAAACCGCCACGATTTTATATCCTCTATCTTTAATATTTTGGAAAGACTCCATATTTCTTGGCATTTTTTCAACCTCTACCCAAGTATCTGCACCTTTTGTAACGCGAAGATTCGGTTCAAAACTATATTCCTCCTGCAAAGCCACCACTTTATGAAAACCACACGCCTCGACAGAACGCACAATCGCCGCCGCATTTCGGAACTGATAGACATCTTCCACCACAGGAAGGATAAAATCTGAACTTTCGGGCGAAAAATGCTCGATCTTCTGTAATCTTTCCTCCGTTAAAAACTGTTTTAAATACTCAAAAGTTTGCGCTAAATCTTTCATTCATTTTCAAATCTTTGCAAATTAACGTAATTTTGAGAAATGAACCTGACAAAGGCTCAAAATTCTAATAAAAGTACTACATGAAACGAAAAGTCCTGCTTATCTACACCGGAGGAACCATCGGTATGGAGAAAGATTATGAAACCGGAAGCCTTCGCGCGTTTGATTTTGGAAATATCTTTGAAAAAATGCCAGAAATGAAGCTTATGGAGTGCGAAGTCTTCGTGCATCCTTTTGCAAAACCGCTCGACTCTTCGGATATGGGACCAGAGGAATGGAAAATTATTGCACATTACATCAAAAAAAATTATGATGAATATGACGGATTTTTAATTCTTCACGGAACGGACACGATGTCGTACACCGCTTCAGCATTAAGTTTCATGTTAAAAGGCTTGAAAAAGCCAGTGATCTTGACGGGTTCACAGCTTCCAATTGGAGATTTGAGAACGGATGCCAAAGAAAACCTTTTAACAAGTTTGTATTACGCAAGTTTATACGAAAATGATGAAGCAGTAATTCAGGAAGTTGCGATTTATTTTGAATATAAATTATTGAGAGGAAACCGAACGCTGAAATATTCTGCTGAATATTTTGATGCGTATGCCAGTCCAAACTACCCTATCCTTGGACAATCCGGAGTTCATTTGAATATCATTAAAGATAATCTTCACCGTGGTGATGCGAATGTTGAATTTCATGTGGATGATCATATTTCTGAGGATGTTTTATTCTGGAGAATTTTTCCGGGAATGAAACTGAATCATTTTAAAGAAATCCCCAAAATGAAGGTTCTGATTCTTCAGGTTTTCGGTTCGGGAACGATTTTCAGTAGTGAAAAAACTCAGGAAACCTTGCAGGAAATCAGAAACAACGGAACAGAGATTGTGGTTGTAAGCCAATGTATCTCAGGAGGTATCTCCTTTGGAAAATATGAAAACAGTAATATTTTCTCAAGAATCGGAGCCATCAGCGGAAAAGATATTACTGCGGAAAGTGCGATTACGAAGGCAATGCATTTAATTGACAATCCAAATTACACAGGAAGCTTTGCCGATAACTTTGCGAAAAGTCTTTGTGGAGAAATTTCATAGTAATTTCATTTTGAGTTTGCAGATTCCGGAAAATACTCTATTTTTGCAGTCTCGAATAAAGAAAGGTGTCCGAGTGGTTGAAGGAGCTACCCTGGAAAGGTAGTATACGGGTAACTGTATCGAGGGTTCGAATCCCTTCCTTTCTGCAAATCAAAGTCTTAGGTTTTTACCTGAGACTTTTTTATTTAAAACATATTAGAAGATATTAAAATATAATTTCCACAAAAAATCCCAGCCATTCGACTGGGATTCTTGTCTGAAAAAGGTACCAACTTATTTCAAACTTTTAAATAATCTAGCTATATGAATGTTTGATGTAAAATTTTAATTGCACATGGTCAGAAACTGATGGCTTAGCTGTACTTTGAATTTGGCTTCTGATTTTAACTTTGAATAAATTGTGCTTCCAAAAGCCTGAACTTCTTTTAATTTCTGATCAATAAACTCAGCAATCTGAACGATCGAGAAAATAAAATCTCTGTACAGTGCAATGTTCACGGTTTGTCCGTACACCGGAAGATAAGCCTTCAGAAAAGGGAGCGTTACCTGATGTTGGTTGTAGTTGACACAAAGCCCCGCCCCTTCTCTGGAGGTGATAATCTCATGGTTATTGATGAAATCGAGAATGTTTTTACCCTCTTTATCGTTATTTTTAGAAAAATATCTGTTGATTTTATCTAAAACATGTTGAGCATACTCCATCATCGTAATGGTTTTCCATTCGAAAACATGGTTTATACCATTTATATTTTTTGAAGTCTTTCCATTTTCGCAGGTAGTACAAAATGAGAGTCCTATCTTTTCGTAATATGGAAAAAAACAGTCCTTAATCTGAATCGAAGCATCCGCCTGAAGCCTGTCATTCGCAAAATTATAATAAACGTACGGACTGTACATTTCAACAAGTGCCTTCAGATAATCGGTTTCTGAGCTGTTGTGATATTCTTCAAACCATTTTTCCAGATTGTCGTAATATTTGTTTTCGAAGTCGTTAAAATTTAAATAAAATGGCAGTTCCATAGCTCTGTAATTTTGATATGACAAAGCTAATGGCGTAATGCGACAAAACTTGACGTGTTATTTTTTTGTTTTTTGTTTTTTATTATTTATTGTTTTTCTTTGTCTTGAAACAAAAATTCAAGATTGGGAAACTAAATGTCAAAAATTAAAATTTAATCCTACGCGAATTCAAGATTTGTCATTTGTTTTGCGCTTTAACAGGAGAATTTTCTAAACGTTCACAGGTTTCTTTTTCTTTACACTTCAGTTTCCGAAATCGGTGGAAATCCTTTGACTTCGCTCAGGATGACAGTGCGAATACTAAATGTTTTATTGCTGATGATTCTTTGAGCCTGAAGTATACTTTATTTTTTATTGTTTACTAATTATATTTCTGATGAATTACTCATTGCTCATTACTTATCATAATTACGCATAATAAATTCAAAATAGTGGATCATCTTCATGTAATTTTCGATACTGATGTATTCGTTGGTGCTGTGTATGGATTGTTTTTCGGCATCGGTAATTTTTATCGGCATAAATCTGTAAATATTTTTGCTTACAATTTGATACTTATATGCATCTGTCGCTCCAACCGTGAGGTAAGGTGTTGCAATTGCCGTCGGATGAATTTCTTTGATTCCGGCTTCTATTAATTTAAAGGCTTTTGTATTGGTTGAAGAAACGGCAGAAGCTTCTTTTACATTATCAATTTCTTCGATTTCGACATCAAAACCTTTTGTTGCTTTTGCAATATGTTCTTTTACTTCTTTTACTGTGTTACCGGGAAGGAGTCTGAAATTAACGACAAATTCTACTTCGGGAGAGAGAACGTTCGGTGCGTCGCTTCCTTTCATCATCGTTAAAGCTGTTGTGGTACGAACTAATGCGTTGGTTGAATTATTTTTAGTCAATTGAGATAATAATACGGGTTTCAATAACCATTGATTGGAAATTCCCATTCGATTTACAAATGACATTGATCCTCCAATTTTGGTGAAGAATTCATTTATCAAAGGGGTGATCATTGGTTTCATTTGGTCGTCTTCTAATCTTTGCATGATGACCGCCGCTTTTCCGATAGCGCTTTCTGTAGGAGGCATGGATGAATGTCCGCCTAATCCCTTTACTTTAATTTTAACAGAGAGAAAACCTTTTTCTGCACAACCGATTACGGCTACATCTGCGTCGATTCCTGCAACACTTCCCTTTTGTAAAATCAATCCGCCCTCGTCATAAACGGCATCGAATGTGAGGTTTTTAGATTTAAAATAATTCGCAATTTGCACCGCTCCTTTTTGTCCGCCCACTTCTTCATCAAATCCGAAAGCCAAATAAATATCTCTTTGAGGTTTGTGATGCGTTTTAATAATGTTATTTAAAGATTCCATTAAAGAAAAGAGCATTCCTTTCATATCGATGGTTCCTCTTCCGTAGATTCTTCCATTGGCAACAGCTCCTGAAAATGGTCCAAAATCCCACTCCTCTGCAACTATTGAAACAGGGGGTAAAGGTTTATCATTCGCTCTAAAAACATTTTCTGTTTTATCTTTTAAATCTGCATCTCCCGGAGGAACTACATCGGTGTGAGACAAAAATAAAATAGGAGCAAGAGATGGATTACTGCCTTTCAGTCTATACACCAAACCGTATTGATTGACTTCAACATATTCTGCATTTTCATAAATGAGGGGATAAGATGTTTTTAAATATTCTTTAATTCTGTCGAATGTGGAGTAATCAAACTCTCCTAGTTCACCTGTGGAAACTGTTGGAATTTTTATTCCTCCTGAAAGTCTTTGGATCGCAGAATCGTCTTTTATTACTTTCCAACCTTTGGAAGTTGATGAATTGATCTTTTTAAAAGGATAGGTAAATGTTTTGATTAAAACAATGATGATTAAGATAACAATGATACCGATGAGGATAAAGAGGAATTTTTTCATGGGAGTTTTGAGTTTGGTGGTTTTTGCTCTCGCAGATTTTGCTGATTACGCAGATTTTTTGTTTTGAGTATTTATTTTGTAGGTTTTAATTTTATGTTCTAAGTTATTAAAATACTGGATAATGTTGCAATATTATTATCCGTTTATACAAAAAGTATATTTTACATTGCGAGTTTTATCAACTACATCGCTAAAATATATTTTTACAATTCTAGAATTTACTTTTACAATAGAACATTTAACTTTTACAAGCAAAAAATCATCATCAACTATTAGAGATTTTACTTTTACATTGCTAATATTTAAAACAACATTACTAATATTTACTTATACATCTTAAAAAAATTAATCAACCTTATAAAAAGCTAAAACTCCTGTGCAGAAAGTATATTTTACAACAGGAGTTTTATATTTAGCATTGAAAATATTTAAATTTTACTTTCGTTTTACAAACAATATTGAAGAAATTTGCTTGTATTGTGGACTTGTCGCACCAAAAACTGATTTTACATATTGTTTTACCTCTTTCGAAATTTGACAAAGCCCTGTAAGATTATCATACAGTATTTGATTTCTGGATAACATTGCATTAGAATATTCTGTGTAGGCATGAATCAACACTGTATTCTTGCTTTTCATATCTGTTAGTTTATTCTGTAATGAAGCTACTTTTAAATCTTCTTCATTTGGGTTGTAAGCTGTGCTTTGTTCTAAGACCTGAATTAAATTGGAGAAGTTATTGATCTTGCTGTCATAGCTTTGTTGAGAAGTAGAAATCGTTTTCGCTACAATCTCCGAATCCTGTTCAGATGTGGGAATTTCTATTTTTGATTTTGTTCTTCCCTGTAGTTTTTTATTGTAGGATTTTGCGTTACTTAACATTAAAGGATTTGTTTCTGAAACCGCCAATGCATTGACAATTTTCGTAGATAAAGGATTGAGATCGCGAAATGCATCTGCCCGTTGATTAGTCGCATTGTTGAAGAAAGTTTTCTTGGTTTGGGTTTCTGTCAACTTTTGAAGTGCATCCTGATAAAGAGTTTCCAGACTTGAAATTTTTAATTCTTCTTTTACCGGATTGTATTTGTCGCCATATCCTTTGCAAAAAGAGATTAGATCCTGAAGGTTCGCAATATTTTTTGCATGACCTGTTTCGCTCGTAGAGCTTTTTGTGTTTTTCATATTTGTGTTGTTTGTTACGCTACAAATATAGGAGTTTATTTTATTGAATTGTGGAAAACAAAAAAACAATCGTTTAGTTTTCAATGTTTTATAATTTTATTTTGGTTTTTTGTAAGTTTTTGGAATTGTTTTAATTGGAAATGGAAAACCACTGCAACGGGTGCAGTGGTTTTCTAATGAATGAAACGAGCAAGAGGCTCGCGCAAGTGTCTTTTTATTTTATTCTGAACATTGCTTATATAAATACCAATTTTTTTTATATTTTTTAAAATATGTCTTGTTTACATCTTTCAAGGTATTTTTATCTGACAATTTTAAAAATGTATATGAGCATTTATCAAAGGAAAAAACAAACTGAATATTTTGAAAATCATCCACAGATAAATTTGTAACATCTAATTTATCAAATTTATCTAACAACTTCTCTAATGCTTTAATTTCTGTCTCAGACTTATTAATAAAATTATTATAAATATCTTTGATATTCTTAATTTTTCCAGTAATTCCTTTTTTAACAAAAATTCTTTTATCATCTTTTTCTACATTAGCATTACTGATTAAATATGTTCCGTTTCTATAGGTTATTGAATATCCCTTAAAATAAGTAAAATTTTCATTTTCGAGTTTTGAAAATTTATCGTTATAATTAGTTGGGTTACATTCCGTAAGAATGAGCAATAAAAATACACTAATAAGAATTCTTGTGAGTTTTTCCATATAACATTATAGCTTTTATTGATCTATAACCACCCCGCCTAGCATGAGTAGCTCCTAGTATTATGGATCTTTGGTCATCTTTAGAATCCCATTGAGAATCATAACCATTTCTTCTCGAATTAAATCTACTATTTGCATGCGCTCCCATTTGAAGACCAGAATAATCAAACCCAACTGTATAACCTGTTGCTCCCCATAAATAATTTCCAAAATTCATCTGGTTATGTGCAGTGTTATCTCCTTCAGGCAAAAAAAGAGCATTTGAATAATTAGTCAAAGGATCTGAACTTGCTTCAGTATATTTCTTTGGAAGAACAGAATATGAATAATCAAAATCTCCACCTCCTTGACTTTCCCAAGCAAAATTAAATTTTCCAGATTCAAAAGTACCTTGTCCTTTAAGCATTCCTTCGATTTCAGCTTCACTAACAAATAATAATTTATTTATAATACCTCTATCTATTTGTTTGGGATCTTCACTAGGATCCGCAAAACTATAATTAGTTCTACTTTTAGTTTTTGAATTTTCTACAACTAACCTATGTGGTTGATTATTTTTTTCGGTCCTAACATAATTGCCTTTTTCATCAAAAATATAATCATTAGGTGGTCTCTGAGATCCCATAAAACTCTGTAAAAGCCTAAATGCAGCTTGAGCATCTGCTCCAGTATAACTAATATCCCTACCATCCGGATCAATAAATCTAATCGGATTATTTACTGCGTAGTTATAAGGCGAATATCTTCTATGTTTCTCCGCTAGCGGATCAATCACTCCCCATCTGCCTAAATCCGGCATATAAAATCTCGCTCCATAATCATACATTCCTGTTTCTGTCTGAAGCTCTTTTCCGTTGTATTTGTATTGATAACTTGGATTACCACTTAGCATATTATAACCTTCATGTTTTAAACCAAATGGATAATAATTGCTTTCTTCAACTATATCGATACCTAAACCATTTTTTGTGTAACTTACTCGTACATTTCCGAGATGATCTAAATAATTGTAAATATACTTATTTTGTTGAAAATCATAATATCCTTCACTTGTTGGTACAAATTGTAAAGAAGGGGCAAAGTTTCCGGTTTTTTCATATTGAAACCCATCAAGGTATTCAGTATATCCAAGAATAACCGATTGACTTAGTCTGGTTTTCTTTACTTTTACTCCATCTGCTCTATACAGATAATTAGTACTCTGAATAAGTCTGCCACTCCCTCTTCTTACCGAATCCGGAAGATTTAAAAAATTATAATTTATTAAATTTATTCCTTTATCTAAATGGTTTGTCATATTACCATTATTATCATACTCAATAATATTTCCTCCTAAAGGATAACCTGATGGATTCTGCTGTCCATCTGTTATTTTGTTAAGCCTGTTACTCTGGTCGTTATTAAAATATTCATATGATAGATTGTCTATTAATCCTGCAGTAGTATTTCCATCCAAAGAAGCTGTTCTTTTTAGATTGGTAATATTTCCATTAAGATCATAAGTCATTTTTTCAAAATATTCTCTTGCGGAAGGATTATCTTCTCTTTGATAAAATCCAGCAGATAATCTATTTAATTTATCATAAACATAACCATATCTTCTTAAATAATCATTGGGAGAAGTTGAGGTTTTCCAGTCTACTTCAGTAATATTTCCATTATATCTTGGTAGCACTTTTAAACTTGTGTCAAAAGGATCAGGTGTTTCTTCTCCATCTACTGAGTCGTATTTCATTTCATATCCAAACAATTTACCATTAAGATTTTTTGGATCATTAATTTTGGTCATCCAACCACGGATATTATATGAATAATCAATGCTTTGAAGAAAGCTATTACCTCCTAATGAAGGATAACCTCCTACTTTTTTATTAGTCAATTGCGAAAGTTCATTGTAAGAATTCTCAGAAATAGTTTCAACAAAATTATTATCTACCTGATGGGTATAAGCTAATAATCTGTTTTGAGAATCATAGGTGAAATTTTCTATAATTACCCTGTCTGTATCAGTATCCAATCTTTTGTGAGTAGTAATTGTTTTCTGAACAACTCCTGCAAAATCCAGTTTAGAATCCATTTTTGTTCGCCCACCTAAATGATTGATTGAATATGTGCTAATTGCTCTTCCTTTAATATCGTACCAAGTATAGTTTTTAGTCCAATTATCATCTTCTATATTTTTTACGTAAGAAGCTGTTGGAAGCCCTTTTGTACTGACAGAAACTCCTTGATCTGCCTGTGGGAGAATTTCTTGTTGTAATATTGGAGAGGAAATATTTGGTGATCCTGTTGGGTAAGTATCATAATAATTGACACTCAACAATTTAAAATTAGCAGTAGGATATGCTGTTGTGTTTGAATAATACACATCCATTCCAGCATTATTAAAACTTGAAGAGCTCCTTAGTTCATTGTTTGAACCTTGTCCTTCTACAGCAACCACTTGTGCCTCCCTACCTGGAGGACTATCTAAAATACCTGTATAAATTGGTCTTGAGAATTGATCGTATTTAGTAAAAAGCCATTGCCCCTTTGATTCCATATTGGCATCTCTAGTTAGTACCAAACGATCTTGCTTATCATACACCATATATTCTTTCCCTTTCCCCGGAAGTTTCTTTTCTACGAGACGATTTCTGCCGTCATATTTGTATTGATAGCAAAGGTTGTTTAATGTGGTTTCATCAACTAAACCTGTAACCGAAGCTAATGGTGGAATCACATAAGCTAGTTGGTTATAATCATTGTAAACATAATAGGTATCGATATTCCCTGTATCGCCAACTTTTCTGACTAGCAAAACCTGCCCCTGTCCGTTTTTAAATTCAATGGTTTGATTTTCATCTTCATCCGTAACGATATTTTTATACAGTTGCCCTGTAGCATATGATCCTGATAAAATAATATGGGATTCAAAATTTGTATAATCAAATGTTGCTATGTATTTTTTCACATCACCATCCACATTGGCGTCATAACCGAATGTTACAGGTTTGTTATCCCAAGCATTTCCAACTTGTTTTTGACTTAAAATTCGGTCTAATGGTGAGTTTTCAAGCTGCTTCTCTGAAAATATTTTTTCTGAGCCGTAAAGTGTTGGCTGTGTTGCATTGCTTAAAGGTGAGGCATAAATCCCTCCGTTTTGCGTTCCTTGTTGGGGAACAGGAAGAAAATCTTTTACCTGCCTTCCGAATCCGTCGTATTCGATATGTGTTACAACATCTTTTCCTTGTGGTGTTGCCTGAATATTGACAATCTGTTTGGGTCTTCCCAATCCATCGAAATATTGTACTGTTTCCGAAACTTTCAGTATTTGAGTTGGATCAGATGGATCGAGATGATTCAAATATGTTTTTGTATAAATATAATTTTCTGCTGTGCTCAACTGCGCCTTAGCAAGCCCCGTAATGAACAGGGCGCTGATTGAGATTATTATTTTTTTCATCTTTGATTAGTTTGTCGGATAAATTATTTCATAATTATAAGAGGTATTATTACCTGGAGTTGTTGAATGTGATCTTAAAATAATATCTCCATTAGTTTTAATTGTATAATATACTTGTCCGTTATAGGAAGTATATTCTGTCTTCGGTATACAGCTTCCACTTATAGTGGCTACTTTAACTCCTGTTGTCGTCCAAGGTTGATTTATTGAGTTTGGTCCGGAAGAAAATCCAAAAGATACCTTATAATAATTTGTAGGCGTAACAGTGATACTTCCACCTCCACTTATACCTATTGAGGTATTGAAAGAAAGTGGACAATATATAGGAGTACATGTTCCCTTAATATTAGCAGTATTTTGTCCATTTGTATTAATATCATCTAAAGCTTTCTGATTTGCGTCAGATTGATTCACAAATGAAGAGTATTTATAAGCAGGTACTTTATATATATAACTACTTCCTAAGGCACTAGAACCGCAATTATTTCTAGTAAATGGTTGACTTTTTTCTTCATTAAAAAAAATGTCAGGTGTAGTTTTGGAACTATAATTATAATCCCATTCTTTAATAATATTATTATTTGTATCTAGAATTTTTTGTAATCTGTTTCTATTATCGTAAATATAATTCTCCGCTTGTCCAGATGGATATACTACTGTTTTAAGACCTATTCCACCCCTATAATATGAATATGTAGTAATTTGATAATCTTTCAAATTAACATTTGTTCGAAAACTGTTAAGCTTAGAAACAAATTCATCATTACTATAGCTAGAATTCATCATATTTGTATTAGAGCTATTCACAATATCTGCAATATATGATTTGATTTGGTTGTATTGTACTCCTTCAATTTTCGCAATCACACGTGTTTTATTATAACCCCATACTAATGATACTGGTAATCCTCCCTCTAGAGTGTATTGTAATATATTTCCCACCTCATCATAAAGGTCATAATTAATCTTATTATATTCTGTATTTGGGATTACGTTTAAATCTATCTCACTTTGCGATAAAGGAGCTAGTAGCGTTGATGATTGATCAACTATTGGCATAAAATTATAAACAGATTGTGTCTTAGCTATCTTTTTTGAATTTAAATAGGTTTCTTTTTGAAGCATCGGGAAATAACGCTTATCCAACAGTGAAGAATATATCTGTCCGCTCATTTGAAAAGGGTATGTATACTCCTCTTTTATGGTTTTATCTGGATTTATTTTTGTTGTTGATGTTAAAAAATTATCTCCAAAATTGTTACTTTTAGTATAATCATAGATTTCCTTTTCCTCAACACTTTTATCTCCTGGAAAATAATTTGTTGTTTTTTTACTTACATTTTCAAAATCGGAAAAAAATATATTATAAGATGCTCCATTAACAATTGGAGCATTAGAATATCCTGCACATGGAGCTATTGAAGTATAACTAAATCCTCTAACATTTTGGTTATTATTATCTTGATAGGTAAAATCTTCTTGTTTAACTTTATTTCCTAAATTATCAAAGTATTTCTTTTGCTTAATTTTTCCACGTTTATATCCATATTCAGTATGAGGATCAAATCTATTTCTATCTTGAGCAATATAAGTATCGTTTTTAAAATCAGGATAATCATTAAAATCGGAGTATTGATTAACAATTGTTCCTCTATCATTCTCTTCGATTACAGTTGAATATTCAATAGTGTTACCCATTAAATTTGACAGATAAACAATAGGCGAAATATTAAAATATGTTTCATATATTGTTACTCCATTAGCCGTCGTAGGCATTTTATAATCAGGCATGAAATAATTATTTTTCTGAAGTAAAATACCTGATGATTTATTTAATTGTAAATCTGTTACATAATGAAATTTTTTAATTTCAGGAATCCCATTTTCAGTATAATTAAACATAGATTTTATTCTAACACCTCCAATTATTCCATTTTCTTGTTTAAGATCTAAATCATTACCTACATATTGGGAATATGTATGTGGTTCGTATAAAAATTTGGTATAGCCTTTTGTTGGGTATATTATTTTTGATAATGTTCCATATGACACTGTACTTGGATCAGTTCCTCTAGAAGACTCATGAACGGCTGGATTATTATAACTTAATACGAAAGGAGTTGATTTATAATAACCAAAATGATCAATATTATTACTTGTAAACAAAGGCAAATCATCAAAATTATTATATTCAAATGAGTAAGTTTGTGGAGTTTTATTATCTACGTTATTAATAGTAATTTTATCTAAACGTAATCTTGCATTGACATTATCATTATAATTAAGTGCTGCTGTAAATAGTGTATTCTGGTCTGAACTTAGGATATTAATCCCCGTTAATTTTCTCCATTTTAAGGCTTCAAGGTATGGATAGATATGTAAATTTGCTCCATTTACTGTTGGTAAAACATTTAAATTCTGATCCCTTCTGATGTAGTAAAAATACGCATCATCTATCTGAGCCCAGTTTTGTGGCTGTCCAGCTTGCACATCTTGTCTAAATTTATCATAAGTTTGAATAATGGGAGAGTCATTTATACCATATTTTAGTGAATTACTAATTATTGAATTAAACAAGATTTGCTTAGAAGAATATGTAGTAATCTTTTTTAAATAAGATGGAATTATTAAGTTACCATTCGCATAAACGGTTTCACTATATTCTGTGCCATATGAACAACCTCCTCCTATCCAACTATTTGTTGTTAAACTCATTTTTTGAAAATCATTTCTATTATAAAATGAAGCCAAATAATCCCCTCTTTCATAATTTAAGTCGTAAACCAGTTGATTATGCTTATTATAAACCTTTGTTAAATACCAGGCACTAGAAGTTATCGCTGTATTAATTTGATTAAAAAAGTTTTGAAATGAAAATTCAATTGAATTTTGATTTACAATGTCTCCAAAAATAAATTTATTACCCTGATCATCCATTATTGTAATTTTTCCTAGTACTTTAGGAAAAGGAATATTATTGTTATTACCATAAGCAACGTAATAATAGTTATTTGGCTGTACTTTATCATTAATATCGATAATAACCTTTAAGTTATTAGATGATGATACTTTCCACTCCCCATCTGATCCTAAAAAAAACTTTCCACTATGTCCCATAAAATTAAATGTAAACACATCTGGTTCATAATCTGGATAATGGGTGGCATTATTAGCTAAATTTGATAAATTCTGTTGAGAATTCCAATTGCTAGTATTTAAAATATCTTTGAAATAATAATAACCTTTATTATCATAAGCATAGCCGTAATTATGTAAATCCCAATACATTTCATCCGCAGACTTTCCTCTTACCGATCTTGTTATAACACCTCCTGCTTGTAAAGTCCAATTTTGACCAACCCAGCCAGGAACATCATTAACCCTTACTCCTCCCGTATCATAGGACATCGAAATATCCATTGGAACCCCCCTTCTTCTAGCTGGTATAATGGTACGGTCACATTTGCTCTTCCTGTATTCAAGTCCATTGTTAAATCACCATATTTACCTAATGATGATGCATTTGGAGATTGTATATTAATTGGCATCTCTCTATTTTGTGACAATAATATAGTACTCAGAAATATTATTCCATATATTAACTTATTTATATTTTTTTCCATTTGTTTATTTCTTAATTAATTTGGCATTAGCTGTTTTATTCGTATCCGTTTTGATCGTGATGAGATAAACCCCCTGAATTAAATTCTGTGTGTTCATCTTTGTCACCTTATTCTTCGTTTTCAAACTTTGCAACTGTCTTCCACCCATATCATACAAAGTGATCTCTGCTTCCTTAAAATCAAATCCGATTTCCACATAGGCATAATCGGATACAGGATTCGGATATATTTTGATGTCTTGTTTTTCGATTAACTGATCGATTTGCTTGTCTCCCAACTTTACAATCTTCCAATTTTCTTTTCCGAGTTCTTCTGCGCTGGTTCCTGCTAAAACAATCGAACCGTCTCTGTTTAATTTAATATCAGACAATCTTTCCTCTCTTTTTCTGGATTCTCCTTTCACATGCTTTCTCCATTGTTCATTTCCATTATAATCCAAATACAGCATCCAAAAAGTCTCATCATCATTTTCAATTCTTCCTTCAGCCTGAGTGTAACCTCCTAACAAAATTCCTTTTGAAGATTTTTCATCGGAAGAATGTAAAACACTCATTCCCATTAAAACATCTCTGTTTTTAAAATTGTAAGACTTCTGCCAGATTTCTTCTCCTCTTTCATCAAGAGAAATCAACCAAAGGTCTGTACCTTCTTCAATGCCAACAGATTTATTTCCTGATCTCTCAGATCTTGATTCTCCTCCGATTAAATAACCCGTCGACGTTAAAGAAAGCGTTCTCAAATGATCGTCCCGCTTTCCTCCAAAGTTCTTTTCCCACTCAACCTTTCCGTCTTTATTTAGCTTAATGATCCAGTAATCACCTTCTCCGAAGTTTTCTGTTTTCTTTGACCCTCCTGCATTACTTCTTGAATAAGCTCCTAATAAAGCTCCGCCATCTTTTGTCGGAATCATTTTCTCGACTTCATCTAAACCTTTGCCGCCTAAAACCAGTTGTGATAATTCTTTCCCATTTTTATCAAGTCTTACAACTAAAACATCTTTTGAACCGTAACTTTTTGTTGAATTTTGAACATTTCCAGCTACAAAGAATCCTAAATCTGTGGTTTGAATAACTGATCTAGCTTCTTCATCCGAACTTCCGCCAATGGTTTTCTGCCACAATTCATCTCCAAATTCATTGATTCTGATAAGCCAAATATCTGATCCGCCTTTAGAGTCTTCTTTTTTGTCTAAACTTTTTCCTGAGTAAGAAGTTCCTGATAAAAGAAATCCGCCTTCCTGAGTTGCAACCGAACCTGCAAGAAAATCATGATTCTGCCCTGAGAAATATTTTTCCCAAACTTCTTCACCTTGTTGATTAAGTTTTACCAAATGAAAATCGTAGCCTTGATTTTGTGTGTTTTCTGTAGAAATTTTCTTAGATTGAATGGAGCTCCCTGAAATAAGGTACTGCCCATCAATTGTTGTTGTAATCTGAGAAAGAAAATCCTGTGTTGAGGATTTAATATCTTTCTGCCAAACTACTTCCTGAGCAGATAAGCTCAAGATTGTGCACATAGAAAGTACACTCACATAGAGTTTTCGCATTAGTTATTTTG
This sequence comes from Chryseobacterium sp. MMS23-Vi53, assembly GCF_047651245.1. NCBI lineage: Bacteria > Pseudomonadati > Bacteroidota > Flavobacteriia > Flavobacteriales > Weeksellaceae > Chryseobacterium > Chryseobacterium sp. MMS23-Vi53. Next base: position 3,613,126 of record NZ_CP180265.1, on the reverse strand, counting down.
TTTATTAAATTTTTTTAAACGGTGCAAAAATATTCATTTTACTTCACCATAAAAAGATTTATTAATTATATTTAATATGATCCTTATCACTTTTTAGCGTTTTCATATTAATTTAAATCATGTGCAGCAAAGATATTTTCTCAAAGCGTCAAAACTTGTCGTATAATTTTTCAATAAAAAATCAAGAGTTTTCTTCAATCTCCTCCCTCCTGTTCTTAATAAAATCCGTAGGGCGAATTCCATTAATTTCATAAAAAAGATCGGAGAAATTCTGGCGGGAAGCGATACCGCATTCTTTTGCTAAAGTTTCGATATTATATTTCAGATATTCTTTATTTTCGAACAGAAGATTTGTAATGTAATTGATTCGAAGTTCGCTGAGGTATTTATTAAAATTCACCCCTTTATGTTCGTTCACAACCTGCGAAAGATAATTGGAATTGGTATTCAGCTGAGTGGCTAGCTTACTTATTGTAAGACCTTTTTGGGTAAATTCTTTTTTCTCTTCAAAGGTTTTTAATTTTTGGAGCAATTCTTCAACTTTGCTTTCATTTAGGCTTGATCTTCGCTCCTCAACTGGTGCAGCAATGGGAAGTATCGGAAGAGTTTCATCGTGCTGTACAGTGAATTTTTCTTCCAGTAAAACATATTTCTGCTTAATTTCTTTTGCTTTTTTATGTCTTCTCGTTAATAAAGCCCCTAAACCGATTGCCCAAATAATGAGAACAATAATGATAACAGTTCCAAAATAATTGATCTTTTGTAGTTTTTCTTTCTCGTCCAACAGGGTTTTAGCATCATAATCTTTATGAATCTTCGGAGATAAGTAAATAAAATCCTTCGACATAATGCTATCCGCTTTGAGAAGCTGATTAGTATAATATAATTGCTGCTCCTGGTTTTTCTCCTTTTTACTCTGATCAATTAATATTTCATAATTTTCCCGTAATTCAGGGAGAATAAATTGATGTTTTGTAAAAATCGAATCAACTTTTCTAAAGTATTTCATCGATTCTTTGGTGTTTTTTAAACCGAAATATGTTTTACCGATGTAATAATAATCTACGGAAAGTCGGGCAAAGTCGCGCCCTTTTTTAATGGAGGGAAGCGATTGATTTAAATTATTTAAAGCAGATTGAAATTTATTATTCCTATACTCAGAAATCCCTTTAGACAAAAGAAAATATCCTTTTTCCTGCGCGTATTCAGGATTATCGCCAATTTCGGCAAGACCGGTCTGAATTGCGTAATCGGTTTCGCTGTACTGCCCAAGATTACGGTAGCAGATAAGCAACTGATGCAGACAGTTCAGATATGCTCTTTTATTATTATATATCGCATTCGAGCCAAGATCCTTTCTGGATTTTTCCTTACTGTAATAAGCTAAGCTTTTTTGGAACAGTTCCGAAGCGTCCTCATAATATCCTAAATAGCTTTTTACCACTCCCATATGATAGAGGTTCTGATATTTCAGATACTCATTTTTGGTATTTTTAGCATATTCATAGGCTTTAAGATATTCATTAAGTGCCTGTTGAAATTTTTTATAGTGGTAATAATAGATAATTCCCTTTTCTAGGTATGCAATACTCTGCAGATCTCCTACCTTGGACTGGCTGGCTACCGCAATCATACTATCAGCGTATTTTAACTTAACTTCATTTTCCGGAGAAAAAAATACACCGTCTTTATAGCCTTGAACTAATTTCTCATAGTTCTTTTCTTTTTTGGCTTTTTCAATATAAGGTTGTAAAAACGGAAATGCTCTTGAATCATTTTCTTCAAGATTTTCAAATTTCTGCCTTAATTTATAATAGTCACTATACCCTTCCTGAGATAAAAGAAGTTTAAAAAAACAAATAAAAAGGATAAAGTATATTTTTTTTACAACCTTAAACAACATTCAGTGTCTTAATTTCCCGTCAAAAGTACATAAAAATGATCAGTTTTCACGAATTAATTACAACATTTATATAATTTAAATTTAAACACTTAATAAATTATTATTCAGCGCATTAAATTTTACCAATTCATAAATTAGGACGTATCAATTTATAAATTAAGACAACAAGTGTTTTTTTTCTCCGCCCAAGATTATAATTTCGGCTCAGAATTTAAATGGAAAGTTAAAAAAACAAAGAGGTTGTAAAAACAGAAATACAGTAAAGGGGAAAAACACAAAAAAAACACTAATAAATTTTGAAGGGAATAAATATAATTTCATGATTGTACAGTAATAATACCGCCTTCCTTAATAGGGGAATTACTTTAGGGAAGGTTGGTTTTGTACTGATGATCTTTTTTAAAAAACTAATAACCATTTTTTTTAGAACTAATAACCTTTTTCATATAAAACTAATATCCATTGAATACCAGTTTAGTTGTGGTGTGGTCATATCTACAGGTAAATTTTGAAGGTTCTTGCAAAAGAACCTTTTTATTAAAGTTTTCAGTTTAAATCGAAAAGAGACTGTTCCGTATGGGCACAGCCTCTTTTCTTTTAAAACATTAAGGATTTATATCTACTTCCAGCCTCCTCCCAGGCTTTTGTAAATATCAACAACTGTACTCAGCTGTTTTTGTTTAGCTTCCACCAGCTCCATTTTTGCATCCAATGCATCTCTCTGGTTCAGAAGAACTTCCAGATAATCTGCTCTTGAATTTCTAAATAGCTGATTAGCAATATCGATTGATTTCTCCAAAGCCTGTGTTTCTTCAGACTTCAGTTTGTAATACTGATCTATGTTTTTCACTTTAGACATTAAATTGGCTACGTCCAAATATGCATTCAGAATCGTTTTGTCGTACTCGTAAAGAGCTTGGATTTGTCTTGCATCAGCCGATTGGAAATTTGCCTTGATCGCACTTTTATTAATCAGCGGACCAGCCAATTCACCAACTAAACTTGCCGCCATAGATTCCGGAAGCTTCACCAGATAAGATGGTTTGAAAGCTTCCAATCCTAGCGTTGCAGAGATCTCCAATGATGGATAAAACTCTTTTCTTGCTGCTTCTACGTCTAATTTTGATGATTTTAATTCTAATTCGGCTTGTTTAATGTCAGGACGGTTGGCCAGCAACTGTGAAGGAATTCCTGTATAAACGGTTTGCGGAATTGTAGTCATAAAATCTTCTTTCGTTCTTACAATAGGCTGAGGAAAACGGCCACAAAGTGCATTAATTTCATTTTCCTTTTCGATAATCTGCTGACGGATTGTATATTCCGAAGCTTTTGATTTTGCCAATTCTGCTTCAAACTTTTTCACCGCCAATTCAGTTGCTGCTGCAGCTTCTTTCTGAATTTTTGATATTTCCAAAGCTTTTTGCTGAAGCTTCGTATACTGCTGAATAATATCTAATTGATTATCCAATGCCAACAATTCATAATAATTGTCTGCTACTTCTTCAATTAAATTGGAAAGAACGAAATTCTTTCCTTCTACTGTCGAAAGATAATGAGCAACAGCTGCATCTTTCTCTGTTCTTAATTTTTTCCAGATGTCGATCTCCCAATTGGCCATTAAACCACCTTCGAAATTTCCAAGAGGATCGGGAACTTCTTTTCCTGGCTCGATCTCTGTGGACGCATCACCCGCACCTTCGCTTGTGTAACGCCCAACTTTACTTACGCCAGCTCCTATTCCTGCAGAAACCGTTGGTGTTAATCTTCCTTTCTTCGCTAAAACACCACTCTTTGCAATTTCAATTTCCTGCAAAGTGATCATCAGTTCCTGATTGTTTTTTAAAGCTGTTTCAATTAAAGAAACTAAATTTGGATCTGTGAAAAATTGTCTCCAGGGTGTAGTTCCGCTGTTATTATTCGCGTCGCCCTGCTCTTCCTGATTAAAGTTCTGAGGTACGTTTTCTTTCACCTCATCCTTTATCACGGTCGCCATCGGCGCCTTACAGCTTGCTAAAACAAGCGATAAGGCAATGGCTGCTATATATTTATTATGTTTATTATAGATCTTCATGTTTGTCATCGTGTTGATACGGTTCTGTTTGTTCTGTTAAAGGATTTTCTTCTTCATATTTGGACAGTCTCGACTTATCGGCAATGGTTCCAAAGATGTAGTATAATCCTGGGATGATCATTAATCCGAAAATGGTTCCGATCAACATCCCTCCTGCTGCTGCTGTACCGATCGTTCGGTTACCAATTGCACCTGGTCCAGTCGCCATTACCAATGGAATCAAACCTGCGATAAATGCAAAAGATGTCATCAAGATCGGACGGAAACGGATTGCCGCTCCTTCAATAGCTGCCTGAGCAACAGGAATTCCTTCTTCTGCTTTTTTCTGAACAGCAAATTCTACGATCAGTACGGCATTTTTACCCAAAAGACCAATTAACATGACCATTGCTACCTGAGCATAAATGTTGTTTTCTAATCCTAATAATTTTAAACATAAGAAAGCTCCGAAAATACCCGTTGGCAACGATAAGATTACCGGCAACGGAAGAATGAAACTTTCGTACTGTGCAGAAAGAATTAAATAAACAAATCCTAAACACACTAAGAAAATGAAAATCGCTTCATTTCCACGACTTACCTCATCTTTGGAAATACCTGCCCAATCGATACCGAAACCTCTAGGAAGTGTTTTGTCTGCCACTTCTTTAATCGCAGCAATCGCCTGTCCCGAACTATAACCCGGTGCTGGAGTTCCACTTACCTCGGATGAGTTATACATATTATGTCTTGTGATCTCCGATAAACCATACACTTTTTCCAAATGCATGAAATCTGAATACGGAACCATCTGATCTTTATCGTTTTTAACGTATAATTTCAATAAATCCGTCGGCAAAGCACGATATTGAGGTCCCGCCTGAACAATTACTTTATACGGTCTGTCGAAACGGATGAAACTCGTCTCATAATTCGAACCAATTAAAGTAGATAAATTATCCATTGCATTTTCGATCGTTACCCCTTTTTGTTCGGCAAGATCGTTATCCACTCTCAACATATATTGTGGGAAACTCGCAGAATAGAAAGTAAATGCAGAACCTAGTTCAGGACGTTTTTTCAGTTCCTTTACGAAGTCGTTACTTACCTGTTCCATTTTATGATAGTCTCCACTTCCCGCCTTATCCAGCAAACGAAGCTCAAAACCACCTGCTGCACCATACCCCGGAATTGATGGTGGTTGGAAGAATTCTATATTGGCACCCGGAATATTTTTAGCTTTTTCTTCAAGCTTTTCTATAATTTCCGCAGCAGATTCTTTACGGTCTTCCCAGCTTTTTAAGTTAATCAGACAAGTACCGGAGTTGGAACCTGTACCTTCCGTCAGGATTTCATAACCTGCCAGTGAAGAAACAGATTGTACTCCATCGATACCTTCAGATTCTCTTAATAATTCTTTCGCGATCTGATTCGTTCTTTCCAATGTTGAACCCGGTGGCGTTTGGATAATTGCGTAAATCATCCCCTGATCTTCCGCAGGAATAAACCCTGAAGGAAGTGAGTTACTCAGGAAGAATGTACAAGCACAGAATGCCAATAATAAAGGAAGAGTAAATGTTTTCTTTTTAACAGTTTTAGTCAACATTCTTTCATACTTCCCAGCTCCTTTCGTAAATAAATTGTTGAATTTATCCAAGAATATCGTGATTGGAGTTCTTTTCTTAGCTTTTCCGTGGTTATTTTTTAAAATTAAAGCACATAAAGCCGGAGTTAATGTCAAAGCTACAACCCCGGAAAGGATAATCGCAGAAGCCATTGTAATGGAGAACTGACGATAGAAAACCCCAACCGGACCCGACATAAACGCAATCGGAATAAATACGGATGCCATTACTAAAGTGATCGCGATAATCGCTCCACTGATTTCGTGCATTGCTTCTTCTGTCGCCTTTAATGGAGATAAATGCTTCTCTTCCATCTTGGCGTGAACGGCTTCAATTACTACAATCGCGTCATCGACCACAACCCCAATTGCCATTACGAGTGCAAAGAGCGAGATCATGTTTAATGTAATTCCAAATGCGGACATGACGGCAAAAGTACCAATCAATGACACCGGAACGGCAATTGCCGGAATTAAAGTTGAACGCCAATCTCCTAAGAAAAGGAATACCACAATTGCCACCAAAATAAAGGCCTCAAATAAAGTGTGGATAACTTTTTCAATCGATGCATCCAAGAATCTCGATACGTCATAACTGATGTCATAGTGCATTCCTTTTGGGAACGTAGTTTTCTGCAACTCTGCCATCAAAGATTTTACGTTTTTGATAACGTCACTTGCGTTGGAACCATAAGATTGCTTAACAGTGATCGCTGCAGAAGGTTTACCATTCAAGGTAGAATAAATATCGTACATCGAAGAACCGAATTCGATATCTGCAACATCTTTTAATCTGATAAATTCTCCGTCCGGTTTAGCTTTAAGAATAATATTTCCGTAATCTTTTTCATTATTAAAACGACCTGGATATTTTAAAATATATTCAAATGACTGAGATCTTTTACCCGAACTTTCCCCCGTTTTACCCGGAGATGCTTCCAAACTTTGTTGGTTTAATGCTTCCATTACTTCATCTGCCGAAATGCTGTAAGCCGTTAATCTGTCTGGTTTTAGCCAAATACGCATCGCATATTCTCTTGTTCCCAGGATATCTGCGAAACCAACTCCGCTTACCCTTCTCAATTCCGACATCACGTTGATATCTGCATAGTTGAAAAGGAATTTTTGATCGGCTTTCGGATCATCACTATACAAGTTGATATACATCAACATGTTAGGTTCTTCACGGGTAATTTTCACCCCTTCACGAACTACCAAAGGAGGTAATTTATTAACAACCGAAGATACACGGTTTTGAACGTTTACAGCTGCTACGTTCGGATCGGTTCCCAAATCGAAAACCACCTGAATAGAAGCTTCCCCGTCGTTTCCGGCATCGGAAGTCATATATTTCATTCCCGGTACACCATTTAAACCTCTTTCCAACGGAATAACCACGGATTTAATCAACAATTCGTTGTTGGCTCCAGGATATTCTGCGGTGATGTTTACTTTTGGCGGTGAAATAGATGGGAACTGTGTAACCGGTAATTTGGTAAGTGACAGTACTCCCATAAATACAATAATCAATGAGATTACAATAGACAGAACAGGTCTGCGAATGAATTTCTTAAACATAATACTGCTTCATTTATAGAGTCCTACTCTGCTTTTAATTTCAATGATTGAAGAACTTTTTTCGGATCCTGAGCTTTTGTCTGAACTTTCTGGTCGTCCTTCACTTTCTGAACTCCTTCCAACAAGATTTTATCACCAGTTGACAATCCTGACCCTACCACATAAATGTCCGGAAGCTCATAAGCTACTTTTATATTTCTAGATTTTACCACTCCGTTATTCCCCACTACAAAAACATATTTCTGATCCTGAATTTCGTATGTTGCTTTCTGAGGGATGATCATAGCGTTTTTAAGAGGTAAAGTCATTCTTACTTTTCCTGTTTCTCCGTTTCTTAATAATTTGTCAGGATTTGGGAATTTTGCTCTGAAAGCAATATTTCCTGTTTCGTTATCAAATTCACCTGTAATTGTCTCAACTTCACCTTTTTGTGGAAACAAATCACCATTTGCCATCAGCAAGCTTACCTGATTACTTCCTCTTGAAGCTACATTTCTCTGATAATTAAGATATTCCGGTTCTGAAACATTAAAATATGTATACATATTCGTATTATCAGAAAGGGATGTCAACAAATCTCCTTCATCCACCAAACTTCCTAATCTCAAAGGTAGTCTGTTGATAATTCCTGAAAACGGCGCTTTGATGTTTGTGAATGATAAATGCGTCTGAGCCAGATTTGCTTCTGCATTGGCTGCATCCAATTTAGCTTTAGCCATTGCTTTCTCATTTTTAGAAACAATATTGTTGTTGGCTAGCGTACTTGCATTTTTCAATTCGATTGTAGCTTGTGCTACTTCAGCTTGTGCTTTTAGTAATTCTGCCTGATAAAGTTTGGGCATAATCTGGAACAACACCTGTCCCTGATGAACGTACTGACCTTCGTCTACATAGATTTTCTCAAGAAAACCTTTCTCCTGTGCACGAACTTCGATGTTCTTCACAGATCTGATCTGAGCTACATATTCTTTGTCTATCACCGTATCCATTACTACTGGAGAGGTAACGGGATAAACCGCAGCTTCTTCTTTTTCTTCTTTTTTCTTGTTACAACTGAACAACAAAAGACTGCTTAGCGCAATACTTGCGACAACTCTTTTCATCATAATACTAGAGTTTATATAAATCGTTAATGTTTTAATTGAAATAAAAATGGTAATGGAGAATGCTTACGATGTGCAGATTACCAGCAAACACAACGCAGAATCTTTCCTACCAAAATCATTAGCAGAAAATAAATCGAAAAATAAAATCTTAAATTCTGATAGAACGAATCAGAATAAATCTTTTTACAGAATTAAATTCGGAGAGGAAGCCGTGGATAGTCGGCTTAAGTCTTTTGAAACTTTTTAAACCAAAAACATAAACCAGCGTGAAGACACTCGCAAAGAATACAATACTTTGCACTGTATCCAACAATTGAAAATCGTCTTCTGTAAGTTCCAGAGAGTAAGCATTGCTTGTATCATCCGGAGACTGCTGCATGGAAAGTTTTTCGTAGGTTTGGTTTAAGCGGTTTGCTCTTTTAGGTAAATTGTGGGAATTATGAGCAGTGTAATCATTTCGTAAAGTTTTGACGTTGATCTTGCTTTCCACTACGAATAGCAGAAAAAGACTTGTTAAAAAATATACGATATAATTTCTCATAATTTTGAAGGCACAAAGGTACACTTAGATTTCTATACAATCATAATGGATTAACAAAATTTAACGATCCTTTAATTTTCCTGAAATTTAAGGAGTTGTGATTGATTTAAAATCTCTTATTTTATTCTGAGACAAATCGGATACCAAAAGTACCAACCTGTTCAATTCTTAATTTTATTTTAATAATTCCTAATATGTCTATAAATAAGATTTTGAAGAATATTTTTTCTAATTCATATTAATTTAATTTCGCCAAAGCTTTTTATAAATTAATATTAAACATCATAATGCACTATTTGTATTATTCTTTAAAAGGATTGACGTTTAACTATTTTTAAAAATGAAAATTTATATTAATATTGCCGAAAATTTACACAAGCAAATGATGAAACGAAACTCTACTTTAAAAAATCAATTATACCTGAACAGATTTAAATCTAAAAATATTCTTTAACCCGAACTGTTCCAATCCCTTTCTATTAACATCAAAGCAGAATATTAATTTATTTTTTCATGAATTTTTGAAGCTAATAAGAATAATCGCTTTTCATAATTGGTGCAAATTTTTAATTAATTTATAAAAATTTAACATATTTAAATTAAATATATTTGTAAATTTATAGAATATTAACACTGAAATTCATGAAACACTTTAAAATCACTTATCATTATGAAAAAATTATTAAAAAGTCTCTTAATCGTAGGCCTGGCAGCCTTTTCTGCAACAGCATGTAAGCATCAAGCAAAGGACGAAGCGGTATCCCTTACTGATAATGCTGCTGTGAGTAACGACAAAATTATCAAAGATGTATTCACTGATGAATACGGAGATCAGATAGAAGTTGCTATCAACGAAACCAAAAATACCGCAATTGTACGTCTTGACGGGAAATCTTACGAATTGAAAAAGTCAGAAGATCTACCGGAATATACTGCAGGAGATGCAGATTATCAATATTCTGATGTAAAAGGAGATGTTACCTTTCTGAAAAAAGATTATAACATGGTGCTTTTTCATCATAAAAAGGATAAATCTTCCGGAAATACCAAAATGGCTTCTTACTAGCCAACAACCACTTGAATGAAAAAACAAATTTTAACACCAAATAAACTATGAAAAGAGTACTTAAATATTTCAGCACTTTGATGCTTATTATTTTTTTGGCATCGTGTATGAGTAAACCGACTACTCCAACAACTCCTGTTCCACCCAAAAATTCGAATGATATTACTGGGAAAAAATGGAAGCTAACCGAAATTATGGGGCAACCTATTAAATTAAAAAATCCAAGTGCTAATCCTTATTTTATGCTGAACATGGCGGATATGAGATACGAAGGACACGGTGGTTGCAATGGCGTGGGCGGAACTTTTGAAATAAAACCGGAGGTAATGCGTATTAAATTCAACCAGGGAATGTCTACAATGATCGCGTGTGATGATCTGGAAACGGAAAGAGCTTTTACACAGGCTTTACTTTCTGCAGACAACTATTCTGTAAACGGAAATACTTTAACATTAAACAAAGCGAGAATGGCTCCTTTGGCAAAATTCGTTCTGGATAAAGCTAAATAACCTTTATAAGAAACACATCCACATAAATGCAATGCGCTTTTACTTTTTTTAGTGAAAGCGTTTTTTAATTTAAATTCTTTCATTTAACATAATAACATCAAATAAAAAACTAATATTTTGATCTTTTATTGTCACTCGAGATACTAAAAGATTCTCCGTTGGCTCTAACATTAAATCTCTGTATAAATAGAAAAAAGCCGAAGAAAAAATTCTCCGGCTTAAACAACATTTTATGAAAATAACACTTACTTTTAATGTTTTGGTATGGTAGAAACGGAGGAATAATTGTGGAAATAGTCTCTGCCTCAAATTTGAAAATCGATGTGTATAAAAAATAAAAAATCATCATTTGGGAAATAAAAAAACAAGTATTTCGATTTTCATTTGGGAATTTGCAATATCAATTTTTTGTCATCATTTAAATTAATTATTCCTCCTTATTATCATTTGTGTATTTTTTTGTTTTAAATTTTTTTTTAGTGTTTTAGAATTTAGTGTTTAGAAAAATCATCATTTGTGTTTTTAAATCATTGTTTGTGTTCTGACTTGTTTTCTGATACAAATGTATAACCTCCTGAGTAATAATTCTATACTGCAATTCCACTTCTTAAAAATAAATAACTGATTATTAAAAAGTTACAAGACATAATGCAGTTTAATTGTAGTAGTCAAAATTTCATAGCATTTGATTTTAAGATGAAATTTTCATCAATAAATAATATTAACGAAAATTATCAATCAAAAAGAATCATTAATAGTTTAAAATACACCTTTATTTTTCATTGCCTAATAACTTAAATAAAAAAGCCAAAGAAAAACATCTTTGGCTTTAACTTCCTCACGATAAAAACTAACCTAATCTTCATGAGGCATCATAAAAAATTAATATTAAAAAAAATAAGCAGGGAATATGGAGAAAATAAATCTTTCCCTGCTTTGTACAACTAAAAATTAGTCGATTATATAAATAACATTGAGTCTTTAAAAAAGGAAACAGAAGCTATGAAAAAAATTGAATGCTCCTGCTTCCGACTATAAATAAACTTTCTTTTAATTATACTGTACCGTTCTAAAGCTTGCTCATCGAAAAAGTATATCCATAAATAGCACCAGGTACGCTGGATATCACATGTAATTTGCGAATTTCATTACCTTGAGGCTGCCCTCCCAAATTTGTTCTATAAATAACAATTCTTACCAGATCTCCTGAATTAAACTGTTCAATTGTCTGAGGTATAATTTGCGAATAACTATAAGTCCTATTTGCAGCACCATTAATTATGGCTCTTATCCCATTTATATTGTTCCATGTACTTCCATTATCAGAGCTTTTTTGAACATTAATTAAGATCCAATAATATTCATTAACAGAACTTGCTAAGTAAAAATTTATCATTCCACCGAACTGATAATATCCACTTCTGGTAATTTTTATATTTCCATTAATCACATCAGCTCCCATTGTATTAATAAAACGATGATTCGGTTGCAAAACGAGTGGAGTTGGAATTGATTGGTTTATATTGCTTAACGTAACAGATCCAGGAGGAGCATCAAGAGCATCTCCTCTAAAGTGTGCCACCTGACTTCCAACAACGGGAGCTTTACCAACCAGCCCATTTTGATCTACATACAAAGGAGATATTGTAGAACTTGTAAGCTCTTTAGTATCATTAACTTTTAAATTTCCGTTTACTTCAAGTTTAGTTGATGGGTTTGTTGTTCCTATACCAACATTACCACTTGTACGAGTTATTACAACATCGTTTATTTGCTGAGCTGTAGAGGGTGCTGCATTTACATTATTATCGAAATTAGAATCGATATGTAAAATTGTTTGTGGAGATGCCGTACCCACACCAACATTTTGATTATCAGCAACAAACAACCCCGGTCTTGAAATATTCTCAGTATATTTTCCTGGTTGTGAAGAGCCTATTGCTAAGCCATCAAATCCCTGATCTCCAGTAGCTGTATTATGCTTAATGTAATATCCATAATTGGTATCATTTTCATTAAATCTAATCTGGCCTCCTAAACCTGCTGCATTGGCTTTTGAATGAATTCTTAGTATTGGGTTATCTATTGTTCCTGCCTGAGAAGCTGATCCTCCAACTCTCATTTCACCACCAACAACTTGAAGGGTAGAGTTTGGAGCCGTTGTACCAATACCTACTCTGTTTGTAGCAGCATCTACGGATAATGTACTTCCATCTACAGAGAAATGATTTGTTCCTGTAGTTGCAGTACTCATGAATGCTAATGTATTTCCTGCTTGTGCTACTGTTCTGTTACTCGACAAAGTTCCGTTACCTGCATAAATACTTGTATCTGTAAAGCTTTGTGCTGGAATATCTTTCCAGGTCGCAACACCATTTGCGTCGGATGTTAATACTTTGTTTGCTCCCTGAGTTCCGTCTACAATTTTTACAGCTCCGGAAGTTGCAGAGTTTACATGTAATAAATTTGTTGGTGCATCTGTTCCAATACCAATATTTCCTGAAGACTTAATCGTCATTCTAGGCGCGAAGTCTTTAGAATTTCTGGTATGGAACTGTAAACCCCATACCCATTGCTGAAATCTCTGTCAATACCTCGAATAGAAGCGCCACTTAATCCGTTTCCTTTATCTCCCGGAACAAATTCTATTCCTCCAAAATTGGCATTTGTTGTTCTTGAGTTGTATAAAACAACATTTCTTGCATCTCCTGTATCTTTATTATAACCAGCAACAATAACGTTATCAGCCTGTGCAGATGAATTTGATACTGCCAAAGTTCCAATAGGAGTAGCATAACCAATTCCTACTCTATTGGTGTTTCCACTTACTGTAAGGACAGGTGCTGTTGCACTAGTGACTGAAAATCCATTTTCTGAAGTGGTGATAAAATTTAGTTTTTTATCATTCTGAGTTACCGTACGATTTGCAGCCAGAGTTCCGTCTGTATTGTAAATATTATTATCGTTGTCTTTAAACGCGCTAGGATCAACAACCATTTTCACCCAGTAGATACCATCAAAATAATAAAAACCTACTACATCAATATTTTTAGTCGTTCCAATTGCATTTCCATTAAGATTATTTACATAAATCATTGTAGACGTTTCTACATTCTGCATCAATTGAGCACGTGCTCTATCCACTCTCGGAATTAATAATCCATCTGCGTTTCTTGCAATTCCGGTTGGGTTTTTTGCTGTAATATCAAATGTTGATTTTGGTGTCGTCGTGTTTACACCAACCTGTGCATAAGATACACTTGCTGCCGTAAGAGCGAGTGTCAAAATAATTTTGTTTTTCACTTTGTTTTAATTATAGTTTGTAGTTTTTTAGTTTTATTTTTCAGGAACATTTGTATAAAAGGGCGCTTCTACATTTATTTGTAAAAACGCCCGGTTTTTCTTCATCTTAATCCAACAACATTAATTTTTTTATCTATGTGTTTTTTTTATGGGATTGTTTAATAATTTTTTTTACCGATCATCTGTGTTTTAAAAACACTAAAAAATATTTTAATAAAGCAGGGATACAAATAAAATTCCCATCCCTGCAGATGTCAACTCCTAAAAAGTTGTAATTAAATGATAACTCTTTTCGATCATATATGTTAAAAAAAGGTAAGACAGGAATTAAAAAAAGGAACGCCATTCCTGCCTTACGGTCATATAGTTATGTTATTTGATTGCTGTTGCGAAGATTGAGCTTTCAGACCACGTACTTCCAAATGCTTTAATAACCGTAGAAGCGTTTGGATTTCCTCCCGCAACAGTATTTCCTACAATATATCTGTATGTTTTGTTACCATTAGAAGTATTATTGATAAAAATAGTACCTTGAGCAACATCGAATTGTTGCGGTGCACCTGCTGAAGCAGGTCCCTGAACTCTGAAACTCATTAGTGACGGTCCTCCATTTACATCTCCTGATCTTGCAACCGTAGCTCCCAATGCAGGGCTACCTTCTCCAAATGTACTTCTTACAAATAACCAATCATCATTATCCAATGCTCCATAAGTTTGTGCAAGCTGAGTAATTGTAACCGCCCATTTTCCCGGAGGCAAAGTAATATATCTTCCTGTGTATTTATAATCTCCATTTGTTGCAAATGGTATGTCAATACTATTAGAAGCATCAATACCTCCTACGACTGTTTCTACAGTAGGTGTTTTCCATTCTGCAGTACCATTTGTATCAGTAGCCGTTAATACAGATCCAACAGCTACAGATCCAGCCGTAGCATTTTCGAATCTTCTTGTACCAATAGTATGGAAGTTTGTTGCCGGAGCCGTTGTACCAATACCTACTCTTCCGTTTTTATTTAATGTTATTAACGGGTCCCCTGTTGCTGTTGCTCCTGCAAACAATTGTAGAACATTCGCTGCATTGCCTAGCCCGTAGAAGTCATCTCCAGTTGCGCTATTCCATAATGCTAATTTTTTTCCATTACCTGGACCAAGATCCAATAAGTTCTGTGGTGTAGTTGTTCCGATACCCACTCTGTTTGTAACAACATCTACGGATAATGTACTTCCATCTACAGAGAAATGATTTGTTCCTGTAGTTGCAGTACTCGTGAATGCTAGTGTATTTCCTGCTTGTGCTACTGTTCTGTTACTCGACAAAGTTCCGTTACCTGCATAAATACTTGTATCTGTAAAACTTTGTGTTGGAATATCTTTCCAAGTCGCTACACCATTGGCATCTGATGTTAAAACTCTATTATTTGCCTGAGTTCCGTCTACAATTTTTACAGCTCCTGCTGTTGCAGATCTTACATCCAGTGGATTTGTTGGTGCCGCAGTACCTACACCTACTCTATTATTTACAGCATCTACATTTAAAGTTGTTCCGTCTACCGTAAAGTGACTGGTTCCTGTAGTTGCGGTACTTGTGAATGCTAAATTATTTGTAGCCTGTGCAACAGTTCTTGTAGTATTTGTTCCTGCAATAGTTCCATTACCTGCATAAATACTTGTATCTGTAAAGCTTTGTGCTGGAATATCTTTCCAGGTCGCAACACCATTGGCATCTGATGTTAAAACTCTATTATTTGCCTGAGTTCCGTCTACGATTTTTAAAGCTCCTGCTGTTGCAGATCTTACATCCAGTGGATTTGTCGGTGCCGCAGTACCTACACCTACTCTATTATTTACAGCATCTACATTTAAAGTTGTTCCGTCTACTGTAAAGTGACTGGTTCCGGTAGTTGCGGTACTGGTGAATGCTAAATTATTTGTAGCCTGTGCAACAGTTCTTGTAGTATTTGTTCCTGCAATAGTTCCATTACCTGCATAAATACTTGTATCTGTAAAGCTTTGTGTGGGAATATCTTTCCAGGTCGCAACACCATTGGCATCTGATGTTAAAACTCTATTATTTGCCTGAGTTCCGTCTACAATTTTTACAGCTCCGGAAGTTGCTGAGTTTACATGCAATAAATTTGTTGGTGCATCTGTTCCAATACCAATATTTCCTGAAGACTTAATTGTCATTCTAGGCGCGAAGTCTTTAGAATTTCTGGTATGGAACTGTAACCCTCCATACCCATTGCTGAAATCTCTGTCAATACCTCGAATAGAAGCGCCACTTAATCCGTCTCCTTTATCTCCCGGAACAAATTCTATTCCTCCAAAATTGGCATTTGTTGTTCTTGAGTTATATAAAACAACATTTCTTGCATCTCCTGTATCTTTATTATAACCAGCAACAATAACGTTATCAGCCTGTGCAGATGAATTTGATACTGCCAAAGTTCCAATAGGAGTAGCATAACCAATTCCTACTCTATTGGTGTTTCCACTTACTGTAAGGACAGGTGCTGTTGCACTAGTGACTGAAAATCCATTTTCTGAAGTGGTGATAAAATTTAGTTTTTTATCATTCTGAGTTACCGTACGATTTGCAGCCAGAGTTCCGTCTGTATTGTAAATATTATTATCGTTGTCTTTAAACGCGCTAGGATCAACAACCATTTTCACCCAGTAGATACCATCAAAATAATAAAAACCTACTACATCAATATTTTTAGTCGTTCCAATTGCATTTCCATTAAGATTATTTACATAAATCATTGTAGACGTTTCTACATTCTGCATCAATTGAGCACGTGCTCTATCCACTCTCGGAATTAATAGTCCATCTGCATTTCTTGCAATTCCGGTTGGGTTTTTAGCTGTAATATCAAATGTTGATTTTGGTGTTGGAGTATTTACACCAACTTGGGCGAATGCCATAGATCCCGCTGTAAGGGCGAAAGTTAAAATAATTTTATTTTTCATCTCTTAAGTTTTTATGTTTAATACAAATATTAAAAGGGATAAATTTTCTTTGTATTTTTAGAATTTTGAGTATTGTTAGGTAAAGAATAACAGTTTGAGGTGATCTCCCTGCTATTCTTTTACACAAACACAACAAAATTTTTCTACTAAGTGTTTTTTATATTTAATTAGTTAATAGCCGTTGCAACAATTGAGTTTTCCGACCAAGAGCCACCTAATGCATTTAAAGTAATTCCTGCAGCATTTCTGTTTGCAGAAGAGCTTCCTACGATATATCTGTACGTTTTGTTTCCTGTAGAAGTATTATTGATAATAATTGATCCTGTTTTTACATCTCCACGAAGTGTTCCTGATGCAAAAGGACCTGTTACAAGAAAACTGATTAATGTGGGTCTTACATTTACATCAGTAGACTGTACTCCTACTTGTCCTACCGTTGTTAAATTCTGATCAGAGAAAGTACTTCTTACAAAAACAAAGTCATCAGCAGAAAGGTTTCCTCCCTGAGGTTTTACCCACTGACTCACTGTTACCAGCCATTTTCCCGGAGGAAGAGTGATGTTCGCTCCTGTATATCTGAAATCCGTAGAACCACCGAATGGAAAATCGTATCCTGGACCCATCGCACCCGAAATCACCTGTGTCTTAGGAGTTTGCCATTCTGCAGTACCATTTGTATCAGTAGCCGTTAATACAGATCCAACAGCTACAGATCCAGCCGTAGCATTTTCGAATCTTCTTGTACCAATAGTATGGAAGTTTGTTGCCGGAGCCGTTGTACCAATACCTACTCTTCCGTTTTTATTTAATGTTATTAACGGATCTCCTGCTGCTGTTGCTCCTGCAAACAATTGTAGAACGTTCATTGAAGTACCCAATCCATAAAAATCATCTCCTGTAGTGCTGTTATTCCATAATGATAATTTCTTTCCATGTCCTGTACCAAGATCCAATAAGTTTTGTGGTGTAGTTGTTCCGATACCTACTCTGTTTGTAGCAGCATCTACGGATAATGTACTTCCATCTACAGAGAAATGATTTGTTCCTGTAGTTGCGGTACTTGTGAATGCCAATGTATTATTACCTTGAGTTACTTCTCTGTTTCCAGACAAAGTACCGTTACCTGCATAAATACTTGTATCTGTATTTGCTGCCGGTGTCTGCCAAGTTGCAACACCATTCGCATCTGATGTTAAAATTTTATTGGCACCCTCACTTCCATTTACCAGTCTGAAAGACCCTCTTACATCAAGCGTATTTTGAGGCGTCACTGTACCAATACCAACTCTACCTCCATTTCCGTCTGTAAGATATATTAGCTCATTAGGAGTTCTCCCTACACTGAAAGAAAGATAACGAGTTCCATTATTTGTAGTTGTATTGGTATCTCCAAAATTGATACGGGCAATGTTTCCACCAAATACACTTGAAGCAGTTCTGATGTTGATACCGTAATTATCTGTTCTGTTTCCGTAGGCAAAAGAATCCTGTCCGATATTGATATCTAGAGCATTTCTTGTAGTTGAATGTGTTCTTGCTGCATTTAGATACTGAGATCCTTCTACATGCAGCTTTATATTTGGGGCTGCTGTACCTATTCCTACTCTGTCATTTGCTGCGTTTACAGAAAAAGTAGCTCCGTCAACAGAAAATGCATTAGCCGATGTCCCTGTAAATGCCAAAGTATTTGCTCCCTGTGTTACCGTACGATTTCCGGTAAGGGCACCGTTGGAATTATATATGTTATTATCTGTATCAGGCTTTACCCAAGCTGTACCGTTGAAATAGTAGTATCCCACTTTATCAATATTTACGGCTGTTCCTGCCAAAGTTCCTGTTGAAACATTATTTACATAAATCATGGTAGAAGTCTCTACACCCGTCATCGATTGCGCTTTTTGACGGTCCACTCTGGGAACAAGTAAACCTTCAGGATTTGTAGAGGTTCCTTTATCACTTTTAGCAGTAATATCAAACGTTGCTTTTGGAGCTGAGGTATTTACCCCAACCTGGGCATAAGCTATATTTGCTACGGTAAGAGCAAGAGTAATTGTAATCTTGTTTTTCATTTTCTTAGTGTTTACATTAATCATCCATCCCACATGTTATTAAACCTAAGTTGTTTAATTTCTAATGAAGTCTAGATTTTAATTTTTTTTGTATTTTATGTTTTTAGTTTTCATGGTCATCATAATCCTTCGCATTTGTTATTTTAAAGATTAATAACTAACTTGCCTTGCTTAAAAATTGTTTTGGGAACAATGTTTGTGTTTGTGTGTTTTTAGAATCGTTATTTTTTGCAGTAAATCAAAACTGGTTGACTTGGAAAAATTGCTGCAAACAAAAACCGAATCATTACATTCATTTTATTTTTCATAATTTCTGAAGTTTTAGTGTTTATATTATGATGTTTTGTAGATCACTTTCATTCACTTTCATACTACATTCGCACTTCAAAACATTATTTGCTTTTCTTGGTACAAATGTAGAACCAATACTCCAAAAAATGGGTACTGCAATTATACTTTCAAAACACAAACAACTAAAAATCAATAAATTACAACGTAGTCGTAAGTAGATATTCAGTAGATAAAAAAGAGATAATTTTAAAAGAAAATAGTGGAGTTATTCTAAAAAAACCGAATTTTAGAATTTTTTGGCATGATAAAAAAGAAAAATATCAGATATTTTTTTATTTCTAAGATTTTTTGAAAATAAAATAACATATAAGAAGAATGATATTTACAAGGACAGCAAATGCATTCGACAGAATAATAGGCAATTCGTCTTTTAAGAAGCCATACCAAACCCATAAAGAAAGTCCGGTAATAAGAACCATCAACATTACCCAGGAAAGATTTTCTGCGTCTTTTTCTTTTAAAACTTTAATAAGTTGAGGAATCATAGAAATAGAAGTAAGAACTCCTGCAACAATACCTAAAATGTTTTCGTCCATATTAAATTCTTCTTGTTTCAAGATAAGAAATTTCGTGACATTTTGGAAATTTAAGATATTATTTAATCGAATTTAAGAAAACACTTAATTCTTCCTCCTTATCCAATCCTATTTTAGATTTTATTTTCGTTTTATAAACTCTAACGCTTCCCGGTGTAATATTTTCTAACAAAGACACTTCTTTCGATGATAAATTGAGCCTGAAATATACACAAAGTCTTAGTTCATGAACAGATAAAAAGGGAAATCTTTCGGAAAGTTTTCTCATAAATTCTTTATTTTCTTCCGAACTTTCATTCACAAGGTCATGGTTTTTCTCATCAATCTGCAATAGATTATTTATTTTAAAGAAAAGGTCTTTCACAGTTTCCTCGGCATCAATATTTTTTGATCGTTTAATTTTCTTCAGATTTTCCAGGAAAGCCTTTTCTGTTTCAATTTTAAGATTGAGGTTGAGATGTAAATTTTTAATTTTCCTTTTATGAATTTCTATATCTTTTTCAAGGTCTACATTGCTATTTTCAAGTATAACATTCTGTATTTCAAGAATTTCTTTTTCCTTTTTATTTTTTTCAAGAATTTTTAAAATGATTCTTATAACAATTA
Source organism: Chryseobacterium sp. MMS23-Vi53 (assembly GCF_047651245.1). NCBI lineage: Bacteria > Pseudomonadati > Bacteroidota > Flavobacteriia > Flavobacteriales > Weeksellaceae > Chryseobacterium > Chryseobacterium sp. MMS23-Vi53. The sequence goes on along the minus strand of NZ_CP180265.1, from coordinate 3,592,908 downwards.
CAACAATAATTATCGCCAAAAAAATGAAAATCGCAATATTTCTTCGCTGTGTTTCAATCTTGAAATCATATTTCTGGTTAATATTTTTTATAATATAACCATTTAAAATATCCGAAACATTATCCATATCTTTTCTACGCTCTTTATTATATATAGAATTGAGTTTCAGAAGTTCATCGGAAAATGATTTTAGATTTTTAAGATCGTTTTTTTGAGAATAATAATTTTGCAAAACAATGCAAGCCTTTATTTTATCATTTGTATTCTTCAAAAGCGGAAACATTTTCAACAGAAGATTAATCAATCGTGTTTCTTTTTCAGTTTCTCCTGCTATTTGATATACTTTCAGCAACTCTTCCGAGTTTTTTACCACATTGATGTTATATCGTTTTCTGGTTTCATAAAATTCAATTTCCCTCGAAAGGAAGAGTTCAGCTTTTTTATATTTCTTTAGTTTTAAATAATATAGCCCTACATTTCCTTTCATCAGACTTAGAAAAAAAGATTCATCTTCTGTAAGATTATTTTTTCCCTGCAGGATTTTAATTCCATGAAAAGTTTGCTCTATTGCTTCTTTTATATTGCCTTCAGCATTTTCACACAACCCGAAATTATTATACATCGAAGCTATATATAAGGTATCTCCTCTTTTAAAGACTTTTAAAGCTTTTTCGAAATATTTTTTTGCTAAAGAATAATTTTCATGAATATAATACCAGCGTCCTTTCGCATGATAAAGATGCGGTAGAAAGATCTTTTCCCCAACACTTTTTTCTTCGGTTTTAATAGCTTCATTCAAAAATTGAAGACACAATTTCGGCGAAGTTTCTTCGAATTCCAGCGCAAGATAAAAATTACATGCGGTCGTAATATATTCATATTCATCATCATTCGTTCGTAAAAGCTCATAGATAATAGATATTTTTTTAGATTTATTATCCGGGAAAAGGAATATTTCAGAATATTTGCTGCTTAGTAAATATTTAAGATCATGAGTGTTTTTGTATCTCTTTGTTTCTCTTTGATAAATACTGTAAATTTTTTCCTTATTATGATCTGTTGCAGTAAGTTCTTTATCTAAACCGTAAAAATACATATCATCGTTTTCAGAATGACAACAAATCACTGAAAATAATACAATTACATATAAAATTACAGCACGAAACATACTCTAATTTAGAAAAAATAAAAGCTGGATTTTCGTTATTCATTAACAATATAATCAATTAACATATAACAAACATAAAAGCGATTAAACCGATTTAATAAATACTATTAATTACCAATTTTCATGTATGTCATTAATTTCAGATTAACCATAATCTTAGTTTTTAAGCTATAAAAGCACTCATAAAAGTGTAATAAAAGTGAATCTTGCTGAATATTAACTCATATTGAAAAGATGGTTCACATTCATTTTAAACAATTTAAATTTCACCCAACCCCTTTTTCTTGATTAACATTAAGCAGATTTTTAGATTAATTGTATCTCAGTTGTTACTAATTATTTATCTAAAAAATTCGAAAAAAACATTTTTTATAATATTTATAGTTAACTCATTAAATTAATGCCTATAAAAAATTAACCTTCTAATTACCAATTATTTAAACTATTACAAATTAACAATCAATATCAAAAAAATAAATTTTGATTAACACGGATTAACAACAAAAATTCTTTGTTTTTTATTTTGCCCGAGTAGATTTGCTTTAGAATTTCGCGAAAGGAATACAATCTTAACTCATAAATAAATTGTCATGAAGTCTTTCAAAAATATCAATGCAGGAGCTTTAATTAAGCAAAGAGTTTTAGAATCCGAAATAGAAATTCCAAGAATCTGTAATTTTTTTAGTACCACAGAAGAAGGAATAGAAGCAATGTACGAATCCAAAAGCCTAGACGCCGAAATATTGTTGAAATGGAGCAAACTTTTGGAATACGATTTTTTTAGAATTTATTCACAACATCTGATATTATTTTCACCACAAAGCAATATTTACAGTAACAACAAAGATAAACCACACAGTGAATTGCCACAATTTAGAAAAAATATTTATACAAGAGAAGTTATCAATTTTATTGTAGATCTCATCCATTCCGGCGAAAAAAATATGAGTGAAGTTGTGGATAAATACGGAATTCCTAAGACAACACTGCATCGATGGACCGTAAAATACAAAAATGAAAAAGAATCTAAAAAAATAGTTTAAGCAGAAAATTTAACCAAACCATAAAATAAAAACCACATTATGCAACGCACTCACCCTAATTACAGACTGATTTATAATGACATATTAGCTCTAAAGCATCCAAGCAAAAGAGAAGAATGCCGATCTATTTTAAGCAAAAGCGAAATTTCTATTCTGGACGTCATTAAACTAAACAATATTATTTTCGGGATAAATGATAAAGAAACAAATATATTTAACCAAAAGCATCGCTCTTACGACGAGAAAACTATTCTTGAAATTCTGGATTATCAAGAAAAAAATGAACTGAACAATACTGAGGTTGCCAATCATTTCATGCTCAGTAGAAATACAGTCGCAAAATGGAAAAAACACTTTAAAAATCGGCATTTGCATTCTGTTGAAGAATGATGAAAAAACAAACAACTTCTCTCTAGAAACACAGTCAGCAAACGGTTTATGAATATTAATATTTTTCAAAACCAATGCAAATGCCATTTTAAAAGATAATCATAAAATAGTTTTAGTAAATGTTTAACCTTAAAAACTCAAAAGCGTGAGAAAATAAATTTTAAATCATACAGTATAATTATTCAGTGTTAATAGGAAGTGCAAATATGCCAATACAAGATGACATAATTAAGCCTCAAATGGCTGTTTGCCTCCTATTTTTCAAAAAAAATTAGGAAAAATTTACATCATAAGTTTTCATATAGTAATAGGATCGGTGGTTATCATCCTCAAAAAAGTTAACTCATTGTAAAAAATAACTGCCATCCTATTTTCACCAAATCATTAAACATAAATCAGGGCAAATATGCCGATTCAGAATATCATCCCATCTTCATTAGCTACTTGCATCCTGAGAAAAATAATTTTAACATCTTCATAATATTAAGTAAAGTGGAAGCAGGAATGTAAGTATAAAATGAAATTTTTACTCCAATGCTGCAGATATATTTACATCCTGTTTTTTTTAAGATTTACATTTCTCTTCGATAAGTTATTTTTCAAGACAATAAAATTTTCATTTTGATTTTTTAATCTCAAATTTTCTTTTTGTTGTGTTTTATGAATTTTTTATTGTCAATTTTAAGCTTCCATATTCGGAAGCTTTTTGTGTATGAAAATTTATTTACTGATCTGAAAATATTTATTTTAAATAAAATGAAACATTTTTCGAATATCATTAAATAAAAGGCATAATTTTACAATTAATTTTAAATAAAACTAAACTGTAAATAAAAATATTTAATATAATAAAGTAAAAAAAAGAAATCCAACACATACATATATCATTAATTATCAATTAATTAAGATAAAAACTATGATAATTTATATTAAGAATAATTCCATAATACCATTGTTATTATATTTAAATTGACATGATAATAATGATATCATTTAATTTTGCAACCTTAAAACATGAATTATGTTCTTAAATTGTTATTTCAAAAAAACATTTTATGCACTATCTTTATTTTTGATTATTTCCACTCACGCCCAAACTTATACTGTAGATGAACTCGACAGCATAACGGAAAAGCTAAGAGTAAATGGAAATATCAATAAAAGTATTTCTATTAATAAGGATGCAGTACAGCAATATCAGAAAGCTGGAAATGTGGAAGGTACAATTGGTGCTTACATCAATCTTGGTGGTTTGCTCTGGTTTCTTCATCAATACAAAGAAAGTCTTGATTATCTGGAAAAAGCTGAAAATCAATTAGAAAAAACAAAAAATCCTTTTCTAATTGCAAAATTGCATGGCGAATACGGGCGAAATTTTTCTTCGTTGGGACTTATAAATCAGTCGACCGATCATCTTAATACGTCTATTTTTTACGCCAAAAAAATTCCAAACAAAAAACAAAAAGAGAAATTACTCTACTTTTATTATACCTGGAAGCTGGCCAATTTTGAGGAACTTTCTATAGTAGATTCTGTAAATAGCATTCAGAGGAAACGTATGGAACTTACTGCACAGCCACTTACTTTTGTACATATTGCTCAAAAACTATTGAAAAACAAAGAGTTGGATTCTGCAGAATATTATCTGAATAAAGCGATGCAGATTTCAGGAGATTACAGTTTATATCAGAAAGCGATGACTTTATATGCTTTTGGAAAACTGCAAATAGAAAAGCAGAACTACGAAAAAGCTTTGGAATATTATTTCCAATCTTTGGAAATTTCCCAGCGTCTTTCCAGAAAGGCCGATATCACAAATACTTATAAAACCATTTCGGAAACCTATAAACTCATGAATAATGAGGAAAAAAAGAATGAATTTCTGGAAAAATATTCCGATTCCAAAGACAGCATAGAAGAATCTGAACGTGAGGCTCTTAGAATTCCTGTCGATAAAATCATCAGCAAAGAAACTCAGAAAGAGAAGGAAGAGAGAACTCAGGCTTACATCATTATTGTGTCAATTATTCTTCTGTCTGCGATGGTTATCACATTTTTTATAAGAAGATATATTAAAAAGCAAAAGGAAACTGAAGAAATCATCAACGAAACATTGCATGAAACTGGTGAATTAAAAGTAAAACTGAACGAAGCTTTCGAAGAATTATCAAAATTAGCCAGTACAAACGATCCGTTTTTCCTGTCGCGTTTCAAGGAAGTTTATCCTGAATTTTACGAAACCCTTACAACAAGATATCCTCATTTGACTGCAAATGATATTAAATTCTCTGCTTTTTTAAGATTAAATCTATCTACCAAAACTATTGCACAGTACAAAAACATCTCGATCCGTACAATTGAGTCGAGAAAATACCGATTGAGAAAGAAATTAGGCCTTTCTTCGGAAGTAGATCTCAACAAATGGATGATGGAACTGTGATATTATTATCAAAAAAGATATTTTTTTAATCCTTTAAATTTTTTTAAAGGATTTTTTTTGCTTTTTTCACTCAATAACTCCACAAATTTCAAAATTTCACACACTTCAAATACACTTCAAATCATTATTCAAAGTACTAATAATCAAAATATTAAAAATTAAGAGTAGTATTGCAGTAATGTATTTTTCGAAAATAGGGTCTAAATTTGTCTCAACATTCTCAAGTTAGTATTAAAAACACAAATTAGTTCCCTAATAAGGATTTTAAATAGTGAGCTGACTGCCACTAGCTAAATGCTCACTATTTTTTCTAACAGAGAATAAAATGAAATAAGAATTCAAATTTTTAGAAAACATAATAAGGTTATTTTAAGGTTTACTTTTAATTATTAATAATTTACAAAAAAATTAATTAGAGTGAAGTGGAAGTAGGAAAGCAAATATTTTAATGTAAAGACTCATCCCGTTTTAGATTAGGTATTTGCTTCCTCTTTTTTTAAAAAAACAGACATTTTTTTTGTGCATATAAGGGGTAGAGTAGTGAATTGCACACTAATAATTCTTTTATTCACTACTCTTTTTTTAAAAAATTAAAAAATAGAGATACTACTTGTCGATAAGACAAATTTTATATGATCCGATTAGTTTTTAAATTTACTTACTAAATGTTGTTTTTTGAAGTTTGTTTTTCAGTAAGTAAATTCAAAGTAGGAATGTAAACAATTGATTCAGAAATTCATCCCATTCTGTTTTAATTTTACTTCCTACTTTTTTTTCAATTATTTTTACACTAAGGAAATCGCTTCTTAATTAGAACGATTTTCTTTTTTTATTACTAAATATTTTACTTAAATAAGTAAATTTGTTAGAATAAAATACACATATGCCGCTGAAAATTTTTATTAAATTGTTCTCGACAGCCATTCTACTCCTCTATTCTACGCTTTATTCACAAACATACAGCTTAGATGATCTGGAAAGAATTTCGGAGGAATACAGGACCTCAGGAAAAATTCAGGAAATCATTGATTTCAATACAAAGGCACTCACTGCATATCAAAAACAAAATAATATAGAAGGAGAAATTGCGGCTACACTCAACATTGCAAATTATCTTGCTGTTCTCAATAAATATAAAGAAAGTATTGCTTATTTAGACAAGGCTGAAGCCAAGATTAAAAAAATAAATAATCCGGAGCTTACATCTAAACTATATGGAGGATATGGCAGAAATTATTCTTCCATCAATTTATTTGAACTGTCGAATGAAAATATTGATAAAGCAATAAAGTACGGAAAACTTGTAAAGGATGCCGAAAAGAGAAAAAAGAGACTAGCTGCGGGATATTCGTGGAAGCTGTTCAATTTTACGAAAATGAATATGCTGGACTCTATAAAAAGTACAGAGCGAAAATCTTTAGCTATTTCACCGGATCCCCGATTATATACCAATATTGCAAGACGATTTATAGAAACAGAAAAAAATCTGGATTCCGGGCAATTTTACTTGGATAAGGCTATGGCAATTACTGATAAATTTCCTGCTGATAAGCCGATGGTTCTTCTTAATTACGGTGGATTATACTCTGAAAAAAACAATCATGAAAAAGCACTTGAATATTTTCTACAGGCACTGAAATATTACGAAAAAGATAAAACCAAGCTCAATAAAAAAAATGCTTATAAAGTAATTGCTGAAACATATTATTCTCTAGGAGATAAAGAAAAAGCAGCAGAATATCTTAAAAAATATACTGCAATAAGCGACAGTATTTCTAATGAAGAACAAGCTATTGCACATATTCCTATAAAAAAAGCTGTTGATGAGAAAGAAAAAGAAAAAACAAAAATTTATAGTATTTCAGCGATTATTTTTCTTTGTCTAATTATATTATTTTACTTTTTAAGAAAAACATATTTAAAAAGACAAAAACAAAAGGACGAAATCATCATCGACCAGACAGAAGAAAACGAAAAACTAAAAAGGACTTTAAATCCGGCCTTCGAAGAAGTCATACAGCTCGCCAAATCGGGTACTCCTCATTTTATGACAAGATTTAGAGAGGTTTATCCTGAATTTTATGAAAAACTTACCTCTCAATATCCTGATCTTACCTTAGGAGATATTAAATTCTGTGCATTTTTAAAATTAAATTTTAGCGGTAAAGACATTATGGAAGCCGAAAATCTATCCATCCGAACGGTAGAAAATAAAAAATACAGGCTGAGAAAAAAATTAGAACTAACATCCGATGTAGATCTTGGAAAATGGATGATGGAATTTTAAGTTTTTGCATAAAAAAATATATAAAGACTCGTAATTTTTGCGGGTCTTTTTCTTTTTCCAACACCTACTCTCCTACTGCATTGCTACTTACACAAATTCAAATTAATCTAAAAATCAAGACATTACAAAAACAGAGTAACCGGAGAGTAGAATTTTATCCAATCAACGGAAATACATTTGCACCAGAATTTTCATCAATGATACATCGAAAGAAAAGCCGGCATTTTTCTGAGATACGATTCTAAACACACAAGGAAAACAAAAAATTTATTCTGATTATCAAAATTCTAAAATAGCAGATTTTGAAATCAAGCAAACAAAAACAATTTAAACATTTTAAACACTGAAAAATGGAAAAAATAACAATCGCATTAACTTTATGTTTTGGAATAACCACTTTCGGACAAGTTGGATTCAACACTCCTGCTCCCGAAGCAACAGTAGATATCACCGCAAAAAATTCCACAGGAACAACCTCATCTCCTGAAGGATTACTACTTCCAAGAGTTGATCGACAAAGAGCACAATCGATGACGGGTGTAAAAACATCTACCTTAATTTATGTTGAAAATATTTCAACAGGAACACAAACAGGCACAGCCATTAATATCGATAATCCCGGATATTATTATTTTAACGGTTCTGTTTGGACTAAATTAATAACAGGCGGATCTTCAGACAATATTTATACCGCTAACGGAACGCTTACTGGAAATCGCGTTGTCACGCAAAACGCCAATACATTGGCTTTTACAGGAACCGCAGTGAATGCATTTTCGGTGGACGGCAGTACTTTTTCTGTAGATGCAGCCAATCACAGAGTGGGTATCGGAACAACAACTCCGCAAAACAGACTTCATCTTGGAAGTGATGCTCCGAGTGCTGTAACAGATCCTTTAGGAAAAAAATTAGCATTGTACAACAACGACAATTTCACTTCTTTTTATGGATTGGGAGTAAGTGCAAACAGACTTCAGTTTCATGCAAGTTCCAAAAGTGATGAAGCGCCTGCAATGGTTTTAACCAACAATAAAAATGTAGGAATAGGAACTACAGATCCCAATTCAAGCGCTATTCTGGAATTATCATCTACCAATAGAGGATTTCTTCCGCCAAGAATGACAACAGCCCAGAGAGACGCGCTGAATCCTAAACCTGCAGGAATCATGATCTACAATACCAGTGTAAATATTATGCAGTATTGGAACGGCAGCAGCTGGCAGAATTATCAATAATTTTTTATCATTATTAAAGCCTAAAAAACACATTTAGAAAATAAAAAATTCAAACACTATCAAAATGAAAAAAATACTATTTTTATATGCATTAACTTATTCAACCATTGCCTTTTCTCAGGTTGGTTTTAATACTCCTACTCCAGAGGCAACATTGGATATTACGGCAAAAAATTCGACAGGAAATTCTGTAAACGTTGATGGTTTGTTGATTCCCAGAGTGGATCGCCAGAAAGCACAATCGATGAGCCAGGTAAAGGTTTCTACCATTATTTATGTTAATAATATTTCTACGGGAACTCAGTCCGGAACTACGGCTAATGTAGACAGTATGGGATTTTATTACTTCGATGGAACTCTTTGGACTAAGTTTAATTCCACCTCATCACAACGAAATATATATAACATCAACGGAACTCTTTCAGGAAACCGAACTGTTGCCCAAAGATTGAATACCATTGCTTTTACAGGAAACAGCATAAATGCATTTTCTGTGGATCAAAACACATTTTCTGTAGATGCTACGAATCATAGAATTGGGATAGGAACTCGATCTCCTCAAAATAAAGTTCACTTGGGAACCGATGCTCCAGCGTCTGTTTCAGCTCCTGAAGGTAAAAAACTGGCACTTTACAACAATGCAGAAAAAAGTTCGTTTTACGGATTGGGAATAAGCGCCAACAAACTTCAGATCCACGCCAGTTCTAAAAATGATGAAGCTCCTGCAATGGTAATCACCAATAATAAAAACGTAGGAATAGGAAATACAGATCCGGGAAGTAGTACAATACTGGACCTTTCTTCTGCCAATCGAGGATTTTTAATGCCCAGACTTTCCACCGCACAAAGAGATGCAATTAGTCCTAAGGTTGCAGGATTGGCGATTTATAATTCTACGATAAACTGTATGCAGTATTGGAATGGTAGTTCTTGGAAAGGAAGATGTCCGGGAACCATAATTAATCCACCACCTCCGGATTTAAGTGCAAATTGTACAGGAGCTGTTATTAATAATTTTCCGGTAGGAACATACAATTTTGGATCTTTGGATGGGCAAAACTTAATCGCAACGTATACTACAAATACAATTTCCTACAAAACTTCAAGTACTTTCACAGATTGTAATTTGACATATACTTTCAACCCGTCATACAGCTTTACAGTTCCAAAAGAAGGTTGGAATAATGGTACTAGTAAGATTGGTACAGTCTCAATAAAATTCAATAGACCAGTAACCAACTTAAAAGCTATTTCAATGAGAAATATCACGGGAACTACTATAAAATATACATTTAAGAGAAATGGAGTTGTTGTATATCCTACCGTAACTTTCGCAAATATAGGATGCAGCAACAGTTTTAATGCCAGTAAAATTGGAAATGATGTTGTTGTAAGAACAATAACAGGAAGCGGAAATCAGAGAACGGGCGGTATTTATAATATGGGAGGAGTATGGTTTGATGAAGTTACTATAAATAAGGATGAAGCACAATTTTTCTATAATAGTCTTGTAACGTTTTGTCTGGGTAATGCTTCATAATAATTAAAATAAAAAAATCATTACATCACTTAGATTTTTCATTTTCAACAAGTGATTAGTGTTGTGTTTTGTGTTTATGAAAGCTGAGACTTCGGTCTTGGCTTTTTTATTTTATAAAAATTTTAATGAGAATCTATTCTTGGGATATTTTCATTCATTATTTTTATTAAAAAACTTATCTTCGTTATACAAAACACTTATTATGCTTCAAAAAAAAATTGGAAAATTTATCTGTATTATTCTGATGCTCACATTTTCTCTGCTAAAATCTCAGGTGTATACTTTAGACCAGCTGGAAAGTATTACTGAAAAATATCGTAAAAAAGATGATATTCAGGGAGCAATAGATTTCAATAAAGATGCCCTTAAAATTTATTATAAAGTAAACAATGCAGACGGAATTGTTGCTGCTCAATTAAATATCGCCAACTACTTATCGGTTTCCAACAATTTCAAAGAGAGCATGAAGTATCTGGATGAATCTGAAAAGTATATTACCAAAATAAAAAATCCGGAAATTATTTCTAAGTTCTACGCCTCCTATGGAATGAATTATTCCAGACTTTCTCTTTATGAACAGTCTAATGCTAAACTTGATAAGGCTATCAATTTTGCCAATCGAATTGAAGATAAGAAAAAAAAGAAGTTAGACTTTATCAGGGATATTCCTGGAAGCTCATTAATTTCCAGAGAATGCAAGTCACTGATTCCATTAAAAAAATCGAGAAAAAATGTCTTGCTTTGTCACCCAATCCTGTTTTATACATTAATATTACGCAAAGATTTTTAAGCGGGAAAGAAAAGAATCTGGACTCGGCAGAATATTATCTGGACAAGGCATCCAAGATTGTCAGCAAATTTTCCGATTATGAAAAAGGCAACGTATTTTTCTATTATGGAAATTTATATACAGAGAAAAAAGAATACGAAAAAGCTATAGACAATTATCTAAAATCCATTGAGATATTTGAAAAAAATAAACATGATGAAAACCTGAGAGACTCATACAGATTTATTGCTGAAGTCTATCACCAGATCAATAATAAAAATAAGGAGGCAGAATATTTTCATAAATATCAACAGATAAGTGAGGCTATCATCGAACAGGAAAAAAAGGGAATCAATATTTCCGTTGAAAAAACAATTAAAGAAAAAGAAAGTCATCATCAACAGCAAAAAAATAAACTTTACGGGCTCATCATAGCGATTTTTCTCGTAATCCTTGTCATTTCCTATTTTATTTTTAAAGCTTACCAAAAGAAAAAGAAAGCCAAAGATGATCTTATCCTAGAAAAATCTTTAGAAACAAATAATCTAAAAAAACAGCTTGATTCCTCAGCTTTTGAAGAGATAAAGCATCTAGCGCAAACCGGAGATCCTTTTTTTCTGGCTCGTTTTCAGGAAATCTATCCGGATTTCATCAATACGCTTACTTCAAACTATCCCGATCTCACTGCAAATGACATCAAATTTTGTGCTTTTTTAAAGCTAAATCTTTCCAACAAAGAAATTATGCAGTACGAGCATCTCTCCATCCGCACTGTTGAAACAAAAAAATACCGTTTAAGAAAAAAATTAGGAATTTCGTCGAAGATTGATCTTAATAAATGGTTCATGGAGTTATAAATCTTCTATAACTCCACTATTTTTCTAGTATTAAAGCCTACTGCATCACTACTTAACACAAAACATAAATACCTATATATCAACAACTTAAAATCAAAACGTAAATTTGTCGTAAAAGTTTTCTCGTTTTCCTACTGTACATTTGCACCAGAATTTTGATCACATGATTTTATGAGTAGATCCGGAAATATTCATAAAAAAAAGATCAAATCTGATTCTAATTACACACTAAGGAAAAAAATCAACGAATGAAATTTAATTGTAATAAATGTTCCCAAAATAAAATTACAATTGAGAAAACACTAACGAAAAAATTTACACTAATGAAAAAATTAATTGCAGCAAGTATCCTGCTGTCTAATTTAGCTATTGCACAAATTGGAATACAAACAGCGAACCCTATGGCTTCATTGCATGTCGATGCAGGCAGAGATAATCTCGATAAAAATGATTTGTCTCAAGACCAGCAGAGCAATGACTTTGCAATATTAAAAGATGGTAGCGTGGGAATAGGAACTATTGCTCCCAAAGGAAAGCTGGATATTGAAAGTACGAACTCCGGTTTTGTTCCCCCAAGATTAAATAATGACCAAAGAGATAATATTCCTGTAGGAAGAAGACCTCCCGGAACAATGATTTACAATACACAGGCTTCAAAACTACAGGTAAATGTAGGAACAGACGAAATCCCTGTTTGGACTAATCTTGATACATCCAGTAACACCATCAATACATCAGTTGTTTTTTCAAAAACAGATGAACAGACAATAACCCATGGAAGTTCTACTACCAAATATTATCCTGTTACTTTTCAGTCCACTCTTTTTTCAAATGTTCCTGGAGGTTTTATTACAAAAAAAGCAGATAATACCACAATAGCTTTAGCACCTGGAAAAACGTACAAAGTAGAGGTAAATATGGGACGATTACTTTCTAGCGACAATAATCATACATGGTGCAGAATTATAGGAGATGACGGTGAATATCTTAGCGCTGTTTCCATATTACCCAATATTATGGATTCATGGTGGAATACATTTAATACGATGCTTACATTTATAAAAGTAACCGGAGCACAAAAAACGATCAATGTTTCATGTCAAAAACAAGGTGCTGGAAGCGTTATCATCAATCATAAAATAGCACCAATCGTTTCTATTACCATTATGGATTAATAGAGGTTAAAATAGATTCTAATTACACACTAAGGAAAAATCACAGATAAAATTGAATTGTAATAAATGTTCCCAAAATAAAAATTACAATTAAAAACACTTTTAAAATTTACACTCATGAAAAAAATGACAATCAGCTGCGTACTGTTTCTGGCTTTTAATGCCACTTACGCACAAATTGGAGTAAATACTCCTGATCCTTCTGCTACATTTGATATTACTGCAAAAAATACAACAGGTGTATCTACGAATGTCGACGGATTGCTTATACCACGAGTAGACAGAGAGAGAGCTCAAAATATGCTCGCTGTTCCTACTTCCACTCTTATATATGTTAATAATATTTCAACCGGAACACAGACAGGAACTGCTGTAAATATCGATGATTCAGGATATTATTATTTTGATGAAACTGTTTGGAAAAAACTAAACTCAGGTAATGCTACCGACAAAGATTCCAACATCTACAACATAAATGGAAGCCTTCTGGATAACAGAACAGTTTCTCAGGGAAATAAGACTTTAGCTTTCACAGGAACTGCTAATAATGCATTTTCAGTAGATGGATCTACATTTTCGGTAGATGCTAACGCTAACTCTGTCGGTATCGGAACAACTGCTCCGGGAAGTAAGCTTTCTATAATTGGAAATTTTGCATTAGGAACCAATTATGCAGGTTTGTCTGCTCCATCTAATGGAGCTATTATACAGGGTGCTGTAGGAATAGGAACCAATAATGCATCTCCTGCCAAGCTTCGTGTTGTATCTCAAAATGATGACGTTGCAAATGAATATCATTTTGATGATTACAGTGGAAGCACGAATAAATACAATGCTCTGCGTTTCCATAAATCTCGCGGTACGGTTGCTGCTCCTGCAAACCTAAATAATGGCGACAATATAGGTTCTATAGAATTTATCCCTCATTTTAATGGTACAGTAGAACCATACCACAATGGTACCGGAATCAATGCATTATACGAAGGAAACGGAACAGACAATCTTACATCCCTACGATTTTTTACCAGTGGAGATATGCCTTACAGTGGAGAGAAAATGCGTATTGACCCAAAAGGTAATGTGGGTATAGGAACCAGCTCTCCTACGAATTTACTGCATCTTAATTCCTCTACAAACGGAGCTTTAAAAATCGTAGACGGAACTCAGGGAGCAGATAAAGTATTGACATCAGATGCAAATGGTGTCGCTACCTGGAAAGACCTTCCTGCTTCAGGAGGAAATTCGGAGAATATTTACACTGCAAACGGAGCACTCCTTGGAAACAGAACAGTTACACAGGACAATAAAACATTAGCCTTTACAGGAACTGCTAAAAACGCTTTTTCTATAGACGAAGACACGTTCTCTGTAGATGCTGCGGATAACAAAGTCGGAATTGGAACTACATCCCCAACTCAAAAATTTGTTGTGAAGGGAGCCAATGCTCAACCTTCCGGTACATCAGCTACAGTAAGAATCGAAGGAGACTCTAACCATGCACTTGATTTTGGAACTTTTGCGGATTCACCATATGGATCTTATGTTTCAAGTATCGACAAAAACAGTGGGAACGGATTGCCATTAATTTTAAATCCTATAGGAAGTAATGTGGGTATTGGAACAAATAATCCGCATTCAAGCGCAATTCTGGAGTTATCGTCTACCACACAGGGATTTCTTCCTCCAAGAATGACAACAGCGCAAAGAGATGCAATAGCTGCTAAAGCTGAAGGATTGGTAATCTACAATACAAGCACGAAACTATTAGAATATTTTGATGGTACTAATTGGAAAAATTATCAATAATCCTAACTGTTTGTGATGAAAAAATATATTTCAATAAGCCTCTTACTATTTTCCCAAATAGTTCTGGCTCAAGTTTACAGAGGTTTTCTACCTCCCAGAATGACAACAGTTCAAAGAGATGCCATATCTGCACCTGCAGAAGGACTTACGCTGTACAACACTACCCTGAAATGCCTGCAGTATTGGAATGCCGCAGTATGGAAAGGGAACTGTAACATATTAAAACTAGACTGTTCAGGAGTAGTTCATAATGGTACAATACAAGCCGGAGTTGCTACTCCAGCAGGTGTTACATCGGTTATTTCTTACTCGGGTGGAAATGGAAGTTCATATAATGGACAAACAATAGCCTCAACAGGAGTAACAGGATTAACTGCTACTCTTTCGGCAGGAAATTTTGCTAATGGAAACGGTATTTTAACGTTTACCATTACAGGAACACCTTCCGGATCGGGTAATGCTAACTTTATAATCGCTGTTGGTGGACAAACTTGCTCTTTTACGAGGAATGTTATAAGCGGAGATGTACCGCCAAACCCTGATACGGGAGTGAATTGCGCAGGATGGCTCGTTACTTATGTAGGTACGGGTACGGCAACCGGTTTGGTAAAAGATAAATCCGTTACAGCTACCCTTACGTTTTCTAATATTGGAGTAAGCGGTAACGCTCAGACTAGTAATTCAGGATGTCTGCCTCTTCCTCCAGTAACACCAGTCGGAACAGGATTTGGCTCCGCTAATAATACTACAGGAACTATGACTTTAAAATTCAATAGAGAAGTAGCAAATATTAAAGTTTATGGATATAGAGTTGGAATTTCAGGCGGTAGTGGACACGGACAAAAGCAGACTGCTTCAATCCGATTTAAAAAGAATGGCACCTATGTAACAGGTATGTCAAATTCTAATTTAAGTTTTTGTACTCCTAGTAATTTTAGTTATGTAAAGCTAACAAATACTGCGAATGGATATACTCTTGAAAATCAATTTGGTGTAGAATCGGGAGATATTGCAGTTCTTTCGACAGGTAAATGGTTTGATGAAATTGAATATAATATCACTCCGGGATATGGAGCCATTTTGTTTTGTATAGGTGATGCTAAATAATTGAGCTTGTATACAAATTAAATAAAGCTGTTGTTTTCATTTCAGTTTTAGTGTTTGTGTTTTTCAATTCGCTCTGTGATTTTGCAGAGCGAATTTTTTATTGGAAAATTATTATTTAAGAAGACTTTCTATCAATTTATTTTGAAGCTCCATCAGTTTTGCCATCTGGTTTTGATTATCTAAAATTTTTGAAATTAATTCTGGTGAATCATAGCTAATTGTATTGTGTGTAGATTTAATGACAAAGAATGGAGAATTTTCAAATTTTGCATTGGATAAATCTAGATTTGGAATCTGTTCTTGAATCAATTCATAGAAATCAACTTCAAAAATTTCCGCAATTTTCTTTAAATTTTGCAGAGTTGGCTTTGCTTGTCCAGCTTCCCATTTGTTATACGCAGATTGAGATAAATGACAACCAACGGTTGTTGATTTTATAACTGTTGGTTGTTGTGGAAAAATGCTAGTGTAAATATCTTGCCGGAGTGAAATAAAATATTATTAACTTTAACAAAATTCAAAATGAAAAAAGTTTTTTATTAGGAGCATTTGCTCTAAGTATCTTTATTACGATCTCTTGTAATGAAGACATTGATAATAAATCGGAAAACAGCATTCCTCAAACAGAGTTGACTCAAAAAATGCTGCTTTTATTTTAGCAATAAAATTAATATGAATAAAAGCATCTGTCTGTTAAAAACAGTAACTGATTATTCATAGAACAAAGACGGGAAATTTTTTTCATTTTCCCATTTAGTGTTATGACCTCCCCTTTTGGGAGGTTTTTATCTAAATGAAACCCGGAGTTTATTAACAATCAGCTTCCTCTATACGTAGAATATCCATAAGGAGATAACGTAATCGGAACATGATAATGATTATTATCCCTGATCTGGAAGACTACTTCTATAAACGGATAAAAGCTCTCTAAACCGTTTTTCTGAAAATAAGGACTTGTGTAATATGTTAACTTGTAAATACCGTTGTTGTTTTTATCTGCGGGTAAAAAATCCGGAATTCTTCCGTTGGCGTCTGTCTTTTTCTCATCAACAAAGCTCCACACTTTCGACTGTTCATTATACTTTTCCAATTTAATGGAGATGTGAGCCGCAGGAGTTCCTTTTGTAATGTCCAAAATATGACTTGAAAGCTGATATTTGACTGTCTGACCAAATATTCCAATAGAAAGCAATGAGAATAACGATAACAATAATAATTTTTTCATTATGGTGAAATTTAGATGTTTCTTGCGATATAAAAATATCTATATTAGAGCATAGAAAATTATTTTTATGCGATGCTGTTTCAAAGTCTAAAATTAAATTTCGAAACTTAAAATTATATTTTCTTTATGTTTATGTAAATCTCTCCAAAGAAACTTCCTCATGCAAAGGGAGATTTTCTTCAATAAAATCGTATAAACTCTTTGAAAAATAACATCCATTTAAAATTCCTCTTGCTCCCAATCCGTTGAAAACGTAAAAATTCTGATGCTCGTGATGCCTTCCAATAATTGGTCTTCTGTCTCTTACGGTAGGTCTGAAGCCAAAGTTTACTTCTTTCACTTCAAAATCATACGGATAAATTTCAGACAGTCCATTTACAAGCTGCTCTACCGCAGAATCATCGATGTGATGATGCAATTGCTCTCTGTCATATGTTCCCCCATAAAAATACAGTCCGCTATCGGTTGGGAAAAGAAAATGTTTTTTCTTGATCGTTACATTTTCAGGAATTGGTTGAGAAAGTTTTACTTTAATATGATGACCTTTGTTTGGATTTACCGCAATTTCAGAAAAGAATGGATTTTCCTTTACGCCCATTCCTTCACAAAACAGAATATTTTTAAATTCAAAATCGTCATAAACTGAATTTGCCGTATCAATTTTATCATAATTGAATTTTTCCTTGATTAATTTATCCTCTTTTTCTAAAAAACTAAATAAACCATCAAAAAAACCGCTAACATCCAGTCTGGCAGATTGAGACACCTTTCCGGTAAGAAAATCGTTTTTTACTATATTTAAACGATCGAAATTTTTGTCTAAAAAATGAATAAGTTCATAATTTTCGGATTTTTTAAGCCAAAGCTTCTGCTCATTCTCATCATGAAATATTCTGTGAATGCGGGAATCAACTAAATAATTCTTCCCAGTATAAGATTCTATTTCTTTCAAAGACTCTTTAAGGAAATCAATTTGCTCCTGAGCTTTC
This sequence comes from Chryseobacterium sp. MMS23-Vi53, assembly GCF_047651245.1. Classification (NCBI taxonomy): domain Bacteria; kingdom Pseudomonadati; phylum Bacteroidota; class Flavobacteriia; order Flavobacteriales; family Weeksellaceae; genus Chryseobacterium; species Chryseobacterium sp. MMS23-Vi53. Next base: position 3,574,877 of record NZ_CP180265.1, on the reverse strand, counting down.
CAGAAAGTAGTGAATTTCTTTAAAACAACAGGGTTTATAATCCCCGCAGAAACTTGGGAAGCACTCCTCCTACCCTCTGAAAATATCACAAAAGATTTGTTATTCTTAATCAGCTGATGGGCAAAAAACAACCCGGCATATCCGTCTCCAACGATAATATAATCTACATTTTTCATAATAAAAAAACCTGAGTAAAAATACTCAGGTTTTCTATAATTATCAAGTGAAATCTTAGTAATTCCACATATCATTTTCCATTTGAAGGATTTGTCCTTTAATTCTGTCACTCTCTTCAAGTTGCTCATCAGCATCTCTAGGGATGTAGTCTTTGATAACTCCATCACCCAAACCTGTTGAAGATTTGAAGATTACAGAAGAAAATCTTCTAGCATTGATCAAATCATCGAAAGATAGATCTGCAGATGTATTTTTTCTGTTGTAAACAAAATTATTAGCTAAAATATCTCTTGCATTCGGATAATATACCCAGAATAGATCGATCAAATCATTAGCACCGGCAATTGGCTGTCCATCAGGACCTACTCTACCAATCATCTGTGGATCTGGTCCCATTGCAGCAATACCTAGAGGTCTGTACTTCAATGCACCATCTCTCTTGTCGATGAACCACATACCGAATACTTTAAGAACTCTTACTTTATCAGTAGTCGTTTCATAAACGTCAGTAAGCTCTTTTTTCTCTTGCTCTGTTAATTGACGACCACTGTTTAAGATGTTAACAGCTTCATCATCAACACGTACACTTACCAATCTGTCTTTAATCTGTTGAGGAGTAAGTCTTTGAACGAAATTTTCATCGTCATACACTTCTTTGATATCTCCACTTAAAGCTCCGTCTAATAAAAGTTTGTATAAAGACTTCGTTTCTGTAGCCAATAATCCATCAGGATTGTTATAATAGAAAGGTTGATTGATCTTATCGTTCATATCAATTACTTCCCAAACAAACATGCTTTTCAAGATATCTTTATCATCTACAAAACCGTACTCCAAAGGTTTTACTTTTTTATCGATGATCGTATCTCCTACTTTCATTTTGTTCTCAGCTCTCATTTTTCTGAATTCTTCAGGAGAAGAAGCATTCAGGATAGTTTGGGAGAATGCAAACCCCGAAACTAATACTAAAAAACTGCTAATATATTTTTTCATAATACTTTTTATTGAATATTAATTAACACAGGTGAAATATTTCCAACTCTCTGATCTCCAAGACCGGTAGCTGTCGCTTTAATTTCAAATATGTAAACACCATCACCAGGTCTTAGGTTTTTGAATAATCCTGCAGCTCCTTGTAATGAATTACCCTGAACTTGTAATGCTGCTCTACCCGGCACTCTTACCATGAACGAAGTCACGTTGAATGATACTGGGAAGTCGAAGTCTGGAATAACAGCTTGAAGTTGCTGATTTTCAACAGAGCTTGGTGGCATTGTTAAGATATTCTTACCTCTAATCTGTCCTTGTGGTGGAGGTACGTTTTTAATTCTGTATTCAAATACCTGAGATAAAGACTTACCGTAAGGATCTGTTCCAGATAGTGTTACTTTCAGGATATTTCCAGCGCCTGGTTTGATGTCCCACTTACCAGGACCAGTGCTCTTCACAGCAGCTCCCGGAGCAGATAATGATAATTTAGCATTATCAGCACCCAAGATAGATCCAGAAACTGGGTTATCAAGACCTCTGTACATTACATTCATCTTATCAGCAGAAAGTAATAAACCTTTTTGAAGTTTAACTTCCTGAGGACCAGCGATAACATTATAAGTATGTGTGAACGGGAAGCTCTGAGCTTTTCCACTCGCATCTGTTAATGTGATACTACCACTCAAAGTACGTGGTCCGATTCCGCCAGTATTAAGAGATGCATAACCTTTACCGTTTTCCTGTCTGCTTACACCAGAGATACTGATCTTATTGCTCGTAGAATAGTTACCTAACATAATCACAGCCTCCGCAGGCTTACCTGAAACTACATCCGTAGGTGCAGAAACGATAGCTTCGTAGCTTGAGAATTTGATACTAGCATCTACTTTTTCCTGAAGCATTAAAGCTAATGCATCAGACTGTACGTTTCTTGCATCATTCTGAATAATTTCAAGATTTGAAATCGCCGCGATCAAAGGCTGGTGGTAGAATTTATTCTGAAACCAAGTCTTTTCGTTTGGAGATTTTCCTTTCGGATATTCAGCAATTAGAGATTTATTAGCTCTTTCAACTAAATCTTTCAGTTGAGGATTGTTACCAAAAGTAGTATTGATATAATTTCTTACATCATCAATTTTAGCTTTCAAATCATTAGCTCCTTTTGAAGGTGTATTTTCATCTCCTTCCTTAAAGAAATATTCAGTTGTAGCTTCGTTATTGTTCAAAGCTGCAAAGTTTTCACTTACATCGATATCTTTTCCTGTTTTAGGATCCTTATCGTGAAATTCTGATTTCTTTTTTAATAATACTTTAATTTTTTCAGCATCCGAAACTAAACTGTTGATCTTATCTCTTAAAACTTTATACTGTTCCCAAGGTTGTGCATAAGTATCGGGCACTTGTTGAGCTTTTGCTTCAAGAGTTCTTTCGAAAATCTTTTCGTTTTTCTTTTCAGTTAAAGATCTAGTTTCGTTAAGAGCTTTAGTAGAGTCATAATATGACCTGATGATTTCTGCATCAATATTTAGGGCCATCATAGCGATGAACACCAAATACATCAGGTTGATCATCTTCTGACGAGGGGTCTGTTTTCCTGCTGCCATTCTCTGTTGTTTGTTTTTTGATTAAGTAGTTAAATTAGAAAAATGGTTTTGGAAATTAAGACTTCATAGCAGTTAACATACCACCATAAACTCTGTTTAAGTTGTTTAAGTTTGATGTTAAACCTTGTAGCTCTTGGTTGAATTTTTCCGATTGTTCAGCAGATTTTTGCATATCTGCTACATATTTATTAGCAAATTCTGATTGTCTTTTACCGCTTTCCAACTGCATTGCATATAAAGCGTTCATGCTTTCCATGTGCTGAGCAGCCTTGTTCAATTGGTCATTATATTTATGAGTAGAAGCAGAAACATCCACAGTTTGGTTGATCTGATCTACAGAGTTTGAAAACTTGTCGATACCTGTTCTTAATCTCTCGAATAGTTGTACATCTAATTTAGCGTCTTCAAGCATTTTGTCCAATTTAGTAGAAAGAGAATTTTCTAGTTCTGCAAACTGAGCAGCAGCGTTACCTTTAGATACATTTGAGTGTAAAGGGTTTGGATTAGCATGTTTATCTAATAATTCAGGATATACATTTTCCCACGCATAAGACTCCTCAGATTTTGGCGGGTCGAAAGCGAAGATAATGAAGATGATAGCTTCCGTAATAAGTCCCACTGTAAGAGCCATGTTTCCATTGATTGGTCCCAAAGTAATGTGAGTAATTTTAAGCCAAGCTCCAAGAATTACAATTGCAGCACCGAATGAATAGAAGAAATTCATCCACGCATCTTTAGTCTTAAACATATAAGTTAGTTTTTTTTAATGTTAAATAAAATTGTTATTGAAAAATAATGGTTGAAAAATTATCTGTTAACCCTTCTTGGTTTCACAGCCGCTTCAGGAATATCCTGTACAGTTCTAAATCCGATATAACTTCTAGCTGAATCTTTTCTCTCCCAATCTCTTGCACCAGTCATTAGCATATAGCCAACATCTTTCCAAGAACCACCTCTAACAGACTTTTTAGTATCGGTCTTATCTTTAGTAGAAGGATTTAGAGTAGATGAGAACCCGTATGAAGAGTTGTTGTAAGCAGATTCTGTCCATTCAGAAACGTTTCCAGCCATGTCAAATAACCCAAATCCATTTTTTCTAAATTTCTTTACCGGAGCTGTATATGTATAAGTACCTTTTTTGTCGTCTTCCATATAGTTACCTCTCTTAGGTTTGAAGTTTGCCAGGTAGCAACCTCTGTCGTCCATTAAATAAGGACCACCCCAAGGGTAAGTAGCATTTTGCATTCCTCCTCTTGCAGCATATTCCCATTCGATTTCCGTAGGAAGTCTGAAGATTAGAGGTTTTTGTTTTCTTCTTTTTAAGCTTTCGTTGTAATCAGATTTTAATTTAGTTCTGAAGTTACAGTAAGCTCTTGCCTGATCCCAAGTTACCCCAACTACAGGATAGTCTTTGTAAGCTTTGTGCCAGAAATATTGTTCAAACAATGGCTCGTTATATGCAAAGTGGAAATCTTTTACCCAAACTGTTGTATCAGGATAGATTGCAATGCTTTCACTTTTAAGATAATTTACTCCTCTTTCTTTTTCAGCTAGAGCAGCATCTGTATCTCCCCATCTGTAAGTATATTTTAATTTACTAACATCAAGAATTCTTTCGTTTCCAACTCTTGAAGAAGCAGGTAAATACATAGATTCTAGAACTTCCGCGTATTCTACATCCGGATATTTACCAGTGTTCCAATGCAATGGAACTTTCCAGTCTAATTTTTTGCTTGGATCGTATCCTCCTTCTTCTTGTCCTCCAGCTCCTTCTAAATATTCCTGATATGGTGTTAAATTTTCTTCTTTTTGAGCAAGGTATGCATAATCTCCGATTGCTACCCCTCTACCTTTACCTTCACCACCTTCTCCGGCAGCTTCAGCAAGTAAAGTTCTAGCGATAGAATCTCTTACATAATTAATGAATACCCTGTACTCTGCATTAGTAGTTTCTGCTTCATCCATGAAGAAAGAAGAAACAGTAACAGTTTTTGGATTTGCTTTTTCAGGTGAATTTGTAGGGTCATAATCTGTAAGACCAGCAACAAATGAACCTGCAGGAATCCCAACCATACCGTATGGTCTTTCTGCAACAAATGATTTCGTTTTTTCTCTTGGTATCAATTCTCCTTTTGTTCCGGGTTTTCCCACTGAAGATGATCCCCCACCTGAACAAGATACCGATGCTACCGACGCAGACAATAATAAAAGAAATATCCTTTTCATGTTAATTTTTATAATTAAGCCGTAAATATATAATTTTTTTAAGAAACTTTTAAGATTTTTTTTGAAATAACGGAAGAAATCTAAATTTATTTTATTTACAACAAATTTTTATTCCACAGTTACAGATTTTGCAAGGTTTCTCGGCTGGTCTACATTGGCACCTCTATAAACAGCAATATAGTAAGCTAACAGCTGTAAAGGCACTGATGCAACGATTGGTGAGAAACATTCTGCAGTCTCAGGAATTTCGATAACGTAATCTGCCATCGCGCTTACCTGTGTGTCTCCTTTATTTACAACAGCAATAATTTTTCCTTTTCTTGCCTTAATTTCTTGAACGTTGCTTACAATCTTATCATAATGTCCTTTTTTAGGAGCAATAATAACAATTGGCATATTTTCGTCGATTAACGCAATCGGACCGTGCTTCATTTCTGCAGCAGGGTATCCTTCAGCATGAATATAAGAGATTTCTTTTAATTTTAACGCACCTTCCAGTGCAGCAGGATAATTGTATCCTCTTCCTAAATATAGGAAATTTGTCGCACTCACAAAATCTTTTGCAATATTTTGTACCAATTCGTGCGTAGTATTTAGAACTTCTTCAATTCTTTTAGGAATAGCATCCAATTCTGAGATTAAGCTCATGAAATCTGCATTTCCTAAGTTTCCGTTGTGTTTACCTAATTTAAAGGCAATTAACGTAAGAATGGTAAGCTGCGCAGTGAAAGCTTTTGTAGAAGCTACCCCGATTTCCGGACCTGCATGAGTGTAAGAACCAGCATCTGTAATTCTCGCAATAGAAGAATCTACTACATTACAAATACCATATATAAATGCTCCTTTTTCTTTAGCTAATTTCAATGCAGCCATTGTATCTGCTGTTTCCCCTGATTGAGAAATTGCAATAACTACATCTTTATCAGTAATAATAGGATTTCTATATCTGAATTCTGAAGCATATTCTACTTCAACAGGAATTCTAGCGTATTCTTCAATTAAATATTCTCCGATAAGACCTGCATGCCAGGAAGTTCCACAAGCGATAATGATAATTCTGTTCGCATTTTTGAATCTTTCGATATGATCCCAGATTCCCGCCATTTTGATCACTCCTTCATCTACAAGAAGCCTTCCTCTCATTGTATCGTGGACAGATTTTGGCTGTTCGAAAATTTCTTTTAGCATGAAATGTTCGTAACCACCTTTTTCAATTTGTTCTAAACTCAACTTAAGCTCCTGAATTTCAGGCTCAATCTTAGAATTATCATTAATTGTTCTGATGTCTACTCCATTTTCCAACGAAATAGTTGCCATATGACCTTCTTCAAGGTAAATTGCTTCCTTTGTAAATTCTACGAAAGGAGATGCATCAGAAGCAATAAAATATTCTTTATCACCAATTCCGATTGCCAAAGGAGAACCTAACCTTCCTACAACCAAAACTCCAGGGAAGTCTTCGTGCATTACTGTAATTGCATAGGCTCCATAAACTTCGTTAAGTGCATATCTTACAGCAGTCGGGAAATCCATTTCAGTATTAAGGTCCATAAAATACTGGATAAGATTTACTAAAACTTCCGTATCTGTTTCAGATTTGAAAGTAAATCCTTTCTCAGTAAGCATCGTTTTAATAGTATCATAATTTTCGATGATACCATTATGGATAATTGCAATTTTATTATTATTAGACAAATGAGGGTGAGAATTTCTATCACTTGGAACTCCATGAGTTGCCCAACGAGTATGTCCCATTCCGATTTTTGCCTTTCCTTTTAATTGGCTTGAAATGTTAACAAGATCTTCAACTTTACCTTTTGTTTTTTCAACTTCAAGTTTGTTGTTGGTATCTTCCAGAACAATTCCGGCACTGTCATATCCTCTATATTCCAGTCTTCTAAGACCATTAATTACTATATCGTAAGCGTCTTGAAAACCTGTATATCCTACAATTCCGCACATATTTTTATCAAGTGTTTTTTAAGTTTTTATTTTTTTGTTCCGTAAATTACTTTTAACTGAACTCTATTTGGATTTCCTGCATCTGTTCCAACAAATACTGCTCTGCTTGTGTTAAAAGCTGTACCTGTGTATTGATACCCTGCTAAACCTGTTCCGGCAGAATTTGATAAAAATGATCCCATATCAATTTTGAAATATAAAGTTTTTCTCTTAACAGGATCATAAGTCTGGCTTGAGTAAGAACCTGAATCCGCTTTTTCTACAAGGTCTTTTATAGATTTTGTAACAATAAACTCATAATATGCCGGATTTTTATCTAAATTATAAGATTTATAAATTGTATATCCTGCAAGACCAGATAAATTTAATAAATCATCCGTAAAATTGGTTACAGTTTTATTTTGATCCGTTGCCGTACCATCTTCTTTATATGCTCGTTTATATTTTTGTAAAAATGTAAATGCTGTTGGTTTAGCATAATTTACATTATTCCAAGAAGGGTCTGTATAAATTCTGATTTTAGCACTAATAATAGCTGCTTTATTATCATTATACAATTTCTTAAGCTTATCTATTTCCGTTTCAGGAATTCTAACTCCGATTGAAGGTCCACCCATTCCTTGTGTAAACAATTTCTTATCACCTGTTTGGCTATTACTTGTTGCCATTGCTGTGTTATATGCACCCGATCTGTTGTAAGCATAACTTCCAATATGAGTATTTCCAGAACCTAAAGAAAATGCATATGTTGTCTGAGGCCTTGTTGTAGTACTACCGTCAACCTTATCATATTTATAATACATGATTAACTCCATTGCATCCGGAGCAAACTGGAATAAATACCCATCATTTTCATCAACAGAAATTCTTAAACCTTTAAAATATCTGATAAAGTTAGACGCATCCTGAAGCTCAGGCTGATCTTTTTTAGCAATAATTTTATTTTGAAAGAAAGTTTTATCTAGAGGAATTCTAATATCCGGAACAGTAGTACTAAATAAAGAACTACCATCAGAATCTTTAGTAATAGTGATTGTTTTTACATTACCATTAAATTCTTTAGATCCTAAAGAAGTTGCATCGTAAGCAAATGTTTGATTAGATTTTACAGAATCAGAAGATCCTTTTAAGAAATCTGTAACTTCATTTACTCTGATATGGAAAGTTCTTTTCGCCTTACCAAATTTAGTAACAGGATAAGTACTCACAACTTTTTTAGCATCCACATTTCCATCCACACCAGCGAACACATAAGATTCATCGGTAGTCGTTGTAACAGAATCTGTCGCATACGTTGGTTTCATTACCAAAACAACAGAATCAACAACTGCATTTGTTCCAAAATCAGGATCATAAGTTGATAGTTTCAATTGAGTAAGGTAAGATGCTTTTTGCATACCAAACTGATCTTCATCAAAAGCACCAAGTACGGCAGAACTTAATTTTCCTGCTTCGCTTCTAATAGTATCATGGTTGTCGATATTAAAAGCCGTAACTTCAAAAGACTGCTCATTCCCCTGCGCCGCGCCGTCTAAAAACAATTGCTCTCCCAAAGAATCCGCATCCGGTTCGCAATTATAAAGCAATACGCTTCCAAAAACCACCAGAGAAAATACGGTGATCGCTTTTTTCATAGTATGAATCATTAAAATGTGTTTTTTTAATATAATTGATTTATAGAATCCACGTCAAGATATTCAGACTTCTGGGTAGAAGTTTCGTTGAAAGCCTTATCCAGGTCTTCATCAAGGAATTCGTCTCCTTTTACTACAGCATCCACATAGTTCATGCTTTCTATCACGAAAGATTTTACTGTTGGATTATCTAACGCTTTTAAGCCTGAAATATTATCAAACTTCAGTTTTTCGTCGATATTTGAAGCCAATGGTGCGTCCTTTTCATTATATAAAGAAAGAACGATTTTAGCATCTTTGAAATAAGTATCTGATTCGTAGTACGTTTTCAAGTAAATTGGAACGAAAGAAGACATCCATCCATTTAAATGAATTACATCAGGAACCCAGTTCAGTTTTTTGATGGTTTCAATTACCCCTCTCGCAAAGAAAATTGCTCTTTCGTCGTTGTCGTCGAAAGGAGTTCCTTCGTCATCAAAATAATATTGTTTTCTTTTGAAGTATTCTTCGTTGTCAATAAAATAAACCTGAAGTCTTTCCCCAGGAAGAGATGCTACTTTAATAATAAGAGGTTGATCAAGATCATTAATGATAATATTCATTCCCGAAAGGCGAATAACCTCATGTAGTTGGAATTTTCTTTCACTTATTTGTCCAAATCTTGGCATAAAAACTCTTACATCATTGCCTTCTTGGTGCATCTTAAGTGCCATTTTGTTTACTACTGCAGCCATGTTTGTGTCTTCTTGATATGGATACATCTCTGTAGTAATGTACAGTATTTTTTGATTCGGCATAAACTTCTATCTAATTTTTGTAAAAATGCTTTAATGTGCAAAATTACGAAAAAACATTCAACATTAATTTAATTAACATTTTTTTACGATAATTCCCTTTTTCAAATTATTAAAACTAGCCCAAATTGTACAATAATTATATGATATTTTTAGTATTTTTGAATTACTATTAAAATAAACTATGGAAGTTCTAAAAAGTAAGAAAATTCTTCAGGATTTCATTGAAAGACAGAAAGAAATGGGTAAAAAGATCGGCTTCGCACCTACCATGGGAGCCCTTCATAATGGTCATTTATCTCTATATAAAAATGCCAGAGAAGAAAATGATCTTGTGATATCATCAATTTTTGTTAATCCAACTCAATTTAATAATCCTGAGGATTTAGAAAAGTATCCGAGAGATATCAACCGAGATATTTTAATCCTTGAAAATTCAGGATTAGTAGATGCTGTTTACATTCCTGAAGTTACAGATATCTATCCCGAAAAAACTGAAAGTCAGCATTATGACTTCGACGGCTTGGAAAATGAAATGGAAGGAAAATCTCGTCCGGGACATTTCGATGGTGTAGGAACAGTTGTTGAAGAACTCTTCAATCAGGTAAAACCGGACAATGCTTATTTTGGAGAAAAAGATTTTCAACAATTGGCTATCATTAAAAAAATGGTTGAAAAGAAAAAACTTCCTATTAAAATTGTTGGAGTTCCTATTTATAGAGCGGAGAATGGTTTAGCTTTAAGTTCTAGAAATCAAAGACTTCATGAAGACAGAAGAGATGCTTCAAAAGTTATTTATGAAACCTTGAAAAAAGTAAATGAATGGTTTCGAGTAATCACTATTCCCGAAATTAAAGAAAGAGTTCAGGATATTTTCGACGATCAAAAAGGAATGCAACTTGAATATTTTTTAATTGCAGATGAACAAACCTTAAAAGAAACAGATTTTTTCTATAAAGACAAAAATTTCAGAGCATTTATCGTTGTTGTAGTTGATGGAGTAAGATTGATTGATAATATGCATTTAGATTAGATTAAGATTTAGGTTGAGATTGAGGCTAAGGCTAAGGCTAAATTAAGATTTAAAAAGATTTAGAACTAATATATTGAGCGTTGCTTTTTGGGTGACGCTTTTTTAATTCAATTAAATTTTTATTTTAAATTAAAAAGAATCTGGAAAGGATTTAATGGAAAATTGATTTAGCTTTGAGTATATAAAAAATCAAAGGCCTCCTGTAGGAAGCCTTTGAAACACCAAATCACAAAATATTAATATGAAAAAAATTTACTTTTCAGTAAACTTGTGACCCGGCTGGGATTCGAACCCAGGACCCATACATTAAAAGTGTATTGCTCTACCAGCTGAGCTACCGAGTCGGTCACTTAAACTAAATCAATTTTAAATTGATTTTTGTTTTTTAGCGGTGCAAAGATACAAAAAAAATTGTATTTGCAAAATTTATTTTAAAAATTAAAGGCCTCTTACGGAAGCCTTTAAAACACCAAATCACAAAATATTAATATGAAAAAAATTTACTTTTCAGTAAATTTAGTGACCCGGCTGGGATTCGAACCCAGGACCCATACATTAAAAGTGTATTGCTCTACCAGCTGAGCTACCGAGTCGGCCACAATTGTATGATAAATATAAAACTAAATCTAATACATCATACGAATTATTTCAATTTTTCTGCAGTGTGCCTGCGACTGGACTCGAACCAGCACATCCTTAGGAAACCACCCCCTCAAGATGGCGTGTCTACCAATTTCACCACGCAGGCAATAAAATTACAAAAACTAGTAATTTTCTTGCTTGTGACCCGGCTGGGATTCGAACCCAGGACCCATACATTAAAAGTGTATTGCTCTACCAGCTGAGCTACCGAGTCGGCCACTTTATTATCGATTAACACAGTGATTGTGTCCCTCGTTTTTAGTGGTGCAAAGATATGAGTTTTTTCTTTATCTCAAAACTTTTTCGCAAATTTGTTTAAAAAAAATTCATGATAATTTCACTTGTTGGATACATGGGAAGTGGCAAATCTCACATTTCCAAAATATTAAGCGAAAAAATAGATTTTAGATTAATTGACCTGGATAAAGAGATTTCCAGACGAAATAAATTAACCATTCCCGAAATCTTCGAGAAAAAGGGTGAAATCTACTTTAGAAAGCTGGAAAGAGAAACTTTGGAAGAGATCCTTGCTTCCGAAGAAAATGTGATTTTGAGTCTTGGCGGAGGAACTCCTGTTTACTATAATAACATGGAAATCATAAATCTTAATTCAAAAAGTGTTTTTTTGAGAGCTTCGATTGGAACTTTAGCCGAGAGAATTTCAAAACAAAAGGAAAAAAGACCGTTGATTGCAAAAATTCCGGATGAAGATCTTCCAGAATTTATTGCGAAACATTTATTTGAAAGAAATGAATATTACGGAAAAGCACAATTTAGTGTAAACACAGACAATAGAACACCGGAAGATATCATCAACGAAATAATAGAAAAGCTCTATCTCTAGAGCTTTTTTGTTTAATTTTCATTTTCATCAGAGTCATCACCCGACTCGCCGAAAAAATCGTCCCAGTTGGTAAAATCTCCTTCTATATCATTTCCTACATAGTCGTCCATATCACGTCTGTCTTTTTTGGTCGGTCTTCCCTCCCCTTTTATTCGGTAATAATCCTGAGACATTTTACGCATTTTTAATATTTCGTATTGCTCTTTATCGGTTACATCAATGATATGTAGAGGAACCAACTTCGCACCGATCCTGCTTTTAGGAATTTGAATAACCTTAATTTTATAATCAATTTGGTTTTTTCTGATTTTAATAACATCCCCTTCCTTTACTTCTTTAGATGACTTTACGGTAGACGTTCCTATGGATACTCTGTTCTTCTTAATCTCCTCTGTCGCAATACTTCTCGTCTTATAAAAACGAATACTCCATAAAAATTTATCTATTCTCATAATTTTTTATACTTTTGTCGTTATATTATTTGTAAAGTAATTAAAGTTTTTGAAATGAAAAAAATATTTTTATATATCCTTGCGGGATCTCTTTGTTTTTCTGCTTGTAAAAAGGATGATGATGTGGCAACTTTTACAGAACCAGAAGACATTAATGTAAGAAATTCTTATGATGACCAAGCAATCCAAAAATATATGGATGCCAATTATCTAGATGTTCAAGGAAATATAAAAGCTTTCAGTTCGACAGATACGACGGATGATCATTACAAAAAATTATCTGAACTAAATCCTGTAAAACTTCCTTCTGGGGTTATTTATATTAAAAGAGATGGCGCACAGCCAACAACTGGCGTAACAATAGAAGCTAATGCAAAGACCCAGATCAGAACCATGATGAGAGCAAACTACATGCTTGCTACTGATACAGATGGAAATGTTTCGTTTGCTTCTTCAGGAGTTCTTTTAAACACAATTAACGGATCAGGATCTCCGACTACAGACCCATCATTCTATTACGTTAAAAATTCTGTACTAACCTCTGCAAGTACTGATGCAGCAAAACAGAGAAGCTATTATGAAATTGAAGGTCTACAGGAAGGTTTAACATACTTCCAAGGATTTGCCGATCACAATGATGGTGACGCTTATAATTTACAAGGCGTAATTATTGTACCATCAAGAGCTGCCTTCGCAAGAGATACTCACTATAACTATACAGGATATTCGCTTCAAAATAACTGTTTTGTGTTTAATTTTCAAATATATAAAGCAAACACAAGACCAGTTGCTGAACAATAAAAAACAAAAAGCGCTTCGGATTATGAAGCGCTTTTTTTATATCGAAAATCTAAATTTAAGATTTAGCTTTTTGTTTTACATTTCCAAGAATATCCGGGAAATAAAGATCAGCCAAATGATCAAACTCATCTCCTCGCATAAACATTGTGGCATCTACTTCTTCGTAAGAGCTTTTTCCTGCTGCTGCAATCAGTTCATTACAAGTATGAAGGGTATTTTTATGAAAATGGTAGACTCTTTCTGCTTTATCAGTAACATCAAGACCTTTAATTAACATTTTATCTTGAGTCGCAACTCCCGTCGGACACATATTATTATTACATCTCAATGCCTGGATACAGCCTAAAGAAAACATAAATCCTCTCGCATTGTTACACATATCTGCTCCCATTGCAATTGCTCTCAAAATATCAAGGCTGGTAAGAACTTTTCCACTGGCAATGACTCTTAATTTCCCTCTTAAATTGTAATTTTTAAGTGTTCTATTCACAAAAATTAAGGCTGGTTCCAAGGGCATTCCGACTCCATCCGAAAATTCCGGTGGTGCAGCCCCTGTTCCTCCTTCAGCACCGTCGATTGTGATAAAATCAGGATAAATTTTTAAAACATTCATCTGAACACAGATATCCTCAAATTCTTTGGTATCACCGATACATAATTTAAACCCAATTGGCTTTCCTCCAGAAAGTTCTCGCAATTGCTGAACAAATCTCAACAATTCTGCAGCATTAGAAAAAGCTGAATGCGATGGCGGAGAAATAATCGTCATTCCTGGCGTGACATGACGGATTTTTGCAATCTCAGGTGTATTTTTCACTCCCGGTAAAACTCCACCGTGACCAGGTTTTGCCCCTTGAGATAATTTAATTTCAACCATCTTCACATTTGGAAGCGTAGAATATTTCGTAAATAATTCAGGATTAAATTTTCCTTCGTCATCTCTACAACCAAAATATCCGGTTCCAATTTGCCAGCAAAGATCACCACCTTCCAAATGGTGCGGAGAAATTCCCCCTTCTCCTGTATTATGATAAAAATTTCCTTTTTTAGCACCTCTATTTAATGAAATTTGAGCACGATCACTCAAAGCCCCAAAACTCATTGCAGAAATATTGAAAATTGAGGCATGATAAGGCTGCGTACATTGCTCACCACCAACCCAGACTCTTGGAAGCTCTTCTGATGGAGATTTGGCGTAAATAGAATGCTTTATTCCCTCATATTTTCTATGATTAACTTCTAATTGTGTTCCGAAAGGAACTGTATCACTCAGATTTTTTGAACGTCTGTACACCGCAGAACGCTGATTTCGTGGAAAAGGTTTCCCATCGGTTTCCCTTTCAATGAAATACTGCTGCATTTCGGGTGAAATACTTTCAAAAAAATATCTGAAGTAACCCAAAACAGGAAAATTCCTCAGAATTGCATGTTTGGTTTGATAAGCATTGTAAACTCCCAATGCATAAATTGCGGATAACAGCGTCGGTATCCAGTAATGTGCTCTTATTAGTATCGCCACAATCCACGTAGCAATGACTAATACAATCCCCCAAGATAAAAACTTATCTCTCATGAATGTAGTATTTAAAAGTTAAAAATAAATTTAGTGGAAATTTTGCAAAGAGACTACGCTTTTGCTAAAAAACTTTCGTAAGAGGATTGCACAGAAACCGTGCCATCTGACAGGATTTTTTCTAAATTTAGAAATTCGATTTGATTTACAGAAGCTTGATCAAAGTCTTTTTGAACTCTCACATAATTTTCTGTAAAACCATACATTTTTCCATCTTTGTTTTCGTGTTCCCACAGCACAGGAAGCGTCTTCCCAAGCTGGGTTTGATAAAATGCCATTTTTTTCTTTTCAGATAAAATTCTCAGCATTTTATTTCTTTTCTTTCTCTCAGAAATAGGAACTACTCCATCCATTTCTACAGCCTCTGTGTTTTCTCTTTCAGAATAAGTAAATACGTGCAAATAAGTGATCGGCAGCTCATTAAGGAAATTATATGTCTCCATAAATCTTTCCTCCGTTTCGCCTGGGAAACCGACAATTACATCCACACCAATAGCCGCATGAGGCATCACCTCGTGGATTTTGTTTACTCTATCATTGTAAAGCTTCGTCAGATAACGACGCTTCATTTTTTTCAATAAATCATCACTTCCCGATTGCAACGGAATGTGAAAATGCGGAACAAAACTTTTACTTTTTGAAACCAATTCGATACTTTCATCCTTCAAAAGATTCGGTTCGATGGAAGAAATACGAATTCTTTCAATCCCTTCAACCTGATCTAATTCTGAGATTAAATCTAAAAAAGTATGCTCGTGTCTTTTGTTTCCGAACTCGCCTTTACCGTAATCACCAATATTTACACCCGTCAGAACAATTTCTTTGATGTCTCTTGCGGCAATTTCTTTAGCATTTTTCAAAACATTTTCGATGGTATCGGAACGAGAAATTCCTCTTGCCAAAGGAATCGTACAGTACGTACATTTATAATCACAACCATCCTGAACTTTCAAAAAGGCTCTGGTTCGGTCGCCGATGGAATAACTTCCGATAAAGAAATCTGTTTCTTCAATTTCGCAAGAATGAACGATCCCTTCACTTTCAGATTTCTCCAAATCATCAAGATAACTTAAAATGTTGAACTTTTCTTTGGCTCCTAAAACCAGATCAACCCCTTCAATTTGCGAAATTTCTTCAGGCTTCAACTGTGCATAGCACCCAACAATAACCACCAAACCTTCAGGATTGGCTTTCATGGCTCTTTTCACGTGAAGTTTACATTCACGATCGGCGTTTTCAGTGACTGAACATGTATTGATTACATAAATATTCGCCTTTTCATCAAAACTCACCTTATCATAACCTGCATCTGTTAATTGACGGGCAATAGTAGATGTTTCCGCAAAATTTAATTTGCAGCCAAGGGTGTGAAATGCGGCAGTTCGTTGAAAAGTTGACATTGAATACTCCTGTTTTTTCTGGGTGCAAAGATAGTAATTTTAATATGAATTCTAAATTGATTCAGTCTATTGCTTAAATTCGTCTCTTACTTCTGTGCTATCTTGAAAGAATACAGGTTAAGAATTTGAATTAAAACTTTCTTCCGATAGTTGATTTTTCATTTCATTATTAAATTCTTCAGATTTATTTTTTGCTATGGAAAGGGTTTTCCAGTTATCATTTTTCATCATTTTTGCGATGTAAACGATTTGTCCGATATGATAAGGATAATGTGCTAATTGTCTAAAAACCGCATCTAAAACAGAATGTGCCTCACCTCTTATATAAATTGTTGCTTGTAAATTTTCATCATTAATTTGATGTAAAGCATCAATAAGACATTTCCAGCCTTCTTCCCAATACTCTAAAACTTCCTGTTTTGTTGTAAATGTATTAATAAATTCTTCATCACGGTTTCTCCATGATTTTTCACCATCTTCTGTTAAAAAATTTGTCCATCTTGAGAGCATATTTCCTGCAATATGCTTAACAATAATCGCGATAGAATTACTTTCTTCATTAAATTGCCAAAAAATCTGTTCCTCGGAAAGCTGATCAAATGATTTGTCACCGAGGTTTTTGTAATATTCAAAACGTTTTATAAATAGATCTTTCATATTTTTTAATTGAATATCTAAGTTAAAAATTTTCTATGATTTTTTATACGGTTGAAAATTTACATGATTGAGAATAAGCTGCTTCGCATCGTTCGCAATCTTAGAAAAAGAAAAACCGTCACTATTGCGACGGTTTTTCAAATTTAATTATAAAAATTATTCTCTGTTTTTTACCATTACCCAACCGGAGTATTTGATTAAGGTATTCTTTTTATTATTTTCATTCCAGGTTACGGAAAACCAGTATGTGCCTGTTGAAACTTTTTTTCCGGCAATCGTTCCGTCCCATTTATAGCCATTGGATTTATCTGCCTGGAAAATTTTCGTTCCGTATCTGTCGAATATATTGAAAACCAAATTTTGCTTGCTTCCCAATGCAGAATAATCAATCATATCATTCACACCATCACCATTTGGCGTAATGACGTTCACAAGATTCGGAACAACAATCGTAATATCAATAGGTTCGCAATCATAAGAGTCTTTTACAAAAATATGACTGTCGCCACGCGGAACATTATTGAATACATTAGAATCCTGCCAATTTATCCCATCAATTGAGTATTTGTAAGGCCCAGTTCCGCCCGTAACGTTTACTGTGACAGTATTGTTGGCAATATCAACATCCGAAATAACAGGCTGCTCAGAAGCATAGACTTTTACATTTTGTCTCGTGATACAGTTTCCTGTTTTTAAATCTACCCAATAACTTCCAACTCCTACATTTGTAATAACTTGCGATGTTGCTCCTGTACTCCATTTATAACTTGTAAATCCTGCTCCTGCATCCAGTGTTGTTGTATCTTCCATACAGATAATTTTGTCTTCCAAAACATTAGAATATACTGGTGGAAGAACAATTAAGGTAACTTTTGCGATGCCAAAACATCCATTTGAATTGAAGACTTTAATATAAACAACTCCGTTTGGAGCAATATAATTCTGAGCATCAAGGATTGGGTTGGTTCCATTCAGAGCATCCGTTAAAGATGGATAATATTCTTTTGTTGCCCCTCCTAAAGTTGTTACCGGAGCAAGTGTTAAATTAAATAAAGCGGTAGAAGGTTTTGTATCAATAAAACAAGACCTTAAGGTTGCTTCTGTTACAACAACGATAGGATAAAATTTCAAAGTAATCTCTGCAATCGCGACACAACCGTACTGTGAAGTGATTTTCACATAAACCGTTCCTTCTGCAGATACATAAGATGTTGTATTATTAATATGATTAATCCCTGCATTCAGATCGGACATGGTGGTAAAATATTCTTTAGTTGCAGTCGGATCTCCGAAAACAGCTGCTGACGTAAGGTCATAAGTTGCCGTTCCTAGATTATTGTTATTACATGCATAAAGAGTAACATTATTTCCTGTAATGTTTCCATATTTAAATTTAAACAAACCAATCTGCCTACATGAATTTATTGGGTTACTAGGATTTGCAGGATCCTGATAATGAATACTGTAATAATAGGTTGAAGTTGTATTCACTGTAAGTGGTGCTAAAATAGGATTTGCTCCCGAAAGCGCATCATTTTGAGAAGTATGGTAACTTATGACAAAATTTGGATTTCCATTTAAAATTCCCGCAGATAAGCTATTGAAATTAAAAATCATAGGATTTTCGCAAACAATAATTTCTCTAGGATTGGCAGGATTGGCAGCCGGAACTCCTGGAGGAGTAAATGGATGTGGTTGAATTGCTGGATCTGTAAATGGTGAAGCAAGTGTTGCAGTTCCACCCCAAGTTAAGGAAAACGGAGCAACAGTTGTACTTCCCGCACCTACCCAGTTATCGATGTATAAATAATACGTCTGTCCCGGTAAAACGTCCAAATATCTACAATAAGGAGTGAGTGAACCTCCTGCAGCACTTAGAAGCGTACTCGTCATATTCAATCCTGTTGAAGCGCCGACTCCGATTACCGTTGCAGCATTGCAACGTAAAGGTGCGCCTAAGCTTCCGCAAGTAACATTCGGCCCGTAGACCGCCCAGTCATAATCTGCATTTGGGTCTGTAGGAACGAGATCAAAAGTCAGCGTTCCGCCTGTAGCAATGGTAAATCTATACCAAATTGAATTATGTTCACCGGTTGATAAACAGCCTCCAAGATTTTCATTAACAGCCCCAATTCCCGTCGGAGAATAGGTAATATTCGAATTTCCACAAACCGAAAGCGCTGTTGCACAGTCTGCCTGAGCAAAAAAAGTTCGTGAAATAAGCAGAAAAAGAAGAAGTAGAGTTTTTTTCATATTCTGTTGAGTTTGGTTACTAATTTAAATAATCTAATTTGTTGGATATCAAATATAAACAATTCAGACCAAAAATAACGAATTCAACAAAAATAATTCAATAAAAATTGAAAAACAATGAAAATTAATCAACAAATCATTTAATACTCGTAATATTTCCGCAAAGATTCTCTAAATGAAAAATCTTATGAAACGGACTTTTCACCTGCTGCAAATGTTCTTTATCCTGGATAAAAGTATATCGCGATGCAATGGAATTCATATCCGAAACGATGACCAGCCAACATTCATCAACGGAAGTATCGTAATAGGGAAATTTTTCGTTCTTTTTTTCAATGAGTTCTAAAATTTTTTCCGAACATAATTCGTCAAACAAATTCATATTATATTCATGCGTGATGAAAACATTTCTACGATGAGAAGATTTTCTAATACTTTTTACACATCCGACAGGTTTTCCTTTTTTAATGCTTTTATAAATATTTAAGATAATTTCTTCATGACTTTCCAACGTATCCAGTTTAATATTTGGATAGAATTCTAAAAAATAAACACCACGATATTTCGTAGTGTCTTCTTGTTCCAATAATATTTCTGCCTGACGGAAAATCTTGTTTAAGTTGCTTTCAACCTTTTTCATTTCAAGATGGTTGATTACTTCGGTCAATTCAATTCCAATTTTTTTGTCGTTGAATTTTGCGATAAAGTCGGGACTTTCGCAAGTAAGATTTTCAAATTGTACTTCAGGAAAATGATGCATAAAAGAATTCAGGAGCAAAATTTCTGCTTTCTTTTTGTATTTTTCGCGGTCGTGAAGCGGGGACTCATCTATTTTGCGATGATACTTCTCTATCGGCTTCTTTTTCAAGTGTCGGTTCAGATAATATAAGCTCAGATTTTTTATTAAATCTTCATCAGAAAATGCCTTTTTCATGTGCTTATTATTTTATTGTTATGGAACACATAGAACTCCAGTTTCAGATCATGAAGTTTTGATTATCAAAAATTTACATTTAAAGGTAAGTAAAAAAAACTATAAAAACCATTGTTTTAAAAATAATTTATTGAATAATTAACATCTTGTTTACTTTCATATTTAATACCTTTGACCCTTCAATTATAAAACTGTAATGTATGGATTTTAAAAACTTTAAAATACCTTTTAGTGTTAATCCACAATATTCTAAAAAAGTAGCCTATTTCTCGATGGAATTTGCCATTGAGCAGGTACTAAAAATATATTCGGGAGGTCTTGGTTTTTTAGCGGGATCTCACATGAGAAGCGCTTACAACCTTAAACAGGATCTTATCGGAATCGGAATTCTTTGGAAATTCGGATATTATGATCAGGCGAGAAATCACGATCAAACCTTACAGCCAACGTGGACGAAAAAAATGTACAGTTTTCTTGAAGATACAGGCATTAAGTTTCAAATTGAAATTCACAGCGCACCTGTTTGGGTAAAAGTATATTATCTTGATCCCGAGATTTTCCACACAGCACCGATGTTTTTCCTTTCAACGGATGTTCCTGAGAACGACCACGTTTCCAAAACAATTTGTCACAGATTATACGATGCGAACGAGTCTACAAAACTGGCACAGTATATTTTGTTAGGAAAAGGCGGAGCCAAATTATTGGATGAAATGAACGTTGAAAGAGATGTTTATCATTTAAATGAAGCTCACGGACTTCCTGCCGCTTTCCATTTGTTAAAAAAATATAACGGTGATTTAAATAAAGTAAAAGAAAAGCTGGTATTCACAACACACACGCCCGAAGAGGCTGGAAATGAAAAACATAATCTAAGACTTTGTTACGATATGTCATATTTTTCAGGTTTCAGCATGGAAGACGTAAAAAGTATTGAAGGATCTACCGATGACCGTTTCAATCACTCGCTGTGTGCTTTGAAAATGGCGAGAGTGGCAAATGGCGTTTCCCAGCTTCATGGTGATGTTTCCAGAGCAATGTGGAGCAAATATCCTGGAATCTGTGAAATTACGTCGATTACCAACGCTCAAGAATTCAAATATTGGGCAGATAAACCGCTTTATAACGCAAAAGATGAAAACGACGAAACGGTTTTTGATTATCGTAAAAAACATTTGAAGAAAAGGTTATTTAAAATTGTAGCCGATCAAACAGGAAATTTATTTAATCCAAATGTTTTCACCATTGTTTGGGCGAGAAGATTTGCGGGCTACAAACGTGCAGATTTGCTTTTACACGATAAAGACAGATTTTATAAACTATTAAATAATCCAAAATATCCGGTTCAAATTATTTGGGCAGGAAAACCTTATCCAATGGATTATTCTGCAATTTCAACATTCAATTTGTTGGTTGAAGAAAGCAAAAATCATAAAAATATGTCGGTTCTTACAGGTTACGAACTGTCTCTAAGCAAATCTTTAAAACAAGGTTCAGATCTTTGGTTAAACAACCCGAGAGTTCCAAGAGAAGCATCCGGAACATCGGGAATGACAGCAGCTATGAATGGTTCTATAAACCTTTCCACAGACGACGGATGGATTCCTGAATTTGCTAAACACGGCGAAAATTCTTTCGTAGTTCCAAAAGCAGATTACATGAATATGAGTATTTATGAACAGGATAATTACGATTTAAATAAATTATACGAAATCCTTGAAAATGAAATTCTTCCAGCCTATTATGACAATCCGGACAAATGGAGAAAAATTCAGTATAACTCGATGAATGACGTAAAAGACCAGTTCAACAGTGATAGAATGGCTGATGAATATTATAAGGTGCTTTATAATTATAATGGATAATATAATGTTAAAAACAATAAAATCGGTTTGAAAATATTTTTCAGACCGATTTTATCTTTGTGTATTAATCAATTTTTCTTTTTAGGTACTTTCAAACCTTTTTCTTTTGCTTCAGAAATACCGATGGCTACAGCCTGCTTTCTGCTTGTCACTTTTTCTCCGGAAGAAGATTTCAGTTTTCCTTCCTTGAATTCGTGCATTACTTTTCCTACTTTGTCCTGAGCTTTTTCTGAATATTTTGTTTTGCTCATGATTGTATTTTTTAAGATTTTGGCAGGGAAACCCCTATTTCATAAACTTTAGCATGCTTCAAATATTTTGAGCGCTCTCTGGAAGTTACCGATTCAAAATGATCATTTTTAATCACCACAATCGGATCTTCTGCATTTTCTATTTCAAAATTAGCAATATACCTTTCATCCGGTGGAGATTGCTGAAGCTTTGCTTTTATTTTTTGCAGCTCATCAGCATATTTTCTAAATCCTGGGTCAGATGAATGTATAAATTTATATTCTGGTCCTGCGTCTACATAATAATGAAGTTTTTTTTCTATTAAATCACAGTCGGTACAAACTTCAGGATTATCATTTCCGTCCTTAAATCCTACTTCTACCAAATTCCCTCCTTTTTTCTGTGCGCAATCTTCAGCATCTTTAAAACTTGAAAATCCGGTATATACGATCTGATCGTCTAAAACATAACGGTTCAGTTTTTGGTTAAAAGCATTCGTTTCCATAATTATTATTTGATTTGATTATGCTTAATGATATTCAATTTTGTTGCCAAAAGCCTTATTTTAATTTGCTTTTTTTTGGCATTTTAAAAATTATTATATTTGAAATCTTTAAAATTAGAAATGAAAAAATTCTTACTAACGCTTACAGTAGCAGCTGCATTTCAAAGTTTATCCGCTCAGGAGATCACTTTAGATAAAATATATTCAGGATATTACCGTGGAAAGGGCATTGCCGGAATTACTTCCATGAAAAACGGTGAAAATTATTTAGTGATCGAGCAAGGAGGAATTGCAAAATATTCTTACAAAACTTCTCAAAAAGAAGGAAACCTTGTGGACGGACAATTCCAGAGCTATGAATTTTCTGATGATGAGTCTAAAATTTTGTTGCTAAAGGACAGTCAGCCTATTTACAGACATTCGTTTTTAGGAACTTATGATGTAAAAGATCTGAAATCCGGAAAAACAGTAAGTTTAAATGAAGGAAAACCTGTTCAGGAACCAAGATTTTCTCCTGATGCGACAAAAGTAGCTTTCATTGTTGATAATAATATTTTTTATCAGGATTTAAATTCGGGAAAAATCACACAGGTTACAGAACACGGTGTAAAAAATAAAATTCTGAACGGTCTTGCAGACTGGGTTTACGAAGAAGAATTCGGACACGCAAGATTATATGAATGGACAAAAAATTCGGATGCGATTCTTTTTGTAAAATTAGACGAAACAGAAGTTCCGGAAATCTATATTCCGATCTACGGAAAAACGCTTTATCCAAGTGAGATGCGTTACAAATATCCGAAAGCGGGAGAAAAAAACTCTGTGGCTTCGGCTCATATTTATCAGTTGAGCGATGGCAAAAAAACGAAAGTGAATTTAGATAGTTTTAAACATTATTATATTCCGAATGTTATTCAGACGGCAAAAGCAGATGAAATTGTTTTGATTACTTCTGACAGAATTCAGAATGCTTCTGATGTTTTGAAAGTGAATACAAAAACGGGAGCTGTTCAGAAATTATTCACGGAAACAGACGATAAATGGATTGATACAGACAGTCCTACTTTGGAATTTTTAGAGGATAATTCTTTCCTTTGGGGTTCTGAGAGAGACGGAAACCGTCATCTATATTGGTACGACAAAGATGGTAAGTTGAAAAAACAGGTTACAAAAGGAAACTGGGAAGTAACTGATTATTACGGATTTAATCCAAAATCAAAAGAAATTTACGTTCAGACTACTGAAAAAGGAAGCATTAATAAAGTGGTTTCTAAAGTAAATATCGAAAACGGAAAAACTCAGCTGATTTCTAATACGGAAGGAAATAATTCTGCAAATTTCAGCAAAAACTATAATTATTTCATTGAAACATCTTCTACGGCTGCAAAACCTTACACTTATGTTTTAAAAGACGGAAACGGTAAAGTGGTAAAAGAACTTCAAAATAATGATGCTCAGCTTCAAAAATTAAAAACTGACAATTTCACTGAAAAAGAATTCATCACGATTCCAAATGAAGCAGGAGATCAGATGAATGCATGGATTATCAAGCCTAAAAACTTTGATAAAAACAAAAAGTATCCATTGTTCATGTTCCAATATTCAGGTCCTGGTTCTCAGCAAGTGGCGAATTCTTGGGATAACGGAAATGCCATCTGGTTTGAAATGCTGGCACAAAAAGGTTATATTGTAGCTTGTGTTGATGGGCGTGGAACCGGTTACAAAGGTGCTAAATTCAAGAAAGTGACGTACATGAATTTAGGAAAATATGAAATTGAAGATCAGATTGCTGCTGCAAAATGGTTCGGAAATCAATCATACATCGACAAATCAAGAATCGGAATGTTTGGTTGGAGCTTTGGAGGTTATATGACGAGCTTGGCAATGACAAAAGGTGCTGATGTTTTCAAAATGGGAATCGCTGTTGCACCAGTTACGAACTGGAGATATTATGATTCTGTTTACACGGAAAGATTTATGAGAACGCCTCAGGAAAATCCTGATGGATACGATAAAAACTCGCCTACTGAATATGCGAATTTATTGAAAGGAAAATTCTTATTAATCCACGGAACTGCCGATGATAACGTACATTTCCAAAATTCTATGGAATTCTCGGAAGCTTTGATTCAAAACAAAAAACAGTTTGATTTCATGGCTTATCCGGATAAAAACCACGGCATTTATGGCGGACAAACAAGACCGCAGTTGTATCAGAAAATGACTGATTTTATTTTTGAGAATTTGTAAATCAACAATGAAAAAAATTATTTTATCTGCTTTTGTTATATTTTCTTTTTCAGTAAAGTCACAAATAAAAGCAATGACAGAAGACGGAAAAGAAATTGTTCTTTTCGACAATAAAACATGGAAATTTGTAAATGATAGTGATGAAAAAGCGCTTGAAACAATTTCTACTAATGAACAGCCTTATGAAAAAGCTAAAGAGGCAACATTCTTAGTAAAAAGTAAAAAAGTAGACGGCGGGATATATTATAATCCTAAAGTTTGGAAAATTATAAAAACAGAGTTTAATTTTCCATCACTAGAACAAGTATTTACCAACGTATCAAATTCAAATATTTTTGCTTTATTTACGAGTGAGAATGCGCCAGTTCAGACACTTAAAAATTTAAAGGATTTAGTGATAGCAAGTGTTCAAAAAAATGCTACATATTTTAGACTAAAAGAAGCAGAATACAGAACCATAAATAATATTAAAGTGCTTCATATGAAGTATTCGGTTAATGCAAAAGGTCTTGATTTTGAATATATGGGAAATTATTATCTCACAAGTGACGGATATTGCAGTATTACAGCATATACCTTTGTAAACAAATATGATGAAAATAAAAAAGCCATGGAAAATTTTATTAATGGTATAGCAAAAGTGGAAAAAAATCAAGTAACTGAGGCAATAGAAGTTGCTCCTCCTCCACCTCCAATGTCATCTAAAAAAACAAAATAAATATAAAATCCCTTTCAATTTTTTGAGAGGGATTTTATATTTATAATATTAATCATTTTACGAAAATTCAATTTATTTTATCAATTAAAATTAAAAACCTATTTTTGAGAAATTTGAAATTTGAAAATATGAAGACTAAACATCCTAAGGGATTGCCTTTCCTCTTCTTTACGGAAATGTGGGAACGTTTCGGGTATTATCTGATTCTCGGAATTTTTGTGTTGTATGTAATCGAACCAACAGGTTTAAAAGGAGGTCTTGGACTTCCCGACAAAACCGCAGACGACATTTTCGGGACGTATATTGCTTTGACTTATTTAACGCCTTTTATCGGTGGGTTCTTGGCAGACAGAGTTTTAGGTTATATTAAATCTATTTATCTGGGAGGAGTTTTAATGGCGGCCGGATATATTGGAATGGGGGTTTTCAAAGATCTTACATTATTTTACTGTTCATTAGCATTAATTATCATCGGAAACGGCTTCTTTAAGCCTACCATTTCCACATTATTAGGAAACTTATATTCCGAAGAACCTTATAAAGCCAATAAAGATTCCGGATACAATATTTTTTACATGGGAATTAATATTGGGGCGTTTATTTGCAACATAATCGCAGCATTCATGCGAAATAAATTCGGTTGGGGCGAAGCGTTCATTACTGCCGGAGTCGGAATGTTGATTGGTATGGTGATTTTTACCATTGGTAGAAAACATTATATTCACGCTGCACAAATGAAACCAAAGCAGGAAGGAGATACCAAGCTTTCTGAAATTATGTTGAAGGTTTTCTTACCTGCAATTATAGCTGGAGCCATCGGTTGGGTTATTCCGGGAAATATTTTCGGAAGTGATAATACAGATGCCTTTATTTTTGCGTGTATTCCTGTCATTTACTTTTACGCATCTCTTTATTTTAAAGCAAAACCAGAAGAAAAATCTTCTATCGGAGCTTTGTTATCAGTCTTTATGATTAGTATGTTCTTTTGGGCAGTTTTTAAGCAAAATGGAACAGCTTTAACAAGATGGGCCAATTATTATACAGACAGAAGCGTTCCTGCATCGATGGAAAAACCACTGGAAGGAATTTACATGGTTGATGGAAAAAGCTATGAAAATAAAGAAGTTCCAGTATACGACGATCAATTCCAGTCGCAAAAAGATAAAGATGGAAAGACTATAAAAGTTCAAGGAAAAGATGTTTATTTTAAAAATATTTCTCCTGAACAACGTGCAGCATTAGAAAAAAATCCAGAAGCTAAAACTTATTTATACAATACTGAATTATTCCAATCCATTAATCCGTTTTGGGTAATTGCTTTAACGCCTGTTGTCGTAGGATTTTGGGCATTGTTAAGACGAAAAGGAAAAGAACCTCTAACACCAACGAAAATCGTTTTGGGGCTTTTCATTTCAGGACTATCATGTTTAGTAATGGTTTTGGCAGTTTGGGCTGGAGATAACGGCGCTGTAAAAGTTTCGCCTTGGTGGCTGGTTGCAAGTTATGGAGTAATCACGGTCGGAGAACTTTGCCTTTCGCCAATGGGACTTTCATTTGTTTCAAAACTTTCACCTGCGAGAATTACGGCTTTGATGATGGGAGGTTTCTTCCTTGCAAACTCTGTAGGAAACAAGCTTTCAGGAATCTTGGCGAGTACCTGGTACAGCTATGATAACAAAATGAATTATTTCCTTGTGAATTTCGCTTTGTTGATATTTGCTACCCTTTTAGGTTTATCAATGTTAAAAAGATTAAACAAAATCATGAAGGAAAAGGGACATTAGTTCTTATTTATAATAAAGAAAATCAGGCTGTAGAGTTATTCTGCAGCTTTTTTATTGAATTATAAAATTAAAACCTTGCCGAAAACACAAAAAAAACTATATTTGTCAGTCTTAACAAAAATTAACAATAAAAATGGATAATACTGAAGCATTAAGTCCGAAACCGGATGAATTTGTAGAGAAGAGCAATTCCAGGCATCCGAAAGGATTATGGGTTCTTTTCGGAACAGAAATGTGGGAGCGTTTCAACTTTTATGGGATGAGAGCATTGCTTACCTTATTTATGGTAAACTCGCTTTTGATGAAGGAGGCTGATGCTTCAATTGTATACGGAGGTTTCCTTGCTCTTTGTTATCTTACTCCGATGTTGGGAGGTTTTATCGCCGACAGATTCTTAGGAAACAGATATTGTATCCTTCTTGGAGGAACTTTAATGGCGATTGGTCAGTTCTTGCTATTTATTAGTGCAAGTACATTCGGATCAAGCTTAGGGACGGCTACAACGATTATGTGGACTGCTTTGGGTGTAATTATTTTCGGTAACGGATTCTTCAAGCCAAACATTTCTTCGATGGTTGGAAGTCTTTATCCAAAACAGGAAAAATCTAAATTAGACTCTGCGTTCACAATTTTCTACATGGGAATCAACTTAGGAGCTTTCTTGGGACAGTTGATTTGTCCATTAATCGGAGACGTAAAATCTGCAGACGGTATCAGAGATATCCACGCTTTCAAATGGGGATTCTTAGCAGCTTCTATTGCTATGATGGTGGGAACGGTTACGTTCTTAATTCTTAAAAATAAATATGTTGTAACACCGACAGGAAGACCAATCGGAGGTTTACCAAAACACAATACTTCAGAAGATTTTGAAGAAGGAGAAGCACAGACTGCAAAATTCTCTGGCGCATCTGTTGGAATTGCAGTAGTTTTATTCGCAATTTTAGGATCATTATTCCACTTTGCATTAGGACAGAATGTGATCTACTCATTGGTTTACGCAAGTGGTATTTCATTGGCATATTTAATTATGTCCGATTCTTCTTTAACTAAAATTGAAAGAGACAGAATCTGGGTAATTTACATCGTTTCATTTTTCGTAATTTTCTTCTGGGCTGCATTTGAGCAGGCTGGTTCATCTTTAACGTTCATCGCAGATAACCAGACAGACAGACATTTCTTCGGATGGAACATGCCACCTTCAATGGTACAAATCTTCAACGGAATTTTCGTTGTTGCTTTAGCAGTACCGTTCAGTATTCTTTGGGATAAATTGAGAGCAAAAAGCAAAGAACCTGTATCTCCATTCAAACAGGCAATGGGATTGGCTTTGATCGCAGTTTCTTATTTCATTATTGCACACAATGTTAAAGATTTAGGAAGCCACGGACTTTTAGCTGTTAAATGGTTAATCTTACTATATTTCATCCAAACTTGTGGTGAGCTTTGTTTATCACCAATCGGATTATCATTGGTAGGAAAATTAGCTCCAAAAAGATTCGCTTCATTATTGTATGGTGTATTCTTCATCGCGAACGCAGCTGGATATGCATTGGCTGGAACACTAGGTTCTATCCTACCTGCAACAGGTGATAAATTTGAAGCAGCTCAGAAAATAGGCGTAAATCTTCAGGATGTTTTAGATAAAAAAGTGACTTTAAATGCCGATCAGGTGGCTGCCTTCGAAAAAGCCCAATTACCTTTAGCAAACCCGACTTTTGCAGGATTTGAAATCCATAATTTATTCGAATTCTTTATGGTATTCGTAGTTCTTTGTGGTATTGCTGCTGTTATCTTGGCATTAATTTCACCAATCTTAAAGAAAATGATGCACGGTGTAAACTAATCGACATCAAATAAAATACAACGAAAACCTCTGCTAAGTCGGAGGTTTTTTTTATTTTCGTGTGTTCTTTATTAAATTTTCAATTGTTGATACTCAAGAATTGAAAGAACTCTTAACTAAAATTTAATCATATACAATTATGAGCAAAACTCTAGAAGAAATACAAAATTTCGAAGGAAAATATCCAAGGCAGATCTGGAGCCTTTTCTTCTCTGAAATGTGGGAACGTTTCTGTTTCTACGGAATGAGAGGTATGTTGGTTTTCTTTATGATTTCTCAACTTAATTTTCATGAAAGTGAAGCCAATCTTCAATACGGTGCAACACAGGCGTTTGTGTATGCTTTTACATTTATCGGCGGTTTATTTGCGGATAAAATCTTAGGTTTCAGAAAATCTTTATTTTGGGGCGGACTTTTAATGATTGTAGGAAGCTTAATTTTAGCAACAGATCCTCACAAATTTTTCTTCTTAGGAATTGCATTTACTGTTGTAGGAACAGGTTTCTTCAAGCCCAATATTTCTTCAATGGTCGGACAACTTTACAAGCCAAACGATTCAAGAGCTGATGCAGGATTTTCACTTTTTTATGCCGGAATTAATCTTGGAGCATTGCTTGGTGGATATTTTTGTATTGCAATCGGAAAAGGTGAAATTTTAGCCAATACAATTTCAGAGGGATTAAGATGGAATGTCGCTTTTGGATTGGCTGCGATTGTTATGGTTATCAGTTTAATTAATTTTGTCTTTACACAAAGAAGATTAGGAACAATCGGTCTTCAGCCGGGACATCCTGATAACGAAATAAAATCTGCACCCATTCCAAAATGGCAGGAGTACGGAGTTTATGTTTTATCATTGATCTTCGTTCCAATAATTATGGTAATGGTTGCAAAAACCGAATATACAGATTATTTCATGTGGACAATCGGACCATTGACGTTGATTTATTTGTTCTACGAAATGACAAAAGTAACGCCTTCAGAACGCAAAAAACTGTGGGCAGCTTTAGTCTTCATTTTATTTTCGATCTTATTCTGGGGGATTTATGAGCAAAGTGGAGGTTCATTAAGTATCTTCGCGGCGAAGAATTTAAATAAAGATTTACTAGGTTTAGATCCAAATGGTGTCAATAATTCAGGAGGGGCGTTCTTCATTATTTTTCTTGCACCGTTGATTGGATTACTTTGGATTTGGTTAAATAAAAGAAAAATCGAGCCGAATACTATTATTAAATTCGGTCTAGGTTTCATTTTCTTAGGTTTAGGATATTACGTTTTATTCGCAACAAGAATTTTCGTAAACCTTCAGGGAATCACATCATTAAATTTCTTTACCCTTGCTTTATTAATTATCACTTTGGGAGAACTTTGTCTTTCACCCATTGGTTTATCAATCATGACAAAACTTTCTACCAAAAATCTTCAGGGAATGATGATGGGAATGTGGTTTTTGGCTTCTGCATACGGACAATACGTTGCAGGAATCATTGGTGCAGGATTGGCTACTGCAAAAGAAGGTTCGACAAACTATGATGCTTTTATCACTTATACTGATGGATATAAACAATTGGGATTATATGCCGTTATTGCCGGTGTAGTATTAATTTTGATCTCTCCGATTGTAAAAAAATTAATGCAGGATGTAAAATAGAAATAAGTAAATTATGCTTATTTTTACTTAAATATCAAATTATGAAGAAAATTATAAGCATAATCTGCCTATTTTGGTTAACACTGAATTTCGCGCAGGTAAAATGGATGACGATCGATGAAGCTTTAAAAGCCCAGAAAGAAAATCCAAAAAAAATACTGATTGATTTTTACGCAGACTGGTGTGGTCCGTGTAAAATAATGGATAAAAAAACCTACGGGCATCAGGTTATAGCTGATATTTTAAATCAAAATTATTATCCTGTAAAATTTAATGCAGAAGAGAAAGCGTCTTACGAAATTTTTGGAAGAACATTTTCAAATCCTGATCAGGAAAAGAAGAAAGGAAGAAATTCTCTTCATGAATTTACACAATATATGAATGTAGGAGCTGTTCCCAGTACTGTTTTTTTGGATGAAAAAGGAGATCCTATCACCATTTTACAGGGAGAACTATCTGCAAAAGAATTAGAACCTTATTTAGAGCTTATTTCTAAAGATCTTTTCAAGAAAATCCGTTCGAGAGAACAATGGGAAGATTATCAGAAAAAATTTAAATCAAAAATAAAAGAATGATTAAAATTTCGAGATGCTTGATTTGAGTTTAATCTTAAAAAATATAAGAGAGACTTTCAATTTTTTTGGAAGTCTTTTTTATTTTCCCGAAATTCGAACCTTCGTTTTTTTAACCAAAATTTAAAGATTAAAACTTCAACACCCGTATCCTGAAACCCGAAAAATGAATCTCGAAACCTCTATAGAATATGTAAAAGGAATCGGTCCTGAAAAAGCTAAACTCATCAAAAGTGTGTTGGGAATTTCCACCGTGGAAGACCTTCTGAACTTCTTCCCTCTTCGTTACTTGGACAAAAGTAAAGTTCATAAGATTTCTCAACTCAGCGACGTTTCAACAGATGTTCAGTTAAAGGGAAAAATCACCAATGTTCAGGAAATTCAGACGGGAAAAACGAAAAGACTTTCCGCCAAATTTAATGATGATACGGGTTCAATGGATTTGGTCTGGTTTCAATATTCAAAATGGTTGAAAGAGCAGCTTCCGATCAATCAGGAAGTTTATATTTTTGGAAAGATCAATGTTTTTAACAATCAATATTCTATGCCGCATCCGGAAATAGAAGTTGAGGAAAAAAAGGACACCGAAAATCGTTTAAAACCCATTTATCCAAGTTCAGAAAAATTAACCAAAAGAGGTTTAAATCAAAGATTTTTTCAAGTCGTTTTAAGAAATGTCTGTAAAGAAATCCCGAATCTTATCTATGAAAATTTTCCGGATTATCTGATGAAAGCCTTTAAATTTTTATCCAGGCAACACACTTATCTCAACATCCATTTTCCGAAGGATATGGAACATTTTGAGAAGGCAAATTATCGTTTAAAATTCGAAGAATCTTTCTTTTTTCAACTGGGGTTTGGTTTAAAAAAACTTCATCATAAAACACATACAACAGGAAATCCTTTTCCGATTGTAGGAGATTACTTTAATGATTTCTATAATAATCATCTCCCGTTTGATTTAACGGGAGCTCAAAAGAGAGTTTTAAAAGAAATCCGAATGGATATGAAACGTCCTATCCAAATGAACAGGTTGCTGCAGGGAGACGTTGGTTCGGGAAAAACAATGGTCGCTTTATTAACGATGCTGATTGCCTTAGACAACGGTTTTCAAAGCTGTATGATGGCTCCAACAGAAATCCTTGCACAGCAACATTTTAACGGAATTAAAGAACTTCTAGAAAATACAAATGTCAAGGTCCGACTTTTAACAGGTTCAACCAAAAAATCTGAACGAAATAAAATTCATGAAGAACTAGAAAATGGCGAACTTTCTATTTTAGTAGGAACTCATGCTGTTTTGGAAGATAAAGTTAAATTTAAAAACCTTGGTCTTGCCATTATCGATGAACAGCACCGTTTTGGTGTGGCTCAACGTGCAAAACTTTGGGCAAAAAATAAAATTCCGCCTCATATTCTGGTAATGACCGCCACTCCTATACCGAGAACTTTAGCGATGAGTTTTTATTCTGATCTCGATGTTTCTGTAATTGATGAAATGCCGGTTGGAAGAAAACCTATCATTACGGCTCACAGACGTGAAAAAGACAGAGCTTATGTGTACAATTTCTGTCGTGAAGAAATCCAGAAAGGTCGGCAAATTTATTTTGTTTATCCTTTGATTGAAGAATCTGAAACATTGGATTATAAAAATTTAATGGAAGGTTTGGAGCATATTATGGATAATTTTTCGAATTACAATGTCACGATGCTTCATGGAAAAATGAAACCCGATGAAAAGGATGCCGCGATGAATTATTTTGCCTCAGGAAAAGCCGAAATTATGGTTGCTACAACGGTAATTGAAGTAGGTGTAAATGTTCCGAATGCTTCTGTAATGGTTATTGAAAGTTCCGAAAGATTTGGTTTATCCCAGCTTCATCAGCTTCGTGGGCGCGTTGGTCGTGGTGCAGAACAGAGTTACTGTATTTTAATGACTTCCGATAAATTATCAAAAGACAGCAGAACCCGCATCAAGACAATGGTTGAGACGACTGACGGCTTTAAAATCTCTGAAGTTGATATGCAGCTTCGTGGTCCGGGAGATATTTTGGGAACGCAGCAAAGCGGTGTTGTGGATTTTAAAAGACTGGATCTTGTAAACGATTCGGCAATCATTAAAGCAACGAAAAATACGGTAGAAAAAATCCTGGAAGCCGATCCTTTATTAACCAGACCGGAGAATCAGATTATTAAAAATTACTATCTGAGGAATTATAACGGAAAAAATAAATGGAGTAAAATTTCATAAAAAAACCGCGAAAAGAATATCTTTCCGCGGTCCCCCTTATAAAACTGTTATTTTGAAGAAATTACTTTTAATTTAAATTATTAGTCAGCTTAATATTTTGTGAAGTGGTGTGAGAGAATATTTATATCTTATTTGAAATCAGCCGAAAACTATTAAGATAAATTAAAAACAAAATGAATTATGTTTCCAACTTGCTTATTTATAAAAACTAACTAGGTTTTCGCCAAAGGATTTTTTAAAATGAAACGAATTTGTCCTTTAACTACTTTTCGAGTTTTCATGATTGTACCGTTTTGTTTAAAGATCTTCTACGCTTATAAATTGGAAATTATTATAATTCATTTTGTTTAACTAACATTGTGATTTATATAATTTAGTTTCTCTGAAACAAAAATTTTTCCCATTCATTTGATGCTTTTTATATAGTAAATCTGTGTTCCGATTTTAATAATACAAAAGTGCTAAATACATCACTAAAATATTTTATATTATTTTCATTATTCGTTATAAAATTTTCACCTTTATGTGAATATTATGTAACAAATATAAAAATTTAATTTTAATTAACGGATGTTTTACATACAATTTATCACACCTTCATGATAAAGTTATTCTTATTCAATCCTGATGTCTGATACTGCCAGTTTACTGTTACTACTTCGGAAATAACTTTCTTAAGCTCAGTATAATTATCAGGTTTTTTCATAAAAATATTTGCACCTTTTACAAAAACATCTTCAATTTCTGCTTCCGATAATCGGTCGGAATAGATTGTTGTTATCATTTGATCAAACTTTGCATTTGCTTTTATTTCATGTAAACATTCCAGACTATTTTTCTTTGGAATATCAAAATCAATGAATAAAATTTCCGGAACAATAGCTTCTTCGCTTTTCAAATATTCCATCAGATTTTCGCCGTTACAAAATACCTGAACTTTAATTCCTATTTTTAAATCTTTAAATATATTTTTGAAGAAAATCTGATTGCCTTCGTCGTTGTCCACCAAAATTACATTCAGATATTCTCTATTCATACTGCATTTCTGTGTTAATGAACATATTCTGGGCCTCTCTTCTCTTTGTAACAATCTTTTGAAACTGTGAAGGAGTAATTCCCGTTGTGTTTTTAAACTGCGTACTCAAATGAGCTACACTCGAATAATTTAGTTTGTGAGCAATTTCTGTAAGACTTTGTTTATTATTGATAATCAATTCTTTGGCATACTCAATTTTTTGAATAATAATAAAGTTTTCAATTGAAGTAAAGGCTACTTCAGAAAACAGATTCGATAAATATCCGTAGCTATGATTGAGCTTTTCGGCAATATAAATCGATGCTTTTACAGGAATTATTTCATCAGAAAAAACCAATTCTACAATCGCATCTTTGATTTTTTGAACCAAAGCCGTTTTTTGGCTTTCAATTATTTCTATTCCGTAATCTTCAAGGTTTTTCTTAAAAATTTTATGTTGTTCTTTCGTAAAAGATTCATAAAATTCTACTTCGCCAAAGTTCAGCAGTCGATATTTCAATCCCTGCTCTTTTAGTTTCTCATCCAATACCTTTTTGCAAAGCGCATTGAAATCAAATTTCACATACATTTTCATCCTAGTACAAGTGTCAAATTTTTACGTAAATATAACAACTTTATTTCATATAAAAGTGAATTAGATAAAAAATTTTAACAAAATGTTTAGACGCAAAAAACTCCTGCATTATTGAATACAGGAATTTAAACACTAAGGATGAAAAAAAATATACCGATAAAAAGCTAAAATAGCTTCAAACCAAGCATATGAATGTATTGTTATAGAGTGATTTGGTTCTATTGCAAAGATGGCTCAAAAAGAAACATCACTTATTATAGAATTATAATTAAATGTTACAGAATTTTAAGTCAATTAAATGTGAATTAAATACTCCATTTGGTAATCATCCATTACGAAACCATTTCCAATATCCAAAACAACTTCATTATATACTCTGAAACCCTGTGATTCGTAGAATTTTTTTGCATTGTTTTCTTTATTTACATTTAAAATAATTCTACTGTCGTTGTTTTCAGAAAGCTTTTGCTTTAAAAAATCAAGCGCTCCTTTTCCAAAGCCTTTTCCTTTACTTTCCGGAACAAGATAAATCCTGTGAAGTTTTGTTGTGCCTTCTTCATATCCATGTTCATAACCAATAAAACCTTCAAATGAATTATTATTTTCATCTAAAATTAAATAATAATGATAGCTTGGGCTCTCAAGATGTTTTGAAATTTCCTCTGTTGAATACATTTCCCCCAACATGTAATTAATCTGTTCATCGGAAATAATTCCAACGTAAGCACTTTCCCATGATCTTCTTGCCAAATCCTGAATTAATGGAATGTCTTTCTCTGTTGCTTCTATTAATTTCATTTCTGTAAATTTTATGATTAAAAAAAGTGAAAAACCATTGGCTTTCCACTTTATGATAAATTGAATTTTTTAATTCTTAAATGTTCGCCATTTCCGCTTTAATCTTAGCATAAAGTCCTTCTGAAGCAGGAACAAGAGGAAGTCTTAAATAATTTTTAATAATTCCCATTTCTGCTAAAATTACTTTAATTCCGCAAGGATTTCCTTCAGCAAAAATCAGTCTTGTAATTTCTACCAATTTGTTGTGAATTTCGTACGCTTCATCAACTTTCTTATCGAAAGCCAACTGAACCATTGTTGAAAATTCTTTTGGATACGCCTGTCCGATCACAGAAATTACACCATTTCCACCTGCCAAAGTTACAGGAAGTGTATATTCATCATCTCCTGAAACCAAATTGAAACCTTCTGGTTTTTTTCTTAAAATATCAAAATACTGTAAAATATTCGGTGCAGCTTCTTTAATTAAGAATAAATTTGGGAATTCATTGGCTAAACGTAAAGTTGTTTCCGCTTCAAGATTTTGTCCTGTTCTTGATGGAACATTGTAAATAATGATATTTTTCCCCGTAGAAGCCAAAGCTTTATAATGCTGATAAAGCCCTTCCTGATTAGGCTTATTGTAATATGGAGACACAGAAAGTACCGCTTCAAATGCAGAAAGATCTGCTTCTTCAATCTGTTTCTTAACTTCAAGAGTATTATTTCCGCCAATCCCCAAAACTAGAGGAACACGTTTATTATTAACCTTAATGATATGCTCAATCACCTGTTTCTTCTCCTCATCAGAAAGCGTCGCAGCTTCCGCTGTAGTTCCCAAAACAACTAAATAATTGGTTCCGTTTTCGATGTTATAGTTAACAAGTTTCGTTAAACTGTCGAAATCTACGGATAAATCTTCATTAAAGGGCGTCACCAATGCAACACCTACTCCTTTTAAAATGCTCATCTGTTAGAATTATTTTTGCCAAATTTAATGATTTCGACTAAGAATTTCTAATAATTAATAATGTTTTATTATACATATAATTATATTTGCATATACTAAAAGATATTATGAAAAATAAATTCTTGTTACTAGGAATTGCTCTGGCTACACTTTCGGCTTGTAAGACGGCTTCATCGGCTTCTTCCATGCAGATTACGAATGTGAAGACCCAGAAGAATATTTCTATTAATAATGAGCTAAAGAATGATGAGGAGTTTGTAAAATTTATTGAACCTTATAAGCAAAAATTGGACAAAGAGATGAACCAAAAAATCTCTCACACCAATGTTGATCTTACAAAACAAGGTGACAATAGCAATCTGGGCAATCTTTTAGCAGACTATACATTCGAAGGAGCTGATGAGTGGGCGAAAAAAAATCTTCAAAAAAACGTTGATGCGGCGTTGATCAATATCGGAGGAATCCGTACAACGATCGGGAAAGGCGATATTTTGCTTAAAAATGTTTTTGAAGTAATGCCTTTTGAAAATGAAATAGTCATCGTAAAAATGAAAGGTTCGGATTTACAGGGACTTTTCGATTATTACGCAGAACATCAGGTGAATAATCCGGTTTCGCATTTATTTATTGAAACAAAAGGAGGACAGGCAATTAAAACTTCCATCAACGGAAAAACGGTAAATCCGGCTCAGGAGTATTACGTTGCAACGTCTGATTATCTGGCTTTGGGCGGCGATAATATGAAATTTTTCGCCAAAGGAGAATCCATTTCAACGGGAATTAAAATGAGAGATTTATTTATCGATTATTTTAAGAAAAATCCTGAAGTTGTTGTAAATAATGATGTTCGTTTAAATTTTATCGGTAAGAAGTAATGGATAGAAAAAAGTTTTTAAAAGCAATAGGTGGCGGAACTTTAGCAATGGCTTTAGCTCCCAATATGATGATGGCGGAAGAATTAAAAATTCTTGATCTGAAATCCGCAAACAAACTTACGATTCTTCATACCAACGATCAGCACAGCAGAATTGAGCCTTTTGATGCAAGTTATACAAAAAATCCCAATCAGGGTGGTTTTGCGAGAAGAGCAAGTTTAATTCAGCAAATCAGAAATCAGGAAAGTAATGTTTTGCTTCTTGATTCCGGTGATATTTTTCAGGGAACTCCTTATTTTAATTTTTTTGGAGGTGAGCTGGAATTTAAATTAATGTCCATGATGAAGTATGACGCTTCAACCATGGGAAATCATGATTTTGATAACGGTCTGGATGGCTTTTTAAAGGTTTTGCCTAATGCGCAGTTTCCTTTTATCTGTTCAAATTATGATTTTAAAAATACAATTCTCGACGGAAAAACTTCTCAATATAAGATTTTCAATAAAAATGGAATCAAAGTAGGACTTTTCGGCGTGGGAATTCAGTTGGATGGATTGGTTGGCAAAAAACAATATGGAGAAACTGTGTATTCAGACCCAATTGATGTCGCTCAACATTATTCCAATTTCCTGAAAAACGAACAAAAATGTGATCTTGTGATCTGCCTTTCACATATCGGTTACGATTACAAAGACGAACCCAACAAAATTAGTGATAAAATCTTAGCCTCAAAAACAGAAAATATTGATATTATTCTGGGAGGTCACACCCATACTTTCTTACCTGAACCACAAACTTTTACCAACAGAGCAGGTAAAAATGTGCTGGTAAATCAAGTTGGTTGGGCCGGGCTTCTTTTAGGAAGAATAGATTTCTTCTTCGATTCAAATAAAAACGTAAAACATATTTCCTGGAATAACCAGGTAATTGACAGCAGCATAATAGCATAACATGAAAAAACTCTCTTTAATTTCCCTTGGTATTTTAGCATCCCTACAATTTGTAAATGCACAGAACATTTCTTCTAAAAAATGGGCAGATCTGTTTTCTTACAACAATGTTTTGGCCATGAAAGAAGAAAATGGAAAAATCGTTGCAGCAGCAGAAAACGGACTATTCTATTATACGATTTCTACAGGTGAAATTACCAAGCTGTCTAAAGCAAACGGCTTGCACGAGGTTAAAATTTCAGCATTCGATTATAATCCACAGACAAAAATCGGGTTAATAGGCTATCAAAACGGTTCACTAGATGTAGTTGCACCAGACGGAATTACTTATGTTGTTGATATTCCGATTGCAACAGGATACAACGGAAGCAAAAAAATCAATCATATTTCGATTACAGGAGATCTTGCCG
The DNA here is from genome assembly GCF_047651245.1 of Chryseobacterium sp. MMS23-Vi53. Taxonomy (NCBI): domain Bacteria; kingdom Pseudomonadati; phylum Bacteroidota; class Flavobacteriia; order Flavobacteriales; family Weeksellaceae; genus Chryseobacterium; species Chryseobacterium sp. MMS23-Vi53. The sequence continues at coordinate 3,535,636 of NZ_CP180265.1, read as the reverse complement.
TGATTTCTGTGGGATATGGTGTTTCTATTTTTGATTTAAAGAAAAAGGAGTTTAAAGATTCTGCATTCTTTTTATCAGGAGGTGTTTACCTGGCAAGTAACGAGGCTACTATTTTTGGAAATAAAGTGTATTCTGTGACTAATACCGGATTAAAATCACACGAAATGAACACCACTTTCCCTGTTTTCACGACCTGGACAACAGAAATGGCAGGAAACTTCACGCATATTGATTCGGAAGGCATTCTTAGCTTTTCATCTCCAACAACTACATATATTTATAATGGCGCAACTCCGACACAACTTTCTCAAACTTTTACAAATGTTCATGATGTCGTTGTTAATAGCAACAATATAGTTGTTACAGATGCAGCGAGAATATATACATTTAATACAAACGGAAATTTTAACAATACTGTCATTTTAGGTGAAGAATGTAATACAGCAACAACAATAGGATCAAGTGTTTATGGAGGAACTATTCTTTCAGGTATAAAAAATGAAAGTAATAATACTTTTAAACCAGATGGACCTTATCTGAATTATGCATATAAAATTAGTTTATATGGAGAAAATCAACTATTAGTTTCTTCAGGTGGAAGAGAAAGTAGATATAATACACCTATTACCAATGCAAAAAATCCGGGCTTTTATTATTTCAATGGAATGGAATGGATTTACCCATCATATTTTATAGGAAGTACAACTCCATTCAACGTGTTGGATGTAGTATCGGATCCTGTAAATCCTGATGATGTATTTTTCACAAATTATACCACAGCACCGGGGCGTGGTGTTTACAAGATGAAATATAATGCAGGCACTAAAGATTTTACATTTATTAAAAATTATAATCTTGGTACCAATGATAATTTTGCAAGACGTGCAGTAGGTATGACTTTTGACGATGTAAATAATTTATTCGTAACGATTGCCTTTTCTAGTGACGGAACAGCATTTGGTCCATATACGGCAGTCGGAGCTTACGACAGAGGAACAGATGATTTCTTGATCAAAAATACAGGGCAAAATTATGGGGTGGCGCAAAAACCATTATTTCATGAAGGATTATTGTGGATACCAACACCAAGAGTAAATGACTTTATCGCGTATGATGCGAAAAAAACAGTGAATACTTCTGATGATACAGAATATATCTTGCACCAAGCTAATGGTTTTGCTTCCAATTCGGGTGGTACACTTTCCGTTGCCATCGATAAATCTGGAGATGCATGGATTGGTGGAGACATTGGCCTAAGAGTTTTACCTAATGCTGTTTCGGCCATTAAAGATCCTGCAAATGCGAAGGTAGAGCCTATAATTATCGAGCAAAATGGACTTGGTGAGGAACTTTTCAGAGATACTTCAATTTTACAGATCGAAGTAGATGCAGGGGATCACAAATGGGTTTCTGTAGATGGTGGAGGTGTTTATTATCTTTCAGCAGATGGTCAAAAAACAATTCAACATTTTACGAAAGAAAACTCTCCGTTACCTACAAATAGTATCACTGATATTAAAATTGACAAAAAAACAGGAAAAGTATATTTCGTTTCTTATAGCGGAATTGTAACATACCAAGGTGATGTTTCAGACGTAGGATCTGGTTTCGGAAATGTGTTGGTATATCCAAACCCTGTTGTTTATTCTAATTTTAAAGGAAAAGTAACGATCAGAGGTTTGGCAGAAGTTACCAATATCAGAATTGTGGATGCAGCTGGAAATATTGTACACTCAGCGTTGGAAAGAGGAGGTTACCACGAATGGGATCTTAACAATCAAAGAGGGCAAAGAGTGGCTTCTGGGGTTTATTTTGTATTAATGACCAACGAGGACGGTTCAGATAAAGCTACTGCAAAAATAGCCGTGGTAAATTAATGAATTCACAAAACGGATTTCTATTATCATACATAAAATACGGTGAAAATGATGCAGTTCTGCATTGTTTTACAGAAGAAGATGGGTTTCAGTCTTATTTTTTGAAAGGAATTTATGCCAAGAGAAATAAGAAAAAAGCCCTTCTTTTGCCGTTGAGTAAGCTCAATTTTTCTTTAAATCCAATCAAAGGAAACGGTATACAAACCATTTCAAAATTCGAATTGGTAAAAAGCAACGATATTTACACAGATATTAGATGTAACACGGTAGTATTTTTTCTTTCAGATTTTTTAAATCAAAATTTAAAACACGAAAACAAAAACCATGATATTTTCTTTTGCCTTGAAGAATTTATTGATGAATTAGACAGTCAAAACTACCAATCTCACTTGATTTTTTTAATTAAAATTTTAAAAATTCAAGGTGTTGCACCGTTAATAAACGAAGGAAATTTTCTCGATCCCGAAACTGGAACTTTCGCATTAGAATCCAAACATCAACTTTTCAATGAAGAAATTTCTATGATCTGGAAAGCCATTCTTTCTGTGGAAAATCCTTATCAGATCAAGATTCATTCGACTTTTAGAAAAGATTTTTTAGATAGTATTTTGGTGTATTATCATTATCATATTACTGATTTTAAAATGCCAACTTCGTTGGAAGTGATTCAACAGATATTTGAATAATATTTAATTATAGATCTATGTATTACTTTTATTAAACTTCATAATCTTATTTTGAACACTAAGCTCACTAAGATTTTTTTATTACTAACTGTTTTTAGCTTCACAAAGCCGTTTCACTTATAAAAGCTCATGAGAAACCAACCATCAACCAACAACAATCAACCATCAACCGAAAACATCATTTCGCATCTTCCGGCATTTCTGTTTCCGATTCTGCAATTTCTTTTTTGGTGAATCTTGGCATCAGAATTTTTGCAATCAAACCAGTCCAGCCTGTTTGGTGCGACGCTCCTACTCCACGACCATTGTCACCGTGAAAATATTCATAAAACAAAATGTAATCTTTAAAATCAGGATCGGTCTGAAATCTTGGATATTGTCCGTTCACAGGGCGATTCCCGTTTTCATCTTTCAAAAATATTTTGGATAATCTTTTGCTTAAAGCATCCGCAATCTGGTCTAAATTTGAATAATTTCCACTTCCTGTAGGATATTCAACCATAAAATCGGGACTGTAATAAAAGAAAAACCGTTGCAGACTTTCAATAATTAAAAAATTAATAGGAAACCAAATCGGTCCTCGCCAATTGCTGTTTCCCCCAAAAAGTCCGCTATCGCTTTCAGCAGGAGTGTATTTTACGGTATAATCTGTATCGTTTAAATTTAAAGTATATGGATTTTTTTCATATTCTTTCGACAAAGCACGAACACCAAAATCACTCAAAAACTGGTTTGGATCCAACATTCTGCTCAATAATCTTTTCAAGCGATGTCCCCGCAAAAGCGAAAGCAAATGTTTGGAATCATCACCCTTTACTTCCCAATGCGAAACTAAAGCTGCCAATTCAGGTTTATTTTCCAAAACCCAATTCATCCTTTTCTTGAAATTTGGTAATTTTTCAATCATTTCATCATCAATAACTTCAACCGCAAACATTGGAATTAATCCAACAATCGTTCTCAATTTCAAATACATATGATCTCCATCGCTGGAAGCAAGGGCATCATAGAAAAACTCGTCTTCCTCGTCCCAAAGACTGAAACATTCATCTCCCATGTTGTCTAGCGAATTGGCGATTGAAAGGAAATGCTCGAAAAATTTCATTGCCATTTCTTCATATACTTTATTGTAAAGTGCCAATTCTAAGGCAATTCTCATCATATTTAATGCAAACATTGCCATCCAGCTCGTTCCGTCGGATTGTTCTAAATGTTCACCATTTGGAAGTGGTAAGTTTCGATCGAAAACTCCAATATTATCAAGTCCCAAAAATCCACCTTCGAAAATATTATTCCCATTGCTGTCTTTTTTGTTCACCCACCAAGTAAAGTTCATCAATAGCTTTTGAAAGGCACTTTCAAGAAATTCTAAATCAGGTTTATCCTTTAAATATTCATCGATTTTAAAAACACGGAAAACTGCCCAGGCGTGAACCGGAGGATTTACATCGCTCAAATTCCATTCGTAAGCCGGAAGCTGCCCGTTTGGATGCATATACCATTCGAAAAGAAACAATTTTAACTGATGTTTCGAAAAATCGGGATCAATTAAAGAAAAACTGATCGTATGAAAAGCCAGATCCCAAGTCGCGTACCATGGATATTCCCATTTGTCTGGCATGGAAATAATGTGATCGTTGTTGAGATGTTTCCATTCAGAATTTCGGATTTTTTCTCGGGATTTGGGTGGAGGAACTTCTGTAGGATCGCCTTTTAGCCATTTTTCTACGTTGTAATGATAAAACATTTTATTCCAGAGCATTCCTGCAAAAGCCTGTCTCTGAACCAATTTTTCATCATCTGCTTTTATTCCGCATTGAATCTCTGCATAAAATTCATCCGCTTCTTTTTGTCTTGAATTAAAAATTTCATCAAAATCATTAAAAGGTTGTTTTAAATCTTTATCTGAAAGCCTGAATTCAAAGGTTTTTGTTTCTTTAGGCTTAAAATTTTCGTCAATAAAAAATGAGGCTTTTGTTCCAAAATCTTTTGGATTTACGGATTGAGAATTTCTATTAATGATAAAATTGTTGATTCCATCTTTTGTATATCGTGATTTATTCGGACTTTGATAAAGCCTTTCGTTATTGGTTTCATTATCGCAGAACAGAACTTTTTCAGATTGTTTGGCGTAAATATTTTTGATTTCTAAGTCTTTATGATGAATTTTAACTGAATGGGCATCATCGGAATTCATTTGAGCTTTGTAATCATCGTAACCCCAATTCCATGTATTTCTGAACCAAACTGTTGGAAGAATAATTAGAGGAACTTCATTTTCAGACTTGTTTACGATTGTAAGCTTTACCAAAATATCATTCTGACTTTCCTTTGCATATTCTATAAAAATGTCGAAATATTTATTGTTGTCGAAGATTCCGGTGTCGATTAATTCATATTCAGTTTCTTCCTTGCTTCGTGCTGCATTCGTTTGAATTAAATCTTCGTAAGGAAAAGCATTTTGAGGATATTTGTACAACATTTTCATGTAAGAATGCGTCGGTGTTGAATCCAAATAATAAAAGTATTCTTTTACGTCTTCCCCATGATTTCCCTGGTCGTTTGATAAGCCAAAGAAACGTTCTTTCACCATTTTATCCTTTTTATTCCAAAATCCGACTGAAAAAACCAGCTTTTGAAGATCATCACAAATTCCGCAAATTCCTTCTTCGCCCCAACGATAGGTTTTAGCTTCTGCAATGTCGTGATTGGTGTAATTCCATGCGTCACCATTTGCGCTATAATCTTCGCGCACTAATCCCCATTCGCGGTTGCTTACGTAAGGTCCCCATTTTTTCCAGGTAACGTCGGAAAGTCTTTCTTTTTCTTGCATGTTTGATGATGATTTTTAATTTATAAGAATTAAAAGGTTCTGTTGCGGTGACTTTGTCATTCCGTAGGAATCTAAGCGAAGAACGGAAAGATTCGAGTCTAGATTCCTACGGAATGACAAACTGTATGAATACTTTTATTAATGAATGATAATTTTTTTCGTTTCAAATTGACAAGTGAAACAAATTCACCGACTTTCAAAAGACTTACTCTTCTGCTTCGACTACAATGCGCCCCGGATTGAATGGCATGTCTGAGCTCTTTTTGTAAGCTTCAGAAAAGCAAAGGCACAAAAAAGCGAGTAGTGAAAGCCGGAAATGTGCGCCAAAAAGCTTACCCTCCTGTTGAGAAGCTTTCAAAGGTCGTCATTCCGCCATCGACGAAAATACTTGCTCCGGTAATATAATCTGCCAAATCGCTCGCTATAAAAGCAGCCAAGTTCCCGATGTCCTGTGGTTGTCCAATTCTGTTGTATGGAATTAAATCTAAAAGTGAATTAAGAGCTTCCGGAGTGCTCCAAGCATCTTTATTGATCGGCGTTTGAATCGCTCCCGGACAAATGGAATTCACACGGATTTTGTCTGCGCCATATTCCTGAGCCAAAGTTTGCATCAACATTCGGATCGCACCTTTACTCGAAGCATAATTCGCATGGCCTGCCCACGGAATAATCTCATGAACCGAACTGATATGAATGATTTTTCCACATGCAACAGAACGTGAAGTATCAATTCCACGGCGAAGAAATTCTTTGATCGCTTCTCTTGCACATAAAAATTGTCCTGTGAGATTGATTCCGATTACGGTATTCCATTGATCTAAAGTCATTTCCGTGAATTTTGAATCTTTCTGAACTCCGGCGTTGTTGATGAGAATATCTACTGTTCCGAATTGAGAAACGACGTCCTGAAACATTTTCACGACTTGATCTTCCTTGGAAACATCGCATTGATAGGTGATTCCGCTTCCGCCTGCATCGGTGATTTCTTTTAAAACAGCCTTTGCTTCATCTTTTGACCTTTCCGAAGAGTGATTGACAATGATTGTCGCACCAGCCGAAGCCAATGATTTTGCAATACCTGAACCAATTCCGCTAGAAGCTCCTGTGACCACAGCAACCTGATTATGAAGTGAAATTTCCATACTTTATTATTTGATGTTACCCAAATTTAGGTGAAAGTTTCGCGCCAAACGTGAAAATTTTGGATTAAAAATTTCTTAAAGTTTTTATTTTCTTTCGCTGATTTGGAGATTATGCAGATGTTTGCGTTGAAACTAATGTGTGTAATTTTATGAAAAATAAATTTTACAGTTTTTTGTACATTAAATATTGTAGGCCGCTTCGTCCGATTCTTGTTTTTCCGTCGTAGTGATAACCGACTTTTAAGTATAATTCGTAAGCGGAAATGTTATTTTGATTAACAGCCAAAACAATTTCTTCACAATCTTTGAAATTTTTTCGCACAAAATCATCCACCAGAATCATTGCTGCTTTTCCGATTCCTTTACCTTGTAATTTAGGATTGATAGATAATGAACGAAGTAATGTTGAATCTTGATTATCTGTAATATCCAATTTGTCTTCACCAAAATCAAGGGTGAAAAATCCGACAGGTTGTTTGTCATCGAAAATGGTAACAGGAAATTCTAATCCTGTGTTTCTTTCTGTCATTCTATTCAATGCAAATTCGGCGGTTGAAGTGTATTGTAACTGAAGTTCATTTAAAGCATAATTTACTCCTGGCAAATCTTCTTCTTTGAAAAATTTTAGGCTAACCATAAATTAATGATGATAAATATCTTCATACATTACTCCTGCGCGAATTTCTACAGGCAATTTATTTTCCTCGGGAACGATCGGACAATTATAATCGTAAGCGTTGTAGGCACAGAAAGGTTGGTAAGATTTATTGAAATCCAAAACAATTGTATTTCCTTTTGGAATGGTAAGATCCATATATTTTCCACCACCGTAAGTTTCTTTTTCGTTGGTTGCATCGCGGAAAGGAAGAAATAAATAATTCTTATATTTCTTCTGTTTGATTAAATCTAAACTTTGATATAGCGTTAATGTATAAGATTTTCCTTCTAATTCGAAAGTTGCTTTTCCATATTCTTTGTAAGATTTTGTTTTGCCGGAAGAAGTTGGTAAATCAAATGGTTTTGCGTTTTTTGTTTTTTCAAATTTTGCGGTAACTCGATATTTTAAATCAAATGGAAAGAAAGGATGCCCTTTGAAATTGGTGAAATTATCTCCACGTAAAGGCGTTTCTTTAGGATTTAAATATTCTGCATTCAGTTCTTCCTGAAATTTTTTCACTTCCATGACTTCTTTGGAAACCATTTTCTGTGAGAAAACAAAAAGTGGAAACATCAGGAAAATCAAAATATACTTCTTCATTATTTTAAATTTAAAAGTTAAAGCTATGAATTTTTCTGTTTATGCATGTTAAAAAATGATTACGTATTTCTATTTTAATGCAAAACTCGCGAAGATTTTTTTTGAATTATTTTATGGATATCTTTTATTCGCAAAGGCGTTTTACTCAGCAAATGATAGAGAATTTTTTGTTATAAATAATTTTCTTTATTCCATTCAAAATCAAATAATTTTTAATATGAAAATGAGAAATGTGAAGGTGGGAAAATATAAATAATCATAATTAAGTTTAAATACTATTAACCTTCAGTTTTCTAGCATAAATTTTGAACGAGCTGATTCAAATTTCATCAATGGACAGAAAAAGTTTCATTAAAAATAGCCTTTTGGCAGTGGGAGGATTTTATTTTTTGCAATCCAATTTTTTTCAGGCAGCTCAGCCAAAAATTAAATCAGAAAAAAATATTGATGCTCCGATCATCATCATTGGTTCAGGATATGGCGGTGCTGTTTCTGCGCTTCGACTTTGCCAAGCCGGTAAAAAAGTAGTCATGTTGGAAATGGGTATGAACTGGGGAAAATCCGGAATTCCTTATTCTAATTTATTGAAACCAGATAAAAGTTCGGCTTGGTTGAAAACCAAAACGATTGCTCCATTTTTTAATATTTTTTCGTTGAAACCTTTCACAGGAGTCTTAGACAGACTGGATTTTGAACATATTAATATTTGGGTTGGTCGTGGTGTTGGCGGCGGTTCTTTGGTGAATGGCGGAATGGCTGTAACTCCGAAAGAAAGCTACTTTAAAGAAGTTTTTCCCAATTTAGATGCAGAAAAATTTTACAATACTTATTTTCCAAGAGCAAGACAGGAATTGAAAGTGAATGTTATAAATGAAGATTTTTTAAAAGATTGTCCTTTTTATAAATTCACGAAAGTGGGCGAAGAAGAAGCTCACAAAGCAGGTTTCAAGACGATGAGAGTTCCTAATGTATATGATTTCAATTATATGGAAAAGGAATATAAAAATGAAGTTCCTCGTTCAGCTTTCAATACAGAAGTTATCTATGGAAATAATCATGGAAAGAACAGTTTAGATAAAACTTATTTACAAAAAGCATTAGACACCGGAAATTTAGAAATCTTAGATCTTCATTCTGTTGATAATATTAAACTTAATAATGATAAAACCTATACTTTAAACGTTCAGCAAATTGATACTTCAGGAAACACTGTTGCGGAAAAAATTTTCAACTGCAAAAAACTGATTGTTGCAGCCGGAACAATGGGAACTTTAAAATTATTATTAAAATCAAGTTCGGTTAATAATTTTCCAATTCCTGAAAACGTCGGGAAAAACTGGGGAAATAATGGAAATTTCATGACGGGAAGAAACTGGGTAAAACCACTCTCGGGTGGAACGGGAGCCAAGCAATCGACAATTCCTGTAGGCGGAGTTGATAATTGGGATGATTCGGAGCATCCTTTCTTTGCTGAAATTGCTCCGCTTCCGATGGGAATGGATGTGGCAACGGCTTTGTATCTGCAAATTAACAGGGTTGATAAAAAGGGTTCTGTTTCATACGTAAATAATAACCTAAAAGTAAATTGGGATGAAACCAATACACAAAAGATGAAAGAAAACGCAGATTATTTCATCAAAAAAATGAATAAAGCAAATGGCGGAACAAGAGCTCATCTTCTTTTTAACAATGGTTTTGGAGCGAATATTTGTTATCATCCCTTAGGCGGATGCGTTTTAGGTGAAGCAACTAATGAATTTGGAAAACTTAAAAACCATGACCATCTTTTTGTGTTGGATGGCTCATTGATTCCCGGAACAATTGGGGTAAATCCTTTTGTGACGATTGTAGCGCTTACGGAATATTGTGTTGAAAATTTAATTAAAAATGGTGAGTTTGCTTAATTTTTTTCTCTCGCTGATTTTGAACATTGCGCAGATGTTTGGGTTTTAATTTATCCTAAAATTTACTTGATAAAATTTAAATAAAAACTCCATCGCTGTGATGGAGTTTTGTGTTATATATAAGATTCTGAAATCTTTACCCGATAAATATCTGATGAATTTCGCTTGATGGATTCTACAAAAAATCCGCCTTCTTCGGGAATAACTTCTTTCAAATCAAAGCTTTTGCAATCCTTCGGAAGTCCTGAAAAAACCAGCGTAAACCAAAAATCCTGCATAAAAGGAACGGGTGTCCAATTGGGATAGATGGTAATATTTTCTGCATGAATCAATCTGCTTTTATGATCCGACTGATTATCAAAAAGATACGTCGAATGCCAAATTCTTATCAGATTTCCTAAAAATGGTGACGCTGGAAAACAACAATGCACAATCACCTGCTGCTCCTCTTCCACTTTGGTTTGAAGAGATTCCAGCAATTCTTTTACAATGATAGGTTTTACGAGTGTGTCTGCCATTTTTTATGATGAGTAATAGATAATGTGTAATAAGTAATTTGTAAAGATACTTCATTATTACTCATTGCTCATTACTTATTGCTTATCTTTAATATTCGAGTTCCAATTTCTCTTTTGAATAACTTCTTACTTTTTCGGTCAGTTCAGGATGATCGGCTAGTTTTTTTCCGTATGACGGTATCATTTCTATTAATTTTTCTTTCCATTCTCCGTGAAGTTTTTCAGGGAAACATTTTTCAAGGACGTTCAACATGGCGTAAACTGCCGTTGAAGCGCCAGGAGAAGCACCTAACAATGAGGCAATGGTTCCGGCTTTGTTTACGACAACTTCGGTTCCGAATTCTAATTTACCTCCTTCTTTTTCATCTTTTTTGATGATTTGAACTCTTTGTCCGGCAACTTTCAATTCCCAATCCTCTTCTTTCGCATCTTTGATAAACTCCCTTAAATGCTGTATTCTTTGAGATTTTGTCATAGCAACCTGTTGAACCAGATATTTCGTTAAAGGAATATTGTGCCACCAAGCTCCAAAAAGAGATTTTAAATTTTTTGTATTTACACTTTCAGGTAAATCCAGATAGCTTCCTTCCTTTAAAAACTTGGTTGAAAAACCTGCAAAAGGCCCGAAAAGAAGAGCTTTTTCACCATCGATAATTCTTAAATCCAGGTGTGGAACAGACATTGGAGGAGCATCAACTGTAGCTTGAGTATAAACTTTCGCCTGATGTTTTGCTACCAATTCCTGGTTATGGCTTACCAACCACTGCCCTGAAACCGGGAAACCTCCATAACCTTCACTTTCTTTAATATCCGAACTATCCAACAATGGCAAAGCATAACCTCCGGCTCCTATGAATACAAAATTCGCTTCCACTTCTTGTTTATGGCTGTGAATTCTGTCTTTCACCTTCATTTCCCAAGTTCCGTCTTCTTTCGGATCGATGTCTTTCACTTCATGATATAAGAAAACCTCAACGTTGGAATCTTCCAATAAATGTCTTCCCATTTTTCTTGTTAATGTTCCGAAATTTACGTCGGTTCCTTTATCCATTCTCGTTGCTGCCATCACTTCAGACTGATTTCTTTTACTCATGACCAAAGGAATCCATTCTCTTAATTTATCATGATCTGTCGAAAATTCCATTCCTTTGAATAAAACGGATTCCGACATTTTATCGTGGCGTTTTTTCAAATATTCAGCGTCTTTTTCACCGAATACCAAGCTCATATGTGCGCAAGAGTTGATAAAATCTTTGGGATTTTGAATGTATCCTTTTGTTACTAAATAAGACCAGAACTGTTTTGAAATTTCGAATTGCTCGGCAATACTTTCCGCTTTGGAAATATCGATGCTTCCATCGGGTTTTTCGGGAGTATAATTAAGCTCACAAAACGCGGAATGACCTGTTCCTGCATTATTCCAGGCTGCTGTACTTTCTTTGGCAAACCTACCTAATCTTTCGAAAATTGCGATCTCCAGATTGGGATCAAATTCATGTAATAATGTGGCTAAAGTGGCACTCATAATTCCGCCACCTATTAGAACAACGTCGTATTTGGGTTTCGGCGTTCTGCTTGTAAGCGATTGTGACATAATCTAAATTTTGTTACCTCAAAGTTCGGGAAAAGTTATTAAAATCGGATTCAATTTTAATAGTTTTAACACCATAAAGTTTTTGTATTATCTATTAATTTCAATTCACTTCTTAATAAAGAATGGTGATTTATCCAAAATAAATATCAATCAATCAAAGATTTATATTAAATTATTTACTTTTTTAATTAAATTAAAAAAATAACACTTTATTTCAATTTAACTATAATTATAAATTTGAGATAATAAAAGCCTTTATCCATAATTGTTTATAAAAACAAAATTCATCAACAAATAGTGAATAAATTGAAAATTTTACATCAAATATTCATTTTATAGTGAAAAATAAAAAGTTTTAACGTCGTAAAATTGAAAAATATCCACATTTATATTTATTTTATTTTGTAAATTGCGCCAAAAATAATACGGCTTTTTTACAAATCGTATTAAAATTATTTCGAATTTTTAAAAAAAACAGGGATGAAATTTTTAAATTTAGCGGGTATATTACTCGCTCAATTCTTCTTTTCTCAAACGGGAAATGTAGGAATAAACACGTCCAATCCGGACAACAGTGCAATTTTACACATCGAAAATTTTAGCGGAACCCAAGCAACGGCTACAGCAACAATTTCAGGAGGCGTAATTACAGCTATTAGCATCAACAATGGTGGAAGCGGCTATCAAACTGCTCCAACTGTGAATTTCTATGGAGGCGGAGCTATTGTAAACGGTGGGGCAAAGGCAAGGGCAACTGCAACGATTACCAATGGTGTCGTGACAGGAATAACGATTAACAACGGGGGAAGTGGCTACACAAGCGTACCAAAAGTTGTTTTATCTGGTGGTAACAAGGGGCTTCTATTACCCAATCTTAATCTTACAAGCTTAACGAGTACAACAACTCCTGTTGCTTCTCCTGCAGATGGGCTACTTGCCTATAACGGAGGTACAAACAGCAACAACAAAGCAATTCATTTTTTTAACAGCACGAACAGTCAGTGGCAAAGCTCGATCTATGCTGAAGATACTCCAAAGGTTGCTTATGTGACATTAACAGGAAGTTTAGCTTTACTTGATAATGCAATACAGGGCGTAAGTGCACGACTTCTTCAAAATCCTTTGGCGGTTTCAGCAGTATCTAACATTAGCGGATTCAAGGTTGTTCCTTACGATAATGCTTATGATTTGGTTTTACCACAGGGAAATTATTTGGTTGAAATTAATTTAAATCTTAATTCGCCACAGGAAAATCCTTCCGGATATAACGGAACTGCTCCACTTTCGGGAAGTACGTATTATTTGATGGGTTATTTTATGGATTTCTATGGAGATACCTATAATAATTCAACGGGAACTTTCACAGCTGGAAGCAATATTGGGCGAAAAGAAATTCCGATTGTATCGAAAGTGAATACAAATCATCTGGCAACCTGGTCTTTATATTATAATGTTCCTGCAAATGCAAATGCTAACATCATTGGTGGACTGAGACTATATCTCGGAAGAATGCAGGGAAGCACATTTTACGATCTTGTAAATGTGATCTCTGATGAATCTTATATCAAAATTTCAAAGCTTTAATTACTCTTTAAAAAAACATGAAAAAAAATTATATCGTGATCTTATTGATGATGATCAATATGGTCTATAGTCAGGTGGCTATTGGTAAAACAACTGTGAACAGTTCTGCTGTTTTAGATATTGCAAGTACAAATAAAGGTGTGCTTCTTCCAAGAGTAGATATTGTTGATATTCTAAATAATACAACTCCCATAAGCAATCCTGCAGAAGGATTAATCGTTTACAACAAAGGAAATAGTATAAGTCCGGGATTATACCTTTGGAAAAATAATAAATGGAACCAGATTTCGGATACTTACAATTTGGTGAGTTTTATGATGCTTCAGAGATCAACAGATTATTCTGTGTTGGCTGGTTCTGCTAACGGCACTTACCGAAACTTCAATGATGCCGGTTTTACAGTACTTTCTAATGATATTGGAGCTTCTTATAATTCAGGAACAGGAATTATTACCCTTCCGGGAAACAGTGGATATTTGGTGAATGTTTGTCTAGACATTAAAGATACCGATGAAAGTTCAACAGCAGGTGTTGGAAACACGGCAGTGCACGTTCATCAATATGTTTTAAAATTAATTGATCCAAATACAAGTACTCAATACGGTAAAGCCATCAGTGTAAATGCTTTATCCATCGCAAGTAATAAAACACATACCATTAATCTGAGCTTTTCCTTTGTAACGACATCAACTACACCGATCAATCTTTTGCCTGCGATTTCTCACGCGGCAGGAGGAACTTACCAATCAGGAAGTGGCGGAACAACACAGAACAATGGTGGAATCATCATTACCAATGCAAAAGTTGACATTCAAAGATCTGCTTTAAACCAATAATCAATAACAATGAAAAAAAATATTTATATCATCATACTTCTTTTATTTGCATTACAAATAAAAGCGCAAGTCGGCATCAATACAACATCCCCGAATGTAAGCAGTGTCTTAGACATCAATTCAACCAATAAAGGAGTACTTTTTCCACAATATGATTTGACGGTTTTAAACAGCACTTCAACACCCGTTGCCAATCCTGTAGACGGATTAATGATTTACAATAAAGGTGGCGTTTCAACCTATCCGAAAGGATATTATACTTGGATAAAAGATCAATGGCAAAGAACAATTTCGGTGGGTTCCGAGCCTCAGAATATGGTTCTTTTAAATAATACGGTAACTGCGCCGAATGTTTTGATTCCAGCAAACAGCTACAACAATGCAATTACAAATCTAGCAGTAGCAACCAACAAAATTACAGGCGCTTCTCTGGCTTCAGATAAGTCCACAATTACACTTCCTGCAGGAACTTATATTTTAAGATATTCTGTAGATGGAGGATACGGAACAGATAATACCGGAACTACAAATACACAGCAATTATCGCATAATTTTACGTGTACTAGATCTTATTTGGTGAATGCTTCAACGAACGCAGTTTTAACGGAAACCAATAATACCTGTCTTTTAAGCGATACGTTTTTATTTTTCCAAGGAACTTTCTTTTTAAAATTGACAGCTCCTACTACGATCAAACAAAAATTTGAACTGGATACAGGAAACGGTTTCAACAGAAGCGCAATTACGATCCGTTCTTCATTCTCATTGGCGATTACAAGAATGGCTCAATAAAAAACTCAAGCCCATTGACCTGAGTTTTAATAAAAATATTTTGAAACAGGACTTTATTCATTTAAAGTCTTGTTTTTTTTATTTAATTCAATTTAGTTGTCAATTTTTTGAATTGTTTTTCTGCATTTTTCCCTTCATATAAAATTCCGTAAATCGTGTCAACGATCGGAAGTTTTAAACCTTTTTCCTGTGAAGTTTTATAAATTGAATCTGCCGCATAATACCCTTCCGCCACCATGTTCATCGACTGAATTGCAGATTTTACGGTATATCCTTTACCAATAAGATTTCCTAAGCTTCTGTTTCTTGAAAATAATGAATAAGCTGTTACGAGTAAATCGCCTAAATAAGCACTTTCGTTAACGTCTCTTGGCGCTTCGTAAATGGATTCCAGGAATGTTTCCATTTCACGGATTGCGTTGGATACGAATACTGCCGTAAAGTTATCTCCATAACCCAAACCGCTTGCAATTCCAGCTCCGATCGCGAAAATATTTTTCAGAATTGCGCTGTATTCGTTTCCTAAAATGTCTTTGCTAGAATGAACTTTAATAAAATCTGAATTAAAAATATCAACCAATTTTGCTGAAACCTCATCTTCCACTGTTGCAATGGTAAGGTAAGAAAGTCTTTCCATTGCTACCTCTTCTGCATGACAAGGTCCTGCAATTACTGCCTGATTTCTGAAACCTATTTTAAATTCATCTCTTAAATAATGCGCTACAACATCATTCACTTTAGGAATAATCCCTTTGATTGCCGAAACAAAAATTTTGTTTGAATAATCACAAGTCATTTTCTCCAACGTATCCGAAAGGTAAATCGAAGGTGTTGCCAAAACCACCACATCACAAGCAGAAACCAACTCGTTGATATCTGTGGTTAATTTTAAACTTTTAAGATTAAAAGTCGCTGCTGTAAGGTAACTTGGGTTGTGCCCTCTCTGTTCGATTGCTCCTTTTACATACTCGCTTCTTACACACCAATGCACTACTTTGCAGTTTTCAACCAACATTTTCACGATTGCAGTCGCGAAACTTCCGCTTCCAACAACGCCTACTGCAACATCATTTTTGCTTTTTTTCGGATTCGATTCTGTATTCGTTTTCTTTTTAGCCATAATAGAAATGTGAACTGCAAATATATTAAAACAAAAGATTGAAGAGTGCCTTCCGTTACATGATAAAACCCAATTTTAGATAAAAATTAACACTTGATTACAATTAAATATCTAATTAAACGTTAATTACAGAAAAAACTAAATTTTTGTTAAAAATAAGTCCAAAAGTTTATTTTTAATTAAATTTGCAAACTTAAATCGTTTTGTAATTATACTAAGAAAAGAAAAATGAAGAAATTTCTAAGCAGCAAAAGGAACGTAAACATCCTTCTGGGAGGGCTTTTACTAGTAGTTTTTGCACAAGGCATTTTCATTGCAAAATTGTATTCTCAAAAGGACGACAAAACTTATGAAGTGAACCTTGTAAAAATAAACACTGAGAAAGACAGTGTAGATTACTTAAAAATGAAAACAGATCTTACATTAGTAGATCAGACAGTAGCTCAGCTAAATTCTTTCCTTAAATCTAAGGATGTACCGAATGAAAAGCTGACAATCCTGAGCAAAGACAGTATTTCGAATTCTATTTACCTAGCAAAACAAGCAAACAGATACAGCCAATATCTGATGGATCTTCAGAAAAAACTAATGCAGGTTCCTTTGGGGATGCCAACTGAAGGATATATTTCCTCGAATTTCGGAATCAGAAAAAATCCTATTCCTTTTAAAACCGTTTTCGCTGCTGTAAAAACAAGCGCTAAAACTGAAGCAAAACCTGCTGCTGTTGCAGCCGCTCCTGAAGTAAAAGCTGAACCTGTAGAAAAAATCATTGAAATCACGGACAGCCGTGGAGACAAGAGACAGGTAAAAGTAATGGTAACGCCAAAAGCAACTCCTACACCTTCTGCTCCAGCTCCAACCGCTAGTTCATCAACAAACGCTGTTGCTTCAAATACAGCAAAACCAACAGAAAAAAATAATGCTCCTGCAGAAGCAGATCAGATGCAATTCCATAAAGGATTGGATATTGCGGTTGCTTTCGGTTCTGATGTTATCGCCACTGCTGCCGGAACTGTAATTTTCTCTGGTCAGAAAGGCGGTTATGGTAATTGTGTAATCGTTTCTCACGGAAATGGTCTGGCGACGCTTTACGGACATTTGTCTCAATTGGTTGCTAAAGTAAATGATAAAGTAAAAGTAGGACAAGTGATCGCAAAATCTGGCAATTCCGGGCGTTCTACAGGACCTCATCTTCACTATGAAGTACACAAAAATAATACTCCTGTTAACCCAAAATTATTTATGAATTTATAAATTAATTTAAATAAAATTAAGCAGAAAATAATTTTCTGTTACTAAAATCGCAATCCGTTCGCAATAACGGATTGCGATTTTTTATTTGTTGTGATCATACAATATTTATTAAAAAAAGGTGAAATTTACAATAGAAATGGGTATTTTATGATTTATTTATCTAATTTTACACTAAAATAACACAGCACTGAGTAACTATTATATTCATATTACGTTACAGAAAAGTAATTATCGAAAAATGCAATTGTTGAAGAAAAAATCTACTTTTTATTTGTTTCTAATATGTTTTTCAGATAGGGATTTATACAATTTATAATTTTAACCTAACTAACAATAAAAACATGAAATTAAAACAACATTTATTTTTAACGGTTCTTGTCTCGGCAAATTTTTTTTATGCCCAAACAGGAAACGTAGGGATTGGAACAAACAATCCAGGAACTAAACTAGATGTAAATGGAGGAATTACCAATCGTGAAACACAAGTGACGGTTTCAGGAAACGCAGTAACTATTCCTTCTAATACAAGTCAGGTTCAGTTGGAAGGTACATCAACAGCAGATATTGTAATTACCGCTCCTACTCCACCCAATGCAGGGCAAAGATTGGTAATTTACAATAATACCACAAGTGGATTTAATGCCGTACTGAACGGAGTAATAATTCCAAACAACACCGCTCTGGAATTCGTCTACAGCAATGCAAACTGGAGAGCTACTGATGGCGGTGCTGTAGCGATTGCAGAAGAAGCTTTAAACAGAAATTATTACGGTTGGCTGAAAACCGGAGATGCCCAGGTTTTGGATCCTGCAGATATTACGGGAAACATTTACCATTTGAACGGAAATGTTGGAATAGGAAAAACCACACCTACCGCAAGATTAGATATCGCAGGAGATGGTACGACACAACCGGTAAGAATGACAAATTTGTTATATTCTAATGTAACAACCAATATTCCAGCTATTACAAGAACTACTATTACTCCAGTATTTATTGATAATAATGGAGTTGTCGCAATGCAATATTCGCCGATTATTCAAGCCAACAGTTTTGCTTTTACCGGACTAGTTTCCGGACTTGCAGGTTCCTCTACAACGTTTGTTTCAGGAATTGGAGCCGGAACAATTGTAACTTTTAAATTTGCTACCAATCTGGCTTTTGGTGAAAATGATAGCGGAATACTTTATGGGCAAATCAGTTATTCTCAAAGGAGAGGTTTTCAGGTTGCAGGAGACTGGAATTATTCTGACAGCTCAGCTACATCCAATGTCAACATTACGGGTTTAGGAACCAACACATTAACGTTTGTTTCCAATTTATATCCAGATTTAATATTTTCTTATTCAGGAGGTAATATCTCGGTTGGTAAATCCAATGAAGCAAGTACAACAGGTTTTTCCGTTCAGATCTATGACTGCAAAAAAATCAGGTAACCTTCGCTATTTAACCTTAAAACTGTTACAAATGAAATCAAAATTTTTAATATTTTTAATTCTAAATATAGGAATACATATTTTTAATGCTCAACAAGGATCTGTAGGAATAGATCTTTCCAATCCGGGAACAAAGCTGGATATTAACGGGGGTATTACCAATCGGGAAATACAAATTCCTGCATTATCCAATTCTGTTACAATCCCAGGCAATACAAGCTTTGTACAAATAACAGGTTTAGCAACAGGAGATATTGATGTTTCTGCTCCTACCGCTCCCAACCCAGGACAACGTTTAATTATTTATAACAATACTTCCGGAGGATTTGATGCATTTTTGAACGGTGTAATTATCCCCAACGGAACTGCTCTGGAATTTGTTTATAGTAACACAGATTGGAGAGGAACAGATGGAGGAAGTCCAAACATTGCAGATGAAGCTAATAACAAAAACTATTATGGATGGCTAAAACCAACTAATATACAGCCGACACTTCCGACAGATAATACAGCAAACATCTATCATGCAAGCACTGGGGCAATTGGTAATATTGGCATTGGTCCCACCGCGCCTACTGCAAGAATTGATCTTGTAGGCACAGCTACTGCAGCTCCATTAAAGATATCAAATCTCAGAGGTTCAGAAACTCTTCTTCCGGCTGCAAACGGTTTGGCGGCACTGGCTCTCGATGCCAACGGATATTTTGTAAAGCAGTATTCAGGAGGCATACAAATAGCCAATAGCTACATGAGTGAAGGAATTTACACCGCAGCACCGGGTGTAACAAGTACTATTTTTAATAATATTGGAACAAGCACAATTGTTATTTTTAAATTTACTACAGACCTTTCTTTAGGACAGACTGATGGCGGAATTCTTTATGCCCAGGTAAGTTTTTCGGCCAAAGACGGCTTTAAAGTTGGAAATGACTGGAGCTATTCTGATAATTCATCTTCTACCGTTACATTATCCGGATTGGGTACAAGCACACTAACATTTGATTCTAATACCTCTGCGGATTTAGTCTTTAATTTTGATGGAAGTAATATTACTGTTACCAAAACTATCGACGGAACATCTACCGATTATACTGTATATGTGTATGAAGGCAAAAAGATAAGATAATACTCACTTATTAATTTTTAAAAATTGAAAAACTATGAAATCAAAAATAATATTGTTTTTAGCATTTTTTTCGGCATTACCTATTTATTATGCACAAGAAGGAAATGTGGGAGTGGGTATTACAGATCCAGGAACAACACTGGATGTAAACGGCGCAATTACTCACAGAGAAACTTTAATAAATATTACTGGAAATATAGCAACCATACCTCAAAATACCAGCCAAGTACAACTTTCCGGAGCGGCTACCGGAGGAATTATCATTAATGCTCCTGCAGCACCCAATCCCGGACAACGTTTAGTAATTTTTAATAATACAAGTGGAGGTTTTAGCGCTACACTCAATTCTAATATCATACCTAATGGAAAAACCAATGAATATTTACACCAATACAAATTGGGAACCAATTGATGGCGGAAGACTAGATATTGCCCAAAATGCATTTAATAGAAAATATTATGATTGGCTAAAACTCGGAGGAGAAATTCTTACCGACTCCGGAGATAATTCAGTCGATATTTATCATACAGGAAGAATGGGTATTGGAATTTCAAGTCCGCAGGCTTTTCTTGATGTGGCAGGAATTGTATCAGGAACCGATGCCACCACAACAATACGAGCTAGAAATATTCCTGTAACAGATACCTCCGTCCTTATTAATAATCAAACTTTATCTCCTTTGTATATCTCGGCTGCAGGTTTTATTGTAAAGGGAATTTCACCAGCCGTTTTTCCTAACAGCTATTCTTTTAACAGAAGTATTGCAGCAAATTCAGGAGCTACTTCAGGAGCTATTTTCTCGGGAATTACGGGCAGTACGATTGTTACATTCAAATTCGTCACCAATTTCTCTTTTGGAAACAGTAATACTGGTATCCTTTACGGAAATATAAGTTATTCGAACAAAAGAGGATTTCAAATCGACTCTGATTGGAGTTATTCGGGAAATACATCTACAAGTGCCGTAAATATTGTCGGGGTAGGAACAGATAGTCTTGTTTTTGATTTTGTAACTGGTCCTGATCTTACTTTTTCTTATGCAGGAGGAATCATAAGAGCTACAAAAGCAACCGGAGGAACAAATACCAATATATTTATTTACGAAGGAACAAAAATGAGATAATCTTTATCTCATTTTTAAAAAGTTTCGGCGAGCCTTTGGCTCGCCGAAACTTTTTAAAGATCTATCTGAAAATTAGTAAGCCGCAGTAAAACGCTCTCTAATGTGGTTATTCTGTTCCAATTCGTCTACCAAAGCAACTGCAACATCTTCCACAGAAAGAATGCTTCTTCCCTCTTCATTAAAAACAGGATTTTCCAAAGCTGTTCTGTATTTTCCAACTCTTACTCCTGCAGTTCCCTGGTGCATTTCGATTGCGGGACTGAAGAAAGTCCAATCCAATGTATTATTTTCTTTGATTTTATTTAAATAATCTCTTGCTGCCGTAGCTCCGGGCTTTATTTCTGCAGGAAATTCGGGAGAATCAACCAGCTGCTTTCCATCAATAAAAAGGCTTCCCGCTCCACCAACGGTAATAAATCTTTTAACTCCAGATTTTTCAACTGCTTTTTCAATATTGATTGAACCATTCAGGAAATCGTCGTACAAATTTGGGTTTGTCCAACCTGCATTGAAAGAACTGATTACCGCATCGTTTCCTTTTAAAGCTTCTGCTAATTCATCTACATTATTTACATCTACACTTTTTGCAGTTACTTTTTCATTTTGTTGAACTTTTGACGCGTCTCTTACAATCGCTTCTACTTCATATCCTCTGTTTGATAATTCATTTACTACTTGTGTTCCCACAAAACCTGTCGCACCGATTACTGCTACTTTTTTCATAATATTTTATTTTAAATTAAATTGTAATAATATTTGTTACATTTATAGTTAAATTTTTTTATCTGAATTGATCACTGAATTCTTTCAATGATTTATCACCTAAAAAATTTAAAACCAATTGATCTGTTTCCGCAAACAGCGTATTTAAGTTGTCATTAATATTCCTTCCCACACTGCATGCAGGATTCGGATTGTTATTTTTCTTCCCTAAAACTTCTGTGTTTTTTACCGCCAGATAAATATCCGAAATAGTTATAGAATCAGCTTTTTTCGCCAATTGGCTTCCTCCTACTTTTCCCTGTCTGCTTATAATTAGACCTGCTTCTCTCAATATGCTCAATTCTTTACGGACAATCACAGGATTTATATTGATACTTCCCGCCATCCATTCGGATGTGAGCCAATCCTGCGGACTTTCCGCTAATAGAGTCATGATATGTATTGCCGTAGCAAATCTTGTATTGTTCATCTTAATTATATGGCAAATTTAAAACAATTTTTTAATGTAACAAATTCTATTACAGTTAAAATTTTCTTAAAGAATCAGTCGATCCAAATCCAATAACAAATAATTGATATTCTGATTGATCGTCCTCGTCGCCGACTGCATCTGATTGAGCATTGCAGCACGATTATGCAGATCGTCCGCCCGATAAAAACCTCCGTCACTGAAAATTACGGATCCATCAGCTGCTTTCAGATCATTATCAAACTGAAAATGAAGCCATCTTTTTCTGATGCTTTGGATGATTGGAATGCCATCCTTATTAGAGAATTTCTTTTCCGTGTACATATACCAGACGAAGGGCGGAAAATTCGGTGACTCCAGCTTTTCATTCCAAATATCTCTTAACAGATTTCTTTGATGAATAAATTCAACTTTTTTACCTTTCGGGTTTAATGTAGCCAACCCAAAGCCTGCTCCCAAAGCACCACCTCCAATGTCGATCGCACTACTCCATGCATCATCTTTCACAATTCCACCGGCAATTGAGGCTGCAGCACCTGCCACAATTGAATATAGAATAAGTTTATTGTTTCTGGAATCGTTTAAATTATCCACATAATTTCCGATTTGTGCAACACGCTCACCTTCACAGTCGAATTCTGCGGCAACAGCGTCTAATTCCGTTAAAGCAATGGTTATTTTACTATTTATTTTAGATTTTAACTGTAAAACTTTCACCTGAGATTCCAAAGTAGAATCTTTTTTGAGTTCCATGATTTGGTGAACTTCATCCAGATTATCCAACGCATTCAGAATCAAAATGCTTTGGTCGGAAAATTTACCTTTTAGATCCCTATTCGCTGCAATAATAGAATCTGAATTGTATGAAGGAATACGATTATCATAATTATACTGAAAAGGGGCTTTGCAATAGCTGTCTTTCAAAGTCAGAATATTCTGCTTGATCACCTGATTTTTTTTTGAAACGCAGGAACTTATGAGAGTTAGAATTGATAAAAAATAAAGTAATTTTTTCATTTATTTATATCATTGAATTTGTCAATCTGAACGAAATGTAATGAAGTGAAAAATCTCCTAAATAAATAAAGATTCCTTCTATCGTTGGAATGACATTGTGTTTATAATTTAAGCTAGTTACAAACATAAAGATACACAAATAAAAAAATTTACCCGAAAGTCAGGTAAATTTTTAAGCTATTTTTAAGATCAGGATTATTTAATGTCCAACAATTCCACTTCGAAAATAAGGGTACTGTTTGGTCCTATTTCTTTGCTGATCTGTTGATCTCCATAAGCCAAATGTGGAGGAAGGATCAATCTCCATTTGCTTCCGACAGGCATTAATTGAAGCGCTTCTGTCCACCCTTTAATTACTTTATTCAAAGGAAATGAAGCCGGAGTTCCTCTTTTTACCGAGCTGTCGAATACTTTCCCAGTAATTGTCGTTCCATGATAGTGACATTTTACCGTAGATCTCGGTCCTGGTTTTGGTCCGTCACCTTCCGTGATGATCTCATATTGCAAACCGCTTGGCAACTCAACTACAGATTCTCTTTTTCCGTATTCTGCCATATATTCCTGACCGTCTTTCAGGTTTTTTTCTGCCAACTCTTTTTTACGCTTAAATAACATATCTGCTACTCCCATAATTGATAATTTTTACAAAGATAGTTCTTATTGCTGGAAGATAGGAGTTGGAGGATGGAAGTTTTTTGAGTCCAGAAAAATTTCAAAATTCTTAAATGATTTGTTTTCAAACTATTAAACATCAAGCTTCCAGCTTCAAACAGCCATCCTCAAAAAGTTCAAATAACTTTAATATTCTGTTAATAGATTTTTAGAAAGTTGGTGTTATAATTGAATTTAAAAACTAAATGCCAAGTCCACAAAAATATAATAAGAAATACGATAAGCTGACTGATGAGGAAAAAGAACTCCTCGAAATTAACAAAAAAAGCATTGCCGATTTTGTTGAACAGTCGCCTTCGGTGAGTGATGTAGATTATGCAACAAGAAATGCTCACGCTAAAACATATGCTGTCGCCAAGGGTAAATTTATCATCGATAAAAATGTTCCCGAAGAATTGCAGCAGTTTTTTGATAAAGAAAAATATGATCTTGTAATACGTTTCTCGAACGCTCATCTAAAGATTAATAACAATAAAAAAGATTTTCCGGCTTATGGATTTTCAGTTAAAATAAAAGATGAAAAGGGTGATTTATTAGCCAATTACCCGTTGGTGAATTTCCCTTTATTTCCGATTAATTCTGTGAGTACTTTTTTGAAATTGTTTACGTCTATAAATAGGTTTTATATTAAAAAATGGAGTTCATTTAATTTGATGATGCAGATTATCAGAGTCATTCCTTCGACTTTTACGGGATCGTTTTTGAAAAATATATTCAAACTTTGGACGAAAAAGAGCGACTTTTTTCTGTCTTTTAATTTTCATTCTGTTGGAGCTTATCGATTGGGCGAAAATATGATGAAGATAAAATTGAGTCCGAAATCTGTCGATAAAAATTTCTGTAAAAAATCAACTCAAAAGGATGCTTTAGGAAGTTATTTTAAAGCCATTGATTTTACCGCAGATGTTTTGATACAGATTTGTTATGATTTGAAAGATCAGCCGATCAACCGACTGAATGTTGAGTGGAAGAATTCTCCTTTTATAAAAATCGGTGAAGTGAAGATCGATAAAAACTCTCTTCTTGATCCCCGTTCGTGTGAGAATGAATTACTTTCTTTTAATCCTTTTGAAAGCAAAATATTTTTTCAGCCAGTAGGAAAAATCCAGAAGCTGAGGGAGGAAGCGTATAAGGTTTCGATGCAGACGAGGAATAAGATCAATAAATTGCTGAAATATAAGTAGGTTGATTTTTGGTGTGGATTGTCAATTTTGTTTTGCAAATTCGAAATTCCAAACCCGAATCTCATCAAAAATTCAGCATTTATTTATCATTTCTTACTATTTTCTAATATTGTATTTAGACCCTTGACAGGAAGAAAAAACTGAACGGAAATTCAACTTGAAATTCCTTTATTTTTCTGAGATTGCTTCGTCGCTTCGCTTCTCGCAATGACAACGGACTTCCACCTTAGCCCCGATTGAAACGGCATCCTTTTTGGTTGCGGCTGGAGTGAAGCGGAAGCCGTAACCAAAAAGATACAGTGGAAAGCGGGAAAATGCTCCTAAAAAATTAAATAAAAAAGGCTCTACGAATTGTAAAGCCTTCCTATTTTTAATGATAATTGATATTATTCTTCAATTTTTTCTTTTTCTTCATCTTCCTTTTTGTCAGGGAAAATGATGGAAAGAAGCACCGAGATCACCAATACTCCTCCAACGATTCCTAACGAAACCGGAGACGGAATGTGAATCCACGGAGCAATTAACATTTTAACACCGATGAATGATAAAATAACGGCCAATCCGTAAGGTAATTTGCTGAACATGTGAATAAAATTCGCCAACAAGAAATACAAAGATCTTAATCCTAAAATCGCAAAAATATTCGATGTGTAAAGGATAAACGGATCATTTGAAATTGCAAAGATCGCAGGAATTGAATCTACTGCGAAAAGCACATCCGTAAATTCGATAACAGCTACCACTACCAATAGCGGAGTCGCCATTTTGATACCGTTCTGAACGGTAAAGAATTTATCTCCGACATAATTATCAGACACTTTCCAGAATCTTTTGATGAGTCTTGCTCCTGCTGTGTTGCTATAATCTTCGTCATCGTCATCATCGCCATCACCCCAGGATTTGATTCCTGCATAAACGAGGAACAGACCAAATAAAGTCATTACAACATTGATTTTCACGGTATGTCCGAAGATATTCATTTCAGGCAGATACGTTAAATTAATTAATCCAACTCCCGCAAAAATGAAAATAGCCCTGAAAATCAAAGCTCCGATAATTCCCCAAAAGAGAACTTTGTGGTGCAGATATTTCGGAACTTTAAAGAATCCGAAAACAAGGATGAATACAAATAAATTATCCACCGAGAGCGCCTTTTCAATCCAATAGGCAGCCTGATATTGCGTGAATTTTTCTACCGCCAGTGCATGACTTTCCGGACTTCCGTCTGTATTGAAAACCCAATACACAACGCCCGAAAAGATCATAGACAGCGAGATCCAGACAATTGACCAGATTGTAGCTTCTTTGGAAGAAACCTCATGACTTTTTTTGTTAAAAACCCCTAAGTCCAGGAGCAACATGATAACCACCGTTATCGCAAATCCCCAAACCAAACCGGGATGAAGATCCAGAATACCTTGATGTTTGTCCACTTTTAATTATGTGTTATTATATGATAAAAGCAATAGTTGTACGAATACAAGTATTGCTAAGTTTTAATTTTTATTTTAAAATTTATTCAATTAATAAGTTTTGGCTGAAGCCGAATCGGAAACCTATTTTTTATCAAACAGGCTAAAGCCCGTTCCTATTGATATAATTTTAAACGTTTTATATTTTTACAAATATTTTTGTTTTACAGTTTCAATTGTCTCCTGTAATTTTCTGTCAGCTGTAGGATCTCCGATTGCGTTGAATTTCCATTCGCCGTTTCTCTTGTAAAAAACACCCATTACCATGGCAACATGACCTCTGAAAGAAGCATCGTTTGCGATGTCGTATTTAGCGAAAACTTCTCTTACATTTGTCGGTGTCCCTTCGTAAATTCTGATGGATGCGAAAGGAATTGTTCCGAAATCCTGACCTTTGTAGCTGTTTAAAACCAAAGCAACATGTTCTACGTTTGATTCCAAATTGCTGAAATCTACTGTGATAACTTCATTATCCAGACCGTCGTTTCCGTTAACGTCACCAGTTAAATCGTCGCCACTGTGTCTAACAGCTCCGTTTTTGGATTTTAAATTTCCGAAATAAATAACTTCGGTTGCATTTTTATTAGAATCATATAAAATACAGCTTCCGTCTAAGTCTACCGCTTCTCTTGTCACACCTCCGAAAAATCCTTTTTTCTCGATTGCTCCCCAATTAATCCCTACACAAGCTTGTGAAAGAGTCGTTCCGTTTTCCTTCGTAAGGTTTATTCTTTGACCTTTTTGTAAGTTAATAGCCATCTTTTTATGTTTATATTATTATTTTGTTTTGGCGAAAAAAATCTGTTTTAAACTTCTTTTTTTCTTTAATTATTATTCAAATTCAAATTTAGCATTGCGCGAAGAATATTGGTTTCTTCATTGATGTCAAACATTTTGCTCATGATGTCTGTATTTTCGAGATTTTTAATATAATCTTTCAACACGTTCACCACTTGTTCCGGTAATATTTTTTTCCTTTCGTTCATTGTTTCTTCCAATTGTTCATTTTTCTTTTTCAGTTGATTTATAATCGTTCCCTGATTCGATTCGTTGGGCATTGTATCTAGTTTTTCCAGTTTTTTAGGATCAATTAAATACATTTTTTTGCCTTCAAGATCAAAAATAAACTGATCGTCGGACTGAAAAATTTTAAACAATTCATATTCATTTCCGGAAATTACATAACCACAAACAAAACGAACTTTAAAGTTCTGAATATTAAGCCTTCCCAACAACTTTCTCTCTATCTGATAATCCTGATATTGATACGCTGGAAAAGCTCCGGATTTCAATAATTCTTCATCAACATTCGATCTGTAGAATTCTGTTGCGTATTTTTTATAGAAATACAAAACATTATCCCAATTCAAACGGAATTTATCTTCCGTTAAATCTTTATACAGATTTTTCAGTTGATTCGAAAAAATACTACTGTACATTTTCCTGTCTGTTTCAAAACCATCTACACGCTTCTCTTCGAAACCGGAAATGTATTTGCTATTGACATCAATTTCATTGAGAACCGCCAACATATCATTTTCCTTTTGTCTTTTAATTTTAGTTAAAAGTTCAATGAGACTGTCGGTAAATTGCAGATGAAAAAGCTCAAGTTTACTGTAGTCCAATCCCTTATTTTCCTGAAAAAGGTTGTGAATAATATCCGTCTTGATGTAGATAGAAATTATATCAACATTTTCAAAAAAATTCGCCAGAAGCTTAAGTTTCGTTAATCTTCTTTTGCTCTGAGATAGTATGTTTACAGCATCATCATTCACTTTTTCATCCCGTTATTATCCTCTTACGTTTGCTTTTAGTTCGTGTTCCAAAGTCATCAAATCCTGATCCAGTTTTCTTCTTCCTTCTGCACCTTGTTTCTGGATTTGTTTCACTTCGTTTAATGTATTGATTAATTTCGCAGTTGTTTCTCTCAAAACATCTACAGAAACAATTGTCTGTTCGTTTGCTCTTGCAACATTCACAGAATTCTGACCTAAACGTTCTGCATTTTTTCTCAAAATTTCTTCCGTTGTAGCCGAAACTTTTTGCTGAATTTCAATGCTTTGCTGTTGTCTGTACATTGCAACCGCCAATGAAAGCTGGTTTTTCCAAAGAGGCAACGTTGTTGTCAAGATGGTCTGTGCTTTTTCCGCAATCGAAACGTTGTTGTTCTGAACTAATCTGATCTGCGGAAGAGACTGCATCATAATTAAACGAACCACTTTAAGATCCGCCAGCCTTCTGTCTAATCTCGCGATAAAATCTCTCTTATCCGCAATCTGATAATCCTGAAATTCCTGTGGATTTGCTTCCATGTGAGCCAATTGTGCTCCGGCTTTTTCCATTCTCAGGTTTCCGATGATGACCAGCTCTTCGATTTGCTTAATTGCATTTACATTACTTTCGAAAATCGTCTGCAAAACAGCATTATCTTTCGTAGATGTAATGATTCCTGCGTTTACTTTATAAGCAATCTGATCGATATTGTTGATAATTTTATCATATTTAGCAAATAAATTCTCGATCTGCGTCATTACACTTTTCATGAAAGGTAATTTGCTTAAAAAACTTTTGAATTTATTTTGATTTAATTCTTCAACATCTACATAATTCAGTTCAACAAGTAAATTATTAATCAATTCACCCACTTCTCCTGAATTTGATCTTCTTACATTTCCAAGGAAACTATCACTCTGGTTCGATAACGTTCTTTGTAGATCTGCTCCAAAGTTTACGATTGATCCCGGATTTGTTTCATCAATAGAATCTGCAAGAACTTCGTATTTTTTTCTCTCTTCCGACTGTAATTGTGTAAGATTTACATTTCCTTCTCTGTCCACAAGCGGTGCAGGTGGCATACTTGGCGTTGCCGGAGTTGGTGGCGCCATTGGAGTGGGTTCAAATGTCTTTAAAGGTTCAATAGATCCAAGTGGATCAATCGGTTGATTTTCTTGATTATCCATAGTAAATTATTGATAAATTGATACAAATTTTTCAAGACCTTCTCTTTGTCCAGCCCCAACTGCTTCGAATTTCCATTCTCCGTTTCTGTTGTAGATTCTTCCGAATTCTACTGCCGTTTCGATAGAGAAATCTTCGTCTAATTCATATTTCAAAATTTCTTCGTTCGTATCTGTATTAAAAATTCTGATGAAAGAATTTCTCACCTGTCCGAAGTTTTGTCTTCTTGCATCTGCTTCGTGAATCGTCACTACGACAGTGATTTCTTTTACAGCAGGATCAATTTTAGTTAAATCAATTTTAATCTGCTCATCATCTCCTGCTCCATCACCTGTCAAGTTATCACCAGAGTGAATCACAGCCTTGTCCGGAGATTCAAGATTGTTGTAAAAAATAAAGTGATTATCAGAAATTAACTTTTTATTTTCACCTAATAAAAATAAAGATGCATCAAGGTCAAAACCTGTTCCTGTAGATGTATTGTTGGTGTCCCATCCAAGTCCAACAGTGAATTTAGGTGCATTTATATTTTCTCTCTGTCCTTTCTGTAAGTTAATAGCCATAATATAATTCGGTTTGCGTTAAAGTGTTTATATTGTTTTCGTATTCTTTTATTAAATGATAATTGTTGCTGATTGCCAGTTCCAATAAATTATCCATATGTTCCTTTGTTACTTTAGACGTAAGATACTCAAAATTACTTGAATCTAAGCCTAAAATATATTTCACAATCCTTGTATTAAATTGAAAACTAGGCTTTAACATTACTTCTGCGATATGTTCTACATTTTTTACCGCATAATAATTAAAATAATTTTCAATCTTAGGATCGAGTTCAAAATTCATCAATTCAGCATAATACATGAATAAAAAATCGGCTTCTACATCGTATTGATCCAAAATCTTATTCACTGTAAACTCATGACTTCCTGTGATTTTAATATCATCTATAAAAATACAAAGTTTTCCTCTAAGAAAATCTTTATCAAGATAATAAGTGTCATTGGCAATCAAATTTTTACGATCTTCAAAACTTAAATTTCCGTAATCAGTCGTATACGTATGATTTCTGTTAATTTTCGATAAAATACTTGATTTTTTTCCTTTCTGAAATAAATAAAAATCCAGATGCTTTTTAAAGTAAAAACATAAAAAATTAGAAGCCGTCGGAATTGCCATGTACGGACTTGGCAATACAATGATATCTTTATCTGTATTTAAAATTTCTTCGTGTTCAGAAACAAATCCTTCGAATAATTCTTTCGCAAATTTCTCAGCATACGACTTATCGCCATACTTGAAATAGCTGTATTCCGTGGGTGAAAAGGTAAATTCATCCGCCGAATGAATGTGGTGTAAGCTGTACCTTTTATTCATAATTATATCTTGTGTTTAAGTAAGTGTGCGTTGAAACCAAAATCTATTGCCCCTTTGTAATCAGCGATCGGATTGTCACCAATGTGTAAAATTTGTTTTAAATCTAAATCCTGATTTTTAATTAAATTTCTCACCTCCTGAAAAATCTGAGGATTAGGTTTTGAGCAATTGATTTCATCGGAATAAATATGGAAATCGATGTATTGATCCAGGTCTTCGTTGATCAGGAATTTTCTCATTGTCTTTCCTTTGATAAAGCCTGTATTACTCAGAATATTAATCGTTTTTCCCTGATTTTTAATTTCATCAAAAAACTGGTGTAAATTTTCGAAAATCACAACGGGTTGATATTCCAAAAACAAGTCTTCACTTTTTTGGTAAAATTGATTTAATTGATTCTTATCTACTTGTTTTAAATCTACTTCTAAAGCATTCAAGATCAATAAATATATTTCAAAAGTGTCTACATTACCCCCAATTACCTCATTAATAGAATTACAAAGATCGTCATAATATTTTACGACTTTTGCAACTTCTTCAATCGTTTTTTTTACGTCAAAAAATGAGGAGAACAGCTCAACTCTTTTTGCTTTAAATTCAGGATGAGATTTTATTAAGGTAAGCCACAAATCAAAAGAAAAATGTGAGTTATTGTGGATGTCGATATCTGTTTTCAAAATGGTTTAGTTAAAAGTTTTATTTAGCTTTTTTCTTGAAAAAGATTTTTAAATGGTTATTGTTTGCTTTCATCAATTCGTGTTTAAAATTTGTCTATTCATCCCAAAGATAGAATTTTTAAATTAATGTGTAAATGTAGTTTGTTGTTTTAAGATATTTTTATGATTTTCCTTAGTTTGAATTTAATATTTGATGGCGGAAAATTCTTTTTTTTTAAACACAAAGTCCGCAAAGATTTTTTTAAAATTATTGGGCATATTTTCGTTCGCAAAGGCGCTTCACTCAGCCAAGGCGTTCCGCTATCATTTGCTGAACATAAACCGAGGTTTTTATTTCTTCGATTTTTCGGTCGCTTAAAAAAATTAAAAAAGTTTTTGCCGTTAAAATATTTTTTCTAA
Source organism: Chryseobacterium sp. MMS23-Vi53 (assembly GCF_047651245.1). Taxonomy (NCBI): domain Bacteria; kingdom Pseudomonadati; phylum Bacteroidota; class Flavobacteriia; order Flavobacteriales; family Weeksellaceae; genus Chryseobacterium; species Chryseobacterium sp. MMS23-Vi53. The sequence goes on along the minus strand of NZ_CP180265.1, from coordinate 3,503,604 downwards.
TTTCGCAACCGATTAAGAATCAACAATGTCAACAAAAATGATAAATATTATAACTTTAAGCAATCCTATCAGAGCTGTGTACTTTGGTAGCACTAAATATTTATCTGAATAACGATCGACCTTTATTAAACAAAACATATTGAAGGCCTATCTGTTCAGATAGGTCTTTTTTGCTACCCTACTTTTCAGCTTTTTACATTCGAAAAGGTTGTCAATAATTTTTAACGCAAACAACACTGAATTTCTTACTGAAACAAAATGTAAGATCATGGAATTTTTGTGCTTAAAAAATTTAAATACAGCCTTAAAAATCAACAATTTAAATTAAACAAAATGAAATACAACACACGAAACATAGGGATAATAGCACACGTCGATGCAGGAAAAACAACTTTAACGGAAAGATTGCTGTATTATACAGGAATGATCCACAAAATCGGAAATGTTGATGAAGGAAATACTACAATGGATAAAGACATTCAGGAGAAAAGCAGAGGAATAACGATTTCATCTGCAGCGATTTCCACACAATGGAAAAAAGATGATCATATTTTCAATATCAACATCATTGATACTCCGGGACACATTGATTTTGCGGTGGAAGTTGAACGTTCGTTAAGAGTTTTAGACAGCGTTGTTGCCGTTTTCTGTGCTTCTTCGGGAGTTCAGCCACAAACGGAAAATGTCTGGTTTCAAGCCGAGAAACATGGAATTTCCAAGATTTGTTTCATCAATAAAATGGACAGGATCGGCGCCGATTTCTTTGCTGTTTTAAATGAAATTAAAACCAAACTGGATGCTGTTCCTTTAGCTTTACAAATTCCGATCGGTTCTGAAGACAATTTTGAAGGAGTTATCGATTTAATCAAACAAAAAGCTTTGTATTGGATTGATGAAAATGGAGAAACAATTGTAGAGAAAGATATTCCTGAAAATTATCAATCTGAAGCCAATGAATGGAGAATGAAATTAATGGAAACATTAGCCGAATTTGATGAAAAGTTTTTTGAATACTTCCTTGATTCTGAAACTCAAATTTCTGAGGAAATGATTTTTGAAGCGATACAAAGAACTTGTCAGTCAAGAAGTTTAGTTCCGGTTTTATGCGGTTCTGCGTTTAAAAACAAAGGCGTTCAACCTTTACTTGATGCAATTGTAAGCTATCTTCCTGCTCCGAATCAATTGTCTTCTGTTAAAGGAAAAGAGACGAAAACAGAAGAAACAATTGAGTTGGAAAGAAATGAAGAAGAAACTTTTTCAGGATTGGTTTTCAAGGTGGTTATTGATAAACATATGGGTAAACTTTCGATGTTGAGAATTTATTCCGGAAAGATAAAATCCGGTGACACGGTTCAGAATGTGAGAACAGGTGAAAGTTTTAGGATTTCTAGGATTTTACAGATGCAGTCGGACAAAACGTTAACGATTGAAGAAGGAAAAGCGGGGGATATCGTTGCCTTGACAGGAATAAAAGATGCGAAAACAGGTGATTCTTTATCATCCATTGAACGAGCTGTTTTGCTTGAATCTATCACGATTCCAGCTCCGGTTATCCGAGTTTCGATTGAGCCGAAAACGAATGCTGATGAAAAATCTTTCGGTTTGGTTTTAGCGAAAATTCAGGAAGAAGATCCGTCGTTGGTTATTGAAAGAGACAAACAAACGGGAGAAACTTTGTTGAGTGGTTTGGGAGAATTGCATCTTGAGGTAACTTTAGAAAAAATCCGGTTGAATCATGGAATTGAAATCAATCAAGGAAAACCGAAAGTTTCGTACAAGGAAATTTTAACGGAAACAAGACGACACAGAGAAAAACTTTCTAAACAAAACGGTGGAAGCGGACAATTTGCCGATATCACTTTTGAAATCGGGCCTCGAGAAGATAATGAAATCGGTATGGAATTCATTAATCAAATTAAAGGTGGTGTGATTCCGAGTGAATTTATTCCGTCTGTCGAGAAAGGTTTTAGAGAAGCGATGGAACACGGAGTTTTAAGCGGAAATCCTTTGGAAAGTATGAAAGTGACGCTTTTGGATGGGTCAACTCATAGTAATGATTCTCATGCTTTGGATTTTGAACTTGCAGCAAGAGATGGTTTCAGAGAGATTGGAAAGTCTTGTAAACCGAAATTAATGGAACCTATTATGAAAGTTGAGATTCAAACGATCGAGGATTATACCGGAGTTGTGACTGCGGACATCAACAAACGAAGAGGAATTATTACTTCAATTGATGAAAAATCAGGAAGAAAAATCTTCACGGCAGAAGTTCCTTTGGCTTCTACTTTCGGATATATTTCTGATCTGAGAACGTTGACGAGCGGTAGAGCTTCGATCAGCATGAAATTGTCGCACTATGCTTTGGTGCCTGATTTTATTGCTAATACATTAGTAACCTAAAAACGAGGGCTGTAAATTTTATTTTGCAGTCCTTGTTTGGGTTATTGGGTGAATGTTCAATGGTGAATTGACAATTTTTTCTCTATGATTTATTGATTCCAATATCCAACATTTACTTTGATCGCATTTTATACGATCCTGTTTTAAATCGTTCCTTTGGGACTACAAACACAAAAACACTCCCACTCTCAAACCCTAAAACTCTCCTACTTTTCAGGCATTACTTTATAAGTTGGGTCTTCCTGAATATTTACCTCGATTACAGCTTCGGCATTTTTCAACATTTTAATAGAATCTTCGCTGAGATGTTTTAAATGAAGTTTTTTATTAAGTTGACTGTATTTTTTTGATAATTTATCTAAAGCATCAATGGCACTCATATCAACAATTCGGCTTTCCTTAAAATCAATAACCACTTGTTCGGGATCGTCCATAGGATCGAATTTATCCGTAAATGTTGTAACAGAACCAAAGAATAATGGCCCGGAAATTTCGTAATATTTAACACCACTTTCGTCAATATACTTTCTTGCACGAATTCTTTTCGCATTGTCCCATGCAAAAACCAATGCAGAGATAATTACTCCAACCAAAACTGCCAAAGCTAAATTGTGAAGAACAATCGTAATTAAAGCAACCGTAATTCCAACAAAAATATCGGATTTCGGCATTTTGTTGACAATTCTAATTGAAACCCACTGAAAAGTACTGATTGCAACCATCATCATCACACCAACCAAGGCAGCCATCGGAATTTTTTCTATAAATGGCGCTCCAATCAAAATGATAATTAAAATCATAGTCGCAGCAATAATTCCCGAAAGTCTTGCTCTTGAACCTGCATTTAAATTTACCAAAGTTTGTGCAACCATCGCACAACCACCCATTCCACCGAAGAAACCGTTGGTAATATTTGCGATACCTTGCGCAACAGATTCTTTATTCGCACTTCCTTTAGAATTGGTTATTTCATCGACCATTGATAACGTTAAAAGTGATTCAATCAAGCCGACTCCGGCCATAATCAAGGCATACGGAAAAATAATTTGCAAAGTTTCTATTGAAAAAGGGATACTCGGAATGTGAAAACTTGGAAGATTTCCACCGATATGGGCAATGTCTGCAACTGTTTTGGTATCGATATTAAAACCTAAAACGACTGCAAAAACTATTAAAATAGCAATTAAAGAAGCGGGAACTGCTTTTGTGATTTTTGGGAAAAAGTAAACAATCGCAATCGTTAAAGCAACCAATCCCGACATTATAAATAAAGATGTACCCTGTAACCAACTAGTAACTCCATTGGAGTTTGTAATTTTAAATTGTTCGACTTGTGCCATAAAAATAATGACTGCTAAACCATTTAAAAAACCGTACATTACAGGTTGTGGAATAAGTCTTACAAATTTTCCAAGCTTGAAAACCCCAACCAATAGTTGAAAAATACCCGCCAAAACTACTGTTGCAAAGAGATATTCTACACCGTGAGTTTTAATTAAAGCGATTAATACAACGATTGTTGCTCCTGCTCCACCAGAAACCATTCCAGGACGACCTCCCAAAATAGCGGTTACCAAACCCATCATGAAAGCAGCATAAAGTCCGGTTAAAGGGGAAAGTCCTGCAAGAATGGCGAACGAAAGCGACTCCGGAATCATAGTCATTGCGACTGTGAATCCTGCTAAAAGTTCATTTTTATAATTTATTTTCTTCGAAAAATCGAATAAAGTGATAATATTTTTCATTGAACTACAAAGGTATGGAGTTGATTTTTTTTACACAATCATTAAGTTTCATAATTTAATTTTCAATAAAAAATCCGCATTAATATTATCTTTTTCGTAAATGAACCTTAGTGAATTATTTCACCATACCATCCATATATTTTGTGGTATCATTAACCAGATTTAATTTTTAACAAAATTTTTTAATTCATTTTTTTGATTTGAACTCTATTTTTTCTATATTTGGTTTCAAAGCCGTTATTTATTTTTATGTAAATTTTTAAATAATTTAGAGTAATAAATTAAAAATTTAAAGCATAATAAGACGACAATTAAAAATTTAATTTATAAAGAGAAAATTGCATGGAAAAAGCTTTAAACAGGTAATAATATATTATTTCTACTTTTATCAAAAAGAGTTTAAAAATATAAAGATTTTACTAAGCGAAATGGATGATATTAAAAGGATGATCGCTGAAAGCATTGACGAAGTTTGATATGAATGCGCAAAAATTCTTTAGGACATAAATCAAAATCAACAATCTGACCTACTAAATTTGTTTATAATTTTTAAGGATCTTGTGAAAGATCTTGACATTATTGATATAAATATTGATTCTATTTTACTTAATTTTTTTTTATTACGCTATATTTTAATAAAATTTGAAACTAAAAATTTACTTTCCTGTTTTGTTTTTGCATGCAAATTGTTTAATAAAAGCTAAGGTTTATTTAATAAAATGTTATACAAAGAAATACACATAGGACAATTTATTAAAGAGAGAGTGGATGATCAGGGGATTACAATTGAAAGAATTTGTAATTTTCTGAAAAAAGACGAAGAATTTATTGAAAAAGTTTATACAAGCAAATCAATAGATACTGATCTCCTTTTAAGATGGTCGAAATTATTGGAGTACGATTTTTTTAGGTTGTATAGTTCACATCTTATCCTTTATTCACCGCCGTCGGCTGTAAATAAAAGTGCAACGCAAAAATCTGAAAAAATTCCTTATTTCAGGAAAAATATCTATACACAGGAAATTAAGGAATTTATTATTAAAAGAATTCAATCTGGAGAAATGACTCAGAGTGACGTAATTAAAGAATATTCTATTCCCAAAAGCACGCTTCACAGATGGCTTCAAAAGAATGATACAAATTAAAAACAGAAAAATCGAATGCGTCCCAATTATATGAAAATTTACCAGGATATGCTGAAGCAAGAGCATCCTGATAAATTACAAGATCCTAAAATTCAGTCACTTCTAAAAAATTTAAAGACTACGGAAGATGTTCTTAATTTTAATGAATTGGTTTTTAAACATACCAAAGAAAGTCTAAGAAATAACCAAAAACTGAAAACTTATGACAAAAAAACGATGCTGAAATTATTACAATATCAGAAAAAGCATGGTTTTTCAACAAGTTTCATGTCTAAAAAGTATAAAATAAGCAGAACAACGCTCGCAAAATGGAGAAAAACATTTGAAGAAGAGATTAATTGAAAATTTAAAACCGGTAAAGTTTACCGGTTTTTTTTATGTTAATTTATTTTCCTAATTTAAACATTATCTTTACAAACTAATAATCAATCATAAAAGCTTTAAGGGGCGAAAGTTAAATATGATATCATCACACTCACTCATTAAAAACTGTATATATCTATTTGCTATTTTATTTTCAGAATTGATTTTCTGTCAAAATAAAGAGCTTAATAAAATAGATGATTTTTATAAAAGGTCCGACAAAGCCTTTGAAAATTATGATAATCTAAAAGCATTTAATTATGCTTTGTTGGGAAAAAATTTGGCTTTCAAAAAAGGTGATTCAAAATATCTTGCCGAAGGCTATTACAGACTTTCCTCCATCCTGTCTGATCTTGCTCTCACAAAAGAAAGTCTTTATTATGCAAATAAAGCTTCTGAAGAAAAATATACTCAAAAAGATAAGGTTCTTCAAGCAAAAATTCTGGATATAAAATCTTATAATTATTATATTACAGGACTTAGCCAGACTTTAAAAGAAGAACTAAAAGCTATAAAAATTATTGAAAATGAAAACAGTGTAGAAGCCAACGAACTTCGAGGAAGGTTGTACTCTAGTATCGCAGGATATTATGAAAATACAAAAGAAGATTTCGATTCTGCATTTATTTTTTACAAATTGGCAGAAAATAATTTTCGAAAAGTTCCAGAAAAAATTAATCTCGAAAATTTATCCTACTATTATATTAGGAGAGGTACCTTTTCTATCAAGAAAAATGATATTAATCCCGAACTCACAAAAGATCAAAAGAAAAGCAATTACGATTCGGCATTTTATTACTATAATAAGTCGTTCGAATTAGCTACAAAATACAAATCAGCTACTTTACAGCCACAATATCAATCCTTTGGAGACTATTATTACAGTATAGATGATTATCCAAAGTCCTTGGAATTTTATTTAAAATCCATTAAAGAAAAAAATTCCATTAACGAACCTTACAATATAAGAACTTATAAAAATATTTCGGAATTATATGAGCTTTTAGGAGATAAGCAAAATCATATAAAATATAGTAAAATTTTTGATCAGAAAAGAGCTCAATTGGAAACCGGAAATTCTAAAAATATAGATTATATTGTAAAAACAATTTTAAAAGATAAGCAAAAAGAATTCGACGATAATCAAAGAAAAAAAAATATTTGGATTTTTGGTGGCATTGCAGGTTTACTTATTTTCATGTTTTTTATTTATAAAATCTTACACAAAAAATTACAACACAAGCAAACAATTATCTCTGAGGTTACCTATACTTTACAGGAAAAAGAAAATCTTATTTCTCAAAAACATATCGAAACAACAGAACTAAAACAAAAAGTAAACGATGCTTATGGTGAAGTGATAGATCTTGCTAAAAACAATGATCCATCGTTTTATTTTCGTTTTCTGGAAGTTTATCCGGATTTCCAAAAAAAATTATTGGAATTTAGTCCGGGACTTCGAACATCAGAACTTGTTTTGTGTGCCTATACTTTTTTAGGTTTTAATATTAAGGATGTAGCAGATTACACATTCAAATCTGTGAATACTGTTCGTAATAGAAAACAAAATTTAAGAAAAAAATTTAACCTCTCAACGGAACAAGATATGGGAATTTGGTTAAGAAATTTAACTGGTGAAAAATAAAGAAAATAATTTATTCAACTAAAAACCAATTATTTAACCAAAAATAGTATATAAATAGTATACTATTTTTTTTGTGTTTTGATGAATTTTTTTTCTCTTTGTCCCAGAAAATCAATCGAAGCATTTGAGAATAATTTTAAAACACAAATGATTCAAAAAGAAAAAAATTAACCAATAGCGAAATTGATTTTTCAACACAAACACAAATGAAAAAAGAAATTCTGTGTCGGGTTTTAGCCCCAAATAACTCGACATAGATTTTTGAAAAACACAAATGATGAAAATCACCAATCAATTGGTAAAAAGTAAAAATGAAAGAAAAATTCTGTGTCGGGTTCAGCCCCAAATAACTCGACATAGATTTTCGAAAAACACAAATGATGAAAATCACCAATCAATTGGTAAAAAGTAAAAATGAAAGAAAAATTCTGTGTCGGGTTCAGCCCCAAATAACTCGACATAGATTTTCAAAAAAAACAAATGATGAAAATCACCAATGAAATTGGTTTTGACAAAAAAACACAAATGATGAATTAATAACAGCTTACAAAGGCAGAGATACCTCATCCTTTATCACTGCCTTTCTGTTATTAAATTTAAACCTTTGCCTTTATTTTTTCCAAGCATTAACATTTTTAATAGGATATTTTAAAACAAAAAAGAATATAATGCGAAAATAGAATTTTTACAAGATGATACCACAAATTATCCTTAATTTTAAATATCATATCGAATTCTAATTTAAAAAGCAAAAGTCACTATGAATCAAAAAATTAAACATTTATTATTTGCTTTTTTTATTTTATTTTCTATTTCAGGATTTTGTCAGAACAATAAATATAAACAGATTGATGAATTACTATTAAGAGCACAAAATAGTAGAAAAAGATTCAAAAATTTGGATCAGTTAAAATATGCTGAGCAAGCATATATATTATCTAAAGAAACTGGAGATTCTCAAAAAATAACCGAAAGTTGCTACTCTATAGCAAGTGCTTTATCTTTTCTGGAGCTGCCAAAAAAAAGTTTCGAATATATTCAAAAGGCTACTCAACAACCTTATTACCAAAAAAGTAAATTGATGCAAGCTCAGATAAAAGAGGTAAAAGCTTTCAATTATTATGGACTTGGACTCACTTCTCAGTTTTATAAAGAATTACCGGAAATTATAGAGCTTTTAAAAAATCAAAATGATAAAGAATCTGCTATCTTAAGGCAAAGAGCTTATTTGAATTTAGGAGTAAGCAAACCAGATTCTGTTAAAATATATTCCCAATTTTCATTAAGAGAGTTAAAAAAATTTCCAGAAAAAGAAGTTTATGCTGAATTATCTGATATATACAAATATATTGGTACAGATTGTCTTGATAAGAAGTCTGATTCGGCTTTATATTATTTTGAAAAGAGTATTAAAATCAATCAAAAATATGGTGAAAATGCCCTTTTCATGGATTTTACTAACATTGGAGATTTTTATTCCCAAAAGGAAAATTTGAAAGTAGCTATTAATTATTATCTGAAAGCTATAGAAAATATCAAACAACAATCCATAAGTCCATATAATTTTATTAACAATGATCTGTATCGAAAAATCTCAGAATTATACGGAAAATTAGGCGATTTTGAGAAGAAAAGCCAATATCAAAAACAATACATCTTATTGCAAAATAAATTAAATTCTGAGCAAAGTAAAAATATAGACTTAGCTTCCAAAATAGTTTTAGCAGACCAGGAAAGTGAATATAAGACAGCACAAAGAAAGAAATTCATGTTGATCGGTTTAGGCATTTTAGTTTTCATTATAATATGCTTCATTATTTATAGATTACTAAAAAAACGCATTATGCAGAAAGAAGATTTCATCCATAAAGTCACAGATAATCTTAGTAAAAAAGATGAAATCATCTCTATAAAAAATACTGAAGCCGAACAACTTAGAGAAAAAGTGAATGATGCATATCTCGAAGTAATGAATCTCGCAAAAGAAAATGATCCGTCATTTTATTTTCGTTTTCAGGAGGTATATCCTGAGTTTCAAAAATGCTTACTGGATTACAGACCGAGTCTTAAAGCTAGTGAATTGATTCTTTGTGCTTACACATTTTTAGGATTTAATACAAAAGATGTTGCAACATTTACTTTTAAATCGATCAATACAGTACGAAATAGAAAACAAAATCTTCGTAAAAAATTCAATATTCCGACAGAAGAAAATATGGAAAATTGGTTGAAAAATTTAATAAAATAAATTTAACCCACACAATATCAAAACTTTAATAAAAAGTAGTATACCGATGGTATGCTGCTTTTTTTGTTTTCACATCATTTTTGCTTCTCTTTGTACAAGAAAATCAAACGGAGCATTTGGAAAAAATAACACAAATGATCATAAGCAAAAAACATATAATAAGGGATTAAAATGCTCCGTAAGATTTTTACAAAATTCTATCAGTAAGAATTGCCCCAATTATTCTGATAAACTTTTTAACGTACACTAATGATGAAAATTTAATAGTAGAAAAGGTAATATTTGTCATTTATATATTACCTTTCTACTTTTCTTAACCACTTCTTATTGATTCTTTACCGTAATTTTTAACATTTATAGGATTTATTTATTATTTTATTAAGCTTTATATAAAATAATATTAATAATGACAACTTTGTTTAATTTTTCATTGATTTTTTCACAAAGTACTTTATTTTTGTATATATCAAAAAACGCATAAATTATAGAGCTTTAAGGGGCAAAGTTGCTATGATAAAAACTTTTACTTTTATTCGAAACAGTATTTTCCTGTTTATTTTTCTATTGTCGAATTATGTAATTGGGCAAAATAATCATCTGAAAGAAATCGAAAAACTACTTCTTGATGCAGAAAAGTATCATCAACAATATAAAGATATCAAGGAGCTGGAAGCAGCAAAAAGAGCAAATATTTTAGCAAAAAAAATAAATAACTCCGCAAAAATTGCGGAGAGCAGCTATATCATATCAAGAGCTTTATCTTGTTTGGAACTTCAAAAGGAAAGTTTTTTCTACATACAAAAAACTTTGGATCAAAAGTATACGAAAAATAATGATCTGCTGCAGGCAAAATTGAAAGAAATCAAAGCTTACAATTTTTATGTTTTATCGCTTAAATCTCAGAGTAACAGAGAATTAAAAGACATTGAAAAGATTCTTAAAAATAAATCTGATTCTTCATCTATAAGAGTTTTAGCAAGAGCATATGGAAATATTGCCAATCATTATTTTGATGAAAATAAAAATGATTCTGCATTTTTTTATTATAAATTAGAAGGTCTGGAATTACATAAATTACCTGAGAAAAATTCTTACAACTCATTATCGGACTATTATATTGCGGTAGGGAATGCTTTTTCTCAGAAGAAAATCATGGATTCGGCTTTCATCTATTATCAAAAAAGTTACAATTTAAAATTAAAATATAAAAACCCTATTCTTTTTACACAATATATGATTTTTGGAAATTATTATAGCGATACAAAAGAATACTCAAAAGCATTAGAATTCTATTTGAAATCTTTTCAGAATATGAAAGAGCATTCCATTAATTCTATTCCTTTCAATTTTATTAATAAAAAAGTATCAGATATTTATGGTATTCTAGGAGATAAAAATAAGCAAAAAGAATATGGTTCGATTTATCTTGAAAATGAAAACAAAATAAATATTGATAAGAAAAACAATGTAGATTATGCATTATCAACAATTATTAAAGATGAAGAAAGTCGATTAAAAAAACTTGAAATAAGAAAATATTTATGGATTTTAGGAGGAATTTTAGTCTTATTAATTATTTTCATATTTATATATAATATTTTACGGAAAAATTTAAAATATAAAGAAAAGTTAATTACACAAGTTCACAGCACTTTACAGGAAAAAGACAATATTATCTCTCAAAAAAGTATGGAAACTCAAGAACTCCAGCTAAAAATAAATGATGCTTATAATGAAGTTATTGCACTGGCAAAGAATAACGATCCATCATTTTACTTTCGTTTTCAAGAAGTTTATCCGGATTTTCAAAAAAAATTGATAGATTATAGTCCGGGGCTTAGAACAACAGAACTTGTCCTTTGTGCTTATACCTTTCTGGGTTTCAATATAAAAGATGTTGCAGAATATACTTTTAAATCCATAAATACCGTACGAAACAGAAAACAAAATCTTCGTAAAAAATTTAATATTCCTACCGAACAGGATATGGGAATATGGCTGAGAAATTTAACGGTAACAAAGTCGGATGATTAATATTTTACTTTTAAGAAAATATCAAACTATAAAATAACAAATTAATATTCAATAAATTACATAAAAATAGTATACAAATGGTATGCTATTTTTTTTTCTATTACTTCAAAAATCCTTCAATTTGTACTTATAAAAAGTAAAAATGATGAAAAATTAATAATAGAATAAAAAGCAATATAAAAATACATTTTTAGTATTGCTTTCTATTGTTAATAGTTAAGATTAAAAAAAAACAACCGTCTAGAAATATCCAAAATTCATATAACATTTATAGTTAAGTTCATTTTTCTTAAAAATTTTCATTTTAAAGTCCAGTTTTGAAATCTGGACTTTTTTAATTCCTTTTATGACTTAAATTGAAATAAAATTTAAACGGAAATCCAACCCCTATATAAATAGTGAACATTTCCTCTCCTAAAAACAAGTAATCAATGAATTTTCAAATCTAAAACAAAAACAGTTTAACAATAAAATTAACCACTAAAAATCAACAACTTACACAAAATAGTATTTAAATGGTATGCCTTTTTTTTTGAATTTGCATGATTTTTCTTTCTCTTTGTATCAGTAAAATTGATCTACAAATCTTACTTTAAAAACATTAAACACAAATGATGAAAAATTTTTATATCAATAAATTTGCCCCCATTTTTTTTGATATAAACATAACCAAAAACACACATGATGAAAAAAATAAATTTGCATATTATGCAAATAGTTAGATTAAATTTTACTAAGAACACAAAATGAATTTTATTTTTTTAAGAAATTAAACGTTTCATTGAGATTAAAATTCATAAATGATGAAAACCTTTAATGAAAACAAGGGCAATATCTTAATTGATTATTGCCTTTGTTTTTTAAAACTAGCTATTCGAATAATATCCTTTTTACTATATTTCTAAACAACAAATCCGATGAATTTTCTATTCATCGGATTATTTTAAAAGTGAATAAGGCAACAGGCAAAAAAGGTGTGCTCTTTTAAGAGCGCCGCTCTTACCCATATTAGGGGCAGTGAGCCGGCAATTCAACATCTGCTAGAGACTTACGCTTTCTCACGAAAACTTTTGCCCGGTTGGTTTTCAACCCAACTTCGCTAGTTCGGTAACCCGAATTACGCTACCTTAGGACCGTTATATTACGAAGAAACCTTTTTCTACGACACTTATTTGTTTAAATTTTATAATAAAAGAGGCAATATGCGAGAAAACTCTTATAAACCTTTTCGGGTTTATTCTGGAGTCGAACCAACATCATAAGATTAACCGAAGTAAGTTTTCTCTAACGGCACTCTTTTGTTTTTTTAAATCAAGGTAATACTTGCAGAATCCTTTCTTTACCATTTGCTCTACCTTCTGAGCTACATCTCGTTTACAACAAAGATGGCAGGAATCGAACCTGCGACCCAATGAGCCACAATCGAAGTATGATTCTAAAACGACACTTGATTTTTTATGTTTCAATAATAATTTTAAAATCGAGCAATTTTCAAAAAGAGATTAGGTTTTCAATGTAAAGTAGAAGTAACTCTTTTTTACGGCATCGATTATTTTTAAGTAAGGTAAAAAAGCAAACAGACACTTACAGCGGCGCGCTACTCATTTACGCCATTCCAAATGTTCGGAAACAGGACTCGAACCTGTATAACCGCTCCCAACGAAGCAATTCTATTTTACGACACTTACTTTTTAGTTTTCCATTGGGTTTTTCTGTATTTTTTCCAATTTCTCTGAAACTTAATTTCTTTTGAATTAATAGTTTCAATGCCATGTGGAAAGCAATAAGAACATCCCATATCAATTCCATATATAATTCTGGAAACCTGGACATTTGAAATTTTTTTCGGAAAATCAATTAATCTATATTCATTGATTCCGAAAGCTTGTTTTAATGACTTAAATATTTTCATAAGTATTGAGTATTTAACCTCAATACAGTGCTTCTTTAAGACATTTTTTATAATAATGCATGGTTATTGTTTTTGTTGATACAAATTTATTTAGCTAGTGCGCATTCTTTTTACGCAGTTAATTTTTTTTAAATTAAAAACCAAGTAACAAGTTATAAGAGTTTTTTAAATGTTGTTCAAATTGGAAGTTTGACGATGGAACTCTTAAGATAACGACATTGGTCAGTTTAAATCGAGCAATCTAGCGAAAAGACTCTTGTTCAAGTGGAAATCGAAGGAATTCTTTTCTTACGGCATCGATTATTTTTTTAAGTTTTTATGGTTATTGTTTTTTTGTTAGTGCAAAATTATTGTATTAGTGCGCAATCTTTTTGCGTTGTTAAAATTATTTTAAAACCCAAGTAACAATTTTCAAAAGTTTTGAGTGTTGTCAAATGGGAAGTTCTTTAATAAAACTCTCATTCATAATTTAATAATTAGTTTCTATTTTTAAAAGCAGTGCCCTTTACAGCACTACTTTTTTTATCATTTCTACCGCAGATTTTCTGTCTTCCAAAGCATTCAAAACGTCGAAAATTTTGTCCGACCAACCGGCGATAAGATATACATCATTTTTTCTGACATCCAATGGTTGTTTTCCGTAACCTGCCAAATCAAAAATATACAATTTTGCATTCGGATTGAAACTTTTATACAGATTCCAAGATTTTTCAAAAGAATTTCCACCTCTGTTACTATCCCAAAGCTGAGTATCGGTGAACAACATTACTTTGTCCACTTTTTCGTTTTTTCTGATCAAATCATCAATTACCAGATAACCATTTGTGGAGTAACCAACTTCACCTTCTCTTTTATAATATGCATCCACGTTTCTCAGGATACCGTTTTTAGGCATAGGAACTCTCTTCCAGGTGTCACCAAACATACCTGAAACCACATTTTTGCATTGTGATTGCAACATCATCGACATCAGCAAACCGATATCATACAACAATACTTTAGATTTCGGAGAAACAGGCTGTTGCATCGAACCGGAAACGTCTGCCGCGATCACCACCGAAGTATCGAAGCCAAAACCTTTGATATTTTTAGCACTCACCATCACCGCATCTTCCAATGCTTCCAAAATTGATGACAAATAAGGCGAATCGATTGTTTTCAATTCTCTGTACGCCGCTAAAAATCTGAATGGTAATTGTTTTGAGTTTCTCACCGCTTTTTCATCCGACAAATAGTTGCACACTTTGTACATCGCATCTGACGAAACATTAGCTTCTAAAATATTTCTTAGGTTTCTCAAGGTAGCCATATAACCCAATTTGTTGCTGAAGATCAATTCTTCCCATTTGTTTTTGAAAGCTGATTTTCTTTCTGCATCATCTGCAAATTTTGTCTGACCTAAAACAGAAAGTTCTACTTCCCAAGTATAAGGCGTTTCCAACGAGTCGTTGACGATTTTGTTGAAAATTGCTTGTTGATTTTCATCTTTAGCTTTTGGATGAACCAAGAACAAAGCATCTTTCAAAGTAACTTCTGCTTTTCTGTTGTATTTTGCGAACTGGTATTCATCAAATTTATTGAATGATTTTACCAGACCTTTTTGGATTTGTTTTGAAAGTTTATTCAATTTTTTCAAATCTGTTCTTTCGTTGGCTAATTGGTAATATGCCAATAGCTCTGTGATTTCATCTGCTCTCTGGATAACGCCGTCAACAGTTCTGCTTACCAAGTCTGTACCCGAAGTATGTTTTGCCAATTCGGTCGTCAAAACCAATGGAATTGAACGCAAATACATATCTTTTCTTGTATAAACCGCTAATTTAGCAACGAATTCCGGATCATTTTTCTGAATCAGAGACTGGATTCTTGCCAATCTGTCATTTCCTTTTTCATAGGTTGTGCTTGATAATCCTGTTGTAACAACAGCACTGTACAATTCTTCTGCAGGTGTCATGGTATAAGCTTTTGCACCTTGGTAGTTCGTTACTACTTTATTCTCTTTTCTTAAAAAATTAAATTTCATGGTTACTGTTTTTAAGTTAAACATTTTTGGAGGATTATCAGTTCCTCTCTGATTTCTGATGCAAAGTAAGGACGCTTTTGCGCAATGTTTTTGCGTAGAATATTTTTATATGAAAAATTTTTATTTTTTTGATTTTGAATATAAATTTTGGCATAAATGACACTATATTTTTTACTTGTCGAGTTTGTGAAAATATTAGTGGTATTTGTGTTTAAATAAATTCATTACGATTTACCTAAACTAAGAAAACAAACAACTATAAACCATTAACGATCAACCAAAAGAAAAAATCTATCATTCATTTTATATAAAGGAATCAACAGTTTCAAGTTTATGAAAATCTCTTTTATAGCTTTGTTTCATTAAAATTAAAACTATGATTAAAGGATTATATGAAACTCATGTGCAAGTAAGCAACTTAGAAAACGCAACAGAATTTTATACAAAAGTGTTAGGATTGGAACTTGCTCACCAAGATGAAACCCGTCGAATTGCTTTTTTATGGATTGGGAAAAATAAAGAATCAATGTTGGGTTTGTGGGAGCAAAAAGAAAATTTACAAACAAGACATTTCGCTTTTACAGCCGATAAAGAAGATATTTTGAATTATTCTGTTGAGTTTTTGAAAAATAAAAATTTAAAACCTTATAATTTTTTAAAAGACGGGATTGATAAGCCTATGGTTTTCGCATGGATGCCTGCTTTAGCTATTTATTTTAATGATCCTGATGGAAATCAGCTGGAATTTATTTCGATTTTGAAAGGTGATGGAAAACCAGAATTGGGTGTACTGTCTTATGATGAATGGTTGGAAAAAGCAAAAAATTAAAAATAGTATCAAAATGGTATACTATAAATTAGAATTAAAAATCAATACTTTAAACAGTCTAAAAATATAAAATCTTCCCATTCAGTATAAAAATTTTCCCATTCAGAATAATCGTCTATTTGAAAATCAGCATTATAGATAATTTTGCTTCATAAATAAATATTTTACGTATGAAAAAAAATTCTCTTAAAATCTTTTTTAAAATAGCTCTGGTTTTGGTAATGGGAGCTACCGTTTACAACTGTAAATCTGATGACGAATCTACAGTTGTTATCGATAACAGAACTATAAAAGTTGTTGAAAACCCAACATTTGGGAAAATTTTAACCGATAAAGACGGAAAATCTCTATATTTCTTTTCAAGAGATTATAAAGGTACTTCTGCTTGTACTTCTGCTGCGTGTTTAGATGCTTGGCCGATTTTCTACACTCAGGATTTAAGTAAAATAGATGCTTCTCTTGCAACTTCAGATTTCTCAAATATTACTCGTACAGACGGAAAAATGCAAACAACTTATAAAGGATGGCCTTTGTATTATTATAAAAATGATACTGCAGCCGGACAAACAGTAGGTGATAAAGTAAATAATGTTTGGTATATCGCAAAACCGGATTACACAGTAATGTATACTGCTGCACAGCTTTTAGGCCATGATGGTAAAAACTATGTAACATCAAATAATGCAAGCACTTATACCGAAGGAACAGGAAGCACTTTTTATCTAACGGATGGAAAAGGAAGAACATTATATAGATTTAAAAATGATACTCAGAATTCCAATCATTATACACAGCCAAACCTGGCCAATAACGGAAACTGGCCAATAGTAGAGCTGAATAAAATGAGGTTTCCAAGTATCATGAATGCTGCAGATTTTGGTACTATTACAGTACAGGGAAAAACACAACTTACCTATAAAGGATGGCCGATTTATTATTTCGGGCAAGATGCCGCAAGAGGCGATAATAAAGGAATCAGCTATCCAGTACCAAATGTGTGGCCTATTTTGAATCTTGATACTGCTACGGCCCCTTAATTTTCAATATAAAAGTTCATAGTTTCCTGCTATTTCGATGGCAGGATTTTTTATTTTCCAATCCAAAGCTTGAATTCGCTTACTCTTGCTTTACTCACAATAATAGGGACTTCAGAAATTGGATTGGTGACAGCTTTCAACTGTGTAACACCGTATTTTTCAATATTCTTGATTGATTTTAGTGATAAAATAATTTGTCTTGAAACTCTGAAAAACTGCTCTTTATCCAAATTTTGATAGACTTCATCCAAAGAAAGATTCAATGTTGATTTTCCTCCATTCATATCCACAACATAAGTAATTTTATCTTCCAGATAAATAAAAGCAATACTTTCAACTTCCACAGGAATCAATTTTAATCCTTTTTCTGCTAAAAATCTTTTTACCAAACGATTAGGTTCTTTTTCCTGAATAATTTCCTCTTCATATTTTTCAATTACATGGTTTTGAATATCAATATTTTCCTGAGCAATTTTATTAAAATATCTTTGATATAATAAATTAATTAAAAATAAAATTAAAGCCACACTACAAACCCAAGTCAAAATAAAAAACAACATAAGCTTGGTCTTTATATTATCCAATGTCTGTTCTAGCGATTCAAGATTACTATGAGAAGCCATAATCCAATCTGTATTTCTTACAGGACTTAAATAAATAATTTCCGTAATATTCCCCACTTTACGAACACCTCCATAATCAACTGATTTACTAAGAACATCTTTAAAATTCAGTTCCAGATCCATATTTGAAAAAGATTTGATATAGTCGTTTTCATTAGGAATCA
Organism: Chryseobacterium sp. MMS23-Vi53; assembly: GCF_047651245.1. Lineage (NCBI taxonomy): Bacteria > Pseudomonadati > Bacteroidota > Flavobacteriia > Flavobacteriales > Weeksellaceae > Chryseobacterium > Chryseobacterium sp. MMS23-Vi53. The sequence goes on along the minus strand of NZ_CP180265.1, from coordinate 3,485,436 downwards.
CACTTCCGATTTTTTTTCGGTCAGGGTGACAGACTTCTCTCCCATTTTTGTCGAACATACATAGAAAAACAGGTTCTGTAGAAGATTTTTCTAATGCTTGCTGAAGACCATTTTTTACTTCATCTTTAGATTTACCACTTTCCAGTTCATCAGAAATCATATTGGCAACCAATTCAGATTGATATTGAGCAACCTTTAACTGCTGCTCCATCAATTCATTAGAAGAAGACTGATAGGTAAAATTAAATCCCAGATAAGAAATTCCGGCAAGTACTATAATGATACAGACTATAATTAAGACATGTATTTTGTTCATTTGTGCATTTTTACAAAAATATAAATTCTGTTTAAAGTTTATCTCACAAAACATTACCAATCAACAAAATGGATCATTAATAAAGTTTTTTAAATGTTTTTATAGAAAATTTTCAATCAATAAATCTTAAAACAAAAAAAAGAGTAACAATTGTTACCCTTTCCTCTATTTATTGATTTAAACACCAATATAAAATTTTTGCAATATTTTTCGCATCATCCACTCCTCTGTGATGTGTGCCTTCAAGCGCTAAATTTAGTTCACCCAAAGCTCTTGTCATACCGACACTTTTACGAACTGTCGGATGCAATTCTCCGAACAAAGTTTTAACGTTAATATGATCATCACTTAAAGGATAATCTACATTGAATCTTCTTGCCTGATTTTGAAGCATGTTCAAATCATAGTTTCCATAACTTGCCCAAGTCAGATTTTCAGAATCGTATTCTGCTCTCAAAATATCTAATGCATCTTCCAACAAAACACCTTCATCCTCAAGCATTTGTTGTGTAATAGAAGTCAGTTCCGTACAAAATGGACTCACTTTCGAAAATTGAGGTTTAACTAAAATGCCCTCGTTTTGTGAAATCTTACCGGTTTTTGCATCCATTATGCAAACTCCGATTTCTATGATTTCGCTTTCCTGACCTCTCGGCGGACGATCATTCCAACATGTGGCTTCGAGGTCTATAATTAATATTTTATCTGTTGTTTTCATTTGTTTAAAAATTTAATATTTGTGGCTGAAAGTTTGAAACCGGAGGCTGGAAATAAATTTCGCACTGAAAAAACTTCCCGCTTCCATCATCCATCTTCCTGACCAAATTATTACCGTAAAATTTCTCTTAAAATTTTGGCGGCGTTGTAAGCATCGTCTGCTCCACTGTGATGATTGCCTTCAAAATCCATATTCAGGAACTTTAAAGCTCTTTTCAAACCCATCATTTTAAAAAGTCCGTTGTATTGTTTGAATTGATACATTACATTGATATAATTTTCAGAAAAAGGATTTTCGATTCCGAGATAATCGCATTGCTCTACGATCTGCTCTTTATCAAAATTTCCAAAACCTGCCCAAGTAAGCTGATTTGAGTGATATTCATCTCTGATTTTCTCACAGGCTTCTTCGAAATAAATTCCTTTTTCTTCAATTAATTGTGGTGTAATTCCGGTCAGTTCAGTGCAAAATTTATTAATTTTAGATCTTTCCGGAATTATATAAATGCTTTGTTTCTTGGAAATTGCTCGTGTTGTTCTATTTAATTCGCAAATTCCTATTTCTATAATATCGGTTTTTTGTCCGGCGGGAATTCTGTCATTTTCCCAACATGTGGCTTCCAAATCGATGATTAATATTTCATTGGTTGTTTTCATTTTTATTATTTTTATTTACATGGTTTTCATTCATCTGCATTTGGTTTTTCGTTGGAGAAACGGGAAGAAATACCCTAAAGAAGAATTGCTGCTACTGCTAAAGTTGTGCAAAGATAAAACCGGAAGTACGCATTCTATTTACGTAGTAAAAATTAATTTAGAAAAAACTCCCCGAAGGGAGCTTATTTAATTTCTTGGGGCAAAAGGTGGTGTCCATTTTTTCTTTTTCATTAATTCCTTGACTTCTTCGTAAGAAATCGGATAAAAATTATGACAATCAACACCGACATCGAAGCTAAGAGCCATTTCATCATCGGGCAATGTTCCGTGTGAATGACCGTAAAGCTGCCAAACTCCCCGATGTGAACCGTTCCATGTTCTCATGGCGTAATGAAAAAGGATGATTTTCTGTTTGCCGTTGCTGTTTTCTGGCTCATCGATTTTCAGTTCATGATAATCTCTGATTGAGGCGAATCGTTTAGGATAAGTCAAAGCTGCACCTTCGTGATTGCCTTTTATGAGATGAATATTTCCATTGAGCCGATCCAGAATTTCTTTTGTGAAATCCGGTTTGCCCAAACTCATATCACCCAAATGGTAAACAGTATCGTCTTTGGCAATCCTTTCATTCCATCTTTTGATGAGTTCTTCATTCATATGTTCCAGAGACTCGAACGGTCTTTCGGAAAATTTTATAATATTTTCGTGACCAAAATGGTGGTCTGCCGTGAAAAATATATTGGGTTTCATTTTTTTTTAATTGTTTGTTTTTTTAACTACAAAATTTCAGCGTTTCCATTGTCATTCTGACGAAGGAAGAATCTCAACTTAATTTTTACAGATTCTTCACTCCACTTCGTTACGTTCTGAATGACAACTACATGCATAATTAATACGCTTTTGTAGTTTTAGTTTAATAAAATTAATTCGTTAAGGTTTAATCACCATCCACAGGTCTTTTAAATCCGGAATGTGAGTTGTAATCAGTGATGAATTCTGTCCGGAATTCTCCTGTACTTCCTTAGAACCCCACTCACCACGTTGTCTGTAAGGAATAACTTCCGCCCAAACTGCCTTTGAAGGATCTATCGCCAATAAAGCTGCCACAGTGTCGTGAAGTGCCTTTTCTTTGAGCTCCACTGCTTTAAGAAATAGCTTCAATCCTTTATTGTCATTTTGAAACGGAATCAACATTTCTGCATCTTTTTTCGTAAAAACCGCAGCATGACATACATTTTTACTGATCAATCGCCTTTCAATTATTGGTAATGAGAATAGCTTTTCTGCAGCCAACGGATTTCCGTTCAGGTTGAATGTCGCACAAGTAAGCTTCCCATCAAATTTTTCCAACCGATGTTCTTTCGGAACAATATTATCGCCGGCAAAACCGCCCTGGCAAAACCATCGATCAAAAAAAACTCCGGTTTCCCACAATGAACGCGGATTCGTAAGTGCTGCTCCGGTCAATAAAGTACAATCGGGAAATTGACGAAGTGTTTCAGCCATAATAATTGCTGCGGCATCATCTGCTTCCGAATTCTCAAATTTTCCAATCCAGTCTCGGTAAAAACCCGAAACACGGCTCGCTGAAGATTTCGGAGTTCCGGCTCCAATGCGGACATCTTCCCTGTCCAGAATTTGCAAAACACGTCTTACAAAGCCTATCTGATCTTTTCCTCCCGGATGTATGGAAACACTTGCCAGATGAACCTTCGGATGCGTTGCCAAAATAGCCAGCGTCATCGAATCATCAGGATCAGCCGTTTCCATATCGAAATGAAAAGGTATTTTAAATTGCATGATTATTTTTAGTTTTTTAATTTTAGTTTAATAAATATTTTTAATTAATTTCCTCGAAATGCTTTATAAAAAGCCGTTTCAATTTCCAGTTTATCGCTTTCGACATATCTTCTTGAAAAGTGAATTGGAATGGCTTCTTTTACCTCACATTCATTCATGATCTTTCCGGATGCAGATGCGAAGCTGTGATAATTGATCTTTGCAAATTCCTGATCTTCATCTTTATAAAATGTTTCGATATACACCATATCCGCTGCTTTGAAAACTGTTCTAATTTTTTTATAATTGTCCTCACAAACTGCATGGTCCATAATGACTCCTAATTTATATCCTGCATTTCGTGTCAAAAAATGAAATAAATCTGAAGCTTTATAAACTGTTTCTTCAATCTGAATTTCTTTGTGGGAATCATTGTTTTCAAAAGCTATTTTCAATTCACTGATCCATTTTCCTTTTTTAAATTCAGAAGCATTTTCATTAAAAGTGACCGAATCTTTTTCCTTGAATAAATAAGCGATGGAATCTGTCTTGTGATCGAGAATGGCAAAATCAACATTTACATATTCATCTTCAAAAAGGAAATTCTGAGTTTCAATGAATTCAAGATTCCAATGGGGCGGACGAATTTTATAGACATTGATTTCTTCTTTTGAAACAATTTCTCTTATCTCGTATTCAATTGCTTTTTCGTCAATTAAGTTCCACGTGTAAGATTTTAACCTTGCTTCAATTTGTTGATGAATATTTTTCGGCCCGCAAATCACAATCTTTTCACCACTTCCAATCTGATGTCTGAAAATTCCATCAAAGTTTGAAAAATGATCAATGTGAGTATGACTGATGAAAACCGCAGAAACTGACTGAACTTCTTTCACCGTCAATAAACTCGCTTCACCACAATCACATAAATAATGCTTTGCCGAGTTTGGAACTTTTATTAATATACTGATGTCTTCTTTTAAAAGACTTTTTATTTCTGCTTGTAACATCTCTTTTTAATTTTTTTATTAACCTCAATCTCCTTTTTCAATGTTTAGATTCTTGCGGAATGACAAATTCGATGGAAAATTTTATGGTTCAATTTAATACGTAAAAAAGTTTCGATAAAATGAATTACCGAAACTTAATCTTTATTTTAAACAACAAGTTCTTTTACAGCTTTTCTACGCACACCAAAATCAGATTTCCTGATCTTGCACATACGATGATCCGTTGTATGATGGAAAACGATACCTTCCATATTATTCTCAGGATTGCTCAAAAAATTCTTGATAAATTCAAAATCCAAACTTTCTAAACTAAGAATATGATGTCCATGTTTTACCAATAAATGACCTTTAATATTTTCTGGATTTCCTTGTACTTTTTCGCCAATAAGTTCGTAAGTACCGTCTTCTACCTGACCTGATTCAGCCAAAGCATTGAAACCTTCCCAGAAGTATTGATCGTCTTTATTATCAATATCACACGCTAACCAATGTGGATGATGACCGGTAATAAGATCCGCTTCCTGACACGGAATGGCACCTTTGGGGGCTGTTTTCCCTTTCTTGGCATCGTATCTTTTATATAATTTACCGTTGATTACTGCACATGCAGAACCATCAAACTTTTGCGTAGCAAAAGCTTTTCCGTTAAAAACCCAGTTGTTTTCAGGATTAATTTCGTTAATAACTCTTCCTAAATTATTTATATCTTTTTTGAATAATGTACTTATCTTTTTCATTTTTAATAGTTTTAAAATTGTTTAAAAGGCTTTCAATATTTTTCTTTCCAACAGGATTCATTGAATGGCAATAGAATTTTGGTAAGTCTAAATAATTATCCATACAATATTCTATGAGCCATTTTGCACAATCGTAGCCTGTTTTTTCAACAAATTCCTGAGAATTTGGTTCCAAATAATGTTCATCAGCAAGGTCGTGGTCAAAAGAAATCATTTCCGGAAGTCCTTTTTCCAAAATCCTGCTGACAAACTGCTCGTAATTTCGAACAATATGCCAATCTTTTCTGAGGAAAATGTCCTGCTTGGTATAATGATATGCCTCAATCGGATATCTTATATCATCCAGAAACAATAATCTTTTTGTAAGTTCCATTGCTTTAATTTATTTTTTTGTGGAAGTTAGAAGTTGGACGAGGGAAGTTTATTTAAGCTTTCAAAAAACTTCCATCTTCTTACATCCCGCTTCTAGCTTATTACACCATCATATCAGCACAATTTGAACTTGCGAATGCGTAAGGTTTTGCTTTAAACACATATCCCATTCCCAGAATGTATCCCATTGCATCTATCAAAGCGACGTTGGATTTAAAATCCGGATCGGTGTTAATGTCTGCGTGTACCTCCATTTCCACATCATAAGTTTCCAGAATAGAGCAAATTGCATAAGCAATTTCCACGGATTTGTTCACCTCGTTCAGCATACGCTCTTTGATACTGATACTCTGTATTTCTCTTTCTTTTCTGATAAAGGTAAACGCTCCTTTTCCCTCACGAATAAAGACAACTGCCGTAGCATAATTAATGGCATCACCATAAACGTGGGAGTCTGAACCCACACATACTTTCAGTCGATGCCCGTTTGCCTGTTCGCTGATGATGGCTTCTTCTACCAACTGTGTGATAGAGTGTTGGAAAATTTTTCCCGTCATGTTCTGCCATGTTTGTTGTTGCGTTTCCATTTTTTCTACATGTTTTGTTTTTATTTAAATATTTGTTTTAACGCAAAGTGCGCTAAGTTTTTTTACCTACTATCTGTTTTTAAGTTCGCAAAGGCGCTTCACTCAGCTAAGAACACAGAGTTTTTCTTAATACAAAATTTGTTGATTCATCAGGACTCGAACCTGAACAACAAGAGTCAAAGTCTTGTGTGCTGACCAATTACACTACGAATCAGTTTATAAATAATGAGTAATGGGTAATTAGTAATATTTTTTGCGGTTAATTGATTACTCATTGCACATTACTTATTACTCATATTCTGTGGAACAGACAGGAATCGAACCTGTACCTTTAGTTTTTCAGACTAACATGCAGACCTGCTACACCACTCTTCCATGTTTTTATAGGTAATGAGTAATTAGTATATTAAAATCATATTTCATAGTTGCTCATTGCTCATTGCTGATTACTCATATTTTGTACGGAAAGAGGGATTCGAACCCCCAAAACCTTGAGCCTAAATCAAGTGTGTCTACCATTTCCACCATTCCCGCGAATTTTATAAGTCATGAATAATTGTTAATTAGTAATAAAAAATTATGTTCTATAAATGCATCATTAATTATAACTATTGCAATAATTACTCATTGCACATTACTCATTACTTATGTATTAGGTCTGAGAAAGCTTGTCTATATTTATAAACTATGCCTGTTATATTCGTAAAGATCTTCTGCGCTCGACAAACTTTCCCTTTCCATTTAAACCTATTTTCTTATATAAAAAATGAATGATCATTGATAAATGATTTTTTGATACTTAATAAATTTCTTTTATCTTTTATCTTTTATCTTTTATCTTTTATCTTTTATCTTTTATCTTTTATCTTTTATCTTTTATCTTCTATAAAATCTGTACTCTATAAGGGAATCGAACCCTTATTTTCTGCTCGAAAGGCAGGCGTCCTGAACCGTTAGACGAATAGAGCATTTTTGTGTGAATTCTGAATTGTCAATTTGCTTTGCAGTCAGTTTTAAAAAATTGACAACTGACTTATTCACCATTCACTTCTTTGACCACTAACCAGGAGTCGAACCTGAACAACAAGAGTACATTTCCTGCATGCTGCCATTACATTATCAGCGGTTGGTGAAAGTAGTAGGATTCGAACCTACTCAGCAATGAAGCAACAGATTTACAGTCTGCCCCGACTCTCCAACTTCGGCGTACTTCCCTTTTTGATGCTAGTTGATGGTTGTTGGTTGATAGTTTTTGGATAATATTATATCTCTAATTTCTAGCATTTAACTTTTTTTGAAGAAAAACAAAGCCTGTCTTTAATTTTTTGTTTGATGTAAGAACTTCTGCGCTCGACAAACTTTTTTTCTTCGGAACTAATCTCATTTTAGTTATTTGAGATGGTTATGGGATTCAAACCCACTCAGCTTACGCAACGGTTTTGCAGACCGCCCCGACTCTTCCACTTCGGCGAACCATCATTTTTATGAGTAATCAGCAATGGGTGATGAGTAATTTCCCAACATTCTGATTATTCTTTTTATTTAAATTTTCATAAAAAAAATAAAGCCTGTCTTAATTTTTTGTTTGATATAAGAACTTCTACGCTTTGACAAACTTTATTTTACCTAAAAATTTATATTATGTTTAAAACTTTCTTCATCAAGTTTCAAGTGAGTTAAGAAAAAGCTTGTCTATATTATATCGTGTTTTTGGCGTAAAGATCTTCTGCTCTCGACAAACCTTTTCTTTTTCTCTTTTGAAACAATTAACATTTAGTTTTTTGCGATTCCGGAAAGGCTCGAACTTTCAACTTCTGGTTTAACAGACCAACGCTCTACCATTGAGCTACAGAATCATTTTTTGTAATTTCGGAAGGGCTCGAACCTTCAACCTTCGGCTTATGAAACCGATACTCTAACCCATTGAGCTACGAAATCTTTTGCACTCCATAAGAGAATCGAACTCTTATCTACTGCTCGAAAGGCAGCCGTCCTAAACCATTAGACGAATGGAGCAAACTGTCTGGAAAGCAAGATTCGAACTTGCGACCTCCCGCGTCCAAGGCGGGTAAACAACCACCGTTATCTTTCCAGTTTTGCAGATTCACTTCAAATTCTTTTCCGAGAGACAGCCGGATCTGAAAATTTTCCGTGAATCTTTGCGGTCTATGCGAGAATCGAACTCGCAGTGCCCGAGAGACAGTCGGGAAGGTTAACCATTACCTCAATAAACCATTTTTGCGGAGAGCAAAGGAATCGAACCTTCACTACTGTCGTAGAACTCATTAGCAGTAAGCCGCAACAAACCAATATTTGCCTACTCTCCTTCAGTGATTCCGACAGGACTCGAACCTGTAACCCTGAGTTTAGAAAACTCATGCTCTATCCAATTGAGCTACGGAACCTTGGTAATCCCAGAAAGATTCGAACTTTCAACCCCCTATTTAAAAGACCGGTGCTCTAACCATTTGAGCCATGAGATTTTATTTTGTAATCCCAGAAGGACTCGAACCTTCAACCTTTGACGTATCAGGTCGACGCTCCAACCAATTGAGCTATGGGATTTTATAATTGGGGTATCTCCGGGGATCGAACCCTGCTCTTCGGTGCCACAAACCGACGCTTTACCAAATAAGCTAGAGAAACCATAAAAAAAGCGCCTCTTTTTGGGAGGCGCTTTATATATATTGACGTGTCGCTACATTAGCTGACCCATTTATATAAGCACCTTTTATCCACAAATTCACTATCAAGAAGAATAATACAAGCATATCCCTGCCCCATCGGCTCTTGTCCGTGCAATCTTGAATGTGGATTAGATATGTTATTAAATTGTTTCATTTTATTTTTCTTGTTTTAAAAAAGTTTTTTTGAAAGGCTGAAAACTTGTTGCTTTCAATTTTCGGTTGCAAAGTAAGGATGATTTTTTTTAACTCGCAAATTTATTTTTCATTTAAATAATTGAAAATCAATTGATTAAACTTTAAATTTAGAATAGAAGATTTCCGTCCGCAATATTTTGCAGATGTCTTAAATACCTAAATGACTGTCTCTCATCGGGTTACTTATCACGCTCTATTTCCTTATTAATTGTTCATTTGTTATTAAATAATTTTCATTTTTATGGTTATTTTTTTTCATTCTAAATAATTTCTGCTCTAAAAACACAAAAAACGCCCCGATCATCGAGGCGTTTCTGCAATATTTTGATTAAATTTTTACGAGTTTACAGTAAATAATTTTCAAAGCAAGCACATTTCGCCTCATCCAATATCATCCATTCATATCCAAACGATCCCTTTACTACAGGGCGATCGCATAGATTTAAACTGATATGTGCTCTTTGTATTGTCATAATTTTATTGGTGCAAAGATAAATGTTTTTATTAACGTTTTAATATATTTTGTGAGTGATGAATAAAAAATGGGTGACTTCGAGAACCTTAGTTACCTTTTTTTTCAAGCATTTTTATTTTCGTTTTCTACATTCGTTAATCTATCTAATTCCTCAAGATCCGAAAAAAAACTTCCTTGATAGTCATATAAACTTTTATGTTCAGAAGTTCTGATAATTACAATCTCTTTTGCTTCCATTAATGAAAGTTGAGGAAATATTTCTCTGATTTTTTTAATTGTAATCAAAGGTGATTTATATTTTTCCATTATCTCATCTACAATTTCAAATATATTTTTCTCTTCATGTTTTAAATGGAGATATTTATTTGTGTTATCCATCTATGATATATTTATTCCTAAATCTTCTTTATTTTCCAAAGCGATTTCAATAAAGCTCAACAAATTATTAATTCTAAACGTTATAAACTCTTCAGAATAATTTGTTACTAAACTGATCTCATTAATATTTTTCAAAATAATCTGACAATCTTCGTAAGTCGTTTGAAGTTCATCATTTGTTATATAAAGATCTGCATTTTTTAATTTTGGAATAATTACACAGCCTAGATCTTTTAATTTTTGATTTCCCCAAAGTTGCTTTCGACAAATTTCAAAACCAAACAAGTCACTTTCTAATTTAATATCAGAATTATTAAAAGATTCAGATAAATATATAAATGATATGGTAAGACTCATATTAATTCCTAAACATTCTATTTCTCCCCGTTTTATACCTAGAAATATCTTTCAAAATCACCTCATCATCAGGATTGAAATGTTTTAATTCATTCACAATTTCTGAGCGGGTTGATACTTTTTCTGCAATGATTTCGTAGGCAATATTTCTTGTTGTACTTTGAAGTTTCGGATCTTTTTTAAATTCATACTTCATCGCTTCAAGATAAGTGATCTTTTTATCGGAAGGTGTTTTTTCATACAGCTCCTGAATTTGCTGATCGAGTTTTTTAACGTCAAAAATATTCGCAAAATAATTATTCAGACAATTGAATGCATCAAGATCTTCCTCCCAACCTTTCAGCAAAATTTTCTGAGCTTCATCGGGCATTTCCATTTTTTTACGATAAATAAGCGATCCTTTTACCATTTGACTGTTGTTTACATAATCGTCCACAACCATCTGATAATAGGTGTTTGCACTTTTAACATCATTAATTTCACGATACAAATCTCCTACTTTTTCTTTTTGCTCGAGTTCTTTATACAAATCAATAGCCTTTCTGTATTGTTTGGCTTTTTCATAACAATGTGCTGCTTCGGATTTATTTTTTAATTTTTTAAGATAAATCACTGCCGCTTCATTATATAAACCGCCGTCTTCCAAGGTTTTTGCTCCACGATAATTGTCACGAAGCAAATTCATATACACTTTCGCTGCTCTTCTGTAATCTTTTTCGTTGATGTATTTTTGAGCAAGATCCTCATATTTATTCCTGATTTTATCGAAAAGTGAAGCTTCGAGATAGAAATTTCCGCCACCATTTGCACCTCTTCTCCCCGATTGATTTTTCTCTTTTTCTTTCTTTTCCAACTGCATTAACACCGCAAAAATGATGAAAGCTACAATCGCAAAAATCACCAAAGTCCCGATCACACTCCAAAAACTCTGATGAAAAAGCTGAGCAAAAATCCCGATAACCTTAATGATTACCAGAATGAAAAATGCCGCCATGAATTTGTCTATAAATTTCTGCCTATTCATCTTTGTCTGAGTTTAAAATGGTTTTGTCTTCGCTGAAAAGACGGTAAAGAAGCAACACAACACCGATAATGAGAATCCACACAAACCAGTTGTAGCCGAACATTTCGATCAACGGATAGAAAATATATGCCAACATTCCGACAAGCACGATGACAAGAAAAATTTTAATTCCTCTTGGTACATTGTCTCCTCCGATGTTTAAAGATCTTTTCCTTACGATAAAATTATACAGCCCAACAACGCCTGTCATGAAAATTATTAACCAAATAATTTCCGAGAAAGAAATATTGTATTCTGAATAGGGCTTTTCACTTTCAGAACTTGTTGCTACTGGAGGTGGTTTACTCTGAACAATTGGTGGTTCAACGATCTCTTTTGTTCCGTAAAGTCGACCTAAAGAATCTTCAATCAACTTTTGTTTTTTCTTTAAAACTGTTTTTACAATTCCTTCATCGGCTGGTTTTCCTGAACTTACATTTTTTAAAGAGTCCGTAATTTTCTTCTTATATTTTTCTTCGCTTTGAGCTAAATATTTAATAATTTTCTTGCGATACACTCTTTTTAAAGAATCGGTCGCAGAAATTGTTTTGTTATTCAATTTAGAAATATCATTCTGAATTTTATCAATCGGTCTTCCCCCATTCTTTAAATATTCTTCATAACTTTTCTCATTAGGCATATTCTTTTTAAATGAAGCATTTAAATGTTCATCCATCAGGTTTTTCCGCTGTCTTCCGTACATCGAATCGATCTTCATATCAATATCCGTAACTCCAGATTGATAGGCTACGACAGGTTTCATCATATTTTGATCCACGTTTGAAACCTTTCCTGATGATGCAATTGGAGGACTTTGCCCAGGTTCGTCTTTACTCACATGCATGAAAAATCTGAACAAAGCAATTCCTATTAAAAAAGCCCAGAAAACCCAGCGATATTTTTCGGAATATGTAGATTTTTCGCCATTTTCAGAATTTCCTCCGAATAATTTTCCCAACCACGAATTTTGAAATTTAAAAATCCCAAAGCCGTCACCTCTCGAAGTTCCCATCACATCAAGCGGAACTCCTAATTCTACAGCTCTATCAGGATATTTTTCGATATATTTTAAATATTTTTCAATCTCCTTTTTGTTTCCGGCCATTACTTTTTTAAGGTCGAAAGGAAGATTTTTCATCCATTCTTCTTCAGTTTGCGGCTTTTGAAGAGCTTCCAGAATTTTCTCATCATCCATTTCAACGGTGTAACTCTCAATTTTCTGAGGAATTTTCACCCCATTCAAAGGTTTTCGGATTTTATCTTCCGAGTGTTTTGGATTTTGAATAATAGAAAGCCAATCGATTTCTTCAGTTAATTTTACCAATCCGAAATCAGGATGCATCATTAAAAACTCAGCATCGATATTTTGCCAGTCTTCAGGATTGAGTTTCGGATAAAAAGTCGTGTTTTCAGGAATGAAAAATTTACTATCAATACACTGAAAATATGAATTTCTTCCAATTTCGCTTGGAGCAGTATTTGGAAAAATCAAAAAACAGCCATGCAAAACATTTGGTTCGTTGGAAGGAATTGGAAATGATTGAATTTGATTTAAATCTACTCCTAATATTTCCATTTCGCGAAGCCACGTCAATGGTGAAGAACCCTTTATTAAAAGTCCTTTTTTAGGATAATTATTTTTCGGAAAAGGTTTAATTTTAAGTTCCATATTCCCAAATTTGGTCTATAAATCTCTCGAGACACTCTTCATACATCTCTTCCATTTTTTTCACTTTCAACAGTGTACTTTGAGGTAAATAATATTCAGAACCGCCAAATTCCGTGTTTGTCGCCAACGCCAAAAACCCATAATCCGTCGATGGAATGTAGAATTCCGGAATATTTTTATTGCTACTTTTGAAAGTCAGCATTCCTCTTGAATCTGTGATAATCTCGCTTCCGTCGGAAAACGTAAATCGGTTTTTATTCTGTTCCGCACAAATTCTCAACGGATGTCTGTTTCTATACAACGTTATTGATCCATCATATAATTTATTCAACTCGCTATTCGAAATCACAAGATTTTTTTCTGTATTGATTCCGATATTGCTGAAATTATTTAAAATTTTAATTCCGCTGTTTGAAAGTTTTTTAATTTCTGTTTCAACTTTGGACGTATTTTTGTCCATTTCTTTATCCTTTTCAAGTACTTCTTCTAAATAAATATTTCCGTCAATAGGTATTTTATAACTATATGGAATATCGTGTTGATGAAGATAAAAGCTCTTGTCATAATATACTAGCTTATGGTTTAGCGGAATTTTTTGTCCTGTCAAATTCAGTTCAGAATATTCTTTTGTATTTAAATTTAATTTAGAAATCAATTTTTTATCCGGTTGATACTGACATAAAATAAATTCCTGCTGCTTATTTCTTGCCAAAGCAAACTGACCTTTTGGTTTCACAGAAATATCTTCAATTAAAACTTCACAGCCGTGATGAATTTTATAATAATCGTAATAATTTTTATTATAATAATTATCAGATAAATACGTTCTCAACAATTGTTTTTTATTGCTTAAAATATAAAATTCGCCTTCATATAAAAATGTTGCCATTTTATTAACCGGCGCTGGAAATAAGATCGGATAATTTAAAGGAACATCAGCTCTTTTTCCGTTGCTGGAAGCGTTACTTTCCCTTCTTTGTCTTCTCTGAGGTGGATTTGCCCACAATTCCTGAAGCGGAAGCACAATTTTTTGAATATGTTTTCTCGTTCCTTTGTGATGTTTGTAAAAATTCAATTCGCCATCTGAGGAGGTTGTAACTAAAAATTTCAACCGATCCCGATTTTCGTGAATGACTTTTTGAAGATTTTGATTGACTAAATTTTCCTGGTTGGTGATAAAAAAAACTTCCAGATCTTTTTCTGTATGCTCTTCATTAAAGAACTTTTCCAGTGCATGAGAAACTTCAAGAACCGGACTCACCTGATTCAAATTTTCCACAACTTCATCTACTTTATCCAGTGAAATAGGGATATTGGTTTGTCCCAATGCAAAAACTTTACATTCTGAATGTGCTTTTGGATGCTTGATGACCGCAATCGCCGATGCAAACGCCAAAACTTTAGGCGTTCCCCAGTTTTTCAGGGAAGTATCAATTAAAATAATTCGTTCAAAAATATTTTCTTCAGGCGGAATTTCACGTTGAATGTACAACGCTTCGTTGTTCGCGACACGATTCATGAAAACCTCGTCTTCATTGGCAAATTCGGACAAAAGCATTCTGTGGAGTTCGCCTTTATTGGTCATATCGGAGATTCCCCCAATTGGCTGTTCACCTGGTGAAAGGTGACGCATTGGGATTTTCAGACCACTCCAGATTCTTTTAATTAAACTTCCGACTTGGAAAGTTTTTGGTTCTTCAATTAATTGTTGGATAAAGTCTTTATCGGTTTCTACAGTTGTTTCTTCTTCAATAACTTCGTCTTCAATATCTGTAATTTTCAAGTTACCTTTCATTACTTGAATAATCATTTCACTTGAAGGAAACTTTTCATTCAAAGCAACTAAAATTCCCAGATCTTTGGAAAATTTAGAAACAGTAATTTCTATTTTCTGCGCTGACTCGGCAATTTTTCGTGAATTTCGTAAATATCCGTTTAAAATATATTCCGATTGTTTTTCCGAAACTTTTTCGGACGAATATTTAAATACCGTCTGTAAAAGGAGAACTCTATTCCTTCCTCTTTTATAATTACTCGGCAAAGATTTTAATGTTTCTAAAAATTGAAATGCCGGGCGAATCAAATGTTTAATATATTCATGACCTGCCAAAGGATGTTTTCTCAGATTTGTTTTAATCCCTTTAATATCCAAATAACCTTCGTTTGTTGCATATAAAGCCAGTAAAAGTGGACCTAAAAGAGGTAGGCCTGTAAGTTGAAATTCCTTTAAAATTTCTATTAAATAAGGTCTATAGACAACCGCTCCTATTTCGGGAATCGAAATAAGATTGTTTTCATTATATCCGGTGTCGTCGGGAACGTCTTCGTCTGTCGTCCACTCCCAGAAATAATTTTCGTATGATTGGAAATAATCTTTTACATCCATTCCTGTGATTTTTCAGTCAGACGGAATGAGCTTACGGATAATTTGCGGAAATCATTTTTATCAAGATGTAAAACACTTCCGTTTTCGTTCCATAAAAGCCATTTATCCAGACTTGCATTATATTTTCTTTGTAACAAAGAGCTCAAATTTTTAAACTCAAAATCGAAACCAGTTGGCAAAAGATGGTTGTCTTTCATCCAGAATGTTTTTCCGGGAAAACTCAGTAACGGAGTTCCTAAAAATAATGCTTTATTATTAATGACAATCCAATCCAATTTTTCCAATTTAAATTTTGGTAAGGCGATTATTGCTTCTTTGATATCATGAATCGAACTTAATAAAGCTGCTGTTGGTTGCTCTTCTTCGCTTGGTTTTAATTTAATTTCAACTTTTTCATCAATTCCGAAAAAATTTTGGTTTGATGATGGAAAAGTTAATCGTAATGCTTTATCAATCGGTGTCCAAAGCAAAGCCGTTCTTACTTTTTTACTCGGAACCAACGCATCTTTTCGGAATAAAAGTCCGTCTTTTAATTCATATAAAACAAAATTGGGCAACTGCAGAATTTCCGAAGAAACTGCTTGTTCATCAGTAAAACCTTTCAGCCAAATTGTATCTTCTTCCAATGCGATCTGAACATTTTTCCAGTCTCGGATCGAGCCCAGAAAATCTTCATCAACACGGGGAAGCTCTGCCCAAAAATCTTTTAAACTGTCTGAAGAATCTTTTGCCATAGACTTTCGATTTCTTGTTGAATGTATTGTTTCTGTTCAGGATTTTTGATCCAGTCACAACGCGTTTGAAGATATCTTAATTTATCTTTGATTACGTTTTGTTCTTCAAAGCTCAAGGTTTCATTATTCCATTTTTCAACCAGAATTTTCACGTCCTTCATCACTTCTTCCGGATTCGGCGTTTTGTTTTGCAAAGCCTGTGGATGAGATTTCGGATTGTCGTCTTTTTCAATCGTTCGGTTGATAATTCCTTCTAAAATTTCGATCTGTTCTTCGGTATCCCAAATGTGTTTCAATACCCATAAATCCGAAAGAATGGCTTCATTTCTGCCGCAAATTAATGCACTTGCTGCGATCAGATTCTGTAATTTCACTGCTCGACGGTCGGAAATGGCAATTCCTGTATTTCGAAGATTGATAATTGTATTTAAATATACTTCGTAAATTGGCTTTAAATCAATTGTTTTACAAACATTTTGTAATTCTTTTATTTCGTGCGAAAGAATTTCCGGAGTTTCAGTTTCGATATTGTTTTCCAGTTTTCTTCCAGCTAAAAGTACCTGTTGAAGAAGATCGGGATTTACATAATCTACATTAATTCTAATCAAAAAACGGTCGAACAAAGCGTTCAAGGCTTCATCTTCGGGAAGAACGTTACTCGCTCCGACGAACATCAACGCAGGAAGATTTTTCGTTTCTTTTCCTCTTTTGAAAATCTTTTCGTTTAACGCCATCAAAAGGGAATTCAGAATCGCAGAATTGGCATTAAAAATTTCATCCAGAAAAACCATTGATGCTTCCGGCATCATACCTTCTGTGTTTGTCAAGAGTTCACCTTCTTTTAATTTTCTGATATCGAAAGGACCGAAAATCTCGTTCGGTTCGGTGAAACGTGTTAAAAGATATTCGAAATTTTTTCCGTCTTTTACGGTTTTTGCTAAAGTTCTTACAATAGCGGATTTTGCTGTTCCAGGAGGACCGTACAAAAAGGCATTTTCTCTTGCCAAAAGACAGATTCCCAATAAATCTACTACGTCATTTTTTCCGACAAAAGTGTCTTTAACGTAAGTAAGAACGGTATTTAATTTTTCTATATTTTGAGTCATTAATTATTGTTTTTTTGTTGCTTCTTTTTTAACGCAAAGTCCGCAAAGTTTCTTTTTGACTACTAAATTTTTTCAAGTTCGCAAAGACGTTTCACTTATATAAGAACGCAAAGGTTTAATTATTCTTTATTTTCAATTCTCTCCAAAAGATATCTTTATACATCCCAAATTCGGCGATGAGCAGTTGATTGATGTACGGAATTTCTGCCAAAGAATAGGCTTTCTTTTCCACAATCCTTTCTAGATATAATTTTCGGTAGGTTTTGTCTTTTAATTCTTCTTCCCAGTTGATGTTTTCCAGTTCCAAATCGAATCCGATGGCGGAATAATGAAATTGTTTTAAAATATTCTCCAACATTTTAATAAGAGCATCTTCTGGATCTGCACTTTGTAGAACAGCAATGATTTGAGGTAAAAATCTTAAAGATAAATCGGCAGATAATATGGATGAAATATCTCGTTTTCCTTTAAATGAAGGAATTAATTTATTTAAATCTTTTGCTGTATTTTCTCTGATCAGATGCAATTGTGCGCTGTGATACATTACTTTTGCCGCCCAAACAGCAGTTTCGCGGTCGCAGTTGATCTGATCGGATAGAAATTCTAACCGTTCTTTTTCGAATTCAGATTCAAAATAATCAGCAGCATCCTGTTCTTCTTTTTGAGAAATTTCCTGAATGTCTGTGAAAATTGTAATGCATTCTTCTTTTCGAAGCAGAAACAATGTGTCTAAAAATGGGGATTTAGTTTCCATCATCTAACAAAAATAAAAATATTATTTGTGAATCATCAATTTTGTTTGCAAGTTAGTAAGTTGATTGCTTACAATTGATTAGGAAACTTGGGAATGAGGTAATTATTGTTTAAATCATATTTAAAATTGATTTTTTTTGAATTATCGTTTTGATCGGATTTCATCCGACCCTGAATTAAATCGTCCCTTCGGGACTCTTTCTTTTTGATGAAAAAAAAATTCGGCTCAGATCTTCGATCTGAGTCGAGCCAAAATAAATTTTAGATTTAACTATTTTAAAATTTCAATGATATTATTTTCAGGATCTAGAATGACACTTTCGTAATATCCATCACCGGAAGTTCTAGGTTCACTTACCACTTTGTAGCCGTCATTTCGTAGAGTTTCAGTCAATTCATCAACTTTTTCTTTGCTTCCTGTTTCAAATGCAAGATGAATAATCCCAAATTTCTGAGCTTCAAAAGAATTATCTCCTTCCTCTATGTCAGGTCTTGTCATGATTTCCAACCTGCTGCCGTTTTCAAAACTTAAAAAATAAGAGTTGAAATTTTTTACAGGATTATGATATTTTTCATTGGAAACAGCTCCGAAATATTTTTCATAGAAACTTCTCATGATCTCCAAATCTTTTACCCAAAACGCAACGTGTTCTATTTTCATTTAATTTAAATTTTATTTAAAGATAATAATGTCCATTGGCTTTACAAGTGTTTTTTGTCATTACTAAACATAAAATAGCTTAAGTCTTCAGTCTCTTTTGCGGTTAAATAATTCACTATTCACATATTTGTTATCTTTGCAGTTCGAAAATAAAATTATGAGTATTCACATCAGTGCAAAAAAAGGAGAAATTGCAAAAGTTGTTTTACAGCCTGGGGATCCATTACGTGCTAAATATATTGCAGAAAACTATCTTGAAAACGCAAAATTAGTAAGCCAAACAAGAGGAATCTTCTATTATACAGGGCTTTATAAAGGTAAAGAAATCACCGTGGGTGCAAGTGGAATGGGTTTTCCGAGCATCGGAATTTATTCTTTTGAGTTGTTTACGGAATACGAGGTTGATACAATCATCAGAATCGGAACTTGTGGCGCATATACAACCGATCTGAAAACTTTTGATATCTTAAATGTTGAAAAAGCAGCAAGTGAAAGTACATACGCAAAATTTGCCTGGGAAATTGAGGATGAAATTATTTCACATCAGGGAAGTATTTTCGACACAATCAATGCAACAGCAAACGATTTATCTTTAAAAACTAAAGCAATTAACGTTCACAGTAGTGATATTTTCTACAGAAAAGATCCGGCTGTTCCGGCGATTGCGACAAAATATAACTGTCCTGCTGTTGAAATGGAGGCTTTTGGATTATTTGCGAATGCTCAACATTTAGGAAAAAATGCAGCAACAATTCTTACTGTAACGGATATTATTCCGACTCATGAGAAAATTTCTGCCGATCAAAGAGAAACAGCTTTGAAACCAATGATGGAATTAGCTTTGGAATCGGCAATTAAAAGTTTATAAAAAAAATAAAGCTGTTATTATTAGCTTTAAAATATTCAATGAAAAGAGTTTTACATGAACTGTAGAACTCTTTTTTATATTCTGAAAAAATTTCTTGCGACGTCTGTCGTTTCGTCGGCGACTTCCGAAATGCTTATCTTTTTTAAGTTAGCGATGGTTTGAGCAACGTAAGGCAAAAATGATGGTTCGTTTCTGCGATTCTGCATTCTTGGCATATTTTTCGGCAGCATAAAAGGCGCATCGGTTTCGATCATCATTCTATCAAGCGGTACATATTTAATGACTTCTTCTAAATGTTTAAATCTATTCTGATCACTGATCGCTCCGGTAAATCCTAAATAAAATCCTTTGTCTAAATACGTTTTCGCTTCATTTAAAGTTCCGGTAAAACAATGAACGACTGCTTCTGGAAGTTTGGATAAATATTCGTCGGTGATTTCATTAAATTTTTTAAAGGCAGATCTTTCGTGGAGAAAAAGAGGTTTACTGATTTCAATTGCCAGTTCAAGTTGCGCACGATAACACTTTTCCTGCATTGGTCTTGGCGAAAAATCTCTGTCGAAATCCAGTCCGCATTCTCCGACGGAAATGACATGGTCATGTTTTAGTAGTTTTTTTAATTCATTAATGCTTTCATTGTTGAAAGATTTTGCATCATGCGGATGAATTCCTGCCGTTGAAAATAAAATCTCAGGATAATTTTCTGCAATCTCTGCTGATTCTTTACTTCCACGAACACTTGTTCCTGTAAGGATCATTTGCTCTATCCCATTATCGAGGGCACGGTTGATAGTTTCTTCCTGTTCGTTGTAAAATTGTTTATTGGTTAAATTGGTACCAATATCGATGAATGTGTTCATTTTTTTGTTTTTATTAAATTTATTTTGTTTTTCTGTAATATTTTTCTTTTGCCTTGAAGCAAAAGAAACAAAAATTCAAGACAGGGAAACTTACGCTAAAAATTAATCATGTTCTCTAAAAATTCTAAAACTCACGCGAATTTAAAGTTTGTTCTTCGGTTCTGAGTTGGTGTCGCGCTCAAACAGTAGAATTTTCTTAACGTTCACATTATTAATTTTCTTTACGCTCCAATTTCCTAGATCGGTTTTAGCAGGGTAATATTAATCTGCGTCATCTGCAAAATCCTCGAGAGAAAATATTAATCCTTTATTCAATTTCATTAAAAAAGGGAAACAGGCAAGATTTGAACTCGCAACTTCTCGAGGTTTGAGATATTTTTCCATTTAAATTACTGCTTCCGTTTTGGGAGTACAGCAGGAGTCGAACCTGCAACCTCTGATCAGTGAGGTCAGTGTTCTTCCAAATTTAGAACTATGTACTCCAGTGAAACGGGCGGGACTCGAACCCGCAACATCTAACTTGGAAGGCTAGAGCTCTTCCTTTGAGCTACCGTTTCTATTTGGGAGATAAGCAGGATTTGAACCTGCAACTCATTTTAGCAAAATGTATTTTTCCAATTTTATTACTATTATCTCCGTTTTGAAAAGCGTGTGGGACTCGAACCCACGACCTCCGCCGTGACAGGGGCGGCATTCTTCCAGCTGAACTAACGCTTTCACTATATTTTACCAGTTATTAATTTTATAATTTTTCAATAAAACCCCATTGAAATAATTTCCGTTGATTCCTTCCACAATCGGATGCAGAATTCTCGCAGCTCCATCTACAGAATCCAATGGCGGAATATATCCCTGCTCAAACTGTTTCTTTCTTAAACTTTCCTTTGCTCCTGTGGAAATCCAACCAACATCAACTGCAGTCATATAGATTTGATCTTTTTCAAATTCTTTTGCGGAAGTGAGCGTCATCATATTCAATGCAGCCTTCGTCATATTTGTGTGCGGATGAAAAATTGTTTTATTATCATAGCTGAAAATACCTTCCGAAGACGTCACATTGACAATAAATTTTTCTTTAAAAGCAGAGTTTTTCATTAAAGGTTTTAATTCTTTAATCAAAAAATAAGGCGCAATGTGATTAATTAAATTTACCTCCACCAATTCATACATGGAAACTTCTTCCAATGTGGAATTCCAGCTTGTTTTATCTCGATTATCGACAGGTTGCCCGAAACGCGTTAAAGCAACATTTGTTTCTTCATTTTGTGCATATTCCAGTTTTCCGATTTCCGTGGAAATTGCTGTTGTGTTTGGAATTAATTTCTGATTGTTTTTAAATTCAACCAACATTTCATTTTCACGTTTAATGATGGGTAAATAATATTGATCCGGATATTTAATTGTCTGCGCTGCATTGTTGATTAAAATATCTAAAGTCTCAAAATTCGATTTATAAAAATCTATAAATTCCTGAATTGCCTTTAAATTTCTAAGATCTAAACCATATATCCAAAGTCTTTCTTTCCATTCATCATAATCTGCCTCCTGCTGCAAAGTTTCCAATGCCAACGCCGGAAAGCGGGTCGTCAAAACCAAATTGGCGCCGTTTCTCAACAATTTCAAAGCTGTTGCGAAACCTACCTTTACTCGTCCTCCTGTTAAGATTACGTTTCTTTCCTTCAAATCTGCTGATAGAAAACGTTTTTCATAATTTTCATCGGCACATTTCGGACACAGTCTCGTGTAAAAAGAATGGGCATATTGATAACTTTGGTTACAGCAGTAGCAGTTTTTGGGAATTTGTAATTTTGTAAGTTGTGTTTCGTTTTTTTGGTCGTCATAAAAAGCAGAAACTCCCGCCAAAGCCTTTTTCATCAGAACAGATTCGGAATTGATTTCCAAGTCATGTGTTTTCATTTCGGCATAACTTTCCTGACGGTTTTGCTTTTTGGCGTTTTTATGAATTTTTGTAATTAATCCCGAAAAAATATGATTATCCGGATTAGAAAAAGGTTCATCTTTCAAGGCATTCAATACCTTGAGACATGATTCCCACTCGTTTTGCGTAAAGTTGTGATTAGAAAAATCCATTGCTTTTTATTTTACTTCGACAAAATTATCGGAGCAGTGCGCAATGTTTTTACGTATTGTTTTTTTTTGTTTGGAAGATGGTAGTTTATTTCCAATTTTTATGTAGCCGACTTTCACCATAGCCCCGATTGACGCGGCATCCTTTTGGGTTGCGGGCGGAGCGAAGCGGAGCCCGTAACCCAAAAGATATAGCAGAAAGCGGGATAAAGCTTCAAATAAAAAAGTGTAAACAACCGATTGTAAAAGCTATTTTTACCTTATCAGCTTTATTTATTTTTTACGATTTATTCATTAATAAAAACTTCCAGAAAGCCAATCAATTCCTTACCTCCGTGGCTCCAGCGGATTCCGTGACCGCCTTTTTCTCTGATCTCAAAAACCAGTTCGTGCTTGTAATGAAAAAATACATTCCACCATGTTTTGCTGTCTAATATGAAATTAATTTTTTCCATCACAATCTTTTGTTTCTGTTGATTATTTCCTTTTACTTCACCCCAAAACTGGTCTTCCATTCTACCTACGTGTTTTTCCCAAGCTCTTTGGGCGATGGTAATTTCTTCGTTAAAGGGTTTTTCACAGGCTTTAATCAACAAACTTTTAAGAGGAGGAATTGCATTTTTGTCCCGAAGACTTGCGGACGTTATTCTCTGACCTAAAATATTCAGCCAAAATTCGAAAGGAATTTCCTCCAATTGTTGAGTTTTAACCTCATCCGTATTTTGTGATTCAAGAATCGTGATGAATGTGTTGAAACTTTCTGCACGATCGATTTTAATTTCTTCATTGAAAAAAGGTAAGTTCCAATCTAAATTTCCATCCTTAAACTGTTGGATGTTTTCACTTAAATTAATGAGATGCTCTTCCGCTAAAATAGCTTGATATTTTTCTTTCCAATCCTGAGAAAATAGGAAAATATAGGGTTGAAATACATTCATGGTTACATTTTTTAAACACAAACTGCACTAATTTCACAGTAGAACATAAATATTTAATGGCAGTATTTGTGAAAAACATTCGGAAAAATTTGTGTTTAAACATCAAAACATTTTTACAAGGTTAACGAAGAGCTTTTCTTCTGTCATTAAATATTTCCCAAGATTAAACCAATTTTTACAATAATCCAAAATCCAGGCATCGGAAGAAACCACAATTTCGGCATTCTCCACTAAAAATTTGTCGGGATTGAATTGAAGATCGACTTCCCAATTGAAGTTATTTTCAACCGCAAAATCAATAATAATTTGTTTGATTCTTCCGCTATTGGAAACGGGTTGATCGAAAATCCAGAACAGTTTTTCGGCATTGGATTTTTGAAAAAATAAAGCGACCAATTCAATAGATTTCATCGTTTGGTTGACTCTTTTATACGTTCCGTGAACACCGGAAAGATCGCGAAAACAGCCATCAACTCCTTGAAAAATATAGGCTTCGGAAAGCAGACTTTCCAATAATATCAGGACATTAAAACCATCTAAATAAATTGTTTTATCCTTCAAATCTGAAATTTTAAGCTCTTTCAACTTCCTATTTTGAATTTGATTTTCTGACGCTGAAGCGCCCCGCAGAGCCTGAATTTGTCGGGTTTTCAATTTATAACGATGCGCCACCAATTCGGAAGTCGTTTTCTCAGGATAATCTCTGCTCAGTAAATACTGCATATCCTGAACCGCTGATTTCAGTTTGTCAATTTGTTTTTCTGAATTGAAAAGAGTGTCGTCGCCTGTGTTTTTGCCGCGGTTTCTGTTGTTCATGGGTAGGAAGTTATCTTTCGAAATATGTATAATAATTCACCTTAGAATCGAAAATAACCAGAGTATTTTCTTTTATTCCAAAAGTAGCATCATCATTAATATAATCAAAGCTTTCTAATAATATTTCTCCATTCACTTTCAAAAGATTGTATTTATTGTCCTTTTTAAAAGCTCCTATAACTCCCACCTGATAAGCCGGAGTAATACATTCGAAGGGGGTTGAAAGAATTAAATTAAGTTTATTATTTTCATACACATAATAATTCCAAGTATTATTTTCAAACAACATAAAATAATTTCCTACGAATTTGGCATTTTCATATTTTATTTTCAAAATTTCATGTCCATCGGTATTACGTAAGCCATATTTATTTTTCTTTTTTACTATAAGCAGATTTCTAATCGAGTTACCTTTATACAACAAATCTTGTTGCTTAATGATAGAGTCTACTTCCGTTTTAAAGATTGGCTCATTTTTCTCATTATTTAAATTATATTTCCCATTTTTTGCTTTTAATACAAAATAATCGGGTGTTGCCGGTTCTGCACAATAAATTGCATTTTCTTTAGGCGTTCCTGAAAGTAAATCATACATTCCATCTTCCAATATTACATATTTTTCATATGAAGATAATTTAACACCATAGGAGTCTGAGTAAAAGATGAATTTCCCATTTTTATCGATTATTCCCCAACGCCCGTTATATTTTACAAGTGCCGATTTTCCTACAAAAGGATAAGCTATTGTATATCCATAAGAAAATATTTTCTTTTTGGTTCTGCTATTATAGTAGTAAAAGCTACTCAAATTGTTGTCACCAGAATCATATTGTTTCGAATTGCTTACAAAAATTGTATCATCAACTGACCTACTAATAAAGCTACTCAACATATAAATATCAATTTTATCTCTAAACTTATTAAGCTGATTTTGTGAGTAAGCACTCGTCGAAAAAAGCAAAAAAATAAAAAATATATAAGTAATCTTTCTTTGGAATTTCATACTAAAAAGTTTTTTAAAATAATATATAATAAGAAGATGGGTTCTGTAAGGAAAAATCTTTTGAAGAAATAAAATAATTTTATTTCAACTTTAATGTAATTGTCCTCCTGTAAATATTCTAATTACAAATTTATAGTTTAGGATTAAATGTCTTCTAGAGTTTTTATTAGTGTAATTCAGCATCATTCGGCGCATTCACATTAATATTCCCCGCTCCATCCATCAAATATGTATTCCCACTTGGATCTTCAATAAAAACCGAACCTTCCGAATCATTTAAAATAATCTTAGTTCCTGATCGTGTGTGGATCACTTTTTATCATTCCCGGAAGTATGATAAGAACTTGTTTCGCTTCCGTTGTAATGTGTTCCCATTACGAAAGGTTTTTCGGCGTTTTGAGATTTAAAACCAATCAAACTTCTTTTCCAATTTCGGGGATAAAGTAACTTTTATAAATAGAATTTTTAAATCAGGTCTAATATTATTGATCTAAATTTTAGTTTTATGCTCAATGTATCTAAAGAATATTACAAAAATAACAGCACTTCCAATTATTATAAAAAAATATGATTTAAATATAACTGCGATAATTTCTTCTTTAAAAGTATACGAACTCCATGAAGATACTCTATCTGAAAATATACTATAACTGTTAAATATGCTTAATATAATAAAAAATAAAGTTGAAATAAAGGCGAATATTATTTTTTTTAATCTTATCGTTTTCAGAAAATAAATTATTATAAAAAAGATAACTAATGCCAACATTGAATTTACGAATACATCTTTAAAAAATGTACAACTTAAACATGATGCTGATGGCATATTTGAATACGAATACATTGATGAGTAAGAAATTATAAATAAAATCAAAAAATAAAGTGTATTAAATAATATAGTTTTAAAATATTTCATTTTTATTTCCTTGGTTTTTTACCTTTTTCAAAAATAAACATCCCTCCTTCTAAAATTCCTGATGGAGAATCTCCCGATCTAGGTTCTAAAAAAGCTCCATTCGAATTCCAAAGAGATTCATCCCAATTACTACCTCCTAATGTTGCTCTATACCAATCTTTAGGGTTAAATGGACTACTAACATCTTCATCTTCAATCGTCATATATTCCGATTTATATTTCTTATCGCCATCATCTTTCCAAGTCGAAATATAATTGCTTCTTCTCAAAAATGCATGCACTTTACCATCTAAATAATCTGCAAACTCTTGTGCCAAACTCTCTTCCGGCTTAACCAATTTTATAGTTTCAGAATCATATTTGTAAGAGGGATTTGCTGTTACAATTCTTCCATCACTATTACCTGTTCTACAAGCATAAGAATATATAATAGGATGCTTAATGAAAGATTCTTTTTTCAATTTCCGAACATCTTCTTTTTTAAACCTTTGCTGTTCTTCATGTTTACCATCTAAACCAAAATCCAATACACTTGGTAAACCATGAGAAAATATCTTTATAGTACTTATTTTATTTTTTTTCCTATCAATAGTTACATCTCCATTATTAATATAATTTATCAAATCAGTAATCGTATTAATTTGTTTAAAATAAACATTTTTATTCCATTTTTTTGCATCTCTTTTAATTATACTAATTTGCATAGTTGTAAATTTATCTTTAAAAATAAGTATATTAACAAACTTACTAAATCTATAATTTTCCTTAATTTCTCTTATTGCTTGTGCTGGAAACATTAATTTATTTCCATATGATTCAGAGTGTTGCTCTGTTCCAACAACTAATAATATTTCACCTTGTTCAATATCACTTTCACTAAATACTTTTTCATCTAGTAATTTAAAAAAAGCGTATATCTTTAACTTAGAAGAACTATTATTTTCTAATATTTTATGAGCTATATCTTTAAATCCTTTACACGAAACATCTTTGAGATCCCTTACAGAACCTTCGTCATATTTTACTGCCCATCGTAGGCTTTGCAATTCATCTTTTGTAGGTTCTCTATTAAATTTAACTACTTTATATGTATACCATTTATTTTTTTCAGCAATATCAACTCTTTTATTGTTTGTATCAAACGGTCCATCAATCTGTAAAACTTTTAATTCTTGTGAAGGTTTTTTGTCCTTATTTTTTGCATTAATTACTCCACCTTTTTTTCCAATCTGAATATGTTTTCGTCCAGAGATATTATATGTTTTTTTACTTTCCTCAAGTATTTGGCCTGTTGATTTCCCCTTAATACTCTTAGCAAAAATCTTAATCTGACCTTTTTTTCCTGTGATGACATAAGTTGTATTTTTTATGAATTATGCCCTTTTTCTCCTGAAAGATTATGTACAGTTTCTTCACTATTTTGTATATAATCTTTTCCTGCTGAAACATCAATATTTTCAAAAGCATTTTTATGAATATCTGTCGCTTCATAAGAATAACTTTCACTAGCAATTTTTGTAATATTTGTGGCATTAAGCATATAATCTTGTACCACATTCTGCATCATCATTCCACCCGCAAAACTACTGTGATTCACACCTGCTGTTTCAGAAATGTTCATTCCCGCATTAGATGTTATATTCATACCTGCTGTTATCGTAACATTTTCTCCTGCTGTAAAAGTCATATTCTTCGGCGCATTCACATTAATATTTCCCGCTCCGTCCATTAAATACGTATTTCCACTCGGGTCCTCTATAAAAACCGAACCTTCCGAATCATTCAAAATGATCTTAGTTCCGCTTCGTGTATGAATCACTTTTTTATCATTTCCAGAAGTATGATAAGAACTCATTTCACTTCCATTGTAATGTGTTCCCATTACAAAAGGCTTTTCGGCATTTCCACTTTCAAAACCGATTAAAACTTCTTCTCCGATTTCTGGGATAAAATGAACTCTTTTCCGCTGTCAGAATTGAGGCTGTATTACAACGTAATGTTTTTATATTTTTTAATAGAAAATGTAATATTTAATATAAAAATTAATGATATGAAAATATATAATATATTTTCAACTGATGAATAATTTTGATTGTAATAAAAAAGCTCTGAAATATTTGAAAGCTCAAATAAATAAATACATAATAATAATATTATATTAAGAATAAGCAATGATTTGAACCTCTCATTACTAAAAATTTGAAAAGGAACTAATAAAATAAAAAAATTAAAAATAAACAAAAATGGTATAGATGAACCAGAACCAAATTGAAGAGTGTTAAAAATTAGCCCTACAAATAAAATATTCGCATTAAGGTATCTGTACCTGACTATAGAATTAAAAATTAAAATTAAAATTAAAGTTAACAACCAATTGAAAAAAATAATTGTTTTTGTTAGAGAGAAGCATTCTGTACTAGAATCACAAAATAAGCCTAAATCAAATTTTGAATTATATATAATTATATAGCCTAAATAACTAATTAAGCCCACCGAGAGATAACCTAGTAATAATAATTTTTTCCCTTTCATATATTAACCTTTTGGAAAAGCCATTGTTTCGCACGGAATAATAACATCCTTACTTTTTTGAAAAATACACATACAGTTTGGTGGACCTAGGTGGAAATCACCAGCTTTTATATCATGATAAGCACCTTGAGGTTGCCAAGGGTATTTTCCATCTATTTGAATTTCATGCCTTTTATACTCTTTGAACTTATCTTCTTTTTTTGTATAGATATTTACTTTTTCCAAATTATCAGCTATTTTTAAATCTATTCTATCCTGCTTGCTTCCCCACGTATTTTCATAATTACTTCTTTTAAGAAAAGCATGAGTCTTACAATTTATTCTATCTGCTAGCTTTTGTGCTAAACTTTCTTTCTCACCCCATGTAAACCTTTCTATTTCGGAGTCATTGTCCACACTTAATCCCGTTCTACAAGCAAAAGACCAAATTGTAGCTTCTTGTGAAAAACTGTCTGGATTTAGCATTATATAATTACTTAAATTTAGTTCATTACTATTTGCATCCTCTAAAGATTTTATATTATTATTTTTTTTGTATAAATCCCAATCTAGCATAAAAGTAATCCTGCTTGGCATTCCATGGGAATATATATAAAGATTATTAACTTTATATATACTGCCATTTTCATCAGGCTTGTTTCTATAATCTCCTTGGAAGCTTTTTGTATATCCTAAATTAATATAATTAATTAGTTCTGAAATATTTGTGATAGCAATAATTTTTATATTTTTCTTATAATTCCTAAGAGATCTTTCAAACTCAACTATCATATTAGAAGAATATCCATGTGTAAAATATAAAACAGTTTGTACACTTGATATTCTAACTCTCCTAATTGCCTGAGCCATAAACATTAATTTGTTTACAGATTTTTTATCATGTACCTCAGAAGCTACGATAACAATATTTTCATGATATAATTTGATTATTTCACTTTTATTTGGTAATATCATTTTTTCATAATTACCAATCTCATTTCCTTGTTCACCTTCCCATTGATTCTTTTCTCCTGCAGAAAATTGTAAATTTCCATTAAAGGCATGAAATAATGTATTTTTTTCACTAGTAAGAACAATTTTTCCTTCACAATATGTTTCTTTACTCATAATTAAAAATTAAGCATCATTAGACTTTTCACCGCTAAAGCGAAGCATCTTTTCAGAAGCATTAGCCTGTATCGTAGCTTCAGAATTTATCCCCATACTTTTTGAATGCATTTTTCTTTCTTCTTCTGTATGAGACTCTATACTTCCTTTCACATACTCTGTCATTTTTCCTACAACATTAGTAATAAAGTCAGTACCAACATTAACCATGTTAATCATACCAACTCCCACAGATTTATTCATTCCAATAGTTTCCGAAGAATTCATTCCCACAGTCGTCGTCATATTCTGTCCAACATTAATATTCATATTTTTTCCGGCAGTGAATGTAATATCATTCGGTGCATTCACATTAATATTCCCCGCTCCATCCATCAAATACGTATTCCCACTCGGGTCTTCAATAAAAACCGAACCTTCCGAATCATTCAAAATAATCTTAGTACCGCTTCTTGTGTGGATCACTTTTTTATCGTTTCCAGCAGTATGATAAGAACTCGTTTCACTTCCGTTGTAATGCGTTCCCATTACGAAAGGCTTTTCGGCATTTGCACTTTCAAAGCCGACTAAAACTTCTTCTCCAATTTCTGGGATAAAATGAAAACCTTTTCCACTTCCCGAATGAGGCTGAATCAACCTCAACCAAGGTGTTTGCTGACTTTTCTTTTCCTGCCACGGAAATTGAACTTTCACTCGTCCCATTCCCATCGGATCATCATTATCCATCACTTTTGCAGACTGTTCTTCTCCAAAAGGCAGTGCTTCATCACTTTGATAAGGCGGCGTAAAAACATCCGGAATTCCTATAAATTCATTATAATAATTATTCCCGTCATGATAGTGTTTTACCTCCATCACACGATAAGTTTCCATCGCTTTTCCGTTGATGTCTTTCAATTTTACACGACCTCCGATTTTTAATTCCGGATCTTTTGCTTTTCCGCGGACAATGATGAGATTTTCTCTTTTTTCCTTTTCATTTTTTACAGCATCGCCAAGTTCCCTTTCTGTAAAAGAAGAAATTCCGGAAGCATTGAAATACATTTCTGGTTTTTTATTGAAAATTTTATTGGAAGCATTGACAGCAATGGTCTGGAAAGGATTTTCTTTATACTGTGCCTGAACAGACGAAGATTCTTTTTCTACTTTGCTCCCCCCTTCTGCATCGTAGGTAAGAAAAGTGAAGCTTTGAGGTTTAATATTTAACTCAAATTCAATATCAATTAAATCTATATTTTCTTCTAATGTAATGATGGGCTGAACTTTATTTCCGAAAACAAGATTCTGTCCGTTGTAGTAAAAATATTCTCCGTATCGGGTTGCCAGTCTTTTGATAAACTGATAATCCGATTCTTTGTATTGCACCGTATACGGAATCTGATGTTTTGTATTTGGATTTTCAATGGAAATTTTACAGTCTTCCGGATATTCTGCCGTAGATTCTTTAATAATCTGATCCAGATTTTTATTTTCGAAACTTTGACAATGCTGTCCGTTTTCCAAAAGGACACTTGGTGAGTAACCACTGATTAAAAGTTTTCCGTAACCGTTTTCCTTTTTGTTTTTAATATTGGCAACAATTCCTGTGAACATCTGTTTCACTTCCCCAAATCGATGAAGGTTGATCGTGATTTTTTTACCTAAAATATTTTTGGAGTTTTCCATGATATACCCCTCAAAACTATCAAGAGAATCGTCGGGGGTTGTGATGGTAAAAGTATCGTGATCGTTGGTATTTTGTTGTAAATGAAGATCAAAATGAGATTTATCCAAAAACGGTTTTCCTTCCAGACTCAATGTGCAATACACGAGCGGACTACTTTTATCTGTCAGAAAGTCTTTAAAGGTTTTGGATGAAAAATATTTTTTAATATCCTCAGGATCATTTAATTTCATATTGTCCATAGAGATAATTTTTATGATTTGTGTTTTTTATAATGAGTAGTAAAACTTATCCCAAATTTTATTCTTTCCAGCTTTTTTCGTGAGAAGCTCCGTTGAGGTCGAACTTTTTTGCGATAAGATGCATTTCAATCTGCAATGGCTCTTCATTTTTAGATTCAAAATGCTCTGAAAATTTGATGCAGTAAGCTTTTTCGAAACTTAATTCCTGAAGTTTGCTCATCGCATCTCTTCTATAATAGATTATTTTTCCGTTTTTGGTTTGGTTATGATCCAGCATCCAACCCAACAATTCGGGATTTCCTGTGCTTTCAATTCGGATGATAATTTCTCCGCCTTGTGGCATTCCCTGTGGTTTTCCTGTTCCGTCCGTCTGTTGTGAAAAACTGTACTTACATTCAAGGATATTGTATGATTTTCCGTCTAATTCTAATTTGGATAAAAATGACATAATTTGTGTTTTATTAAAGATTAAATTGAAACAATGAAAATCTAAATTTCGGCTAAAGCCAAATCGAAGTTATTTCTTTTTTTAAATGGGCTAAAGCCCATTCCTATTGATAAAAATAAAGAAAAGGGCAACAATTTTACTCATTGCCCATCACTTAATATTAATGGATTATACCCATTCGTTTTCGTAAGCACCTGAACCCAGCTCTATTTTTCTTGCAGAAATAGTGAATGTTTCAGTCAAAGGATTTTCTCCTGTAGAGTCGAAGTTTTCTCTGTGTTTTACCAAGTATCCTTCCGTAAATTTCAGTTCTTTCAACGTTGCATCGCTGTCTCTTTTGAAGAACACTACACTTCCGTCTTTTCTTTCGAAAGAATTTGTCATCCATTCGAAAAGATCTGTAGAACCCGTTCCTTCGATGATTACTTCAATTTTTCCACCTCTTGTTACGGTCGAAGGTCTTCCTGTTGCGTCTGTTTCCTGAAAAAGTCCGTACGTTACATTCAGAACATTGTATTCTTTTCCTGCTACTTTTAATTTTGCTTTAAATGACATAAAATATTTTTTTTAATTTTTTTGTTTAATGTTAAACTTTTAAACTTTTCTTCTTTGCTATTGAAAATTTATGCTTCTCATTATCGACAAAGCTTTAAATAAACAACCACAACCCTAGCCCCGATTGTCGCGACATCCTTTTTTGTTGCGAGCGGAGCAAAGCAGAGCCCGTAACTAAAAAGATACAGCAGAAAGCGGGATAAAGCTTCAAAAAAAGTCTAAACACATTCGTTTAATACAATAATTTCACAGGCATTATACCCATTCATTTACGTGTTTTCCAGTCCCTAGTTGGATTTCCTTCGCGGAAAGTGTGAATGTTTCAGTCAAAGGATTTTCTCCTGTAGAATCGAAATTCTCACGATACTGGATAATGTAAGCTTCTTTGAATTTAAGTTCTTTCAGAGTTGCATCACCATCACGTTTCAGAAATACGATACTTCCATCTTTTCTCTCAAACGAATTGGTCATCCATTCAAAAAGATCGGTTTCTCCTGTACCTTCTACGGTAATTTCGATTTTTCCTCCTCGCGTAACGGAAGACGGTCTTCCTGTAGGATCGGTTTCCTGCAGCAAATCATAATTCACTGCCAAAACGTTGCGGTCTTTTCCCGCAACCTTGAATTTGGTTTTAAATGACATAATAATATATTTTAAATTTTAATAATAAATAATACCAACTATGGAAATATATTACGAACAAAATTATGTGGTATTTACCTCCATACAAGTTTTAAGATCATTATTTGATTTTTTGCATCAAATTCTTCTTAATTAACATAATAATCAGTAAATTATTAATTATTTTTGCTCATATTCAGTATCCCATTCGTTGCCATCATCACCTTTGTGACCATCCATTTTGATAAGGAAATTTTTCGCCGGAAAATAGGGTTTCATATGAATATCTAAATGTATTCTGTCTTTTTGTAGCGGATCTTGCTCGAATTTCTTCACTTCAAAGTTTTCTATTAATTTCCCTGGTCCTGTAATGCTATCCAGAAAACGAACAATTTGCCCCATAATTTCCTTTCTGGTAACTGCCGTGAAGTTTTCAAACGCTCTTCTGTTTAAGAAATCCATCAAAACTTTTGTTACATAATCGAAAACTCTTACCACAGAATACGTCTGCAACCCAAGATTATCTCCATTAAATAATGTCTTTCCTGAAAACGCCATCACCTTTCCGTATTCATTTACCATCGGAATCAAACCGAGACTTTCCAGATTGGCAATTTCGCTTTTCTTAAGGTCAAATTTTACTCCGTCGATTTCATTAATTCCACCAAACTTTTTACCTGCCGTAACTTGAGACATCAAAGTCTGATAAATTTTCCCCGCCAAAGCTCCAGAAGGTGGAATAAACAGATCTTCCGTCT
Organism: Chryseobacterium sp. MMS23-Vi53; assembly: GCF_047651245.1. Lineage (NCBI taxonomy): Bacteria > Pseudomonadati > Bacteroidota > Flavobacteriia > Flavobacteriales > Weeksellaceae > Chryseobacterium > Chryseobacterium sp. MMS23-Vi53. The sequence goes on along the minus strand of NZ_CP180265.1, from coordinate 3,451,382 downwards.
CCTGAATTTCCTCAAATCTTCCTCTTCCGACAAGCCAGTTACACGTCATTAAAACATTAGATTTATAGATATCTCCGCCTGTAAGATATGCCTGATCAAACATTTCCATCACATCATCCGGTTCGTCTAAATGTTCGAAATCGGTTACTAACATTACTTTATTTTCGTGTGCGATTTTCGCCCATTTTTCAACCACTTTATTAGAACCCAAATATCCCGGAATTACCAAAATTCCATAGTTATTTTTAAGGTCTAATCTGTCATAATTATCAGACAATTCGGAATGAATAGAATCGATAAATCTTGTATTATCAAGGTCTTTCAGCTGTTCCAGATCGGCGTTCATCACTGTTACGTTTTTTACTTTGTCGGCTTCCGTATTTTTGTAGAACATGGCTACCGTTCTGTAGTTGGACTCCAGCTCTCTGGTTACCTCAACGGCTTTGGAAAGATTCTTCGTTAATAATTCTTCCGCTTCTTTTCTTTGATTTTCACAATCGGACACCATGTCTGGCAAAGAATTGCTTTTATTGATTACTTCTGCCCAAAGCTGTAGTGTTTTTTTAAGCGTCTCGCGCTCTTTCTGTTTACTTTTTTCTGTTAAAAAGATCTTTCTTCTCGCTTTTCTGTCAGGATTGATGTTCTGAACGCCTTCAATGGACGTTTCCAGAAGATCAAAACCTCCGTATCTTACCAGTTTTTCTAAGCTTTTTTCTGTTGAAATTTTCTCGGAATGAGATCTGTGCTGTTCCACAACAGAGGCTTCAGCCTGTTGCGCTTGTGGTTTGTTCGACATAATTTTTTTCTTTTTGTGATTCTTATTTATTTTCTTCCAATTCTGTAATTAAAGATTGCAGCGTATCATACAATGCCTTTTTAGCCTCCGGATCTTCCAGTGCAGCCTTTAAAATTTTATTGGTTTTAAGCTGTTTGATGATCTTCTGATACTGATCTTTTTCCGTTTCCAAACCTGAAAGAAACTTACTCTGTCCTGTAATTCCTTTCGTTCCGAAGTCTCCAAGATTTTTAAATCTTAAATTCTCCATTCTCACCGCACCGTCTGAGTCTTCAAAATCAACTTTGAATTCAGGTTTAAAATGTTCAAAGACTTTATCAATTGTCGTAAGACCTTCCACCAATTCAGGCTTTACAGGATCATCTGCCGTCAGTTTGTGGGCAATAAGTGTTCTGTTTTGGGGGATCTCTGTGATCGCCTCGTTTGCGTCGCGTGGAACTTCATTTCCACCAATTCCTTTGTTTATTAACATAGATTTTGTGTTTAAATTGTTTTTAATTATTGTTCAAAAAGTCTGTAAGGATAAATGTTTGCCGACTTTTTCTTTAAATCAAGAAGAAAACTTTCACATAGATAATTCCATTCCGAGTCTGCAATCTTCTGTGTTGTTGCTTCATTTTTAATCAAATAAATATCTATCGTGCGGCTAAATCCTCCTTTTAATGAGACTTCTTTCTTCGTTCCTTTTTTTACTTCAATATTTTTAATGGCAGATTTAAAATGATTCATTCCAAAAGCTCTTATATCGGCAACAGTAACGATTCTGCCTCTTGTCAAAAGTGAATTTCTGTATTCTAAAATTTTATCTTTTGAGGAAAGACTTTTTCTACCTCCGACTGATGCAACGATCATTACTGCGGATTTGTCGAGGACAGAATTTTCTGATTCTTCAACAGAAAAAACAGTTCCGGGTCTCATATCATTGCCTTCTTCTGCAAGTGTGAGCCAATATGAAACACTGCATGTGATTTCCTGATCCTGAGAATCTGAAGTAATCAACAAATACGGATTGTTTGCCTGTGAAAAATTTTTCTCTTTCGCCAACTGATGAAGCGCTGCAATATTTTGGCTGATCTGTCTCAAAGTTTCCTTCGCCGAATCTGCGCCAATTCCTGCAAAAGCTGCCGTTTCATCTTTCACCAACTCCAACATATATTGCAAAAGTTCGGAAGCGCTTCTTTGATCGAATCTTGAAATTCCACCTTTTCTCAAAACCACGGAAATATTTTCCGATTCAGCATTATAGTTTTTCACATCATATCTTCTACCGTTGTCATCGCTTACAAAATCAATATCCAAAAAGCTGTCCTCAGAAACAATCGGAATGATATTCAATCTTCCGGAAACTCTGTGATAAGACCTTGTATTGTTGATATTAACAGCCGGAATACAATTCAGAGAAATATGAACATTTTCCAAAATTTCACCAACAATGGCTTCGGAAAATTTAAATTTCAACCAAATAATATCATCTTCTTCCGACAATTTATTATTGATAAAATATTTTGTAAAAAGCTCTTCTTTTTCGGGTTTTTGGTCTTGTCTAATTTTTCCTTTTAACGTAAAATAATTTGGAAAATAATACTCATTCACATTATTGTAAATCTGCTCCAGATCGGAATAATTTTTAGTGATAATATTTTCCAGATTCAAATCCTGACTTTCTACGTTAAAACCTTCTGAAAGGGAAATTTCATAATCTCCAAAATAAACTTTTGCCTGTTTTAAATAATAGAAAAAAAGTTCTTTCTGATAATTGTTGTTGATATCAATGTAAAGCATCAGATTTTCCAAATTGTCTTTGTTTTGACATTTCAAACCAAGCCATAATTCACCCGACGGAATATGATTTTCGCTTCTAGCAATAGTATCCGAAAAAAAGAAACTTTCAATGTGATTCAGAACATTTCCAAAAGCGATATATTCCGTTTTTGCCGTCGTTAAAACCGCTTCTATAGTTGGTGTGAAATACACGTCTTTATTACTACTTTCAGTAGGATTGTAAACGTTATGAATCCTTTTTGTTGCTTTAAAATGGTTGTATAAAGATACTTTTGCATTGTTTTCCAAAGGCTTCACCTGAAGCAACGTTCTCGCCGGAATCATACCCGAAACTTCTTCCGGAAACATGATTTCCAATACACGCTCGATGATTCTTGACTTTGAACTTTCCAGCTCAAAGCCCAGCTTTTCCAATTCGGAAGCCACCGCAGAAAGCAACAGACTTACAATCGGGTCGAATGATGTTTCTGCTTCGAGCTCGTTGTACCCCCAAAGTCGGGCAGCGCGTCTTAGAATTCGGTCTTTTATGCGTTCTTGATTCATTTGTGTTTGAGTTTTTAAAAATTTATCCAAATAAGTTATCCCAAAAACCTTTCTTCTTCATAAGTTCCGGTTCATCATCCGCCAAGAAACTATTTGTTCTTTTTGGTTTATTTGCGAATGCTTCCTTTTGTTCTTCAGTGGGAATATAACCAACTGTTCCATCTACTTTTATGAAATCCCAACCGTTTACTTTATTTACATATTCAACCTCTCCTTTAGGCTGTATTTCTTTTGAAAAACTGTTGAAATCTGAGCGGTCGTAGATTCTTAAAACTGAAACAGAATGATTATAAGATTTTATTCTGCTTTTATGAATATATCCTGTTTTTCCTTCCTGCGTTTTTACTTTCCACCAATCTCCTGTGTTGTCTAAAACATCAACTTCTTCTCCTGATTTTACTTTTTGCAGAACTTCTGATGTTGTATTTTTTTCTTTTCTAAGATTGGTGTAGCCGTCGGGATCTTGGATAATATAATTTTGTTCATTATTTTCGGATCTATCATCGCTTGATAATACATTATAATCATTTGTAGCTTCTTTTAGCAAAGGAAAATCATAGAACTTATTTTTAGAAAATATTTTCTCTAATTGTTTATTGTGATTATATAATCTTTCTAATTGCCAATAACCCAATCTATCATTTAAATCGAGATGATTTTCTTTTAAATCATATTCTAATAAAAAATTCATCAATTGAGCATAACATTTTGTTTTCCATTCTTCATTGATTTTTATTTTGGAGTCATTCTTCATTAAATAATCAATTAAACTTGTTATAATATAAATATCTTTTTCAGCTATTCTTTTTAACAATTTCTCTCTAATTAGATTATTTTTATTTACGTCATTATAAACTAATAACGATTTAATATAATAAGCTGGTTGTTCATTAATTTGATCCAAATTTTTTATAGCTGTATCTATCAAAATATCATTTTTTTCATAATTGAATAGTACAACAATATCGGATGCTAAGTCTTTATTTTTAACGATTGAAAGAATAGATGTAAGGTCATCATTAAAGATAATTTTGTTTAGGCAAATAAAATCACTAATGTAGGGCAAAGCCTTTTTCTGTGTTAGAACTTGGTATTCTATTGAATCAAGATCTTGCAATAAATCTTGACCAAGCTTTATAAATTTACCTTTTTTAGAAATTACATAATCAGATTCTTCTCCATTAATATATATGTTGGAATATCCTATATCTAAAGTATCTGTTGACAGTCCTAACAAAGATTTTGTTTTTTGATCAAAGACATCTTGTTTTAGAACATATCCTTCTTTATTTAATATTTTTTCTAAAAATTCAGTTTCATTTTCTTCCATATCTAATTCAGCTTTTTTTGATTTATTAGTTTGTCCATTACATGCAATAAATAGGTAAAAAAATACTGTGATATATAATGTTATTAACTTCATAAATTAATCATTACCCAAACAAACTATCCCAAAAACCTTTCTTCTTCATCGGTTTCGGTTCATCATCCGCCAAGAAACTATCTTTTCTTTTTGGTTTATTTGCGAATGCTTCCTTTTGTTCTTCAGTAGGAATATAACCTACTGTTCCATCTACTTTTATAAAATCCCAACCATTGACTTTATTTACATATTCTAATTCTCCTTTGGGTTGTATTTCTTTTGAGAAACTGTTGAAGTCTGCGCGGTCATAGATTCGTAAAACTTTATCAACATATTGATTAATAGTTTCATGAGAGTCACTTTTGGTAATATCCGGCTGTACCCAATTATCTGTATTTACACCTCCTGTCCGTGCTTCTTCATATACTTCTTGGAAATCAGGAATATTGTAATAATTATTTTTCTTAAATTCTTCATCATAGTTTTTACCGCTCAACATTGGAAAGAAGCTGTATGCGTAAGTATTATCTATATTTCCGATTTGTGTTGCATAGTAAGAAATCAGTCCTAATAATCTAGCTTTTTGAGAGAAGTTAAATTCAGAATCGGATTCAAAATCTTTTTTCATATTCTGAACAACAAACAGCGCATACATAAGAAAAGTATGTCGATCTTCTGTAGGCCATTTCTTGACTAAATCAAACACCTCTTTATTGACCGTTATCTCACCATTACATTTTTTGTTCCATAATATTTTGCTTAGTTCTTCTTCTTTTTTGTAATTATTTTTTAAAACAAAAGTCAAAAGATCTTTATCTTTTACATATCCGAAAGTTTTTACCAGACTTTCAAGAAAGGGAATATCATTAAATTTTAGCCATGCGAAATCTGCTTTGCTGTCGTTGAAAAGGTATTTGTTGCGGGCGAAAATCAAATGTTTATTTTTTTGTTGTTTTAATAGAAGCTCACTATCATCCATCCATTTACTTATCGTATATGAAGTTCCCTCTATTATTATTTTGTTAGACATTTTCTTTTCTGCCTGAAGTAAATAAGGATATTCATTCCGATAATCAATCACTTCAGGAATATAAAATGCTTCCAATAAGATTTTCCTTCCAAAATCAATTTGAACAGGCTTATAGCTACTCATAATCCCACTTCCATCATCGGAAGCATAAAATATTGTTTCATCTGGAGAACAAGGTGAATCCAAAAAAATGGAAACTAATTTTTTATCATTTTTAATACCGAAAATGGAAAAAATTTTTTCCTCAAAATTTTCAGTTTTAAACATGTTACTTTTTAAAAATTTTTCTATTTCATTACTCGCAATATTATAATCTTCTAAGGAATATAAATATTTTGAAGTTGGATCTAAACCATCTTCTTTCAAATATTGTCCTGCTTCAAGTTGCTTTTTTAATATATTTTCAGGCATTTTATTTAAATTTTCAGAGATATAACTTCTTGAATAATTTTTTTTATTTTATCCTTTTCTTGACATTGGTTCAGAATAAATATAAAAATCAAAAAATATTTAGCTTTCATATTTTTATATATTAAGGCAGAGCTGTTATACTTTATCCATTGTTTAATTATAGAAAGATTTTTTTAGGAGCTTGAGTTTTATAAAAAAAATCATCCCAATCTACTTCTTTAATAAAAGTTTCCATTTTTATAATCTTCCATTGGCTTCCTTTTAATTTTAATAAAGCATTTATATGATTATCTTCACCAGGTTCTAAAAGTATATTTCCACCATCTTTTTTATGTACGAAACCTTCAAACCAAGCAAACCCTGCGGAGACATTTAATTTATTAACTACAAAAACGAATTTTTGATCATAGTTTTTTTGAAGTTCAATTCTTACCAAGTCTAATATCTTTGCTCTATCTTTAGCATTCGATGTAGTTTTTACCCGATAGTCATAAACATTTTGAGAGTAAAATTGATCATAGGAAAATGCCAATATTAATATTATAAATATTTTTTTCATTATTATTTTTTTATGTTGTTTTACCTCCTTCTTTATATTTTATTGCATCTGAACTCAAATCAGATGGCTCAATTTCCTCTAACGGCATTAATTCTCCATTATAATCAATGGGAATTAAACAAAATGGATGAATTTTCGTTTTGGGCATAGACCAAAAACGAACACCATCATCCTGATTTCCACCTAGAAACAAATAATTATTTGTATTACTCTTATCAATACCTACCACAAATGTTGTATGACCATTGTTTAACCACACAACTATTCCTCCCATATACATTGTAGTATGCTTGGTCGCCCAAATTTCTTCTGTTTCATAAGGTCCATTTTTATTACGCTTAACTCTATTTACAGATTTGTACCAAATTGCTCCAGGATCTTGTTGAGATTGATGTCCAGAAGTTTCTAAACAATAATTAACGAAAGTCGCGCACCATGCTGCTTCGGAGCGTGAACCTGTACATTTAGTTAATTTATAATTGTCTGTACTAGCTTCATAAACATCTATTATATACTGGCAATGGGTAGCTTCTCTTATTATTTTCTTCTCCTCTGCAATAGCAACATCTATCCATGATGGATATTTCCCATTAGATTTCTTTTTTTCTTCAACTATATTGTCACATTCTTTATTAAATTTAGATCCTTCTCCAGGAGTATAATGCTTCTTTTTCAAAATCTGATCAATCTCCCAAACGTAAGTTTTGCCATTATGAAAACCATAACGTTCTTCATACTTTTGTCTAGAATATACCCATTTTCTGCGCTTCGTATATTCGTCCTTCTCTACCATAAATGTAGCGTTTGAAGAATATCCATATTTAGTAACCCAAGGCTCTCTCGTGATATTAATATTTCTTTGTTCTTTCGATGTACTATTTCCGTCTCCATCAGGAACAGAAATACTTTCATCAAATACAGCATGATTTGGCTGATCTCCTTTACCAACATCAGAGGGTTTCAATACCTGAAGATAAAAATCAACTAATGTCTTCATTTTATCTTTATTTTGTTTCAGATATTTTTCTACATAATTCATTTGTTCAACAAATGTCATTTTACCTAATGCATCATAAGTTGTTCCTAAACTTGTTGCTGTTGTAGCGCTAAATTGTACTAAACCAATATATTTAGTTCCACCATTACTAATCCCTTTTTTAGAAGGGTCGAAAGAAGCTGCAGTTTCCAAATGCATAATCGCCATCAACATATTTGCTTTTTCAATCTTTTGATTTTCACCCCAAATATTTTTACATACTTCAACAACTTTTTTTCTTTTTTCACAAGTCATTTTTTCATGACCTCCCCAAATCAAACCATACTCTTTACACACACAGGTCTTATTCTCTTTTCCATTATCCGGATCTTTTACCGTAACCGTCTTACTTGTATTAGGCACTTTTTTATTCGGATCCTTATCCTTAGTCGCCGTCGCCTTTTTACTTTCAGCAAAATCAAAAAGCTCTTTAAATCTATCAATAATCCCCTTCTCCTCTTTCTTACTCTTAGGTTTCTGCTCAGCCGGAGAACCCTTTACTTTCGGTTGATGTTGAGCAGGTTTCTTTTCCTGAACAGGCGCTTTATGCTTTACTTCCTGAGCCTTTTTGTAAAGAGGATTATTTACGGTTACATTTTCAGATTCATGCTTTTTATTTTTAAAATATTCTACCGTCACATAAAATTCCAATTGCCCGTCATGTTCACCTCTCATTGCTTTTTTCATGAAGCCTTCCGTTAATGTAAATTCTGCTGTGGCAATACCATTGCTTACTTTTACTTTGGCGGATTTACTGGCTACAAAAAGATTTTTAGGATCATGTCCGTCACCTTTTGCGTCATCTTCCCAGAGGGTAAAAATGAGTTCCTCATTGGCAAGATTCACGCAATGTGCCTTTGCAACAAGCTTTTCAAAGAAACTAAATGTATTTCCCTTTGCATCATCCACATAATAAAGTTCAACTTTATTGATCTTCGGAACTTTACTTTGCTGAGGATTAATAATCAACGCCATCGGTTCCTTGCCTTCCGGCGTATGGAGGTAAGCCTCTAATTTATAAGTATATCTCCAAGCTTTTTCACCAAATGTAAAACTGCTGATTCCTACCTTTTTAATACCTGTAGAAGTAAATTTCCCATCATTCCTTTTTCGGAACAATTCCCATGTCACTTTTGCAGGATTTCTCTCCAAAATTGGCGTATCCGGATACCATTCTGCAATCGCGTACAACGTTTCTGCACCCACTTTGGGTGATGTATTTCCTGCTATTCTGTAGACTCCTTTTTTCAACATATTTTATATTTTAAAAAGCATCTATTTCATGTTCTTGCAAATCATCCAAAACCTCATCAACATTCATTAAAGGACTCATTAAATGAATTTTCAACGAACTTACATTTTTGAGATTCTGCTTTCCCAACTCCACAGTTTGTCCGTGTTTTATAATGGTAATACAGTCTTTGCTTCCAACCGGACAAGTCGCTTTGCTATCTTCCAGCAATACTTTTCCGCCGTTGTCTTCGATCAGTATTTTTTCATAAAAACCACTCCATTCGGTTACTGTGACCTGACAAAGATTGTTATTCATTTTAGAACAAGTCCCGAAAGTATTGTTCTGAAAAGTCTTTCCAATGTCTTTGTGAGTAGCCGTAAGCTTATAGCTCCCGTCTTTGTCATTAATATATCTTTTCGTTTGGGTCTTTACCTTCAATTTATCCGGTACAGTCCCAAATTTGCAAGAGCAGGTCGCTCCCTGACAGACTAAATATTTTTCACCCATATTATTGTGTTTGTGTAATGATGATATTTAAATTTTCAAACCAGTCTTTCAATTTTATTTTTGCACATTGTAGAATATTTGTTTTCAAATTAAATCGATATTCTGCTTCAGCCACCATTTCATTTTCTTCATTTTGTCTCGATATTTCCTGTGAAATTGTATATATCTGATCTTGCAATTCGCTTTGTAAAACTTTATGAATTACATTAAAATCACAATTCAACAATTTGATTTTCTTTTCGCTAATTCCATTTTCATAAAATCCTAAGTAAGAATTTAGCACCAAGATCCAAAGTAGATTTTCATTCAAAAATTGCCTTAGTTTCTCTTTATCCGAAAGCCTACACTGAATTTCATCTAAAAACATTTTTCCAATCTCACCTTCATAAAACTCATACAAATCTGAGGCATTATTTTTCCAGTTTTTCTGAAGATTTGGTAACTCATTAATTTTTTCAATTTCCCCTTTTTTATTCATCATCAATTCTACAGGAAAGAAATTTTTATTAATATCAGAAGCCATTTCTTCGACAGAATTATCAAGATCTTCATCATTAAATTTTAATCCTTTTTGATTGATTTTAATGAAAAACATTTCGTCTACTTCCTTCAAATGTTCAATTTCAAAAATGAAAATATGAACACCTTTTTCATCTATAATTTCAATTTTATAAACGTGTCTTCCTTTCCAAAAAGGGAAAATAAAATTTCGGTTTAAAAGTATTTTTTGTTGATTTTCAAAATGTTCATGAACTCTGTTTTTTCTTGCATTCAAAACTTTTAAAATATCCTCTTTTTGCGGCACAAACAACTCAAACCCAGAATCGATTTCCCATCCAATACAGTTTCTATGATCAGGAACCATTTTATTATGAAAATCACGAAGAATCGTCACTTCGGGAATCTCGTACATCGTCGCGATTTCCTCAAGCGTTTCTCCTTTTTTCACGATATGTGTTTTTATAAAAATGTCCATCACAATATTTTAATATGACAACGGTCCTACAAAAAATGAATTCTGAAATAAAAACGGACGGTTCGTTTCCAAAACCATGCCTTTTACAGCAATATTTACCCGTTTTTTCATTCGCTTTTTTCCTAATCTACCAATATTTTCATCATGGATATAAACATCAACATCAGATAATTGAAGACGTTTTTCATGCGCTACAATTGCTTTTTTTAAAGAATTTGTAATAAATTCTCTCAACTGATTATCGCTTTTCAAAAGATCAAAATCCATCTCCCAAATCTCTGATCCGAAAGATTCATCGAACTTGCACTCGTCCAAAGAAGTTGTTGCAATCAAGAAAATTTGTTGTGCAATAGAATTATCAATGGAAATTTTTTCTGCGTCTTTTCTTTCTGTAATTGCTCCGAAATCAATCGGTATTTTATAATAAATTCCTTTCATGATTATACTTTTTGATGTTGTGTTTTTATAAATAAATTACTCTACGTGCTTTTCCTTTTTCATCAAATTCAAAATTCTTTGGAATATTTTTCCTTTTAATGATTTGCAGTTCAATTTTTGGAGTCAGTTTCAACAATTTTTCTCGGTACAAAATGTCTCCGATGAAGCTCATTCCGTTATTCTGATCGACAATCATGAAATATTTTGAGATATCTTCAGGCTTTTTAAAATCATTAATTTCACCTGCAAACAACATTACATTTTCTCCGTTTCCGGATAATTTATAACTTAAACTCTTCTCGGATAAACTTCTGTATTTTGATAAATTAAAATTTTCAACCGTTTCCAGTTCAGGTTCAAAAGAAATATTTTCATAGAGATATGAAGTTTTATCAAATTTTTTAAACCCTAAAAAAGACAGCCAACTTTTCTTTGTTTTAGATTTTACAAATTGTAAAGTATCTCGAGTTACCTGATAAACCGTTGTTTCTTCTGTTTTATCATCTGTTACCACCATTTTATAGGTTGGAATTTCCACTTTGTGATCTCCGAATTTCAATTGAATTTTCCCAACTTCCTGATCAGAAATAATCATAGAAATGGTATATTTCCTCAAACCGGAATCTGACCTAACAATAATCTCTCCGTCTTCCTTCGCATGGAAAACAGAGTGTTTATCTTTTGATATTCCAAGATTTAAATTCAATTCAGGAAGCGGACTCATGGTTATTATTTTTCTTTTTTAATTTTAACCTCATCCGATTTTTTCACTTGATAAGCGGAAAGACAATCAATCTGATTATCAATATTATAATTATCAAAATCAGTCACATACAATTCGTAATTCTTCTTGTATGTATAAATCTTGACCATTGTAATTTCGTTTCCTTTCAAATTCTCTAATTCCTTCTTTTTCAATTGTCTGGCAAAAAAACCTTCACAGTTTAAAGGATAGTCATTTTGAAGCGTAATAATCTCCCCTGATTTAAAATAGACATCTACATTTTTATCTTTTTTAATACAAACATTATCCGCTAAAATCTGTAAATAGATGAATATTTTATTCTTTCTTTTTCCCAACTGCAATGTCCCGTAAGTATGCTTTTCATTATTAATTTTTAAATGTAAAGGCATCGTGCTGGCGAAAAACTTTTTATCTAGCTTTTGTTTCGTTTGCTCAATTCCGCAATCGAAACGCACAAATGTAGAATCCGAGGAAACTTTCTGCGCTTTCAGAAAAAACACAAAAAAAATCAGGAAAAAGAAAATGATTTTAAACCTTTTCATACCAATATTTTATTGTGCCTGATAAAGCTGTCTGCAAACTTCGAGATCGGTCTTCATTTTATCATATTCTGCTTTCAAAGTTTTATTGATTGAGCTTAAACTATCCATCGTCATCTGATTTCCGGAAAGTTGTTTAATTTGTTTTTTAGCATCAATAAGATCTTTATATCCAATGATAGCGTTGTTGTACAAAACTTTATTTTTCAGAGTATCTTTGGGCAATTGTTTATACATATCCGCAAGAATTGACAACGCCAATTTTTCATTAAAAAAATCATTCTGATTCGGTGTTCCGATAGAGTCTGTCGCTGCCTTTACTTTTTCCAACTGAAAGGAAAATTTGTCCTGAGTTTCCATTTCTTTTTTCATTTTAGCGTTTTCAGATTTTAATAAACTATTTTCTTTAAAGGGAAAATATGCATTAAATAAAATCGCTGTTATCAAAATAATAATGGTTATCATGAAGAATAATATGAACATAGAAAATGCTTTCGATCGTTCTCTTTTATTAAGTACTTCCATAATATTTGTGTTTTAATTTTTAATCTGCTAAGAAAGTTCGGCTGCGTTTTGAATGGATCACAGCATCTCGGTCATCCGTATTTTCGGAAACAAAAATACTTCCGTCTTTTTTCTTCCCGATGTAATCTAATCTGCTGAGAACAGAAAATAATTCCTCCAAAGTTTTCATGAATTTTACAATTTTTGCAATCACAAGATCCATCTGATTATGATTGTATTCTGCATTGATAACTTCTGAAAAAATTACCTCAAAATTTCCTTGACTGACGTTGCACCATTCTGCAAAATAATTCAGTAGTTCTTCTTTGCCTGCACCCGATCTTGCATCGATAAAATTCTTGATTGTTCTTGCCATCGCAACCACCGACAAAAGCATATGGGCAGGTTCTATATGGGGTGACATCCACCGGAATTTATTGATCTCTTTTCCTAAATAATTCAATGTTTTGTCTGTCAAAAGCTCCATCATTTGCGCCAAAGCATTGGTTTGTTTTTTACCGTAAATTTTTTGTGCAATCTGTACAGAATACAATTCAATCTGCCCGTAAAAACGATCAATTTCGACAAATAATTCCTGTAATCTTTTATGACTTGATACAGAAACCGATGGTGGAATATAGTTATCATCAATTCGTGATTCATTAGCATTAACGAAAATTTTTCCGATCGTTAAATAATTCGAACCAAAACCTAATACATTTTTTAGTTCAGTTTCAGGAATTAAATTCAGTGAATATTCTGGCTGAGTAAAAGGATATCTTGGAGGGTTTTCCTCCGGATCCGGCTCTCCAAAGGGAGTTCTTTTAAAATGATTGACCGAAAGACAGGCAAAAAGCACAAAGCTTTCGTTCTCTTTTATCTCATAAACAGCTTCGGGATAAGGTAGCGACAAAGACATCGCATCTGCAGTTCCTTCTCCGATATCTATTCTAGATCCGTTTGGCGTAATCGCATAACATTGATCGACTTTTACTCTTAATAATTTATGATTATCAATAATCAGATTCATTTTTATTGAATCATTTACAGGCAACAATCCGTAGTTAATCATAGAAGTATGAATCCCTACAGAATCGCGAATAAAATCATTCATAAAATCCTGAACTGCATTAAAGTGCGTTTTATTGATTTTCATTCCATCAATCCAGTTTACCGGAAAATGGTTTAGTTTTTCTATCATTTGGGTGTATTTTTTTAATTGGCGTTTTCTTCTGTTTGTTTTTTCTGTGTGTACTCAAAATCCGTTTTCAATTCTTTTTTTTCATTCATCACGTCTTTTGTTCTCATGCAAAAAATAACACTGTTTTCTTCAATTCCATTCATGTAAAGAGTGAGTTCCGGATCGATATATTTTGTGCTTTCATACCATTTTGGCTGAAGGAAAAACACCCAATTGTACAATCCATTTTCATCTTCCGTTTCAATTGGATTTTCAGAATGCTTTTCATTATAATCGACCACAAAAGTGTAGAATAGTTTTCCAAAGTCGATTCTTGTAGGACCTTTTGCTCGGTAAGTGCTGTATTTTGTTGCTTCTTTATCTTTATCCATCAAAAAACTGAAAACTACAAGATCTCTCATTTCTTCATCTTCAAGATTGGCTAATTCAATATAGTTTTCTGGAAATTGCCATGTTTTATAAATTTTTGGAGGAATTAGCATTGCTCGATTGAAAGTATCATTCAAAAATGTCGGAATAAAGAAAATAATAAAATGTCCCAACATCAGATAAACGAAATCTGAACCATTTAAAAATGTATAAATCAGCGAAAAAGGGATCAAGGCAAAACAAACTGCTACTAAAGCAAAAAGATATTCCGTTCCTGTTTTTTTTGAATTAAATTTCTGAAGAACGCTTCTGTAAAGGCAACAGTGAATAATCCCCAGAACCAGCGAACTTATTTGATAAAAAATAAATTCATACATATTCTCATCAGAGAAAAGTTTATTATAGCCAAGTAAGGCAATTACTGCATAAACAAAGGCAAAAGAAAATACATAAGTGTAATATTTTCCTTTAAATTTTTGCTTAAAATCAGGAACTTTTTGGCTAAAAAGCATCGTAAGAATCACACAAAGCGCCAAAACGATGAAAATCATCACCAAAAGTTTGGGGTCTAAAAGATTAATAAAATATTTTTTAATGTTCATTAGTGCTTGTATTTGTGTTTTTTAAATTCGTGTATTATAGCCTAAAATTGGTATTTCTGTCGTTTTAAATTCAAAATCCTGTTTTTCTTTGGGAAGAAGAATTATTGTATTGATTTCAACTTCAAGTGGAAAAAAATGATCATAAAATATTTCAATGAATTTTTTCATTTTTCCATCATGGATATAATCTATAAAAGATTGATTTCTCAATGGACCAATACTGATATCCAGATGATTAGAATAATCATCATAAGTTGTTCCCGCAATTAAATCCAATCCTAAACGACTCATCCCCAATTCTATATTTTGGTCTTCATCCGAATATTTATGATGTCCTTTGTATGAAATATTTACATCTTCTTCTATCAAAACCGAAAGAATATGACAGGTATAATCGATGTCACCTACAATTTTATAAGCAAAAGGAAGCAATCTGATAAATTTAGAAACCAAAAGCGGTGGAAGATTCTTATCAATTCCCCAGAAATCATAAAACATCTCAGGAGCGAGATAGCTATTTAATTCAAATAAAAAATTGTTTTCAAAATTTTTCACTTCCACTCCATACCTGAACATTTCATTTTCAAAAGGTTGAAAAAAATTTCGGGTAGTTCTCTGTTGTTTTTTCTGTGTCTGATATTCTCTAATCATCACATCAACATCTTTTTCAGGAGCATCATTTTTTGCATCGTGGGAAATATTTTCCGGAAGCATGTCATAAATACTGTCGCGGGAAAGATTCAACTGCAAAATCTGTTTGCTATCGTAGTCAAAATCCACAAGTTCAGATCCCAAAATATCAAAACGATAGGTACGGGAAAACTGTCCTTCATTTTGAACGATATATTGATTTTCTCCGATTTCATTATTTTTGAGTAAATCATTTACCACAACCTCTGCTCTTATATCATATTTTAAAGCATTGATTTCGGAAATGAGAGTCTGCAAGTTTTCCATGGTTATTTTTGCTTTAAACGTCCTGCCGCTACATATCTCAGTTGAAAATAAGGATCATTAAAATTGTAAATATTAAGACCACTTTCAGTACACGCTACAATTCGGTCATTGTGCAGATAAATTCCAACATCCGAAATAGGATGCGCCTTGTCATATCTGAAAAATATAATATCACCCTCCTGTAAAAAAGCTCTTCCCGTAAAAAGTTGAATATCTTTTGAGCGGAAAATTCCGTCTGGAGTTTTAGAAAAGGTTTGATCATAAATATCACTGTACAAGGATTGTACAAAATAAGAAGCATCTACACCCACATTTTTCTCAAGCATTTGCTTTTTGTAGGGAGTTTCAAGCCATTGATCGATATAAGTATACAATTTATAATCCTGAATATCTTTAGGCATTACGCCCATGATAATAGAATATTTTTCTTTAATTTTTAAAATATCATCGCTTAAACCTTCGGAATTATCGTTTACAACAGAATATATGGAATCTATTTTATTCTCTTGCTCTTGTTTAGATTTAAAATATTCATCAGAAGAATATTTATAAGGAATTTCTTTAATGTATTTCTTAGTTCCGCATGAATAAAATATTACATACACAACAAATACATATAAATACGTGTTATTTTTCATTTTTTCATTTGTGTTTGTGCAAATATATAAATTTTTCTATATGATAATTAAAAATTTAATAAATTATTTTTGTCAATAAAAAAATCCTGAATATCTTTGCGAAAACACAAATTAATTACGATGAAAAAAAACAGTCGCACATTTTTTTTGAATGTAGATTATAAGATCTATATCTGTTTTGGCATAATGCTCATTGCAAGTCTTTTACTCCTTATCTATCAATTTACACGTCATGTCGATTGTGAGAATGCTAAGTTTTTGGTACATGCAGATGAGTATGTTATCAACCGTGTTGTTGAATTTCAGGATAATACAGAAGGTGCGAAAAGTTGGGAGTGGGATTTCGGTGATAGTACCGCTGTTGATAAAAGACAAATTACTTTTCATAAATATAAAAAGCCTGGAGATTATATCATTAAATTAAAAATTAATGGAAATTGTGTACACGAAAAACCAATTACCATTACAAGTATTAGTCAGGAAACAGGCTATTTGCCAATGATTATTTCACCAACGGTTGTTACTGTAGGAGAAAATGTGCAGTTTGATGCAGTAAAAGAAGGTGGTGAATCTTGGGAATGGAGTTTTGGAGAGACTTCCAATACCGATGCTTTAGGAAAAACACCGAATTATAAATTTAAATCCGTTGGAGATAAAAAAATCACCTTGATTGTAAACGGAGATATTGAACATACTGCTGTAAAAACCATTTATGTCGCTCCGAAAACCATCACTGCCAAGCAAAAAATAGACATCAAATCGTATGAATTTGAGAAGCCTCATGTCGCATTTTCTTTACCAAGAGGCGAAGCGCAGAAAGATCCGATGGTAGATATGTTGCAATACATTCCTGTTTCTCCGCGAACAAAGTCGAAAAAAGATTCTGTGATTGCGGAGAAAAAAGCACCTGAGATTTCTAATGAACAATTTCAGCTATTGCTTAACCAAGTGGCTGCACAAGCCAAAACTAAGGATGATTTTAAGGATTATCTATGTGGAAATTTTGAAATTCCGGTTGTCATTAATGATCAGAAACTGATGCCTTTCGATCAGTTTTGTCAAAACTTAATGGGTAAAAAGATTAAAATTTCTGCTTTACGATTAAATAAAAACTCAAAAAACTGCATTCAAAACATCAGCATTCAATATAAAGTGAAGAAAATGATGATTTGGATGAAAGAGTAAATCGCACACTCAATTTATTTCTTGTATTTAAATTGATTATTTTTTATTGTTAGGCTTTCCTTTTTGGAAGGCCTTTTTCATTTTTCAAATAAATCTTTAAGCATCAGTTTTGGTTTAATTATATATTGTTAAAATCTTGGAGGAGATCGAAAAACTTTGGAAAAAGTAAATATTTTTTACATCAATACTTATAATTAATGGGCATCGATTTTCGGTGTCTTTTTTTGGTTAGATTAAGCTTCCGTTTTGTATGACAAGCTTTCATTTTTAAGACAAAAATCCATTTGATATTCGATAAATATCATGTTTTTAATTTAAGTATTATCTAATATAAATAAAAGATAATTAAGCATTTATCTACAATTTTGGTTTAATATAATTTTAATCTTCTACAATGTTGTATAAAATACATAAAATTTCCTTTTTTGTAGATATAATTTGATTAAATTTACGTCAACAATCAGCCAAAATTTTTGGTAAAAAACAGCTTCAAAAAAACTTGTATGAATAAAAAAAGTGCCACGATATACGATATTTCGAAAAAACTAAATGTAAGTGTGGCTACTGTTTCGAGAGCACTTAACGATCACCCAAGAATAAGCCAGGCAACGAAAGATCTGGTAAAGAAAACTGCGAAAGAAATGAACTATAAGCAGAACAATCTTGCCAAAGCCCTCAAAAGTGGTGAAACCAAAAACGTAGGAATCATCGTTCCTTTCGTAAATACCAACTTTTTCTCGTCCGTCATTCGTGGAATTGAAGAAGAGCTTTCTCCGTTTGGTTATCATGTGATTATCTGCCAAAGTCATGAAGATGTAAATATTGAAAAAAGACACTTAAACACCTTGCTTAACGCGCAGGTTGACGGGATTTTTATGTCGGTATCCAAGACGACTGTGGATACGGAACATATTCAAAGTATTTTGGATACTACCAACACTCCGATTATATTTTTTGACAGAAAAAAAGATATTGCGGGAATCAGCACAGTTGTAATTGATGACTACAAAGGCGGTTACATTGCGACTGAACATTTGATTAACGAAGGTTATAAAAATATTTGTCATTTTTCAGGAGATTTAAATCTTGAAATCTACCAAAACCGTCTTAACGGCTATAAACAGGCTTTAATTGATCATAATTTAAGTGTAAAAGAAGAAAACATCATTACCACCGGAAGTTCGATCGATGCAGGAATTGAAGCCATCAAAAAACTTTGGGTAAAGAAATCCACTCCGGATGCGATTTTCTCTTCGAGTGATTTTGCTGCATTGGGCGCTTGTCAGGAACTGAAAAAACGGAAGATTAAAATTCCTGAAGAAGTCGCTGTTATCGGCTTTTCCAACGAACCTTTCACCCAATTTATGGAGCTTCCGATGAGTTCGGTAGATCAAACTCCCGTGACGATGGGTAAAATGGCGGGACAGGTCTTTCTTGAAAGCGTAAAAGAAAATGGGTCGGGAGTTTCTACGGAGAAAAAGGTGGTTTTAGCACCACAAATTTTTATTAGGAAGTCTTCGAAAAGAAAGTAATTTCTTTTGTCTTACAATAAAAGTTCAAGACTTAGAATCTGAATGATAAAAATTATTTCTGTCTACTAAAAATTTTAAAATTTGTACGATAACTAAATTTGTTCTTCGATTTAACATCTGTGTTATGCTTCGAGCAGTAAAATTTTCTTAATGTTTTCAGAATTAATTTTCTTAACGCTTCAGTTTACTATGTCGTTATCTATCATTTCAGATGAATTTGTTACTCTAATAAAGAATATTAATCAATTTCATAGAATTTTTGGCTAAAGCCAATCATTGTTCGTTTTAGTTAAAACGGGCTAAAAACCATTCCTATTGATGAAAATTACTAATAAAATAGTTACTTTTTTTCTCTTTTCTTATAATTTGTAAGATAAATTCCTTTCTGTGAATCTTTTGAAAAATTAGTACCAAATTCCCAAAACTCACGGGCATTGGCTCTGGCTTTTTCGTTGCTGAAATTTTCATACTCAATCCTATAAATTGAACTGAACAGGCGCGAACGACCAACACCGTGATGACAATGGATAAGGACTGGATAGTTTTTGGGATCATCCATTATTTTCAAAAATTTCTGAACTGTACTGTCTTGAGGAATCTGATCGGTAGGCAGATTAAAATAATGAAGACCTGCAATTTTATCTGCTGCGAATTCTTCATCGTTCACCTGCTCTTTTGTCTCTGGATTTAGTTTGGTCTGCACCAAGCCATCACGAAGATCTACAATGGTTTTTATTTTGTGATCACTAACAAAACCCGCCAATTTTTCAGGAGGAACAGCTCCAGAGTTGTAGACTTTATTTTCCGAAATCGTTACCAGATTATAACGAACTTTTTTCTGATAAAAAACAAATGCCAGAATCAGGGCGGCAATAATGACAAGTGAAATCAACATTCTTTTTACTATATTATTTTTGAAACTTAAATTCATAATTTTTGAAATAGAATTTTCAATACTACGAATCTACAATCTAATTTTTTATAATTGCCTAATATCATTAAAAATTTTAAGTTATATCCCAAAGAAAATGCTCCTTACAAAAGTAAGAAGCATTTTCAACCCTAATATTTATATAATTAAAACAATAATTATTAAATTAATTTACAAACTCACACCCCTTCTCCAAGGAATGAAGTCGTTTTGATTAAGAAGGTCGGCTTTGGTTTTTACTTCGCCGCTTGCGACCTTAATAATGTATTCCAAAAGTTCATCTGCTGCTTCTGGTATTGTTTTATCTCCGCTGATGACCGTACCTGCATTAAAATCAATAATATCCGGCATTTTTTCTGCTAAAACTGTATTGGATGAAATCTTTACGACCGGAGAAATTGGATTTCCCATTGGCGTTCCAAGACCCGTTGTGAAAAGAACCACTGTCGCCCCTGAACCCACTAAAGCGGTGGTACATTCGGCATCATTTCCGGGTGTGCACAAAAGATTGAGTCCTGGTTTTGTGGCATATTCTGTAAAATCAAGAACTTCTACAATTGGAGCTGCACCGCCTTTTTTGGCTGCTCCAGCGGATTTCATCGCATCGGTAATTAAACCGTCTTTGATGTTTCCGGGAGACGGATTCATATCAAAACCTGAACCTGCAGCAACGACTGATTTTTCAAAATCCTGCATCAGTTTAAGGAATTTTACACCGTCTTCATCATTGATGCAACGATTGACCAACTCCTGCTCTACTCCACACAATTCAGGGAATTCGGCAAGCATGGTTGTTCCGCCAACTGCCGCCATAATATCAGAAACTTCACCCAAAACAGGGTTTGCAGAAATTCCGGAGAAACCATCTGATCCGCCACATTCCAAACCAATATTCAGTTTGGTGATGGGTGCAGGTTTTCTTTCTATATTGTTAGCTTGTTTAATGCCTTCATAAGAATCTTTGATCACGCCGGTCAACATTTCATCGATCGTTCCTGATTTTTGCTGTTCGTAAACAACAATCGGTTTTTTGTTATTCGGAGCCAAAGCATGAAGTGCGTCCATAAAAATCTGCACCTGAAGATTCTGACAGCCCAGACTAAGAACCGTTGCTCCCGCAACATTAGGATTGTTCACATATCCTGCAAATAGCCTTCCCAATGCTTCGGCATCCTGACGAATTCCACCACAACCACCCTGGTGTGTGATGAATCTTACGTCGATATTTTTAAATACTCTAGTATCTTCTTCTTTTTCTTCCTCAACAACATCAGTTGCCCCGCCATTTAATAATGATCGTAATAAAAGCTGATGTTTGCTGGCTTTATCGTGAAGTAATTCTTTTTCAAAAATATCTTTTAATGTTTCGATATTCTTGTTTTCGCAGAATACCAGAGGAAAGAACAGCCAAACGTTTTCAGTTCCCACTTGTCCGTCTTCACGGTGATAGCCCATGAAAGTGCGGTCTTTCCATTTATCAACATTCGGTTGAGTCCAGCCTAAAGTAGCGGTTTTGCCTTCTACTTTTGCACTTTGGTGTTTTACATTTTCAGTCGTAATGACTTCACCTTTTTTGATGGACTGATTCGCTTTTCCAACGATTACGCCATACATAATAACATGGTCGCCATCTTCAAAATCTACAGCAGCAAACTTATGTTTAGCCTTAATATCTTTTACAACCGTATAATCTGTACCGTCAAGATGTACCGATTCTCCGGCGGGCAAATCCAACAGCGCTACAATAACGTTGTCTTTAGGATTTACTTTCAGTACTTTCTTTTGCATTTTTTCTAAGAATAAAATTGTATAAAGTTGTGATATGCAGTTTCCACGCCGTTGTGATCTATTTCCCACAAAGCTTTTGCCACTGCATCTTTCAAGCCTTCCACCTGAGTAAGGTCTGTGTCCCAGAAAGTTGTTTCACTTAATGACAGTTCTGCAACTTTTCCGTAATCTTCGTTTGTCCAGATTTCTTTGAATTTAGCAACGATAGCTTCTTCATCATTAATTGGCAACGATTTTTCACCGAAATTTCCCTGATAGAATCTGATTAAACTTGCTAAAGAAAAGACCAAATTCAACGGTAACTTTTTGTTGATCTCAACGTATCCTAACAAGCTTGGAAGAATTCTTACTTTAAATTTAGAAACAAAATACAAAGCGATACTTGCCTGATAATGTTTAATAAAAGGATTTCTGAATCTGTCGAAAACTTCTTCCGCAAAATCTTTTAATTCCGTTTTATCTAAACCTAAGGTAGTATTGACCTCATTAAAGATCGTTTCACTTAAAAATTTACCGACAAATGCATCATCGATAGATTCTTTTACCGTTTCCTTTCCTGATAAAATTGCAGGAGCCAGCATCAAAGTATGACCGCCATTTAGGATTCTTACTTTTCTCAAGCGATACGGCTGAATATCATCAACTACCAAAATCTGTTCGTTGATTTGATCGAAAGGAATTCTTTCCTTCAAATTTCCGGCTTCCTGGATGACAAAGAGTAAGAAACATTCCGAAACAACCATCATTTGGTCTTCATATTCCAGCTGATCTTCGTAAGATTCTACATCGTCTTTCGGATAACCCGGAATGATCCTGTCTACTAAGGTGTTATGAAAATAATTATTTTGTTCAATCCATTGCACAAATGATTCTTCTAAATTCCAAAGCTGCGCGTATTTAATGATAATATCTCTTAATGCAAAAGCATTGTCTTCAATTAATTCACAAGGAATAATTCTTAAACCTTTATCTTCTGCCCCATTGAAATGCTTGAATCTTTCGTGAAGCAAAACAGCTACTTTCGCAGGGAAATTCTTATGCGGACCTTGGTAGGAAACTTCTGTTTCATCATAAGCAATTCCTGTTTCAGTCGTATTTGAAAATACAAATTCTAATTCTTCTTCTTTCGCCAAAGCTAAGAATTCATCGTAATTTGCATAAGGATTAATTGACTTTTGAATCGCAGAAATCACCTGTTTTTCATCGTGGATTTCTCCTTTTTTAATTCCTCTGGTGAACAGCGTATACAAATTGTCCTGCTCTTCCATCTTCTGAATAGAGCCGTTTGGTGTTGCCTGTAAATTGACAACTCCACCTTTCCAATTGGTTTCTTTATTTAATTTATCAATTACATAATCTGTGAATCCTCTCATGAAATTTCCTCCACCAAACTGTACAATTTTAATAGGAAGTTTTTCCTGAGAATTGTTTAATTCACGATTTAATTTTTGTTTTATCTGATTTTCCATCTTTTCTAATATTGTTGCTTGCCTTGATTTAAATCTGTTTTTAAACACAAAGGGCGCAAAGATTTTCTTTTAAAACTTGATGTATATTTTTAAGTTCGCAAAGGCGTTTCACTTAAATAAGCACACAAAGTTTTTATTTACTTTCCATATATTTTAACCATTAATATTTATTAAGGGTTCAAGATTAATTAAGAGAAATAAATTTCTTGAGTCCGCACTTAAATTTGCCTGCAAATTCTTAATCATTCTTAACTTCTTAAATGTCCTTAATGGTTCAGTTATCTTATTTAATCACTTTATATTTTGGAACCAATGTTTTCATTACTGTCCATGCAATTAGATAGGCAACGGCGCAAACTGAAAAAATAATCATGTATCCTTTATCAATTCCGTCTACCACTACTGACCCTGATTTTTCTAGTTGCTCGAAGAATCCATCAGGTAATCTTTCGTTTATATATTGAGGATATTTTTCCAGCAACGGAGTTCCATCAACTGTTGACCAAGCTTTGTGAGCGTGATCGAACAAAACTCCTGAAGATTTATTAATGATGAATGAACCAATTCCTCCTGCCATTCCACCAATTCCGGTGATGGTTGCGATTGCTTTTTTCGGGAACATATCGCCCACGGTTGAAAAAATATTTGCCGACCAAGCCTGATGCGCAGCTCCTGCAATTCCGATAATCAAAACAGGAATCCAATAAGTAACTGAGCCTAGAGGTTGCGCCAATAAAGCCAGTAAGGGGAAAAATGCGAAAATCAACATTGCTTTCATTCTTCCGCTGTAGGCGTTCATTCCTTTCTTTTCGACAAAATATTTTGGAAGCCATCCTCCGATGATTGACAATAAAGTAATCATGTAAAGAACGAATAACGGGAATGCACTTTGTGTTGAATCCATTTTATAAACCGAGCTTAAATATGCCGGAGTCCAGAATAAAAAGAACCACCAAACGCCGTCTGTCATGAATTTTCCAAAAGCAAAAGCCCAAGTTTGTCTGTGACTGAAACATTCTTTGAAAGAGAATTTTCTTTCTTCTGTCTCTGTTGTATTTTCTTCAATCGGAAAATCTTCTACATCCTGCTGAATATACGTCAGTTCATGTTCATTAACTTTATGGTGCTCGTGAGGTTTTTTATAATAAAATACCCACAGTCCCATCCAGATAAATCCTAACGCACCGATGATGATAAACGCCCATTCCCACCCCATTGATTTTGCAATAAAAGGTATCGTAATCGGTGCTGCCAACGCTCCCACCGTTGCTCCTGCATTCCAAATACTTGTGGATAAAGCTCTGTCTTTTTTAGGAAAATATTCCGCCGTTGTTTTAATCGCTGCCGGGAAATTTCCTGCTTCACCAATGGCCAACACAAAACGTGCAAAGACAAACAACGAAACACTCGTGCTGATAATCGCCGAAGTATTGGAAACTGTTCCGATCAATTCTTTAGAACCGTGAAAACCAGCTAACCAGTTTCCAGTAAGAATACCCGATGTTGCAACTCCACAAAAAGCATGTAAAACAGCACCAATAGACCAAATTCCAATTGCCCAAAGGAAACCTTTTTTGGTATCCATCCAGTCTACAAATTTTCCTGCAAAAAGCATCCCGATCGCATAAAAAATAGAGAATAAAGCGGTGATATTCCCGTAATCGTTGTTATTCCAATGAAATTCGGGAGCGATAAAATCTTTCCAAGTTAATGATAAAACCTGACGATCCAGATAATTAATCGTTGTTGCAATGAACAGCAAAACGCAGATCGTCCATCTGAAATTCGTAGGTTTTGAAGATTTAACTGAACTCATATTAATTTTAGAATTAGTTAGTTTTTGTTGTGTTTGTTTTAATAATGATTTTTTAAACGCAAAGGGTGCAAAGATTTTTTTGACTACTAATCGTTTTTAATTTCGCAAAGGCGTTTTACTTAACTAAGATCACAAAGTTTTTTTCTCTGCGTTTGTCATTATTATTTTAAAGTCTGAATAATTTCAATAACTTTTTTAGTTTCATTTTCAATGGTTGCATAGTCTTTTGCCGCCATCAATTCTTTGCTTACCAATTTGCTTCCCATTCCAACTGCAGCTACTCCGGCTTTGAACCAGCTTTCAATACTTTCTTTTGTTGTATCAACACCTCCAGTCGGCATAAATTTCAGATTTGGGAAAACGTCTTTGATAGCACTCATAAATCCTGTTCCTAAAGCGTTTCCGGGGAATAATTTAATGAAAGTTACTCCTGCCGCTTCTGCGGTAATAATTTCTGTTGGAGTCATACAACCCGGACTGTACAATATATCTTTTGGAATTAAAAAATCTGCAACTTCCGCGACAAACCCCGGACTGATGAAGAAATCTGCGCCAACTTTATAATATTCTTCAGCCTGTTGTAAATTTTTAATCGTTCCGATTCCCAAAAGCATTTCCGGCATTTCCGCATTACGAATTTCTACCATTTTGGTGAAATTGCTCAACGCAGATTCACCACGGCTTGTATATTCTACCGCACGAATTCCTGCTTTGTAAAGTGATTTTAATATGTCTATGGTTACCGTTTCATCAGCATTGTAATACAAAGGCAAAATCCCCTGATTGATGATGGCGTTGGTAACGGTTTGAATTTTTGTCATTTTTGTTTTAATTATCTTGTTTAAAAAATAATTTTTGATGGAATTAAATCCATCCTTTAGTGTGATGTATTTATTAAGCTTTTGTCTTTTAATCTTTTTTGAACACAGAGTTCTCGAAGATTTATTTGCTACTAACTGCTTTTAGTTTCACAAAGCCGCTTCGCTTATAAAAGACCACAACCATGATGAAATTTTGATATCCTTTAGAATTGTGAGAATCTATCAACCAGCAACTAACAACCAGCAACAATTTATCTCTTAATTCTTCCACCAGAATTTCCAGCCATTACTTCCAAAATATCTTCTGCACTGCTGTAATTGATATCTCCTAAAATAGTATGTTTGATGGCGCAGGCTGCGTTGGCAAAATTCAATGCTTTTTCGTTGTCGAAATTGATTAAACCGTAAATTAAACCTGCAGCAAAAGCATCTCCCGTTCCGATTCTGTCGATTACATTGTCGATTTCTAAAAATTTAGTTTCAAAATAATTTCCGTTGATCAAAGCTCTTCCCTGCGTTTGCTGAGAACTTGCCGTAACTCCGACTCTTACCTTATCGAAAATTTTATGAATAGATGGGCATTGCTTTTTCAATTCTTCACAAGCCTGTAAAAAGCCTTCTTTATCTGATGAAAACTGAGTTTCTAAGATTTCGTTGATTTCATTGACTCCACCAATGAAAATGGTTGATAATGAAACCAGTTCTTTCAACACTTTGTTACCGTTTTTACCATATTTCCAAAGATTGGAACGGTAAGCCGGATCTGTTGTTACTTCAACTCCCAGTTCACGGGCTGTTTCTAAACCTTCTTTTAAAGCTTCATAGGCAGCTTTTGAAATTCCGGGACTGATTCCTGTCCAATGAAAATATTGGCAACCCTCCAACGCTTTTTTCCAGTCAATTTTTTCAGGTTGAATATTGGCAAAAGAACCGTTCAATCTGTTGTAAGCAATTCTGCTCGCACGAACCGACGATCCTACTTCTAAAAAGTACAACCCTAAAGGATGTTCATTTTTAGAAATAAAATGAGTATCAATTCCGAAGCTTTTTACAAAAGAAAGCGCCGATTCTCCTACAAAATCATCCGAAACACTGCTGATATGTCTTACACCACAACCCATTGTTGCCAATGAAGCGGCTACATTAAGCTCTGTTCCGCCGAAAAAGAATTCCATTTCGTGGCTTTGCTTCATTGTTCTGTTTCCGGGTGGCGACAGTCGCATGATGATTTCTCCGAAGGTGACTATTTTGTTGCTCATTTTTTTTAAGCTTTCTTAATTTGTTGAATATCTGCTTTTTTTAAACGCAAAGGGCGCAAAGATTTTCTTTTAAAACTTGATGTATATTTTTAAGTTCGCAAAGGCGTTTCACTTAACTAAGATCGCAAAGTTTTTTTACAGATATTTATTTTTTATCTCTCGCAGATTTAGCAGATTACGCAGATCTTTTTTAAACGCAATCATCTGCGTAATCGGCCAAATCCGCGAGAGACTTTATTTTAATTAAATTTAAAAATCAAAATAATTTTTAGCATTATGATAACAGATATCAGAAATTATTTTCCCAACATGTTCAATATCATCTGGTAACTCACCGTTTTTCATTTCTTCACCGAATAAGTTACACAATACTCTTCTGAAATATTCGTGTCTTGGGAAAGAAAGGAAACTTCTTGAATCCGTCAACATTCCAACGAAACAGCTGATTAATCCCATATTTGAAAGGGCATTCATCTGCTTGATCATTCCGTCTTTCTGGTCTAAAAACCACCATCCTGAACCGAACTGTACTTTTCCTTTGATGCTTCCATCGTTGAAATTCCCGATCATTGTTGCGAAAATTTCGTTGTCGGCAGGATTTAAATTATATAAGATTGTCTTTGTTAATTTATCTTTTCCGTCTAAAGCGTTTAACAATTTAGACAAAGTTTCAGCCTGAACAAAATCACCGATAGAATCCCAACCCGTATCCGGACCTAAAATTCTGTGCATTCTTTCGTTGTTATTTCTCAAAGCTCCTAAGTGGAACTGCTGAACCCAACCGAATTTATGGTAAGCTTCTCCCAAGAATAATAAAATAGCCGTTTTGAACTGATTTACCTGCTTTTCAGCAATAACTTTTCCGGCTAATTTATCAGCAAAGATTGTTGAAACTTCTGCTTCGGCAGCTTCTTCGAAAGAAATATTGTTCAATCCGTGGTCGCAAAGCCTGCATCCGTTTTCATGGAAATACTCAATTCTTTTTAACAAAGCATCGCACAAAGCCTGGTAAGAATTGATTTCAATTCCTGCCGATTTACCTAATTTAGCAATATAATCTGCGAAGTTGTGGTTTTCAATTAAAATCGCCTTATCAGGACGGAATGCCGTGCTCACTTTTACTTTCCAGTCGCTTTTTGCCAAATCCTGGTGGTAATTTAAAATATCAGTCGGATCTTCTGTTGTACACAGAGATTCAACATTCATCATTTCCAATAGACCTCTTGTCGATTTTTCCGGAGTCTGAAGCTGAGCGCTGATGTTGTCGTAAATTTCTGAAGCGTTGTTTTCGTTCAGCAATTCATCAATTCCAAAATATCTTTTCAATTCTAAGTGCGTCCAGTGATACAAAGGATTTCTCAAAGTATAAGGAACCGTTTTAGCCCAAGCTTCGAATTTTTCTTTGTCTGAAGCATCTCCCGTGATGAATTTTTCGTTCACGCCCATGGTACGCATCGCTCTCCATTTGTAATGGTCGCCGGCAATCCAAACCTTTGAGATATTTTCGAAAACGGTATCTTCTGCAATATCTTTAGGAATCAAATGATTATGATAATCAATGATCGGTTGTTTTTCCGCGTAATTGAAGTATAATTCTTCAGCGTACTTATTTTGTAATAAAAAATTATCTGTAATAAAAGGTTTCATTCTAGTCTAATTCTGTTGTTATTCATTAGCAGGCTTCCCGATGGTTGCCAGAATTCCTCCATCAACGTAAATAATCTGTCCGTTGATGAATTTACTTGCATCCGAAGCCAAGAAAATAGCCGTTCCTGCAAGGTCTTCCGGATTTCCCCATCTTCCTTCCGGAGTTCTGCTGATGATAAAATCGTTAAAAGGATTTCCATCCACTCTTATGGGTTCTGTTTGCGAGGTTGCAAAATATCCGGGACCGATTCCGTTCACCTGAATATTGTGTTTTGCCCACTCTGTTGCTAAATTTTTCGTCAGCATTTTAAGACCACCTTTTGCAGAAGCATACGCCACTACATTGTCGCGACCCAGCTCACTCATCATTGAGCAGATATTGATGATCTTTCCGGATTTTCTTTTGATCATGTATTTTCCAACCAATTTGGACATGATGAAAGGTCCCGTAAGATCTACATCGATTACTTTTCTAAAGTCTTCAACTTCCATCTCAATCGCCGGAATACGTTTGATGATTCCTGCATTGTTGACAAGGATGTCTATTTTTCCATGAGTAGCTTCCATTAAAGCAACCTTCTGAGCGGCTTCCAGCTCATCCGTCACATCAAAAAGATATCCGGTTGCTTTGTACCCTTTGGAATGATAATAGTTTAAAGCTTCCTCTAATTTTGACGGCGTTGTGCTTGTGATTGCCAATTCAGCACCTGCAGCGGCAAGACCTTCTGCCATTGCCATTCCTAATCCATGAGTGCCGCCTGTAACGACTGCTACTTTGCCGGATAAATCAAATAAATTCATTAGAAAAATTACTTTAGTTCGTTAGTTTTAACAGCATCCATATCACCGTAGTCCATATTTTCTCCTGCCATCCCCCAGATAAATGTGTAGTTGGAAGTTCCAACGCCTGAGTGAATCGACCATTCCGGAGACAATACTGCTTCATTGTTTTTCATAAAAATATGACGGGTTTCATTGGGCTGACCTAAGAAATGGCTTACTGCCTGGCCTTCTTCCAAATCGAAATAGAAATAAGCTTCCATTCTTCTGGTGTGCGTGTGAGAAGGCATTGTGTTCCAAACGCTTCCTTCGTGCAATTCGGTCATTCCCATTTGTAGCTGGCAGGTTTCTAATACACTGTTGACAATCAGTTTGTTGATCGTTCTTCTGTTTGCGTATTTTGTTTCGCCTAATTCTACAATTTCAGCTTCGTTTTTCGTGATTTTCTTTGTAGGATAAGCATGATGAGCCGGTGCAGAATTGAAATAAAATAAAGTCTGACCTTCATTTCCGTTTTCAAAAACAACATCTTTTGCTCCTTTTCCGATGTATAAAGCTTCTTTATTTCCCAGTTCGAAAACTTCACCATCAACAGTGACCTTTCCGGTTGCACCTACATTGATGATTCCTAATTCTCTTCTATCAAGGAAATTCTCTGCTTTAAGATCGTCAGTCGGCTCCAGTTTCAAAGCATTTTTTACAGGCATTACCCCACCCACAATCATCCTGTCATACATAGAATACACTACATTGATCTGATCTTCATTAAATAAATCATTCATCAAAAACTCCCTTCTCAAGTCTTCAGTTGTATATTTTTTTACATCTTCCGGATGATGGGCGTAACGAAATTCTGATTTTGTCATACTACTTTATACTTTTCTTTTTGCGGTTTTCTCAAAACCTGTTAAACATTGCGTAATCGATTGCATAAAATTACACTAAAAAATTATAGGAATACTTGTGTGTTAAATATATAATTATTCTTCAATTAGTTAACAAAAAATTAATTTAAATTTTTAATTAAATGATTTACAACAAATTAAAATATAAATAAACAAGAAAAAAAGAATTATTTTAAAGAAATATCGCGAATTAAATTAACCAAAATTAATACTCAGCCTATAATTAAATATAAAATCATGCCAAAAGAAAGTAGCGAAATCTTCAATATTGAATTGTTAAAAATAAGCAAAAAACACTCTTTTATATAATAGATAATGAGATTAAACATTATTAACTGTCAAATTTGGCTAAAAATATTAAGCCAAAAAGATGATAAAAATCAGTAAAAGAGATAAAAATTTCATTCTCACCATCAATTTTGGGAATTTTTAAGACAACAAAATGGTCAAATTTTAATTAAATTTTAAGTTTTTTAATCTTAAACAACAAAAAAATAAAGAAAAATTTAATATTATTTAAATATAATTAAAAATCAAATAATACGTTAATTAACAACAACTTATATCACACTAACGAACGCATGTTTTGTAAAAATAATTCTGCCAAACATTCAAATTAATGAAAAAATAACATTTTTTTCTTTGCGTATTGGAAAATAATATTAGTTTAGAAGCCGAGATATTTTATTACGAAAAATTACGCAATCGATTGCACACTGAAATGCGTAAAAATTCCTAAAATATTTGCCACTAAAAACGGGAAAAATACTTGCAAAATCCACCAAAAGACAAAGATTGAAAAAAAACTTTCAACCAAAATTAAAACTATAAGGATACAAAATGGATAAAAAAGTACAGTCAATAAAGTGGTTATATTTAACTGTTTTTCTACTTCCTGTCCTTGCAATGGCTCAAGAAAAAGAGACCAAAAAGGAAAAAGAAACCAAGATCGACGAAGTGGTTTTGGTGGGATATACTAAAGTTTCCAAAAAAGATGTTACCAATTCCGTCGCTTCCGTAAAAGCAGACGCTATCAAAGATATGCCTTCCACAAACGCCGCTGAAGCTATCCAGGGAAGAATGGCCGGAGTACAGGTTTCGTTGAGTGAAGGTTCGCCGGGAGCTGATGTGGATATCGTCATCCGGGGAGGTAACTCGATCACGGGGAGTAATGCACCGCTCTATATCGTGGACGGAGTACAGATGGATAATGCCCTTTCTATTTTATCACCCAAAGAAATTGAGTCTATTGAGGTTCTGAAGGATGCCTCCTCTACCAACATTTACGGAGCGAGAGGAGCAAACGGGGTGGTTCTGATCACTACAAAAGGAGGTCGTAAAAGAGCCAAAACATCCATCAACTACAATGGATTTTTAGGTGTAAGAAAAATACAGAACACGATTGATGTATTAGACCCTTATCAATATGTTCTTTACCAGTATGAGGTGTACAACAAAGGCGGCGTACAGACAGATATAGACGCTTTTGTAGCACGGTATGGTACGTATGACAAGCTTTCGGATTACAAAAACGTCAAAAAAAGAGATTGGCAGGACGAAGTATTTGGCAGAGAAGCGTTCAACTTTACACATAATCTTGCTGTAACTGGAGGATCTGATAATTCATCTTTTTCATTATCATTGAATAATGTACAGGAAGACGGAATTATGATCGGTTCCGGATTTAAAAGAAATATGGCAAATTTCAAGTATGATTACGACCTTTCGAAGAAAGTAAGCATGAGCCTTAATGCCAGATACAGCAGACAAACCATTTTCGGAGCCGGAACTTCTTCCACGGGTTCACAGGGAACGAACAGATTGAGAAATGCTGTGAGATACCAGCCATTCGAAGGAGGATCTAATGTAAACGTAGATGATTTCGATCCTTTATTCGCCAATGAAACCAATCTTGTAAATCCTGTTCTTTTAGCAAATAACGAAATTAAAGAAAATGGAAGAAATGACTTATTATTAAACGGAACTTTAGAATATAAAATCAGCAAAGATTTTACTTTCAGAAGTGTGATTGGATATGTGCAGAGAGATGAATTTATCAATCAATTCTCAGGAACGGTGACGTCTGTTGCAAGACAGAACAACGACCAGCCTGTGGTAGTTTTAAACAAATCTCAAACAAGAAGAATTACCAACACCAATACTTTAAACTACAGAAAAACATTTGGAAATCACAAATTGGATCTATTAGTAGGTCAGGAAATTGTAAAAACTGATGGCGAATCAACGGCAATGACTATCAAATGGTTTCCAAAATCTATAACCGCGGAAGAAGCATTTGCTAACATTCAGTCGGCGTCTCCGCCTGCCGGATTGGTACAGGACGCACCAAGAGCAGGAAGAAACCCTGATCGTTTAGCTTCATTTTTTGGTAGAGCCAACTATATTTTCAAGAATAAATACATCCTTACCGCTTCCATGAGAGCGGATGGATCCAGTGTTTTCGGACCTGGAAACAGATGGGGATATTTCCCGGCAGCGTCCGCAGCGTGGAAAATTACTGAGGAAAATTTCTTAAAAGACAGCCAGACAATCAGCGAATTAAAACTTCGTTTAGGATACGGTCTTTCTGGAAATAACAGAATCGGATCTTTCTTGTACGATACATTCTTCACCACATCTTCTGATTACGGATATGCGTTCGGAACCAATGTAACACCGGGTGCTACTACAGGAAATATTTTGGCTAATAAAAATGTAACCTGGGAGAAAGCTACATCAAAAAATATTGGTTTGGATTTCGGATTGTTTAAAGGAAGAGTTTATGGTGCAATCGATTTATATCAGACAGATACTAAAGATCTTTTGCTATTAGCGCAAATTCCTAAAGACAGAGGTTACGAGTATCAGTATCAAAACTCTGGAAGTACAACAAATAAAGGGATTGAATTCTCAATTGGGACTACAATTATTAATAAAGATAATTTCACATGGAAAATGGATGCCAATATCTCATCCAACAAAAACACCATCAAAAGCTTAGGAAATAGCGCTTCTCCAAGTGCTTTCTCTTACCTATATCCTTCCGGATGGCAAAACAGTTTGAATGATTTCCTGGTACAGGTTGGAAAACCAGTAGGAACTTTCTGGGGGTATGTAACTGCAGGAAGATATGAAGTAAGCGATTTCGATTATAACCCTACAACACAGGTTTATACGTTGAAAGCAGGTATTCCAAGTTCTGCATCTGCGGCAAACGGAGCAAAAGCAATACAACCGGGAGATCTTAAACTTACAGATCTGAATGGTGACGGAATCATTGATAATAAGGATATGACAGATTTAGGAAATGCTCAGCCTAAATTCTATGGTGGTTTCAGCCAGACTTTCCGTTACAGAAACTGGGATATGAGTATGATGTTCAATTTCTCGGTTGGAAATAAGGTGTATAATGCCAATAAAATCGAATATTCAACACAATATTTATACAGAGACAATAACATGTTGGCGGAAGTTGCCGACAGATGGAGATGGTTTGATGACGCCGGACAAAAAGTAAACGATCCGACTGCCCTTGCAGCCTTGAATGCCAATACAACAGGATGGACTCCGCCTGCAGGTGCCTATTTCTTACATTCGTATGCTATTGAAGATGGTTCTTTTTTAAGATTAAATAACGTAACCATCGGTTATTCTTTAGGAAAAGATTTTACTAAGCAATTAGGTCTTTCAAACTTCAGATTGTATTTTACAATGAACAATGTATTTACAATTACCGGATACTCTGGATATGATCCGGAAGCCAATACAAGACGAAATCCTTTAACACCTGGAGTAGATTACGCTGCATATCCTCGCAGCAGATTTATCTTATCCGGAGTTGATATCACTTTTTAAACCCTAATATTATGAAGAAAAATAAATTTTTAGCTATTCTATTTTCCATTGCAGGATTAATATCTTTAAATTCATGCGAACAATATCTGGATGTAGAAAGTTTATCAAATACTGCTGAAGCACAGCAATTCGACTCTGCTTCCGATACTTTTTCGGCTTTGGTGGGAGTTTACAATGCCAGTATGGGTGACAATACTTACGGACAAAGAATGAATCTTATCCTAACACAATCTGGAGACGATTTAAGAACTTCGGGAGACTATAATGCCAATGACAGAAGAGGAATCAGCTGTTTTGGGGCTATTCCGACAAATACAGAACTTCTAAGACCTTTCCTTGATACTTATGCAGGTATTGAAAGAGCGAATCTTGTGATTAAAAACATTCCGCTTTCACCTGTTTACAAAACTGGTTCTGAAGCAGATAAAAAGCTAATGGACAGATATTTGGGTGAAGCTTTAACGCTGAGAGCACAATTCTATTCTGATCTTATTAAAAACTGGGGAGATGTTCCTTTTCAGATCGTTCCTTCGGCAGACCTTCCTGATTTATATCTACCAAAAACAGACAGAGATATAATTTATGAACAAATTCTTGATGATTTATTAAAAGCTGAAAGTCTTGTTCCATGGAGATCTGAAGGAGGTACAACCGCTCAGAGAATTTCGAAAGGAGCTGTAAAAGGTTTAAGAGCTAGAATCGCTTTGGCAAGAGCAGGATATTCACTGAGAAGAGCTCCACAGCAAATGTTGCAGGGTTCAAATCCTCAGAAATATTATCAGATCGCATATGATGAGTGTAAAGATATTATTAATTCTGGTCAGCATCAGCTAAATCCGAACTACGAAGGATTGTTCAGATCATTGCATACAAATTCCCAGGATGCAACAAATGAGGTGATTTATGCCATTGGAGCATTCGGAGGAAACTCAAGAACGGACAGCAAAATCGGTTACTACAATGGTTTGAGACACGATGATACAGACTGGAAATCTTCAGGAGGAATCAACGCAATTCCTGTATATTTCTATGAGTTTACGAAATATGATTTAAGAAGAGACGTAAACATTGCTATCTTCAGAGTCAATACTTCAAAACAGGAAGAGCTTCAAACTTCCATCAACTGGAATGATGGTAAATTCAGAAAATCCTGGTCAAATATTACAGGAACTTCTCAGAACCTTGGTATCGACTGGCCTTTGCTGAGATATTCTGACATTCTTCTTATGTTTGCAGAAGCAGACAACGAACTTCACAACGGACCTTCCGCAGATGCCATCAACGCGGTGATGTCGGTAAGACAGAGAGCTTACGCAGGCAACTTAGGACAAGTGGGAACGATTCCTACAGATAAAACAGGATTCTTTAATTACATCGTTAAAGAAAGACAGTTGGAGTTTGGTGGTGAAGGACTTAGAAAATATGATCTTATCCGTTGGAATTTACTGGAAACTAAAATCAATGAAACAAGAACAAAGCTTACCCAGTTCATGAACGGTACAGGAGCTTATGCCAACGTTCCTGAATATATTTTCTACAAAAAAGTAGCATACGACAAGACAAAAACGGCTCAACAAAACGTTTCGGACATCGATTTCTACACAACAACAGGAGTTGCAAAGGCAGACGTATTCTACAGCCCAAATCAAAGTGTGGCGACACCTTCTGGTTATACAAAGGTCAACTGGAGATTGGCCATGACTCAACCGTACATCAGTGGTGATCCGGTAAAGAGCTATGCCTATTATTTCCAGCCTAATAAAAAGGAATTGCTTCCATTAGCATTAGATGTTG
This sequence comes from Chryseobacterium sp. MMS23-Vi53, assembly GCF_047651245.1. NCBI lineage: Bacteria > Pseudomonadati > Bacteroidota > Flavobacteriia > Flavobacteriales > Weeksellaceae > Chryseobacterium > Chryseobacterium sp. MMS23-Vi53. Next base: position 3,415,370 of record NZ_CP180265.1, on the reverse strand, counting down.
TAAATTCTAACTACAATCTTACTCAGGATTATGGTTATTAGATAAAAAATTTCACATTCATATCAAAGGAATACAGGCTTCTTCCGTAAAAAGAGGAGTCTGTATTTTAACTAAAAATTTTTCAATGAAAACTTCCGCTTTTCTTAAAAATTTCACATCACTTTCAATCTTTTCAATCATTTTGTTAAGTCTTCTTTCTTTTAAAACTGCTGATAAAACTATCGTGGTTTCAAAAGACGGAAAAGGCAACTTCACAACAGTACAACAAGCCATTGACGCGGTTGAAAACAGTTCTTCAACAAGAACAAAAATTTTAATTAAATCTGGAACTTACAAAGAAAAAATTACCATTCCCGAAACTAAAGGTGCAATTTTACTGGAAGGAGAAAATCCTCAAAATACAATCATTACTTTTGATGATTTTGCTTCAAAAAAGAATTCTGAGGGAAAAGATATCGGAACAACAGGTTCTTCAACGATTTTTATTTACTCTAATGATTTTACAGCTAAAAATATTTCGTTTGAAAACAGTTCAGGAAGAGTGGGACAAGCTGTTGCTGTTTTAACGACAGGTGACAGAATTGCGTTTGAAAACTGCAGATTCTTAGGAAATCAGGATACACTGTATTTAAAAGGCGTTCAGGATTCTCCGGATAAAACAAGATCTTCAAGGAACTATTTTAAAAACTGCTACATCGAAGGTACAACAGATTATATTTTCGGAGCCGGAACTGCCGTTTTCGACAACTGTACCATTTACTCAAAAGAAACGGCAAGTTACGTTACAGCCGCTTCTACTCCACAGGAAAACGAATTCGGATTTGTTTTTATTAATTCTAAAATCATCGGAAATGCAAAAGAAAATTCAGTCTATTTGGGAAGACCTTGGCGACCTTTTGCAAAGACCGTTTACATCGACTGTGAAATCAATTCAACCATAAAACCGGAAGGTTGGCACAACTGGAGCAAACCCGATGCAGAAAAAACTACTCTTTACGCAGAATTTAATTCAAAAGGTTTAGGAGCAAATGCAGCCAAAAGAGTTTCATGGTCGCATCAATTAACAAAAAAAGGAAGAAAAAAATATACCATTAATAATATTCTCAAAGGAAAAGACAACTGGAACATCAAAAAAAGTTTGAAATAAATTTAATCTAAACCTCAACAACACCAAAAAATTTTCAATCATGAAAAAACACTTCACAAAGCTCCTTACGATAGGAATTTTATGTGGTATTTCCACAATTATTAACGCTCAAAATGTGTTAAGTTTTCCTGGTGCAGAAGGTTTTGGAAGATATACCACCGGCGGTCGTGGCGGAAAAATTTATTTTGTAACTAGATTGACAGATGATGGTTCGGAAGGAACGTTGAGATACGCTTTAAATCAAAAAGGACCGAGATATATTGTCTTTAAAACTGGTGGAACTATTTATTTAGAATCTCCTTTAAAAATAAAAGAAGGCAACGTTACCATTGCTGGTCAAACTGCTCCCGGAGGCGGAATTACGGTTGCCAATTACGAAACTTTTGTAGGTGCAGACAATGTGATTATCCGTTATATGCGTTTTCGAATGGGCGATCAGAAAAACTATGAAGGTGATGCTTTGGGCACAAGATTCATTAAGAATTTGATGGTCGATCATTGTTCGATGAGCTGGTCAACAGATGAAACAGTTTCCATTTATGCCAACGAAAACACAACTCTTCAATGGTGTGTCATTGCAGAAAGTTTAAGAAATTCTGTCCATCAGAAAGGAGCTCACGGATATGGCGGAATCGCAGGGGGAAAATTCGCTTCTTTTCATCATAATATTTATGCGCATCATGACAGCAGAAATCCAAGATTAGGAGAATATGCAGGGAGTAAATTTGCTTTGACAGATCTTACCGATTTCAGAAATAATGTGATTTACAACTGGGGACACAACAATGTTTACGGTGGTGAAGGAATGAATGTAAATATCGTCAACAACTACTACAAACCCGGACCTGCAACGGTGAATAAACAAAGAATTGCTGCCATCGATAAAAATGAAAAACCTGAAACCGAAGTTTATAATATTTGGGGAAAATATTATATCAATGGAAATGTAATCGAAGGAAATCCTGAAATATCAAAAGATAACTTGACACAGGGAGTTTTTGCACAAATGAAGCCTTCCTATAATATAACGGAAAAAGACAAAAATTTAATAAAAATCAATCAGCCTCATGATATTCAGAATAATGTAAAAACAGATGCTCCAAAAGAAGCTTATAATAAAATTTTACAAATCGGAGGCGCAAGTCTAGTAAGAGATGCCGTAGATTTACATGTATTGAAAGATGTAAAAAACGGAAGTTTCACTTACAACGGCTCAAAAGGAAGTTCCAAGGGAATCATTGACTCTCAGAAAGACGTTGGTGGTTTTCCGGATATGAAACAAGGAACACCTCTACCCGACTCAGACAACGACGGAATGCCGGATGAATGGGAAATTAAACATCAATTAAATCCAAAATTTGCTAATGCAAATGGACGAGATTTAGATAAAAACTATGATAATATTGAAATCTATTTTAATGATATTATCAAAACAATAACAGAGAAACAATAAAGATAAAAATCAACTTTAAAGTTTAAAACAATGAATTTCATTAATCATAAAATAAAAGCATACGCTGTTGCAATCTTAGGTTCAGGAATGTTCTTGGCTTGTGCCCAGACAAAAACAGCAGCCGTTTCAAAACCGACCACAGAAACTTCCAAGTCAGGAAAAATCGTTCCAACCCATCTTAAATGGTCTGAAAGAATGATGCTTTCTGAAATGCACCGTTTTCCGCAAGCCTGGATGCTGGATTTCAGTAAAAGTCCAAAATGGACCTATCCATCCGCAATTGTTTTGGATGGCGCAGAAAAATTATATGCTAAAACGGGCAAAAAAGAATATTACAACTATATCAGCGATTTCGGTAAAGATTTGATTAAAGAAGACGGAACAATTCTTACCTACGACCTTGATAAGTACAACATCGATATGCTGAACAGCGGAAATGTTTTACTTTATCTTTATGAAAAAGAGAAAAAAGAGAAATATTTAAAAGCACTTCAAACGTTACGTTTACAAATCGACGGGCAGCCGAGAACCAACGAGGGATCTTTCTGGCATAAAAAAATCTATCCTTATCAGGTTTGGCTGGACGGCTTGTACATGGGAATGCCTTTCTACACGCATTACACAAAAGATTTTGTAAAAGGGGCAGACGCTCAAAAAGCGTATGATGATATTGTTTTCCAGTTTGAGTCTGTTCAGAAAAATATGTTAGATAAAAAAACCGGACTTCTTTATCATGGCTGGGACGAAAGTAAAGAGCAGGCTTGGGCCAATAAAGAAACCGGACTTTCACCTAATTTCTGGGGAAGAGCAATGGGCTGGTACGGAATGGCAATGGTAGACGTTCTTGATTATTTGCCAAAAGACCATCCGGGAAGAGCAAAATTAATTTCTTATATAAAATCTTATGCCGATGCAGTAATTAAAGTTCAGGATAAAAAATCGGGGCTTTGGTATCAGATTCTGGACAAGCCTTTGGAAAAAGGAAATTATGAAGAAGCAACCGCATCCGCAATGTTTGTTTATACCATCATTAAGTCTGTTAACGAAGGTTACCTTCCAAAATCGTACAAAGCTGCTGCTAAAAAAGGGTATGACGGAATTATCAAAAATTTAATTACAGTAGATGAAAACGGAGTGGTAAACTTAAATAAATGCTGCGCCGTTGCCGGATTAGGCGGAAAACCTTACAGAGACGGTTCTTATGAATATTATGTAAATGAAGAAATCCGTTCCAACGACGGAAAAGGAACAGGACCATTCATTTTGGCAAGTTTAGAATTTGAAAAGTAATATTCTAAACCATTAAGAACATTTAAGAAGTTAAGATTCATTTAGTTCAAAATCTATGATTTTATTCAGTTAATTACTTAAAGCGAAGCTCACCTTAATTTTTCTAAACTCCTTAAATCAAATCTTAATGGTTAAAAAATAAATATCTGTAATAAAGAAAATTTGAGATCTTATTTAAGTGAAACGCCTTCGCGATCTTAAAAATATGCATCAAGTTTTAAAAAGAAAATCTTTGCGCTCCTTGTGTTAAAAAACAAATGAATTTGGATTTATGAAGAGACAAATTTTAAGCTTAGTAACAATCTCCATTTTTTCTGTTGCATCAAATTATTTGAATGCTCAGGAAAAAAACTACGTTTCCGAAGTTTGGACTGCCGATCAGGGAAAGACTTACAAAAACCCGATCCTTTACGCAGATTATTCTGATCCGGATGCCATTCGTGTGGGTGAAGATTATTATATGACCGCTTCAAGTTTCAATGAAGCTCCGGGATTACCGATTCTTCATTCAAAAGACATGGTGAACTGGAAATTGGTGAATTATGCCATTCAGGATGTTTTGCCTAAAGAACATTTCTCAGTTCCAAGACGCGGAGATGCAGTTTGGGCGCCGTCAATTCGTTTTCATAAAGGAGAATTTTACATTTATTGGGGCGATCCCGATTATGGAATTTATATGGTGAAAGCTAAAGATCCACTCGGAAAATGGGAAGAACCGGTTTTGGTCATGGAAGGAAAAGGCTTGATCGATTCCTGTCCGTTTTGGGATGAAGACGGAAATGCTTATTTAGTTCACGGTTGGGCAGGAAGCCGTGCCGGAGTGAAAAGTATTTTATCATTAAATAAAATGAATCCCGAAGGAACAAAAGTTCTCGATAAAGGTGTTCATGTTTTCGACGGTCACGATGCCCATCCAACTGTTGAAGGTCCGAAAATGTATAAAAGAAATGGCTATTACTACATTTTTGCTCCGGCAGGAGGTGTAGCAACAGGCTGGCAATTGGTATTAAGATCAAAAAATATCTACGGTCCTTACGAAGAGAAAGTTGTGTTGGAACAAGGCTCAACAAAAATCAACGGGCCTCATCAGGGCGCTTGGGTAGACACGCCTTCCGGAGAAGATTGGTTCTATCATTTTCAGGATGTTGATGCAGGAGGAAGAATCGTTCATTTACAGCCGATGAAATGGGAAAAAGATTGGCCTGTTATCGGCATTGACAATAATAAAAACGGAATCGGCGAACCGGTTTTAACATACAAAAAACCAAATGTAGGAAAAGCTTATTCTATCGTCACTCCTCCTGAAACAGATGAATTCGATGGTGAAAAATTAGGGTTACAATGGCAATGGAGTGCGAACGAAAATATCGTTTGGTCATCTAAACTTCCAGGACAGAAGTTTTTAAGATTATTTTCAATAAAAGTTCCTGAAGGTGAAAAAAATCTTTGGAACGTACCGAATTTATTAACCCAAAAATTTCCAGCTCCGAATTTTGCAGCTTCAACGAAAGTTAAATTGACTCCCGAAGATGCTAAAGAAGGAAAGACCGCAGGACTGCTGGTGATGGGATTAGATCATGAATCAATCGTGATCACCAATAAACCCGACGGCTTTTATCTTCAATTAAGAAGAGCCGAAAAAGCAGATAAAGGCGGCGAAGAAAAGGTTTTATTTGAAACTAAATTAAAAGGAAACGAAGCCTATTTAAAAGTGAATGTAAACGAACCCAACGGTTTATGCCAGTTCAGCTACAGTGAAAATGGAAAAAATTTCACAAAAGTAGGCGATGTTTTCCAAGCAAAACCAGGAAAATGGATCGGCGCTAAAGTCGGCTTATACAGTGTAAGCACAGAAAAAGCACCTCGCGGAGGATATGCCGATTTTGATTGGTTTAGAATTACTAAAAATTAAGATTTAAAGCTCTCGCAGATTTAGCAGATAACTCAAATGATTACAGATAACTTTTTTCATCTAAATTAAAAATCTGCATAATTCGCCCAATCTGCGAGAGAAAAAATAAGCATTCGATTTCGAATAAATTAAGAATAATTAAAACTCAAAAAATAAAATGAAGAAGTCTCTTAAAGTAATCGGTTTAGCAGCAGCAATGATGTTTTCAGGGCAAATCTATGCTCAGAACCTTGATATTTATAAAAACATTGAGTTTAAAATGCCTCAGGTTGCAGAAACTTCATTTGCAGCCAATACCGTTTCCATCACACAATACGGCGGTGTTGCAGGCGGAAATGTAAAAAATACAGAAGCTTTTAAAAAAGCTATTGAAGATTTAAGTAAAAAAGGTGGCGGAAAACTGGTTGTTCCTCGTGGAATGTGGTTAACAGGTCCTATTGAATTAAAAAGTAACATCAATCTTCATGTGGAAGAAGGAGCATTTATCGTTTTCAGTAAAGATAAAAATGACTATCCTTTGGTGGATGTAAGTTTTGAAGGATTAAATACCATCCGTTGCCAATCTCCTATTTCAGCTAAAAATGCAACCAATATTGCCATCACAGGAAAAGGCGTGATCGACGGAAGCGGTGATGCTTGGAGAGCCATCAAAAAAAGCAAAGTTTCAGAATCTGAATGGAAAAACATCGTAAAATCGGGCGGAATTTTGTCTTCCGATGGTAAAAACTGGTACCCTTCAGAAAGCTATAAAAAAGGATTTGAAAGCAGTTCGAATTTTAATGTACCAGATAAAATTTCTAAGGATGAATTAACGACTGTTAAAGATTTTCTTCGTCCGGTTATGGTAAGTTTGGTAGGTTGTGACAAAGTATTGTTAGACGGTCCGACTTTCCAGAATTCCCCGGCTTGGAATCTTCACCCTTTGATGTGTTCCAACGTGATTTTAAGAAATCTTACGGTTAGAAATCCGTGGTTTTCTCAAAACGGTGACGGTGTAGATTTGGAATCTTGTAAAAATGTTCTGATTTACGACAATACGTTTGATGTTGGTGACGATGCGATTTGTATTAAATCAGGAAAAGATCAGGACGGAAGAAAAAGAGGAATGCCTACTGAAAATGTGATCATTAAAAATAATGTTGTATACCACGGTCACGGAGGTTTTGTCATCGGAAGTGAAATGTCTGGTGGAGCGAGAAACATTCACGTTTCCGACTGTACTTTTATCGGAACGGATATCGGTCTTCGTTTCAAAACGACTCGCGGAAGAGGTGGAATTGTTGAAAATATTTACATCAAAAATATTGATATGATTAATATTCCGACTCAGGTTATCGGCTTCAATATGTTCTATGAAGGTGCATCTCCTGTTTTGGAAGACGGACAAAAACAGGAAGGAAACAAAACACCGGAAAAAGTTTATCCGGTTACAGAAGAAACTCCGATTTTCAGAAATATTTTCTTTAAAAACATCAATGCTGTGAATTCAGATGAAGCGATTACATTGTTCGGTTTAGCTGAAATGAACCTAAAAAATATCGTAATCGAAGATTCTCAGTTTGATACAAGAAAAGCTTTAACGATTGTTGATGCAGACGGAATTCAATTGAAAAACGTAAAACTGAAATATGCTGAAGGAACGGGAGCAACCGTTTACAACAGCAAAAATATCAACCTTTCTACTGTGAAATTTCAATCACCCAATAAACCTGTTGTAAAAGTATTAGGAAACAAAACGGGAGCAGTATTGTTGCCGAAAGAAGTAACATCCGATAAAAATTCACTTTCTATCGGAACGGATGTAGCGAAAAATGCAGTTAAATAGTTGGATTTCACAAAGACACAAAGGTTATTTTTATACTTTATGTTAAGACACAAGGATTTTATCTTCGATAAAATTTAGTACTGAAAATCTTTTGTCAGATTGATGCTTCGACAAGCTCAGCATGACAGCTTATTAACAGTTAGTATTAGGGATGTCACACTGAGCTTGTCGAAGTGTCTTTGAGTCCTAAAATACATTCTAAAAACAAAAAAACTTTGTGTCTTTGCGAAAATCCAACAAACAGAAAAATAAAAACCAGTATTAAAAAACTTCCATAAGCGAATGATTTTTAACAGAAAACATACTTATATTTCTATTTTTTTTGTGGGGACAATGGCATTCGGGCAGGTAAATCGACCGAATGCCACTCCTTACACGAACGAAGGTACGTTTGAAAAATTCAAGAAAAAATATCCTTTTATTACTCCGATTGACCGACCTGTTCCACAAAATATCAAAATCGATAAAGATGTGGAATATGCCAATATCGACGGGCTTTCTTTAAAAGCAGATGTTTTTTATCCTTTGAATCAATCGAAAAAATATCCGGGAATTGCGATGGTTCATGGCGGTGGATGGATTTCAGGAAGCAAGGAAAATGAAAAATTCATGGCAATGGAACTGGCTTCCAAAGGGTATGTGGTGATCGCAATCGGTTATCGATTAGCCGATGTCGCAAAATATCCGGCGGGAGTTGAAGATATTGAAACCGGCATTCAATGGCTGAAGAAAAACCATAAAAAGTATTCTTTAAACAAAAAGAAAATAGTCGTTTTGGGTGAGTCTGCAGGAGCACAAATTGCGACTTTGGTTGGTGTAAAGAAAAAGAATAAAATTCAGGCTATCGTCAATGTAGACGGAATCGTTTCATTTATTCATCCTGAAGCCGAGGAAAGTACCTACGCTGCGTATTGGCTTGACGGCGACAAAGAGAGTAATTTAAAAAACTGGACTAAGGCTTCACCTTTGGAATATGTGGATAAAAATACCCCTTCAACCCTTTTTATCAACAGTTCACAACCTCGCTTTCATGCAGGTCGAGATGATATGATGAAGAAATTGAAGGGTTATAATATTCACACAGAGTTTCATGAAATCAAAGATACGCCGCATTCATTCTGGTCGGCAGAACCTTGGTTTACAGAAACTTTAAATTTGACCGTCAGTTTTTTAGATAAAGTTTTAAAATAAATTTAGGTTGAGATTAAGGCTAATTTAAAGCAAGTTTTATGAAAAAATTATTTTTAATTCTTCTCATTTCAATGGCGAATTTTCTCTTTGCAGGAAATGATCCGTATCTTAAAATTACCGTTGCTAAAGACGGAAGCGGTGATTTTACATCAATTCAGAAAGCGATTAATTCCATCAGAGATCTGGGGCCGGCTGAAGCTTTGGTTTTTATTAAATCAGGAATCTATAATGAAAAAGTGGTAATTCCTTCTTCAAAACATAAAATCACATTAGAAGGTGAAAATAAAGACAACACGATCATTACCAACAATGATTTTTCAGGGAAATTGGATTCATTTAATGAAAAAATGACAACGTTCAATTCTTACACTTTCTTGGTGATGGGTGATGATATTAAAGTTAGTAATCTAACGATTCAAAACTCTTCCTGCAACGAAGGACAGGCGGTTTCTATCCATGTAGAAGGTGACCGTTTTGTGATTAAAAATTCAAATATATTAGGTTGTCAGGATACAATTTATTCCGCAACCAATCACAGCAGACAATATTTTGAAAACTGCTATATCGAAGGAACAACCGATTTTATTTTCGGACAGGCAACGGTTGTTTTTAAAAATTGCACCATTAAAAGTTTAGCTGATTCTTACATCACCGCAGCGGCAACAGAAGCCGACAGACAATATGGTTTTGTATTTTTTGATTGTAAATTAATTGCCAAAGAAGGCATTACAAAAGTATATTTAGGAAGACCGTGGCGACCTTATGCAAAAACAGTTTTCATCAACACAGAAATGGGAAAACACATTGTTCCCGAAGGCTGGAATCCGTGGAAAGGTGACAAAATGTTCCCTGATAAAGAAAAAACAGCTTATTACGCAGAATTTGGAAGTAAAGGCGATGGCGGAAATATTTCAAAACGTGTGAGCTGGTCACATCAACTGACGAAGAAAGATTTGAAAGATTATACTTTAGAAAAGATTTTTAATAACTGGAATCCAAATAAATGATAAAATAATCTATTGAGATGCTTCGACAAGCTCAGCATGACAATTCTAATACTAACTGTTTTAATTTAACAAGAAATTTGTCGCAATGTCATTCTGAGTCTTTCGAAGCATCTCTCAAGTTTAAATAAAAAAATTTAAAAATGAAAAAAATACTTTTGCTATTCAGCATAGCCTTTTCAACTTTAATTTTGGCTCAAAAAAAGCCTACTCTGTTTCTCATCGGCGACTCTACAATGGCAAACAAAGAAAATCCCGATAAAAACCCTGAACATGGTTGGGGACAGGTATTACCGCAATTTTTTACCACAGGAATCGAAATCCAAAATCATGCGATGAACGGAAGAAGCTCTAAAAGTTTCAGAACGGAAGGAAGATGGGATAAAGTGGAAAAGCAACTGAAAAAAGGTGATTTTGTTATTATTCAGTTCGGACATAACGATCAGAAATTCAAAGATTCTACAAAATTTACCAATCCTTATACACAATACAGAGCCAATCTGGAAAGGTATGTAAATGAAGCAAGAGCAAAAGGTGCAACTCCAATTTTAATGACATCAATTGTAAGAAGAAATTTCAACGAAAACGGAGTTTTAATCGATACGCATAAGGAATATCCTTTGGTCGTAAGAATGGTTGCCAATGATCTGAAAGTTCCGTTTGTGGATATGCAGTTACTGACTGAACAGTTGGAAATTGCTTATGGTCCGGAAAATTCGAAAAAGCTACATTTGCACTACAAAGAAGGGGAAGAACCATTTTATCCGAAAGGAAAAGACGATGATACGCATTTATCAAGATTAGGTGCCGAAACCGTTGCAAAATTGGCTGTTAAAGATTTGAAAACTTTGAAAACAGGTTTGGAGAAATATATTAAATAAAATTGTTTCCCACAGATTGCACAGATTTTCACAGATGATAACTTTAAAAATTCGAATCTTCGTAATCTGCAAAATTTGCGAGAGGAAAACAGTCAGTTAGTCATTCTGACAAAGGAAGAATCTCAACGTTATTTTTAGAGATTCTTCACTGTACTTCGTTTCTTTCAGAATAACAGTGCGTATAAAAAATTCAGTTTAAAATTAAAAAACATAAAAAAATGAATTTCAAAAAAGAACCGTTCTTCGACGGAAATTCCGAATGGGAAGATTTAGGAGACGGTGTTTCCAGACAATTTGTGGGATATAATTCTCAAGTTATGATGGTCATTGTAAAATTTCAAAAAGATGCTATTGGAGCACTTCATCAACATTTTCATTCACAAATAACTTATGTTGCGGAGGGAAAATTTGAAGTAACTGTTGATGGCGAAATTAGAATTTTACAAAAAGGGGACGGATTTTTTGCTCAACCCAATATTTTTCATGGAGTAAAATGTTTAGAAGCAGGTCAATTGATTGATGCTTTTACTCCTTTTAGAGAGGATTTTCTTAAAGATTAATTAAAAATAATCAAACCTTCAGGGTTTTTAAAACCTTGAAGGTTTAGTAATAAATTACCGGGTTATGAAAAAATTTACTTTTCTGTTATTAATTTCTTTTTTCATTCAATTATCTGCACAGGAAAAAATTATGGTCTGGCCAAAAGGTCAGATGCCGAATTCCAAAGGAATGCCTTTAAAAACGGAAGAAAAAGACGGAAGAATTATCCAGATAAAAGAGACGGAAATGTTCGCTTTTCTACCTCCAAAAGAAGAAAGAAAACAGATGGCAGTTATTGTTATTCCGGGTGGTGGATATTACAAGCTGACTTATGATTTGGGCGGCTACCAAATTGCAAAATGGTTCAATACACAAGGAATTTCTGCTTTTGTTTTGAATTACAGATTACCGACTTCCCCAGATTTAAAGCAAAAAGAAATCGCACCATTACAAGACGTTCAGGCTGCCATAAAATATCTTAGAAAAAATGCCGAACAATACGGAATTTCACCAGAACAAATCGGTATTATCGGAACTTCCGCAGGTGGACATTTAGCTGCTTCGGTGAGTAATATTCTAACCGATTATACTGAATTAAAAGGTGATTGGACATCCATTCCGACAGTTCCTAATTTTGCGATTTTGGTTTCTCCGGTCATCGATTTGGGTGAATTTGCCCATATTGGAAGCCGAAACAGCTTGCTTGGTGAAAATGCTTCATCAGAAAAAATTAAAGAATATTCGATGCAGAATCGTGTGACATCGGCAACTCCGCCCACAATTTTATTTCATGCTCAAAATGACAAAACCGTTCCTGTGATGAACAGCATTTTGTACTACCAGGAAATGATAAAAAATAAAGTGAAAGGAGCCATGTTTATCTTCCCAGAAGGTGAACATAAAATCGGAATTACCAATAAATCTGAATTGACCGACAATTGGAAAAAATTATGTTCTGATTGGTTGAAGACTATTAATAATAAGTAATATTTTTTATAATTTATTAGAAAACGCAAAGTAAATTTATAAATAAAATTATTTAAACTTTTTCCATCTAAATTTTCCACTCAGTTTGTCATCCCGTAGGGATCTAAGCTTAGTATTAGAAAAATAATGGAAAGATTCGAGCTTAGATCCCTACGGGATGACAAACCGAGTGAAGATTTTTAAATATATGATTACGAAAAATCTTTATGCCTTTGTGTTTTTCCAACAAAAAAATCCATCTTAACAAAATAAAAAAAATGCTGAAAACCATTCATCAAAAAATATTTTTACTGGCTTGTGGAACGATGATATCAGTTTCAGTTCAGGCACAGCAAAGTTTAAAATTAATTTATAATAAACCTGCCGAAAACTGGAATGAGGCATTACCAATAGGAAACGGAAAATTGGGTGCGATGATTTTTGGTGGGGCTTTGCAAGAACATCTTCAGTTGAATGAAGAGACAATCTGGGCAGGCGAACCGGGAAATAATGTTCCGAAAAATACCTTCGACAGCATCCAGAAAATCAGAAAATTGTTAAATGATGGTCAGTACGAACAAGCTCAAAAACTTTCAAATGCAACTTATCCGAGACAGGCTCCGAAAAATCTGAATTACGGCATGCCTTACCAGACGATGGGCGATTTGTTTTTAGATTTTAAAGGTCATGAAAATTTTAAAAACTACAATCGAACTTTAGATATAGAAAAGGCAATTAGCACAGTTTCTTATGAAGTGAATGGTGTAACTTTTAAGCGTGAAATTTTCTCGTCTCTTGCCGATAATGTGATTATGATTAAATTATCTTCCAACCAAAAAGGAAGTTTGAATTTTTCCATCAATGCTTCTACGCCCCATTTGCAGAAATCTATTTTTACAGAGAAGAATCAATTAATCATTAATGGAACAAGCGGTTCGGTTGATAATAAAATTGGGAAAATTAATTTTAAAACCATTGCTTTTCCTGTTTTAAAAGGTGGAAAATTAACCTCAACAAAAGATAAATTAGACATTTCCGGAGCAGATGAAGTGATTATTTATGTTTCTATTGCAACGAATTTCAAAAAATATAACGACATTTCGGGAAATCCAGATGCAAGAGTTTCGGAATATCTAAAATCGGCTTTAAATAAAAAATATGATGACGAATTAAAAGCTCATATTGCAAAATATCAGAAATATTTCAAGCGTGTAAGTTTAGATTTAGGAACAACAGAACAGACGAAAAAGACCACAGATATTAGAATTAAAGAATTCGGAACTTCAAGCGATCCGGATTTGGTGGCTTTATATTTCCAGTTTGGACGCTACCTTTTGATTTCATCTTCGCAACAGGGAACTCAGCCTGCAAATCTTCAGGGAATCTGGAATGATAAGCTAAATCCGGCCTGGGACAGCAAATACACAGTGAACATCAATACCGAAATGAATTACTGGCCTGCGGAAAATACAAATTTGAGCGAAATGCACGAACCTCTCTTTGATATGATTCAGGATTTATCGGTAACAGGACAGGAATCCGCGAAGGAAATGTATCACGCAAGAGGCTGGAACACGCATCACAATACCGATTTGTGGAGAATTACAGGAATAGTAGACGGTGGCTTTTACGGAATGTGGCCGATGGGCGGAGCTTGGCTTACGCAACATATCTGGAATCATTATTTATACACCGGAGATAAAGAATTTTTGAAGAAAAATTATAATCCCTTGAGAGAGTGCGCCTTATTCTTTCTGGATGTTCTGCAAAAAGATCCATCAGGAAAATATGTGGTTGTCTCTCCTTCCATGTCTCCGGAAAATACGTATTTGAATAATGTCGGAATCACGGCTGGAACAACGATGGACAATCAGTTGGTTTTTGATGTTTTTAATAATTTTATTCATGCTTCAAAAATTTTAAATGAAGATAAAGATCTTTCGGATGAAGTAAAATTGGCTTTAAGCAAATTACCTCCAATGCAGATCGGGCAACACGCGCAGTTGCAGGAATGGCTGAAAGATATGGACAGAACAGATGATAAGCACAGACATATTTCGCATCTGTACGGTTTATTTCCATCAGGACAAATTTCACCATTCAGAAATTCTGATTTAACAGAAGCTGCAAAAAATTCGATGACTTACAGAGGCGATAAATCCACAGGCTGGTCGATGGGCTGGAAAGTGAATTGGTGGGCAAGATTACTGGACGGAAACCGTGCTTTTAAATTGATTTCAGATCAGTTAACCCCTGCTCCAATGGAATCTCAAGGGCAATCCGGAGGAACATATCCGAATCTTTTGGATGCGCATCCGCCTTTCCAGATTGATGGAAATTTTGGTTGTACCTCGGGAATTGCAGAGATGCTGTTGCAAAGTTATGACGGCTATCTCTATATTTTACCGGCACTTCCCGATGCTTTACCAAACGGTTCTGTAAAGGGTTTGAAAGCAAGAGGCGGTTTTGAAATTGATATTGACTGGAAAAATTCAAAATTGACAAAACTGGTTGTAAAATCTACATTGGGTGGAAATGCGAGAATCAGAATTGCGAAGGGGATTGAATTGTTGGCTTCGAAAACCTCAGCCAGCAAAGCTCAGCTAAGATTAGCAAATGGGGAAAATTCAAACGAATATTATCAGGTAAATCCGATTAAGGCTCCTATAATTTCCGAAAAAGCTCAGTTAAAAGGTTACCCTATTCCTGAAACACAGCTTTTAGACTTTAGCACAGAGACAGGAAAAACCTACATTTTTGAAGTAAAATAGTATTCAATAAATAATAAAACATAAATCTCCCACGGATTTCAAAGTTGCACAGATTATTTACTGTGAATTCTGAGATTCGTGGGAATTTTATTTATAAAAAGACATTAAATCAAATATTTTAAACAAATAACAAAATGCAACCGATTTAACATATTAATTTAACAACATTATAATTATATAAATATTAATATATTAAAATATAAAACATTTAAATATCAAATACATAATTTTACACCCGAATCAAATAACAACAAAATTACAACTATGAAAACAACATTGAAAGCAGCCTTTCTTATAGCTGCCTTAAGCTCGGCTTTTGCTTTTGTCGGCTGTGGACAGGAAGACATCAAAACAGATTTAACAGAAAATCCGGATAACCTTACCGCTAAAAGTATTTTGACGGCCAATGCTGTCGTTCCTTTGGCAGACTGTGTTGCTCCGGGATGGGCTTCTCAAAACGGCGGAACAACCGGTGGCGGAACGGCTGCTGAGACGACCGTTACGACGTATGCCCAATTAAAAGCAGCAATCGAAAATGCAGCAGTGAAAGTGATTAAAATTACTGGAACCATCACCATTACGACCCGTTTATCGCTTCAAGATCAAACCGGAAAAACACTATACGGAATGAGTGGTGCAAAACTGGTTTCTACAGACCAGACAGCAAGCGGATCGGGAATTATCAACATCAAAAGATGCAACAATATCGTCATCCGAAACCTTATTTTTGAAGGACCGGGAGCTTATGATACAGACGGTTGGGACAATGCGATTTTAGATGACTGCAGAAACGTATGGATCGACCATTGTGAATTCAGAGACGGTGTTGATGGAAATTTTGATATTAAAAACAAATCAGATTTTGTGACGGTTTCTTACACCAAATTTCATTATCTAAAAGCTCCGAAACCGGGTGGTTCAGGTGGAACAGACGATCACAGATTTTCCAACCTTATCGGTTCGAGCGACACCTCAACAGCAGATGCCGGAAAACTGAATGTTACCTTCGTTCGTTGCTGGTGGGCTCCAGGTTGTAGAGAACGTATGCCGAGAGTGAGATTCGGGAAAATCCATATTGTGAATAGCTATTTCAACAGTTCGGTGAGCAACAAATGTATCGCAGCCGGTGTTCAAGCGAATATTCGAGTTGATGGAAACGTGTTTGAAAATGTAAAAGAGCCCATCAATTTGATGAGCGGATATACAGCCGTAACAGTAACTTCCAACAACACCTTCACAAATGTGACCGGAAATACAGCAGGAAGCGGAACAGCGTTTACACCGCCTTATACCATTCCAATGTTGTCTTTATCTTCGGTAAAATCGGACGTTACAGCCAATGCAGGAGCTACATTAACCGGAAATATCTGCAACTCTTTATAAGAAATTTAAATACTAATTGCTGAAAAAAAGACTGAGAAATTCTCAGTCTTTTTTCTGTCATTGCGAGGAGCAAAGCGACGAAGCAATCTCTAAAAATATCAACCACAAAGTTTGTCTTTCCGTAGGAATCTAGACGCAGTATTCGAAAAATGTTTGGAAATATTCGTGCTTAGATTCTTAAGGAAAGACAAACTTTATGGTTATTTCAAATATTTTAAGGGATGACTAACACTTTAGCCCCGATTGCCGCGGCTTCCTTTTTTGCAAAGGAAAAAGTGTTGGCAAAAAAGATATAGCAGAAAGCGGGAAATAGCTCCTGAAAAAGGTGGAAGTTGGAATATAGAAGCTGGAAGTTTATCTGATTGAAAACAAGAGATTGCTTCGTCACTTCCTCGCAATGACCTAAAGCGTTACTTTATTCTTCTCCGCCCATTTCGGGAATTCTTTATTAATCAATTTATCTGCAAAATCGCCGAACCAGCTGTATCCGTTTCGTCTTTCTTCCGAAACTTCGTTATAGTTATATTTTACGCTTCCGTCTCGATCGCCGAAAAGAGGCTTGTTGTTATTAATGTCATAAAATCTCGCCCAGATTACAGAACCCTTTTCTTCTGCTAAAGTTCGGACAGCCTTTCCGTTGACCTTTGAAACGTTGTAGCTGTATCCTTCAATTTTATTTTGTTGAAACCAATTGACAGCAGATTTTATGGACTTTTCAATTTCAGGAGTTACAGGCTGGAGCATCAAAAAACGTACAATTCCTACAGATTCTGCAGTTGCCAGAGAAATAGGTTCAAAAGCTCTCGCCTTGTCGGGCTGAAGAGTGACTTCGTTATATTGATCTCCCCAAATTGCAGGAATTCCCTTTTGTAAGACCTGAGTTTTTAAGATACAATCAATTCCTCTTTTTACCGCGTCTTTTGATTTTTCTTTCAATTTAGCATCAACAACATCAAAATCGTTTTTTCCTTCTGCGACATTGTATAAAACCGTCAAAGCGTTGATCATGGCATTGTCGTTGTACGTCACTTGCTTTCTGTACAAACCTGTATTTGGATAATATTGTGGAAAACCTCCGTTTTTATATTGCATCAACAAAAGATAGCTAATTCCTTTCTCTGCAGACTTAAGATATTCTGGATTTTTTGTGGTGGAATATGCTTTTATTAAAGCATTAATTTCCCTTGAAGTTGCATTGTTATCGATTGTTGCGTGATCGTCGCCTGTTGCTTTTACCTTTTTTAAAAGATCTTTAGTGAGTGGTAAATTGTAATTCACGACAGATTTATCTTCCAACTGTTTTCCCCAACCTCCATTCGGAAGCTGATAGAGAAGAATTTTTTCCGCCAAAGTATCTTTCACCTGTGCAGAAAATAACGCAGATGCGAAAGACATTACAACCACCGAGGTTTTGAATTTTATCATTTTGTTTGCTTAATAAACTTTATAACTATAGGATTCGCGACGATTTGAGATTGTTTTTCCAACATTTTTTCCCAGTCGTCCTGATTTTGGATCTGTCCGCTTTTTTGCCATGCAAATCCTGCATAATACGTCAGTTTTTTCTGAGGTGTTGTGACAATCAACAAATTACTTTGATCCGGAGTTTCTGTACGATAAGAAACAGATTTCTTCACAATATTTGGGTTTACAACTACACCTTCACCTACGTAAGCATCATCAATTTTTTCCCAATGAAGGTAATATCCTTTTCTATCATTGAGTTTTGCCAATCCTTCATTTTTATGAAGACTGATTCCGATGGTGTAATTCGGAGCCGGAAGCTGCGATGTGAATGTAGATTCAAACTTGGAAAAATTTGAGCCGACATCGAGAGAAATTCTTTTAACTTCCTGAACTTTATATTTTCCCCAGGTGAAATACGTTAATTCAAAAACAGTTCTTAAAGGACCTTCAGAGATTGTTCTTGCACTGATGAAGTTTTTCGAAACCTCCAGCTTATCGTTTTCCCATATTCCGATTCCGCCCACTCCACGGCTGTCTCCGACGTGATAAGGATCGTACCCCTCTCCTCTTGTGTCTTTATGATAATACATCGGGTCTGTAAGATAACCTTTATACCATTTATTAATCACTAACTGATCTGTCCTTTTCAGCCAGATATCTACTCCGCTGGAAAGTGTACTTCCTTTGATTCCCTGTTCTGCTTCTTTCTGCCCTTTAGGACCGTACATTCGGAAAGCTACTTTATCATTTTCCCAGGCGTAATCATCCACTCTTTCAGGAACCAATCTGGAATAGGTTGATAATTTCGGAACGGGAACAGGATTTTTTGCGTCTCCAATCATCGTGTAGTTCACCGTTTTCTTTGCATCGATAACTGCCTGAAAAATTAATTCATCATTTTTGCCATCTCCATCGTAATCAATCCACTGAATTGGAATAAATTTATTATTTTCGTCTTTTATTCTGAGATCTGCTTCTTTGGTTTTCTTCAAATACGGTCTTAATTCCGTCATAGAAATAGAAACTATTTCATTTCTTGGAAAATCTAATGTATTTGTAAGCTCAATTAGTTGTTGTGCCTGTATAAAATTTCCGTTAGCGCAACCGATTGCACACATTAAACCTAACAAAGAATTTTTTGTTTTAAACATAATAATATTTCAATTAGTTAGTTTTCCAAAAGTAAAGATAATTTTCTTTCGACAAATAAAAAATCCTATCAATGATATGGTTTTTAACAATACTTTTAGAAAAAATGTTTGAGAATCAAAATTTCCAGAAGCATATTTAGTCCTTTCGTGTGGTTTAAATTTTTTATTTCTTTTTTGAAATAATTAAACTTGGTATTTATTATAATTCATGTTCAATATTTTCAGCATAACAAATTTAGTGGTAATCTTTTAAATTGAAATGAATGACTGCAACCCTAGCCCCTATTGTAACGGCATTCTTTTGGGTTGCGGGCGGAGCATAAACTGCAGGTCTACGAACGAAATTCTGGAGCCCGTAGTCCAAAAGATATAGTGGAAAGCGGGAAATGGCTCCTAAAAAACAATAAAATATATTTCGACGGAATTAAAAATATTGGTGCAAATTGTATCTAAATTACAATTCTAAAATCCATTTTGTAAGATCCACTTCAGACGGAAGGTTGAGTTTCTTTTTGAGTCTGTATTTTTTGGATTCTACGGTTCTAATAGCGATGTTTTCGAACTGTGCCATTTCTTTGGTATTTAAATTCAATCTCATATAGGCGCAAAAACGGATGTCGTGTTCTGTAAGATCGGGTGTATGGGTAATTAATTTTTCATAGAAATCGGGATAAACTTCTTTGAATCTCGTTAAGAAAAAAGGATCTGCGGATTTTGCCAGCTGCATCACCTCATCGAACGAAACATTAATCTGTTTTTCCAGCTTTTCGGTTTCCTGAGATTTTTGTTCGATAAGTTCTTCCTGCTTCGCCTGTTTTTTTACAAATCTTCTTCGCAAGAAATAAATGAGAATCATAGCAGCAATTAAAATTGCTCCAATAAGGACGTAAAGTTTATTTTCTTCTTTTTTCTTTTCTTCTTCTTTTTCCTGAATAAAACTTTTTACAGCAATATTTATAGTTTTTAGTTCACTTTCACTTATGCTATCTCTCAGTGTGGTATACTTTTGTAGATACTCTTTAGATTTTTCCTTATCATCAAGAGAATCATATACCATTGAAATACGATTATAAGTATTGCTTACCTCTTTAGGATTTTTAAGCTTTTTAAAATAATCAAGGATTTGAAAATAATATTTTAGAGCCTCTTGGTTTTCTCCCTTCGTCATATAAAGATCTCCCAAAGCAGTAATTGCAATAGAGTGGTGAAGAGGATTAGCTTTACTCAATGGCACCCCTTTTTTAAGATAATACTCTGCTGAATCGAGATGTTTTTTCTCCCGGATGTACCTGCCTGCAATCTGCACATACATGAGGCTTTCGTTAGGATATAACTTTAATGTTTTATATTTAATGGCATATAAAGAATCTACTTCATCCAAATAATCAAAATTGTATGTTTTCCAGGAATTGGCATATATCACTGCATCTTCTTTCTTTTTGGGATCTGTAATTTTGGCGGAATATTGAAGAGATTTATTAAAATTTACATTAGACTGATCATAAAGTCCCAACAAAGCATAGTTTCTTCCATATTCATTATAAAGTCTCGCAAACAGAACAGGATCTTTAATTTTGGACATTCTGGCTTTAGCCTTATCGAGATACTCAATACTTTCTTTATGTTTATTTAAAGTACAAAGCGCATTGCCAATATTAATTTTAGAGCTAACAATTCCTTCAATATTATCTGCTTTTTTGTATTCATCCAGTTCTTTTAAATTAAATTTCAGAACTCCTTCGATATCTCCTTTGTTTCTATAATCTGTTGTAACCCGATCAAGATCAGAAAGCTTTTGTGTTTGAGAATAATAATTTACTACTAATAAAAGCAGTGTAGTAAGTAGTGTTTTTTTAATGCTGGGGAACATATTAATTCTGATTAGTAAAACAAAATTAAAAAAATATTAAAGAGAATAAATTTTTATATCCCAAAAATGTGGTATTTTTCATAAAAAAGAAAAGTCTGCTCCATAAAGCAGACTTTAACCTAACTAAAATTAAAGCAAGTAATTAGTACTTAAGAATCTCAGTGGATTCTTTAATAATTTTATATAAACATTTGCGCTTTTAATCGTAATGAAAATGAAGGGAAATTTCATTACGCTGTTAAGAACCTAAATTCATGATCGAGAACGATGCGTTTGCACCAATTGTATAGGTAACGGGAGTAGGACCGACACATCCGTTACAATGGTGAGAACCTACCTTTACAACCTGTCCCGCCTCCATGTAAAGAACAATAGAACCACCTCGGTATGTTGTGTTATTGGGTGCAAGATTGCTTATAGAATACATGACAGATCGTTCTTCTGTCGCGCCTGTATACACAAAGACATCCCAGTTTTGTGCATTTGAAGTTGCATTTGCGCCAATCGCACCTCCCAAAGAAACCTGATAAAGTCCTGAAACAGGAACTTTATAAGCGTTGTTTACGATATCCCAATTTCCATCGTTTACTGTAATGT
The DNA here is from genome assembly GCF_047651245.1 of Chryseobacterium sp. MMS23-Vi53. Taxonomy (NCBI): domain Bacteria; kingdom Pseudomonadati; phylum Bacteroidota; class Flavobacteriia; order Flavobacteriales; family Weeksellaceae; genus Chryseobacterium; species Chryseobacterium sp. MMS23-Vi53. The sequence continues at coordinate 3,393,922 of NZ_CP180265.1, read as the reverse complement.
TTTGGAAGTCCCAGACACGAGTGTCATTTTCTGCTGTACTAAATGTTTGCGGAGTCGTTTTTTTTCCTGCAGCAACTACTTTGGGAACAAAACCGTTGGGTGAACTTGCGACAGTTCGCACCCAGGTTACACCATTACTGTAAAAAAGTCCGTCGCTGTATTTTACGGCTCCCGGACCTGCATCGGCAGCCGTTTGATTGGTATCACCAAATGCGATGGCAGAATTTCCTGTCGTAGATCTTACATCTAGCATTACTTTTGGATCTGCATTCCCTATTCCCACTTGAGCAAAAGAATTTCCGAAAATGGAAAGTACAAACAGGAAAATAAATTTGTTTTTCATTGTTTTAAAGTTTTGTTTTCAGTCTAATTTATTTTATTAAAGAAAAATTGTGTTTAAATGAAAAAATTTAACTCATCACATGTTGAATTATGTAAAAATACTTTGAATAAAGAATCTGGAGAAATTTTTTTTGTGGATAAAATTCTACAAAATGTAGAAAAATTTCGACAAAATTAAATTTTATGTTAAATGTTCATTGTAAATTTGTGGTATCAAATAAATCACCATTATATGAGGAAAACTTTATTCCGCACTTCTTTTACCCGTTGAGTTCAACCTCGAAATAACCACATTGCACTACTAAAAACTGATACTTAATGAATAAAAAAATACTTATTGCCGACGATCATTACGTTGTGAGAATGGGCGCTTCCCTCCTGCTGCATTCCGCTCATCAAGATTTCGAAATAGATTTTACTGAAACCTATGATAATGTAAAACAAAAAGTTTCTGAGAAAAACTACGACCTTCTGATGCTCGACATCGACATGCCCGGAAGCACTTACCAGAGAATGGTAAAAGAATTAAAGAAAATCGATCCTCACATAAAAATCCTAATGTTTTCTGAGTACGACGAAAAAACTGCCGTACAATACATCAAAGAAGGTGCAGACGGATACCTCAACAAGCAACATAGTGAAAACGTTGTAGATGCGGTGATTTCAATTTTCAAGCAAGGATATTATTATCCACAGGAAATTACGCATCATCTTTTTAGCTCAACTAAAGAAATAACTCCTTTATTCAATCTCTCGAAGAGGGAATTTCAGATTTTTAAATTACTTGCCGAAGGTCATGGAAATCTTGAAATTTCTAATAATCTTGATATTAAAATGTCAACAGTAAGTACTTTCAAGAAAAGAATTTTTGAAAAACTGAATGTAAAAACAATCGTAGAAATCATTAAACTTTATGATAAATATAATTCGGGAGTTTTGAAATAAAAAAGTCTGTTTAAATTTTTTATTTTTGAACCAAGAAGATTAAATATTTACTTGATAAGTTTAAAAATAAAACTGGTGGCTTTGAGAACCTCAGCCACCAGTTTCAATTAGAATGTTTAAGCTGAAAAAATTCAGTTTTAATACATCAAATATTTTTTATCTTTTTTACCCAACCCGCCTGACTTTTATAGTCTACAAAATAAATTCTCTGACCTTTTAAATGGATTCCGAGAAAGATTAAAGCAACATAAATAATTGTTTTATTGTGTTTTATATTAAAAATTGAAAATAAAAGATAATTAACTTTGAAACTTGCACCAACTACAACTTTGTTACGAAAAAAACTCGAACAGATGTAAGTTCTTATTTCAATTTTAGTAAAACAAAAGCGCTCACATTTCTGCAAGCGCCAAACTCTGTCTTCTTCATAATATCGACCACCACAATTTACACATTCATATCAAATTATATTTACTTTAAAATTCAAATTCACCAATTAAAATTCCGTCGTCTTCCCCTCTTGTATGATTTTTTTCGTTTTGGAAAACCACCACTTTTCTTTCCTGTTTTCCTGAAGCATAATTGATGAAAACTTCCGCCATAATTGCTGTCGGCCCCGCAATACTCACCTGATTTTCTCCAAAGAAATTGGTCTCAATTTTATACTTTCCTTTAATCGCTTTTTTCAGTAAAAATTGTTCCGGTCCAAAACCTGCCGTAAAATCATTGCTCAATCTTCCGCCAATTTCTGTTTGGTTATGAGAATACATACAACGTTCATTGTTCGGATCTGTCACCCAAAGATCGATGTCGGTATCGTCTTTATTCCAGTTGATAACCACTCGAATATTAACCGGAAGATCTGCGATGATTTTTGGATTTATATTTTTCAGATCCAGTTTATTTCCGTGATTGCTTATCAACTGATTGATTTCCATAATGATAATTTCTTCGATTCCATCGTCGCGATCCGCCAATTCGTTGGTATAAGATTGGGTCAGAACTTTATACAAATTATCCAAAGCCGACTGGTACTGCCCGTTATCTTCCAAAGCCAAAGCATAATCTCTGTAGCTCTGAGGATCGAAAGGTCGCCATTCCAACACTTTCTGAGCTGCCAACAATTCTTTATTGTACACTCCTGCTTGCTTTAATTTGTAAGCCAATAATTTGTACAATTCTTCATTTTCAAGATCAAGATCTGCGATAGAACTCAAAACTTTTAATCCTGATTTTTTGTCGTTATTTTTAAACAATAACTGCGAAATATCAAAATAATATTGAGGAAGGTTTTCATGGTTACTTCTGTTTTTAAGATAAATTTGATAAATCGCTTCAGGATTTTTGGCAGCTTTAAAAAGTGTCATATATTCCGCGTTGGATTCCACGTCTACAACAAGCATCCTTCCGCTGTTCATTACTTCTCTAATGTCTTGTGTTTTTATAGAATCCGAACTAGCTCTAGGTTTTATTCCAACTGCAACGCCGGCTACCTGTCCCTGCAAAGATGCTAATTCTCTAACACTAACTTCTCGCGTTTCTCTTACAGCATTTGTAGATGCAATCTGTGGAGTTTTGCTTGAATAGCCCATCATTACAACTTCTTCTATCTTTTTTTCGGAGTTTGCAGGTTCTGAAGCATCGGATTTTAGGATTTCAATAGCTTCATCACTTTGCGCCCGTCTTCTTGTATCTGCTGAGGCTCGACCTGTCACCACAACTTCTTCAATTCGCATATTTCTGGGAACTCCATTAATGGTGTCATAATATCCGTAATCTTCTGAAGGTTTTGGATAAAGTTTTTCTTTTTTTGTATAATCTTTTTTCCACCATTCTTTTAAGTTTTTTGTCATTTCTATGGCATCATCCATCAAGTCTTTTACTCTTTCATCTTTTTCCGTTCTGTTATTTTTAACGATTTCATTAAACTGAGAGCGCAATTCTACAGGGGGTGCAATGTCGTAGCGAACATAATCTGCCACATTTTCCAGAACCATTAAGCTCATATTGTTGCTCACCAAACCAAATTGTTTACTCAGATTTTTGATCTCATTTTTATTCTGTTTTTCAAAAATTTCAAGTTCATTCAGTTTCTTTTGAGCCCAGAATTTGGAGATTTCCCAATCTTTTATTGCTTGTTCATTTGTGTTTAAAACTATGGTTTTGATTTCCGTCACATCGTTTCCGTAACCGAATTTAGCTTTTACAGCTGTTTGATTTCCTTTTAAAATTCCTGTCAAAACAAAATCATCCGAAATTGTTTGTGTTAAAGAAGGAAATACTTCCGTGAGTGAAGAATTATTTTCAATTCCTAAAAATTTTAACGGTTGAAATAATAACTTTTGAACTTCTTTTTTAGGATCATTTTCATTTAAATTTAAGAATTCGCCACCCGTTTTATTGCTAATGAATTTCAATTGATTAAAATTCACATTATTGGAAGAAGAGATTGTATAAGTCGGTTTATTCCAAGCCATTTTCAACTCTCCGAAAGACGATAATCCGTCTGTGAAAAAGAGAATTTCGTCATCTCGAAGCGATTTTAATTGTCCGAAATCAGTTCCGCCATCGTATGTAATTTGAGATAAATAAGATTTTAAATCATTCCAATTTCCATCATTAATTTTAAAACTTTTTCCTTCATCAAAGGTGTTGTTAATGAAATAAGTGTTGATCATAAGATTTTTATTGGTCTTAAAATATTCATCCAACAAAGCAAATTCTTTAGTATGATCGCGTTTTTGTCCACTCAACGAGTTGTCCCAAACAATAGCTAATTTATTCGGTAACTTTTTCGCTCTCTGATTGGCATTGATATTAATTCCAGCCAAAAAATAAGATGAATTATCCGAAGCTTTTTGCATTAAAATGCTTTGACTTTCATTATTTTGCGGAAAATTAATTTTTAAATTCTGCGAAGGTTTGTAATTCGTTTTCTGAGTTTGAGCTGTCCACACATTTCCCTTTTTAATAAAATCAAAACTTCCATCCGGTTTTTCTTCCAATTGTGGCGAAAATGCATTTTGGAAAACACTAGTTTTAATAGAAAACTCCGGAATTGCTGAACTTAAATTTAATGGTAAAAAATATTGATAATTGTTACCCGATTTTTTTAATTCATAATTGTAAGTAATCTGAACCGTTCTCACTCCACCATTCGCATTAATCGGATAAATCACTGTGCGAAAATTGTTTCCCTCAACTTTTTCTAAAATTCCTGGATCTACATTTCTTTTTTTGATTGTTTCATAGACTTCTTTCGCCTTTTCTTTCTCAACAGGAACGGCATTTCGAAGTTTTCCATTGATATCTAAAGCGTATCCGTTCGCATTCACACCTTCCGGAAGCGGAAAAGTAAGGCGACCCTGCATCAAACGGCTCGAATTGTTTTTGAAAACCATTGTCACAACATTAGTGGAAATTCTTCCTGTAATTTTGGTTTCGATATCGAGTTTCTGAAGAATGACCTGACTGTCTTTATTATAACCTCCCTTCCCATCCGGAACTTCGATCGTCGGAATCTGCGCCAGATAAATCACAGGAAAAAACAACAATAATTTTATATATAGACTTCTCATAACATTGCATTTGAGGTTGAACAACTGTTTCTATATATAAAGATGCAGGAGTTGGAAAAAAGGTTGGAAAAAATTTACTATTAAAAATAAAAAAACACTTACATTTTCGTAAGTGACTGATTTATTGACAATAATATATTAATAAATTTAATTCTTTTGAATCGCTTATTATTGAAATACATTTAAATTAATATAGTTGCTTATTTATTCTATAATTCTCTAAAATTTCAAATCCAGTAGTTGTTAAATGCAATGGTACTTTAAAATACTTTGGTATTTTCATCATAGATCACTGATCTATTATTTTCTTTGAATATTGTTGATAATTCAATCATTCTTATATTTTGTTCTTCAGAACCAGACACAATAATAGCATCATTTATATCGCCTTTGTTATTATTAAAATTACTCGAAAAAGTTACGGTACAGCAAGATTCTCAGATAATTTCGGAAATCATGGAAAACCAAAGTATTCCTTAAAGAAATAAAAAGTCTTGTTAATCTTTTTCTTAATCAGAAATTTATAAAACTAAAGTATAGAAATAAAAAAAACACCCCATTGATGGAGTGCTTTCGTGGTCCCACCTGGGCTCGAACCAGGGACCACCTGATTATGAGTCAGGTGCTCTAACCAACTGAGCTATAGGACCTCAAAACTTGGTTAAATTTTGTGATTGCAAAAATAGTAAAATTTATTTCACTACAAAATTTTTTATGCCTTTTCTTGACAAAGTTCTACCAATACCCCGTTTGTGGATTTCGGGTGAAGGAATACAACTAATTTATTATCAGCACCTTCTTTCGGTTCTTCGGAGATAAACTGAAATCCTTCTTTTTTCAGTCTTTGCACTTCCTCAACAATATTTTCTACACCAAAAGCCAGATGATGGATGCCTTCTCCCTTTTTATCGATAAATTTTGAGATTGGGCTTTCCTCTTTATTCGCTTCCAAAAGTTCGATTTTACTGTCTCCCACTCCGTAAAAAGAAGTCACAACTCCTTCCCTTTCCACAGTTTCTTTTTTATAAGATTCTTTTCCTAGAAGTTTTGCAAAAAGCTCATCAGAAACTCCCAGAGATTTCACAGCAATACCGATATGTTCTAATTTCATAAGATAATTAAATAAATTAAGTCGTAAATTTGATACAGCGCCAAATTTCAAAGTATCAATTCAAACAAAAGTACTAAATTTGCAGAAATTATGGAAAGTAACAGACAAAGAAAAGTAGCACAGATTATACAGGAAGATTTCGCTGAACTTTTCCGCAAGCAGGCATCAGAAAGCAAACAAAGCATTTTGGTGAGTGTTTCGGATGTAAAGGTAACTGCAGATCTTGGTATTGCGAAAATTTATTTAAGCATATTTCCTCAGGAACATCGTAAAGCGGTGATGAAAGAAATTGAGGAAAACAAAGCTCAATACAGAAATTTTATCGGCCAGAAAATGGCAAAACAGGTTCGTATCATTCCAAATCTTAATTTTTATTTAGATACAGCTCTCGATGATGTTGAAAAACTGGAAAGAGAACTTAGAGGAGAAGGAGACAATCCGATTTTATAGAAAATTTTGAAGAATATTGCATTTTATATAGCATCCAGATACCTTTTGGCTAAGAAAGGTAGTACTGCTGTTACGTTCATTACGTGGCTGGCTGTAGGAGCGATGACGGTTGCCGTTACTGCAATGTTTGTCATTATTTCAGTTTTTTCCGGGCTTGAAGACCTTAATAAGGAATTGATTTCTAATCTTCATGCCGATCTTACTATTCAAAATACGTCAGGAAAGGTATTGAAAGATTTTGACAAAATTAATGCTATTTTAAAAAGCAATAAAGAAATCAGTCATTTTTCAAGAGTCATAGAAGAAAAAGTTTACGTAAACTATAATGGAAAAGGCGACATCGCTTACTTAAGAGGTGTTGATTCGGCTTATATAAAGGTAAATCCAATTGATAAAGATGTTTTTTATGGTTCTTATCCAGGCTTCAAATATTCAAATGAAGTTTTGATGGAGAATTCTTTAAACAACAGATTATCCATTCCTGTTTCTTCTAATTCCGATTATGCAACCCTTTTTATGCCTAAACCGGGAACAGGAATCATCAATAAAGAAGAAGATATTTACAACAAAAAAGACATTTTGGTAACCGGAGTTTTTCCGGGAAAAGATCAATTGGATAATTATATTATTTCTCCAATTGAACTGACAGAAGAATTATTAAACTTACCAAAACATTCAGCCTATCAAATTGTTGTTAAACTTAAAAATCCTGAAAACACAGATTCTGTAAAGCAACAACTTCTTTCTTCGTTGGGAAAAAATATTACAATTAAAACTAAAGAAGAAGAAAATGCAGCGTTCTGGAAGATGATTAATACCGAAAAATTATTTATTTATTTAATTTTCGCCTTAGTTATCTTCATTACAACATTCAATCTTGCTGGAGCCATTATTATTTTACAATTAGATAAAAAGGAACAGGCAAAATCGTTGATTTCATTAGGTTTTGCTTTAAGTCATTTAAGACGAATTTATTTCTACACGGGAATTCTTATCGTAATCTTAGGAATTATTTCCGGATTAATTCTTGGAACGGCACTGTGCTACTTCCAACAGTACACGGAATTCTTTAAAGCCAACGAAACTTTACCTTTCCCTGTGAAAATTGTTGGGAAAAATTATTTCATAGTTGCGCTTACTGCCTCCCTGTTTGGGTTTATCATTTCTTGGGTATTTTCAAAAATCAGTAAAGAGTATATTACTAAAAGTTAATACGTTTAGCGTTCATTTTTTCGTATCTTTACGCCCCAATTTTTAATAATGAAACGCACTTTACTCTCTTTTTTTATGTCATTTGCATTTATTAGTGCATTTGCGCAGATTCCTACGGGATATTACGACGGAACTGCAGGTCTTACCGGAGCTGCTTTAAAAACAAAATTAAGCCAGATTATCACAAACGGTCATCAAGCTGGAAGTTACAATGGTTTATGGACAGCCTATCAAACTACAGACCGTGATTATTACTATGAAAACGACGGAACAATTTTAGATATTTATTCTGAAAATCCAAACGGAGCCGATCCTTACAATTACAACGTAGGTGTAAACCAATGTGGAAACTATTCTGCTGAAGGCGCTTGCTACAACAGAGAGCATATTGTGCCTCAAAGTTTGTTTAATGAAGCATCTCCGATGGTTTCCGATGCACATTTCATCAGAGCTACAGACGGAAAAGTAAACGGAATGAGATCTAATTATCCTTTTGGAAAAGTAGGTTCTTCATCTTTTACCTCTTTAAATGGATCTAAATTAGGGTCTTCTGTTTCTCCGGGATATTCAGGAACAGTTTTTGAGCCGATTGATGCTTTTAAAGGGGATGTTGCAAGAATGATTTTATATTTCGTAACAAGATATGAAACCAAACTTTCAACTTTCACAAGTGGAGATATGCTTGGAGGTTCTGCTTTCCCTGGACTTCAGACTTGGGAACTCAACCAGTTATTAGCCTGGAGTGCTGCAGATCCAGTTTCTCCGGCGGAAATAGGAAGAAATAATGCAACTTATACTTACCAAGGAAATAGAAACCCATATATCGATCATCCAGAATACATCAACCAAATTTGGGGAACTCCGGTTGCTGACACACAGGCTCCGACTGCTCCTACAAACCTGGCTACAAATAATCCAAGTTCAAATTCAATTTCATTAAGCTGGACTGCTGCCACAGACAACATTGGTGTAGTTGCTTATGACATTTATAAAGATGGAGTTTTATATTCTACCGTTACAGGAACAACGGCAACTGTTTCAGGATTAAACCCTTCTACAACATACAATTTCTATATTATTGCTAAAGACGCATCGGGAAATTCTTCTGTAGCTAGTAACACAGCTCAAGGAACTACTCTTGCGGGTGGACAACCAGGTGGAAGCTGTGGAACAGAGGATTTCTCTACAATTCCAGCAGCTGCTTCTAGCTATGCAACTCAGAACTGGACAAATAACAGCATTACTTGGACAGCAACTGATTCAAGAACAGATCAAACAATCAATGGAAAAGCTATAACAGTAAGAAATGGAAATCTTACAAGTTCTAGTGTGTCAGGAGGAATTAAAAGCTTAACTGTTACTACAAAACTTCCATTTTCTGATACTGCCGGAAATCTTACTTTACAGATCAACGGAAATAATGTTGGTGTTATTCCTTTTAACAGTTCAAGTACAACAACTACTATTGACAATATAAATGTATCGGGTAATATTGTTATTAAAATCATAAATTCAGAATCAGGAAAAAGAATTTCCATTGATGATTTAAGCTGGACTTGTTACACAGGTATTTTAGCAACAACTGAAGCCACAAAAGAAAAAGCATTTGCTGTTTATCCAAACCCAATAAGAAACAACGAATTGTTTGTAAAAGGTGAAAACATCAGCAAAATTTCAAAAGCTCAGATCTATGATCTTTCTGGGAAGTTGATCGAAACGATTGAAAATCCTTTTAAAAACTCAAACAAAATTAATTTAAAAGGTTTATCAAAAGGAAATTACATCCTTAAAACAGATAGCTTCTCTACTAAATTTATTGTAGACTAAAACTTAAAAAATATTTTACATGAAAGGCCGATTTTTATCGGTCTTTTTTTTATTTTTGATAGTATGGAATCCAATAAAAAATTAGGCTTAATAGGAAGAAATATTTCATACTCTTTCTCAAAAAAATACTTTGAAGACAAGTTTCAAAAGCTCATGTTGAAAGGCTATTCTTACAATATTTTTGATCTTGGTGAAATAAATGAAGTTGAAAATCTGCTATCGACTCCGGATCTTTTAGGCTTTAACGTAACGATTCCTTACAAAGAAAAAATCATCGATTATTTGGATGAATTGAGTGATGAAGCAGAAAAAATTGGTGCTGTAAATTGTGTTTTAATTCAAAACGGGAAAAAAACCGGATACAATACAGATGCTTTCGGATTCGAAAAAACATTGCTTCTTCATAAAAAACCGCATCACACTTCTGCCCTTATCTTAGGAAACGGTGGTGCTGCAAAAGCTGTAAAATATGCTTTGGATAAAAATGGAATCGACTCAATTATTGTTTCCAGAAATTCTGAAATCAATTTTGAAAATTTAGACAAAGAAACCGTTAAAAATCATAAAATTATCATTCAATGTACGCCCGTCGGCACGTTTCCGAATGTCGAAGACTGCCTTAATTTTCCGTTCGATGGGCTTTCAAAAGATCATTTAATTATTGATTTAATTTACAATCCAAACTACACACAATTTATCATTAAAGCCTCAGAAAAAGGCGCAAAAACAGTGAACGGCTACTACATGCTTGAACAACAGGCAGAAAAAGCTTGGGAAATTTGGAATTTTCAAAAAAAATAACATAAATTAGTACTTTAATTGGCTTTTTAGCTATATTTAAAGGATAATAACGCCATTCACATAAACGATTTGCTATGACTACAGAAAACAATCTTTCTGAAAACGAAGAAAAGAAAAATCCTATCGAAGTATCTCCAGAAGAAACGTCGGAAAACATCGTGCCACACGACGAAGTTCCGCATGAAGAGGAAACTGAACATGAAGAGGAACATCACGATGCAGACATCACTTTAGCCGATGCTTTGAAGGAAATGGAAAAAATCATCAACGCACCAAATGCTGGTGAAGATTTCAAAAAATTCAATTCACTCAAAGAAAAAGCAAGTCATTATATCCACGATGAAGTGGAAGACAAAAAGCATGAATACGTAGAAGCCGGAAATGCTGCTGAAAATTTCAGTTACGAGCATCCTTCTCAGGCTAAGTTTTCTGCATTGGTGAATATCTTCCGTGAAAAGCACGACACTTTCCAGAAAGGTCAGGAAGAGGAGCAAAAGAAAAATCTTGAGCACCGCCAGAACATTATCGAAAGACTTAAAAATCTTTATACAAACTCGGAGCCGGGAACAAATCTTTTTAAATCCATCAGAGAAATTAAAGAAGAATGGTCGAAGGCAGGACAGGTTCCGAAATCTGAATTCAAAATTCTTAATAACAATTATTTCCACCATCTGAATCAGTTTTATCAGATGCTGGATCTTAACAAAGAATTTTTGGAGCAGGAATATAGCCACAATCTTGAAAAAAGACAGCACATTATCGAACGTGCGAAAGAGCTGGAAAACGAACCTGTTATTCAAAAAGCATTAAACGAGCTACAATATCTTCATAAACTTTGGAAGGAAGAAGCAGAGCCGGTTGCAGAAGAATTCCGTGAAAAAACTTGGGAAGAATTCAAAGAAATTTCCAATAAAATTCACGAAAGAAAATCTGAACTTTCTGCTGCGATCGAAGGTGAACAAAATTCAAATCTTGAAAAGAAAAACCAGATCATCGCTGAAATCAAGAAACTTTCTGAGCCAGCTGAAACGCCAAACCACAATTATTGGCAAAATGCGATCAGAAGAGTTGAAGATCTTCGTTCGGAATTCCTTAAAACTGGAAGCGTTCCAAGAAAACTATCCAACCAAAATTGGAATGAATTCAAAACAATTCTAAGAGGTTTCAATACTACAAAAAATACGTATTACAAATCTCTGAAAGGTTCTCAACAGGCGAATCTGGAGGAAAAATTGAAATTAATACAGACTGCACAGGACAACCAGAATAATGAAGAATGGGACATCGCTGTTCCATTGTTTAAAAAGCTTCAGGACGACTGGAAGAAAATCGGTCACGTTCCAAAGAGCATGACGAATAAAATCTGGGACGAGTTTCGCGATGCTTGTAACGCCTTTTTCAACAATTACAGAGAAAAAAGCAACACTTCTACTGATAACTGGAAAGAAAATTACAAGAATAAAAAAGCGATTCTTGATGAATTGAAAACCGTTACTGATGAAGACGGAAGCATCGAAAGAATCGAGGCCATTAAAACAGCATGGAACAATATTGGGAAAGTTCCGAGAGATAAAATTTCAATCAACTCTGAGTTTAATAAAACATTGAGAGAGAAATTGAAATTAAACAAAATCAATGAGTTAGAATTAAAAGAAGAAGGTCTTTCTGAAAATCAACTAACAGATAAAGCAAGAAAAATTAAGAGCCAAATCTCTGATCTTGAAGCTGAAATCGTGAAATTGGAAAACAATTTGGCATTCTTCAAAAATCCATCGAAAGACAATCCATTGTTGAAAGATACTTTCGACTCGATCGACGAGAAAAAGGCTCATTTGGAAACTTTAAAACAAAATCTACACAGCATCATCGCTGGAGAATAAAATAATTTTAAAATCTAAAAAGGCGGAGCAAAGCAATTTGACTTCGCTTTTTTCTTTCATATGCAAGACGAATTTTATATCAAAAGATGCATCGAACTGGCGCAGAAAGCCATCGGCAAAACGTATCCTAATCCGTTAGTGGGAAGTGTAATTGTACATAACGGCGAAATTATTGGTGAAGGTTATCATCACAAGGCAGGTGAAAATCATGCAGAAATCAACGCGATTAATTCAGTAAAAGATAAAAGCCTGATTCCGGAATCGACAATTTATGTTTCTTTGGAACCTTGTGCTCATTATGGAAAAACGCCACCTTGTGCTTTAAAAATTAAAGAATTAGGTTTCAAAAAAGTGGTAATCGGCGCAATGGATTCTCATGATAAAGTAAACGGAAAAGGAAAAAAAATCATTCAGGACTCTGGAATTGACGTAGTTTCAGGGATTCTGGAAAAAGAATGTATTGATTTGAATAAAAGATTTTTCACGTATCATGAAAAGAAAAGACCTTACATCATTCTAAAATGGGCAGAATCCGGCGACCAGTTTTTGGATAAAGATTTTAATCCTACTTCGATTTCAAATTCTTTAGTGAATCAATTCGTTCATCAATTAAGAGCTGATGAACATGCAATTTTGGTGGGAACTCAAACAGCCTTGAATGACAATCCGAGTTTGACGGTAAGAAATGTAAAAGGTGAAAATCCTGTAAGAATCTTAATTGATTTTGATTTAAGAGTTCCGAAAGATTTCCGTTTGTACAGTAATAAAGCAAAGACTTTAATTTTTAATTCAGTTAAAGATGAAGTTGTGGAAAATATTCACTTCATTAAAATTGGAAAAGAAAATTTTCTACAAAACCTGATGAATGCTTTATATAAAGAACAAATTCAATCATTAATTATTGAGGGCGGAAGATTTACTTTACAGGAATTCATTAATGAAGATCTTTGGGATGAAGCTATTGTCATTAAAAATGAAAATCTGAAGTTGGAAAATGGTACGAAATCACCTGAGTTTAATTTTGAACCTAACGAAACTTTAAGCTTTAGAGATAATATGATAGAAAAATATTTAAATAAAAACAAATAACCATAGAGATTCAACATGAGCAGAAAAGTATTCTACATTTTATTCTTCTTACAATCTATTTTTCCTTATTCTCAACAGATAACGATCATTAATAATATTGAAGAACCTTTTGACGTAAAATATTTTTCTAAAGTTGTAACTTTAAAAAAGAAGGAAAAGCAGATTATTTCAGGGGAAGGAAAACTCAACTCAATTATTATTAATAATCATCGTTTAAATCTTTATCTTGAACCTTCCGAAAAGCTAGATATTTCAGTCGCAAAAGATGGATTGCGCTATAAAGGAGATAAAGATTCGATTTATTCTCTTATCGCGAAAATTCATCTGATAAATTACAGCAAAATAAAAGAATACCAACAGATTATTGAAAAGAATAATCCACAACAATACATCAATAATTCTGAGCTTACCCTTTCTGATGATTTGAAAAAAGTTGATGATTTTTGGAATTTTGATAAATCTACAAAAAGTTATAAAAGACTTAGAGAATATGTTATTTATAATTGGCTTACCACTTGTACACTGGGACTCTTTCCGGGAACAACCGGTTTTCAAAAAGATGTAGTCGATAATTATTACAAAAAATATATTGAAAAAGATATACAAACTTTCCAATGTGATAGTACATTTAAATATGCTGTTATTGAGTATTTAGCACAAAATAAAAAGAAACTGGGAATCAATCTTCCGACCTATCCAATCATTATGGCAAGTCATGACGATGAAATTTTACAATATTTTCCGACAAGCTGCCAGCAGAATTATTTTGAATCTAAATATCAATTTTTAAAATCAAAAAAAGATTCCAGACAGGATATTTTCAAAAAGGCTTTAAAGGAAAAATTCCATCATAATGTCGATTAAAATTGTAAATATTATTTTTGCAGAATCAAAGCCGGAATAAATGACGTTCGAATACAAAACCATAGAAAAACCGATAGAAAACACTTTATTAAAAGAAAAAGGAAGCAAGTTCATCGGATTTGCATTCCCTGTAAATAATGAAGTTGAGCTAAAAAACGCTTTAGAAAAAATAAGGGCGGAACATCCGAAAGCAACGCATCATTGTTACGCCTTCAGAATAGGTTTGAATGGTGAAAATTATCGCGCAAATGATGATGGAGAACCCTCAGGAAGTGCCGGTTTACCCATTTACAATCAGCTTTTGGCAAATGAAATTACTAATGTTTTGGTAATTTCTGTTCGTTATTATGGCGGAACAAAATTGGGTGTTTCGGGTTTGGTGAAAACTTACAAAGAATCTGCAAAAATCACTTTGGAAGAAGCGAATATTATTACGAAAGAACTAGAAATTGAAATTGAAATTCAGTTTAATTTTAATCAGCAGAATGTAATTTTTACTTTGCTCTCAAAATTTGATGCGAAAATTATCAACTTCGATTCTCAGGAAAAAGCTTCGATTGTAGCTAAAATTAAATTAAAATATAAAGACGAAATTGTAGAATCTTTACAAAATATGCAGTTTGTGGAATATGAATTTTTAAGCTAAAATCTTATAATTCGATTCGTGTACGCGCTTGTGGATAATAAAGAAAAACTTTCACTTTGTCTTTTCCATATTTTTCTTTGAGATCAATTGCAACCTTCTTGTAAATTTCGGTTTCAGGAATTGGTGCAGATTTTATTTCTTCCAGTGCCCAGTTTTGTAAATTAACACTTGCTTTTCCTTTGCAAAAAATATTGGGTTGAGACTCAAAAAAAGGTTTAAGTTCTTTCTCATCCGGAGAAACGCAGATATACATTTGATCACCTTTTCCGGAATATAAATTGAAAGAAAAATATTGATACCAACTTCCAAAAAGACTGAAAACAGGCATCACAACCCAAAGAATCAGCCAATAAAAATTAGGTATAATAATTTTCTTATCTAAAGTTTCAACAGGTCTTGAATAGACAATAAGCAAAATAAATATCATCGTCAAATTCCACGGCCAGACTACCGAATTATATTTCAAACCAAACGGCCCGATGAAAATCAAAATCGATAAATGCATCAAAATTAACAGATAACTGATCTTCTTTTTTGATTTTGAAACCAGAAGCAATATTGCTAAAGTAACTTCGATAATTGGAATGAGTAAACCAATGAAAAAGAGTTTATACTTTAAAATAAATTCCATTGAAAGTCCGAGAAAATCTGTCAGGAACATATTAAGCCAAATTACAGAAAGAAAATCTCTGCTAAATTTGTGCAAACCACTGAATAAATAAATTGAGACTAAAAATATATGGCTTAATAATAAGATATTTTTGGGTTTGGAAAAATTAATGATTGTTATCAATAAAAAACACAAATACATATATTCCCACGGTTGCCATCTTACCGTATCGAGCGCACAGCTTATTATTTCAGTAAAAAATAAAGCAATGAGCAACCATCGATTGATTTTAAAACACAAAATCGCCAATAAAGCTAAAAGAGAAAACCCAAATAAAAATTGATGAAAAAAAGCCGGAACGTTTTTTAAAACTTCAATCGGAGGAATTATGGGATAAATTCTTTCCGTAATCCAAGTTTTGTAACTCCAAATTTTCGTCAAAAGCCAGAAAAAAGCAATGATTTTAATTAAATAATGAATTTCTTTTTCAGATAAATCTTTTTCCTGCATCGATGTTTCAAGATTATGTTTCATCAAAAATATCAAATTCAACTGAATTTTTCTCCATCATTAATTTAAATAAAAAACACCCCAGAAAATTTCCGAGATGCAATATATTTCTTTTGAATTTAAAGATTAATCTCTTCTTCCGCCCATCAATAATGATGCCCAGTAAAGAAGTTGCGCCAATGAACCGATAGCTGCTACAACATACGTTCTTGCTGCCCATTTCAAACTATCCTGAACTCCCACATATTCTTCGGAAGTCACTGTTCCTGTATCTTTCAGCCATTTCATTGCTCTGTTACTTGCGTCGTATTCTACAGGAAGCGTGATGAATGCAAACAATGTTGTGAATGCAAACATTAAAACACCGATACCCAATACCAATCTGTTCCCCGTTGGATTTTCAATGGACTGTGTCGCAGCCATAATCATAATACCCGCAATAAGAACAAATTGCATTAAATTTGAACTAATTTGTACAACAGGAACCAATTTGGATCTCAGTTGTAACATAGAATATCCCACCGCATGTTGCACGGCATGACCACATTCGTGAGCAGCAACAGCCGCAGCCGCAGCATTTCGTTGCATATAGACGCCTTCTGAAAGATTCACTGTTTTATTTTCAGGATTGTAATGATCTGTTAATTGTCCCGGAACCGAAATTACCTGAACGTCGTTAATACCATTATCCCTCAACATTTTTTCTGCCACTTCTTTCCCCGAAAGTCCGTTTCGAAGATGTACTTTGGAATAATACTCAAATTTCGATTTCAATCTGGATGAAACCCACCAGCTCACCAGCATTGATATTCCGATAATTATGTAATAACCCACCATTTTTTCTTAATTTTAATTGTATATTTTCACCCTTTAAGATGTAAAAACTGTGCCAAAGTATTGCATTTAATTATTTATATTTGTTGATTAATTACCCTCACCAAGCTATGTCAAAAGTTTCAATTATAGAAATCAAAAACGCCGATCAATTAAAGCAATTCGTAAGATTTCCGATGGATTTATATAAAAGCAATCCGCATTATGTTCCTCCGTTCATTAATGAGGAATTAAATGTTTGGAATGCAAAAGAAAATCCGGCTCTTAATTATTCTGATGCAAAACAGTTTTTAGCTTACAAAGACAATAAAATTGTAGGCAGAATTGCTGTTATTATCAATCATAAAGAGGAAAAAGAAATGGGAATCCGAAAAGTTCGTTTCGGATGGATCGACTTTATTGATGATGAGGAAGTTTCACAAGCTTTAATGCAAACTGCGATTGATTTTGCTAAAGAAAAAAACATCAACAAAGTCGAGGGACCAATGGGATTCACCAATCTCGACAAAGCAGGAATGCTGACTTTAGGCTTTGACAAACTGGCTACAATGATTGGCATTTATAATCATGCATATTATCCGAAACATCTTGAAAAATTAGGACTGGTGAAAGAAAAAGAATGGGTAGAATTCGAACTTGTCTTCCCCGAGATTTTGCCGGAAAAAATTCATAAATTCAATGAATTAATTTCTCAGAAATATAAGCTTAAAGTATTAGATTTCAAATCAAAAGATGAAATTCTGGAGTATGTTGAACCCATGTTTGATCTTTTGGATGAAACTTATAAGCATCTTTCGACATACACTCCTATTTCCGATGAGGAAAGAAAAACTTACAAGGAAAAATACTTTCCGTACATAAATAAAGATTTTATTGTTTGTGTTGCGGATGACCAAAATCAGCTGGTTGCGTTTGCAATCACAATGCCCTCATACTCAAAGGCTTTACAAAAATCTAATGGTAAATTATTTCCGTTTGGTTGGTGGCATTTTCTAAAAGCCGGAAAGAAAAATGAGAGAGCCAATTTCTATTTAATTGGAATTCACCCAGATTATCAAAGACGAGGCGTAACGTCTATTATTTTCAAGGAAATCTGGAAATTATTTAGACAAAAAGGAGTAAAATATTTGGAAACCAACCCCGAATTGGAGGAAAATAAAAGTGTTCAACTTCTTTGGCAAGATTACAATCCTGTAAATCATAAGAGAAGAAGAACGTATTCTTTGAATATTAGCAATGAGTAATGGTAATGAGTAATTTTTTAACTCAAAAAATCAAACAATAAAACTCTCAAACCCTACAACTCAATAATGAAGCCACAACTTATTATTTTCGGTATTTTGGTCGCCGGATATATTGTTTACAATCTTTTTTTTCAGATAGAAGATGATAGAACCAACACTGCATTTAACATAATTTATGCAAGTGTTGTTTTCGCATACATTTCTTACATGGCGTTTTCTCTACTAAGAAAAATGAAGAAGTAATATAAAATTCACAAATAATTAAAAGATAATCACCTTTCAATGAAATAAATATTTATTTTTACATTTACTAATAATCCTATACCATGAACAAAATATTGAAAAGCTTTTCCTTAGGAATTCTACTTATTTCAATACAATTATATTCTCAGGAGTTTTATGTAAATACAATAAATTTCCCTTCAGTTATCCCTCCTATTCCTCCATCCAATGGCGTTTACAAGTTTGATGTTTCAAGCCCTGTAGAAACTCCGGAATCCTTTTGCCTTCCGACAATGGTCACAAACGAAGCATATACAGATATTGCCATAGATAAATTTGAAAATTTTTATTACGTAACAAGTACAGGTCTGTTATATCGAAAAAACAAATTAGAATCCGGGTGCGAATTTTTAGGTGATTTTTCCAATTGGGATATAAACTCATTGGTAGCAGATTCCGAAAACTTTTTATATGCTATCGGAACGATGGGAATACTATATAGATATGATAGCAGTTCCGGCACTTTCAGTGAAATTGGAAATATCCCGACAGGACAAATTTCTGGAGGAGATCTTTTCTTTTACGAAAACCGTCTTTTCTTAACTACTGTTGGTGGAATAATGGAAATAAATATGGTAACTCCTTCACAAAGTTGCCCCTTTATGAGCATAGACATACAATACCCAAGCTTATATGCTGGTTTTTCTATAAACTATGGAACTTATTCGAAAGCATATATAATAAGTAACGTTTCTCAAAACTCTACCATGTATGAACTAGATATGATAAATAAACAAATTGGTCCACCAATAAGAACTTATAATCATCGTATTTATGGGGCTGCGACAGCGTATAGTTTAACATCCAACAATTCTACATGCTCACAAACACCCTTAGCTGTTCAGGAAAACAATACCCACGATATCTTTTTTAGTGTTATTAATCCTGCAAAGAACAATATAGTTTGTAAAACAAATATTGACAGAAAACAAATAATATCCATTCGTTTATTTGATAATTCAGCAAGGCTTATTAGAGACTTTTCAAATCAGGATAACCTAGAAAACTTGGAAATCTCTGATGTACCTTCCGGAAACTACTTATTGACGGTGACTACAAAAAAAGGTGAAACCTACACAAAAAAAATTATCATTAAAGGCTAATTTTTATTGATTCTAAATTACCGATTTTACGCATTTTCGTTCCACTTTTAAGCTGATTAATTTCATGCTTTCTTGTTTATTCTGTAAATTTGCAAATTGAGATAATAATGCAAAAATGAATTTACCTGAAAGTTATATTCCAATCCTATTACAAGCAGGTGTTGCGGTAGCATTCGTAGCCGTTTCTTTGCTTGGAGCGCATTTTTTAGGGCCAAAACAGAAAAAAGGAAATTCTGTGAAAAACCAAAGCTGGGAATGTGGTGTCCCGGTAGAAGGAAATGCAAGAACGCCGTTTTCCATCAAATACTTTTTGACAGCGGTATTATTCGTATTATTCGATATTGAAATCGTATTTTTTTATCCATATGCTGTAAACTTCAGAGAATTCGGAATGGAAGGATTCTTGGCAGTACTTACATTCGTGGCGATTTTCTTCATGGCATTTTTCTATGTCTGGAAACGTGGCGCATTAGATTGGGATAAATAAATTTTAACATTAAAAGATGAGTTTTATTTAAGCTAAATTTTAAATTTAAATCGTCTTTAAATATTTATAAAAAAATGTCAGACAACAAACCAGTAATAAGAACAGATGCACCTGCTCCGGAAGGATTTGAAGGAGAAGGGTTTTTCGCAACGAAACTGAGCAGTGTAATCGGGATGGCTAGAAAGTTTTCGCTTTGGCCGTTGCCTTTTGCAACCTCTTGTTGTGGTATCGAGTTTATGGCTACCCTGAACCCGACATATGATGCTTCAAGATTTGGTATGGAAAGAAACTCTTTCTCACCAAGACAGGCAGATATGTTGATGGTTTGCGGAACTATATCTAAGAAATTAGGACCAGTCCTAAAAGAAGTTTACACTCAGATGGCAGAGCCGAAATGGGTGGTTGCAGTGGGAGCTTGTGCTTCCAGCGGTGGTATTTTTGATACGTATTCTGTATTACAAGGTATCGATAAAATTATTCCTGTGGATGTTTACGTTCCGGGATGTCCTCCAAGACCGGAGCAGATTATCGAAGGAGTAATGCAGGTTCAGGCTTTGGCAGAAAGCGAAAGCATCAGAAGAAGAGATATGCCTGAATATCAGAAATTATTAGATTCTTACAACATAAGCAACTAACGGAAATGACAAACGAATTTGTATTAGAAGCAATCACAAGAGAATTTCCGGAGTCTGTAATCGCAAGTTCAGAACCTTATGGAATGCTTACGATTGAGGTGAAGAAAGAAGATTTGAAAAAAATTGTTCATTATCTTAAAGATTCATCGCTTGAATTTAATTTCCTTACAGATATTTGTGGAATCCATTACCCTGAGTTTCCAGAAAAAGAAATAGGCGTTGTTTATCATTTACATAATATGATGTCTAATTTCAGATTGCGACTGAAAATCTTTATGTCCAGAGAAAATATCGAGGTAGATTCTTTAGTAGAATTATATGCCGGAGCTAACTGGATGGAGAGAGAAACTTTTGATTTCTTCGGAATTAAATTTAAAGGACATCCGGATCTTAGAGCTATATTAAATATGGAAGATCTTGGATACCACCCAATGTTGAAGGAATATCGTTTGGAAGACGGAACGAGAACCGACAAGAACGATAGCATGTTCGGAAGATAAAAGCGGAAGGCAATTAGCCAAAAGCAAATAGCTAAAAGCAAACATTATGAAAGATAACTCATTATCTAATATACTAAACCAGTACGACAGTAAGGAGCAGATTGACGGTCAATTATACACCCTCAATTTAGGACCAACCCACCCTGCAACGCACGGGATTTTCCAGAATATCTTAACGATGGACGGGGAAAGAATCCTTCACGCCGAGCAAACAGTGGGATATATCCACAGAGCATTTGAAAAGATTTCTGAAAGAAGAAATTATTCTCAGATCACTACCCTTACCGATCGTATGAATTACTGTTCTGCACCAATTAATAACTTAGGTTGGCACATGACAGTTGAGAAGCTAATCGGAGTTAAAGTTCCAAAGCGTGTAGATTATATGCGTGTTATTTTAATGGAATTAGCAAGAATCGGTGACCACCTTATCTGTAATGGTGTAACCGGGATGGACTCCGGAGCAATTACTGGTCTTACATACATGTTCATCGAAAGAGAGCGTATTTATGATATGTACGAACAGATCTGTGGAGCGAGAATGACAACCAATATGGGAAGAATCGGAGGTTTTGAGAGAGATTTCACTCCAAAATTCCATGAGTTATTAAAGGATTTTCTTAAAACTTTCCCACCAAGATTTAAAGAATTCTGTACTTTATTAGAAAGAAACAGAATTTTCATGGACAGAACCATCGGCGCAGGAGCAATCTCTGCGGAGAGAGCATTAAGCTATGGCTTCACCGGTCCAAACTTACGTGCAACAGGTGTAGATTACGACGTAAGAGTTGCACAACCTTATTCTTCTTACGAGGATTTCGACTTTATTATTCCTGTGGGAACATCAGGAGATACTTACGACCGTTTCATGGTTCGTCAACAGGAAATCTGGGAATCCATTAAAATCATCAAACAAGCATACGAAAATCTTCCTGAAGGACCATTCCACGCGGATGTACCTGATTTCTATCTTCCTGAAAAGGCAGATGTTTATCAAAAAATGGAAGCTTTGATTTACCATTTCAAAATCGTAATGGGAGAAACGGATGTGCCTAAAGGTGAAGTTTACCACGCTGTAGAAGGTGGAAACGGAGAATTAGGGTTCTATTTAGTGAGTGATGGTGGAAGAAGTCCTTACAGACTGCACTTCAGAAGACCATGTTTTATCTACTACCAGGCATATCCTGAGATGATTACAGGTTCTGTAATTTCCGATGCGATCGTAACGATGTGTAGTATGAATATTATTGCAGGAGAATTGGACGCATAATTAGAATTTAGATAATAGATGAAAGATAAAAGACTTTCATCACCCAATATAAAATTGAATTTAGAACACGAATCTCAGAGTCTTTTCTCTTTTTTCTATGTTCTTTAATCTTAGATAAAAAATGAGCGAAACAATAGCTTTTAAACCGGAAAGTTTAGCACAGGTACACAAAATTATCGCAAGATATCCTGAAGGAAGACAAAAATCTGCTCTTCTTCCTGTACTGCATTTGGCACAGAAAGAATTCGGAGGATGGTTAGACGTTCCTGTGATGGATTATGTTGCGGAATTATTGAGTATTAAGCCAATTGAAGTATATGAAGTTGCAACTTTCTATACGATGTTCAATATGAAGCCGGTTGGTAAATATGTTTTGGAAGTTTGCAGAACGGGACCTTGCATGGTTTGCGGAAGTGAAAAAATCCTAGACCATATCAGAACTAAACTGAACATTAAGGACGGACAAACTACGGAAGACGGGATGTTCACATTAAAACCCGCTGAATGTCTTGGTGCTTGTGGATATGCTCCAATGATGCAGTTAGGAAAATTCTTTCACGAAAATTTAACGATAGAAAAAGTTGACGAAATCCTTGATCTTTGCAGAGAAGGACAGGTTGATTTGGGCTAAAATAAATTTAAACAAAAATAGCAAGGAGCTAAAAGCCAAAAGCAAGAAGCTAAATGCTAAAAGCATAATAAAAAATGAGTAAAAAACTTTTACTTAAAGACGCACATATAGAAGGTATTCGCTACTTTAAAACATACCGTAAACAGGGAGGTTACACAGCAGCAGAGAAAGCCTTGAAAATGACACCGGACGAAATTCTTGAAGAAGTAAAGGTTTCAGGACTTCGTGGACGTGGTGGAGCCGGATTCCCGACTGGGATGAAATGGAGCTTTTTGGCAAAACCAGAAGGTGTTCCAAGACATTTGGTCGTAAATGCCGATGAATCTGAACCGGGAACTTTCAAAGACAGATATCTGATGGAGTTTCTTCCTCATTTATTGATCGAAGGAATGTTGATTTCATCTTACTGTTTAGGCTCAAACGTTTCTTATATCTACATCCGTGGAGAATATTCTTGGATTCCTGATATTTTAGAAGAGGCGATTGAAGAAGCTAAAGCAGCAGGATTTTTAGGTAAAAATATTTTAGGAACAGGTTTCGATTGCGAAATTTACGTTCAAAGAGGAGGTGGAGCATATATCTGCGGTGAAGAAACTGCATTGCTTGAATCTCTTGAAGGTAAAAGAGGAAATCCGAGACTAAAACCGCCATTCCCTGCTGTAAAAGGACTTTGGGAAAGACCAACGGTAGTAAATAACGTTGAATCTATCGCGGCAGTCGTTCCAATTATTGATATTACAGGAGCTGAATACGCAAAAATCGGAGTGGGAAGATCTACAGGAACGAAATTAATTTCTGCTTGTGGAAACATTAACAAACCGGGAGTTTATGAAATTGACATGACAATCACTGTTGAAGAATTCATTTACTCTGAAGAATATTGCGGAGGAATTAAAGACGGAAAAAGATTAAAAGCTTGTATCCCTGGAGGAAGCTCAGTTCCGATCGTTCCTGCTAATTTATTATTAAAAACCGTAAACGGAGAACCAAGATATATGAACTACGAATCATTAGCAGATGGTGGTTTTGCTACCGGAACAATGATGGGTTCAGGAGGTTTCATCGTATTGGATGAAGATCAGTGTATTGTAGAACACACCATGACTTTGGCAAGATTCTATAATCACGAAAGTTGTGGACAATGTACGCCTTGCCGTGAGGGAACGGGCTGGATGTACAAGATTTTAAAGAAAATCGAGAAAGGAGAAGGAAAAATGGAAGATATCGATCTGCTTTGGGATATCCAGAGAAAAATCGAAGGAAATACGATTTGTCCATTGGGTGATGCAGCAGCTTGGCCTGTTGCAGCAGCTATTCGTCACTTCAGAGATGAGTTCGAATGGCACATCAAAAATCCTGAGTTGTCACAGACTCAAAACTACGGATTAGCACATTATGCAGATCCAATTCCTGCAGTTGAAAATAATGCTTAGAATGAAAAATTTATTGGTAGCCGGCCTATTGATGTCGGGGATTGCCTTTGGACAAGTCAAAAAAGATACATTAGAGAAAGAGTATAAACTGGAAGTCGCTTCTAAGCCGGAAAGGAAACAAAAGCCTTTACCTTTAAGCAAAAAAGGACAGGTTTTCGCTTTTTTTGGTTGGAACAGAGGAGCCTACAGCAATTCTGATATTCATTTTACCGGAAACGGTTATGATTTTCAGTTGAATAATGTATCATCAAGAGATAAACCTACAAAATTTGGGATCGTTTATTTTGATCCAAGTTGGTTTACCGTGACGCAATATAATTTCAGATTGGGATATTTTATTAAAGATAATTTAGCTCTTGTTCTTGGAATTGACCATATGAAATATGTGATGAAACAAAACCAAACAGTTGATTTTTCAGGATATATTTCAGATCCGAAATATGCAGGAATGGTACAGAACGGCCAGGTAAATTTAGCTGATGAACAGTTTCTTACTTTCGAGCATACGGACGGATTGAATTATGAAAATTTAGGTTTAGAAAAATATAAAAACCTTATTCATAAGAAAAATATAGATTTAGTATGGTCTTACGGAGCCGGAATCGGAGTAATGTTCCCGAAAAGTAATATTAAGCTTTTTGGAAATGAAAGAAGCGACCGTTTTCATGTGGCAGGTATGGGAACCGATCTTAGATCCAGCTTAAACATGGTTTTCTGGAAAAACTGGATGTTAAGAGCAGAAGTAAAAGCCGGATACATTAATATGTGGGATATTAAAACTACATTAAACAATAAGCCGGACAAAGCTCGTCAGGATTTTGTTTTCGGAGAGGTACTTGCTGGGATCGGATATACATTTAATACAAAAAAGTATAATTAAAATAGAGCTTAATTGCTAAGGCATAAGCGAAAAGCATAGAATATGAGCGAAGAGGTTAAAAAATTCAAAATAACTATAGACGGACAGACTACCGAAGTTTTGCCGGGTACTTCTATTTTGGAAGCTGCAAGACAAATCGGTGGAAAATCTGTACCTCCTGCAATGTGCTATTACAGCAAATTGGAAACCAGTGGAGGAAGATGCAGAACTTGTCTTGTAGAAGTTTCTAAAGGGTCGGAAGCAGATCCTCGTCCTATGCCAAAATTGGTTGCAAGTTGCAGAACCAATGTAATGGATGGTATGGAAGTAAAAAATCTTACTTCTGAAAAAACTCAGGAAGGTAGAAAAGCTGTCACTGAGTTTTTGTTGGTTAATCACCCATTAGATTGCCCTGTTTGTGATCAGGCCGGTGAATGTCACCTTCAGGATTTGGGTTATGAGCATGGAAATCTTCAGACAAGAACCGAGTTTGAAAGAAATACTTACGAAGCAGACGATCTTGGTCCTCACATCAAATTGAACATGAACCGTTGTATTCTTTGTGCAAGATGTGTATTAGCTGCCAATCAATTGACTGGTGAAAGAGAGCACGGAATTCTTTTCAGAGGAGATCACGCTGAAATTTCAACCTATTTAAATAAGGCTTTAGATAATGATTTTATCGGAAACGTAATCGACGTTTGTCCGGTTGGAGCCTTAACAGACAGAACTTCTCGTTTTGCAAGCAGAGTTTGGTTCACAAAGCCAATGAACGCTACTTGTAAGTGCGATAAATGTTCAGGAAAAGCTACCGTTTGGATGAAAGGTGACGAAATCGTGAGAGTTACTGCAAGAAAAGATCAGTGGGGTGAAGTTGAAGAATTCATCTGTGATACTTGCCGTTTCGAAAGAAAAGAACTTTCTGACTGGAACATCGAAGGTCCTAGACACATCGACAGACATTCAGTTATTTCATTGAATCACTATGAAAAACCAAAGGATGAACTAAGAGTATTGGACAATCCGATGGCGAAAGAAATCAGTGAAAAAGACGAAAAATAATTAATTAAAGACAATTAGATCTTAGACACTAGACATCAGACTTTTATCTTATATCTAGCATCTGACATCTCATATCTAAAAATCTTTACAAATAAAAATGGATTTACTTACATTTAAACTTATACTTGTACTAGCGCTTTTCCTGCTTTCGTTAACGATCGCAGCCTACTCTACCTGGGCAGAAAGAAAAGTTGCCTCTATCATGCAGGATAGAATTGGTCCCAACAGAGCAGGACCTTTCGGATTGCTGCAGCCTCTTGCTGACGGTGGAAAGTTCTTTTTTAAAGAAGATTTTACACCTGCCAACGCAGAAAAATTCCTTTTCGTATTGGGACCGGCTTTGGTAATGTTTATTTCATTAATCACGGGAGCGGTTATTCCTTGGGGTAAAAGTTTAAATATTGCAGGTACTTCTTATGATCTTCAGGTGGCTAACATCGATGTTGGTGTACTTTTCATCATCGGAATGGCTTCAATTGGTGTTTACGGAATCATGATCGGAGGTTGGGCTTCGAACAACAAATATTCATTATTAGGGGCTATCCGTGCTTCTTCTCAGATGATTTCTTACGAATTGGCAATGGGATTGGCTTTGCTTTCTATCATTATGATGACGGGAAGTTTAGATTTAAAAGAAATTACGGCAAGTCAGACCAACGGAAAACTTTGGGGATTCATTCCATGGGTTTCTGGTCTTAACTGGAATATTTTCTATCAGCCGATTGCTTTCCTTGTTTTCTTTGTAGCAGCTTTAGCAGAAACAAACAGACACCCTTTCGATTTACCTGAGTGTGAATCTGAATTGGTAACAGGATATTCTACAGAATACTCATCCATGAAATTAGGTTTATACATGTTCGGTGAATACGTGAATATGTTTATCTCTAACGCTTTCATGGTGGTTCTTTTCTTTGGAGGGTACAACTATCCTGGAATTGAATGGGTAACTCAAAACTGGGGTGAAAACACTGCAGGAATCTTGAGTATCGTAGCATTTTTAGCTAAAACAGTGATCGGAATTTTGATCTTCATGTGGATCAGATGGACGCTTCCAAGATTTAGATATGACCAATTAATGCACTTAGGTTGGAAAACGTTAATTCCAATGGCATTGGTAAACTTATTAATTACAGGTGCTGTAATTTTAGCGTTTGCAAACTAAGAGATAAGAATATATTTTTAAATGCTGAATAGAAGTTCAGCCTAAAAAATTACAATAAATGAAACTTACGAACAGATCAAAAGTTGTTTCTAACAAAGAAATGACCCTTGCTGAAAAAATCTACTTACCTGCGATTTTTACAGGAATGGGGATTACATTTAAGCATGCTGTAAGAACCGTATTGAAAGGTGCTCCCGCAGTATATTCGTATCCGGAAGTACAGAAACCGAGAGCAGATATCTGGAGAGGTCAGCACGTTTTGAAAAGAGACGAGGAAGGCAGAGAAAGATGTACCGCTTGCGGACTTTGTGCAGTGGCGTGTCCTGCAGAAGCAATTACAATGACTGCTGCTGAAAGAACTAAGGAAGAAAGAGATCTTTACAGAGAAGAAAAATACGCATCGGTATATGAAATCAATATGCTGAGATGTATTTTCTGCGGTATGTGTGAAGAAGCTTGTCCGAAATCTGCGATCTATCTTACCGACAGATTGGTAGATGTGGAAACTAACAGAGGTTCTTTCATTTACGGAAAAGATAAATTGGTTGAAAAAATAAATGAAAGGATTGATATCACTGAAAGACAATCCGAGAAACAAAAAAATGCGGTAAAATAATGGATCAGTTTTTATTTTTCTTGGTGGCGTTTTTAGCAGTGGCAAGTGCGGTTTATTTCGTATTTGCTAGAAATCCTTTATATGCTATTTTGTCATTAATTGTTACGATGTTTTCTATTGCAGGTATGTACATTCTTCTGAATGCACAATTCCTTGCGATTATCCAGATTATTGTTTACGCCGGAGCGATCATGGTATTATTCCTTTATATCCTGATGATGCTTAACCTTAATAAGCAAGACGAAAGTAAGAAGAACAATACTTTAAAATTTATTGGAGTTTTTACGGCAGGTCTTTTATTAACAGGAATTTTAGGCGTATTCAGAGGTGTTCAGCAAAACCACATTGTTGTTGAAAATGTAGACAAAGGCGTTGGTTTAACGAAAAATCTGGGTAGACTTTTGTTTAATGAATATGTTTTACCGTTTGAGCTTGCATCCATCCTTATTTTGGCAGGTATTGTAGGTGCGGTATTAATCGGTAAAAAAGATTTATAAAATTATGGGAGAAGTAAATACATTTATACAAAGCATCCCTCTGAATTATTTCATCATTCTTTCTTCTGTATTGTTCAGTTTAGGAGTGTTGGGCGTATTGTTGAGAAAAAATGCTATTGTTATTTTGGGTTGTGTTGAGCTTATGCTAAATTCTACGAACCTTTTATTAGCTGCATTTTCTGCGTACAAAGGTAACGGAGACGGACAACTTTTAGTTTTCTTCATTATGGTGGTTGCTGCTGCGGAAGTAGCGGTTGGTTTGGCAATTATTGCTATGCTATATAGAAATACCCGTTCTGTTGATGTAAGTATATTTAATAAATTAAGAGGATAAGAATGGAGAATTTAATATATGCAATAGTACTTTTACCACTTTTAGGTTTTCTTATTAACGGTCTTTTCGGGAAAAATCTTCCTAAAATTGTTGTGGGTAGCTTGGCTACAGCAATGGTTTTCGGATCTTTCTGTATTGCAGTAAGTCTTTTCATGAATTTCGATTCTGAAAGTCCTGCTGTTATCGTAAAGGCTTTCAAATGGTTCACAGTAAACGGAGTTCAGATTGATTTTGGATTCCAGATCGATCAGCTTTCATTAATGATGGTAATGATTATCACAGGAATCGGATCTTTAATTCACCTGTACTCTATCGGATACATGAGCCACGATAAAGGTTTTTATAAGTTTTTCACTTATTTAAATCTATTCATCTTCTCTATGTTATTATTGGTAATGGGATGTAACTACCTGATCTTATTCATTGGATGGGAAGGTGTAGGATTATGTTCTTATTTACTAATCGGATTCTGGTATACTAACGAAGAATACGGTAAAGCAGCGAGAAAAGCATTCATCATGAACAGAATCGGTGATCTTGCTTTATTGATCGGTATTTTCATGATTGCAGCACAGACAAATTCATTAGATTATATTTCTGTAGCGCAAAACGCTGGAAAATTTGAATTAGACGGAACAGTAATTATCTTTATTACAGCGAGTTTATTTATCGGTGCAACTGGTAAATCAGCTCAGGTTCCTTTATATACTTGGTTACCGGACGCGATGGCTGGTCCGACCCCTGTTTCTGCGTTGATTCACGCGGCGACGATGGTAACGGCGGGTATCTATTTAGTAGTAAGATCAAACTTCTTATTTACTTTAGCACCAACTGTTCAGGGAGGAATTTTATTCATCGGATTCTTGACGGCTGCTTTGGCAGGATTCTATGCATTACGTCAGAACGACATCAAAAAGGTATTAGCATATTCTACAGTTTCACAACTTGGATTTATGTTCATTGCTTTAGGTCTTGGCGCTTATACAACAGCGATGTTCCACGTAATGACACACGCTTTCTTCAAGGCATTATTGTTCTTGGGAGCAGGTTCTGTAATCCACGCAATGAGCAACGAGCAGGATATGCGTTTCATGGGAGGTTTGAAAAAATACATTCCGATTACTCACGCAACTTTCCTTATCGGAACATTAGCAATTTCAGGATTCCCTTTACTTTCAGGGATGATTTCTAAAGACGAAATTTTAGTAGCAGCTTTTGCTAAAAACCCTATTTACTGGGTAATCTTATTCATTTTAGCAGCTATTACTGCAACATATATGTTTAGATTATATTATTTGACTTTCCACGGAGAGTTCAGAGGTACTGAAGATCAAAAACATCACTTACACGAAAGCCCGTCTAATATGACATTACCATTGATCGTATTGGCTGTTCTTTCTGTCTTGGGTGGTTTAATTAATCTTCCTCACTTCATCGGTCACGGTCATTATGCAAAATTAATGGAGTGGTTGAAGCCGGTTCTTACTGAGGAAAGCTTTAAACAAATGGAAACGACTCTTTCTGGAGTTCCGTTTGGTACTGAAATGATACTTTTAGGAGCAACAGTTTTAATGTTCTTCTGTGTTTGGTTCATTGTTAAAAATACTTATGTGAATAAGAAAAAACAAGCGTTACCTGAAGAGCAGTACACAGGATGGGAAAAATTGTCTGCTAAAAAATTATATGTTGACGAACTTTACAATGCATTAATTGTAAAAACTGTTGAAGGATTAGGACGCGGAGGAAAGATGTTTGATAAAGGTATTCTTGATCGTTTTGTAGACTTCGTAGGTGAAGGTGCTGAAGACAGCGGAAAAGCGATGAAGCGTATCCAGAATGGAAATGTAGAAAACTACATTCTAATCATGTCTTTGGCTGTGGGAATTATACTGATTGTTAACTTTATATTACAATAATGTCTGGTTTATTATTAACATTATTACTATTACCTCTAGTAGGTTCGGGATTAGTTTTTGCATGGAAGAGTAATTCCAGCAAATATTTGGCACTGGGAATTGCATTGGTTCAAATGCTTGTTACCTTCTACATTACAGCGGATTTTGATTTTACTCCGACAGTAGACAGCGTATTGCAGCACGAGATCAATTACCCTTGGTCGCAATTCATGAAGAGCTCTCTTCACTTCGGTATCGATGGGATGAGCTTGCTTCTTTTATTGTTGACGAATATTTTAGCGCCAATCATTATTTTATCTTCTTTTAATGAAAATGTAAGCTACAGAAACACTTTCTACGGTTTGATTTTGCTAATGCAATTCGGTCTTATAGGAGTTTTCACATCGCTTGACGGACTATTGTTCTACATTTTCTGGGAAGTAACATTGATTCCGATTTGGTTCATTGCCGGACTTTGGGGTCAGGAGAATAAAAGATTTGAATTCACAACGAAATTCTTTGTATATACATTCGTTGGATCATTATTCATGTTAGCCGGATTGATTTATGTTTACAATCATTCTGCATCTTTTGCTCTAACAGATTTATATAATGCTCAATTAAACGAAACACAACAGACTGTGGTATTCTGGTTTATTTTCTTTGCTTTTGCAGTGAAATTACCAGTATTCCCTTTCCATACTTGGCAACCGGATACCTATACATACTCTCCTACTCAAGGATCGATGTTATTATCAGGGATCATGTTGAAGATGGCAGTGTATGGAGTTTTAAGATATTTATTACCAATTACTCCCCTTCCGATTGCAGGAATTTCGGGACAGATTGTAATTATTCTTGCGATTGTAGGAATTGTACACGGAGCATTAATTGCGATCATCCAGACTGATATGAAGAGAATCATTGCGTATTCTTCTTTCTCTCACGTAGGATTGATGGTTGCAGGTATTTTTGCTTCTGCAGTAATTACTTTAAGAGGAACTTTCAACATCGAAGGTGCTGAAGGAGCTTTGGTACAGACCTTTGCTCACGGTATCAACGTGGTAGGTTTATTCTACTGTTGTGATATTTTATACAAGAGATTTAAATCAAGAGACATCAGACAAATGGGTGGTTTGGCGAAAGTTGCTCCTAAGTTTGCCGTGTTATTCTTGATCATTATATTAGGTTCAATGGGAGTTCCATTGACTAATGGATTCATCGGAGAATTTATTTTGTTGAAATCTGTGTATGATTTTAACGGATTGGCAGCGGTAATCGCTGGTCTTACGGTAATTCTTGCTGCAGTATATTTATTGAGATTCTACGGAAAGGCAATGTTTGGACAAGGAGATGATGCTGTTTTAAGCACAGTAAAAGATTTATCTTCAGTAGAGTTTTCGGTACTGGCAAGTATAGCGGTTTTTGTGATTATATTTGGTATTTTCCCACAACCGATAATCGAAATGGTGAATAGTTCGTTGAAGTTTATCTACCAATCAATGGTAAGCTAATTTGATATTTTAAAAAATGAGTGTTTTAATTATTGTTTTCCTAACGGCAGTTGTTGCGTTATTTTCAGGAGTTTTTGAACAAGGGAAATTCGCAAGATACATTGGGATTTTGGGATTAATCATCGCATTATGGGTAAGTTTTATGCCGGAATGTGCTTTCTTCGGACAGTACAGACATATGTATGACTACACAGCCAATACTGCGTTATTCACTAAAATATCAATCGTAACTACATTATTATTATTCTTTTTGGGAGGTTTTGCGTTCAGCAATCACAGAAGCCACCAATCTGAATTATATGCATTAATGCTTTTTGCATTGTGCGGTGGAATTATCCTTTTCGGATATCAAAACTTAGTAACGTTATTCCTAGGAGTTGAAATCCTTTCTATTCCTTTATATGTAATGGCGGGAGCTAACAAAACTGATTTAAGATCAAACGAAGCTTCAATTAAATATTTCCTAATGGGTGCATTCGCGACAGGTTTCTTGTTGTTCGGTATTGCATTTATCTACGGAAGTGTTGGAAGTTTCGATTTATATAAAATCCAGGATTTTGGAGTTTCAAATCCGAAAGATGTAATGTTCATCCTAGGAGTTTTATTGATTCTTTGTGCATTGGCATTCAAAGTAGCATTAGCGCCTTTCCACATGTGGAGTCCTGATGTTTATTATGGAGCACCTTCATTGATCACCGCTTTCATGGCGAGTGTTGTAAAAATCTCAGGATTTTTCGCATTATTCAGATTAATGACGATCGGATTCGGAGGTGTTACAGAAGAATGGATCAATGTTTTTGGAGTATTCTTAATTATCACATTGCTTTTGGCAAATGTTATGGGTCTTGCTCAGACAAATGCAAAAAGAATGTTGGCATACTCTTCGGTTTCTCACGCAGGATACATCGGGTTGGTGTTCTTCGGAATGACAAGCCTTTCTACTTATAATTTAGCGTTCTATTTATTTGCTTACGCTTTATCAACAGTAGGAGTTTTTATGTGTTTGATCTATGTTGAAAAACTGAAAAGAGAAACGTCTTTCGGTGCTTTCAAAGGATTGGCTAAAACAGAACCTTTACTGGCAACAGTAGCGGCAATTTCTATGCTTTCAATGGCAGGAGTTCCGTTAACAGCTGGTTTTATGGGGAAATTTGCTTTATTCTCTCAGGCAATGAACTCAACACATGGAGTTTTCTTGGTATTGGTTGCAGTTTTAGGTTCTGCAGTATCTATCGCTTACTATTTGAGATTAATTATTTCAATGTTTTTCTATAAAGAAAGTACATTCAAATCTTCAGAAAAAGTAACGCTTACTTACAATATTGTTGGTGTAGTCGTTATCGCTTCGGTAATTATTTTAGGAGTTGCTCCTGATTTATTTGCTAAAGTGTTTGGATTATAAGATTCAACATTAAAATTTATATAGAAGCACAACTCTTTTGGGTTGTGCTTTTTTTTATGAAGTATCTTTAAATTTTTATTGTAAATTTTGTTGACTTTTTTAACTAAAATTTATATAAATGTCTGCGACCCTAGCCCCGATTGAAGCATTTGTTTGAGCTCATTTTTTTGGGTTTTGGCGCAGCAGCAAAGCTGCCGCGCCAAAACCCAAAAAAAATAGCGAGTGCGGAAAGCGGGATTAAGCTTCAAATAAAATTAAAAAAAATAAAATCTAAATATCAATTATTTTTATAAATTTGAACAAAACACAAACAAATGAAAAACATCACTTTTCAAAAGGGTCTCCTTTTGAGGATTTCCCAAACAACATTTTTTCTTTTTGATTCCAGACAAGTTTCAATTAAAAAACCTTTATTGATATGAGATTTTATTTACAAAGTCATATCGTAAAGAAAGGTGAAACTCTAGAGCAGATTGCAAACCATTATCAGATTTCTGACATTGAATTGTTGAAATATTTTCATCATCTTCATGTTCCGAGAGATAAAAACCATATCAGCTCTACTCTATTTGAGGGGCAGGAAATTTTTATTCCGGATCAAAAAGATATTGAGGAAATTTTAGATCGACGAAAACAAAATGTAAACAACAGAAAAAATCAGGCAAATCTGTCCATTCAAAATGGATTATTGCTTCCGAATTTTTCACAAATCAATCATACGTATAAAGTCTTGATAAAAGATCTTATTGATGAACAAATTCAAAATGAAACGGAGTTTGATATTTCTATTAAATATCTCGGTCAGGAAAATGGACTTTATCTTTTCCAATTCATTAAAGAATCTGTTTTATTAAATGGCAAAACCCCAGATTTAAAAACTTATGAACTTGCAGCTGAATGTTCGTCTCTTTTTTCAAATATCGAATTTGAAATCAATAGTCATGGAAAGGTTGAGAATATTAAAAATTATTATAAAATCTTGCCGAACTGGAAGAGATCCAGAGATCAGTTATTGAAAAAATACGATGACGAAAATTCCATCCAATACATTGATGAATTCGATAAAACTGTCGAAATAAAAGAATTGTTTTTGGAATATTTCCGACAGGATTTGTTTTTGCAGTTTTATTTTTCACCTTATTTTAAAACGTATTCTAAAAGTGAATTTGAAAATTCGGAGAGATTTTCATCTTATGATATTTTGTACCGCAATCATTACCTCATCGATGTATCGGAAAGCATTGAAATTACTCAAACTTCGGATTGTATTGATGAAAGAACTCAACAAAAAATTATCAATCAATTTAATGATAATAATGAAAACAATGAAGATGAATTATTGGAATCGAAAATTACAGCAACATATCATTTAAATAAAGAGAAAAAATTACTTCAAAAAGCTAATATTAAAATGGAATTACAGCTTTACATCGCGAAAGAAATCACAGAAATTCAGATAGATATAAAATAATTTCACTATTTTTGGATTAACACAAATACGACACAAATGATAGAATACCAAGTCCAAAAAGGCGACACTTTAACGTCTCTTGCCGAAAAGCTAGGCTTACCAAATGCCTACACGCTGAAAATTTTCCACAATTTTAAAGGTCCAATCGAAAGAGGAATTGGAAGCGAGATTAAAGAAGGAATGATTCTTACGATTCCCGAACCTCATGAAGTAGATGATATTAATGCTAAAATTGCAAAGAAAACCGAGGACACCGAAAAGGCAAAAGTCGAGCATGGTTTTGAAAATAATTCTTCCAGTAATTCCGAAAACTCTGAGGATAAAAACCAACAAGAAAAAGAAGAGCAAAAAGAATCTAAAGAAAAATCTGCCGGAGAACACGACGGAAAACTTTTTGTGATCCAAAAAGGAAAAGCAATTTGCGATAAGGGAACGAAATTTCCCAATTTTAAAGTAACAAGTCATCAAAAACATTACATCAATAATAAAGAAGCTTCGAATGATTTTCTTGCTGTGACTAAAGATGACACACAGTTTAATCCGCCAACGGTTCCGTTTGGAAATTGTTCACTAAAGAATAATCAGCCTTGCAGTTTTGCTCCTGCCGGAAAATGGCAGAAGTTTTATAAAGATGTTCAGGTAATAGATCATCCCTTATTGACAGAAATCTCCGAACTTCAATGCAGCATCGGCGGAAAAATAAAAGTAATGGATCACGGACAAAGAACACAACTGACCAAACAGAATTTCAAAAATGCAAATCCGAAAGTGCATGGGTATATTAATCCGTTTGTGAATTTGAGGAAGTTTATTAATCAATTGGATGAACAAGATTTAGATGCTTATTAAAAAATAAAAACACAAAAACATGGCAAAAAGAAAATACAGTTTTCTCGCCGATGAAGATGAAAAATATGAACAGGAATATCAAAGAGAAATTGCCCACGAAAACAAATTAAAAGAAAATGAAATCAAAACTCAGCTTGCCAACAAAGGTAAACAGGGAGTTTCTATGGTTTCAGGAAACATCTCTCCTATTATTGGAGAATTAAATACCTATCACATTGTAGATTGGTATCCAGACACTCCTATAAAAGATCGAAATCCTGCAAATGTGACATGGGAACTTTTCAGAGAAAGACGAGGAGGAAAATTTACAACCACGCATATTAAAAAAGTTGGAATAAGCAGTTTTACTTTTGGACAAACCGCTTTGGGAGGAACTTTCCGACTGGAAGCTTATCTTCATCATCCAGAAGGTGGTGGATTAATTATTAAACCTAAAAATTCGAAGATTCCTAAAATCGGAAAAGTTGATCTTTATTATGTTGATGATAAAAAGGGTGACACTTTTAGTTTTTATGACAGATTAAGAGCTAAAGCACATACAACATCGATGTTTGGGAAAGAAATTGTTTTTACTTTATGGGAAGATGATGTGAAAGGTGATGGTCATGATGCGAAAAACGAGGCCATTGAAATGAAAACAGCATACGTTCAAGATAACGGCCTGGCTATGGTTGAATTTACCCTTACCAAAGCTTTAATGAAAAAAGCTATGAAAGGTGAAGCTCATGCTGAAGAGTTGGAATTTTATGTAACAGCAGAATACTACAAAGGTAAAATTCATGATTCTGAAAATGTGAATGTTAAAAATCCTTTATATTGGACTCCCGGCGTTGTTCCTGCACCAATTGGAACGAAAAAACCGGAGCGAAAACCAACCATAAAAGCCAAAAATTCTCCCGCAGAACAAAAGCCTATTTCCAAAAGAGAAGAGAAAAATATTTTGCTTCCACAAGCTAAAGATTATCTTCAACATGATTGGGCTGAAATTAAAGGAAAGG
The DNA here is from genome assembly GCF_047651245.1 of Chryseobacterium sp. MMS23-Vi53. Classification (NCBI taxonomy): domain Bacteria; kingdom Pseudomonadati; phylum Bacteroidota; class Flavobacteriia; order Flavobacteriales; family Weeksellaceae; genus Chryseobacterium; species Chryseobacterium sp. MMS23-Vi53. The sequence goes on along the minus strand of NZ_CP180265.1, from coordinate 3,356,979 downwards.
CTTTGAAGAATAAGGAGATTACTGTTTTTACAGATTATGGGAATTCTTTGGTGGGGGTGGAAAAGCAAGTAAAGGCAAGAGAGAAAAAAACTGATAAAGAGAAATTAATAATTTTTCCGTTACTAGTAAAACCAGAAAATGACAGTAAAAATAAATGGGGAAAAATAAGAAATTGGACAGCAAAGCAAGGTTCAAATATGACAACCTTCAATGCAAATAGAGATAAAGGTCGGAGAAAACATGCAGCTCGTGATTTATATACTAACCCACTAGAACCTGTTGTTGCAATAGCCGATGGTGTAGTACTAGATGTAAAACTATTTTATTGTGAAACAAGTCAAGTAAGTGTAAGGCATAAACTAAAAGATGGAAGAGATTTTATAATCCGATACGGAGAGCTCGATCCTAGTAGTATAAAAGTAAAAAAGGGAGATGAAATAAAACAGAAAAAAGAATTAGGAAAAACAGGAAAACTATTGAAAATAGTTAAAGAAAAAAGAATCCCTCTAATGGTATTAAATGATGATGTTGTTTTTATGCTTCATTTTGAACATTTTTCAGGAGCTTTAGGCTTTAATCTAAATTCAAATCCTCTTTCTAATTCTTCAACACCATACAATAGAAGAAACGATCTAATTGATTCTTTAGCAATACTTCAGGAAGGTTACAATAATTCATTTGGAGAAGAACCTGAAAATATTAATACAGAGCATAGAGAGTTTACGGAACATGACGCAAGACTGGCATTAATGAAAATATATCATATATATGATTTAGAAATGGCAAAAACAATAGAAATGATGTATAGATGGGAATGCTCCCATTTTAAATCTGATCAATATAAAATTTGTGGTGCACCAGGAATGGAAGTTTCAGGTGATAAGCAAGCCCCTAATTATGGTTGGGATAGTTCTTTGTATTCTTCATATCCAGAATATAAACCTGTAGGATTATGGGAAAGTTTCGAAAACGTAGGAATGAGTGGTAAAGGTGGTAATATACAGGTTAAGGATAGAAAAAAGAAATATATAAAGTTTCCTTCTGTAGAAGCTGGTATGATGTATATTGCAAATTTTATAAAACGTCATAATGGGAATGTTGGAAGATGGCATGCATTAGACAATTATCCTGAAGTTCAAAAAGCTTACGAAAAAAATATAAAGACATGTATTCCTAGAATTGTAAACAGCTTTTAAATAATATCAAATGAAAATCTACACATTAGTTATCTTATTTTTTTTACTAGGATGTAAAAAAAGTGATTCTCAAAATTTGAAACAAACACAGACTATAAGTCTTCACAATAACAATAATCTTACTGAAGAAAAGATTACCTGCTATGATATTATAAAAAAAATAGTTGAATCCAGTGATTTAAACCTTTCAATGTATAAAGGCAACTATAACATCAGAATTGAAAATATGCAGTCTGATAGTATTATCATACAAGTATATACGGAAAATAATTTATCCAATAATCCAAATAAAAAACAACTTGTTGAAAGCACAATTGCATGGCTAGCCTTTGTTCCTAAAAATAAAAAGTTAATTAACACAACTTCCAATCCACAAAATCCAATAAACTTAAAATACAAATATCTCAAATTAGATGAGCTATATAAAGTTTGTGGTATAGAATCCAAAGAAAATATTGTGGTTGATCAAAACGTTACAGCAGAGAGCAAGAAAGAAGATTGCAGGAAAATAGAAGTTGAGATGGGAAGCGGTGAGGAATGCATTATTAAAAATACTTTAATGATTGAAGTATATGAGGATTTGATAAAAAATAAAAAAATTGATGATTCAAATTTACTTATACCCAAATTACCTAATGCAAATAAAGAATTTAAAATAGGTAAGAGTGGCTTAATTTCGATCGAATATAGAATACAGGAAAGTAAAATACAAATATCTATGTTATATGAAGGGGGACTAACAGAAATTTTAATTGAACAAGAAGGTAAAAATGTTAAAAGAACTATAATTTATAATGCAGATTAATTATAATAAGAACAAAACTTGCATAATATTTATGGCTTCTCTTATCTTTTTTATTAGCTGTAAAAAAGATCCTAGTCCTTTTGATAAAAGGATAATGATAAAACAATTTAAATCTGATACAATACAACTAGAAGATAAAGATCAAGTAATATTTATAAATCCTACAACAGCTTATATTGATAGCTTAAAAAAATCATATAAAAATAAAGATGATTTTTACACGATGGCTGATGATGCTAATTTTTATAATGCCGAAGCAGGAGATTTTATTTTAAAAAACAGAGTAGATACTATTAATATTGAAAATAAAAATATTTTGAAGCTTGGACAAAAAGTTATTTCACTTTCAATGTATAAGCCTTGGACATTACTACTTTATCATAAAGGGAAAAAGCCACTAAATATTTACCCAATAGATATTGAAAAAGAATTTTTTAATTATTTTGAAAAAGAAAATTCAGCAAGGAATAATATTAATGAAATACTTAAAAAAAATCATTTAAACTCTTCAAATATTATTTACAATAACGAAATAAAGAATGGTGATAATAATCTAAATATAATTATTATCGCAAAAGATGATAATTTTAAAAACATTGTATTTCTACAAAAAAGTAATGATAATTATTCACTTATTTTAAATAGTGATACTATTATTCCTTGTGAAGAATGTGGGAATGGTGGTGATACATTTTATGATTATAAAGTTAATAACGATATTCTTTCTTTTAGTTCTTCATATAAAACAAATGAAGATATTTATAACATAAATTTTACTTTTAAAAAACACAAAGAAAAAATTTTCTTATTAGATAATGTAACAATTTCCGAATCTAGAATAGGGGGATCAACTGGAAAGCACAGAATATTGAATAAAGATAACTTTGGAGAAATAGGTATTCAAGAATTTAATTATATGAATTTTATTTCAAATAATATTCTCAAATAGGAAATGGAAAAATAGTATCAGATGAAAAAATTATATCTATATATTTTACTGCTAATTACTTTAATTTGTTGTAATGGACAAACCAATGATTTATCAAAAAACTTCAATACCCTCTCTGAATATTATTTTGACAAAGAACAAAAAATCCCAATGAAATTTAATTTGGATAAAAAAGGTGGTGGATATTCAGTTTATTATATTCCTAAAGAGAACCAACAAAAATATTACACTAATTTTCTCAAGACAAATAACATAAATCCAATAGAAGATGAATATAATGATACCTATTCTTATTCGGAAAAAGATAGAAAGAAAATAAACTTGTTACTGAAAAATAAATTAGTAGACGAACAAAACTATGATATTATTGGTCAATATATAGCTCCACAATATTTTAAATATGAGGATAATGATAACTATACAGTAGATTTCCCTTATACTATTAAATTCTATAAAAAAGAAGATAATAAATGGCTTTTCATTAAAGAAATTAGTATAAAAAATTATAATGATGATATGGCTTATTCAAAAAAAGAATTCATCAAATCATTATTAGTTGGAACAAATATTTCAAAAAATCAGAATTTAAATAAAGAAAAAAGACAAACAGTTGACTTATTAGAAAATTGGAAAGGAAAATACTCCTTAATATTAAATGAAAATAGTGATGATTGGAGAAATATACATGAAATAAGCCTTATAATTTCAAATGATTCTATCACTTATTCGGCAGAGGGGTTTCAGTTGTATGAATATTATATGCTAAAATCATCTACAAAAGACAGTCATTCATTAATTTTAAATTATTTAAAAGCATTAGACGATACAGAAAATGAACGTCATTTACAAAAGTCTAAAGATTTTGGAGCAATAACCTTTGATGGAAAAAATTACATTTGGGAAAGTCCGTATATTGATTTGAACTTTAATGACGGTAAAAAACGGAAATATATTATTAAAAAATCTCAATGAAGCTAATAATTTCAATTCTTACAATTATTGGCTTACAAAATTGTAAAGAGCAAAATACAGACCCTCATGGAAATTGTAAAGGTAGTTTTTTAAGATTAAAGGAAGAGTCTGCCGATCCTAGAGGTTGGGCAAATGTTAATCTAAATATTAATAAAGATTCTATAAGTTTTCATATTTTTAGTTATGTTGAAGAAAAATTATTCAATTTCTCAGAAAATTCAGACTAACTGACAACAATCACCTCATCCCACACAATAAAATAAAAAACCAAAATCCTAATATCCCTCTTTTTTCATAACTTTACTTGAAATTTCACAGCTTTTGTCAAACCTCTATAAAAAGGACTCCCCGTTTCAACTTTATATTTCGTTCAAAAAATATTTGGATGTGCTCGAACATATTCGTTACAACGATCGATTGGAGTATCGTGTAAATTATGCACAATCTTTAATAGAAAAGACGAAAAATTTTCAGGAGCTTCGAGATGGATTTCAGGATACTTCCTTGTTGGAAAAACATGAAGAACTCATTAGGTTAATTTTGGCGGATCTTTTCCCTACCGGACTGACAAACAATGAAATAAAAGCTGCAAGCATCCCACTTTCCAATATTACTTTCAATTATACCGAAAGGTTTACGAGTATTTTGAAAGATGCCGGAAAAGATTTTGAAATCGAGCTCAGAAATATTAATGATGACGAGTTTTATGTGTTTTGTTGCTGCTTAATTCTACAGGCTTATTTCAAAAGAGATATTAGAAGTACAATTCCGTTTTATTATGATATTCCCAACAAACAGGGAATCATGAAGCATTATAAAATTACGGTAAATGCAGATTTTACTGAAATTTATCCGACAGAAAAAGCAAAAATCCCATCAGATGAAGTTTTGGATATGTTGCTTGAAAATCTTGATGATTTTAAATTGTGGAAGAAATATTTCCCATCAAAATCATGGATCTTAAAAGGTTTTTCCATAGTTTCTTTGGTGGATTGCACTTCTGAGGTAGCTTTATCAGATCTTAAATCGAGCATGATAAAAATTGATCCGGAAAATCTTTCGCCAGATGAGAATTTGGTAGAAATTTTTAAATCTTATTTTGATGTTGCTGAACTGAATTTCGGGTTAATGCTTTTCAATAAAAAAGATCAAAGACTTGAAAAACTTCCGATTTACGAAAACGTGTTTACCAATCATATTTTAGATTTTTGGATCAATACATTTGATGAGGAAACTAGAAAAAATACTTTCAATAATTTAAATAACAATCCCAAACCAATTGTTATTTCGAGTGTTGATAATCTGGATCATGAAATAAAATCCCAGCCGTCTTTTAATATTTTAAAAAGAAACGGAATCAATAGTTTCATGGTTATTCCGATTATGAAAGACAATGAATTACTGGCGATTATGGAATTTACTTCTCCGATTGCCAATAGTTTCAACGGATTGAAATTAAAGAAAATGGAGTTCTTTACCGATATGATTCTTTTCTCTCTCAACCGTTTTAGTTTTGAGAAAAATTATCAGATCGAAGCCATTATCCAGCGAGAATACACAACGATTCACGACAGTGTTGTCTGGAAATTCAGAAACGAAGCAGAGAAATATTTCAATGCTTCTCTGGCAAAAAAAATATACACATTAAAACAGATTTCATTTAAAAATCTTACGCCGCTTTTTGGCTTTTCAGATATTCGTTCTTCCTCGGAAAAACGGTATAATTTAATGCTTGAAGATCTCAATCAGCAAATTGATTGTCTTCACGGAATTTTTTCATTATTAGAATCCGATTCGGAAAAATATTTATTAGCATTAGATATTTTTGAAAATGAATTAAATAATGAAATTAAAGCCGACAGCGAACAGCGCTTTCAAAGGTTATTGAGAGAAGAAATTCATCCATTTTTACAGGCAAAACTGGAGATTAAATCTTCGAGCGAGGTTAAGGCGAAAATCAAAGATTATTTTACACAAGTTTTTACTCAAAATGATCTTTTTTATGGAAACAGAAAAAGCCTTGATGATTCCATCACACTAGTTAACAGAAAGTTAGCGGATTTATTGGATGAAGGACAAGTAAAGGCGCAACAGATTTTTCCACACTATTACGAAAGATTTAAGTCTGATGGCGTTGAACATAATTTATACACTGGTCAGAATATAGCTCCCGAGCTTCATTATCATTCAAAAGTAGTTCACAAATTGAGATATTGGCAATTGAAAACGATCTGTAATATGGAACAGGAATTCCAAAGTTTTAAGAAAGATCTTCCTATTAATTTGGATATTGCATCATTAATTTTCGTTTATAATGAAAAACTTGACATCCGTTTCCGAATGGATGAGAAACGTTTTGATGTGGATGGTGCATTTAATTCTTATTATGAGATTATTAAAAAACGTTTGGATAAGGCTCATGTAAAAGATTCTAATGACAGAATTACATGTCCCGGAAAAATTACGATCGTTTATTTCGGAATGGAAAATCAAAGAGAATATCTTGAATATATCAATAAACTTCAGAAAAAAGGGGTTCTTCAAAACGATACCGAATTTTTGAAAGTCGAAGATTTACAAGGAATTACAGGACTTCTTGCATTGAGGGTTTCAATTGCTCAGGCTTAATGCTTAATCAATAAAATAAGAATCAGGCTTTTTCAATTCACCTTGTGGAATTTTGGCCTGTTCGAAAATCGAAAATTCAATGGTTCTGCAGATGCTATTTAAAGCCAAATCATTTTCTTCTTCACCAAAGGGTTCACCAATTTCCTGAATAATTGCATCCAAAGCGATAAAGGTATAACTGATTAAACCAACAATCAAAGGCATCATCCAACCCAACGTATCGACCAATCCGAAAGGCAGCCAAAAGCAGTAAAAATAAACAGTTCGATGCAGCAAAACGCTGTAAGCAAAAGGCAAAGGCGTATTGTAAATCCTTTCACAACCACCCGAAATACTGGAAAACTGATTCAGTTGATGATCGATTTGAGTTAAAACAATAGTATCAATATTTCCTTTTCGGTTTTGTTCTTTCACCCAATCTGCAATAAAACCTAATATTATACTGGGAACAAATTTTTTATCCTTTAGTTCCTCGACCTGCTTCGTAGAAAGCAGTCTGGAGAGATGTTCTGTTCCGGATTTATCCCTTAACTGATAATTTAATGACCAAGAAAACGCAGAAATTATTTTTACAACCTTCTGCTTTTCTTCGTTTGAAACTCCGTCTATCAAAGAAAAAATTTGTCTTGTCAATGATCTTGTTTCGATGACTAACAATCCCCAAAGTTTCCGACCTTCCCAATAACGATCATAGCTCGCAGAATTACAAAATCCCATGAAAATCGCTAATGCCAGACCAATTAATGTAAAAATCGTAGGGTTAAGATGAACTTTATAATCGAAAATTTTCCCCTTAAAAAAGTAAATCGCCAAAGAAAACAACGTAATGGTAACAAGCTGAACAATGATTTTCTTCAACACAGAACCTCTCCATATAAAAAGCATTTTCAGCCAATTGGTACGCTGTCTTACAATCATATTTAAAATTTAAAGTGAAAGAAAAGCATAACCGAAAGATAATACCGAAATAATAATTCCAGCCATAAAAATTTGATACGTTATCGACAAAAGCCTGTATTTTCTGTCAAGCACTTTACCCAAATAATATAAATCTTTCACCATCGAATCGTAAATATAATCACGATCCTTGATTAAAATATTCATCGCACTTTGATAATCGTCGAAAATCATTCTATTAAAATTACCAAAAAACAAAAGATTTACTTTTCTGTCTTCAACATCTTTCGCCGTGAATCTTGCTTTTGTCACATTAGGTTTTGTAGATAAAATTGCAAAAATAATCGTTAAAACCGCCGATAACAAAAGAATAAAACTCGGAATAATTAAATGTGAATTTTTCGGAGTATCCAATTTAGGAACCAAAACAGAAAGGCAAACCGAAATAATAATCGCATTTACAGACAATAAGATATTCGCTTTGCTATCTGCAATATCGCTCAGTCTAGTATGATTACTCAATGTGACTCTGAACAAAGTATCGACACTTCTGTCAGATTTTGGTTCTTTTTCTTTTTTGGATTCTTTAGACTCAGAACTTTCTTTTTTATTATCCTCTTTTTCTAATTTTTTCTCGATCTTCTTAATATTTTTCTCTTTTAGAGGCTGCCAAGCTGTCTTTGCATAATCTGTATAAAATTTATGCTTATTTTTCAGCATATCAAGATTTCCGGCATTCCATTCATCGTTGGAGAAACATCTTACATTGGTCAACTCCCACTCTTTTCTCAAAGCATCGGAAATATCGTTGTAATCGTGACCCGCAAAGTGGCTGCAATCCGCATCTTTCACAATTTGTTCTAAAAGATTCTGAGGTTCATAAGTAATTTTTGTTGCTAAAATTAATTTAGAAACATCCTCAATATAATTTTCAGGGTAATTTTCTTTTTGTAGAAAATCTTTCATAATCTTCACACCCTCTTCTTCATGATCTTTGGCACACTCTATGTAGCCACTATCATGAAACCAAAGAGCCAACAACACCTTTTCCTGATCTTCTGTGGAAACGGGTGTGTTTCTCATTATTTCTTCTGCTTTATTTACAGTGTACGTAGTATGTATAAAATTATGATAAAAATATACCGAAGATAACCTATCTTTGAATAAGATTTCAACATAATCTTTGGCTTTGTGTAAAATATTCATCACCGAAATTTTGTTAATGTAAATTTATGAATTTATCCTTGAAAACTCATCTAAAAAATACTTCTGTTGTTATCAGAGTCGCATTGTCCGCTGGAGTTCTCTATTCCTGCGCAACATATAACGTAAAAAAGGGTAAAAACTTATCTGAAATAAAAAATTCTGATATAAAATCCGAAAATGACTTTAAAATTTTCTTAGTTGGTGATGCGGGAAATGCAGATGAACTTCAAGCTCAGAATACATTAAATTTATTGAAAGGGCAACTAGAAACGGCCGACAAAAATTCGATGCTGATCTTTTTAGGTGATAATATCTATCCTTCCGGAATGCCGAAAGAGTCATCAGATAAAGACTATGATTTAGCCAAACAAAAAATGGAAAATCAGTTGGCTATTGTTAAGAATTTCAAAGGAAAAACATTGGTTATTCCAGGAAATCATGATTGGTACAATGGTCTTGACGGATTGAAAGCACAAGAAGAATTTGTAAAAAATTATTTGAACGATAAAAAAGCCTTTCTACCAAAAAATTCATGTCCGATTGATGATATTAATTTGACGAAAGATGTAAAATTAATCGTTATTGATACCGAATGGGCATTGGTAAACTGGGACAAATATCCCGGAATCAATAAAAATTGTGACATCAAAACCAGAGAAGATTTTTTCGATGAATTTAAGAATTTAATTAATAAAAATCAGGACAAAAGAATCATTGTTGCATTGCATCATCCGGTGATAAGCAGCGGAGTTCATGCAGGTTACAATTCTGCAAAAGCTCATCTTTTTCCATTTAAAAGTAAAGTCCCAGTTCCGGGTGTTGCAAGTCTCTTAAATGTATTGAGAAGCTCGTCGGGAGCAAGTCCAGAAGATATTAATAATCAGCACTATGCTGATTTATCCAATAGATTAAAAAGTATTGTTCAGGAAAAAGAAAATATCATTTTTGTTTCCGGACACGACCATAATTTACAATATCACGAAGACAGAAATATTCGCCAAATCATAAGCGGAGCCGGCTCAAAAGTTGATCCTTCCACGATTGGAGAAAGAACCGATTTTTCTTTCGGAGGAAGTGGTTTTGCTGTTTTAAATATCAGAAAAGATCAAAGTTCTGACGTTGAATATTTTTCTACAAAAAACAATAATTTAGAAAAAATTTCCCAGATTCAGGTTATTGAAAAACCTAAAGAATTTGTCAACAATTATCCAAACACTTTTCCTTCAACAGTTTCATCTACAATTTATCCTAAAAAATTAACAGAAAAAGGAAAGTTTTACAGATGGCTTTGGGGAGAGCACTATAGAAAATATTATGGAATGCCGATTGAAGCTCCGACGGCCAATATTTCTACGCTTGATGGAGGTTACACTCCGTTTAGAGAAGGCGGTGGAAATCAATCGAATAGTTTAAGATTGAAAGCTCAGGACGGACAGGAATTTGTAATGCGTGGTGTGAAAAAAAGTGCAGTTCGCTTTTTGAATAATATGGCTTTCAAAAAAAGCACTTTCGGAAATGAATTAAACAACACTTTCCCGGAAAAATTCCTTCTTGATTTTTATACTACAAATCATCCTTTTACGCCGTTTTCTGTTGGAAATATGGCAGATAAACTTAATCTTTTTCATAGTAATCCAAGATTGTATTACATTCCTAAACAACAGGCTTTGGGAGAATACAACATCAATTATGGTGATGAAATGTATATGATTGAGGAACGCTTTTCTTCTGATCCAAAAACCTTGGCTTCACTTGATAACGCAAAAGATATAGTTTCAACAGATGATGTTCTGAAAAATTTTAATAAAAATTATAAATATTCGGTAGATCAGGAAACTTATATCAGAGCAAGGATTTTTGATATGCTGATTGGCGACTGGGACAGACACTCCGATCAATGGAAATGGGCTGAATATAAGGATGGTGACAAGGTAACTTACAAACCGATTCCGAGAGACAGAGATCAGGCTTTTAGTAAATATGACGGTGCTGCTTTCAAAATTATCATGAATATTCCGGCAATTCGTCATATGAAGACTTTTAAAGATGATATTAAAAGTGTAAAATGGTTGGCAATGGAGCCTTATCCTCTAGATTTGGTTTTCCTAAAAGGCTCTACGGAAGCGGAATGGATTGCCCAGGCAAAATATATTCAGGAACATTTGACGGATAAAGATATTGATGAAGCTTTTGCCAATTTACCAAAAGAAGTAAAGGATGAAACAATTGTTGATATTCAGCGAAAATTAAAATTAAGAAAGACAAAATTAGAAATTTACGCTTCGCAATATTATAATGTTTTACAGAAAAAAGTTCCGTTGGCTGGAACCGTAAATCCTGATAAATTTGTGATTACAAAAACAGGAAATACAGTCAATGTAAAGCAATATAAATTAGACAAAAAACAAGAAAATCCTGAACTGGTTTTTGAAAAAACATACGATGATTCAAAAACAAAAGAACTTTGGATCTATGGACTTGAAGATGATGATATTTATGAAGTTTCCGGTGATGGAAAACCTAAAATGAATATTCGTCTAATTGGTGGCTACAATAATGACACCTATAATGTTGCCAATGGAAGCAAAGTAAAAATTTACGATTTTAAATCTCAAAAAAATACATACAATACCCACGGAGCGACGAAAAATATTTCTGATGACTATGACATCAATACCTATAATTATAAGCATCCGAAATACAATTTTTTTGCCGGTTATCCGAATGCAGATTACAATCCGGATGATGGATTAATCCTTGGCGTTTTGACAAATTACACGCTGAATAATTTCATCCGTTCGCCTTACACCCAAAAACACAGCCTAAAGGTAAATTTTTATACCGCAACAGGAGGTTTTAATGCTGTTTATAAAGGAATTTTCAAGAAAGCGATTTCAAGTTGGGATTTCAATATTGATGCCGGATTTACGACTCCGAGATTTGCCGAAAACTTTTTCGGATTATCCAATGAAAGTGATTACGACAAAGAAGCTGTTGATAGAAAATTTAACCGAGCAAGAATTTCAAAAGTGAATTTTGCACCTTCAATTTCGAAGAAAAGCTGGTCGAATATTTTTAACCAATTTCAACTAACTTTTGAAAATAATAAAGTTCAGAGAAATGGAGATCGTTTTGTAGATCTTTCTCCGGATGTAAGACCTGAAGTTTTCGAAAATCAACAATTTACAGGAGCTAATTATACTTTTAGTTATAAAAATTTAGACAATGCAGCCTTCCCTACCTTGGGGATGGAATTTACTATAAATGCTGACTGGAAGACCAATCTTTCCAATTTTAACAGAAATTTTCTGATTTTAAGTGGAACTTTATCTTTAGACCACAGAATCGACAGCCGCGGAAATTTCGTTTTTGCTAATTCCAGCAACGGAATGTGGATCAGCAATAATAATTTTGAGTTCTATCAAGCAGCAGCAATCGGTGGAAACAATGGGATGAGAGCGTTCAGAAACGATAGATTTTCAGGAAGATCTTATTTTACCAACAACTCAGAAATTCGTTGGGATTTCGGAAGAGTTCGTAACAATATTATTCCTGCCAACATGGGAATTTTGATTGGCTATGATATCGGAAGAGTATGGAACGATCATGAAGATTCCAGAAAATGGCATCAGTCTGTTGGTGGTGGATTTTGGCTAAGTATCGTTGAAATGTTCTCTGCAAGACTGAATTATTTCTACGGAACAGACGGGGGAAGAATTTCCGGAGGTGTGGGAATGACTTTTTAATTTAATCGAAAAAAAATATTTAAACTGATTATAAAAAACCGCAGAAAATTTTCTCTGCGGTTTTTGTTTATAGAGGATGATATAATAACACCTGTCCGTTTGAATCATATTGATAGGTCCATTCTGACTTAAAATTCCCATTGGGAAAAGGATGTTGAGTATTCAACAACTCTGTAGTTCCTTCTATTTTTCTATAATTATTAGCTGATAAGCTCTTCTCATAAAAAGTCTCATTTATCAAGCTTAACTTTTTGAATGGGTTCTTTGCGTTATCGAAATTTGAATAATTGGTAATTGTTAATTTAGTTTCAACTCCACCAGATTTTTCCAATCTTTCGCTTTTAGTTAAATTTTTATTAGAATCAAAAAAATACTTAATAAGCTCTTCTCGATTCTTATTGTATATATCTTTGTAAATAGTTATTTTATCGGCTTCATAAGTATATTTTATTGAAGTAACAAGCTCATCATAAATATATAATTCTGATTTCTTAGGCCTGTTATTTTCAATTGTATAAATAATAACCTCGTGAGGATTATCCGAATATTCTAGTTTTACCTGATCATTGTTATAAGTTAATCCAGTAAATGTATCTGAATTAAATGTATCTGGAACCAGTACTGTTTGTGACTTCACATATTTACCATAAATTTTAATTAACCTACCATTATCATATAGACATCTAAAATAACCTCCTACAAGAAAGTTAGCATTAGTATAAGCATAAAAAGGTAATATTTTTTCAGGCTGCAAATCTTCCTGTTGTATATTATTTTGCTCCTCTAAAACATCATTAGAAGTACTACATGAAATTATAACTAAAGCAAAAAAAAGGTAAAATAGTTTTTTTATCATCATTATTGATTTTAAATTTCCGTAAAAATAATATTTATAAGGCTAAAACGAAAACTTGTAAACATTTCCTCCATTTTTTCCATCTTTTTCATCGGCAATCAGCAATGTTTTATCATCCACAAAAACAATCGCTTCTTTTTGAGAGTTGTGGTTTAACGGTATTTTCTGAATTTTTGTTTTACTAAAATCATTTGCTGCAAATCCAGTTAAAATCTGAATATTTTTATGATTTAATAAAATAATTTTATCTTTCGTACTGTTGATCGTTGCAGACGTTATCGCAGCATCGCTGTAACCACCCGAAAGCTTCAATTTACCTATTAATTTTGCTTCAAAATCCCCTTCTTTATTTGGAACCTGGAAAACCAGGAAAGTTCCGTCAAAACCTTTACTTCTGTTTTTCGTAAACAAATAAAAATTTCCATCAAATTCTACAAAAGCCTCACAATCGTACAACCAATTTGATTTTTTTGGAGGAAATTCAGTTTGCCCTTCATAATGAAATTTAGTCGTTTGAATTGCCTTTGTTGTTTTTTGAGAAGCGTCTTTTAAATCCAATTTTAAAATCGAAAGATTCTGCCTATTGTTATCATTATTCCCAAAATCTCCAATATAAATATTTCCCTGAGAATCTGCTGTAATGTCTTCCCAGTCGCTGTTTTCCGCGTTATCCACCAAAATATCCGCAATTTGCTTTCCTTGCAGATCTAAACCATAAACAACATTTTTGTTGCCCTGATCTTCAATTGCCCAGATCGTTTTTTTATCTTTAGACATGGCAATTCCGGAAACTTCCTTCAGTTTTTTGGGCAAAGAAAATTCCACTTTCAAATCATCTGTTTTCGATGAATCCTGAGCTTTTGGATTACAGCTCAACAAAAAAGCCGATAAAATAACAATGCGCAACATATTTATTTTTTTAATTTTTTAAACTGAAAATAAGAGAATCTTATATTCTTCTCTAATTTATTAATAATCTGCTGATGATGAAGGAAAAATCCGGCTGCCAAGCCGATTAAACTCCCGATTATGGTGTCAATCAGTCTTGCATGCATCAGATTTTCAACATTATGATGAATTTCGCTCCCTGTTTCCGCGAGAAGCAGGGTTAATGGTGTAATAAAAACGACAGCAAGACCATAGTTTCTCACGACCAGCAATTCTACAATAAACTGTAAAATCGTGATAATAATGATCATGACAATTTTTTCCGGTTCAAATAAAAGAATCAGCCACGCAAAGCCAATTCCGATAAAGGTTCCTAAAATTCTGTGCATATTTCTTTGTCTCACATGCTCGAAATTCCGTCCCTGAATAATGGCAACAGCAGCAATGGAAATCCAATAGGTATTTTCAAATTGTAGAAGATGACCGATAATTAAAGTCAATGCCATAAAAAACCCGATAATTGTACTTTCAACAAATTTCGTATATCTTCTTTTGTTAAACGTCCTTCTAGGAATAGTCACCACTTCACTTTTCTCGATAAAAACAGAATAAAGGAAAGCAAATGAACATGATAAAATAGCACCCATTGCTACAAGCCCGACTCTGGTGGGAATGAGTTCCAGCTCAAATTTATAGGTGCTTGCCATTGCTGCAACCATAATAAAAAAGAAATTTCCTGGTGGCAGAATTTTAAAGTAAGATGAAATGAAATGAGCTAAAAATGAGATTATTCCAACTGAAAAAGCTGCAAAATAAATATTAAATCCAAAAAATGAGCTTATTGTAAACGAAAAAACAATTCCGAAAGCACAAATTGCTAAATGAATCATTCGCTGGGTAATGGGAGCAGATGTAAAATATAAGATTGTCAACGCTCCCAAGCTGGAAAGTGCCCCATAATTGGGTTTTCCCAAAAAATATCCGATGAAAAGACAGCTTCCGATGCATAGTGCCGCAAGAAAAGGAAAATGCCATTTCCTTTCCGTCTGTTTGAATTCCAATAAATATTGAAACCTTTGCTGTGCCGGATTTTGTACTTTCATTTACTGTAGAAGTTTAGCTTTTTCCCACAAAATATCCATTTCTTCCAAAGTCATGTCACCTAATTTTAAATCTGCCTCAGCTGCAAGCTGTTCCATTTTCTGGAATCTGGATATGAATTTTAAGTTGGTTCTTTCCAACGCCGAATCCGGATTAATCCCTGAAATTCTCGCATAATTTATCAATGAAAAAAATACATCGCCCAATTCCTGCTCCTTTTTATCCAGATCCGTTTCTGCATGAAATTCCTGAATTTCTTCATCCACTTTTTTCCAGGCATCTTCTGCATTATGAAATTCAAAACCAATTCCTTTTACTTTATCCTGAATTCTGTATGCCTTTACCAAACTTGGTAGACTTTTAGGCACACCACCCAAAATGGATTTATTTCCTTCTTTTAATTTTAATTTTTCCCAGTTCTGCTTTACTTCTTCTTCATCTTTCACGGTTGTGTCTCCATAAATATGAGGATGGCGGAAAATTAATTTTTCATTTAAAGAATTGATGACATCTGCAATATCAAAACTTTCTTTTTCTGAACCAATTTTCGCATAAAAAACCAAATGCAGTAAAACATCACCCAATTCTTTCTTGATTTCCTGTAAATCATTCTGCAAAATCGCATCTGAAAGTTCATAAGTTTCTTCCAAAGTTAAATGGCGCAACGATTCTAAAGTCTGCTTTTGATCCCACGGACATTTTTCGCGCAGATCGTCCATAATATCTAATAATCTTCCGAAAGCTTCTAGTTTTTCCTGTTTGGTATTCATAGTTTGAAAATTCAAAGTGATACAAATTTACGGGAAATGTTTTTGAATGTCTTTTGTCTTTAAACATTTTATTTTTGTTGGTCATTTGCAAAGACGCAAAGTTTAATCTTGCCTGATGTTTTAAGACACAAGGATTTTCTCTTCGATAAAATTTTATAGCGTTGAACCTTGCTGAAATTATTTGACATCTATTTAAAAATTATTTAATACAAACAGATGAAGGAAAAGGTTTCGTAGATATTCCAGGTATTATTCTTACATTTAGCAAGGTCAGTAAATTATTGATTTTTAATAGCCAAAATCTCAAAAAAATAAAAAAATCCCAGAAAAAATGAAAAACAGTATTTATACTTTGTTATTATTATTTTTATTCACAAGCTTTAATGCTCAAGAATATTCAAAATTAATAATTGAAGCTAATAAATTATATGAAACAAAAGATTATAAAATGTCTACTGATTTATATAGTAAAGCTTTTAAAATTGAAAGCAAAAATCCCAATGACTTATACAATGGTGCATGCGCTTCTTCTTTAGCAGGAGACACAAAAAAGGCATTTAAATGGCTGGACTTATCAATAGAAAATGGCTGGACAAACCTAAAGCACTTAAAATCTGACACTGACTTAGAAAATTTACATCCCCAAAAGGAATGGGGGAAAACAATTGAAAAGTTAGAAAAAAAATTAGCGGCAATAGAAGCAAACTATGATAAACCATTGCAGGCTGAATTATTGGCAATTTATGATGAAGACCAAAAATATAGAATTCAAATGGATGATGTTCAAAAAAAATATGGTCAAGATTCTAAAGAAATGCGAGATCTTTGGAAAATTACAAATCAAAAAGATTCGATCAACTTAATAAAAGTAAAAAAAATACTAGATGAGAAAGGTTGGGTTGGTAAAGATAAAGTAGGCGCACAAGCCAATAGTACATTATTTCTTGTCATTCAACATTCGGATCTGGAAACGCAAAAAAAATATTTACCCATGATGAAAGAAGCTGTGAAAAAAGGAAATGCAAGTTCTGCTTCTTTAGCTTTGTTAATTGACAGAATAGAAATTCGAGAAGGTAGGAAACAAATATACGGAAGTCAAATAGGAATTAATAAGAATAATAGTACTTACTATGTTTTACCTTTAATTGATCCTGACAATGTAGATAAAAGAAGAGCAGAAGTTGGCTTAGATCCAATCTCCGACTATGTTAAAAATTGGAATTTAATTTGGAACGTTGAAAAGTATAAAAGTGAATTACCCGAATTAGAAAAATTAAATAAATAGCATAACTCTACATCTCAAAAAAGATCATATTAAAGAAAACTTTGCGTCTTTGCAAATTACCAACGGAAAAACAAAAAACCTCGCCATTTCGGACGAGGTTTTGTATTTTAAATTCAAATAAATGAATTATCCTTTTTTAGACTGAGTCGTTTTTGGAGCAGATTTAGGAGCTGAAGTTGCTTTTACTTTTGGTGTTGCAGGCTTTTCAGCTTTCGGAGCTGCTTTTTTCGGAGCCTCTGTTTCTAAGCTTACTTCTGCTGCAGGCTCGCCGTCTAAAGTCTCAGCTTCTGCTTTTACGAAGCTTTCCGGAGTGATATATCCCGCTTTTTGAAGAATGTTGTACCACTGAGCCAATTTCTTGATATCAGAAGCATAAACTCTTTCTGTATCATAGTTTGGAAGAGAAGCCGTCATGAATTCTTTCAATTCAGCATCAGAAGATTTATGAGGAATCGCTTCTTTATAATCGTTGTTTTTAGCAATATTTTCAAAAACTTCGAACAATGGAACTTCTTTATCAAATGTAAACATCGCGATGTTATCCAATAAGCTCACTTGGCTGGAATTACCAATGCTTACTTTTTTCTTCGTTGTAACATCTTCAATAATAAATCCGTTTCTTAATTGAGAAACTAATTTAAAAAGTCCTGGCTTTCCAGAGATTGAAATTATTTTTTCTAACAGCATAATTTTATTTTTTGTAAATCTTGCAATCGGCTGTGACCGCTTTGCGCTTTATTATTTTTTATTTAATCCTAATTTAATTACTTCGGAAATCTCATCTTATAGCTGATACTCACATCACCCTGAGAGATTTTCGTCAATTTACCTTTCACCAATTTCTTCTTCAAAGCACTTAAATGATCGGTAAAAAGCGTACCTTCAATATGATCATACTCATGCTGAATTACGCGGGCTCTAATATCGGAAAAAGTTTCCGTATGCTTAACGAAATTTTCATCATAATATTCGATAAGAATTGTACTTTTTCTCTTCACATCTTCTCTTACATCAGGAATTGAAAGACAACCTTCATTAAACTTCCATTCTTCGCCGGATTCTTCAAGAATTTTGGCATTGATGAAAACTTTTTTGAAGTCTTTTAATTCGTCCTTAATACCCTCATAATCTTCATCTTCCGCAAGAGGAGATACATCAATTACAAAAAGACGGATATCCAAACCGATTTGTGGTGCAGCCAATCCTATGCCATTTGCACTGTTCATCGTTTCGAACATATTTTCTATCAACTCCTGTAACTCGGGATAATCTTTATCTATATCCTTTCCTACTTTTCTTAAAACAGGATCCCCAAAGGCTCTTATCGGTAATATCATCTTGTTCTTTGTTCTAAAAAATTCTGCAATATGATGGTTGCACTTACTTTATCTATTAATCCTTTTTCCTGTCTCTGTTTTTTACTTTTTCCACTTTGGGAAATAAAAAACGAAGCCATTTTGGACGTAAATCTTTCATCGAGGCGGTTGACTTTTATTGTTGGAAATTCTTTTTCAAAAATTTCTATAAATTTTAATATGTCAGTTTCCACTTCGGAAATATTTCCTTTCAAATCTACCGGAAGTCCGATTACCACTTCATCTACTTTATTTTCACTGAAATATTTTTTCAAAAATTCAATTAAAAATGAAGTTTGTACCGTATCCAAACCACTCGCAATGATCTGCATATCATCCGTCGCAGCAATACCGCAACGAGCCTTTCCATAGTCTATTGCAATGATTTGTCCCATAGGTTTGCAAATTTAGTAAATTTTAATGATTTTATTCCAAACACAGTTTTTTTTATAAATCATGTTTTATTCCATTATTTTTTTTATAATTTTAATTTTCCAAAAACGAAATTATGAAGAAACTCATCCTCGTAAGACATGCAAAAAGCGACTGGCCGGAAGAAACGGAGGACTTCGACAGACCATTGGCAGACAAAGGGTTAGAAGAAGCCATGCACATGTCCAGATTTATGAAGACCAATAATATTGCGATCGATTATTTTGTCTCGAGCCCGGCAGTTCGTGCGCTGAATACGTGCAAAATTTTCAATCAGTCTTATAATTTGAATATTTTAACGGATGAGAAACTTTATAATCCCTCGGAAAGTAATTTTGAATCAGTGATTTATGATTTAGATGACAGTCACGAATCGGTTGCTTTTTTCTCTCACAACAATGGAATTTCCAATTTTGCGAATTCCATATCTGAAGATATTTTCCACTTCCCGACTTGCGGTGTTGCCGGTTTTGAAATCGACTGCAATTCGTGGTCTGAATTTGATGGTGCTAAAAAGAAATTACTGTTCTTTTATGATCCGGGAAAAATTTAATTTTAGTTTAAAACTTTTATTTTTATCGGCTTTATTATTCCTCTTTTCATGTGAGAAGAAGGAAAAAACATATTTTGAAACCATCGCTTTAAATGATATTAAATTATCCGATCCGCAACCCGGAACTTGGAGATATAATCGAACAGAAAAGTTTCAGACTTTCGAAAATTTTCAAAAATCAAAAAAGATTATTCCTGAAGCTGGAAAAAATACGATTTACCTTCAACCTATCGGAGGTTTTAATGATTTACAGAAAAAGCAAATTGAGCTTACACAAGAATATTTAAAAGACTACTTTCAGTTGGAAACAAAAGTTCTTCCTGCTTTATACAATTCAATTTTTCCTAGATCTGTCCAAAGAATTAAAGACGGCAACGAACAAATTTTGGCAGGTTATGTTTTGGATAGTGTTTTAATGAAAAGAAAACCGAAGGACGCACTTATTTTAATGGGAATCACAGAAAGAGATCTTTTCCCAAAACCTGAATGGAATTATGTTTTCGGATTCGCTTCTTATGAAAATGGTGTTGGTGTGACTTCGATGTTTAGATTTTATAATGGAAATTTAACGGAATCTAATTTTAACGAAAGTTTGGAAAGATTATTAAAAATCAGTTCGCATGAAATCGGACATATGTTTGGAATCGGTCATTGTCTAAATGCAAATTGCGTGATGAACGGAACAAATCATCTTCCGGAAACTGATTCTCACTTTGCTCGTGCATGCTCACTTTGTCAACAAAAATTAAATTCAAGCATCAAATATGATAATAAAAAACGCTTGATTGCATTAAAAAATTTCTTCGAAAAGCAGCATTTGAATTCTGAAATTACAAGAGCAGAAGAAGATTTGAAATTGATAAAATGAAGATTGTGAATTTTAAAAGTGAATGGTTAATTGTGAATTTTTTAGATTTTGGCTAAAGCCTTTTTTCCCATTCAAAGCAAAAAGACGGGCTAAAGCCCGTCCCTATTGATAATCGATGTATCTAACAATCTTATCTATTACTTTCTTCTTAAATCCAAATCATCAAAATCAAAACTAAAATCTGTAACATCAGAAATCGCCTTTAACCTTGCCGATTGAGCTTTTCCTGTTTCATCATAATCAAAAATAATGTAGGCATCAGCATCATAGCTTCTATCGTCCCATTTGATAATGAAAGAATTGTTTGAGAAGGGCAGCAATTCACCTTTTAGCCTTGGGGAATTTTTACAAAGAATTTTGTATGTATTTCCTTGCTGAGAAATTTCCACATCTCCAAACCATTTATCATTGTAAGTTCCGACAAACTGTTCGGCTTTTGGCTGTAGATTTTTATCTTTTTTAAACGCTTCAGATTTTGCGAAAGCATCTTTCTTTTCTTTGTTGAAGCCTTCTTCCATCTTTTTCATTCTGTCGCCATATGTTTTCAGCCAGTTTCTGTCTGCAATTCCCAGATAGGAATCTTTTACGGTATTGGTAATCGTATTGAAAGCTGCTCCAGACTGTTGATTTGTTAAAACTACAATCCCCAGCTTCATATCAGGAATCAATGTAAACTGAGTTACAGTTCCGATCAATCCGCCTGTGTGCTGAATTTGTTTGTGACCTTTAACATCACTTAAAAACCAACCCATTCCGTACCCATAAAAACTCGTGTCGTAAGGATTTTTCGCAGCAACTCCGCTCGGAATCTGTAAACTCCAAAGCTGTTGAACATTTTTATCTGAAACTAATTTTTTACCGTCTTTAGTAGTGAAATTATTCATTAGGCATTCCGCCCAAGTGGTCATATCTTTGATGTTACTCATAATTCCACCCGCTGCGTTTGCTGTCTCGTTCCAGTCGTGGGGAACTGCAATTGCTTTTCCGTCAACCGGAGCATGTGCATCGATTTTATTAGCAACCGCTTTCGCTCTATTATAACTTCCGAAACTTGAAGTCATTCCGACAGGTTTCATGATTCTTTGCTCGATAAATTCAGCCCAGCTTAATCCCGAAACTCTGTGGATAACTTCTCCGGCAACGATAAACATAATATTATTGTAATCCAAAGTCGTTCTGAAAGGATTTTCAGGCTTTAAATATCTTACGTTGTGAACAATATCATTCACTGTAAGATTTCCGCCTTCCGGAAAAAACATCAAATCTCCTTGTCCTAAACCTAATCCTGCTCTGTGCGTCACTAAATCTTTAATCGTAACATTTTGAGAAACATAGGGATCGTACATTTGAAATTCGGGAATGTATTTGGAAACTTTATCATCCCAATTCAATTTTCCTTCGTCTGCCAAAATCGCAAGAGCTGTACATGTAAAACCTTTAGAATTCGATGCAATTCCGACCAAAGTATTGTCATCCATTGGTTGTTTTGTCGTCAAAGAACGTACTCCAAATCCTTTTGAATAAATGATTTTTCCATCTTTGATAATTCCGACAGACATACCGGGAACGTCGAAGGTTTTTAATGTGTTCTGGACTAATTCATCCAGCTTTTTCTCCTCAACCTGCGCATTGAAAATACCCGCAGCCAAAAGAAGAAGGAAAAAAGAAATTTTCTGCTTCATTTTTTTAATTTTTTCAAAGTTAATCAATTCAATATTTTATTAAGTAATTTTGAGTTTTAATAAAAAAAAACCAAAGGCTACATAAGATTAATACCATCATATTTAAAACTAATAAATCTCAACAGCTATATTTGCAAAAAAATTTAAACGCTAAAAAATGATTACAAAAAAACTACTGACCACCTTTTTATTACTATTAAACTTCAGTCTATATTTTTCTCAGGAAGTTGTGATTAAAGATGATAAAGTCTTGCTTGACGGAAAACAAATTTTAAAAGCTGAAAAAATAAACGTTGCCCAATATTCTTTCTACACCATGAAAGATGATGAAGAAATCCTGATGTACAGATACATGGACAACGAAACTCCAAGATATCAGGAAGATGATTTTTATGTTCTAAATTTCATTACTGAAAAAACTAAAGTAGAATCAACAGATTTTACGAAAATTTTAAATTTCATGAACTCAAGAAAGGGAATGGAAAAACTAATCAAGTGGTTATTAAAAGAAAGAGTAATCAACAGTGATGGCGAACTAAATCCTGAAAGAGTACAGGTTTTTAAAGACAAATACGACGAAAATATTACTGAAAGAACCTTTAGATAATGACAAAAATCCTGCTACTTTCCGATTCGCATTCCTATATCGACGACCGAATTTTAGAATATGCTCAACAGGCTGATGAAATTTGGCATGGCGGAGATTTCGGAAGCATGGATGTCATCGAACAACTCGAAAAAATTAAACCATTAAAAGGAGTTTACGGAAATATAGACAACGCAAAAATCCGTTCGGAATTTCCTGAAGTAAATCGTTTTGTCTGTGAAAATGTAGAAGTTTTGATGATTCACATCGGAGGTTATCCCGGAAAATATACTCCGTTGGCGAAACAAGAAATTTCTGAAAAAGCACCAAAGTTATTTATTTCAGGGCACTCACATATTTTGAAAGCAATGTTCGATGAAAAAAATAATCTGCTACATCTGAATCCGGGAGCCTGTGGAAAACAGGGTTGGCATAAAATAAGAACGATGATGCGTTTTACGATTGATGGAAGCGAAATTAAGGACTTGGAAATTATTGAATTGGGCCCAAAGTTTTAATTATGAAAATAGGCGATAAAGTTTCTGTGGTAGATGAAGATTTGGGCGGAGTTGTAACTTCGGTCAAGGGGAATATTGTCGTTTTTAAAGATGAATACGGATTTACTTACCAATATCCGAAAGAGAAACTTGTTCCGAAAAACACCGAGTTCTACGAAAATATTAAAGTTGTAAAAAAAGCAGAGCCCCAAAAAACAATTTCCAAAAAACATCAGAGAAATCATTTGGTTTTAGACCTTCATTTTCCTAATTTAGTCAAAAATCCAAATGACTACGACAGTTTTGAAAGACTGTTTATTCAGAAGGAAAAATTGTTGGAAACTTTGGAATTCTGCAGGAAACATAATCTGAAAAGGCTCGAAATCGTGCACGGAATTGGAGACGGTGTTTTGCAGAAGCTGGTTTTTGATACTCTGGAAAGCCAGACGAATATTGATTTCTACAACAAGGAAATACTTCACCATCAATCGGGTGCGGTAATGGTAGAATTTCACTAAATTTGCAGGAATTGAAATATGAACGCACTTAATTTACTTTTTACAAAAGACGGATTAATCTACCAGATCGCGAAAAACAAAAGCATTTTGGAGGAAAAATCGTATTTCGTGGATGAAGAATCTCCGGAAAATTTTATTGCAGATGCATTGGATCAGGTTTTATTGAAGCAAAGATTTGACGAAATTCATGTGATCTCTGCACTGAATCATTTCACTCTGATGCCTGAAGGTTTTTCCGAACACGAAACAGGTTTTGAATTAATTGCTTTCAATGCGCCTGTGGATAAGGAAAAAGAGGAATTAATGCTTTCCATTAATGAAAAGTTTAAAATTCAGTTTTATTACACTTTTCCGAAAAATTTCTACAAAAAAATAAAAGAACTGGCGATTCCTGTTTACTTTAATTTTTCCGGTGAGAAGTTTTTAAATTCAATTAATAGTAAAAATAATAAGGAAATTCACATCAACCTTTATCATAATCAATGTGAATTTTTCGCCATAGACAACAAGAAAATTATTTTATACAATAATCTGGATGTAAATTCTGATGTTGATTTCCTTTACTTTGTGATGTTTACTTTAAGCAAAATCGGATTCGGAATCAATGAAACTACGTTTTTCGCATATGGGGAAACCACTGAAAATGAAACATTTATTTCAGAATTACAGAAATTCGTAAAGAATTTAAGAATTGTATATGATAATGTTCCTACTAAAAATTTTATTTTAAACTAGGTCGCAGGTAACAGATGATAGGTCTTAGTTCCTAACCTGCAACCTATTGCCTACAATCTAACAACTAAAAAACATGTACAGAATAATCTCAGGCAAGTGGAAAGCCAAAAAAATAGCAGCTCCGAAAAATTTTGATGTAAGACCTACGACGGATTTTGCAAAAGAAGCTCTTTTCAGCATTTTGGAAAATACATATGATATGCAGTCGGTTTCTGTGCTGGATCTTTTTGCGGGAATTGGCTCGATCAGCTTTGAATTTGCTTCAAGAGGAACTCAGGATATTACCTCTGTAGAAATGAACCCAAAGCATACTGCTTTTTTAAATACAACCGCTTCTGAGCTTGGCTTTAACTTACAGGTAAATGTTCAGCGAGGTGATGTTTTCGATTGGCTTAAAAAATTCAGAAATAAAAAATCCTTTGAAATTGTCTTTTCTGATGCCCCTTTCGAAATGGAAGAAAAGAAATATCACGAACTGATCTCTTTGGTTTTAAACAATAAATATTTAAAAGAAAACGGAATATTAGTGGTAGAACATCAAAGCCGAATGAAATTTGATCATCCGAATTTAATTGATACCAGAAAATACGGAAATGTAAGTTTCAGCTTTTTTGAACCTAACAAAGAAGAAACTGCAGAAACAACAGAATAAAAAAAGACTCAAAATGAGTCTTTTTTTGTTTTTATAATACTTTTAGTTCTAAATCAATTGATTTACCAAAGAATTTCTTTGAGATTTTTTCGAAGTTTTTCGTAAGATCCGAAAGGTAGAAATGATAATTCGGTTTCGGATTTTGATCGTGAAGCAAATTATATTTATCTAAAATAATTTTCAAATGATTGGCTACAATGTTTGGAGAATCGATCACACGAACACGGTTTCCGTAATATTGCTTGATTTCATCGATTAATAAAGGATAATGAGTGCATCCTAAAATCAATGTTTCAATGTTTTTTAATTTACTATTACTCAAATAATTATAAATAATCGCATGAGTAATCGGGTGATTTTTAAAACCTTCTTCTATCGCAGGAACCAGCAATGGCGTTGCCAATTCATCCACTTTAATCCACTTATTGTGCTTTCTGATGCTTTTCTTATAAAGTCCCGAGTTTACGGTTGCTTTTGTCGCAATCACTCCAACGTTGTTGTGAATCTCATAAGACACTTTTTCCGCAACAGGATTGATTACGTCGATCACAGGAACTTTCCCCGCAACAGACTGCATCACTTCATTCAAAGCATTTGCGGTTGCCGTATTACAGGCAATTACGATCGCTTTACAATTCTGTTCTAATAAAAAATTGGTGATTTTTGTAGAATATTCTATGATTGCCTCTTTTGATTTTTCCCCGTACGGTAGGTGTTTTGTATCTCCAAAATAAATAAGATCTTCGTTGGGAAGAAGTCTCTTTATCTCTTTGGCAACCGTCAATCCGCCAACTCCACTATCAAAAATTCCTATGGGTTGCTTTGGTGAAAGATGCGAATAATCTTGCTTTTTAGTTTTCAAAATTGAGTTGAAATTTTATACAAAAATAGTGAAATTGTTGGATGCTTGAAGATGGATGTCGGAAGTTTTTTACAAACCGTTCTTCCAGCTTCAATCTTCAGACTTCCAGTCTAGACGATAAATAAATCCGAAGCAATCCCGTCGGCCATAAACCAGTGCTTTTCAGGAATTTTTAAATGGTTGCTTTCTATAACTAAAATTTCATTTTCAAGTTTCGATTTAATTTCTCGTTGAAAATGTTCAAGAAACCTGTCATTAAATTTTTCTTTTAAGCTATTTAAATCAACGCCCCAAATGGTTCTTAAACCAATCATAATCATCTCATTAAACTGATCTTCCTGAGAAAGAATTTCCTCTTCTTTTGCCAAAAGATTTGAATTTAATTTTTTAATATATTGCTGATTATTTGCAATATTCCAACTTCTGACATCAAAACCATTGTAAGAATGTGCAGAAGGACCGATGCCCAAATACTCTTTATATTTCCAATAAGAAGAATTGTGTCTTGAGTAAAAACCGGGTTTTGCAAAGTTGGAAACTTCGTAATGTTCAAAACCATTGTCTTTCAGAAAATCTGATAAATAGTAGAACTCTTTATTCTGCTCCTCTTCTCTTGGGCTTTTTACTTTTCCTTTGGAAATCCAGTTTTCTAACGCAGTTTTTGGTTCAACCGTTAAAGCATAAGAAGAAATATGTGGTACTTCAAGCGCAATTGTTTTATTTAAATTTTCTTTCCAGATTTCTAAATTGGAAGTGGGCGAACCGTAAATTAAATCAATACTTAAATTTTCAAAGCCAAAATCTTGCGCTCTTTTAATAGAATCTTCTGCTTCATTTGCTGTATGTGCACGATTCATTAACTTTAAATCTTCCTCAAAAAAGCTTTGAGTACCGATTGACAAACGATTGATTGGAGAATCTGATAAACCTTTCAGAAAGTTTTTATCTAAATCGTCCGGATTGGCTTCTAATGTAATTTCGATATCTTTTTCAAAACTGAAATGTTTTAAAACCTCATCAATTAAAGCTTTAATTTCATCAGGAGAAAGAATGGACGGAGTTCCGCCACCAAAATAAAGGGACTGTAAGTTTTTATTTTGTAATTCATCTTTTCTTAAAAAGATTTCCTTCTTCATCGCAGCCAACATTTCATCTTTAAAATTTAAAGATGTTGAAAAATGAAAGTTGCAATAACTGCACTTTTGCTTACAAAACGGAATGTGAATATAGATCATAAAAAAAGCTCTGAAAAAATTCAGAGCTCAAATTTATTTAAATTAAATCAATTAATATCTATAACCTCTGTGGTTAATGAAGTTATCGAAGTTATATCCTAATCCGATCATGAAGCTGTTTCCTCCATATTCCTGAATATCAGATAATCCCAAGTTGTAAGTAGCTCCAATCATGAATTTGTTGAATCTTACCTTTACAACTGGTGCAATTTGTAATTGCTGACTATCAAATCTATTTTGAACAGATCTGTAGCTAACCCCGAAAGAGAATGAATTAATATCATTAAAGAACGTACCCATTAAGTTATAATCAATCGTTCTTGTAGAGTTTGTATTAAGGTTGATTAAAGCTGACGGAGTGAAATAGATATTGTCACCCACATGCCAGTCATATCCTAAGTTTAAGAAGAATTTGATAGGAGAAGGCTCACGTCCGTTTACGATAGCTTCATCGTTTGTTAATGCAATATCATTTACAGAAACTCCAGCGAAGATATTTTTAAAAGTTGCCTGCGCTCCAAAGTTTGCATAAGCCATGAAAATGTTACTTTCACTTCCCTGTAATAATGGATCTGAAGCGTCTTGAGTATTAATTTTTGAATAATCAAAATTCATATTATAGAAACTCACACTTGTACCGAAAGAGAACTGATCTTTTCTATCTCCTTCACTGCTAAGAGGAATAAAATATGAAGCACCCGCCGTAATACCGCCTGCAGAAATAGGACCATTGCTGTCTCTGAATACAGACAAACCTGCTCCTACTCTATCAAAGATGTTCGCGTTGATCCCAACCGATTGCACGTTTGGAGACTCACTGAACTTCGAAAATTGCTGCTGATAGTTAAGATTAAGCTGCACATAGTCGGTTTTTCCGTATTGTGCCGGGTTGAACAGAAACTCACCATCTAAAAGGTATTGTTGATAGTACGGTAAAGTTTCTTGTGCTTTGTATGCATTTGACAAAAGAGCTAAACATACGATAGCATATAGTTTTCTCATAACAAATCTTGATTTCAATTCAACAAATATAAAAAAATTCTCAATATATTTTTAGTTTTCTAAATAATTTCTCCATTTTTTTACAGCATCCGTCATATCTTTCGGCATTGGACTCTCAAAATATAATTCTTTCTTCGTAGTTGGATGTATAAATCCTAAAGTATGAGCATGAAGTGCGTGTCTAGGCAAAACCTCAAAGACATTTTTTATAAACTGCTTATACTTAGGAAGATTCACTCCTCTGAGAGGTGTATGACCTTCATATCTTTCATCATTAAATAAGGTATGACCGATGTGTTTGAAGTGTGCGCGGATTTGGTGGGTTCTTCCTGTTTCCAATTTACACTCTACCCAGGTCATGTATTTAAATCTTTCTAAAACTTTATAATGCGTCACGGCATGCTTTCCTTGGCTTCCGTCTTCATACGTGTGCATTTGCATTCTGTTTTTCGGGTGACGACCGATATGCCCTCTGATAGTTCCTGTATCGTCCTGAACATTACCCCAAACAAAAGCCCAATATAGTCTTTTTGTTTTTCTGTCGAAGAATTGTTTTGCTAAAAAGCTTAAAGCATATTCATTTTTAGCGATAACTAAAAGTCCGGAAGTATCTTTATCAATTCTATGAACCAATCCTACTCTGTCCAAATCGGATTTATCACCATTTTGCTCGAAATGGTAAGCCAAAGCATTCACTAAGGTTCCGTCCCAGTTTCCGAATCCCGGATGAACGACCATCCCCGGTTCTTTATCTACAACGATAAGGTCGTCGTCTTCGTATACAATATTAATAGGAATATTTTGAGGAATTATCACATTCTCTCTAGGCGGATGAGCCAGGAGTACAGAAATCTGGTCTCCCGGTTTTACACGATAGTTTTGTTTTACGGCTACACCGTTTACAATAACATTTCCGGCTCTGCAGGTTTGAGAGATTTTATTCCGTGAAGAATTCTGACGGAAAATCAATAAAAACTTATCAATTCTTAAAGGCTCCTGACTTTTATCAACAGTGATATTAAGATGTTCGTACAATCCCTTATTTTCCTCATCAATATCTATATTATCAATACTGTTTTGGTCTAATAATTCTTCATCTAAAAAATCTTCGTTATCTTCTGTCATTGCTTTA
Source organism: Chryseobacterium sp. MMS23-Vi53 (assembly GCF_047651245.1). NCBI lineage: Bacteria > Pseudomonadati > Bacteroidota > Flavobacteriia > Flavobacteriales > Weeksellaceae > Chryseobacterium > Chryseobacterium sp. MMS23-Vi53. Next base: position 3,327,571 of record NZ_CP180265.1, on the reverse strand, counting down.
TTTTTTATAGAAAAGGCTTCAACATAATAAAAGTTGAAGCCTGTATTTTTTATAATAATTAATGTATTACTCTACAACTACCTTTTTAGCTTTTGGCTTTTCGGCAGGTTTTTGCGTAGTTGCCGTTGCTGGTTTGTTATTACCAGATGTATTGTTACCAGAACTACCGTTTGTGTTAGAAGCAGTAGTTTTTGGTTTATTTTCGGTTGCCACAGCTGTTGGCTTCGTAGTTGTCATTGTAGTTTTCGGAGCATCCGATTTTACAGCATCTGCAGGTTTAGGAGTTTCTCTTCTCGGAGCTGGTGCAGGTGGCGGAGCATCATAGCTTGGCTCTTGATGAGCAGGCATTTCTCGATATTCTATCGGGGGTAAACCTGTATCTGGCTTCATTCTGTAAACTGAGTTCAATTGCTCGATTTTAGCACTCAATTCCGCAGGTGTTTTCTTACTTGCCCAAAGATCGATCTGCATTCCCTGATCTCGTACATCTCCGGCTGCAGGATCCTGATAATAAATAATATCAGATTCATCTTTGCTTCCATCTTCGTGTTCTACAATACCAACTTCAAACATGCTTCTAGCAATTACTGCTCTAGCTTCTTTTACTGTTAATCCTACAACACTCGGAATTGAAATATTTCTCATTGGACCAGAACCAATTACAACATCTACCACAGAGAATCTCGGAAGTTTTGTTTTTGGTTTTGCTTCTTTACCATTAAACATGATTCTTAAAACAGCGTCCTTCTGGATACTTGGTTCAAAAATAGTGTCTCCTACTTTCAATCCAACCTGCTCCAATCTTTGGAAAGCAAGACCTGAATATTTATTGATAACATCCGGAACTTCCACTCTCGCCCAAGTTCTAGGATTTACTTTTAACATAATTGCTCTTCCGTCTTTTACACGAGAACCCGGAGTCGGATATACCTGTAAAACCTGGAAAGGTCTGTATTTAGGATTATACTGAGCACTATCAACCTCATAATCTAAGCCGGAATCATCCAAAACTTTGATGGCTTCCTGTACAGATTTATTGACAATATTTGGAACCGGAATTTCCTGGCCATGATTGGTATGATACTCCAACCAACGGAACGTAAGCCAAACCAAACCCACGAAAACGCCGATGGCTACGACTAAATTCACCAAAACTTTCCAATTGAAAAGCGATTTAAGCATACTTAAAATGACTATAATTAGACAGCAAATATAATTAATAATTTTAGAATGTCCTTTTTATTTAACACATTTCATTTTTGATTTTAAAATTTCCGAATTTCCGTTTATCCATTATATAAAATGATTAAATTTGCCTTAATTGATACTATATAGTTATGAGCAAAAAACAAGTTGCCGTAGTAATGGGAGGCTATTCTGATGAATATGTTGTGTCATTGAAAAGCGGACAATTAATTTACGATTCTTTAGACAGAAATCTTTACGACGTATATAAAGTAGTTATCCTTAAAGATGAGTGGTATTTTTTAGGCGAAAATGACAAAAAATATGACATCAACAGAGGTGATTTTTCAGTAAAATTAGAAAATGAAACACTTAAATTCGATGTATGCTTTAATATTATCCACGGAACTCCGGGCGAGAACGGAATTTTGCAGGCTTATTGGGATGCGATTGGGCAAAAATATACAGGATGTGATTTCTATCAAAGTGCTTTAACATTTAATAAAAAAGATACATTAGCTGTACTTTCAAAATACGGAATTCCTTCCGCGAAAAGTGTTTATTTGAGAAAAGGTGAAGACATTAATGTTGATGAAATTGTTGAATATTTAGGACTTCCTGTCTTTGTAAAACCAAATCAATCGGGATCATCTTTGGGAATCTCTAAGGTGAAAGAAAAATCTGAATTAATTGCTGCAACCGAAATTGCGTTTAAAGAAGATGATGAAATTTTAATTGAAAGCTTCCTGGACGGAATGGAGGTTTCTGTCGGAGTCATAGATTATAAAGGCAAAACCATCGTTTTAGGAATTACTGAAATCGTTCCTCAAAATGAATTCTTCGATTATGAAGCAAAATATGAAGGTGCTTCTGAAGAAATTACACCCGCAAGAATTGATGATGAAACAAGAATTCGTGTGGAAGAAATTGCAAAAAGAGCTTACAATTCTCTTGGAATGAGCGGTTTCTCAAGAAGTGAATTTATTTTAATGAACGGCATTCCTTATATGCTGGAAATGAATACGAATCCGGGATTCTCTCCTGCAAGTATTCTTCCTCAACAGGCAAAAATCTACGGAATTTCTATCACAGACCTTTGTGGAAACGAGGTTGAAAAGGCTTTACAAAAAGGAAACTAGATATTAGAAGTTAGATATTAGAGTAAAAACAAACTCATAATTAATAACTCATAACTTATAACTTAATTGCGCATGAAAATTGCTGTTTTCCCGGGATCTTTTGATCCGATAACTTTAGGACACTATGACATTATTGAGAGAGCTGCTCCACTTTTTGATAAATTAATCATCGCGATCGGACAGAATTCTCAGAAAAAATATATGTTTCCGCTGGAGAAAAGAATGGAATTCATACAAAATTCCGTTGCCGAATTTCCCAACGTAGAAGTTGATTATTTTGAAGGACTAACCGTTGATTACTGTTTTGAAAAAAATGCACAGTACATCATTCGAGGTCTTAGAAACCCAGCCGATTTTGAATTTGAAAAGGCGATTGCCCACACCAACAGAACTTTAGCTCATAAAAAACTGGAAACCGTATTTTTATTAACCTCATCTGGAAAATCTTTCATCAGCAGCAGCATTGTGAGGGAAATTATTAATCACGGCGGGGAATATGAATTATTAGTACCAGATTCTGTAAGGGTCGAAAGAAAAAAATAAAGAAGTAATTCAATAAATTTAAAATGATAGTTGAAGAATGGTAGAAAATTTGCTTAAGAAGAAAATCATTCATCAATTATCATTTTTTTATAAAAATCATGCACGAACAGTTCAATTTTGCCATAGAAGTACTCGGAACCATTTCCTTTTCGATGTCGGGAAGTTTTGCAGCGATGCAGAAACGTCTCGATCCGTTTGGAGTGCTTATTATTGCGTTCGTAACTTCGGTTGGTGGCGGAACTGTAAGAGATTTGTTGCTGGATATTCCTGTTTTTTGGATGCATGATCTTTTAACCTGTGCATTAATTATTCTGACCAGCATTTTCACCATGATCTTTAAATCTTTCGAGAAAAATTTCAGAGTAACTTTGTTTATTTTTGATAGTTTCGGGTTGGGATTATTTACGATTATTGGTGTGCAAAAAGGTTTAAATGTTGATATTCATCCTTTAATTTGTATTGGTTTAGGAACAATTACGGGCTGTTTTGGAGGTATTATTCGGGATATTTTACTCAACCGGATTCCATTGATTTTCAGAAAAGAAATTTACGCCACAGCTTGTATTGTAGGAGGTGCGACGTTTTTATTATTAACAAAATTCACAACGCTATCTTATACAGTTGTTCAGATTTTTACCATTTTATTAATTGTTGCGATAAGAACTTTCGCTGTAAAATATCATTGGCAGATCCCGAAATTTTATGGGTATGAGCATAATAATTCTGAGATGTAAATTAAACCATTAACATTTATTCAAGGAGTTAAGAATATCAAGTTACTTAGCTAACATTTAAACTTAAAATCTATTTGATTTGATTTTAAATCAAACTTAATTCCTTAGATAAATCTTAATAGTTCAAAACAAAAAAATGCACTCAATTTCTCAAGTGCATTTATATTTTAAATTAAAACTCTTAGTTAAAAGAATTTTCCTCTATTTCTCATATTAGGATTATGCATATGCTTTTGCATTGTCGGCATCTTCAACTGATCTTTCATCATTTTGATCTGATCTGTCATCATTCCTGCACTGTCTAATCTTTTTGCCTCATCCAATAATTTTTGACCTTCCTGCTTTCTACCCTTAGAGATTGCTGCAGCTGCAAGATTCAATGTTGCCATTGCTCTGTCGTGCTTCATATTTAAGCCATACTCCAATGCTTTTTTCATTAAGGGCTCCACTTTTGTCGGGTGATCCTGAGCTTGCGTCAACCCCAATAAATAATGATAATATCCGTATTGAGATTTATGAAGCTGCGCTTGATAGTTCTTAATATTTTTAAGCCATTCTCCGGCTTTTTCCATATTTTGTTTTCTCAATTGCCAGAAAGCCAATAAAATATATTCGTTTTTAAAGAAAAGTAAAATCGGTGATGCAGCGATAACAACCAAAACAATTCCCCAGCCGATATTTCTGTTCATCATCAGATAAACTGCTACTGCAATAATGACTGCAGAGATTACGAACTTTATGTATTTATTCATTATTAAATTTTAGAAGTGCAAAGATAAGAAATTTGGTTGATTGTTGATTGTTTCCAGTTGATAGTTAAAATTTTTCACACATATTAAAACTACAAGAAGCAACCGTCAACCAACAACTATTTACCATCAACCTTTTCGTACGTTTGAAAACAAAAATCGTATTGATTTTTTTCATCTTTCTCATGACAGACTTCACCTGTCTTTTTCCAGATTTTAGGATCAATTTTAGGGAAAAACGTATCAGCGTTAAGATCAGCTTTTACTAAAGTAACTTCTAATTTATCAACGACTTCCATTGTTTGCTCATAAATATTTCCGCCACCGATAATGAAAACTTCTTCATCAATTTTTTTCGCAAATTTTACAGCCTCTTTAATGCTTCCTACAATCAGAATTCCTTCCTGAAACCAGTCTTTCTTTCTCGACACAACAATATTGGTACGATTGGGAAGCGGTTTTCCGATACTTTCGTAAGTTTTTCGCCCCATAATAATCGGATGCCCCGAAGTAAGATCTTTAAAGTGTTTTAAATCTTTTGGAAGATGCCAAAGCAATTGATTATCAAGACCAATTTCGTTCTTCTCTCCCATTGCCACCACTATTGTCGTCATTAAAATAAATTTTTACAAAATTAGCACATAATTTGTATATTTGATTAGCACAAAAAATTAAAAAAAATAAACTATGAAAAATAAAGGTTGTCTGAGCGCCGGAACCATTGGTATAGCTCTTCTTATCATTGTTGCAGTTATTTTCTTCTGGGGAAAAAGCGGCTACAACGGATTTGTAACACAGGAACAGAACGTAAATACAAAATGGTCCAATGTAGAGACTGTTTACCAAAAAAGAGCGAATCTTATTCCGAATCTGGAAAGAACCGTAAAATCTTATTCTAAATTTGAGCAGGAAACATTAACAAAAGTAATCGAAGCTCGTTCGAAAGCAACTTCTATTAATGTAGATCCTACAAATATGACTGAACAGGATATTGCAAAATTCCAGGCTGCACAAGGGGAATTAACAGGTGCATTAAACAGATTGATGGCTGTTGTAGAACAATATCCAAACCTAAAAGCAGACCAACAGTACATTAATTTCCAAAGAGAATATATCGCAATAGAAAACAGCATCAGAACAGAGACTGTTTACTACAACGCGGCAGCTCAGGAATACAATACATCGATTAAAACCTTCCCAAATAATATTTTGGCGAATTTTACAAACTTTAAAGAAAAACCTTATTTCAAAGCAGACGCAGGAGCGCAAAAAGCACCTGAAGTATTCTCAGAATAATGGATAATAAATTCTTAACAAATCAGCAGATAGCTTCCCTCGTGGAAGCTATTCAGTCTGCGGAAGATCATTCTACAGGCGAGATAAGAGTGCACATCGACTCGAATACCGAAACCAAAAGTGCAGAAACCGCTTTTGAAATTTTCAAAAAGTTGAGCATGAACAAAACCGCCGAAAGAAATGCCGTGCTTTTTCATATTAATTTTGAACAAAAATATCTTACGATTATTGGAGATGTAGGAATTCATGAAAAGGTAAGTCAATCTTACTGGGATCATCTGCACGACTATATTACTTCTGAATTTGCCAAAGGAAATTATTATAAAGCTTTAAAAAGCGGCATTCTAGAAACCGGTCTTGAACTAAAAAAATATTTTCCTGTAAAAGGAGAAAATCCCAATCAGCTCTCCAATGAAATTACGTTCTCTTAAAATAGTATTTTCATTTTTATTGATTTGCTTTTACAGTTTTGTATCAGCACAATACACTATTCCGGCTAAACCAACGGTGTTATATCCTGTTTTCGATCAGGCCAATATTCTTTCTCAACAGGAAAAAGATAATCTTAATAAAAAGCTGATCGCTTTTTCGGATTCTACCTCAACAGAAATTGAAGTTGTCATTATTCCTTCAACAAAAGGTGAAGATGTAAACTTTTTAGCAACGATGTTCGGAGAAAAATGGGGAATCGGAAAAAAGGGAGTTGATAACGGAGTTGTTTTTCTAATTGCAACCGAAGATCACACCATGTCGATCCAGCAAGGAAGAGCGGTTGAACAATATTTAACAGCATCCGTAGCAGGACAGATTTTAGATTATATCGTTACTCCACACTTCAAGCAAGGCGAATGGTACGAAGGCATTAATGGAGGAACTTCTGCGATTATGGAAGCGGTTCAGGGAAAATTCAAACCTGCACCAGTTTCTGACAATGGCGGAGATGGAAGTATTCTTAAAATTCTTCTAATTGTTTTTGTTATTATCATTATTCTCTCCATTCTTTTCGGAAATAAAGGCGGCGGTCGCGGTGGAAACAGTGACGACGACGATGTAATAATCACCAGAAGAGGTCGCAGAAATTATCCGGGAGGATTTTTCCCTTTCCCAGGCAGTTTCGGTGGTGGTTTTGGTGGTGGAAGTTCTGGCGGCGGTGGAGGATTTGGAGGCTTCGGCGGTGGCGGAAGTTTTGGAGGCGGTGGCGCTTCGGGGGGATGGTAGAACATTATTTAATATCTATTTTTCTTTTTTCTAATCTTTTTTAATCCTTTAAAAATTCAAAAATAATATTTGGAAATAAGTTTCCACAAAGTTTGTTATTCCGTAGGAATTTAAGCTACGTTATTTAAAACTTTGCCGAGATTCCTACGGAATGACAAACTTGATGATTATTACTATTATGCTATTTTATAATGATATATTCTTCTTTCGTCAGAATAACCATTACACCGTTTTCTTTGCTGAGTGAAACGCCTTTGCGAACGAAAAATATTCTCAATAATTTAAAGAAAAATTTTTGCGAACTTTGCGTTTAAAAAACACACCAACAAATATTAAAGAAAACAAAATTTAAACTCTTATTCTTTACCATTTCTTAACATAATTTTCTATTTTTAATATTAAAAAATTAATAAACCTCTCCAAAACCTACCTTTAATTCAAACTTTTTTCATTATATTTACTGAAAACAGGTTTATGAAGAAGACGTTGGTAGTTTTTGCGCATCCTTATTTAGAGCACTCAAACTCGAATGCAGAGCTCATTAATTTCTATGTTCGTCACCAGCATTTTACACTCAGAGATCTTTACGAAGAATATCCTGATTTTCATATCGCCGCTTTTCGAGAAAGAAAAAGGATAAAAAATTACGATCGTTTTATCTTTCAGTTTCCTTTAATCTGGTTTGGAATGCCGCCTTTGCTAAGACTTTGGATCGACGAGGTGTTCGACAGAGACTGGCTCAAAGACGGCGAATACAATCCGCTTGAAGGCAAAGAGGTCTATATTCTCGTAACGACTGGTGGAAAGGAAAGATCATTTTCAAAAGACGGAACTTATCAATATACAATTGAAGAATTAATCAGTGGATTAATTGTTGCTCTGAGAGTTTTCAAAGCCAATATTAAAAATATCAAGATCGTTTACGAAGCCAATAAGCTTTCAAAAAAGGAAATTATCCTGCATAAAAAAGAATTTACAGAACTTTTGAATCAATAAAAAAATATGGAAACCAGCTTAGCTATGAACACCCTTATTTTTTTAGGCGTTGCCATTATTATGGTTCCGCTGGCCAGAAAATTTGGGTTAAGTTCGGTGATCGGCTACATTGCTGGTGGAATTATCATTGGGCCTTATGTTCTGAAACTGACAGGAAAAGATGTCGACGGAATCATGCACGCCAGCGAATTTGGCGTGATTATGCTTTTATTTTTGGTCGGATTAGAACTGGAGCCCCGAAAGTTCTGGGAAATGCGGAAAAAAATAATCGGACTCGGTCTTACGCAAATGCTGTTAACCATTTCTTTATTATTTCTGATTTTCATCTGGGCTGGTTGGCGTATCGATAAAGCCATTGCCATTGCGATGTGTTTTGCCTTATCTTCCACAGCTATTGTTTTGCAGACTCTGCAGGAAAAAAACAATTTAAAAACATTGGCTGGAGAAGCATCCTTCTCTACCCTTTTGTTTCAGGATATCGCAGTGATTCCAATTTTAGCGATTTTGCCAATTGTTGCCAATTATAAAGCCAAGGATAATGACAACGATATTCAGGTTTTGATACAAACACTTCCGGAATGGATGCAGTTTGCAACGGTAATATTGGGGGTTGTTGTATTAATTTTATTGGGAAGATATGTTTTTGTTCCATTTCTAAGATATGTTTCAAAATCTGGGATGACCGAACTTTTAACGGCTTCTTCTCTATTTTTAGTCATTGGAGTTTCAGAATTAATGGTGGCTATCGGACTTTCTCCGGCGTTGGGAGCCTTCCTTGCTGGTGTGATGTTGGCAAACAGTGAATTCCGTCACGAACTGGAGGCTCAAATCGATCCGTTCAAAGGATTGTTATTGGCGGTTTTCTTTGTGAGTGTTGGCTCTACCATGAACTTCAATGTTATTCAAAAAGATCCGGTTTTTATTTTCAGTACCGTTTTTGCGGTGTTGGGAATCAAATTTATTGTTCTTTTTTTAATTGGTAAATTCTTTAAAATTGATAATTCACAAAGCTTATTCTACGCTTTTGCACTTTCGCAGGTTGGGGAATTCGCCTTTGTTTTAATTAATTATGCCTCAAGTTTATATCTTTTAAATCCGGAATTAAATGCTCAAATGATGGCTGTCACGGCAATTACGATGTGCATCACTCCTTTTCTTTTAATTATTAATGATAAACTGATTACTCCAAAATTCATTAAAGACATTCCGGAAGGCGATCACGATTACAACATTCTGGACAGCAATGTTTCTCAGAAGAAAATCATTATTGTTGGTTTTGGTCATTTCGGAAGTACCGTTGGACGTCTTCTGAAAGCCAATAAAATTTCGGCGACGGTCTTGGACAGGGATTCGGATCGTGTAAAATTACTTAGAAGCTATGGTTTTAAAGTATATTATGGTGATGCTACAAGAATTCCTATTTTAAGAGCCGCCGGAATTGAAGATGCCGAAATTTTGGTTCTTTGTCTAGATGACCCGGATGACAATAAATTCATTGCAGATCTCGTTCGCGAACATTACCCAAACGTAAAAATTTTCGTAAGAGCTAAAAACAGGATTGATGCCTACGATTATCTAAATAACGGAATTAATAATATTTACCGTGAAACTTTAGGAACTGCAGTTGATATGGCAGTTGATGTTCTCCATGAAACAGGAATGCGAAAATATGCGGCTAGAAGACTGGGACAACGGTTTATGGCGATTGATAAAGCATCCATCAAAAAACTGGCAAGGGCAAAAGAAAGTGATGATGACAAAATTCTTTTATTTACCACAAAAGAAATCCTCCAGCGAGAGGAAGAACTATTGGCTTACGACAATCTGAATTTCGATAGTCGTGACTGGGAAGAAGATTCCTCATCTGAAGAAGATGATGAGGAGTCTGAGAATTAATTTTGTCTAACACTGCAATTCTACTTAATTTCATATTATTTCAATTCATTTTCAACAGGTTAAAATATTGCAGAGTGTTTGTAGTAATGTTTTTTTCTTAGTACTTGATTATATTTGTAGTTTATAATTTCTCCAAAAGATAAATTTACACAAATGAAAAAAAACAGTTATTATCTGTGCTTTATTAGTCCTAAATTTTATTAATGCACAAAATCATTGGAGTTATGAAGGGGAAGGATCTCCCGAACATTGGGGAGAAATTCTGGGCAACGAAAAATGCAGTCAGGGAAAAACACAGTCTCCTATTAATATCAGTACACTAAAAGTCGTTAAGGGTAAAAATCTTAAAAAAATTGATTTTAAATATGATTTAGGAGACGTAAAAGACATTCAGGATAATGGTCATTCCTTGCAATTTGATTTTGAAGACTCAAGTTTTATTAAATATGAAAATAAAAAATATGCTTTGATTCAATTTCATGGTCATGAAAAATCCGAACATACCATTGATGGAATTCATTATCCTCTAGAACTTCATTTTGTACATAAAGCTCTTGATGGTCTATTCTTGTGATTGGTGTCATGGTAAAAGAAGGTGAAGAAAATTCTTATTTTGAAAAACTAAATGTCTTCAAATCACTGGCTAAAAATGGAAAAGAAGACACAAATATTACTTTCAATCCGGAAAAAATGTATCCTAAAAACAAGTCTTACTACCAATATTCAGGTTCATTAACAACTCCTCCGTGTTCAGATAATGTAACATGGATTGTTTTTAAAAATCCTATCAATATGTCGGAAAATGAAATAAAAGACATTGCAAAGCATCTTCCAAAGAATAATAACCGACCAATACAACCTCTTAATGACAGAAAAATTTTAATTTCAAAACAACAAAAGCTCCGATTCTTTAAATAAAACCAGAGCTCTGTATTTTATTTTTAACGAATTATTCCACAGTTACGCTTCCGCCGCTGCTTTCTTCTTTCTGCACATTTTTAAGCTCACCTTTTCTGGAAACGTGTACACTTCCTCCCGAAGAAGCCTCGCCTTTTACGCTTGAAGTTGCCGTAATTTCTACACTTCCTCCACTCGAAGCTTCCGCATCCACGTTATCTGCAAATACATTTTTCGCAGAAATACTACTTCCTGAAGAAGCACTTACATCCGCATTTTTCGCTTTTCCGGTAACATCGATACTTGCAGCAGAAGATGCATCAATATTAAGATCTACTGCCCAAACTTTTCCATCAAAGCTTCCGCTGCTGTCCGCAGAAATATCGAAATCGTTCGCTTCCAGGTCTCCCGAAACAGAACCTGAACTTGAAATTTCAACATGCATTTTATCCTGAACAAATTTATCTTTAACCTTAATTGTTCCCGCAGAATTGGCATTTAACTTTGTGAAATCTTTCGCAAAAATTCTTGCTTTTACATTGTGAGAATTCATTACACGGATTCCGCTTTTATAATGGATGTGAAGTTTTCCACCGCTATTATCCACCAAGATCTGATCCATGATATTTTCAGGTGCAGAAATCACAACTTTTTCAACATCAGCTTTTATAATTTCAGCTTCGATTGCCTGAGAAATTTCAATTTCATCAAAATCTCCGGTAAATTCTTTTTCTCGTACAGGTCCGTTATCTTTAGTTACAACTTTTTCTACCCAAGTATTTTCTTCGTTATCGTCATTGTGTCTTCTTTCATGTTTTTCGTTGCAAGAAGCTAACAAAACAAAGGCTGAAAACATAAAAATAGTCGTTGATTTCATGCTTAATAATTTTTATAATTTAAGTTTTTAATATCTTTATACTTTATTAACAACTAATTTATGAAAAATATTACATCGGTATTATTAATTTCTGCATTAGCATTTAACTACTCTTGTACTACAATGAAAAAAGCCGATAATCAACAGGAAGTGCCTTCACCGGACGCTTCCCTTTCTTCAAATCCTTTTATGAAGAAAAGCAAGCTTCAATATGAAGCTCCTGAATTTGATAAAATTAAAAATGAACATTTTAAACCCGCTTTTGATTTTGGATTAAAACAGCACGATGCTGAAATTCTCAAAATTGCTAATAATCCAGAAGCTCCAACTTTCGAAAACACGATTGTAGCTTTGGAAAAAAGCGGTGAAGTTTTAAAAAGAGCGGTGATTGTTTTTTCAAATCTTACCAGTGCAAATACAAACCCAACTTTACAGGCTTTAGATGAAGAATATGCTCCAGTTTTCGCTGCACATTCCGATAAAATGTATTTAAATGAAAATCTTTACAAAAGAATAAAAGCCATCACTGAAAACGGTCTGGATTCTGAAAGTAAAAGACTTTTACAATATTATAAGCAAAACTTTGAAATTGCAGGAGCAAATCTTTCTGCGGCTGATAAGGAAAAATTAAAGCAAGTAAACCAAGAGCTGGCTTCACTTTCTACTCAATATTCCAACAAATTATTGGAAGCAAGAAAGCAAGGCGGAGTTTTCTTTTCCGATGCTAAAGAACTGGATGGACTTTCGGCTGACGAAATCGCTGCTGCGGCTTCTGATGCTAAAAACGCAGGAAAACCGGGTCAATATCTTTTAGCTTTACAAAACACAACACAACAACCTCTTTTGCAAAACCTTAAAAACAGAGCAACAAGAGAAAAATTGTTCAAGGCATCTTGGTTGAGAGCTGAAAAAGGTGACGGAAACGACACAAGAGAAACGATTGAAAAATTAGCAAAATTGAGACTTAAAAAAGCTCAGATTTTAGGTAAAAAAAGTTTTGCAGAATGGAAATTGCAGGATCAGATGGCCAAAACGCCTGAAGCAGCAACGAAACTGATGAATCAAATTGCAACTCCTGCGGTAGAAACTGCAAGACGCGAAGCGAAAGACATTCAGGATTTGATCGATCAGCAAAACGGAGGTTTCAAAGTGGAACCGTGGGACTGGAATTTTTACGCTGAACAGGTAAGAAAAGCGAAATTCGATTTAGATGAAAATCAAATCAAGCCTTATTTTGAAATTACAACCGTTTTGGAAAAAGGAGTTTTTTTCGCTGCAGAAAAATTCTATGGACTGACTTTCAAAAAAAGAACAGATCTTCCTGTGTATCATCCGGATGTTGTGACGTACGAAGTTTTCGATCATGACGGAAAATCTATTGCAATTTATTACTTAGATTTTTACACAAGAGATTCTAAAAATGGTGGAGCTTGGATGAGCAATTTCGTCGAACAATCTTACCTTTTGGGAACAAAACCTGTGATAGTAAACTGCTACAATTATCAGAAACCGGCACCTGGAAAACCTTCATTAATCAGTTATGATGATGTTACAACAATTTTCCATGAGTTTGGTCACTCTATTCACGGAATGTTTGCAAGTCAAAAATATCCTTCCCTTTCAGGAACAAGTGTGCCGAGAGATTTTGTGGAATTCCCTTCACAAATCAATGAACACTGGGCTTTAGATCCGGTAGTTTTAAAAAATTACGCGCTTCATTATGAAACAAAGCAGCCAATTCCACAGGCTTTGGTTGATAAAATTAAAAAAGCAGCTACATTTAATCAGGGGTACATGACAACCGAATTGGTTTCTGCCGCTGAATTGGATATGGATTGGCATACGGTAACCAGCGAAAGTGAATTAATTCCAGTTTTAGATTTTGAAAAACAATCGTTAACGAAACATGGATTTACTTTATCAACGGTTCCTCCGAGATATCATACTCCGTATTTTGCTCATATTTGGGGAGGTGGTTATTCTGCGGGATATTATGCTTATTTATGGTCTGAAACGTTAGATAATGATGCTTGGGAATGGATTTCTAAAAACGGTGGTTTGACGAGAGAAAATGGAGACCGTTTCAGAAAATACATTCTATCGGTAGGAAATTCTGTTGATTTGAATCAGGCATTCAGAGATTTTACAGGACACGATCCGGATATTAAGCCTTTATTGAGAAACAGAGGTTTTATTAAATAATAAAATATCATTTATGGTATTAAATATTGGAATTAAAGTAATTTCTTCTTTATCCATAATAATTCTGACTTGTTTTACGATGAAAAATAAAAGATTCGAAAGCAAGTCAGAATCTTTTTATAAAACAAAATCGGATACGATTTCTGATTCATTAATGATTAAAATGGAAAAATGGATGAAGGAAGAACAAAAATATTGGGACTCCACCTGTCAGGCTGAAACTAAAAAAGCAGAGATTGATATTAAAAATAAAAAATTAGTTTACTTCCATTATTTCGGAATGGTAAAACAATATCGAAGTAATGAAGAAATGAATACTCTTTTAAAAAAATACAATATTACAATAGACTCTGCAGCCTATTTTTGCACAGTTCCATCTGAGCTTCAAAATTGCTATGCATACGTTATGAGAAATGAGATCAATAAAAGATTTGGACGCAAATTTATTGATTCTTTAAGAAATGTTGCAGAAATACAATATGTGAAGAAAAATCCTGATAGAATTTATCCTTTTGAAGAATGTGATTATATTTCACGATATCCAGGTGATAAAACTTATGATGATTTTTTCAAGACCAGCGAAAGAGATTTTTGGAGAAATGTAGAATATCCTGAAGGATTTGAATTCAGAAAAGATAAAGACTTTTATTCTCATATTGGAGCAGAATTCATTCTAAGCAAGACAGGAAAGGTTTCAGATACAAAAATCGATATCAGATTTCAAAATAAAAAAAATTATCAATACAGTTCTTATTTTATTAACGAATTAAAAAAATTCATAAAAAATACAAAATGGATTCCTGCAAAAAGTGCAGGAATAGATGTAAACAGCCAAATGAGAATAACAATATTTTTTAAATAGCTATGAAAAAGATTATTTTAAGCGCATTAATTTTAAGTTTCGGAACGATCTATGCCCAAAAGGCTAAACCTCAAGCCAATAAAATAGACAAAAGTCTTGTAGGCTTATGGAAAGGCAGTGAAAAGGATCAACAAATTGATGGAGTAGAGAAACTGTGGATTATGGATAGAAAAGAAGATGGAACTTTTATGCTTCTTTTCACTACAGTTCAGGATTGTAAGGTTGATCAACATGTAGAAAAAGGACAATGGTGGATTGAAAACGGAGAGTTTCATGAACTTCATTTTGATTCAGGAAACACAGATGTTTATACTTATAAAATTCTTGACAAATCACAAGTACAATTCAAATCAAAAAGTGTATCAATGGATATGAATAGCAATGAATATACTTTTGTAGATACCAGAATCGAAGACGAAGATTAATAATAATTTTAAAAGCATTCATTTTTTTGGATGCTTTTTTTAATTTAAAAACTAATAGCAAATGTTTTTCACAAATAACACTAATATTTTTCTCACGCAGATTTAATATTATTACGAAAAATTAAAACGTAAACATCTGTGGAAATCTGTCAAATCTGTGGGAAAATAAAATAAGTTTTGGCTAAAGCCAATTTAGCATGGATAACTTTCTTAAATGGGCTAAAGCCCATTTCTATTGATGCAAACTTTGTATGATTCGTGAATTCGTGGCAGAAAAAATAACAATATTCCTGTACATTTGTGTTTTAAAATAAAATCGAGAAAAAAATGAATTGTCCCTGCTGTTCAGGAAAAGCCTACGAAGAATGCTGTAAACCTTATCACACCGGAGAAAAAAATGCGCCGACTGCGGAAGCGTTGATGCGTTCGAGATTTTCTGCGTTTGCAATTCCCAACGGAAAATATTTAATGCAAACAACAGCTCCCAGCAAACGACAGTTTCACAACACCAAAGATTTGCAGGAATGGAGAGAAATCAACACGTGGACAAAATTGGAAATTGTGGATAAACCTTCCATCAGTAAAGTTGAATTTAAGGCTTTTTATATTGATGAAAATGGAGAAGAACACATTCATCATGAATTATCTAAATTTAAAATGATTCAGAACCGTTGGTTTTATGTGAGTGGGGAATTTTTGGAATAATTAAAATTTCATTTCAATTTTGTGTGGTTGTTATTTTGAGTGAAACGAAGTGAAGTCGAAAAATCTTAAATATTTTATTTCAAAAGATTCTTCATTTCATATTGCTTCGCAAATTCCATTCAGAATGATATAAGCATTTAACAACAAAAAAAATGTCCGACAAAAAATCGGACATTTATATTATTTTTTAGTGAGCTTCGTTTCCGTCGATTCCGTGAGCGTGACCGTGTGACAACTCTTCTTCTGTCGCAGGACGTGTATTTAAAATTTCCACTTGGAAATCTAACACTTTCCCAGCCATCGGGTGATTAAGATCTGCCACAACAGCTTCAGGAGTTACTTCCACAACAAACGCCTGGAAATTATTTCCCTGATTGTCAGATAATGGCAAAATTGCTCCCACCGGTGGAATTCCAGATTCTGCGAACATATCGATTGGCAATTGTGCGATAGCATCCGGTTGCTTTTCACCGTAAGCTTCTTCCGGCTGAATAACGAAATCTGCTTTATCTCCGGCTTTTAAGCCAAGAATATTTTGTTCAAATTTTGGAATCATCATTCCCACACCATACAAAAAAGTAAGTGGATTTTCTACTGTTGTTTCTTCTACAAGAATCTTACTTCCATCTGCTTCGATAGTGTGAAGTACATACTTTACAGCTACAACATGATTTTGTTCAATTGTCATATTTTTGTTTTTTTCGTGAGTTCTTTTTCACGATTATCTGTACAAATATACTCTTTTTTGAAATGATTGATTTCCTAAATAAATTTGAAAAAGAATGCATTACTTCCCTTTCTTTTCATCAGCACGTTTTTTCTCTCTTAGTACAAAAAGGTACAGGCTTTCAACCTTTGCTCTTGCCCAATCTGTTTTTCTGAGAAACTTTAAAGATGAATTAATACTTGGATTATCCGTAAAACATTTAATATTGATCTGCTCTCCCAGCTTTTCAAAACCATTATAGTAGTCTACCAGTTCTTCAAGAATGGCATCGAGTCTTTTTCCGTGGAGAGGATCTTTTGATTGTTGTTCCATGATGTAAAAATAGACATTAAATTGTATTTTTTATTAACAACTATATTAAATTCCAATTGAAAAAAGGCTTTTCCTTTTAATAAGAATAGATTAATTTAGTCCCATCTATCGAAATAAAAATTACAAATAAATTGAGATGAGTAGAAATACAGAAGCCAACAGAAAATTGCATAAAAAGAAAATCGACAATAAAAAACGTAAAATTCAAGAAGCGGAACTCAAAAGAAAAAATCGCTTGAAGGAAATGCGTCAAATTACCAATGAAAAACTAGCCGCAAAAAAAGAAAACGAATCTTAATAGGCAAAAACAGGAAGGTTTTATCCAAATCATAATGGTTTTAAAGAAAACCACCGCTGAAAATATCAACGATGGCTTGTTTTATAAGTTTTGAAGAACAGGTTTTACCTCTTTTCCGAATAGTTCGATAGATTTCATCATCAGTTCGTGGGAAGGGTCTCCAACATCCATATGACCGATAAATCTGGTGATTCCGAAGATTTCTTTTAAGTAAGCAATTTTATCTGCCACTTCTTTCGGACTTCCGATGAATAAAGCACCGTCTTTGCTTCTTCCACCTTCATACTGAGCTTTCGTGTAAGGCGTCCAACCTCTGGATGAGCCAATTCTGTCCATTTGAGATTTGTAGCTATGAAAATACCCGTCAATAACTTTCGGATCGTCGCTTACAAAGGTGTGAGAATGAACAGCTATCTGCATTTTAGATTCATCGTGACCCGCTTTTTTGTATTCCTGCTTATAAAATTCAATTAAATTTTTAAACTGAATCGGCATTCCTCCGATAATTGCCACGACTAATGGCATTCCTAACTGAGCCGCACTTAGAACCGATTGAGGCGTTCCTCCAACCGCTCTCCAAATAGATAGTTTCCCATTATTCTTTGCTCTTGGATAAACGGTTTGATTTTTCATTGGCGCACGTAGTTTTCCAGACCATGAAACGTTTTCTTCTGAATTTATTTTTAATAATAATTCTAATTTTTCATCAAAAAGCTCTTCGTAATCATTTAAAGAATACCCATAAAGCGGAAAAGATTCAATGAAACTTCCTCTTCCTACGAAAATTTCTGCACGACCATAGGAAATTAGATCCAACGTTGAAAAATCTTCATAAACTTTTACAGGCTCAGATGAACTTAAAACCGTTACACCACTCGCCAATTTTATATTTTTTGTGATACTCGCAGCCGCAGCCAAAACCATTTCCGGTGACGAAACTGCATAATCCGGACGGTGATGCTCTCCCATTGCGAAAACATCTATTCCGACCTCATCCATGAATTTTACCTGTTCCAAAATTTCACGGATTTTCACTCCGGCATCTCTATATTTTCCGGTTGCCTGGTCGACTGATAAGTCGCCAAACATTCCTATTCCTAATTCCATATTGTTGATTTTATGTTGACAAAATTAGGTTAATAGAAGATGATATACATTGATCTTTGGTAAGAACGAAAGGGCAAATTATTGAGAAGTGAACTGTGTTTTAGTTTTAAATTTCAAAAATTGTTTTTCGAAAAGATGATAAGACAAGTATGCCAAAATCACACTTGCGATAAAGGATAAAACCAATGTAATATACCATTCTAAATGATATTTTTCGCCCAATTTTCTGAACAGCATAATCGGTACAAGATGGATTAGATATAAGCCATAAGTATATTTCCCGAGCCAAGCGAAAATGGTTTTATCAGAGATTTTGAATACATTTTTACTTCCTAAAGTAAATAAAATGAGCAAAGCGAATAATATTCCAAAGAATAGAGGTCTTACATTGATATTTTCAAAAATAAGAATGTCTAAAGGCGCTGCAATTATAGCAATCACAACAAGAAAATAAAGGTATTTGTAAAAAGTAGGAATTAAATTTAATTTATGTATGAGCTCTTTATGAAAAACAAAAATATAAGCCGGAATCGCTCCTAAAGCAAAATAATCAAGGTTTGAAAAAATATCTAGCATTCCGATATGTAACGCTGTATAAACAATTCTGAAAATAAATGAAATAATCAGACTTATAAAAATTAACTTAGGTATATTTTTATAAGAAATAAAATATATGATAAGCCCCCATATGATATAAAAATGCTCTTCTACACAAAGTGACCAAATTACAGGCAAAGGAGAAACATTAGGGTGACCTCCTGTATACATAACCATATAATTTTCCAGAAAAGTAAATGTAAGGACCCAATTGGGTTCGTAGCCGTCATTAGATGATGGCAGATGAAAAAACTGAATGAGATAAGGTGTAAAAAAGGCAAATAAAACCATCGCATAATACAATGGCCAAATTCTTAGCATTCTTCTCACATAAAACTTTTTTAATGGAATTTTTCCTTTATTATTCAGCTTTTCTAGAACTAAAATATAAGTAATTAAAAAACCGCTTAAAACAAAGAAAAAAGAAACACCGATCTCACCTCTTGAAAAATATTGCATGAAAGAATCTTGCGGAATATTAGCATGATGTAAAAAAACCAACAGAAATGAAAAAAACCTCAACGAATCGAAGGTGTGAAAATGTATCCTACTTATTTTTAAATCGTTCATTCTAATTATTAGTATGATTAATTTTTAAATTTCAAAAATTGTTTTTCAAAAAGATGATAAGACAAAACGGAAAATATTAAAGTCAAAACGAATGACAATAATGTAATTTCAATCCAATTCAGATTAACCCGAGTTCCTAGTTTAATGAATAAACCAATAACAATAGTATGAAATAAATACAAACCATACGTATATTTTCCCAATTTAGCTAAAACACTTTTGTCTGAAATTTTAAAAACATTTTTCTCACCAAGTGTAAATAAGATTAAAACAGAAAATAAAATACTGAAAAGTAATGAACTTATTTTAAGATCCGGAATTGCGTTTGTATTGGCAACCATCAATATAATCCCAATAATTCCTAAAGCATATAAATATTTAAATATAGCAGGAATTCCACCTATTTTCTCAATAATATTTTTCTTGAAAACAAACAAATAAGCCGGAATTGCTCCGAAAGCAAAATAATGAATATTTGTAAATAAATCTAAAGTATTAAGCTCGTGTTTTTCATAAACAGATTGCATTACAAAAGAGAAAATAATACATCCAAAAAGAAGTTTCGGAATATTTTTTAAAGAAATAAAATAAAAAACCAATCCCCAGAAAATATAAAAATGCTCTTCAATACAAAGAGACCAAATTACAGTTAATGGTGCTACATTTGGTAGTTGTTTAGTAAAGATCATTACATAATTCTCTAAAAATGTAAGCGTAAAAAACCATTTTGGCTGATATCCTTCATTAGAATAAGATACATTAAAAAAATTCAAAATAAAAGGCGTACACATTGCGAATAAAACCATTGCATAATACAATGGCCAAATTCTTAAAATTCTTCTTTTAAAAAACTTTTTTAACGGAATTTTTCCTTGATTATTAATCTTTTCAAGAATAAGAATGTAAGTGATTAAAAAGCCACTCAATACGAAGAAAAAAGAAACACCAATCCCACCTTCCTTTGAGAAATAATGCAAAATGCTATCTTCAGGAATGAGGGAATGGCGGAAAAAAACTAATAAAAAAGACAGGAATCTCAACGAATCAAACGTATGAAAGTGTACTCTATCTACTTTTACAAAGTTCATTCTCTATTTTATTAGATTATTTTTTCAGATTTTGATCAAAATAATCTGTCACTTTCTGCATCAAATGTACTCTATCTTTTCCGATCACGTTGTGAGGATGACCCGGATAAACGAAATAATCTATTTGAACACCATTGTCAACCGCAGATTTAATGAATTTGATTGAATGCTGCCAAACAACAACATCATCCTGTGCTCCATGAATCATCAATAATTTACCTTTCAAATTCTGAACTTTATCTAAAAGATTTGCCGTTGCATAACCTTGTGGATTTTCCTGCGGTGTATCCATATATCTTTCACCATACATAATTTCGTACATGCTCCAGTCGATTACAGGTCCTCCTGCAACACCCACTTTAAAAACATCAGGCTTACGAAGCATAAAACTTGTGGTCATAAATCCACCAAAGCTCCATCCGTGAATTCCCATTTTTTCGGAATCTACATAAGGAAGAGATTTCAAATACTCTACCCCTTTCATTTGGTCGTTCATTTCGGTTGTTCCTAAATTTCTGAAAACAGCCTGTTCGAATTTCATTCCGCGGTTGGCAGAACCTCTTCCGTCCATTGTGAAAATGATATATCCGTTTTGAGCCATGTATTCGTACCAAAGGTTTCCTGAAGCCGGGAACGTATTTGTAATTAATTGTAAATGTGGTCCGTTATATAAATAAACGATCACCGGATATTTTTTGTTTGGATCAAAATTCGTTGGAAGAATGATTTTTCCATACAAAGGAGTTCCGTCATCAGCTTTTAGGTTTACATTTTTAATTTCAGGTCTCTGATAGTTTTTTAATGTATTTTCAGCAGTTAAGAGGTTATTTGTTTTTAGAGTGCTTGTATTGATAATATTTGCAACTCTCGGCGTATTTGCATTGCTGTAAACATCATACAAATAATTTCCGTCGCTGCTTAAAACTCCTGTGTGAACCCCTTCTGCATTGTCCAGACGCTGCATCTTATAGTTTGTCCAGCTTATTTTATACAAATGTTTTTCCAAAGGAGTTTCTTTCGTAGAAGTGAAATAAATTTCCTTTTTCTTGTCATTAAAACCTAAAATCTCAGTCACCAACCAATCACCTTTCGTGATCTGAGCAACCAAACCTTTTTCTAAACTATAATGAAATAAATGATTGTAACCCGTTCTCTGACTCTGCCAAATAAAATCTGTATTCGAATTTGGGAAGAACGTCAACGGATGCTGTGGTTCAACATATTTACTGTCAGTTTCTTCAAATAAAGTTTTCACTAAATTTCCTGTTGCTGCGTCATATTGATTCATCTTCATGTGATTCTGACCTCTGTTCAAAACACCAACAAAAATATATTTTGAATCTGGACTCCAGGTTACAGCCGTTAAATACTGGTCTTTTTCTCCTTCAGTATTTAAGAAAGTAGTCTTTTCAGTTTTAATATTGAAAACACCCAAAGTCACTTGGTGAGAAGTTTTTCCCGCCATCGGATATTTAATGTTGTGGTTCACAGCCGGAGTTACAGACCAATCGATTATCGGATAATCTGCAACCATTGTCTGATCCATTCTGTAGAACGCAACACTTTCAGAATTTGGAGCTGGGAAAATTCCTGTATCGATTCCGAATTCGTTTCTGTGAACATTTGCAGCTCCATTCAGAATATTTTCATCTGAATCGTTGGTTACTGCGATTGTTTTCCCGTTTTTATTAATGAACAAATTATTTTTTACGGTAAATGCGAAAGTCTGGTTGTCTCCGAAAACTTTTACATTAGATGCATTTTCATCAACAGAAACTGAACTTTTTGTTTTCCAGTCGCTTCCCGATTTTTCAACCCAAGTCATTTTACCATTTGAATTGAAATAACCGTTGGAATTGCTGATGAACTTAATTTGTGGAACTGCCTTGAATTTGTTGTCCGCCAGATTTTTGTTTAACTGTGTTAAAGACACCAAGGTATCCTGCTTATTTGTTTTTAAATCTGTGATTAAATATCCACCTTTTACAGCCTGAATGTAAGATTTTCCATCCGCAGACCAAGAAAATTGTGAAATATTTTTAACGGCCAAGTTCGTTCTCATTCCGTTTACCGCCTCCGCCATCGTAAATTTTTGAGTCTGAGCAAATGCACTGCTCCCCAAAACCAGCATCAATAAAGATAATTTATATAATTTCATTGCATAAAATTGAATTCTCCAAAAGTAAGAAATAAAAATCATTCGTTAAGAAATGTTAAATTAAATCATTTGTAAAATGAGATTGTGGGATTGATGGGAAATAATTCTTAACTTAATATTGATATTTTGTTGATTGTTTTTGGCTGATTGTTGATGTTTTTTTGCGTAAGGCTGTCATTCAGAACGAAATGTAGTGGAATGAAGAATTTTTTTATTCGAGATTGCTTCGTCACTTCGTTCCTCACAATGACAACAAAAATGTGGACAAGTATGAAAAAACATCACAAAAATCATTTCTTATCCTACGTCAATGATTTGTGCCTCTCACTTGACATAAATTTGCATCATAATTAACAACAAAAAATATTAATACAATGGCAACAAAATGGAACCTAGACCCAGCTCACAGTGAACTTACTTTTAAAGTAAAACACATGATGATCTCTAATATCAAAGGAAACTTCACCAACTTTACTGCTGAAATCGAAGCTGAGGACGACACTTTCGCAAATGCTAAAACAACAGCAACAATTCAGACAGATTCTATCTCTACACACAATACAGACAGAGATAATCACTTAAAATCTGCTGAATTCTTCAACGCTGAAGCAAACCCGACAATTACTTTCGAATCTTCTGCTTTAAACAATGAAGTAACTGGAAATCTTACGATCAACGGAATTACAAAACCTGTAACGCTTGATGTTGATTTCAACGGAATCAACGTTGATCCGTGGGGAAATACTAAAGCTGGTTTCTCATTCGAAGGAAAAATTAACAGAAAAGATTTCGGATTAAACTGGAATGCTGCTCTTGAAGCCGGAGGTGTAATGGTAAGCGAAGAAGTAAAAATCGCTGGTGAATTACAATTCGTAAAACAAGCTTAAGAAATTATACGGATTTTCTGTAAGCCCGAAGGGGCGACTTAATTCAGATTAGGATCAAATCCTATTCAAATTAGATAAAAAATCCACAAAATTTCAACATAAAAGGTTCAGGGATTTCTAAAACCTTGAACCTTTTTTCATTTAACCAATCAATATAATGAACCTCAACGATTTACAAAACATAAGCGCCAATTTTGGAAACACTCAGAGAATGCCTGTTCTTTTTCTCGGGCATGGTTCTCCGATGAATGCTATTGAAGAAAATCAGTTTGTGCAAGGTTTTAGAAAAGCTGCCACTGAAATTCCGAAACCGAATGCTATTTTGTGTATTTCTGCACACTGGTTTACTCAGGGAACGAAAGTAACTTCCATGGATATGCCAAGAACCATTCATGATTTTGGAGGTTTTCCACAGGCTTTGTTTGATGTTCAATATCCTGCTCCCGGAGATCCTGAATTGGCAAAAGAAACTGCCGAATTATTAGCTCCTGTTTTCGTTGAAGAAGATCATAATTGGGGATTGGATCACGGAGCGTGGTCGGTCATCAAACACATGTATCCGAATGCAGATATTCCTGTGATCCAGATGAGTATTGATTATACTAAACCTCCACAATATCATTTTGATTTAGCTAAAAAATTAAATAAACTTAGGGAAAAAGGAATTTTAATTATCGGCAGCGGAAATATTGTTCATAATTTAAGATTGATCGACTGGAGAAATATCAACACCGTGGGAGCCGGCTGGGATTGGGCGATTGAAGCCCGTGAGAAAACCAACAACTGGCTTTTGGATGGAGATTTTCAGCATATTATCGATTATCAGAGACAGGGAACTTTTCTGCAATACGCTGTTCCTACGCCTGATCATTATTTACCGTTGATTTATACTTTAGGTTTAAAAGAAAAATCTGAAAATCTGGCTTTATTTAATGATGAATTAATTGGTGGTTCGCTAAGCATGACAAGCGTAAGAATCGGGTAAAAAGAAAACCGGAAGATTAAAATTAATCTCCCGATTTCTATAAGTAAAGGGTTGTAATTAAATTCTGTGAATAGAAGTAATGTGTGGTTTTCCTTCGATCGGAGCATAAATTTCCACGATTGCTTCCCAAACCACTTCTGAAGGAGGCATAGAAGCGATACATTTATAACGGTAATTTGTCCCGTTTACAACTTGCGTAGAAACTTCCTGAGGAGTGTATTTTACGCCAACGAAACCTTCCATTGCTTCGTTGAATACTTCCTGATCTTTTGGTGTAAGAGTATGGTATTTTGTCCATCCTCCTGCTACTAATTCTTGTATTGACATAATTAATATTTTGGATTCCTACTCTTTTGGCTTTTCGGATTTCGCCCCGTTTGGATGGTTTCTGGTCTCCATGATTAAAGTTTTTTAGTTTGTGATCACATTTCAAAGGTATTACACTTATAATGAATTTGTTAGCGTAGAATTACTAATTTTTCACTATACGTAGAAATACTTAATTTGTTAATTTATATTCATTAAAAAAGGAATATCATTCGTAAACAATATCCCTCTTAAATATATTTTTAGTTTAAAATTTTACTGAACCGCCTGTAAAACATTAATATTTCCATATCCATAATCCGAATTCGGAGTTGGATAGTATGTTGCAGATTGTCTCATTTTATTTAAAACCTGATCTCTCGTCCAAGTAGGATTTTTAGACCAAACTAAAGCTGCAATTCCTGCCGTAGAAGCTGTTGCCACTGAAGAACCACCAACATAATCTGTTTGTCCGTTATAATAACTTAACACCGGAATACTATTTCCTGAAGCTCTTTCCATTTGATAAGTAAAATCAATTTCCGCTCCTGAATGACAAACATCGCACTTTTGGTTGGACGTATTTTCTTTAACTCCGGTGATTGCCTGAGTTTCAGACATCCAAGCCGGGAAAATTACACCTACGAAATTGGTAAAACTTGTAGAAGTTCCACCTGCACAGAAAATCAATTTTCCTTTTGAGTAGGCATATTTTACACCATCTTCAATTTTTCCAACTGAGAAAATGTGTCCCATCGACATAGAAATGATTTTAACATTATTATTATTTCCGAGCTCCGTAAACGCAATTTTAACTCCGTTTTGTTCGTGATAACCGTCTAATACCACATTTGAAGCCGCTCGGTAAGTCACTAAATTTGAATTATAAGCCACTCCAACTGGTTGTCCCTGATTATTTCTAGGAGCCGCTGCTGCTGAAGCCATACTCGTTCCGTGACCGCACTGATCATTTGGGCCATCATAACCTGTACTCCACGGCCAGATTGAGTCTACATAAACACCATTTTTACTGATCGTTCTTCCAGACGAAAGGCCATTGTTGAAGCTGCTTCCCAACAATGTTTGCTCAGGAGAAACGCCACTGTCGATGACGCCAATCGTGACTCCAGCTCCACTGCTGTAACTCCAAGCGTTGATGATATTGTGTTTTGTGAACGACCAAGGCGCTTTTGCATTAGGTGTAACGGTTGTATAATCCGAAGCACTTAAAGCTGTCGACTCAAATCCGCAACCCGATGAACCGCTGCTTGATTTTCCTAATTTTTGTTCATTTTCAAAATAGCGATAATCTGCAGGTTCCAAATAACGGATATTTTTCATTTTTCTAAGAGCAATTACCGTTTCCTGCTTTTCTATCGCAACATCAATTTGATTTAAATATTGATCTGATGAAAGTAAAATTCTTTCTGTTTTTCCCTCATATTGCTCAATAACTTTTAAAATTTCCGCCTCGATCGCTTTGTTGTTTGAATCTAAATTTCTGTCGAAAGAAGAACCAAATCCGATAGAAGCAATTTTATTTCCTTGAAAAATAGTGCTCCAAATAAAATGATCAGAAGATTCTTTCCACGAAAATCTTCCTTTGGTTTTGATGGTTTCGTTAATTTTTTCATTGATTTCTTTAGCTGTTAATGGATCTTTTTGAACAACTTCGATGTTTCCCGGATTGTTTTGCATGTCTTCCCTGTTACAAGCAGTGAAAACAAAAAACAGCATAAGTACATAAAAGACATTTTTCTTCATATAAAATAATATTTGGTTTGTAAAACCAAGATATCACTTTACATTGAATTACATATGTTTAAAATTTGATTTATTATTAATTTTATTATGCTAAAAATAATATTTAACGCAATAAATTACAGTACTTTTTCGTAACAAACGCTTTTATCAATACCAATATATTGTCCGTAATTTGGAATTCTGGTATAACCACTTTTCTCATAAACTGAAAGTGCTTCATTCTGTTCAAGCGAACTTTCAAGAACTGCTTTTGTATAGCCTAATTCTTTTGCCCAAATTTCCAGTTCTTTCACAATTGTTGTTGCCAGACCTCTCTTTCTGAAATCAGGACTTGTGTACATTCTTTTGATTTCAACGGTGTTTTCTTCAAATTTTTTGAATGCTCCACAAGCAGCTGGTTTTTCATCGATATAAATAACAATACAGTTTTTAATCATATCAATTTTGTTGAACTGATCATAAAAAGCATGATCGTCACCATTTCGAATCGCTAAATCTGCATCTAAAAGTTTTACTAAATTTTGAAAATCTAAGTTGGAAGAATCTGTTCTTTTGATTGTCATTCTGTTGTTTTTACTTTGCTAAATTAATGATTGTTTTTTATTTTCCCACAGATTTCATGGTTTGCACAGATGTTTATGTTTTATTTCAATATGGTTATTTTAACAAAAAAAATATGCTCAATCATCTGTGCAAACCATGAAATCTGTGGGAGAAAAAAAGACTTCCATTTCTGGAAGTCTCAATATTATTTAACTTTAAAAAATTAATTAACTACAAATTTTCTTTCATTAATCAATTCTGCGATAGCCAACATATCTTGTCCGATCAATCTGTCGTCTTCCAATTTAGCTACTTTTGAACGAAGAATTGTATAGTTTTCTTCAATTATTTTTGAGCATTTTGCAGGTCTTCTGAATTCCAAGCCTTGCGCAGCAAACATTAATTCAACTGATAAAATATTCACCAAATTTCCAAGAACCTGATTGAATTTTCTACCCGAAATACTTCCCATCGAAACGTGATCTTCCTGTCCCAAACTCGTCGGAATAGAATCTGCAGAAGCAGGAAAACACAATGTTTTATTTTCCGTAACCAACGCTGCAGAAGTATATTGAGGAATCATGAATCCTGAATTTAAACCAGAGCTTTCCGTTAATAATCTTGGTAAACCATATTTTCCTTCCAATAATAAGTAGCTTCTTCTGTCTGAAATATTTCCTAATTCAGCAGCCGCCAAAGTTGCGTAATCCAATGGTAAAGCCATCAATTGTCCGTGGAAATTTCCTCCTGAAATTGATTCTTCTGCGCTTAAAACAATTGGGTTATCCGTTACAGAATTCAATTCCGTTTCAGCCATCATTTTCAAATGTTCGAAAGAGTTTCTGCTCGCTCCGTGAACCTGCGGCACACATCTCATTGAATAAGGATCCTGCACCCTTTCGCAATCTTCGTGAGCCATCAAATTCTCAGAACCTTTTAAAAATTTCAGCATTCTTGCAGCAACTTTTTTACTTCCTTCAAATGGTCTGATCTCATGAAGTTCTTTCTTAAACGGACTTGCCGACCCTCTATATGCTTCCAGACTCATCGCAGCCGTCATATCTGCAAGGTCTAATAAATATTCGAATTTTTCTAAACCTTTGATTGCATGAGCCAAAATAAACTGAGTTCCGTTAATCAATCCCAATCCTTCTTTCGGACCTAAAGTGAGTGGTTCTAATTTATTTTTCTTTAAAACTTTCGCTGTTTCAACTACTTTATCACCATCCCAAACCTGACCTAAACCTAATAAAGGTAAAACCAAGTGAGCCAAAGGTGCCAAATCTCCAGAAGCTCCTACAGAACCCTGTTCTGGAACGGCCGGAATAATGTCTTTTTCCAACATCAAAATCATTCTCTCGATTACGTCCAGAGAAACTCCCGAAAATCCTTTCGACAAAGCATGAACTTTAGCAATCATCATGATTTTTGAAAGTTCTTTATCAATCGGTTTTCCAACTCCTACAGCATGAGAAATAATTAAGTTATATTGAAGCTGAGCTGTTTCGTCAGCAGATATTTTTGTATCACAAAGAGGTCCGAAACCCGTGTTGATCCCATAAACACACTGATCTGACTCTACAATTTTCTGAACATTTTTCTGGGATTTTAAAATTTGTTCTTTGGCAGCTTTATTAAGTTTAGCTCTATTTGGAGCTTTACAGATTTCCAAAACATCATGGAAACTGAAAACATCTACACCGTATATCATTCTCAAAATTTTGTCCTAAAATTACACATTTAACAATAATTGAAGAAACTAATTTTTTCAGCCCTGTATTTTTCTGAAAACAAGTAATTTATTTCACTATTTTTACCGCCGAAAATAAAAAATTAATACCCTTATGAGACTTAAAACTTTGTTGCTTGCATTGTTCATTGTAAGCACTGCATCTTTCGCACAGAAAGTAAAATACTCTAAAGAAGAGATAAAAAAATGGAACAATACCTTTTTAATGAAGGATTCAATGCTCCATCACCTAAAAAAACATCAACCGTTATTTTAAAAGACGGAACGACGGTAAAAGGTTTCTGTAATAAAATTGATACTAAAAAAGGGCAGATTTTCGAAGTATCCATTAAGGACAGTGTTACGAAAAAACCAGCCGTTTTGGTTGCGGATAACATCAGCGAAATGTATTTATTTCCAAATGAAGCTGAGAAATTTATGAAAGTTGCGAAATATATGGGCAACATCAGAAATTATCAGACTAAAAAGTTGAAAAATACAACCACAAACGGTCGTATCCACTTTGTAAACCAAACGGTTTCTTTAAAGAATAAAAAAGACGACAAAGAATTCTTAATGCAGGTAATTAACCCTGAATTTGATGATATTATCTCTGTTTATCATGATCCGAGAGCGAAGGAAACTACAGGATTTTCTGTAATGGGTTCTCCAAGCTTGGGAGGTGGCGTTATCAAATCTTATTATGTGAAAAAAGGTGATAAAGTAATGTGGCTTCACAAAGACGATTTCGAAGACAACTATGATTTCCTTTTCGGCGACAATGCGGAATTCATGAAAAAATATCCTAAAAACTCTGTAGAATGGGATTATTTCAGCTTCCTTGTTTATCAGTACACTGAAATGAACGGATAAAATTTAATTTTAACAAATATTATAAAGCTGCAGAAATTCTGTGGCTTTTTTTGTGCCTTTAAATTCCGTAATTTTGTTATATGAATCCTTCTTTAGAATTACAGCTCAAAACTTTACCATCCGAACCCGGCGTTTATCGTTATTATGATAAAAACGATCAGCTTTTGTATGTAGGAAAAGCGAAAAATTTAAAGAAGAGGGTTCTCTCATACTTCAATAAAAATCTTCCGGGATACAGAATAAAAATAATGGTCGGGAAAATCCAGCGACTGGAAACCACGATTGTAAACAGCGAGTATGACGCACTTTTATTAGAAAATAATTTAATTAAAGAGCATCAACCGTTTTACAATGTCATGTTGAAAGATGACAAAACGTATCCTTGGATTTGCATTAAAAATGAAGATTTTCCTAGAATATTTTTAACTCGAACTAAAATTAAAGACGGGTCGGAATATTATGGTCCTTACGCAAAAGTACGTCCTGCAAAGATTTTGTTGGATACAATTAAACATATTTACAAATTAAGAACTTGTAATTTAAATTTAGCTCCAAATAAAATCGACGACGGAAAATATAAAGTCTGTCTGGAATATCATATCAAAAATTGTGAGGGACCTTGTGAAGGATTGGAAAGCAAGGAAGATTATGATGAAAAAATTGATGCAATTCGAGGAATAATTAAAGGAGATTTCCGAAAAGCAAAAGAATATCTGGTTGGTCAGATGATGAAATATGCAGAAAATCTGCAGTTTGAAAATGCTCAATTGATTAAGGAAAGATTGGACGCTCTTGAAGATTATCAATCCAGAAATACTGTTGTGAATCCAAGTATAGACGATGTAGACGTATTTGGGATGACGAGTGATGAAACGGCTGCCTATGTGAATTTCTTTAAAATCCGAAATGGAAATATCATTCAGAGTTTTACAACAGAAATCAAAAAAATCCTTGAAGAAAGCGATGAAGATATCATGGAACAGGCTTTAATTGAAATTCGCCAGAAATTTGATTCTCATTCAAAAGAAGTGCTTTTGCCTTTTCATTTATCTGTTGAAATTCCAAATGTAAAATTAATTGTTCCAAAAGTTGGTGATAAAAAACGTATTGTTGAACTTTCCGAAAAAAATGCGAAAGAATATCGTTTAGAAAAATTAAAACAAGTCCAAATTGTCGATCCGGAAAGACATACCAACAGAATCATGGCAGAAATGCAAAAGTTGTTGAGAATGCCTGTTGAACCGAGACATATCGAAGGTTTTGACAACTCCAATATTCAGGGAACAAATCCTGTTTCGGCGTGTGTGGTTTTTAAAGACGGAAAACCAAGCAAGGCAGATTACAGAATTTTCCATCCAAAAACGGTAGTTGGTCCTGATGACTTTAAAACCATGGAAGAAGTGATCTTTCGACGTTACAAAAGGATGATTGAAGAAGGTGAAAATTTACCACAATTAATCCTGATTGACGGTGGAAAAGGACAATTATCTTCAGCTGTTAAAAGTTTAAAATTATTAGGATTATACGGAAAAATTACGATTGTAGGAATTGCAAAAAGGCTGGAAGAAATTTTCTTTCCGGAAGATCCAATACCTCTATATCTTGATAAAAAATCTGAAACATTAAAGATCTTACAAAGAGTAAGAGACGAAGCTCACAGATTTGGAGTAAAACATCACAGAACGAGAAGAAAAAATTCTACGATAAAATCTGAACTGGAGGAAATTCCTGGAGTTGGAGGAAAAACTATTGAATTACTTTTATCTAAATTAAAGTCTGTGAAAAGAATTAAAGAAGCAGATTTGGTGACTTTGGAGGAGATTTTGGGGAAAAGCAAGGCGAAAATTATTCGTGATTTTTTCGATAATTCTCCATCAGCTTAATGATTAAAAAGATTAATGATAAAAACGTTATTCAATTACACAAATACCATTAAATAAATCCCCTTCAAGAGAATACTTTATTTATTTTATTACTTTAGTAAAGAACAAAATAAAGTACACTTATGAAAAATTATTACAATTTCGCGAAAGCGTTTGCTTTCTTATGTGCATCTGCAATTTCAAATTTATTTAATGCTCAAACTTATTGTAACCCAACGTACTCCAATAGCTGTGCAAATTGGCGAATTACACAAGTTTCCATTCCTCAGGCAAATTTCAATAATACATTTGCTTCAGGAACTTGCACATCAGGAAGGGATAGAACATCTGTCTCTATGAACCTGAATACCAATACCAATTACGGTGTAAGTGTGACAACTATGGG
The DNA here is from genome assembly GCF_047651245.1 of Chryseobacterium sp. MMS23-Vi53. NCBI lineage: Bacteria > Pseudomonadati > Bacteroidota > Flavobacteriia > Flavobacteriales > Weeksellaceae > Chryseobacterium > Chryseobacterium sp. MMS23-Vi53. The sequence continues at coordinate 3,295,635 of NZ_CP180265.1, read as the reverse complement.
CTGGATGTCTTGCGGACTGGCTATAGACTTCAATAAAGACGGTGATTTTGACGATGCGGGAGAAAATCTGTATATGCCGAATTACATCGGAAATTCAAGCCCTGAAACTTACACTGGTTCATTTACAGTTCCGGGATCTGTAACACCGGGAAGTTACAGAATGAGAATCTGGACTCGTGAAGCGAACGCACAGCCGGGAACTTCGGCGTGTGGTTCTTATGCTTATGGAACATGGACAGATTATACAGCAAATATTTTAGGACCGTTGGCAACCTCAGAAGTAACAAAAGCCACAGCCAAAATTTATCCGAATCCTGTTTCTGATATTTTAAATATTGAAGATCAAAGCACAATTGAATCTGTTGAAATTTATGATGCTGGTGGAAAATTAACTAAAACTATTTCCTCGAAAGGGAAAAATATAGCTGTGAAATTATCTGACCTTATTCCAGGTGTTTATACCGCAAAAGTTAAGAATGATAAAGATTCTCAAACTGTAAAATTTATAAAGAAGTAAAATGAAAAAGGCTCTTGAAGAAAGAGCCTTTTATTTTGATATTGCTTATTTTTTAAGAATCTTACTTAAAAATTCGCCTTTATTTGTTTTAATTTTTATGAAATATATTCCGACTGATAACTCAGAGATATTTACTCTTCCGTTGAAGTTTAAAATATTCTTCATTAGCTTTCCTGAAGCATCAAATACTTTAATTCCTTCAACCTTATAATCATTTTGAACATTTAAAGAGAATTCATCCGAAACAGGATTGGGATATATCTGAATACTTGGGTTTACAGCTTTCGAATTAACAGCTGTGTCGTTTACAGCAAGAAAAACAGGGAGTGGATCGGTAACGGTATACAGCTCATTTCCGTGTTCTTTCGTATAGATGGTTAAAAATAACTTTTCATTATCGGTAGCCAATTTCAAGATATTTTCATTCGTCAATAATTGGTTGTCATCATTTGTAATAAAAATATCCAACGGAACAGTACCTCCCGATACACCATTGCTTCTCCAAACTTTTTGAGAATCGCCATTAAGGAAATACAAATAGTTATTGGTACAAACCATATCTTTTATACCTTGGAAATTTGCTCCTAAACTCATTGTTCCTGATGTAGTACCATCTGTTTTCCACAATTCTGTTGAATTATTATGCGTGAAAAATATCTGACTGCCACATTTTTTCAGTTTAATATCACCATAAAAATTACCGTTTGTAAATACTTCTGTTGTACCGGCTACCGTGCCATCTGTAGAATAAATGCCGCTTGGATAATCTGATGCAAAATAAAATAACTTGTTATTTAAAATTTCGGTATCTCTATCGATATTGGCAGAACTAAAAGAAACATTATGTGACTTTAATAATACAGTAGAAGCCTGATCTCCATTAGAAGCATATAATTCTGTCTGTCCGTAGTTGGATGATCCTTCTTTTCTTGATGTAAACAATAATTTGTTATTAAAATTTCCTAACACCTTAATGTCTCCATCTGTTCCGTCCTGAAAATTAACCTGAACTGCTTTTGTTGTGTTTGCTTCGGTTCCATCAGATTTCCAGATCGCAAGTTTCCCGTTTTCTTTGGCTACAAAGTATGCATATCCGTTCAGCACAGTTATTTTTGAGTCTGTATTGTACATACTTCCCATGCTGTCTGTCGAGATATCTTTTACTAAAGAAAATGTATTCGAATTATTATCAATTTTCCAAAGCTCTGTTCCTATCACATTGTTATATCCTGAAAACAATAATGTATTGTCATTAAGATTAGCAAAAAAAGTATTATCGTAAAGCACTGTATTTCCCGTAGATATTCCAATCGAATTTGCAGAAGTTCCGTCTGTTCTGTAAAAACCGCTCATCGGATTGGGAGTACTGTTTTTAGTGTAAAGGAAATTTCCAACTTTGAAAAAAGTATCATTAAAATTTGTAAACATTCCTACGGAAGACGAACCACTTGTAAAATTGCTCAATCGGGTAATCTGCTGCGTATTTTTATCTCTCTTATAAAACTGATTGTTGAATTCTCTGTCTGCTGCAATAAAAATTAAATTATCATTCAATAATTCATAAGAATGTGGTGAGCTACTTTCATATTTACTAATATCCGAAGCCAGAGTAGCAACTTGCGTTATTGGATCTAAAGTATATAATTCCATCCCATGTTTTGCGGTAGTTCCTGCCAAATATACTTTTGAATTAAAATCTACAACACCGTTAGCAGCAGTCATTCCCAATGCCGACATTTCGAATGTTTGAGCAGAATTTCCATTCGTTATCCAAAAACGACTCCATTCGTTTGGTTTGGTAAGGATTAGGTATTGTCCATCTGAACTTTTTCCATATAATACATTATTGATAGGTGTATTAAATAAAACTGTTCCGGCTTCTGTTCCGTCTGTTTCCCAAATATAATTGCCATATCCAGGATTCCCGTTTGAACTGCTGTCAAAATAAATTTTATTACCCAATTTCAGAAATTTCTGATTGAGTCCCATCGAGCTGGTCGTTCCGGGATATATATCTTTTAACAACTTAGTTCCTGCTACTGTTCCGTCCGAGATCCACGGTTCAGAACCTCCGTTGGTAGCACTAAATCCTATAAAAACGAAATAATTTCCTCCTGAAGCACCTTCCAATTGAGGTGTATTTTGCATAGGCATCAAAGGATTTGTTCCCGCTGAAGTCCCATCACTTTCATAAAGCATATAACCTGTTGCGGTATTCGCCATGAAATAAAACTTACCATTATTCAACGTTACAATTTTAAAATCGTTTGATATGCTGTTTCCATTATTCGGAGCTATATCTTTTATCAATGCTGTTCCGGCAACGGTACCATCTGATTTCCATATCTCTTTGCCCGAAATTCCATCATTTGCGGCAAGAATTACCTGATTGTTATAGGAATATAATTTTACATTCCCGGAATATTCAAATGTTTTTAATAAAGATGAATTATTTGATGCTGTATCGAATGACCAAAGTGCATTATTCTGATAGTAGAAAATTTTATTCCCTGCCACTACAAACTCATCAATAGAATAATTAGAATTAATATCCTGTTTCTTTACCGTTCCAGCTGGTGTTCCATCTGTTTCCCAAATCTGATATCCCGAATAATTTTGCTGTGCCAGAAAATACACCTTGTTATTTAATTTTACAAATATTGAATTGGGAGGTATTCCGCTGTTATATCCGGCAAAAATATCTTTTAATAATGTAGATTTTTGTGTTGTAGAATTATAAACCCAAGGCTCTAATCCTTCATCTGTATTTTTGGATGCTGCAAAAATTATAAGGTCATTCAGCTTTATTAGATTATATGGTGAACTTCCTGATCCAAAATGAATTTCGTTCAGCTGAGTGTTTAATGTTTGAGCATACGAATACATCGAAAATGCGATCAATAATGTCGTATAAATTTTTTTCATTATTATTTTTTAAAAATTAATCCTTAACTCATTCTTTCGTTTGAATTAAGGATAAAGTATTTTTCATATGTTCTCTAAATTATTTTTTCGAAAAAATTTCCTTGGCAAATTCTCCATTTGGCTGAGGAATTTCAATCACGATATTTCCGTTTTCAAAATATCCTAAAGTAGACTCTCCATTTTGTAATTTCACTCGGAAAAAATCATTTTTAGTTGTTGCTTTAAAAGTTGCAAATGGCGAAGAGCTGTTTGAATTCACCAAGATAAATTGTGAATTATCAATCTGAATTTTCTGCAAATCCATTTTATCATTGCTAAATCTTACCGCAGTGTTATCCACATTTGATGAAGTTGCAGTTGTAACAGGTTGAGTAGAAACAACAGCCGTTTCCTGAGGTTTTATAGGAGCTGCAGGTTGATTGGTAGGATTCGCCGGCGAAATTGATGTAAACGTCTGCTTCAAAGCATCCTGATAACCTTCCTTATATTCCTTAATGTTGGAAGCTCCTTTTATCGACGCAATTGATTTATTATTACAATCCTTAAATTGTACCAATACTTTATTTCTCAAAAATCCGCTGTCATTAAGAACATCCGCGATCAAAACATTACAAGGATTACTTTGCGCTTCAGATGGCCATTGTAGTTTATCTGATGGAATAACGGTATAGTTTTTAGCCCTTAATGTTTTTGTAAGCATTTCTCCCAATCCGAAATCTTCTTTAAAAGTTTCAAATTTAGCGGGAAGAGAAATATATTTATAATCCGAAACTTTTTGTCCGAATGCAAGCATTGAACAAGCTGTTACTATTACGAGTGAAAGTTTTTTCATTTAATTTAAATTTAATCATTTCTAAACTGTCCCATATCCAATTTCAAAGAAAAGAAATTAGAATAGAAATTAGACCCACCGATACCTGAATTGGTAATTGCGTAATCCAATGTGAGACCCCTGTATCGGATTCCAATCCCGGCGCTTGGCTGGAAAGAAACCTTTCTGCTTAGATCTTCAATATCTGTAACCGATTGGAATCTATTTACCCCCAATCTCACAAAAATCATCTTCTGATATCCTAATTCTGCTCCGGCATAAGGCGTAATACTTGCAAAATCTGTTGAAAGAAGTGCCGCTGTTTTAGCAAAATCTACATTAATTCCCGCTTCCGGTAAAACATAAACACTGCTATTAATCTCGAAATTCTTACTTACTCCAACATTCAGTTTTGGCATCGTAAGTTCCATTTTGTCTTTCGGTGCAGGGTTGAATTCTTCACCGTTTACAACTGTCGATAGTTCTTTTTGATTTACACTCCAAAAGTTCACCGTAGTTGTTGCATCTCTCAACATTCCCCCGATTTTATAACCATTATCTAGTTTATAGATTGCACCAATATCGAAACCGAAACCATATCCGTTTGCAAATTTCCCTACATTTCTGTAAACAATTTTAGCATTGATTCCGACATCCAATTTTGTATTCCCTGCAGGATTAAATGCATATGAAAGAATCGCAGCATAATCGGATTGTGAGAATTTTGTAATTTTATCATAATCAATATTTCCTTCAGTATCAATTAACTGAGTTGTATTCAGGATATTATCAACACCAAGCCTTACCACAGAAACTCCGAAAACTCCCGTTTCCAAAACTTTTGCGTAAGCCAGATAATCATACTTCGCGATAGATTCAAAATATTCTGCGTGCATCGCTGCTCCCTGCCAATCTCTCTCGATCGACATCAAACCAGCCGGGTTCCACATCGGAGAATAAACATCGTCCTGATTAGAAACGACAGCTCCACCCATCGCGAGACCTCTTGCTCCAGCTCCAATATTCAAAAATTCGTTGGAATATTTTCTGATAATCTGAGATTGTGATATCCCAAAAACCAGGGAAAATGCAAGTAATAGATATTTTTTCATCCTATAAATTGATGCTTAATTTAATGTTTTCTGTTTTCTAGCTTTTATTAATCCATTAGCAATGATTGCCAGTATCATAACTCCTGAAGCGATATAAAAAATCGGACTCATATGTTCTGATTCCCCAAAGATAAAAAAAGCTAGTATAATTCCGTAAACTGGTTCTAAATTAACTGTTAAAATTAGTGTAAAAGGCGAGATATACTTCATCAGATTTACCGATTCCAGCATCGGAAAAGCTGTGAAAACACTTGCCAATAAGCATATTAACGCAATATCGCGGTAACTTATTTCATTCATCTGAAAAATTTGTCCTGAAAACAAATAAAATATCATTAAAATGAACCAACCCGAAAATATTTCATAAAAAATAATATTTCCTGAACTTGTTTTTCCGAACATCTTTCCGTTGAAAACCGAAAATATGGTTCCAAAAATTGCGCAGAGAACACCATAAAAAATTCCTTCTTTGTATTGAAATTCTGTTTTGAATATCAATAAAATACAAGCAACAATCACCACTCCCATTACCACTTCCGAAATATCAATCTTTCGTTTAAAAATCAAAGGTTCTAAAATCGATGCAAATAAGGTTGATAATGATAAACAGCTCAACGCAATCGAAACATTCGAAATTTTAATGGAATGAAAGAAACAATACCAGTGAAGCGCCATCGAAAAGCCGATTGCAGCCAATTGGAAAAATACTTTCTTCGAAACCTTAATACTGTCTTTTTTGAAAACTCTGATGTAAACAAAAAGACAGATCGCCGCAAACAACATTCTGTAAAAAACAAGAATCTCCGCATTCGCATGAATCAGTTTTCCCAAAATTGCCGTAAATCCCCATAAAAAAACAATCAAATGCAATCTGAAAAGAGCCAATTTATGCATATCCTACCTTCTTTTTATTTTTTGCAAATTTAACAAATAGCTTTTACAAATCCTGCAATAATTTTGTGTAATAACTATGATTTTTTTGAGAAAATTTTGCTTTTCAAATTATTTTTAAAAACTAATCAAGAGTTTTTTAAGCATAGAACAAATATTTAATAATCAATAATTTAAATTTTTGTATTCCTTTTATAAGCGAAGCGGCTTTGCCTAGCTTAAAAACGTAATTCATTAAGTAAAAAACTTTGTTTAGCCTTGCGATAATTTTTAAACGCAAATAAAGTAAGACAAAGATCATTTTAAATTGTACTTGAAAAATTCAAAGATATACAAAGACATTTCACTTATTTTTTGAAAACTAGGCTTAAGAATTTTAAAAATTAAAACAAATAAAGATGAAATAAATTATTTTTGAATTGAATAAAAAAAGGCAACAAAAAAACCCTGAAAATTTGTTCAACTTTCAGGGCCTTCAAATAATAAACTATTAAAAAAATAAACTAGGAACTTAGAGTAAAGTGTTGAGAATTCACTCTCACTTTCTCTAGTGTAAAGTTAGCAAAATACACACCAAAAAAAATATTTTTTTTGTTAAATATTTCATAAATTTCTGAAAACCAATTTATTAAACAGTTGTTTATATCAATTTTCATTCCATACAAAAAATAGTATCTTTAAGCGGAAAAAATTGAAAACTTTTATGGACATTGAATTCAACAAAAGAGAAGATCAGAACAGATTAAAACTATCCGAAATCAATCGCCTGCTTACAGACATCAAAAAAGGAGGAGGCGAAAAAAGGCTTCAAAAGCTGCGTGAAGAAGGAAAAATGACGGCAAGAGAAAGAATTGAATATCTTCTTGATAAAGATTCAGATTCCATAGAAGTCGGTGCTTTTGCCGGATATGAAATGTATGAAGAACACGGCGGTTGTCCAAGTGGCGGTGTTGTTGTGGTAATCGGATATGTTTCGGGAAGACAATGTATCGTTGTTGCCAATGACGCTTCTGTAAAAGCCGGAGCTTGGTTCCCGATTACTGGAAAGAAAAACCTCAGAGCGCAGGAAATTGCAATGGAAAACAGACTTCCCATCATCTATTTAGTAGATTCTGCGGGAGTTTATTTGCCAATGCAGGACGAAATTTTCCCTGACAAGGAAATGTTCGGAAGAATCTTCAGAAATAATGCTAAAATGAGTTCCGCCGGAATCGTTCAAATATCTGCTGTTATGGGTAGCTGTGTTGCTGGTGGAGCGTATCTCCCAATCATGAGCGATGAAGCAATGATCGTTGAGGGAACGGGTTCTATTTTCCTTGCAGGAAGCTATTTGGTAAAGGCTGCGATTGGAGAAAGTATAGATAATGAAACTTTGGGAGGAGCAACTACACACTGCTCAATCTCAGGAGTTACCGATTATAAAGCTAAAGATGATAAAGATGCTTTGAACAGAATTAAAAACATCATGAAATCTTTAGGAAGCACTGATAAAGCTGGTTTCGACAGAATTGAAAGTGCCCAGCCAAAAGAAAAGCTGGAAAATATTTTCGGGATTATGCCGGTTTCAAGAGCTGAGCAATATGATACTTATGAAATTATTAAATGTTTGGTTGATAATTCAGAATACGAAGAATACAAACCAGATTACGGAAAAAGCATCATCTGCGCAACAGCCAGAATCGACGGTTGGTCTGTGGGAATCGTTGCTAACCAAAGAAAACTGGTCAAAAGCGGAAAAGGTGAAATGCAGTTCGGAGGGGTAATTTATTCTGATTCTGCGGATAAAGCAACGAGATTTATTGCTAATTGTAATCAGAGAAAGATTCCTTTGGTTTTCTTGCAAGACGTGACTGGTTTCATGGTTGGTTCAAAATCCGAACACGGTGGAATCATTAAAGATGGTGCGAAAATGGTAAATGCCGTTTCGAATTCTGTGGTTCCAAAATTCACAATTATTACCGGAAATTCTTACGGTGCAGGAAATTACGCGATGTGCGGAAAAGCTTACGACCCAAGATTGATCGTAGCTTGGCCGTGGGCAGATCTTGCGGTAATGGGCGGTGCTCAGGCTGCAAAAGTTTTGGCACAAATTCAAGAATCTACTTTGAAAAAACAAGGAAAAGAAATTTCAGAGGAAGAGCACAAGGAAATCTTAGATACCATTACAAAAAAATATCAAAAGCAAACAGAAGCAACGTATGCTGCCGCAAGACTTTGGACGGATGCAATCATCAATCCTGTTGATACCAGAAAATGGATTTCTATGGGAATTGAAGCTGCAAACCATTCTCCGATTACTGAGAAATTTAATTTGGGAGTTATTCAGGTTTGATAATTGATAATTGATAATTGATTACAGATAAATAAAAAGATGTGGAAAAGTTTTCTACATCTTTTTTTGTGTTGTTTTGGATCCTTTAGAGATAAATTTTTGTATAGATTTTTCGAATCTTCTACATATTGACTATCGCCATAGCCCCGATTGAAGCATTTGTTTGAGCTCATTTTATTGGTTTCGGGGCGGCGCGGCTTTGCCGCGCCGCCCCGAAACCAATAAAATAGCGAGTGCGGAAAGCGGGATTAAGCTTCAAAAAAAATTAATAGGATGATTAGCTGTTAAAAAATAATAATTAATGGTAAAGTTTCAAAATGTGGTAGGATAAGGTCAAATTTTTGCTGTCAAAGTAAACTTAAAAAAACTAGTAAGCACTACAAACTATTTTTATTACTAATCCTAAAGGAAACCTATGAAAAGAAAATTTGCAGTATGTATTGCCCTTTACACCGTTATTTTGTTGTACATGATGTTTTACGCCTCGGGACGCGAACCTTCTGAAATATCTTATTTACAGCTAAAACCTTTTATTACGATCCATCATTTTTTTAGCGATCAGCATATTAATATTCAGGCATTCTTTGTCAATATTTTTGGAAACTTATTTTTGTTTTCGCCTTTCGGATGGTTAGGACTTTGCATTAAAAAATTCAATCGTTTTATTCCTATTACATCATTTTTCATCATAGCAATAAGTATCATCGAAACAGCCCAATATATCACAGGAAGGGGTGTTGCAGACATCGATGATGTTTTTCTAAACACATTTGGAATGCTGATCGGGTTTATAATTTTTAAATATGCGACGTGGAAAAATATTGCCAATATTAAATTTCACTTTCATTTATTTGAAGATAAAAAAGTAATTTTAAAAACAACTTAATTTCAGTCAATAGAAAAGGCTCAGATATTTAAATCTAAGCCTTTTTTTATCTTTATTATTTTAAAATTAAGAAAAGAAAACTCCTGTTCTGAATCTTTCTTTATTCAGTTTTTTATTCACTGCCAATCCCCAAAGGATAAATTCTTTCAAGAATAAAATATCTTCAGGATTTGTATCTGGTTGATATTTTTCTATAATTTCATCGAGCGGAGTAATTTTGTTTAAATTTTTAGCATAAATTTCATCCGCAGATTCATCTGTAATTTCCAGGAATCCATCGTCTTCCAAAAACCAATCGGTAATTTGGCTAAATGGCCCATCTATATTTTTCTTCTCCAATTTTTCCACTTTCGGGAAGTAAGAAGTGAATAAAGTTCTCACCGCATTATCTATCAATAACTGAGCAACAGCTTCTGCACCTTCTTGCTCGCCTTCATAAACCAATTCCACTTTACCCGTAATTGCAGGAATAACACCAACAAAATCACTCAATCTTACCGAAGTTTTTTCTTCGCCTGTCAATAAAGCTCGACGTTCTGCGGTACTCAATAAATTTTCAAAAGCCGTGATGCTCATACGTGCACTCACACCACTTTTTGAATCAACATATTCGCTTTCACGAGCTTCAAAACCGATTTGCTCCAAAAGATCATGCGCCAAAGCCGGAACATACACTCCATTTTTCTGACGGCTGTCTAAATTCGATTCATACTTTGTAATTTCTTTTGCAATATGAATATTTTCGGGATAATGCGTTAAAATTTGAGATCCGATTCTGTCCTTCAACGGAGTTACGATGCTTCCTCTGTTTGTATAGTCTTCAGGATTCGCAGTGAACACAAACTGAATATCCAAAGGCATTCTCACCTTAAATCCACGAATCTGAACATCACCTTCCTGTAAAATATTGAACAAAGAAACCTGAATTCTCGCCTGAAGATCCGGTAATTCATTAATGACGAAAATACAACGGTTTGCTCTCGGAATCATTCCAAAATGAATTACGCGATCGTCTGCATAAGAAAGTTTGAGATTGGCAGCTTTAATGGGATCTACATCACCAATCAAATCGGCAACCGTTACATCTGGGGTTGCTAATTTTTCGAAAAATCTTTCATCGCGGTGAAGCCATTCAATGGGTGCATTTTCACCTTCTTTTTCAATTAATTCTTTTGCGAAACGAGAAATCGGATTAAACGGATCATCATTGATTTCGCTTCCTTCAACAAAAGGAATCCATTCATCCAATAAGCTCGTCATCATTCTTGCCAGTCTTGTTTTTGCCTGACCTCTCAATCCTAATAAGTTGATGTTGTGACGACTTAAAATTGCGTGTTCCAATTGGGGAATTACTGTATTTTCATATCCGAAGATCCCTTCAAAAACAGACTCTTTATTAAGGATTTTTATTCTTAAATTATCTCTTAGTTCGTCTTTAATGTTTTTAGTTATATATCCTGATTTCTTTAACGAACCTAGTGTTTTTATATCTGGCTTTGCAGTCATTGTATTTAAAATGTAATTTATAATATTTGATTTAATGCTTTTTAAACATTAAAATTAAATTTTTAACGAATTCTTTTCTTACGGTTGGTTTCATAATCTTCGAAAATCATATGTCCTAATCCGTTAAGTCCTGTATAAAAGGCTTTCCCCTGATTGGCTTCTGTAAATTCTCTCACAAAATGTTGCAAATAAGGATCCTGAGCAATCATAAAAGTCGTTACCGGAATATGTAATCTTCGCGCCTGAGCTGCCATATTGTAACATTTCTGAACAACATAATCATCCAAACCATAAGAATTCATGTAATAAGTACCGTCGGGTTCGCGCACACAACTTGGCTTTCCATCCGTAATCATGAAGATTTGTTTATTGGTATTTCGTTTTCTGCGCAAAATATCCATCGCCAATTGAAGTCCTGCAACCGTATTCGTATGATAAGGACCAACCTGTAAATAAGGCAGTTCCTGAATTTTTACCGGCCATGCATCATCTCCAAAAACAATAATATCCAAGGTATCTTTCGGATAACGAGTCGTGATTAATTCTGCAAGTGCCATCGCTACTTTTTTCGCAGGAGTGATGCGGTCTTCACCATATAAAATCATGCTGTGGCTAATGTCGATCATCAAAACCGTACTCATCTGAGATTGATGAATACTGTCTTCTACGATCAGATCATCCTCAGTTAAATGGAAATCTCCGATTCCATTATTGATTTGGGCATTTTTCAGACTTTCCGTAATAGAAATTTTTTCAACAGGATCTCCAAAACTATAATTTCGAAATTCTCCCGTCGTATCTTCACCCGTTCCGCTTTTGTTGGTTTTATGATTTCCGTTTCCGCTTTTCCCTAGATTTCCGAAAATTTGGTTAAGCGCCTGTTTTCGGATATTTTGTTCCATTTTTGCACTTAGACGAATACCATTGCCATTTCCTGTAGGATCAACTTCTTCACGAATATATCCTTTTTTCTTAAGATCTTCGATAAAATCCTCTATAGTATAGTCTGGTGTAGTCAATTGATATTCCTGATCCAGCATGTGAAGCCAGTCTATCGCTTCATCAAAATCACCTGAAGTATGGGTCAACAGATCTGTGAAAATTTCCAGCAACCTATCAAAAACTGATAATTCCGGCGCCTTGTAAGTTTCAAATCTAAACCCTCTCACAATATGCTCTTTCATAACATAAAGTTACAACATAAATTGGGAGATATTTGAGAGATTTCGTCTATTTTAATTTTTATGAATAGAAATAATAACTCAAAATTTCAAAGTTAATACCATGAATTTTTATAGCAACTTAATCCCTCTTCTCGTGTATGCTGCTCGAATCGAAGTACTATATCTTTTTGCCAATGCAGGACTAGGGTTGAAATAGTAATCGTTAGCATAAGAATTCATTATGAACGATGCAAAGCAATTTAAGAAAGCATCAATGAGCATCAAATCTTTTTCTCTTCTCCTTCGCTAAAAGATAAAGTGCATTTATAATAAAATCAGAATACTCTTTACTTTTAAAGGTTAAAGATAAAGTCCTCACAGAATCTTTTTCATATAGATGCTCATAATCCATGTCATTATGCCCAATATTGGAATAGATCATATTATAATTTTTATTTTTCCAGATAACTGGATAAAAACCTTCCGTCCAAATTTCATGTTTTTTAGGTCCTGTTCCAAGAGGAAAACTTCTTTCATCAATTGCGTAAAGAATTTCTATATCTTTATTTTTTCTGAGATCATTTTTCCATGCATACCACTCATTAGGTTCTGTTTGTACAAATTTTTCTGAACTAAATTTATTTTTAATAATCCTTTTTAATATAGCTGAAGTTGGTCGCCAAGTATTGCTTTTGTATTCTCCCGAACCAAGAAAAGTATTGTGATACCATTTCCAATTATTTTCATAAGCAGATTTCTCTAATGCAAAAGCAGCAAAATGAAATCCTATCCAACTACCACCTTTCTCCATATACTGTTGAAAACTATACCTTTGATTAGCATCTTCTGGACGAGTATCTAAAAACATCACAATATCATATTTTGATAATTCATTAAAAGTCATCTTACTCCAATCATTTGTTGATTGATACCCAAATCCTTTGACCTTACTTATAGAATCGAAATAATTATTAGCCTCCTTCACATAACTAATGTGTGCCATATCATTCTTTGCGTTATAAAAAGCTAAAATTTTAAAGTGAAAATCTCCATTTTCTAAATTTTGCGATTTTATATTATTGAATAAGACAGTAATAAGAAAAATAAATAGAATAACTTTTCGAATCTTTAAGCTATGCATTACAATTTTTAATTAAAAATATGATTAAACTTATAAATAACAAAATAATATATTAATAATTGGAGAGTACGAAACGGCGCTTCAACCCAAGGCAAGATAAATTCCTATCAAAAATCATAAAGTCAGGGTCATAAAAACATCTAGCATCTAGCATCTAGCATCTAGCATCTAGCATCTAGCATCTAGCATCTAGCAAAAATAAATGATATAGATTGTTTGAGTTTTCATTTCAGTTTATTGCAAAAAAAAGTCTCATAGAACTTAATCTATGAGACTTTTAAATAAAAACTGGCGGCGACCTACTCTCCCGCTATTCGCAGTACCATCGGCGCTGGTGGGCTTAACTTCTGTGTTCGGAATGGGAACAGGTGAGCCCCACCGCTAAAACCACCCTAAAGGTTGTATATAGCTGTTGGCTATTGGCTTATTGCCATTGGCCATTAGCGTTTTATCGGTAAATTTCATCACAAAGGCAAAACCAAGGCTGCACTTATAAGGCTTGTTTTAATAATAACCAATAGGCTATAAATCTACGGGTAATTAGTACTACTCGGCTATGCTGTTACCAACTTTACACCTGTAGCCTATCAACGTGGTCATCTCCCACGACCCTTAAAAGATGTCTCATCTTGAGGCGAGTTTCGCACTTATATGCTTTCAGTGCTTATCTCTTCCAAACGTAGCTACTCAGCGGTGCACCTGGCGGTACAACTGATACACCAGAGGTTTGTTCAATTCGGTCCTCTCGTACTAGAATCAAGCCCTCTCAAACATCTAACGCCCGCAATAGATAGAGACCGAACTGTCTCACGACGTTCTGAACCCAGCTCGCGTGCCACTTTAATGGGCGAACAGCCCAACCCTTGGGACCTTCTCCAGCCCCAGGATGTGACGAGCCGACATCGAGGTGCCGAACCTCCCCGTCGATGTGAGCTCTTGGGGGAGACTAGCCTGTTATCCCCGGAGTACCTTTTATCCTATGAGCGATGGCCCTTCCATACGGAACCACCGGATCACTATGTCCTGCTTTCGCACCTGATCGACTTGTTGGTCTCACAGTCAAGCACCCTTATGCCATTACACTCTACGCACGGTTACCAAGCGTGCTGAGGGTACCTTTGAAAGCCTCCGTTACTCTTTTGGAGGCGACCACCCCAGTCAAACTACCCACCACGCAATGTCCTTCTAAAAGAAGTTAGGCTCCAAGTAAGTAAAGGGTGGTATTTCAACGTCGGCTCCACAAACACTAGCGTGCCTGCTTCAAAGCCTCCCACCTATCCTACACATTACTTACTCAAAGTCAATACGAAGTTATAGTAAAGGTTCACAGGGTCTTTTCGTCCCATTGCGGGTAATCGGCATCTTCACCGATACTACAATTTCACCGAGCTCGTGGCTGAGACAGTGCCCAGATCGTTACACCATTCGTGCAGGTCGGAACTTACCCGACAAGGAATTTCGCTACCTTAGGACCGTTATAGTTACGGCCGCCGTTTACTGGGGCTTCAGTCAAACGCTTCGCTTACGCTAACGCCCTTCCTTAACCTTCCAGCACCGGGCAGGTGTCAGACCCTATACAGCATCTTTCGATTTAGCAGAGTCCTGTGTTTTTGATAAACAGTCGCCTGGGCCTCTTCACTGCGGCCAGCATTGCTGCTGGCGTCTCTTCTTCCGAAGTTACGAGACTATTTTGCCTAGTTCCTTAGCCACGACTCACTCGAGCACCTTAGGATTCTCTCCTCGACCACCTGTGTCGGTTTTGGTACGGGTTGCTTCACTTCGGCTTTTCTTGGATCCGATTTCACTATAACAGCTTCGCCCGAAGGCTAGGCCTTGACACTTCCGTCCGTCTTCAATAGCTACGTCGAACCGTCCCCTTTTTAGTGTGAGCAAGTATGGGAATATTAACCCATTGTCCATCCACTACCCCTTTCGGGTTCGCGTTAGGTCCCGACTAACCCTCAGCTGATTAGCATGGCTGAGGAAACCTTAGTCTTTCGGTGAGGGGGTTTCTCGCCCCCTTTATCGTTACTTATGCCTACATTTTCTTTTCTGTCCGCTCCACAATACCTCACGATACTGCTTCGGCGCAAACAGAATGCTCTCCTACCAGATGTATTAATACAAATCCATAGCTTCGGTAATATGTTTATGCCCGATTATTATCCATGCCGGACCGCTCGACTAGTGAGCTGTTACGCACTCTTTAAATGAATGGCTGCTTCCAAGCCAACATCCTAGCTGTCAATGCAGTCCAACCGCGTTGCTTCAACTTAACATATATTTGGGGACCTTAGCTGTTGGTCTGGGTTCTTTCCCTCTCGGACATGGACCTTAGCACCCATGCCCTCACTGCCGCAGAACATTTATTAGCATTCGGAGTTTGTCAGGAATTGGTAGGCGATGAAACCCCCGCATCCAATCAGTAGCTCTACCTCTAATAAACTCATTTGCGACGCTGCACCTAAATGCATTTCGGAGAGTACGAGCTATCTCCCAGTTTGATTGGCCTTTCACCCCTACCCACAGGTCATCCGAAGACTTTTCAACGTCAACCGGTTCGGTCCTCCACTTTGTGTTACCAAAGCTTCAACCTGCCCATGGGTAGATCACAAGGTTTCGCGTCTAATCCTACTAACTATCCGCCCTATTCAGACTCGCTTTCGCTCCGGCTCCGGACCTGAAGTCCTTAACCTCGCTAGTAAAATTAACTCGTAGGCTCATTATGCAAAAGGCACGCCGTCACCCAACTTGTGGGCTCCGACCGCTTGTAGGCGTACGGTTTCAGGTTCTATTTCACCCTTCTATTCGAAGTGCTTTTCACCTTTCCTTCACAGTACTTGTTCACTATCGGTCTTTCAGGAGTATTTAGCCTTGGAGGATGGTCCCCCCATATTCAGACAGGATTTCACGTGTCCCGCCATACTCATTTATCATCTATATATACCTTTCGAGTACAGGATTATCACCTTCTATGATTGTTCTTTCCAGAACATTCCTCTAAATATATATAGACTTTTGGGCTAATCCGCTTTCGCTCGCCACTACTTACGGAATCTCTTCGATTTCTTTTCCTCCGGGTACTTAGATGTTTCAGTTCTCCGGGTTTGCTCCTCTTACGAGGTGACAGGTCTTCAACCTGCCGGGTTGCCCCATTCGGACATCTCGGGATCTATTCGTGTGTGCCAATCCCCCGAGCTTTTCGCAGCTTACCACGTCCTTCGTCGCCTCTGAAAGCCTAGGCATCCGCCATACGCCCTTAACGATTTCTTTCCTATTTTTAGGTTACTCAAGCACTTATAAGTGCTCGGTTTTCTCTTTGTGATGTCTTTACCGTTAATGTCAATGATCTTAATGTCTTCTTTTTGGTTTAGTAAACAATTGTTGTTTTTGGCTCCAATCGTCACTTTTAAACTAAACCTCCAAAACTGTGGAGAATAAGGGAGTCGAACCCTTGACCTCCTGCGTGCAAGGCAGGCGCTCTAGCCAGCTGAGCTAATTCCCCTCTAGTGCTTTTAGCTTTTGGCTTTTTGCTATTGGCTTTTGGCCAGAAGCTAGTCGCTAATTGCTATCCGCTTTAATTAGTAGTCTCGGGCAGGCTCGAACTGCCGACCTCTACATTATCAGTGTAGCGCTCTAACCAGCTGAGCTACGAGACTTTGTTTTTAGTTCGTGGTTGTCGGTTTTTAGTCGATAGTAAACTATCTTCTAATTGCTAACCTCTAACTTCTTACTAAAATCTCTTCCCTTTACTAATTTCTAGTGGGTTTTGTATTTTTTTATATATCAACCAAACAAAAAACTAAAGCTTTACTTTGAAGTAAGTACAGTGTGTCTAGGACACTAATTTTGTTTTACGTCTTAAGACGCTCTAAAATGAGATGTTCCAGCCGCACCTTCCGGTACGGCTACCTTGTTACGACTTAGCCCTAGTTACCTGTTTTACCCTAGGCAGCTCCTGTTACGGTCACCGACTTCAGGTACCCCAGACTTCCATGGCTTGACGGGCGGTGTGTACAAGGCCCGGGAACGTATTCACCGCGCCATGGCTGATGCGCGATTACTAGCGATTCCAGCTTCATAGAGTCGAGTTGCAGACTCCAATCCGAACTGAGACCGGCTTTCGAGATTTGCATCCTATCGCTAGGTAGCTGCCCTCTGTACCGGCCATTGTATTACGTGTGTGGCCCAAGACGTAAGGGCCGTGATGATTTGACGTCATCCCCACCTTCCTCTCTACTTGCGTAGGCAGTCTCACTAGAGTCCCCAACTCAATGATGGCAACTAGTGACAGGGGTTGCGCTCGTTGCAGGACTTAACCTAACACCTCACGGCACGAGCTGACGACAACCATGCAGCACCTTGAAAAATGTCCGAAGAAGGATCTATTTCTAAATCTGTCATTTCCCATTTAAGTCTTGGTAAGGTTCCTCGCGTATCATCGAATTAAACCACATAATCCACCGCTTGTGCGGGCCCCCGTCAATTCCTTTGAGTTTCATTCTTGCGAACGTACTCCCCAGGTGGCTAACTTATCACTTTCGCTTAGTCTCTGAATCCGAAAACCCAAAAACGAGTTAGCATCGTTTACGGCGTGGACTACCAGGGTATCTAATCCTGTTCGCTCCCCACGCTTTCGTCCATCAGCGTCAGTTAAGACATAGTAACCTGCCTTCGCAATTGGTGTTCTAAGTAATATCTATGCATTTCACCGCTACACTACTTATTCCAGCTACTTCTACCTTACTCAAGACCTGCAGTATCAATGGCAGTTTCATAGTTAAGCTATGAGATTTCACCACTGACTTACAGATCCGCCTACGGACCCTTTAAACCCAATAAATCCGGATAACGCTTGCACCCTCCGTATTACCGCGGCTGCTGGCACGGAGTTAGCCGGTGCTTATTCGTATAGTACCTTCAGCTTTCCACACGTGGAAAGGTTTATCCCTATACAAAAGAAGTTTACAACCCATAGGGCCGTCGTCCTTCACGCGGGATGGCTGGATCAGGCTTGCACCCATTGTCCAATATTCCTCACTGCTGCCTCCCGTAGGAGTCTGGTCCGTGTCTCAGTACCAGTGTGGGGGATCACCCTCTCAGGCCCCCTAAAGATCATTGACTTGGTGAGCCGTTACCTCACCAACTATCTAATCTTGCGCGTGCCCATCTCTATCCGCCGGAGCTTTCAATATCAACTGATGCCAGTTAATATATTATGGGATATTAATCTTCCTTTCGAAAGGCTATCTCCCAGATAAAGGCAGGTTGCACACGTGTTCCGCACCCGTACGCCGCTCTCAAGATCCCGAAGAATCTCTACCGCTCGGCTTGCATGTGTTAGGCCTCCCGCTAGCGTTCATCCTGAGCCAGGATCAAACTCTCCATTGTATGTTTGTTCTTGACTCACTCAAAGTTTTTTTAACGCTTTAGTTTTTCCTTACTTGGTTGTTATATTGTATTTCAATGAACTTCGTTCTTTCGCTTTTTAACGGGACAATCTTTCTGTCAGTGTCACCCCGTATTTGCGTGTGCAAAAGTAATAACTTATTTTTAATTGACCAAATCTTTTTAAAGATTTTTTAAAGTTTTTTGATGACCTTAATTCTCTTTATTTCCACTCCGTCAATCTCACTCCTGCTCCCCGTTTTACCGTACTGCAAAGATACAAAACTTTTCTAATCTCACAACTTTTTATCTAATTTAATTTTGCAATTAGCTTAAATAAAATTGTGTTTGATGTAATCGTTTGTTATCTAAAAGTGTTTCTTGTTATTGGCCTTGTTTTAGGCTCTTCTGCGCTTCCTACTTCCTCTCGTTTTCAGTGGGGCAAAGATAGGTTCTTTACTTAATACCAAACAAGTTTATTTAACATAAAATTAAAATAGAATCGCAATTGTGGGAAACTTTGATATCTAACTTATTGGTTTGTTTTATATTAAAAGGTTATTCATACTTATCCACATTGATGAAATAGTGTTTTAGTGTTTTAGCGTTTTAGCGTTTTAGCGTTTTAGTGTTTTAGTGTTTTAGTGTTTTAGTGTTTTAGTGTTTTAGTGTTTTAGTGTTTTAGTGTTTTAGTGTTTTAGTGTTTTAGTGTTTTAGTGTTTTAGCAAAATTAAAGCATATAGAGAATTTCAAAAAAATTCAGATATTTTTGATTAATTTTTTTATAATTTTAAATTGAATGTAAGAGACGTAAAATAATCGGCGGACTTGATCCCTTAAAAGTAATTCTACTTTTTAAATAAAATACAGGAATATATATTATTCTGATAATCTCTCGCAGATTTTGCAGAGAGCGCAAATTTTTATACTGATTTTAAATTTTATTTTCTTTCTTTATTAATCTCTATACAGTTTGTACTTTGGAGGATCCAGACTGGTTGCTTCAAATATAAAATGAATATTATATTAACCATGAAATAAGATTTAAGATCTTAAGTCATATTAAAAAACATCAAAGATATTCTAAAAAGTAAGATCGTTGCATTATTTAAGGAGATGGCTTTCTTCCATCAGAACAGCACAGACGGCTTCGGTATCGTAATGATACAAAATACAAAACTATCTTCTGTGATTAGCAGACCGCCCCTACGGGGCTCGTGATCTCTGCATCACATTGTAATGCTATTACCAGTTCGCTCCTCCGGAGCTCTATTTCAGGCAATAGGCAATAGGCAATAGGCAATAGGCAATAGGCAATAGGCAATAGGCAAAGATAAATCTTTGAGTTTTGAGCCCGGATTTCTTCAGTTTATTGCAAAAAAAAGTCTCATAGAACTTAATCTATGAGACTTTTAAATAAAAACTGGCGGCGACCTACTCTCCCGCTATTCGCAGTACCATCGGCGCTGGTGGGCTTAACTTCTGTGTTCGGAATGGGAACAGGTGAGCCCCACCGCTAAAACCACCCTAAAGGTTGTATATAGCTGTTGGCTATTGGCTTATTGCCATTGGCCATTAGCGTTTTATCGGTAAATTTCATCACAAAGGCAAAACCAAGGCTGCACTTATAAGGCTTGTTTTAATAATAACCAATAGGCTATAAATCTACGGGTAATTAGTACTACTCGGCTATGCTGTTACCAACTTTACACCTGTAGCCTATCAACGTGGTCATCTCCCACGACCCTTAAAAGATGTCTCATCTTGAGGCGAGTTTCGCACTTATATGCTTTCAGTGCTTATCTCTTCCAAACGTAGCTACTCAGCGGTGCACCTGGCGGTACAACTGATACACCAGAGGTTTGTTCAATTCGGTCCTCTCGTACTAGAATCAAGCCCTCTCAAACATCTAACGCCCGCAATAGATAGAGACCGAACTGTCTCACGACGTTCTGAACCCAGCTCGCGTGCCACTTTAATGGGCGAACAGCCCAACCCTTGGGACCTTCTCCAGCCCCAGGATGTGACGAGCCGACATCGAGGTGCCGAACCTCCCCGTCGATGTGAGCTCTTGGGGGAGACTAGCCTGTTATCCCCGGAGTACCTTTTATCCTATGAGCGATGGCCCTTCCATACGGAACCACCGGATCACTATGTCCTGCTTTCGCACCTGATCGACTTGTTGGTCTCACAGTCAAGCACCCTTATGCCATTACACTCTACGCACGGTTACCAAGCGTGCTGAGGGTACCTTTGAAAGCCTCCGTTACTCTTTTGGAGGCGACCACCCCAGTCAAACTACCCACCACGCAATGTCCTTCTAAAAGAAGTTAGGCTCCAAGTAAGTAAAGGGTGGTATTTCAACGTCGGCTCCACAAACACTAGCGTGCCTGCTTCAAAGCCTCCCACCTATCCTACACATTACTTACTCAAAGTCAATACGAAGTTATAGTAAAGGTTCACAGGGTCTTTTCGTCCCATTGCGGGTAATCGGCATCTTCACCGATACTACAATTTCACCGAGCTCGTGGCTGAGACAGTGCCCAGATCGTTACACCATTCGTGCAGGTCGGAACTTACCCGACAAGGAATTTCGCTACCTTAGGACCGTTATAGTTACGGCCGCCGTTTACTGGGGCTTCAGTCAAACGCTTCGCTTACGCTAACGCCCTTCCTTAACCTTCCAGCACCGGGCAGGTGTCAGACCCTATACAGCATCTTTCGATTTAGCAGAGTCCTGTGTTTTTGATAAACAGTCGCCTGGGCCTCTTCACTGCGGCCAGCATTGCTGCTGGCGTC
The DNA here is from genome assembly GCF_047651245.1 of Chryseobacterium sp. MMS23-Vi53. Lineage (NCBI taxonomy): Bacteria > Pseudomonadati > Bacteroidota > Flavobacteriia > Flavobacteriales > Weeksellaceae > Chryseobacterium > Chryseobacterium sp. MMS23-Vi53. Next base: position 3,274,164 of record NZ_CP180265.1, on the reverse strand, counting down.
TCTTCTTCCGAAGTTACGAGACTATTTTGCCTAGTTCCTTAGCCACGACTCACTCGAGCACCTTAGGATTCTCTCCTCGACCACCTGTGTCGGTTTTGGTACGGGTTGCTTCACTTCGGCTTTTCTTGGATCCGATTTCACTATAACAGCTTCGCCCGAAGGCTAGGCCTTGACACTTCCGTCCGTCTTCAATAGCTACGTCGAACCGTCCCCTTTTTAGTGTGAGCAAGTATGGGAATATTAACCCATTGTCCATCCACTACCCCTTTCGGGTTCGCGTTAGGTCCCGACTAACCCTCAGCTGATTAGCATGGCTGAGGAAACCTTAGTCTTTCGGTGAGGGGGTTTCTCGCCCCCTTTATCGTTACTTATGCCTACATTTTCTTTTCTGTCCGCTCCACAATACCTCACGATACTGCTTCGGCGCAAACAGAATGCTCTCCTACCAGATGTATTAATACAAATCCATAGCTTCGGTAATATGTTTATGCCCGATTATTATCCATGCCGGACCGCTCGACTAGTGAGCTGTTACGCACTCTTTAAATGAATGGCTGCTTCCAAGCCAACATCCTAGCTGTCAATGCAGTCCAACCGCGTTGCTTCAACTTAACATATATTTGGGGACCTTAGCTGTTGGTCTGGGTTCTTTCCCTCTCGGACATGGACCTTAGCACCCATGCCCTCACTGCCGCAGAACATTTATTAGCATTCGGAGTTTGTCAGGAATTGGTAGGCGATGAAACCCCCGCATCCAATCAGTAGCTCTACCTCTAATAAACTCATTTGCGACGCTGCACCTAAATGCATTTCGGAGAGTACGAGCTATCTCCCAGTTTGATTGGCCTTTCACCCCTACCCACAGGTCATCCGAAGACTTTTCAACGTCAACCGGTTCGGTCCTCCACTTTGTGTTACCAAAGCTTCAACCTGCCCATGGGTAGATCACAAGGTTTCGCGTCTAATCCTACTAACTATCCGCCCTATTCAGACTCGCTTTCGCTCCGGCTCCGGACCTGAAGTCCTTAACCTCGCTAGTAAAATTAACTCGTAGGCTCATTATGCAAAAGGCACGCCGTCACCCAACTTGTGGGCTCCGACCGCTTGTAGGCGTACGGTTTCAGGTTCTATTTCACCCTTCTATTCGAAGTGCTTTTCACCTTTCCTTCACAGTACTTGTTCACTATCGGTCTTTCAGGAGTATTTAGCCTTGGAGGATGGTCCCCCCATATTCAGACAGGATTTCACGTGTCCCGCCATACTCATTTATCATCTATATATACCTTTCGAGTACAGGATTATCACCTTCTATGATTGTTCTTTCCAGAACATTCCTCTAAATATATATAGACTTTTGGGCTAATCCGCTTTCGCTCGCCACTACTTACGGAATCTCTTCGATTTCTTTTCCTCCGGGTACTTAGATGTTTCAGTTCTCCGGGTTTGCTCCTCTTACGAGGTGACAGGTCTTCAACCTGCCGGGTTGCCCCATTCGGACATCTCGGGATCTATTCGTGTGTGCCAATCCCCCGAGCTTTTCGCAGCTTACCACGTCCTTCGTCGCCTCTGAAAGCCTAGGCATCCGCCATACGCCCTTAACGATTTCTTTCCTATTTTTAGGTTACTCAAGCACTTATAAGTGCTCGGTTTTCTCTTTGTGATGTCTTTACCGTTAATGTCAATGATCTTAATGTCTTCTTTTTGGTTTAGTAAACAATTGTTGTTTTTGGCTCCAATCGTCACTTTTAAACTAAACCTCCAAAACTGTGGAGAATAAGGGAGTCGAACCCTTGACCTCCTGCGTGCAAGGCAGGCGCTCTAGCCAGCTGAGCTAATTCCCCTCTAGTGCTTTTAGCTTTTGGCTTTTTGCTATTGGCTTTTGGCCAGAAGCTAGTCGCTAATTGCTATCCGCTTTAATTAGTAGTCTCGGGCAGGCTCGAACTGCCGACCTCTACATTATCAGTGTAGCGCTCTAACCAGCTGAGCTACGAGACTTTGTTTTTAGTTCGTGGTTGTCGGTTTTTAGTCGATAGTAAACTATCTTCTAATTGCTAACCTCTAACTTCTTACTAAAATCTCTTCCCTTTACTAATTTCTAGTGGGTTTTGTATTTTTTTATATATCAACCAAACAAAAAACTAAAGCTTTACTTTGAAGTAAGTACAGTGTGTCTAGGACACTAATTTTGTTTTACGTCTTAAGACGCTCTAAAATGAGATGTTCCAGCCGCACCTTCCGGTACGGCTACCTTGTTACGACTTAGCCCTAGTTACCTGTTTTACCCTAGGCAGCTCCTGTTACGGTCACCGACTTCAGGTACCCCAGACTTCCATGGCTTGACGGGCGGTGTGTACAAGGCCCGGGAACGTATTCACCGCGCCATGGCTGATGCGCGATTACTAGCGATTCCAGCTTCATAGAGTCGAGTTGCAGACTCCAATCCGAACTGAGACCGGCTTTCGAGATTTGCATCCTATCGCTAGGTAGCTGCCCTCTGTACCGGCCATTGTATTACGTGTGTGGCCCAAGACGTAAGGGCCGTGATGATTTGACGTCATCCCCACCTTCCTCTCTACTTGCGTAGGCAGTCTCACTAGAGTCCCCAACTCAATGATGGCAACTAGTGACAGGGGTTGCGCTCGTTGCAGGACTTAACCTAACACCTCACGGCACGAGCTGACGACAACCATGCAGCACCTTGAAAAATGTCCGAAGAAGGATCTATTTCTAAATCTGTCATTTCCCATTTAAGTCTTGGTAAGGTTCCTCGCGTATCATCGAATTAAACCACATAATCCACCGCTTGTGCGGGCCCCCGTCAATTCCTTTGAGTTTCATTCTTGCGAACGTACTCCCCAGGTGGCTAACTTATCACTTTCGCTTAGTCTCTGAATCCGAAAACCCAAAAACGAGTTAGCATCGTTTACGGCGTGGACTACCAGGGTATCTAATCCTGTTCGCTCCCCACGCTTTCGTCCATCAGCGTCAGTTAAGACATAGTAACCTGCCTTCGCAATTGGTGTTCTAAGTAATATCTATGCATTTCACCGCTACACTACTTATTCCAGCTACTTCTACCTTACTCAAGACCTGCAGTATCAATGGCAGTTTCATAGTTAAGCTATGAGATTTCACCACTGACTTACAGATCCGCCTACGGACCCTTTAAACCCAATAAATCCGGATAACGCTTGCACCCTCCGTATTACCGCGGCTGCTGGCACGGAGTTAGCCGGTGCTTATTCGTATAGTACCTTCAGCTTTCCACACGTGGAAAGGTTTATCCCTATACAAAAGAAGTTTACAACCCATAGGGCCGTCGTCCTTCACGCGGGATGGCTGGATCAGGCTTGCACCCATTGTCCAATATTCCTCACTGCTGCCTCCCGTAGGAGTCTGGTCCGTGTCTCAGTACCAGTGTGGGGGATCACCCTCTCAGGCCCCCTAAAGATCATTGACTTGGTGAGCCGTTACCTCACCAACTATCTAATCTTGCGCGTGCCCATCTCTATCCGCCGGAGCTTTCAATATCAACTGATGCCAGTTAATATATTATGGGATATTAATCTTCCTTTCGAAAGGCTATCTCCCAGATAAAGGCAGGTTGCACACGTGTTCCGCACCCGTACGCCGCTCTCAAGATCCCGAAGAATCTCTACCGCTCGGCTTGCATGTGTTAGGCCTCCCGCTAGCGTTCATCCTGAGCCAGGATCAAACTCTCCATTGTATGTTTGTTCTTGACTCACTCAAAGTTTTTTTAACGCTTTAGTTTTTCCTTACTTGGTTGTTATATTGTATTTCAATGAACTTCGTTCTTTCGCTTTTTAACGGGACAATCTTTCTGTCAGTGTCACCCCGTATTTGCGTGTGCAAAAGTAATAACTTATTTTTAATTGACCAAATCTTTTTAAAGATTTTTTAAAGTTTTTTGATGACCTTAATTCTCTTTATTTCCACTCCGTCAATCTCACTCCTGCTCCCCGTTTTACCGGACTGCAAAGATACAAAACTTTTCTAATCTCACAACTTTTTATCTAATTTAATTTTGCAATTAGCTTAAATAAAATTGTGTTTGATGTAATCGTTTGTTATCTAAAAGTGTTTCTTGTTATTGGCCTTGTTTTAGGCTCTTCTGCGCTTCCTACTTCCTCTCGTTTTCAGTGG
>NZ_CP180265.1:1440000-3265000 GCF_047651245.1 Chryseobacterium sp. MMS23-Vi53 | reverse complement strand
ACTTAACCTAACACCTCACGGCACGAGCTGACGACAACCATGCAGCACCTTGAAAAATGTCCGAAGAAGGATCTATTTCTAAATCTGTCATTTCCCATTTAAGTCTTGGTAAGGTTCCTCGCGTATCATCGAATTAAACCACATAATCCACCGCTTGTGCGGGCCCCCGTCAATTCCTTTGAGTTTCATTCTTGCGAACGTACTCCCCAGGTGGCTAACTTATCACTTTCGCTTAGTCTCTGAATCCGAAAACCCAAAAACGAGTTAGCATCGTTTACGGCGTGGACTACCAGGGTATCTAATCCTGTTCGCTCCCCACGCTTTCGTCCATCAGCGTCAGTTAAGACATAGTAACCTGCCTTCGCAATTGGTGTTCTAAGTAATATCTATGCATTTCACCGCTACACTACTTATTCCAGCTACTTCTACCTTACTCAAGACCTGCAGTATCAATGGCAGTTTCATAGTTAAGCTATGAGATTTCACCACTGACTTACAGATCCGCCTACGGACCCTTTAAACCCAATAAATCCGGATAACGCTTGCACCCTCCGTATTACCGCGGCTGCTGGCACGGAGTTAGCCGGTGCTTATTCGTATAGTACCTTCAGCTTTCCACACGTGGAAAGGTTTATCCCTATACAAAAGAAGTTTACAACCCATAGGGCCGTCGTCCTTCACGCGGGATGGCTGGATCAGGCTTGCACCCATTGTCCAATATTCCTCACTGCTGCCTCCCGTAGGAGTCTGGTCCGTGTCTCAGTACCAGTGTGGGGGATCACCCTCTCAGGCCCCCTAAAGATCATTGACTTGGTGAGCCGTTACCTCACCAACTATCTAATCTTGCGCGTGCCCATCTCTATCCGCCGGAGCTTTCAATATCAACTGATGCCAGTTAATATATTATGGGATATTAATCTTCCTTTCGAAAGGCTATCTCCCAGATAAAGGCAGGTTGCACACGTGTTCCGCACCCGTACGCCGCTCTCAAGATCCCGAAGAATCTCTACCGCTCGGCTTGCATGTGTTAGGCCTCCCGCTAGCGTTCATCCTGAGCCAGGATCAAACTCTCCATTGTATGTTTGTTCTTGACTCACTCAAAGTTTTTTTTAACGCTTTAGTTTTTCCTTACTTGGTTGTTATATTGTATTTCAATGAACTTCGTTCTTTCGCTTTTTAACGGGACAATCTTTCTGTCAGTGTCACCCCGTATTTGCGTGTGCAAAAGTAATAACTTATTTTTAATTGACCAAATCTTTTTAAAGATTTTTTAAAGTTTTTTGATGACCTTAATTCTCTTTATTTCCACTCCGTCAATCTCACTCCTGCTCCCCGTTTTACCGGACTGCAAAGATACAAAACTTTTCTAATCTCACAACTTTTTATCTAATTTAATTTTGCAATTAGCTTAAATAAAATTGTGTTTGATGTAATCGTTTGTTATCTAAAAGTGTTTCTTGTTATTGGCCTTGTTTTAGGCTCTTCTGCGCTTCCTACTTCCTCTCGTTTTCAGTGGGGCAAAAGTAGAAATTTATTCCTTTATAATCCTAATTTATTTAACATAAAATTTACTTTTTTGTAATATTTAAAGCTAAACTACTGAATCTTAGTCACAATAATTTTAAACTAATGTTTGTTAAGTTGGGGTTACAGGGATTTGGGTATGAGAATGGGTGATTTTTGGAATGATAGTCATTTGGGATACCCCCCCCTTTTTATTTTTTTATCTTTCGCAGATTTTGCCGATGACGCTAATGTTTGTGATTTTTTGTGTTCTTGTATTTATATGATAGTGATTGCTTCGGAACTGTGTTTCTCGCAATGACGTAAACTTATTCTAATAATATGCCTGGATTCTTTCGGAATGACAAGCTGGATGGAAATTGTTATCTTATTTTGAAAACTGATGTTTTTGATGATTGATGAACGCTGAATGGACATTCCTCCACCATAGCCCGGATTGAAGCGGCATCCTTTTTGGCTGCGGCTGGAGCAAAGCGCAAGCCGTAGACATAAAGATACAGCGGAAAGCCGGATTTAGCTCCAAATAAAAAAATGAGGGTTGGAGGATTTGAGAGTTTTTGGGTGGGAGTGTTTTGAGTAATAATGTTAATATATTTCTCCTACGTAGAAATGACAGGCTTGTGAAATTGAGAATCCTTTTGAGATTACCTCTACACTATTGCAATGACAGAGCTGGATCCGAATTCTAGTTTAAAAGAATTTTTTAATAAGCAACTTATATATATAATAACCGATAAGACAACCGATCGTATCTGCGACGATGTCGAGAGTTTCCATGGATCTTCCTAACCTCATCTCTTCCTGAAGGATTTCGGTGAGGAATGCATAGATCAGGATAATCTGAATGAAGTAGTAAAATTTGATTTTTGGAAAGGCTGCCATGAAAAAGAAACCAAGAGCAGCAAATATGCTTAAGTGCAAAACTTTGTCGATACCATTGAACATAAACCAATATTCATGGTTTTCTTCGCCGGGCTTGAGAAGCATATAAGTAAGAAATGCCCAATAAATGGGCAAAATCTTACTGAATATTTTTGATATACTATCCAATGATAGCCTGGTATTCTTCTGCAGAAAGTAATTCTGATTGATCTGCACCGTCAGCAATCTCTAATTTGATGATCCATCCATCTCCATAAGGATCTGTATTCAACAATTCCGGTTGAGCTTCTAATTCTGAATTGAATTCAATAACTTTTCCAGCGATCGGTAAGAATAAGTCTGAAACTGTTTTTACAGCTTCAACACTTCCGAAAACTTCTCCTCCTTCCAAATCGTCATCTACAGTATCTATATCTACATAAACGATATCTCCAAGCTCACCTTGTGCGAAGTCTGTAATACCGATTGTAGCCACATTACCTTCGATCTTAATCCATTCGTGATCTTTAGTGTACTTTAATTCTGATGGTGTGTTCATTTTTTAATTTTTATTTTTACAAATGTATTCAAAATTCTATAAGGTTCAAATATCGGATATAAAAAATGTCCTCCAAAATTGAAGGACATTTAAATTTATTTCAGTTCTAATTAAAGACCACCCGAATCTCCGAATGTAAACGTGGCAGAAATACCTGCTCTGATCGTTGACAATGGGAATGCTGTTGAGATCTTATATTTCGATGTCATCTGTTCGTAGAAGACTCTTAAGTTTAAGTTTTCGGAAACATTGTAGTCTGCAGAGACTTTAATATTCATCAACTTCTGACCTCCTGTCACCTGCGAATCATCTAATAGGATATTTGTAATACTTGTTCTACTATCTCTTAATGAGAAATCTCCTCTGATGTTCAGGTCGCTTCCTTTTGCTTTTCCTCTACCCCTTACATTCGTCATTCCTAATTGGAAGTTTCTGATGATATATCCTACTCTTACTACATATTCGCTGTTGGAATCCTCCGTTAAAGTATGGTTTACCAATCCAAGCAATAAAGTTCTCATTCTATTGTACTGAATACCAAACTGCATATTGTTTCTCATCGTAACATCTACTCCGATAAGCGGTGAGAAGTTTTCAACATAACCTACTTGAGCGAAGGTGAATGGGTTGATATAATCATTGTTAACATCTCTGAATGAACTTGTGTCTGAAGTTAATGTATTAAAATAATCAATACTTGATTGAACTCCCGAAGCCGTATAAGTTGCAGTGTACGCATGTAAAATATCAAACTTAGAGAATTGTCCGTTGATAATCGGAACGTTTCTTAAACCTGAATACGTAATCTTCCAGTTTGGAATTGGCAATCCAGCTTTTTTAGGATTACCCATTTGTTTTGGATCTTTACCTTCTACTGCCGCTCTAAATGCCGGAATTAAAACATATGCATTTGCAATACTGTGTCCTTCCGTAAATCCATCTGCTCCAATTGGACCTCCCATTTGCTGAGATATGATTCTTGCATTTTGTCTGATTGCCTGATAAACCGCTGCTCCATCTTTGAAAGATGTTTTCAAAAGAACCACCGAATTTGAATACGTTACCAAATCATTAGCGAAGGTATAATTCGGGTTGACTACTCCTGTAACCGGATCTCTGTAATTGAATCCTGTTTGAGAGAAGTTTCTGTTATAATTATGCAAAGCATTCACATCAATTCTGAGATCATTCATCGGAACGATTTGGAGATTTGCCCTTAATTCTTTGGTGGACATTCGGACATAAGGATCTGTCATGAATTCAGAATCACTTACCCAACCATTTTCCATTACCATTCTTCTAATGTCTGCTTGTGAGCCCAACAAGAATCCAATTGAAGGACCTCCTAAGGTCTGACCGTAACCGTACCAGTTTGGTGCAGATAATAAACCTGGAAGTACTGTTCCATTGTTTTCAGAATAATTAACATCTAATTGTTTGATCGAAGTTAATAAGAATGCCATACTTTGAAGTGGAGTCAGTCTGTTTTTAAATTTATACTTTTTGTAAGCATATCTGTTTTTCTCCCATTGTTGTGTGTAAGCGTTATTCAATGAATCAATTTCCTGCTTACGTTTCTGAAGGATTGTAGAAATGTTTTTAAAATATTTAAACTGACCAAAGAACTTCGTGAAGTCGGCACTTGCAGTTCCCTGAATAACATTTGTATTTTGACCGATTGATCCCAAACTTCCATCCGGACTCGCCAGCAATACGGTAGATCTTGCATTCCAGTTATAAGTAAATCCGTACCCTAATTCCGCATCGATGAAATCTAAATATGGAAGATACTGGAACGGCAATTTATAATTCAATTGCACTCGGTGATTGTACAATACCGGTCTACCCGCTCTGAATACGTTTCCGAAAATCGAAGCATTATCCATTGTGTTCACATCCACATTATCATTAAGCGTTCTTGTTGCTGAATTAATTTCTAGCTTTAAAGATTTAGTAAAATTAAATCCTAAGCCATACTGCCAACCAAAATAGAAGTTTCTGTTTTTGATTGCCGCGAAATCATCACCATAATTTCCACTTAAAATAGCATCAACATTTCTAAACTGTAGTTCGTTAAAATTTCTATCTACTTCCGTTCTGAAAGATAATCTTGTCGGAATTGGGTTGAAGTTAAATTCTTTTACCCATTTCAGATATTTCGTAGACTTCGCCGTATCGCTGATCATTTTATTAAATGGTCTTAGAACCCACGGTTTGAAGGTATAATTGTAATCAATATAACCTCTCAGATATTGTCTGTAATTTCTCTTTGTATAAATATCTCTGTAATAATCATCGTTGTAAACAGCCGTTACCGAAATGTTTTCCACATCATAGAATTTTGGTTTTCTATTCTGGTTCATTCTTTCTTTGTGCATATTTACAACTCCGATACTTCTTTGCTGAGTATATGTTCTTGCTACTTTCTTAAGCTCTGCTTTGTTCGCAGCTTTGTTAAATTCAACATCTGTATCCAGAGGATTATATTTAGGATCCTCAATTGTCTGAGAATATGAATAATTCACTGGAATTTTCATTCCGCTTTTCTCTGGTAAGAATTTATCTACATTCACCGCAGTATTAATGCTGAAAGCAGATTGTGTAGACTGACTTCTTTCTGCAGGTTTAGAATCGATATTTCCGAAACCAACCGATGTGTAAGAAGCACTTGCATTCACTGTAGCAAAATCTCCAAGGTTGAAGTTCAAACTAGCATTTCCAGCATACCCTCCGTCGTTTTCGATTTCCGAAAGACGAATTTCGTTTACCCAAAGAACCCTTTCTATGCTAACTGCACCTCCTACTCTAGGACTTCCATTTCTAACCCCTAAAACAATCGTAGTAATATTTCCTAGACTTGGACGTCCTTTGATATATATCTTCTTGGATGTATCACCCGGATCAAATGTACCATCTGCAAGTCGCTTTGTAATCTGCGTTGGGAAGTTTTTATCTCTTCTGATTTTAGCATCAACAAAATCCTGAATATTCAGATCCACATCATTTTCCATTGGCCAAATTTCCATTGGAGCTGTAGCAAGTGTAGATGTTAGCTTTAATGATGATTCATATTCATAATAGTTGTCTGTTGCATCACTACCAAAACGAATGAAGAATTTAGTTTTATTATCAATTCCAATTTCTCTGTTTTTAGGATCATGAGCATGAACAAAAAGTTTCAACCTTTTATACCTTCTCATATCCAAAGAAGTATTTTTAAATACTCCTCTCGCTTCAGAAGCAGCAAGAACATCAGTCTTCATATACAGAGAAGCTTCATTTTGTCTTTGAGCACCTGCATTTCCACTTAGAATCTGTCTGTCGATTCCCGGAGGCAATACATATGGAGGTTGGTTTAATGCATTTTCTTCGATATTTACACTTCCAACTTCGAAATTAGAGTTATTTACAGTTAAAGATCCCTCATCACTACCGTCATCAGCACCAGATTGTGCGATGTTTTTAGGATATGTTCTCCAATCTGATCTTACCAAATCCATTGTCCCGAACCTCAACGTTGAAGTTTGATCGAAACCTTTTAATAATAATCTTGCAAATCTTACATTATTAAGAACTGTTGCACTAGCCTCTCCTACGCCAACGTCATATTTTGCAACCGGAATTCTAAACAAATACCATTTCACCTGAGATTTCTGCTGGTTCTGGAATGTAGCTTCGACTGTTTTTACATCAACTATATTATTTTGTCCTAAAGTTAAACTTGACTGAGCTAGATTTACTTCATATTGGTTGTAGCTTTCACTTTGGTCTAAGTTGTAATCTTTATTGATATCTTCCGAATCCGGAGTTTGAGTAGCTACTTCCAAAGAATTGCTTTGTGAATTTCCTTCCGGGCCTCTGAAATATTTGTATCTCTGAACTACCGACGCAGCCTGACTTCCTGTAAATTGGCTAGACATGTAGAAAACAAAGTCATCCAAAGCAGGATCAGATAAATTCGTTACAGGGTTGGTAAAAGTATTTCCAAATTTCGCTAATTCCTGATCTGAGCTTAAACCATCATATCCAACATCCTGTGCCACTCTGTCTGCACCTTCACTCGAGAATGCATAAAGAATTGGCGGTTGTTTTGGCTGAGTTCCCCAGTTTGTAGTTGTAGTTGTAGATGGAGTTCCTGCAGTTGGTAAACCATTTTCATACTGCATTTGTCCATCTTTCAGGATATCTTCCGATACGTTACCTAACTGTAGTAAAAGTTTCGGTGCTGTACCCAATGTACCTCCATCAGCATATGGATCCATTAACCAAAATTCAACATATTCAATATTTGAATTGATGAAATTGGAAACAGAAATAGGTCTCATGATACCCGCCCATCTTTGTTGTGTGCTTTCCGTATTTGGGTTGAAGTTATAAGGTCCTTTTTCCTGTGGATAATAGGAGATATCGAAAGTGTTCGTATATGTTTGTTCACCCGCCACGAAATCTCTGTTATTGTAAATTTCAGAGAACAATACCCTTCTCGAAGCGTGATTGGAAACCGATTGTGGTGTAATACCTGTTGGCGCTTTACCACCAACACCCCAGAATCTAGGATCGATGTTATACCAAGACAATAGTCCTCTTCCGTACCCTTCAGAAGTATCGTTATTTTTACCTGCACCTTGGAAAATAGGATCAGATTGGTTTTTTTCGGGTTTTGAAGCTAAGCTCCATGCTGTTGGTTCTTTTAATGTAATTTTTGATGTGGTTTGTTCAAAATCATCGATATAGGACTGATCATTAATTCCTTTATTTAATCCCGGAAGCAAATAAGCAGCTTCCATTTTGAAGTTCAAATTGGATGGCGCTTCCGTATTTACAAAAGGAATTTTATCAGTAAGTCTTGTAAGGAACGGAAGCTGGTTGTTATACATCAAATTGATTCCAGCCATCGTGTTGTTTACTGCTTCCTGACCGTAGTTTACTTTTTGAGTAAGTGGAGATTCAGAATAATTAACAACTGTTCCGCCCAAGATAAAATTTTCATTAAATCTTCTTTCTAAATTTAATCCCAAGAAACGTTTTCTCTGTGTATTAAATGTCAATTGATTTTCCAACGAAATGTTGATGGCTTGTCCGGACTGTTTTACCTGCTCGTTGATGATTGTTACAGTTCCTAACATGTAATCTACCGTATAGTCGATACCTTCTGTCAACTGAACTCCGTTTGCAGAAACTTTAACCGAACCTTGAGGAACGTTTACTGCTCCTAAAGAAATTCCCTGTCCCTGAGTTCCTTTGTACCGACCTTCAATTGTATATCGTTGTGCTAGATTACTCGATGAAGCCGTCTGCTTTTGTTGACTATAAAGATCTGAATAAACATATTGCGGATCATTACTTCCAATTACAGATTGAATATAATTACCAAAAGGCTGAGCTTTTGTAAAAATTACTCTACCTGTTTCCGGACGGATGGTAATTCCATTTACAAAGTCGAAAATACCGTCACCTGTTGAGCCTCCATTGTTTTGTAAGTCGCCATTTACATTCAGACGGTCCCAGTTTAATAATTTAATTAAAGGCGTACTTCGGATCTGATCGTTGTTGTTCACCGGAAGATAGTTTACCTTACCTCCGGATTGCGGATCTCTATATAAAACATTCAGGATAAATCCATCCTGACTTACTTGACCTGCGTCTAAAGAATAAATATTTTTCATCATCAACTGCCACATTGGAGAAGTTACGTCTAAGTTATTATTGGGTCTCAATAATTTTGTTACCAAAACAGGAGATTCTTCCGAGAATTCTCCAACTTTGTATACTTGATTGCTTCCGTTTACCGTATATGAGAATGATACTGCTAAAAGCTGGTTATCATTTAGTTTTTGATTTAATGAAATATAACCTAACTGCGGTTGTAATATATATTCATTGGAATTTAGTCTTCTCGCTTTTGTATTAACAATGAAATGTTCACTATTATTATAAGGTACTGCACTTCCAGGGAAAGTCTGCCCTTGTAAAATAGGCGTATAATTTTTTCCCTGATCTCTCGGAGATCCAATCGCAGAAGAAATAGCACTGTAAAGTCCGTTCTGACTATTGTCCGGCAGACCTGAAGCGCCTTCACCTAAATCCCTGATCCCGATAATACTTTTCTGATATTGTAAATTTGTATTCCCTTGATCCAGTACCCAAACTTCCATTCTTGTAATACTGATCTTTGAGTTGATCTGAGGATAATTTAATAAAGCATTATCATAATTATTCAAGAAATAATGACCGATAAAGAAGTGCTGATTATCTTCATAATCAATGGCATTAATTTTAAAATTATTAATAACACCACCACCCTGAACGGTAATATTTCGAGCTTCCCCTTGCTGTTGAGAAAGAACAACCGTTCCATATGTTTTACCCATCTGAAACTCGGTTTTTACCCCAAATAAAGATTGAGAACCGCGTATCAAACTTGTTGAAAGCGGCATACTCACGTTACCGAATTCTACTCTTTTAATGATCTTATCTTCTCCTCCAGCGCTTGGCTTATCAACATCGTTTAAACCTTTTTGCTGAAGATCTTTCCAGCTTCCTTTTGCCTGCCAAACCAGGTTCATTCTGTTTTCAAAGGCGAAACCACTCTGAGTATCGTAATTGGCTTTCAATTGAAGGTTTTCCCCCACTTTTCCTAATAAACCAAGTTGAATTCTCTGGTCGATGTCAAACGTAAAGCTTGTTCTGTTTTGAGGTAAAATCAACGGGTTGTCAATTTTTTGATACAATCCTGCGAAATCAAAAGAGGCATATCCGGAAGGAATAATCTCAATTTTGTTACTTCCGAAAATTGTCTCGAAAAGCCTGTTGTTAATTTGTAAGGAAGGAATCAACCCTTTTCTCGCGGCATCGGTCTTATCTTTTCGGAACATCAAACTGTATTTGTCTGATTTTTCTTTATAATAAGCTTTTTGCTGAGCCGTCATCATGAAAACCTTATAGTCCTCAGGAGACATGGCGGTTGGCTGACCGACAATTGTATTTCCGATCTTTGGGTAGACGAAATACATTCCTGTTTTTATGTCGTAATAAGCTTCATACTGCGTGGGATCCGCAAGCTGATAGTCTTTTTTAATGATCGCTGTATCCTGCACCGGCCTATTCTGCGCAAATGTCGTGACAGACACACACAGAAATGACAGGAACAAAATTATATTGAGGTACTTATTATTTGCCACCAAATGTTAAATGTTTTTTAAAATTTGCTTTACCAACTCTTCTACCGAAACGTCGGCATTTTGTTTAATTATTCTATCCGCAAGTTTCTCGCTCATTCGTTTCGGAATGCCCAAAACTTCTAATGCAGATAACGCTTCATCCTTAATTTTATTATTTACAAATGTAGAAATATTTTCTTCCGGATTACTGAATTTCTGCACTTTATCCTTAAGATCCACGATAATTCTTTCAGCAGTTTTTGCACCGATCCCTTTTGCTTTTTGAATCAATGCGCTGTTTTTGGAAAGTATCGCCGAAGCAATCTCATCAAGACTTAAAGTGGATAGTAAAATAAGGGCAGAAACAGCACCTACTCCATTAACGCTTATTAACAGATTGAACATCTCTTTTTCAGAACGAGTGTTAAATCCAAAAAGTAAATGGGCGTCTTCTCTAATGATTTGCTGAATAAAAAGTACAGTTTCTTTGTTTAATGTAAGTGTTTGCGAAGTCATCAAACTAATACCTACATAGTAACCAACTCCTTGTACGTTGATCACTGCGTAGGTAGGCGTAAGTTCTTGAACAATGCCTTGTAGTGAAAATATCATTATTAATTTTTAAAACTCCCAAATATAGCAAATTAAACTAAGTAATGTTTTCATTTGATGCGCGAATGATTTTTAACTTAATTTTTGTTGAGAATTTTAACGATTTGATATAAAAACAAAAGACTCCAAAATCTGGAGTCCCTATAAAATTATTAGTGAATAAAAATTATTTAACTAAAATATTTCTTAAGCAATCTCAATTTTAGAATAATCATTAATTACCTGAAAACAACCGTTGTCCATCAATTCCTCTTCTGTGTGGGTTGTTGTGATTCCGAGAACCTTTAAACCAGCATCCTTGGCCGCTTTTATACCACCCATCGAATCTTCAACTGCGATGGCATCTTTAGCATCGACTTTCAATTTTTCGATAGTTTTTAAGAAAATATCAGGATTTGGTTTTCCCTTCAAAACTTCGATTCCTCCTGTAATTTCCTGAAAATAATTTCTGATATTTAAGCCATCTAAAATAAAATCTATACTTCTGGGAATTCCCATTGTTGCTAAACCTGTTTTGATCTTATTTTGATTTAATTTTTGAAGAAAAGGTGTCAACCCATTTACTTCTTTAATGTCGGGTCGATACAAATTTTGATACGCTTCTTCTTTTTTAATTCCCAATTCATAAATCCTGTCTTTTGATAAATCGTTTCCAAAAAAACGAACGATCATTTCATCCAGCGTTCCATGATTTTGGGGAGCAAAAGTTTCCAAATCGATCTCGATTCCATAATCTCTTAAAAATATAATCCACGAATTTTCGTGATAGCGGATGTTGTCTACAAGAGTTCCATCCATATCGAAAATAATCGCTTTTTCATTTAACCTCATCATTATTGGTATTTTGTGTTTATGTTTTTAATAATCTTAATTTTTAAAGCAAAGGTCACCATGTTTTTCTTTAACAGCTATGCGTTTTAAGTTCGCAAATGTGGTTGAATAAGTCGAATCCTTGATTTCACTTAACCAAGATCACTAAGTGTTCAATTTCTAAAAAATTAAAGCTTCAAGGTTTTTGAAATCTTGAAGCTTTAGTAAAGTTTATTTTTTATCTTTTAACTCTCTTCTTTGAGCATCAAGAACGGCAACAGTTGCCAGATTTACAATTTCATCTACGCTTGAACGCATTTGTAAAACGTGAACCGGTTGTTTTAGTCCCATCAAGATTGGTCCGATAACTTGCGCTACTTTCATTCCTCTGATGATCTTGTAAGACAGGTTTGCACTTTCCAAATTCGGGAAAATGAATGTATTTGCCGGTGTCGTTCCCAGTTTTGAGAAAGGATAATCACTCAAATGATCTGCATTCATCGCAAAATCTGGTTGAATTTCTCCATCCACAACCATTTTCGGATATTTTTCGTGAAGAATACTAACTGCTTTTGCTACCTTTTTAGAAGTATCAGAAATTGCAGCAAAGTTTTCAAAACCTAACATCGCAATTCTTGGTTCGATCGCAAAAGTTTTAACTGTAATTTCAGCCATTTTAGCAATATTTACCAAATCTTCAGCTGTCGGGTTTTGGTTGATAGATGTATCTGCGAAGAAAATTGGTTTCTTTTCAGACAAGATCATCATCATTGCCGCTACTTTATCGACACCTTTGTCTTTTTCAATAACTTCTAAAACTGGTCGAAGAACCGAAGTATAGTTTTTAGAGAAACCGACAATTAATCCGTCTGTGTCACCATGTCTTAACATCAATGGACCAAAATAATCTCTCTGACGAACGAATCTTTTCGCTTTGTACTCGTTCATTCCCTTTCTCTGACGAAGTTTCCAAAGAGTTTCTCTGTATTTTTTTCTGTTTTCTTTCTGGTCATCATCACTTGGATCGATAATCGGAACATCAAGATTGATTCCGAAACGCTCCATTTGTTCCTGGATGTATTTTTTGTTTCCTAGCAAACTTGGATAAGCAATTCCTTCTTCATAAAGAATCTGTGCAGCTTTCAATACATTGTATTCTTCGGCATTTCCAAGAGTAATTCTCTTTGGATTTGCTTTTGCACGGTTTTGCATCATTCTCACCAACTTCTCGTCTCTTCCCATTCTGTCAAGAAGACTATTTTCGTATTCTTCGAAATCGGTGATCGTTTTTCTTGCAACTCCACTTTCAATAGCCGCTTTTGCAACAGCACTTGAAACTTTAGTAATCAATCTGTTATCGAATGGTTTTGGAATAAAATATTCTCTACCAAACTGAAGATTCTGAATATTGTATGCTAAAATTACAGCTTCCGGAACTGGTTCTTTAGCCAAATCAGCGATTGCATGAACGGCTGCCAATTTCATGGCTTCATTAATTCCTTTCGCCTGAACATCTAATGCTCCACGGAAAATGTACGGGAAACCAAGAACGTTGTTTACCTGGTTAGGATAATCACTTCTTCCTGTCGCCATGATAACATCTTTACGAGTTTCTAAAGCTAAATCGTAAGCGATTTCCGGATCTGGATTTGCCAATGCAAAAACGATAGGATTTTCGTTCATGCTCAACAACATTTCCGGAGACATTACATCTCCTTTTGATAATCCGATGAAAACATCTGAACCTTTTACAGCATCTTCTAATGTATCAATATCAGTTTCAACAATGAAATCTAATTTTTCTGGTGTAAGGTTTTCTCTTCTGTGGTTGATAACTCCTTTACTGTCGCACATTAACACGTTTTCTCTCTTTAAACCAAGAGAAATATAAAGGTTGGTACAGGCAATTGCCGCGGCTCCTGCTCCGTTTACAACCATTTTTACTTCTTCAATCTTCTTACCTGCAATCTGCAAGGAATTAATCAATGCTGCTGCAGAAATGATCGCTGTACCGTGCTGATCATCGTGCATCAAAGGAATATCCAGCTCTTCTTTTAATCTTTGTTCGATATAGAAAGCCTCTGGAGCTTTAATATCTTCAAGGTTGATTCCCCCGAAAGTTGGAGCAATACCTTTTACGATTTCAATGAATTTATCCGGATCTTTTTCGTTGATTTCAATATCAAAAACGTTGATATCCGCAAAAATTTTGAACAAAAGACCTTTCCCTTCCATCACCGGCTTTGAAGCCTCTGCACCAATATCTCCCAATCCAAGAACCGCAGTACCGTTTGAAATAACTGCGACCAAGTTCCCTTTTCCTGTATAATCGTAAACAGTTTCCGGTTTTTCGTGGATTTCCATACAAGGAACGGCAACCCCCGGAGAATACGCCAATGACAAATCTCTCTGAGATGAGTGTGGTTTTGAAGGGATAACTTCGATCTTCCCTTTAGGTTCGGCTTTATGATAATCTAGCGCCGCCTGATTAAAGTTCTTTTCGTCGCGGTGGGTTTTGTTTGACATATAATGAATTTTGTTATTTAATTATAGTATATATTGAATGTGGTAATTGACTAAACTCTCGATAGGTTTTTGTACAATCTGCCCCACATTAAGATTAAGATCTGCCGCTGCAGAACGTAAAATATCTTCGTAATAATAAGCGATTGAGCCAATGAAATTAATCTCTGCATCTTTAGATTCCTCGTATGGAAGAACCTGATAATCGAAGAAATTCAGCATTTCGTCATGCACCATTTTTTGTAAATATGGATGTGACTTTCTTTCCACAACAAACCTGTTGAAATCTGCCAGGAAAGCATTCGGCCTTGTCATATGATACATATTTTTGAGAGCCGCATCGATCGTTAAATTGTATGTTTTATCGAAATCTTCTCTTAAGTCCTGAGGAAGTTTCTGCATGAAGAATCTTCTCACCAATTGTTTTCCGATGGCACTTCCGCTTCCTTCGTCTCCCATTAAGAAACCAAGAGAAGGCAGTTTTATTTTCAAATCTTTTCCATCGAAATAGCAGGAGTTTGAACCCGTACCCAAAATACAAACGATTGCAGGCTTTCCTCTGTAAGCAGCATAAGCAGCAGCCATAAGATCTTCTCTTACGGTAATTTCAGCATTAAAAAATACTTTGCTTAATTCTTCTATGATGGTATCACAGTTTTCCTGAACTCCACAGCCTGAACCATAAAAAAATATTTTGGTAATAGAATTTTTTACAGATACTAAGCTTGTATTTTTTTCAATCTCCGGAACAATAAGTTCTTTGCTGATAAAATTCGGGTTGAATCCAATGGTTTCTGTTTTTAGAAAAACCTTCTTGAAGTCGTCTAGTATAACCCAATCTGTCTTTGTAGAACCACTATCAACAATAGCAACCATATATTACATTTTAGTTTAAGGATGCTAAATTATGAATTTATCTTGTAAGATATGAGATATTCGACATGACATATATGTTATTTCTGATTGATTTAGGGTGATTTTAATTTTAAATTATCTGTTGATTGATAAGAAAACAAGTCTTTTATTTTTGTTGTGCTTGTTTTTGATTGATGCTTTTCATTAAAACTTTAATTATTGAATAATTTAAACACTAGTTTCACAAATATTTTTCACGAATAAGCATTAATTATTTTTTTCTGTTTTAATTTTCAGCCAATAACCGTAAGCTTTGTTATCCTGAAAGGATCTAAATAATGAACTTTTATTCTTGCTTTTTTCTAATATTATGCTGAGATCCTTTCAGAAGGACAAAGTGTGCGGTTATTTTAGATCCTTGTCAAGGTTTTGAATCTTAACAAGGATTATCGCAATGACAATTACAATAATAATTACCCAACAAAAAAGAGAACTAATCATACGTTTAGCTCTCTTTTATACTTCCATGGTTAGATTCATAACTAATGTTTTATTTCTGCTTTCTGATCGTTGAACTGTATCAGCCAATCTTCGATTTCGTCTTCCAGATATGATGTCTGAAGAATCATTGCATTAATAAAATCATCCGGTACGGGTTCGTCATTGGAGTTTTCTAGATTCCAAAGTTCATTGGACATATTTTCGTATTCAGAATATACCCGTTTAAAGCGAGTATTCTCTCTCTCAAGAGCTTCAATATTTTTTTGCTGAAGCTGGAATTTTCTGTATTTGTTTTGACTTTTCATACAAATATTATTATAATGTGGTAAAAATTGTTTGGTCGTATGCGCTCAAAGACCGCATTACAAGATAGAAAAAACCATCAACACAAATAGTTGAAAATGAATTTATTATCAGGTTATATTTACATCATTCTGAAATTTAAATTTAGAAATTATTTTGAATCTAAAAAAATATTTAACATCTTTTTTTAACTGTTTAACATATAGTTATAAATTTGCATATCATATTAATTGGATGAGAGATTTAATACTACGCCAGAAACAGGTTTTGTTTTTCATAATCGCAGGAGGTCTTAGTGCCGTTGTAGAAATTGGAAGCTTCAAAGTTTTCAGTACTTCCCTTCCACACTTCTTTCCGCGAGAAACCAACTTCCATGGAATTCACTATCCTTTGAGTAATATTTTCTCGACAAGCTGCGGAATTATCACCAATTATTTCCTGAGCATCTGGTTCGTTTTCGAAAGAGGAAAACATTCCAAGAGAAAAGAGTTTGCTTATTTTATGGTAGTCTCTTTTATTTCAACTTTAATGAGTCTTGGATTCTTCCAGGTTTTCTACAGCTATATATTTAAAGATAATATTGATTTAATTATTTATACCTTAAGTCCCGAAATTATAAGTAAGATTGCTGCAATTTTGCTGGTTTCGATTCTTAATTATTCTGTAAAGAAAAAAGTAATTTTTAACGGATAAGCTGTGACAAAAATTTTAAATCGTCTCTGGAGATTCTGGCTTTTGGTATTGGCATTTGTTTTTACCATTCTGTTTGGGATTCCGGTATATATTTTATCATTTAATAAAAAACATTATAAATACGCTTACCGATTTGTAAGATGGTGGAGCTACTGTATATTTTACGGAATGGGTCTGAGGTACGAACTTACAAAGCTCTCTTCTCAACAACTCGATAAGAATCAGCAATACGTTTTTATTTCCAACCATACTTCGATTATGGATATTATGCTGATGTGCATTTTGTCTAAACATCACCCGATTTGTTTCGTTGGAAAAAAAGAACTGGTAAAAATCCCGATTTTTGGTACCATATATAAAAGGATTTGTGTAATGGTCGATCGTGGAAGCGCAAGAAGCCGTGCCGATGTTTACCGAAGATGTGCCGAAAAAATGGAGGAGGGAAACAGCATCGTGATTTTCCCAGAAGGCGGAGTTCCAGATGATACTTCTATTATTTTAGATGAATTTAAAGATGGGGCATTCACTCTTTCTTCGAAACACAATTCGCCAATTGTAATCTATACTTTTATCGGATTAAAGGAAATTTTCCCGTTTGATAGCACACAAGGTTATCCAGGTAAAGCAAAAGTTTATTTTAACGGAATTTTAGCCCCTTCCGATTCTCCTAAAGACCTTAAAATAAAGGCTTTTGATGAAATAAAAAAAACATTGGTGAAACATCATAATTAAAAGAAATAATATATATTTGTTATTACGAAATTTTTAACAAATATGTCAAATTATTCTAAACAAACTAACTGGGGCCAATTCATTCCATTAGTTACTGTATTTTTCTTCTGGGGATTTGTGGCGGCAAGTAACGACATCCTGATCCCGGTTTTCAAGAAGGCTTTTAATCTTACCCAAACCGAAAGTATGCTCGTACAGATCTGTTTCTACGTTGCATATACCGTCGGATCTTTAATCTACATGGCGGTTTCAAAAGGATTGAAACAGGATTTAATCAATAAAATCGGGTACAAAAATGGTTTAATTGTAGGTCTTCTTATTTCTGCGGCGGGAACATTATTGTTTTATCCGGCAGCCAATATGGGATCGTTCCCATTAATGATCTCCGGTTTGTTTATCGTAGGTTTAGGATTCTCATTACAGCAGATTGTTGCCAATCCATTAGCAATTGAAGTGGGTCCTGCAGAAACAGGTTCTCAGCGTTTGACAATGGCGGGAGGAATCAACAATTTTGGTACGACCATCGGACCGCTTATCGTTTCTTTCGCGATCTTCGGTTCTGCGGCAGCGGCAAATGCTGATGTAAGTGTT
The DNA here is from genome assembly GCF_047651245.1 of Chryseobacterium sp. MMS23-Vi53. Taxonomy (NCBI): domain Bacteria; kingdom Pseudomonadati; phylum Bacteroidota; class Flavobacteriia; order Flavobacteriales; family Weeksellaceae; genus Chryseobacterium; species Chryseobacterium sp. MMS23-Vi53. The sequence goes on along the minus strand of NZ_CP180265.1, from coordinate 3,247,276 downwards.
GAAAGTGTAAAAGTTCCTTATTTAGTTTTAGGAGCTGCTTTTGTTCTGGTAGCTATAATGCTGAAATTTTCTTCATTACCGTCTGTAACTCCTACCAATCTTGAAAATACGGAAGATGCTACTCCGGGAGAACATAGAAAATCGGCTTTCCATTATCCACAGTTGATTATGGGTATGATCGCGATCTTCGTATACGTAGGTGTGGAAGTTTCTACAGCAAGTAACCTTCCTGCTTATATGGAAAAAGATTTAGGATTTGAGACAAAAGATGTAGCGCCCTACATTTCATTATATTGGGCATCGATGATGATCGGCCGTTGGACAGGTGCGGTAGACGCTTTTGATTTCAGCGCAGGATTTAAAAAGATTTTAAGATTCTTAGCTCCATATTTGGCTTTTGCAGTATTCTTATTGGTAAATGCAATTGCAAACCATGATTTGAAACCTTTCTATGTATATGGACTCATCATCATCGTAATGATCGTTTGTGACATCATGAGTAAAGGAAATCCGGCAAGAATGCTTCTTATTTTCTCGGTGGCAGGTATCGCAGCTTTATTAATCGGTATGTTTACAAAAGGAATGGTTTCCGTTTACGCTTTCACAAGTGTTGGTTTGTTCTGCTCTACACTTTGGCCTTGTATTTTCGCATTAGCCATCAACGGTCTTGGAAAACATACAAACCAAGGTTCCGGACTTCTGATCATGATGATTATGGGGGGTGGAATTGTAAGTTTAATTCAAGGATATGTTGCTGACCTTACAACAATCCACATAAGTTATATCGTAGGTGTAATCTGTTTTGCGTATCTTGCGTTCTATGCAATCCGCGTGAGTGGAATTTTGAAATCTCAAGGAATTGATTTAGATAAAATCTCAAAAGGCAGTGGTCATTAATACAAAAATAATATATAAGAAAAGATTTTGGGCGAGTTTATTACTTGCCCAATTTCTTTTGTTTTATGTCTTCTCGAAATTCCGAATAGTGATTTCTTTTTTTGAAAGTTTTTTTGAAATTCAGAAAAAAGTTCATCAGATTATTTTCTCTTGGATTCCGTTTTCGTTTGGAGATGTTATTTATATTTTGTTGGGAATTTTCCTTTTATATTTTATCATTAAAACTTTTAAAAAGAGAAGCAGAAGCACTTCTCTACTCTCAATTTTAATCATTATTAATATCTTTTATTTCGCATATCAGATATTTTGGGGAATGCTTTATTTCCAAACCCCAATTATTAAAAAATTGTCGAGTCAGGATGAACCAACTGTTGAGAAAGCAAAAATTTTAGCTTTACAATATCTGGAGAAATGTAAGGAAACAAGAAAATTGGTACATGAAGATAAGAATGGTATTTTCGTTATTAAAGATTTAAAATCTGTTCAACAGGAAATTCTTTCTCAACAATCAAAACTTCCCAAATATATTTCGGATAAAAATGCTACACATATTAATTCTTTTAAGCCAAGCATCTTTAAAAATGTAATGAACTTTACCGGCATTTTAGGATATTACAATCCTTTCACAGCCGAGTCTCAATACAATTCTCAATTACCGAATACCTACGTTCCTTTTACCTCCGCGCATGAGAGTTCGCATCAACTTGGCTTTGCGAGAGAACAGGAAGCAAATTTTGTAGGATATTTAATTGGAATTAATTCTAAAAATCTAGACCTGCGTTACAGTACAGAGTATTTTACATTAAAAAGTTTATTGAATTTCATTGTTGAAGAAGATCAGGAATTCGTAAAAAAAGCCTTGAAAAATTATTCAATTGAAATGAAAAGAGACAGAGCTTATGAAAAGAATTTTGTTTTAAAACATCAAGGCTGGCTGGATGACTTTTTTGGATTCACCAACAACTTGTTTTTGAAGAGTAATCAACAGGAAGGATCTGTAACTTACTCATATTTCATCGACCTTTTACTAAATTATGAGAAGGTACAAAAAACAAAAGAATCGTATCAGGCGATACGATTCTAAAAACACAAATGATGAAAAAAAATTTATTACCTTGACTTGTTCCCTCATTCAAGGCGATGTAAAAGTACGACATATTTTATAAATACAAAAGTATTTTACCCTTTTTTTAAAACTTTATGAAAACTTTAAGAGTTTTTATGTTTTTTTGAGTTCACATCAAAATTCATTGAATTATTATAAAACCTTTAGATTAATAACAAAATAATAAATTTCAATTAAAAAAAATCTAGATAATGCATTTTTCAAACGATTATTTAAAAGACAAAAATGTTCAAATATTAAATTAATATTAAATTTAAACCTTTAAAGAAATTAGAAAAATTTATTCTTTTTGCAAAATTGGAATTTCAACATAACTGCTGTTATACAATTTAATTTTCAAAGGATCTTTGGCATCAGAAATCGTTTCTTCACTTACTTCCTTTCCCGATCCATAATTAATTTGCCAATAAGGATTTTTTACAACCCCAATCATTAAAACCAATTTACTCCCTTTATCAATTTTTTTACTTGTAAAATCATTAGCAATAATTGGAATTGTTTCAATTTTTCCAGGCATTAGAAGATTTCTCTTTTCCTTATTTTTCGCAAAACTAGCTCTTGAAACATAACTATACAAAAGAAAGTAATGACCATCTTGCGTTTTCTCATATAAATTAAAATACAGATCGACATCTTTTTTATTAATTGAAATATTCAGATTTCCAGAAATATTTCCAGAAAGTTCGAAAGGTTTGTCGAAAGTTTTTGTTTCAAAAAGTAAATTATTTTTAGTGTAAATAAATTGATCAAGAATATTGTATTTTAAATTAAAGACTTCTTCTGCATCATTCCTTTCTTTGTAATCAATAGATAAAGTTGAAAAATTTTCTTTTCTATTTTTAAACGGTGATAAACTTAATTTTCCATCATTATTTTCAAAATAAAATTTTGTTTTAGCCTCATTAAAAACATCCATCGATTCAGCACTTTTCCATTGATTCGTTCCCATTATCTGATAATTAATTTTATTCCTTAAAAAAGCAGGTTTTGGTTTATTTTTAAAAATATAGTCAAACCACTCGATCCAGATTTTATTAAAATCGATGGATGCTACGGGATCAATTTTATATCCTCTCAATTCATTTTTGATAAAACCCTGACTTCCCCAATGATCGTAAGGACCAATAATCAGATAATGTTCTGCCTTCTTATAATATTTATGATGTTCATTAAAATAATACAACGCACCATAACGATCCACATCATAGTACCCAGTTGTGGATAAAATGGGAATATTTATTTTTGAAAACTCTTCTTTATAAGGTATCATTTTTTTCCAGTAATCATCGTAACTCGGATGATTTAGCCAACGTTGAAAAATTGTATTAGGTTTTCCACTTATTGAATCTAGTTTCCGATACGATTTCCCACTTTCATACCATCTTTTGAATATGGAATTCCATTTTTTTTGATCGTTAAAACTTTTGGAATCAGTCGTTTTGTTGCCTGTCACATACTCCAGCCATTGAAGAGAATAATTCATAAAAACACCGTTATTAAAGGGCAAGCCTGCAATTCCAACTCCTGTTGCAGCTTGTGGAACAATTGTTTTCAAAGCCGGATGAAGATTTTTCGCAGCCGCCCATTGACTGAAACCAAGATAACTTCCGCCAATCATTCCCACTTTTCCGTTACTCCAGGATTGTTGAATGATCCAATCAATGACTTCGTTAATATCTTCTGCTTCGTGTTCGAATGGTTCGATATTATTTTCACTCAGGTATTTCCCTCTTGGATATAAAATGACACCCACATAATTATTTTCAACAAAATTCTTAACTAGATTAATATTTTTCGGATCAGGATAAATGGTATTGACAAGAATTGTATTTTGTGGTTCTTTATTTTTGTTTAAAACTATAATAAGAGAAAGTGTCGCATGATCTTTCGTCTGAATCTGAATACTGTCTTTAATAGTAATGTTTTCCGATTCTATCTTTTGGGAAAAGATAAAATTGAAAATGAGGAGGAAATATAGGAGCAGATTTTTTTTCATTGGAATAAAACTACAAAAAAAGCATCTAAAATTTAGATGCTTACTATTTTCAAATTAATAAGATTTATTTCAATTGAGATTTTAAATATGTATTTTCTTTTTTCAAAGATTCATTTTCTTCTTTTAAAAGTTTGATATAATCCTGCAGATTTTCAATTATTGAGTTAGGTATGTTATGATAATGGTTATAATTTCCAGCATTATCATTGAATGTTGGATTTTCATTATGCACAATTCCCAAACCGGCTTCATCTTTAATGTCTTCTACAGAAACCTCCAGAGCTTTCGCAAGTTTTTCCCATTCCTCATCACGAATTTTTGTTATTCCATTTTCTTTACGGGAATAGTTCGAAGTATCAGTAGATAATATTTTTGCCATTTTTTCCTGAGACATACCTTTTTGGGTTCTGAGATTTTTTAATTTTTCTTGTATCATCATGTGTTGCGTTTGATGCAAATGTATGCAAATTTTGTGCAAAATTTATATGAAAATCGCAAAAAAATCGCAAAGCTTTTCTAGTTCATAAAAGACTGTTTTTCATAGTTTTGAAAATTCAATATTGATAACGCTTTTTATATATTCAATTTATATATGCGCAGATATAGATTGGATAACTGATTAGAAAAACTCATGTCAGGGATTATATGACGAAAAATTATTGTTAAATTTAAAAAATCAAACGATGAAAAATTTGAAAAAACTTTCGAGAGAAGAACTAAGAAATGTGAATGGGGGAAAAGCCTGTGCAATAGTAGTTAACAATGGTAACGGAACCTATTCAACTCATTATGGTACATGTGCTTCAGTAGTAAGCTATAATGTGGGAAATGAATTTGGAGAATTAGTTGCAATTGCAACCAGTGGCCCAAAATATTGCTCAACAAGTTTAGGAAATGTGGCACTATCATCAAATGGAGGTGTTTCCCATTGTAATGATTAACATTACTCATCAATCTAAACAAACCGATAAACTGTCAATTTTTGACAGTTTATTATTTATTTTATGTAAAATGAAAAATATATTTTTTGTTGTTATATGTATTCTCACCATTTCGTGTAATAATGATGAAAAGCAAACAGTTATAAAGGGCAATATCCCCAATTTACCAGATGGGACTATGTATCTTGCTAATCTTGAGGGCGGTAGGATTGATAGTGCTAAAACTATAAAGGGGGTTTTTACTATAACCCATAAATGGAATGAAAAAGAACCTACATATATTAAGATAAATCATATCGATAAAAAAGGAATATTGAGATTTTTTTCCTTTACCACAAATGCAAAATATAAAGGTGTTGCAGGTTGGGCAACAGAGGCTTTTTTATCCGACCCAACTATTACAATAAATGGAAATTTGAAATATGACACTTTAGTTGGTATTCAATTTCCTCCGGACAGAAAACCAGTAACAGGTCCTCCTTTGAAAACAGGTAAGCAAACCGAAGCATTTTACAATATAGATGGTGATTTATTTGATAACATAGATGGTAAAATGATTCAAACTGTAAAAGAAAAGATTAATAAATATCCATATTCTTATCATTTGTTATATCAAATCAATGATAATAAAAACAGCTTTTCTCCACAACAAGTTGATGAATTTCTAAAACTTTTCAAAGGCGAAATTATCCAAAGTGATTCTTATAAAAAACTGTCAGCTTATAATCAGAAGAGATTTAATGAAAAAAATATTTCGATTCCTCAACTTGAAAATGATAAAGGAATAAAATCTCAAATTTTAGATCCGAAATATAAAAAGCATCTTATTGTTTTTTGGGCAAGCTGGTGTGGACCATGCCGAGAAGAAATTCCATTATTGAAAAAGTTATACAGTAAAGATAGTTCTGTTGAATTTGTTTCTATTTCAATCGATTCGGACAAAAATGCTTGGCAAAAAGCTTTGAAAGAAGAACAAATGAACTGGAAACAAATGATTAGCAATGAAAAAGATTCATCGTACGAAAGTTTACAAATACTTTTCAAACTAAATGGAGCTATTCCCTACACTGTTTTGGTTGATAGTAATATGAAAATTCTGAATTCTTCGGTTGGATTATCTTCTGAAAAAGATTTAATCAAATTAATAGGCACAAAATAATCACATATTTTTCTGTACAAATAAACATAAAAATATAAATCACCTAAATTTGAAAAAAACATTTGTTTTTTTCAAACATCTCCGTATTTTAGTTAAAAAAATTAATATGCTATTGGACAAACTCATAAACTACCTAAAACTTGACAAGCAGGAGTTTCTTTTCCAGTTCAACTCCCACCCGAATTACCCTTCAGCATTAGCTTTCAGCGATACTTTAAACTTTATGGGCGTACGAAATGATGCCTATGAATTGGATAAAGAATACTGGGACGAGCTTCCTGAAGAATTCATTGCCATTGTTGATAATTCTTTTTCGTTGGTGAAGAAATCGGGGACTCAATATTCAATATATTCAGATAAAACAAAAACGTTAAATAAAGAAGAACTTCACAATAAATCTACAGATTTTGTTTTGCTTTTTGAAAAAGATAAAGTAGAAAGTAAAACAATCACCAATTATAAATCTTTAATTTACGCTGTTTTTGCAGTAATTGTTCTTTACACTCTTCTTAATCATGCTTGGTATGAAGCTATTTTTAATATTCTTTCATTAGCTGGAGTTTACATTTCCTTAGAGATTTTCAATCAAAAATTTGGAAATACATCTACTGTAATCGGAAGCATTTGTGGCGATACAGCCGGAAAACAAGCTATAAATTCTTGCAATAAAATTATCACTCAGGATAAAACTAGCATTTTAGGTTTAAAATTTTCTGATTTCTCATTGATTTATTTCATCGGAATTACAGTTCTTGGTTTATTTTTGCCCGCGACCTCTTTTGTCATTAAAGGATTCATATTCGCATCGATTATTGCCATCGGTTATTCATTATATATTCAGGGATTTGCAGAAAAAACTTTCTGTAGAGTTTGTCTTTTAATCATTTCTGTTTTGGTGGCTCAACTGTTAATTGGAGTTTTCTTTTTTGAAAATATTTATTTTGATATTAAAACAGCTTTACTGAGTATTATTTTATGGATCGCAGCTTTTTCCTCAGTTTTATATCTAAATAATACACTTCAGGAAAAAGAAAGTTTACAGAAATCTAATGCGAAAAATTTAAGATTTAAAAGAAACTACGAACTTTTCAAAAGAAATTTATTAGAAAAAGATCAAGTTGAATTTGCCGATACAGAAACTTTTTTCGTGGGAAATAAAGAGGCGAGATTACATATTTCAATCATTTCCAATCCATATTGTGGCTTCTGTAAAGACGGTCATAAAATTGTTGAAACCCTTTTGGAAAAATATCCACATGATATTTCGGCTCAGATGAGATTTAATTATTCGGATAATGGCAATGACAAATTCACCAATTTGATTTCAGATTTCATGCATGTATATAAGAACAAATCTCAAAAAGATTTTTTACATCTTGTAGAAAACTGGTTCGAAACTAGGGATGAAGAGAAAATCAGGAAAATAGCAGGAACTTCTTCAAACAATGAAGATTTGAATCCTCTTATTACTATGGCAACAGCTAATAGAGAAGCTAATCTTAATTTCACACCTATTATTTTAATCAACGGTCGCCAGTTTCCGGATATGTATGATCGTGAAGATATCTATTATTTCATCGATGAATTAATAGAAGATGATGAAATTTAATTAACAATTAAAAAAATTAAACAAAATTCACTAATTTAGGAAAAATTTAAAGCGGAATCCGAAAAGCTATAACAGAGTAGGAAAACTAATACAATTAAATACTATGAAAAATCTTAAAAAAATTTCAAGAGAAAATTTAAAAACAGTACAAGGAGGAATTACCAAAGAATGTGCAGAGGGACAGGCAGCATCTATCAAATGCTATATTTCGCAAACAGATTGTGTTAATGATCCAGATTCAGGAGGACTTTGTATTCGTTATTGCAACAGATATTGTTATTAATATTTTAATCGAAATAAATTAATCCATGAAAAATCTTAAAAAACTTACACGTGGAAATCTTAAAAATATAAAAGGTGGGATTTCTATCGAATGTATAAAAAAACAGGAATCAGCAACTGCTTGCTATACAACAATGGCTGCTTGCCAAGCTGATCCAAATTCATCAAATCCAGATACAGTTTTAATTGGGTGCGAACAAGTTTGCAATAAATATTGTTACTTTTAAAGTCTAAAACTTTTAAAAGATAAAAAAAGTTGTCGCCAAAATGGCGGCAACTTGCTTATAAATAAAAACATCAATCATTGAAATCTTTTCCTTTCTATCGCCAACCAGATTCCAAAGACTGCGGTCCAACCTGCCTTCGTATCGTAAGTAAACATTACGGAAAGAGCATTTCTTTACAACAAATTCGTAACCTTTCAGAGACTACCAGAGAAGGAAGCAGTTTGCTTGGCTTAAGTGATGCTGCCGAAGATTTGGGTTTTCGTTCATTAGGTGTACAAGTCGATTTCCAGACACTTGCGGAAGAAGTTCCGTTACCTTGCGTTGTTCACTGGAACAAAAATCACTTTGTCGTTGTTTATAAAATTGATAAAAACAATAAAATATACATCTCCGATCCCGGATATGGATTAATTACTTACAATAAAGAAGAATTTATAAAACTTTGGATTGGAGAAAATGCTACTGAAAAAACAGAAGAAGGAATTGCTTTAATTCTGGAAACAACACCAGCATTTTTTCAAACAGAATTCGATAATGAAGAAAGTAAAGCCAGTTTCACATTCTTATCAAAATATTTACTGAAATACAAATCATTAGTCATTCAGCTAGCCATCGGACTTTTGGCGGGAAGTTTACTATCATTAATTTTCCCTTTTCTTACTCAAAGTATCGTCGATGTAGGAATTCAGAATCAGGATTTAAATTTTATTTATCTTGTTTTATTGGCTCAGGTCATGCTTTTCTTCGGAAGAATGGGAATCGAAATGATTCGAAGTTGGATTTTATTGCATCTTTCGGCAAGAATAAATATTTCTATTATCTCAGATTTCTTTATCAAATTAATGAAACTTCCGATCAGTTTCTTTGATACGAGAATGACGGGAGATATCATGCAGAGAATCAACGACCATCACAGGATCGAGCAACTTTTAACGAGTTCTTCTCTCAATACGCTGTTTTCATTAGTTAATTTAATCATCTTCAGTATCGTTTTATTATTCTACGATTACAGATTATTTATCGTTTACCTTGTCGGAGCTGTTGCTTATATAGGATGGATCAGTTTTTTCCTTAAAAAAAGAAAAGAGCTCGACTATAAAAGATTTTCGCAGGTTTCCCAAGAGCAAAGTAAAGTAATTGAATTAATTAACGGAATGCAGGAAATAAAAATGCACAATGCCGAAAAGCAAAAGCGCTGGGACTGGGAATTTTTGCAGGTTAAATTATTTAAGATCAGAATAAAATCGCTTTCTCTGGAACAGTGGCAATCCGTCGGAGGGAATTTTATCAACCAAATGAAAGATATTCTAGTAAGCTTTCTTTCCGCAAAATTGGTTTTGGATGGAAATTTAACGTTGGGGATGATGCTTTCCGTTCAATACATCATCGGGCAATTAAACAGCCCTTTGTTGCAATTAATTGATTTTATTAAACAGTTTCAGGATGCTAAAATTTCTTTAGAAAGATTAGGTGAAATTCATGATAAAGATGATGAAGAAAATAAAGACGAACATTACACGCACGAACTTCCAGAAAAAGATGTGGAGATAGAAAACCTTTCGTTTAGATATATCGGTTCGGATGCTTTTGTTTTTGAAAATTTAAATTTAACAATCCCTTACCAAAAAACCACGGCCATCGTTGGAGCCAGTGGAAGTGGTAAAACCACTTTATTAAAATTATTAATGAAGTTTTATGAACCCAACGAAGGTGAAATTCGCCTAGGAAATACAAAACTTAAAAATATTTCTCCAAGATACTGGAGAGATCATTGTGGAGTTGTGATGCAGGAAGGTTATGTTTTTAATGACACTATTGCCAACAATATTGCTGTTGGAGAAGATCATGTCGACAAACAAAAATTAAGAAGAGCAGTTGAAATTGCCAATATCAAAGATTTTATCGAAGAACTTCCCTTAAGTTACAACACAAAAATCGGAAATGAAGGACTTGGCGTAAGTGGTGGACAAAAGCAAAGATTGTTCATCGCGAGAGCTGTTTACAAATCTCCGGATTATATTCTTTTTGATGAAGCAACTTCTGCCCTTGATGCCAACAACGAAAAAGTCATCATGGAAAACCTTGAGCAGTTTTTCAAGGGTAAAACTGCCGTTGTTATCGCACATAGACTTTCAACCGTAAAACACGCCGATAAAATTATCGTGTTAGATAAAGGAAAAGTGGTGGAAGAAGGAAATCATGCTGAATTGGTTGCCTTAAAAGGTGAATATTACAGATTGGTAAAAAATCAATTAGAACTTGGAAATTAATTAAAATCATAAAATAGCGGAATCCGAAAAGCTTATAGAGTAGGAAAACTAATACAATTTATTTACTATGAAAAATTTAAAGAAATTAACAAGACAAAAATTAAAATCTGTACAAGGAGGAGCTGTTATAAATCCAATCGATTGTTGCGGTTCTTGGTGTAATGGATCTTATATTCCTTGCAAAGTCCACCACATTGCATGTCCACCAGATTCAGATACAAACCCACCCTCTGATTGGGATGGAAATTGTCCTTTAGGATAAAAACTATTCCCCTTTAAGGGGGAATTTTTATATTTAAATTATGGAAAAAGACATTTTAGATAATATAGAACTGCGTTCCGAAAGCGTTCAGGATATTCTTACCCAACCTCCACATTGGATGATTCGTTGGGGAAATACAATTATATTTTTAATTCTGATACTCATTATGGTAATGAGTTACATTATAAGATATCCTGAATTTATCCCGGCTCCAATTGTGGTAACTTCTCAGAATCCACCGGAAAAACTGGAGGCAAGAGCCAATTCTAAAATTGAAAAAATATTCATTAGAGATCATCAACAGGTTAAAAAAGATCAGGTTTTGATGGTGATGCAGTCATCTGCAAATTATAAAGATGTTTTGGAGCTAAAAACATTAGTTGATTCAATTGCTCCGAATGAATTACAATCTTTTCCACTTGCTCAGGTTTCACATTTTAAATTGGGTGAATTGCAGGGAGATTATAATAATTTCGCGAAAGCATTTCAGGATGAAGCTTTATTTACGCGTCTGCAGCCTTACGCTCCCGAAAATTTAGCGGCCAATCAGAGCCTTTCTGAATATAGACTTAGAATTGCTACAACAAAGCAGCAAAAGAGCCTTGAACAGGCAAAATATGAGCTTACAAAGAAAAACTATCAACGTTCTCAGGAATTGTTTAATCAAGGAGTTATTGCATCGGTTGAATTGGAGAATGAAAAAATAAAATTTTTACAGGCTCAACAAAATTTAGAAAACATCAATATTTCTCTTTCGCAAATGGAAGAAGGTATTTCAAATTTAAATAAAACCAAAAGCGGAACGGCGATTAACACTGAAAAAGATAAGATCACCTACTCATCTCAGACGCTTCAATTGTTTGAACAATTAAGAAAATCATTAAAACAATGGGAACAAACTTACCTGATTATTTCCAATACGGAAGGTGTTGCGAGTTTTCAGCAGTTTTTTGGCGAAAATCAGTTTGTAAAAGCTGGTGATGCTATATTATCTATTCTTCCTAAAAACAAAGAGAAATTGGTAGGCAGAATGTCTGTACCGGCGGCTAATTCAGGTAAGATCATATCGGGTGAAAAAGTTTTAATTAAATTGGACAATTACCGCTATCAGGAATACGGTATTGTGGAAGGAAAAGTTCAGAATATTTCTCTTTCCCCGGATAAAGATGGAAATTATTATGTTGATGTTGTTCTTCCGAAAGGTTTAAAAACAAGTTATAATAAAAATCTTGTTTTTGATAAAGAACTTAAAGGAAATGCAGAAATCGTAACGCAGGATCTAAGACTTATCGAAAGATTTTTCTATCAGATTAGAAAATTGTTGGGTTATCAAGCTTAAATATCTTCAAAATATAAAATAAAAAAACCGAAACAAATGTTTCGGTTTTTTTTCGCTATCGTAGCGAAGACGGGAATTGAACCCGTGACCTCAGGGTTATGAATCCTGCGCTCTAACCAACTGAGCTACCTCGCCGTTTTGGTGGTGCAAATATAGTAAAATATTTGCTACTACCAAATTTATTTTAACTTAAAATATTCTAAAACATCACCAACATGGTCTGGTTTGTTGATTATCTTATTGTTAGCATCTAAAATAAAATACGTCGGAGTTGCATGAACATTGTAAGTATCTACGTAGGTACTGTTCCATCCTCTCAATTCCGAATCATTTACCCATGGAAATGCAGAGATTTTTTTTGTGTAAGAATCTTTGTCAACATCCAATGATAAACCAACAACCTGAATATTTTTAGCCTTTAAATCGTTGTATTTTGCTAAAAGTTGTGGAAGTTCACTCTCACAATGCGAACAAGTAGACGACCAGAAGATAACAACCTTCTTATCCGCCTTTATATCATAAAGGGATTTTGCAGTAGTATTTACAGGCGACTGGAATTTATAATTAGGGAAAGCAGCTCCCATTTCCACGTTCGCATTAGATTTCATGGTTGAAGCTAGTCTATCTGTAATCGTACACTTTAAATTCTTAGCAAGGGTAAGATATTTATCCTTATATTCATCCATATCGTAAACGTCGAAAATATCGATTAATTCAGATAAAACAGTTTGTCCACGAGGAGTTTCTACTTTTAATCTATCTAAAAGCTTATCTACAGAAGCAGCGACATTGGTATTTCCTCCGGTATTAAGATAATTAACCAAAAGTGGTCTTAATAAAGAAGAAGTTTCCAACATATCATTAGATTTATCAATAAAATTAATGATTTCGTCTTGACTTATTTTTTTATTCGGATCGTTTGATAAATATTTATTGTAATTTGTATTGTAGTAATAAATAAATGGATGCTGAGCTTGATCCAGATTTTCAGATCCTCCAGAAAGTCTGCTAATTTCAGTTCTTAAAGCTTTTCCGAATTCTGTGTTGTCTTTATAGTATTCTTTAATTTGGGACAATGCAGGTAAGATCAACTCCTTTTTTTGAGATCCTTCCTGAAGTTTACTCATAATATTGTTTGCTTCGTCTATATAAACAATATCTTTAATTTTATTAGTCTGAGTTTCCAGCTTTACACTTACATTTTTATTTTCAGAAATAAAATTGAATGTATTGTTAGAACTTGGGAAATACACTTTCATCATTCCCATATAATTGCTTGGATACTTGAACGCCCAGGTATTGTTTTTACTTTGTTCTTTTGATACAATAATATCTTTTGAACCGTTTAAAGTATATAGAATTGCGTCTTGATCTTTGAAGTCTGCAGGAGCCTGAATAGTAACAGTGAACTGAGCCTGTAATGAAAATGCAGCTAATAATGCTGATGTTATGTAAATCTTTTTCATAATGTAAAAATAAAAAAACTCTCTGAGTAAATCAGAGAGTTTAATATTATTTTAATAAATTTTTATGCTTTTTTGCTCGAATATTTCTTTGTAAAAAATGCAATGAACATTACTGCAATGATACCTAATGCATATACATACATATCAATCGGTGATGTCGGTGGCGCTCCTGGGCCTACGGTTCCACCACCATCTCCAGGCGGATTACCTCCAGGTTGTGCATTTACAAATGCTATCGCAAAAAGAAAAAGAGCTGATACTAGTTTATTTATAGTTTTCATATATTTTATTTTAAGATTTTGGTGTTAACAGTCTCTCCTTTATCAGAAACAATTTTTACTACGTAAGAATTTTTAATTTTATTATCTAATTCAATTACAAAATCTGTAGAAGTATTAACTGCTTTTTTAGAAATAACCAGTTTACCACTCATATCATAAACTTCAATATCTGCTTTCTTCCATTTTGGATCGAATCTAACAATATAATTTGTAATCTCAGGATTATAAACTACAACTGTTCTAGAAGGCGTAGTAGAAGGAGCTTCTACAGCCAGTACAACATTGCTAGGTTCTCCATAATATAGATCATATTCTGCATTGCTTGCAGGAACTACACTACCCTGTTTAGCTTCTTGTAAAGTTCCGTTTGGAGCTTTATAGTAGAAACCTGTTCCAGAGGATAACGCATGAGTTCCAGCACTTACTAACTCAGCATTTTCTCTAATTTCAAATTTATAAGATTTAATTTTATTTAAATCATAGTTTACCAATTTGATATTTTTTCCTTTGAAATTACTTTCGTTAGCCTCGTTGATGTACAACCAATACTGGTTTGTATAGTTGTAATCATATCCACCATTAAGAGCCTCTTCATATGTTCCAAGAATGTCTGAAGAAGTTGACTTAACCTGTGTTTTAGCCTGAGTATCTGAATGTCCAGTTGTTCCGTTTGGATAAACAACATAATAAGTTCTTGCAACTTCATTTCCATTACTGTCAAGACCAATAACCCCTAATTGCTTTACAGTACCTATTTTTGCTGCATTTTTATTTGCTGCAACATTGTAAGGGGTACCTGCCGCTCTATTATAATAGTTGAATCTTCTAAGATTTGCAAAATTCAATTGGTCTGCCGCTGTATTATTAAGTAATTTAATTGCAAAAGTACCCATAGGTCTAATCATAGAATAAGCAACATCTCCAGTAGGAACTCCAGATGGGAATGTTATAAACTTATAACCTGCAGATCCTGTACCTCCAGTTTGAGTAGTAGAAACACCAGAAACTTCTAATCTTACACCCTGAATTGTGGTTAGATTAATTCCATCTCCACTTGCTTCATTAGTTGCAATTTGAGAAAGATCTAGATTAGTTAAATATGGATTAGAGAACTGATACCAGTTTTTACCATAATTACCTTGCCATGGTGTAGTTTCGAAACCATCTTGAACATAGGTATTATATTTCTCACTATACTGATTTGTAGAGTTTCCGTTTGTTCCAAAATTTACAGAAGCTCCGGCACCTTGTAATGTAACTACACTAGTTGCTGCCGCATCTGTTACAGGACGTCCTTTTACTGTTTTTGTAGTCGTAAGATTAAGACCAGAACCACCTAACATGTAGTAAGTCGTTCCTGGATTAGCTACTCCTAACTTAGTTGTAAGAGGAACATTCATAGAAACAACATTAGCATTATTATATGCTAGAATCTCATTTTGTGAGTATCTTGTATTGGAGAATGTTTTCCCTAATTCAGCACTCAATGTGGAAGCTGTCTTGTCAAAGAAAGGCAAACCAATCTGCTGATAAGTACCATGGCTCACAGCTCTAAATTCCTGATCTACGATCCCAGTAATGTTTGTTTGAGGAATACCCGAAATGAATAACTGACCGTAAGTGTAAACCGCAGGGGTTGACGCATCAGTAGGATTTACAGAAGCATATGCTCCCGGCTCATTTAATCTGTTAACGAAGTTAGCCCCACCGTTAGTTTCTGTTTTATCAACATTAGAAGCATCAATTGTTTTGAATGAATCTGTTGCTGAACCTGAAACCATGAAGTTTCCGTGATTTTCAACTACCCCTGTAGCCTTTGTCTGTAAGCCTCCTCCACTATAGAATAGTGTACCCTTGCTTACATACGTAGTAGCAGCATCATCTACATGTACTAGAACATTCTGCGCCTGAACAGAACCTATAGCTGCTAACAAACCAATAGCAAATAAACTTTTTCTCATTGTATATAATTATTTGTGTGTTAATACAAATTTTCTGCATCAAAGTACAATCACTTGTATATTAATACAATATCTCAAGTGCAAAGGTATGTTTTTTTTGCGAAAAAACAAAAATATTTTATTTATTAACAAAAATATTATCTTCAGTTAATACTATTTCTTTTTCTTCACCTATAGAAAACATGTAGTCTTCAAGCACTTTTTCAGTGGTTCCTCGAAGTCCTCTGGCTCCCAAACCTTTTTCTATAGTTTCCTCTACAATTTTTTCAATTGCTCCATCCGTAAATACCAAATTTGTGCCATCCATTTTAAAAAGCTCCACAAATTGATTCACAATCGAGTTTTTTGGTTCTTTCATAATTCTTACCATCGTTTCTTTTGAGAGTTTATCGAGGTAAGTGATGATTGGAAATCTTCCTAAAAGTTCGGGAATTAATCCGAAACTACGAAGATCAATTGCATTAATATTTGTTAATACATACTCATCTTCATCTACTTTGTTAATTTTTTCGGAGCTGAAACCAATCGCTTGCTTGTTCATTCTTCTTTCGATGATTTCTTTTATTCCATCGAAAGCACCACCTGCAATGAACAATATATTTTGTGTATTTACCTGAATATATTTTTGGTCGGGATGTTTTCTTCCTCCTTGTGGCGGTACATTTACAATACTTCCTTCCAACAATTTCAATAAACCCTGCTGAACACCTTCTCCCGAAACGTCTCTTGTGATACTTGGATTATCAGATTTTCTTGCAATTTTATCAATTTCATCAATAAATACAATTCCCTTTTCTGCTTTTTCTACATCATAATCTGCAACCATTAAAAGTCTTGATAAAATACTTTCAACATCTTCTCCTACATAACCTGCTTCTGTTAAGATCGTTGCATCTACGATACAGAATGGAACATTCAATTCTCTTGCAATTGTTTTTGCCAGTAAAGTTTTTCCCGTTCCTGTTTCACCGATCATGATGATGTTTGATTTCTCCAGCTCAACTTCTCTATTTTCGTCCTGAGCATGAAGCAGTCTTTTATAATGATTATAAACCGCGATCGACAATTGTTTCTTAGCCTGATCCTGTCCTATAACATATTGATTAAGAAATTCCTTGATTTCTTTTGGTTTTTTAAGCTCATCTATATTTTCTGCGGGTGAAGAATGTTCAGATTTTGAAGCTGTATCTTTTACAATAGCATGAGCCTGCTCGATACAGTTTTCGCAAATAAAGCCGTTCTGACCAGAAATCAGCATCTGTACTTCATTTCTTTTTCTTCCACAGAATGAACATTGGTTTGAATTCATTTTTCTATATAATATATATAAGGTATATGATTAAAGAAACTCGTAAAAGTTAAGTTTTACGAGTTTCTGTTATTTTTAAGAATTAATAATAGAGTTCTGAATCTCAGTATACTCTTCGTTTGATAATTTCAATCTCTGATTTTTGAAATTCATATCTTCCACATTATTTAAAGGAATTAAATGAATATGCGCATGAGGAACTTCTAATCCTACAACCGCCACTCCCACTCTTACGCAAGGAATTGCATTTTTTACTTTCTTAGCTACTTGCTGAGCAAATCCCCAAAGATTTTTGTATTCTTCGCTGTCGAGATCAAAGATAAGATCTACTTCTTTTTTGGGAACAACCAGCGTGTGTCCTTTCACTAAAGGCATCGCATCCAGAAAAGCAATAAAATTTTCATCTTCGGCAATTTTATAGGAAGGGATCTCGCCGTTGATGATCTTTGTGAATATTGTACTCATTTTTATAGAGATTAGATTTTAGAAGTTAGAAATTAGCTTAAAATTTAATATTAAATTTTTTACTTATAAAGTAATATCCAATACTTCGAAAGACAATTTGTTTCCGTTTGGCAATGTAATATCTGCAGTTTCACCTACAACTTTTCCAAGCAATCCTTTTGCAATTGGTGTGTTTACAGAAATTTTTCCGGTTTTAAGATCGCTCTCATTATCAGGAACTAAAGTAAATACCTGCTCTTGCTTTGTCGCATTGTTTTTAAGCTTCACCGTTGTAAGGATTGAAACTTTTGAAGTATCTAATTGGCTTTCATCTATAATTTTAGAAGTAGAAATAACATCCTTCAGCTTAGAAATTCTCATTTCAAGCATACCCTGAGCCTCTTTAGCCGCATCATATTCTGCATTTTCAGACAAATCTCCTTTGTCTCTTGCTTCTGCGATTTGCTGGGTAATTTTAGGTCTTTCTACAGTTTCTAACTGCTCCAGCTCAGCTTTCATTTTCTCTAGCCCCTCCTTTGTAACATAGCTTGCCATAATTTTCAAAATTTAGTTTTAGTATAAAAAAATAATCCGACATTTGCCGGACAATGTTTTCGTGTTGTAATCGTTTAATTTTTACAAATATATAAAAATTTAAATTGAAATGAAAAAAACTTTTTCAATCCTATCTATAATCATTTTATTGATTTTCAATAATTTAACTTTAAATTCTTGCGGAAGCAGAGAAGACACCGTAAGCTGTTTTCCAAGTAACCCGATCAACGTAACCATAAATTTGAACCTTCCAGCCTACAACACTTTGAACCAAGTTGGAGGTTGGGTTTACATCAATGAGCAACAATCCAATACAAGAGGATTAATTATTGTGAGAACTAATGACAGTCCTGCCGCATTTAAAGCTTATGATAGAAATGCTCCTCACATTTGCCCAGACAGCAACACAACATTAGAAGTAAAAAATGGAACAAGTATAATTTGCCCAAAAGATAACGCACAATGGATTTTATTAACAGGACAGCCAACTGCTGTAGCAAATGTTCCTCCGAAAACTTATCTTTATAATTATGATGCAGCAAGCAAAAATTTAAATATTTATTATTAAAAAATGAAAGTCGTAGTACAAAGAGTCTCCGAATCCAGTGTAAAAATAGACGAAAAAATTGTAGGAGAAATCGGAAAAGGATTCATGCTTTTGGTAGGAATTGATGAAAATGACGAAAAATCTGATGCAGATTGGCTTGTTCAGAAAATTTTAAACTTACGAGTTTTTGGAGATGATGAAGGGAAACTGAATTTATCAATTCTCGATATTTCAGGAGAAATTTTATGTATCAGTCAGTTTACTTTAATTGCAGATTACAAAAAAGGAAACCGACCATCTTTCATTAAAGCGGCAAAACCTGATAAAGCCATCCCTCTTTTTGATTATTTTAAAGAACAAATTTCAAAATCAGGATTAAAAACCGAAAGCGGAATTTTCGGAGCAGACATGAAAGTCTCACTAATCAACGATGGCCCCGTTACGATTGTAATGGATTCCGTTACAAAAGCCTAACTTTACAAACAGAATATAATTTATATCAAAAATGAAAAAAACTTTAGTTACTCTCGTTCTACTTGCAGGAATTAATATTTCTTATGCTCAGAAAACATACACAGACGATCAGAAAGCATCTTATTATATCGGTCTTGATATCGCCCAAAATATGAAAAAACAAGGATTTGCAGTAGATGCAGATCTTTTGGCACAGGCGATTAAAGATGAGTTTTCAGATAAGACAAGATTATTCCCGAAAGAAGAAATGGGTACTTTTTTACAAGGTTTCATGCAGAAGCAAAGTGAAAAAAGACAAGCCGAAGAGAAAGTAAAAGCGGAAGAAAACAAGAAAAAAGGCGCGGAGTTTCTTGCTAAAAATAAATTAAATAAGAAAATTACAACAACAGCAAGTGGTTTACAGTACGAAGTTTTGAAGCCTGGAGACGGAAAAGCAAAACCAACCGCATCGAGCACAGCCAATGTAACGTATACAGGAAAACTGATGGACGGAACTGTTTTCGATACCACAGACAATCGCGGCGGACAACCGATTGAGCTGAATCTTTCCGGCGTTATCAAAGGTTGGACAGAAGGTATCCAGTTGATGACAAAGGGTGCAAAATACAGATTCTACATTCCGTCTGATTTGGCATACGGAGACAACGGAGCAGGTGGTGTAATTCCTCCGGGAGCAACACTTATTTTCGATGTTGAATTGGTTGATTTTAAATAAATTTTGAAATTTCAATTAAAAATAAAAACGTCTTTCAAAATTTTTTGAAAGACGTTTTGTTATAATAAACTTTTATAAAAATTAATTTGCAGGTACACTATTGAAATTTAGAGCAATTCTAAGATTCATGTCAGAACTTGTTTGATTTTTTAGTTCGTAAACCGTTCTTACCGTAACTCCTGTACTTTTTACCACTTCATCCAAAAATCCTGAATTTTCTAAATCAAGATTTAGACTGGAAGCATCTGTGGAAATATTTGATCTTGAAGCCACCAGTTTTTCACTCGTTCCGCTTGATGAAATATAAACTTTGATGGATTTAAAAGCGCTCAAATTTCCGCCGGAAGGAGAAACTACCGAAACTTTCGCATCTGAAATTCTTACATCTTTAATTTTCGCATCATTGTTTCCTCCAAACCACGTCTGCACATTGGAAGCCGTAGCTGTAGATGAAACCTCTTTATCTGCAGGAACACCCGTGGAAACTAACACATTGGCTGTATAAGGAAATGTATTCTGAACCAACGACTGCACTGTTCCACAACTTACTAAAGCAACCGAAGCCACTGCCGCTGTCAAAAATATATTTTTCATAATGATAAATTTTAAAGATTAGTTTGCAGAAATTATACCAAATTGATTAAAATTATTCAATACTCACTGTAAAGCTTCCTTTTGTATTTCCGGAAGCCATATTACTCTTTCCGATAATAAGCCAAACTTCACCTTTATCCTTCACCTCGTAAGTAATTTCTCTTCCGAAAGGTCCGTCGTAATCACCATTTGGTAATTTTATCTGATTGAATCTAATGTTGAAATCTTTTTCTTTGGTAGAAATTTTTGCTTTCAGATTCGGTTTTTCAAAATCTGTTATTTTTAAAATTAATTCTTGTCCATCTTTTGTAAATTCCTCTCCCAAAGTCAATGGAAATTGCTCTGCATCTATTGTTCGGATAATTTGTCCGTCTTTCACATTTCTCATTACACCAGTTCGTAAAACTTCTTTGGTTACCGGAGCATTATTAACAATCGAATCCTTCTTTCTCAAAGCAGCAGAATCGATCTTCTCTGCAGAGGTGGACTGTTCTGAAACCACCATCGAATCTTTATCAGATGTTTCCGAAACACTAGGTTCTTTTTTACATGCAACAATGATAAGTGGGATTAATAACAATAAGGATTTTTTCATAACAGTTATTTTAAATTGATAAATATACTTTGAAGCTAAAATTGTTCCATTGCTTCTTTTTCAAACTTAAAATAATATTAGATTTTTGTTTTTACTTTAAAGTTATTTTTTTGCATAGTTTGAAATATTTACTTTATACTTTGATAGTAAAGAACTTTGGAAAGGAACTTCTCATCTTTCTGAAACTTCACTCTTTCTAAATTTAAAATTTCTGCTTTTAATTTTTGATCGTTCTTTTCTTCGGCATATTTTACTAATTGCTTTTCACTAAAATTGATTCCTGTTTTATGATAATTTATAGCAAAATCTTTGCGTTTCATGTTTTCGGAAGTGATAATTCCGCCCCAATTGATGTAGCTGCAAATCAGGATCGTTCCGTAAACATACCAAGCCATAGTGTTGAAAAGGAAAACATTTCTTTTTTTCAGCTGAATTTTAATGAAAGTCATAATCAGTCCGATGAATGCAAGAATCAGGAATGCATAAACACCCAATCTTTTGTACGTATAGCCATAATTGATAATGTATTCTGTATTTTTTATCATTGCAGAAATAACAAGTACAGCATTCATAAAAATCCAGATTTTAACTAAAATTTTCATTAAACCAGCTTTAGGATCAAAATTGAAATTAGATTTAAAATAAAACATGATCACCAAAATGGCCATTAAAATCGACACAATTACAGCATTTACCCGTTCGTGCGTTTCCTCAGAAAGCTGAGTCGGCGTTTTTGTGGCTTCATAAAATTGTTCATAATTATAGGTAATAATGAAAAATATCAACAAAATATTCAATGCAAAGAAAGAAATTACACCGCTCATTCTTTCCGCATGCAAATCCAAAAACGAATACGTCGATTTCTGGATTTTATCTTTCTCCTGAAACTCGTTATTTAAAAAATGATTTTTCTTGTAAATGAATCTATCAATCGCATAATTCCAATAATTGAAGGCAATAAAAAATCCGAGAACGATCATCGCTAAGAGTTGCCAAAAATTAATATCAAATTTGATATTGGTGAAAAGATTAGCAAAATGATCGCTCCCTGCCGAATAAATTCCAAAGAAAACCGAAATCAGGATTAAAGGAATCAAAACAAAAGCGAAAGTTTTCTGCCATAATCCGGAAATATTTCGTTTTGGAAGCCAATCATCAAAACTAAAAAATCTGAAAATGGCAGTAACGAAATTAATTGCAAAAACCGGAATTAGAAAAAGAATTTTCATCCTTCTGTTTCTGGATTTAAAAGACAGCAACAAAAGTGAGCTTGAAATCGCTAAAAATGATGGCATATCCCCGTACCAGGCAAAAGCAATACTAGAGAGAATACTCGTTCCAAAAAGGAAAAGAAAAGTTGTTGTCCTGTTTTTCTGAGGTGTTCTGAAAAACGTAAGGATAGCATAGACAACCCCGATAATTCCAAGATTCAAACCCACATTTTGGTCGTAAAAAAAGATAACAAATAGGATCGTTGTGAGAAATATATAATGATGTGTTTTCATGTTTTTTTATTTAAAATTAAAACCCAAGACGGTTAATAACAGCCAAAAAATAGACGAAACTTATGGGAAGATTCAACAAAATAAGAACAGCAGAATTTCCATTGGATTTGTTATCGGAAATATTTGATATGAAAAAAATTAATTCATGAAAAAATATAATTGTGTTGATTACTGCTGCAACTAAAACATAGTAAAATCCGATGATTAATAAAGTTTCACTTTTTGTAAGTAAAAAACTTAGAAGAAATAATGTTCCAGCAGCAAACGAAAAATAAAACGTGATTTTTCCTTGTAAGCTAAAGTTTATATTTTTCATAAAATCAATATAAAATCGGTGTATTATTCTGTTGAACAAAATCTTTTAAATGATCAAAATTCTGCCATAGCAATGCCTCGAAATCCCAATTATAAAAAGTTCTCATTTCCCTTCCTTTTCGAAAAGCTTTGATATACATTTTTAGATATTCAGGAAAAACGATGGTTCCTAAAAGCAATACACCTAAAAGATAAGCGCTTCTTTTTCCGTTTCCAAAAAGGAGATACTGCATTGCAATTTCGTCCTGCATTCCTGTTCCAAAATCTGTGATCAAATGATAAACATCGTGATTTTCCATTTTTGGAATCATCCTGAATTTATGTACTTTATAAAATTCGCCTAATTGTCTTCCCAAAGAATCTTCGTTAAATTTCAATAATTGTTTTTCATTGAATTGCCATTTTCTTTTCTTCTTTTTAAAATAAGTTCTGTAAAGTTTTTGTGATTTTCCATACATGAAAAGTAAAAATTGAACACGTATTTTTTTCATAGTTTATTATTTTAATCGTTAATTAGAGATCCATATGAAAATGAAACTGGAATATTTATAAGAAGTATTAAGGTGGATTTAAGACATATCAAAAATTTTGATTGATGAAAAAGTCCGTAAAAAATCAAAAAGAAAAATGCAATTAAATTTAATAATGCAAACAGACATAAAATCAATCCGTTAAAAATGATTAATTCTACAACATGTCCTAAGTATGAACCAAAAAACAGAATGCTTCCTCCTATAAATGAAAACCAAAATGTTGATTTTCCAATATTTAAAATGTTTTTATCGCTCATGATTTATCCTTGTGTTAAAGTAAAAACAGTAATTTCAGGACGAACCATAAAACGAACCTGAAAAGAATGTCCCAAAGCCCGATTGATATAAAGCATTCTTCCATCTTCAAGATCAATTTCACCGGAAATATATTTTCTATTTTTCACCGGAAGAAGTGGAGTAATTACGCCGGGAACTCTACATTGTCCACCATGAGTATGCCCGCTCAGAATCCAACCTTGATAATTGTTCCATACATCTTTGTCGCACGCATCGGGATTATGACACAAAACGAGATTGGCTTTTGAGGGATCGTAATTTTCCATTACTTTTTTCGGAGCAAAATTTGGTGACCAAAGATCTTCGAAGCCAATTAAATTCAATCCGTGACTTTCTTTCTGTTCATTTCTCAACATTGTGACCCCGAAATTTTCTAACGTTTCAGTGATATTTTCGGCTACATCAAGTTCCTTCCAATCGACTCCATAATCATGATTTCCAAGAATTCCAAAAGTGCCCAAATTTCCTAAAACTGCGTGTTTCATTACTTTTTTAAGATCTTCTCTTTCCTGCGCAATTCCGTGATTGACAAAATCGCCTGTGTAAACGACAAAATCAGGATTGTATTTTTTAGCTTTTTGAAAAGAATCAATAATAAAATTCCAATCGAAGCGAGTTCCTATATGTAAATCTGAAAGCTGCATTAAGACTTTTCCTTCCAAACCTTTCGGTAAATTTATAATAGGAAGCTTTCTTTCTACAAACTCGAGCCAGAATGGTTCTATCTGCCATGAATACAACATTGGGAACACTCCAATCGCTGAAATTTGAAGCAATTTTTTTAAAAATGTTTTTCGGTTCATTTATTTTTAATAGTTTTTGAAATTCAAAAAATTAACTTCCCGCAAACGGACTCCCGAAAATTCCAACTGCCAATTCAATCCAAACCAAAGCCAACGCCAATAAAATGACAAATGAAATCATTAGTTTAAATCGTGGGCTTTTTTTCGAATTGATGACCAGATTAATGAAAAATGCAGTTCCAAATAGTAACACCGCCGCAATGATAAAGTCAGAAGGTGACCAGTTCCACCCTTCTACGAATAGGTTT
Organism: Chryseobacterium sp. MMS23-Vi53; assembly: GCF_047651245.1. Taxonomy (NCBI): domain Bacteria; kingdom Pseudomonadati; phylum Bacteroidota; class Flavobacteriia; order Flavobacteriales; family Weeksellaceae; genus Chryseobacterium; species Chryseobacterium sp. MMS23-Vi53. The sequence continues at coordinate 3,222,526 of NZ_CP180265.1, read as the reverse complement.
CCGAAAAACGCTACGGACATTAATAATGCCGGTAAAGCGAAAATGATTGTTGTTTTTTGTTTTGTTGAAATCATAATTTAATATTTAAAAATTTTAAAGTACTTTGTATTTCAAAGTAAAATGATAAAAAAATATAGCCGTTATCTTCCTAATAATTTTTCCAAAGCATTTAAATGCTCAGTGAACGCTTCCCTCCCGTTTTGGGTAACTCTGTAAGATGTTCTCGGTTTTTTGCCGACAAATTCTTTTTTTACTTCAATATATCCCACTTTTTCTAAGGCATTGCTGTGACTTGCGAGATTTCCATCTGTGATTTCCAGTAAACTTTTCATTTCAGAAAAATCAACCCAGTCGTTGACCATCAGAACGGACATAATGCCCAATCTTACACGGCTTTCGAATTCTTTGTTGAGTTGATTTATTTTTATCATTTTAATCTTTAATTATTTGGAAAACATTGCGAGCCAATCGCTCCTCCACCATATTCTAACGCCAACTTATTATTTACCAAGATATATTGACATCCGTCATTATATTTATTCCTGTTTGATTCTTTATTTTGAAAAACATTAAACGAATACATTCCTAATCCACTTCGTGTAAATCCAACCTTCACTGGCTCACCATCTTCAATGGAAATACAATTTGCTTTATCTAATTTTTCTTTCAAAGTTTTTAATTCATTCTCAGTCCAACCCAGTTCTTTTCCTATAGCTGTATTTTGCAATCCTTCAACATTAATATCCCATTGTTGATAGTATTTTAAAGAATCATTTTTTGGGTGTACTAATAATCTGCCTAAAACCTCATCGTCCTTAAATTCAATTTCAATAGTTTTATTTGGAGATTTGATGCTATGATAATATAAAATCAAATCATCTATTTCCTTTTCTTTTGCGACGTATTCCTCTTTCAAATCTTCAACAGAATAATCTTTATCAAATCCGCCAAAAGCATTAAAGAACATAAAACTGAAAACTATTGCAGAAGTAATTAAAAGTCCTCCAATAATTGCAACACAAATGAAAAAATACTTTATGACTTTTTCCACTTTACTTATACTTTTTATGCATAATCAGTCCATAAACGATATGCAAAACTCCAAATCCAAGTGTCCAAAAAAGTAATCCCCATCCTAAAAAGAATAAAGAAATTAGTCCTAAAACAATTTGACAATATCCTAAATATTTGATATCCGTTAATGTATATCGTTCTGCACTTATCAAAGCTAATCCATAGAAAAGCAATGTAGCAGGAGCAACAAATACAAAAAGATGATGATACAAAAGTCCCAAGCAAAAGAAACCTCCCGTCACCAAAGGGACTGCAAAGGTAAACAAAAGACGCTTAGTTGTCGCATCCCAGATCTTCAAACCTTTCTTTTTGCTCTTATTTGTGGTGAAAATATAACCGCTGAAAACAGCAACAAACAGAATACAGGTTGCTATCAATACAAGTTCTTTTACCAGTGAAGGACCAAAAATATTTCTGTCGCCATCAAAATAGCTAATTCCTTCCCTTTGAAACACAAAATAAACATACACTGCTCCAATAATTGCTGCTAAACCTGCAACAACTCCGGATAGTCCGCTCAGAGAAATAAACCTTGAAGATCGCTCCATCATGGAACGAATATGTGATAAGTCTTCGTGATAGTTTTTTGAATCCATAAAAAGAACTTTGAAATACAAAGTTATTATTTTTTTTGAACGGACAAAATTTTTTTTAAAAAAATTAAAAAAGTGAATAGTGAATTGTCAATTTGTTTCACTTATCAATTTTCTAAATTATAATGAAAAATTGACCATTCACTTGCGAAGTAAAATTCACCATTAACCTTTGACATCTATTAATAAAAAAACCGCTGATCTTCTATCAACGGTAAATATTTCCATAGATCGAAAAACTATTTCGCTCTCAATCTTTCTTTAATTGATTCTATATTCTTTTTGGCAGAATCTTCCAAGATCAAACTTGCGCTCATGTGAATTCTTGCAGGCATCAATTCATTAAAATGATCTGTTCCTTCCCAGGATACTTTTTTAATTAAAGCTAGTGCATCGCTGCTTCTTGAAGCCAATGTCTGAAGGAATTTCTCCAACTTAGCATCCATCTCTTCGATATTTTCAGAAACCGAATGATATACATTATGTTGCTCTGCCCATTCTGCCGATCTGAAATCTGCATCAATTGCCATTGCCGAGAATTGAGATTTTCCGATTTTTCTTTCAACATACGGTCCTATAACGAATGGTCCGATTCCTAAATTAATTTCCGTTAAAGCTAAAGCAGAATCTTTTGTTGCAAAACAATAATCTGCTCCACAAGCCAATCCTACTCCACCACCTGTAGTTTTTCCCTGAACTCTTACAACAACAATTTTACCGCAATTTCTCATCGCATTCAAAACTTTTGCAAAGCCTCCGAAAAATCTAGTTGATGCTTCCAACTCTTCAATTGCTAAAAGTTCATCAAAACTGGCTCCTGCGCAGAAAGCCTTTTCGCCTTCGCTTTTTACAAGAATCGCTTTTACCTCATCTTTTGCACCTTCATCAAGAATAGTCTGTGCTAATTTTTCAAGAATTGCTCCCGGAAGAGAGTTACTTTTTGGAGTTCCGAATGTGATTTCGGCAATATTGTTTCTAAGTTCTGAAACTACGAATTCGTTCATTTTTAATTTATATAGGATTTATACAAAAATACTAAATACGGTGGTTTTGAGGAAAATTTAAAGCATATAAATTAAGGCGTGTTTTTTGCTGCAATTCTCATTACGTAGAAATACGTAATCTTCAATTTGGTATTTTCTACTCTACTTCACATTTCATGATTGTCGTTACTTTGGATTGTCAATAAGACATAAGTTTTTTTTAAGATTCATAGGGCGGTATCCGAAAAGCCTGAACAGAGTAGGAAAATTTTTAAACTGAAAAAATATCAACCATGGAAGAAATGATCGGAGTAATTAAGTCTTTTGCAGGGAACTTTGCACCAAGAGGCTTTATGTTCTGCAACGGAGCTTTATTAAGTATTGCTCAAAACACTGCACTATTCTCAATTTTAGGAACAACTTACGGGGGTGACGGTATCACAACTTTCGCTTTACCAAACTTAAACGGACGTGCTCCAATCGGTACAGGAACCAACGGAAGTGTAACCTATGTTTTAGGAGAACAAGCAGGAACACCACAAACTACAATCCTTACATCGAACTTACCAAGCTTTGCAAGCCAGTTGAAAGTCTCAAAATCTAATGCAACATCTGCTTCACCTTCTGCAACTTCATCTATTGCTGTTTCAGGAACTACTACTGGTAGAGACTTTACTGCTGTACCAAGCTTTGTAGACAATGCAGATCCTACGACTATTACACCATTGAACCCTCAATCTGTAATGTTTATCGGACAAAACCTGCCTATTAACAATATGCCTCCTTACTTAGGAATGAATTACATCATCTGTGTAGAGGGAATTTATCCTTCAAGACAATAATAATTTTTGAGTATTAATAATTAACACTAAAAACAAAAGAAAATCATGGATGAATATTTAGGAACCATCAAGATGTTTGCAGGTGATTTTGCTCCAAAAGGGTATTTACTTTGCAACGGTGCTATATTAAGCATCGCACAAAATCAGGCTTTATTTTCACTTCTAGGAACTACATACGGAGGTAATGGTACTACAACTTTTGCTTTGCCAAACCTAAACGGACGTGCCCCTATCGGTGCAGGAACAGCCAATACAGGAAAATCGGTTACATTGGGAGAAATGAGCGGATCTACTACAACAACAATCCTTAGCCAGAATTTACCGGCTATCATGAGTCAGTTGAGAATATCCAGAGCTAATGCAACTTCAGCTTCACCATCAGTAACTTCATCAATTGCTGTTTCGGGAACTACTACGGGAAGAGACTTCACAGCCGTTCCAAGCTTTGTAGACACTCCTCCTGACACTGTTATCAGTAACGGATCTGTTACGTTTGTAGGCGCAAATATTCCTATTAATAACATGTCTCCTTACTTAGGAATTAATTATATTATTTGTATCTCAGGAATTTACCCATCGAGGTCATAAAAACAAAAAACCTAAAATTTAAAATTAAAATCATGAAAAGTACTATACTATTTACCATCTGCAGTCTTTTCATTTCAATCTTTTCATTTGGACAGACTAGCACAGAAATGTTTGAAACGGAGTCTCACGGAAGCACCAGCTTTACAGACAACGGTGTAATTTTCAATATTCTATCTCATGTCGGAGGCTTTGATATCCAGGGGAATTATCCCGGAACAGGATGGAGTGGAACAGCAAATGACAACAGATATATTGATAATTCCGGAACAGGAAATATTGCTTCAGGAGCTTCATTCAGTATAAAAACGACTTCAAATTTGTTTAAGGTAAACAGATTCTGGATATTTTTATCTGATACGAACTTAAATCAAACTGTTGTAGGAAATCTTACCATTACAGGAAAGCTAAGTGGTGTAACAAAGTTTACTCAAACCAAAACAACTGGGTTTGCAACATCACTTGGAAGTACCAATGGGTATACTCTTATCGATATGACAAACCTAAATGGTCAAAATTACAGCAATATTATTATTGATCAGATTCAGGTTACTTTAGGAGGAGCTTATACATATGCAGGTCTTGATGCCTTTACATGGGTAAAAGACAGCAACGTAGTTTTGGCAACCAACGATGTAAAGGTTTCTGAAAAAGGAATAAATATTTATCCTAATCCTACAACAGGACCTCTTACAATTCAAACTAATGAAAATTCAAAATTTGAAGTTTACAGCCAGTCAGGACAATTGGTAAAAACAATTGAAGCCAAAAAAGGCGATAACGAAACGGATATTTCTGAGCTTCCAAAAGGATCTTACATTGTAAAATCTTCCTCGGAATCTTATAAAGTCATTAAAAGGTAAAAAGCATATCATTAAAGTTAGAAAACTAATAACCGTGAAAACTTTTTGATATAGCGAATTGTACCGCGAAAGATTCTAATGCATAAGTGTGATGAAATCCCCTAAAGAAATTATTTCCAGGGGATTTTTTGTCTTTAAGTGATCCCATTTCATTTTAATATTAATATAAAAACAAACATCATGGAAACATCTACACAAAATTGGATGAATCGTCTAGACGGTAAAAAGAAACTTACGGAATTTACAATTCCAGGAACGCATGACAGTGCAACTTACGATACGATTTTTATGCCCGCGCAATGTCAGAAAATGAGTTTTACGGATCAATTAAATTCAGGAATCCGTTTTTTAGATTTTAGATTAAAAAGAGGATATGATGCAGATACAGATCATGTCTTATGGTTTTATCACGGAGCAGTTGGTTTGAATTTGCATTTCGGACAAGTCATCAACATGCTTGTAGATTTTCTGAAGCGTCATCCTAGCGAAACTATCATTATGAGCGTAAAAAATGAATCCGATCCAAAGAGCGAAAGCAAACAGGAAAAGTTTTATGATGATTTTAAAATTACGATTTCCAACAACTATCCGTCTTTTTTCTATAGAGAAAATAAAATTCCAACACTTGATCAGGTAAGAGGCAAGATTGTTTTTGTAAAAAGATTCGCTACAGGAAGTGTTGACAGCATTGAGGATGGTCTTAATCTTTTAAATCAATGGCCTGATGATTCTGCGGGTAATTTTGAAAATGATGGCATAAAATATTATGTTCAGGATGCATATTACAGCTGGGGGAAAGAAAGAGAGGATAAATTTATCCAACATGTAAAACCTACTTTAATAGAGGCAGCTAAAGGAGAAAAAGACAGATTATATTTTAATTTTTCTAGTGGAACAGGTTTTTCGGGAGGTATAATTCCTGATACAACAAGACCTATTGATTTAGCAAAAGTTGTGAATCCATTATTTTTAAACTATATCAAAGAAAATCCCAAAGGTAGATACGGAATCATTCCGATGGATTATCCGGAGCAGCCAAATGGCGGAGAATTAATTAATAAGCTAATTAATTCAAATGAATTTACAGCAGTTTTAGTTTAGTAAACTCGATTCTAAGACATAAGTGGAAATCCCTGAATTCTTTTTTGGGGATTTTTATTTTTTCAAAGCTAAAATATATTTATCAATATACAACTGCTTCTCTTTCGATTTATACTGCTGAATATATCTTGGATGCTCCAAAACTATCATTTTATCGAAAAGATAAGCTTCCTGATTCAATTTCGAAATAAAATCTGCATTCTTTTTTCCTAATACAAAAACTTCGGAAGTATCGAGACTTAAGCTAATATGTTTTTTTAAAGAATCGATCATAAAATCTTTTACATCATTGAAAAGCTCTTTATCATCATAATAATTAGCATTAATCCAGTTTCCTTTTGATTTCCTTACAATCGCTAATGGAAATGGTGAATTAATATAAATATCTTTATAAAATTCTTCTGCGCCGCCGTATTGTTCGATCATATCATATACAAAAACAGATGAAGTTTCGTGCGTATAAGCCGACTTCATTTTAATTCCGCAAACGCTTTCCAAACGTTTGGTATCTGTGAAAGGAACACCGGTAATTCCCGCACCGTGGCGACTGGGATTAATTCCAACAATAAATTTCCTTTTATTAAAATCATTATAATATTTCTGATAAAACTTCTGCATGACTTCCATCGTTTCGGGATTTTCGAGATAAGGATTTAAAACCTGAAAGTCGTCTGGAAGATTTCCATCATATTTTAAATTTTGATTAAATTCGACAACCTGTTCGGCGAAGGTTTTGTTCATAGTCTGAAAGCTTCTGAGATAAATTTATTGTAAGATAAGAAGAATTATATACAAAAAAGCTTCAAAAATTTTTTGAAGCTTTTTTTATGTAGTGATTTTTTTGATTAAATATCTTTTATCTGAACATATGCCACACCGGATATAAAGGTTAGCTCTCCATAAATATTTCCTGATGTAAAAGAAAAAACACCTCCGCCCATACAGCCATTTCCAAGAGTAAAACTTTGATTGTTCGGCAAAGTTATAATAACCTGATACCAAGTAACAAGATCTGTATCTGCATTATCCAAGGGACCTAGTGTTAAATCATATACTTTATCAAAATTTGGTCCTACCAAATGCCAAAACTGCACAGGCGGATCATCAGAAAGCGAATTATTTATTTGCTCATGAGAACTCGATTTTCCTGCAGGTAAGACAGTAGGATATTCATTATATATGAGGGGTACGCAATTCTGCAGCGAATTAGACAAATTCATACTTACCGAAACAAATGTAATATCCTGAGAAGATAGGTTATCTATTTTGAAGGCATTTATCTGTGAATAGTAGAATAAACTTGAGCAAAGCAAAAGTAGTAACGATAATTTTTTCATGTTAATTTGGATTTAAAGGATTAGTTTTTGTAATTATTAGTCTTTTTATAATCGAAATAGATATTTAAGGCCCAATTTATAATAGCTCCTTTATTTCCGTCAGTTTTTTCTTCTATTTCGGCATCACTTATCCCTTCAGATTTTATAAGTTCTTTTGCAGATGGTATCAATAAGTCTTTTCTCCTTTCACTCAGCTCAGGATAACTTTTCATACGTTTTTCTTCAGGAGTTGCCTGATTTCTCGGATTGGTCATTGTTTTCATTGCTTTTGCAAAGTCTTTCATTGCCTCTGTCTTTGAGCTCTCCTGAGAAGTAATCGCAAGATTCTCATTACTGCAAGATGCAATGACTAATGCACCTGCAACAATTAAAATTGTTTTTTTCATGGTTTAAAAATTTTTAGTTTAATAAAAATATGAAAATTTCAACAATTAGTGACAAAAAAAATCCCTTTCAGCCAAAACCAAAAGGGATAATAAATTTATATTTTATTTTGAATTAAATCAATCCAAACTGTTCAAAATGATGCGTAAAATGCTTCTTATGCATCAGTTCCCACATTTCTTTATTTAATTTTCCGAAGACAAAGTTCATGTGTTCTGCTTCCGGATTTTCTTTGTAATAAACAACAAATCTCTTTAAATTATCCATGAAAGACTGTTTTGCAGCTTCAAGATTTTTATGTCTTAAATCCAACAACTTTTCATCTTCTTCCAAGAATGGAGCAGGGAAATCTTTTGGCATTTTTCTATGATTATAAAGAGAATCTTGCCATTTTTCCAATTGCTCTTCCGGCGTGAAACATTTTTCTGCTTCGGGTTCACCAAGACTTACCAAAACGCCATGCTCCAAATGTTCGATCATTTGCTGAGGAGACATTTTGCCCCAACTTGGCTGGGTTGATTCAGTTAAACCGTTCAATGCTTTTTGAATATTTTTCAAGTTTAAATCAATAAAAGGAGATTGTTTTGCCACCAATGTTAAAATGGTAGCCACACAAACGATCTCATCTCTCTGATTCACAACCTCAACCAACCATTTTACAACTCCCGAAGGAATATTTCTACCTTTTACACCACGGTTGATCTTTTCTTTTGCTGTTAAATAAACGGTAATCGTATCTCCCGCATAAACAGGTTTAAAGAACGAACAGTTTTCCAATCCGTAATTCGCGATAACAGGTCCTTTTTTACCAGAAACGAATAATCCCGCTGCCGCAGAAAGAATGAAATATCCGTGAGCAACGGTTTTGTCGAAAATCGTACCCGTTAAACTTGTTGCATCAGTGTGCGCATAGAAATGATCCCAGGAAACGTTAGAGAAATTCACGATATCGGCATCAGTAACCGTTCTTCCTGCTGTTTCTAAAGAATCGCCAACCTCGACTTCTTCAAAATATTTTTGGAAAGGATGTTTATCTGAATATTTTTTCTCAGCACCCTGCTGATAAATTTTAGTAATAGCCGTCAAAGTATCCGGAGAACCCTGAATCGCTGTTTTTTGAAGGAAGAAATGAAGACCGCTCAAACCGCCCATTTCTTCACCGCCACCTGCTCTTCCAGGACCACCGTGCATCAAAGTCGGAAGCGGAGAGCCGTGACCTGTACTTTCTTTCGCATTATCTCTGTTTAAAACGAAAATCCTTCCGTGTTGAGAAGCCATTTTCCACGAAGTTTCTGCTACGAAATTGTCGTCATGAGAAATGATAGAACCTACCAAACTTCCTTTTCCTCTTTTTGCCAACGCTGCAGCCTCTTCTGCATCTTTGTAAGGCATTAATGTAGAAACCGGACCGAAAGCTTCGACATCGTGAGAAATATTTTTAGTAAACGGAGCATCGTTTAAGAACAATTTTGGACTCATAAATGCTCCATTTTCATAGTTTGCATCTACCAATTCGTGTTGTCCGTCATAAACCAGTTCTGTTTCAGCTTTTAGTAAATTTACTTTTCTTACAACCTCATCATATTGCTGTTTTCCGACCAAAGAACCCATTCTTGTTTCTCTGCTTAATGGGTTTCCGATTTTTGTCTGATCCAAAGCTTTAGACAAAGCATTCTGAACGTCTCCGATTAAGTTTTCAGGAACGATAATTCTTCTGATTGCTGTACATTTTTGTCCGGCTTTCGTCGTCATTTCGTTACGAACTTCTTTGATGAATAGATCAAATTCAGGAGTTCCCGGTTTTGCATCCAGTCCAAGAATTGAGCAGTTCAAAGAATCTGCTTCCATGTTGAAACGAACGGCATTTCCTGCGATTGACGGTAAAGATTTCAATTTTCTACCCGTCGTCGCAGAACCTGTGAATAACACAGAATCTCCATCCTGAACATAATCCAAAATATTTCCCGGTTCACCACAAACTAACTGAACAGCTCCTTCCGGAAGAATTCCGCTTTCAATCATATCTTGAAAGACTGCGTTAGTTAAATAAGAGCCAAACGGAGATGGCTTTACGATCGAAGGAACACCCGCCAATAAAGATGTGGATAACTTTTCCAACATTCCCCAAACCGGAAAATTGTATGCATTGATTTGAATAGAAACCCCTTCACTTGGTGTTAAAATGTGAGTTCCAAGGAACGTTCCGTTAGCAGAAATTTTCTGTGTATCTCCATCTACCCAAAACGGAGTATTTGGAAGCATTCTCTTCGCCAATCCTGAGTATGTAAAGAAAGTACCGAAACCTCCTTCGATATCTACCCAAGAATCTACGTGAGTTGCCCCTGTTTTATAAGATAAATCGTAATATTTTTTCTTTCTTTCTAAGAGGTAAAGCGCCACTTTTTTCAACATTTCTCCACGATCGTAGAACGTCATGGATGAAAGGTTTTTGTAGCCAACTGTCCTTCCGTAATCTAAAGCCTGCTCAAAATTCAGACCTTCCGTATCGGAAATGGCAACCTGCTCACCGTTTACAGCGTTGTACAAGGGAATCCCGTTTCCGTTTCCTTCTACCCATTCGCCGTAGATATAGTTTTTTAACTTTTCCATATAGTTTTTTACTTTTTACTTATATTTAATTTTTTCACAATGTTTTTGATTATTAGATAAGGTATAAAAAGGATTAACCAAAAATCAATTATTAAAACGAAATCAATAAATAATGTGTATAAGAAATCTTTGCGTTTAAGACTTTCAATTACTTCATCTGATTCAACATGTTCTAAAGCATCTGAAATTCCGATTGATTCTCCTAATAAATAAAATCCAAAAACATTAATTGTTATTAAAATGATCAACATTAATAACCAATATTTCTTTAAAATATTAATCATTTTAGCATTAATTATTTTGCTTCCTTATATGGAAACAATTTCACCAAACCTTCATACAAACTTCTGTGAAGAATGGTTGCATGATTGTCTGTTTCCATCATTTTGTATTCTACCGTCCAGTTTTTTTTGTTTGAATTTTTTAAAACATTAAATAAATCCTCAGCATCTTTTACCATCACCGGATGCTCACCTTTTCCGACAGAAACGTAAACAAATTTCTTAGTATCCGGAATTTTAGCCAATAATTGAGGAGCCTGTTTTAAAAGACTTTCATCATCCCACCACAAACTCGGACTGATGATAAAATAATTATTAAACATTTCAGGTTTTTTCAACAAAATTTCTGTGGCTAAAAGTCCGCCCAATGATTGTCCGAATAAATATTTATCCGTTGTTTTAAACTGACTTTCGATATAAGGTTTCAATTCTTTTTCCAAAAAACTGATAAATTTATCCGAATGCCCCGTCGTAGGATAATCTTTCTGTAAATCTTTAAGATCTGTATGAAAAGTGAAGTCTCTTTTTCTGTCAACATTCGCAATTCCCACCACAATCGTTTCCGGCATGGAATACATTTGATTAAAAAATTGAACTAAACCCGTCACATGAATAAAATCTTCATTCATGCTTCCATCCAACAAATAGATGATTGGGTAGGATTTTGTTTTGTCGAAATTTTGCGGAAGATAGATGTTTAAAATTCTGTCTTCATTTAAAATCTTAGATTTTATGGTCCTGATTTCTCCAATAGTCAATGGTTTTACATTTCCCATCTGAGCAAAAGCTACAGATTGAAATGCAAAGAGAATACTGCAGAAAATAATTAGTTTTTTAAGCATATTAAATTTCGTGTGGTAATTTATTTTACATCATCCCAAATGCTGTAATCAACAACTTTCGTTGGAATCTGCTGAACATATTCTGTAAAAGGTTCGCAAGGTAAAATCGCGTCTTTTCCTTCTCTTGCCAATTCCTGGTATAGTTTTGTTCCTTCCGTTTTCCATTTAATCATTTCATCAGAAACATCACGGATAATTTTTGCAGGACTTCCAACAATTAATTTTCTCGGTTCACATTTGAAATTTGCAGGAACAAAAGCTAATGCCCCGACAATACTCTCATCACCGATATATGCTTTATCCATTACTACTGCGTTCATTCCGATCAAACAATTTTTCCCGATATGTCCGGAATGAATAATTGCTCCGTGACCGATATGCGCAGATTCTTCTAAAATGGTTTCAATTCCCGGAAAAACATGGAGTGTACAGTTTTCCTGAACATTTGCACCGTCTTTCACAATAATTTTACCCCAGTCGCCACGAATAACTGCATTAGGGCCGATATAAACTTCTTCGCCGATTTCAACATTTCCGATAATCACCGCTTGTGGGTGAACGTAAGCGGAAGGTTTGATGATGGGACGAATTCCGTGATATGAGTAAATATTCATAATTTTATTTTGAAAATTTGAGAACGAGTTAATTTGAAAATTATTTTTAACGCAAAGTCCGCAAAGTTTTTTTGAAAATTTTTCTGCATACTTTTCGTTCGCAAAGGCGTTTCACTCAGCAAAGGCTAACGTTAAATTGATTAGCCAACTTGAAAATTGATAATGTTCTCAATGTCATTTTCAAATTCTCAAATTAGCACATTTTTCAAATTAAACCCTTTCAATCACCATTGCATACCCTTGTCCGACACCGATACAAAGGGTACATAATGCATATTTTTTATCTTGTTTTTGAAGTTCCATTGCAGCAGAACCAACGATCCTTGCTCCAGAAACTCCAAGTGGATGACCGATCGCGATTGCTCCTCCGTTTGGATTTACTCTTGAATCATCATCTTTTAATCCTAACGTTCTTGTTACTGCCAAAGCCTGAGCTGCGAATGCTTCATTCAATTCGATGATATCCATATCCTCTAATGAAAGATTCAGTCTTCTTAATAATTTTTGAGTGGCTTCAACAGGTCCGATTCCCATGATTCTTGGTTCAACACCCGCAACAGATGATCCTAAGATTTTAGCTTTTGGCTTTAAACCATATTTTTTTACAGCTTCTTCGCTTGCTAAAATTAAAGCGGCTGCTCCATCATTCATTCCGGAAGCATTTCCTGCAGTTACCGTTCCTTCTTTTCTGAAAGCAGGACGAAGCTTTCCTAGACCTTCCATTGATGAAGTTGGCTTAATGAATTCGTCTGTATCGAAGATTTTCGGTTCTCCTTTTCTTTGTGGAATTTCAACTTTTACAATTTCTTCCGCCAATCTTCCGCTTTCCTGAGCTTTTGTTGCTTTCTGTTGTGACCAAAGTGCAAATTTATCCTGATCTTCACGGCTGATGTTATGCATATCTGCTAAGTTTTCAGCTGTATCGCCCATTCCGTCAACGCCGTATAATTCTTTCATTTTCGGATTGATAAATCTCCATCCAAAAGTCGTATCAAACATCTGACTGTCTCTACCGAAAGCCGCGCTAGGTTTTGACATTACGTAAGGCGAACGAGTCATGTGTTCTACTCCACCAGCAATGTAAATTTCACCTTCTCCTGCAGCAATCGAACGGAAAGCATTTGCCACCGCCGACATTCCTGAAGCGCACAATCTGTTTACTGTTTCACCTCCGATTTTATACGGAAGTCCAGCCAATAAAAGTCCCATTCTTGCCACGTTTCTGTTATCTTCACCTGCTTGGTTTGCGCATCCGAAAATAACATCCTCTATTTCTTCAACAGGAACTTCAGGGTTTCTTGCTACAACCTCTTTGATAACAATTGCTGCCAAATCATCAGCTCTTACTTCCGATAATCCTCCCTGTAATTTTGAAATGGGAGTTCTGACATAGTCTATGATGTATACGTTATTCATATTTTTTGCTTTAGGCTAAAAGCTATATGCATTAGGCTTTACCAGCTTCAAAAAAAGCTTACTGCCCATTGCTTCAAGCTTACTGCTTATTTATAATTCTGTTACTTTTTTTCCGATTTTATAAACTGTTCCGACAAATTTTGCAACCAATTCTTCGTTTTGATTGGTAATTTTAATGTCGTAAACAGCGGTTTTTCTTGTATTGTTTACCAAAATACTTTCCGCTCTGAAAATATCACCTTCTTTTCCTGCTTTCGTAAAGTTGATGATGCAATTCAATGCAACAGCCGCATCTCCGGAATTGTTGGACGAAAATGCCAATGCAGAATCTGCAAAAGCAAATGTAACGCCTCCGTGAACAGTTTTTAACCCATTCAACATTTCTTTTTTGATGGGCATTTCGAGTAAACAATAATTTTCTTTGATTTCGATCATTTTAATATTCATCCATTGGGAAAAATAATCCTGATCGAACATATATTCTGCAACCTGTCTTGGGTTCATTTACTTTTATTTAAATTTTTAAATTTTACCACATCTTTCCAAGTATAATCTCTGCCATCTAAAATGAAGAAAGCTAGAAAGACAAAGAAGAAATAAAATATAAGACCGTATATATTCATGCTTTTTCCATCATCCCATTTAAAATAATAAAATAGAATTCTAATAAGAAAAAAAGCAACACTAAAAATGATTGCATTCATGAGAGATCTCAAAAAGTTTTTCTTTGTGAAAATTCTTTCAAGCATAGTTTTAATACTTTATTTGTTACTAAAAAGAGTATTTAAATCAGCGTTATTTCTTCATGTAATTCATCAACCAGTTTGTCATAAATACTCATGGTTTTACCAAGAATTATCTGCTCGTAAGTAAGGTTTTCTGAATTCGATGGATTGTCGGATGGATAAGGAGCATTTAAATCAATACCATATTCATTGGCTAATCTTCTTATAAGACCACGATATTTTTCATTAAATTCTCCCAATAGATCAAGTTTTTCCTGATAATCATTGATTATAGTAAGTTCCTGAACTATATATTCTTTTTCAATAATAAGCCTTGTTTCCAATTCGGCTCTGAATCCATCTATATCCATACTTTTAATGTAAAAATTTAACATTGTAACAGTTTATCAATTGAGATTCTTCGCTTTGCTCAGAATGACAAATAAATTGCTACATTATTAGATTAATATATTGTTACATTTTACGAAGTACCGGACTCTGTCTATATCTTTCTTCCTGATATTCCTCATAAAGACTTTGAAGCGTTTCGGAGATTTTTGCGTATCCGATTTCTTTTCCCCAAGCCAATAATCCTTTTGGATAATTAACGCCTTTCTGCATTGCTAATTCAAGATCTTCATCGTTGGCAACTCCTAATCTTTTGGCTTCAACTGCTTCATTAATCAACATTGAAATAATTCTTAAAAATATTTGTTGATAAAGAGCATCGTCCTTTTCGGCAACAGGTTTTTCAGCTCCTTCTGAATAATCGTAGAAACCTTTCCCTGTTTTTCTGCCGTGAAGTTTTGCTTCCGACATTCTTTGCTGAAGAAGAGATGGTTTGTATTTGGGATCGTAGAAATATTCGTTATAAACCGTTTTTGTTACGGAGAAATTAACATCAACACCGATTAAATCCATTAATTCAAAAGGTCCCATTTTGAAGTTTCCGATGGTTTTCATGGCATCATCAACCTGTTCTACCGTTGCAATGTTTTCCTCAACAATTCTCAACCCTTCACCATAGTAAGGACGGGCAATTCTATTAACAATAAATCCGGGAATATCCTTTGCAATCACCGGAGTTTTGCCCCAATCTTTCATCAGATTGTAGATTTTTTCCGCTAAAGATTTTTCTGTTAATAAAGAAGGAATAACCTCAACTAAAGGCATTAATGGAGCTGGATTGAAAAAGTGAATTCCTATAAAACGCTCCGGTTTTTGTAATTCCGCACCGAGAGAGGTAATGGAAATGGATGATGTATTGGAACCAATGACACAGCTTTCTGAAACGTGTTTCTCTAATTCTGTGAAAACCTTGGTTTTAATTTCTTTGTTTTCGATGATGGCTTCAATGATGAGTTCACAATCTTTGAAGTCCTTCAATTCTGTAGCAATGGAAATATTAGATAAAATTTCAGTCATTTTTTCTGCCGAAATTTTCTGTTTATCAACCAATTTGGTTAATGTTTTTTCCAAACCTACGGTTGCCGTTTCTACTTGTTTTGCGTTGGCGTCGTACACCCAAACTTTGCATCCGTTCGTCGCGGCTACTTGTGCAATGCCGATTCCCATTGTTCCGGCACCGATAATTCCTACATTCTTCATTTTTTATAGATGTTAGAAGCTAGAAGTTAGAAGCTAGACTTTTGCTAATTTCTAACCTCTAATTTCTAAATTCTATAATTTTTATCTTCCTTTATAATTAGGTTTTCTTTTTCCCAGAAAGGCACTTACCCCTTCTTTAAAATCTTCTGTTTCTGCGGCTTCCTGTTGTAAATCTCCTTCTAACTCTAATTGCTCTTTCAATGTATTGTTATAAGAAGCTGCGAATGCTTTTTTGGTTAATTTAAGACCAACAGTCGGCATATTTGATGTTTTTTCTAAAATTTCTAATGATTTAGAAGCGAATTCCTCTTCAGTAAAAATTTCAGCCACCAAACCGTAAGATTTTGACTCTTCTGCCGATAATTTCTTACCTGTAAATGCTAAATAATTTGCCAATTGTCTACCCAGTAGTTTCGGCAAGAAATAGGTTCCTCCCGTATCAGGAATTAGTCCGATATTTGAAAATGCCTGAGCAAAATATGCTTTTTCAGAAGCTAAAACGAAATCACAGATCAGTGCTAACATTGCTCCGGCTCCTACTGCAGGACCGTTTACCAATGCAACTACAGGTTTTTTGCAACGCGTAATTTCCGTCACCAAAGGGTTGTAGTAATCTACTACAATTTTTCTGATAATGTCGTTATCATGATGCTCGTTTCCTTGAACAAACGCATCATCCAAATTTTGACCGGAACAAAAAGCTCTTCCTCTTCCAGAAATCGCCACACATCTTACAGTTTCGTCTTCGCTACATTCTTTAACAAAATCTTTTAGATCTGATAAAGATGGCTTTGTAAGCGCGTTCATGGTTTCAGGCTGATTTAGGTAGGCAATTTTCAGTTTTCCTTCAAAATGCGTTTCAATATCAAGTTGTGTATACATAGTATTAATTTTTTTAATTTAACAATGTACTAATTTACTCATAATGTAACAATTTACCGGTCTAATAATGTAATAATTATATGTCATACTGAACATATTGATCAACTGTTACATCGATACATTGCTAAATTAATTTTAATGACATTTAAAATAATCAAAAGGCTCCAAACAGTCTAAACATTGGTACGAAGCCTTACACAAAGTAGACCCGAATCTGCTGATCTGTTTTGAATTCATAGAACCACAACGCGGACATTTTTTCGGTTTCCCAATGTGATGTTCGTCGGCTCCTTTTTCGGGAGGTGTAATTCCGTAAATACGAAGTTTTTCTCTCGCTTCATCTGTCAGCCAATCTGTCGTCCAAATCGGAAACATTTTGGTGACTACTTTCGCATCCCATCCGTTTTCTTTCATAATCTTTATGATGTCTTCCTCAATGGTAAACATAGCGGGACAAGCAGAATAAGTCGGCGTTATCGTTACTTCACAAGAATTCTCGCTCGTAATTTTCGCTTCTCTCACAATGCCCAATTCCACTATATTAATTACCGGAATTTCCGGATCGGGAACTAATTCTAATATTTCTAAAGGATTTTTCAATCTTCTTTTATCTGAAATTTTTTTTAAACGCAAAGTGCGCTAAGTTTTTTTTGACTACAAACTGTTTTTAAGTTCGCAAAGGCGTTTCATTTAACAAGGCCAACAAAATATAAATCTAACAGTTGTAAATCATCTATAAATAAGGTTATCATTCGCATCGACTAAATCGTGAAACTGATGTTCGCAATGCCTTACATAGTCTCCAATTATAGCTTTTTCATTTCTACCTACTTTTCTTCTAGGAATTACGCCTATATAATTGTTTTCATCTTCAAGAAGAAAATAATCATTGTAAATTTCTCTAATCCTGATTTTTTTTCTGAATGTTGTTGAATGAAAAACCAGATATTCACCAATTTTCGGTAGTTCCTTATGACCTATTGGAGAGATTTTATACAGTCTGATGTTTTTTTCTTCTCTATTTTTAAGTACTTCGGAACTTAATGGATTTTTAGAATTAATATGTGAACAAACTATCTCTTCATTGTCAAAACGTTTTTCTTCAAGATTTTCAATAATTCTTTGTTCAACTTCCCAAAATAAATTTGAATACAGAGATTTTAAAACCGCTTTTTTAACCGGAAAACCGTTTTCAACGTTATCTAATTCTACAATTATCCCATAATTTGTGAGAATGCTTGAATTGATAACTTGATATTTTACTTTGGAATCCATATAATTAATCTTACCAAGTACAACCCGGATACGCTCTCTGCATATATTGCAATTCACAAAGAATATATCCGAAATATTCTGTATGATAGCCTGTTCTTGATTTTGGCTGCATGAAAGGATTTGTAGGATATTCTAATTGGAAATCTGCAAAATCTTTCTGTGTAATCGTAAGAAATTCTTCGTAAAGAACATCTGAATTCGGAGCAATACTTAAAGCTACCAAATCATCTTCACCTTCTGTTTTTGCGAATAAACCTTTTGTATATTCCCAAATATTTTCGATTGCTTTTTCTAGACGAGATTTACTTTCTTCTGTTCCCTGAGCGAAAATTTTCATCCAGGAAGCAGCGTGAGTATAGTGATATCTTACTTCTTTCAAAGATTTCTGAGCAATAGCAGAAAGTTCTTCATTAGTAGAATTTGATAACGCTTCGTACATCAGTTTCTGATACACTGCGAAAACGTAAACTTTTAAAATCGTCTGAGCATAATCTTCGTTTGGAAGTTCTGTCCAGTGCGCATTTACATATTCGTGTTCGTATCTTAAAAATGCCAAGTCATCTTCACTTTTACCGTTTTCAATCACCCTTGAAGCATAAACATAAAAGTTATTTGCCTGTCCAAGTTCATCCAACGCGATATTCGTTAATGCAATATCTTCCTCTAAATAAGGACCTTCACCGCACCACGCAGACAAACGCTGTCCCATAATGAAACTGTCGTCTGCAAGTTTTAATAAATAATTATATAATGGGTTCATTATTTTAGCTTTTGGCTTTTGGCGCATAGCTTTTGGCAAATTGCAAGAAGCTAACAGCCAATCGCTGTTTTACATATTTTTTACATCGTTTGGAATGTCGTAGAACGTCGGGTGACGGTACAATTTATCATCAGCAGGATCAAAGAATGCTTCTTTATCCACCCCTTCCGAAGTCACGATATATTTGCTTGGAACTACCCAAACTGAAGTTCCTTCCTTTCTTCTTGTATAAACGTCTCTTGCGTTCTGCAAAGCCATTTCTGCTGTTGGCGCTTGTACAATTCCAACGTGTTTGTGAGATAATCCCGGTTTAGTCTGAATAAACACTTCCCACATATCTAAATTTGCCATAGTCAAATTTTAATTTTTATCTAAATTTTAGATTTTGAATTATTTAAAACTTTAATTTTTGAACCATTAAGGACAATTAAGTTGTTAAGAATATTAAGTTTAGCTTTAAAATCAGAATGATTTATCTTAATTAAACTAAACTTCTAAACAAAATCTTAATGGTTTAAATTAAATAATTAGTTAACCTTTTCGTTTTGCTTTTCCGCAAAAGCTGCCGCAGCTTCTTTTACCCAAGCATTTTCTCTTTGCGCTTTTCTCTTGGTTTCAATCCGCTTTTTGTTGACAGGACCGTTTCCTTTCAAGATTTCCATAAATTCATCCCAAGGAAGTTCCCCGAAATCGTAATGCTGTCTTTCTTCATTCCATTTCAGATCTTTATCCGGAATTGTTAATCCTAAAAATTCAGCCTGAGCAACGGTAACATCAATGAATCTCTGACGAAGACTGTCGTTGCTTTCTCTTTTCACTCTGTAATTCATTGAGATTTTAGAGTTTGGGGAGCTGTCGTCATTTGGACCAAACATCATCAAAGCTGGCCACCAGAAACGATTTAACGAAGCCTGAGCCATTTCTTTCTGCTGTTTTGTACCACGGCAAAGTGCCATCAAAATCTCGTAACCTTGTCTTTGGTGGAAAGATTCTTCTTTACAGATTTTCACCATCGCTCTTGAGTAAGGACCGTAAGAATTTCCCATTAACATTACCTGATTCATAATGGCTGCACCATCAACCAACCATCCGATGGCACCAATATCTGCCCAACTCAATGTCGGATAATTGAAGATACTTGAATATTTTGCTTTTCCTTCCAACATATCTTCATAAGTAGCATCTCTGTCTGCTCTAATGCTTCCGTCTCCTAAAGTTTCAGTTGCAGAATAAAGGTATAAACCGTGACCTGCTTCATCCTGAACTTTCGCCAAAAGAGCCATTTTTCTTCTCAATGAAGGTGCTCTGGAAATCCAGTTCGCTTCCGGCAACATTCCGACAATTTCAGAATGTGCGTGCTGTGAAATCTGACGAACCAATAGTTTTCTGTAATCATCGGGCATTACATCTTTTGGTTCTACTTTATTTTCGTCGTGTACGTATTGTACAAATTTTTCTAAATCCATAATTAAAATTTTTTTAAAATTTTAAAATATAACAATGAATCAATTTAACAGTCTAGCAATAATTGTTACATTGATAAACTATTACATTGTTACATTAATTATACATCATAATTAAGCATCACCACATTCGTTGTCGGGTGACATTGGCAGGTAAGAACGTAACCTCTGGCTACTTCTTCTTCGGTAAGCGCGTAGTTTTTTTCCATGAAGACTTCACCTTCCAAAACTTCGGCTTTACACGTACAACAAACTCCTCCTTTACAAGCGAAAGGCACAGGAAGATTGTCTTTCAATGCTTTATCTAAGATACTCTCTTTTTTTGAATTCAGGTGGAACGAATATTCATCATCATCAATGATTACGGTTACCATACTTTCAATGTTGGCAATGGCTTTGAATTCGTCGCTCATTTCCTCCGTATTTTCTTCGTCAGGAGCGGTGAAATATTCAAATAAAACCTGAATGGCAGGTACTTTTTTATCTTTCTTTAAATAATCTGCGATTCCTTTAATCATTTCTGAAGGTCCGCAGATAAAATAAGTTGCTTCTTTTATATCAATATCGGTATATCTTTCAAATAAAAGTTCCAGTTTTTCAGGAGAAATTCTTCCTTCAAAAATCGGGTCTTCATGCTGTTCACGACTTACTAAATAAACCACTTTCAACCTTCCATTGAACTGTTCAACCAACTTATCGATTTCAGCTTTTTTCATCACGTGATTCATGCTTCTGTTGCTGTAAAACAAATAAGCGTTTGAATTCGGTTCTTGGTAAAGACTTTCTTTGATATTCGACAAAACTGGAGAAATTCCGCTTCCTGCTGCCAAACCAACGTACGTTTTCACGTTTGTCGGGTGATAAGATGTGTTAAAACCACCCATCGGAGGCATTACTTCAAGAATTTCATCCATATGAAGATGTTCGTTGAAATAACCGGAAACTTTTCCGCCTTCCAACAATTTCACCAATACTTCCAGCGTGTTGCTTTTTTCGCTTGGTGCATTGCAGATAGAATAAGAACGTCTTTCTTCATTTCCGTCGATCATCATTCGGAAATTAAGATACTGTCCCTGCTTGAATCTGAATTTATCTTTCAGCTCCTCAGGAATTTCAACGGCAACATTTACTGCATCGTTGGTATCTTTCTGAACTTTTACAGTTTTAAGTTTATAAAATGAATTCATTTATTTTTTAAGTATTCTGTTAATTTTTCCGCCTTCGCATTTTGCAAGACTATCCTGAGCGTGGATTTTCACTTTTGTAGTAATTCCTACCCTCTTTTTAATCTCGTTTTCGATGCTTTTTCCAAAGTTTCCAACAAAAATAGCATAATCGTCGGTATTTTGATTTAATTTTTTCGAAGCTATCAATTCATCATCAATTTCAACATCTATATCCAAAGCAACACACATTTGTTCTTTCTCAATTGGTGTTAAATAATAGTTCGGAACCACTCCTTCTACATGAGAAAACGCTTCTTCAATCTGACTTGGATAAACATTTACCCCTCTTACAATCAGCATGTCATCGGCTCTTCCAAGAATTGGCTTCATTTTCACCATTGTTCTTTTTCCGCTTTCATCATAGTAAAGACTTGTGATGTCGTTTGTCCAATACCGTAAAAGCGGCATTGCTTTTTTGGTTAAAGTTGTAATTACCAAAACTCCTTCTTCACCAAATGGAACAGGTTCTTTTGTAACCGGATCTAAAATTTCAGGATAAAAATGATCTTCCCAAATGTAAGCTCCTCCTTTTTCCTCGAAATCTTCCATTGAAACTCCGGGACCGATAATTTCACTTAAACCATAAATATTGGTTGCATGGACGCCCAATCTTTCTTCGATATGATGTCTGATCAATTCCGTCCAAGGTTCTGAGCCTAAAACGGCATATTTTAAACTGATTTCGTCCGCGGAAATCCCTCGTTTTGCAAATTCATCAGCTAATGTTAAAGCATAAGATGGCGAACAGCAAAGAACTTCAGGTTTAAAATCTATAATTAAATCTACCTGTCTTGCCGTCATTCCTCCTGAGATTGGAAGAACGCTCATTCCTAATTTTTCTGCTCCGTAATGAAGTCCAAGTCCGCCTGTGAAAATTCCATAACCATAAGCATTATGTAACTGCATTCCAGGTTTTGCTCCCGCCGCGTTCAAAGATCTCGCCACTACTTCGCTGAATAAATCAACGTCTTCTTTTGTATATCCTACTACCGTCGGTTTTCCTGTTGTTCCGCTTGAACAATGAATTCTCTGTAGTTCATTTTTTGGAACCGTGAATAATCCGAACGGGTAATTGTCTCTCAAATCCTGTTTGTAAGTAATCGGAAGTTTCGTAATATCTTCGATCGACCTTATATCTTGTGGAGATATTCCGAGTTCATTAAATTTTCCTTTATAAAATTCCGACTTCTCCCCAAGATAGTCTACCAATTTCGCCAATCGCTCAGATTGAAGCTGTCTCAATTGATCGAGCTTTAGATATTCAACATCAAAATCCATAACTAACTAACATTTGTTAGGTGTAAATTTAAAAAGATTTTGGAACATGGCAAAATTTTTATGACTTTCATCATATTTTGAATAATTCTAAATAGTTGAGGTTAAAATTTAGATTGAGTTTAAGGAAGCTTTTATGTTGAATTTATCATTCAGAACGAAACCAATTGGAGCATGAAATCTAAGCAAGGTTTTCGTGGTAGCTATAGATTCCTGCGGAATGACAAACACTTCGGATAACTTTGGTTAAACAAAATGAGTTAACTATTTTTCTGATTTCCCAACAATCCAAAAAGAACTTTATCCCTTATTTCATCGGTAACTTCAGAACCTGATTCGATATTTCTCTTAAACCAAAAATAGGAATTGTTTAAAGTATGCAAAATAAATCTTGTAGTAAAAGCAGGCGATTTTAATTCCCATTTTTCTGCTTTGTAAATTTCAGAAATTAAATTTTCCACTTCCTGTTGATAATTTTTCCTTAATTCTACAAATTCGGCTAATCTTTCTTCCAAATGTTTCCATTCGTTGGAATAAATATGAGTAACATCACGGTTTTTAAGAACAACCGATAAATGTTTATCAATAAAAAGATTCAGTTTTTCCTTTGGTGGAATATGGGTGTTTTTTACTTCTTGAAGTTCATCGAAAAATTCCTGAGCGATGCCAAAACAAATCCATTCCAGAATTTCTTCCTTTGAACGGATGTGCGCATATAAGGAAGCTGCCTTAATATTGAGTTTCGTTGCCAAATCTCTCACAGAGCTGCCCATATACCCTTTCTCTTTGAAAAGTTCTACGGCAACGTCTAATATTTTTCTTTGTTTTTCTTTTAACTCCATTTGTAAAACGCAAAAGTAATTATTTTGATTTTAATATTTGATTTTCACGTAATGATTTTTAAACGTTAAACTTCTAATGCTTAAGAACATTCTTTATTGTTATTTTAATGAAGGAAGAATCTCAACTTTATTATTAGAAATTCTTCACCATTCAGAATGACAGTACCCTTAAGATAATTCTGTGTTTTTGAAATAATCTCAATCGGACTGTTCTTCCGATAAATTTATTCGAATTTACATGAATCGGAAATTTTGTCTTTCAAAAACTATCTAAAAATTAATAATTCGGAAAATATGTCCATTATTTTTAAAAATTCAATAATTGAACAGTTTTTGTGATATATCGATCAGAATTAAATGATAAATAAGATTGAGGACATCAGAAATTAGAAATCTGATTTTAAAAATTAACATTTATTAGACTCTTATGGTCTGAAATCTGATGTCTAAAATCTAAAACCAAAAGCTAAATAATAAAGAATCAAAAATATCAACAATATGAATTTAAACCAATATACAGTAAAATCACAGGAAGCCATCCAGGCTGCTCAACAAGTGGCGATGGAATTTGGTAACCAGCAAATAGAACCTCAACATCTCTTGGAAGGAATTTTTCAGGTAGATGAAAATATATCGCCTTTCTTATTAAAAAAATCTGAAGCAGATGCTGCTTTGGTAAGAGAGCGCAACCGTGAAAATTTACAAAAGCTTCCTAAAGTACAGGGAGGAAATATTTATCTTTCACAATCGGCAAATAAAGTTTTGCTTGATGCACCCAACATCGCTAAAAAAATGGGTGACGAATACGTAACGATCGAACATCTATGGCTTTCTCTTTTGGAAACAAATTCAGAAGTTTCGAAAATGCTGAAAGATATGGGCGTTACAAAAAGCCTTTTGGAAGGCGGAATTAAAGAATTAAGAAAAGGCTCGAAAGCAACTTCTGCAAGTTCAGAAGAAACTTATCAGTCTTTAAATAAATATGCTAAAAACTTCAACGAATTAGCTGCAGAAGGAAAACTCGATCCTGTAATCGGACGTGATGAAGAAATCCGAAGAGTTTTGCAAATTCTTTCAAGAAGAACAAAGAACAATCCGATTCTGATTGGTGAGCCTGGAGTTGGTAAAACTGCGATCGCTGAAGGAATTGCCCACAGAATTATCAGCGGAGACGTTCCTGAAAATTTGATGGATAAAACGCTGTATTCATTGGATATGGGAGCTTTAATTGCCGGAGCAAAATACAAAGGTGAGTTTGAAGAGCGTTTAAAATCTGTTGTGAATGAGGTAATCAAATCAGACGGACAAATCATTCTTTTCATTGACGAGATTCATACTTTGGTGGGAGCCGGAGGCGGTGAAGGCGCGATGGATGCAGCGAATATTTTGAAACCAGCTTTAGCAAGAGGTGAATTAAGAGCCATCGGTGCAACGACTTTAAATGAATATCAAAAATATTTTGAAAAAGATAAAGCGTTGGAAAGACGTTTCCAGAAAGTGATGGTGGAAGAACCGGATACGGAATCGGCAATTTCTATCCTTCGTGGAATTAAAGATAAATATGAAGCGCACCACAAAGTAAGAATCAAAGATGAGGCGATTATTGCGGCGGTGGAAATGTCTCAACGATATATTTCGGACAGATTTTTACCGGACAAAGCGATCGATTTGATTGATGAAGCTTCTGCGAAATTGAGAATGGAAATCAATTCAAAACCTGAAGAGCTGGATGTTTTAGATAGAAAACTAATGCAGATGGAGATTGAATTGGCTGCGATTTCAAGAGAGGGAAATCAGACGAAAATAGATCATTTAAAAGAAGACATTGCAAAAATTTCTGAGCAGAGAAATGAAATCAATGCTAAATGGTTGAAAGAAAAACAAAAATCCGAGGATTTAACTCAGATTAAAAAAGATATAGAGTCTCTGAAACTTGAGGCAGAAAGAGCTTCAAGAGCAGGAGATTATGCAAAAGTAGCGGAAATCCAATATGGAAAACTTCGTGAAAAAGAAGAAGAGCTTTCCAAACTGGAAATAGAGATGCAAAATCATCAGAATGAATTGATTAAAGAAGAAGTAACTTCTGAAAATATCTCTGAAGTGATTGCAAAATGGACAGGAATTCCTGTAACCAAACTCCTTCAATCTGAAAGAGAAAAATTATTAAGTCTTGAAACCGAACTTCATCACAGAGTTGTTGGTCAAGATGAAGCGATCACAGCTGTTGCAGATGCCATCCGAAGAAACAGAGCGGGGTTAAGTGACGATAAAAAACCAATCGGTTCGTTCCTGTTTTTAGGAACTACCGGAGTTGGAAAAACAGAGCTGGCAAAAGCATTAGCCGAGTTTTTATTCGATGATGAAAATAATATGACGAGAATAGATATGAGTGAATATCAGGAACGTCATAGTGTTTCGAGATTGGTGGGTGCGCCTCCGGGATATGTGGGTTATGATGAAGGTGGTCAGTTGACCGAAGCGGTAAGAAGAAGACCTTATTCTGTGGTGCTTTTGGATGAAATTGAAAAAGCGCATCCTGATGTTTTCAACACCTTGTTGCAGGTTTTGGACGACGGTCGTTTGACAGATAATAAAGGTAGAGTCGTGAATTTCAAAAACTCAATTATCATTATGACTTCGAATTTAGGTTCGCACCTGATTCAGGAGAATTTTGAAAATATTACTGATGAGAATCAGGATGAAATTGTTGATAAAACAAAAGATGAGGTTTTTGATTTATTGAAACAAACCTTGCGTCCGGAATTCTTAAACAGAATCGATGAGGTGGTATTGTTCCAGCCTTTGAGAAAAAAAGAAATTGGAAAAATTGTTACCTATCAGTTGAGAGGCTTCAATGATATGTTGGCAAAACGAAATATCATCATGACTGCCACTCAGGATGCTGTAGATTACCTGATGAATAAAGGGTACGATCCTGTTTTCGGAGCCAGACCATTGAAAAGAGTGATCCAGCAGGAAGTTCTGAATAAATTATCCAGAGAGATCCTTGCAGGAACTGTGAATGACGGTGACAGAATCACTTTGGATTATTTCGAGGAAACAGGTTTGGTTTTCAGACCTACTGAACAATAAGTAGTTTTTTTCATATATATTATTTTTGAAGAATTTCCGCAGACCAAAAAATCTGCGGAAATTCTATTTTATAACATATCAGTTGTAAAATAAGCGATTTCCATTGTTGCCGGCCCTACAATCAACAATATTCTATTTTACATTCACTAATTCTACATCAAAAATGATGGTAGCGCCTGCAGGTATTGCTGGTCCGGCACCATTATCTCCATAAGCCAGATCCGAAGGAATGTAAAATCTGTATTTAGATCCTTTGCTCATGAGTTGAATACCTTCCGTCCATCCTTTGATTACCGCGCCCAGATTAATATCCATTGGTGCGCCTCCATTTTTGTCGGTAGAGTCGAAAACAGTTCCATCCAGAAGCTTTCCGGTATATTTTACCTGTACAACGTCTGTAGCTTTAGGCTTTGTTTTACCATCACCTTCCTGCAACACTTCATACTGTAAACCCGAAGCTGTGCTTTTTACTTTAGGATTACTTTTATTTTTTGTAAGAAATTCCAGACCTTTTTTCTTATTTTCACCTGCTTGTAACCCTGCTGCAGCTTGCTTTTTTTCATGTTGCTTCTGCATAAATTCCTGCATAAAGGCATCCATTTCTTCAGCCGGCATCAACTTTTTTCCTCCATCCATTTCTTCTTTAATGGCCTGAGCTAAAAGATCTGCATCTACTTTGAAGCCTTCTTGTTTCATGTTTTGAGCAATACTTAAACCTATATAATAAGAAGCTTTTTGGTCATCCGTGTATTTGCTATCCCCTTTAGTCTCATCCTTTTTAGCACATGAAATACTAAATATTGCTATGCAAAATAATGCGATAGTCTGTCTTTTCATTTGATAATTTATTGTTTATAATTAGTGATTAAATAATCGTTGCAAATCTATCCAAAATCTTTATAATTTTAATTAAAATTTACAATCCGTAAAAACCCCATAAATAAACAGGAAAAATCCGTGTCGTATTAACATAATTTTTTTCGAAATTTGCATTACCAACTAACATTTTACTATAAAAACTAGCTTTATGGAAACAAAACCTAACTTAGAAGTTGAAACACTTGAGTTCGCCTCAGTGCCAAACACCATGACCTGCGAGTTTATTCAAACTCTGGTAGACAACTACAGAAAAAATCAATTAGCTTCTTTCAAAAATCATTCAGGAATTGATGATGCACATTCTATCCATTTTGATTTGGCTACGTTGAAAAAATTTATTTCTGATATTGAAGCTGAAACTCAAAAAAATGCACCTCATGTTACAGATCAGGATTTAGGAATCAGATTTTATTACGCTGCCTATCCAAAAGCAGATGAATGGGATATTATGAACGGAACACCGATCGGGACAGAATGCGCAGAAAGACATACATTGGTTTTGGTTCCTACAATGAAAGCTGATGATGGTGAAGGAAATATGCTGCCGTATGATTTCAACCCTCTCAGTACAAGTGGAGAAGGAGAAATGCTGGCAATGGCTTCTGCAAGAAATGCAGCGTTGCAGGGAGATATTATTTGCCAGAATCACGGTTCCCTAAATCCACCTAATGACCCTAAAGTTGAAACATTTTAATAAAAATTTGTCACAATAATATAAAACACGACGATGACTGAGCTAGAAACAATCTTACAAGAATCTTTAATATGGGTAGAAGGTCTTGCTGCCTTCATTTCAGTATTATATTATTCTAAAATAAAAAATCAATATTGGAAATATTTCTCATATTATTTAATATTAATGTTTCTTTGTGAAGTCATTGGAAAGTGGGGCGAGAATTTTTTTGAATATAATAAACCTAATTTTTTCAATTATTTTGTAATTCCAATTGAATTTATCTTTTTTTATTGGATTTATGCAGCGAAATCTTTTGCAAAGCCCAAATTGTTCTACATCATATCAGCGTTATATATATTATCCCTGATATTTGGTGAAATTTTTTCTACAAAGAAGATTATCATGTCATTCAGCTATACATTTGGTTGCCTAATCCTTATGGGATTAGTAATAATGGAATATTATAAACAGGTTAATTCATCTAACATTTTGAATTTCAACAAAAATCCGATGTTTTATATTAATTTAGGAGTTACGTTATTTTATATAGGAACGTTACCTTTTTGGACATTTTTTGCTTACATAAAAGTTTATAGAGAGATATACCATATTTATTTTTCTTACTTTTTGATCTCTGGAATTATCATGTATTTACTATTCTCAATTTCATTCATATGGGGAAGACAGAGCTCTTAGTTACATTAATTCTTTTCAACATATTCTTTGTATTGTTTGTCGCTGCTATTATGGTTTACATCCGAAAATACAAGCAGCGTAAAAAGGAATATTTAAATGAAATTGAAATAAAAAACGAAATTCATCAAAAGGAACTTCTCGCCACCCAATTGGAAATCCAGCAGGCCACCATGCAGCAGATCGGGCGCGAACTTCATGATAATATCGGGCAAAAATTGACCCTAGTAAGCCTTTACACCCAACAGCTTTTATATGAAAATAAAGTTCCTGAGGTAAGCGAAAGAATCGAGCAGGTATCACAAATCATCAATCAGTCGCTGCAGGATTTGAGGAGCCTCTCAAAAACTTTAACGGACGATAATATAAATCAAAAGGAAATCGTAACTTTAATACAGGAAGAAGTAGACAATACCAACAGCTTTAAAAAGTGTAAGGTGAACTTTGAACACAATTTTAAACAGCTCGATTTGGGATTTGTACACAAAAATGTTTTACTCAGAATTACTCAGGAATTTATTCAGAACAGCATAAAACATGCAAAATGTAAGAATATTTTCATTAAACTGAACACTTCTGAAGAATCTCTTTGGGAGCTGAATATTAAAGACGATGGTGTAGGTTTTGATCAGTCGAACATCAAATCAAACGGAATCGGTCTCACCAACATGAAAAACAGAGCCGAAATCATCGGGGCAAACTTTAGCCTTGAAAGTCAGGAAAATTTGGGAACTACGCTCAATATTATTTTAAAAAGACAGCCATGAAAAAAACGATAGTGATCGTAGATGATCACGTACTTATCGCAAAAGCACTTGAAGGAATTATTGATAATTTCAAAGAATTTGAAGTCATCTACGTTGCAGAAAACGGTAAAGATCTCATTCAGAAATTCGAAAATAACAGCAAAATTCCGGACATCATTCTTCTGGACATCAGTATGCCGATCATGGATGGTTTTGAAACTGTACTTTGGCTGAAGGAAAACCACCCGAACATCAAAGTAATGGCTCTCAGCATGCAGGGCGACGACAAAAGCGTCATCAAGATGATCAAGAATGGAGCAAAAGGCTATTTATTAAAAAATACGCATCCGAAAGAGCTTGAAAATGCTTTAACAAAACTTAACAACGACGGATTTTTCTACCCTGAATGGGCCTCAAAAATCATTTTTTCGAATATGAATAATGAAGAAGCCACCAACAGCATAAGAATTTCCGACCGCGAAAAAGAGTTTTTGAAATACACTGTAACCGAACTCAGCTACAAAGAAATCGCAGACAAGATGTGCTGCAGCCCAAGAACTGTGGAAAGCTACAGGGACCAGCTTTGTGATAAATTAGATTTAAAAACACGCGTTGGTCTTGCAGTTTTTGCTATTAAAAACGGTTTTGCTGAGTCTTAATTTAAAAACACATTCACTCATATTTACTTAAAATTAAACAGTCCTCTCAAATTTGAAAGGACTGTTTTCTATTTTTATTAAATTGATGTGAATTATAAATTTCTTGAATTATCTTTCGGTGTGTAATCCATAAAAATGCCACCATCAAGATTCACCGATTTTACTTTTTTCTTGATCGGAACAGTTATCAGTGTTTGTTTCTGATCTTTTTCCCAGACTGAAGGTGAAAAATGAAGCTTCTCAACCGTTCCGTCTTCGTAATTAATTTCCGTATCGAAAGGAATTGCAAAACCTCCGACGTTGTCTACATTTACACTCAAAAGATCGTTCATTTGAGTTGCGTTGGTTACTTTTAGATCAATATAATTGTTGGTGTAGAACCAATTATTAAAGAACCAGTTTAGGTTTTTCCCCGAACCGGTGTTCATCGAATAAAAATAATCCCACGGAATAGGATGTTTTCCGTTCCAGTTATCCATATAATGATGAAGCGCTTTTTTGAACAAATCATCACCTAAATAATCTTTCAAAGCCAAATAAGACAAAGAAGCTTTCACGTAAGAATTGTTGCCGTATCCTGCTCCACTTACTTGTGTACTCATCGTGATAATCGGCTGATCTTGCTCAGATGACGGATCATTGATCCATCTTTTTACCCTGAAATTTTTGTAAAATTCTTTGGCTTTTGCTTCACCGTTTTCATCAATTCCGATTAAATATTCCAAAGTCGTCGCCCAACCTTCATCCATGAAAGCATAACGCGTTTCGTTGATTCCCATGTAAAAAGGGAAATAGGTGTGTGCAATCTCATGATCTGCTGTTAATCTCGCATCCTGAAAGTCATCCGGAATACTTGTATCGTTGATCATCATTGGATATTCCATATCTGCAAACCCCTGAATCGCAGTCATTGCATTGTAAGGATATTCTACTCCCGGCCAGTTTTTCGAAAACCAATCCAGGTTGTACTGCATCCATTCAACATAATGTTCGAAATCTTTTGCATCAGGCTTATATCCGGCTTGCACACTTGCTCTTTTCGTTTTCAGCTGAACACTAGCTGCATCCCAGGCATAATGATTGCTCATGGCAAAACAGAAATCTGTTATATTATTGACCTTAAATTTCCAGATGTTCCATTTATTTGGTTTTGTAACTTTTCCGGACTTCATCTCATGCTCTGTCGCAACGTGAATTACTTTGTCACTTTTTAAAGAAGATCTGTATCTTTTTAAATATTCTGATTGAAGAACATTTTCAGGATTCAAGAAATCTCCCGTTGCCCAAACTACATAGTTTTTCGGAGCTGAAATCGCAAAGTTATAATCATTAAAATCATTATAAAACTCCTGTCTGTCGGAATGCGGAAGCATATCCCAACCATTGTAATCGTCGTAAACAGAAACTCTCGGGAAAGAATATGCTACGTAGAACGTTTCAGGATCAATCTGCCCTTCTCTTCCACTTTGTACAGATAATGGATATTCCCATTCTATTTTTATTTCTGCCTTCGCTTTAGATTTTAAAGCAGAATTTAATTTTACTTTTTCAACCGTTCCCCAACCTTCGCTGTCAACGTTATATTTTTCACCATTTACAATAAATGATTTAATATGTAAACCTGAAGAAAGAAAATCTTTGGAAACTACTCCCGATCTTGGAGCCTGAGGTTTGTGTAAATTATTGACGAATCTTATCGCCAGTTCGTTCAGATCATTTGGGCTGTTGTTGGTGTAAACAATCGTTTCTTTTCCGGAAACAATCTTCGAACTCGCATCTACCTTCACCTCAACATTATAAACCCCTTTGTTCTGCCAATAATTTTTTCCCGGAGCGCCCGACAAATCACGCGTTCCGTTTTCGTATGCTTTTTTAATATTTCTCGGCATATACAGTTCCTGTGCGGAAAATTGCCATGAAACTAAAAGCAATAAACCCAAAACCAATCTTTTCATTAAAATCTTTTTATAATAAGTATTTTATTTAACATAAAAGTAACAAAAAACGGCAATAAAATTATTACCGTCTTTATATTTTTTTGTTCCACAAAAATATGAAGAACGCAATCACAAACCTTGTGGATAACTTTTATTTTCTAAAAATCTTTGATCAAATTATTTTAAAAATGTTAAATCTACCAAAACAGGAAAATGATCCGACGGATACAACAGATTTTCTCTTCTGTCGTTGATGTGTCTGTGCGATTTAATCTTAAATCCTTTTACGAAAATATAATCAATTCTATCTTTTGGAACTTCATTGACGTTGAAACCTGTGAACGTTCCTTTTGGTCCATAATGTTTCGTTTCTGAATGATAGAAAGAATCCTGTAAGTTTTGTGACATAATTTTAATCGGTTCAGAATCTTCGGTTAAATTAAAATCACCACTTACCGTTACAGGTAGATTTTTAGGATTTATTTCTTTAATTTTCTTTAAAATTAATTCGGAAGATTTTACTCTCGCCACATTTCCGATGTGATCAAAGTGAAGATTCAGCGCCATAAATTCTTTCTTTGATTTTTTATCCTTGAAAACTGCGTATGTACAAATTCTGTTCAAAGCGGCGTCCCAACCTTTTGATGGCTTTTCAGGAGTTTCAGAAAGCCAAAATGTTCCAGAATTTAGAACCTGAAGTCTGTTTGTATCATAAAATATGGCTGAAAATTCGCCTTTTTCTTTTACATCATCTCTTCCTACACCAACATAATCGTAATTCTTTAAACCTGTTTTAATATCTTTCATCTGCTCCGGAAGCGCTTCGTGAACACCGAAATAATCGGGATGATAATACGTTAACAAATCTGCTACATCCTGTTTTCTGTTCGTCCATGAATTCTCTTTGTCAGAATCCACATTCAATCTGATGTTGAAACTCATTACTTTAAGATCTTGCGAAAAAGCAAACGCAAAAGCCAACAGAAATACGATTGAAAATCTGAAACTCATAATCATATATTTTAATTAACAAAGCAACAAAAGTAAGGTTTCTCGCTAATACAGCGTTCATAATTGAAAGTTTTAATATTAAATTAAATTTAAAAACAAAAAACTTCGGAGCATTTTCCGAAGTTTTGATTGTATTGTGAGATTCGAACCATCAAGATTTAAATTTATTCTTTATTAAATTTAAATTCTCTTCCTCCTTGATTGAAAGTAATGGTTTTTTTATCCTGACTGAAAGTCATTGAAATCTGCGCCTGTTCAAAGGTAAACGTATTATTCCCTGTATATTCCAAAGGAAATTCTGGCTGCCCGGTTGCCTGTCCGTACAATTGATTGTCTTTTGCAGAAAATGTAATTTTTATAGGAACATTTTTGCTTCCATAAGTTCCTGCGAAATCTTTAGCATTGATCTTTTCCACAGGTTTTGCGTCAGCAGAAGACCACGTATTGTTTTGAAGATTAGCATCCGGAATCTGAGAATTCGGATCCAGTTTTACCTGTTCGATTTCTTTCGTGGAATCTAATTTGAATGTCCATTCTGTGTTTCTTTTCCAAACTTCGATCGGTAACTTTACAACCTTTTCTGTTCCATCTTTAAATTTCACCTGAACTGTTGTAGGCATCGGCAATTGACCAATATTTTCAACTGTAATCTGCGCTCCGTTTTTGAAGTCTCCGTTTACATATCTTACATTTTTCACAGATTGATCGATTTTCCATTTGTTGATAAACCAGCCTCTCCAGAACCAGTTCAGCTCTTCACCCGAAACATTTTCCATGGTGTGGAAAAAATCCCACGGAGTCGGATGCTTAAAAGCCCAACGGTTGATATACGTTCTAAATGCTTTATCAAATTTTTCAGGACCAAGGATAGATTCTCTTAAAACCTGCAATCCCATTCCCGGTTTGAAATAAGCCAAAACTCCAATACTGCTTTCTTTCATATTATCGGGTCCAACCATGATCGGTTCGAAATTATCGCTCATCAAATAACCTCCCATTTGGGCAGGATATTTCTTTTCAAAATATTCTCCTTTGTTGAAAGCCTCCGTTGAAAGCTCGTTGATAAATGTATTGAAACCTTCATCCATCCAGGCAAATAATCTTTCATTGGAGCCCACAATCATCGGAAACCAGTTGTGTCCGAATTCATGATCGGTAACGCCCCAAAGTTCGCTTCCTTTGGAATCCATATGACAGAAAACGATTCCCGGATATTCCATTCCGCCTTCATTTCCGGCAACGTTGGTTGCTGCAGGATAGGTGTATTCATACCACTTTCCTGAATAATGTTCGATCGCTGCTTTTGTATATTCTGTAGATCTTCCCCATGCTTTCTCACCTGCACTTTCCGCTGGATAAGCCGAAATTGCCAAAGATTTTTTACCACTCGGAAGATTAATTCTTGCTGCATCTAAAATAAACGCCGGAGAAGAAGCCCATGCAAAATCTCTCGCCTGATTAATTTTAAATTTCCATGTTTTTGTTCCTGATTGTGAATTTTTCCCGATCTCAGATTCGGAGTGAATCATGACTGTTTTATCACTATTTTTTGCCTGTTCCCAACGGTTGTTTTCTTCTTTAGAATAAACTTCTTTAGCATTTAATAATTCACCGGAAGCCACAACATAATGATTCGCCGGAACGGTAATATTTGCGGTGATATCTCCATATTCTAAATAAAATTCGGAAGCACCAACGTAAGGCAATGTGTTCCATCCCATTACATCATCATAAACGCACATTCTCGGATACCATTGAGCCATCGTAAAGATTTTCCCATTTTTCGTATCCTGAATTCCCATTCTGTCGGAACCGTATTTTGGAGAAAGGAATGAATATTCAATTTTAATTTTTGCCACACCTCCCTGAGCTTTTAATTCTGAAGGAAGATCGATCTGCATTCTGGTGTCAGAGATTGTATACTTTACATCTTTACCATCATATTTTACTGATTTTATTTTGTAACCTCCTTCAAATTCTTCTCCGTGTGCTCCGTTTCTACTTCCGGACATTGGAACCACAGCATTTCCTCTTGAATCTTTTGCAAATAAATTCTGATCCAACTGCAACCATAAAAATCCTAATTTATCCGTACTGTTATTCGTATAGGTGATTTCTGCTGTTCCTGTCAGCTCATTTTTGGCTTCATTCAGACTTACATCTAAATTATAACTCGCAGAGTTTTGCCAGTAGGCATGTCCCGGCTGTCCGCTTGCAGATCTTGTCGGCGTACCTGTCTGTGTATAGAAAAATGGTTTAAAAGCCTCTACATAATCGTATTTTGGAGTTTCCTGAGCCAATGCAGATGGTGAAAAAAACACCACTGCCAAAGCAGAAACCAGAGTTGGAAGTTTGAAATTCATATTACTATTTTTTAATTTAACAAAGTAAACAAAAATAAGACTTCCCCTGAACAGAAAAGTCTTATGTATTAATTTTATATTTTTAAAATATGTTTATATTTTTCTACTTAAAGGAAATATTTTTGAAATTTTTTACATTTAATAAATTCTAAATCTTTTAAATTATTTTTAATAATTAAATATAGAATCAATTCGATTTCTTAGCTTTAATCATTGCCTCCAAAGCATCCCACATTTCCTGAGGAATATCTTCCAGCATATTGAATTCACCTGCACCCTGAAGCCATTCGCCACCGTCGATTGTTACGACTTCACCGTTCATATAAGCAGAATAATCGGAAACCAAATAGGCAGCAAGATTTGCCAATTCCTGATGCTCTCCCACCCTTCTCAAAGGAACTTTTTTTCTCATATCAAACTTTTCCTGCAAATCTCCCGGGAGTAATCTGTCCCAAGCTCCTTTTGTTGGGAAAGGTCCCGGAGCAATTGCATTGAAACGGATTCCATATTTTGCCCACTCTACCGCAAGAGATCTTGTCATGGCCAAAACTCCTGCTTTTGCACAAGCAGATGGAACGACGTAAGCTGAACCTGTCCAAGCGTAAGTTGTTACAATATTTAAAACTGTTCCTGATGTTTTTGAATCGATCCAATGTTTTCCAATAGAAAGGGTACAGTTTTTTGTTCCTTTTAGCACAATATCTAAAATAGAATCGAACGCAGAATGTGTTAGTCTTTCTGTGGGAGAAATGAAATTTCCGGCTGCATTATTTAGTAGAATATCTATTTTTCCAAATTCTTTTAAAGTTGCTTCTTTCATGGCTTCCACCTCATCCCAATTTCTTACATCACATGCAACACAAAGAACTTTTCCGCCTGTTTGTTCTTCCAATTCTTTGGCAGTTCCTTGTAATTTTTCCAAATTTCTTGAAGTAATTACCACTTTTGCGCCCAATTGAAGGAAATATTTAGTCATGGCTTTTCCGAGACCGCTTCCACCACCTGTAACGATGGCTACTTTATCTTTCAGTGCATCTTCACGCAACATGGGTTGTGTATATAGATTCATACGTTTTATTTTTTCTTAAAAATAATAAATATTGAGACGTAATGCTGCAAAATGAATTAAGAAATGATGCTGTAAATAGTTGTTTTGTTTTTGCGGATTCAAATTTTCAAGGTTTTTGAAACCTTGAAGCTTATTTTTGTACGGTCGCAAGTTCCTAGCCCAGATAGAAGCGGCATCCTTTTTTGTTGCGGCGGAGCGAAGCGAAGCCGTAACAAAAAAGATATAGCGGATAGCTGGAAATAGCTTCAAATAAAAACAAAAACAACCCGATAAAAAAATTATCGGGCTGTTTTTATATTGAACAAGATTAAATTAATCCAAATTAAGAAGCAACAACAGTTCCTTTGAAAGAAAGAGTTTTTGGAGTTTTGCTGTCACTAGTTGTAACGTTTACTGTTTTCATAAATGCTCCTGCCGCTGCTGCGTTGTAGCTAGCTTCTACGAAACCTTTTTTCCCAGGAAGGATTGGAGTTTTTGTGTAATCTGCCGTTGTACAACCACAAGATGGAGCTACGTTCTCGATGATGATTGGTTTTTTCGATGTGTTTGTAAATTCGAATCTTATTACTTTTGGTTTTCCTTGAGGAATGTTTCCAACGTCGATAGATTCTGATTTCCAAGTAACGTCTCCAAAGATTCTTACAATCGGAGAGTTATCCGTTGGAAGTACGTTTGCGTAAAATGGAGAGAATGCCAAAACAGCTAAAAGAGCAGTAATTTTTAAATTTTTCATGATATAAAATTTTATTAGTGGTTACACCGATTATTATTTTTGATATGACAAATGTAGGATGAAAATGAATACGACATGTTAATCGATCTCAAACATTTGTTAACAAGTTGTTAATGATCAAAGATAAATAGATATTTTTGGATAATATTGCTTGTATAAATGGAAATAAAGAAACTCAATATTATTATAACTCTAGGGTTTGTGGCTATTATCGGTATTTTGATAGCCCAGCTTTTGTGGACTCGCCAGGCGTATAATCTTGAGGACGAAAAATTTGACCAGAAAGTGAATATTGCCTTAATGGAGGTTGTTGAAAAGCTTTCCGGAGGTGAAACTTCTTTCACGGAAAGCCCTGTACAGAACGTTTCCAATGATTATTATGTTGTTAATATTAATAATGAATTTCATCCCGCCGTTCTTGAACATTATCTGAAAACAGAATTTACACGTTTGCAAATAAATACCGATTATGTCTACGCATTATACAATTGCCACAGCGACAAAATGATGTACGGAAAATATATTTCGAAACATCAGGAAAGTCCAAATACGGCTATTAAATTTCCGAAGCATAAAAATCTGGTTTATTATTTTTCTATTCGTTTTCCTGATAAAACGACTTACTTGATTAGTTCTTTGCGTTTTTGGTATTTGCTGACTTTTGCTTTAATTATCATTCTTTTGGTGTATGTTTATTCGATTTATACGATTATTCAGCAGAAAAAATTCTCGGAATTGCAAAGGGATTTTATTAATAATATGACCCATGAGTTTAAAACTCCGCTTTCGTCAATACTTCTGGCTTCCGAAGCATTAAAAAAGCAGGATGTCGTAAAAGAAAATCCGAAGTTGCAAACGTACACATCCATCATCACCGACCAAAGTTATAAACTCAATAATCATATTGAAAAAATATTGAATATTGCTAAAAACGATGCTTCCGGATTATCTTTAAAACCCCAACGAATCGTTTTATTGCCTTTTATTCAGGAAATTATTGATTCCATCAAGCATAAAAACGAAAAACTTTCTATTGAAATAAATATTGATAGCCAAATTTCAATCATCGCGGATGAATTTCACTTCACCAATATTATTTACAATATTTTAGATAACTCTATTAAATACTGTGAGACAAATCCAACAATTATAATTTCTGCCAATAAAGATTCAAAAGGTTTATATTTAAAGTTTAAAGACAACGGAATCGGAATTCCTTCTAAAAATATTCCTCAAATTTTTGACAAATTTTACAGAGTAAATACTACTAAAAGCGATGAAGTGAACGGCTTTGGACTTGGTTTATTTTACGTAAAAAAGATCGTCCAGCAGCACAACTGGAAGATTTCTGTTGAAAATAATAGCGACAAAGGAATTACGATCACGCTGTTTTTACCATTTTAAAATCGCTACATTTAATCATGGAAAAATCTAAAATATTATATGCTGAAGATGATAACACGATAGCTTTTCTGGTTCAGGACAGCTTGGAAAGTTATTATGACATTTCCTGTTATCCCGATGGGAAATCTGCGTTGGAAGCATTTAATAATGAGACTTTTGACATTTGCCTTTTGGATATCATGATGCCTGAAATCAATGGTTTTGAACTGGCGCAATACATTCGCGATAAAAATTCTGAGATTCCTATTATTTTTATTTCTGCAAAAGCTTTGAAGGAAGACAGGATCAAAGGCTTAAAAATCGGAGCAGATGATTATTTAGTAAAACCTTTCAGCATTGAGGAACTGATTTTAAAAATTGAAGTTTTTCTTAAACGCTCCAAGAAAACAAATATTTCGCCATCAAAATACAAAGTCGGAAAATATGATTTTGATCCCAAAAACTACACTTTACAAGATTCTGAAAATACAGTTACATTGACTCAAAGAGAATCTGAGTTGCTTTTTTATTTTATCCGAAATAAAAATACGGTTTTAAAAAGACAGGATATTTTGAAAGCAATCTGGGGCGATGATGATTATTTTATGGGACGAAGTCTGGATGTTTTTATTTCAAGATTGCGAAAAGTATTGGCGGATGAAGAAGGTATTTTCATTGAAAATGTTCATGGAGTTGGTTTTCGCTTTTCTGAAAAATAAATATTAAAAATCTATTTGTTTTACTTATATAAACGAAGCGCCTTTGTTTATCTTTAATTATCGTGTAATAAAAAAACTTTGTCTATCCTTGCGATAAAATTAAACGCAAAGCAAAAACAAAGAAAATTTATTTCAACTCAAAATTTAGATAAACAAAGGCGTTTCACTTATTTTCGATAAACAAGGATTTTAAAATAAAAACGATAAACAATTATTCTCTGATTTTATATAAATTTACTCTCCGAAAAAATATTCATACATGAAAAGGTCAGGAACTCCTATTTTTCTATTTCTTTTATTTTTTAGTTTAAATTTTAAAGCTCAAAAATTCGAAAAGTTATATCAATACGTCAATCCGTTGATCGGAACAGAAAAAATGGGACACACCTATCCCGGAGCGACTGCACCTTTTGGAGCTGTTCAATTAAGTCCCGAAACTGACACCATTTCTTATGAAATGAACGGAAAATACAACGGTGATGTTTATAAATATTGTGCGGGTTATCGTTACGAAGACAAGACGATTGTCGGTTTCAGTTCGACACATTTTAGCGGAACGGGACATTCTGATTTGGGAGATTTCTTAGTGATGCCGACTGTCGGAAAATTACAATTGAATCCCGGAACGTCAACAAATCCGGAAAGCGGTTACAGAAGTAGGTTTTCGCATCAAAATGAAAAAGCGGAAGCTGGATATTACAAGGTAAAATTGGATGATCACAATATTTTGGCGGAACTGACTTCCACAACAAGAGTTGGACTTCATCGTTATACTTTTCCAAAGTCTGATCAGGCTCATATTATCTTAGATTTGATGGCTGGAATTTACAACTATGACGGAAAAAATGTCTGGACTTACGTTCGTGTAGAAAACGGAAATACGATTACCGGTTACCGACAGACAAACGGTTGGGCAAGAACAAGAACAGTTTATTTTGCCATGAAATTTTCAAAACCATTTAAATCTTACGGTCAGAAAAATTATGACGGAAAGCAAGTTTATGGTGGATTTTGGAGAAAATTCGATCAGACAAAAAACTTTCCGGAAATCGCAGGTAAAAATCTGAAAATGTATTTTGATTTTGACACCAATGAAAACGAAGCGATTGAAATCAAACTGGCAATTTCTCCCGTGAGCCAAGCCAATGCTCTTCAAAACTTAGAAAAAGAAGCAGGAAATTTATCTTTCGATCAGGTAAAGGTGCAAACTCAGGAAAACTGGAATAAGGAATTAAACAAAATCGTCATTAAAGGTTCTGAAACAGAAAAAATGAATTTTTATACAGCGATGTATCATACTTTTATCAATCCGACAACTTATAATGATGTGAATGGTGAATATAAAGGTTTAGATCAAAATATTCATAAAGCAGAGGATTTCACAAATTATACTACTTTTTCGCTTTGGGATACGTATCGCGCTCTTCACCCTTTCTTTAATATTATTCAACCGAAAAGAAATGGTGACATGGTGAAATCGATGATGGCTCATTACGATCAGTTTTCAATGAAAATGTTGCCGATTTGGTCGCATTATGCGAATGATAATTGGTGTATGAGCGGTTATCATAGTGTGAGTGTGGTTGCAGATGCAATCATTAAAGGAAATTATCAAGGTGATGCAAAAGAAGCATTGAAAGCTTGTGTTGCAACGGCAAACAAAAGAGATTACGAAGGAATTGGGCAATATATTGATTTGGGATATATTCCTGCTGAGAAAAATGGAACTTCAGTTTCGAACACTTTAGAATATGCATACGACGATTGGGCAATTGCTCAGTTGGCGAAACATTTGGATGAAACGGAAATTTACAATCAATTCATCAAACGTTCCGAAAACTGGAAAAATAATTTTGATAAAACCGTCGGATTTATGCGTCCTCGTTTGGCAGATGGTAGTTTTAAGAAAGATTTTAATGCTTTGAGTACTCACGGACAAGGCTTTATTGAGGGAAATTCGTGGAATTACAGTTTCTTCGTTCCACAAAATCCGGATGAATTAATTCAATTAATGGGTGGAAAGAAAAAATTCGCTTCAAAACTGGATGAATTGTTCACCATGCATTTGCCCGATGAGTTTTTTGCAGATACAGAAGACATTACTAGAGAAGGAATTATCGGAGGTTATGTTCACGGAAACGAACCGGCGCATCACGTTGCTTATTTCTACAATTGGGCGGGACAACCTTGGAAAACACAGGCCCAAATCAGACGAATTTTAGAGATGCAATATAAAGCAACTCCCGATGGATTGGGCGGAAATGATGATGCAGGACAAATGAGCGCTTGGTATATTTTGAGTTCGCTTGGTTTTTATCCGGTTGCTCCGGGTTCGGAAGATTATGCAATTGGAAGTCCCGCAATTGATCATGCTATTTTGAATTTGGAAAACGGAAAAACGTTTGAAATCGAAGCCATCAATCAAAGTCCTAAAAATATTTATGTTCAGAAAATTCTTTTGAATGGAAGGGAAATTAAAAACTTTACATTGAAACATTCTGATATTATGAATGGTGGAAAATTGAGTTTTTATATGGATTCTAAGGCGAAGAAATAGTTTTACTTAAACGCAAATTGCACTAATATTTTGCACTAATTTTCACAATTAGTTATCTATAAATTTGTCATTCTGAAAAGAATCTAAAGTTGGGTTGTTTTTAGAATGACATTTTTTATTTACCACAGATCTCACAAATTTTCACAGATGTTTGTTTTGTAAATTTTTCATTCTCCGAACGACAACATTACTTTATTTTCTCTCGCAGATTTTGCTGATTACTCAGAGATTGCGTGTTCATTTTTTCATCGATAATTAAAGTTGAAAACCAGAATCCGTAATTTGCATACTAGAACCATGGTTTTGCATACATCTGAATTTTAATTTCTGCTGAAATTTGTATCAATAAAAATCAACAATATGAAATTGAATCAGATAAAATTAGGAAGTCAGGGGTTAATTGTTCCCAATATTGGTTTGGGATGTATGGGAATGACAGGCTTCGGAGATGCAGATATGTACGGAAAAACCGATGAACAAGAAGCAATTGCAACGATTCACCGTTCTTTGGAACTGGGTGGAAATTTTCTGGATACTGCCGACTTGTACGGTCCTTTTAAAAATGAACAATTGATTGCTAAAGCCATTGAAGGTAATCGTAATCAATACATTATTGCATCAAAATTTGGTTGGGAAATTGATGATAATGAACAGGTAACCTGGAAAATCAACGGAACAAAAGATTATGTAAAAAAGTCTATTGAACGTTCATTGAAAAATTTAAAAACAGATTACATCGACCTTTATTACATGCACCGTCTTGATAAGAATACGCCCATCGAAGAAACCGTCGGAGCAATGAGCGATTTGGTAAAAGAAGGCAAAATTAGCTACATCGGTTTATCGGAAGTTTCTTCTGAAACGGTGAAAAGGGCGCATGCGGTTCATCCGATTTCGGCAGTGCAAAGTGAGTATTCTTTATTTGAAAGAACGGTTGAAGAAAAAGGCGTTATCCAAACATTGCAAAATTTAGGAATTGGTTTCGTAGCCTATTCGCCTTTGGGAAGAGGATTTTTATCGGGAAATATCAAAACGA
Organism: Chryseobacterium sp. MMS23-Vi53; assembly: GCF_047651245.1. NCBI lineage: Bacteria > Pseudomonadati > Bacteroidota > Flavobacteriia > Flavobacteriales > Weeksellaceae > Chryseobacterium > Chryseobacterium sp. MMS23-Vi53. The sequence continues at coordinate 3,179,391 of NZ_CP180265.1, read as the reverse complement.
TTGATGACTTGCCCGAAAATGATTTCAGGAGGGGAATTCCGCGTTTTCAAGGGGAACAGTTCCAAAAAAACATTGAGTTGGTGGAAGCGATTGAAAATATGGCGAAAGAGAAAAATATTACTTCTTCTCAACTGGCTCTGGCGTGGATCATCAGCAAAGAAATTCTTCCTATTCCAGGAACAAAACGCAGAAAATATCTTGAACAAAATATCGAAGCCTCAAAAATTGAATTATCTGAAAACGAAGTTCAAAAATTAGAAAGTATCGTACCTTTGGGAACTGATACAGGTGCTCCTTATGATGAATTCAGCATGGGGTTATTGGATTATTAATTTTTCGCCACGAATACACGAATTTTATTTATTAAATACATAATTATACATTTTTAAAACCATAAAAACGAAATTTTATTTTAGTATATAATTCGTGTATTCGTCGCTTAACCAAGTCCTAAAATCATCATTAATAATTTCTAAAATTTCAAATTATGAACACGATAAAATCTATTTCAGCATTTCACAGATTGCTTTCTCTTCCGGAACCGAAGCATCCGATGGTGAGTGTCATCAACCTTCATGAAAGTGTTTTTATTGAAGATGATGTTTGGAAGGGCTTTGTAAGCAGATATTATTGTGTCGCGCTGAAACGAAATGCTACAGGAAAAATAAAGTACGGACAGCAACATTATGACTATGACAAAGGCGTTCTTAGTTTTACAGCTCCAAATCAGGTTCAGTATCTGGATTTGAAGACGATGGATTGTAATAATACGGGTTATTTGTTGATTTTCCATGAAGATTTTTTATTGAAACACCCTTTGGCAAAGACTATTTCTTCTTATGGATTTTTTTCATACGCTGTAAATGAAGCCTTGCATTTGTCAGAAGATGAAGAAAATGACTTGCTTGAAATCATGTATAAAATTGATAAGGAATGTCTGCATATCGACCATCATACCCAAGAAATTATCTTGTCGCAAATTGAATTGCTGCTGAATTATTCGAAGCGTTTTTATGAGCGACAATTCATTACCCGAAAAAGCGGAAGCCACCAACTTTTAACGAAATTTGAAACTTTTTTGAATGATTATTTTAATCAACAATATTCTGATAAAGGACTTTTAACCGTTCATAAAATTGCAGAAGCAATGAATCTTTCCCCGAATTACCTGAGTGATCTTCTTAAAATTCATACCGGACAAAATACGCAGCAACATATTCACGAAAGGCTGATCAGTAAGGCTAAAGAAAAGCTTTCTACGACAGAGCTTTCGGTGAGTGAAATTGCTTATGAGTTGGGATTTGAGCATTCGCAGTCTTTTTCCACATTGTTTAAAAAGAAAACGAATATGTCTCCGTTGGAATTTAGGCAGTCTTTTAATTAAATTCCCCACAGATTTCACGTATTTTCACAGATGATTGTGTTTTTAAAACGTGAAAAAATATCTCGTAGATTTGGCTGATTAGGCAGATCTTTTTTTGTTGAATTTGTTTGATCTATAAGAGAAAAATTATGTTTTGGCTAAAGCCAATTTGAATTATTGTTAAAGATAAAGCGGACTAAAGTCCGCTCCTATTGATGATTATCTTATGTTTTTTAATTGAATTTAAAAATTCTCTTTAATTTTTCGTTTATGTGTTTTTCCCCATTCGGAAAGCGCGATGATTACAGGCTTTAGCGTTCGACTATAATCCGTTGAGATATATTCCACCACAACTGGTGTTTGCTCGGCGTGAACGACTCTTTTTACAAAACCATTCAATTCCAGGTCTTTCAATTCATTAGAAAGGACTCTTGCAGAAATTCCCTGAATATTTCTCTGAAGTTCGTTAAATCTGATATTCCCACTTTCCTGCAGTACAATGATAATTTTAAGTTTCCATTTTCCACCGATCACATAGATTGCGTCTTCGACAGAGGAAAGATTTTCGGAACATTTTTGAGCCGTAATTGGTTCTTCTAAAACTGCAGTATTTTCCATAAGTTCTAATTTTCAACTAACCTAAAGGTTACTACTAACCTTTTGTTTACTACTAACTTTTGATAAGCAAATGTACATAATTTTGTCAAAGAAATTTTAAAATTTAAAAAAATGAAAAACATACTTCACATTATTACAAGTCCTAGAAAGGAAATTTCGGCAAGCAGAAAATTAGGAAAAGCGATTATTGGAAAAATTCAGGAAAAATATCCAGATGCTATCATAAAAGATCGCGATCTTACAACAAGCCCTACTCCGCTTTTGGATGAAGCGCACATCAATACATTTTTCACTCCTGCGGAAAGCCACTCTTCCGAACAGCAATCGATTAACAAATATTCTGAAGATTTAATTTCTGAATTGAAAGAAGCTGATATTATCGTTATCGATTCGCCAATGTATAATTTTTCGGTTCCGGCAACGCTTAGAGCATACTTGGATTTCACTTCCAGAGCGGGATATACCTTTAAATATGATGAAAATGGACCAAAAGGTTTGTTGAATGATAAGAAATTATATATCGCTTTCACATCTGGAAATATCTATTCTGAAGGTCCTTATCAGATCTATGATTCGAATGTTCCTTATATCAAAAATGTTTTTGGATTTTATGGAGTTTCGGATGTTAGTGTTTTCCGTGCAGAAGGTCTGGCAATTCCGGGAATTATGGAAACGTCTTTGGATAAAGCGATTGAAGGAATTGCTATTGATTAATTTTTAAATATAAGTGTTAGAAAACGAAGCCTTTTCAAATTGCGAAGGCTTCGTTTTTTTATCGTTTAAAATAAATTTGATTTTTATTAAAAGCTCTCGCAGATTTTGCAGATAACACAGATTTTTTACGCAACATCCGCTAAATCTACGTTATCTGCGAGAGAAATAAATAAGTTTTGGCTAAAGCCAATTGTCCGTTTTAAACTAAAAAAAGCGGACTAAAGTCCGCTCCTATTGATATAATTATACTGTTATAATTTACTCCTGAACTTCAAAAAGCAAACGCTCTCCGAATTTCTGCTCGTTTATTTTTCCGTTTTCATAAACCAAATTTCCATTGACAAAAGTATGAGTAACTTTAGAATGGAAATTCATTCCTTCCAGCGGGCTCCATCCACATTTGTAAAGAATATTTTCTTTTTCCACCGTCCAGTTTTCATTTAGATCAACCAAAACTAAGTCTGCTTTGTAACCTTCTCTCACGAAACCTCTTTTCTCAATTCTGAAAAGAATCGCAGGATTGTGAGACATTTTTTCAACGATTTTTTCTAAAGAAATTTTTCCGTTTTTATAATTTTCAAGCATTACAACCAAAGAATGTTGTACCAAAGGCGCTCCGGAAGGACATTTTGTATACACATTTTGCTTTTCCTCCCATGTGTGAGGCGCGTGATCCGTTGCAATCACATCAATTCTGTCGTCCAACAATGCTTCCCAAAGTCCATCTTTGTCTTTTTGCGTTTTTACAGCAGGATTCCATTTAATTAATCCACCTCTTGTTTCATAATCTTCATTCGTGAAAGTCAAGTGATGAACACAAACTTCTGCCGTAATTTTTTTATCTTTTAAAGGAATATCATTTCTGAAAAGTTCTGTTTCCTTTGCTGTTGATAAATGGAAAACATGAAGTCTTGCCCCTGTTTTTTTTGCCAACTCAATGGCTTTTGAAGAAGATTTATAACACGCTTCTTCACTTCGGATCAAATGGTGGAATTTCACAGGAATATCTTCACCATATTCATCCATATATTTTTGAGTATTGGCTTTAATGGTCGCTTCATCTTCGCAGTGAACGGCGATCAACATTTTTGTATTGCTGAAAATATTTTCTAAAGTTTCAGGATTATCAACCAACATATTTCCTGTGGAAGAACCTAGAAATAATTTAATTCCGGGAACATTTCTTGGATTTGTTTTTAAGACTTCTTCCAGATTATCATTCGTGCCGCCCATCATGAAACCATAATTTGCGTAGGCTTTCTGAGAAGCAATTTCATATTTATCCGCCAATAATTCCTGAGTTACAGCATTCGGAACAGTATTTGGCTGATCGATGAAACTTGTTGTTCCCCCTGCAATGGCAGCACGGGATTCGGTTTCGATTTCACCTTTATGAGTCAAACCAGGTTCACGGAAATGCACCTGATCGTCAATCACTCCCGGTAAAAGATATTTTCCTTCACCATCGATAACTTGGTCTGCTTCTACAGAAATTCGAGAATCTATTTTGGAAATTAAATCATTTTCAATTAAAATATCGCCTTCAACGATCTTTCCTTCGTTGACGATTTTTACATTTTTGATTAAAGTCTTCATTTTTTAGTTAGAATTAGATGTTAGATATAAGAAGTTATATTTAAAAAACCATTTCTTATATTTTCAGTATAAAAGCAAAATTAAGGTTTATGAATGAATTTTAATGTCGTTGATAAAAAATCAATTTCTAAATATTTACATTTGCAGAAAAAATTTCGATTTTGTATAAGAAACTATTAGGACAAACAATCATTTACGGAGTTGGAGCAATTGCCCCAAGAATTATTTTATTCATTCTTAATCCGCTCTTGATTTATAAAATTCCAAATGAAGGTTTTGCCACTTTCACACAACTATACGCATGGATTTCTTTTGTAAATATCATCCTATCTTTTGGTTTTGAAACTGCTTACTTTAGATTTTCTGCAGAAGAAGGAAATGAAAAAAAGACTTTCAATACTTCCTTTTGGTTTTTATTTTCAACTTCTACGATTTTCCTAGCATTATGTTATTTTTTCAATCAACAATTAGCAGATTATGCAGGTTACCATGATAATCCTGAATATATTAGATGGTTTGCTTTAATTGCATTTTTCGATAATTTATTGGTCATTCCATTTGCTTGGCTTCGTTTTCATAATAAGCCAATCAGATATTCTGCAGTACGAATTGTGCAAGCAGTTTTTCAGGCAGTTTTTACAGCAGCATTATTCTTTTGGATCCCACAAAGTATTTCAAAGAGCTTCGGACTAGATCAAAATGTAGATTATCCTTTTTTTAGTAATCTTGCAGGAAGTGCATTAGGATTTTTATTATTATTTCCGATTATATTAAAAGTAAGATTTCAATTTATTACTTCTTTATTTAAAAGAATGATTAAATATTCATTTCCATTGATGTTGGCTGGTTTGGCATTTATGGTTAATGAAAATTTCGATAAATCAATTCAAAAAGGTCTTATTTCAGATGAAGAAGCAGGAGCTTATGGTGGTTGTTATAAACTTGCTGTTTTAATGACATTATTCGTAACCGCCTATAGAATGGGAATTGAACCTTTCTTCTTTAAGCAAATGGATAAAGGAGATTCTAAAAAAACCTACGCGAAAGTTGCAGAATATTTTGCATTTTTTGCGTGTGCTGTTGCATTAGGAATTATTGCAAATATCTCATGGTTGAAAAGTGTTTTTATTCCTAATAAATCTTATTGGATTGCAATAGATATTATTCCAATTATTGTTGTGGCAAATCTTTGTTTCGGAATTTATTATAATTTTTCCACATGGTATAAAGTAACGGACAGAACAAGTGTTGGAACGATAATCTCCTGGCTTGGAGCAGGTATCAATATTGTATTGAATCTTTTAGCATTAAAATATTTCCACAGTATGGTTGGTTCTGCATGGGCTACTTTTGGAGCTTATGTCATCATGATGATTGTATCCTATTTATTGGGACAGAAATATTATCCGATACCTTATAGAATGAAGAAAATGTCATTCTTCTTACTTTTATTAGGTGTATTCAGTTTGATTATTGTGAAATATCTTAATTATAATATTCTTACAAGTAATCTATTATTTTTAATCTTTGTTGGTATTTTGTTTTACTCCGAAAAAAACATGATCCTCTCAAAAATCAAAAGAAATTAAAGTTGGTATTGGTTTTGCTAATGATCAACTCTATTTTAATGCAGCAATGCTTTAAAGATATAAATCATATGCAACAACTATGATTTTAATTATTATCTTTAACCATAATATTAAAACTAACAAAAAAACATACCTATATAGTTTATGAAAATTATTGTTCCTATGGCTGGACGTGGTTCCAGATTACGTCCACATACACTGACAGTTCCAAAACCTCTTATTCCTATCGCAGGAAAGCCCATCGTACAGAGATTGGTGGAAGATATTGCTAAAGTTGCAGGTGAAGAAATTGAAGAAGTAGCATTTATCATCGGAGATTTTGGTCCGGAGATTGAAAAATCTCTTGTTCAGATTGCTGAAAAATTAGGAGCAAAAGGAAGCATCTATTATCAGAACGATCCTCTTGGAACAGCTCACGCAATCAAATGTGCAGAACAGTCGATGACGGGCGACGTGGTAATTGCTTTCGCGGATACATTATTTAGAGCCGATTTTCAATTGGATAAAAATTCAGACGGTGTTATTTGGGTGAAAAGTGTTGAAGATCCTTCTGCTTTCGGAGTGGTAAAATTGGATAACTACGGTTTTATAACGGATTTTGTTGAAAAACCGACAACTTTCGTTTCAGATTTGGCGATTATCGGAATTTATTATTTTAACAGCGCCGAAAAATTGATGGACGAAATCAATTATATCATGGATAATGATATCAAAAACGGTGGTGAATATCAATTGACAACTGCTTTAGAAAATCTCAGAGCAAAAGGAGCAAAATTTACACTTGGAAAGGTAAATGACTGGATGGACTGCGGAAACAAAAATGCAACCGTGGAAACCAACAGCAAAATTTTGGAGTATGAAAGAGAAGAAATGTCTCAATATCCTGCTTCTGCACAAATTGAAAATTCATTGATTATTCAGCCTTGTTTTATCGGGGAAAATGTGAAGATTTCAAATTCAAAAGTTGGTCCTGGAGTTTCTCTGGGGAATAATACCATAATTGTAAATTCAAATATCGAAAACTCTCTTATTCAAGAGAATACAAGAATTAATCACGGAAATTTATCCAACTCAATGATTGGAAATTCCGCACAGTATTTCGGAGTTGCAAGAGAAATTTCTTTGGGAGATTATTCGGTTTTGGATTTTTTGTCTAAATAAATTCAGAACAGAAAATATTTAACTTAAAATAAAGTATATTCAAGCCACACAAAATGTTTTGTGTGGTTTGGCGTTAATATTGCACCATATTTTTTTAAAATTGAAAAGGTAAATACATGAGAAACTGCATTATAGTACTAGTATTACTTTTTGTGGTCACTTCTTGTAAGACGAGAAATGCACACAGAAAGAAAGACAAAGACAACACGATAAAAGTAGACAGCACTTACGTTTTGGGGGACGACAATCCAAAGGATGTTAATTCTCCGATACGAAACAAATTGCCGTTTTTTGAACATGTATTGATACCTCCAAAATTCGAACAAATCAAGATCAACAGTAAAGTGAATGTAGAAACGGGTAGCTTTATTCCTACACTTGATGCTACCATTTATATTGAAAAAGACAAAAAAGTTTGGATGAATCTTACTGCACTTTTATTTAATGTAGCACGTGGGATTGCGACTCCGGAAGGGATCAAAGGCTTAGATAAAACCAGCAAATCATACATAGACTCAGATTTTGATTATTTAAATAATTTATTGAATGTCAATTTTATAGATTATGCCGCTCTAGAAAAAATTCTTATTGGAAGAACCTTCATTAAAATGAATGATTCTCAATTTACATTAACGAAGAACGCTCAAGGTTACAAAATGGCGTCGAATGTTAATCAGAAATTCGAAAACGAAGAAAAAAAGAGAGAATACAAAACGGTTTTACAGTATGATAATAATTACGACTTATTAAGTGTAAATTTAAGAGATGTCCTATCTTCCGACGAGCTTGAAATATCTTACAGCAATTGGGAAGAAATCAATGGTATTCGCCTTCCTAGAAATGTTAAAATAATTATAAAAGGCTCAAAAAACAGTCAAATCTTCCTAGAAAATACGAAATTTGACTTTTCGAAGATGGAAACACCCTATTCTGTACCATCTAGTTACAAGAAAATTGAGATTAAATGATTAAAAAATTTAGCTTTTTAATAGGAATTTTGGTGTTCGGACTGCATCTGGCACAGACTGGTGGCAAAAAAGAACAGCTTCAAAAACAAAATGCCGACCTTAAAAAACAAATTGCACAGATAAATACAGATCTAGCGAAAACTAGAAGCGAATCTAAACTTTCCGTTGCTTACCTTGATAATGTTAATAAAAAATTGGCATTAAGAGAAAAGGTTTATAACAATACGCAAAAGGAAAAGAGATTTATTGAAGACGAAATCTACCTTCGTCAGCTTGAAATCAACCGTCAAAACAGAGAATTAAAAGTTCTTAGAGACAATTATGCTAAAGTTTTGGTAAACGCCTATAAAAATAAAGGTGTACAAAATAAAGTAACCTTCATTCTTTCTGCTAAAAATATGGGAGAAGCACTAAGAAGGATGCAATATTTAAAACAATACGCAGATTATCAGGATAAAAAAGCAGCTGAAATTACAGATGCTGCTGCGCAAATAAAAAGATCAATTGCTTTAAAACAAAATTCGGCGAAAGAAAAAGCGAATTTATTAATAAATCAACAAAAAGATTTAACCACAATAAATGCTGAAAGAGCTCAAAAAGAGCAATTGGTTGCAGATTTCAAGAAAAATGAAGTAAAACTGACAGGCGAACTTAGACAGAAACAAACTCAGTCTAAAGCTTTAGAAGGGCAAATCCGATCAATTATTGCGGAAGAAATCAGAATTGCAAAAGCTGAAGAAGAAGCTAGAAAAAAAGCAGAAGCTGAGAAAATCCGTTTAGCAAAAATCGCTGCAGAAAGAGAAAAGGCAAGGATCGAAGCTGAAAATAAAGCGCGCGCAGAAGCATTAGAAAGAGAAAGATTAGCAGCAGAAGCCGAAGCAAGAAAAGCGGCAGAATTAGCAGCAAAAAGAGCAGAGGAAGAAAGGAAGCGTAATGAAGAAGCCTCAAGAGCAGAAGCCACCGCAAGAGATGAAGCTAGAAAAGTAGCAGCAAAAAAAGCATCTGATGAAGCAGCAGCAAGAGCAAAAGAAGCTTCTGATAAGTTGATCGCGGCGAGAGCAGCAGAAGCAGCATTGGCAAAGAGAAAAGAAGACGAGAAAAAAGCTGCGGAAACAAAGGCAATGACGAACTTTGGAGTTTCTACTGTTGCAGGAAGTAACTTTGCAGACAATAAAGGACGAATGGGATTCCCTGTAGAAAAAGGACAGATCACTCACCGTTTTGGAGTACAACAGCACCCTGTTTATAAAAATATCAAGGAAGAAAATAATGGAATTAAAATCGCAGTTCCTTCCGGAACTCGTGCCAAATCTGTATTCCCAGGAACTGTCTCTTCAGTCTTAGCAAACAGCGATGGAACGAAAACCGTTATGGTAAAACATGGAAACTATTTTACAATTTATTCCAATTTGGGAAGTGTAAGTGTTTCCAAAGGTCAGCAAGTATCTGCAGGCACTCCTGTAGGGGTTGTTGGTCAGGATTTTGACGGCTCGTATACACTTGATTTCCAGGTATGGAGCGGAACTACACCAGTTGATCCATTAGGTTGGGTTTCTTATTAAAAAAAGACTAACTTTGTAAAAAATTTAGAAATGAATACACTAACAATATTGTCATTATCTTGGCAACATATCTTAATCGTAGCGATACTTCTTGTATTACTTTTCGGAGGTAAAAAAATTCCGGAACTAATGAGAGGTGTAGGTTCAGGAATAAAGGAATTCAAAGATGCTGTAAAGGAAGAAGACAAACCAGGTTCTGAGAAAAAAACTTCTTCAACTGACGTTAATAATCCTTCTAGCAACTAAAATTCTTTAAAGCTCAATGAATTTTACTGAGACTGCATGGAAAGTCTTCAATCGATCTATTGAAGATTATCACGTGTTTGATGACGTTAACACTCTAATTAATAACCCGTTTGAAAAAGATACTTTGGAACGGATTTTGTATGCAAAGAACTGGATTGATACCGTTCAATGGCATTTGGAAGATATTATTAGAGATGAAAATATTGATCCGACTGAGGCTCTTCAGCTGAAGAGAACGATAGATGCTTCTAATCAGAAAAGAACTGATTTGGTGGAATTTATTGACAGTTGGTTTCTTAATAAGTTTGAAAATATAACTCCTAAACCTGAAGCAAAAATCAATACTGAAACTATCGCATGGGCGGTAGACAGATTATCTATTCTTGCTTTAAAAGTTTATCACATGTCGTTAGAAGCCAACAGAGAATCTGCTTCGGAAGAACATAGAGCAAATTGCCAGGCAAAGCTTGATGTGCTTCTTATTCAGCAGGAAGATCTATCAACTTCTATCAATCAGTTGCTTACTGATATTGAGAACGGTAATGTTAAGATGAAAGTGTACAAACAAATGAAAATGTACAACGATGAAAGTCTTAACCCAATCCTTTATCAAAAGGGGCAACAAAAATGAAACGATTACTTTTTTTTGGAGTATTAATAATTATAACATCTTGTGCAACGGAAAAACCAAATTTTTCTCCGTTGTCAACCAGTTTTTATAGTGAAACAAAAGGTTCTGATTCTGATCGTGGAGCAAAGAAAAGCATTGAAATTAATGTAAAAGAAAATGTAAATGCCTCTGAAATCTCCAACCTGATCTCAACTTTCCCTCAGTTTAAAAATACAGCTTTAAACAACGAAATTACCGCATTGAAGTATAGTTTGCAGAACTATTTATATGCAATCGATGCCAACAATTTGCAGGGAAAAAACAGATCCGCAAAAGACTTTGAAAAATCTTATAAAAAAATCCAGAAGCTGAGACAGAATCTTAATAAAGATGATGACGAGGTACTTAACAGATATTTGGTACGACTAAAAACCAATGTTTCTGCAATTGAAGATTCTATAAAAGGAAATTAAAAAACTAATTTAGGACTATTAATGATTAAAATTCAGGCGGAATCCAACGTTCCTACGGAACACGGCACTTTCCGAATGATTGCTTTATCCGAAAACGAAAATGATTGGATGCCTCACATGGCGATTGTCGCTGAAAATACAGACTTTTCTAAACCTGTTAACGTGCGTTTCCATTCAGAATGTATCACGGGGGAAGTTTTCCATTCAAAAAAATGTGAATGTGGGCAGCAACTAGACGCTGCTATGAAATATATCCATGAAAATGGAGGGATTATAGTTTACCTTCGACAGGAAGGAAGAAATATCGGGATCATCAATAAATTAAAAGCATACTCTTTACAGGAAAAAGGATTGGATACCGTGGAAGCCAATTTAAAATTGGGACTTCCTGCCGATGACAGAAATTTTGGAGTAGCAATTGATATCTTAAATTTATTAGGCGTAAAAGATATTAACCTTCTTACCAATAACCCAGAAAAGGTAAAATATGTAAAAGAAAGTAATATTCATCTGAATTCAAGAGTTCCTTTACAAATTCCGGCAAACGAGATCAGTAAAGGTTATTTGCAGACAAAGAAAGATTATTTTGGTCATTTATTGGATGATAATGACAACTAAATAAAAAGCAAAAGCTCCGAAATTTCTTCCGGAGCTTTTTTTGTAATTATAAAAAACTGAAAAGATATATTCTTAATTAATTTTGACAGTCTTTATTTTAGACTCATCAATATTATAATATTTAATTACACTATTATAATCCTCGTAATTTACACTAGCATTTTTACCTGCACTAGCCGGAACAAGTACAATTCTAAAAGTCTGACTATTTAAATATTGATTTGCTTCTGCAGAAGACATCGAATTTAAATTAAAATTTCCTGCAGCTCTGATATTAACCTCGTTTGTATTAAAATCAAAGTTATAATCTAATTCTCTGCCCGTATTTGGGGCAACTACATTATCTAAGTAATATGTTTTAGGAATACTCTCCCAAACATTCCCTACTCTTCTGTATACTAAAACTACATCTGTAGTTTGAATACTTATATCCATAGAAAGAGTCCAGTTATCACTACTTGTAAATGTTCCTGTAGCATCTTTCGATTGCGAATATGTATCATAATCTGTATTATCATCCTTACAGCTAAATATGAACAAGCTCACAAAAGCCACAAGTAAAATTGGAAGAAATTTTTTCATTTTATAAAAGTTTAGTTGTTTATTATTTATAAAGCGTATTCAAATCATATACCAAAAATTTCAAAAACTTTGTTTTCCTCATTTTTTTAATTGTATTTTTGTTCTTATTTCAAAAATTATGAAGAAACTGGTTTATACTTCCCTCTTTATTTTCTTATTTATAAGTTCAAAAGTATCAGCTCAATATCAGCCGAAAAACATCTCGAAAGAAGATCTCAAAAAGGCAAATCAATGGGTTGATAAGACATATAAATCCCTTTCTCAGGACGAAAAACTAGGTCAGCTTTTCATCGTTGCTCTTTATACCAACAAAGGTGAAAACGAGATCAATAATGTAAGAAACATCGTTGTAGATGATAAAATCGGAGGATTGATTTTGATGCAGGATGATGCAGCAAGAGAAATAAATCTTGTTAATGAAGTTCAGCAAAAATCAAAAGTTCCATTAATGATCGGAATGGATGCAGAATGGGGACTTTTCCAGAGAATTGCAAAGGCGCATAAATTCCCTTGGGCAATGACTTTGGGAGCTATTCAGGATAAAAATTTAATTTATCAGATGTCCGCCAAAATAGCAGAAGACTGCCGAAGAATGGGCATTAACTGGGATTTTGCGCCTGATGTTGATGTGAATACTAATCCTAATAATCCTATTATTGGAAACAGAAGCTTTGGTTCTGAAGTTAATAATGTAATAAATTCTGCTTCATCTTATGCAAATGGTCTACAGGACAATAACATTTTAGCAGCCATCAAGCATTTTCCTGGACATGGCGATACGAGTACCGATTCGCATTTAGATTTACCTGTCGTTTCACATAATTTAGATAGGCTAAACAATATTGAACTGGCACCTTTCAAAGCCTTGATGAATAAAGGAATCGGCGGTGTAATGGTCGCACATTTATACGTTCCCGCTTTGGAATCAGGAAAAGGAATTCCGGCTTCGGTTTCTAAAAATATCATTACTGGTCTGCTGAAAGAAAAATTAGGATACAAAGGTCTGATTATTACCGACGCCCTAAACATGGGCGCTGTAGCTAACAAATACAATCCGGGCGAATTGGATGCATTGGCCTTCAAAGCGGGAAATGACATCATGTTGTTTTCTCAAGGGGTTGCCAACGGTAAAAAATTAATTCAAAAAGCAATTGACAACGGAGAAATTTCACAGTCGAGAGTTGAAGAAAGTGTGAAAAAAATTCTTTTGACTAAATATTTCTTAGGCTTAGATAAATACACTCCAAAAAATCCTGAAAATATTAATTCAGATCTAAATAACGATTCTCATAAGGTTTTGGTTCAAAATTTATATTCAAATGCTTTAACTTTGTTAAAAGATGAGAAAAAATTGCTACCACTAAAAGGAAAACAGGTCTATTATATTCCTTTGGAAGAAGCACCTTATCAGACTTTTGCCAATCAATTAGGTTCAAATATAATCATTAAAAAAGCGAGTGAAATCAATACAATTCCTGCAAATTCTACAGTAATTGTTGGTTTACACAAAGATAATTCTACAGCTTATAAGCCTTATAAAATTTCGGATGCTTCGAAAAAAGTTTTAACAGATTTAACCAATAACCAAAATATTATTCTAAATGTTTTCGGAAGCGCTTATGCTTTGAAGGATATTGATATTTCAAAAATTTCAACCGTTTTGGTTTCTTATGAAAACAACGACGATTCTATGAACGCAACAGCTGATGCATTGAACGGGAAAACAAAAATCTGGGGCAGACTTCCTGTCTTGGTAAACGATAAATTAAAAGCAGGAATGGGAATTGATATGATTCCTTCAACTGCAAAATAAAGAAAGATCTTATACAAGTATTCAGGTACTTGGAAAAAGCTAGTACATATTAAAATTTAAAGCAAATAACCAGAGGTATTACCGAAAGCAATTTGCGACATCAAAACCACCATAAACCAATGAAAATAGGCATACTTTGCTATCCAACATACGGAGGAAGCGGAATCGTGGCAACAGAACTGGGAATGTCGCTGGCCAACAAAGGCTACGAGGTTCACTTTATAAGCAACGCACTTCCAGCGAGATTAGATATCACCAATCCGAATATTTTCTTCCACAGAGTAAATGTTCAGACTTACCCGCTTTTTCAGTATCAACCATATGATATTGCGCTGAGCTCGATGATTTACCGTGTTGTAAATCTTTACAAACTGGATTTGCTTCATGCTCATTATGCCATTCCCTATGCATATGCTGCGTTCACCGCAAAACAAATGCTAAAAGAAGATAATAACGATATTCCTTTGGTAACAACGCTTCACGGAACGGATATTACATTGGTTGGTCAGCATCCCAGTTATAAGCATGCGGTGGAATTCTCTATCAATCAATCAGATGCAATTACTTCAGTTTCTGAAAGTCTGAAAAGAGATACATTGCAGTTCTTTAAAATCAAAAAAGAAATTCAGGTGATTACCAATTTTATTGATAATTCTGAATTTGACGAGTGCAACGAATGCCAAAGAACCCAATTTGCCAATCCTGATGAAAAAATCTTAATTCACGTTTCGAATTTACGTCCAGTAAAGCGCGTGGATGAAGTTTTACAGATTTTCAAAAATGTTGAAAAGAAGGTAAAATCTAAATTAATCATCATTGGCGAAGGTCCGGATATGGAGAAAATCAATCAGTTCTTGGAAGAAAATCCTGAATTGATTTCTAAAATCCGTTTGCTTGGTAAGGTTAATGATTTATACAGAATTCTTCAGCTTTCAGACGTATTTTTATTACCCTCTGAACAGGAAAGTTTCGGTTTGGCGGCACTGGAAGCGATGGCGGCAAACACTCCGGTAATCAGTTCAAATGCAGGTGGAATTCCTGAGGTAAATATTCAGGGAGAAACCGGTTATTTAGCAGAAATCGGGAATGTGGAAGCGATGAGTAATTATTGCATCAAATTATTGAGCAATGATGAACTTTTAACCAAAATGAAGAAAAACGCGAAAGAACAAGCGATAAAATTCGATTTGAAAAATATTCTTCCTATATATGAGGAAATGTATAGAACGACGATCGAAAACTTTAAAAAAGAGTTGACAAACGTATAGCCTTTCCGCTATATTTGTGTTCAACTCATGACGGAAAAATTACTTCAATATCTTTGGAACTTTAAGATTTTCAAACATTTTGACTTCAAGGATATTGAAGGAAATTCCGTTGAAATACTGGACTTCGGAAAATGGAATACAGATTCCGGACCCGATTTTTTATCAGCAAAAATTAAAATCAACAATATTATTTTCGCTGGTAATATTGAACTTCATTTAAAATCTTCCGACTGGATTTTTCATAATCATTCTCTTGATCCCAATTACCAAAACATCATTCTTCATGTCGTTTTTCAAAATGATTGTGAAATTGACGAATTCAAAAATAAAAATATTCCGACTCTGGAATTAAAGAATCATATTGACGAAAATGTTTTTTGGAAATATGAAAAATTGATTAGCGGAAATCAATTTATTCCATGTGAAAATATCTTTGATTCTAATAAAATTCCTATCAACTTTCATGAAGAAAATCTCTTAAAAAAGCTGGAAGAAAAATCGCTGGAATTTGAGAATAACTTAAAAAAGTTTAAAAATAATTTTGAAGCCGTTTTGTTTCATTCTCTCGCCTATTCTTTTGGCTTAAAAGTTAACGCTTTAATTTTTAGACAAATTGCGGAAAGCATCGATTTTAATATTATTCTAAAAATTCAACAAAATCAAACTCAATTAGAAGCTTTACTTTTTGGAATCTCCGGTTGGCTGGCAAATCCACAAGACGATCAAATGAAAATCTGGAAACGCGAATTTGATTTTATTAAAGCTAAGTTCAATATTTCAGATTTAAAAATTCATCCTAAATTTTTAAGATTACGACCTCCGAATTTCCCGACGATTCGTTTGTCACAATTGGCAAATCTTTATTTCCAACATCAGAATTTGTTTTCAAAAATTATTCATGTTCAACATTCAGAACAATTATTTGAAATTTTTAAAGATGTAAAAGCTTCGGAATATTGGAATAATCATTTTAATTTCGGAAAGATTTCGACTATCGACCAATCTAAAATTTTGACGAAAGATTTTATTGAATTAATTATCCTAAACACCATTTTGCCTTTAAAATACACATATCACAAATATCATAATGAAGAAATTGCCGATGAAATTCTAAACTTTTATAAAAATCTTTCGGCTGAAAAAAATTCAGTTATTGATGATTGGAAAAAGCTGGGTTTAAAATTTAAAACTGCTTTAGAAACTCAGAGCTTGATTTATCACTTTAAAAATTCATGTGAAGAAAAAAATTGCTTAAATTGCGGTATTGGATTTAAACTTTTAAAAGAAAACTAAATGTTTGATAATATTCGCCACAAAATGGAAAGAGAATGGTTTGGTGTACTGACGAGAACAGGCGCTAAACTGGGTATTCCTGTCTCTAAACTGAGAATATTTTTCATCTATTCTACTTTTGCTACGGCTGGTTTTTTCTTTTTAATCTATTTGGGTTTAGCATTTACACTTTGGGTGAAAGACATTTTCATCACCAGAAGACCCAATGTTTTTGATTTATAATCATGGAATTTTTACACATTACTTCACCTGACGATTACAGAGTTCAGGAAATTTTCAACGCTTACTGCAAAACTTTTCCCGAAGACGAACGAAGAGATTGGGATAAATTGAAAACACTTTTTTCTAACCCGAAAGTGAAAATTATTTCTGTTTTACATGAGTCAAAAAATATTGGCTATCTGATTATCTGGGAATTAAGTCAATTTGTTTTTGTGGAACATTTTGAGGTTTTTGAAGAGTTCAGAAGTAAGAAATTGGGTTCTAATATTACAAATTACCTTTTTGAAAATTATCCACGAATTATCCTTGAAATCGAACACGGGCATTTAAGTGATGATGCCAAAAGGCGATATGCTTTTTATCAGAAAAACGGCTTTACATTAATTGATGAAATGTATGTACAACCCAGTTATGGTGAAGGAAAAAGGCCTTTAGACTTGTGGCTTTTAGCAAACTATTCTCCAGAAAATTTAAATGCAATTAAAGATGAAATTTATGATATTGTGTATCATTAAAATATAATTTTTTACTTTTATTTTCTGACAGTTAAAAAAAATAATTGCACATAGGTTGGATTTTTAAGGTTCTTTTTTATTCAATCTATTGACATAAACCGGAACCAATTCTTCAATTCTAAATAAAGCTGCAGTTAAATTTCTTGCTCTTACAAAAGTTCGGATTTGAGGATTACTCGAAAATGTAAACTCGATAAATTCTGAAATTCTTTCTTTTGGAATTCCTTTTTCTGTAAAATAGCTATCGTCTAACCTACTTTTCACCCAAGCAATATCTTCCTGCAAATCATCATATCGATATTGTCTTTTTTGTCTTCTCGCCTTCCCACTCACCAAATCGTAGACACCTTGAATGTTTAGCTGACCAAGCAAAATAGGAATCAATACTTCTTTTACTTCGGTAGGTTTTTCTCTCATTTTTCCAGTAGGTTGCGGAAGACCAACTGATTGCCTTACTTTTTCGCCATCAGATAAACCACCTGGACTTTTTTTAAAAACTTTTACCTCGCTGATTTCTTCCGGAAGCTTAGTAAGAATAACCAAAAGTGATGAGCTTACATCATCTGTAATTTTCTTGGTTGCCCGATCGTAACCTGCCTTTACAAATCTTAATTCATCATTTTTTGATGCTTCGATAGAAAATTCGCCTAGATAATTACTTTGTATCTTTTCATTTGTCGAGATATTGATTACTGTAACCGATGCAAGACTGACATTATCTTCATTCACAACTTTTCCGGTAATGATCTGTTTTTGTGAATAAAATATTTCAAACACCATAAAACAAAAAAGAAAAAGATACTTTTTTATCATTTGCTGATAATTTTATTTCTGAGTCTGTGGTGCGCGGTAAGAAGAAATTCTTGTTAAAACCATTCTTTGAAATCTCATTAAATCTGCATCGCTGCAAAAGCCGTATTTCAAAATATTTTTCCTTTCAAAACCTCCTGCAAAAACATAATAAATAAAGTTCTGAATTAATGATTTATCAATCTGCAAATCTGTAAAATATTTTTCTCCCAACGCATATGTAAGGTAATTCATGAAATCTACATCATCCCATTTATTTTTTACTTTTCCAACAGAAAAGCCCTGTCCTTTTGGCTGTACAAATTCACCCGCTCTTGCAGCTAAGATTCTAGGATCGGATTTTTGAGACATATAAACTGCAAGATCACTCTTCAATTTCTGTACTTTTCTTGGGGGATTCAAGTTTTTGGAATCTATTTTAAGATCTCCCGTTATATCTTTTTTTATTTCAACTTCTGCGATCAAAGCAGCACTTCTTGTCAGTGTAACATTGATTGGTGAAGTTATATTTTCTTTTGTTACCTTTCTGTTGGTTCTTTCATAACCGGTTTTCACAAAACGCAATTCATCTCCTGCCCTCCCGGAAATCATAAAATGTCCGTCACGATTTGTTGTTGCTCGTTCGTCTGTTCGAATATTGATTACTGTAACGTCCGGCATTTCTGTATTTTCCTCAGTTGTTATCTTTCCAAAAATATAATCTTGGGCATGAATATTAATGAAAAATATTAATGAAAATAAAAAGAATAGTTTAAGTCTCACTAGGTTATTTTTTATAAAGCAAAACTAAAACTATTTTTAAATATTACGGCAAGTTTAACCACAGTTAACGCGTTTTAGGATTTATTTTTGATTTTTGATTCTAAAACTGTTAAATAGGGATTAGAAATTGTTAAAATTTCACTTAAAATTTAGCTAACTTGCAGTCTCAATTCAACTCAAAAATGCAAAATTCTTACACAGTTATCAATGCTTCAGCGGGTTCGGGGAAAACTTACGCCCTCGTTCAAAGGCTTTTGATGATCTGTCTTCGTTATCCTAATCAGCAACAATCGATCAGGAATATTTTGGCATTAACGTTTACCAACAAAGCCGCCAACGAAATGAAAGAAAGAATTTTGACATGGCTGGGAAATTTTGCTTCCGAAAATTATTCTGAAAACGCAGATTTAAAAAATATTCAAAAGGCATTTGAGGAGGAAGGTCTGAAAATTACCATTGATGAGCTTCACCATCGTTCAAAAAAAATGCTGGACTATGTTCTTCACAATTATTCCACATTAAATATCGGGACAATCGACCGTTTTAATTCCCGATTGGTAAGAAGTTTTTCGTATGAATTGGGTCTAGCGAAAAATTTTAACTTAGAAATTGAAGCAGAGCCATTCTTGATTGAAGCTGTTGATAAAATGCTGGATCAAATCGGTGAAAATGAAGTAATTTCCAATTCCTTTATGGATTATGTTGATTACAGTCTGGAAAATAATGAGAGAATCAATTTAAATAAAAGCCTTTACGATTCGGCGAAAGAATTTGTGAAAGACATTCATTATGAACATCTTAAAAACAACAAAGATTTTGACAATACGAATTATGAAACCATCAAAAATTCGCTTCGAAAAGAAATTGTACTGAATAAGAAAAAAGCAGTTGAACTTGCGACAAAATCCATAGAATTATTTAAGTCAAAAAATATTGAAGTTGAAGATTTTGCACAGGGAAAAAATGGAATTGGAGGATTTTTCACTAAAGTTTTAGATTATTATAATCAAAAAAGAACAGGATTTCCTTTTCCTACGACTGCGGAAGAATCTGTATTAAATAATTATCGAAAAGGAGCATCAGCAAAATCAAAAAACAAAGAATCTGAAATTTTTGAAATTCTGGAACAATTGCTGGAAAACAGGATGCAGCTCATTTTTTTATACATTGAAGCTCAAAAAAATGAGAAAATCTTAGCAGCACTTTTGCCTTTAAAAGTAAATAAGGACATTCAGGATGAGCTGAAAAAGATCGAGGAAGAAAACGACTTGGTTTTATTATCCAAATTCAATATTTTAATTAATGAAAATCTACGAAATGAACCTTCTGCTTTTATTTATGAAAAAGTAGGATCTCAATTTCAGCATTATTTTTTCGATGAATTTCAGGATACTTCCGAGCTTCAGTGGCAGAATTTTGTTCCGTTGAGAGATCATTCTGTTTCTACTGAAAATACTTCTTTTACTTTAGTTGGTGATCCGAAACAGAGTATTTATCGTTTTCGTGGCGGTGAAAGTAAGCTAATGCTGGACATTATCAACAAAAAAGAATTTTCTCCAAAACAGGCTGATTTATTGGTTTTAAAAGACAACTGGCGAAGCGCAAAGAATATTGTTCAGTTTAATAATGAATTGTATAAATATCATTCGGAATATTTAACAGAAGAACATAAAAATATTTTCGGAACCGATGCCGAACAAAATCCGAAATCATCGATTGAAGGACGTGTAAAAGTGAATCTTATTGAAAACTTAACCAATGAAGATTTTTACAATGATACTTCCGAAAGGATGCAGAAAAATATTCAGGAAAGTCTGGATAATGGTTTTAAATTTTCCGACATCACGATTCTTTGCCGTGGAAATTTCGACATTTTCAGTTATTCACAAAAACTGGGAAATCTGAAAGTAAATTACAAAGGCGAAGAAACCAACATCAAAACGATTTCTGATAAAGGTCTTACCTTAGAATTATCAAACACACTGAAAGCTGTTATTGAGTTTCTAAAATGGGAAACCAATCCTAAGAACAAACCGAACCTGATCATGATGATGTATTATCTGAATAAATTGGGAAGAATCAATATGGCGGATTTTACGCTGGAGATGAAAGAAATTCTGGAAATTGAGACTCATGAAGAAATTTTTCAATTCATTCAGCAGAAATATGTGATTAAATTAAAGCAGGATAATTTTCCAAGATTTAATTTGTACAATTTTGTTGAATATTATATTAATGAATTTTCGGTTGAAAATAAAGAGACAGATTTTCTTTTGAACTTTTTGGAAATGCTTTTCAACTTCACGCAAAATGCGGGTGCGAGTACGAAAGAATTTTTGAAATATTGGGATGAAGAAGCATTGAAATATACAATCCAGGCTTCGGAAAATATTGATGCCATTCAAATCATGACGATTCACAAAGCGAAAGGTTTGGAATTTCCAATCGTTTTTATTCCTATGATGAATAAAAATCGTGATGCAGAATTTACGAATTGGTTTGAAACAAGCAATGAAAGCGCTTTGAAGTCAGTCAACATCAATCAGTTCAATAAAAATCTTGAAGTTTATGATGAAGAAATTGAAATTTTCAACAAAATAAATTCTTATAAAAATTTTGTAGACAGACTTTGTTTACAATATGTTGCAACAACGCGTTCCGTGGAACAGTTGTTTTTTTATATTCAAAAAGCCAATAAAACTTCGAATAATCTCGAATTATTGGAATTTCTTCAATCTAAAAACCCTCAAGGTCTGGATGAATTTGATTTGTATGAAGTGCAACCCGAAATGTTGAGAAAACATTCCAAAGATAAAACCTCATCATTCAAAACTCAGGATATCCGAAATCTGAAAAATATTAACGAAAACAATACTTCCATAAAAATTGCTACCCCTTCAAAAAACTATCAGGTGCGAAATGAAAAGGTGAGAATCGGTCTTTTCGTTCACGAACTATTATCGAAAATCAACACGAAAAAAGATATCGCGAAAGTCTTAGGAAGCTATGTTTTGGAAGGACAAATTACCACTGAAGAGCAAAACGAAATCAGGGAGTCTTTAGAAGATATTGTGGAAACCTATTCAGAATTTTTTGATGAAAAATGGGAAGTTATCAACGAAAAAGACATTATGATTTCTGAAAATGGAGAAAGTAGAATTTATCGTCCTGACCGTATTTTGAAAGGAAATGAAGGTTATATAATTGTTGATTTTAAAACTGGTGAAGAAACCGCAAAAAACGACCGACAGATTGAAAATTATAAACGTATTCTTGAAAGTTTGGGAAGAAAGGTTTTGAAAACACAGTTGATTTATTTGTAATATGCTTAACTTTATAAAGAAATATCATGTTTATTTTTGGATAATTTTGATTATTGGACTTTTAGTTTACGATAATTATTCAAAAAATTTATATTCGAAACTTTATAAAGCTGAAGGAATTTATACTGTAGGAGAAATCAAAGAAATTAAATCTTATGGAAGAGGAACAGGTTATAATTTCGTCTATGAATTTAGCATTAATCATAATGAATATGAAGCTAGAACTAATATCGAAAAACTTAGTATTAATGAAGCTCAAACCTATAAGAATAAAACTTTTTTAGTGATCTATTTAAAAAATAACATCCATATCAATAGAATATACGTTTCAATTCCTGTTTCAAAAAGCATGACTGAAATTCAATTAAAACAACTCATCGAAAGCAATATTGAATTTAAAAATAAAATTGATCAAGTACCTTCTTCTAGTTGGTTTTGGGAAAATTACCTATAAAAAAGTCTTGACGGCATCCTACAACATCGGATGTCTTTCAAACTCCTTATTTTCATCAAAAAGATAACGATATGTTGCCAATTTTCTGGTCACCGTAGTATCCAGATTCTCTGCAATTTTTATCATTTTAGGATTAAAATCTCCAATCCATTGCATCTCGGTTACTTTAAAATCGGTATGTTTTCTTAAATGCTGAGTACCTTCCCAAATCATATAGCCTTCAAGACCTTTCTTTTGCCATTCGGGAATGACACCGAAAACAAGTCCGACCATTTTTTCGTTTTTCTTAATTTTTTTAATCCAAAGAAATTTAATTTTTTCCCAGATTCCGAACTTTCCATTTAAATATTTAAACCATTGATTCGTATCAGGAATATTCATCCACATAGCAATCGGTTTTTCGTTCTCGTATACAAACCATGAAATATGTTCATTAATAATCGGTTTCATTATTTTAAACATTTTCAGAACCTTTGATTCTTCCATGCATTTTCCTTCACCGTGTGCAGCCCAAGCTTTATTATAAATTTCGGTAAAATCTTTGGCAAATTTTTCCAGCTTATCTTTCGTCATCGGTCTTGCGGAAATTTCTGGATTCTTACTATGTTTGGCATGCATTACAGTGAACACTCTCGAAACTTCAGCAAAAATTGGTCTGGAAAAGCAAAGTTGTTCAAAGTAAATTTTTAAACCATAATTCTCAAAAAGGTCTTTGTAATAAGGGAAATTATAATTCATCCCAAATAAAGGTTCAACAAAACCTTCAATTACCAGTCCCCAGAATTTATCTCGTTCTCCGAAATTAATTGGGCCGTCCATCGCTTCCATTCCTCTTTCCTGAAGCCAGTTTTTACAATGATTAAAAATAAAATTGGCAGTTTCCTGATCATTAATACAATCAAAAAAACCAAATCCCCCGGTTGGTTGGTTTTGTTGATAAGTTCCATTAATGAAAACCGCAACTTTTCCAACCGTTTCATTTTGTTTATTTTTAAATAAAAATCTGGTACATTCTCCACTTTTAAAGAACTTATTTTTTTGAGGATTAAAAATATCTTCAATATCGATATTTCTCGGTCTGATGTAGTTTTTGTCGTGCTGATAAAGTCTTGCGGAAAATTCTAAAAATTCCTTTTTCTGGGTTTCGTTTTGTACTTCTTCGACAATAATCATAGCGTAAAATGAAAGTGGGGGCGAAAGATAATGTTTTTCAACCAAATTAAATATGACGAACAGATTTTATCCGTATTTTTGTGCAAATTAAATAAAAATGGTTGATTTTACTGATAACGACGATGATATTTTCACTGGAAAAGAACATACGCCTATAAGGGAAGATGCTTTTGATAAATCGCCAGAAGAGAAGATTGAAAAAATTACGGAACTTTTTGGGGAAATCATGCAGACGTTGGGAATGGATATGACCGATGATTCATTGAAAGACTCTCCAAGACGTGTTGCGAAAATGTATGTAAACGAAATTTTCGGGGGACTTCTTCCTGAAAACAAACCGGGGATATCCACATTTTCAAACAAATACAAATACCGACAAATGTTGGTGGAAAAAGACATCACGGTATATTCTTTCTGTGAGCATCATTTTTTACCGATTATAGGAAGAGCACACGTTGCTTACATTTCGAACGGTGAAGTGATTGGTCTTTCAAAAATTAACAGAATTGTTGATTATTATGCTAAAAGACCGCAAGTTCAGGAAAGATTGACGATGCAGATTGTGGATGCTTTGAAAGAAGCCTTAGGAACAAAAGATGTAGCCTGTATCATCGATGCAAAACATCTTTGCGTAAATTGCAGAGGAATAAAAGATACGGCAAGTTCAACAATCACAGCGGAATTAAGTGGTATTTTCAGGACAAATCCTATTACAAGACAGGAATTCCTGCATTATGTGGGAAGTCACGCGAAGTTGGATTAATATTTTAAATAATTAATGGATTACCAGATTCTTAAAAATATTGTTGAAGAAGAACTTCTAAGATTTGAAGAAATTTATGAAGAAGATTGGTCGTATAAAATTTCCCCTGAAAAATGGTCGAAAAAAGAAATTTTAGGTCATCTTTGTGATAGTGCTTTTTCAAATATCAGAAGATTTGTAATTACTCAATATAAAGAAAACGAGAATATTGTTTATGATCAGAATTTTTGGGTAAAAGCTCAGAATTATCAGAATGTTCCGACTTCAGATATTATCAATCTTTGGAAGTTTCTCAATTTTCAGATTGTAAATATTGTTGAAAATATTCCGGATGAAGCTTTGCAAAGAACCTGTGATATGACAAAAACAGAACATCAGGTTTTCACACTAGAATTTATTATTAATGATTATATTAGTCATTTACAACATCACTTAAAAGCAATTTAGTAATGATAAAATTTAAAAAAGTTTCAGATAAAATTTTCGTAACCACAATTATTTGTTGTGGCTGCAAATGCTGTTATTAAAAGGTGAAAATCTTTTAATAATTAAAACTTTAAACTAAATTTTAAAATCATTAAATCAAAATAAAAAAATGCAATTAAAAATATACAACTCGCTTGCAGGAGAAAAAGAAATATTTAAACCAATTTTAGAAGGAAATGTAGGAATGTACGTTTGTGGACCTACAGTTTACAGCAATGTGCATTTGGGAAATGTAAGAACTTTCCTTTCTTTCGACTTCATTTACAGAAGTTTGATGCATTTAGGTTACAAGGTGAGATATGTAAGAAATATTACCGATGCGGGGCACCTTACCGACGACGGAGACGTGAATAACGACAGGTTCGTAAAGCAAACCCGTCTTGAAAAATTAGAACCCATGGAAATCGTACAAAAATATACGGTAGATTTTCATAAAGTCCTGGATATGTTCAATTTATTGCCACCGAATATCGAACCGACAGCAACAGGTCACATCGTTGAGCAAATTGAACTAACTCAAAAGTTAATTGAAAAAGGATTCGCTTACGAAAGCAATGGTTCTGTGTATTTTGACGTTTTGGAATACAACAGAAGAGGCTTGAATTATGGCGAACTTTCAAAAAGAAATATTGAAGAACTTTTTGCCAATACCCGTGATTTGGACGGGCAGGGTGAAAAGAAAAATCCACAGGATTTTGCATTGTGGAAAAAAGCGTCTCCGGCACACATTATGAGATGGAATTCGCCTTGGGGAGAAGGTTTTCCAGGATGGCATCTTGAATGTACTGCGATGAGCACGAAATATTTAGGTGAAACTTTTGACATTCACGGAGGCGGAATGGATTTGAAATTCCCCCATCACGAATGTGAAATCGCACAAGGAAAAGCTTGCAATGATACTTCTCCGGTAAATTACTGGATGCACGCTAATATGCTGACAATGAATTCTCAACGTATGAGTAAATCAACAGGAAATTACATTTTGCCAATGCAATTAACGACAGGTGAAAATGATTTCTTTGAAAAGCCCTTCCATCCGTCGATTGTACGCTTTTGCTTTTTACAGGCTCATTACAGAAGTGTTTTGGATATTTCGAACGATGCCATGCTGGCAAGTGAAAAAGGTTTCATTAGATTAATGGAAGCAATTAAAGTTTTAAATTCAATCACTCCAAATGATGGAAAGCAATCTGGTTTCAGTTTTGAAGAGTGGAAAAACAAAGCTTATGATGCTTTAACAGATGACTTCAATTCTCCGGTTTTGATTGCACATTTATTTGAAGCGGTAAAATATATTTTTGCTTTAAATGATGCTAAAGAAACGATTTCAACGAAAGATTTAGAGCAATTAAAATCTACTTTAAATGCTTTGGTTTTCGATGTTTTAGGACTTCAGGCCATTGAAGAGAACAACAATGAAAAATTAGATCAAACGTTACAGGTTTTAATTGAACTGAGAAATCAAGCAAGAAAATCTAAAAACTTTGAACTTTCGGATCAAATCCGTGATAAGCTCCTTGCAGAAGGAATTGAGCTGAAAGACGGAAGAGACGGAACGACTTACGTTTTGAATTAGAATTTTAAAAATATTTATACTAAACTCCTGCATTTTTTGTGGGAGTTTTTTTGTGTGGTCCTGTCATTCTAAACGGAGCAAAGCGGAGTGAAGAATCTACAAACTCTAAATAGATTCTTCCTTCGTCAGAATGATAAAAATACCTTTATTCACTGTAAAAATTAAACTTTGACGCCTTTGCTGAGTGAAACGCCTTTGCGAACTTAAAAACGAATAGTAGTCCAAAAAAATCTTTGCGTTTCTTTGCGCTTAAAATAGATTTTTAAAACTGAGTCTCAAGCTAAAAAAAATTACAATCCAATCCAAAAATTATGTAACTTAGTCATACTAAAATGATTAAAATCAAAATTTATATACTATGAAAAAACATTTATTCCCTTTATTTCTGCTTTTACTCGGAGCAAATGTAAATGCACAACAAGATTTTTTTGCATTGGTCGGAAAAGATACTCCGAATATCGTTTTCAATGATTTCCGTGCTTTAGATGCTACGAACGGAACTTCAGGAGAGAAGATTTTCACTTCAGATTCTTCGGCAAAAGTTTTTTCGCAAAACAGAAACGGTTCGGTATCTGAGGATAAAAATACGTACAACAATTCTCAGGCTGTGAATATGGCGACGCTGGCTTTCGATTCATTCAACAACAATTTGGTGTATATGCCAATGTTTTCGTCCAATATCTATGTTTTAAATGCGAAAACAAAAGAAATTACGTTGGTAGAAAATAATGTGGCAAGAGTGACTTCATGCGACATCAACTCCCATATTACAAGAATGACAACAGGCTACGACGGATATATTTATGCCATTAACAATTCCGGGACTCAGTTTTTACAGATCAGCAGAAAAGGAAATCAATACGTTGTAAACGATTTGGGAATTATTAAAGATGATGCTTCGAACGGAAAAAATTCTTTCACGATTATCGAAACTGGTTTTGGCGGCGATATGATTGCTGATGCAGACAATAATTTCTATGTTTTTTCAGCGGCAGGAAATGTTTTCAAAGTTTCAACGAAAGAATTAAAAGCAAAATTTATAGGAAAAATTTCGGGGATTCCAGAAAATTATTCAGTAAATGGATCTGCGGTCAATTCAAAAGGAAAAGTGGTGATTGCAAGTGCAAAAGGTTCTCCTTTGTATGAAGTTGATTTGAATACTTTACAGGCAAAACAGATTCCGGGTGAACAAAATCTTCACATCTATGATTTGGCGAGTAAATATTTCGCGAATGATAAAGCGATTTCAAATAACGTTTTTGCCAACTTAGATATTTATCCGACGAGAGTTGATGAAAAATTCATCAATGTAAATGTGAACGATAAATCAGTAAAAGGGAACATTAAAATGAATGTTTTTGACTTATCTGGTAAAAATGTAATGAAGGAAAATTTATCTGTAAAAGACGGTTCCTTGAATCAGCAGATTTATCTTAAAAACTTAGTGAGCGGAGCTTATTTGGTAAGTATTACCGACGAATCCGGAAAAATATTATTGAACAAGAAAATTTTAGTTACGGAATAATCTTTAACTTTGTTTAAAACTTAGAAACCTTTTCAAACTTTTGGGAAGGTTTTTTTAATGAATATTTGATATTCAATAAGTTTTGTTTTTCGAGATTATAATGTATTTTTATAAAAAAATATAAATGAAGCTATACTTTAATGTAGGATACAATGCAAAAGTAGGAGAATCTTTGCAGTTGATTATCAATGAAGAAGGAGCTATTCCGCAAAAGCATGTGATGTTTTATGCAGAAAACGGATTGTGGAAATCTGAGGTTGATTTTTTTTCAAAAACAATTTCATATCAATATCAATTGGTGGATGAAAAAGGAAATATTCTGAGAGAAGAATTTGTTCCGCATCATCTTAATTTTCCACACAACTATAAGGAATTTATCATCTTTGATGAATGGAATAATAAAAATTTTCCTGAAAATTATTTAAACAATAAAATTCTTTACAACAAGCTGAATACTTTTTCACCTGAGAAAATTTCAGTATTGAAAAAGCATACTCATTTATTCAGAATTGAAGCCCCGATTTATAATCCGAATTGGAAAATCGTTTTGTTCGGAAACACGGCTTCTCTAGGAAATTGGGATTATGAAAAAGCGATCCATTTATCTCAAACCGATTTTGGAATCTGGGAAACTTCGCTTGAAATTCCTGAGAACGAAATTATTCAGTACAAATATTGTCTTTACGATATCGAAAAGCAAAAAGTAATTGATGTTGAAACTGGCGAAAACAGATTTGCTTTACCGAACCTGTCGAAAGATGTTTTGCAAATTGTTTCGAATCACTATTTTAAATTTAAATTGTATCAGATGTATCACGATGCGGGAGTTGCCGTTCCGATTTTCTCTTTGAGAACGGAAGACGGCTTCGGAGTCGGAGAATTTTCTGATATGAAAAAATTGGCAGATTGGACCAAAGAAACCAATCTTGGAATCATTCAGATTTTGCCGATTAATGATACCACAGCAAATTATACTTGGACGGATTCTTACCCTTATGCCGCGGTTTCTGTTTACGCTTTGCATCCGCAATATATTTCTTTGGAAAATCTTGATTTTAAACTACCGAAAGATTTAGTTGAAGAATATCAAACTGAAAAATCTGAATTAAATTCATTAGAATTAATCGATTACGAAAAAATGATTTCCGGAAAATGGAAATATTTGAAAGCGGTTTTCAATGAAGATAAAGACAAGATTTATAAAGACAGAAATTTTAAAAAGTTTATAAAAGATAACGAAAGTTGGGTGCTTCCCTATTCCGCGTTTTGTGTGTTGAGAGATAAATACAAAACTCCGAATTTCAACGAATGGAAGACCCACAAAAAATATATCGCAGGTAAAATTGCTCCTTTTTTTACTGCAAAAAGTAAAGATTATGATGCTTCAATGCTTCATGCTTGGGTGCAGTATCAGCTTCATAAACAGTTGAAAGATGCAATCGACTATACGCATAGTTTAGGCATTTCTGTGAAAGGAGATTTACCGATCGGAATTTACAGATATTCCGTCGAAGCATGGACAGAACCCGAATTATTCGGAATGGATTTTCAGGCTGGCGCACCGCCAGATCAGTTTACGGAATTGGGGCAAAACTGGGAGTTTCCTACCTATAATTGGGAAGCGATGAAAGCCGACGATTACAAGTGGTGGAAAAACAGATTCAAAGCTTTGGAACAGTATTTTGATGCGATGAGAATCGACCACATTTTAGGATTTTTCAGAATCTGGAGAATGCCAATCTCTGCTACACAAGGGATTCTGGGATATTTTTATCCTGCCGTTCCGATTACTTTGGAAGAATTTAACGCTTGGCATATTCCGTTTAATTTTGACAGATATTGCAAACCGTTTATCAACGACCAGATTCTTTGGAAATATTTTGGTGAAAATAGTGGAAAAGCACTTGAATTTATCAACAATAATCATGACGGAACGTATTCATTTAAGGATGAATTTAATACTCAGCGAAAATTAGCAGATTTCTTCAAGAAAAATCCAAGAGGTTCAATAGAAGAACAATTAATTTCACTTTGCGCCAATGTTTTATTTTTAATTGAAGAAAGAAACGGGCAAATTGTTTATCATCCCAGATTTAATGTTTACAATACGGAATCTTATAAACATCTTTCGGATTGGGAAAAAAAGGCAATCTACGATTTGTATCACGATTATTTCTTCAAAAGGCAAGATGGACTTTGGTACGAAAAGGCAATGGAAAAACTTCCAATGATTTTGAATGCTACAGAAATGTTGATTTGTGGAGAAGATCTTGGTCTGGTTCCGGATTGTGTTCCTGTGGTGATGGATGAATTGGCAATTATTGCATTGAAAGTTCAAAGAATGCCATCAGATAATATTCCATTTTATAATCCGAAAAATGCGAGTTATCTGAATGTGGTGACAGCTTCTTCACACGACAGCTCGACTTTAAGACAATGGTGGAAAGAAGATCCGGCTTTGACGCAGAAATATTTTAATCAGCAATTGATTCAGTATGGAAAAGCACCTGATGAATTAGATGAAAATTTAGCCGAAATCATTATGAAGCAGCATCTTTATAATGATTCGATGTTGGCAATTTTCCCGATTCAGGAGTTTTTGGCAACAGATGAGACACTTAAAAATCCGAAAATGGATAACGAAAGAATCAATAATCCGGCGGTTTTCCCGCATTATTGGAGATATAGAATGCACCTGAATTTAGAGGATTTGAAAACGCAGACAAGTTTCAATCAAAAAATTGCAAACTGGGTAAAAGATAGCGGAAGATCATAAATTTAACATCTGATTATCAATTACTTAACAACAAATTCAAAGAAGTTTTAACCTAAGATTTAACTTCTTTTTTTATTTATATCCAAAAGATAGAATAGAGATATTCTACTATATATTAACCAATTAACGACTATAAAAATGAAAAAAATATTAATCGGTTTTGCTTTGGGCTTTGCGACATTGTCTTTTGCTCAGCAGTATCCAAACAACGGATGGGGAGACGATGACGGATATTCTCAAAATGATGGCTACTACAGCGATCAGGACGACCAAAATTATTTCCCTGATGATTACTACTACAATTATCCCCAGGATTATTATCAAAATGATTATTATCAATCGAATTATAACGATTACAGGAATAGTATTGTAAGTATCAACTGGAATGTATTTTTTAATCAAAACAGATTAGCTCCATGGCAGATTGATCAGATTTTAAGATTGAATAATCTGTATGTAAGCTTCTCTAGCTGGAACAATTATTATAGATACAATCCGGACAGATGGTATTACGACAGATTCTACGCGTTGCAAAGAATTATGGGACCGAGAGTTTTCGTGGTTTTCCAAAACAATTATTACCACGGTTACAGCCCGGTAGTGTACTTCCAGAATTACAGAAGAACACATTATGCTTCAATCTGCAGACCGATGCCTCGTTACAGAAGTGTGAATATCAATATTTACAGAGTAGACAGAGCGAAGTTTAATAGAAACAGCAACCCTACTTTCAATATTGTAAGAAGCCAAAGACCGAACAACGGATTCAGAGGTGGTGTAAGAGACGGAAATAACGGTGGATTCCGTAATCAGGCTGAAGTTAGAAATAACAACAATTCAGGTTTCAGAAACGATAATAATGGTGTGAGAAACAACGGTGGTTTCAGAGGTGGAAATGATAATGGAGTGAGAAACAATAGCGGTGATTTCAGAGGAAATGGAGGTTTCCGTGGAGGAAATGAAGTAAGAAGAGAAGAAGCTCCAAGAAGAGAAAATAATGGAGGCGGATTCAGAGGTGGTGAAGGTGGTTTTAGAAGAGGTGAAAGTTCTGCTCCGAGAGAACAACACAGAGGAGGAGAAAGTAGAGGAAACGGAGGTGGTTTCCGAAACGGATTTGCAAAGAATTAATTTTCATATATTATATTTAAGTGGTGTGAGGGCAGATTTTAGGATCTGCTCTTTTTATTTTCAATAATTTAATTATTAATATTAAAATTTAACATTTTTTGTGAATATTTTCGTTTAACTTTTATTTTAACTAATAATCAAAAAGATGTATAACAATTAATTAAAGATTTAAAAAGATGAAAAAATTAGTTTTAGCAATAGCATTTATCGGAATAGGAAGTTTTGCAATGGCGCAACAAACGACTACAACTCCACAAGACAGACAGGCAAAAAGAGCTGAAATGCAACAAAAAATGCAACAGAGAGAGCAGGAACATTTGGCTCAGATGCAAAAAGATTTGGGCTTAAATCAAGGTCAGGTAGAAAAGATCAAAGCACTTCAGGATAGAAGAAAAGCTGATATGAAAGCTGAGTTTGAGAAAAATAAAGACCAAAGACAAGCTAAGATGGAGGAAATGAAGGCGAAAAGAGCACAGATGGATGCGGACATGAAGCAGATTCTTACTCCTCAACAGTATGATAAATGGCAAGCGGATAGAAAAGCAAAAATGGAGCAGAGAAAAATGGCGATGAAGGAAAGAGGAGCAAGAGGAGGAAAGATGCACAAGCCAATGAATACGGCTACTCCTGATGCAAATTAATAGTTTATAATTTTTGATTTTTTAATGTTAAGTGGGCGGAATTTATTCCGTCCTTTTTTATTAATTTTCATTAAAACTTTTGATTTCGGGGTTTAATTCCCTAATTTTGACTATAAATTTATTACTTATGGTTAGCGAGAAAATTGCAAAATTAATTAACGAACAAATAGCTCACGAACAATACGCTGCACAATATTATCTTTCTATGTCTGCCTGGTTTTCTGCAAAAGATCTAGACGGAATTGCGAATTATTTCAGAGTGCAGAGCAAAGAAGAATTGATGCATGCAGATAAAATGTTTGATTATTTAAATGATGTTGGCGGAGAGATTATCATAGGTGAAATTGCAAAACCACCGCACGAATTCGTCAATGCAATCGACATTTTTGAAAAAGCGTTGGAGCATGAAAAGAAAGTAACGAAAAGTATTTTCAATATCGTGAAAAATGCTAACGAGGAAGGGGACTTCGCGACAACTTCTTTCTTACAGTGGTTCATCAACGAGCAGGTAGAAGAGGAAGCAAGCGCTTCTCAATATGTAACGAAAATCAAAATGGTATCGGATAACCCTTCGGCTTTATACCTTTTTGATCAGGAATTGGCGCAGAGAGTTTTTACTCCTGATCCAACGGCTTAATTTGATTATTTTTTTAATTGATAAAGTAAAAGAGACTGCCTTTTTGTAGACAGTCTCTTTTTTTATGTTTAAGATTTTTTAATAATAATTTTAGTGTTTCACAATCAGATGTACAGATTTTTTCTCTGAGCCTACCAGAATGCTTACAACATATACACCATTCGGAAGATCTGAAATGTTGAAATCTTTTTTACTGATTCCTTTTCTCATCGCTTCAGATTTAGCAATTATTTTCAGTGTTGTTCCGTTGTATTCTGCAAGAACGATATCCACATTTGCATTTTCTGTAAGGTTGAATTCTATCGTCGCATTGCTTGAAGCTGGGTTTGGAGATAGTTTTACATCCTGTAGAAGAATACCTTTAGCTTTAGCTTGTCTGCAAGCTTCATCACAGAACGGTTCTCCTTCATCCTGATCTTTCTGATTATTGCTTACCAAGAAATGGCAAACGCTTCCATACAATTCTTCTGGTTTTCCGGTAACAGTTTGAGACACTGCAAAATCGTATTCTTCCAAAGTAGAAACACTCGTGTTTTCTTGTTGGAAAGTCATATAAACAGGAAGGAATTCATCTGGTTTCAACATTACATTTCCGATATATGCGTTGGAAGGATCAATTAAAATGAATTCATGTTCATTATAATTAAATATCTGAAGTCCTTCCATTTTTTTACCACCATCTTCCCATCTTTGCCATCCCAGATCACTTAATTTAATAATCACTCGGTTTACACTTTTGAAAGGGACATTAGAATCTTTAATTAAATTAAACCTAATATCAAAAGGACTGTCGAAATCAAAATAATTACCAAAAAAGAATCCTGTTTTCTTAGGGAATGTGCCTGCTAAGTTAACGAGCTTGGTATTTCTTGTTACAATATTATTATTGTTGGTAACGTTTGGCTGAATAGGAGCATTCGGGCCTGGATTTTCATTAAACATAGGATCTTCAGGAGATACTATTCTTCCCAAGAAACAAACAACATTATCCGTAAGTCCGCCGTAGATTGCAGGATTTACCGGAGTCCATTTAGCATCGATAATATAAGTTTGTCCCGGAGCAAGAGCAGGAATTTTAAATCCTTGTCCAGTTGCATATGCATTTGAAGAATTAAATCCTGTGTAAGGTGTTGTTAATTCTCCACCAGCAGAATATCCATTAATTAATTGAATTCCGTTCCAAGAGTTTGGCCAAGTTTCACCGGTAGAGCCCATTGTCCAATATAATCTTGCAAAACTTGGTGCAGAAGTTGTACAACCGATATTTCGTACTCGGAATCTCATTACATTATGTCCTAAAGTTACAGCATAACCCGGATCCTGATGGGTAAGATTTAATAAAGCATTGTTGGTACGTCTGTTCCATATATCTTTACTTTGATAAATATTTGCCCAAGTTGTTGCAGAAGGATTTGGCTCTAAACCAATATCTGCGGAACTGTCGAATGCTGCTAAACTAAAGATAGATTTAGCTTTTACAACTGCAGCATAAGCATTTACCAATCCGTATCCCATTTGGCTATTCCATGTACCGTTTGGTCTTCCGGAGGTTGTACTATACCCGTAAAGATCTGTTCTTGTTTTCTGTGCTGTTTGTTCTATAATATCTCTTACCTGCTGACCAGTCAGGCATGGATTTACAGATAAAATCAAAGCTGCAACACCTGCAATTACAGGACATGCAGAAGATGTGCCGTTGAAGTTTGGTGTATAGTTTGAAGGATCATAGCCATTGCTGCCCTGTCTGTCTGAAGTAGGCATTTTTACTCCAGGAGCCATAATGTCTAATTGACTTCCATAACAACTACCCCACCAGTTTTCTCCGTCACAAGAAGTCGGATTTTTTCTTTCTCCACAAGGGCTAAGCGCTCCAACCACCAAAATTTTAGGATTCCAGACTCCAGGATATCTTATGTTTGTATTATTTTCATTTCCTGCTGCGAAAACCACTACCATTCCTTTTCCACCTCTACCATTCGTTAAAGCATTTGTAATGGCATTCTCAAGAATAGTTGATGGAGCATAACCTCCCCAAGAATTACTGATAACATCCACATTGTTTGCTGTAGCCCAGTTGAATCCATTGGCAAGTTGCTGAGGTGTATCCGAGAATGTAAGACTTATACTGATAGAAATTAGTTTTGTATTGGGAGCAACACCACTTCCTCCAAGATTAT
The DNA here is from genome assembly GCF_047651245.1 of Chryseobacterium sp. MMS23-Vi53. NCBI lineage: Bacteria > Pseudomonadati > Bacteroidota > Flavobacteriia > Flavobacteriales > Weeksellaceae > Chryseobacterium > Chryseobacterium sp. MMS23-Vi53. Next base: position 3,143,949 of record NZ_CP180265.1, on the reverse strand, counting down.
TGTTTTGAACCGCTCCTGTAATACCTGCGCAAGGTGTAGCATGATCTCCTCTTACAATTGAAGGTGCAGTATTTGTCTGCGCGTCAAATCCTGTTCCGAATACGTTTGCTGCCAAATCCGGATGATTCATTTCAAAACCATGATCATAGATTGCAGTTTTTACATTAGCGCCAGTAGAAAGTGTCCATGCCTGTTCAGCTTTTATATCTATTCCTGTATAAGCAGCACCATATTGTCCTGTGTTTTTCAATGACCATTGGTTGGGAAATGAGGGATCTGCTGTTGTCTGAAGATTATGATAAATAAATTCAGGTTCCGTACTTTCAAATTTTCCTGATTCATAGAACAAGTTTGCCATTTCTATGGCGGTTGTAAGTGTAGAATTTTTGTTACAAGCTAGTGTAAACCAAAGCGGCATATATTCATTATAACCAAGTACTTCGGTATTATTTTTAGTTGCTAGTTCTTTTAAAATTTTAATATCTTCTTTAGATTTCAGTTTTACATAGAAATTATTCGACATTCCCATTTTTTGTCCTTCAGCGGTTACAAAACACGGGGCTGCAGTAATTACATCCGGATTAGCATTTTTTTCTTTAATATTTGAAATATATTGTTCGTCTGTAATTGTGGCATCAGACTCCACTTCCACATAAAATGTTTTTTTATTGTCTGATACTTTTCTTCCATCTATAAAAAGAGAATTTTTGGTATAGCTTTCTACAATTGGTGTTTTTGCTTTTAAATTTTTTGCAATTTTATCTGTGTTTAATGAAATTGCAATCGATGATTTGTCTAATTGCAGAAAATACTTTTTCCCATTGTAGTAATAAAAGTATTTAGATTGTGCACTCATGCTCAATATCATAAAGAGCGATAAGATGAGGGTAAATATTTTAATTTTCATAGTTATTTTTATTGTGGTTAATGATTTTTTTAATGGTAATAAAACATCAACCTAGGGAGGTTTTAATAGAATCTTCGGCATAATTCCTGTATTTATAAGGTTATTAAAGTTTTTGTTTAAATTATTTAAATTCAGCTATTTAAATGATTATAGTTAAAGGTATAAGAAATTAATACTAAGTAAATAGTGGGAATGATTAACTGAGGTTAATTACTGATTAACTGTAACAATAAAAATGATAAGTGCTTCACTTACCAATCACCTTAAAATGATATTTGTATAGAAATAAAGTTCAAACAAAAAAGCCTTGTCTTTCGACAAAGCTTCAATCAAATATTCATTTACTTTATTAGAATAGCTCTCCGGCTACTTTTTTAATATTATCACTCTTACCCATCGAATAAAAATGAAGGACAGGAACTCCAAAATCCAGTAATTCTCGGCATTGGTTTATCGCCCATTCAATTCCGATCTGCTTCACAGCTTCATTATTTTTAGCATTTTCCACTTCATTGATTAACTCTTCCGGTAAATCAATCTTAAAAATCTGAGGAAGGATTTTCAAATGTTTTTTCGTTGCAATCGGCTTGATTCCGGGAATAATAGGAACCGTAATTCCCATTTCGCGAGCTTTTTTCACAAACTCGATGAATTTTTTATTATCAAAAAACATTTGCGTTACGATATAGTCTGCACCTGCATCTACTTTTTGCTTCAGCCATTTAAGATCATAGTTCATTGAAGGTGCTTCCATGTGTTTTTCAGGATAACCCGCCACTCCTATGCAGAATTTATTATGCTCTTCACATTCTTCATCCTGATTATGAAGATATTTCCCACGCCCTAAGTCATTAATTTGATGAACCAGATCCATCGCACTTGCGTGGCCTCCCTGAGTCGGCTCAAAATACTGATGTCCTTTCATGGCATCACCTCTCAAAGCCATGATGTTGTCGATTCCGAGATACATACAATCTACCAAAAGGTATTCTGTTTCTTCTTTCGTAAAACCTCCGCAAAGCAAATGCGGAACGGTATCTACATTATATTTATGCTGAATGGCCGCACAAATCCCCAATGTTCCGGGACGCATTCTTGTAATTCGGCGTTCCATCAAACCGTTTCCTTTGTCGATGTAAATATATTCTTCTCTGGAAGTCGTTACATCGATAAATGGAGGCTTAAATTCCATTAAAGGATCGATGTTTTTATATAAATCTTCAATCCCTATTCCTTTTTGGGGCGGAACTACTTCGAGGGAAAATAATGTTTTGCCATTGGCATTTTTTATATGGTCGGTGATTTTCATTATTAATTATAATAGTAAGTTTTTATTTGAATTAAATTCCGTCTGCCAAATTAGGATTCAGCCATTTTCTCGCCTCCTGAAGAGAAATACCTTTTCTTTCAGAGTATTCTTTTAACTGGTCTTCTGCAATTTTTCCTAAACCGAAATACTTGGCGTGCGGACTACCGAAATAATATCCCGAAACTGCTGCTGTTGGGAACATGGCTAAACTTTCAGTTAAATAAACTCCGATTTCTTCTTCCACTTTTAAAAGATCCCAAATCGCGTGTTTTTCCAAATGATCGGGACAAGCCGGATAACCTGGAGCCGGACGTATTCCTTTATATTTTTCGGCAATTAATTCTTCGTTGCTTAAATTTTCCTGATTCGCGTAACCCCAATATTCGGTTCTTACTTTTTTATGTAAAAATTCGGCGTACGCTTCTGCAAAACGGTCCGCCAAGGCTTTTACCATAATGGCGTTATAATCATCATTCGCTTTTTCATATTCTTCCGCCAATTCATCAGTTCCGAAACCTGTTGTTACACAGAAAGCTCCCATATAATCGGTTTTTCCTGAACTTTGTGGCGCGATAAAATCACTTAAAGCCAGATAATCTTTACCTTTCGAACGTTGAGCCTGTTGTCTTAATGTTAAGAATTTTACTTTCTGTTCATTATTTTCATCGAAGATTAAAATATCATCCGTTTCATTCGAATTAGCCTTAAAAATTCCGAAAATAGCTTTTGCGGTTAATAATTTTTCATCTAAAATTCGATTTAAAATTACCTGGGCATCTTTGAACAATTCCTTTGCCTGAGCTCCAACAACCTCATCTTCTAAAATCTGCGGATATTTTCCATGCAAATCCCAGCTTCTGAAAAACGGTGACCAGTCAATGAAAGGTAATAATTCCCTCAAATCCTGATTTTCAAAAACCTTAATTCCTAATTGATTGGGTGTAAAAATTTCTTCATTTTCCCAATCGATTTTAAATTTGTCTTTTCGGGCATCTTCAATCGAAACATAATCTTTATCAACCTGTCTGTTCAGGAATTTTTCTCTGAATTCAGAATAATCGTTCTTTAAATCCTCGACATATTCTTTATTTCTGTCTCCCAGCAATGAACTTACCACGTTTACCGCTCTGGAAGCATCATTCACATGAACAACAGCATTTTTATATTTTAAATCGATTTTCACCGCGGTATGTGCTTTTGAAGTTGTTGCACCACCGATTAATAAAGGAAAATCTAAATTTTGTCTTTCTAGTTCTGAAGCGATGTACACCATTTCATCCAAACTTGGCGTAATCAATCCACTAAGTCCGATAACATCCACTTTTTCTTCAATCGCAGTCTGGATAATCTTTTCGGCAGGAACCATCACTCCAAGGTCGACAATTTCGTAATTGTTACAACCCAAAACAACGCTCACAATATTTTTACCAATGTCATGAACATCACCTTTTACGGTCGCCATCAAAATTTTTCCGTTGGCTGGTTTCGAACCGTCTTTTTCCGCTTCAATGTAAGGTTGCAAATAAGCCACCGCTTTTTTCATCACCCTTGCCGATTTTACTACCTGTGGCAAGAACATTTTTCCGCTTCCGAAAAGATCTCCGACAACGCCCATTCCCGTCATTAAATTAACTTCAATAACGTGTAATGGCTTTTCTGCCTGCTGTCTGGCTTCCTCAACATCTTCTTCGATGAAACGATCAATTCCTTTTACCAAAGCATGAGTAATTCTATCTTGTAATGGCTTTGTTCTCCATTCCAGATCCTCAACTTTTTCTTTTTTTACCGATTTATGTTTTTCGGAATAGTCAAGAAGTCTTTCTGTGGCATCTTCTCTTTTATCAAGAATTACATCTTCAACTAATTCGAGAAGCTCCTTATTAATTTCATCATAAACCTCCAACATTGCGGGATTTACGATTCCCATATTCATTCCCGCCTGAATCGCGTGGTATAGGAAAACTGAGTGCATCGCTTCTCTTACGGTATCATTTCCACGGAACGAGAACGAAACATTAGAAACTCCCCCACTCACGGAAGCATAAAGTAAGTTCTGACGAACCCATCTCGTTGCTTCAATGAAGTCGATTGCATTTCTTCGGTGTTCATCCATCCCGGTTGCGACGGGGAAAATATTTAAATCGAAAATAATATCTTCAGCAGGGAAATTTAACTTATTCACCAAAAGATCATAAGAACGCTTTGAAATTTCGATTCTACGTTCGTACGTATCGGCTTGCCCCACCTCATCAAATGCCATGACAATCATAGCAGCTCCATATCTTTTAATCGCTTTTGCCTGTTTGATGAATTCTTCTTCACCGCCTTTTAAGCTGATAGAATTTACCACACATTTTCCTTGCGCAACCTGCAATCCGGCCTCTAAAATCTCCCATTTTGAGGAGTCGATCATCAAAGGAATTCTGGAAATATCCGGCTCGGAAGCAATTAAATTCAAAAATTTAATCATGGAAGCTTTTCCGTCGATCAACCCGTCGTCGAAATTGACATCAAGAATCTGTGCTCCGCCTTCAACCTGATGACGTGCGATATCCAATGCTTCCGCAAACTTTTCTTCTTTTATTAATCTTAAAAATTTCTTTGAACCGGCAACATTGGTTCTTTCACCAACGTTGATAAAATTGCTTTCCGGTGTAATAATCAAAGGCTCAAGCCCCGATAATCTTAAATATTTCATCAATTTATTCTTCTAAAATAAAATATGCGTTATTCGCATTTTGCTTCAGCAAATCCACATGTTTGCCCAAAGCGGTGAAAATTGGAAACCTTTTGTATGCCAAATTGTGTTCTCTGGCAAATTCTTCGATTTCCTCTGTAATTTCATTATAATATAAATAGCTGTAATTCGGGAAAAGGTGATGAGCAACATGAAAGTTGAAATTCCCCAGTACATTTCTTACGAACCAGTTATTTTCCTGTAAATCATTGGTGACTTCAAACTGATGGTGAAGCCAACTGAATGGCAGTCCGTTTTTTTCATCCAGTTTCGGAAAAGCATTATCAGGAAGCGGATGCAAAGGCAACAGCACAAAAAGTGCAAAAATACTCGCTGCAATCACCTGTAAAAACCAAGCTCCCAAAGCTAAACCAATGGATACCTTAAAAAATAAAACGGGAACTGCAATCTGATAGAAAAAATAGAACAGTTTATAGGCAACCATTTTAATTTTTTCTTTGGTCGGAATTGCTCCCTGTGTTTTCAGAATGACTCTTTCACTATCAAAAAAATCTCTGAAATCACGGATAAACATCCAGTTGAACAGATATAAAGGATACACTAAAAAGAAAAAGAAATGCTGATATTTCTGAACGCCTTTTGCTTTGATCCATGGAACGATTAACAATAGCCCGCTCTGTTCAATGTCGGTATCCCATCCATCAACATTCGGATAAGCATGGTGGCTTGCAATATGTCTTTTTTTCCAGATATACGAATTTGCTCCCACAAAATCGAAAATCTGTAAAACCAGACAGTTTAATCTCTTACTTTTATAAATATTATTGTGGGCCGCTTCGTGAATTAAATTTAAATAAATCAACACTAAAGAAATTCCCATCAACACAAAACTCGAAATATAAATCCACAGCTTATCAGCATTGAAAAGCGCAAACACATATAAGCCAAAATAGACCAAAGGCAAAATAATGGCTTTGATCTGAATATAAAGATCCCTGTTTTCGGGAATGGCTTCTATACGCTGGTTCACTTTCTTTCTTAATTCATTAAACAGTTTTGCATCCTCTGAATCTTTAAGGTAAATCGGTTTTTCCATTACTTTAAATTTTATGATTTATTTAAAGTTAATATTAAAAACTGTTTACTTTTTTATCAATTCAATAAAAAAAATCTATTAAATCAGACAAATTCATTCAATTTTCTTGGCGGATATTGTGAAACTAAATCTCCAATTGCCTTGATATGTTCCGGCGTTGTTCCGCAACAACCTCCGATAATATTAATTAATCCTTTTTCAACATATTCTTTGACCTGACTCGCCATATCTTCCGGCGTTTCATCATATTTTCCAAAAGCATTTGGCAGACCGGCATTCGGATAAGCGGAAACAGCAAATTCTGAATTGTGAGCTAATGTCTCCAAATACGGTGTCAATTGGTTTGCTCCTAAAGCGCAATTGAAACCTACGCTTAATAAATTCAAATGAGAAACTGAGATTAAAAATGCTTCTGCAGTTTGTCCGCTCAATGTTCTTCCTGAAGCATCGGTGATCGTTCCGGAAACCATGATCGGGATTTTAATTCCTCTTTCATCCTGAAGTTCGTCGATGGCGAATAAAGCTGCCTTTGCATTTAATGTATCGAAAATCGTTTCCACCAAAAGAATATCTGATCCACCGTCTAATAAAGCTTCACATTGCTGTTTGTAGGCAACTCTTAGCTCTTCAAAAGTGATTGCTCTGTAACCAGGATCGTTTACATCAGGACTTAAACTTGCTGTTCTGTTTGTTGGGCCGATGGATCCTGCTACAAATCTTGGTTTGTCAGGATTTTGAGCCGTGAATTCGTCACAAACTTTTCTGGCGATTTTTGCAGATTCATAGTTCAATTCATACACTAAATCTTCCATGTGATAATCTGCCATCGCAATAGTTGTTCCTGAAAACGTATTGGTTTCGATGATGTCTGCGCCTGCTTCCAGATATTTTTTGTGAACTTCTTCAATCGCCTGAGGTTGCGTTAATGACAACAAATCATTATTTCCTTTCACAGGATGCTCCCAATCTTTGAAACGTTCGCCACGGTAATCTTCTTCCTCAAATTTGTATCGCTGAAGCATTGTTCCCATTGCTCCGTCGAGAATTAAAATTCTTTCGGATAATGCTTTGTATAGTTGTTCTGAATTTTTCATTTTATTTATTTTTCATCGTTGAATTAATTCGTGATTGATATTTTATCCATAGGATTTTACCTACGGCTATTGTTGTTGAACCCTTCGGGTTCATTATTAATCCAATGCCTGTTTTAAATCTGCAATGATATCATCTACATTTTCCAGACCTACTGAACAACGAACCAAACCTGCCGTAATTCCTACTTCATTTCTTTCTTCGTCCGATAATTTGGAATGCGTTGTAGAAGCCGGATGTGTCACAATCGTTCTTGTATCACCTAGGTTTGCGGAAAGCGAACACATTTTAATTTTATCTAAAAAGTTTCTTCCGCCTTCAATTCCGCCTTTTATTTCGAACGCTACGATATTTCCGCCCAATTTCATTTGCTTTTTCGCTACTTCATAACTTGGATGAGATGGCAAGAAAGGATATTTTACCAATTCTACCTTCGGATGACCTTCTAAAAATTCGGCAACCTTTAAAGCATTCTCGCAATGTTTTTCAACACGGATCGCCAAAGTTTCTAAACTTTTTGATAACACCCACGCATTAAAAGGTGACATTGCAGGACCAGTGTTTCTTGCGAAAAGATAAATCTCACGAATCAAATCTTCTCTACCAACCGCTACTCCACCCAAAACACGACCTTGACCGTCAATTAATTTTGTAGCAGAATGAACTACGATGTCTGCTCCGTATTTTATCGGCTGCTGCAAATAAGGCGTTGCGAAACAGTTATCCACAATGAAAATTAAATTATGTTTCTTTGCGATTTGACCGAAAAATTCTAAATCCAACACTTCAATTGCAGGATTGGTAGGCGTTTCCAGATATAAAATCTTTGTGTTTGGCTGAATATATTTTTCAACATTTTCTGCATCTTCGGCTTTGAAATAGGTTGTTTCAATATTCCATTTCGGGAAATATTTTGTGAACAAGGTATGTGTAGAACCGAAAACCGACTGACAGCTTACGATATGATCACCCGCATTTAACAAAGTGGCAAAAGTTGAATAAATCGCAGCCATCCCTGTTGCGAAAGCATATCCTGCTTCTGCACCTTCCATCTTCGCAATTTTATCCGTAAATTCTGTTACATTCGGATTTGAAAAACGGCTGTATAAATTCTTTGGCTTTTCTTCTGCAAAACTCGCTCTCATATCTTCCGCATCCTGAAAAATAAAGCTGGATGTTAAATATAAAGGCGTTGAATGCTCATCAAACTGAGTTCTTTCGGTTTGGGTTCTGATCGCAAGTGTTTCAAAATTTGAAAGTTGCTCGTTGCTAGTTTCTGGTTGAAAATTATCGCTCATAAACTTTTATCTTTTATAAAATATCAATTTAAAAATCTTTTTTACAAATTGTTATATTGATACATTATTATATTGTTACATTAATTTATTTGATAGGATTTCATCCTAACGTTATTTTATTATTTCGTTCCATAGGTTTTACCTACGGCTATTGATATTGGAACCCTTTCGGGTTCACTGATTATTTTGTTTCGCTTACTCTTAAAATGTCTCCGAAAACACCTCTTGCAGTTACCTGTGCTCCGGCTCCAGCTCCCATGATGACAATCGGATTTTCTCCATAACTTTCTGTATAGATTTCAAAGATTGAATCTGAACCTTTCAGTTGTCCTAGCGCAGAAGTGGCAGGAACAGAAACCAGTTTTACATCCAACTCACCTTTTTCTTTTTGTAAATCTCCATGAAGATCTCCAACATATCTTAAAACATGATCAGGTTCTTGGCTCTCTTTGATTTTTTGATATTCTTCGTCTAATTCTTCCAGTCTTGAAAGGAATTCAGATTTTGAAACTTCAAGCAGACTTTCAGGAACAAGATTTTGAATATTGATATCTTCAAATTCATTAATCAAGTCTAATTCTCTCGCCAGAATCAACAACTTTCTAGCAACGTCATTTCCAGATAAATCTTCTCTTGGATCTGGTTCTGTATAACCTTTTTCCAAAGCTTCATTAATAATTGTGGAAAACTTATCATCTCTCAAAGAAAAATTGTTGAAAACATAACTCAATGTTCCTGAGAACACCCCTTTGATTCTTGTGATATTTTCTCCTGAAAGGTGTAATAATTTAATCGTATCAATTAATGGTAAACCTGCACCAACATTGGTTTCGTATAAATAACGTCTGTTATTTTTGTTCAACGTATATCTTAGTTTACGGTATTCTTCGATCGGAAGCGTATTGAAAATTTTGTTAGAAGAAACCAGATCGAAACCGTTTTCTGCCAAAGCATGATAATTGTGGACAAAATCTTTACTTGCCGTATTATCTACAACAATCAAATTTTCAAGTTGATTTTCTTTTGAGAAATTAATTAATTCTTCAACATTAGAAGGATTTTGAGCCGTTACAACCTCATCATTCCAATTATTATCAAACCCTTTTTTGTTGAATGCAATTTTTCTTGAATTGGCTACCGCAACCACTTTAAGATCGATTTTTTTACGTCTCTTAATTTCTTCTGATGATTCTAAAACCTGTTCAATCAAAGTTTTTCCGACATTTCCATGTCCTATAATTGCCAAATGAACCGTTTTCGGTTTTTTAGAAATTTCAGATTCGATGATATTTTTTGCTTTTTCGTCCTGCGAAGAAGTCACAACGATATTGATACGTTTTTCGCTTGCCACTTGGTTTAAAAGCAATGGAAAAACATTATTTCTAGCCAATTCTGCCAAAACTTTGTTGAAATCCTCCGCTACAAAACCTAAAACCGACACATTATTTATGCTGTAAATCTGAGAAACTTTCCCTGATTTTCTTTCTGCTTCAAATTCATCAATCAGGCAATTGACCGCTTTTTCAGAATCACTTTCCTGAACTAGGATCGAAATTCCGTTTTCGATGGCCTGCTGGGAAATAACCCCAACACTGATTCTCGCCAAAGTAAGCGCCTTGAAAATTCGTCCGTCAATACCGATTTCTCCCAAGAAATCCTCTCCTTCAAACTTGATGATTGACCTGTTTTTTAAAAATTTTATTTCATTTACATTTTTCATCGTCTACAAAATATTTTTAATGATATTATTTAATTGTTCGTATTCCATTAAGAAGGCATCGTGCCCATGAATTGAGGTGATCTCGTGATAAAAAACATTTTCCTTTTTTTCTTTCAGCTTTTGATAGCACATTCGGATTTCAGAAGCAGGGAAAAATAAATCGGTATCAACGGAGATCATGTGCATTCGTGCGTGGATGTTTTCCAGTTGATGTTCATCGGTATTGATGTTCATCAGCAAATGATTCATCAGCTTGTAAGATTTTAAACTAAATCTTTCGTTTAAAGCGTTTCCGTGATAAATCAGCCAATCTTCAGACTCTAATCTCTGTTTTTCCTGATTGTATTTATTTTGAAATCTTTCATTTAACGATTCCGGCGTTCGATAGCACAACATCGCATGAATTCTGGCTTTTTGTAATGGTTCATCATTTTGATTTAATAAAAACTTCTGAACCAGACATTGTGCATGAAGCCAGTCGTGGGTTTTAAAATCGCAGGCAATAGGAATGAAAATCTCGGCAAGATTTGGTTGTTTCACCAACATTTCCCAACCGATCCCTCCTCCCAGAGAACCTCCAATAATGGCGTGTAAACTTTTAATATTTAAAATTTCAAGACCTTGCAAAAAGATATTGGCAATATCTGAAGGTGTGAAATCTTCATAATTATCAATTAAAAAATCATCATATCCGTTTCCAGGAATATTGAAACACAGAACTGTATATTTTTCGGTATCAATAACCTGATTTCTACCAATTAATTTTTTCCACCATCCTTTTTCTCCCGAAACATCTGAATTTCCGGTTAAAGCATGATTAACTAAAATTATAGGTGCTGAAAACAAGTCTTTCCCGAAAAGCTGATAGCTCAACGAGATATGATATTCCTTATGGGAATTTGTAAGATACGCGAGATTAATATAGTTTAGTTCTGTTTTCAATTCTATTATACTTTTTGATAATACAATTGAAAATGCCACAGGAAATGGCTGAAAAAAGATTCAGTAGTTATCTGTCCAAAATAATTTTGGTAGAACGTAGCACCTTCATTGCTTGCGCAAAGGGTTGCTAAGGTTTCACAGGGTCTAATCCCTCAACCTTTCTTGATAACATTTTCAATATTTGAATGATCGAATGGTGCAAAGATAAAACTTTTCTTTTAAATATTTATAAAAATTTAATTTAATATAAAAAACTCCGATAAACAGAAGGTTTGCAAGAGCATATTAATTATAATTCAAATTTAATAAGTTGGAAATTTTTAGCAAAAAAACTAACTTCGTAATGAAAAATGTTGAAATATGAGTACCGAAAAACAAAGATTACAAGATAATAACTGGAAAAATTGGGGACCATACGTCAGCAACCGACAATGGGGAAATGTACGTGAAGATTACAGTTCCAACGGCGATGCATGGAATTTTGCCAATCATAACACTGCCGAAAGCTACGCCTATCGTTGGGGCGAAGAAGGAATTGCCGGAATTTCCGATGCAAAGCAGCTTTTCTGTTTCGCTCTATCCTTTTGGAATAAGAAAGATAAAATGGTAAAAGAGCGTTTCTTTGGGCTGAGCAATCCTCAGGGAAATCATGGGGAAGACATCAAAGAACTGTTTTATTATTTAGATAACACACCGACTCATAGTTATATGAAAATGGTGTATAAATACCCTATCAATGCGTTTCCTTACGATGAAATCCGTGCAGAAAATGCTAGAAGAAGCAAGAAAGAACCGGAATATGAAATTTTCGATACCGGAATTTTTGATAAAGATGAATATTTTGATATTTTCATTGAATATGCCAAAGCTGACCACAATGATTTTTTAGTTCGAGTAACAGTTTTCAACAGGAGTGATGCTGATGCTCCGATTGTAGTTGCACCGACTGTTTGGTTCAGGAACAACTGGAAATGGGGATACAACACATATAAAGGACAAACGAATGCTTCGTATGAAGGTTGTATCGATATTAATCATGACAGTATTTCGATCAAAAAGTTTTATTCCAGAAATATGAATGCAGAAAGTGTTTTCTGTGATAATGAAACCAATTCTCCGAAATTATATGGAGCTCCTTATCCGGGAAATACCTATTATAAAGACGGAATTAATGACTACATTACCTATGGAAGCAACACCGTAAATCCCGAAAAAAGGGGAACTAAAGCTTCTTTTCTAATTGATGAAATGATTGAAGCGAGACAGTCTAAAACATTTGATTTCAGATTGTCACCGAATGAATTAGATGAACCATTTTATCAGTTTGATGAAATTTTAAAGACAAGAATCTTTGAAGCCAATGAATTTTATGATGAAATTCAGAATGATGTAACGAATGATGATGAAAAAAATGTTCAGAGACAGGCTTTTGCGGGTTTGCTTTGGAATAAGCAATTTTATCATTACAACGTCGGAAAATGGCTTAAAGGTGATCCTAATTTTGAAGCTCCGAGAGATTTCAACAATTACGTAAGAAATACGGAGTGGAATCACATGCACAACAAAGACATCATTTCGATGCCCGATAAATGGGAGTATCCTTGGTATGCGACTTGGGATTTGGCTTTCCACTGTGTTCCGTTTGCGATTATTGATGCTGAATTTGCGAAAGGTCAGCTTCTTTTGCTGACGAAGGAATGGTACATGCATCCGAACGGACAACTTCCGGCTTATGAATGGAATTTAAGTGACGTAAATCCGCCTGTTCATGCATGGTCTTGCTTCAGAGTTTTTAAAATTGATGAAAAGCAAAACGGAAAACCGGATCTTTTATTTTTAGAAAAAGTTTTTCAGAAATTGTTGTTGAATTTCACTTGGTGGGTCAACCGAAAAGATAAAAACGGGAAAAACATTTTTGGAGGAGGTTTCCTTGGACTCGATAATATTGGAGCTTTTGACCGAAATATGGAGCTAAAAGACGGTCAGCATCTAGAACAAGCCGATGGAACGAGCTGGATGGCAATGTACGCTTTGAATATGATGCGAATTGCCATGGAATTGGCTCAGTATTACCAGGTTTATGAAGATATGGCGATTAAATTTTTTGAACATTATCTTTATATTGCCGAAGCCATGGAAAATCTGGGAGATGGTAAAAATGGGCTTTGGAACGAAGAAGATGGATTTTTCTATGATGTTTTACAACTTGGAAACGGAGACAGTGTTTCGTTGAAACTGAGAAGTATTGTTGGCTTGATTCCGATGTTTGCGGTGGAAATTATTGATCATCATCTACTGGATAAAATGCCAAATTTCCAAGCGAGAATGGAATGGGTTTTAAAAAATAAACCTGAACTGACAAAACTTGTTTCACACTGGGAAGAAGAAGGACACGGAAGAAAGCATTTAATGAGTATTCTCCGCAAAACGCGTTTAACAAAAGTGCTGAGTAGAATGCTGGACGAAAAAGAATTTTTAAGCCAATATGGTATTCGTGCAATGTCTAAAGTATATGAAGAGAATCCTTTTAAATTTTCCGTTCATGGAAATGAAAATGTAGTTTATTATACCCCCGCAGAAAGCGACAGCAGAATGTTTGGCGGAAACAGCAATTGGAGAGGTCCGATTTGGTTTCCGATTAACTTTTTGATTGTTGAAAGTTTGCAGAGATTTCATTTTTATTATGGAAATAGTCTGAAAGTTGAATTGCCAACAGGAAGCGGAGAAAAAAGAAATCTAGATGAAGTGGCACAAAATATCAGCGGAAGATTGTGTTCTATTTTCCTGAAAGATGAAAATGGAGAACGTGCCTTCAATGGTGGAAATGCAAAATTTAATTATGATGAAAATTTTAAAGATTATATCACCTTTTTTGAATATTTTCATGGAGATAACGGCCGCGGAGTCGGCGCATCCCACCAAACGGGCTGGACAGCGACAGTTGCTAAGTTGATGAAACCGAGATTGACAATTTAATGAACATTTTTAATATAATTTAAGCCTCTTTTTTAAGGGGCTTTTTATTATTCATCACATAATATTAATTATTTCAATAATGAACCTCTCCATTATAGTCAAAATCTATTTTCTCATTAAGATAATAATATATTTTATCTAAATAATATAAAAATTCAATATAAAATTCAAAATTACGTTATTTTTTTCACAACAAAATATCTATATTAGCGCCATAAAACCTAATAATTATTTTTTATGAAAGGAAAATTACTGCCTATCGCAATGGTACTCTCAACTATAGCGATGACACACTTAAAAGCTCAGGAATATCAGCCGATGCCGGTACAAAGTGGTTTCAATGCCGATGTTATTGCCAACGGAGTGGGTACAGCAGCTTCTTCAACCAATACCGATGTGGATGGTGTAAGCTACGCATTTATTTCTCGCGACTATCAACTGACAGCAACAAGTACTCCCCTTACTTATGGTCTTCCGGTAAACGGAATTATCAATTCTGCTGTTGGTTCTACTTCCGGGTTATCTTATCAAATGGCATCTTACAGTGCAAACAATTCATTAAGATTACAAAATATAGGAGACAATGGCACTTTGGTATTTACAACACCTCTTCCGGCAATCAGCTTATATATGTTGGCAACAGGAGGAAGTGGAGCCTGTACAGTAGATGTTGATGTAAATTTTACAGATAATACTTCACAAACATTTACAGGATTAAGTATTGCTGACTGGTACGGCGGAACAAATTACGCTATTCAGGGAATCGGAAGAATTAACATCACCAACAACAATCTGGAATCCGGAAATGGAACAAACCCAAGATTATATCAAATTCCATTAGCAATAAATGCTGCAAACCAGTCTAAAAGTGTAAAAAGTGTAACTGTAACGAAAAACGGAACAGGTGGTATCCCAAATATTTTTGCATTCTCTGCAGATGCTTACAATTCTTGCGGATCGCCATCGAACATCACTTATAGCTCAACAATGGATACTGCAACCCTAAGCTGGACTGCTCCAACCAATGCTCCATCTTCAGGATATCAATATTATTACAGTACATCTCCAGTTGCTCCATTGGCTACACAAACTCCTTCAGGAAGCGTGGCAGCAGGAGTTACCTCTGCAACAATTAATAATTTAGCTACAGGACAAACTTATTATTTTTGGGTAAGATCAAACTGCGGCGGTTCTCAAGGATTCTGGAAAATGAAAGAATTTACAACGGGACAAATTGCTGCGACTTACACATTAGGAGATATCAATACAGAATACAACAATTCAGGAGTTACAACTTCATCTACAACAAACTGTCCTGGAACAGTTTCTGTAACCATTCCTGCTGGATATAAAATTAAATCTACCGCTGTTTCTTACAACATGACTACAGCAAGCAACGGTTGGATGAGCGAACAAAGAACTTTATTGGTTTGTTCAACAAATGGTGTAGCTGAAGCATCAGTAGCTTCTGGATCGGGATCTACAGGAGGAACTTATTCTTACAACAGAACAGGACTTACTTTAGCAAATGATCTTACAGGAACCGTAAACTTCGACCTTAGAGCTTGGAGAACTTACGGTGGAACAGATTGTACCACTGAATATAACAAGGTCGACAACGGAACATTCACAGTAACGGTTACTCTTCAGCCAACCAGCTTAGCAACAAGTGAAGTGTCTGCAAAAGAAAAAGAAAGAATCGCTTATCCGAATCCATTCGTAGATACTTTATACATCGAAAAAGCTGAAAATGTGAAAAAAGCTGTTGTAACGGATCTTTCAGGAATCGTTGTAAAAACAGTAGATAATCCTTCTTCTACATTGTTCTTAGGAGAATTAAAATCTGGAATGTATATTTTAACAGTAACAATGAAAGACGGTTCTGTGAAAAGCACAAAAACAATCAAAAGATAAATAATTTACACACACATTCATACTGAAAAGAGGGGGCAAAAATAATTTTTGTCCCCTCTTTGTTTTTTTATATTTAAATTAAATCTATGCTTCTACAAGCTTTCCGTTGACAAAAACTTCATACCCGATTTCAACATTTGGTTCTAATGTTTTAGAAACAGAACAATATTTTTCAAAAGATAACTGAGCTGCCTTCTGAGCTTTTTTAGGATCGATATTTCCTTCCAAAAGAAATTTAACTTTAATTGATTTAAAAGGTTTTGCATCATCCACAGGAATTCTTTCTCCTTCTACCTCAGCTTTGAAATCTGTAATTTCCTGTCTTTGTTTTTTCAAAATAGAAATTACATCAATTCCGCTGCATCCTGCAACTGCCATCAAAACACTTTCCATCGGCGAAACTCCTTTCGCTCCCGGTTGCGTTGTGTTATCTAAAAGAATTGAGTTACCCTGAGAATTGGTTGCCTCAAATAAAAAATCGTCGTTGATTCTATTAAGTGTTATTTTCATTGTCTTGTTGCTTGTTGCTTGTTGCTTGTTGCTTGTTGCAAAATTATAAAATTCCCCTCGCTTTTATCTCCAGATATTTATTGATAACATCGATATTTAAATTCTCTGGCAGTGTATAAACCGTATAAATTCCGTATTTACGAAGTTCCTGGATGATTAATTTCTTTTCAAACTCAAATTTTTCTGCAATAATTTCATCATAAATTTCCTGCATACTTTCCGGATTTTTATGGATCAATGTCTGCAATTCAGAATTTTTAAAGAAAACCACGACCAATAAATGGTTTTTGGCAATTCCACGAAGATATTTTAACTGACGGTTCAATCCATCAAGCGTTTCAAAATTGGTGAATAATAGTATTAAACTTCTTTGATTTAATGAATATTTTACATCCTGATACAATCGGTTGAAATCACTTTCAAAAAAATCTGTTTTGATGTTATAAAGAGCTTCAGAAATCTTTCTTAATTGTCCTGATTTATTTTCCGCAGCGATCTTATTTTCTGTTTTTTTCGAGAAAGTCATCATTCCGGCGCGATCACCTTTTTTCAAAATGATATGTGACAAAGCCATTGTCGCGTTAATCGAATAATCCAGCAGACTCAATCCGTTGAAAGGCATTTTCATGGTTCTGCCTTTATCAATCAACATGAAAATTCGCTGAGATTTTTCATCCTGAAATTGGTTCACCATCAATCGATTGGTCTTCGAAGTTGCTTTCCAGTTGATCGTTCTGATGTCATCTCCGGGAACATATTCTTTGATTTGTTCAAATTCCATCGTATGTCCCAACTTTCGGACTTTTTTGATTCCGCCTAATAAAAACTCGCTCTGCAAAGCCATTAATTCATATTTTCTTAAATGGATAAATGATGGATATGCCGATAAATTGGCATCTTTCTGAAAATTGAAACGCTTTGATACCAACCCCAAAGGCGAAGAAACATACACATTCAAGCTTCCAAAATTATATTCTCCCCTTTCTTTCGGCTCTAAAATATATTGAAAAAAGCTATTTTTCCCCGATTCAATTTCCTTCTCAATCAAAAAATCTCTCTTTTGAAACTGAAAAGGAATTTCGTCGATTACCTTTAGGTGAATCTTAAAATTATAATTATTCTTAATGTCAATTTTCACAGGATTTTCGTCTCCGTTTGACATTTTTTCCGGCAAAATTCTTTGTGCTAAAATTCCATCTTTCTGATTAAAAACCAAAAGATAGTCCACCATCGCTGCCAGAAAGCACAACAGCAAAACGATGTGTGCCACAATCATCAAAAACGGAAAGAAAAATGCAAAAACATACAGTATCCCCACTCCTATGAGCGCAAAGAAAAAACGTGTATTGATGTATAAGTTTTTCATTTCTTTTTTAGGTTGCAGATTTTAGATTTTAGGTTGCAGTTTTGTGACTGTTAAGTTTTTTTTTAATTATTTTAAGGAATTGATTAATCCATTTAGCATTTTTGAAATTTCAATTACATCTTGATTAAGTTTTAAATAACTTGTTTCATTTAGAAAATGAAGATTTCTTGAAATAATTAATTGAGTTTCAACTTCAGCACAGCTTCCTCTTGAAATTCTCAAAAATTGTAAATAATCTAGTTTGCTTCTCCTAGAGTTTCCTTCCGCAATATTCGATGGAATCGAAACGGAAGCTCTTCTAATTTGAGATTTCAACCCAAAAGTTTCATCTTTAGGAAATGTTTCAGTTGTTCTGTAAATTTCAGTTACAAAATCAATAGATTTCTGCCAAACCAAAAGCTCTTTAAAATTAGCCATACATGAAATTTTTAAACGTCGAATTGCAAAACTACAATCTGCAACCTTTTACCTGCAACCTACCTAGGAATCTCTATTCCCTCTAAAATTTGTCTGATAATTTCGTCTGCCGTTAAGCCTTCCATTTCTCTTTCAGGCGACACGATTACTCTATGCCTCAACACGGCATAGCTTGCTTCTTTGATGTCTTCCGGAGTTACAAAATCTCTTCCTCTTAGTGCGGCGAAAGCTTTTGAGGCAGATAATAAAGCTAAACTCGCTCTCGGAGAAGCACCTAAATAAAGGAATTGGTTTTCTCTTGTATTAATGATGATTTTAGCAATGTATTCCATCAGGTGAGATTCAACAATGATTTCCTTTACCAGATGTTGATAATTTTTCAATTGTTGAGCTGTGATTACCTTATTTACAACTTCGGTTTTATCTTCTTTTTTACTTTCGTGCTGATTTTTGATGATTGCAATTTCCTGATCTAAATTTGGGTAACCTACATTTATTTTAAATAAGAAACGGTCAAGCTGAGCTTCTGGAAGTCTGTAGGTTCCTTCATGCTCAATAGGGTTTTGAGTAGCCACAACCAAGAACGGTTCTTCCATCATGTAACGGGTTCCGTCCATTGTGATCTGTCTTTCTTCCATTACTTCAAACAATGCAGCCTGCGTTTTTGCAGGTGACCTGTTGATTTCATCAATTAAAATAAAATTAGAGAAAATCGGACCTTGTTTAAATTCAAATTCAGAATTTTTAACGTTAAAAATTGATGTTCCTAAAATGTCAGAAGGCATCAAATCCGGCGTAAACTGAATTCTGCTGAAACCAACATCAATAGTTTTTGCCAATAATTTTGCCGTAATTGTTTTCGCAACTCCCGGAACGCCTTCTATCAAAACGTGTCCGTTTGATAAAAGTGCAGCCAAAAGATGTTCGATCATACTTTCCTGACCGACAATTACTTTCCCAATTTCAGCTTTTACTTTTTCTAAACTTGTGCGAAGTTCAATCATATCGATTCTCGACTGAAACTGTTCTTCTTTTTTATCTAAATTAATAGAGCTTTGAGGTTCTATATTTTGGTTTTCAAGGTTTTCCATATCTTTTTTAATTTAACAATTTAGCAATGTAAAAGTTTATCAATCAAATAATTGTTACATTGTTATATTTTTAGATTGTTATATTTTAAATTAATTGTTTTCCAATCCATTTTTTAAGTCTGATTGGATTTCATCCAACCCTGTTCTAAGTCGTCCCTTCGGGACTTCCATTTTTATTTTAAAATTTGATCCAGCAATTTATTCATTTTTGCGAGATCTTCTTTCATAACATGAGTGTAAGGATCTTGTCCTTTTTTAATTAAAACAATTGCTTCCTGAATCATTTCAATCGGTTTTCCGGTTTTTAGCTGAAGTTTTTTTGCAAATTCTTCATCTAGATTTTGGGTATCAATTAAAAGATCCATTCTTACTTTATTTAAGAAATATTGAGCTTTTTTCGCCATCATATCGTGAAAATCCCCTTCCTGCAAATATAAATTCCCAATACTTTTTACAAAATCAACCGACGTATTTTTCAATGGTTCGATAACCGGAACGATTCGCTGTTTTCTCTTTGCATTAAAGAAAATAAACAACAACAATCCTCCCAACAAAACCCACCAAGCGTATTTCAAAACCGGATTTGAAAGGATGAATCTTAGGAAAAATCTTGATTCGTGAGATGTACTTTCCACAAACCACAACGTTTCTTTATCATCAAGATACGAAAAAACATCTTGTGCATATTTTACATTTCCAGGCTTTAGTAAATAATAATTGGTGATGAAAAGCGGTTCTGCATGAACATAAATATTCCCTTTTCCGAATTTTACCTTAATAAAATTCGCCTGATCATCATTATTTTTTTCAACGGTTTTCCCTAGAACTTCCACATTAGGTTTAATGAAAGTAAAGCCTTTTCCGGAAGGAAATTTATCTAATTTAATGAAATCGTTCTGATATTTTGTATCAGTTAATTTTAAAACATTTTCCTCTTCAAAAGAAAGTTTGGAATCGTAATAGCCGATACTGTCGGAAATTTCTTTCGGAATATT
The DNA here is from genome assembly GCF_047651245.1 of Chryseobacterium sp. MMS23-Vi53. Lineage (NCBI taxonomy): Bacteria > Pseudomonadati > Bacteroidota > Flavobacteriia > Flavobacteriales > Weeksellaceae > Chryseobacterium > Chryseobacterium sp. MMS23-Vi53. The sequence goes on along the minus strand of NZ_CP180265.1, from coordinate 3,123,618 downwards.
GCTCACAATCAACATTGCATTGGAACCGCTGGAAACCTGTTCTAAAATTTTGCTCCACGAAGGTCTATCGATATCATTTTCGATGACTAGAATATTGTGTTGATCCTTTTTATTTTTTTCATAAAAATCATAAGGAGTCTGATCGATTTTTTTAACCTTATTTTTAAAAAGATCCTTTATTTCATGATTAAAAACAAACAATCCAAATGGCGATTTCTGATTGATATCGAAATTTTTTCTCCAATCCGTAGTTTCCTTTTTGTTGACTTCAAACAACGCCAGAATAATCATCACAATGACGAAAATTACAGCATATATTTTGAAAGTTTTGTTCATGGTAAAAGTTTAATTACGGTTTAAATGATTGATATTGGTTTTTAAATTTCAGATAACTTTCCTCATCGATATTGAATTCTCCGTACCAAACATAGTCGAAAATATAAGAGAGATCATAAAATCCGTTTTTCAAATGCGGAACTTTCAATTCAGCAACGTAGTCTTTATTCGTCTTTTCCGGATTCCAATTGATGAGTTTCTTATCGCTTAATTTTTTCAGGATAAACAAAAACTGATAACGAACTGCAGATCGATAATCTCCAGATTTTTCAAATTTTAAAATTGTTTCAGGGAAATTGATCTCGTGGATATTTTCATGCAATTCTTCATCTCTTATTTCAACTTTCCTATTTTTCTTTCCAAAGAAAGAAAGACTACCATTATTTATTAAATATTTAATGATAAAATACAGCAAAAATCCGACAAGAAGAATCGCAAACAAACGCATCAGAATTCCCGCAAAATTCGATGAATTTGAGAAAACTGTTTTTCCAAAAATACTTTCTAGAATTTTGGAAATTTTATTCATCAGTTTTTCCCAAAAAGACATTCTTGGTTTTACAGTTGTATAATCAAACTCAGCTCCTTTATATCTTGAAGGTAAATTTTCTTTAAATTGTTTAGGATAAACTGTGTTTTCTGTCACAGGATTTTTAGACAAAACAGAATCTGCGCGATACATATTTTTGTAATGCCCTGTGTTAAGTGAATCCACATAAACTTCTGCGACCGGCGGTGGCGGGTCGTTTTCTGTCTGTGCATAGGAAAAATCGACAGAGAAAAAAAACAGTAAAAAAGCAAAGATTTTATTCATTGAGACCGATGGTTTCTATTTCTGCCAGTTCCATTTTTTGGTGAAAATCTGTTCTGCTGTCGTAATACATTAAACCCGAATTGATGTACAAAACGTTCATCAATAAAGAAGAAATTATTGTTGAAACTCCGTAAAGGAAGAAAATAAGAATTCCGAAACTTCCTGTGAAAGGATTTTCTTCAAATTTTCCGTCAGGAGTCATTGTTGTTAGTTTCATCATGTACAAAATCATCGGAATGGCAGAAAAAATTCCACTTACAATGTAGAAAAGAATTCCAAGAATGATTGTTGATCCCCAATACTTCCAATAAGGAGAACGCTCTCTTCCGTTCGGATAAGAAAACTGCGATCTGATTGCATAACTCAAACTTTCAAAAAAACCTCTTTTTCCATTGAAATAATCATAGCAAAGAAAAGTGATGATATTGAATAAAGTCGGAGCAACAAAAAGTATCAGAACAAATCCGATAACAATTATAATTAAAAAATAGGAAAATCCGAAAAGTATCGTAGCAACAGGCATTACAAGAAAAGTGAGCCCGAAATAAGTTGTCAGAACTTTTTTCCCGTTTGTTTTAAAATCGTGTAAAATGTCATCCGTTTTTATGTCCGTATTTCCTTCCGCTAATCTTCGCATGTAGAAAACCGGAAAGAGAAAATTTATCGTTATTAATGCGGTGGAAAGGATAAAAAGGAAAATCCCGATCAGTATGAACATTCCGATATTATTTTCTAAATACTGCTCCATATAATAGGTTTGTCCGCTTATATTTGAACCGAAAAGTGCTCCAAAAAATTCTTTAAGACCCAAAAGAATTACAATAACCATTAAGATCAGCAATATTCCGTTCAGGAGAATAAAATTCTTGAAGTAGTTTTTTCCGTATAATTTAAAAAAAGCGAAGCTATCACTTATAAAAGATCCAAAATCTCTCTTTTTATAAAATTGCATCATTGATTTGGTTATTAATTTTTTTATTTACAATAGAAGGATAAACAAAATAATAAAATCCGATAATAGCCAACGATCCGAAAATGATGATTAAATTTAAAATCAATGGCATTTTCAAAGCGTGTCTCGTTACATATCCCTCGATGATTCCCGCACAAATTGTAAATGGAATTGTGCTTAAAAATATTTTAAATGAATCTCTAAATCCGTTTTTAAAAGAATTAAATCTCGAAAAAGTTCTCGGAAATAAAATTGACGTTCCCAAAATCAATCCGCACATGGCTTCAACAACCATTGCAAAAATTTCGAAAACTCCGTGAAGCCAGATTCCTCTTGCGCTATCCTGCAAAGCTCCGTAATCGTAGAAAAAATATTGGAAAGATCCCAACATCACACTGTTGGAAAGAAGTGCGTATAAAGTTCCGACACCTCCTAAAATTCCGTAGAGATATAATTTCGCACCAACTCCGATGTTATTAAAAATAATTCCAATAGAGCTTCCCCAAGTCGAACCACTTTGATATACTCCAACCGCATTTCCAGCCTTAATATTTTCTATGGTCTGATTAACATAATCTTCACCCAAAATAACGTTGGCAAAGTCTTTATCGTAAATTCCGGAAAGCAATCCGATTAAAGTAAATAAAATAAAAAATAGAAAAGCGTACCCCAAATATCTTCGGTACTGAAAAACCAACAACGGAACTTCCGTTTTGAAGAAATACAAAAGTCTGTTTTCCTCTACTCTTTTCGTTTTATAAATTTTTTGAAAAATCTGAGAAGACAAATGATTCAGGTAAACAGTTGTGTTACTTTTCGGGTAGTAAGTCTGCGCAAAAGACAGGTCATTGACAAGGTTGATGTACAGCGAAGACAGGTCATCAGGATTTTTTTTAATTTTCCCTTGAATAACCTGTTCGATTCCCAACCATTTTTCTTTATTTTGTTTAATGAAATAAACCTCTCTCATAATTGTAAGGCTAAAATAATAAAAAATATGTCTCAAATTGCGATTAATACTTCACAAAATGTAAATATTAATTTCAACATTGCCAGTGTTGGAGATCGAATGATTGCGTTTATTCTCGATCTACTGATAAAAGTAGCATATGGCTTTTGTATTTTCTATCTTTTTTTCAATATTCTGGATCTTGGTTACATTCTAAGTGGTATGGATAACTGGTCTGTTGGTGCGGTTTACAGCATTCTGCTCTTCCCAACTGTCATTTATTCTCTGGTTTTGGAAAGCTTGATGGAAGGACAAACTCCTGGTAAAAAGCTAATGAAAATTCGTGTTGTAAAAATCGACGGTTACCAAGCCGGATTTGGTGATTATATGATTCGCTGGATTTTCAGAATTATTGATACTACTTTTGTCTGTGTTGTGGGTTTGATTTCGATGATTGTTTCTAAAAATAATCAACGTTTGGGAGATATTGCTGCGGGAACTGCCGTTATTTCTTTAAAGAATAATATTAATATTTCTCACACTATTTTAGAAAATATTAAAGATGATTACATTCCTACTTTTCCACAAGTCATTGCTTTGAGCGATAATGACATGAGAATTATTAAAGATAATTATCTAAAAGCGATGAGAGTTGACGACAGACAGATCATTTCTAAGCTTTCAGATAAAATTAAAAGTATTCTAAAACTTGATAATGATTCTATAAAAATGACCGAGAGGCAGTTTATTGGTGTTGTTATTAAAGATTATAATTATTATACAGGAAAGGATAATTAGAGTAAATTGTTAATTTGTTTCGCAAGCCAATTGTGAATTTTTAATTCTTAAGTTTTAAAATTGACAAAAGACTGAATTGACCATTCACAATTCACTTTTTATTTTCTTGATTTACATCAAAACTTCTGCGGTGCGGTTTTTGTATTTTTACAACTATAAAAGCTTAGATTATGATATTCGAAAATGATAAATCAGGAAATGGTGGTGTCATTACTTTAAATAATGAGATCAAAGAAATTGGAAGATTAACATATACGATTTTCCCGGAAGACCATAAATTTATCATTTCCTTTGTTTTGGTTCATCCCGAATTTGAAGGTCGAGGAATGGGAAAATATCTGGTTGAAGAAGCTATCAAATTTGCCCGAGAGAATAACTGGAAAGTTTATCCACATTGTTCTTATGCGAGATCTGTAATGATGAGAATGAACGATGTTGATGATATTCTACTTGAGCGTTAAAACTTCATTCACCAAAATTTCTTCAATATCATCGGGGTAGTTGACTTTAAGATGTTGATCGGAAGCAACCCAATTTTGAATTTCTTCCAGTTTTAAAACTTTAGAGTTCGGAATTCCCATTTTGTCTAAAGCGCAAGCGTTACATTCCTGTTCGTACTGATTATGAATTGGAATAACGAATAATTTTTTATCCATAAAAAGAGCTTCAGCAGGACTTTCAAAACCGGCATTGCAAAGAATTCCATCGCAATTTTCAAAAGATTTTAAATATTGAATTTCATCAATCGGGAAAACTTCAACATTATTTTCTTTAAACTGAAGTTTGGAATATTTAGAAAAAACTTTCCATTCAACAGGAATTTGCTTCAAAACTTTAATAATATTTTCATCCGAAAAACTTGGAAGATATACCAAATAAAAATCTTTTTTGTCTGGATTTAAATTTCTGATTTTCCTTCTAATTACAGGTTTTTTGATTTGTGGATGATAATTCTCAAAATGAAAACCAATTTTTCTATCGCTAGGAACGTAATATTTCAAAACCATTTCTCCGAAGAAATCTTTTTTGTCTGGTTTGGGCGTTTCTTTAAATAACATCGAAGCTTGATGACTTAATTCGATCATTGGATGTTTCTTGAATTTACAAGTCCAACCCGTCAAAGGTTCGTAATCATTAATAACCAAATCATATTTTGAAAGATCAATTTCTCTTATCGCTTTAAATGCTTCAAGAAAATTATTATCTGTAAACGTTTTTTTATAGGATAATCCTCCTGTTTTATCATAAAGCAATGAAATTCCTTTATGTTGAAAATTGACGTCGAAATCGGCCTTTAATTGCGATTGGTGTCCGCTTATTAAAGTATCAACAGACGCATATTTTTTTAAAAGGGGAACAATTTCCTGTGCACGTGCAACATGTCCGTTTCCGGTTCCCTGAAAGGCGTATAAGATTTTCATTTTGTGAAATTGGTTACTATTTTTAAAAGCTCAGCACTGTCGATATCCTGAATTTCTTCTGTTCCTTCGTCTTTCAACGAATCCTTGTGATCATCATAATAAAAAATTTTCCATTCGTTGTCATTGTATTCCAAAGCAGAAAGATTTTCAATCCAGTCTCCAGAATTCAGATAAGTGCAAGAACCTTTTTTGTTGACAACTTCACGAATCTGCGGTTGATGAATGTGTCCGCAAATTACGTAGTCATAATGATTGTCAATTGCTAATTCTGAAGCCGTTAATTCAAAATCGCCAATGTATTTTACCGCTTTTTTCACATTGTTTTTAATCTTTTTCGAAAATGAATATTTTTCTTTACCCATTTTGTCTAAGAACCAATTTACAACATTATTGATTACAATTAATAAATCGTAACCTTTTCCACCTAGTTTTGCAATCCATTTTGAATGCTGAACAGACGCATCAAAAACATCTCCATGAAAAATCCATGTTTTTTTGTTGTTGATTTCTAAGAAAACTTTGTTGCAGACTTTAAGCTTACCCAACTCGAAATCGGTAAACTTCCGGAACATCTCGTCATGATTTCCGGTAATGTAGAAAACATCGGTATTTTTTGTAGCAAATGAAAGGATCTTTTTGATCACCTTCAGATGAGGTTTAGGGAAGTAAGACTTTTTAAATTGCCAAATATCTATGATATCGCCGTTTAAAACTAAAGTTTTAGGCTGAATAGAATTAAGATATCTCAGTAATTCTTTAGCCTTACATCCATAAGTTCCCAAATGAACATCCGATATGACAACTAATTCAACGTTTCTTTTCATAGTTTTATGCAAAGAAAGTACTTGAAAGTTAACTGTATATGAATGTTATATTATTTTTTATAAAGTTTCCATCAACTCCTCTGTGATTTCCATATTGTGATATACGTTTTGTACGTCATCATCATCTTCGAAACGCTCAAGCATTTTCATATTCGCTTTGAATTGATCTGCATTTACTTCCTTTGTATTGTTTGGAATTCTTTGAAGTTCTGCGCTTTTTGCCTCGATTTTAAGCTCATCTAATTTATGAGATAAAGAACCGAAATCTTCAAAAGCAGTCGTAATCATTACTTCTTCTTCGTCTTTTTCCACATCTTCTGCACCACCGTCGATCATTTCCATTTCGAAATCATCCCAATCCATTTTAATCTGAGCCAAATCGATTGTGAAAATTCCTTTTCTGTCGAAGATGAAAGCTAATTCGCCATTTTTTCCAAGATTTCCGTCAAACTTATTGAAGATTGCTCTTACGTTGGCAACAGTTCTTGTAGGGTTGTTGGTTGTACATTCTACAAAAAATGCAACACCTCCCTGTCCGTATCCTTCATAAGTGATCTCTTCATATTGTTCTGCATCTGCACCACTTGCCTTTTTGATTGCTCTTTCAACATTATCTTTTGGCATGTTTGCACCTTTCGCATTCTGGATACATCTTCTCAATGCTGGATTTGCTTCGGGATCTGTACCTCCAGCTTTTACAGCCAAAGCAATATCTTTACCTATTTTAGAGAAAGTTTTGGCCATTTTATCCCATCTGGCCATTTTCGAAGCTTTTCTATATTCAAACGCTCTTCCCATTTCTATTTTTAAATTTTCAACAAAATTAACTAAAAGTCAACAAAAAAAAAATACCCCCAGAGAACTGGAGGTATTTATATTTAGAAAAATTTAATTATTTTTTCTTTTTAACTACTTTTTTAGCAGTAGCTTTTTTCTTAGTAGTTTTTTTAACTTTTACTGGAGTTGGATCTTCGTAATCTCTTTTCTTAAGAGCATTCCATTGAGCCGCATCTTCAACAGCAGTTACAACTACTTTTCTGTCAACTTGTCTTTCAGCATCAGAAGCAGTAGCAGGTACTGTAGCTTTAGCTTTACCAACACCGATAGATTTAAGAGCGTTAGCATCTACACCTCTTGCATCTAAAGCAGCAACTACAGCAGCAGCTCTTTCTCTAGATAATTTCAAGTTGTAAGCTTCAGATCCTTTAGCATCAGTTCTACCTTCTAATAGATAGTTACCTCCGTCTTTTTTGATCAAGTCAGCAGCAGCATCTAGTGCACCTTTAGACTCAGCCTTAATTGTAGCTTTGTTGAAATCAAAGAATACGCTTCCGAATTTTTGTTCTAATTCAATAGCAGTTTGTTTCTTAGGCTTAGGACATCCGTTGTATTCTGGAAGACCTGGAACAGTAGGACAAGCATCATCTTTATCTAAGATACCATCACCGTCTGTATCTGGCCAAGGACAACCGTTGTTTTCTGCAGGACCTGCAACTGTAGGACAAGCATCATCTTTGTCGATTACACCGTCACCATCAGTATCTGGCCAAGGGCATCCGTTGTTTTCAACTGGACCAGCCACATCTGGACATTGATCGTCTTTATCTGGAACTCCATCACCGTCAGTATCAGGACATCCTTGGAATTCTGGTAAACCTGGTGTATCTGGACATAAATCGTCTTTATCTAGGATACCATCCTTATCTCTATCTCTGTTACCAAATCTGAAGTTCAATGAAGCAGAAGCTTGCCAGAAGTTAGCAACTGTAGACTTATCACCTGGAGTTGATACATAATCTCCTTGTACACCTAAACCGAAGTTTTTAGTTACCCAGAAGTTAACACCAGCACCAGTAGAAACTGTAAAGAAGTTAGCTTTACCGTTTTCGTTACCGTTGTCTCCATTTGTAACCCACTCACCGTTTGCATCAGTTCTTGGGAATGTAAGAGAAGTGTAATCATGTCTTAAATAGTTAGCACCAACTCTTAAATATGGGTCAAACCAAGACTCCTCGTTCCATAAAAGACCAGCAGCTTTAGCCTGGAAACCAAGACCAGTCATCAACATGAATTCCTTACCCATGTTAAATCTCTTGTTTTCAACATTTCCAACTGTAGTTTGCCAGTCGATTACCAAACCTTTACCAATATTTCTAGCTACTGTAAGCTTAGATAATGGAGGAGTAATAGAGAAGTTGTTCATATTGAACATTGTCTTCGTCAAATTATTAGCAGAGAACGTATTACTGAAGCCGTTTCTCTGTGCCAAATGGTTCTCCGCGTGAGCACCAACTCCGATCAACCACGGATTGTTGGTAGTCTGAGCGAACACAGTAGAAGCAACAGTAAGTGCCAATGCTGAAATTCCTAATTTTAGATTTTTCATAGAATTAAATGATTAAATAATTGATAATGCAAAATAAATATAATTTTTCTTTATATACAAAGTTTTTCAAATGATTTTTAACTTTTCTTTAATATTCTGTCGAGGTTACGTTTATTTTCTCTATCTTTTATGCTCTCCCTTTTATCGAATAGTTTTTTACCCCTTCCGAGAGCAATTAAGACCTTTGCTTTTCCCCTATCATTAATATATAGTTTTAAAGGAATAATCGTATTACCTGCGTCTTTTAATTTTTTTTCTAGTTTTTGAAGTTCTTTTTTGTGCAACAGCAATTTCCGTTCCCTTTTTGTTTTGTGATTATAAAATGTTCCCAATTTATACTCATCAATCATCATATTAATAATGTATAATTCCCCATCAATAAACTGACAGAACGATTCTGTAATGGATGCTTTTGAAGAGCGCAAAGATTTTATTTCTGTACCTGTTAAAACCATTCCCGCTTCATATTCTTCCATGATTTCGTACTCAAATCTGGCTCTTCTGTTTAATATATTGACCGTTTTTTCAATCTTCATTTTAAGTTCGTATATAAAAGATGTAAGAATTTAATAAAGTTGCACTCACCTCTTTAATATTATTTATCGAAGACTCCCGCATTTTATTAAATTTAATTAATGAAATATATAAAAAATACCCCATATTTAAAAACTTGAATATTACATTATTACGAAATACCCAAATTCTTTTCGTATTTTTGCGCCAAATTTACAAAACTATATGTTAACAGTATCTAACTTATCTTTACAATTCGGGAAAAGAGTTCTTTTTGACGAAGTAAACATTATGTTTACGAAAGGAAATTGCTACGGGATTATCGGAGCAAATGGTGCAGGAAAGTCTACATTCCTTAAAATATTAACAGGAAAGCAAGACCCAACAACAGGACACGTATCTTTGGAACCTGGAAAAAGAATGTCAGTTCTTGAGCAGGATCACTTTGCTTACGATCAATTTACTGTTCTTGAGGCTGTTTTGAGAGGTAACAAGAAATTATTCGAGATAAAAGAAGAGATGGACGCGCTTTATGCGAAAGAAGACTTCTCTGATGAAGACGGAATTAAAGCTGGTGAACTAGGTGTAATCTACGACGAAATGGGAGGTTGGACTGCAGAATCGGATGCACAAACCATGCTTTCAAACGTTGGTATTACAGACGATATGCACTGGCAAATGATGAGTGAGCTTGAAAACAAAGACAAAGTAAAAGTTCTATTGGCTCAGGCACTTTTCGGAAATCCGGATGTACTAATCTTGGATGAACCTACGAACGACCTTGATATCGATACGATTTCTTGGCTGGAAGATTTCTTAGCTGATTATGAAAATACAGTAATTGTTGTATCTCACGACCGTCACTTCTTAGATACCGTTTGTACGCACATCGGTGACTTAGATTATGCTAAATTGAATCTTTATACAGGTAACTACTCTTTCTGGTATCAGGCTTCTCAGTTAGCAACGAGACAAAGAGCTCAGGCTAACAAAAAAGCGGAGGAAAAGAAGAAAGAACTTCAGGATTTCATCGCAAGATTTAGTTCAAACGTTGCAAAAGCTAAACAGGCTACTGCAAGAAAGAAAATGATCGATAAATTAAACATCGATGATATCAAACCATCTTCAAGAAGATATCCGGCAATCATTTTCGAAATGGAAAGAGAAGCGGGAGATCAGATCTTAGATGTTAAAGGTCTTGAGAAAACAAAAGACGGAGAATTATTATTTTCAAACATCGATTTAAACCTTAAAAAGGGAGATAAAGTTGCTGTTTTGTCTAAAAACTCATTGGCGATTACAGAATTTTTCGAAATTTTGGCTGGAAATGTAGAAGCAGACAAAGGAACTGTTGCTTGGGGGGTTACTACAAACCAGTCTCATATGCCTTTAGACAATACAAATTTCTTCCAGGAAGATCTTAGTCTGGTTGATTGGTTAAGACAATTTACTAAAAATGATGAAGAGCGCCACGAGGAATTCGTAAGAGGATTTTTAGGAAGAATGCTTTTCTCAGGTGACGAAGCCTTGAAATCTTGTAAAGTACTTTCAGGAGGTGAAAAAATGAGATGTATGTTCAGTAGAATGATGCTTCAGAAAGCAAACATTCTTTTATTGGATGAACCTACAAACCACTTAGACCTTGAAAGTATCACTACTTTGAACAACTCTTTGTCTAACTTTAAAGGAAATCTTTTGCTGGCGTCTCATGACCACGAAATGCTTTCAACAGTCTGTAACAGAATCATCGAACTGACTCCAAACGGAATCATCGACAGAGAAATGACTTACGATGAATATCTTGCTGATAAAAAAGTGAAAGAATTAAGAGAGAAAATGTATTCTTAATTATCTACTTTTTTAGTAATAAAGGAAATAGCTACTCCGATAATGAGTAGCTATTTCCTTTTTGGAGTTAGACCTAATTTTATTTTTTAATAAATTTTTGTGTTGATGAACTTCCGTCAGAATTTTTAACTGTAAGGAAGTAAGTTCCTTTTATTAATTCAGATATATCTATTTTTTGATCAGATTGGCTTAACGATAAAAGCGTCTTTCCAGAAACATCAAAGATTTTCATTTCTGTAATTTTTTGGTTCGATTTTAAATATAAATAATCTGATGCCGGATTAGGAAAAACTATTAGATTATTTTTGATATTAGAGTTTGTAAATTCTTTTGTTGCCAAAACACTGTCAGAATAATATATATTAATATTATCAAAACCTGCTTTCAGATTAGTATTATCCGAAGTAATTCTCATTTCATATTGCGAAATATTAAGATTAGGAAGAAGAGCATATCCTGCAGGAGCATTCGTTAAGCTAAAATTACCTTCAGGAGTAGTCCAAAAACATTCACCAGAAATCAAATCATAAGATAAAGAAACATTCAACCACACATTTTGCGGATAAGAATTATTGCCAAATTGTATCGTCTTAATAACCCTGTTATTTCCTTGCATTAGTGCGACTCTCCCTTCAAACTTTCCTGATACAGCACTAAAATACAAAGAGACTACGGGGCGATAAATATAATTCGAATCAAGATTCGAAAGAGTAAAACTTATTCCTCCGGTTCCCGCAATGTTTCCTGTATAAAAACTATAGTCTGCAACCAATAAAGTATTCCCTGAATGAGGTATAGCCGCATTGATTTCCTTACTTACAAAATGAGCACTAGTATTACCATTGGTAGCAATTTCTAAAGATTTTCCCTGCCAAGAGTCAATATTTGTTATTTGATAATCAATCACATTTCCGTAACCAACGAAATTGTTGTTCTGCCCAAAGGCATTTGTAGAAGCTGAAAGGTTCCCTAAATTAAATGATTCAAAATTTTCAAAATGAACACTTTGTGCATTAAAAAATGAACAAATGAGTAATCCACTTAAAAGTATACTTTTCACGGTTTATAAGTTTTATTTGTAAATATAACAAGTTTTATTAAAAATCTTTAGATTTTTTGAAATAATAAATTTTGAAACATTTTTTTTGATTTCTGCAACATCTATTCAAGTTTTAATAGCAAATATTCAAAATCAGTAATAGATTTTTTTCTAAAAAATTCCCTATTTTTGTGAAATGAGTCAAAAATGGATTTATAAGCCCGAACCCGATGAGGAAATTGTGGACGGATTGAGTTCGTCACTTGGTTTTGGAACTTTCGAATCTAAACTCCTCGTTATGAGAGGGATTGACAATTATCAAAAAGCACGAGAGTTTTTCAAACCCAACCTTACCGATATTCACAACCCTTTTTTAATGGCAGATATGCAGAAAGCTGTAGAGCGAATTGCAACTGCGATTGAAAATGGCGAAAAAATATTGGTGTACGGAGATTACGATGTAGACGGAACTACAGCCGTTGCATTGATGTATCTGTACCTCAGCAAAATTGTTCAGAAAAAGTATTTAGATTATTATATTCCCGACAGAAATTCTGAAGGATATGGAATTTCAACAGAAGGAATTGATTTCGCCAAAGAGAATGGTTTTTCATTAATCATTGCTTTAGACTGTGGAATCAAATCTTTGGATATGATCAGCTATGCGCAAAGCTTGGATATAGATTTTATCATTTGCGATCACCATTTACCCGGCGACGAAATTCCCAATGCTGTAGCCGTTTTAGACCCAAAAGAAGCGATTGCCGTTATCCTTTTAAAGAGCTTTCCGGCTGTGGAGTCGGCTTTAAGCTTTGTCAGGGTTTAAATACGATTTACAAACTTCCTGAAACAGAACTATTTGAATTAACAGACCTTTTAGCAATCTCTATCGCAGCAGATATCGTTTCTATGACTGGCGAAAATAGGGTTTTGGCTAAAATGGGCTTAAAAATATTAAGAAAAACAAGAAATTTAGGATTAAGATTATTAATTCCTGAAGACAAGCTTTCTCATTTTGAAATTTCGAATATTGTATTTGAAATTGCTCCAAAAATTAATGCAGCCGGAAGAATTTCGCATGGAAAAGCCGCCGTTGAATTGATGGTTTCAGACAATTTAAAGCACGCTCACCAAATTGTAAGCGACATCATGAATCTGAATGATGAAAGACGAGAACTCGACATGAACTCCACCCTTTCCGCTTTAAATCAAATTATTGAATCTCAGCAAGAAACAAAATATACAACCATCGTTTATCATCCTGAATGGAACAAAGGTGTTATCGGAATTGTAGCTTCAAGACTTATTGAAACTTACTACAAACCGACACTGGTTTTTACCGATGGAAACAATGGAGAAATGGTTGCATCTGCAAGATCTGTATCGGATTTTGATGTTCACGAAGCACTTGATATGTGTTCCGAATATTTCTTAAAATTCGGAGGACACCATGCCGCAGCGGGACTTTCGATGGAGAAAGATAAATTTGCAGCTTTCAAGGAAAAGTTTGAAAGAGTGGTTTCCGAAAAGATCAAAGACCATCAGAAAGAGCCTTCCATCACGATAGATTCTGAAATTTCGATCGACGAAATCAACAGAGAATTTATCAATTTTCACAGAAAATTAGGCCCTTTCGGACCTCACAATATGAAACCAATTCTCACTTTAACGAATCAAAAGCTTTCCGGTTATGTAAAAACGATGGGAAAAGATAACAATCATCTTAAATTCTACATCAAGCAGGAATCCACCGGAAGAAATATTGAGTGTGTTGGTTTTAAATTAGGACAATTTGTAGAAGATTTCAAGACTAAAAATTTCGATCTGGCTTTCACCTTAGAAGAAAATCACTGGAAGGGAAATGTAACGCATTATCTTAACATTAAAGATGTAAAGTTTAGAGATTAAATGAAAAAAATAGGTTTATTTTTCGGTTCTTTTAATCCAATTCATATTGGTCATCTTATTTTAGCGAATTATATTCTGGAAAATTCTGATATGGATGAGTTGTGGTTTGTTGTAAGCCCGCAAAATCCTTTTAAAGAAAAAAATCTCTCCTGAAAGATCATAACAGATTGGATATGGTGCAGCTCGCTGTGAAAAATTATCCGAAAATGCGCGCTTCCAATGTAGAATTTTCGCTTCCTCAACCAAGCTATACCATTGATACCCTTACTTATCTTCATGAAAAATATCCAGATTATTCTTTTAGTTTAATCATGGGAGAAGACAATCTGGAAAGTTTGCATAAGTGGAAAAATTCTGAAACTTTAATTAAAAATCATCACATCATCGTTTATCCAAGAATGTTTGAGGGTGAAAAAAAAGATTCTGAATATCTGCAGCACGAAAATATTTCTCTAATTAAAGCTCCTGTTATCGAGTTGTCTGCAACCGAAATCCGAAACATGATTAAAATAGGAAAAAATGTGAGGCCTATGCTTCCACCAGAAGTTTTTGACTATTTGGATGGGAGTAGTTTTTATAAATAGTTATGATAAGATTTTATTTGTTTTTTCTTTTCTGTACACAAGTTTTTGCTTTTGGACAAAATGTTTCTGAGGATTCTATTAAAAATCAACGAGAAATTGAAGCCAAACTGCGAGTACAAGAAATATTAAAATATCGAAAAGAACAATGTTCTAAGGATTCTTTAAAGGCTGTTGAAGAATCAAAAACAGTTAATAAATATTTTATAAATATCGCAGCGCCAAATGGATCAGATTTTCCTGCTGAAAAAGAATTAGAAGCTTATTTAAAAAAAATTGGGGTAATTTGGGGTGGAACATGGATGGGAAATTGTTTCGGAACGTATTCTTACAATGCTTGCTATTATCAATATATGAATCAATTTACCAAAGAAAAATTTGGTGAAGAAATTATTGATAACCTTGTTAAAAAATCACTTTTAGATTACATAAGTAACGAGCCTTCTGCCATTTTTAAATATAATGATAACTTCGAATTACTTTATGATGAAAATGATTTTTCTAAAGATAAATTAATAAATGAATACTTTTTTAAAGACTTTATTTATCCTAAAGGATATAAAGTTTCGAACGAAAAAAATGTAAATTTCACTGAAGTAGAATTAGCTTTTGACGATAATACTCGAAAACTACATATAGAAAATTTTATTCATCATATTGATAATAATCATAACAAACAATTTATACCTTACTTCGAAAAAAAGATCAGATATTTTGTTAAATCGCGTAACTTTGTCAATATAGAACATTCAAGATATGAAGTAAAAACATACTTCAAAATTTATTATAAATAGCCAAAATGAATTTCTTAGAACAATTTTTCTCAAAATATCCTCAGGAAAAAGTCATCAGATGGTTTAAGCAGATTTGCCTTGCAGAAGCAGTTTCGTGGTTTTTTCTTTTTACTGCGATGACCTGGATCCGTGTGGATCCAACGGGTGTTTTACCCATCATATACATCAGTACTATTGGTAGCATTCACGGATTATTTTTTACGCTTTACCTACTGTTTATACCTTCGATCAGGAAGATCTACATTTGGGACGATGAAGACAGTGTTTTTGCTTTAATCGCAGCCTTCTTTCCCTTTGCCACAATTTGGATTGATAAAAAACTTGCCCGTTTCGATAGAGAATAAATATTAAAAGAACCTAAAAAGGTTCTTTTTTTTGCTTAAAACTTTTCTTTTGCTAATATTTCATCTCCTATTTTTCATTAAATAATTTCTTAAATCTATTTTTTTCAATTTTAGATGTAACAGATTTTAGCCCAAAATTGTCATAATAAGTAACAAAGCCACTGAAGTGGAAAATTTAACTTAAAATTTTAATACCTGAAAATCAAATAGTTAAATTTTATTTAAAAACATTTTAAGTACTTTGTATTGCATGATACTAAATTTATTATATATCTTTGCAATGTTAAATAATAACAAATACAAGCTATTAAACTCTCTAAAATATAAGATCATGAAAACGACCATCCTTATCGCAGCAATATTTTTTAGCGGATTAACTTTCGCACAGGAAAAAAAAGATTCAGTAAAAACAAAAAGTATAGAAGGTGTAACTTTAACAAAACAGGTTTTCAAAAAACAAAGTGACCGTTTTGTGTATGATGTAGCTGCTTCACCCGTAGCAAAAGGAAATACAACTTTCGACCTTTTGAAACAAACTCCGCTTTTATCTACAACCGATGATAAGACTTTAAAAATTGTAGGAAAAAATAATGCAGTAATCTTCATCAATGGTAGAAAGACCAATATGGATGCGGAATCTTTAACTCAATTCTTAAAAAATACTCCAGCAGAAAATATTCAGAAAATTGAAGTAATTACTGTTCCCGGCAGCGAATATCAGGTGGAAGCTTCGGACGGAATCATCAATATTATCTTGAAGAAAAAAATGAGTAACGGGACAAGTGGAAACATGAGAATGTCTAATACTCAGAATAAATACAACGCAAGTAATGCAAGTTTTTCGGTGAATTATAGAAAAGATAAGCTGGGAATTAATGCAAATTTAAGCGGTGGTGAAAATATTCAACCTCAATCTTATATTTTAAGAAACGGAATTGGCGATGTAAAAAATGAATCAGTAGGAAACATCGACGATCCAAATAAAAACATCGGTGGCTATTTAAATATTGATTATCAACTGACTGAAAAAAGTAACTTAGCTCTTTCATGGAATTCTTGGGCAAATAAAAGCTATAATTCAACAATTGATTTGTATAATACTCTGGTACAACCTGATCCTAAACATGCAGGTCAGCTTCTGACAAGCCATACGTGGACAAAAAATAAAGAAGATGCGAGAAATTACAACAACTCGGTAAATTTAAATTATGAAATAAAACTTGATTCTTTAGGAAGTAAATTCAATGTAAATGCGGCATATCTTAATTATAAAAGATTCCAGTTTTCTAAAAACAATACTCTAAATGAAAGCTTAACTCCAATAAAAACTATAACGCAGGACATTCCCCAAATTATCAATAACTTCTCAGGAACAGTGGATTATATCCAAAAATTCAAAAATGATTTCACAGTTTCTGTAGGTGGAAATTTCAATAAAACCAAAACTGACAATGACACTAAGAATTTCACCTATTTCTTTAAAGATGACGGAAGTCTTGACAGTGTAAATCCAAATCCAAAATCAGATTTCAATCATTTTATTTATGATGAAAATATTTACGGAGTTTATTTAACTTTTGAGAAAAAGTTCTCTGATAAATTTTCAGGGAAAGTAGGAGCAAGATATGAAATCACAAACAGCTTGGGAACAGCCGACAGTTGGAAAGATGGGGTAGAATCTTATCAACAAATAGATAGAAATTACAATAATCTTTTGCCTTATTTAAGTTTCAATTATGCAATTAATGATAAGAATAATTTATCGTATTCATTTTCGAGCAGAATGAGAAGACCGAGCTTTTGGGAGCTAAACCCTGTAAAAAATATTATTACAGAAGATAATTACACCCAAAACAATCCTTTCGTAAAAGCGTCTTCAACGTACAATCAGGAGCTGACTTATATGTATAAAAACTCTTACTTTTTGATTTTAAATCATACGTACGAAAAAGATCAGATCACTCAGGTTCCGTTACAGAAAACGTACATGGATAAAGACAATATGGAAAGAGTAAGATTGGCTTACATCAGAACGAATTTTGGAGATAAGCAAGAGATGTCTGCAATGGTTGGGGTTCAAAAATCGCTTTTCAAACAATATTTAACATTGAATTTCAATGCCGGAGTTCAGCACAATATCAACAACGGTACATTGGATACAGATCCTACAACCGGAGAGGTTTTCGACACTTATATCAACAACAGAAAATCTACAAGTTTTGTGGTGACAAGTAACAACACCCTTCGTCTGGATAAAAAGAAAACATGGTTTTTAGGTGTAAATTTCTTCTATGTTGATAAACAGCAAATTGAGCTTGGAATGTTGAAAAACTTAATGAGTTTAGATTTAAGCATCAAGAAAAACTGGAACGACTGGACTTTTGCAGTGAATGTAAATGATGTCTTAAGAACCAACGTTGTAGAAATAGAGGATCGTCAGGATAACGGAAATTACAACTACATCAAAAACGACATGTACAGAAGAAGCTTAAGTGTGAGTATTACTTATAATTTCGGAAATCAGAAAGTGAAAAAAGTAAGAGACATCGAAAGTGCTTCAGACGCTATCAAAAACAGAACGAGATAAATCAATCATTCTTCATATAAATCATTTTGTGGTAACTCGCCGATTTCTCGGCGGGTTTTCTTTTTATTTAAACACAAAATAACACCAGTTCTTTCACAAATATGCACAATCTTTGCTCCAACAGTAAAGGGCTTTAGCCCGTTTAAGGAGATTAAAAATTAAAATCAGGTTTTAACCAAAACATAAATAAGGCTTAATAGAAAATGAAAAAAAATCTACTACTTTTATTATTGTTCATCACATTTTCCAGCTGTCGGAAAACGATTGATCTTGGAAAAGATGCTACTTTTAAAATTGAGCAAAATATTTCTTACGGTGAAGATCCTAACCAGAAAATAGATATTTATATACCTGGAAACAAACCTAAAAAAGATGTTTTTATCATTATTCACGGTGGTGGTTGGCGAGGTGGAAATAAATCTCAGCTCACATTTTTCACCTATTCATTAATGCAAAAGTTCCCTAGAAATGTTTTTGTTAACATGAATTACAGGTTGGCTTCACAAAAACATTTTGCTCTACCCGATCAAACACAAGACATACAAAATGTAATGAATCTTGTCGAAAAAAAATTAAAATATAAACCCAAATTCATTCTTCTCGGAAACAGTGCCGGTGGACATTTATCGATGTTTTATGCTTATCATTCCGATAAAAATAAAAGAGTAAAAGCGGTTGTGAACATTGTAGGACCTGCAGACCTCAATGACCGTGGCTTTAAAAATTATGATGATTATGCTTTTGTTGAAAAACACTTGGTTGATCCAAAATTGTGGATAAAAACACAACATTGATGGATTTTGGAAGTCCTACATATTGGATTAATCAAAACTCACCTTCTACACTGTCTTTTTACGGACTTCATGATACTGTTGTTCCTTTATCTCAAAAGAAAATTCTGAATTCTGTTCTTACTAAAAATGAAGTTTACAATGAATCATATGAATTTAATGGAAATCATCTTTCGTGGGAAAAAGAACCGAATTCAACTTTTGTAATTAATAAAATTGTTCAGTTTATAAAAAATGTGGATAAAAAAATAAACGCTCTGATTTCTCAAAGCGTTTTTTTATCGTAACTAAAGTTTAGTAACCCAGAGTTCTCTTTGCTTCAATCGCGGTCGTATTCAGCGTATTCAGACATCTTGTGAACTTATCATTACTGCTAAGATCCCAGAAAGGCATTAAAACAATTACAGAAACATCAGATTTAGGATCATAAGCCATCATAGACAAATAACCTTCTGTTGCCCCATTGTGACCATAACCGATCCCTGTAAAATTAGAACACCCCAAACCATAACCGTTTGTTGTAGCCACGCCTGTTTTTGTTCTCATCATCTCAGCACTTGAAGCATACAATACATTTTCACCTTTAAACAAACTTCTGATATAAGTCGTTAATGTCACCATTGTTCCCAATCCGTTTCCTTCGCCGATGTGCGCACTTGCATTTTTAAGATCTGTAATTTCTTCGTGATCTGTATATTTTATCAGACCTTTTACATAAGGTGATGGCAATTGCTTATCAGAAGCCAGTTCCGGAAATTTAATCGCCAAAGGAACTTTTGCACTTGGTCCAACAATTTTATCATACATATAATCACCGTAAGTTTTCGTTGAGTTGATTTTCTGAGAATATACCCTCGCAATAATTTCACTTAAAATCGTATAGCCCGTATTTGAGTAATGATAAACGGTGTTCGGCGAACCATAAGTAAGGTTCTGATCTTTTAAAACTTTAGCATAATCTGAAGCCGAAAACTGAAAATCAGGGTTGGTTTCCATCATATGATCTGCGTAAGTTTCACCACCGATATTGTATTGTGATGTGTCATTGGTAAGATCATAAATTCCTGCATTATGCTGCAAAATCTGACGAATAGTGATTTCATTTTTATGCGGAAAATTCCAGTCTGCAACATCCGGCGTGTAAGGAACCGTTGTTCCTGGAATATTTTGAGTGATTTTATCATCGAGATTCAACCAACCGTCCTGCATCATTTTTAAAATAGCGGTTGAAGTAAAGTTTTTCGTATTACTTGCAAAACGGAAATAAGTTGTTGGTGTTACTGCTGTTCCGTTCGTTCCTTTTACCGTACTAAAATAAGTTCCTTTCGGAGAAACAACATAAACACTTAGAGAAGGAACATTCGTATTTAATGCTGTCTGAAGATTGCTGTGAATATTTTTCACGGCCCCGTCTAATTCAAGCTGATAATCTTTTTCTGATTCATTGTCACTACAACCCGCAAAAATGAAAGGTAGACACAACGAAAGAGACAGAAGTTTGAGTTTTTTCATAGTTTACTATTTCGATTTATTTATGTTGCTAATTTCGTTATTTTTTATAAATATTTCAAAGAAGCGGGATTATGTATTTAAATTTTATTTAAAATAAAGATTTATTGTATTAATTTTTGAACTTATTTGTTGGAAAACAGCAATAAAACAAACCCAAAAGAAAACCCCAAAAACATTATATTTCTGAGGTTTTATATCTTTAATTAAAATTTTCTTATTCCGATTTAAAAACTTCCGTTCTTTCCGAAATTCCATTTGCGTTGAACGCTTCGATCTGGAAATAGTAGGCATCCGTTCTGTCGGCGCCGGTGAAGAAATATTCATTTTTTCCGTAAACCATGATGCTTCCGTACAATTTATCCGGAGATTTACCCCAATAAATTACGTACCCATCGGCATCCTGATTCTGCTTCCATTTCATCCAGATACTTCTTCTTTCCCCGTATTTTTTGGGATCAGATCTTAATGGCACAAACTCTTCCACCTTTTTCGGGGCAGCTCCATCTCCTTTTCCGAACACTCTGAAACCACTTAATGCAAATTTTCCTGTTGGCATTTTTAAGTTTTCCATTTTCAGGAATCTTGCTTTGGCAGGTTTTTCAAGTTCGATATAATCATGAGGAACGTCTTTTGTATTTTTACTTTTATCAACAATTACGCTCCATTTCTTACCGTCATTGGAACCATAAATTTTATACTGATGCATTTTACCGAAAGTCTTTCCTAAAAACTCAGCATCCTGATCTGCATAATTAATCTGAATGGCATTAATGGTAGAAACTTCCCCTAAATCTGTCTGAAACCACTCTCCTGCATTTCCTGTTTTTGCACTCCAATAGGTTTTAATATCTTCATCAACAGCCAAGTTTGGTTGATAACCTCCCAATGTCGATGAAACCTGAACCGGTTTGTTATAATTCAGCAACATCCAACCTGCAAAAAGTCCTTTAGAAAAATCTTTTCCCTGTGCAAATTGAGGTAAGAAAGTCGGATAATCGCCGTAAGCCGTGTTGGTGTACATCACATCATCTTTATCAAATCCGGCTGGCCAGATACCCAATCTTCTTTCAAAATTATTTTTAGTTGAAATAAAAATTGTCGAAATATGCCACCAGTTTTTGTAATTATCTTCGAATGTTGCACCATGTCCCGCTCCTCTCGCAAATCCTCCCGGCTTATAAGAAAACGGGTTGTGCTGCTGATATTCAAAGCCTTCCAAAGGATTATTGCTTACATAAACTCCATCAGAATATCCACTGAATTCCGTTGCCGGAGCTCCGTATTGCATGTAATATTTTCCGTTGTGCTTCGTCATCCATGCTCCCTCCACAAATGGCTGTAAGAAAACATTGTCATTGTATTCCCCAAATCTTTCCCAACCGTGATCTTCTGGCTTTAATCTTATAATTGGCTTCACAAAACCTTCTGACTGTAAAGTTTTAACTTTCACTTCAGTTCCTAATAAAGGCCATTCGTTGCTCGATCCCCAATACAGATACAATTTATTTTTGTCTTCATCGTAATGAAAAGCAGGATCCCAAGCGCCAACTTTTAAGGTATCAACCGCGATATGCCAATCATCTTTTGTAGGATTTGTACTTTTCCAGATCGGGAAATCCTGCTCCCAGGTTGAGCCGAAAACATACAGCGTATCTTTCATCGCCCAAACTGCGGGTGCATTCAGATCGTGCTGGTATTTGTTATCTCTAAGGAATTTTCTTTTCACAAATTTCCAGTCGAGCATATCATCACTATACCAGTATCCTTCCTGATTGGTTGAAAAAAGGAATAATTTATTCTTAAAATTTACAATTACAGGATCTGCCGTCGCACGGTGCCTTCCCTGAGTTGAAAAATTTTTAAAAGGCGTGTATCCGTAATCGATGTTGATCGGATTACAGAATGTTTTCTGTTGAGCACTAAATAAGAATGGCAGGAAAGCCATCAATAGCATTAACTTTTGTTTCATAATCATTTTCATTTCCATCCCTATTTATAATATTTAAAGTTGTTTTATTTCTTTGGCAAGAAAACCTCAGCGAGCATACAACGTGCGCTTCCACCTCCATTTACTTCGATTGTATTCAGATCCGAATAAATAATTTCGCAATATTTTTCGATATTTGAAACCTGCTCGGAAGTTAAAGATTTATAAGCAGTTTCACTCATTACAAGAAATTTTTCACCATCCCTATTCTGAACCTGAAGCATATTTCCTGCAAACTGCTGCATTTGTTCTTCTGAAATTTCGATGATTTCTTTTCCTGAATTTTTGATGGTTTCAACGACTTTGCTTCTTTCCAATTCGTTGTCGATGCAATCTAAACAGATGACAACAAATTTATCGGCAACACACATCATTACATTGGTATGATAAATCGGAAGTCTTTCCGTTCCCACTGTTTGGAATGAATGAAAAACAATCGGTGTAAAGCCGTATTTTTCACAAAATTCTCTGAATAATTTTTCATCCAATCTTAAAGAGACAGAACCGTAGGCAATTTTGTTATCATGATCGAAAATCATACTTCCTGTTCCTTCCAAAAAGTGTCCCTGAATTTCAGGTAAAGACCAATCATCAATTTCAGAAACTTCGAATCCTTGATCTTTGATTGTTTCAATAATATCTTCCCTTCTTTCCACTCTTCTATTGGAAGCAAACATGGGATATAACACTACTTTCCCATCTTTATGGAAACTTACCCAGTTATTCGGGAAAATAGAATCCGGAGTGTGTGGATCTAATGTATCTTTAATCGTGATCACATTAATTCCTTTATTTCTCAGTTTTTCGACAAATGCTTTGAATTCCGTTAATGCTTTAAATTGAATATCAAAACCTTTTTGTTCAACCTGAAAATAATTATTTTTTGCTGTTTCTTCATTAAAACCGAATGCAATCGGCTCTATCATTAATACTGTATCTGTTGTCTGCATCTTCTTTGAGTTTGAGGGTGTTTTTGGGTTTGAGAGTCTGAGTGTTCTAGTGTTCTAGTGTTCTAGTGTTCTAGTGTTCTAGTGTTCTAGTGTTCTAGTGCAAAGTTATTTTTCTTCTTTATTGATTGATGAAAATGTACACCAACTTTGCGACTGACTCATCATATTTACCAACATCCCGATTATTTGATTGTATTGTTTGTTTAATTTAATAAATTGTTCTTCATTTATATAATTGCATTTCCATGCGTACAAAAGCCACGTTTGTGTTTCTCTTGCTTCACCTTCTGAGTCCGTGAGTTTGGCAACAAAAGATTTTTCATATTTTCTTTTCCCCCAAGCTTCACTGATATTTGCTGAAACCGATCTAGATGAACGTCTTATTTGATCTGTAAGAGAATAAAGTTCTTCTTTAGGAAAAGATTTTGTGAGTTCAAAAATGATCATAGCAAATTCTATTGACTTTTGAAACACCTTTAAATCTTGGTGAAATTTAA
This sequence comes from Chryseobacterium sp. MMS23-Vi53, assembly GCF_047651245.1. NCBI lineage: Bacteria > Pseudomonadati > Bacteroidota > Flavobacteriia > Flavobacteriales > Weeksellaceae > Chryseobacterium > Chryseobacterium sp. MMS23-Vi53. Next base: position 3,099,787 of record NZ_CP180265.1, on the reverse strand, counting down.
TTGTCGACATCTTTGTATTTTTAAACTAAAATAGAAAAAATACAAGCAACTCAACATTAAAATTCTTCTCCGCTCTAACTCAAAAACTCTCCAACTCTAAAACTCTATCACGCTCCTACACTCACCCATTCAACTACTCTCTCACAAGCGGCATCGTAGAACATCTCAACAAACCTCCCATTTTGGAAATTTCTCTGTAAGGAATTTCTTCCACCGTCATTCCCCATTCGTCTCTTAAATGATTGTTCATTCTTTTGAAAGCTTTATCTGATACCACAACTTCAGGAGAAATTGAGAAAACATTCGGAACCATTTCGAACATTTCTTCCGCTGTTACGTGGAAACAATTTTCTTCTCCAAAAATATCGATGATTAAACGATAATCGCTTTCATCCACAAAACCGTCTTTATAAATTATACATTTATCTTTTCCAATAGGGTTGAATGTACAATCTAAATGCAAAATTCCTTCGTATGGAATCTTATCGTTTTTCTTTAATTCAAGATCAATGATTCTCTTTTTTGGAAAATATTCCTTAAGAATTTCGATGGCGTATTCATTTGTTCTGGCTGTTTTATAGCTTCTGTAATCTTCGCTAAAACATGTTCCAATAAAAAGAAAATCATCCCAGACAATTACATCTCCTCCTTCAATGTGTGCTGTTTCCGGAAGGTTGATGATTTTTCTCCAAGCCACTTTTTCGAAAACTTTTTTATAAGCTTCCTGTTCGTCTGCTCTGTCAGCAATGACGTTTGAAATAATCATTTTATCATCAATAACAAACGCTACGTCTCTCGCGAAAACCTGATTGTAATCTTTTATAATGCTTGGACGAAGAACTTCTACGTCATATTTTTTCAAAACCGCTTCGAAGGCATTCATCTCATTGATGATATCCGCTTCTACAGGGTAAATATTATTTTCTATTGAGTAATAAGACTTTGCGTCATAACTTTCCTCCAAAGTCGGAACCGATCCCATTGAATTGGGCTGACCTAACACCACTGTTTTCAGCCTTCCCGTTTCGTTTTTAATGTTTAGTTTCATAAAGATTTATGCAATTCTACAAATATAAGTAAAGGTCTGTATTTAGGAAACTTTTGTACTGTTTTTAGCATTATACTTGAATTTTATTCTGCAAATTCCACTTATTATAGTTTTTTACTCAAGCTCATTGGTAGACTTATCTATTTAATTGCTTAAATAAAGGCTTTTTACAGATAATTTTATTCACAACATATTGTTTCTGAATAATTTATCATTAAAATTTAATTGAAAGAGGATTAAAATTCATATATTAGTGATATAATTTCGGCCGAAATTAAAACTTAAACTATTCACAATCAAAACATCAACATCATGAATGCAAAAAATCCTGTGCTGAAAAAGGCACAAAAATTAAACCGAGAGGAGCAAAAAACAATCATTGGAGGCGCGTCTGTAGCGAGACGTTGCTGCGAATGGGACGAAAATGGGGCTTGTAGTCTGTACACCTGCGACAGATGTCAATGCCCATAACTAAAATTAGACACCAAAAACCTGCTTTCATAGGCAGGTTTTATTTTTTTATTTGAAAAATAATCAATATTTACAAAATCTGAATAAATTATTCCTTAACACTTCTCAATCCTTTTACGAAGTACCAAATTGTAATTATACTTACAATCAATTATGCAGGAACAAATGTTCCACGGAATAATGAACTTAAAGGACTCGCCTGTTTAACACAAAGTACAAAACGATATTAATTCGCAATGTATTTTTTACTGAATTTAATTTCTCGCTTTCCATACTTTAATTTAATTATTTTCATCAAAATAAAAAAACCCAAAGAAAAACTTTGGGTTTTGATTTTATTTTAAATCGAATATTATCTGTTTAAGATATCGATATAATCTCTTTGCTGAGCTCCTTGATAAACCTGTCTTGGTCTTCCGATCGGATCTCCTTTTAATCTCATTTCTTTCCATTGAGCAATCCATCCAGGAAGTCTTCCCAATGCAAACATTACTGTGAACATTTCTGTAGGAATTCCTAATGCTCTGTAGATGATTCCAGAATAGAAATCTACGTTTGGATATAATTTTCTTTCGATGAAGTACTCGTCTTCAAGAGCAACTTTTTCTAACTGCATTGCAATATCAAGAGCCTTATCTTCAATTCCTAATGCTTCTAATAAATCATCTGCAGCTTTTTTAATAATTTTCGCTCTTGGATCGAAGTTTTTGTATACTCTGTGTCCGAATCCCATTAGACGGAAGCTATCGTTTTTGTCTTTAGCTTTAGCAACATATTTAGATACATCACCTCCATCTTTTTCGATAAGCTCAAGCATTTCGATAACCGCTTGGTTTGCACCACCGTGAAGTGGTCCCCAAAGCGCAGAAATACCAGCAGAAACAGATGCAAAAAGACCTGTGTGAGCAGAACCTACCATTCTTACTGTAGATGTAGAACAATTTTGTTCGTGATCTGCGTGAAGAATTAATAATTTATCTAAAGCCTGAGTTACCACAGGGTTGATTTCAAACTCTTCGTTTGGTAATCTGAAAGCCATTTTGTAGAAGTTTTCTACATAGTTTAGGCTGTTATCTCCATGGTTCAATGGAAGACCTAAAGTTTTTCTGTAAGTCCAAGCCGCAAGGTGAGCAAATTTAGCAATAAGCAATTCTGCAGCAAGATCCATTTCTTCTTTAGAATTTACGTTAACAGCTTTTGGGTTGAAAGCCGTTAAAGCAGATGTTAAAGTAGATAAAACTCCCATTGGGTGAGCAGAACGAGGGAAAGCATCGATGATTTTTTTCATCTCCTCTGCTACGAAATTATATTTTTTGATGTTACCGTTGAAGGTATTGAATTGATCTTGAGTTGGTAATTCTCCGTGTAATAGAAGGTACATTACCTCTGTGAAGTTAGATTTCTCAGCAATCTGCTCGATTGGATAACCTCTGTAGAATAATTCTCCTTTGTCTCCGTCTAAGTAAGTGATGTCACTAAGAGTAGCTCCGGTGTTCTTGTAACCTAAATCTAATGTGATTAAACCTGTCTGGTCTCTTAATTTTGAAATATCGATCCCTCTGTCTCCGATAGTACTATCTACGATAGGATATTCATACGAATTACCTGCGTAATTCAATATTACTTTGTTGTCTGACATTATTTAATTTATTTTTTTCTAAATATACTACTTATTACAAAATACGGCAAACTAAAAATTCGCTTGCCGTTATTTATAAATTCGATTAATTATCTTTTGATTTTAAAAGCTTCCAAACCTGGGAAAATTGCAGTTTCGCCTAAAGCTTCCTCAATTCTCAACAATTGGTTGTACTTCGCCATTCTGTCTGATCTTGAAGCAGATCCTGTTTTAATCTGTCCGCAGTTCATGGCTACTGCTAAGTCAGCGATTGTAGCATCTTCAGTTTCTCCTGATCTGTGAGACATTACTGAAGTAAACTTGTTGTGCTGAGCCATTTGTACCGCAGCCATTGTTTCAGAAAGAGAACCAATTTGGTTTACTTTTACCAAAATGGAGTTCGCGATTCCTTCTTTAACCCCTCTTGATAATCTTTCAACATTTGTTACGAATAAGTCGTCTCCTACTAATTGTACTCTGTCACCGATTTTTTCAGTTAACATTTTCCATCCTTCCCAATCGTTTTCCTGCATACCATCTTCGATAGAGATAATTGGATATTTGTTTGCCAATTCAGCTAAGTAAGAAACCTGCTCGCTGCTTGTAAATTGAGCTGCATCTGGAGTCTGGAATTTTCTGTAATCGTAAACTCCGTCTTTATAGAATTCTGAAGCTGCACAGTCTAACGCGATCATTACATCGTCACCCGGCTTGTAGCCAGCTTTTTCGATAGCCTGAAGTAAAGTATCCAAAGCATCCTCAGTTCCTTTGAAAGTTGGAGCAAAACCACCTTCATCACCTACCGCAGTAGAAAGACCTCTTGAGTGAAGAATAGCTTTTAGGTTGTGGAAGATTTCAGTTCCTTTTCTCAATGCGTGAGAGAAAGAATCTGCTTTTACCGGCATTACCATAAATTCCTGAAACGCGATCGGCGCATCTGAGTGAGAACCACCGTTGATAACGTTCATCATCGGAACAGGAAGCGTGTTTGCATTTACACCACCTACATATTTATATAAAGGCATTCTTAATTCATTAGCAGCAGCTTTAGCAACAGCCAAAGAAACACCTAAGATTGCATTCGCACCTAAATTTCCTTTGTTTTTAGTACCATCAAGATTAATCATTGTCTGATCGATCCAGTTTTGTTCGAAAACAGAAGCACCAACCAATTCAGGGAAAATCTCTTCTTTTACGTTTTCAACAGCCTTCAAAACTCCTTTCCCAAGGTATTCTGAACCACCATCACGCAACTCAACTGCCTCGTGTTCCCCGGTAGAAGCTCCGGAAGGTACAGCAGCACGTCCCATCGCACCACTCTCCGTGAATACATCTACTTCGATTGTCGGATTCCCTCTTGAATCCAAAATTTGTCTCGCTTCTATGTAAGAAATGCTACTCATTGCTCTTATTTTTTTATAGTTCAGACAAATTTAATCAATTTTTAACTTTTGAAAGCAACGGAACGCTAATTTATACGTTTATTCTGAGTTAAATTTTAGTTAATTTTGAGGTAACGATAATTTTAAATGTACCCAAAGCAAAAGCTCCAGAATTTCAAGAGCTTTTGGAATTTAATTTTGCTTTTATGCCAAAGGAATATTATTTTTTCGGTGATGGGGTCAGCAATCCTGCAAGTGCACCGATCGCTCCGGAAGAAATTGTTGCAAAAATTGTAATCAGTTGATTTTCTTTAATATTGCTACCGTTCAGAGTCAACACAAACAATGCAGCAATAATAAGGATAATCGAAAAACCTAACATCATTACAATAATCCTATAAATCCAAGAATCAGTTTCTTTTGGATTTTTCCTTTCAATATTCTTTTTCGCTTCAAAACGGTTGACTTTATATTCCTGTCCGTTAGAAGAATTTTTTAAAGGCACTTCAAGTCGTTCAATACTTTCGTTAATTGTAGTAGTTTCCATGATTACCTGTTTTATAATTATTTCAAAGTTCATATTAAAAACCTTTCAAATCAATTACACAAACAGTTGATTCTCACAACAAAAAACAGCACCATAAAAAATGATGCTGTTCTATTTAAGTTTAAAATTTAATTATAAATCTATCCTAAAAAACAAATGCGTTCCGTTTTTTGTGGTTACTTCGCAATGTCCGTTTTGTTCCTGCATTCTTCGTTTCATATTGCGAAGTCCATTTCCTTCGGAGTTTTTATGATCGATTCCTATTCCGTTGTCAGAGATTTTCATCATGAATTCTTTATCCCTCTGGATAAACGAAAGTTTTAGTTGATTGGATTGACTGTGTTTGTAAGCGTTATTTAAAGCTTCTTTTAAGCATAGAAATAAATTGCGTCTTTGTTCGGTCGTAATCATAGTTTCGGAAACCACATTTTCTTCTTCAATACTCAATTGAATTTTCGTTTTCTTGAGGAAATTCTGTGCATAAATTTTAGAATAATCCATAAAACTTCCCAATGTATCGTTTCCTGAGTTCAGACTCCAAAGCATTTCTCTCATCGAAAGGTTCATTTCTTCGGAGGTTTTCAGGAGTTCATCGATGTCGTTTTTTAAATCATCGTCTTCCGCTCGTTGTTTTAAAAATTCTGCTTGTAATTTTAATGCTGAAATTCCTGCTCCGAGATCGTCGTGCATGTCATGGGAAATTCGTTCTCGCTCTTGTTCGATTGATTTTTGTTTTTCCAATTCTTTTTGGAGGAGCTGGTTTTGGTGTTCGGATTCTTTAAGTTGTTGTTCCTTAAGATGTAATTGTTGCCTTCTATTATACATTAAAACAACGAAAATAATGAATACAACAAAAAATAACATTACAATTGTTATAATGATGTAGGTTAATTTTATCTCATTTAAGTTTTCGTCATCAATCATACTTTTTGTTGTATTTTAATAATGAAATATAAAATGAAATATAAAAAAGAATATTAATCACAAAAAAGAAGGATTGAGAAACAATTAAAACTTTATTGTCAAACTCGTTAAACAAATATCTTGGAATAATTCTTAAAATAAAAAAAACACCCCAAAATAAAAGTCCACAAGACACCCAAAATTTCGGATCATCCATTATAATTTTTTCATCCGGATTTTTTAACTTTCCGTAGAACCAAATAAGACAGTAGGCAATGTATACCAATGAAAAAGAAATTCCTATCGTCTGATTCACTTCCTGATAATTTTTAAAAATAAAACACAAAAAAATTATAGTGAAAATCACAAAAACAATTGTATTTAGCTTTACCAGAAATTTATCTTGGTTCCGATTAAAATAAAAAAGAAAAAATAACGTACAAAATAAAATATAAATATTATATAAAAAACCAAACTTAGCGCTACTCCCAAAATATATTTGAAATATAAGCATCAGAAATTCAAGTATAAAAGTCGCTACCAAGTAAAAACACAAAAATTCCTGTTGCCTCCCGCCTTTTTTTAAACCTAAGAAAATAGAGAAGGAAGCAACAAGAAGCAGAACTATCAAATATGCTATTTGAAAACCTGAGTACATTATGGTTGCATATTACCTATATTATAAAAAACATCATTGTCGGGAGTCTTTGGGTCTTTACAATATGTTCTATCTATTTGGAGAATAGTATTCAAACGTAGCAATCCATTAAGAGGATCATTTTTTGCAGCGGTTAGCAATTGTGTAATCGCTGGAAATTCCTTGAAGTTCTTTCTAACTTTTGTATAATCAAATGTTATATACTGTGTATACATAGATTGGTCTGGATTAAAGTTTCGGCTATCATAGAGCTCTTTAAAATCCTCGATATATCTTTTAGCTTTTGTATCCGAAATTCTAGATAGTTTTTGATTTTTCAGAATATAAAGTCTCTCATTGGTTTCAAACTTAATATTCATTTCATCATTATTATCTGCTGCTATATTGAACCTTAGTAAAAGGGTAATCTCCTCTTCATCTTTAATAAAATAAATATGAATATAGTCGCTCCAAAAAACATTTTCTTTAAAAGTTGTTTCTATATCTTCAATTAAAAAAGATTCAGGCATACCTAATGCTGAGAAAAAAATTAGGTTGTTTACTTCTGTTACTGCTGTAACGCGATCGATTTCATCATTCAAGTCAAGAAAGAAATGAAATGTTTCATTAAAATTTTTCTTACCAGCTTTGTTAAAGTCCATCTGTAAAATGTCTTCAATCATGCTTAATTTTATTTCAGCATGGGTCATGTTTGGGTCTAAATTCTTCATGGTTTCTTAGTTTTTAAAATGGTTAAATTTATTAATAGCCTCCACTTTATTATTGACGTGGAGTTTTCTGTAGATATTCCCGACGTGTTTTTTTACCGTGTCGATGCTGATGAATTTTTTATCGGCGATCTCTTTGTAAAGAAGACCTTGAGATAAAAGTTCGAGAATTTCCTTTTCGCGCTCGGTTAACTCCTCGAAAGATTTTATGTCAGAAACTTTTCTTTCAAAATGATTCAGAACTTTTCGGGCAATAGAAAAGCTCATCGGTGCACCACCGTTGTAAACATCACGAATCGATGCAAGGATTTTATCCATACTTTCGCCTTTGATGAGATAGCCGGTTGCGCCAGCTTTTAAAGAATTGAAAATTTTGTCGTCTTCCTCGAAACTCGTACACATGATGAATTGTGTCTTCGGCATTTCCTTGCGAAGTTTTTCGATGATCTCGATTCCGAGCATGTCTTGCAGCTGGATGTCCATCATTACAACATCAGGAGAAATATCAGAAAGATTTTTCAATGCATCGTTTCCATCGAAAAATTGGGCGACAACTTTCATGTCACCCTGATAATCGATAACTTTCTTCAACGCATTGTTGTAGTTTCTTTCGTCTTCTACTATGGCTATGGAAATGCTCATGTTGTTTTTGTTTGAGACAAATTTCTACAGAAAACAAAGCAGAAACAATTACACGTTTGTGTAATTTTAAAGTTTTGAGTCCTTGGTTACGTTTAGTTTTTCTTTTTCTTAAATTTAACTATTTATTTGTTTAAAAATTGAATTAATTTAGAATATTTTTCAATTAATTTTATTTAATATTAAAATAATGATAATTTAATCAAGGACTTAATGAAGGTCATTTTACCAGTTCATCTAAAATCGGATGATCAATACTATTTACTTTAAAATTGATATTGTCATTAATTTGTTCAAAAATCTGGATCGTATTTTTTCCTTTCTTCAACCAAACTCCCGGAATATACAACGTCAACTGAGGGCCAACTTTACTCCAATATCTACCGATATTTCTTCCATTAATAAAAACAACACCTTTACCGAATTTTCTCATATCAAGAAAAGTATCTCCAACTTCGTTAAGAGTAAATTCACCTTCGCTTATCATCGGCGTTCCAACGGCGATATCTTTTAATTTATAATTGTGTTTTGGAAATTTATCGAAAGGCAAAGGATACATTTTCCAGTTTCCTGAAATTTCAGTTCCATTAATTTTGATCGGACTGATAATTCCTTTTAAGTTATTCACAATCTCAGCCCCATAATTGATTCTGCCCATATTTTCAACAAGAATATCCAAAGTTTCTCCCGCTTTAATGTCCAAATCAAGGTCATATTTTTTATAATATCGATTTAGTTCACCTATTCGGTTTCCATTGATATAAATATTTGCATAATCTCTCAAGCCCTTTATTTCGAGTTTTCCTTTTAGATTTTTATCAAATTTTCTTCTATATAAAACATACCCGTTTCCTATATTTAAATCTTCAAATGTTAATGGCTTATCGTTTACAATTGGTTTTTGGATATTTATATAATCAAACAAATTGGCATTTTTTGAAAACTTTATTTCAGGAATTGTAATGACTCTCATCGGTTGTGGAACCTCCTGTAACTTTTGAGAATTCATTTTCTGAAAAACATCTCTTAAAGCATTATACTTTGGAGTTCCCCATCCCGCTTCTGAAATTGGCGCGTCATAGTCGTAACTTGTGAGATCAGGCTGAATATCGTGATCTTTATCATAGTTCGCCCCACTTGTAAAACCGAAATTCGTTCCCCCGTGAATCATGTAATAATTAAATGAAACTCCATTTTTTATATATAATTCGGTTTGCTTTACCACATCTTCTGTTGAAACTTTGGGAAATGGTTCCGCCCAATGATCCAGCCAACCCGGATAATATTCGGCAACCATGTAAGGTCCTTTTCCGTCATTATATTCATTGACAGTTTTTTTCAACACATCAATATCACCTTCGCCGTTTGCTGTTGGCAATGCTCCTTTAATTGAACCGCCTTTAAACAAAGAACTTGCATCTGAGGTAAAAAATGGAACTGTAATTCCAGATTTCACCAACATATCCTTGATTTTGTGACTGTATTTTCGGTGTTGTTCCAATGAAATATCTTTTCGCTGAGAAACATAAGATCCAAATTCATTTTCTGCCTGAACCATAATTACAGGACCTCCATTATTGATCTGCAACGGAACAATTTGTTTCGATAATTCAGTAATGTATTTTTCGCATTGTTGAAGAAAAGCTTTATTGTCCGTTCGGATTTCTAAGTTTTTGTCTTTTTGAAGCCACCACGGATATCCTCCAAATTCCCATTCCGCACAAACATAAGGTCCCGGACGAATGATTACATACAAACCAACTTCCTGAGCAGTTTTAATAAACTTTTTTAAATCTTTTTCACCTGAAAAGTTCCATTTTCCGGGAGATTCTTCGTGATAATTCCAGAAAACATATGTTGTGACGGTATTTAAACCCATTGCTTTCATCATTTGAAGACGATGTTTCCAATATTCTACCGGAACTCGCGGATAATGAAGCTCACCCGAATGAATGATAAAAGGTTTTCCGTTTAATACAAATTGTCCGTTTTTAATTTCAAAATTTCCTTTTTGGGAAAACATCAAATTAATGGAGAAAAAGAAAACAATTACATCGAAATATTTACTAAATTTTTTCATATTTGTGAGGCATGATTTTTGTAAAAATAAAGAATAAAAATCAAGCTTAATATCAAACTTAAAAAATCATGAAAAATAGTCTCTTAGTGCTTAATGCTGTACTTGTATTATCAGTAATTAGCTGTAAAAAATCAACTGAAAACGGTAATAAAGATGTCCTAAAAATGGAAACTTCTGAAACATCCGTTGTAAATAATAACGGAAAACCTGACTCAGTGAGCACTCGTTCTTCTGTAGAAATCGTAAACGGACAAAAAACAGTAAAAGACAGCTATGTTTATAAAGCAACGGACGGAACTTTAGTAAAAGTAATTTTCGAAACAAATCCGAAGGAAAGTACGGTTGCTATTACAAGTAATAAGAAAACCTTTACGCTGCCAAAAACAGAAACAAAAGGAGATGAAACAATTTATAAAAAAGACGATATGACTGCAAGAGTAAAAGGAGACAGTCTTCATTTAGAACAGGGAAACAATATCATCGAATTGAAAAAGACGAAAATCTAGAAAATAAAAAAACCGTTCATTTCTGAACGGTTTTTTATATATCTGATGAATATTATTCTTCAGTTTTTTCCTCTGTAGAATCAGCAGCTTCAGCAGTTGGCTCAGCAGCTTTTTCTTCTACTACAGGAGCTTCAGCAACTACAGCAGTTTTAGCTGTTGTAGATCTTCTGCTTCTTCTTGTAGCTTTTTTCTCTTCAGCATTAGGATTGTAAAGCTCATTGAAGTCTACTAGCTCAATAAGAGCAGTATCAGCAGCATCACCTGGTCTGAATCCTGTCTTGATGATTCTTGTATAACCACCGTTTCTCTCAGCGATTTTAGGAGCTACAGTTCTGAACAATTCAGCAACTGCTTCTTTATTTTGAAGATATGAAAAAACAATTCTTCTGTTGTGTGTAGTATCTTCTTTTGCTTTTGTTAATAGAGGCTCAACATATACTCTTAAAGCTTTAGCTTTAGCTACAGTAGTGTTGATTCTTTTATGCTCAATTAGAGAACAAGCCATATTAGAAAGCATAGCACTTCTGTGAGAAGCTGTTCTTCCTAAGTGATTGAATTTTTTACCGTGTCTCATTATTAATTATTTATCAGCGTCTAACTTATATTTTGCAACGTCGAAACCGAAGTTAAGACCTTTTGAATGCACTAATTCTTCTAGTTCTGTCAAAGATTTTTTACCAAAATTTCTGAATTTCATCAAATCAGACTTACTGTAAGAAACCAATTCTCCAAGAGTTTCTACTTCAGCAGCTTTCAGACAGTTTAGGGCTCTTACAGAAAGATCCATATCTGCTAATTTAGACTTAAGTAGTTGTCTTGTATGAAGAGTTTCCTCGTCATATTGGATAGATGCTTTTACAGCTTCAGTTTCAAGAGTGATTCTCTCATCAGAGAACAACATGAAGTGATAAATTAATATCTTAGAAGCTTCTGTTAAAGCATTTTGAGGGCTGATAGATCCATCAGTCTCGATATCTAATACAAGTTTTTCGTAGTCTGTTTTTTGCTCTACACGATAATTTTCAATACTATACTGTACTTTCTTAATTGGCGTAAAAATAGAGTCGATCGCAATAGTACCTACAGGTGCATTGTTTGACTTATTTTGTTCAGAAGGCACATACCCTCTTCCTTTTTCTATGTTGAAAGTAATTTCGAAAGTTACATCACTGTTTAGGTTACAAATTACTAAATCCGGGTTTAGAACCTCGAATCCGTTCATTGATTTACCTAAATCTCCAGCAGTAATAATCGTCTGACCCGAAACTTTAGCAACAACCTGCTCATTCGCCTGGTTTTCTGCCGTAGCTTTTAATCTTACCTGTTTAAGGTTAAGAATAATTTCGGTAACATCTTCGATTACTCCTGGAATAGTTGAAAATTCGTGCTCTACACCTTCTATTTTGATAGATGAAATAGCGTATCCTTCCAGAGAAGAAAGCAACACTCTTCTCAAAGCATTACCGATTGTAAGCCCGAAACCTGGTTCTAGAGGTCTGAATTCGAACGAACCTCTAAATTCATCAGAATTAAGTAAAATTACTTTATCGGGTTTTATGAATTGTAAAATTGCCATATTATTGGGTTGAGCAAAAATTTGATTAAAAAATTATTTAGAGTAAAGTTCCACGATAAGGTTCTCCTTGATATCTTCCGGAATTTGGATTCTTTCAGGAGCAGAAATGAAAGTACCTTCTTTCTTCTCATCGTTGAATTGTAACCACTCATAATTAGCTTTAGAAGCTAATGCATTTGTAACAACTTCAAGAGATTTAGACTTTTCTCTTACAGCGATTACATCACCTGCTTTCACTAAATAAGATGGAATGTTAAGGATCTCACCATTCACAGTGATGTGTCTGTGAGAAGTTAACTGTCTAGCAGCAGATCTAGTTTTAGCAAAACCTAATCTGTATACTACGTTATCCAATCTAGATTCGCAAAGTTGCAATAGAACTTCCCCTGTTACACCTTTACTTCTGTGTGCTTTATCAAATAGGTTAGCAAACTGTCTTTCTAAAATACCGTAAGTATATTTAGCTTTTTGTTTTTCAGCTAACTGAACTGCATATTCTGATTTTTTAGCACCTCTTCTTTTGTTAGGACCGTGTTGTCCTGGCGGTTGGTTTTTTCTTTTCTCGAAGTTTTTGTCATCTCCGTAGATTGCAGCACCAAACTTTCTAGCAATCTTAGTTTTAGGTCCAATATATCTTGCCATAATGGGTAAATTCTAAAAATTAAACTCTTCTTCTTTTTGGTGGTCTACATCCGTTGTGTGGCATAGGAGTCACATCAACGATTTCTGAAACTTCAATTCCTGAATTGTGGATAGATCTAATTGCAGATTCTCTACCTGCACCTGGACCTTTCACAAACACCTTTACTCTTCTAAGACCAGCTTCGTGAGCTACAGCAGAGCAATTTTCAGCTGCCATCTGAGCAGCAAATGGAGTATTCTTTTTAGAACCTCTGAATCCCATTTTACCGGCAGAAGCCCAAGAGATAACCTCTCCGTTTTTATTTGTTAAAGAAATGATGATGTTATTGAAAGAAGCTTGAATATGTGCTTCACCAATAGCTTCAACTTTTACTTTTCTCTTCTTAACTACTTTAGTTTGTTTTGCCATAATTCCTAACGATTATTTACTAGCTTTTTTCTTGTTAGCAACAGTTTTTCTCTTTCCTTTACGGGTTCTAGAGTTGTTTTTCGTTCTCTGGCCTCTTAAAGGTAATCCAAGTCTGTGACGTATTCCTCGTTGGCATCCTATGTCCATCAATCTCTTGATGTTCAATTGCACTTCAGATCTAAGCTCTCCTTCTACTTTTACGTTTTCTGAGATATAAGTTCTGATTGCAGCCAATTCATCGTCATTCCATTCGTTGACTTTCTTGTCTTCGCTGATACCGGCAGCTTTAAGGATTTCAGAAGAAGTACTTCTTCCAACTCCGTAGATGTAAGTTAAACCGATAACTCCTCTTTTGTTTTTTGGTAAATCAATACCTGCAATTCTCGCCATAATTTAATTAACCTTGTCTTTGTTTAAATTTTGGGTTCTTCTTGTTGATTACGAATAGTACACCTTTTCTGCGTACGATTTTGCAATCAGCGCTTCTTTTTTTAATTGATGCTCTTACTTTCATTTGATAGTATTTATTTTTTAACAATAGCCAAATGGAAATCCGCAGACTCCATTTGGCGTTTGTTTAATATCTAAATGTAATTCTCCCTTTTGATAAATCGTAAGGAGACATTTCTAGTTTCACCTTATCACCAGGTAAAAGTTTAATATAATGCATTCGCATTTTACCAGAAATATGAGCGATAAGAATATGCCCATTTTCTAGCTCTACACGGAACTGAGCGTTCGAAAGTGCTTCCGTTATAACGCCGTCTTGTTCAATATGTTTTTGTTTTGCCATAAATTAATATCCAGTCGTTCTTGATAATTTAGACTGCATTAAGCCATCATAATGATGGTTCAGCAGATATGTATTAATCTGTTGAACAGTATCTAAAATTACTCCAACCATAATCAATAAAGACGTCCCCCCGAAAAATAAGGCGAACGCATCTGTCTGAACAAAGCTTCCATGCACAATTGCCGGAAGGACTGCAAAGATAGATAAAAAAATTGCACCTGGCAAGGTAATTTTTGATAAAATATCATCTAAATAATCAGCCGTCTCTTTTCCTGGTCTTACTTTTGGTACTAAACCTCCATTTCTCTTTAAATCATCAGCCATTTGGTTTACCGGAATTGTAATCGCAGTATAGAAAAACGAGAAGATAATAATTAATAGCGCGAACAATACATTGTACTGCCAGCTAAAAACATTCTTGAAACCTGCAAGAAAAGTGTTGGTATCATCCACTTTAGTTAATAATCCTGGAACGAACATCAATGCCTGAGCAAAGATAATCGGCATTACACCAGCAGCATTTACTTTTAGTGGGATCCACTGTCTTGCTCCTTGCATAAGATTTCTGTTTACACCTCCTCTTGCTTGAGCTCTGCTTACATACTGGATTGGAATTTTTCTTACAGCAACAGATAACACTACTGCCAAAAGAACAACCAACATCCAGAAAATTACTTCAATAAGGATCATGATTGATCCCATCCCTCCTTTTCCGTTCTGCACGGCCATTTCCTGAACGAATGCTTCTGGTAATCTTGAAAGAATCCCTACCATAATAAGGATAGAGATACCGTTCCCGATACCTTTGTCGGTGATTTTCTCACCCAACCACATTGCGAATACTGAACCAGCAACCAAGATAACAATACTTGGCAACCAGAACATGATAGAATTTGGCTCTACATAGTATGCAGAAGAGAATTGAGCATATGGTAAGAATAATTGAGTAATAGAAGTTAAATAAGAAGGTGCCTGTACTAAACAAACTCCAATAGTTAACCATCTTGTAATTTGGTTCAATGTATTTCTACCTGACTCTCCATCTTTCTGAAGTTTCTGAAGATAAGGAATAGCCATTCCCATCAACTGAACAATAATAGAAGCAGAAATATAAGGCATGATTCCTAACGCCATCACAGAAGCATGGCTGAATGCCCCTCCTGTAAATGACGAAAGCAAGCCAAGAAGACCTGCTCCTTGCTTGTTTCCGCCTTGACTTTTATAATGCTCTAAGAGATCTCCTACTTCAGCAAGGTTAATTGCCGGAAGAGAGATATAAGATGCGAATCTATACACAAGGATAATACCTAAAGTGAAGAGAATTTTATCTCTAAGTTCTTTAAGACTCCAAATATTTTTTAAGGTTTGTATAAATTCTTTCATTAGTAATTATTATAAGGTAATTGCTTTTCCACCTGCTTTAGCGATAAGCTCTTCAGCAGATTTAGTGAATTTGTCAGCTGAGATAGAAACCGCAGATTTCAATTCTCCTCTACCCATAACTTTCACTAATTCGTTTTTAGTAATTAAACCGTTCTCAATCATTACTTCTCTTGTAATATCTCCAGTGATAGATTTATTTTCAATTAAAGTTTGGATTGTATCAAGGTTTACACCAATATACTCTTTTCTGTTTACGTTTTTGAATCCGAATTTCGGTAATCTTCTTTGTAAAGGCATCTGACCTCCTTCGAAACCGATTTTCTGAGAATAACCAGCTCTTGCTTTTTGTCCTTTGTGACCTTTAGTAGCAGTACCTCCTTTTCCAGTACCCTGACCTCTACCAATTCTTTTTGAATTGAAAGTAGATCCTGCAGCTGGCTTTATGTTGTTTAAATTCATTTTAAAATTATTTTAAAAATTATTTTTGAACTTCAAGTAAGTGACTAACTGCAGCTATCATTCCTAAGATAGAAGGAGTAGCTTCGTGTTCTACAACTTGGTGAAGTTTCTTAAATCCTAATGCTTCAAGCGTTCTCTTTTGGGTTTTTGTTCTACCAATAGCGCTTCTTACTTGCTTTACTTTGATTGTTGCCATTGTTTTATATATTAACCGTTAAACACTTTACTTAGAGAAACTCCTCTCATTCTAGCGATTTCTTCAGGTCTTCTGATATCCAATAACGCTTTGAAAGTAGCTTTCACCACGTTGTGAGGGTTAGAAGATCCTTTAGATTTTGAAAGGATATCATGAATACCAGCAGACTCAAGTACCGCTCTTACCGCACCTCCGGCGATAAGTCCTGTACCATGAGAAGCAGGTCTTAAGAAGATATCTGCACCTCCGTATCTAGCAGTAGTTTGGTGAGGAATAGTGTGGTTCATTACAGGAACTTTCACAAGGTTTTTCTTAGCGTCTTCAACTGCCTTAGCAATTGCAGAAGCAACCTCTTTAGATTTTCCTAATCCGTAACCGATAACTCCATCTTCGTTACCTACAACTACGATAGCAGAGAATCCGAAAGCTCTACCTCCTTTAGTTACTTTTGTTACTCTGTTAACAGCTACGAGACGATCTTTAAGTTCTAATCCTCCCGGTTTTACTCTTTCTATATTATCTAGTCCTAACATATTTTCCGAAATTTAATGATTAGAATTTAAGTCCACCTTCTCTCGCACCATCAGCTAGAGCTTTTACTCTTCCGTGATATACGAATCCGTTTCTATCAAATACAATATTTTCGATTCCTGCAGCGATAGCTTTAGCAGCGATAGCTTTACCTACAGCAGCAGAAACTTCAGTTTTAGTACCATTTGCATCAACACCTTTCTCTCTAGAAGAAGCTGAAGCTAAAGTTTTTCCACTGATATCATCGATTAACTGAGCGTAAATTTCCTTATTACTTTTGTATACAGATAATCTTGGCAATTCAGAAGATCCAGAGATTTTTCCTCTTACTCTTCTTTTTATTCTTATTCTTTTTTCTAATTTACTTAATGCCATAATACTTATAATTTATTAAGCAGATTTACCAGCTTTACGTCTAACAATTTCTCCTACGAATCTTACACCTTTTCCTTTGTATGGTTCAGGCTTTCTGAAAGAACGGATCTTTGCAGCTACCATCCCTAGAAGTTGGTTGTCGTGAGACGTTAAAGTAATAATTGGGTTTTTACCTTTTTCAGTCAATGTATCAACTTTCACTTCGTTTGGAAGTTCTAGTACGATACCGTGAGAGAATCCTAAAGCTAACTCAAGTTTTTGACCTGCGTGAGAAGCTCTGTATCCTACCCCTACTAATTCTAGTTTCTTTTCGAAACCTTGAGATACACCAACAATCATGTTGTTGATCAACGCTCTGTATAAACCGTGAAGCGCTTTGTGTTGTTTAGCATCAGATGGTCTGTTTACGTTCAGTTCACCATCTTTCTGTTCTATAGTAATTCCTGCTGTAAGTTCCTGAGAAAGTTCTCCTTTAGGTCCTTTTACAGTTACAACACCGTTGTTTTCAGTGATTGTAACTCCTGCTGGAATTGTTATAATTGCTTTACCAATTCTTGACATTTTCCTGTGATTAAAAATTAATAAACATAGCAGATTACTTCACCGCCTACTTTTTCTTCTCTAGCTTTCTTGTCAGTCATTACTCCTTTAGAAGTAGAGATGATAGAAATACCCAAACCGTTTAGTACTCTTGGAAGCTCAGCTGAACCTTTGTACTGTCTCAAACCTGGTCTAGAAGCTCTTTGGATAGACTTGATAGCCGGTTTGTTAGTTTGCTTGTCGTACTTTAAAGCGATTTTGATTGTTCCCTGAACAGCGCTATCTTCAAACTTGTAGTTTAAGATATACCCTTGATCAAATAAAATCTTAGTAATCTCCTTTTTGATTTTCGATGCAGGAATTTCCACCACTTTGTGGCCTGCGCTTTGTGCGTTCCTTACTCTAGTTAGGAAATCTGAAATTGGATCTGTTACCATTTTTCTTTTATAAATTATTGGTTAAAGAACAATCAGTTTTGTAAAGACTTGAAGAATAAAATATCAGACTTCAGAAAACTTCGGTCTGATATTTTTATCTTTAGTATCTGAACAACTTAATTGTCCCGATTTTTTAATTAGTAATTATTACCAACTAGCTTTTTTAACTCCCGGGATAAGACCGTTGTTTGCCATTTCTCTGAAAGTTACTCTGGAAATACCAAACGTTCTCATATATCCTCTTGGTCTACCTGTTAGTTTACATCTGTTGTGCAATCTTACAGGAGAAGCATTTTTAGGCAATTTTTGAAGACCTTCGTAATCACCAGCTTCTTTAAGAGCTTGTCTTTTAGCAGCGTATTTAGCAACTAGTGCTTCTCTTTTGCGCTCACGCGCTTTCATAGATTCTTTAGCCATTTCTTAGTTCTTTTTAAATGGTAAACCGAAGTGAGTTAATAATGCTTTAGCTTCTTTATCTGTTTTCGCAGTAGTAACGAAAGTGATGTCCATCCCTTGGATTTTTTTCACTTTGTCGATTACGATCTCAGGGAAGATGATTTGCTCAGTGATCCCTAAGTTATAGTTACCTCTACCATCGAATCCGTCAGCTTTAATACCAGAAAAATCTCTGATACGGGGCAATGCAGAAGCAGTTAATCTATCTAAGAACTCATACATTTTATCAGCTCTAAGAGTAACTCTAGCACCTACAGGCATACCTTTTCTCAATTTGAAAGCAGCTTCGTCTTTCTTAGAGATAGTACCTACAGCCTTCTGACCAGTGATATTCGTTAATTCTTCAACAGCATAATCGATGATTTTTTTATCAGCAGTAGCGTCTCCTAAACCTTGAGATAAAATAATTTTCTCAAGTTTCGGTACCTGCATTACTGATTTGTATCCGAATTCTTCCATCATTGCTGGAACAATCGTTTCTTTATATGCTTTTTTGGGTCTTGCTATATATTCCATGTGTTATTTAAAATTATAAAGTTTCACCCGTTTTTTTGTTGATTCTTACTTTTTTATCTCCTTCGATTTTGTAACCGATTTTGATAGCTTTTCCGTCTTTACCAACTAAAGCTACGTTTGAGATATGAATAGAAGCTTCTCTTTCAACGATTCCTCCTTGAGGATTTGAAGCTGAAGGCTTAACGTGCTTTTTGATGATGTTAAGTCCTGCAACCACAACTCTAGGGTCTTTTCCTTCTTTTTTGATCACTTCAATAACTTCACCAGTACCACCTTTAAGACCTTTCTTACCAGTAGTTACGATTACGTTATCTCCTCTTTTTATTTTTAACTTTGACATTTTTTTTAAAATTTTAAATATTAAAGTACTTCAGGAGCTAATGAAATGATTTTCATATATTCTTTGTCTCTCAACTCACGAGCAACTGGTCCGAAAACACGAGTTCCTCTCATTTCTCCCGCTGCGTTTAGTAATACACAAGCATTGTCTTCGAATTTGATGTATGAACCATCTTTTCTTCTTACTGCTTTTTTAGTTCTTACTACTACAGCTTTAGATACCTGACCTTTTTTAGCGTTTCCTGATGGTGTAGAATCTTTGATCGTAACAACGATTTTATCACCAACTGAAGCATATCTTCTTCTGGTTCCTCCCAGAACTCTAATAACTAGTACTTCTTTCGCACCTGTGTTATCAGCAACTTTTAATCTTGATTCTGTTTGTAACATTATTACTTAGCTTTTTCAATGATTCTTACTAATCTCCATCTCTTGCTCTTGCTCAAAGGTCTAGTTTCAGAAATTAAAACTGTATCTCCTTCGTTGCACTCGTTGTTCTCGTCATGTGCAGTATATTTTTTCGTTTTCAAAACGAATTTACCGTACATCGGGTGTTTTACTCTTGTAGTTTCACTAACAACAATAGTTTTTTCCATTTTATTGCTGGAAACCACTCCGATTCTTTCTTTTCTTAAATTTCTATCCATTGTAAAATGAAATTATTGTTTGTTAGTTAACTCAGTATTTAATCTTGCGATTGTCTTTCTCAAATCTCTGATTTGAATTGGGTTTTCAAGAGGGCTGATTTTGTGAGCCAATTTCATTTTAGAATATTGAGCTTTTGCATCAGCTAATTGAGCTTGAAGATCCCCTGCGCTTAAATTTTTAATATCAGCTTTTTTCATTGTATTCAAAGATTATAGAGGTTTAACAAAGTCGTTTGCAACGATGAATTTTGTAACTACTGGTAATTTCTGTGCAGCAAGTCTAAGAGCTTCTTTCGCTACTTCGTAAGGAACACCTCCTACTTCGAACATAATTTTACCTGGTTTTACTACAGCTACCCAATATTCCACAGCACCTTTACCTTTACCCATACGTACTTCCGCTGGTTTTTTAGTAATTGGCTTATCCGGGAAGATTTTGATCCATAGTTGACCTTCTCTCTTCATATATCTTGTCGCAGCGATACGAGCAGCTTCAATTTGTCTTGCAGTGATCCAAGCACCTTCTGTCGCCTTGATTCCGAAAGTTCCATAAGCAAGTTGACTACCTCTTTGGGCATTCCCCTTCATTTTCATCTTATGAACTCTACGGAACTTGGTTCTTTTTGGTTGTAACATAATTTCTAAATTTTAGATTTTAGATTTTAGATTTTAGATTTTTTTTATTTTAAAAAAGTAACGGTAATTTAAAATTCAAAATTTCTATCTAAAATTTTTAATTATTATTGTTATTATTGTTATTGTTCTTTCTAGGTCTTCTGTTGTCTCTGTCTCCTCCTCTGTTATCTCTTCTGTCTGACTGACCTCCTTTTTTCTGTTGTCCCACTAGTGGAGAAAGTTCTCTTTTACCGTAAACTTCACCTTTCATGATCCAAACTTTTACACCTAGCTTTCCGTACTGAGTAAGTGCTTCACCGATGTGGTAATCGATATCTGCTCTGAAAGTAGACAATGGAATTCTTCCTTCTTTGAAAGATTCTGATCTTGCCATTTCAGCTCCGTTCAATCTACCAGAGATTTGAACTTTGATACCTTCAGCACCCATTCTCATTGTACCTGCCATCGCCATCTTTACAGCTCTTCTGTAAGAGATTCTGTTTTCGATTTGCTTAGCAATGCTATCAGCAACTAATACTGCATCTAGCTCAGGTCTTTTGATTTCGAAGATGTTGATTTGAATATCCTTTTTAGTCAATTTCTTCAACTCTTCTTTCAATTTATCAACTTCCTGACCTCCTTTACCGATGATAAGTCCCGGTCTAGCAGTAGTAATTGTTACTGTAACTAATTTTAATGTTCTTTCAATATAAATTTTTGAAATCCCACCTTTAGATAATCTAGCCTCAAGGTATCTTCTGATTTTGTAGTCTTCCGCGATTCTGTCTCCATAATCGTTTCCACCAAACCAGTTAGAATCCCATCCTCTGATGATACCTAATCTATTACCAATTGGATTTGTCTTCTGTCCCATACCTTGATTAATTTTCTTTATTACCTAAGATTAATGTAACGTGGTTAGATCTTTTTCTGATTCTATACCCTCTACCTTGCGGAGCTGGTCTTAGTCTCTTCAATTGTCTTGCGCTATCCACGAAGATTTCTTTAATGATAAGGTTTGCTTCTTCAATATCCGCACCTTCATTTTTCACCTGCCAGTTTGCCATAGCAGAAAGAAGTAATTTTTCTAACTTGTTAGAAGCGTCCTTCTTAGAATATTTAAGGATATAAAGAGCTTTGTCTACCTGCTCTCCTCTAATGATATCAGCAACTAATCTCATTTTTCTTGGAGAAGACGGGCAATTATTTAATGAAGCCTTAACAACGTCCTTGTTAGCTTCTTTTCTTGCGATTGAACTATCTTGTTTTCTAGATCCCATGATTATCTGCTTCCTTTGTTTTTGTTACCACCATGACCTCTGAAAGATCTTGTTGGAGAAAATTCGCCTAACTTGTGACCAACCATGTTTTCTGTAACGTAAACTGGGATAAAAGATTTCCCGTTGTGTACTGCAATAGTTTGTCCTACGAAGTCCGGAGAGATCATAGATGCTCTAGACCAAGTTTTGATAACTGTCTTCTTACCAGACTCTATATTTGCCTGAACCTTCTTATCTAAAGTATGATGAATGAACGGTCCTTTCTTAAGTGATCTTGCCATAATTATTTTCTTTTAGATACGATGTAACGGTTAGACACTTTGTTTTTCTTTCTAGTTTTGTAACCTTTAGATGGTTTACCGTTTCTAGATCTTGGGTGACCTCCAGAAGAACGTCCTTCACCACCACCCATTGGGTGATCTACAGGGTTCATTACAACCGCTCTTGTTCTTGGTCTTCTACCTAACCATCTGCTTCTACCAGCTTTACCTGATACAGTTAATTGGTGATCTGAGTTAGAAACTGAACCAATCATTGCCATACATTCAGTAAGGATCATTCTAGATTCTCCTGAAGGCAGTTTAATGATTGCATATTTTCCGTCTCTTGATGTAAGTTGAGCTGAAGAACCAGCACTTCTTGCTAAAATTGCACCTTGACCAGGCTTCATTTCAACACAAGAAATTACAGTACCCAATGGAATATTTTTCAATTTCATTGCGTTACCTACGTTTGGTTCTACGCTTTCACCTGATACTACTTTTTGATCTACTTTGATACCGTTTGGAGCGATGATGTATCTCTTCTCTCCATCAGCATACTCTAATAAAGCGATAAATGCAGTTCTGTTTGGATCGTATTCTACAGATTTTACAGTTGCTTCAACGTTTGCTTTGTTTCTTTTGAAGTCAATAATTCTGTATTTCTTTTTGTGTCCACCTCCGGTGTAACGCATGGTCATTTTACCTGTTTGGTTACGTCCACCTGACTTTTTAATACCAACTGTTAGAGATTTCTCTGGTTTGTTAGTAGTAATTTCCTCAAAATTGTTTACAATTCTGAATCTCTGTCCCGGGGTGATAGGTTTTAATTTTCTAACAGACATTACTATTATTTATAATTAATAATTAATTTACAGCAAAAATATCGATAACTTCACCTTCAACAAGTTTAATTACCGCTTTTTTCAATTTGTTTGTCTTTCCTACTTGAAGACCTTTTTTAGTGTATTTCGAAGAAACCTTCGGAGCATAAATCATTGTATTAACGTCTGCTACTTTTACACCATAAGCTGCTTCTACAGCATTTTTAATCTGGATTTTATTCGCCTTAGGATTTACTAAGAAAGAATAAGAACCTCTTAAATCTGTAAGGTAATTAGCCTTTTCTGAGATAACTGGTTTAATAATAATAGACATGACTTATTTCTTTAAATTTTCTTGGAATTTCTCGATAGCACCTTCTAAGAATACGATCTCACCTGCATTGATTAGGTCATAAGAGCTAATTTCATTGTAAGTAAGAACTTTAGTCTTAGGTAGGTTTCTTGAAGATAAATAAACATTTTTGTTTGCTTCATCTAAGATGTAAAGAGATTTTTTACCTTCGAATCCTAAAGCGTTATTGATGTTGATAAACTCTTTAGTTTTAGGAGTTTCGAAATTGAAAGCCTCTAATACTTTAATACTGTTATCTCTCAATTTTTGAGATAAAACAGATTTTTTAGCTAATCTCTTAAGAGCTTTGTTCAATTTGAATCTGTAGTCTCTTGGTTTAGGTCCGAATACTCTACCTCCACCTCTGAAAGTTGGAGATTTAATATCACCATATCTAGCAGAACCAGATCCTTTTTGCTTCTTAAGTTTTTTAGTAGAAGCAGTAATTTCGCTTCTTTCTTTTGCTTTATGAGTTCCTTGTCTTTGTGCTGCAAGGTACTGTTTAACTTCTAAGTAAACCGCGTGCTGATTTGGCTCAATTCCGAATACTGTTTCGTCTAGAGTTACTTTTCTTCCGGTCTCTTTTCCTGATGTATTTAATACTACTAGTTCCATTTTCTGATAATTACATAAGAATTTTTAGCTCCCGGAACAGCACCTTTTACTACTAAAAGATTTTGTTCTTGATCCACTTTTAATACCTGAAGGTTTTGAACAGTTACCTGCTTACCTCCCATTCTTCCAGCCATTCTCATCCCTTTGAATACTCTTGAAGGGTCAGATCCAGCACCGATAGAACCTGGAGCTCTAAGTCTGTTGTGCTGACCATGAGTTGCCTGCATTACACCTCCAAATCCGTGTCTTTTAACAACACCCTGGAAGCCTTTACCTTTTGAAGTTCCTGTTACGTCTACATATTCACCTTCAGCGAATAGATCAACCTTTACTTCTTCTCCTACTTTTACTTCATCAACGAATTCTCTGTAGAATTCTACCAATTTAGCTTTAGGAGCAGAACCAGCCTTTTTGAAATGACCAGCTAACGCTTTACCAACGTTCTTCTCACTCTTGTCATCGAAACCTAATTGAACTGACTTGTAACCGTCTTTTTCAATGGTTCTGACCTGTAAAACCGAGCACGGACCAGCTTGAATAACTGTACAAGGAATATTTTTCCCTGCTTCGTCAAACAAAGAAGTCATACCGATTTTTTTACCAATAATACCTGACATTGTTTATGTTATAATAAAATTTATCCTTTATTTATCACCACTTTCGGAGGTCTGAAGTAATTTCTACTTTTGAATATAGGCATACTACGCCCCTAAAATGAGTGTGCAAATTTATGAATAATTTTATAACTGACAAATATTTAAGGTAAAATATTTTGATTTTTAATCAATTAGATCATTTTGGAAAAATCTGAGTCGAATTTCAGAGAAAAAATTTTTGAATTATGAAAAATTTAAAAATGAGTTGATTTTTATTTAACAATTACACTCACTCCAATTTCTTCGAGATTATTTTTGTCTTCTTCTAAAATATCCTTATCTGTGATGAGATAATCTATTTTATCAAGATCGGCAATTTTACCGAAGCCTTTTTTATTTAATTTAGAAGAGTCTGCAAGAATAACAACCTTGTCGGAACACTCGATCATCAATTGATTTAAATGTGCTTCCGCAGCGTTTGAAGTACTAATGCCGAAATCCATATCGATTCCGTCTACACCAAGAAATAGTTTATTACATGAAAATTGTTTTAAAATACCTTCAGAAATGGAACCCACAATCGAAGTCGAGCTTTTCCTTACCTCGCCTCCCAATTGTATAATATTAATATTAGGATTATTGCAAAGCTCTATTGCAACACGCAAAGAAGACGTTAAAACCGTCAAAGAACCGAAGCTATTCAGCATTCTCGCCAAATAATGCATCGTCGTTCCGGAAGCCATAATAATACAGTCATTTTCCTGAATTAAAGACAAAGCCGCTTTCGCAATGTTTTGTTTCGCTTCTACATTAATGTTTTCTTTTTCATCAACATTCTTTTCATAGGCATATCTTACATGTTTACTTGCACCACCGTGATTACGAAAAAGCAATCCTAAACTTTCAAGATAATTTAAATCCTTTCGGATCGTAACCGATGAAACATTAAACTTATCACATAAATCCTGCACCAATACATGATCCTTTTCATCCAGTTCCTTCAGTATATCATTATGTCTCGGCAATAATTTTTCCATTTCGTTTCGTTTCATCAAAAATACCAATTTTATTTTGATTCGAAAAATTTCATTTATTTTCTTTTTAGTTTCGTTTTTAATTTTTAACTTTGAAAACGAAACATAACGAAATATTATGAAACGAAACGAAGAACTCAGCAAAATAACCACGGTAAAAGAATGGGACTTCCTGATTATCGGTGGAGGAGCGAGCGGTTTAGGTTCGGCATTGGATGCAGTAAGCAGGGGATTTAAAACGTTACTGTTGGAATCTCACGATTTCGCGAAAGCGACTTCCAGCAGAAGTACTAAGCTAGTGCATGGTGGAGTACGATATTTGGCACAGGGAGACATCGGTTTGGTAAAAGAAGCATTGAAAGAAAGAGGATTGCTTGCGAAAAATGCAGCACATGTTGTTAAAAATCAATCTTTTATCATTCCGAATTATACTTGGTGGGGAGGAATTTATTATAAAATAGGACTTTCGGTTTATGATTTTCTTGCCGGAAAGCTAAGTTTAGGAAGAACAAAATACATCAGCAAATCAAAAACCGTTGAAAAACTTCCTACTATCGAACAAAAAGGTTTGGCAAGTGGAGTTGTTTATCAGGACGGGCAGTTTGATGATGCTAGACTGGCAATTAATTTAACTCAAACGATTATTGAAAAAGGCGGAACAGCCGTTAATTATGTTAAAGTTATTAATTTAATTAAAAATGATTTCAATAAAATCATCGGAGTTATTGCAGAAGATCAGTTCACGAAAGAGCAATTCGAAATCAAAGCGAAAGTGGTCATTAATGCAACCGGAGTTTTCACGAACGATATATTAAATATGAATAACCCAAAACATGGAAAATTCGTTGTTCCAAGTCAGGGAATTCATTTGGTTTTGGATAAATCTTTCTTAAAAAGTGATGACGCGATCATGATTCCAAAAACATCAGACGGAAGAGTTTTGTTTGTCGTTCCATGGCACGACCGCGCTTTGGTTGGAACAACCGATACTTTATTGGAAAGCGAAAGTTTCGAACCGAGAGCTTTAGAAGATGAAATTAAATTTGTCTTAAATACCGCAAGACAATATTTAGCTAAAAAGCCAACGCGTGAAGATGTAAAATCTGTTTTCGCAGGACTTCGGCCTCTTGCCGCTCCAAAAGACGGAAGCAAAAGCACGAAAGAAGTTTCGAGAAGTCACAAAGTCGTAACATCCGATACTGGATTAGTTTCCATCATCGGTGGAAAATGGACGACTTACCGAAAAATGGCAGAAGACACTATTGATGAAGCAATGAAAGTTCATAAACTAGGAACCACCACTTCCAAAACAGAACATCTTTCGATTCATGGAAATGTGAAACCTGAAACGGTGGACAGAACCAATCATTTATATGTTTACGGAGCAGACATTCCGGAAATCAAAAAATTACAGCAAAACAATCCTGAGTTTTCAGAAAAAATACATCCTGATCATCCATTTACAGTCGCAGAAGCAATTTGGGCTATACGAAGCGAAATGGCACAAACCATTGAAGATATTTTAGCACGAAGAGTCCGACTTTTATTTTTAGATGCAAGAGCAGCAATCGACAGTGCGCATAAGATCGCCGCAATTATTGCAAAAGAAAACGGACATTCTGAAGAATGGGCAAATGAACAGGAAAGAGAGTTTATCGAATTGGCGAAAGGATACTTATTGACTCCTTATTCTCCAAGATCCATCTAACCTTAATTACTATCACAGCATGAGTGAAAAGTTAATTCTCGCTCTGGACCAAGGTACGACTTCGTCAAGAGCCATTTTATTCAATCACAGCGGAGAAATAGAATTTGTTTCTCAGAAGAGTTTTGAACAGATATTTCCTACCCCGGGTTGGGTAGAGCATGATCCTAATGAAATTTGGTCTTCTCAGGTTTCCGTAGCGGCGGAAGTTATTGCCAAAGCCGGAATTTCCGGAAGAGAAGTTGCCGCAATCGGGATCACTAATCAGCGTGAAACGACCGTCGTCTGGGATAAAGAAACAGGAGAACCTGTTTACAACGCAATTGTTTGGCAAGACAGAAGAACGTCTAAATACTGCGACGAATTAAAAGAACAAGGTCATGCTGAAACGATTAAAGAAAAAACAGGTCTTGTATTGGATGCTTATTTCTCAGCAACAAAACTAAAATGGATTTTAGACAACGTAGAAGGTGCAAGACAAAAAGCAGAGGCAGGAAAACTATGTTTCGGAACGGTTGATACTTTCCTAGTTTGGAAACTAACACGCGGAAAGATGTTCATCACTGATGTTTCGAATGCAAGCAGAACCATGCTTTTGAATATCCATACTTTGGAATGGGATAATGATTTATTAGAATTATTTAATATTCCAAGAGCTATTCTACCGGAAGTAAAACAAAGTAGTGAAATCTACGGAGAAACTGCCACTACTTTATTTTCCACAAAAATTCCGATTGCAGGAATTGCGGGAGATCAGCAGGCAGCACTTTTCGGACAAATGTGTACCACTCCGGGAATGGTAAAAAACACTTACGGAACCGGATGCTTCCTTTTAATGAATACAGGAACCGAAGCCGTTGCATCAAAAAATAACTTATTAACAACTGTTGCATGGAAAATTAATGGAGAAGTAAACTATGCTTTGGAAGGAAGTGTTTTCGTTGGAGGGGCAGCCATTCAATGGTTGAGAGATGGTTTAAAATTAATTCATTCTGCGGAAGAAGTGAATACTTTAGCACAATCTGTTGAAGATAACGGCGGTGTTTATTTTGTTCCCGCTCTTACAGGTTTAGGCGCTCCTCATTGGGATCAGTACGCTCGTGGAACCATCGTTGGGGTAACCCGTGGAACAACAAACGGACACATCGCAAGAGCAACATTAGAAGGAATTGCTTTTCAGGTGTATGATATTGTTAAAGCAATGGAAGCCGACTCAGGAACAGAAAGCTTGGAATTAAGAGTTGACGGCGGCGCTTCTGCAAGTGATATTTTAATGCAGATTCAGTCTGATATTTTCGGATTTAAAATTACAAGACCAAAAACTTTGGAAACGACAGCTTTAGGGGCAGCCTATCTTGCAGGACTTGCCGTTGGATATTGGAAAAGCATTGATGAAATCCAGTCTCAATGGATCGTTGATAAAGATTTCCATCCACAACTGGAAAGAGAAAAAGTGGATAAAATGGTCAACACTTGGAACAAGGCGGTTCAGCGTTCTCAAAACTGGATCGAAGATTAAACCCATTTAAAACAAAATTAAAACTATGACTCCATTTGTAGCAGAAATTATCGGCACGATGCTGATGATCCTTTTAGGTAACGGCGTGGTGGCCAACGTTGTTTTGAAAGATACCAAAGGAAGTAATTCCGGATGGATCGTGATTACCACAGCTTGGGCTTTGGCCGTTTTCGTGGGCGTGACGGTTGCAGGACCGGTCAGCGGTGCTCATCTCAATCCTGCAGTGACTTTAGGTTTGGCCTTTGCAGGAAAATTTTCATGGGATTTAGTTCCAACTTACATCGCTGGAGAAATGATCGGTGCAATGTTAGGAGCTTTTCTGGTTTGGCTGTTTCATAAAGATCATTTTGCAGTTACAGAAGACGAAGGGGCAAAATTGGCGTGTTTCAGTACAGGTCCCGCAATAAGAAAACCTATTTCAAATATCATCAGTGAAATTATCGGAACTTTCGTTTTGGTCTTTGTGATTTTCCACTTTACAGATCCAAATCTTAATGTACATAATGATCCCAGTGCAAAAATCGGTTTAGGAACCATCGGAGCTTTACCTGTTACTTTTTTAGTATGGGCAATTGGTTTGTCTCTGGGCGGAACTACAGGTTATGCCATTAATCCGGCGAGAGATCTTGGACCAAGAATTATGCACGCTATTCTTCCCGTCAAAGGAAGCAGTGATTGGGGTTACGCATGGATTCCTATTGCAGGACCAATCATCGGAGCGGCTCTTGCGGCGTTATTGCATGTAGCATTAAGTTAACCACAGAAAGTTTACACAATGAAAAAACTCTTTTATATATGCCTGGTTTTACTAGGCACAGGGAATCTTTTTGCCCAAGAAAATACGGAAGAAAAAGAAGATAGCCGGTTGGATTTCACAGCGAATATTCAAAATAATCACCTTTGGAGAGGTTTGATTATTACGGATAAACCTGTCGTGATGGGAAATCTTTCTTACGCTTTAGATAAAGACAAAAAATGGAAAGTTGGAATCTGGGGTGCTTCAGCTTTAGCGGATGACAAAGATGATACGCATTACAAAGAAATCAATTATTATGTTCAGTATTCCAATGGCCGTTTGTACATCGGTTTGTGGGATTTATTTAATTCAAGAAACATCAATACGGCAGTTGCTTCGGATGATATTTTTAATTATTCCAACAGAAGAACAGCGCATATTATTGATTTAAGAACCAATTATACTTTTGGACCTTCTTTTCCTTTAAATATTGAAGCAGACATTATGCTGTACGGTGGAGCCAATGCAGGAGAGGTCGTTTTAGAAGATGATGGAACGTATGAAAAGAATAAATATTCGACCTATGTTCAGGCGAGCTATCCTGTGATTAAAGATAAAAAAGTGAATCTTGATGCATTTGTCGGAGCAGGTTTTGCCTTAAATGATAAAAGATTCCTTTACGGAAACGGAACCAACAGCTTCGATATTGTAAACGTTGGAGTAAAAGCTACTAAAACTGTAAAAATAACAGATCATTACAGCTTACCTGTTTCGATGATGGCAATGTGGAATCCGTCGAATAAATTCGCGAGAATACAATTAGCAGCTACAGTATTTTAATTTAAAAATTGTTAGTCATTTATAAACCATCTCTTTTTGAGGTGGTTTTTTGTTTTTATTAAATAAAACCTTGTTTTTCGAAAATAAGTGAAACGCCTTTGTTTATCTAAAAATTAAACTAAAATGATTTCTCTTTGTCTTCCTTTGCGTTTAATTTTATCGCAAAGTGAAACAAAGTTTTTTAAACTTCTAACTTTTTTAAAGATAAACTATGGCACTTCGTTTATAAAAGTAAGACAAAGAGTATTAAGTAAATCAAACAACCCACTCCAAAAGCAATCACCGTAATTTTACGGTTTAATTTTTGCTGAGATATTTTTAATTTTGAGAAAATTTTTAATTATGAAAAAGCTTTTTTATTTGTTGATTCTCTGCATCACGACCTTGTCCTTTGCTCAGACCAAAGTACCATTTGTCGGGAAAAGGTCTTTTAATATTGTCGAGGGCTTCAGTGGAAGCGGAACTCCGGCATATTTTGTAGACATTAAAAAAAATGGAGATGTTTATTTGGGATATGTTCAGGTGAATCAAGCGGATGGAACAGAAACTTCTGAAAACATTAATGTAGGAAAATACAATCCTAAAATGATGACTGTTCATTTTAAAAATTTTAACGAGACTTTTAACCTTAAGCTTGAAAAAGATAAAATCTATCTTACTGACAACAACGGAAACATTCAAAAGACATCAGACTGTTGTTCCGTCGCAGAAAGCTCCGATCCGGATACCAAATGCACCTGTGAAAGTGAATTGTACGAGTAATGAGGCATTTTAAATTACTCCTTATTTTAATTTTTTTTTCCATCATCTCGTGTGAAAAAAAACAAAGCCATCGCTATACTTTCTATTACTGGAAAACCAATTTAGCTTTAGATAAAACCGAAAAAGAAGCTTCACAAAAAGCAACCTATCCTTATTTATACACAAGATTTTTTGATGTGGATAAAATTAATGGAAAGTTTCAACCTGTAGGAGTTTTTACCAAAGATAAAAGTTTCAATCTTGATAAAGACAAGCAGATAGTTCCGACTGTTTTTATTACCAATCGTTCTTTCATTAATATTACCGAAGATGAAATACAACTTTTGGCAGAACGTACCAATGATTTGATTCAACGGAAAATTATTCTCCATCAATTAAAAGCCAATCAGGAAATCCAGATCGATTGCGATTGGACGGCCGGAACACGTGATGATTATTTTAAATTTTTAAAGAAATTAAAAGAAGTTTCAGGAAAATCAATTACTTGTACACTTCGTCTTCATCAGGTGAAAGATAAAAACACAATGGGAATTCCGCCTGTTGATCGTGTATTTTTGATGTGCTACTCTACTTCTTCGCCTTTAGAAAATTCAGATAAAAACTCAATTCTCGAAGTGAATATTTTAAAGAGTTATCTTTCAAAATTAGAAAATTATCCTATTAAAACTATTGAAGTCGCATTGCCGATTTATTCATGGGGAATTGTGACGAATCATTTGGGAAAACATAAATTAATTAATGCTTTATCTAAAAAAGATTTACAAAATCCAGATTTAAAAAAGATCTCAGAAACAGAAGCTGAAGTTCAGAAAGACGGATTTTATTTCGGACATTATCTGAATAAAGGTTTCAGAATAAAGGTTGAAGACATTTCAGACGAACAGCTTCAGGATGTTGTTAATTTCCTGGAGAAAAAAATAAATCATTTCAATATCGTTTATTATCAATTAGATAGTAAATTTGTTACAGGACAGAATTTTGATTTTTAATTACAAAAAGATCTGTGAGAATTAGTAAAAATCTGTTGTCGAAATATTATTCACCACTGATCATACAGATTTTCACAGATGATTGCGTTAAATTTCTTGCTTAAATATTAAAACTATAAACTCAAAAAAACACCATCTATAATATGAAAAAGTACCTACTTTCACTCGCGGTTTTATCGCTTTTTTATACCGAATCTAGCGCTTGTGCGTGGTCTGATCCGGATTATGAGTACTTCAATTTGTTTACTCAAAGTATTATTAAGGATAAATCGTACTTGCCGTTTCTTCACAGTTATTCCTCGAGATTTTATTCGGATTTTAAACCATCGCAAATTCCGGATGAAAATATTGATGCCTGGAAAAAATTCTTTGGAAATCAACTAACTTACTCCGAAACCGATTTTTTGGTGAATAAAATGAATATTAATGATCTTAATGCATTAAAAAAAGGAACACCAACGAATCAGTTATTACTAAAATTAGGTTCTAGTTTTTATTCTAAATATCATGAAGCGATCGATTATTTAATTGAAGCAAAATATTTAGAACCTTACATGAAAATCAATTATGTAGAAAGTACGGATTCTTTTTATTACAGAGAAAATAATACCGATAAAAATGCAACCAATCTTGATTATAATAAAACAATTTCGGCATTAACATCACTTTACAACGCCGCAAAAAATCCTGAAATCAAGCAACGATACGGTTATCAACTGGTTCGATTTAATCATTATACAAGAAACTATGACACTGCATTACAGGCTTTTAAAACTTATGTTGAGCCGATCAAATTAAGAGGAGCTTCTTATTTCATGGCATTGGATCAATTAGCGGGGGCACAACGAGGTTTAGACATGAAAAGTGATGCCAACTGGAATTTCTTTCAGGTTTTCATGAACAGCAAAAGTCGTAAAGAATCAGCTTTCGTTTCGATGAAACTTTCGGATACGGCTTCTTTTAATAATATTTTAAAACGAGCTGGAACGAACAACGAAAAAAATATGGCATATTTCCTTTTAGGCTATGAAGATTTCAACAACCCGATTCCGATTATGGAAAAAATGTTTGAAATCAACCCCGATTCAGAAATTCTGAAAGTGATGGCTGTAAGAAGCATCAACGAACTCGAAAGAAGTTATCTTCCGATTTATTATTACAGCAATAACGATGGAAATTCAACGATTGAGAATTCAACGATTGAGAATTCAACAAATAAAAATTCAGATCAAACAAAAACTGAAACTGCAGCAGAACCAAAAAAAGAAGAACTTTCGATTTGGCAGAAAATTATCCGATTCTTTAAAAATCTTTTTAGCAGTAAAAAAGATAAAAATTCGACGGAAGCAAAAGCCGATCAAAGTGATGATGAATTGCTGGATAATCCGGACAGAATTCCTGTTTTCACCAAAAACAATTATTGGTATGATGACAAAACGAAGGACTTTTTGGATGATTTAGAAAAATTTACAAATAAAACGAAAGAAAAATCTAAGGATGAATATTGGCAAATTGCAGATGCTTATTTGAAATTTTTAAAGAAAGATTACAAAGCAAGTACAGAAATTTTAGCAGATATTAAAACCACAAATCCGGAGTATCAAGAACAAATTAAAAGAATGAAAATTCTGAACGATATTGTTTCTCAACCCAAAATCGATGCAGAATACGAAGATCATCTGATGAAAGATTACGCTGAATATTTTGTGGACAAACCCGAACCGAAAAAAGACAGCACAGAAACAAACTATGATTATTACGGTGAAGTTCCGTCTACAAAAGACTTCCTGAAAGATGTTTTGGCGAACCGCTATTTCCTTCAGGGTGAAGACGGAAAATCTTTCCTGATGAACAATACACTTTCTGATCTCCAGTACAATCCGAATTCCAGTTTAGTGAAAAGTGTGGAAGATTTTTACAGAAAGCCAAACAAGACCCAATTCGAGCAACAGATCATTGCGAAAAATATTAATAATGTAGGAAATATTGATGCATTTTTTGCATTGATTTACGGAGACAGAGCCATGAGACAAGCCGATTTTGAAAAAGCTAAATCGTATTATGCAAAAGCACAACAATTCTCCGGAATTCCAAGAGCAAACTATGAGCGATACAATCCGCAAACCGGAAATTATGAAAAGTTGGTTTACGATGGAAAAATTTATGATGGTTTCAATAATATTTCCGATTTAGTTTTCGGTCACAACGTTTGGGAAAGCTACCAAAGTTCAGCCGATGAAAGTATGGAAAATGAAAATTATTCGCTTTTCCCTTTCATTAAACCGAATATGAATAAACTTCAATTGGCGGATGCTTTAATTCAACTTAAACAAGCAGGAAATGGGAAAGATGCAAAAGCAGCTCAAGCCAATCAGCTAATCGGAAATGTTTTGTACAACACTTCGATTTTGGGATATTACAGAGAAATTTTCGTGATGGATGTGGATAATTCAAACGGTGGAAAATACGATTTCTGGAGTACGGATAAGAAAAATCCTTATCAATATTATTATAAAAACTTCCTTGACCGAACATATATTGAACCTGATAATTTCGATCTTACCCTTAATTATTATAAAAAAGCATTAGACCTTTCGACGGATAAAGAACAAAAAGCAAGAATTCTTTTCCAGATGGCAAGTGCAGAACAAGGAAAATATTATCAATATGAAGCGAAAAATCCTTCAAAAGTTGACTATTCTGATCCGAAATGGAGTGAGAAAACGGATGCTTATCAGAAGCAATTGGATCAAATTAAAAATCAGAAATACAGAACGTATTTTGCAATGTTGAAAACGCAGTATGCACAGACTGAGACGGCGAAAAGTTTGATGGGAAGCTGTTCTTATTTTAGTTATTTTATGAAGTAATTAAATAAATAGGCTGAGAGGCTTATTTTATAACTCTTTGTTGAAACTACAGAAACCATTACCCAAAAAATAAGGTATTCTCGTAAAAAAGAGTGAATTTTGAAGCTAAAAATATGAAATCAACAACAGGCACTGTAGAAAAAGGCATCAAGCCACACCAGCAAGCACAACGTCCGATCGCTCATGGCTCACGATCTATTAACGATCTAGGAGCAGATGAAATGTATAAAAAACTTCAACAAAGTTTAGCAAAAACAGGTAATATTAATCATCCTGAGACTAAAGAGATTGAAAAAAACTATATAAGGACTTTGAGTATTGATCAGATGCGACAGTATAATGATATGAAATCAGGCATTAATGTTTCGGAAGGTCTTAATAATTCCAAAAATAAGGAAAATGTATACCCAAATGCTAAATCAGGTTGGTTTTTGAACCTTTTAACTGGTGAAGTTGGATGGTTTGCAAGCTCCCGTGACGCATTTATATTTTGGAATATTCCAATGTTGACCAAAGAAGAAGCAGTAATAAGGAACTTGGGACGCAACATAATGATTACTCCACCTAATTTAACTACTTCTCAAAAAATTGCCGTTGAATCGGACAGAAACTATTTTTTAAAAGGCCATGCAAATGATTTTGTTTATAGTCAATTTACTCAAGAAGAATTAATTATTAGCCTAAAAGGAGTTGAATATAATGTAAATATAGATTTGGCTCCCTATTTCATTGAGTTGACAAAACAAAATTTGATAAATAAATATTATTCATATAAATTTATTAAAGCAGGAGAAATGGAACTTGATCAAAAAATGGCTAAATTAATAAAGAAAAATGGTTATTTTATTTCTAGTTTTTTAGCAAAACAAGTTTTAAATAAAGTCGTTAATTTTGGAAGATTTGGAGGATTAGGTGGCCTACTAAGCCCAATATTAATTAATGATAAAAATAAAACATTACAAGGGCAAATTGATAGAAGAATAGAAGAATTATTTGAACAATATAATAAAAAGATGTTACCTTTATTGAAAAGTAAAGAAATATTTACTAGAGACAAAGATTATACAATTAGCGAAAAAAAATAAAAATGGGATTTTTTGATATATTTGCCGGATATACTGTTGATATTCTATCAGCTATTATTCTTTATGCTTTTTTTAATGATAAAAAATTATCATTTGATGATTTTTGTAGAGAGAAAAAAAGAAATAAGAAACCTTTCATGGGGTATTATAATTATTTCTGTCATTATTCTAATTTGGGCCTTCAGCTATAATGATAGAACTTCTTTTTAGGAAAATCAAACATAATTACTTAATAAATTATACATTTGTAAAGTTTGCATTAATACTACTATTTTCTATCTGTTTATTCAGCTGTAACTATTACAGTGAAAAAGATGCAAAAAAATACTTAACCAGTACATATTTATATGAATTTCCATCAGGATAGGCTTCAATGCTATTAATTAATTCAGACTTTACATTTAACAATAAAGTTTATTCTAAAGATAAAAGACAAGTGTTATATGAAACGAATGGAACCATTGAAGTAGATGTAAGACACATTACATTTAATAATTTTTGTTATTTACTGATCACAATGAATCGGAGATGATATTCTCAAACCTCTTGTAGGTAATTCACCAAACGGTTATTGGGAAAAACCAAAAAATAATAAAGATGCTTTAGAAATTGTATATAACGTATATAATTTCATATTCAAAAAAATAAAATAATTGGCTAACATCGGCGAAGTTTTCTTTGGCTTTTTACATATTAAAACTGGAACGACGTAATATGAAAACAATCATTAGTTTAATTTTACTATTGCTTTTATTTTCTTGCCAAAATATTATTAGTGAAGATGTGTATGGAAAATATTCGCCCATATCATACAAAAATTCATTTGATACCCTGACAATTAATAAAGACAGTACTTATAATAGAAGGGTTTATGATAAAAAAAGAAGAGATTATTGAATTACAATTCTAAATACAAATTAGAAGGTAATACAATAAAGTTTAATGATTTTTATTTAAATTTAGATACAGACTTAGTTACTTTTCCAGAAGATGTAAATGATGTCGATATGACCTACACAACTTTTTTTGAAAAAGAAAATAAGAATATTACATTCTGCTTTGGTTATCATGATGGTGAGAATTGTTATAAAAAAATTCTTAATTAATAAAGGCAGTCCTAAACATTTGAAAAGCTTTTTCCTCTGCAACTACAGAAAACATCCTTCAAAAATCAATTAATTATCAAAAAAAGATTGAATTTTAAAGCTGAAATAAAAAACTTTATTACAGATTCTTCAGGAAATAATTTATTTATTGGAGTGGGGCAATTACCATTCCAAAATGAAAGGCCTATTACCCGTTTTAACTTTATAATTATTACCGATAAGAAAGGTAATTTTACAGGAGTTAGAGAGGAAAAACAACTTATAGTATAAAAGATTGGAATAAACGATTCATCTCTCAACCAACTCAAAAACAAAAATAATTATGAAAAAAGTATTGAAAATTGTATTGACAAACTGGGTCAATATTTTAACTGTGTATATCTTTATGTTTGTATGGCTAATTATTTCTGAATTAATTCCAGGTTATGTAACTTTAAAGGAAGCGCTCTATAATACTTTTGGAAGTTTAATTGTTTACTATCTTCCCTTTTGGTTAGGGTTTTCGATGCTCATTGCTTTATTAGATTTTCTATTCTTTAGTTTTGACAAAAATTCGCAGTACACAAATTATAAATTAATTTTTGAGTGGTTGCTTATTAGTTTACCATTTATTTATTTGCTGATAGAATATAATCAATGGATATTTTTGGTTGCAATATTTGCTTTTTCAATAGGTCAGTATTTAAGACGACCTTATATATTTAAAATATTGTAGTAGTACAAACCCTCGTTACTGCGAGGGTTTATTATTTTTTTGAAGCCACTCTTCATGTTTCTTTTTAAAAAATTCATGTTTGTAATCCTGATTTCTATGAGCCGCATCTATCGAATGGGAAGTATGAATATCTTCATCTTCTTCCGCGAAATCTGCTAGTTTTTCATAATAACAATGAAGCTGATCCAGTTCCTTTTCGGTAAGATCTTCTATATCTACGATTCGGTTGCTGGCTTTTTCGTTGGCAGCAATCAATTCATTTAATTTTATTTGAATTGCCTTTGAATCTTTGTTTTGAGCTTTCTGGATTAAGAAAACCATTAAAAAAGTAATGATCGTCGTTCCTGTATTGATAACCAACTGCCACGTTTCCGAATAATTAAAGACCGGCCCCGAAACCGCCCAAATTACAACGATTGCTGTTGCTCCCAGAAAAGCATAAGAACTTCCTGTAAACTTTGTTGCCCAATCCGAAAATCTTTCGAAAACACTTTTGTCTGACTTAGCCATTTTCAATAGTTTTAATATAAATTTAAATATCAAAAACTCCGCCGAAATAGTCGCGTTTCTAGTTACTAGCTGTAATATTTCAGAGTTCTAATCATTACAAACATTTTGTTTAAATAATTTAATAAAAAAAATACCTGAATCTTTCGAAACAGGTATTGAAAATTTTGAATTAAATTCGACTAAAAACCAGGATTAGAATAAACTTTTCTACCATTTAAAGGCTGAATAGCACGGAAATTAGGCTCAGTGTAAATCGATTTATAGTTATTGAAATTTGCTGTTGATAACTGCTGCTTGTTCTTAAATACAAACCATGTAACCGGACCTCCGTTCGTTAACGCAGAATTACTTCCGAAATTAGGTGTTGTTAAAGACCCACTGTAAGTGTAGTACTGGTTCGTGTTATTTGGCAATAAGCTTGCAATATCGAATGCAGTATTCGAAGAATTAACACCGTTGCTTGTCGTTGGAGATTGTGCAAACAGATTCTGAAGTGAAGTATTTGCATTTCCTAAATCTACCATTACACCTAAAACTGCGTAAGAATTATCCGAGGCAACATTCACAAAGTGAATTTCCATGGTGCTATATTTCCCATCAATAGTATGTTCGCTACTGTAATGAAAATGGAAATTTACCAGGTTGTACTTTTTACCGCCAACAGTAATATAATTATTTTGATTATCGGCTCCGGAAACATTTACCCTAAGATTTTCACCTGCATTATTTACAACGGAATTTAAAGTAACCGCTCCATAATGAATGGTAGGATCACTGCTATGAAATGTAATTGCAGTTAGTGGCTGGATGTTAATCGGAGTTTGAGATTCTGCAACAGCAGCAGAGAAGTTTGAAGTTACTATCGGTGTGCTGATAATATTTGAAGGATAAGAAGTAAGTTCATTATTACTTTCTTCTCTATCGTTATGACATGAAGTCATTAAAAGTACCGGAACAAGTGCTAAAAAGGTTACAGCTTTTTTTACATTGGATCTCAATTCCAACGCCTGATTTTTTTTCTTAATCATTTGTATTAAAATTATTTTGTTGTGTTACTGAGGCAAATTTAATTACAATTTAAATCAGTAATCAATTCAGAATCAATATTTAATTGAATTTTAATCGGAATTAAAATTTCATAAAATGATAAATAATTTTAATCTAAAATTATTTTTTAAATTAAGAAAACACGTTTTTATAATGTATCAACATTTGTTGAAAAATATGAGCATTTTATATCTTATTTAAAAATAAAAATCCGCTCCTCCAAAGGAACGGATTTTATTATAATCATTGCAAAGTGCAATTATCACACTTTAATTTCTACGTCAACTCCTGAAGGAAGTTCTAATTTCATTAGAGCATCAACAGTTTTAGAAGAAGAAGAGTAGATATCCATCAATCTCTTGTGAGCTGATAATTGGAACTGCTCTCTTGCTTTCTTGTTTACGTGCGGAGATCTCAACACTGTGAAGATTCTCTTGTTCGTTGGCAATGGAATTGGACCGTTTACAACAGCACCAGTAGCCTTTACCGTTTTTACGATTTTCTCAGCAGACTTGTCTACCAAGTTGTAATCGTAAGATTTAAGTTTTATTCTGATTCTTTGTGACATTTCTTGTACTTTAAAAATTAACCTTTTGCTTTAGCGATGATCTCATCAGCAACGTTTTGAGGAGTAGCCTGATACTTCTCTAATTCCATAGAAGAAGTAGCTCTTCCTGATGAAAGTGTTCTTAGAGTAGTAACATATCCGAACATTTCAGATAATGGAACTGAACCTTTGATAACAACAGCTCCGTTCTTTTCTTCCTGTCCGCTGATTGTACCTCTTCTCTTGTTAAGGTCACCAATGATGTTACCCATATATTCTTCCGGAGTTACAACCTCCAATTTCATAATAGGCTCCATGATTACCGGCTTAGCAGCACGTCCTGCTTCTTTAAATCCTAATTTAGCAGCCATTTCGAAAGAAAGAGCATCAGAATCCACCGCGTGGAAAGATCCATCCTTAAGAGTAACTTTAATACCTTCAACTTCGAAACCAGCCAAAGGACCGTTCTTCATTGCAGCTTTAAAGCCTTTTTCAATTGCAGGAACAAATTCTCTAGGAACGTTACCTCCTTTGATCTCATTGATGAATTCTAAACCAACTTTACCTTCGTCTGCAGGTCCAAGTTCAAATACGATATCAGCAAATTTACCTTTACCTCCAGATTGCTTTTTGTAAACCTCTCTGTGGTTGGCAACTCTTGTTAAGTTTTCTTTGTACTCTACCTGAGGTTGTCCTTGGTTTACTTCAACCTTGAATTCTCTCTTCATACGGTCTACAATGATATCTAAGTGAAGCTCACCCATACCAGAGATGATCGTTTGTCCAGAAGCCTCGTCAGTTCTTACCGTAAACGTTG
Organism: Chryseobacterium sp. MMS23-Vi53; assembly: GCF_047651245.1. Taxonomy (NCBI): domain Bacteria; kingdom Pseudomonadati; phylum Bacteroidota; class Flavobacteriia; order Flavobacteriales; family Weeksellaceae; genus Chryseobacterium; species Chryseobacterium sp. MMS23-Vi53. The sequence continues at coordinate 3,059,105 of NZ_CP180265.1, read as the reverse complement.
GATCTTCTTCAGCTAATTTAGCTAGAGCGTTACCCATTTTATCCTGGTCAGCTTTAGTTTTAGGCTCAACAGCGATACCAATTACCGGATCAGGGAAAACCATCGATTCTAGAACGATTGGGTTTTTCTCATCACACATTGTATCACCAGTTTTGATAGATTTGAATCCTACCGCTGCACCAATATCACCAGCTTCAATATATTCTACCGGGTTTTGCTTGTTAGCGTGCATCTGATAGATTCTAGAGATTCTTTCTTTATCTCCTGAACGAGAGTTCAAGATGTAAGAACCAGCATCCAATCTTCCAGAGTATGCTCTGAAGAATGCCAATCTTCCCACGAACGGGTCAGTAGCAATCTTAAATGCTAAAGCTGCAAAAGGCTCATCTACAGATGGCTTTCTTGTAATTTCAGCATCTGTTCTTGGATCAGTACCTTTGATATCATCTTTATCCAATGGAGAAGGCAAGTATTTACATACTGCATCCAACATAAACTGTACTCCTTTGTTCTTGAATGAAGAACCACAAGTCATCGGGATAATAGATAAATCGATAGTAGCAGCTCTCAATGCAGCATTGATTTCTTCTTCTGTAATTGAATCCGGATCTTCGAAGAATTTCTCCATCAAAGTTTCGTCATATTCAGAAACAGCTTCTACTAATTTCTCTCTATATTCTAGAACTTCATCTTTCATATCTTCAGGAATTGGCACTACTTCGAAAGTAGCTCCTTGTCCTGCTTCATCCCAGATGATCGCTCTGTTTTTAATTAAGTCAACAACCCCTTTAAAATCTTCTTCAGCACCGATTGGTAAAACGATTGGAACTGCGTTTGATCCTAGCATTTCTTTAACCTGGTTTACCACGTTAAGGAAGTCAGCACCTTGTCTGTCCATTTTGTTTACGAATCCCATTCTAGCAACTTTGTAGTTGTCAGCAAGTCTCCAGTTTGTTTCAGACTGAGGCTCTACTCCATCTACTGCAGAGAATAAGAATACCAATCCATCCAATACTCTAAGAGATCTGTTTACTTCTACTGTGAAGTCAACGTGTCCCGGTGTATCGATGATGTTGAAGTGGTAAGGTTTAGTTTCTGGTAAAGCTTTTCCTTGATCTGTTGGAAAGTTCCAAGAACAAGTAGTCGCAGCAGAAGTAATAGTAATACCTCTTTCAGCTTCCTGCTCCATCCAGTCCATTGTAGAAGCACCATCGTGAACCTCTCCAATTTTGTGGTTTACACCAGTATAGAATAAAATCCTTTCTGTAGTGGTAGTTTTACCTGCATCGATGTGAGCAGCAATACCAATATTTCTTGTAAATTTAAGATCTCTACCCATTTCAGATTAGAATTTAAAGTGTGAAAACGCTTTGTTAGCTTCCGCCATTTTGTGAGTATCTGTTTTCTTTTTGAAAGCAGCACCTTCTTCTCTAGAAGCAGCTACTACTTCATTAGCTAATTTCAAAGCCATAGACTTATCATTTCTCTTTTTAGAGTAGCTAATTAACCATTTCATTGCCATAGAAATTTTTCTATCTGCTCTGATTGGCATAGGAATCTGGAAGTTAGCTCCACCTACTCTTCTAGAACGTACTTCTACGTGAGGCATAACGTTTGTTAATGCATCTTTCCAGATTTCAAGGGCTGTTTTCTCAGTTTCTCCTTTTTTAGTTTCTACGATATCTAACGCATCATAGAAAATTTTGAATGCGATTGACTTCTTACCGTCAAGCATTAAGTTGTTTACGAATCTCGTTACCAATTGATCATTAAACTTTGGATCTGGTAACAACGGTCTTTTTTTCGCTTTCGTCTTTCTCATTGCTTCTGTACCTTATTTAATGATTATTTTTTCTTTCCTTTTGCAGGAGCAGCTGCTGCTTGTCCTGGTTTAGGTCTCTTAGCTCCGTACTTAGATCTTCTCTGAGTTCTTCCATTTACACCAGCTGTGTCTAATGCACCTCTTACGATGTGGTAACGTACTCCCGGTAGGTCTTTCACCCTTCCGCCTCTAACCAATACTATCGAGTGCTCCTGAAGATTGTGTCCTTCGCCCGGGATATAGGCATTCACTTCTTTACCGTTAGAAAGTCTCACCCTTGCTACTTTTCTAAGTGCAGAGTTAGGTTTCTTAGGTGTAGTTGTATATACTCTCGTACATACACCACGTCTTTGTGGACAAGAATCTAGGGCAGCCGATTTGCTCTTCTTGGCAAGCGTGGCTCTTCCTTTTCTTACTAATTGTTGAATAGTAGGCATTTAATTGCTTTTTATTTTAGGGTGCAAAAATAGTAATAATTTTTTAATCTACAAATGGTTGTATAGAAATAATATTTTAATTTAAAAATTAATTAACAGACACTTACATTTAATCAACGATTGTGACTTGTACATTTTTATTCCATTTAAAATTTTTAATATTCTGTTTTAAAGATTGAAGATTATCCGGATTAATCGAATAGATAGAAACTTCATCTTTCGAGACCGATATCACATTTTTAATTTTCAAAACAGCTGCTTTTTTCCATGTTTTTGGAACATAGCCCTGAAACCATTCATCATAAATTACAGCAATATCATATTTATTATTAATAGTATATTGAGTCAGGAAATTTTCAAAATTAAGATCCAAAGGTTTTTTATTTTCGCTGAAAGGAATCATTTCTTTTGATCCTAAACCGACAATGTCTAATAAGTGAATGTCCGTAAAATAAGAAATCGCACCAATGTCATTTGCTACTACTCTCGATTCATTATAATAAGTATGCAGAAATTTTGCGGATTGAATTTGTTGTTCATAAATGTTTTTCCCGCCATTCACAAGCAACTTGTGAGCGAAAGCAACCTTATAAATTAATAAGAATACATTCATCAATATTAAAACAGAAACCAGCTTCTCTTTTTCAATATAAGTTTTAAAATTTTCGAAAAAACCTTTTAGTTTAGGAATTAAAGCCATTGAAAATCCGACAAGAATGTAGGCTTCATATCTGAAATTACCTTTAAGATCCGCAAACATCGAATGACAGATCATTAATAAAGAAATAACAATCAACAGAAAATTATCCTTAATTAGGTCCTGCAAACTTTTCTTTTTAAAATCTCTCAGAATAAAAATGACACATATTATATTAGGAAAGAATCCGATTTTGTAGAAACTTATATTGAACAAAAAATTATCTAATAAGATTGATTTTATTTGATGTGGAAGATTGGAATCGAATGTAAATTTTGTTCCTTTCACTAATACTGAATTGGGAAACAAAAATCCATCATGTTGATAATTAAAATAACAAAAAATCGCAATTGGAATAAAACCCACTATCAAAGTAAGAAAACCTTCTTTCCATTTTTTAATTAAAGCAAAAACACAAGCCAGAATCGCAAAATAGAACATACTTTCGAAACGCACTAATCCCATTAATAATAAGGAAAGATAGAATCCAAAAATCGAATACTTATTTTTAAAATTTGAAAGACAAAAAATATTTAACACGAATAAAAACACATGAAAAACGTGCTCCATTCCCATTAAAACCTGCAAATGCAAAACCGAAAAAAATAAAGTAAAAAGAACAGAAAGAACAATATTTTTAATTAAATTAAAATGTCCTGAAAAATATTGATTTAAAATATAAACCGTTCCAACACCAAAAACAGCATTAAAGTACAAAGGAATCTGATCATTATTCCCGAAAATTTTAATTAAAACACTTAAAATATATGTAAATAAGGGCGAAGAGGACGTGGAAGAAAATTCATATTTCGTGATTCCCCAAACATCATTCAAAGCAAAGTGTTTTGCCATCGCCAAATGGATATAAGCATCATCTATAAGGTAAATATAATGTCCGTCCGTTTGAGACAGAGACATACAATAATATCCCAGACAAACTATGGAAAACAATAATAATGAGATTAAAAAACTCTCTGAACCAACTTTTGAAGAAAAGCTCATATTTTAAATTAATTATAAAAATCTCAAAGATAAGTATCATCAATTAGGAATCCACATTTTCGGCATAATATTTCCTTAAATTTGATTTATAAAAAATAAACGTATGAAAAATGCCAACATTATTGGTTTGGAAGAAACCAAATGCAAAGAAATTGCGGAAAAATTAAATATTCTTTTAGCCAACTATTCAGTTTTCTATCAAAACACAAGAGGTTCGCACTGGAACATTAAAGGTGACCAATTTTTCACACTTCATCCAAAATTTGAGGAACTTTATAACAGCCTTGTATTGAAAATCGATGAAATTGCGGAAAGAATTTTAACATTGGGAGCAACGCCAGCTCACAACTATTCTGAGTATCTTACGGTTTCAACAATCAAAGAAAGCAAAGAAGTGAGCGATGCAACCAAGAGTGTAGAAAATATTTTAAATTCTTTTAAAGTCGTTATCGACCTACAAAGAGAACTTCTGGATATTACCGATGAAGCCGGAGACGAGGGTACAAACTCGCAGATGAGCGACTATATCACAGAACAGGAAAAAGAAGTTTGGATGTACAATTCTTATCTTGGAAAATAGTTTTTTTGGCTGGAAGCTGGATGTTATGACAGTTTTAATAAAAATTCTGTCGTATCTTCTCCATCTTCCAACTACATTGAAATAAAATTTTACTAAAAAAATAAAAAAATCACCTTACATTTAGGTGATTTTATTTTTAATTATTAAATTTGCGTATAAATTACACAATTATGCACGACGTACGATTAAACTCTATTCTAGATAACGACTTTTATAAAATCACCATGCAAAACGCAGTGGTAAAATTATTTCCTAGTTCTATTGTAAAATATGAATTCATCAATAGAGGAAAACATCAGTTTCCGGAAGGTTTTGATGCTGCTTTAAGAGAAGCCGTCAACAAAATGGCAGAACTTAAACTGACCAAAGACGAGAAAAAATTCATGGCAAGAACTTGTCCATACATCGATCTTCCTTATTTGGATTTCCTTGAAGGTTATCATTTTGATCCTTCTGAAGTTAAAATACACCAAGAAGGAAGTGATCTTTCTGTAATCGTTGAAGGACTTTGGTATAGAACAATTCTTTGGGAAGTTCCGTTATTAGCTTTAATCAGTGAATTACATTACGAAATGAATCACATGGAAAGAGATTCCAACGAAGTCGTGATGAGCAAAACGCTTGAAAAAGCTGAGGGTTTAGGAAAACTAGGTGTAAATTTTGCAGAATTCGGGACAAGAAGAAGACATTCTTATAAAGTTCAGAATCTGGTAATGGAAGCATTAACACAGAAGAAAGATTCAACTTTCATCGGAAGTTCAAACGTGCATTTCGCAATGAAATACGGTGTGAAACCAATCGGAACTCATGCACACGAATGGTTTATGTTTCACGCTGCGGAATATGGTTTCAAAATGGCCAACGAATTAGCTCTTGAACATTGGGTGGACGTTTACAGAGGCGATTTGGGAGTTGCGCTTTCAGACACTTACACGACCGATGTTTTCTTCCAGCAGTTCGATAAAAAGTTTGCAAAACTGTTCGACGGCGTTCGTCATGACAGCGGCGACCCTCTTGAATTTGCAGACAAAACCATCGCTCATTATGTGAAACATGGAATCAATCCATTATTTAAATATATCATTTTCTCTGATGCTTTAAATCTTGAAAAAGTGGAAGAAATCACCAATTACTGCAGAGGAAAAATCGGTATTTCTTTCGGAATCGGAACAAATTTAACAAATGATGTTGGCTTAAAACCAATGAATATCGTGATGAAATTAATCGGAGTTCAGGCTCCAAATCAAGAATGGATTCCAACGGTTAAACTTTCCGACGAACACGGAAAATATACTGGAGATCCAAAGATGATCGAACTGGCAAAAGAATTTTTAAGAATAAAAGATTAACACGATGAAAAAGAAATTTATTTTAACAGCTTCCCTTTTTGCAGCATTTTTTCCATTTGCTCAAAAGAAAATAGAACCTCCTAAATTCAATCAGGAATTAGCGACAAAGTTAGGTGCTGATAAATACGGCATGAAACCTTACGTCATCGTCATGTTGACAACCGGAACTGCCAAAATTGAAGACAAAGCCAAGATGGGCGAAATCATGAAAGGACACATGGCAAACATTCAAAAATTGGCCGATGAAGGTAAAATTGTTGTTGCCGGACCTTTTATGGGAGACAATAAACAAAATTTTGAAGGTATGTTTATTTTCAACACAAAATCTAAGGAAGAAGCAGAACAATGGGTAAAAACAGACCCTTCCGTTCAGGCAGGAGTTTTTAATTATGAAATTTTCCCATGGTACGGTTCAGCGGCGTTACCGATGTATTTGGAGCATCATAAGGAGATTTCGAAGGAGAATCCGTAAAATAATTTCAAAATTTAACATCAAAAAATCTATAGTTGTTGGCAATTCTGAATTGATAAAAACTTAGTAACCAAACCTCTTTTAATGAAAATGAAAAGTAAAATAAGCATTCAAATACACGCTATTTTTTACATCTCTATTGGTTTATTATTTTCATGTGAAAAAAACTCACAAAAAGATAGCAATTCATATCTGAATGAAAAAAAACACTTTCATTCAAAATTAATTAAAAAAGAAAAAGCCCCTCAAGAATATCAACAATTAGTAAATACCGAAGATTTATTAAAAGTAGAATATCCTTCAAATAGAATGAAATTGCAAGGATTAATTGTCAAAAAAAATATTGATTCTACAAAGCGAAAGCCGATACTTGTATATTTACATGGAGGTTTTGCCTTGGGAGAACAAGATTTATTAGATTGTCAAGTTTTTACCGAACAAGGTTACATTGTATTTGCTCCAAGTTATAGAGGTGAAAATGGAAATGATGGAAATTTTGAGTTGTTTCAGGGAGAAGTTGATGATGCAAAAGAAGCAATAAAATGGATTGCAAAACAGCCATTTGCAGATAGTACAAAAATCTATGTATTTGGACATAGTATCGGAGGAGGGATATCATCAATGCTATCTTTAGAAAAGAATGTTCCCATTGCAAAAAGCGGAAGTAGTGGTGGTTTATACACACCAGATTTTTATGGTTGGGAAGAAATAATTCCTTTTGACAATAAAGATCCATTGGAAGGTAAAATGCGTGTTTTATTAGAAAATATTCCGTCCATGCAAACTAAACATTATGCATTTGTAGGGAAAGAAGACGAAGGATTATACTATCTAAAGGATGGACTTGACGCCAGATCTTACAATTCAAAATTGGAAATAATTTATATTGACGGTGATCATTTTACAAGTTTAGAACCATCAATGAAAAAATTTATTGATATAATAAATGATAAGAAAAAATAAGATTGCAATGAAATAATATCCAAATCCATTTTTTTATCTTTAAATCAAAATAAAAACTAAAATGAAAACCATTGAAGAAGTTCTAAAAAAATTAGACGAAATCATTATTTGGGCTAAAGAAAATCAAAGTCCGATTGGATATTTTACGTGTACTTACCGAATTATGACCGCACAGGTTTTAAAGGGAATTCAACAGAAAAAATTCGAAGACAATCCGCGAATGACACAGCTTGATCTGGCTTTCGCAACCCGTTATATTGATGCCTGGGAAGCTTATTCAAAAGGTAAAAAATGTACAAATTCCTGGTATATTGCTTTTGAAGCTGCAAAAAATAAAAACTATCTTATTCTACAACATATTTTCCTGGGAATGAATGCGCACATCAACCTCGATTTGGGAATTTCTGCAGCTTCCATAATGCCTTACCGAAAAATTAATCCTCTAAAAAAAGATTTTGAAAACATCAACAACGTTATTGCATCCATCAACCAAAAAGTTCAGGATTCATTAAATAAAATATGTTATCCCGTAGATCTGATTGATAAAATTTCGAACGGAAAAGACAATGCTGTTTTAGATTTTGCTATTTCAAAAGCAAGAGATACATCCTGGGCAACGGCTGTTATCGCTTCCAACACACCCAACTTTTTAAGAGAAAATGTGATTGGAATTGTTGATTACGCTGCGGCAAAGGTTGCTTCACAAATTTTAAATCCAAAAATATTGACTCCAGCTTTATTGAAAGAATTAAAGAAATGCGAAAGCAGTGATGTGGTGAAAAATATTGAAATTTTGGCGGCTACGAAAAATGTTTAATTAAAAGAGACACCTATAAAATTTTACGGTTTTCCATAAAAGAAATCCACTTTCCTTTTTGTAATTTTGAAAAATGGAGATGACATATTTAATTATCGGATTTATAGCCGGAGGAATTCTTGGAGCAGTTATTCTTTATTTTGCATTGAAATCATCAACGGTTTCAAGAAATTCTTATGATGAACTGAACAATTTACACATTAAAAACAATTCTGATTTAGAAAATTCTAATCTTAAAATTCAGGAACTGACTCAGAATATCAATAAAGAAAAAGAACTCAACAGCCAACAAACCGATTTACTGAATGATTTAAAGAATGAATTTGCTAAGATTTCCGCAGAATATTCATCTTTGAATTCACAATTTTCGGAGCAAAAGCAATTGAATTCAAAACAAACTTCGCAGATCGAAAGCCTTTTAACTGAGAAACAAAATATTTTCGCGAAAAATTCTGAGCTTTCAGCCATTAATGAAAGTTTGCAAAAGTCTTTGGAAACTCAGAAAGAAGAGATTACGAAAATTCAGGAAGAATCTAAATTGCAATTTGAAAATTTAGCCAATAAAATTTTAGAAGAAAAAACAGAAAAATTCACGACTTTAAATCAAAATAATTTAAAAACAATTCTTGAGCCTTTTCAGGAAAGGATCGTTGAATTAAAAAATAGAGTGAATGAAGCTTACGAAAAGGAAAATAAAGAACGTTTCTCTCTTGCCGAAAAAGTAAAAGAATTGGCCGAATTGAATCAGCAAATTTCTGATGATGCTAAAAAATTAACAAGGGCTTTAAAAGGCGAAAGCAAAACACAGGGAAATTGGGGTGAAATGATTTTGGAAAGCATTTTGGAGAAATCTGGTTTGGTAAAAGGAAGAGAATATTTCCTCGAGCACGAACTTCGCGATGAAGATAACAAAGCGCTTTTCTCTGAATTTTCGGGTAAAAAAATGCGTCCCGATGCTGTGATAAAATATCCGGATGAAAGAAATGTAATCATCGATTCGAAGGTTTCTTTGACTGCATTTACGGAATTGGTTGATGAAACTGATCAAGATGTTTATTTGATAAAATTAAATCAACATTTGTCTTCCATAAAAAATCACATCACGCAATTGAGTCAGAAAGCATACGATGATTATGGCAAATCTTTGGATTTTGTGATGATGTTTATTCCAAGTGAACCTGCTTATATTGCAGCAATGCAGGCGGATCAGAATCTTTGGAATTACGCCTATGAAAGACGAATTCTACTGTTAAACCCAAGTAATTTGATCACTTCATTAAAATTGATCGCAGATCTTTGGAAGCGTGAATATCAAAACAGAAACTCTATGGAAATTGCAGATCGCGGTGCAAAACTGTATGATAAATTTGTCGGTTTCGTGGAAAATTTAGAAAAAGTAGGAAAGAATTTGGATCAGGCAAAAAATGTTTACAATGATGCTTACAAACAGCTTTCGACAGGAAATGACAACCTTGTAATTCAGACACAAAAGCTGAAATCCTTAGGAATTAAAAATAAAAAAGATCTTCCGCAAAGCTTGGTTGATAATTCACAAATCACGCTGGAAACTTCAGAAGAATAAAATGTAGCACCTCAGATCATCTCTGAGGTTTTTTATTTCATAGATTTAAAAATAAATTTTACATAATTTTGCGGAATGTTAATAGAAAGTTTCCAAAACGAAAAAGTTAAAAATATCACTAAACTTCTTACAGATAATAGATTCAGAAAAAAATCTAATGTATTTGTGGTGGAAGGTCAACAGGAAAATGATCGCGCTCAGAAATATGATTTTGAGCCTGTTGAATTTTATATCTGTGAAAATATTTTTCAGAGAGAATTGCCAAAAGGAAAAATTCATTTGGTGAACGATAAAGTTTATGAAAAAATAGCTTACAGAGGAAGTTCGGAAGGAATTATCGGGGTTTACAAAACAAAGGAAACCCAATTAAATTCATTTAAACCAAAAGAAAATTCCACCATCATTATTGTGGAAGGTGTTGAAAAACCTGGAAATTTGGGGGCTATTTTAAGAAGTTGCGAGGCTTTTGGCATTGATGCTTTAATTGTTTCTGATGGAAAAACAGATTTTTACAATCCAAATGTAATCAGATCAAGCGTTGGTTGCCTTTTTGGAATGGACGTTTTTCAAGCGGACAATCAAGAAACATTAGAATTTCTTCAAAAAAACAGCTTCAATATTTATACAACAATCATGGATGAAACGGCTGAAGATCTTTACATAAGAGATTTCAAACAAAAATCTGCAGTTTTGTTTGGGACAGAGCATTCAGGGTTAAGTGATTTCTGGATCGGGAAAGGAAAAAATACATTAATTCCAATGTCCGGAAGCATCGATTCTTTAAATTTAAGTAATGCAGTAGCAATTACTTGCTATGAAACTTTGAGACAGAAGAAGGGGTAATTTGGTTGATGGTTATTCATTGACCGTTGTTAGATTCAACCATTACTAATTATTCATGAAATATAATGCATAAAAAAACCGCTTACTGGGTAAGCGGTTCCTTTATTTTTAAAGCTTAAGCTAAAATTATTTCTTAGCAGCTTCTTTAGTTGCATCTTTAGCAGCATCAGCAGCACCTTTAGCAGCATCAGCAGCTCCTTTAGCAGCGTCAGCAGCTCCTTCAGCAGCACCTTTAGCAGCATCAGCTCCAGCAGCAGTAGTAGCAGCAGCAGCATCTTTAGTAGCATCTACAGCAGTAGTAGCAGCAGAATCAACAACTTTAGCAGCAGAATCAACTACAACAGCAGCAGAATCAGCAGTAGCAGCAGCAGCTGAATCAGTTCCTTCAGTAGCAGTAGCTTCAGTTTTTTTACAAGCAACTAGAGAGATTGCAGCGATAGCAGCTACGAATAATGACTTTTTCATAATAAATTAAATTTAATTTTGTTAATATTGTTTTATAAAATCTTTTTCTGTTCTGTTATTTGAACAAGACAAAGGTATAGCAGATAGAAAATTTGTTTAGGAAAAATAATTGTAATACCTTTGTAAAATAGTTTTACAAATAAACATTACTGAAAATCAATAAATTAATTATTTAAAAATAGTTTGACAGATTTAGATCTATTACATTTTGAGCAGCTAAAAAGGGATGTACAGGCTCAATATTTGAAAGAATACACTCCTTCCTTTGATGATATTTCAAAATGGAAGGGTATAGATATTATATATTTCCAGGAAGATCTTCGAAAAAAAGCTAAAGGAAACATTAGCGAGAAATCTTTTTACACCTATTTTAAAAACTCACCAGTCACCAAAATACCAAGAATAGATATGCTCAATTTGTTGAGTATTTATGCGGGTTATGACTCATGGTATGAATTCAAAAAGCAGCATCTTTTTGCAGGAGAATTATTGACGGATGATGAAGATATGGAAGAAAAAGATATCAAAGAATTAGAAAAGACCGTCTCCGCATCCCTTAATCTTCCAAAAACAGAAATTACACCTCCAAAAATTGAATTTAAGACTCAGGAAGATACTGATTTACAAAAATCGATTACTGAAAATCAAATAATTAAACCAAATTCGGAAAATTCAAAAAATACAGAGTTTGAAGCTCAAAAACAAGATAAAAATTTCTTAAAAAAGAATGCTTGGGCAATAATTACTTCAATTTTAGTTGTTCTTACCGGACTTCTTGGTTTTAAAGATGTAATTTTTTCAAAAACTTATAAATACTGTTTCACAGATGCAGATCGAGGTGTTGGAGTAATCAATACTTTAGAAATAAAAGTGATTAAAGAAAACGAATCCCCAATTCTTTACAAAATAAAGCCGGGAGAATGTTTCTACTATTCTACTAAGGACAAAATCCTAAAAATGCAAATCAGCGCACCATTTTACGAGTATCTGGAAGTAAACAGAAGTCTTGAAAATGCTCCGGAAGAAGAAATGATCGAGCTAAAACCGGATGATTATAAGATGGCAGCTTATTATTTCTCCATAAAAGATGTAACGGGAGCTCCAAAAGAAGAGCAATTGGCTTTAATTAAACAAAAAAGAAATCAGCTAGAGAATTTAATCAGTAATAGTGCGGTTATTTATCAGGTTTATGATAATAATACTTACGGAATCGAAAGACTTGATAAACAAAAATATATTACACTGGTTACAACACCAACCACATCCTTAAAAAATTTAAGTGTAATCGAAATGAAAAAGGATGCGAAAGGAAAAATTATCTCCATTAAATTTAAAATTGCAACCACAGATGAAAAGAATAAATAATTTTTTACTATTTGCAATGTTGCTTCTTGCATTTATTTCCTGTAATGATAAAAAAACAGAAGTAAGCGACCTAGACAAGCTGAGAAACAGCAATAATACAAAGAGTTATCCTGCAACTCAAATGGACAGTGCGCAGGTAATTAACCTGATTACAAAACAAAAAGTTCAGGAATTGCTTGATTTATCTACACTTTATCTTTCTGGAAATAGAAATACGGAGATCGATACCGTCATCTACTCCCAGATGCAAAGTTATTTTCACAAGCCAGACAGCCTGACTTTCAAACGATTATTCAAAGAGTTGGACAGTCTGAAAGTAAAAAGTGTAAAGGTGAATAATCTCGAAGTATATAAAGATTTCTATAAAAAGGATACTTTGGATTTTGCGAAATTCACTGTAGAATATTTTGACAATAAGAATAAATCTTTGGGTAATTTTGAGAAAAATGCTCAATATATCTTAGTTTCTACGCCAAATACAAATAAAGAGTTTAAATTTTTCTTTTTAGATTTTTACTCAAAACCATTAGTGAAGAAAGACAGCACGTCGGTTGCTGTTACCAAATAGTCTAGTGGAATATCATTTTCCCAGACATCATCGATATTTTCATCGGGGTTAAAATAATTAACTCCGATTTTTTTCGTCTTAGTGGAAATATCCTCAAAAAAAACATCATAAAAGCCTTTACCGTAACCTACTCTATTTCCTTTATCATCACAATATAAAAGTGGAGTTATGATATAATCGAAATCGATTTCACCCAAATTTTCATTAGAAATTGGCTCAGGAATTCCCCAATTGCTGGTTTCGAAAACTGTGTCCTTGAAAATCTCAATGTTAATTAATTGATCATCATTAACTTTAGGAACAAAAACACGAATATTTTGATCTAAAAAATAATCAATGAAAATCTGTGTATTAATTTCTTTTCTTTCCAAAATCGGAATGAAAATATGCATCTTCTCTCCTACTTTAGGTTTAAAATAATTAATAAAATTCTCAAAAATCTTTTCAGATAACAAGAAAGCCTCATCAACTGACAAGGCTTTTCTTTTTTGCATATATTTTTTTCTAAGTTCAGCTTTTAACATCTTAATGATATGTTTTTAAGCTTCTAGAATTTTGTATAATTTGTCTGACAAACGAACCCTGAAAGGCAATTCAAAAGTAATTTGATCCCCTACTTTAGCTGTTTCACTGAAATCTCCGTTTACAAAAATCTGATTAATTGTAACTTCCTGCTCTCCCGTTGTAGGTCCTGAAATCAAAACTTTATCTCCAACTGACAATTCATTATTTTCAATTAAAAACTGAGCAATTTTGGATTTAGAATAATAATGCTCTGCTTTTCCGATCAACGTTTTCTTAATTTTTATTTTTTGGCGAATATCTTTCGTTTCCGCTTGTGTCGCTTTTGCTAAAGTCTGAGTTGAAAGATCTCCTGAATTTTTAAATTTCAAGGCATCAGATTTTCCTTTTCTGAAGACTTTATTTCCAACCTGAAGACCTTTTCTTTTTGCAACCTGCTCTTCCCAAGGCAAATGAATCGTTTCATGGCATTCTGTAGAACATGTATTTTCCATTATTGCTTTACACTCATCACATTGGATAAATAATAAATGACAAGCATCATTCGCACAATTCGTATGATTATCACAAGGTTTTCCACACTGATGACATTGCGAAATAATATCATCCGTAATCCTTTCTCCCAAACGGTGGTCGAATACAAAATTTTTACCGATGAATTTACTCTTTATGCCTTCTTCTTTTATCTGACGGGTATATTCAATAATTCCTCCCTCCAATTGGAAAACATTTTTAAAACCTTGATGTTTAAAGTAAGCACTCGCCTTTTCACAACGGATCCCACCTGTACAGTACATCAATAAGTTTTTATCTTCTTTAAAATCCTGTAATTGATCGTTGATGATGGGTAAACTTTCTCTGAAATTTTCCACATCCGGAGTTATCGCGCCCTCAAAATGACCTACTTCGCTTTCATAATGATTTCTAAAGTCCACAACAATTGTGTTCGGATCATCAAGCATATCATTAAATTCCTGAGCTTTCAGGTGAATTCCTTTGTTGGTAACGTCAAAAGTTTCATCATTCAATCCATCGGCAACGATTTTATGTCTTACTTTTATCGTTAATTTTAAAAAAGAATAATTATCCTGCTCCACCGCTACATTCAGGCGGATTCCCTTCATAAAATCGTACTCTTCCAGCGTATTTCGGAAAGCCTCAAAATTGTCCGCCGGAACACTCATCTGAGCATTAATTCCTTCATGAGCAACATAAATACGACCTAAAGCATCAAGTGCATTCCAGGCAATAAATAAGTCGTCGCGAAATTTTTTGGGATCTTCAATTTTGGCATACGCATAGAAAGACAACGTAAGGCGTTCCTTACCAGCTTCATCAATAAGTTGAGCTCTTTCTTCTGCGCTTAAGGTGTTGTACAGTTGCATGCTATAAACGTTTTAAGTGAGAAAAATTTTTGCAAAGGTAAGAATTTTAAAATTAAATTGATTTTGATTAGCGTAATAGCAATTTCAGCAATCAAAAAAACTGTAATTTTTATTTGAAGCTATTTCCCGCTTTCGCTACTCGCTTTTTCTGGTTTTTGGTTCGGCGGCTTCGCCGCCGAACCAAAAACCAGAAAAGAGCTCAAACATGCCGCTCAATCGTGGCTAGGGAGGCAGTCATCCTTTTAAAAATTAGAAATAATCGTCAAGTTTATCATTCCGCAGGAATCTAGGCATGAATTTTTACATAATATTTCTCATACTACGCTTAGATCCTGCCGGGAAAATAAGCTGTTTGTAAATCGAATGGAATCTGAAAATGTAATAATTTGACTAAATTGAAATTTAACTTTTGTCATCTTCACTTCATCATACATATGACACTTTGACATTAATAAAATTTTAAGATTAGTTAATTGTGACAAATAATTACCACTTAATCTGTAAAATAATGTTATTGTAGTTAAATTTTAGTTAAAACTGAAACATTTAATACCAATTGCATACCTATTTAGCATTAAATTTGTTTACAGTAAAAGCGAAAAGATAAATAACATAAATAATTAAGAAAGATATACAATGAAGAGTACTTTAAAAAAACTATTACCATTTGCAGTAGTAGGCGTTATTTCAGGAGCTACTACCGTTGGAACCATTCAATATTTCGGTCATGATTCTAATAACGGAGACCAATCATACTTTACGAAGGCATCAAACGTCTCGTTTGCAGGAATGAATTCTGCTGCGGTAGGAGATGATTTCGTGAAAGCAGCTAAAACAACCGTTCCGGCTGTAGTTACCATCAAAAATTACCAGTCAAGAACAACCAACAGAGCTTCGGATCAGGACTTATTCGATTTCTTTTTCGGAGATCCTTTCGGAGGAAGAGGCGGGCAACAGAGACAAAAACAGCAGCAACAGCAGGCACCGGAAAATATGCCTTCAGGAATGGGTTCCGGAGTAATTATTTCGCCTGACGGATATATTATTTCAAATAATCACGTTGTAGCAGGAGCTAACAAGCTTGAAGTCGTTTTAAGCAATAAAAAATCTTATATAGCAACATTAGTAGGAACGGATCCGAATACAGATATTTCATTATTAAAAATTGAAGAAAAAGGATTGCCTTATCTTAATTTTGCCAATTCTGATAATATTGAAGTCGGACAATGGGTACTTGCCGTAGGAAATCCACTAGGACTAAACTCTACCGTAACAGCAGGTATTGTTTCTGCAAAAGGAAGAGGAATAGGAATTTTAAGTTCACAAGGAAAAGCAGCAAACCCGATTGAAAGTTTCATTCAGACGGATGCGGCAATTAATCCCGGGAACTCAGGAGGTGCGCTGGTAAATACAAACGGAGATCTTATCGGGATCAACTCTGCGATTCAGTCTACAACAGGGTATTATCAGGGATACGGGTTTGCGGTTCCTGCAAACTTAGCCAGAAAGATTGTTGAAGATATCAAGAAATTCGGTATTGTACAAAGAGGTTTCTTGGGTGTAACATCATTGGATTTATCAGACGACCAAATGGTGGCAGCTTACAACAAACAGAAAAAGACAAATTATAAATCCGGTTCCGGGATATTGGTAACAGGATTCGGAGATAACAGTGGTGCTGAAGACGCAGGATTGAAAACAGGAGATGTCATTACCAAAATTGATAATATTGCAATTACAGACTTCGCAGATCTTTCAATGGCGATAGGAAGCAAACGTCCGGGTGATAAAGTTCAGGTAACGTATTCCAGAAATGGTAAAGAAGCTGTGACCACAGTTACTTTGAAGGATCAAAAAGGTGGAACTTCTACCAGAACAAAGGCAGATCTTTCGGTAACCGAAAAAATAGGAGCTGAATTTGACCCATTAAGCGACAGATTCAAAACCGATTATGGATTGAACAGCGGTGTTGTTGCTAAAAACGTAACCGAAGGAAGCGAAATCGCCAAAATCGGAATTGTAGACAACTACATCGTAATCGAGATCAATGGTAAGCCTGTAAATTCACAGAAAGATGTTGAGAAAATTCTTGATAAATATTCCGGAAATGTATCGGTGAAATTTGTGGATGCTTACGGACAGATCTATACAAGAGGATTTAAAATGCCTTAATTGAAGAAATAAGCATATACTTCATATCAAAGAAAGACGCTACAAATTTATTTTGTGGCGTCTTTTTTTAGCTTAATTTAAAATTTCCTTTCTTCTATTTCATCGAAAAAAAGTTTTAATTTTTCTCGTAAAATATCTTTACTTATCTGAGTTCCTATTAAATATCTTTTGCCATTTTTTAACGCGACAAAAATACCGGTTTTTCCTTTAATATTATAAGCCGTAGTTCCGCTTTTCCCGTATCTTACTCCCCAACCACCAAAATCTAAAAGAGGATTGTATGTAACAATACTTATTTCCGATATTTCATCTTTTTTAAAAATCTTCTTCTTGAAAAAAGGAAAATATGAGATAACAATTTCTTGTTCAAAAATTGAATACTTTAAAGTAATCGACAGGAAAAATAATATTAGAATTCCAACGATCAATACAGGAATCAAATTAGATGTTAAAGAATTTTTGAAATAATTAAAAACTACAAATATCAGTAATCCTATTAACGGTAACCATATCAGTAATTGATTAAATTTTTGCTTTTCTTCTAATATAATTTTCAAACTTTTGGAATTTATAATTAAATATAAAAAAACGCTGCAAATTGCAGCGTCCTATTTTATTATGATTTATTCATTTTTTCAGCGATTCTTCTTTTCTTTTTTCGTTCATAAATGACGGCTACAATTTTACCCCCAATCCACGAAAACGGGAAGAATGTAAGGAAAATTGAGACTTTATAGAATGTAGGATGGTAAGGAAAGATTATCACATCCAGCATGGCTATAAAAAGCATTATGAAGCCGATAAGAATAGCATAAGCCACTTTGGCATACTTTACAATGATTGCCGTTGCAACACCTCCAACGGTAGTTCCCAATCCGGAAATAAACAAAAGGAAGCCGAAGAAAGCACCATCATTCTGCATGCTTTGAAGAAATCTTTGCCAATGCTCAAACGGAGCAAAAGCGTCGAAAGTAACCCACTGCGGAAACGCCCTTATTCCAAGAGTAATGATAAGCCCGGCAATTGCGAGACCTATGATAACCGCAAATGTATTTCTTAAAAAGTTCATTAATCCTGATGTGCGATCATTGAAATTTCGATATCAACATTTTTTGGCAGGCAAGAAACCTGTACAGTCTCACGAGCCGGATAGCTGTCTGCATCTAAATAAGAAGCATAAATATCATTCATTACAGCAAAATCGTCCATGCTTTTAAGGAAGATTGATGCTTTTACAACATTTTTAAACGTCATTCCTGCCTCGGTAAGGATAGCCTCAAGATTTTTCATTACCTGATGTGTTTCCTTCTCGATTCCTTCTACCAATTTACCCGTTGCAGGATCTACAGGGATCTGACCAGAGATGTATAAAACACCATTTGCAAGATTTGCTTGTGAATAAGGTCCGATAGCTGCAGGAGCATTTACAGTGTTGATGATTTTTTTCATTAGAATTTATTTTGGGTGCAAATATAAAATTTATATTCTATTTCTATAATCAAATATTAAAAAGGTGCATTTGGCTGCGTAAAACTTCTGTCTTTGTATTTCAGAGCATCGCTTAAGATGTTGGCTTTGATACCGATAAAGAAGTCATATACTTTGTACTGACCAAACGGAACCCAGTTGAAATTGATCGTAAAACTTCGCTGATCTCTCGCAAAACCGATTCTTGTATACGCCAGTTCCTTTGTCACCATGTCATAATGTGTACTTCCGTTGATGTTCCAATAAGGTGTTAATTTAATACTTCCATCCAAACCAACAGAAGCCAATCTTGTCGGAGTTCTTGAAGCCGAACTTTTTGTGTAAGCATAATTAGCGTTAATATTCAATGTCCATGGCTGATCGAAATGAGCGTAATTATCATCATCAAAATAATAATTTTCATTTCTCACCTCTCCTTTCGATTTGTATTTTTTAGCGTAATCTGTTTTCTCTCCGAAAATCTCACTGCTCAAAGGATAAGACATCTGAACATTGAAACCTTGTACACTGAAATGTCCAAAATCCTCTGTTCTGATTCCAACCTCCTGTCCTGGAAGATAAATGATTTTATATGGATCCAATGACAAGCTTGTATTTACGCTTAACTTATTATTAAAGAAAGAGGATTGCCCGTTGATCGTTAAAATCGAGAAAGGGTGATCTTTAGCCGCAAAGTTATAGCTTCCGGAAAGGTTTAAAGATTCAAAAAGTTTTACTTTTTTTACACCAGTAGAATCACTTTTAGATTTCACTTTCATCTCGATGTTGTTCCCGATGTTGAAACCTAAAGCTCCTACCAATCCGCTAGACGGTGCTCCTATAATTCCTCCTTCAAAAATTGAATAGGGTGTTAAAGCTCCGTTTGCATCATAATAATTTTTATAATATCCGTATCCAGAACCCCCAAAATCAGGAGAATAAGTAAAGCCGATACTTGGCGTCATCATATGTCTGATTGCTTCAATGGCAGAACCTTTTTTAAATTTCATCATACCATATAAAGTAGTCTGAATACTTGCTGTTGTAGAAAAAGTAGAATAGCCTGAAATTCCTTTATTGGTTTCTGTAACAACTTTGTTTTGTATCGGGTCGTAAAACTTCTCTACCGTTTTTGTTGTTAAAGCATTATCAATATTAGCTCCTAAACTGAAAGTGAAATATTTTGCAACCGTGGTATTTGTTCCCAAAGCAATATTGTTTTTCAAACCGGTCTGCATTTTATCCCACATCTCCTTTTTGAAAAGCTCGCCTTCATCGGTTTGAACGTAATTCGTTAAGTTGATTCCTGTATTTACCGTTAAGTTTTCCAACAAACCAGTTCTTACCCCTGTTTTAGATTTAAATAAATAAAACTGATTGATCGCAATATTCATCTGTGGCAAACGAAGATCCGACAAACCTGTCGCAAAGTTCTGAGAATAAGAAGCCGTCCCCGTAATCGTTGCTGGTAACTTCAAAAATCTCTTGGTGATCGTTACCGTCGAGTTTTGCTGTGTATTTAATACGTTTTGGTTTAAGATATAATTGTTATTCAGCGTATTGTTATAAAATTTTGTGCTTACAATATCCACCGAAGCCGAAAAAGTAAGGAAAGGATTTGCTTTGGTATCCTGTGTATGTCTCCAAGCAATTCTGTATGTACTTGTTTTTCCGTAATCATCTAGCCCTTTGATTCCACGCACCATGGTTCCGAAATCTGCCGAAAAATTACCATTGTAACGGTATTTCTTTACATAATTCATTTCCGGTCGGAAGTTCCAGCTTCCTTTTGTGTAAATATCGGTAAGAATTTTAAGATCAAAATGTTCCCCAATCGGCTGATAATAACCTAAACCATTCAGAAAGAAACCAACATCCTGCCTTTCCCCGAAACTAGGAATTAAAATACCGGCAGCTCTTTTACTCGAAAAAGGTAAAATCGCAAACGGCATTACCAAAGGTGTCGGAACATTTTCGATATACATCCAGATTGGTCCGGAAACAATGGAAGATTTATTTTTAGTTTTAATTAATTTAAGATAATTAGCCCTTAAAAAATAATCTGCCGCTGTGTCTTTTTTCTTTATAAAATAATCATCGGTCGTATAATCTGCCTGCCTCATGGCAAATACCGAATCATTGTACTTCTTTGTTTTTTTGGCATTAATTACCCCTTCACTTTCCTCAGTACGAGCATCATAAGCAATTGCCTGTTTCGTTTTTGTATTATATTGAAACTGGCTGGTCTCATATTTTTTCCCTGCCTGAGTTGTAATTACAGGTTCAATGATCTTTCCTAAAGAATCTTGTTTTCCGCGAGCGTACATAACACTTTTTTGTTCGTCGATAGAGATATAATCTGCATCAATCTGCATATCTTGGTATTTCACCTGAGCATTTTTGTTCAGATAAACCATTTTTTTCGGAAAATCTCTACGTATATTGTCGGCTTTTGTCTGAAGAACATCTTCTAACGACTCTTTTTTTACGACAATGGTATCCTTTTTGGAAATAGTATCATTAACCGCATTTTTAGGCAATTTTTCAGGAGTTTGTTGTGCTAAAAAATTGTTAAAAATTAGGATAATTAAAATTTGTAATATATTTTTGAAGACGGTTTTGACCAATTTTTTGTTATATTTATATGTATACAATTAAGGCTCAAAATTAATATAATTTTTAAAACTGTAAGATGCACAAAGTAAATTTTAAAATAATTTTATCATTTCTCTTCCTACTCCTTAACACATTTATTTTTTCGCAAAAGAAATTTACCATCGTTTTAGATGCAGGACATGGGGGAAGTGATCATGGAGCAAACAGAAATTATGCAGACATCGGAAGAGTCGCAGAAAAAGACGTTACTCTCGCTATTACGCTGAAAGTCGGTGCAATGCTTGAAAAAAATAAAGATTTCAAAGTAATTTACACAAGAAAGATCGATGAATATCCTTCGCTTTCAGATAGAACAAACCTTGCCAACAGAAGCAAAGCAGATCTTTTTGTATCGATCCACTGTAATTCTTCGGTAAGACCGACAGCCTATGGAACAGAAACTTACGTACAAGGCCCCGATCAGAACGACACCAACTTAGAGGTTGCAAAAAGAGAAAATGATGTAATTTTCTTGGATGAAAAAGATAAACAGACGTTTGGTTCTTACGACGCCAGTTCTCCGGAATCCTTAATAGCATTAAAACTTCAGCAAAGTAAATATCTCGAATCCAGTCTTCTTTTAGGAGGATTGGTTGAGGATAACTTTGTAAATAAAGACAAAAGATCTTCAAGAGGTGTTTTCCAGAAAAACCTACACGTTCTTCGTATGAATGCGATGCCTTCTGTACTTATTGAAACAGGATTCATTAATCATCCGGAAGAAAGTCATTATTTGGCATCAGAAAAAGGTCAGGACGAAATTTCAGAAAGTATTTATCAAGCAATTATTGATTATAAAAAAGCAGTGGATAGAAAATCCGGAGGTCCTGTCATAACAAAAAAACCTGAACCGGATAAACTGGCAGAAGTTGCTTTGAAAAATGATTTCAGAATTTTATTATTAAGTTCTCCAACAAAATATAATGATGGAGATCCTGCTTTAAAAGGATTGAATTACATTCTTCCTATTAAAGAAAATGGACAATACAAATATTATTACGGAGTATCAAATCTGGCTTCGGTAAGAGATATTAATATTAAAACCGCCAAAGACGCAGGATTCCGAAATGCATATGCGGTAGGGTTTATGCCGAATCAAAAATTAAGCGCAGGATATTACACCATCGAGGTGTATGTTGGTGACAAATTGAATGGAAATTCATTTATCATGCAAACCCTGAAAGATGTTGAAAGAAACAAAGAAAGTGGAGTTTTCTACTATACCTACGGAAAAGTGTATACTTTGGAGGATGCCGTGAAGTTACAGAAAGACATTGAAGCTAAGGGAATTAAAAATACCGTGATTCAAAAAGTTCAAAAATAATGTAAAATAATTTTGAAGTTAAAAAGTAATTTATTACTTTTGCAACCTCAAAATTTGGCCTATTCGTCTAGTGGTCAGGACTCAAGGTTTTCATCCTTGCAACAGGAGTTCGATTCTCCTATAGGCTACCAAATTTGATATCATGCCGGATTTAAAAATACAAGAGGCAAATTTGCTTTTTAAGAAAATCCACTCTAACCCAAAAAGTTACGATTTAAAAATCAATGAAGACGGGATTACAGGCAGGGATGATAAAATAAGTTTCAGACTTTACAGGACGGGAGAAAGTGTCGCTTTTGCAGTAACGATTGACGGACTTACCTTCACCAATACCACTGGAGAATGGAACAACGCTATGATTATGCTTTCGAGCACAATCAGGAAAATAGAAAGAGAAGACGAGAATTTTAAAATAGAACAAGCGATCGATAAACTAAGAAAATATTTATCAGAAGAAAATTAAAAATTTCTAAAAATAAATTTGGTAGATAAAAAAAAGTTTATACTTTTGCAACCACATTTGAACGATATGGCAAATCATAAATCAGCATTAAAAAGAATCAGACAAAACGAAGTAAGAAGACTTCGTAACAGATATTACCACAAGACTGCTAGAACAGCTTTGAAGGTGTTAAGAAATGAAGAGAATAAAGCTGCTGCTGCAGAACAATTGCCAAAAGTTATCTCTTTGTTGGATAAATTAGCTAAGAAAAATATTATCCACAAAAACAAAGCAGCTAACTTAAAAAGCAAATTAACTAAGCACGTTAACAAACTAGCTTAATAAGTATAGTTGGCCCGTTCGTCTATCGGTTAGGACCTCAGATTTTCATTCTGGTAAGAGGGGTTCGATTCCCCTACGGGCTACAAACTTAATCACTACTAACCGAGTGTTTAGGATAAGAGTTGAAACTTATAAAAACAAAATACTAACCCTGTAATTTATTTTACAGTTTGGTAGATGGCCCGTTCGTCTATCGGTTAGGACCTCAGATTTTCATTCTGGTAAGAGGGGTTCGATTCCCCTACGGGCTACATAAAAGAGATTCATTTTTTGAATCTCTTTTTTTATTTCTCTTAATAGTGAATTAAGTCAATAGAGATGTAATTAAAATTCCTCTAAAATCCTTTTAATAGGGCTGAACTCAATTAATTTTTGTTTACTAAAATCTTTATAATTAAAATTAACTCAAATATTTATTAAAATTAAAAGTTTAATTCTTAACTTTGTAATTCATCAGATGATATGATGTATTAATAAATATGCAGATCCAAAGAAAAACATTAGCACAGGAAGTAGCAGAAAGATTGGCGGAAGGAATCGTCAATAATGAATTTGCTGTTGGTGAAAAATTACCCACCGAACCTGAGTTGATGAAACTTTTTGGTGTTGGTCGCTCAAGTATTCGTGAAGCGATAAAAATTCTTTCGATTAAGGGAGTTTTGGATGTTCAGCAAGGTGTGGGAACGTTTGTAGTTTCAAATACCATTCAGGAATCTCTGGAATCACAAATGGATAAAGCTCAGATTGAAGATGTGCAGGAGGTACGATCTTTACTGGACGCTAAGATCGCAGCAAAAGCAGCTATTAACAGGAGTGAGGAGCAGTTGAAAAACATTAAAATGTATCTCGATCAAAGAAACAAATTTGCAGAAGAAAATAAAGATCTTGAATGTTATCAGGCGGATATTAATTTCCATATCGCTATTGCGGAAGCTTGTGGTAATACACTTTTAAAGGAAATTTTTAAAATCGCAAGCTCTCATATTCTAAGATCTTTTGAAAGCAGACATAATGATACCGAATCATTTATTATTTCTCAGGATATTCATAATCGCCTCTATTTAGCTATCGAAAATAAAAATGCAAAAGAAGCTGCATTTATAGCTCAACAAATCGTTGATCGGGTTTATTAAAAATTAAAATTTAACAAAATTCATCAGATGACCTGATGAATTTAAAAAAAATAATTATGGAAAATAGTACAATAAAAACCATTGACACAAGTAAAATTGTTTATCCGATTTTATTCATGATCAGTTTCTCACATTTTTTGAATGACCTCATCCAGTCAACAATTCCCTCACTCTACCCGATTATGAAGGGTGAATTCAATTTATCTTTTGCGCAAATCGGAATTATTACGTTGGTTTTTCAATTAACGGCTTCAATTTTACAGCCGTTTGTGGGAATTTATACCGATAAAAAGCCCAATCCAAGATCATTAGCTATCGGAATGGGATTATCCATGGCTGGGTTGCTTTTATTGGCAGCGGCACCTCAATATTATGTTATCTTAATTGCTGTTGGATTGATCGGAATGGGATCGTCGGTATTTCATCCGGAAGCATCGAGAGTTGCACAATTGGCATCGGGCGGGCAAAAAGGTTTGGCACAATCGATATTTCAGGTTGGTGGAAATTCGGGAAGTGCGATTGGACCTTTGCTGGTTGCTTTAATTATTCTGCCTTTAGGACAAGGTTATGTTGGGTTATTTGCCATCGCGGCTTTTATCGGAATTATTGTTCTATGGAGAATCGGAAATTGGTATGCAGAAAGATTAAGTTTAAAAAAATCAGCCAAACATCCGAGTGATGTTATTCATATTAATCTTTCAAAGAAAAAAGTTATTTTCTCGATTACGATTTTATTAGCGTTGGTCTTTTCGAAATATATTTATCTGGCTTCCATGACAAATTATTTTACCTTCTTTTTGATTGATAAATTTCACATTTCGGTAAAAGATTCTCAGTTATATCTCTTCATGTTTTTGGCTGCTGTTGCTGTCGGAACAATTTTAGGTGGGAAATTGGGCGATAAATACGGAAGAAAGAAAATTATCTGGATTTCGATTTTGGGAGCGGCACCATTTACGCTTTTCCTACCCTATCTTTCATTATTTTGGACGATTGCTTTTGCGGTTATCATTGGATTAATTATCGCTTCTGCATTCTCTGCCATTTTGGTATTTGCAACTGATCTTTTGCCCAATAAAATCGGTTTGGTTGCAGGGCTATTCTTCGGATTTATGTTTGGAATGGGAGGAATAGGTTCGGCCGTTTTAGGCGCAGTTGCAGATGATACAAGTATCGAATATGTCTTTAAAATCTGTGCTTTTTTACCATTAATGGGAATCATTACGGCATTTTTACCAAATCTTAAAAAATAAATTTAAAACAAATAAAAGCCTCCACCAAAGGCAAAAGGTGGAGGCAAACAAAATTAGGATATGCTACTAAAGATTTAGTTTTTTATCAATTTCTGCTGATATACTGCTTTCTCGGTTTTTGCAATTAAGATATACACCCCTTTCGGAAGCATACTTACACTTACCTGTCCATTGCTGAACGGTACATTAACCAATTTACCAGACATATCATACACAGAAACGTTTAAAACTTTCTCCTGAGTACGAATATTAAGAATATCAGTCACCGGATTCGGATAAATACTGAATTCTAATTTTTTCACTTCAGTTGTTGCCAATACTGAAGTTGAACTTGTAACTGTTACCGTTTTTTCAACCACTTTTCCGTTTGAATTAAAACTAATTACAATATCAGCCGTTCCGTTTCCAAGCGGAGTGATTATCAACTCATCATTTGTATTGATTGTTGCAGAAACTACATTCGGATTGTTGTTTGACTTCACAGTCTTCACGATTGCAGCCGATAAATTATCTGTATCTGAAATTACGGATTTTAGATCAATTGTTATTACAGAATTTGCATTTACTTGTGTTGGCAAAGTATTATTTATTGTTGGTAAACTATTATCCGGGAAAACCGCTATTGCAGGGAACCAGTAATAATCATTTAAGATTTTTGTATTGGTAATAGCTCCTGTACTGCTGCTATACGTATAAATCCAATTTTTCTGATAATGTGCTCCGTAACCGCTTTCCGTTGTATTTACAATAATTTCGTCTGTTACAGGATTTACTCTTAAACCTGCTCCGTAAGGAATTTGTTTGTAAGTTCCAGTCTGCCCAGGAAGCACACCAAAATTTTCATTAAAAGTTTTATTTGTTACATCAAATTTCACGATCTGAATTCCGGAAACGAAACTGTTAACAGAATTGATCCAATATAAAGTATTATTCTGGCTACTTGCTGTGAAGCTTCCTGCGTTCCAAGCTTCCCAAGATCCTAAATATTTTGTTGTAGGAATGTTGTAAGCTGTCGTTGCAAAAGTTGATGGATTAATATTCACCACTTTCTGATCCTGAATCGCCCAAACACTTCCGTCTTTCGCCTGAACAACCGAGTGATAAGCTCCTGCAATTGTCGCAACCACCATATCTGTATTGGGATTAATCACCAAAACTCCAGTCGATTGTTTTACTGCATAAACGTATTGAGAAGTTCTGATCATGTTTCCGATCTGTCCTGCGTATGCACTTCCACCTCCGGTTGTGGGGATCAAACTTCCAATCGTCATATTATCAATATTAAAAGTAAAAATACCCGTTGATGTTCCGATATAACCTTTATGCTCATTTACCCCGACAAAAGATCTCCCGTCTCCTCCACCGATATTATTAAATCCAGCGATTTTCTGCATGGTCTGCGCATTAGCAACAACCAATCTTCCACCCGGAGTGTATTGAGTATCTCCACCGTCTGCAGCTTGTTTTGAAATAAAATAAAATTTATCCCCATAGATTGTTCCATACTGAGTTGTAGCTCCGAAAGCCTGATTGTTATTGGCATTGCTGTACACTCTGTAATTTACGTTTCCATTAGAATCAATAAAATTAACAGAACCATTAGTGTGACCAAACCACTCTTCATTCACCATAAAATATCCTGCTGAAAAGTTTGTTGAAGCTACATAAGGCGAAACCGCTGTAAATGTAGGAGCAATCGCAACTGGATTAAGAGAAGGGTTGTAATTCCAAACATCATAAGAACCATTCGTCAAAGTTCTGCTAGTTGCACCTACTCCGGAATATCCAAAATCCGCATCTGTAGGATCTTTTACCCAATAAGACCAATATCCGTTGGTTGCCCAACCCGACTGCCAGTGATCTGCTGCGTCTGCAGAAGTATAATCATCAAAATCATAAGAGGTTGTGTTTACAATGCCTGCAACTGGATAATATGGATAGGTTGTATTTCCGTTTTTGTAAAGCGCATTTGTTCCGGTTCCGTTTAGATCAAAACCAAAACCTCCGACAGCAGTTCCAAATTGAGTTCCCTGATACAAAAGAGAGAAAAATCTGTGATCTGCACTGGCAATTGCTTTCAGCATATCTTCACCGGTTGCCGTTCCGTTCCATCTGAAACCCCAAACCAGAGCGTCCGGATTTTTGCTGTCATTCCATTGTACAACGAAAGCTGCTTCGTTTGTTCCTGTTCCTACCCAATATTGGATATCAGAAAAATTAATAGTCGTGACATTTTTAGCCGTGTGATTCTTTTTGGCAGAATTCAGTTGAATATCATTTCGGGGAACCCCCTGTACTTTTATCTGCGCATTCGTAAAAAATGCAAACAGAAAAAGCATTGTTAAAAGATAAAACTTTTTCATTTTTAATTTAATTATAAACATTTAGATTGAATTTTAATTAAGTCGTAAATCATACGCTCCTGCAACTTCCGTAGAAACTTCTCCAAGCCATCCCGCTTCCTGATTGGTTCCCGTATAAACTTTCACAAAATCGATTCCCGGAAGTTTTACATGCTTTCCGTTTCTATCGACTGCCCAGGAAATATCAATATTGGAAGCGTCATCATTATTCGGGGCATTGTCCGCATATCCGTAGTCATAGGATTTTCCTACCCAATAATCGCCCGTTCCGCTTTGATCATAAAAATTGTTCTGAAGTTTTGTTCCGGCAAGCGTGTACGAAGTCCCCGAAAGCCACTGTGGATAGTAGCTTTGGACATGGAAGGTATTTTTTGTTTTATATCCCGAATTCCCCAGATTATCCTCCCATTTCAGATATTCTACATCGGTTTGCCAAAACTCGCTTCCTGGAACGGGCGGTTTATTTTCATTGGGTTTAAAGTATGTAATACTGTAATTTTTTACGGTTGTATTTTTAAAATATTCGCTACCTGCGATTTCGTACCATTCATCTTCGTCTGGTTTTCCATTTTTGTTTCGGTCGTAGGCAACCATGATGATTCCCGGTTCACAAGATCCCGAACGAGACTGACTGGCATCATTTCCCCAAAATGCATTTCCGAGAATTTTAAAATCTCTTCCGTCCATATTCGGAATCGTGTGATCGAAACCAAAAGTCACAGATCCACCGAAACCGCCTAAAGAAATCATGGTAGAGCCTTCTCCAACCAAAGAACTTTTAGCCTTTTGAAGCATTTTATCATAGGTATCTCCATTTTCATATTCTGGAATTTCATTCATGAATTGTCCTACAGCAGGACGAAAATCGAAAACATTAGAAATATATTTACTAAAGTTTCCAGCTTCGTGATTCACAATAATTTTTGAGTTGTAAGTTCTTGTCGTTCCGTTTGATTCAATTTTTAAAGTCAAAGGATATGTTTTCACAACCGGACTGATAAAATCTAATTGAGAATCTTGAGAAATAATAGAATCGTTGATGCTCCAGGTGAAAGTTCCGCCTGTTTTCGGATCTATATTTAAAACTTTAAAACGATCGATCGTATAAGAATCCTGAAGACCATTGAACGTGAGATCTTCTTCGTCATTATCACTTTTACAGGCAACAATTACACTTGCAAGAGAAAGTGATGTGAAAGCAATTTTTAAAAATTTAGTGGTATTTCTTTTCATATTTCAATTCAGTTTATTTGTATAAAAAAGTGAAATGTGCAGGGATATTCCCGCCTTCCGTTTTCCATTTAAAATGTCCGTTTTTATCAAAACAGTAGACAAATCCAGTTGAGACATAATTTCTCGCATCGGTTAAATAAATATCTTCTGTGATTGGATTTACCGCAATTCCGTAAGGCGTTTTGATCGCATCCACATATTCCTGATCGATCAATTTATTTGAAATAATTTCTTCGGTTTTTACATCAATAATTCCGAAAGATTTTTTGTAAGTATGGGTATTGTAATTGAACTCGTTTCCGTAATAATAAAGTTTATCATTTACGATCGTCATTTCGCTTACCGAAAGATGAAAATCTTTCTTTACAATTCCTGTCACCGGATCGACCAAGAACAAACTGGACGGAACCGTATAATAATCACCTCTTGAAGTGACATACAAATCGCCATAATTGTCTTTTTTAACATGATGAAGATTGATTGCAACATCTATCTTATTAGTTTCAGTAAAAGAACTTAAATCTACCACAGAAACCGTTCTGTCATAATTCGGGAACTTGTATCCGCCTGAGTTTGCAACAAATAATTTATCCCCAATAATTTCCATTTCTTCTGGCTGATAACCTACAACCGCTGTTCTCTGGATCGTTAAAGAAGTCGTATCAATTTCAACCACTTTTCCCAACGGAGCGTTTGGATCAATAGAAACAGGCCCTGCATAGCTTGAAGCATAAGCTTTTCCGTTTTTGAAAGTGATGTAACGGCAGTTTTCAAGATTAATGGTTTTAATTCTTTTCGCTGTCTTTGCATCGAGAACTTCAATTTTATTGGAAACATTAATCACTGCGTACATTTTATTTCCATAAATCTGAATATCGTTTCCAACATCTCCCAATTCCTTCACAACATTTGGATTGATTTCTGCATAAATGTTCCGGTGGTAAGTTCCTGTCGTGTAATCGAAAAAATCCAAAGTTGCTTTATTACTTCCCATATTTCCTTCATTCAAAAGATAAAATCCTTTGATAGCAGTATTTTCTGGTGCTGCAAGTCCGGATTCCGTTTCTTCACGATTAATGTATTCATCTGTTCGACAAGAGATCAGCGAAAAAAATGCAAAAATAATGAGACAAAAGTTTAATTTTTTCATAATGTAAAACTTACAATGAGTTTAAAATTTCTTCCCGGCATCGGATAATTCAACACCACGTCATAATATTGGTTGAAAACATTATTCACTTCAAAACTGGCTTTAAACTGATGCGACTGCCAGTTGAATTTTTTCTGAATCGATAAATCGTGTGTATACCAAGGCTGAATATAGTTGTACTGAATATTATTCTGATTCACGTCGTAACGCTCACCAACATAAACAAAACTATAATTGAAACCCCAGTCTTTATACTCAGACATCAGGGAAAAAGTCCCGCTGTGCCACGGTGTGTAAGGAATCTGATGTCCAAAATAAGACTCTTCACGATCTGAAAAATCCCTTGCTCTCTGGAAAGTATAATTTAATAATGGTCTTATTTTTAATTCTCCGAACTTAAAATCTCCCTGAACATTCACATCTGTTCCCAAGATTTCAACGACGCCGAGATTCAGCATTGTCCATCGGAACATACTTCCGTTGGGAGCTGCGATAATCTTGTCTTCGACTTTGTTGAAATAGCCATCAACTTTAGCATAAATTCTCTGGAAAATTTCACTTTTAAATCTTTTCTGATAGGTAAATCCAAAATTGTATTGATTGGTAAATTCAGGTTTTAGCGATGTATTTCCGATCATTGTATAATACAGATCATTAAAAGTCGGCATCCTAAAAATTCTTTTGTAAAAAGCACGTATTGTAAAATCTTTTCCTGCAAAAGGTTGATAATTAAGAAAAGCAGCAGGAGTCCATTCCGTTCTGTCCGGTGATTTTGAATTTTTTTCAACATTTTCTGAAACGAAAGTTCCTAAAACACTTCCTAAAAATTTCAGTCTTTTCCATTCATACGTTGTAGCGAAAGCAGCTAAAGTTGTATAACGGGTAGGATAAGAAAAATTAACCAAGTCTGCATAGAGATTGTTATATTGAAAATCTACGCTTGCACTAATATCCCAATCAGCAGTAAGTGAATATAAGTTGGACGAAGACACATACAGTTCCTTTTGTATATATTGATTTTGTATTTTTATGGACGAAACTGTATCAATATAATGGGTATAATCGTAAGCAAACTTGGCTTTAATCTGAGTTTCTAATTTTGGGAATATTTTTTTCTTAAAACTTCCCTGTACGAAATAATTTTCATCAACCTGTCTTTGTCCTCTTCCATCGAATCTATTGTTTACAATTGCTGCAGGAATTCCACGATTTGATAAATAACCGTAACCTCCGATGTTCCAGCTTCCATTTTTGATGGTTCCGTTTAGGCTTGTTTCAAAGCGTTTGGCGTGAATATCTGAATCAAATCTTTTAGCAATCGTGTCATACGCAATTTCTCCATCCGGATATTTTTTCTTATAACGGTATTTGTAAACACCATCACTTTGTAAAAATTCTGAACTAAAACTCGCTGAAATATTTTCCGATATTTTCTGTTCTAAGCGAAAAGATGGATTAAATAAATCAATCGAACTATTTTTAAATCTTACAACAACATTTGTTTTTTTATTTCCTTTAAAAACAGGAGTTTTAGATTTTAAATAAATCGACCCAGAAGATCCAAAATCTTTTGCAGGTTGAAAAATTTCACTTTTTTGTCCGTTATACAAAGAGATTTCCTCTAAATCATCCAAGGAATATCTTCCTAAATCCACAACTCCATTCTGAGCATTTCCTAATTGAATTCCATCATAAAAAACACCGACATGCTGGCTTCCCATACTTCGGATATTGATTGTTTTTAAACCGCCAATTCCACCGTAATCTTTAATCTGAACACCAGAAAAATACCTCATCGCATCTGCAACCGACTGACTATTCAGTTTTTCCAGATCTTCCCCCGACAAAACCTGCGCAGGAAGGATTTCTTTAAAATTTTTCTTCTTGACATTAACGGTGACAATTGTTTGTTCCTTAATGGTATCTTTTCTCGATTGTGAATATAAAAAGGCAGCTGTTAACACAAAAACTGCGCAAACAACCTTCTGAAGTTGAGATGTAAAAAATGTTGTCACCATTAGCTCATTTCGAATAATGATGACGCTAATGGATATAAGAATACAACGACTAAGCACAGTTGTAAACTGCACAAAATCAGTGATGTCCTAAGCTTTATTCCACGAAAGCGTCAAACGTTAAATCTTCTGGCAGGTCTTCTGACTTACTCCATTTTTGAAATCCTTCCCATTAAAAAACAGTGAATATAATCTTCAAAAACTTGTTTTGTGGAGCTTACAGCAGCGGGTCTGTTCCGGATTTTCACCGGATTCCCTTTTAAGCGCTTTTTACAGCTCACCAGATTGCGGCAAAGATAGAAAATAAATCATAGAATCAAAATTGAATTTAATTCTATGATTTTCAATGAAAAATATTTAAAAATAAATTTTATAATTTCCCTCAGATTACACAAATTTCCACAGATGATGCGGTATATTTTCCGCTTTTTAAATCAACAATAAAAAAATCTGTGAGAATCTGTGTAATCTGTAGGAAACAAAAGCTTAATCTTTCTAAATTCCAAAATTTAGGAAAATACTAAAACGAGATTTCGCTTCAATATCTCCTCCCGCTAAATTGGAATACGCAGGAAGCATCACTTCACTTCCCAAACTGAATTTCTTGTAAGATGCTTCAAATCCCAGCTTTCCGTACAAAGCACTTCCGGCGGTATTGGGCAAAACTTCATCAAACTGTTTGTTTTTGTCATAAACTTCACCTTGAAGACCTGCCTTTCCGGAGAAAATTATTCTATCGTTTGATAGAATCTTGTAAAATCCTGTGGCTGCATAATTCCATTGATTTCCGAAACGGTAATATTTTTTGTTTTCTGTTTTGATGGTGTAATCTGTATTTAATAAAACAGCAACTTTATTTTTCTGAAATTTATAATTCAACACCATTTGATAATCCCAGCTTCCTGTTCCTAATTGAAAACTTGGATTGACACCGGAAATTCCTTTTTCATCAAATTTTCCGAGTGGAACTTTTACACCAATTCCACCATTTAACTGATGAATATTCTCTTTTGAATTTACTAGCTGATAAATTCCCATTAAATTAATATCTCCTATTCCATTGATTTTAATATCTCCCTGCAGGGTTTTCTTTTCATGAAAATGAAACGGTAAACTTGCGTAAACACTTAGTTTTTTCGTCAAAGGAATTTTCCCCCAAAGCTGAATGGTATTAAAATATTGATCCTGAGTTAAATCTTTTACAAATAAATTTTCCTTTGCTTTATAGTGTTGAGCAAAATATTTAATTCCGATAAATTGAGGATTCAATAAAGATTCAAAACCGGACGAACCATTTCCTGCTGCACAGCCACACGCATCGCAATCATCAAAAAACCTCGCGTGAAAATCGGTTGGAATATAAAGACTGTCCTTGATTGTTTTAGCCTGATTTAAATTCAACAAAATCAAACTTATGATTAAAAATATCTTTTTCATGTCTCAGTAAAATTATTCTGCAAATTTTGGATTAGAGATAAAATTTTTATCCGACAATGTTTTCAAAAAAGCGATGATGAATTGCTTTTCCTGAGTATTCATTGCGATTCCAATATGTCCGTTTTGTTTCAATTGCGGATCAAGATTCGGATTGTCTTCTACATTATCTGAATAGAAATTAAGAACCACATCCAATGTGTAAAATCTTCCGTCATGCATGTAAGGAGCCGTGTATTCTACATTTCGTAAACTCGGGACACGGAATTTCATCCAATCGTTTTGATCAAGAGTTACGCGATATCTTCCGGCATCTTTGAATTGCGTATTGTAATACATTCCCGTATTTCTGAAACTCTCATCGGTAAACAATTCTCCGCTGTGACACGAAGCACATTTTTGTTGAAACAAACTCAATCCTTGAGATTCATCTGATGAAAAATTTTCTTTCCCTTGTTTTACTTTGTCATATTTTGAATCTGCGGATACCATCGTTGCCATAAATTGAGATAATGCTTTCAATATTCTTTCACCCGTAATATTTTCATCTCCATAAGCTGATTTGAATAATTTTTTATACTTCGGATCTGAGCTTAATTTCGCAATCACTTCCGGCATTGAGCTATCCATTTCATCTTCATTCGTCATTGGAATGATCGGCTGTTCGTTCAAATTATGAATGACTCCGTCCCACATATATCGCTTTAAAAAAGCCATATTCTGAATCGGCGGTGCATTTCTGATTCCGATTCTGTCATCAACGCCATGACTTACCGTATGACCGTGATGGGTAAACGCATTTTCCTGAATATGGCAGAAACCACAAGAAATTGTATTATTTCGTGAAAGCTTTCCTTCGTAGAATAATTTTCTTCCCAACTCTACTCCATTTTTGGTAACAGGATTTCCAGATGTATCAAAAGTTATTTCCGGAAAGTACGATGGAAAGGTAAGATTGTAAACCTCATCCTTTTCCAATGGTTCGATTACCTCATCGGAACATGATATAAAACTTAGAAAAGTGAAAATAATTAAACCTGTTTTAAATATCTTAATCATTGTGAACATGGTCTACTTTAAACATTTTCGTTAAGTTATTCGTCACGTTCACTAGATGTTGGCTTGAACCCATCATCATATCATTGGTAGAATTTAAAACCAGCGGAGTATCTCCACTTAAATACTGATTAAAATCTGCCAAGATATGAATAGATGGCGTAATCTGGCTTGTTACTCTTGCTGTTGTCGGAAGGTTCAACGTAATTTCCCGGTAAAGGTCGGGAGTTCCATTTGCGGTTACATTGCCCATATTTCCGGTGTGATTCATGAATTCTGTGTCGGGAGAATTGTTTCCGTATTTTCCTTCCAGTTTTACGAAAACATAGCCTGCTGCCCAAGACCATGACATTCCTTTTTGTTTGGCTTTGTTCCAGAATTCGGCTTGTCCGTCCTGTCCCAGTAAATAAGCATTTTGACTGATTCCTAATCCAAATTTTACTTTTTTGTAGTTGTTTTTGGGGATTTCATTAAGATTAACATAGACAATTCCTGCAACTGCATCGGCCTGGTCAATAATGAAAGCTCCTTTATCGGGATTATTTTCGTTGTATTTGAATTCATTTCCGTTTTCATCAATTAAACTGATGTTACTGATAACATATTTGATATTGGAAAACTGATGTTTTTGACCTTGAGAAGACGTTTGAGTCGTTTGATTGAGAACAATATCACCGAGATTATTAAATCCGTTTTCGAATTTGATTTGAAGGTTTCCTTTTGCTTCGGGTGATGAATCGTCTTCATCGTTATTTAGACAAGATGTAAAAGTGAAAAATGTAAAGGCAATACATAATAGTGATAAAAATTTATAAATTTTCATTGTTGATTTTTTAAGTTGAAATTTTTAATTGAATTTGATTAAATAGTAGAACATTTAATCTTTTTAACTGCAAAAGTTTACACAGAATAAGCATACTCTTTGTCATTCCGAAGAAATCTAAGCGGAGTTTTAGAAATTATACCATGAAAATCCTTGCCGAGATTCCTACGGAATGACAACTACACGTTTAATTCTAATTATTTAATTATGAAAACTCTTGCAGTAAAACAAGATTTGAAAAATATTAACTTAAAAAAACCGGTGGTCTGAAAATATGTTTCAAAAACAGAAAAGAATATGCTATTTTGTATAGAAAATTGAGATTTGAAAAGAAAGCGTTTTCTGTTTTATTGATTTGGGCAATTTCAGGAAGAACGTAAATATCCAGCAATTTCTGCCCTGAGTTTTTTGTTTTGTTTAAAGGTGAAGAATCGGTTTCGTTAGTTTTTGCAATTTGTTTGCTTACATAACATTTTCCGTTACAGTGAAGCTCGGGATTGCTTTTGTTGACACACAAAACTTCGGAGATGTAATCATAATTTACAGCATACTCCACCAATGGCACCAAAGGTCGAAATACCACAAATAAAGTGAGGAATATGCTGCAAATTAGGTTCATGAAATTATTTTTTGCTGATCGCTTCCTCGTATCTTCTGCTGATTTCTTTCCAGTTGGTTACGTTCCAGATAGCTGTTAAATAATCTGCTCTTTTGTTCTGATATTTTAGGTAATAAGCGTGTTCCCAAACATCAATTCCAAAAATCGGCGTTCCTTTTTCTTCCACAACATCCATCAAAGGATTATCCTGATTGGGCGTAGACGAAACGAATAATTTTCCGTTTTTATCCACAGATAGCCAAGCCCATCCCGAACCAAAACGGTCTGCTCCTGCTTTTGCCATTTTTTCTTTAAAAGCATCCATACTCCCGAAAGTTTCGTTGATTGCTTTCGCTAATTTTGCAGAAGGCTGTGTATTTTTTTCAGGTGTTAAAACAGTCCAAAATAATTCGTGGTTATAATGTCCTCCTGCATTGTTTCTCACCGCAGCCGGTAATTTTGAAACATTCGACATGATCTGAAACAAAGTCTGTTTTTCCTGTGGTGTTCCTGCAATGGCTTTATTCAAATTCGCTACATACGCCGCCGCATGTTTTGAATAGTGAATTTCCATTGTCTGCGCATCAATATTACCTTCCAATGCATTGTAAGCATAAGGTAATGCCGTTTGCTTAAACTGTCCAAACGCAAATTGTGCCGCGAATACTGCACTTAAAGCAGCTACTTTTAAAATCTTCATAACGTTTTGTTTTTTGTGTGGTTTATGTATTTGGCTGGAAGATGGAAGTTGGAGGCTGGAAGTTTATTACCATATTGTTGATAACATCCCTCTTCCAACACCTAGCTTCCAGTCCTCTATTTCAATAACTTCTTAATATCCTCGATGAGAATTTCTCTGTCGGGGTGATATTTTCCTGTCAGCTTCGGCGTCTTTCCTTCCGGATCTTCATAATTCAATCCTGAGTAATATAAAATAGGCATATTGTCTTTGTTGTATCGGCAACGGATATTGCCATCTTTGTCGACAAGCGCAATCATTCCGCTATGATTCAGGCTTTCGCTCTCATCTTCCTTATCACCAACATAAATATTGAACTGATCTGCCAATTTCCCGATATAGCTTCTGTCACCCGTTAAAAAATGCCAGTTTGGAGATTTTGCTCCTATTTTTTTCGCATGTTCTTTCAATAATTGCGGTGTATCATTTTCAGGATCGATGCTTATGGAAATGATTCCAAAATCGGGATTGTTGATTTCATCTTCGATCGCCCTCATATTCGTGTTCATTATTGGGCAAATCGTAGGACACCTGCTGAAGAAAAACTCGACTAGATAAACTTTTCCGAGCATATCTTTGTTGGTGATTTTTTTATTATTCTGATCTGTCAGTTGAAAATCAGGGACTTTCATTACCGTATAAAGGTTCTTTTTGAAATACCCCATTCCGACACCGATTCCCACAAAAAGCAATGCAATAATTACAATCGGAATAATGACTTTACTCTTCGTATTATTTGGCTTTTTACTTTTGGGCATACTTCTCAGGATTTTTCTTGAATTCGTCTTTGCATAGTGAACTGCAAAAACCGTACGTTTTATTTTTATACACTGCTGTATCTTTCATATCGGGTTCGGTTGGCATGTGACAAATCGGGTCTACTGCATTGACAAATTTCATCGTTTTTGTATTTGATTTCGCTGTTGTATTGGATTTTTTATGCTTTACTTTAGGCGTTTCTTGGGCACAAGCCATTAATGAAACAGACAAAAATGCTGTTAAAATAATTTTTGATTTCATTTTAAATTAAATTGAAATTAATGATAGTATTGAATGAAAATTGATTGTTTTTTTAAACTAAACTTAATATTGAAATTATTTTTAAACGCAACGCTCGCAAAGTTTTTTCGTAAACTTCATGTTGATACGTTCGCAAGGACGTTACACTCAGCAAATGGTAGCTACGCTTATATAATATTAAATTCAACTAAATATTTAGTTTAGAATAAATTTAAGATAAAGGAGGATGGAATATTCGGGAAAAATATTCTGAAGTGTGAAAATCGATATAATCCGAGTTGGTTTTTTTTAATGGAATTTCGAATTGATTTTTATCTGAAAAGGAAAGGATTTCATTAGATAGGAAAACGTCTAATCCTGCAATTTTCACATTCTGATTATTGTTGGATTGCTTTTCTGTTTTGGCTAATTCTTTTTCAACGTAGCATTTTCCTTTACAGGTTGATTGGGGAATATTTCTGTTTTCGCAAAGATTTTTTACGATATAGTCATAATTAACGGCATAATTAATCAATGGCAAAACCGGACGTAATGCAATCGTGAAAATAATGAATATGGAAATGAAAAACTTCAACGATCAATTCTATAGCACAAATATACTGATGAATTTTGTTTTTATGAGGGATTTATGATGAAAGTCAGTTTTTGGTTGGTTGACTTGGTTGATTGTTGATAGATTTTTTAAGCTTTCAAACTTAAAATCGCCAATCGATAACCATCCATACCAAATCCAGACAAAACAGCGTCGCTATTTGCAGCCGTCACAGACTTCTGGCGAAACTCTTCTCTTTTGTATATATTACTAATGTGAACTTCAACTTTCTGCTTTTGAATATTCTTTAAACAATCTGCAATTGCGTAAGAATAATGAGTAAAAGCTCCCGGATTAATTACCAACGCGTCAAAATCATCCACCTGAAGTCTGTTAATCAATTCACCTTCAATATTGGATTGATAATAGTGTATTTCATGAGAAGGAAATTCTGGCCTCAAATTTTCCAAATAATCTTCCATTGAAGTTGTTCCGTAAATTTCTGGTTCTCTTGTGCCCAATAAATTCAGATTAGGACCATTTACAATTAAAACTTTCATACTATAAAATTAATAAGTTTTTTGAATTAAGGATTAAAAATTTAGTTTTAAACTTAAAATTTACTTATTGCATTATTTTTAATGATATTTCTCATATTTAAAAATTTAACATTTTTTATAACTATCTATTTTTGATGGTTTTAAAATAAAATTAAGATAATTTTTATAAAATTTATATTTAAAATTTTAAAGTCTACTTGTTTTGTAGACTTTTTGTTTTTAGATTTGCAACGGCTTATAAAGAAAGATGGAGGGAACTGACCCTATGAAATCTTAACAACCTGCACATTGCAAGGTGTTACATTCAGCCTTGAAAAAGGAAAGATAAGTAAAGTGTTAATCATGATTATTGATGCTATTTGCTGTCTTTTTTACAAAAGGCTAAAATTTAATAAGTAGTAAATAAAATTGATTATGATTAACAAAAATTTAATTAATTCAAAAATTTGGATTCCACCTGTAGCGGCATTTTTTCTAGGTGCTGCCAATGTGAAAGGTCAGGAGGCAAAAAAAGACACTCTTCATGAAAAAGAGATAGACGAGGTAGTTGTAGTGGCTTACGGAAAAGCTAAAAAGACAAGTTATACAGGTTCGGTAGCAACAATTTCGAGTGAAAAAATCAACAGCAGACCTGTTACCAACATAACAAAGGCATTGGAGGGGCAGGTTCCCGGACTTCAGGCGGTAAGTTCTTCGGGACAGCCGGGTTCTACAGCTTCAATCAGGATTCGAGGAATCGGCTCTGTCAGTGCATCGAGCAATCCTTTGTTTGTGGTGGACGGAATTCCTTTTGATGGAAATATCAACTCGATCAGTCCCAACGATATCGAATCGATCAGTGTTCTGAAAGATGCTACGGCAAGCTCATTGTACGGCTCCAGAGGTGCAAACGGTGTGATTATCGTTACCACAAAGTCCGGAAAGAAAGGCGAAGCGAGAGTAAACTTTAATATAAGCCAAGGTTTCTCAAGCAGAGCGGTGAAGGACTATGAACAGGTAACGACCGATCAGTACTATGAATTGTACTGGGAAGCGTTGAGAAATGGGTATAAATCCAGCCAAATTTCTTCTCAACAGGCTGCGCAGATGGCAACGGATAATTTAGTAAACGCTTTGGGAATCAATCCATACGGAACAAATTTTGCAAAACCTGTAGGAACAGACGGCAAATTGGCGACCGGAGCAACTGCCTTATGGAATGATAACTGGAAAGATATTTTGCAGAGAACTGCTTCAAGAAATCAAGTTGATCTGGATTTTAGCGGAGGAAATGAAAAGAGCAATTATTTTTTCTCTTTAGGATATCTGGATGATAAAGGAATCGCTATTGAGTCCGGTTTTAAGAAATACAGCACAAGATTAAAAATCAATTCTGAAGTCAAAAAATGGTTGAATGTCGGAGCAAATTTAGCATACACCAACAGTCTTCAGGAAGCACCGCCTTCATCGGATTCGAGAACAGATAACGTGATTAATGCGGCGAGAATCATTCCGTCTTTTTATCCTTATTATGAAAGAAATGCGGATGGAAACTATAAGTTAGATTCCAACGGAAATTATATTTACGATTTCGGAAAATACAGACCTACAAGCGCTTTGCAGAATGAAAATGCAGCCGCAACACTGCCTTTAGATAAAAATGAAAATAGGGAAGATAACTTCTCAGGAAAAGGTTTTGCAGAATTTACTTTTTTACCGGAATTAAAATTTAAATCTAGTTTTTCAGTCGATTTGGTGAATTACAATGGTCATTATTACACCAATCCATTGTTGGGAGAAGGTGCGGAAATTGGAGGTTCTGTGACGAAAACCAATTCTAGAACATTGTCTTACACGACGAGTAATATTTTAACCTACGATAAAAAATTTGGACAACATCACATCAATATTTTAGGTGGTCAGGAATTTTATCATTACGAATATCAGACGATTTCCGGAAGCAGAAGTCAGTTTTCACTACCCTATTATTATGAGCCGGATGCAGCAGCTTTACTGGGAGGTTTCACGGGAAACAGTGATAAATTGGGACTGCTAAGTTTCTTAGGTAAAGCAGAATACGACTATCAAAACAAATATTTTGTTTCAGGATCGGTAAGAGCAGATGGTTCTTCAAGATTCTCTCCCGAAAACAGATGGGGAACATTTTGGTCAGTTGGTGGATCTTGGAAAGCATCGAATGAAGATTTTATTAAAAATTTAAATTTCTTCAATCAATTGACGCTTCGTGCAAGTTACGGAGGTCAGGGAAATGATAAATTGAGCACATATTACGCTTACCAAAGTCTGTATGCTTTTTACAATAATTTGGGTGAAGGCGGAACGGTTGCCAGTAAATTACCGACTCGTGATCTGAAATGGGAAACCAATTTAAATTTCAATGCAGGTGTTGAATTCTCAATTTTAAATAACAGAATTAAAGGAAACGTAGAATATTTCCAAAGAAAAAGCAAGGATCTTTTATTCGGAATGCCTTTGGCGCCGTCACTGGGCTTCAGCGAATATCAGGCGAATATTGGTGAATTAAAAAATACAGGTTTTGAGTTCTCGTTATTCACAACACCTATTAAAACAAAAGATTTTGAATGGAATGTTGATGTGAATTTAAGCACCTTAAAAAATGAAATCACCAAACTTCCCAAAGGCTCGATTGTAAGCGGAACAAAACTACTACAAGTCGGAGGTTCTGTTTACGATTTCTTCATTCCGGAATGGGTTGGTGTAGATCCAAGCAACGGAAACCCGCTTTGGAAAACCATCACAACCGATGCGAACGGAAATACAGTCGAAGGAACAACTTCCGAATATGCAAAAGCTACAAAAACTTTGCAGGGTTCATCTCTTCCAAAGATAATGGGAGGTTTAACAACAAGCTTCGCTTACAAAAATTTCGATTTTTCAACCTTAGTTTCATTTGCAGTTGGAGGAAAGATTTTAGATACCGATTATACAATGTTAATGCATAACGGAAGTTCGGCAGGGAGAGCGTGGAGCGCAGAAATGCTGAACAGATGGACGCCTGAAAATACAAATACAGACGTTCCGAAATTAAGTACAACCACGAATAACTGGACTTCAACCTCATCAAGATTTTTATATTCAGGAACCTATGCAAGAGTGAAAAATGTAAGTTTAGGATATACGCTTCCATCGGATTATTTTGAAAAAATCGGATTGAAAAAATTCAGAATATATGTTCAGGCAGAAAATCTTTTGACATTCTATAAACACAAAGGAATGGATCCCGAGCAGACATTGGACGGAACAACGTATTACAGATATCCTGCCATGAGAACGATCACTTTCGGATTACAGGCTACACTTTAAAATTTAAATTAAAAACAATGAAAAAATTAAAATATTTATCTTTTGCTTTCATTACAGCATTCACTTTTACAAGCTGTGCAAATGATCTTGAAACAGATCCAACAAACCAAGCGAGTGAAGAAGAAGTTTTTAAAACAGCAGAAAGTGCAGAAACTGTAATTAATGGAACTTGGGCTAAATTCAATGATGATGGAACAACTTACGCAAATATCGGTTATTCAACAGTGTTGAGAACGAGCGATGCGATGGGAAGTGACGTCGCAGTTTTAACCAATAAATATGGTTTCCCCGGAGCTTATGCTTTTACAGATTTGGTTAATAACACGGGAAGCCGGCCGCTTTATATCTGGAATTCTTTATATTCTGTGATTAATAATATGAATAATGTTATTGCCAGAATTGATGCTGCGGAAGGAAGTCAGGAAAAGAAAAATCAGGTGAAAGGTCAGGCAAAAGCTTTGAGAGCATTTTGTTATCTGAATCTGGCGAGTTTTTATCAATTCAGTTATTTGAAAGATAAAACTGCTTTGACGGCTCCGATTTATACAGAACCAACCACGACCAATTCAGTAGGAAAGAAAAAAGCAAGTCTGGAAGAAATTTATACTTTAATTAAAAGTGATTTGACGGATGCAGACAATTTGCTCCAAAATTATTCAAGAAACAACAAGGATAAAATTGACAGATCGGTTGTGAATGGTTTATTAGCAAGAGCTTATCTAAATACAGGGGAATGGACAAAAGCGACAGCTTCTGCAAAAATCGCCAGAAACGGATATGCTTTAATGACTGCTGAAAAATACAAAGAAGGTTTCAATGACATCAGCAACGGAGAA
The DNA here is from genome assembly GCF_047651245.1 of Chryseobacterium sp. MMS23-Vi53. Lineage (NCBI taxonomy): Bacteria > Pseudomonadati > Bacteroidota > Flavobacteriia > Flavobacteriales > Weeksellaceae > Chryseobacterium > Chryseobacterium sp. MMS23-Vi53. The sequence continues at coordinate 3,015,765 of NZ_CP180265.1, read as the reverse complement.
TGGATTTGGGGACACGGACAAACACAGGAACAGTCGGGAGAGAGTTATGCGTTCCACTTTTTAGACGTTTCATCTTCGGGAAGTTATTACTACAGCTTTATGGCAGATCCTTATTTTAAAGATTTGTTTGATACTAATGATATCCGTTATTCTTTGTTTTCATGGGATGGAAATCCCGGAAGAGAGGGTCTTTTGAGATATGCCAAGTTTAAATTTAAAGCCAATTTAATTGCAGATATCGTTTTCATGAGAGCGGCCGAAATGTATTTAATTGAAGCTGAAGCTGAAGCCAGAAACGGAAATGTAACGAACGCGGTAACAGTTTTAAATCAATTGAAATCGGCAAGAAATGCCAACCAATATTCTGGTTCTTTGACGCAAAATGATGTGATTAAAGAAGTTTTAATTGAAAGAAGAAAAGAATTGTTCGGTGAAGGATTTTCGTTATCTGATATCATCAGAACGCAAGGAACTGTGGTGAGAAAACCTTTCACTAATTCAAGCGGACAGGCTATCCAGGTGCAGATTACTACTCCGGATGGTGTTGTGAAAACCGTGAACGGAAGAGGTCACACGATTTTTGCATTCCCAGATCAGTCAGCGTTTGTAGCGAACAGCAGATATTATTTGTTCTCGATTCCACAGAAGGAAATTGAGAATAATCCGAATTTATAGTTTAGTTTTTAATTTTTCTCATAAGAGGGGAAGCCACTGCATTTTGTGGTGGCTTTTTTATTTTTTAAGAATAAACCATACTTTATTAGAAACAATTTCTCCAGAAAATACTTTGTATTTCTTCGATTCTCCACTCATAACATCAGTAAACCGTTGGATCATTTCTTTTGGAATATTTAAATGTATTTCATACTCATATTTTTTGTCATTCTCAATTTCAAAATATAAGGTTGCTCCATCATCTGCTGGCGAATTATAGAAAGGTAAGGTAATATCAATACAGAATGATCGGGTTTCTTTGGGAGCTAGCGTTATTGTTCTTTTGTTTATTTGGTGGAAAATTCTGATATCATAAATATCCTTAAACTTCAATTTATTTTTCTTTTTAAATTGTAAAAGCTCTTTATTTGTTGGAAAAGGATCTTTTCTAGTGCCTCTAGTGTAAGGTAGATTTCCAGTTTCCCTTTCTTTTAAAATCCCATTTTCATAAATTCTAAAATCTGCTAATCCAAGATAAAGTTCATCAACACCTTCATTTTCAACATTGCTGAAGCCTGTAGAATCTATCACAATTTTATAATATTCATTTGAATGATTAATAATATCATAGCAAATTTTTATTTTTTTATACGGAGGATATTCCATATCGGAGAAAGGAAATTCTTTAAAATCATCAGGAATTCTAATTTCTAAATCTTGTGCAAAAATAAAATTGGCAAGGAAAATTAACAGCAGCGAGAGTTTCATTAAATATGGTTTAAAGCTTTTGAAAGATGAAGATATTGATTTATTTAAAATCTTCAATCTCAGTATTGGATAAACGTAACTTTTGCAATTGTGTTGCAGGGAGTATTAAAATATTTTTGTAACTTATATAATGAGTTAAAGTTAAGCTAATTCAAAACCCTGCAGAATGAAAACAGACATCGAAAATAAATTAATAGACAAAAACACCAAGCCCACAAGTATGAGGATTTTGGTATACGATTTTTTGAGTTCTCAGGAAGCAGCGTTATCATTATCTGAAATCGAAAACCATTTCGAAAATGCTGATCGTACAACAATTTACAGAACATTAAAAACCTTCGAAGAAAAAGGAATTGTTCACAGCATTCAAGAAAATACGACGACAAAATACAAACTTTGTCACGACGGTTGCGATGAAAGTACACATAAAGACTGGCATCTTCATTTTTACTGTAAAATCTGCAAACAGACGACTTGTAAAGAAGATATTTCTTTTCCCGAAAATATTCAGACCAATTTTAGAATCGATGAAATAAGACTTTTCGCCAAAGGAATTTGTGAAAACTGCCTGGAAAGTTTGCAATAGTGTTGCATTTTGTTTAAACCTAATTTTGATTAAAATTTTTAAGTTATGGAAGAATGTTGCAGCACAAAACCAAAAAAAGAACACAACCACAATCATGAAGGGCATGACCACGATCATGATCATTCTCATGATACAGGAGATCAATCGACGTTTCAGATGTTTCTTCCTGCCATATGTTCTTTTGTCTTACTAATAATCGGTATTGCGTTAGATAATTATATAAAAACCGATTGGTTTACCAGCTGGATTCGGCTGGTTTGGTATTTAATTGCTTACATTCCGGTCGGATTACCTGTCTTAAAAGAAGCTTTCGAAAGCATAAAAAACGGCGATGTTTTTTCTGAATTTTTCTTAATGGGAGTCGCGACAGTCGGAGCTTTTGCTATCGGAGAATATCCGGAAGGTGTGGCGGTGATGCTTTTTTATTCTGTAGGTGAAGTTTTTCAGGCAATGGCGGTGACAAGAGCGAAAAGCAACATCAAATCTTTACTAGATCAACGTCCCGATGAAGTTACGATCTTAAAAGATGGAAAACCCGAAATCGTAAAAGCCGAAAAAGTAAATATCGGAGAAATTATTCAATTAAAATCCGGTGAAAAATTAGGATTGGACGGAGTATTATTATCCGAAACCGCTTCATTCAATACGTCTGCATTAACGGGTGAAAGTAAACCCGACACCAAAACAAAAGGAGAAACTGTTTTAGCAGGAATGATTAATTTAAACACCGTCAGTCAGGTGAAAGTTACAACGGCTTACAAAGACAGTAAATTGAGCAAGATTTTAGAATTGGTTCAAAATGCGACGGCTCAAAAAGCTTCAACCGAATTATTCATCAGGAAATTTGCAAAAATTTACACCCCGATTGTTGTTTTCCTGGCGATCGGAATTACATTGCTACCGTATTTCTTTGTTGAAGATTATCAGTTTAAAACATGGCTGTACAGGGCATTGGTTTTCTTGGTGATTTCATGTCCATGTGCATTGGTGATTTCCATTCCGTTGGGATATTTTGGAGGAATCGGTGCGGGAAGTCGAAACGGAATTTTATTTAAAGGAAGCAATTTTCTTGATATTCTGGCTAATGTTCAAAACGTTGTGATGGATAAAACCGGAACGATGACAGAAGGTGTTTTCAAAGTTCAGGAAGTTAATTTTGATACTGAATTTAATAAAGATGAAATTTTAAAATTCATTAATGCCTTAGAAAGTAAAAGTTCCCATCCTGTTGCAACTGCAATTCATGAATATGTAGGAGAGATTGACCATTCTATTCAACTGGAAAATGTGGAAGAAATTGCAGGGTACGGTTTAAAAGCAGTCATTAACGGAAAAGAATTATTAGTCGGAAATTTCAAATTGATGGATAAATTCAACATCAATTACAATATCAAACCTGAAAACATTGTGTATACTTTAATTGCCGTGGCTTACGATAAAAAATTTGTAGGGTATCTTACGATTGCAGATTCCATTAAAGCTGATGCACAATTAACCATCAATAAATTAAAATCATTAAACGTAAAAACTACAATGTTGAGCGGTGATAAAACCTCAGTTGTAAAATATGTTGCCGACACTTTAGGAATCCAAAATGCTTATGGTGATTTACTTCCTGAAGACAAAGTGAATAAAGTCAAGGAAATTAAAGTGAAAGGTCAAACTGTTGCTTTTGTTGGAGATGGAGTGAATGATGCCCCAGTTGTTGCTTTAAGTGATGTAGGAATCGCAATGGGCGGATTGGGAAGCGATGCGACAATTGAAACTGCAGACGTCGTAATTCAGGATGATATGCCAAGCAAAATTCCGATGGCAATCAACATCGGAAAGCAAACTAAGAAAATAGTTTGGCAAAATATTATTTTAGCTTTTGCCATCAAAGCTATCGTTCTTGCTCTCGGAGCGGGAGGTTTAGCAACCATGTGGGAAGCTGTTTTTGCTGATGTTGGAGTTGCATTATTGGCTATTTTAAATGCAGTTAGAATTCAGCGAATGAAGTTTTAATAAGGATAAAAATGATAATAATCTTTAAATCAATTAATAGAAATAAAGTTTAATCTGTTATGAAAATAAAAAATCCTCATCAAACGATGAGGATTTCTATTTTTAGTTTATTGTTTGCTCTTGTAATTGAGGGCCAGAAGAAATTAATTTTTTACCCTCTTCTGTATTGCAGTACTGCTCAAAGTTTTTGATGTATTTTGCAGCAAGATCTTTTGCTTTTTCTTCCCATTCAGAAACGTCGCTGTAGCTATCTCTTGGATCTAAAATACCTTCAGAGACATTTGGCAATTCTGTAGGAACCTCCAAATTCATGATTGGAATTCTTGTTTTTGGAGCATTTTCGATAGAACCGTCAATGATTGCATCGATAATTGCTCTTGTATCTTTTAGAGAAATTCTTTTTCCGGTACCGTTCCAACCTGTGTTTACCAAGTAAGCTTTTGCACCATGCTCTTTCATTTTTCCGATCAATGTTTTTGAGTACATTGTTGGGTGTAATGTTAAGAATGCTTCACCAAATGCCGGAGAGAAAGATGGTTCCGGTTCAGTGATTCCCCTTTCAGTTCCAGCTAATTTTGAAGTATATCCGCAAAGGAAGTGATATTGTGCCTGGTCTTCATCCAAAACAGAAACCGGAGGCAATACTCCGAACGCATCCGCAGAAAGATAAACAATCTTGCTCGCATGCCCTGCTTTTGAAGGCAAAACGATTTTATTAATATGATAAATCGGATAAGAAACTCTTGTGTTTTCTGTGATAGATCCGTCTGTATAATCAGAAATTCCGTTGTTTACCACAACATTTTCAAGAAGTGCATCTCTCTTAATTGCTCTGAAAATATCCGGTTCTTTTTCTTCAGAAAGGTCGATGACTTTTGCATAACAACCTCCTTCATAATTGAAAACCCCATTGTTATCCCAACCATGTTCATCGTCACCGATCAGATATCTCTTCGGATCTGCTGATAAAGTTGTTTTTCCTGTTCCTGAAAGACCGAAGAACAGAGCAACATCTCCCCCTTCACCTACGTTTGCAGAACAGTGCATGGAAGCCATTCCTTTCAATGGAAGGTAATAGTTCATCATGGCAAACATTCCTTTTTTCATTTCTCCACCGTACCAAGTTCCTCCGATGATTTGAAGCTTTTCAGTAAGGTTGAACATCACGAAGTTCTCAGAATTTAATCCTTGAGCTTCCCAGTTCGGGTTTGTCGTTTTAGAACCATTGATTACTGTGAAATCCGGCTCTCCGAAGTTTTCCAGCTCATAGTGAGAAGGACGGATGAACATATTAGTAACGAAATGCGCCTGCCACGCTACTTCAACGATGAACCTTACTTTTAATCTCGTGTCTGCGTTTGTTCCGCAGAAAGCATCTACAACATAGATCTTTTTCGCATCAGAAAGTTGGTTCAGCACTAAATCTTTACAAGACTTAAAAATTTCTGAAGTTGTCGGCAAGTTTACTTTACCGTCCCAGAAAATTGTTTCTCTTGTAACATCATCCTGAACTATGTACCTGTCTTTAGGTGAACGACCTGTGAAAATCCCTGTTTTTACTGATACTGCACCAGATTCCGTAAGCTCAGCTTTCTCAAAGCCTTGATTTTCAGGAGAAACTTCTGCCTGATACAATTCTTCGTAAGAAGGATTATATACAACTTCGTAATTTCCTTTAATCCCTAATTTTTCTAAATCTTGGATGATTTTAGCGTGTTTCATTTTACTTATATTTTCTATTTCTTTTTTGGGTCTCAACAAATTTAATATTAATTAATTGTTAAAGGTGGTTAAATATAATGATATAAGTCAGAATGGCAAATAAAAAATAAGCCTTATAAAAATATGAAAATCAAGCAATTATCTCCGGCCATTCAAAAATAGTGCGAAAACCTTTTCCCCAAAAATAGTCCTTAAACCCATCAAATTTTGAGCTCATCACAAAATCTCCACCCCATGCTCCCAAACTTTTAACAAAAACAGGACAATCGGCGAAAAATTTAGCCTTAACTGTGGGAATTTCAAGAAAATTTGATATTTTTTGCTCATGAATTAACATTAGTTGAGAAAAATTTTCCAATTCATTACATACTAAAATATTTCTTGTAAGATTCGAAAATTCATCAACCAGTTTTTGAGACTTCAATTTTGACTTGTAAAAATTGATTCCTTCACGACTATCCTGCTTCTGATTTAAATGAATAAAAATAAGCTCATTTTTAAAAGAAGGATCAAAGTCTACCTTTTCATATTTAATTTCTAGAACACTCTGATAAAGCACAGCAGATTTCTCTTTCGCCACCGCAATATCATAACCGCTTCCTCCCAGACTTATCTTATTTAAATAAAAAGGATCGATCTCCGCCCATTCTGCAAGATTCGTCATTAAAGTAGAACTGCTTCCCAAGCCATAATCTGCAGGAAACTGAAGATTTGTTGTTAAATGATAAGTAAAATTACTTTTGAATTGAATTGTAGATAGTAACTGAACGTTTTTTAAAGTCTTTAAAATAAATTCAGCACTTGATGGAATGTTGGTTTCTAAGATTTGCCAGTTTTTGTAATCGATGACAGCTTTCAACCATAGTTTGTTTTGATGATAAGCCTCCCAGAAAATGAGGGATTTCTCATCATCTTTTTCTTCAAAAGAAAACTCTTGTCCCAGCTTGGTAGGTACCGCTAAGACAAGAGCTCCGTCCATTGCGAAATATTCTGAAGTAAGCATCAGCTTTCCCGGTGAAAATATCTCGCCCATGATTTTTTTATTAGATTAAATTGCAGAGGCAACGTCTACAGAACCGTCAATTTTCTTGATTAATCCTTGTAACGTTTTTCCAGGACCTACTTCTAAGAAGTTTGTCGCACCATCTTTAATCATATTTTGAACTGACTGTGTCCATTTTACAGGACCTGTCAATTGTGCAATTAAGTTTTGTTTAATTTCGTCAGGATTTGTTACCGCTGTCGTTGTAATGTTTTGATAAACAGGAATTGTTGCATTTCTGAATTTTGTCTGTTCAATTGCAGCAGCCAATCTTTCTTGTGCAGGTTGCATCAATGGAGAGTGGAATGCGCCATTTACAGGCAGTAGCAATGCTCTTTTTGCTCCCGCTTCTTTCAATTTCACGCAAGCTTCCTCAACAGCAGAAGTTTCACCAGAAATTACCAATTGTCCCGGACAGTTGTAATTTGCAGGCACTACGATTCCACTGATTTGTGCGCAGATCTCTTCAACTTTAGCATCTTCTAATCCTAAAATTGCAGCCATAGAACTTGGATTTGCATCACAAGCAGCCTGCATTGCTTTTGCTCTTTCGGAAATCAATTTCAGACCGTCGTCGAAAGATAAAACTCCGTTCGCAACCAATGCCGAAAATTCTCCCAAAGAATGTCCTGCAACCATTTCAGCTCCAAGACCGTTCACTGCTTTCAAAGCAGCAACTGAATGTATAAAAATTGAAGGTTGAGTGACCTCCGTTTTTTTAAGATCTTCATCCGATCCATTAAACATAATAGAAAGGATATCAAACCCCAAAATTTCGTTGGCAGATTCCATCAAGTCCTTAATGTCTTTTCTAGAATCGTACAATTCTTTTCCCATTCCTACGAACTGAGAACCCTGCCCTGGAAATACAAGTGCTTTCATGTATTAATTTAAAATATTTTGCAAATATAAATATAATGTTAACAATATCCTTTAAACTGATTCAAATCATTTATGGAACTAATCTAATAACTCTGTAACCTGTATTTACGTAAGCGCCATTAGCTTTAGCTTTTACAAACTCAAATTTTGTCGCCAATTGAGTCTGAACTTTATTCATTTGCTTAAAAATTTCTCCTTTTTTGTTCTCTCTTGTCAACATATCGTTTACAACATCGAATCCTACGATTGCATATCTAGGTGGAGTTTTGCAATATTTAGCCTTATAATCAGCAAGGATTTCTTTTTCGAAACTACCTTCTGTGTTTATTTTTCTGTCCATCAGATATACTAGACTTGCCTGACTCAATTCATCCACTTTCTTTTCGAAAACAGGAGCATAATGCATACTGAATGCTTTCACCCCCTGAACTTCTTTAGACAAAGCAATTACTTTATTTGCAAAAGCCTCTCCTACTGCATCATTATCGTTTGCCAAAATAGCAATCACCGGAGCAGATTGTCCTGTCATCATATTTTGATCTACTTTAAGATCTGCCGGAGAATCTACAATCGTAATATTTGCATTCTTAACTGCTTTTTCAAGACCAGCTTTTATGTAATTTGCATTTTCTTTCTTGCTGTCTGCAACAATGTAGATTTTTTGATCTGAATAAGCTCCTTTTACTTCTTCAACAATCTTATCGGCATACGTCTGATCGTTTGTTTCAACAATAATCAGGTTGCTGTAACCGTATAATTCCGGAGAATTGGCGAAAGGTGCAACGATCGGGATTTTCTGATTTTTAGTAAAATCTAAAACATCCACTACATTGGATTTGAAGAATGGTCCGATAATTAAATCTGTGTTATCCGGATTTATCTGTGTCAATGAATTACGGAACGATGCTTCGTTTCCAGAATCCACAATTTTGATATCTAATTTTTGCCCGTTTTTGGCATTTCTTTCAATGGCAAGTTTTGCACCAGTCATAAAATCCATTGCCATCGTTCTGTACTGAGTTTCACCTGTGCTATATCCGAAAGGTAACATCATGACAACACTCAGCGCATCACCGTTTTTCTTCACGTAAGCAGGATCCAGCTTTTTGATTTTTAAAACCATCCCTGTTTTTAAACCATGAGATAATTCGGGATTTAGAGCGATTAATTCGTCGATTGTAATTCCAAATTTGTTCACAATAGAGAAAACGGTGTCTCCTTGCTGAACAGTGTAAGTTACAAAATCATCTGCAACAGAAGTGTTGGCTGTGGTACTTACATTTGATTTTTCAACATTCTCTTTAGATACCTGAGTGACCGTTCCGGATTGATTTCCTAAACTTTTCTTCACCATTATCGTTTCACCAGGCTTTAAACCTTTCTGTTCTAAGCCAGGGTTCAATGCAAAAAGTTCTTCCTGAGAAATGTTAAATTGCTTCGAAATTCTGTAGTAATTATCTTTTGCCTGAATGACATATGCGCCCTCGTCCGCAACAACAGGAGTTGTTGTTTCTATGGGAGTTTCTATAGGTTTCGTAGTTGTTGCAGCTACAGAAGCCTTATCGTCGCCGTATTTTTTGATGCTTTCGAGAGGTAGCGTAATTTCGTCCCCGATTTTCGTGTGAGAATCCAGTTCAGGATTCAGTTTTCTAAGATCGGTTTCTGAGATACGGTATTGTTTTGTGATTCCGTAAATCGTCTGCTTTGGCTGAAGAAAGATCTTCCCAAGCTGAATATTACCATTATTTGCCGGTTTTGTTGAAACCACAGCTTTTGGTGTTGAAGCAACCGTTTTTTCATTTTTCACGGTCAAAACATCTCCAATCGCCAATTTGCCGTCTTTCACCTTTGGGTTTAGTTTCAGCAATTCATCTACAGTTAGTCCGTATTTTTTTGCAATGTTGTACGGATTGTCTCCTTTTACAACGGTGTGCGATTTTTGAGCAGATACACCCAAAATCATACATAAACTGGATAGAATAAAAAACCTCTTTATCATAGTCGATAATTATAACTTTACAAAAATACTTCTTTCAAATTAAATGACAATAGCTAATAATTTTCTAAATCTTTATTATAATCCAAAATGCTTTAACAAGTTGAAAAATTTAACCAAAACCTTTTATTTATAATAAATTAAAAGCTATTTTAACGTTTCACTTGCTTCAAAAATTATTCCTTTTTCGTAATTTATATCGATTCTTTATTAGGATGTTGTTGAGGGTGTTTTTGTTCTCTTCTGAGTTTACTATTATAAATCTAAACCTCATAGGTTTCAAAAACCTATAAGTTTTAGATTTTTGACAGTCGCAAGTTCCTAGCCCTGATTGCAGCAATTGTTTGAGCTCATTTTTTGGGTTTCGGGGCGGCGCGGCTTTGCCGCGCCGCCCCGAAACCCAAAAAATAGCGAGTGCGGAAAGCGGGAAAAAGCTTCTAAAAAAACAAAAAAGACCTAGTTTCCTAAGTCTTTATGTTTTAAAATTTAAGATTGTTATCTTTTGTATTTTTGATATTTTGCAGTGGCAAAACAATTTCTCCGTTTACTTTCAGATTCGAATCCAAATTGGGATTCAGCTTTCGAAGTTCTGTTTCTGAAATATTATAATGACTTGTAATACTTTGAATTGCCTCATTTTTATTTAAAATTATTTTTGCAAGATTAGCATTTCCTTCAGCTTTTTTAGCGGACTGAGTTGTCTTTTTCGTCGTTCCATTTTCAGGAAACATTCCTTTTTCCAGCGCCTTTTGAGTGGCAACTTCATATTCTACAATGTTTTCAACGGGTAAAACCACTTTTCCTCCTGCTTTTAATTGGGAATCTAAATTTGGATTCAACAACCTCAGATCACTTTCCGAAATCCTGTATTGTTTGGCAAGATCGGAAGGTTTTTGGGTCGTCTTTAATATAACATTGGCAAACTTAGATTTTACATCTTCAGTTTTTGAAACTGGTGGTTTTCCTTTAGGATTTATCATTAGGACATCTCCAATTTGCAATTGTCTTTCGCTGAACTGAGGGTTTAGTTTCAACAAATCTTTTACAGGAATGCTATACTGTCTCGAAATACTGTACATATTATCACCCTGAACAGCCGTGTGCGTCGTTTGGGCAGAAATCCCTGTGTAAAGGAATACGCCCAGCAAAGCAATAAAGCTTTTATTCATCATTTAAATTTATATTTTTTTTGCAATAATAAATTTTTTATGATTAAACAGCAATAATAATCAGATTACTTTCTGTAATTTCTATTTTTTCTAAACAAGATTCTATCCAAGAATATCCGTAATCTGCAAAAAAGACACTAAAATTATACACTCTTTCCTGCCAATTCTTAGAAGGATGTACATCTAAAAATAAGTTTTCCAGCCTTTCCAGAAGTTCACTCTGTTTTATCTTTTCTGCATGAAGGAGACGTTTTTTTAATCTTTTGAAAGATTTCATCTGTCGAACCTCTTCTGCCTTTACCATATTCCCGAAAGATTTCTCAGTCGATTCGCTAATCGATTTTAACTCAGAGAACTGACTGTGTAAAAGATTTTCTTTGTCTTCAAGCAGTTTTAAAATTTCATTATTATTTAAAACTTTAGAATTGGTAATCGTTGCGAAATTTTTGAAAAAGTCTCCAATTTTAAGATCTAGCTTATCAATTTTCCCTAACGTTTTTTCCTTTAAAAATAACATTGAATTTCGCGGAATCAGAACAGGAAAAGGAATATTTATTTTCGTGAAATAATCTTTTAATTCCAGCCAGTACATGATTTCGGCGTTTCCTCCAATGTAAGCCAAGTTGGGCAAAACCGTTTCCTGATAAACCGGACGCATCAAAGCATTCGGACTGAATTTTTCAGGATAATTTTCCAATTCATTTAAAATTTCTTCTTCCGTAAAAGAAATATTTCGGTCTACAATATTATATTTCTTCCCGTCAAAATCAATTCTGTCTCTTGTTTCGGACAAATAGAAAAGATTAATTTCACGAGGGTTTACCTGTACTTTTCCGTATTTTTGGGTTAAGAAATCTACTTTTTCCTTTGAATTTTTATACAAACTGAAGTTTAACAGTTCATCTCTGAAAGTTCCCTTGATCTCTTCTTTTAATTCTTTTGAATCTCCGTCAACAATCAATAAACCGAATTCTGAGAACAGTCGATTAACTAAAATCTGAATTGCCTGTGTTAAAGTATTTCCGGCTTTGTAAGCTTCTTTTAACATTAAAATCAACTCAGTTCCGAAGACAAAATCTTTGAATTCTTTTTCAAATTCAGAGATGAAAAATGTATCATTAATTTTAATTCTTCCGACTGCTCCACCCGATTTTTCATTAATCTCATAATAATTACTCTCGGTTTTAAAATGATTGATTTCCGCAAAATCATGATCTTCAGAAGCCATCCAATAAATGGGCACAAAATTGAAATCTGGGAAATTTTCTTTTAAATAAGAGCAAGTTTTGATCGTTTGTAAAATTTTATAAACGAAAAAAGCAGGTCCAGAGAATAAATTCAACTGATGTCCTGTTGTAATTGTGAATGTATTGGATTGCCTTAAATTCTCAATATTTTCAACTTGTTTCGAAGAAAGAGTAAGATGTGATAGCTGCCTTTCTAAAGCACTTGACAAAACTTTCCTATGATTAGAATCAAACGAGTTTTGTTTTTTATGAATTTGATTTTTAAAATTGTCTAAAGAAAATGTACTTTCTTCAAAACCCTCAATATCCCGATTCAAAAAATCTTTGATTAATTGAGGAATGCTTTCTATATCGTGAAAGGATATTTTATTAATAGTTTTCAACTTTGGTTAAAAATTTTAGTTGAACAAATACCAAACAATCCCAAGATTTAATCTAAAGTCATAAACAGGATAACTTGGAAACGCATAAGCCTGGTTGTTTGAAATGACAGTCCCGATTTGCTGACCTTCTATAAAGAAAAACATTTTTTTAACTTTCATATTAAAATAAATGTCTGCGATCGGTTGTCCGCCAATCGAAAATGAACTGGAATTCGGTAAAATATATTCGTTAAGAATCGGGAAATATTGTCTCGAAGCAAATTTCGAGAAATAATAAATCTTGATTCCCGCCTGAACTTCTGCTGCTTTTTTGAATGCTTTTGCCTGATAGAAAATGTTTGCTCGTCCAATGAAACCTGGCATTGGCAAAAGATCTTTGTTGGTCAATGCATTTTGGAATTGTAATCTTGTATTCAGATGAAAACTTCCATAACTGAACGTTGCATCACCTCCAATTTGAGAAATATTCAAAGAACTGTCGCTTTGTCTAGGCATCGCTGTGGCATCGAAGTACGTATAATTTTCTATTCTGAAATAGTTGGCAAACAATTCTGTTTTAAACCATTTTAAATTGATATTTCCTCCAATTTCTGTGATTGCCTGATTTTTTGCGTTCTGCAAATAATAATTAAAATTAATATAATTTGAAGTATTAATTAAATAATTAAATGACGGATATACGCTTTGGAAATTCACCTTAGCATTCACAAAATAGTCTTTGATTGGCTCGAATTTTAAATTGTTTGTAGTCTTTAAATAAGTACCAAATTGACTTCCATTCGAAAATTCTAAGAATGAATTTAACTGAACTTTATCAAAAAGCTTAATTTGTAGATTTCCAACTGCTCCGATTCTGTTTTCTTTGATTTCTGCCGGAGTTGTAAGATTAGGATTGATTATTTCCGTTGCACCAAACTTTAACATCTGATAACGAACACCTGCATCTAATTTAAACTTTTGATTATCCCAAACCAAACTTACCGTATTGCTGAAATTATCTGAATATTTCTTGGTTGGAACCGATGAATTTGGATTAATTAATTCTTCTGGTTCTTTATACCAGTAAGATTCGGGAGAGGTTTCATTATAGTAATATTTGTTTCCCTGATGAGAAATGGTGTGACGAATTCTAAAAGGATATTTTTCCGGATTAAACGGTGTAAACTGATGCGTAAGATAATATCTTCGATAAGAAAACTGAGAGCTGGAACTGGATAGATTCACCTGCATATTCTGCCTGTTTCTAGAGTTACTATCGCCGTTTTGGAAAAGGCTGTCCACTGCAATCCCTCCACTTTCCTGATTGTTCACGTTTTGATGCAAATAGTGGGCAAACAATTCATAATTTCCACTTTTTGAAACGTAATGACCGGAAAATAATGTGTTATTATTTGAAGCTAATGAATTTCTGTACATTCCCTGCGAACGCAGTCCCATATATTCCAAAGCAAAATTGAATCTCTTTCCAATATTTTGAGTATAAGTTGATTTCAAAGCGGCTCCGTTTTTCATTGCATTATGGTAAATGAAAGTCGCCGTCGGAGTTTTCACATCGTAATAATGAATATCGTCTACGCCTAAAATTCCGTAAGATTTGTTGGTTGGTAATAACGACAAGTTTCCTTCTGCATTTACCTCATAAGATAATGGATTGAAACCCGCTCCAATATTAGCAACCTGAACTTTACCAAAATTATCTTTGTTATTGTACTGAGAAAAAATGTAGGTTTTATCGAAAGTCATGACCGTATCAAACACCTTTTTTTCTGAAAACTGTGTCTGATACAAATAGTCATTAATTGTTGGTTTAAATATTTTTAAGGAATCTTTCTTTCCCGAATCAATAACCAACGTATCTTCTTCTTTTGCGGGAAGCTTGTTGGAGTCTGTTTTGTTTACAACCTGGGCTTGAGCGGTAAGGCTGAGGAAGAGTATGATGGAAAGTATATACTTCATGTGCTAATTTATATTTTACAAAACTTCATATGTAACTATTAAAGTTTCCTTATTAAATTTTGTAAAGCAAAAATAAGAAATAATGGGGAATAAAAAACCCCGTCGTGGGACGGGGTTTTTTGAATATTAAAAGTTAGGATTATTTAAAATTTCCTCTTGAGGTATTTTTAAATACATTCTATCATCATCATAAGTAAATGACTGGCCTGCCAAAAATAAGTGGTTTGAACCTCTCGTTACTGTCGCTTTATTTCTCTTTAACGCTAAATAACTTTTCCCTTCTCCCCAAAATTCTAAACGTGTATTTTTATATATTTCATTTTGCAATGCAACACCACTTAAGGCATCAATATAACTAACATCTGCAATTCTATTTTGTAAATAAGTTTTAAGTATAGTTTTCGCTTCAGCTTCTTGTCCTGATTTTGCTAAAGATTCTGCAGCAAGTAAATGGAATTCATCAACTCTCATAAAAATATAATCAGTTGTTATTTGTCTTTGACCCATCGAAACTCTATTAGGATCGAAGAATTTATTACCCGGATAGTTTCTAGCCGGTGTAGTAACAACAAACTGATTTCTTCTATCATCATCAGCTCTCATACTATTATACAAGCCTAAGTCTATCCCTTTTCTGTCACCTACTCCTGCGTAACTATAAGTAAAAACATCTACTTGTCCCCACCAACTAATTAAATCTAATCCATTAACAACATCTAAATTGTATCCCCACATCCAACTTTGTGTATCAAGACTATTGAAACCACCTCCAGACGCTGTAGTAGATCCAGGATGTACCATTCTAATCGCCTGAACCTTAGTGGTTACAGGATATCCGTAATCACTCATTATTTGTTTTGATAATGTAGCAGCTTGCGAATATTGCCCCATAGCTGCATATGTATAGGCAAGAAGTCCTTTTGCGACACCCTGATCAATCATACCTTTGTTTGCTCTATCAAAATCAGCTAAATAATCAATTGCCTTAGTTAAATCGTCAACAATAAGCCCATATACTTGTTCTTGAGTTGATTTCGGAGCTGCAGGTTGTTGTGTTTTTGTATACACTGGAATTGCGGGTTCTCCAGCAGTATATCCTTTTGTATATAGTTGCATTAAGTAAAAATATGCATAGGCTCTGATCGCCTTAGCTTGCCCCATAGCAAATTTATTATCATCTGTAGTTGGTACAGTATCCGTTCCCCCTAAACCATCAATAACATCGTTTGCTCCAGCAATAATTCTATAATAATATCTCCAAGGCTTATAATTCTCAGTCCTTGTAAAGTCAGTTTGTGCTGACATATTGGCAAGCCTTGTATACCATCCATAAGTGACACCTTCCAATACCATATCTTGAGAAAGCATATCACTATAAATATCAAACCCTTTTTGTCCAAAATCATCATGATCAGTTGTTCCTCCAGTACCCGTATTGATCATCATTACATAAAGACCATTTAATTTAGTTTGAACCGGAGCATCTCCAATAGTCTCTGTTGGTGCACTATCTAAAAATTCTTCTTGACAAGAAGTGACTAAAGATGCTAATACTATACCTGATAAAAATAATATCTTTTTCATTTTTTAATTCTTAAAAGTTAATTTTTGCTCCAAATGTTATTGTTGATAATGGGGCATATGAGTAAGTATTTGTTGTACCATTTTCATAAACACTTGGATTCAATCCTTTTCTTTTAGTGCTAATCCATAAATTATCACCGCTTACAAATAAATTTAATCCCGTTAATCCAACAGCTTTAACATAGTTTTGCGGCAAATTATACCCTAATCTAATGTTATTTAATGCAATATAATCTGATTTAATTAAAAATCTACTTGATCTAGAATTGAAGTTAACGTCAGCAGAATAGTTTGATGATAACCTAGGAACATCTGTTATGTCACCTGGTTTTTGCCATCTGTTTAAAATATCTTCGTGCCAGTTGTTATTTCCAATTTGTGAGTTATTCATTAGACCTGCATATGCAGCATCATAAGAGTAACCTCCAATGCTATACAAGAACTGTATTCCTAATGTAAAAGATTTATATCCAAAATCAAAATTAAATGCTCCTCTAATATCTGGAATAGCAGATTTATCTAAAAACTTCAATGTTGCTTGCGAATAGTTTTCTGTAACACCTGTTTTAATATTTGCATTTGGATTTTGAGCCATAAATTCGGATAATGATGCTATTTGCTCGCCAGCATCAAAAGCTCCATTTCCATTATTATCAACATAATTTACATACCATTGCGCTGCACCCGTTGCAGAGTTTACACCAGCATATTCCCTCATATAGTAATCATATAATGATCTACCCTCAGCTCTACCAAATCCTGCTTCCGATAAATCCAGCAGTTTACGTTGTCCGGTAGAAATATCGATCGGCATACGCGTCAACTTGTTTTTTAAAACCTCTCCGTTTAAACCAAAATCAATGTAAAAATCTCCTCGATTTAAAATATGAGCTTTAAAGTCAAATTCTAAACCTTGATTCACTAAAACACCATCGTTTACTTTAACGATAGCATTTCCTGTAGAAGGAGCTAATCTACTATCAAAAATCAAATTATCAGTTTGTCTACGATAATAATCAACATTAAGCTCAATAACTCTATTTTTAAACAACCCTAATTCAAGTCCCCCTTGAAAAGCCTTAACTTTCTCCCAAGTTAAAGTTGGATATCCATTTCTATCATATGTAGCAGCAGGAAGTCCCATAAAGTTACCAGGATTATAAACATTATATCCAGGATAGAATCCCACTCCTCCCTGATCTCCAACAGTACCGTAACTAGCCTTTAATTTTAAATTTTTAATTACTTTATTATCAGATAAGAAATTTTCTCTTGTTACTAACCATCCAATACCGGCTGATGCGAAAGTATCCCATTTATCATTCAAAAATCTTGATGATCCATCTCTTCTGACTGTACCATTAAAGAAATACTTTCCTTTGTAATCATAAGTAAGTTGCCCAAAGTAACTTTCTAAAGCATAGTTATTAACATAAGAACTTGATTGAGATTCACCAATTCCTAAGTTTAATTCAGGAATCATATCGATTATATTAGGTCTACCTGCAGATAAGAATTTTTGTTCCCATGAGTTATTCTCATGTGCTACAAATGCTTGTACATTATGATCACCAAATTTCTTATTAAATCTTAATAATTGAAGCCAATTCCAAGACATTAATTCTGTCTTACTTTTATAAATATATCCGTTTTGCGAAGCAGCCGAACCATAGAAAGGATTTGTTAATTGATCGTTACTACTGTTATAATATTGTCCACCTATTCTAGTTTCGAAACTCAAAAACTTAGTAATATCGGCTTTTAAAAACATATTAGCATTAAGTTCATGCTTATATATTTTATTAGTATTATAGGTAGCATCTGCGATTGAATTTGTTAGAGCACCAAAACCTCTTCCTCCTTCACCATAATCAAATTGATTTCCACCAAAATGTGGATCTGGAACAAGATTGCCATTCGCATCTCTTAAATATAAAGGGTAAATTGATGGGATGTTATCTACAAACCAAAAAATACTCCCTGAATCCGATGATTGTCCGTTTTGATTTGCTTTTGAATAAGCATAACCCAAATTAAAATCCCCTTTTAGCCATGGTCTAGCCTGATGAGATAAATTTAATCTTCCCGTATATCTTTCGAAGTCTGAATTTATTGAGTAACCTTTGTCATCTAAATATCCAATATTTGTATAATATGTAGTTTTTCCACTTCCACCACTTATACTGAGATTATTTTCTGTTCTAATAGAAGTTTGAAATGCATAATCTTCCCAGTTTTCGGGATTATAAAGTCTACCTATTCCCGGTCTAACTTTTCCTGTGGTAGGGTCGATTAATTGAGCGGCAGTAACTCCCCATAAATTGTAATTATTATTTATACCTGCTGCACCAAATAAATTAGCATTAGCATAAGCTGTTGGATCAGCTTGACCAAGTAGCTGTCCTCTATTTCTCATAGCTTCCCAGCTTAATCCAATATATTCTTCAGGAGACTTTATAGTTTCATATCTAGGTAATAAAGACATGTTAAAACCAACCTTAGATTCTAATTGAATAACTGAACTATTTGACCTACCTTTTTTTGTATTTATTACTACAACTCCATTAGCCCCTCTCGCTCCATAAATAGATGTAGCTGTTGCATCCTTCAAAATTACCATATTTTCAATGTCATCAGGATTAATTGCACTAACATTACCCGTATATGGCATTCCATCTAAAACATATAATGGACTTCTATTACCATTTACTGAACCGAATCCACGAATTCTGATTGTTGCATCTGTTCCTGGCTGTCCAGATGGATTAATCACTCTAACGCCTGCAGACTCTCCTGCAAGAGCTTGACTTACTGAAGAAACGTTTTTAGAGTCAATAGCCTTAGCATCTACTTTAGAAGCTGTTCCAACATATGCTTCTTTCGGAACAGAGCTATATCCTACAAGTACGACTTCTTCAATACTCTGTTCTTTCGCTACAGTATCATTTTTTGACTTTTGCGCAAAAGCAGATTGTCCCATGAAGAATAGTACACCTACACTTAATACACTTAATTTCACATTCATATTAACAAATTTTAATATTTAAGAAAGCAAATATGTTAATTAATTTTAACATTAACAAATTTTTAACTATACCAAAGAAATTATTAAAATGAATAAGCTTTTATTATAAAAAAACAATTTGATATAATATTACTTATCGCAAATATAAACCACGAAATTATAACTATAAATTTACATTTAACATTTTTTTAATAGATATTAAAAATTTATTTAGAACAATTATAAATTTCAATAAATAAAAAAAAATAACCCCCGCTTTTTAAGTGGGGGTCTAATTTTATATCAAAAAAGTAGAGTTATTTCAATTTCTTTTTAACAGCTACCTCTTCGTAAACTTCTAGAATATCACCAACTTCGATGTCGTTGTAACCTTTAAGGTTCAATCCACATTCGTAGCCTTTGGTAACTTCTTTTACGTCGTCTTTGAAACGTTTTAAACTTTCAAGTTCTCCGTCGAATTTCACGATACCATCTCTTAATAGACGTACTTTCGATTGTCTCGTAACCTTTCCGGTAAGAACCATACAACCTGCAATTGTTCCTACTTTAGAAATCTTGAATACCTCACGGATCTCAACGTTACCGATTACCTGTTCCTGAATTTCCGGAGAAAGCATTCCCTCCATCGCTTCCTTAACCTCATCGATAGCTTTATAAATTACAGAATATGTTCTGATCTCAATTTCCTCACGATCCGCAAGATCTTTCGCATTTGCTCCTGCTCTTACGTTGAATCCAATGATAATTGCATCAGATGCAGCCGCTAAGTTAATATCAGATTCAGTGATCTGTCCAACACCTGAGTGAAGGATTTTCACGCTAATTTCTTCTGTTGATAATCTCTGTAGCTGATCAGAAAGTGCTTCCACAGAACCATCCACGTCACCTTTAAGGATAATATTCAATTCTTTGAATTCTCCTAAAGCAATACGTCTACCCAATTCTTCAAGGGTCGTATGCTTCTTGGTTCTGATCGACAATTCTCTCTGTAATTGCTCTCTCTTATTAGCAATAGCTTTACCTTCACTTTCGTCAGCATATACACGGAATTTATCCCCTGCTGTAGGCGCTCCGTCTAATCCTAAGATTGTTGCCGGAATTGAAGGACCTGCTTCTTTAAGATTTTTACCTCTTTCATCAAGCAAAGCTTTAACCTTACCATGGTTTTTACCTGCCACAACATAATCTCCAACTCTTAAAGTTCCGGTTTGTACCAACATGGTTGCAACGTATCCTCTACCTTTATCTAAAGATGCTTCAATAACAACACCATTTGCAGCACGGTTAGGATTAGCTTTTAATTCAAGCATTTCTGCCTGCAATAATACTTTTTCTAATAAAAGATCCATATTATTACCCATTTTGGCTGAAATTTCCTGAGCCTGTACATTACCTCCCCATTCTTCTACTAGAATATTCATTCCGGAAAGTTGCTGACGGATGTTATCAGGATTTGCATTCGGCTTATCAACCTTATTGATTGCGATAATCATTGGAACTCCTGCAGCTTGTGCGTGAGAAATTGCTTCTTTAGTTTGAGGCATAACATCATCATCGGCAGCGATTACGATAATTGCAATATCTGTAACCTGTGCTCCTCTCGCTCTCATCGCTGTAAAGGCTTCGTGACCTGGTGTATCTAAGAATGTAATTCTCTGACCGTTTTCCAATTTCACGTTATAAGCTCCGATGTGCTGTGTAATCCCTCCGGATTCACCGGCAATTACGTTAGTTTTTCTGATGTAATCTAGCAATGAGGTCTTACCGTGGTCAACGTGACCCATTACCGTTACAATCGGCGCTCTTGGAAGAAGATCTTCTTCGTTATCGATTTCGTCTTCTGAATCTGTATCTTCAAGATCAGCATCAGAGAATTCAATTTTATAACCAAATTCATCAGCAACCAATAATAATGTATCAGCTTCCAATCTTTGGTTCATGGTAACCATTACACCAAGTGAGAAACAAGCAGAAATTACTTCTGTTGGCGAAACGTTCATTAAACTTGCCAATTCACCAACAGTGATGAATTCTGTTACCTTTAATGTTCTGTCTGCTGCATCAATTTCCTGCTGACGCTCGTCTTGCTCTCTACGGAAGTTTCTCTTATCTTTTCTGTGTTTAGCCGATTTAGACTTACCTCCTTTATTTGTTAATTTCTCAAGTGTTTCCTTGATCTGGTTTTTAACTTGCTCGTCTGTTAATTCAACAGGCATCGTTCTTTGCCCAGGTCTGTTGTTGTTACCAAAACGGTTTCCACCACCTTGTCCACCCGGACGGTTTCCACCTTGACCTTGAGGACGGTTTCCTTGGTTATTGTTACCAAAACGGTTTCCACCACCTTGTCCACCTTGACCCTGAGGGCGGTTTCCTCCCTGCCCTTGAGGACGATTCCCTTGGTTGTTGTTTCCACCTTGTCCGCCGTTGTTCTGACGGTTTCCTTGGTATCCTCCACCTTGGTTGTTATTATTGTTATTTCCGCCTTGCTGATTATTGTTTCCACCTTGTTGGTTGTTATTACCTCCAGGTTTCTCAATTCTCTTTCTTTTCTTTTTAGCACCAGGACCTTTAGATTTATCAGCAAATTGGCTTAAGTCAATTTTTTCACCTACGATCTTAGGACCGTCAAGCTTTTGATAAACTGTTTCAATTTTTTGAGGCTCTTGTAACTCTTCTTCAGTTTTTGCAGGCTCTGCAGCTTTTGCCTCAACAGGCTTAGCCGGAGTTTCCACAACTGGTTTTGGAGTTTCTTTCACAGTCTCTATTGGTTTTTCTACAGGTTTTTCCTCTGCTTTTTTCTCCTCCACTTTAGGTTTATCTTTTTTAGTTGGTCTATTTCTAGATTCTATTTGAGATAAATCTATTTTATCCAGAACTTTAAATTCCTGCTTTTCAGGAGTTGCTTTCACTTCAGGTTCAGACACTACTACTTCTTCTTTTTTCTCTTCAACAACAGGTGCTACAGGAACTACCGGAGTTTCTTCCACTTCAGGTTTTTTAGGCTCCAAGTCTATTTTACCTAAAATTTTAGTTTCTGGTTTATTAGCTTTAGCTCTTATTACTTCAGGGGTTTTCTTTTCTTCAATTTCCAGCTTTTCTTCCGGAACTTTTGTGATCACCACCTCATGGGAAGCCTTACGTTGCTCGCCATCCTTGGCAAACTCAGCTTCCAATGCAGAATATGCCGCTTCTTCTAATTGAGCGTTAGGATTGCTTTCAACCTCAATACCCTTAGCTTGTAAAAATTCTACTAACCTGGACATCGAAATGTTGAATTCCTTAACCGCTTTATTTAATCTAATTTTTGGCATCTATATTATTTACTGTTTTTTAATTCTTAAAATTAAAGTATTTCTTTTTTTACTGTTTATTAAAATTTATTTAAAATCTTAATCTTCGAATTCTTCTCTCAGAATACGTTTCACATCTTCAATAGTCTCCTCTTCAAGGTCAACCATATTCAATAAACTCTCAGTTTCTTTATCCAGTACTGATTTTGCAGTAGTAAGACCTACTTTCTTAAATTCATCCAAAATCCATTGCTCGATATCATCATTAAATTCTCTTAATTCAACGTCATCATCTTCGCTGGATTCTCTGTGTACATCAATCTCATAACCTGTCAACCAAGAAGCAAGTCTGATATTCTGACCTTGTTTTCCGATCACTTTAGAAATCTCTTCAACCGGAGTGTACACTAATGCGTAAGTACTGTCCTCGTTGATGTCAATTTTATTGATGGTAACATTACCTAAAGCTCTCTTCACCAAAATCTCAGGGTTTTTCGACCACTGAATAACATCGATGTTCTCATTTCTCAACTCTCTTACCACGCCGTGAATTCTTGAACCTTTCACACCCACACAAGCTCCTACAGGATCTATTCTGTCGTCGTAAGCATCTACTGCAATCTTCGCCTTCTCACCAGGAATTCTCACTACCTTTTTCAACATGATAGTTCCATCCTGAATTTCAGGGATTTCCAGCTCTAATAATTTCTCTAAGAATTTAGGTGCAGTTCTGGAAATAATAATCTGCGGTTTTGAACCTTTGAAGTCTACTGTCTCCACAATAGCTCTGATATTCTCACCCTTTTTAAAGAAATCGGATGGGATCTGATTTTCTTTAGGCAAAATGAATTCGTTTCCTTCATCATCCAACAAGATTACATGCTTGTGACGGATGTGGTGGATTTCTCCTACTACAATCTCCCCGATTTTATCTTTAAACTGCTCGTACAACATTGCGTTGTTATGTTCCTGCAATTTAGTCGCCAAAATCTGTTTCAAAGTAAGAATATTTCTTCTTCCTAACTGTGCAACAGGAATTTCCATTGTAAAATCTTCACCCACTTCGAAAGTAGGGTCGATTTTCTTAGCCTCAGAGATCTCGATTTCCAAATCATCATCTTCAGACATCTCGTCCTCCACGATTGTTTTATTTAAAAATATCTGAAAATCTCCTTTATCAGGGTTTACAATCACATCAAAATGATCATCCGAATCGTATCTTTTTCTCAAAAGAGTCTTCAGTGAATCTTCAATAATTGCCATAAGATCAATCTTACTGATCCCTTTTTCGTCTTTAAAATCACCAAAGGATTCAATCAACGCTATATTGTCCATTTATTCTTTTTTCTTTTTAAAATTTAATTGTTACTAATGCTTTCTTAATCTCAGAGTACGGAATTTCTTTTTCCTCCTCCACATCTACTTTTCCTTTACCGATATCTTTCGGTTTGCGATAACGCAGGATAAGAGTGATCTTTTCTTCATCTACTTTTGCCAATTCACCTTCAATTTTCGTAGAGTCATTTAGTAAAACCTCAATTTCTCTTCCGATATTCTTAGCAAACTGTCTTGGAGTTGCCAGAGGTTCGCTTAATCCCGCAGACATTACCTGTAAGCTGAAATCATGCTCCTCACGATCCATATTGAATTCTATTGCACGGCTTGCATCAAGGCAGTCCTGCAAAGAAACTCCGTTGTCACCATCCAAAATCACTGTGATGTCATCCCCTGCAGAAAATTTTAATTCAATAAGAAATAAATCTTTTCTGGTTTCAAGGAATTCATTTAATAATTCTTCAATTCTTTTTCTAAACTCCATAAATTGTATAAAATCTTGATTTACTGTACGAAAAAAGGCTTTCTTCCGAAGGCCTTCCCATGTTTTTCCGTAAATCCATTGCAAATATACAAAATTTTATTAAAAATGCAAAACATCTTATTATCAAGTGAATAAGTTAATTTTTATTTACATTAAATTAAAAGTGGTAGTGATAGTATTTTTATTATTTTTGTCATTGAATTTTTAAAAACATACATTTTGAATATTACCATTGTAGGAACAGGTTATGTAGGATTGGTAACAGGTACTACCCTAGCAGAACTTGGAAATTCAGTATACTGTGTAGATATTGATGAGAAAAAAGTAGAAGGTATGAAAAACGGCATAGTTCCCATCTATGAGCCGAATCTTGAAGAAATGTTTCTGAGAAACATCCAAGCGGAGAGATTATTTTTCACAACCAATTTAAAGGAAGCATTAGATAAAAGTGAAGTTATCTATTTGGCTTTGCCTACTCCGCCGGGAGAAGATGGATCTGCGGATCTTTCTTATGTTTTAAAGGTGGCCAACGATATCGGAGAAATGATGACTGGATATAAAGTTGTCGTTAACAAAAGTACCGTTCCTGTAGGTACAGCCGACAGAGTAAGTGAGGTGATTGCATCCAAAACTCAGATTCCTTTTGATGTTGTTTCTAATCCTGAATTTTTAAGAGAAGGTTTTGCCGTTGAAGATTCTATGAATCCTGCAAGAGTAGTTGTAGGATCGAGTTCTGATAAGGCTAAAGATATTATGGCTAAAATTTATCAGCCATTTACCAACACCGGAACTCCGATCATTTTCATGGACGAAAAGTCTTCTGAACTCACAAAATATGCAGCCAATTCATTTTTAGCTGTAAAAATTACGTTTATGAATGAAATCGCCAACTATTGCGAAAAAGTAGGCGCAGATGTAGACAAAGTAAGACTTGGAATGGGTAGTGATGACAGAATCGGTCACCGATTTTTATTCCCAGGAATCGGATACGGAGGAAGCTGTTTCCCGAAAGATGTGAAAGCATTAATAAAATCTGGAAAGCAGGAAGATTTTAATTTCCAGATCTTAGAGGCTACAGAAAATGTGAATGTTGCTCAGAAAGTGATCCTTGTTTCAGAAATTGAAAAATATTTCGGAGGAAGTATAGCAGGAAAAACAATCGCGATGTGGGGATTAGCCTTCAAAGCAAATACAGATGACATTCGTGAAGCCTCTTCATTAGACAATATCGCATTACTTTTAGAAAAAGGCGCGAAAATTGTAGCGTATGATGCCATTGCAGAAAATAATGTACAAAAACTTTTAGGAGATAAGATTCAGTACGCGAAAAGTATGTATGAAGCATTGGAAGATGCAGACGCATTATTCGTCGCTACAGAATGGCCGGAATTTAAAAATCCGAACTTCGAATTGATGGCTCAGAAAATGAAAAATAAAGCTATTTTTGATGGAAGAAATATGTATCCATTGGAAATTCCTGAGCAAAATGGATTCTATTATAAAAGTATCGGACGTAAAACAATTGTAAATTAATCAGATGAAAAATATAATTATTACGGGAGGAGCAGGTTTCATTGGTTCCCACGTTGTTAGGGAGTTTGTAAAAAACAATCCAACTACAACAATCATTAACCTAGATGCTCTTACCTACGCAGGAAATCTTGAAAACTTAAAGGACATCGAAAATGAGCCTAATTATGTTTTTGAAAAAGCGGACATCACAAAGCCGGAAGAATTAAGAAAGGTATTTGAAAAATACAATCCGGATGCTGTGGTACATTTGGCAGCTGAAAGTCACGTGGACAGAAGCATTACAGATCCGATGGCATTTATCAATACCAATGTAAACGGAACTGCAAATCTTTTAAATTTATGTAAAGAATTCTGGACGCTAAACCCAGATCATACGCACGGAAGATTTCCGGATGAAAAGAGAACAAACCTTTTCTATCATGTTTCAACAGACGAAGTTTACGGAAGCTTAGGAGAAACAGGATTCTTTTTAGAAACAACCTCTTACGATCCACAATCTCCATATTCAGCTTCAAAAGCAGCATCTGATCACTTAGTGAGAGCTTATGGAAATACTTATGGAATGCCATTTATCGTTTCCAACTGTTCAAACAACTATGGGCCAAATCATTTCCCTGAAAAATTGATTCCTCTTTGCATTTCAAATATCATTAATGAAAGACCTTTGCCAATTTACGGTGACGGAAAATATACAAGAGACTGGTTATTTGTAATCGATCATGCAAAAGGAATTCATCAGATTTTCAATGAAGCTAAAACTGGTGAAACTTATAACATTGGAGGTTTCAACGAGTGGCAGAATATTGACTTGGTGAAAGAACTAATTAAGCAAATGGATGCAAAATTAGGAAGAGAGGAAGGCTACTCTGAGAAATTGATCACATTCGTAAAAGACAGACCAGGTCACGACAAACGTTACGCAATCGACGCTACAAAACTAAATTCAGATCTTGGATGGAAACCATCAGTAACTTTCGAAGAAGGTTTAGGAAAAACCATCGACTGGTATCTTGAAAACAAAGAATGGCTGGAAAACGTAACAAGCGGTGATTACCAGAAATACTACGAAAATCAATACAATTAATATTAAAACACAAATTTATAGATGAAAGGTATCATTTTAGCCGGAGGTTCCGGTACAAGACTTTACCCTCTTACGATCGCAGTGAGCAAGCAATTGATGCCTGTTTACGACAAACCAATGATTTATTATCCGCTGTCAACATTGTTGTTGGCTGGAATTAAAGACATTTTAATTATCACAACTCCGCATGACCAAGCCGGATTCGTTAAGCTTTTAGGAGACGGATCTCAAATTGGTTGTAATATTGAGTATGTGGTTCAGCCAAGTCCGGACGGATTGGCACAAGCATTTATTTTAGGAGACAAATTTATCGGAGACGATGCTGCCGCATTAGTTTTAGGTGATAATATTTTCTATGGTTCGGAAATGGGAACTTTGCTTCAAAATAAAACAAATCCAAATGGAGGTGTTGTTTTTGCTTACCATGTTTCAGATCCTGAAAGATATGGTGTTGTAGAATTTGATGATAATTTCAAAGCAGTTTCTATTGAAGAAAAACCCGCAAAACCAAAATCAAATTATGCGGTTCCAGGGTTGTATTTTTATGATAATGATGTTGTGGAAATTGCAAAAAACATCAAACCGTCTCACAGGGGTGAACTTGAAATCACCGATGTGAATAATGTTTATCTTCAAAACGGAAAACTGGAAGTTGGTGTTCTAGACAGAGGTACAGCATGGCTGGATACAGGAACATTCGATTCCCTTAACGACGCTTCTGAATTTGTAAGAGTAATTGAA
The DNA here is from genome assembly GCF_047651245.1 of Chryseobacterium sp. MMS23-Vi53. Taxonomy (NCBI): domain Bacteria; kingdom Pseudomonadati; phylum Bacteroidota; class Flavobacteriia; order Flavobacteriales; family Weeksellaceae; genus Chryseobacterium; species Chryseobacterium sp. MMS23-Vi53. The sequence goes on along the minus strand of NZ_CP180265.1, from coordinate 2,988,280 downwards.
AAAAGACAAGGTTTCAAAATTGGATGTATCGAGGAAATTGCTTTCCGAAACAAATTCATCAATGAAGAAAAATTGTTGGAAACAGCCACCAAATATGGCAAAAGCGGTTACGGTGAATACTTAAAACAATTAGTTAACAAGTAATCAAACTTAAATTAATAAAATTCAAAACTATTGGCTTTATGGCTAATAGTTTTTGTTTATAATAACAATTATTAATATATTAGTTGTTAATTTTCCGCTTTATATGAATAATAATTCACAAAGCAGAAAATACGAAATAAATTAAATATTATAAATTTGCAATAAAATTTTTACACAGATGAATGAACCACAACAAAAGTGGACTGAAACGATTGAAGCCAACCATTCTTTATTAGACTTAAAGCTAAAAGAAGTATGGAGATATAAAGATCTTGTTTACATGTTTGTGAAAAGAGACTTCATATCCAGTTTTAAACAGACGATCTTAGGACCAATCTGGTTTTTTATTAATCCCATTTTGACGACCATTACCTATCTTATTGTCTTTGGAAAAATAGCCAAACTATCTACAGATGGTGTTCCTCCTGTACTCTTTTATCTTGCCGGAGTTACTTTGTGGAATTATTTTTCAACTTGTTTACTAGGAACATCATCCACGTTTGTAGGAAATGCAAGTATTTTCGGAAAAGTATATTTCCCAAGATTGGTGACACCATTATCCATTGTAATTTCCAATCTGATGCGATTTGGTGTGCAGTTTTTATTATTTATAATAGGATGGGCATATTTTTTAGCAAAAGGAGAAATTCACCCTAATATCTGGATTTTAGCAACACCATTCCTTATTATTCTGATGGCATTATTTGCTTTGGGAGTCGGCATGATTTTCTCGGCACTAACAACGAAGTACAAAGATCTAAGTATGCTATTGGGATTTGGTGTTACCCTTTATATGTATGCTACTCCGGTTATTTACCCAACCTCTGCCTTACCAGGCTTTGTTAAAAAATTGGCATACTATAATCCTTTGACAGGTATTTTTGAGTGTTTTAAATACTCTTGGCTGGGCGCGGGAGATTTTTCTCCGGTAATGCTGCTGATAAGTACCGGCATTATCCTTTTACTCTTAGCAATCGGAACAGTGGTTTTCAACAAGGTTGAAAAGACTTTCATGGACACAGTTTAAAAAAAATTTATAACTTCCCTTAAATTTAATTAAAAAATGCTGGCTTTAAAAGCAGAAAATATATCAAAACAATACCGCTTAGGACAAGTGGGAACAGGAACTTTATCTCATGATCTCAACAGATTCTGGCATAAAGTGAGAGGTAAAGAAGATCCATATCTTAAAGTAGGAGAAGCAAATGACAGAACCCAAAAAGGAGACTCCGAATACGTGTGGTCTCTTCGTGATATCAACTTTGAAATTGAGCAAGGAGATGCTGTCGGAATCATCGGAAGAAACGGAGCTGGAAAATCCACACTTTTAAAACTTTTGAGTAAGGTAACAAAACCTACAACCGGACAAATATTAACCAACGGAAGAATTGCTTCTCTATTAGAAGTTGGAACAGGTTTTCACCCTGAAATGACAGGTCGCGAAAACGTTTTCCTAAACGGAGCTATTCTTGGAATGACAAGAAAAGAAATCAAACGAAAATTCGATGAAATTGTAGCTTTTTCAGGCGTTGAAAGATATATTGACACACCTGTAAAAAGATATTCTTCGGGAATGTATGTGCGTCTTGCCTTTGCCGTTGCAGCACACTTAGAATCTGAGATTCTTATCGTTGATGAGGTTTTGGCTGTTGGAGATGCAGACTTTCAGAAAAAATGCCTTGGAAAAATGGGCGATGTTACGAAAGGCGAAGGAAGAACAATCCTTTTTGTAAGTCACAATATGGCCGCTATAAAAGAACTTTGCACAAAAGGAATTTTAATGCAGCAGGGAGAGATTATTCATCAGGGAAACATCATCGATACTGTAAAAAAATATCAAAGTACATTCAGCTTTACAAGAAATTATTTTTGGCAGGAAAATAAAACTTCTTTTATCGGAAATGATAACATTCAGATGATAAAGTTTGAAGCACAGCCTTTACACGGGGAAATTCTTACGATTTCATCAGGAGTAAAAATCTCAATTGCATTTAAAAATAACGTTGTAAACGAAAATATCGACATTTCTTATATTTTGAAAAATGCAGAAGACGTAGAAATTTTTGCATCCGGAATTATCATAACAAGCAATAAAGATTCGGAAAATAAAACTTATAATCTTGAATTTGAAATTCCGCAAAACTTATTAAATGAGGGGGATTATTATTTTAAATTAATTTTCGGAAAGAATGGTAAAGATCTTCTCTTCCATCACGACGATTTCGGTTTTGAAATCGAAGGCGAAATGATGAATGGAATTTTCCAAAGAAACCCAGGAATTATAAGACCTCAATTAAGCTATAAAATTTATTAAAAATGTCTGTAAGTATAATAATACCATTTTATAATGCTGAAAAGTTTGTAAATGAAACGGTCGGCTCTATCGTTTCCCAAACACATCAGGATTTGGAAGTGGTTTGTGTAAATGACGGCTCTTCAGACAATACAATAAATTTATTACAAAACTGGGCAGAAAAAGATTCTCGAATAAAAATCGTAGATAAAGAGAATGGTGGGATAGAAACCGCATTGAAAAGCGGTCTTTCTTATCTTACAAAAAAATATACTTTTTTGATTGGTCATGATGACACATTAAGTCCTGATGCCATAGAAAAAGCAGTAAAAGAAATTGAATCTGATGAAGATATCGACGCTGTAAGAATGAAGCTCGTCATTATTGATGAGAATAAAAATGTGAGCAGCGTAATGGATGATACCAGAATTCTTACCGGTATTGAAGCCATAAAAGACACCATCATTCAATGGAAAATTCACACTTTTTGTTTGTGGAAAACTGCGATATTCAAAAAAATAAATAATATCACAACCGGCGGATTGATGAATTTTGACGAAGTTGCTACAAGATATTTATTTACGCAATGTAGAAAAGTAAGTTTTTGTGATGGTGAATATCTTTATTTACAACACTCACAGTCGGTTACTCATAAAATTTCTCCAAGATTACTGGATAACTTTGCCGTAGATTTTTATATTAAAAAATTACTGATCGACTCCAAAATATATCCCGAATTCAAAGCTGCTTTCGAGCGATATATGCTTGAAAGACTAAAAAAAATGACAACACTTTATTTTGACTTAAAATCAAAAGATCATAAATTGTCTGAAAAAGATTTAAACAAAGTAAAGATGTTGTACGAAACAATTGATTTCAAATTTTTAAAACATAAAGCTTCATTGCTTGATAGTTTTAAGTATGATTTGATGCATCAGTTTTTCCCAATTTATTATTATTCTAAAAAACGTTTGTATGACAGGTCCACAAATAATAACATATAACAAAATAGGCTCTTCCGAACTTGGCTATATCACGATTGCTGAGGCTCAAAAAAATGTGCCTTTTGATATCCAGCGTGTCTATTGGACGTACTATACTCCGCAAGATGTAATCCGAGGTGGACATGCCCATAAAGTACTTCAACAGGTTATTTTTGCGGTTTCCGGAACAATTACTTTCAACACGGAAGATAAAGACGGAAACAAAGAAACTTTTGTTTTGGATCATCCTACAAAAGGATTATATATCCCGAAATTGATCTGGAGAGATATTCAGTTTTCGCACAGTGCTGTTTTGCTTTGTTTAGCATCGGAATTATATGATGAGAACGACTATTTCAGAGATTTTGAAGAATTTAAAAACTATTAATAAATGATACACCCTCTTGCGGACGTGCAGTCTTCCAATATCGGTGAAGGCACCAATATATGGCAGTTTTGTGTAGTTTTAAAAAATGCTCAAATAGGCAATGATTGTAATATTAATTGTCAGGTTTTAATAGAAAATCAGGCAATTATCGGAGACAACGTTACCATAAAACCCGGAGTACAAATCTGGGATGGTATCACGATCGAAGATGATGTCTTCATCGGTCCAAATGTTACATTTACCAACGATTTATTTCCAAAATCTAAAAATAAAGATTTTAAACTCGAAAAAACAATCGTAAAAAAAGGAGCTTCAATCGGAGCAAATGCAACTATTTTGGCAGGAATTACCATTGGAGAAAATGCACTTGTCGGCGCAGGAAGTGTTGTAACCAAAAATATTCCCGAAAATGAAATCTGGGTTGGGAATCCCGCAAAATTTTTAAAGAAGAAACAGTGATGATAAAATTTCTTGACTTACAAAAAGTAAATCTTACACATCAGCAGGAAATCGAAAATGCTTTGTTGCAGACATTTCGTTCCGGATGGTATTTATTAGGCGAAAAAGTAAAAACTTTTGAACAACAATTATCCACATATTGCAATGTTCCTCATGCAATAGGAGTTGCGAATGGTCTTGACGCTTTAAGATTAATTTTCAGAGCTTACATAGAGCTGGGAATTATGAAAGAAGGTGATGAAGTTTTGGTTCCTGCCAATACTTATATTGCTTCTGTTCTTGCTATTACGGATAATAAATTGGTTCCCGTTTTGGTAGAACCGGATCTTGAGACTTATAATATTGATATTGCTAAAATTGAAGAGAAAATTACTCCTAAAACTAAAGCGATCCTTGTCGTGCATCTATACGGAAGCATTGTTTTCTCCGAAGAACTTCAAAAGCTTTCAGAAAAGCACAATTTAAAAATTGTCGAAGATAATGCTCAGGCAATCGGCGCTGTATGGAATGACAAAAAATCAGGAAGTTTGGGAGATGCTGCAGGATTTAGTTTTTACCCTGGAAAAAACTTAGGAGCTTTAGGAGATGCAGGAGCTGTGACTTGTAAGGATGATAGTCTTGCAACTTGCATCAGAACATTGGCAAATTATGGCTCACAGAAAAAGTATGTTAACCAATATCAAGGTTATAATTCTCGTTTAGACGAAATTCAGGCTGCTGTTTTGTCTGTGAAATTGCCTCATTTAGATTCAGAGAATCAAAGAAGAAAAGATATTGCGAATCGATATTTAGCAGAAATTTCAAATACTAAAGTTATACTTCCTGGTCATAAATTGGATAAAAACAGTCATGTTTATCACCTTTTTGTCATCAGAACCGAAAATAGAGATACACTTCAAAAGCATTTGGAAGAAAATGGAATTCAAACACTTATCCACTATCCTATACCACCTCATCACCAGGAGGCATACTCGGATTTAAAGGATCTTCAACTGCCTATCACGGAGAAAATTCATAATGAAGTATTGAGCTTACCGATTTCTCCTGTAATGACGGATGATGAAGTTTCAGCGGTTATCAATTCTATAAATAACTTTTAAAAAAATTATTTTGGACAAAAAATTGGTCAGCATAATTGTTTGCAGTTACAATCATGAAAAATATATTCCGGAATGTCTGAACAGCATTAAAGCTCAGACCTATCCTAATATCCAGTTGATTGTTGCTGATGATGCGTCTCAGGACAACTCATCTCAAACTTTTGAAAACTGGCTTAAAGAAAATAATTATCCCGCTAAAACCAATTTTCATCAGAAAAACACAGGTTTATCCACTGTTCTGAACGAATGTGTGAAGCTTGTAGAAGGAGACTTTATCAAAGTAATTGCTGCAGATGATTTTTTGCATCCTGAAGCCATAGAAAAATGTGTCACTAAACTGGAAAATTCTGGTGAAGAATTTGGAATGGTTTATACAGATACATTTACCATCAATGATGCTTCGGAAATTGTAGAAGATATCGCTGATTATAATAAAACAGGAAATCTCGATCCTCATGTTTATAGAAAAGAGATTCTTAAAGGTAACCGAATTCCTGCTCTTACAGTTTTAATGCGAATCAAGGCTTTAAAAGAAACCGGAAAGTACGATTCTAAGCTAATTGTGGAAGATTATTACAGATGGTTGAAAATCAATGAAAAATATCTGATCTGTTATATTCCTGAGAAATTGGCATATTACAGAATGCATACAGAAAATATATCAAAAACCAAGGCTGAACGGGTAGATCTGGAATTTGCAATGCTTCAAACTATGTTTGATAAAGAAGGAATTGTAAGAGATAAGATTAATGGATTTATTCAGGAAAAATATTTAGCAAAAAAAGAGATTCCAAAAGAGTTTTTTGAGCTTTACAAAAATTATCCTTTTAATGTAAAAAGATTGGTTTTTTGTATTCAAAATAATATTCCGCCTTCAATTTATAAGACAGTTTGTAAATTTATTTAATAATATTTTTATAGATTTAAGCTTAAGATACAATGATGAAAGAAAGAATTAAAATTAATAATTTATGCTTCCTCCTGTAAAATATCGCGAAATACTTTGGGGCACCGGAGAAGGTACTACGGAACCTATTCCCAAAATAATATGGTCGTTCTGGGATTATCCTACAGAATCTCCTTTGGTGAATGCCTGTATTCGAAATGTAAAAAAATATCTTCCGGAGTTTGAAGTTCATGTTCTAAACAGAGAATCTGTAAAAAAATTCCTGCCGGAAGCCGAAATACAAATTCGACAAGATATTTCCTTTGTAAATTATACAGATCTTGTAAGACTAAATATACTTGACGTATATGGCGGTTTTTGGCTGGATGCAAGTATCATGCTTACTGAAAATCTTGACTGGATTTTTAAATTAAAGTCAGATTACAACACAGATCTAATTGGTTTTTATTCTGATTTAATTACCAATGATTTTGAATATCCGATCCTCGAAACATGGTTTTTGGCAACTCCTAAAAACGGTAAAATGATTCATGATTGGCACGTAGAATTCAGAAAGTGCTATTATTCTGCAGATCCTCACAATTTTTATCCTGAGATAAAAAATGATCCAGCAAAAAGACAAAATATAACAGAAGACTGGTTATTGGATTATCTTATTGCTTATCAGGCAGCAATGACCGTGATGAGAAGATCAAAAGATTATCGCCTTATGATGATATCCGCGAGTGATATGGCTCATTTTTATAATTTCAATTTGCAGATAAAAGGAAAAGATCTAAGTCGTTTATTTTTACAAGGATTAACTCCGGAACATTATCCTAAGATGATAAAATTTGAAAAAAACGGACGAAATGTAATGGATGCCGATATCGCATACGGAAGATATCATAAAAACTCATTTTTGTTTTCAATTGCCAATGACCCGCAGTATTATTTCAACAAAATAAAAAGGAGAAAAGCTTATGCATTCTTTATATTCAAGAATCTTGTAAGAAGGGTGTATAAAAGATAAATACAATAAACAAATGATTATAGGAAGCGGACTTATTGCCAATTCATTAAAAAATATAGACTCGGACGAAAATCTTTTTTTTGCTTCCGGAGTCTCCAATTCCCTCGAGACAAGAAGTGCTGAGTTTGAAAGAGAGTTCTCTCTTCTTAAAAATAGTATTGAAAAAAGCAGCAATAGTAAGCTTATCTATTTTTCTACATTAAGTGTAAATGATTTGTCTAAACAAAACAGTCATTATGTTCTTCACAAGCTGAAAATTGAAGATTATATTAAAGCCCACTGCAAAAACTATCTCATCCTGCGAATAGGAAATATTGTAGGAAATGGGGGAAATCCCAATACACTATTCAACTATCTTAAAAATCAGATTAAAAATGACAGCAGTTTTGTAGTTCATACCAAAGCAAGAAGACTATTATTGGATATTGATGATATTCCAAAATTTTTGGCTTCCAATTGTGCTTTTGTAAAAAATAAAACAATCAATTTTGCCTATCCTTATTACTATGATCTAAATGAGATAACATCTGCAATAGAAGACAAATTACAAAAAAAAGCTTTGTATGAAAATTCTGATGAGGGAGACTTTTACAGAATTTCTTTTGATGAAACCACAAACGACTTTTTCACAGGAATAAATCCTGATGAATATTTAAGAATTTTGACCCAAAAATATATTTAAAACAGAAACACAAATGCCCAAAATTTATTTTATTATCGTTACCTACAATGCCATGAAATGGGCAGAAAGATGCTTTACCAGTTTAAGGCATTCTTCCGTTCCTGTAAAATGTATCGTCGTTGATAACGGTTCCACAGATGGTTCTCAAGATTATATTAAGATAAATTTTCCGGAAGTAGACTTTATTCAATCTGAAGAAAACCTAGGCTTCGGAAAAGCGAATAATATCGGATTTGAAAAAGCGTATAAAGAAGGCGCAGATTTCTTTTATTTAATGAATCAGGATGCATGGTTGTATGAAGACAGCCTTGAAATATTATTAAATGTTTATAATTCTCATCCCAATAAAGACGAAATAGGCATTCTAAGTCCTGTACATATCGACGGTACAGAAAAAAAACTGGATATCTTTCTTGATAAATATATTTCTTACAACTGCGATAAGACAAGGCTAATTTCAGATCTATACTTTCAAACTTTGAAACCTATATATGAGCTAGATTTTATGAATGCTGCGCATTGGTTTTTACCAAAAAAAACGATAGAAATTGTAGGCGGATTCAATCCTTTTTTCTTTCACTATGGTGAAGACAATGAATATGTAAACAGACTACATTACCATAAAAAGAAAATCTTCCTTGTTCCAGAAAGTAAAGTTGTGCATGATGGCAAGCAATCTTTAGAAAAAATAGATTATAATAAATATAAGGATACAACGATAGAAACCAAAATTCTAAATCCTAATTTACCTAATTCTTTACAACAGGAAAAAAAGGCATTGCTTCAGAGTATTTTTAAAAATTTTCTTATCGGAAATATCAATCAGGCTAAAAAACATTTTAAAACTTATCAAAATATCAAGAAAAACGCTATTAAATTTTCAAAAATTAAAGAAAAAATAATAAAAGAACCACATTGCTTTCTTAATCTATAATAAAAAAATATTATTTTTATCTGCCAAAACTTGGTAGCAAAAAAAATTGAAAAAAACTTATTGTCCCTAAAAATTCATGATTAGTATCGTTAGTCCTGTTTATCGTGCAGAGAAAATATTACCTCTGCTGGTTTCTGAGATTTCTAAGGTTGCTCAGAAAATCGGTGAAGATTATGAAATCATTCTTGTTGATGATCGAAGCCCTGATAATTCATGGGAAGTAATGAAATCTTTAGCCAAAGAAAATCCTAAGTTAAAAATATACCGATTGAGCCGAAATTTTGGTCAACATCCTGCTATCATGGCAGGTTTAAGCAAAACCAAAGGCGATTGGATTGTTGTAATGGACTGTGACATGCAGGATCAACCCAAAGAAATCGAAAAAATGTATCATAAAGCTCTTGAAGGGTATGATATGGTACAAGCAAAAAGAAAAGAAAGAAAAGATAATGCAATCAAAAGGCTAACTTCACAATATTTCATTCGTACATTCAATTATCTTACTGATATGAAGGTAAATGAAGAAGTAGCCAACTTCGGGATTTACCATAGAAAAGTCATCAATAGTATTTTGGATATTAATGATTATATAAAAGCTTTTCCTCTTTTTGTCAATTGGGTCGGTTTTAATCGTTACGAAATAAGTGTTGAGCATAGCGGGAGAATGGAAGGAAAAAGTAACTATAGTTTTAGTAAACTGTTTTCATTGGCATTTAACATCATCGTATCTTTTTCTAATAAACCTCTAAAAATATGTGTAGGTTTTGGGGGAGCAATATCACTTTTATCTGTTTTTGTTGCCATATTCTTTTTAATTCAAACTCTTCGCGGAAAAATTACTGAACCGGGATATAGTTCATTAATATTATCAATTTGGTTTTTATCTGGGGTAATTATCTGCTGCATTGGTATTGTAGGATTGTACGTCGGAAAAACTTTTGACGAGGTAAAAAACAGACCTGTATACATTATCGATGAAGAAATAAAAACAGAGCAAAGATGAATAAAATACTAATACTACAATCCAATTATATTCCATGGAAAGGATATTTTGATCTCATCGAGACCAGCGATATTTTTGTGATATACGATGATATGCAATACACAAAAGGTGACTGGCGAAATAGAAATATGATAAAAACGGATAAGGGGTTGAAATGGCTCACTATTCCAGTTGAAAAAACATCTTTATCTCAAAAAATAAATGAAACGAAAGTTGTTCAGAACAAATGGAATAATTCTCATTGGGAAACGTTAAAACAAAATTATAAACACGCAAAAAACTTTGTTGATGTAAAAGATTTTGTTGAAGATCTGTATGCAAATGCTACACAGGAATATCTTACCGACGTAAACATTTATTTCATGGATCATTTGTGTAGATTTTTAGATATCGATTTTAATATTAAATCATCAAAGGAATTCTATTTGGTTGAAAATAGAACCCAGCGACTTGTAGATATCTGTACACAACTCAATGGGAATGAATATATTTCCGGTCCTGCCGCAAAAGCCTACATGGAAGAAAATATATTTAACGAAGCTGGAATCAACCTTCATTATTTCGATTATTCTGGATATCCGGAATATTCACAGCTTTATCCCCCTTTTGAACATGGGGTCACGATTTTAGATCTCATCTTTAATGAAGGAACAAATGCCAAAAACTTTTTAAAAACCAAATCATTACAAAAATGAAAACACTTGCTATAATTGGTTCAGGAGAATTGGGAATGCAGATTGCCAATTTTGCGATTCAGGACAATCATTATCAAAAAGTTGTATTTTTTGATGATTTTGAAACCAGTTCTGAAAAAAGCGGCTATGAAGTTTTAGGTGGCACTGAAAAAATAGAACAGGCTTTTGAAGACAAAAAGTTTGATGAACTTATGATCGGGATTGGCTACAATCATTTAGAAAAAAGAAAAGAAATTTATCTGAAATATAGTACAAATATTCCTTTCGGAAAAGTTGTTCATTCAACGACAATACAAGACAGTTCTTCCAAAATTCTTGATGGAACAGTCATTTACCCGGGAACAATTCTTGATAAAAATGTTGTAATTTCTGAAAATTGCCTTCTCAATCTAGGGTGTATCATTGCCCATGACAGTAAAATAGGGGGCCATTCATTTTTTGCTCCAGGAGTAAAAATCGCTGGGTTTGTAACGACAGGAGAAAAATGCTTTTTAGGCATAAACTCTACAATTATAGATAATAAAAATATAACAAATGATGTAAAACTGGGTGGAAATACTACAGTAACGAAGGATCTTGAAGAATCCGGAACATATGTAGGAAGTCCCGCAAGAAAAATTAAATAAAATGATTCCTTTTAATAAACCCTTCCTTACAGGAAAAGAAACAAAATATATAGAAGAAGCTGTTGCTACCGGAAAAATTTCAGGAAATGGTGTTTTTACACAGAAATGTCAGCAGTTTTTTGAAGAAAAATATGGGTTCAAAAAAGCCTTACTTACTACATCTTGTACGGATGCATTAGAAATGTGCGCAATTCTTGCGGATATACAATCCGGAGATGAGGTTATCGTTCCGAGCTACACTTTCGTTTCTTCAGCATTAGCTTTTGTGAGACAAAATGCACACATAGTTTTTGCCGATTCGTATGCAGATAATCCCAATATTAATGCGGATAGAATTGAGGATTTAATTACAAATAAGACCAAAGCAATCGTTATCGTACATTACGCAGGAATTGCCTGTGATATGGAAAAAATTCTTGAAGTTGCGGAAAAACACAATATCATTGTAATTGAAGATGCTGCACAAGCTATTGATAGTTATTATACCTTTAAAGATGGAACAAAAAAAGCATTGGGCAGCATTGGTCATCTAGGCGCATTTTCTTTTCATGAAACTAAAAATATTATTGCAGGAGAAGGTGGAATGTTGACTATTAATGATGAAAGATTCATAAACAGAGCAGAAATCATTTGGGAAAAAGGGACAAACCGTTCTATGTTTTTCCGTGGTGAAATCAACAAATATGGTTGGGTAGATACAGGATCTTCATTTCTTCCAAGCGAAATTATTTCAGCATTTCTTTGGGCTCAGCTGGAAAATATTGATCTTATTCAGGAGAAAAGGCTGGCAATCTGGAACAAATATCATGAAGGTTTAAAGGATAATAAAAATATTTCTTTACCGCTAATTCCTGAATATGCTACAAATAATGCACATATGTTTTATATAGTTTGCAAGGATCTAGAGTCTAGAACCCAACTTATAAAAAAGCTTAAAGAAAATGATATTTTAGCTGTATTCCACTATCTTTCTTTACATAAAAGTGAGTTTTATGCTCAAAAACATAAGAATGGAGAACTTCTAAATTCGGATCATTTTGAAGATTGTCTGCTAAGACTTCCTTTATATTATGAATTGAACGAGGAGCAACAGCAAAAGATTATTAACACAATAAATGAATTTTAAATTTATATTTTAAGATGAAAAAAATCAATACAGAATTATTTAAAGATAATTTTCACGAAAAGAATGGGAAATACATTTTTGTACCTGTTCAGGAAGAAGTTGTAACAGATTTTCTTGATAAAATTAAATATAAATTGAAAAAATTCGGGAAATTTTATAATCTGCTTATAGAATTTATCAGTCCTGTTTATCCTCAACCATTATTTGATATCAGAAAAATTATTAAAAATGAGATCAAAGGAAAAAACGTTGTTGCCCTAAATTTAGGAAGCGGAAGTTCAGATCTTGGAGAAGATCTTCTGAATGTAGATCTTTTGCCTTACGAAAATGTAGACGTCATCTGCGATATAGAAAATATTCCTTTTAAGGATAATTCTGTGGATTATATTATCAATATTGCGGTTTTGGAGCATGTTCCCAATCCACAAAAAGTAATCTCCGAAATTCATAGAATTTTAAAACCAGGAGGAAAAATTTACTGTTTTATTCCTTTTATGCAGCCTTTCCACGCTTCGCCGTATGATTTTCAAAGGTTTACTTATGAAGGGATGAAGCATCAATTCAGAGAATTTGAAATTTTAAAATTGACACCCATTGGTCCTACTTCCGGCATGCTTTGGGTAGTGCAGGAATGGTTTGCCTTGATTTTTTCTTTCGGAATTAAACCTCTCCATACGATATTATATCTTTTGTTTATGGTTCTTACCTTTCCGATAAAGTTTTTGGATGTAATATTTCAGTTTTATCCAATGAGTAAAAATGTAGCTTCCGGATTTAGTATTTGGGCTCAAAAAAAATAGTTCATGGAAAAAGTTCAATACAGATATGAAAATATAGTAAGCTGGATTTTTGTTATTGGTGCACTTTTTACTGGCTTTATTGTTTATTCAAATCTTGATAAAGGTTTCATTTTCAATGATGAAGCTTTTTATCTTTTTTTATATAAAGACCACGAAAGTTTACCCACGGTAGATTCCACCAATTTCTATCGGATTTTCAAGTTCCTTTTTACCGAGAATATTTATAAATTCAGACTCATAACGTATGGATTATTAAATATTTCTACGTTTATATTTTACTTTTTGGCAAGTAAATATTATAAATTAAAAGTCAGTCCTTTCTTTATTGGTATTCTCGGAATAACCATTAATTTTTTCACTTGGGGAATCAGTAATATTGCAATACATCAATATATTGGAAATACAATTTTAATTAATATCTCCCTTTCACTGCTGCTTATTTATCTGATTTATAGAAAATTATTTCCACTAATCATTTCAGGATTTTGTCTTGGAATATTACTATTTAACGGAATTCCTCACACAATAGTTGTTATTCCTATTGGTGCGTTTCTATTCATTAATTTTTGGAAAAAAGATAAAAGACCAGTCTTCTACATTATTGCAGGCGGCTTATTGGGAATTGTTTTTTATTTTACTTTCATTGAAAGTTTTTCAAAATTTGTTTCCCAGTTTGAATGGATTAAATACTATAAGGAATTTCACACAAAACAGCACCCAAAAAGATTTTTTATATTTTGGATTTTAAAAGTTGTAGGTTTTATATTTATTCCGGCAGGAATGCTGATTGGATATTTGCATAAATTTTCAAAAAATAAAATTCAGCAGTTAAATTATATTTTAATGATTTTAGCTGTAATTTTTGTGATTTCGACCCTTTTCTATCCGATAATTTTTATTAATTATGTTCTTTTAGCATTATTAATTTTCAGGTATTTTTTAGAAGATATTAGTCTGGAAAAGAAAACAATGCTGGTTGTATTTTCACTGATTCCTTTTGCCCTTTCATTCGGCTCAGGCGCTTATTTTGAAGCAAGAGGAAATCTGTATGACATATACTATTATATTGCTTTAGTAGCCATAATTTTATCTTTGTATAATATTCGGTTTTACTCTATTTTTATTTCACTTTTCATTTTCCAATGTCTTATTTTTCCTGATAGATTAAAGGATAAAGGCTGGAAAGATTTTGTTTTTGTAGAGCAAACTGAAAAAGTAAACGTAAATGGCTCTGATTTATACTTAGATAAAGGAAGAAAAAAAGATATCGAAGATCTGCGACCCTATTTGGAAAATCAGCCTAATGTAATTTATTCTAGTAATCACCTGATGGGTTATTTGTATATTTTAAATGCAAAACCTCCTATTTATTATTATTTTACATTAAAAAATTATATTTCATTTATTATTAAAAAAGTAGGAAAAACACCCGACGATTATATTTACATAGAAAGCAACGATTATCCTTTCTATCCAAAAGAAATTGTACCTTTAAAATTCGTAAGGAATCCGGAAAAATATAAAGTTGTAAAAACCGGAAGATTTACATTGTACCTTCCCTCAAATTTTCAAAAAAAATAAAAACAGATGTGTGGAATAGCCGGAATCATAGCTAATAATGCCCGAAACTATCATGAAGAACTGAAAAAAATGACCGATGCAATGGCGCATCGTGGTCCAGATTCTTCGGATTTTGAATTTTATGAAAATGCAGCTTTAGGTCACCGCAGACTTTCCATTATCGATCTTTCGGAAAACGGAAAACAGCCCATGTTTTCTAGTACAAAAAACGAATGTATCGTCCTGAATGGTGAAATTTATGGTTATCAAACCATCAAAGCGCAATATCCCGAATATCCATATCACGGAAGTTCCGATACGGAGGTTATTTTGGCAATGTATCAGAGAAAAAAAGGAAACCTTATCCACGACCTTCCCGGAATGTTTGCTTTTGCGATATGGGACAATGAAAAACAGGAACTTTTCTGTGCAAGAGACCGATTTGGGGAAAAACCATTTTTCTACGCCATCGGAAAAAACAATGAGTTTATTTTTGCTTCTGAAATCAAGGCTATTTTAGCATCCGGACTTATTCAGCCAAAAGTAAATCAGGAGGCTATTTCTTATTATTTACAATATGGGTATGTGAATTCTTATCACAGCATTTACGAAAATATTCATACGCTCCCTCCCGCTCATCAACTGATTTGGAAGGATGGCAAAGTACATATTTCAAGATATTACAGCTTACCGGCAAAAGACAGGGTTTTGAGTTTATCTGATGCAAAGGAAGAGTTTACTTATCTATTAAAAAATGCTGTAAAAAAACAACTCATTGCCGATGTTGAAGTTGGAAGTTTTTTAAGTGGTGGTTTAGACTCATCATCAATTGTTGCATTGGTTTCTGAGTTTTTACCGAAACAAACAACCATCAGCTTTGGATACGACCACGAACACAGCGAACTAAAATATGCTAAAGAAATTGCAGATAAATACAATACCAATCATATTGAAGTTCATGAAAAAAAGGAAGATTTAGCAACATCATTATTAAAAATTTCACCTTATTTCGATGAGCCTTTTGCTGATATTTCTTTTATTCCTCATTTTGAAATCTGTCGAAATGCAAAGAAAAATCTTACCGTTGTTCTTTCTGGAGATGTTGGAGATGAATTATTTGGTGGTTATAATTTTTATCGAGTTGAAAATCAATTAAGAAATCATTTCAGTTATAAAAATATCATTGCTAAGTTTGGTTTAAATTTATATCAAAAAATAAAACCAATTTCTTTCGTATCTCAGAAGAATTTGGCTCATGAAAATATTTTGGATTTCCATCAGAATTTTGTGAGAAATGCATTTAATTCAAAAGAAAAAAATGCATTGGGAATTACAGCAAATTATACGCAACCTTATAGTTTCGCACCAAATCCTGATTCTTTGAATGACATTATGAGAGTAGATCTGGAAGGCTATGTTCCGAGTAATATGATGGTAAAATCTGATAGAATGGCGATGGCAAACTCTTTAGAAGTAAGAACTCCTTTTCTTGATCTCGATTTTGCTGAATTTTGCATTCAACTTCCTGAACAACTGAAACTGGATAACGAAAACGATAAAATCATTCTTCGTGAAGCGATGGGATCTTATTGGACAGAAACCATCAGAAAACGCCACAAACAAGGTTTTGGAATGAGTGTAGAAAGTTGGTTTGAAGAAGAAAATCTGATCAATTTATCCAACGATTTATTGAAAGATCAGAATCAGAAAATATTTAATTATATTGATTTTAAAGCAACACAACAATTTCTTAAAAAAGACCATAAACACTGGAATCTTTTACAAATGGCGCTTTGGGCTCACAACAATCAAAACTTTTTATAATGCTTGATATTTCAGTAATTATTCCGGTTTATAATGCTTCGCAATTTCTGGAAAAATGTGTAGAATCTGCGGTTCGTTTTGATGAGGTGAAAGAGGTCATTTTGGTTGAAGATAAATCTACTGACAACTCGTTAGAAATTTGCGAAAAACTTGCTTCTGAAAATTCCAAAATAAAATTATTTCAGCATCCTGATAAAGGAAATCACGGAGCCGGAGCAACAAGAAATTTAGGTATTGAAAAAGCAACTGGAAATTTCATCACATTTTTAGATGCAGATGATTACTACCTTCCGAACCGATTCGATGCGGAAAAAGAGATTTTTAAAGATCCAAAAGTTGAAGGAGTTTTCAGCGCAATAGGTGTAGAGTATTTAACGGAAAAAGGAAGGCTAGAATATCAGAAAAAATTTAACGATGCTCCACTTACCACCGTAAATTATCCTGCAGAAGGAGAAGAGGTTTTCCGTGGTTTATTAAGTTTAACACCCCAACCTTTCGGTACATTTTTTCATTTAAATGCTTTAACAATCAGAAAATCTGCTTTGGAAAAAAACAATTTAAGATTTAATGTAAACCTTCGTGTTCATCAGGATTCGGATTTTAATATAAAACTGGCTTATCATTGTTATTTAAAATCCGGAATTATTGATAAGGCTGTCGCTATGCGAGGAATACATGATGATAACAGAATCACAAAAATTGTACAATATTCTCAACAATATAATGAAAGACAGCATATTTACTGGAAATCTTTGTACGATTGGGCAGATAAAAATCATCTTAAGAGCGAATATAAAAATAGATTTTATCTAAACTATAAATCATTCGATTTGTCTTTGAAAAAAGGATTAGATAAATATTTGAATATTGCTCTTGAAGCTCTTAAAAATCCAATTATTCTAAAGACAAAATATAGGTTTCATTACTATAAATAATCGTCTAGTTTATTCAAAATGAAGCTCAATAACTTACAAATATTAAGAGGAATTTCAGCACTATTGGTTTGTTGTTATCATTTTCGAGAATATATAAATTTTGAAAATCTAAAACTGGGTAATATTTTATTTATTAACGGAAGTATTGGGGTTCAAATTTTTTTCGTGATTAGCGGTTTTATCATGGCTTTTACGACCAAAAACTTAGATGTAAGTAAAAATATTTCCACTAAAGCTTCATCATTCTTTAAAAAGAGAATAATCAGAATTGTTCCTTTGTATTATTTACTCACCCTTGCATGGATGGTTATTGGCGGGAGTTTTTTATTTTATTTTGAAAGAGAAAATTTCTCCAGATTGTTCTATTCGGTTCTGTTTCTTCCACAAAAAAACACTTTTCCTGTTCTGTATTTAGGCTGGTCTCTCAATTATGAAATGTTTTTTTATTTTATTTTTGGGTTATCACTATTTTTTAAAGAAAAAAGATACATTTTCATTGGTTCATTTTTCTTTGTGTCTTATTTGTTTGGACTTATTTTCAACTTAGAAAATGCTTATTTACAAATGGTCACAAGCAATCTGAATCTTTTCTTTGTTGCCGGTATTTTATTATTCTTTATTTTAAATAAATATCCAATCACAAAAAAATGGGGAGCTATCATTTCCAGCATCGGAATTTTATTCTTTTGTCTCATGTTTTTTAATATAATTACAGTTACAAATCAATTGTTATTATTAATAATCATTACTCTTTTTGTTTTATCATTTTTAATGTTCGATTATACTTTTCAATTTAAGGGGAACAGAGCGCTTATTTTTTTAGGTGATATTTCCTTTTCTCTTTATCTTTCACATCCTTTTGTCGAAATATTTTTCAGACATTTTAAAATTGAGGGATATCTTAATATTCCTTATTTAATTTTTAAAATCTTTGTTGTCATTTTTGTTGCCGGAGTTTTATATTATTTTGTTGAAAAAAAACTTACCGATTATTTAAAGTTAAAATTGAAAGCATAACCTGAGTTCATTATTCATAAAAAAGATCAACTTTATTGAAATTTTTGTCGTAAATATTTCAATTTCTTTGTATCTTTCTCATCCATTTATGCATGCAGCTTTTAGAAGTTTACACCAAATTAATATTTTTATGTACCTCATTCTATTTTTAGAAACCTAGTTACTATTTTTGTAACCAGGTTTTTTAAGATATTTTACAGTTGACAATGGTAAAAAATAAAAAAATTTAAAAGCATAAAGATGAAAATTTCCGTAATCGTTCCCGTATACAATGCCGAAAAGTATGTAATTCAGGCTGTAGAATCTGCTCTTCAGTTTGAAGATGTATATGAAGTAATTTTAATTGAAGATAAATCGCCGGATAATGCGTTGGAGGTTTGTCAACAATTAACTCAAAAATACGACAGAGTAAAGCTTTTTCAACATCCAGACAAAGGAAATCATGGAGCGGGCTCAACTAGGAATTTAGGCCTTGAAAATGCTACCGGAGATTTTATTGCATTTCTTGATGCAGATGATTATTATCTTCCCAATCGGTTTGATGCCGAAAAAGAACTTTTTAAAGATCCAAAAGTAGAGGGCGTTTATGGTGCTTTAGGTGTTCATTATTATTCTGATAAAGCAAAAGAGCAATATTATCACCTTTTTCAAGATAATTTAACAACTGTTTACAAAAAACATGAGCCTAAGGAAGTTTTTCCCGGGCAAATTAATATGCGAGGAAGCTTTGGTCTTTTTAGCATCGATTGTTTGACAATAAGAAAAGATGCATTAATCAAAAAATTAAAACCTTTTTTCAAAACTCATTTAAGGCTTCATCAGGATACTGAATTTTTGTTCAGACTATCCTATTATCTAGATCTTTATCCCGGTATTTTAGATAAAGCTGTTGCAATGAGGGGAGTGCATGAAAGTAATAGAATAACTGTTATTGATACAAAAAAAGTAAAACCTGCCACAACAAAGGTTTTACTGTGGCGAGAAATTAACAATTGGGCACAAAATGAAAAAACGCTTCCGGAAGATGTAAAAATACATATCAACAGAATGCACAGAAGTTTTGAGATTGCTCTCGCACCGACGATTAAAAAGTGGAGCATGATCGCAAAATATATCATTACGGATTATCCAAGTATTCGTTCAGGTGTTTATAATATTAATTTCAGGGATTATCTTATATGAAAGTAAGCTTTTGTCTGAAAAGAAAAATCACTTATTCTACTTGAAAATTTCGCAATAAAAATAATAAAAAAAACTCCGACATTTTTTTTATATAACATGTCGGAGTTTTATCTTTTATTCTTATTATTTTTACTTTATAAAAACACCAATGTATTTACCTTCGTATTCTACAACAGTAGTTTCAATATTATTTTTTTCACAAAAATCCTGATAAGAAGAATTGTCACCAATATCATCGCTGATAAACACCCCTCCTCTATTCAGTCTCTTATAAACTTCCTCATAAGCCCATAATCTACCATTATATGCTTTATCAGAATCATAATGCAAAACATCGAAATTCGAACTTTCAGCAAAAATTTTAGGTAAAGACTCTTTGTCCGCAAAACGGAATAATTTCCAATATTTTCTAAGATTTTCGGGAACTACATACCCTACATATTGATCTCCGTCTTGCGCCAGATATGGCATATCCGAACTATACAAAGTACCTTCTCTTTTCTCCAAAGATAAAAGTGCTGCCAAAGAAGACCATCCATACGCTACTCCTGTTTCAATTACGTTTTTAGCATTCGTAAATTCACAAGCGTAATAGATTAATTCCAATGCTCCCGGACCTCCCATTTTAATAGGACAAGCTTTTTCTTTTTGATCCGCGGTTTTTAAAATATCAGCGTATGTACTTCTGAAAGGTTCAATATCAATTCCGAAAAGTTTCTTAACAGCTTCTTTTTGAGAAACTGCTCTGGAAGCTGCCCAGGAATTGGTTTTTTCTTTTCCCTTGAAAGCATTTCCCCTGTTTACGGTGTTTTTAATGATTTTCCTTCCTAGTTCCGGATACAAATCCGGTCTTTTAAGATACGCGACAAATGTTTTGAGAACTCTTACTATTTCACTCACTGTGTTAAATTTAAGACACAAAAATAAAGATTTTTCCGTAATCTTTAAGATATAATTATATTTGTAAAAATTTATTAACACAAATAGATGAAATTTTCTATTCTAATTGCTAATTACAACAACGGAAAATTCTTTAAAGACTGTTATGATTCTATTATTGCTCAGGAATATAAGAACTGGGAAGTAGTTATTATAGACGATCGGTCTACGGATAATTCTGTGGAAATTATTAAAGAAATCATTGAAAACGACGAAAGATTTAAACTTTATGAGAATGATGCCAATTATGGAGTTGGTGTTACAAAAGCCAAATTAATCGAAGATGCAACTGGTGATATTTGTGGATATTTGGATCCTGATGACATTATAAAACCCAATGCCTTGAAAAGTGCAGTAGAAGTTTTAGAAAAAAGAAAAGATGTTGTTCTTACCTATTCGAGGCTGGCAAAATGCGACCAGAATCTGAATATTTTATCTGAATTTCAATCTGCAATGCAGGTTCCGAACGGACAAGATACATTTTTTAATTTTCCTATTCAGATTGCTCCTTTTGTAGCTTTTCGAAGAAATGTTTATTTAAAAGGAAAAAAAATAAATCCGGAACTTAAGATAGCTGAAGATCAGGATCTGTATTTCAAAATGTACGAAGTGGGCAAAGTACATTTTATCAACCAAACCGATTATTTGTACCGAGCCCATTCAGGCGGAATTTCACAAAATGACAATAAGGCAAAATCTTATAATTATTACGCTCGTTCCATTTGGGAAGCAATGCAAAGAAGAAATTTAAAATATATCAATGGAAAACCTGTTCCTGAAAAATATACAGATCCACAGGAAATTTTTTCGTTGTTAGAGTATCAGAATAAAATACTTTTCCGCATTAAAAAGAAATTAATTATTATTTTACAAAAACTTTTCAGTTAATGTCAGATAACAAAAAAATAAAAGTCCTTTTCAGACACCGTTCTATGGAAATGGGAGGTGTGGAAAAGGTGGTTTTAAGCATGTTTAATAATCTCAGCCGAGATAAGTTTGATTTTACAATTTGTCTAAATATCAATCAGGGAGAACTTCGCAATGAGTTTCCTCCTTATGTAAGAAAAGTTTTCATTACAAAAGGCAGAGAAGATCTTTCTAAACGTCCGTTCATTCAGAAAATACAATTGGTCAGAAGAAATCTTAAACTGAAACAAGCTGAAAAAGATCCAAGAATTGCAGATAAATTATTAGGTGAAAAATACGATGTAGAAATTGCTACAACCTATGCAATTTATAAGGCTGTACTGAATTCAACCAACAAAAATTCAAAAAAAATTGCATGGCTTCATTCTGATCTTACGCTTCCAGGATTCAATCCATATCGTGAAGAGATCTTCAACAATATGAAGCAATTCGATTATATTATCTATGGTTCTCAACAATGCAAAGATGCTTTGGATGAAAAATTTCCTAATGAAAAATTTCCTCCCGGTCAAGTTGTTTTAAATGCAATTCCGATTGAAGATTTAAAGTCAAAAGCCAAAGCATTCACTCCCGAATTTGGAGATACTCCAACTTTTGTTTCTGTTGGAAGGCTTCATTTCCGGAAAGGCTATAGAACCCTTTTAGAAACTCACAAAAAATTGTTGAATGACGGTTTTATCCACAATATCAATATCATAGGTGATGGTGAAGATTATGAATTGCTTTCAAAAAGAATTGAAGAATTGGGAGTACAAAATTCTTTCAAACTTCTTGGTACACAGATGAATCCTTATCCTTATGTAAAAAATGCAGATTTTTATGTAATGCCTTCGGAAAGTGAAGGATGGCCATTAATTATTGCAGAAACATTGATTCTCCAAAAGCCAATTTTGGCAACAAATGTGGGCGGAATTCCAGAAATGATCGATCATAACATTACCGGTTATCTTACAGAATATTCTGAAGAAGGTTTATATAATGGAATAAAAGAATTCTTAACCAAAAAAAACACGGTTGAAAATATTCAGGAAAACTTAAAAAACATTGAAGAACGTTTTGATAACAAGAAAATTTTTGATGCTGTAGAAAAAATTATTGAAACAGTTGTTGCCAAATAAACCATTCTATCTCTTTACTTTTTATAAATTTGATAGAAATAAAATATAACATTACACAAATATTCGTCGATGAATACCTTTATAGAAAATTTATATCAATCGTTTTTACAACACAAAACAAACGACTGTTTCCAAATTGAGGACAAAACTTTTTCCTATGAAGAAGTTTTAAATATATCCAGCCAAATCAGGCATCAACTTCATACAATAAATTCTCAAAATGTCGGAATTTATCTTACAGATGATGTTTATATGTATGCTTCAATTCTAGCTATTTGGTTTGAAGGTAAAACATATGTTCCCATTCATCCTGATTTTCCTTTAACTAAAAATTTAAGTGTAATTCAACAAGCTGATATTGATACTATTTTAAGTTCAATTGAAACCAAAGAAGATTTTGGAGTATACATTATCAATACAAAAAAAACATTTGAGGTTGAATTTCTTTCACCAAAAGAATCTGCATTAACGAGCAATGCATATATTCTGTTTACTTCTGGAAGCACAGGAAATCCTAAAGGTGTTCCTATTCAGTTTTCAAACTTGTTTTATTTTTCAGACTCCTTTCATTCAACTTTTGGAAAACTGACTTCTGAAGATTGCGTTTTGCAAATGTTTGAACTTACTTTCGACCTTTCTGTAATGAGCTATTTAATTCCTTTTTTAAATGGGGCTAAAGTTGTAGGTCTTCATAAAAAGGAAATGAAATTTTTGCAGATTTTGGATTTACTAGAAGCCAATGAAATTACTGTCGCATTGATGGTTCCAAGTATTTTAAATTTAATTATTCCATATCTTGATCCTTCTATTATAAACGAAAGTCTACGTTTAAACCTTTTTTGTGGGGAGGCATTATTGGTAAAACAAATTGAAGGCTGGAAAAGTTTTATTCCAAATGCGTCTATTCATAATGTTTACGGTCCTACTGAAAACACTATTTTTTGTACCAATTACACTGTTGAAGAACCAATTAAAGAAAAGAAAGGCATCATCAGCATCGGAAAATCTATGGAGCACAGCAATATGAGTTTCATTGATGAAAATGCAAATGAAGGCGAGCTTTTACTTTCAGGAAAATTTCTTACACAATCATACTGGAAAAATGAGGAAAAGACAAATGAAGTATTTATTCAAAAAGACGGAAAAATATTCTACAAGACCGGAGATTGGTGTTTAAAAAATGAAGATGGAGATTACTTTTATATAAATAGAATTGATTTTCAGGCTAAAATCAATGGTTTTCGTGTAGAATTAGCAGAAATTGAATATTTTGCCAATCAGAAACTAGAAAACGCAATTAGTGTGGCTGTTATTCATAAAGATCAGAATGATAATGATAACCTAATTCTTTTTATTAATGACATTAACTCAAATGAAGAAGAGGTAAATAATCATTTAAAAAATAATTTGCCGGATTATTGTATTCCATCAAAAATTATAAAGCTGGAAAATTTCCCAACAAATACTTCAGGAAAAATTGATAGAAACGAATTAAAAAAATCTCTTGTATGATTATAAGAAAAGCAACTCAGGAAGATATTCCATTTATCATTAAAGGAATTTTTGCCATTGAAAACACAGGAGAAACCAATACTTTCAGCAATATGTTTGAGACAGATAATCAAACAACATACAATTATCTGGAGCAATTTTTCTTGGATGAAGAAAATTTCGATACAGAGTTTTCATTAAACAGCTATACAATTGCCGAAGTTGACGGAGAACCAGCAGGAATGTGCGCACTGATTTTTACCGATTCAAATTATTATCAGAATAAAGGAGAATTGTTCCCTATTCATTTGAATGGAGCACATTTGAGCTCATTTATTAAAAATGCAAAAATTTTACCCGAAGTTCGAAGTCATCAGGAAAATAAAAAATTTCTTGAATATCTCTTTGTGGATGATAAATTTCGTGGAAAAGGTGTTGCTGATGAAATCATAAATCATTTAGCATTAGAAGCTAAGAAAACCAATAATAAACTATTTTTAGACGTTTTGGAAAGCAGTCCGTTCTTATTTAAGTTTTATGCTAAATTCGATTTTGTTCCAACAGAAACCTTCAACATAGACAATCCTGAAAACAAGATTTATCCTTGCATTCAGAAAACTTTGTTGTGTAAAAATTTAGAAAATTAATCGAATTTTTCTGATCCTATAGCTTCTACAAGATCACTGATTGTATTTACGCTTCTGAAACCTCTTGGATTCAACTTTACATCAAACTGATTTTCAACCAACTGCATTACCAAAACAGCAGATAAAGAACCATAGCTTTCCAGTTCTTTGAAATTGGTTTCAGGAGTAATGTTGGTTGTTTCGTTTAGTTCTTGTTTTAGCAGGTCACAAAATTGCTCGATCTTCATTGTGTTTATAATTATGTTAATATATTAGAACGAGCAAATTTATAAAATAATTTCTATTTTTGTTTCACTATGATGATTTATAAAATTTTAAATAAAATCTCCACTACAATTCAAGATATCCAGCATTCCATTTATGTGAAAGTTTGCATAAATAATGGTTTAAAATTGGGTAAAAATGCAGTGGTAAGAAATAATGTTTCCTTTGGTTCCGAACCTTTTCTTGTTGAAATTGGTGACGAAACAAGAATCGCTTCAGGAGTAACTTTCGTAACCCATTCCGGAGCCACAATTAATATCAGAAAGCTGGAAGGCTACGAAAATGTAAGAAATTTCGGACGTATCAAAGTTGGGAAAAACTGCGCAATCGGCAGTAATTCTGTGATTTTACAGGATGTAGAAATTGGAGACAATTGTGTCCTAGGAGCCAATTCCGTCCTATCTGAATCTATGCCGGAACATACTGTTTATGCTGGAAATCCTGCAAAATATGTATGTGAAATTGAAGATTATGCCG
The DNA here is from genome assembly GCF_047651245.1 of Chryseobacterium sp. MMS23-Vi53. NCBI lineage: Bacteria > Pseudomonadati > Bacteroidota > Flavobacteriia > Flavobacteriales > Weeksellaceae > Chryseobacterium > Chryseobacterium sp. MMS23-Vi53. The sequence goes on along the minus strand of NZ_CP180265.1, from coordinate 2,962,747 downwards.
ATTTCTTGAAAAAAACAACTGTAGATTATCCTATCGAACTGGAAAAAGATAGAAAAAAATTAAATCAATGGTTGATTCAGAACTTACCCGAAAAATTCAAAACTGCAAGATAGTGGCGAAGAAAAAAATCCTCATTCGTATTGGTTCTCTGCGCCATGGCGGTGCCGAAAAAGTTTTAGTAACGTTTTTAAAGAACCTCCCAAAAGAAAAATATGAGATTGATTTATTATTAAATCTTAATTCGGGAAAATATCTACCAGAAGTTCCTGAATGGATTAATATTTTACACCTTCATAAAGGAGAAATGATTACCACGAATCGCCCTCACGAAATCCCCCGGAAAGCTGCGAGAGTACTTCATGAAAAAGTCCTGAAAAAATTTCCGAATATTTTATATAAAGGAAAATTAAAGGATAAAAAATACGATATTGAATTTGCAGCAATCCACGGAATGCGTGATGAAATCCTGGGTTCACCATTAAAAAACTCAAAAAAAATAGTATGGATTCACAATGATCTTTCGCAAGTGAAAGATTATACGAACGATGAAATCCGTAAGTTTTTTGGTTTTGATAAAATCATGGTAATCTCTGAAAAAATTGAACAGCTTTTTCATAGTTTAGCTAAAAATGAAAACGAAAAACAAAAGATTGTAAAAATTTATAATCCTTTGGACACAGAAGAATTTATTCATAAAGCCGAAAAACCAATTCTTAATTATCAGTTTGATGAGGCTGTTCCTACTTTTATTTCCGTTGGAACGGTTTTCCCACAGAAAGGTTTTGACCGGTTATTGAGAGTCCACAAAAGACTTCTGGATGAAGGTCTCAATCATAAAGTTCTGATTGTGGGAGACGGCTATGATTTTGAAAATATTAAAAAATTAAAATCAGATCTTGGAGTTGACAAAACGGCTACCATGCTGGGTTTTACAGACAATCCCTATCCTTATTTTAAGAAAGCGGATTTCTATATTTTAAGTTCGAGATACGAAGGTTTTCCAACAGTATTATTTGAAGCAATAACCTTAAAAAAAAGAATAATTTCCACTGTGGTTTCAGGATCAAATGAAATGCTGAATGATGGCGAATTGGGTTTGATTGTTGAAAATTCCGAAGAAGGAATCTATCAAGGAATGAAACAAGCATTGACAAACCCGGAAAGTTTTGAAAAATATTCTGAAAAACTGAAAGATTACGAAATGCCTTTCAATCTGGAGAATTCGGTGGATAAAATCAGTTCTATTTTAGACGAATTATAATTAAATTTAATCATCTCAAAAAACGTAGATTTTCTACATTTGTTTATGGCAGATCAATATTCTACTCTTCAAAAAGACTTTTACCGAGAAAGTGGAAAATGGCTTTCTACAATTCAGATTTGGAAAAAATGCATCAATCCGAATCTTCATTTTATTTATATTTTAAGGAAAGCACAACAATCAGGAAAAAAGTCATTACCCGGGATTTTTTGGAGAATAGTTTTAAGGCATTATCAAATCAAATATGGTTTCCAGATTTACCCTGAAACCGAGATTGGGGATGGTTTTTATTTGGGACATTGGGGAAGTTTGGTCATTAATCCAAAAGTTAAAATTGGTAAAAACTGCAATATTGCTCAAGGTGTAACAATCGGACAACAAAATCGTGGAGGCAAAGCAGGTTTTCCAGTTGTTGGCGATGAAGTATGGATAGGTACTAATGCTGTAATTGTTGGCGGAATTACAATTGGAAACAATGTTCTTGTTGCTCCAAATGCTTATGTAAATTTCGATGTTCCGGCAAATTCTGTTGTTATGGGAAATCCTGCGAAAATTTATGAAACTAAAAACGCAACGGAGTCTTACATTAACAATAAAATATAATTATCCCTCATTTACCTTCCATTAAAATATTAAAACAAAACACCCAAAAGAGTTCAAAATTTTAACACAATCAACTTATTTACAATTAAATATATAAGTGTTTTTATCCACCTCTTGTGATATTCAGACTTTTATTGCACCTTTGCCATCGAAATTATTTCAAATTAATAACATAATAAAATTCACTTTAAAGAAGTGAAAAAAAACAAACACAAATCTATAAACACAGCAATGAAAATCATTCTTACATTCTGCAATCTTTTGTATTGTAACACCTAACATTATACTCTTATTTTTCACGAAAAATAATTTTACAACCAGTTAAAGGCATACTGAATTATAATGTCATTTCTTTTTATTAATCAAAAAAATTAATGAAAGGGCATTTTCTATATGTCATTCAGCTTAAAAAAAACACTTTTTTAATTTATAACACGTATGAAAAAGAAATCGATTTTAATGATTTTTGCGACGGCATTTTCTGTCGCCACGGTTCATGCTACTCCAAGTGACTATGGAGGTAAAACAGCAATGAACAACCATGCGGGGAAATTTTCTCCACCGTATGTCTATGATCTCGATCCGGGCTTTGTTCTTCAGCAAACTGCGAATCAAAAAGGATTAGTTCTAATTGAAGGAAAACTTACTAAACCATTCATGACTGGCAATGTAAAGCTTTCAGTTAAATACAAGGATTCCGCCGGAAACTGGGTGACCGGATGGTGTAAGACATTATACTCTTACAACCAATATAATGAGACACTTAGAGCTAGTTTCGAATTACCTGCAAGTACTGCAAGTTCGTACAATTTAAAAATTGAACTTAGCTCTGATACCAACTTGTCTAATTTTAGTGGTGTTACTTGGGACAAATCAATAAAGCATTATAAACAAGGTGACTACGCAGGTACAAGTTGCGATTTGGATGAAAACGAATACACTATTCTTCTAACACCTAAAAAAGATGGTACACTGATTACTGATTCAAATGGCAAGGTAACAGGAATAAAGGACAGGGTAACTTCTGCATATTCATGGAACAAAATTGGAAATGTTCAGATGGATAATAAAAAGAATGATGTTGTCTTTTCTCCGGCTAGTCCTGCTGCTTTAATATCTGCTACAGGAGCAAATAGCAGCTCGAAATCCGTAAAGATGACCAATCAGGGAACAACAACTTCGGTTTTAGGGTCAACCCCTGAATTCATTTATAATGTTTCGACGGGACATCCAAGTCCTTATTTATATAGTTATAATGATCCTGTATATATGTTTGCAGGTAAGTTTTCTATCAATGGGTTAATGATGAAATTCAGTCAATGGTCCGGAGATACTAATGGGCAGGGATATCATAATTTTAAAAATCCTAATCAATTGGAGAGCAGGTACTTTAACACTTATAATTCCTTACAAAAAAAGCTTTCCGAATTTATGACAGATCAAGAACCTATTGTAATTGTATCTAGCCAAGCAACAGGTTTAAGAATTTACAAAAGCAATGGAAGTTTTATTAACCTAGAAGCTACCAGTAATTATGGAGCAGCATTTTTTGGGTATGGTAATGACCAAGGAGGAGCAAGAAGAGGTCCTGGTTCAGAAAATTTAATTATTTCAGATACTCCTGAAATGACTTTGTATGGAATGGGAGCATTAAGAAATGATGCTACAACAACATCTCAATCTATTAGATCTTCAGAAGATATTAATTCTGAAATAGCTAAGTTTATCAACTATGTTGGAATTTTTGGTGACACAAAATTGGATACCGGAGTTTGTGCGAATTCTTGTTTTACATTAAATAATGGTGCGCTTCCTGATAATAATGTTGTGGATTGGACAAAAGCTCCTAATAGTTATATTTTTGTACCAAACCAAGAGAATGATGGATTATACATCCCTATAAAGAAAGCATATGTAATGTGGAAAAATGGTTCTCAAATGGGTGGAAGTAATATTCCAAATGGCAATATTTCAGCAGATGTATTTTGGGAAGATGTACCAGGTTTGATAAAATCGGGAGTAAACTATAGTCTAGAAATTGTTGGTACTGGTGAAGATGCTAAAATTAAAGTTCCAATAAATAAATCAAAAGAAGGGAATGCAGTTGTAGCATTAAAAGGTTCTGATGATAAAATTTATTGGTCTTGGCATATTTGGGTAACAGATGATCCTAGAAACGGAACTAAATACAAAAGTTTTGATGGCGTAACAAGAGAAAGAAATGATGGCATAATAGAACCAATTCCCGATTCTGATTGGGGATGGATGGATAGAAACTTGGGAGCTTTAACAAATAGTATTACTTCCGATGATTGGAATAGATCAGGAGGGTTACTTTATCAATGGGGAAGGAAAGATCCTCAACCACCCTTGGTATTTAAAAATGATTTTTATGAAGTTACAGGTACTGTAGGAAGGGTAAGACATCAAGGTTTTATAGATAATACAAACAGTACGACATGGCAAAAAATTAATACATTTACAAAATATATTAAATTGTCAAATGCTACTGTAGCAAACAATATACGTTTAACGGTTAATAACCCTTTAGGATTAGTATATATAAATAAAGATGAAAATAATACACAAGCATATTATAAACTTAGTAATGGAGCAGACAATCTAAACGCTCCTATTAATTGGTTTGGTAGTTCTTCTTTGTTATCCGCTGATAGATTAAGTGAATTGAATTTATGGTCTGACAATTCACAAGGAATGTCCATTATAAATTATAATGAAGATGCAGCTGCTGCACCTTACAGAAATAAATCATCTTATGACCCATGTCCTAATGGATGGAGAATCCCTTCTTTATTGGTAGCTACTTTAAGTGATAATATAAGATTAGACTTTAGTCCTTTCGGTATCAAAAAGAATATTAAACTAAACGAGCTTGATTTTATTCAGAATCCAAATTCGAATACAGGAACATACCTATACAAGATAAGACCAAATGATTCGAATGTTCCGGACTATTTTAAAGGATTTAAAGTTTACTCTAATTTTGGTATTGATATGTCAAATGTTGGAGGAAACAATATGGGAATATTCCCAGGAACAGGAGCAATGCTTAGAGGATTTCATGAAGGAGAGTATACAGATCAACATCATATTGCTCTTTGGACATCAACTATGCAAAAATCAGGAAACAACCTGCCAGTAACTGGTGCAGCTTCTTTAAGTATGATTCCTGATAAGGATCAGTCTGATGCAACTGGCTTAGCAAATGTTACTGGAAGATATTGGTATAACCCACTGAATGGAGCAACAACAAGTGATGTTGCTGCGTGTAGATGTATTAAAGATCCACTTTATAAAATAAATCAATACGATTTTCCAACAGAGTTTTTTAATGAAATTGATTATTCTGAGGGAATAAATAATCCTAATACTTATAATTTGACTAAATCTTCTACAGCATTAGACTTAAACATTCCCATCAGTAAAGCTTTTTCTGTACAAAGTAAATTGTTGAATAATAATGAAATCTTAAACCCAGCTAACTTTGATAACCTAAAGGTTAACGTGTTGTGGACAGACAATAAAAATTTAATTAACAATGTTAAACTGTCTAACTCTCATCCAGTTTCATTAAATGATCTTTCAAATACTAATATTAATTTAAAAATTAATGCAAATAATGCAGGAAATGCAATAATTACTTTACATAATGGGAGCATTACAAATCCTGTTTATTGGAGTTGGCATATCTGGGTTACAAATACGAACATTGAAACTGTTAGATATAAGACGGATCAGCCTATAACTGAAGCGACTAATTATGTTAATTATATAAAACAAGGAAGGATATTAGATACTGAATTTATGGATCGAAACTTAGGAGCACAGGATATGATGCCTGCTGTTTCAGGGACTCCAAATGCTACAGACTTAGCAAAAATTAAGCTATCAGGAGGTATGCATTATCAATGGGGGAGAAAAGATCCGATTCCTTCTTTTATAAATATTGGAGGATCAACATATAATATTTATCTAGGTAACGTAGACAATGATGGAAATGTAACATATCCAACAACAATTTCTTCAGCTACATACGATACAGCGTATATTGTAGAATCAGATATATATAGAAATTCTGCTAATTCTAATATTTTGTCAACAGACAAAATTTCTGAGAAAACAGCAAAAATATTAGCATATTCAGTTAAGAATCCATTAGTATTTATGAAACCAAGTACAAAACAACCATATAAAGCAGGTTTAACTAATGGATCAGACTGGCTAAGTAATGAAACAAATATAGCACCAGACAGATGGGGAAGAGGAGGGAATAAATCACCATTTGATCCATGTCCTCAAGGATGGCGAATTCCAGATGTAACTTCTGTTGTTTTAGCGAATACAAATTATGGGTTTACTCCATTTTACAAAAAAGGTATAACAGAATCTTATTATTATAAAATGGCAAATGAATACCAAGGTAGAGTATTTTCTTACAGTGGACACTGGGGGTATATTTTTGATAATGATGCTTATAAAATAGGCAATTATCCGATAGCAGGAGTAAGAGGTCTAAGAACAGTAATAGGAAGTTCTACTTCTGTTATTAACTCAACTGTTGACAGAGGATTTTTTAGAATGTGGATGGCAGGTTTGTCCAATACTTATGGTCGTCCAATTTCAATGGGAGCAAATATAAGTGCATCGAATCTTCAAGTTTTTGAAGAAGATAATGATCCATATTTTGGCGCCAGTTGCCGTTGTGTAAAAATAAAATCTGACGGGGCCAATGAAGCAGGACCATTACCTAGACTACAAGTAACAACAACTTCTACAGCAAAAGCAACAAATGTTTTAGCGAAAATAGCTATCGAAGAAAAAGTAGTTCAGAATAAACTTGAATTTTTCCCTAATCCAGTGAAAAGTATTTTATACATCAAAGGAAATGATAAAGTAAAAGATTACTACTACCAACTTTACAATATGTCTGGTCAGCTGGTAAAATCTGGTAAGTTTGAAAACGAGCAAACAGATCTCTCATCTTTAATTTCTGGAGCTTATCTATTAAGAATCAATAATGCAGAAACTGTAGTGAAAATTATTAAAGAATAAACTTTTTATAATTAAAATTATTAACGAAACCGTCTCAACTGAGGCGGTTTTTATATTTATCAAAACTTTAGTTTCCAGATTGATTGCTTTTCAATGATTTGTTTGTAATTTTATTCCGAAATCAAAGAGAGCTTTCAATTATCAAAAACAGCAAAAACTTGATTTTAACAATATTGACATAGCTTTTAATCTTTTATTCATTTATGATTTTAAGCATATTTTAATATTAAAATTTGTTAAAACACGTTACTATTGAATCAAAAATTATATTTTTGTACAATTATCGATTTGGTCTATTGAATTTGAAAATAATTTAAACGAAATAAATAATTGTAAAATCTTAAATTTTATTTTATGTCACAGTCGTACGAGAATATTTTCGAAAACAATAAAAAATGGGTAGAGTCTAAAATTGCTCAAGATCCTGAATTCTTTCACGAATTAGCAAAAACTCAGCATCCTGATTATCTATATATCGGATGTTCAGACAGTAGAGCTACCGCTGAAGAATTGATGGGTGCAAAACCAGGCGAGGTTTTCGTTTATAGAAACATTGCCAATGTAGTCAATACTTTAGATATGAGTTCTACGGCAGTTATTCAATATGCGGTAGAACATCTGAAGGTAAAACACATTATTGTTTGTGGACATTACAACTGTGGTGGTGTAAAAGCAGCGATGACTCCTCAAGATTTGGGATTATTGAATCCTTGGTTGAGAACGATTCGTGATGTTTACAGATTGCATCAGACAGAACTAGATTCTATCGAAGATGAAGGAAAGCGTTATGACAGGCTTGTCGAGCTGAATGTTCAGGAGCAGTGCATCAACGTTATCAAAATGGCTTGTGTGCAGGAACGATATATTTTAGAAGAATATCCTATTGTTCACGGCTGGGTTTTTGACCTTAGAACGGGTAAAATTATAGATTTGGAAATCGATTTTGAGAAGATCTTAAAAGACATCCAGAAAATCTATAACCTTACAAGTTCGGATTGGGTGATGAGCCGAAAGAAAGACTAATTGTTTCTAAAAAAGGGATTGAAATGAAACTTTGGAGTATTGTTACATTACTGTTTTTTCTCAACTTTACAGCGCTACCAAGTATTGCTGCTGTTTTTGGTTGGGATCTTACAAGAACAAATGTAATAATCAATGAAGAAGAGCCACATTCTCACCCGACATCTTTTACGGTGTACGAAAAGACACTTCCGAAAACTTTGGACGTATTCGACTATCTGAAGTTTTTTGAACCTTCCATTGAAGGCAAATCTTTCGTATTAGTAGATGATTCGTTTCATTTATCACCTTTACTTACCATATTTTCTCCGCCTCCGGAAGCTTAATTTTTTACATTTAGATTTTTTTGATACGATTCTTTATCTTTTTTTGATATTGAATACATTCATGCTTTAAAAATTAAATTTCCAATCTTTTATAATCAACTTATTTAAAGACAAATATGTTGGTTATATCACACAGCTTCACATCATGAAAAAGACATCATTAATAGGAGGAATAAAGGAGAATTTCCCTTCAGGACTCGTGGTATTTTTAGTAGCACTTCCACTATGTTTAGGAATTGCTTTGGCTTCAGGCGCTCCCCCATTATCCGGAATCATAGCGGGTATTGTAGGAGGCTTGGTTGTAGGAACAATCAGTAATTCTAATATCTCGGTTTCCGGACCTGCAGCTGGATTAACGGCGATCGTTTTAACGGCGATTACAGATCTTGGCGCATTCGAGCTTTTTCTTTGTGCGGGGATCATTGCAGGACTTATTCAATTGGTTTTGGGGTTTGTAAGAGCTGGAAGTATTTCCAATTATTTCCCGAATAACGTGATTGAAGGAATGCTTGCAGCTATCGGAATCATTATTATTTTAAAACAGATTCCACACGCATTAGGATTCGATAAAGATTATGAAGGTCACGAATCGATTTTTGATAATGGTCTAAACTTCGGATATTTCACAGAATTATTCGGAGCTGTTCATCCGGGTGCGATTATCGTTACGTTGGTTTCTGTAGGCATTCTTATCGCGTGGGACAGAATTCATGCATTAAAAAGAATGAAAATGCTTCCGGGAGCTTTGGTTGCGGTGGTAACAGGAATTGTTTTAAATCAGATATTTAAATTAACGGGAAGTTCTTTAGCCATTCAACCTCAACATTTGGTTTCTTTACCTGTTCCTCAGTCTTTGGATGATTTTAAAAATTTGGTCACATTGCCGGATTTTAACGGATTTACCAATTTAAAAGTATGGATTGCAGGAGCAACGATCGCTATTGTCGCTTCCATCGAAACCCTACTTTGCATTGAAGCTTCCGACAGATTGGATGTACAAAGAAGAATTACGGATACCAACCTGGAATTAAAAGCTCAGGGAATAGGAAATCTGGTAAGCTCGTTTATTGGCGGACTTCCCATGACATCGGTGGTCGTAAGAAGTTCTGCCAACGCCAACTCGGGTGCGACTTCAAAATTATCAACGATTATTCACGGAGTTTTATTATTAATCTGTGTACTTTCGATTCCCGTAATTTTAAATTTAATTCCTTTGGCAACTTTGGCAGCGGTCTTAATTTTAGTTGGCTATAAATTGGCAAAACCAGCTACATTTAAGCATTTCTGGCATCTGGGAAAATTCCAGTTTATTCCTTTTGTGGCGACTGTTGTAGCTGTTGTGGCAACAGATTTACTGAAAGGTGTGGGAATTGGTCTTGCGATTTCGGTTTTCTATATTCTTCAGGGAAATATGAAGAGAGCTTATTATTTAAGCCGGGAAAAGCTGGACGATGCCGATGGAATCAACATAAAACTGGCGGAAGAAGTTTCTTTTTTAAATAAAGCAGCCATCAAAAAAACACTTAAAAATATTAAACCTAATTCAACTGTAACCATCGATGCGAGAGGAACTTCATACATCGCGACAGATGTTCTGGAAATGATTCAGGATTTTGCCAATATTCGAGCAAAAGAGGAAGATATTACCGTGGAACTTCTGGGTTTCAAAACCTCATACAGAGATTATGAAAGAGATGAGGATTCTCACATTTTGGTTACGCACAGACGGGCGATGTAAAGCTCAGTTTTATCATAAATAATTTTTTTTAACTTTAAAATTCGAAAAACAACTCAATTATATGAAAGCACATACGTACGAAACTCAGTCTACGATTACTCCTGAAAAAGCTTTAAACTTTTTGAAAGAAGGAAACCAAAGATTTGTAAATAACCTAAAGGCAAACAGAGACCTTTTGGAGCAGGTAAACGCAACTCGTGAAGGACAGTGGCCTTTTGCAGTAGTTTTAAGCTGCATCGACAGCCGTACTTCTGCAGAACTTATCTTTGATCAGGGATTGGGAGACGTTTTCAGCATCAGAATTGCCGGAAACTTCGTAAATCAGGATATTTTAGGATCTATGGAATTTGGATGCAACGTGGCAGGTTCTAAGCTTGTTGTCGTTTTAGGACACACAAAATGTGGTGCATTGAAAGGAGGTCTAGATGCTGCTCAAATCGAAGGTTTGGGAATGGATAACTTAAACCATTTGATCAATCATTTCGATCCGATTATCAATGATGTTATTGAAGAGGGTGAAGAACGTTCTTCTAAAAATGCTTCTCTTTTGGAAAGACTCAATCAGCAAAACGTAAAAAGCGCAATCGAAGATATCCGTAAGCAAAGTTCTACATTGAGAACCCTTGAAGAGGAAGGAAAAATTAAGATCGTTGGTGCAAACTACGATGTTGAAACAGGTGTTGTAACTTGGTTATAATTTCTGATTTCAAAACTGTAAAATAAAATATGTTATAGTTAGATAAATTGATCTGAAATCAATTTTAATCTTGAGACCATCGATTTTCGGTGGTCTTTTTTGATTATTTCTGCTAACGTCGAAATGACATTAATTTTGTGTCATTTATGATTAGAATTAACTTTCAAAATACCTACATTTGATATTCAAAAAAAATGATTCAAAATCAGCTTATGAAACTTCAGATCAATATATTTTTAATTGGATTTTTCCTTTTATTAAACGGATTTATTAATGCACAGAAACCGGTAAGTGACACCTTAGCGTATGCCAAAAAATTTGCCATCAACAAAGATAAATACATCGGAAGACCTTTTTCTTTATTAATGAAAGATATGACGCAATTGCAATTTAAAAAAGCAAAATCGGACATTAAAGAAGATGAAAACAATCCTTTGCCAAGTACAATATTCAGATTTTCTGATAAGGATTTCAGTGTTGGAAATGAAGTAACTTTTGTAATAAAATGGAAACCGGATCCTACCTCAACAATTCCATTGGAACTTTTTCAGGAAGAGCATAATTATGGTTTTACGGTAAGCGAAAGAAACTTTTTCGACAAAAGAATAATTCAGGACATCGTCGTTTACAAACAATAAAACCTCCATTTTTAGGAGGTTTTTTTTATGTATAACTTAAATTTAGCTTAAATTATTTTCCGTTAAACGCAGACATTGTGTTATTAATTCCAGCAAATACAAACGATAAAGATGCTTTTGCAAACTTTTCAATTCTTTCGGACAACTTTTCATTTTCCTCTTCATTCCACGTTCCTAAAACGTAATCGACTTGTCTTCCTTCTGAAAAATCTGCTGAAATTCCGAAACGTAACCGTGCATAATTTTGTGTTTGTAAAACTTCATTGATGTTTTTTAATCCATTATGACCTGCATCTGAACCTTTTCCCTTCATTCTTAAAGTCCCGAAAGGTAAAGCTAAATCGTCTGTTACAATTAACACATTTTCCAACGGAATGTTTTCTTTCTGCATCCAATATCTTACTGCATTGCCGGAAAGATTCATATAAGTATCCGGCTTTAAAACCAGCACTCTTCTCCCCTTATATTTTCCATCTGCCATCCATCCGAAATTGGTTGTATTGAAAGAAACTTCCATCGTTTCGGCTAATTTATCTGCAACTTTAAAACCTATATTGTGACGTGTATTTTCGTATTCTGCGCCTTTGTTTCCAAGACCTACAATTAAATATTTCATTGAGAAATTTTTTGCAAAATTAAGGCATTAAAAATAAAAACTCAACCTATAAAAGATTGAGTTTTAAATATTATTAAAATTTGTTTTTTACAATGGTTTGTAAATGTAGTTTATTCCGAAACCTTTCGTCATATACGTCTGCTTGTCGTAGCTGTAATCTGTTGAAAATATCGTTGGAGTAGGAACCGGTAACATAAGATCTGTTACGGATAATCTTTTCGGACTATTTGGTGAGAAGATCCAACCTTGAATATCGTTATCTTCCGTAGATAAAAGTCTTGAAATTTTATACGCATTCGGAATTAAAGTGAATGGACTGATACTCGCATCATAACTAGAGAAACCATATGATAACTTAGTAACCGGAGCTCCATATACGGCAGTATTACCACTACCCGTCATTGGTCCGTAATGTCTTACAATTGATGTAACATTATCTCCTGTATACTGAATTTTAGTTTTAGAATAATCTGTATAAGAAAATGAAGGTCCCGAAATATCCGGCCCGTTGTGCATAAGGATTGAATCTAATTTTGCTGTAGTTGCAGAATACATTAATTTATAAAGAGTCTTCGTCTTTTTATAAAGTGTCTGCGGACCAGGAGTTATTGAAGGTGGTACGGCAGGAGTTCTCTTAAAGAAAGAACGGTTTTCAGAAATCGTTTCCAATCTTCCTGTACTTCCGTAAGTGAATTGCTGGGTATAATAAATACTGTCTTTATCCAGTTCACCGTCTCCATCAATATCCAAGAAACCTTTAAAGTCTATTCTACTTACTTTATCTCCACTCCAAGCCACATCTGTAACAGATGCACTATCTGTGATTACTTTATTTAGCTGTAATCCGTTGTAATAATACGTCGCTAAAGTATCGGAATCAGTAATTTCTCTGTATAAAGCTCTAGGACCATTCAGCCCGCTATTGTCGTTGATATCTAGCAATGGATTTCCGTCTTCATCTAATAAATCTTTACAAGAATGGATCGTAGAAACACCTACTAAAAGTAAAACAAAATAAAAAAGTCGTTTCATTCCAAATGGGGATTATTTATTTTTTGACAAATATAATTTTTTTTTGAATAAAAAATATATATTTATTCATATTCTCATTAAACTATCAAAAAATGATTATATCTTATAACGGTTTGTAGGTATATTTTATTTGCGCCTGATCCGAAATAGGATAATTCTGAGAATCATATGCATATGATTTCGGATAAGAAATCGCTGGTCCTGCCGGGTTTTGTATTGTTACTTTACCAACATTATTTGTAGAAATATTATTAAAATTAATCGGGAAAAGAGTTCCTGTCACCATACAATATTCTTTTGGTAAAGTTGTGTATGGGTTAATTTTACTATCATAATTTTCGTAAGCATATGTTGTTATAGACGATGTAGAAGTATCTGGATTTCCTCCATTCATCAACATCGAGATCTGATCCATTTTTACAACATTACTTGCAGAGAAAGTAAATTTATATTCCTTATAATGCGTATAAGTTGTACTTCCACCCATTTTTATCTTTTCAATAATTCTGTACAATTGTCCATTTGCATCATAGATCACAGAAAAATCACTATGATTCGTTGTCCCCATTGTAATCTGATCCATTGTGATCGTAGATAATTTTCCACTTGTATATCCAAGTGAATATGTGTTATTTACAACGTGTACAGATTTATTATCGATATATTTTATTTGTGTAATCTTGTCTGCATTATAAGTAATGGTTGCAGACAATTCATCGCTAGAAGCGACATCTCGGATAAAAGCCTGATTAAGAGCTCCTCCTACAGCAGTAATATATTCTTCAATATCTTTAGTTCCGCTTGTTACTTTACTTAAAATTCTTGGGCCTGTAATTGTTGTTCCATTTCCGGAATTATTTTTATTCTGATTTGGCGGATCATCCGTTGTATTATCACAAGATACTACAAATCCAAGAGCTAAAGCTGCAACAGCAGAAAGAAGGTATTTTTTCCCCATGTTTTCAATGATTTTAAATGCCGTCAAATATAATTGATTTTCTTTTACGAATGAATTAAAATTTTTAGATAAATTTTAGAATTACATAAAAAAAGCCTAAAAACATTCGTTTTTAGACTCTAAATTATCACTTATTATGAAAAATTTAATATGGCTGTATCACCGATGTCGTTAATACAGACTGAGCCATATCTGCATTCAGATATGTTGTGTTCACAGCAGTTCCTATTCCCAAAGTCCCGTTGTTCAGGTTTCTTTTTGCACAAGCGACCTTTACGCTGTAATTGGATTTTACAGGAATATCGGTAAGGGTTGCGTTCAGGTTGAAAATTTTATTTGTTCCGTCTGCACCAATTACTACATCTGATCTTACCGCCCTCAATTTATCATCAACAAAGACTCCGCAAGCGAAACTAATTGATAAATTTCCGTTGGTAGATTTCTGCGCAATTGTCTGGAAACTAAATACTACTTTATTTGTCGTACTGGTTACCGAAAAAGTATTTACCGCTCCTGGGATTACTGTCCAAGTATTATCCAGAGCTGCATTTTCTGAATATGGAGCAATTAAACCGTTTGATCCTGAAAAAGTAACTCCTACTTTATCAATCACCGTATCCATAAAAAATAACGCATTACTTCCTTGTCCGTCTGCAACTCTTATGCTTTTCCAATCGTTTGCATTAAGACTAGAGTTGTTATGATAGATTGTATTGGCAATACCTACAGTACTTGCGATAGAATTACTTCCTGCAACTCTTAATTCTCCTCTTACGTTTAAGTCTCCATTAATATCAAGCATATTAACAGGATTAGAAGTTTTTATTCCCACTTGCGCAGATAATAAAACTGCCAGAAAAAGGGATGCAATTGAAAATATTTTTTTCATCGTTTTAATTAAAAATTGTGTTAAATTTTTCAGGAACTTCATATACATCAACCTTCAGAGAAGACTGAGCAATGAAAGCATCAATATTCGTAGAAGTAGAAGTTTGAATACCGATCGAAAGTTCTGCATTGTTTGCAGTATTGTAAGATTTTAATCTAGAACAGGCTACACTTACCGTATGGGCTCCTTTAGAAAGATTTGGCATAATACCAATTTGGTTGTGTGTAAGGAAAGGATTATCTGAATTGATTGCCTTTAAATTTCCTTGTCTAAGGTTTACCAATTTATCGTCAACAAAAATTCCGCAAGCATAATCGATAGAAGTATCTGTGTTTCCTACGTTTGCAAAGTTCGCCTGAACCACAGTTTCAAACATAAAATAAGTTTTACTTACTGCACTGTATACATTTATAGTCTGAGACAATCCCGGAATTTTCTTAAAACCATTCATTTGGCTAAAAGCTTTATCCTTAGTAAATGTTGCAGATCTTGAAGAAATTGTAGAGTTTTCCGAAGCGGTAAATCTTACCCCTGTTTTATCAGAGAATGAATTATTATAAATTAAATAAAACATATTTGTCTCATATTCAGGGATTTTCAAAGATTTCCACATGGGTGGTTTTCCTTCACCCTGAGAAGTAAGGATCTGATCATTTGTGCCTTCGTATAATTGAGTGTCTGTTGGGTTTAATAAAACCAATTTACGTCTGAAAGCAGTTGTTCCGTTTACATCCAGAGTAGCTTTGGGTTTATCTGTTTTTATTCCGATTTGAGCGTATGAAGCTAATCCTATTGATAAAAATAGGATAGAAAATATTTTTTTCATTGTAATGAGTAGATTAGTAGGTTACGAATTCGATTACATCAATTTTAAAATCTGATTCGAGAGTAAATGCATTCGAAACCGTATTGGAAGTCGAAATATTTTTTCCGATCGTGAATTGAGAATTATTATTAGATGCCACAATTTTCCTACATGCTACTTCAATTTTTTGAGAACCAGCAGGAACGTTTTGCTCCGTATAATTCAATGTAAAAATATAATCCTGAAAACCTTCCCTTTCGGAATTGTTCGTAGTAGAAATTTGATCCGGACGTACCGCAACAAGTTTACTGTTTCTAAAAACTCCACAAGCAAAACTTACATTTTCCGAAGTTGTAGCAGAAGTAGACTTCATTTCAACTCCCGTTTGGAAGTTGTAAACCAACTTGTTTTTTGCATTTTTGATGGTAATGGTATTTTCAAGACCTGAAATTTTCATCCATTTACCTTTAGAAGTATCATTAATGTCATCTCCGGTACTATTTTTCAGAACCGCATCTCCTTGGATCCCATTAGAAAGAGTAGTAACTCCATTTTGATCTGTAGACAGGTACGAATTTACTAATTTGTACTGTCCTCCCTCCACGAAGGGAACATTCACAGTTTTCCAAACAGGTGGCAAACCTGCTCCTTGGGAAACTAACACTTGGCCATTCGTCCCGGCATTTCCTACCTGGGTTGAAGTACCGCCGACTCTAAGTTCTTTTCTTAAGGTGGTTTTCCCGTTTACATCGAGGGTTGAATTGGGGGTACTTGTACCAACTCCCACCTGGGCATAAGTCTGGATAGAACACAACAGTCCAGCTATACCGCAATACACAGTTTTTTTCATAATAAGGGTGCTGCAAAGATAAAGAAAAAAAATTCGAAAAAATTCCACCTATTTTTTGTAAACCGATAGAAATAAGCAATTTACAGGATTTTTTTAATCAATAAAAAGTAGAATTATTTCATTTAAAGTGGAATTAACTCTTATTTTTTAATATTAAAATAACACAATAATTCACCCTAAAGATATTTATCGCATCCTCTTTTCTCAACATGGAGTGATTTTAATTTATTTGGAATTTTACCCTCAGATGACCTCTAGAGCCTTTTTATAGTATTATGAAAAATTCAGTTTTTTAAATTATTCTTGAAGAAAATATAAAATATAATTTATCAGCAAATAGTGAAAAAAAAGCTTTTAAAACAACTATTAATCAAAAAACCATGAACTATAAAATATCTATTAATTTAATATTATTTTAATAAAAATTTTAATTAATTTTGAAAATACATGATGAAGATCATTTAAAAAATAAAAATTTCAACAAATTTTATTCGCTTTCAATCTTAAAAAAGTTACGTTTGTTGAAATTTTGTATAAAAAAGAAAAAACCACCGACTTTACGGTGATTTTTTTATCTCTTTAAATTGAATTAAACTTCACTTCTCAAAATAGTTTTTAAAAGATAATTCACTTCGTCGACATTTATTACTTTGTCTTTTCTCATCATGAGGTGATTTCCATCTTTTCCTGTTTTCTCCTTCAGTTGGGCTTCTGCAGGGTTTTTGGTTAAGTAATTAATAATAGTTTTAAACTTATTCGTCTGATAAAACTTATCTTGAGAGTTACTTGGGAAATACCCTAAAAACACACCATTTTTCATTACAATTTTCTCAAAACCTATATCTGCAGCGAGCCATTTTAAGCTTACACTTTTCAATAAATTGATAGCTTCTTTCGGTAATTCACCAAATCGGTCGATCAACTCCAATTCAAATTTTGATAAATTTTCTTCACTATCAACCTCAGCTAATTTTTGATAAAGTAATAATCTTTCTTCCGTATTTGATATGTACCAATCTGGCAACATCAATTCCAAATCGGTATCAATATTCACATCTTTTGTCGATTTGAATAATTTATTTCTGTCTTCTTCATTTTCGAAAAGATTTTCAAATTCTTCATCATCCTTCAATTCTTCCAAAGCTTCCTGCATCAATTTCTGATAAGTCTCAAATCCCATTTCATTAATGAAACCGCTTTGTTCCGCCCCCAACAAATCTCCTGCACCACGGATTTCCAAGTCTTTCATCGCGATTTGGAAACCACTTCCCAAATCCGAAAACTGCTCAATAGCTTCCAGACGTTTTCTCGCATCAGAAGTCATCATATCATAAGGCGGCGTAATCAAATAACAAAATGCTTTTCTGTTGCTTCTTCCGACACGACCTCTCATCTGGTGAAGATCCGCCATCCCGAATCGCTGAGCATCATTAATGAAAATCGTATTTGCATTCGGAACATCTACCCCACTTTCCACAATGGTGGTTGAAACCAAAACATCATATTTTCCTTCCATGAAATCCAACACGTTTTTCTCCAACTGTTTTCCTTCCATTTGTCCGTGACCGGTAATGACTCTTGCATCGGGAACCAATCTTTGAATCAATCCTGCGATATCTTTCAGGTTCTCTATCCTGTTATTGATAAAATAAACCTGTCCGTCACGCTGAAGTTCGTAGGAAACTGCATCACGAAGAATTTCCTCGTTAAAACCAATTAATTGCGTATCAACAGGCTGCCTGTTTGGTGGTGGTGTTTTAATGACAGATAAATCTCTTGCAGCCATCAAAGAAAATTGTAAAGTTCTCGGAATTGGCGTTGCTGTTAATGTTAATGTATCAACATCAGTTTTCAATGTTTTTAATTTATCTTTTACCGAAACTCCGAATTTATGTTCTTCATCAATAATTAATAATCCTAAATCTTTGAACTTAACCGAACTGCTCGCAAGCTGATGTGTTCCTATTATAATATCAACTTTTCCATTTTTCAAAGCTTCTAACGTTTCAGATTTTTGTTTTGCGGTTCTGAAACGATTCACATAAGCCACATTTACAGGAAAATCTTTCAATCTGTCTTTAAAACTTCTGTAATGCTGAAATGCCAAAATCGTTGTCGGAACCAAAACTGCGACCTGCTTTCCATCCGTCGCCGCTTTAAATGCCGCACGAATCGCAACTTCCGTTTTACCAAAACCAACGTCTCCGCAAACTAAACGATCCATTACTGTATCGGCTTCCATGTCTTTTTTCACGTCGATGGTTGCTTTTTCCTGATCCGGAGTATCTTCGTAAAGGAAACTTGCTTCTAATTCATTTTGTAAATAAGAATCCGGAGTGTACGCAAAACCTTTCGCCGATTTTCTCTGCGCATATAATTTTATTAAGTCGAAAGCCAATTGTTTTACTCTCGCTTTTGTTTTTTGTTTTAAAGATTTCCAGGTTGGCGATCCCAACTTGCTTAGAACAACTTCTCTTCCATCCGGTCCGTTGTATTTGGAAATTTTATGAAGTGAATGAATACTTACATATAATAAGTCTCCATTTTTATAGGTCAGTTTAAAGCATTCCTGAATTTTACCATCGTTATTCACCTTTACCAATCCCATGAATTTTCCGATTCCGTGGTCTATGTGAGCGATATAATCTCCAATTTTTAATGACATCAAGTCTTTCAATGTTAACTGCTCCGATTTTGCAAAAGTATTTTTGGCTTTATATCTTTGGTACCGGTCGAAAATCTGGTGATCTGTATAGACCAATAATTTATGATCGTTATCTACAAAACCTTCATGAAGTTCAGATTTAAAACTTTTAAAAGGAAGCTTATGCTCCAGTTCTTCAAAAATTAATTCTAATCTTTCTTTTTGTTTTTCGGTAGAGAAAGAAATCCAGGTGTCAAAACCTTCGTTTTGTTTTCCTTCCAGATCTTCAATTAATAATTCGAAGTTTTTATTAAAGGCGGGTTGCGATGTCTGATCGACTTTCATTTCCGACAACTCAATCAATCCTTCAATCGAAACGCTTCCGAAATCAACGGTTTTAAATTTTTTATAATCAAACAAAAATTCCTGATCCGAAATAAATAGTTCCTGTGGAGCTCTGTGGGCAATATCTTTGCTTAATGTTTCATATTTTTCTAAAGACTTTTCGTAGAACGATTTAAGCCTCTGCATTCCGACGATCCCGTTTTTAGAAACAACAAAACTTTCCTTAGGTAATAGTTGAAGTAATGAAACACGGCTTCCAGTTACCGTAAAATTCATATTAGAAACAAGTTGAAAATCATTTACTTTATCTACTGAGAGCTGCGTTTCTATATCAAAAGTTTTAATGCTTTCTACTTCATTTCCGAAGAATGTAATACGATAAGGTTTTTCATTTGAAAAAGAAAAAACATCGACGATTCCTCCTCTCACTGAAAATTCGCCAGGTTCGGAAACGAAATCTGCCTGTTGAAAATTATAATGATTCAGTAATTCGTCGACAAAATCAAAGTCAAGCTGATCGCCTACTTTAATATGATGCGAAATAGCTTTAAAATCTTCTTTCTTCAAAACCTTTTCCGATAAGGCTCCCGCATAAGCGACAATCACGGTAGGGGATTTCGTAGAAGTAATTTTATTGATTACATCTGTTCTTAAAACCAAATTGGCATTCTGTGTTTTTTCAACCTGGTACGGTTCAAGATGAGTTGCCGGAAAATACAGCACCTTATCTTTTCCCAACAGATCTTCCATTTCGGTGTTGGCATATAATGCATCTTCCTTGTCATCAACAACATAAAGAATATGTTTTTTCTGCGTAAGGAAGAGTTCGGCAACAAAAATCGAAGCCGCAGATCCCGCACTACCCTTCACAGAAATGTGTTGATTATGTTCCAATTGAATAAAAATCTCCTTTCCAAATTCTTTTTGAAGCAAGTCCGGAAGGAATTTTTCGCTGATGGTTTTTAATTGCATAAATTATATGGTGTAAACGACAAAAGCGATTTCGGGAGTTTTCCGAAACCGTTTGATCTATACAAAGATAAGGATAAATATTTGTTTTAAAGAAGATTAAGGACAATTCAAAATTTTAAAAAAATCATTAAAAACCTTATAAATCTTAATATTTTACTAAAAAATTTAATAAAAAGTTAAAATATTTTTTAACCTACCACATGGCATCGACTTTGAATTATTCTACTTATCAAACCATTAAAGAAATAATATTATGAAAAAAGCAATTAAAATCTTAGGATTGTTCCTATTGGTATTTTTTACAGTCACGTCATTAGCATCATGCAGCGATGATGACGACCCTACGAATAACGATTTTTTCGCAGGAACTTACAGAGGAAGCGTATCGTATAGTGACAGCGATAACAACATCAGTTCGGATCAGGGAAGTGTTTTTGTAACAAAAATTGCAAGCGGAACAAAATACAACTTTGCGTTCTCGAACGGAATTCCGGACCTGAACGGAGTCGAATTTAATCAGGAAGGAGATCATACGCTAGTTATGGTAGGGTCTACAGCCACTTCTTATATCAGAATTGATAACAATGAATTGAAAATTTTATACATTAAAGACGGTAAAACCTGGACAGCCAACTGTACTCGTTAAACCAACTTTTCATACATATGTTAGGACCTGCTTTCTTTTTTAAGGGAAGCAGGCTTTTATTTTTATGAATTCTTATTTTACAAATTAACCTTGTGAGTCTTTACACGCCGACATCTTCAACACCATTTAATATTTTTTTAATCTGTAATAAACTTTAGTTAAGTTTCAAAAACAGGTATTTTCAGTCTGATTTTTGTATAACTTTGAATCAAGAAAACAAACAAAATCAACTTTATGAAAAAATTATTATCTGCAATGTCTATTGTTTTAGGACTTGGACTTGCAACAGCTCAGCAAACTGCTCCTGCAACAACAAAAGCTGCCCCTCATCCAACTGCGAAGACTGCACAGGTAACAAAACCAGCAGCAACCGCTAAACCTGCAACAGTTGCAAAACCTGCAGCAGCCCCAACGGCAGCAAAACTAAAAAAAGACGGAACTCCGGATAAAAGATATAAAGAAAATCAAAAACTGAAAAAGGACGGTACTCCAGATAAAAGGTACAAAGAGAACAAGTAAAAACTCAACATTATAGTTGTTATTTTCATAATCAAATTTCGAAGAACCGATGTACACTCATTCATCGGTTTTTTTGCGCGTTATTTTCTAAAAATGATCTCCAATTCTTCAGTTATTTATAAATTTGAACCATGTTAAACTTCCTAAAGAAAAATGCGGCATTGGTTTGGGCAAAAAAACACGTCCAAAAGGCTGAAGAATTCAAGAAAAATTCTGAGAAAAATCAAGAAGAATTGCTGTTGTCATTAATAGAAACAGCCAAAAAAACACTTTTTGGAAGAGAGCATGATTTTGAAAATATTAAAACTATTCAAGATTTTCAGGAAAAAGTAAGAATTGCCGATTACGAAGATCTTAAACCATATATCGAAAGAGTAAAAAAAGGACAGGCAAATATTCTTTGGACGGAAACTCCGGAATACTTTGCAAAAACTTCTGGGACAACTTCAGGTTCAAAATACATTCCTATTTCGAAAGAGGGCATGCCGTTTCAGGTGAAAGGAGCCCAGAGTGCACTTTTCCATTATATTGCTAAAAAAAATAATGCTGATTTTGTAAAAGGAAAAATGATCTTTTTGCAAGGAAGTCCAGAATTGGAGGAAGTTTTTGGCATCAAAACAGGTCGCCTTTCAGGAATCGTAGCGCATCATATTCCTAAATATTTACAGAAAAACAGACTTCCGAGCTGGGAAACCAATATGATGGAAGACTGGGAAGCAAAAGTTGATAAAATTGTTGAGGAAACTGAAAAGGAAAACATGACCTTAATTTCAGGAATTCCACCTTGGTTAATCATGTATTTTGAGAAATTAATTGAAAAACATGGCAAAAAAATTAAACAGATATTCCCTAATCTTCAATTGATTGTTACGGGCGGGGTAAATTATAAACCTTACCGTGACAAGATGGAAGAACTGTTGGGCGGAAAAGTAGATATTGTACAAACTTTTCCGGCTTCGGAAGGTTTTTTCGCTTTTCAGGATGATTATACGAAAGAAGGATTATTGCTTTTAACCAATCATGGGATTTTCTATGAATTTATTCCGTTGGAAGAATATGGAAAACCGAATGCCAAAAGATTAACCTTAAAAGATGTTGAATTAAATAAAGATTATGCTTTAATCCTGACAACAAATTCAGGACTTTGGGCGTATTCCATTGGCGATGTGGTAAGATTTATCGATAGAAATCCGTACAGAATATTGGTGAGTGGAAGAACAAAACATTTCACCTCTGCTTTTGGAGAACATGTAATTGCGTTCGAAGTTGAAGAAGCAATGAAAGCCACTTTGGAAAAATTCCCTGCTCAAATTACAGAATTCCATCTTGCTCCTCAAGTAAATCCGAGTGAAGGGCTTCCTTATCACGAATGGTTTATAGAGTTTGAAAAACAACCTGAAAATTTGGATCAGTTTAAAAATGAACTGGACGATCAGCTGAGAAAACGTAATACTTATTATAATGATTTAATCTCAGGAAATATTTTGCAGAAACTTCATATTTCAACCTTAAAGAAAAATGCATTTCATGAATATGCAAAATCTCAGGGGAAGTTGGGTGGACAAAATAAAACTCCAAGACTTGCAAATGACAGAAAAATAGCAGATTTGTTAGAAATTTATAAACTTTAATCACATTTTTTCAATTCCGGAAACGTATATTCGAAAAAAATTATAAATTTGGAAAACTAAAAAATAATAATGAAAGCATCTGTACTTTTAAAATCATCTTTATTGACTTCGTTATTTGTAATTTCATCTTGTGCAACAACAAAATACACAGAAGATTTTGCAAGAAACGACTATTCTAATTTGCAAGCCGGAAGAGTGTATGTTGTTACCATGAGAGACGGTTCTAAAAATCAAAGAATGCTGTTCCGTAATGTGGATGGCGATAATCTGATTGGTACAGCCGGAAAAAAAGACAGTACAGAAGTCATTATTCCTAAATCTAATGTCGCTGCGGTAAGAGACAGCAGAAAAGCAAGAACGACTGCAGGAGCTGTAGTAATCGGCGCAGCAGGTGTTGCAGCATTGGTTTTAAGTTCTTCAAGAGCTGACTAAAATAGATTTTATCTTTTAGTCTCTATTTAATATATCATTCAAAAAAATACGATATACATAGCCTTAAATAAATATTTGAGGCTATTTTTGTTGGATGATTTCTTTTACCCCGTTACAGACATTGAGAAATGTCGAATTCAGGAATCTTCTTACGGGAAGATTTTTTATCGTTTTAGCCTTTAGAATGCTCGCTACTTTACTCGGATGGTGGGTGTATCAATTAACAAAAGATCCTTTTTCAATCGGTTTGATTGGTCTTTCGGAAGTAATTCCGGCCGTGAGCTGTGCTCTGTACGCTGGTCATGTGATTGATATGAATGAAAAGAAAAGATTACTATTAATTTGTAATTATGCTTATATTTTCTTAATCGGATTATTATTAATTCCTGCTTTCTTAAATGTTGAGCTGCATTTTACAGGACATCAAATTACCTACTTTATATATGGTGTAATTTTCTTTACGGGTATCGCAAGAGCATTTATCGGACCAATGATCCCTGTGATGATTCCTAAAATTGTAAAAAAAGAGAACCTTCCGAATGCGGTTACTTTAAACCAGGCAACATTTCTTATCTCTTCGGTTTGCGGACATGCGATTGGAGGATTCTTAATTGGGTACTTTGGTGTAAAATGGACATTAGTTGTCATTATTTCATTGATATTTTTAGCTTCTTTATTCTTTTTTCAGTTAAAAAAACAACATTCCGAATACAAAAAAGAAAATATTAACGTTATAGACAGTATGCGTGAAGGAATTTCCTACATTTTTAAA
This sequence comes from Chryseobacterium sp. MMS23-Vi53, assembly GCF_047651245.1. Taxonomy (NCBI): domain Bacteria; kingdom Pseudomonadati; phylum Bacteroidota; class Flavobacteriia; order Flavobacteriales; family Weeksellaceae; genus Chryseobacterium; species Chryseobacterium sp. MMS23-Vi53. The sequence goes on along the minus strand of NZ_CP180265.1, from coordinate 2,938,280 downwards.
ACGAAAGAAATTCTGGGAGCGCTGTGTTTGGATATGTTTGCGGTTCTTTTTGGAGGTGCAGTTGCAATGATTCCGGTGTATGCGACAGATATTCTGAAGGTCGGTGCAGAAGGTTTCGGATTATTGAATGCGGCATCAGATATTGGTTCTATGTGTATTATTACAATTCTATCAATTATTCCTTTAAGAAAAAACCAGGGCAAGATTTTACTTGGCGTGGTTACCGGATTTGGTCTTTGTATTATCGGTTTTGGTTTGTCCAATTGGTATTGGCTTTCGTTTATGTTCTTGGTGATGAGTGGAATGCTGGATGGAATTTCGGTGGTGATCCGAGGAACGATTGTTCAGTTAAAAACGCCTGACAATATTAGAGGTAGAGTTTTGAGTGTGAATTCAATCTTTATTATGTCGAGTAATGAGATGGGGCAATTCGAAAGTGGTCTTTCTGCAAAATTACTAGGAGTGGTGCGCTCTGTAGTCTTTGGTGGAACTATGACAGTGCTTATCGCATTAATTGTAGGAAGTACAAATCCCAAACTTAGAAAAATGCAATATTAAGAGAATATACGTATTTTTATTAAATAAATCTTAAAAACTTTAAATTAAGATTAATAATTTTTTATATTTGTGATATAAAATTTCCCCTACATGAAAAAAACTTTACTCATTTTTCTGAGTATCCTTACTCAGCTATTTTATGCGCAGTCGGACTGTACTTCTGCTCTTGCTGTTTGCGGAAATAACAACATTTCGTATACACCAAGTGGATTCGGAGCCATTCAGGAACAACCTCTTGGAGGCGGTTGCCTGTCTATTGAGCACTTTTCCGTATGGTACACCTTTACTGCTTCTACCAGTGGAACTCTTACGTTTTTGATTACTCCAAACGCACAGGCAGATTATGACTGGGCTGTTTTTGGACCTAATAAACCGTGTGGATCTCTTGGTGCACCCATAAGATGTTCGTATGCTTCTACAGCAAGCGGAATCTTAACCGGTCTTAACATGACCTCTACTGACCTTTCTGAAGGTGCAGGAGGTGATGGATTTGTAAAATATCTGGATGTAATTGCCGGAGAAACGTATTATTTAATTGTAGATAACTTCTCTGCAAATGCGAATGGTTTCGTACTGTCTTGGGGAGGTACTGCAACGTTATCTTCTCCATTTACAACAGCAATTCAGCCGAATCCTTTCATTCCCCCTGGATCTCCGAACGTAAACAATCCTGGCGGACCAAACGAAGTAATTATCTGTACAGATCCTGCTACATTTGATTTCTCTTCTTTGTCTGCAGGAATTATCAATGGTAACCCTAACTTCCAGGTAACGTATCATACCAGTTCAAATGATGCGCTTACCGGTAACAACCCAATTACTACACCTCAGGTTGTAAGTACTACTGCAACTTATTATTATAGTATAAGTTATGTAGATACAGCAAACCCGAATAGTGCGATAAGCAAGTGTAAGCAAACGGGAACATTTAAATTTAAACAAGGAAATATTGTTGCAACCGACGATACGTTGACGGAATGTAACAATAACAACACAGGAACTGCAATTTTTGATTTAACATCTGCAAACGTTTTACCAGATCCTACAGCCATCAAAAAGTATTATCCTACAATGGTTGACTTGAATGCTGGAACAAACGAAATTACAAACCCTGCAAACTTTGTTTCTTCTACAGGAGTAATCTATGTAAAAGTAACAACATTACAAGGATGTTCTGATGTGGCACAAATCAATTTGAATTTCTACCCGGTAGTTGTAGTAACTGAAGCTACTCTAAGATCTTGCTTCATTGAATCTAATCCTTCTACTGCTTTATTTAATCTTACCACAGCAGCTGTAACAACGCAAACAGGAACAAAAACTTACTATCCATCGGTAACTGATGCGGTAAATGGAACAAATGAAATTTTAAATCCAACACAATATATTTCTCCAAACGGAGTTGTTTACATTAAAGTAACCAACGCAAATGGATGTTATGGTGTTGCTAAAGTAAATTTAATTGTACTTCCTCCGGTTTATTCTAATGTATTGGAAGATAAAATCATCTGTATGGAAGATACAACGACATTAGATGCTGGTCCAGGATTTACAGGGTATGCTTGGAGCACAGGAGCTACCACTCAGACTATTAACAATGTAACTGTTGGAACGTATTGGGTAGATCTAAAAACAGGAACTTGTGTTACCAGACAACAAGTAAAAGTTTATCCTTCTGAGCAACCGGTTATTTCTAATATTGATATTGCGAATAATACTTTAACAATAAGTGTTGTCGGTGGAACAGCCCCATACAAATATTCATTAGACAATATCAACTGGCAAGACTCGAATGTATTTACAAACGTACCAAGAGGTGATAATACAGTTTATGTAAAAGATGATTATGATTGCGAACCACAGACAGTAACTGTTGTTGTTCCAAATCTAGTCAACGTAATTACTCCAAACGGTGATGGTGTAAATGATATCATCGATTATTCTGCACTTTCCAGCAAATCTAATTTAGTACTAAATATCTACGACAGATATGGAGTATTGGTTGGAAAAGCTGATAAATTCAGTGGATTCAAATGGGATGGAACTACAGCTGGGAAAAAAGTACCTACGGGAACTTACTGGTATTCTGTAACATGGAATGAAAACAATAAGAAGAGTACCCCTATTAAATTTTCAGGATGGGTAATGGTAAAAAATAGAGAATAACCTATAATAAATTAAAAGAAAAACCGCTTTCTAAAGCGGTTTTTTTCACGTATAAATCACAACTAATAACTAATAGTTTTAAAAAAAATCATTTTTCTAATGAAAAAATTATTACTACTAATCGTATTATTTTTATCGCAAATGGCTTTTTCGCAATCGGATTGTATATCGGCAATTCCGGTTTGTGGAAACTCCGACATTTCTTATAACCCAAGTAGCTCCGGAACCGTTCAGGAGGCAACATCTGCCAGTTGTTTGGATGTTGAGCACTATTCTGTTTGGTATGTATTTACGGCAGCAACTTCAGGAACAATAGAATTTACCATAAACCCAAATACCGTACCGGGTGTTACTCATTACGACTACGACTTTGCAGTATATGGACCAAATATCAATTGCGCAACTTGGGATTTTGGTAACGCCATCAGATGTAACTTCTCAGGTACAAGTGGAGCGACGGGATTAAGCTCTACCATCACAGGTTCTCAGTGGGAAGCTCCTTTGAATGTAATTGCAGGTGAAACATATTATCTACTTATTGATAACTATATTCCAAGTAACCCTTATGGTTTCTCCTTAACTTGGGGAGGAACAGCAACGTTAACTTCTGCATTTAATGATCCGGCTTTAACCCCGAATCCATTCATTACTCCAGGTTCTCCGGCTGCCAATCCAAGTGATCCTAATGAAATCTTGAAATGTTCTTTACCCACAATGTTCGATTTCAGCACTTTGTCTACTGGAATTATTAATGGTAATCCAAACTTTACCGTTTCGTATCATTTAACAAGTAATGATGCTATTACAGGAGCTGCTCCTATCACAGCACCTATCATGGTAAATGCTACAACGATTTATTATTACAGATTAAAATATACAGACCCTACAGATCCGAATAACCCGATCAACGGATGCTTCCAGGTCGGAAAATTCAAATTCAGATCCGGAGATATTGTTGTACAAAATGCAACAGTGACATCGTGTAATTATGATAATACTGGTATAGGATATTTTGATCTAAACTCTGCAAACGTATATGGACCAACTAATGTCGTTAAAAAGTACTACCCTTCTTTAGCAGACATGAATGCTGGTACAAACGAAATTACAACACCATCGGCTTACGCAGCAGCTGCTCCAAAAATAGTATATGTAAAAATTACTACAAGTGAAGGTTGTACAGGTTCTTCTCAGATTACCTTACAGTTCTTACCTCCGCTTACAGTAGATGCAGCAACGATAAAATCTTGTAACAACAATAATGCTGGAACAGGAGTATTTAATCTTACTGTACCGAATGTTTATCCAACATCTACCAATGTTACTAAAAAGTACTACCCTACTTTAGCAGACATGAATGCCGGTACAAACGAAATTACCAATCCTGCAACGTATACATCCGCTCCCAAAGTAGTATATGTAAGAGTAAGAAATCCTCAAGGATGTACAGGTTACAGCCAAATTACATTACAGTTTTTCCCTACTGTTACTGTAAATGATGCTTCTATTGAAGAATGTTATATAGACACCAATGTTACTTCAGCTTCGTTTGATTTAACGATTCCAAGCGTAACTACTCAAGTCGGACACATTAAAAAGTATTATAAAACTCAGGCTGATGCTGTTGCAGGAACTAATGAAATATTAAATCCTACAACTTATATTACAACGACAAGTGTTGTTTATGTAAAAGTAATCAGTACAGATGGATGTTATGCGATTGCAAAAATCAATCTGAAAGTTTTACCTCCAGTAAAATCAACTGTTCTGAAAGATAAAATCATTTGTATCGAAGACAAAACTACATTAGATGCAGGACCCGGATTTGATGCTTACGAATGGAGCACAGGAGCTACAACTCAATCAATTTCGAATGTTCCGGCTGGAAATTATTGGGTAAAATTAAAAACAGGAAAATGCTGGACTTTACAGGAAGTACATGTAAATGCATCCGTACAACCGGTAATTACGAATATTGAAATCACAAACGATTCATTTACCATTACCGTTGCAGGAGGAAAAGCACCTTACAAATATTCTATTGACGGAATCAACTGGCAAGATTCTAATGTCTTCACAGGGCTTCCAAGAGGTGAAAACAAAATCTATGTAAAAGATGCCTACGACTGTAATCCTACGGAAGTTCAGGTTACAGTTCCGAATCTTCTCAATGCAATTACGCCAAACGGAGACAACAAAAATGACTTTATCGATTATTCTGCTTTATCATACAAGAAAAACTTAGTTTTCACAGTTTATGACAGATATGGAAATATGATGTATAAGGCAGATAAGATTAGAGACTTTACTTGGGACGGAACTACGGGTGGTAAGAAGGTGAAAACCGGAACCTACTGGTACACAATCTCATGGAATGAAAATGATAAAAACAAGACAGAAACAAAATATAGTGGCTGGATCTTGGTAAAAAATATTGAATAATTTAATTTCCAAATAATTAAAAATCACCTCAAAATTGGGGTGATTTTTTTTATGCACAAAACGAAAGCCTTTCAATCCGAAGGTTTTAAAACTTATCCACAATAATTGTTGAATAGACCTTTTTATTTGCCTTTCAAAAAAACTATCTTTGCATCATTATGGCGCAGAAAGAAACATTATCTTCTTTGACGAACGGAAACTTTGCAAGAGAACTCTCTATTGCCGATGGAAAAATGCCTCCAAATGCAGTAGATTTCGAAAGACTGGTGATTGGAACTTTTTTAATCGACAAAAAAGGACTCGATCATTCTATTGATTTGCTTACCCCTGAAGTTTTTTACGATCCGAGACATCAGGTAATTTTTTCTACCATTCTAAAATTATATGAAGCCAACCAGCCTGTCGATATCATGACCATTATTCAGGATTTGAAAAAATCTGAAAAGCTGAATCTGGCAGGAGGTGACCATTACATTGTTGAATTAACGATGGGAGTAAGTTCATCCGCTCACATCGAATATCATGTTCGTGTAATTCTTGAAAAATATATTTTAAGAAGTTTAATTAATGTTTCAGCAAACGTTATCGACTCTTCATACAAAGAATCAACCGACGTTTTTGAACTTTTAGATAAAGCTGAACAGTCATTTTTTGAAATCACCAACGGAACGATTAAAAAAGGATTCGACACGGCAAATTCATTAGTAAAACAGGCAATCGAAACCATCAAATCTTTAAAAGACAAAGAAGGTCTTTCCGGAGTACCTTCAGGTTTTAGAGACGTGGATAAAGAAACCGGAGGATGGCAAAATTCCGACCTTATTATTATTGCGGCACGTCCCGCGATGGGAAAAACGGCTTTCCTACTTTCGATGGCAAGAAATATTGCAGTTGGTCATAAAGTTCCGATGGCTTTGTTCTCTCTCGAGATGGCTTCGGTACAGCTGATTACCAGAATGATTGCTTCCGAAACAAGAATTTCATCAGAAAAATTAAGAAAAGGAACTTTGGACGACGAAGAATGGCAAAGACTATTCTCCAACGTCTCCGAATTGGAAAACGCTCCTTTATATATAGACGAAACACCTTCCCTTTCGATCTTCGACTTCCGTGCAAAATGCCGAAGATTGGTAATGCAGCACGGGGTAAGAATAATAATGGTCGACTACCTTCAGCTAATGACAGCCGGTGGTGGCGGTGGAAAAGGAGTCGGAAACCGTGAACAGGAAATTTCCATGATTTCCCGATCATTAAAGGCAATCGCAAAAGAATTGAACGTTCCGGTAATTGCGCTTTCTCAGCTTTCGCGTAGTGTAGAAGCTCGTCCCGGAAAAAGACCTCAGCTTTCAGATTTGAGAGAATCCGGAGCAATTGAGCAGGATGCCGATATCGTATCTTTCATCTTTAGACCGGAATATTATAAAATTACCGTTTGGGATAATGATGAAGAAGGACAGGAAACTTCAACAGAAAACCAAGCCGAATTGATTATTGCAAAACACAGAAACGGTGCAACGGCCGACGTTCGTTTATCTTTCTTAAAGCATTTTGCAAAATTTGGCGATATTGAAGCGGCGTTCGATGGCGGAATGGGCGGAGGCTATCCATCAAACTTTGGCTCTAATGAACCAAGTGGTTTTGATAAAATAAAAACTACAATCCAACCAGGCGCAGCATTTGATCTTCCGGACAGTTCTAAACTTTCGGGATCTTCGATGAATGATTTGGATGATGATGATGATTTTCCTTTTTAATAAATTTTAAGATTAAGATTGAGGTTGAGATTAATATTCAATCTAAAATAATTATTAACCTTAAACTAAACCTCAGCCTCGACCCAAATGAGAATAGAAATATACACCGACGGCGCTTGCAGCGGAAATCCCGGAAAAGGCGGATATGGAATTCTTATGCGCGTTCCCGAAAAAAATTATCAGAAAACATTTTCGAAAGGCTTCAGAAAAACAACCAATAACAGGATGGAACTTTTAGCGGTAATCACTGCTTTAGAAAAATTAAAATCTTCTGAAAACGACATTCATGTTTTTACTGACAGCAAATATGTTGCAGACGCCATCAACCAAAACTGGCTGGCCGGATGGATAAAAAGAGGTTGGAAAAATGTAAAAAATCCTGATCTTTGGCAAAAATTTGTGGTACTATACAATTTACATAAACCAAAAATGCACTGGATCAAAGGTCATGCAGGTCATTTTGAGAATGAATTGTGCGACAAACTCGCTGTAACTGCCGCTGCATCAGACAAATTAGAAGTCGATACGTATTTTGAAGGACTGGAAAATAATATGCTGTTTTAATTTAACTTAAATTAAAATAAGATTAAAAATTTTCAGAATTTTGTCTTTTAACTTATCATTTATTACAAATTAAGCATCATTTTCACTTAAATTAATACTGAATACATATTTATTGCTTAGGATTTAATATCTTTACACGTCTAATTTTAAGTGTGTTAATAAATGAATAAAAAACTATTAACTTATTTCACCATTTTCATTGCCTGCCTTTTCGGAAAACTTTCCGCACAAACTTATCAGTTGGCGGGTAACCCTGTAAATACAACAGGATGGACAATGGTTTCCCCTACTGTGGTAAACACAGACTTTGTTCAGCTTACTCCGGACACCAACAACCAATCCGGATCTATCAGGCTGAATGACCCAATTAACCTTAAATACTGTGACAAATGGAGAGTGGAATTCGATTTCAGAATGGATTCTAACCAAACGGCCAACGGAGACGGCATCGCCTTTTGGTACTTACAAAACCCTCCTGTTGCAAGCGTTTTAGGTTCAGGCCTTGGTGTTTCGCAGAATGCAATCGGTTTAGTTGTGGGTTTTGATACGTATAACAATACAACAACAGCCGTTATGAGCAAGGTACACGTTGGCTACGGTGTGATTCAGAATACCACTGATAACAACAACGTAGAATTTTTCAATACCGCAGGAAGCTCATTTCACTCACCGGACATGAATACGACCCTGCCTTTTCAAGGTGCTACTTATAAGCATGTTGAGGTAACATCTCAGGTAGATCCTACTGCTCCGGCTAACTGGATTTTAAAAATTACGATTGACGGTAACGTTATTTGTAACCAATCCTTTGCACCGGCGGGAGCTGCGGCTTCAATGACGGTTGGATACTTTGGTTTTTCTGCTTCTACAGGAGGAAACAGATCAAGACATTCGATTAAAAACGTAAAAGTTTATGTCGATAAAGTAGCGATCAACCAAACGACTGTTACAGATACTTTCTGTCCGAATCCAACTACAGGACAAGGAACTGCAAATTTAACATCTTATCAGGGACAATTTGTAACAAATCCTGCAAACTATACGTTCTCTTACAGCGTTGCTGGAACTCCGATTACAAACCCGACAGCTTATCAATTTAGTGCGAATACTGCGGTTTCTGTTTTAATTAAGGATAATTCTGGATTGCTTTGTGATAACCCGGATGGAAAAATCCAATTGAATCTTTCTCCATTCACGGCGAGTCCGGCTACACTTACGGAATGTAACAATAATAATATTGGATCTGCAACTTATAATTTATCCCTTGCTAATGTAAATGCACCGCCAAACTCAACTAAAATCTATTATAGAACTATGGCTGATTTGAATGCCGGTGTAAACCCAATTTCAAACTTCACAAATTATATATCTCCTGCAGGAACAGTTTATGTGAAAGTAACAACTCCTCTTGGATGTACAGGTTCTGCGCCAATCACTTTGGCATATTATCCTCAGATTCCTACGACTGATGCTACCATAGAATCTTGTTTTATTGCAAATGCCCCTACTACAGCTACTTTTGATCTTACCCAGGCAAATGTAACTTCTGCAGGATCTATTACTAAAATTTATTATAAAACTTTGGCTGATGCTTTAGCAGGAACAAACCCAATCGGAACCCCTGCAAACTATATCTCTACAAGTGGAGTGGTTTATGTAAAAATTACAAATATTGCAGGATGTTTTATGATTGCTAAAATCACACTTACAGTTTTACCTCCTGTTTATTCGGCTATTTTAAAAGACAAAACAATTTGTATTGATGAAAGAACAAGCTTAGATGCAGGACCAGGTTTTACAAGCTATTTGTGGAGTACTGGAGATACAACTCAATCTATTTCTAATATTGGAGTCGGACAATATTGGGTACAGCTGAAAACAGGAAAATGTACTACAACTCAGATTGTAAAAGTAAACGCTGCACCTCAACCCGTTATTGCAAGTCTAGATATTGTAAACAATACTATTACTGTAAATATACAAGGCGGAAAAGCTCCATTCAAATATTCATTGGATGGTGTAAACTGGCAAGATTCTAATGTATTTACAGATCTTCCGAGAGGTGAAGCTGTTGTTTACGTAAAAGATGCTTACAATTGTGATGCGATCCATGTTCAGGTAACGGTACCGAATCTTCTGAATGCAATCACTCCAAACGGAGACAACAAAAATGATTATATCGATTATTCAGCGTTAGCCTACAAGAAAAATCTTGTTTTCACGATCTACGACAGATACGGAAATATGCTTTACAAAGCAGATAAGATTAGAAACTTCACATGGGACGGCACAGCAGGTGGCAAAAAAGTAATCACCGGAACATATTGGTACACGATCACATGGAATGAAAACGATAAAAACAACACTCAGACAAAATACAACGGCTGGGTATTGGTAAAAAATAGAGAATAATTTTTATTCTAAAGATCACTCCGGCTAATGGAGTGGTCTTTTTTTTAAAATAAACTTAAACGATTACTCAAATCTACACAAAGACTTTACAATTTTGATTTAAGTTAAATTTTCAAACAAAATAATAACTTTAAAATAATAACTAAACCAACTCGCTTTTCAGAATGAAAAAAACTATATCCTCCTATTTAATTATCATTTTTCTCTGTCTTACCGGAAAATTATTCTCGCAAACCTATCAGCTTGTGGGCAACCCCGTATCGACTACAGGATGGGATCTTGTCTCAAGCGCAACAGTAAATAACGACTTTATCCAACTTACACAGGATGTAGGAAACCAGTATGGTGCTATAAAGTTGGCCGCGCCGATTAACCTTAAATATTGCGACAAATGGAAGGTTGAATTCGATTTTAGAATCGACGGAAACGGTACCGCGCAATACGGAAGAGGTGACGGATTCACATTTTGGTATTTGGCCAATCCTCCAACAGGATTTGTTTCCGGAGGCGGATTAGGAATCCCTGCCAATGCAAACGGTCTGATGGTAGGTTTTGATATCTTCAACAATACTACGGAAGGTCAAATGAGCAAGGTTCATGTTTTATATGGTACAAATAATGGGGTTAACAATAACATCGAATACAATAATACAGCAGGAAGTACTTTCCATTCTCCGGATCTTAACCCGACCCAACCATTTGTAGGAGCAACTTACAGACACGTTGAAGTAAACGGAGAAACGGCTACAAACCCTGCAAACTGGCATATCCAGATTAGAATTGACGGCGTTTTAATCGCTGACCAAGATTTCGCTCCATCAGGAGGTGCAGTCGGTATGACGACAGGATACTTTGGTTTCTCTGCAGCAACAGGAGGAGCAAGTGCTAGACACTCTATTAAAAATGCTAAAATCTATATTGATAAGGTTCCAATTTTAACGAATACTGTTACACCTTTTGTTTGTGTAAATCCGGTTACAGGAAACGGAAGTGTAGATTTAACATCATTCCAAAATCAATTTGTGACGAACCCTGCGAACTATACCTTTTCATATTTTGCTCCGGGAGGAGTTCCGATTACAAATCCAAGCAACTATCAATACACAGGAGCTGTAAATATTACCGTGGTTGTAAAAGATCCTTCGTCTACTTTGTGTGACAACGGCGATGGTGTAATTGTTATAAATCCGACACCTTTTGCTGCATCGGATGTAACGTTGACGGGATGTAACAACAACAATGCAGGTGGAGCTGTTTTCGATCTTACCTCAGCAGCTGTTTCCACAGTTCCGGGTGTTACAAAACAGTTCTACAATACCATGTATGATTTGAATAATGGTCTTAATGAAATCACGAATCCTTCAGCTTATCTTTCACCTGCAGCAACGCTTTACTGTAAAGTGACAACACCTCAAGGTTGCACAGATGTCGCTGAAGTTACTTTAGCTCTTTTCCCGGTTGTGACAGTTACAGATGCAACATTGAGATCTTGTGCACTTGATAATAAACCTTCACAAGCAACATTCGATCTTACTATTGCTCCGGTAACAACCATTACTTCTACAAAAACATATTTCCCATCACTGGCAGATGCAGAGAATGGAACAAATCCGATATTGAATCCATCAACTTATACTGCACCAAACGGAATTGTCTATATTAAAGTAGCCAACGGAAACGGATGTTATGCTATTGCTAAAGTGACATTAATTGTAATTCCGCCAGTTTATTCTAAAACGTTGGAAGACAAGATTATTTGCATGGAAGATACAACAACTCTTGATGCAGGACCAGGCTTTACAAGCTACGAATGGAGCACAGGTGCAACAACTCAATCAATCAATAATGTGCATGTAGGAACATATTGGGTAAAATTAAAAACTGGGAATTGTATCGCAACGCAAGCCGTAAAAGTTTACGCATCAGAACAACCTGTTATTTCAAGTGTTGATATTTCAAGTACTACTGTAACTGTTTATGTAAATGGAGGAACTGCTCCTTACAAATATTCTATGGATGGAATTAATTGGCAGGATTCGAATGAATTTAAAAATGTTCCGAGAGGTGACAGTCATGTTCTTGTAAAAGATGCTTATGATTGCGACCCGATTGATATTACAATTGTAGTTCCGAATTTAATTAATGTAATCACTCCAAACGGAGACGGAATAAATGATGCAATTGATTATTCTGCGTTAGCAAGTAAACAAAATCTTGTATTTAATGTATTTGACAGATACGGAGCGCAGATTCATAAAGCTGATAAAACCAACAGATACAGATGGGACGGAACAGTAGGCGGAAGAAAAGTTCCTACAGGGAGCTACTGGTATTCTGTTTCATGGAATGAAAACGACAGGAAAAACACGCCAATCAAATACTCAGGTTGGATTCTTGTAAAAAATAGAGATTAATAAAGATCTTTATTTAAAATACAGCATCACTTCAATTTTTGGAGTGATGTTTTTTTATTTAAAAATTTAAAATTTGTCTAATATTTTTAATTAAAACCTTTCTCAATTTAATACATTTCAACATTTTGCTATTATTTATAACATCATTAATAAATATTTAGATAAATAAATGATTAATAAAAAATTAACCAACGAATTTTAGTTATATTTACGAATTCAAAAAGCCTAATAAAAAAACTAATAAACTCGTATATATGAAACAAAACTACTCCTTATTATTTTTACTTTTATTTTTGTTGTCCAGCCCGTTTAAATCGCAGACCTACCAACTTGTTGGATCTCCAGGAAGCCCGATAAACACGACTGGATGGACGATGGTTGCACCTACAGTCGTTGGAGCAACAGGAGATTTTATTCAGCTGACTCCGGATACCAACAACCAATCCGGATCTATCAGACTGAACGACCCGATCAACTTAAAATATTGCGACAAGTGGAAAGTGGAATTCGATTTCAGAATGGATTCCAACCAGACAGCCAATGGTGATGGTATTGCCTTTTGGTATTTACAGAATCCACCAGTTGCTAGTGTCTTGGGTTCAGGACTTGGTGTGTCACAGAATGCAATCGGTTTAGTGGTAGGGTTTGATACCTATAATAACACAACAACTGCGGTGATGAGTAAGGTACACGTTGGTTACGGACAAATCGTAAATACAACAGATACCAATAATGTTGAATTTTTCAACGTTCCCGGAAGTTCTTTCCACTCTCCGGATATGAATACAACACTTCCTTTTCAGGGAGCAAACTACAAACACGTAGTTGTAACAGCGCAGGTAGATCCCTCTGCCCCCACTTCATGGATTCTGAACATTACAATTGACGGAAATGTAATTTGTAATAACGTTTCATTTGCTCCATCTGGTTTAGCAGCAGCTATGACAGTCGGATATTTTGGCTTCTCTGCTTCTACTGGAGGTAACAGATCGAGACACTCTGTGAAAAATGTAAAAGTTTTTGTGGATAAAGTTCCATTATTAACTACGACAATTACAAAAGATATTTGTCCGGATCTTACAGGAATGGCGAATGTGGATTTAACGACATTTAATTCACAATTTACAACCAACCCAAATCTTTATAACTTTACGTATTACATCACAGGAAGCGGAACTCCGATCCCAAACCCTACAAACTTCCAGTATAATGCAACAACCAATATTTCTGTTGTCATTAAAGATCCTGCACAGGTTTTATGTGATAATAATGATGCAAAGATGACGTTAAGAGTTGCGCCAACGGTTACAACCACTGATGTAACTTTAAGAAGCTGTTTTATCGATACAAAACCTTCAACGGGATTATTTGATTTAACAACAGCTCCTGTAATTGGTACGAGCGGTGTAACAAAAGAATATTATCCTTCTTTAACAGATGCTGAGAATCAAACCAATGCAATTCCAGCAGCAAATGCTTCTAACTATGTAGCTCCAAACGGAGTTGTATACATTAGAGTAACCAATTCTTTCGGATGTTTTGATATTGCTAAAGTGACATTAATTGTAATTCCACCTACCTATTCTAAGGTTTTGGAAGATAAAATTATTTGTATGGAAGATAAAACAACTCTTGATGCAGGTCCCGGATTCACAAGTTATCAATGGAGCACTGGTGCAACAAGCCAGAGTATTACCAATGTCGGAGTTGGAACTTACTGGGTAAAATTAAAAACAGGAAGCTGTACAACAACACAAACTGTAAAAGTGTATGCTTCTGAGCAACCTGTAATTTCAAGTGTTGATATTGCAAGTTCTACCGTCACGATTCATACAATGGGAGGAACTGCTCCTTACAAATACTCAATGGACGGAATTCATTGGCAGGATTCGAATATTTTCAAAAATGTTCCAAGAGGGGATGCTTATGTATTTGTGAAAGATTCTTACGATTGTGATCCGATTACGATTACGATTGTTGTTCCGAATTTAATCAACGTTATTACTCCAAACGGAGACGGAATCAATGATTTTATAGATTATTCTGCATTGGCAAGTAAGAAAAATCTAATTTTCAATGTATTTGACAGATATGGAGCGAAAATTCATCAGGCTGACGAAAAAAACAAATACAGATGGGACGGAACTGTTGGTGGAAGAAAAATTTCGACAGGAAGTTACTGGTATTCTGTTTCATGGAATGAAAATGACAAGAAAAGTACACCAATAAAATATTCCGATTGGATTTTGGTGAAAAACAGAGATTAATAAAAAAATCAATCTAAATATTATAAGAGATCACTTCATTTTTGGGTGATCTTTTTATTTAACCACAATAGTCACAAAAGATTTAGTAAAAAAATTCAAGGCTTATTATTAAACTAAAAAAAGAAAACATAAGTTTTAAAAATCTTAGATTTTTATTCTTTTGAACGCTTTTGATTATCTATAAAATATTATAAATATCTTTTGTGTCTTTTGTGGTTAAATTAAAATGAGTTTGAACATCTTTTAGATTAAATCTTTGTTTTAAAAAGTTCTCGCAGATTTTGCAAACTACGCAAATGTTTGAATTCCATTTTTTGTATTGATTTGTGAATAAAATTTGTGGAATTTGTATTTAAATTTTTAAATCTCAGAATCCAGTAATTTAGAATGAGATATTTCGTTTTAAACTCATGAAATTCGTATTCAATTCTTAAATTTGTCCTATGAATTATTTAGAGGCTTTAAGCAGACGATATTCTGTAAAAAAATTTAATAACGAAATTATTCCTCAGGAAACATTGCAAAATATTCTTGAATCGGGAAAATTGTCGGCAAGCTCTCTAGGTCTTCAACCTTACGAAATCATTGTAGTAGGAAGTGAGGAAATGAAGCAAAAATTAATTCCGGCTTTTTATAATCCGTCTCAGATTTCTACATGTTCTCATTTAATTGTCATTAATTCAAAAAAAGTGGTGGATGACAATTATATCAACGGATATTTCCGACACATCTCCAAAGTAAGAGAAACACCTCTGGAAAAACTGGATCTATTTAAAAACAGCATCAACCAACATATTAATCAAAAAACTCAAGATGAAATTTTCAATTGGGCAGAAAAACAGTCTTACATCGTTTTGGCCAATCTTATGTACGCCGCTGCGATAGAAAATGTAGACACCTGTCCTATGGAAGGCTTCCGCCAAGAGCTTATCGAAGAAATTTTAGAGATAAATCCGGCAACCGAAAAAGTAACAGTTACCCTTGCATTGGGCTACCGTTCGGAGGAAGATCATTTCCAACACATGAAAAAAGTAAGAAAACCAAACGAAAAATTGTTTAAATTTATTTAATTATTTAGACGATTGTCTTAAACTAAGGATATGATAAAAGCGGATGTACTAGTAATCGGTTCCGGAATTTCGGGACTTTCCTATGCCATAAAAGTTTCTGAGCAGCTTCCTGATGCCAAAATAATCATCGTAACAAAGTCCGACGAAGATGAAAGCAATACCAAATATGCACAAGGCGGTCTTGCGGTAGTTACAGATTCTAAAAACGATAATTTCGACAAGCATATTGAAGACACAATGCGCGCCGGAGACGGTGAAAACAAACGCGATGTTGTGGAAATGGTGGTAAAAGAAGCACCGACAAGATTCAAAGAAATTGTAGAATGGGGCGCAAATTTTGACATGAAAAATGGAGAATTTGCTTTAGGAAGAGAAGGCGGTCACACCGAAAACAGAATTGTACACCACAAAGATATTACAGGTTTCGAAATCGAAAGAGCTTTACTGGAAACAGCTAATAACAGTCCGAACATCGAAATTCTCGATCATCATTACGTAATCGATATCATTACTCAACACCACGTTCCCGGAAAGGAATTGAACGAAGGCGATATCCACTGTTACGGTGCTTATATTTTGGATGAAAAGTCTAAACAAATCAAAAAAATTACTTCAAAAATAACATTGGTTGCTACAGGAGGAGCAGGTCACGTTTACAAAAATACGACCAATCCTACGATCGCGACAGGTGACGGAATCGCTTTTGTGGCAAGAGCAAAAGGTAAGGTTTCAAATATGCAGTATTACCAATTTCATCCAACCGCTTTATACAGTAAAATGGATGGAATGTTGTTTTTAATTTCCGAAGCTGTTCGTGGCGACGGTGCAAAATTAAGAACAAAAAGAGGTGAAAAATTCATGCAGAAATATGATGAGCGTGAAGAATTAGCTTCCAGAGATATCGTTGCAAGAGCCATCGATGCCGAAATGAAAATCATAGGAGACGAATTTGTAGGTTTAGACTGCAAAGAAATGAATCACGAAAAATTTCTGGAACATTTTCCGAATATTTATAAAAAATGTAAAGATGAAGGGATCGATCCTTTTAAACAACTGATACCGGTTGTTCCAGCTTGTCATTACCTAATGGGTGGAATTGAAGTTGACAGAGACGGACAGTCTTCCATCAGAAATCTTTTTGCAGTCGGAGAATGTACCAACTCGGGACTCCATGGCGCAAACCGATTGGCTTCCAACTCGTTATTAGAAGGTTTGGTTTTCGGGCACAATGCAGCAATGAAAACAGTTGATCTTTTAAATGAAAATAATTTCAACTTTGATGATTTAAAAGCTGTTCCGGAATGGAACGAAGAAGGCATGAAAATCATGGACGAAATGGTGATTGTATCTTATTTAAGAAAACAATTACAGGAAATGATGAGCGATTTGGTCGGAATTGTAAGGAGCAATCGCCGTTTGAGTATGGCTTTGCAAAAACATCAGGAAATTGCTGCTGCCGTGAATGAAATTTACCACTACTCTATTCTTTCGCCGCAATTATCGGAACTGAGAAATTTAACAACCGTCGCTCACCTCATCATTATTCAATCTATGGAAATGACGGAGAATAAGGGAGCGTTTTATAATAAAGATTTAGCTTAGGCATAAGTTATACTTTTCTGAATATGCTAAACAAAAACAATGAACAATATATTGGCTGGATTTTAGATTTAAAACAAAAAATTCAGCAAAGCCAGCTCAAAGCAACCATTCAGGTGAATTCTGCTTTGATAGAAATGTATTGGGATTTGGGAAAAGAAATCTCCGAAAGGAATTTTGAAAACACTTATGGCTCCGGCTTTTTTTTACAATTAAGTAAAGATTTACGTACAGAATTTCCTGAAATAAAAGGCTTTTCTGAAAGTAATTTGAAATATTGTAAAAGATTCTATCTATTTTATAATCAAAGTGATAAAAATCGTCAACAAGTTGTTGACGATTTGAAACATCATCTTATTCTCATTCCTTGGGGACATCATATTGCTCTATTAGCAAAATGTAAAACTCCGGAAGAAGCTCATTTTTATATCGAAAAGACAATAGAAAATGGGTGGAGTCGTGCTATTCTACTTAACATGATTTCCGGAAAATTATTTGAAAGCCAAGGGAAAACAATTAATAATTTTTCAAAAACACTTCCTGATTACGACAGTGAACTGGTACGTGAAACATTTAAAGATCCTTATATTTTCGATTTCATAAACATTACAGAAAATCATAGAGAGAGAGAACTGGAAAATGCTTTGACTGAAAATATTTCAAAATTCTTAATAGAATTGGGAAGCGGATTCGCTTTTGTTGGAAAACAAGTTGAAATTTCTGTCGGCAATCAGTCTTTCTTTATAGATCTGCTTTTTTACCATATTAAATTAAAAAGGTATATTGTAATAGAATTGAAAACAGGACATTTTGAACCAGAGTTTGCCGGCAAATTAAATTTTTATGTAACCGCTGTCGACAAAAAACTAAGAGATGAAAATGACAACGCAACTGTAGGAATGATTATTTGCAAAGACAAAAACGAAATTATTGCAGAATACTCCCTAACAGATCTTCATAAACCATTAGGAATTTCGTCCTACGAACTCAAAAAAATATTACCCGAAAATTTCAAATCTCATCTTCCGTCAATTGAAGACGTGGAAAATGAATTAAAAAAGTTAGACTCATGAAAAGACCTACATACGTTACAGATAAAGTTTTAAAACAGTTCATCAAAAATGCTTTAGAAGAAGACATTCAAGATGGAGATCACTCTACCCTTTCTACGATTCCGAAAGATTTGGAACAGAGTGCAAAATTGTTGGTAAAACAAGATTGTATTCTCGCTGGAGTAGAATTGGCTGAAATTATTTTTAAAACTTTCGACAAAAACTTAAAAGTTGAAACTTTCGTAAAAGACGGAGATGCTGTAAAAGTTGGAGACATTGCTTTTATCGTAACAGGAAGCGCAAGATCGATCCTTTCCACAGAAAGGCTTGTACTGAACTGTATGCAGAGAATGAGTGGAATTGCTACATTAACTCATGATTGGGATTCCAGACTGGTTGGTACAAAAACGAAACTTTTAGATACTAGAAAAACAACTCCCAATTTCCGGGTTTGTGAAAAATGGGCAGTGGCGATTGGCGGCGGAACCAATCACAGATACGGTCTTTATGATATGATTATGCTAAAAGATAATCACATTGATTACAATGGAAGCATCACGAATGCTGTAAAAATGGCTAAAGATTATATTAAAAAGAATAAAAAGAAGCTAAAAATTGAAGTTGAAACCAGAAATCTTGAGGAAGTTCAGGAAGCAATCAATGCAAAAGTAGACAGAATTATGCTTGATAATATGGATGTTAACACCATGAAGCAGGCTGTAAAGCTTATCAACGGTACCTGCGAGAGTGAAGCATCGGGAGGAATTACCCGTGAACAGCTGAAGGAGCTCGCTTCAACTGGCGTTACCTATATTTCTGCAGGCGCATTAACACATTCTGCAGAGAATATGGATTTGAGTCTCAAAGCCGTGAAATAGCGTTGAATTTTTAATAAAAACTATCCTATTTTGTTAAAAATTCAATAATATGATTTTTTTCATACGAAATGCCAATTATTATTCAATACATTGTAAATCAAACAATTAAACCTTATTAAGATCCATTAAAAATTAACATATAGTTAATATTAGTTAAATTTTATTTCCCGAATTTTGCAGAAAATTTAAATCTAACTATTACTAACGATTATGAAATTAATCAACAAATCGATGCTAACTGCGATAATTACGTTATCTACAGCTAGTATTTATTACGCTCAACAGACTCAAGACACTGTGAAAGACACAAGGTCTAAGGATATTGAAGAGGTAATCCTAAGAGGTGTTACTGATATCGCTAAAGATAGAAAGACACCAGTTGCAGTATCTACTATTAAAGCTGCACAGATTCTTGAAAGACAAGGAAACCAAGAGCTTGTTGAATTATTAAACACGACACCGTCTGTATATGCTACAAAAGGTGGAGGTGGTTTTGGAGACTCTCAGATCACAATGCGTGGATTTGAATCCAGAAACATTGCGGTAATGGTAAACGGTATGCCTGTAAATGACATGGAAGGTGGTACTGTTTATTTCTCAAACTGGACTGGTTTGGCTGACGTTACCAGTACAATGCAGGTACAAAGAGGTTTAGGTTCTTCTAAATTAGCAATTGCTTCTGTTGGAGGTACAATGAACTTCTTAACGAAATCAGCAGATATGAAAAAAGGAGGGATTATTAGATTAGGAATTGGTAACAATGACTATTTCAAAACATCTTTCGCTTATAATACTGGTAAATCTGATAAAGGATGGTCTTCTTCATTCTTAATGAGCAGACAAGCAGGTAGCACATACATCGAAAATACAGATTATGAATCTTATGCTTATTATTTTGCATTGGGTTGGGAACCAAACAAAAAGCATAATTTCCAATTTACAATAACTTCTGCTCCTCAGTGGCACAACCAGAGAACATTTTCTCCTACAATTGCAAACTATATAAGATTTAATCCAGATCAAGATGGATCGCCTTACAGACAATACAATTCTGATTATGGTTATTATACAGATGCAAATGGAAATAAAGTAGCATTGGCTAACAGAGCAAATTATTACTCTAAACCAGTAATGATGTTTAACTGGGATTGGAATATTAATGATAAATCAAAGTTAAGTACAGTAGCATACATGTCTAATGGTAGAGGTGGTGGAACTGGTGATTTAGGTAGAGTTGGCGGAAAGGGAATCACTGATGCATCTTTCCTTGATGCTTCTGGTCACTTCAATTATGATGCTATCTTTGCAGCAAATAAAGCTGTTAATGTGAATACAGCTGCTGCAGGAAGTACTTTGATCCGTAGATCTAGTATTAACTCTCACAACTGGTATGGTATTTTAGCAAACTTCCAACATAAAATCAATGATAACTGGAACTTCTCAGTAGGTACAGATGACAGATATTATTACGGATACCATTATCAAGTTGTTTCAGATCTATATGGAGCTTCTGGGTATAAGGATAGCAATAATAAAAATGTTGCTCCAAATATTGTAAGTAACTCATACGATTATCAAAAACTTACTTGGAATCCTTTCGGAGGAAAAACAGCCCCAATTCAAGATCAAATTGGATATAGCAACGATGGAGAAGTTATTTGGTATAGCGGATTCGGCCAGGTAGAATATTCTAAAAATAACTTATCTGCATTCGTACAAGGATCGGTTTCTAACCAAGGGTATCAAAGAATTGACAATTTCATCCAGGATGGTGTAACTAAACAACAAGGTCAAACTGTTAACACAAAAACAGGATTTAAAAACCTTTTTGGATATAACATTAAAGGGGGGCTAACTACAACATCAACGAAAATCATAACGTTTTCGCAAATGTTGGATACTATAGCAAACAGCCGTTCTTCAATTCAGTTTATCCAAGCAACTTCCAGGTAGTAAATCCAACACTTACTAATGAGAAAATATTCTCTGCAGAGATTGGTTATGGATTCAGATCTTCTAAACTTACTGCTAATGTTAACCTTTATAGAACTTCATGGGGTGATAGATGGTTGAGAAGAACAAACCAAACTTTTACTCTACCTGATAACTCAACTACTACAGGGTATGCAGAAATCAGTGGTATTACTGAGATCCACCAAGGGGTTGAAGTAGATGCAGTTTACAGACCTCTTAATTTCTTGGAAATTCAAGGTATGTTCTCGTGGGGAGATTACTATTACAAGGGTAATGCTACAGGAGCAGCATTTGATGACAATAACAATCCGCTTACTTTAGCTGGAACATCTACTTCTACAACTCTTTACTTAGATAAAGTAAAAGTTGGAGGAACAAGCAATAACAGTATTCCACAAATGACAGCATCATTAGGAGCAACTGTAAAACCAGTAAAAGATCTTAGCATTTTCAGTACTTGGAGATATGTAGGTAAACTTTACTCTTCAATTGATATTGCTACTTTCTCTAACGCTGCGGCTCAGGAAAAAGGAGTAATGAAGTTACCAGATTTTAATCTATTTGATGTTGGAGCGTCTTATAAAATCAGACTAAGAGATCAAAATCAGTATTTTACTATTGGTGTTAACGTTTATAACTTGTTTGATACTACGTATATCTCTGATGCATCAACAAATATTTTTGGAAGTGATTCACCCTCAAAATTAGCTGATGGAACAAATAATACTGCTAAAAAAACTTATCAAGATCTAGGATACATGTACAAAGGCATCGCAACTGATAACCGTGTACTTTTCGGATTCGGAAGAACTTGGGCAGCCAATCTATCATTCAACTTCTAATAATCTAAAAAACATTAGATTTTATAAATATCAATCCCGGCTTTTCGCCGGGATTTTTGCTATATTTGTGTCAGAAAAAACAGAAAAAATTAAATATGGATTTTTACAACATTTTACTTAATGCCCACAAAGGATTCGGATATCTTGAAATTCTTTTGGTGACATTATTTGTGATCGCACTTTTGGCTACCATGTTCGGTTTCAGTGGAAAATTGAACAATTTTTTAAAGAAGACCACTCTTTTCACGATGATCTTCTTTCACGTTCAGTTTCTATTGGGAATCATCATGTTGGTAATTAATTTTATAAAAGGATTAAACATGGGTGAAGTAATGAAAAATGCTGATTTGAGATTCCAATATGTAGAACATCCGTTTTCAATGTTGATCGCTGCTGTTTTAATGACGATCGTAAACAAAAAAGTAAAAGTAAATCCTACCATTTCTTTAGGAATTGTGATTATGGGATTAATCGCAGTAGGCTTATTCGCATTCGCGTTCCCTTGGGCAAGAGTCTTCGGGGCATAAATATATTAACATAAATAATTTTTAATTAAATCAATGAAAGTAGCTGTAGTAGGTTCAACAGGAATGGTTGGACAAGTTATGCTTAAAGTTCTGGAAGAAAGGAACTTCCCTATCACCGAATTAATTCCGGTAGCATCGGAAAGATCTATTGGTAAGAAGGTGAAGTATAAACAGGAAGAATTTACGATTGTAAGCATGAAAGACGCTATAGCTGCCAAACCGGATATTGCAATTTTCTCAGCTGGTGGTGGCACTTCTCTTGAATTCGCACCTCTTTTTGCTGAAGTTGGAACAACCGTGATCGATAATTCTTCTGCATGGAGAATGGATCCTGATAAGAAATTGGTCGTTCCAGAAATCAATGCTGATGTTTTAACGAAAGAAGATAAAATTATCGCAAATCCGAACTGTTCTACTATTCAGTTAGTAATGGTTTTAGGACCTTTGAACAAAAAATATGATTTAAAAAGAGTAATCGTTTCAACATACCAGTCTGTAACAGGAACAGGTAAAGCAGCCGTTGACCAATTAAATGGAGAAATCGGTGGAGACGATTCTATTGCTAAAGTTTATCCTTATCAGATCTTCAAAAATGCATTGCCGCATTGCGACGTTTTTGCAGATGACGATTATACTAAAGAAGAAATTAAATTAATGAAAGAACCTAAGAAAATTTTAGGTGATGATACATTTAATTTAACAGCAACTGCAGTGAGAGTTCCTGTACAGGGAGGTCACTCTGAAAGTGTAAATATCGAGTTTGAAAACGAATTCGATCTTGATGAAGTAAGAAAAATCTTATCCGAAACTCCTGGTGTTGTGGTAATGGACAACGTGAAAAACAACGAATATCCAATGCCGCTTTATTCCGAAGGAAAAGACGAAGTTTTCGTCGGAAGGATAAGACGAGACCTTTCACAACCCAAGACGCTGAATCTTTGGATTGTGGCGGATAACCTGCGAAAAGGAGCTGCAACCAACGCAGTACAAATCGCAGAATACATTGTAGCAAATAACTTAGTTTAAACTAACAAAATAAAAAAGAGTCTCAAAATTGAGATTCTTTTTTTTATCAAACCTATGAACACACAAAAGAATAAGAATAAAGATAAGCTAGCCTTTCAAAAACTTATTGCAGCTTTTGGAGTTATCCTTTTTATAGGAAAAATTATCGCTTGGAAACTCACCAATTCCGATGCTGTTTTTTCTGATGCTATGGAAAGTATCGTGAATGTAATTAGTGCATTTATGGGACTTTATTCTCTCCATCTTGCCGCAAAACCGAAAGATGAAGACCATCCTTATGGTCATGGAAAGGTTGAGTTTGTAACCGCAGGAATTGAAGGCGCCCTGATTGCAATTGCGGGAGTGATGATCATTTATGAAGGTGTTCATAGTATATTGGTCGGAAAAGTTTTAGCTAAATTAGATTTAGGAATCTGGATTATTGCCGGAACAGCAGTCATCAATTATTTGTTGGGGTATATTTCCATTAAAAAAGGGGAAGCTGAGAATTCTTTGGTTTTAATTTCTTCTGGAAAACATTTGCAGTCTGATACAATTACGACTTTGGGTGTTGTCATCAGTTTAGTTGTTGTTTATTTTACTAAAATTTATTGGATTGATTCCGTTGTCGCATTGATTTTCGGAGGATACATCATCTTTGTCGGATACAAGATTGTACGTAAATCTTTGAGCGGAATTATGGATGAACAAGATCCTGATCTTTTAAAGCAAATCATCAAAGTTTTAGAGGATAACCGAAGAATCGAATGGATCGACGTTCATAACATGAAAATTCAACAATTTGGAGCCAATCTTCACATTGATGCACACATTACCCTTCCGTGGTACTACAGCCTTCGCGACGCGCATAATGAAATGGAAAAAATGATTATTCTTTTAGCTAAAAATACCAAAAGAAGTGTGGAATTTAATTTTCACATGGATGATTGTAAGCCTATCTCCTGCCCTGTTTGTCAGATTGCAGATTGTCCCGTTCGTGAAAAAGATTTTGTAAAAAGAGTAAAATGGACACCAGAAAATGTGACTTGTGTGGATAAACACACGGTTGAATAATTTTTGAATTAAATTTAAATATTTATGTTTTGGCTAAAGCCAAATTGATTGGCATAATCTTGCTAAATGAGCTTCCTTCGACCGTTCCCTTGATAGAAAAATTAGTGTTATCGGTAAAAAATTAGTGAAATTAGTGTTTAGTTTTATTCAACATTTGTTTCCTATAATAAAACATCGGAATAATCAACAACAAAATCAAAGGCTGGATTACAAAACGTCGCATATAAAAAGAAAAAAGATAACCCATTTCAAATTTATCGTAAATACAATACAGATAAATCGGGAAAGTGATAGCAAAAATTATCATAATTAAAATTGCACCCTGAATTGTCCATTCCTTATTTTTAAACCAAAAATAAATGATTAAACAAGAGAAAAATAAATTTAAAATAAATCTAAAAACGTGACTTATAACTAATTTTCCCCATTCAAAAGAAGGAATAGTTAGGTTTTTATTTGCTTCATGAAAATAATTCAGGAAAGGATCATAGAAAATTTTGTCTTCAAGTATTCTTACACCAATCAGACCAAAAACTCCGACAATCACCAGAAACCAACTAAGAATTTTCATGTTTTAAAGCAAAAAATTTAATCCAAATCAGCCAAAGAACCACAACAGTTCCATAAATCACGGCAGGAAAAATAAAATCGTGAGAGATCTTTCCGTATTGTTTGTGATCGGTCATTACGATATTTAATCCCACAATTCTCAGCAGATTCATAACATAAAGCAATACCAGCCCCACCAATACAAAAAGAAATGTTTTCTTGCCCTTATAAAAAGCAAAAACAAACGCCACAAAAAGGATCATCACAGAAATTGCATTACAACCTTCCACCATTCTTGTTGCATAACCTGTTTTTACGTAAAACCAAACTTGTTGATCTTTTACATCATTATATAGCTGCGTAGGATAACCGATAGAGTTTTGAATATGACGTACCTGTTCGGCAATCATTCGGGAAAAAGGATCGAGACCTTCTTTCTCAAAACTATTCAGGAAAAACTGGTAGCCAAAGAGCAACACCAGATAAATGATGATGAAACGTAATAAAATGCTTAAAACTGGTTTAAAATCCTTTAGCATAATGCAAATATAGAAATTAGCGCGTAAATTACTATATTTGTTTCATCTATGAATTCTGAAAAAGCACAACGGTTTCTGGAAAATTATACCGGTAAAAAAACTTCTGAGTTTATTACTTTAGCTCAAAGCGGTTCCGCTAGAGTAAATTTTTTGGCTAAAACCGAAAATGAAAAGTATATTATTACCTACAACGAAAATGTTCAGGAGAACGAAAGTTTTTTATATTATTCCGATATTTTCTCTAATTTAAACCTCAACTCCCCTGCTATTTTTGCTATTTCCGATGACAGGAAAATGTACATTCAGGAGTTTTTGGGAGAGAATACCCTTTCGGAAATTATTGCAAAAGAAGGTTTATCGTACAATGTAAAATCTTTGGTAAAACAAACTTTGGAAAAATTGTATTTGTTACAAATTTCAACACAAGACAAAATCGATTTCACCAAAACTTTTGAATATGAAAGTTATGATGAGCTTCCGGTGACGCACGATTTATACTACTTTAAAAATTTCGTAGCGGATGTTTTGGAACTGGAATATCATAAGTCTACCCTTCTAAAAGAATTCAAACAAATCGTAAACCTCATCGAGAATCTCGAACCCAAAGGTTTAATGATCCGCGATTTTCAGGCTAGAAATATCATGGTGAACGGAAAAAATGAAGTTTCATTTATCGATTATCAATCGGCTATGCAAGGTCCTTTGATGTATGATGTCATTTCGTTTCTATTTCAGGCCAAAGCCAATTTCCCTGAAGATTTTAAAAATGAAATGCTTGATTTTTATATTAATCAATTTGAAAATGAAGAAATTCAACTTCAACTAAAAAAATCGGTGAAACCAATTCAACTGATGAGATTTTTACAGGTTTTGGGTGCTTACGGCTTCAGAGGATTAATTCAGAGGAAACAACATTTCATTGCAAGCATAGAAAAAGGAATTGAAAATATGACAGCCTTTGCGCAAACTTGGGAAAATATGAAAGATTATCCCGAACTGGAAAAAGTGATTTTGCAATTGAGCTTGGAGAAAACGAAGTTGAAAATTGAGGAGATTTTGAATAATTAAAACTAAAGTCTTCGATAAGCTTAGACTGACAGTGATTGAATTACACTTTATTTTGTTTACTTAATCAAGAAAAAGTCTAGCTTAGATTCCTACGGAATGACAAAAGTGGCTGATAAAAGCACAAAAAAATTAATGCAAATAGACCTGAAATGGTTTAAAAAATAAATTTAAATAAAATAAGAAAATGCTACACATCGACATACACAGTTTTTCGTATAAGAAAGGAGGAATTCCGAAAGATGAAACAGGAAACGGAGGTGGTTTTACCTTCGACTGCCGCGGAATTTTGAATCCGGGAAGAATTGAAGAATATAAAATCCAGACAGGAAATGACATCGGCGTTCAGGAATATCTTGAAACAAAAACTGAAATGCCTAAGTTTTTAGAATTAATCAAAAGCTTAGTTTCGATCAATATAGACAATTATCTGGACCGTGGCTTTGAAAATCTACAAATTAATTTCGGATGTACAGGAGGACAGCACAGATCGGTGTATTCTGCAATTAAAATCGCACAATTTATTGAAGAAAAATATGGTGAAAAAGTTGAAATAAGCCTTCACCATGATGAACAACACCAACTTAATCATAAGTAATGAGTACTGTGCAATAGGTAATATTTTTAACGTCGTTATTGATATTACTTATATTTATACATCACTATTATTACTCATTACCAATTACTCATTACCCATAAAATATGAAGGCTTTAATTTTCGCAGCAGGAAAAGGGACTCGTCTGAAACCTTTTACAGATCATCATCCAAAAGCACTGGTCAAAGTGAATGACGTTCCGCTTTTGGAGAGAAATATCACTTATCTTAAAAGTTTTGGGATACAGGATTTTGTTATTAATGTTCATCATTTTGGAAATCAGATTGTTGATTTTTTAAAGCAAAATGACAATTTCGGATGTAAAATAGAAATCTCCGACGAGTCCGAGGAATTGCTGGAAACCGGAGGCGGCTTGATTTTTGCTAGAAAATTCCTTGATCATGGAGAAGATTTCCTGATTATGAATGCGGATATTCTTACAAACATCAATATCACAGAGTTTGTGGAATACCACAAAAAGATAAAAGATTTTGCTACATTAGCCGTTTCGGACAGAGAAAGCTCGAGAAAACTGCTCTTCAACGATGATATGGTTTTGAGAGGTTGGCTAAATGTACAGACAGGTGAACAAAGACTCGCAGAATTCAACAAAGGATTCAAAGCTTTAGCTTTTAGCGGGGTTCATTGTATTAATCCTGTTATCTTTGAAAAAATTAAAAGAACGGGCAAATTTTCCGTTATGGAAGAGTATCTGGATCTGATGCAGACCGAGCATATTCACGGTTTTTTACACGACAGCATACTGATTGATGTCGGAAGACCGGAATCTGTAATAGAAGCCGAGAAACATTTTAAATAATTTTTACAAATGGGAATTGAAGGAACGAGGGATGAAAGTTTGGTGAATCCTGAACTTGATATTAA
The DNA here is from genome assembly GCF_047651245.1 of Chryseobacterium sp. MMS23-Vi53. Lineage (NCBI taxonomy): Bacteria > Pseudomonadati > Bacteroidota > Flavobacteriia > Flavobacteriales > Weeksellaceae > Chryseobacterium > Chryseobacterium sp. MMS23-Vi53. The sequence continues at coordinate 2,910,048 of NZ_CP180265.1, read as the reverse complement.
CGAAACAAAATTACAAAACAGCCTGAGACAAAAAACTTGGGACGAAACCATTACCAAAGACAGCTGGATGGTTTTCAAAGTGATGGCGGAATTTGTGGATGGATATGAAAAACTGGCTAAAATCGGTCCTTGTGTTTCAATTTTTGGTTCTGCGAGGCTGAAGCCTCAGAGCAAATATTATAAAATGGCAGTGGAAATTGCTGAAAAAATCACCAAGTTAGGCTTTGGAATTATTACCGGAGGAGGTCCAGGAATTATGGAAGCCGGAAATAAAGGGGCTTTCAATGCTCAGGGAAAATCTATAGGTTTAAATATCGATCTGCCTTTTGAACAGCATTTTAATCCTTACATCAACAAATCATATTCCATGAATTTCGATTATTTCTTCGTAAGAAAGGTGATGTTTGTGAAATATTCTCAAGGATTTATCGTAATGCCAGGCGGATTTGGTACATTGGATGAACTGACTGAAGCAATGACTTTAATTCAAACAAATAAAATCGGAAGATTCCCAATTGTTTTGGTTGGTTCTGAATTCTGGAGCGGATTATTGGATTGGTTTAAAGAAACTTTGCTTAAAGAAAAGATGATTCATGAGGATGATCTTGATCTTTATCGTGTGGTAGACACGGCTGACGAAGCGGTAGCGCATATTAAGGCATTTTACGATAAGTATTCTGTAAATGTGAATTTTTAATTGGCATATTATTTGTCATTAATACCAAACAATCATGATTGTAAATCTATTATCTAAGATGAAAAATTTTTTATATATTTCAGGAATTTTAACATTTTTTGTGTTAATGAGTTTCACGTATGTAGACTTTTTCTCTTCAATGACAAAAGTGGATTATATTGATGGAAGCAAGACATTGAAATTCACCACAAAAATGAATACGAATCATATTTCGGATGCCATAAAGATAAATCCTAACACAGCAGGATTTGAAGCAGAGGTAAAAAAATATGTAAATAATAATTTTGATGTGTACGTCAATGGCTCTCCTAAGACAATAACATTCACAGGAAGTCAGGTAAGCGGAGAAACTGTATGGGTATATTTTGAGACCGGAGGCGTTTCGGATATCAATACCTTAAAGATTAAAAACACGATACTTTTAAGCGCTTTTCCGAAGCAGGTTAACATCGTTACAGTTGCTTATAAAGGAAGTCAAAAAGTAATGAACTTCCAACGAGGAAAAGAGGTGAATGAAGTTTCTTTTTAATTAGAAGGAATTTAATTTAATAATATTAGCCATCGCGATTGCGGTGGTTTTTTTGTTTAAATTTTATATAAAGATTTTATGGAACGAAAAAACGTTTACCTATAGCAATAATAGTTTGCTGTGTACTTTATCTTATCTATTTGTATAGGTATACTGCCATAAGTCTTCCAACCGCAATAATACTTAAAAATTCAAATTATACAGTAGCAGAGGCAACTTCAGGTTATTACAATAAAAAAGCTTTTAGAAAAGGCAATGATTTTAGGTTCAATTATGGAAAAGGAATAATCCGAAATGCACATCAGGACGGAGAATTTGTTGAAGGAAGAAAATATCTTGTTGTATACGATTCTATTAATATCCGAAACGGATTTTTAATTTTAGATAAATTCGATATTACAGATTCTCTTACAAAATATCATATTTATCCTGATTATACGATCTATGATGTTGGATGGTCGCTGCCTCACATTCCTTTTAAATACGATAAAAGTGATATCGAATATGAGGTAAGGATGAATTTAAGAAGTGAATAATTTAGAAAACAAAAAAGACTGCCTTTTTAGACAGTCTTTTTATTTTTAAATATTTCAAGCTAATTAATTAACCGTAATATCATCTATCTGATATGTCGTTGTAATTCCTGAGCTATTTCCTGTATATTTAAATACAACAAATCCATTACCTGTAAGACCAGCAGGGAAGCTATATGTACCTGCCGTAGCTAAAGTTCCATAACCACTTGCAGGTGCTGTAGGGAATGTAAAGTTAGACGTAATCTCATTCAAAGTAGCAGTCGAAAGATCTGTACCCGGAGTATAGTTTGTTGTTGTATACACTTTAAGACCAGCACCGTTGTAGAAACCTACTGTAGTTCTAAATGCCAAAGTATTAGCAGCTGTAAAATCTACAGGAACCATGAAATAAGTTTCATAAGGTGTACTTGCAGCTCCACCATTCGCCGTTAATTGTATATACTTATTACCACTAAAAGATCTTACTTCCCAATATCTGTTTCCAACATAAGCGTAGTTCAAGTATTTAGGGAAATTATTGAAATAAGGAGAAGTAGTATTAGCTGGATAACTTTCAAAGTTTTCTGTAAAAGAACCAGAATAAGCAATAGCAGATCCTCCTAAAATACCTTCTGCAAAACGAGGTTTGGTAAAGTTGATATCACTTACTCCTCTAATAATATTTTGATAAGGAGCTGTTCCTGTTCCATATTTACTCACAACAAAAGTAATATCACCTCCTTTATCAGGAATGATGTAAGATGTTGGTTTGAAGAAACCATCTGTTCTTAAAATTCCAGTATTTCCTGTAGCATCAACTAAGTTTCTGTTAGTATCAACATAAGCTCCTGAGGCATCTTTATTCATTAAAGGCAACCCTATTTCAGTTTTTGTAAACTGTACATTTTTAACAATTGCTAAAGTATTAACATATTTTGGATCTTTAATTTGAGCTAATGTTAATTCCTGAGGAACAATTTTAGCAATATCAAGACCTGTTCCGTTGCAAACACCTGCGATGTATCTTCCAATAATAGATTCAGGAATTCTACCGATCGCGAAATCCGGATCTGGAACACCTAATGTAACTACATCGTTTGATTTTCCAATAACCATTCCATTAGCTTTAATTCTAATATGTGCTCCTACAGGGAAATCTGTGTAGTTTAAAGATTTATTAAGTCCTACAACCAATCCAACAGTTGGGTTTTCCGGTTTATCCTGGAAAACTAATGTTTTATAAAAGTTTCCGTTGGCATCAGAAGAAATAACATATCCATCAAAAATAACAGCAGGATGAGTAGCATCTTGTGCAGGTATAGTATATACTCCTGTTGCCGGAGATAATGCTACAAACTGAGCAAGTGTCATCGTAGGAGCATCAAATTTATTGTTACATGTAATTTCCGGTGCATCCCACTTATCATCATGGATACACGACATTTGGGTAGCGCCTAGAACGGCAACACCTAAACTAATCTTTAAAAAATTCTTTATATTCATTGTTTTTATTTCTATGGGTTACTTTTTTTAGAATCTAACTTGTAGGTTTACAAAATAAGAACGTCCTTGTGTGTACCAGTATTTTGGTGCAAAGTTCGGATACTTACTATTGTAATCGTTCTCAAAATCTATATTACCGTTTGAGCTTCTGATTTGTTCAAAACCTCCAGTAATATATTTTCTGTTATTAAGAATATTATTTACAGATCCGGAGATCAATACATAATATTTACCAATCATCCAAGATTTCCCAACATTGGCATTCACGAAGAATGATGAGGGAAGTTTCACCTGTTGCATGTATTGTGAAACCTTAGCATCATTAAGATTCACAAACGGCGTGCTGCTGTTATTGTTCTGAATGAACTCGGCTGTTCTAAGGATAGCAGAAGGATCTAAGTTGTTGTCATCAAGATAATTCCAGCTTGCGCCAAACCACCAATATTTCGGAGAGTTATATCTGAATCCTGCAGAGAATGCTTTTTGAGCCGTTCCTCCTACTTTGAAATCTTTGATATAAGCCGTACCTAAATTTGCATATGGAGCAGCCATCACATCTGAAGAAATATATACATTCGGGTTGTTTGTATATTTATATTCTCCCCAACTTGCAACCCCTTGTAAAGATAGCGTTGGTAAAACTTTAACATCAACACCTAATTCAGCACCCATGTTTCTTTTATTAACGTTCGACATGGTTTGCGTAACAAATGCACTTGCTGTTTTATCTTCAACACCTCCTGTATCAGAATTATCAACACTTAATGTAAGTCCGTCAGCAAAAAATCTTTGAACGTTTGTATCGTTTTGAGTATTTACAATATAACCAGTTGCTCTTAATTTTAAGAAAGGTGTAGAGATTACATAACTAAGATCATTTGCACTTACAACTGCATTCTTAATATTTGGAACTGCATAATTATTTACTCTTCCATTAATGAAAATATCATCTAAGAATGGTGCTTGTGAAAAATATGCTCCGTTATAAACAAAGAAGTTTCTACCATTAAGTCTATAAACGATTTGTCCTTTTAAACCATAATTCCAATAGTTATAATCCTTGCTCTTTCCGAAAGATGTATTTTGGTAAAGGTAATTTTGAAATAAACCTTCTCTGCTTGATGTAGAATAACCAGCTAAAGCACTCACGAAAATATCGAACTGTCCTGTTGACAATTTAAGACCTGGATTTACTTTTACCTCCTGTCTTCTAAGGATATAATCATAATTGATTTTATCTCCTACATGCTTTTGAGTTTGAGTATCATTCAAATTATAAAAACCTGTAGATCCCGGTCTGTTGGAATCTGCATAAGGGTCAACGTTAAGAACATAATTTGCTCCTAATAAATCGTTGATTTCTCTATAATATTCTGATTTAAAATTTTGATAAGAGACGTTTAGTAAAAATCTTGTCTTATCATTAAAATTGTAAGTATAATGCGTCGCAGCATTGAAAACTTTATCGTCGCTTACATCATTTACAAGGAAATATCTTGCGCTTCCATCTGCACTGTTGCGGTTCGCAGCATATAAATTTGTCCAGTTGATCTGAGTAACATCCGTATTGTTGTTTGCCCAATTATTATTTGCCTCATTGTATCCGTCTAATAACGCTGTATACTGGTCAGCAGGTGTATTATTGTGGAACTGGCTATAAATAATGCTATTCAGATAATAGCTAGGTAATTTTTTGTAGTAAGTCGGAGACGGGTTTTGGGCATTCTGCCAATCCAATCTAGAACCTTTATCTTTTCCAAATTGGTAAGAAGCAGTTGTCCATAAATTAGATTTTTTATTGATTTTCCAGAAATCCTGCAATTGGAATATCGGCTGGAATCCTTTTCTTACTCTCTCACTTCTCTTTTCTCCATCTTGCCATCCCCAGTAAGAATTGTAGTGAACTCCTCTGTAATCGTAAACCTCCTGAGTACTTGGACTTGCAGTAGATCTTCTGTATGGAGAAGCAAAAGCATTGAAAGTAATAGTATGATTATCATTAAATTTCTTTTCAATACCAAGATAAGTACCGTAAGCATCATAGAAAGTTCCCTCCTGGATTCCTTCTTCTGCCCATCTTTTAGCTCCCATGATGGTAAATGCCCATCCTTTTTTACTCATTCCTGAAGTATATCTCAAAGAAACTCTTTGACGATAATTTCTATTGGTAATAGAATAAGTAGCCTGGAAACCTTTTCTGTATTCGCTGGCTTTAGTATTTTTATAAATAACTCCGCTAGCTCCGCCAAAAGCATATTCAGAAGGTGAATGGTTGGTAGAAATTTCAGGGTATCTTACAATTTCGTTAAGACCACCCCAATTAGAAAAATCAACGTTCCCATTATCGGATTTCACCATGGAAACTCCATTCATCATATTTTCAGAAGTCCTTCCATCAATACCTCTTGGTCTGAACCAATAAGCTCCTAGATCAAAACTGGCAATCCTATTGAAGACATCCTGAGAAGATTGTAGTAGACCTACTGTAGAAGCTTGTCCACTATTGCTATCCTCGTCATCGCTGCCGTTGTTATCAATAATAGTCAAACCTTGATCCGCGCTTGTAAGTGCAGAATATAGGGTGATCGTCCCTAGATCCTTTTTCTTCTCACTGTCCATCACGTCAAACTCCATTACTTTTGTTTCATAATTCGGTTTCGTGATTACAATTTGGTAATGCCCCGGCATCAGATCTACAAACTGGAAATATCCAATTTTGTCAGCCGTTACATCATTGTCTTTCCCTTTAAGATCTACTTCTGCCCTTTCGATGGGCTTTCCATCAGCATCCTTTAGATATGCAGAGACAGTGGTCTGTGCAAAATAGTATGAAGCTGGAAGTAAAGTAAATAAAGAGACTAATGATAGTTTTTTAATCATGAGTATATTTCTTTTTATAAATACTTTTATTGCTAATTTTCAACACTTTAAAAGTTGGGGCGACAAATTTAGTCAAAATTTACAATTTACAATATATTTAACATTATTTTTTCTTAACATTGCAAACTTTTAAGAATCATTATGTAAAAAAATACATATACCACATTTTAAAATTACAAATATTTAAAATAGCATCAAGTTAAAAAAAAGTAAATTTGTCAATTAAATAATATTAATAATACTCTAAGAGGATGAAGAGAATTTTGAGTTTTTTTGCCATCATTTTTTCGATCATGGCTTTCTCACAGCAAGGAAAACTGAGGAAAGTAGCCGCAGTAGGTTTTTTGAATGTCGAAAACCTTTGGGACACCATTCGCTCAGCAGATTATATAGATGGAACTAAAGACATTAGCAATCCTGCTTTTCACAGAAGTATTCCGCTAGATTCTATTAAATTTTTAGAAGCTGAAAAATATGACGGAACATGGAGCGACAGTGTTTTAAAAGGTAAAAAGGTAATAAGATACCAAAGCGGATCTGAAGAATTTACACCAAGCAGCGGTAAAAACTATGGTTCTAAAATCTATAAGGCAAAACTGGCAAACGAAGCAAAAGTAATTTCTGAGCTTGGATCTCAATATACAAAGACAGCGCCTGCAGTTGTTGGTTTAATCGAAGTTGAAAACAGACAGGTTATCCAAGATCTTATTAAGCAGCCGGTTTTAGCGAAATATGATTACGGAATTATCCATTATAACTCTTATGATTATAGAGGAATTGATGTTGCTTTAATTTATCAGAAAAGAAGATTCACACCAACAAATTCATTAAAAAAAGAATTAAAAGTTTACGGTGATGATGGAAAAAGAGAATATACAAGAGACATTTTGGTTGTAACAGGTATGCTGGACAACGAGAAAGTAGCATTTTTCATGAATCACTGGCCTTCAAGAAGAGGAGGAGAAGCGATTTCTTTGCCAAAAAGAAATGCAGCAGCAGCTTTATTGAAACAACAAATGGACAGCGTAAGAGCAGCAGATCCTTCTACAAAACTTTTTGCAATGGGTGACTTCAATGATGATCCTGTAAGTTCAAGTTTAAAAAATCATTTAAAAGCTCAGGCTAATCCGAAAGATCTAAGCGAAACGACTCCTTATTTGAATTTAATGTATCCTTTATATAAGAAAGGTGTGGCTTCATTGGCTTACCAGGATGCACCTAACTTATTCGACCAAATCATTGTTTCCAAAAACTTAATTTCGGATCAGGTTACAAAAGAATATTCGGTTTATAAAGCAGAAATTTTTGCTCCTGCTTATTTGGTCAATAAAGAAGGGAATTACAAAGGTTATCCATTCCGATCATGGAACGGAGATCAGTTCACAGGCGGTTATAGTGACCACTTCCCTGCGTTTGTCATTCTTCAGAAAGAACCATAAAATAAATAAGGCACTCATTTTTGAGTGCTTTTTTTGTTTAACTTAATGGAATGAAAAATATTATTTTATTAATCATCATTTCTCTTTTACCTTTCAGCTGCATGGCGCAAAATGAACGTAAAAGCGACAAAGAAAAATCCGAGATGAAGCCTTCAAAAAATGAAGACGGAGAATGGGATCTTACTGTAATTGATACACAGTTCGATTATTTTCTGAATGCTGTTGCTAAACCCATTAATCAATATTCTGAATCTTTTTTAAAATCCAGAAATACTTTATTGGTAACCGAATGGAATTCATATTATAATTCCGGAAGATATCGAAATGTAATAGAATCCTCAATTGATTATGATCCTAAAGAAAATTACGGAATTAAATTTGAGTACAAGCTGTATCAGGTTTTTGCCTACGTAAACTGGAAATACGGTTTAAAAATGAACGGACTTTCCGGAGCCGACACAACAAGACGTTAAAACAAAAAAAGGTTCAGAGCAATTCTGAACCTTTTCTTTTATAATAGTTTTAAAATTATTTATTGAATAATTCTTCTACCTTATCCCAGTTTACAACAGAGAAAAACGCTGCAACATAGTCAGGTCTTCTGTTTTGATAGTTTAGGTAATAAGCATGCTCCCAAACGTCAAGTCCTAAAACTGGAGTTCCTTTTACGTCTGCAACAGGCATCAATGGATTGTCCTGGTTTGGAGTTGAAGATACAGAAACAGAACCGTCAGCATTTTTTACCAACCAAGCCCATCCAGAACCGAATCTCGTTTTAGCAGCATCAGAAAAATCTGTTTTGAATTTTTCTAAACCACCGTAAGCTTCGATCGCAGCTTTTACGTTTCCTACAGGTTCTTTACTTCCACCTGGAGTTAAAATTTTCCAGAATAAAGAGTGATTAAAGTGTCCTCCTCCATTGTTTCTCACCGCTGGTTTATCAGTTCCAGTCTGGCAGATTTCTTCTATAGTTTTTCCTTCTAGGTCAGTACCTTTGATTGCATTATTTAAATTGTCGATATATGCTTGGTGGTGCTTTGTGTGGTGGATTTCCATTGTTTTTGCATCAATAGTCGGCTCTAAAGCATCATAAGCATATCCTAATTGTGGTAATTCAAATGACATAATTTTATTTTTAATGTTATTAACCCAAATTTAGCCATAATTTAAACTAAATTCAAAGAATGGGGATTACTTTAATAAATCTTTAACATTGATATATTGATTTAGAATAAGTTTAATTTTTGGGAAAGGAAGTTTGAAGCTGGAAGATGGTGATTTTTGAAGTTTGAAAACAGTATTTTTTATGTTTAAACTAAAACTATTTTTTACAATTAAAATTTATTAATTCAAAAAAAATTAACGCTTTCATTTAAAAACTTCAGGTTTCCATTATCCATCTTCAAGCCAAAAAATAAAAAAGCACGAATCCCAACGAGTCCGTGCTTTTCTATTTAACAAAAATTAAATTAATTTATTTATTCATCGACATCAGGAATTCTTCGTTATTACGAGTTCCTCTGATGTTTTTACTGACAAATTCCATAGCTTCTACCGGATTCATTTCAGAAAGATATTTTCTTAAAATCCACATTCTCTGAGAAGTAACTTCATCAAGAAGCAAATCATCTCTACGAGTACTCGAAGCTACCAAATCGATAGCAGGATAAATTCTTCTGTTGGCAATTTTTCTATCCAATTGAAGTTCCATGTTACCCGTTCCTTTGAATTCCTCAAAGATCACTTCGTCCATTTTAGAACCCGTATCGATAAGGGCCGTTGCAATGATCGTTAAAGATCCTCCACCTTCAATTTTTCTTGCCGCTCCAAAGAATCTTTTTGGTTTGTGAAGTGCATTTGCATCAACACCTCCCGATAAAACCTTACCAGAAGCTGGTGTCACAGTATTATAAGCTCTTGCTAATCTTGTAATTGAGTCTAATAAAATCACAACATCGTGTCCGCATTCCACCATTCTTTGGGCTTTTGCTAAAACAAGGTTGGCTACTTTTACGTGCTTTTCTGCTGCTTCATCAAATGTAGATGCAATAACTTCTGCATTTACACTTCTTTCCATATCAGTAACTTCCTCCGGACGTTCGTCGATCAAAAGTACCATCATGTAAACTTCCGGGTGATTAGCTGCAATAGAATTAGCAATATCTTTTAGCAACATCGTTTTACCCGTTTTTGGCTGGGCAACGATCATTGCTCTTTGTCCTTTCCCAATTGGCGCGATCAAATCAACAATTCTTGTAGACATTGTAGAGTTATTTCCTGCCAAGTTGAACTTCTCTTCAGGGAAAAGCGGTGTTAAATATTCGAAAGCAACACGATCTTTTATAAAAGCAAGATCACGTCCGTTAACTTCTGTTGGTCTTAATAAAGAAAAATATTTTTCTCCTTCTTTCGGAAGTCTTACGATTCCTCTTACCGTATCTCCGGTTTTTAATCCAAAATTTCTGATCTGCGCAGTCGAAACATATACATCATCCGGAGAAGAAATATAGCTAAAGTCTGATGAACGCAAGAATCCATAATTATCAGGAAGAATTTCAAGAACCCCTTCAATACTTACCATTCCATCAAAACTGAATTCTTTTTTCTGTTCATGATGTTGCTCTTCCTGTCTTTCAGAATGCTGTTGCTGTTGTTGCTGTCTATTCTGATTTTGGTTAGAATTTTGGTTTTGGTTCTGATTCTTATGCTGATTTTCGCGGTTGTGCGAATGTTGCTGTTGTTGTCCTCTTTGTTGAGATCTAGCCTGATTTTGTTGTTGAGGGGTGTTTGGCTTTTCTTCTTGTGCAGGCTCTTGAGATTCTGTGTTTTTAGGAGTTTCTGTTTTTTCCTGCGGAGCTTCTGTGTTGCCCGCATTGGTTGGTGAAACTCTTTTTCTTTTTTGTTTGGATTGCGGTGCAGTCGTGGGTGCTTCCGGAGTAATTGCTGGTTCAGCTTTTACTTCTTCAGTTTTTGGCTCTTCAACAACAGGCTCTTTTACTTCTGCTTCAATTTTTGGTTCAGCTTTTGGTTTCGCCTCTGTTGTTGCTTTTGCTTCTGCTTTTTGCTTAGCCGGAGCCTTTTTCGGTGCAGCTTTTTTTGCAGGAGCCTTCGCAGGTTTTTCTGCTGGTGTTTCCTCAGTATTCATACTGGTTTCTGTGACGTTGAAATAATCTTTCGCCACTTTGGGATTGGAAGCCTGAAAGTCAAGAATTGCAAAGATTTTGTCATTTTCAGTGCTGCTTCTTGCAACTTTAACGCCCAAATCCTTTAAGATTTTAGTCAGCTCCGTTACGGATTTTGACCTTAACGTTTCAATGTTAAACATATTTAATGTAAAAAATGTAATTAATTGTGAATAAGAAAAGTAAGTCGGGTGACTTTTGTTTTCAAGTACATTCGTATAATGCAAATCTACACTTATTTTTGAATTGTGCAAAATTTATAGTACTTTTGCCTAGAATTTAATATTCGATGTTACAAAGAATACAGACTATATGGACTTTTTTAGCAGTGTTGGCTGCTGTGTTTCTGTTCGTTACAGGGCAAGATGTTGTCATTTCCGAGAGCATTCCTGTGATCAATATAGGATGTATTATCCTTGTTTTGGTTGGATTACTAAGTGTATTCAGCTTTAAAAACAGAAAAAGACAAATTTTGCTGAATAACATCAGCATCATTATAAACGCTTTGTTGATTGGTGTATTGATTTACTGGTTACTAAAATTATCCGGAGGAGTGCAAATTCCTGAGAAGGGTATTGAGCCAATTTTTCCATTAATTGCGATTATCTGTTTGTTTATTGCAAACACATATATCAAGAAAGATGAGAGGCTCGTAAAATCTGTAGACAGACTTCGATAACCTTACAACGATTTTTTGAGTGAGAACAGCTTCTTTTTAGGAGCTGTTTTTTTATTCTTAATTTTTTTGCCACGAATGCACTAATTTTTACGGATGTTTTTCTCTTATCAAAGTCTTAATGCCACTTCCAACAAAGTCTTGCAGATTTAGCGGATAACGAATATGATCGCGCATAAATTTTTAACTTTATAAATGTAATGATCATGTATAGATATTTATGAAAATTAGTGCATTCGTGGCAAAAAAAAGAAATTTAAATGCAACATTTCCGTTTAAACGACGACAGATTATCTATAAATTTTATTTAAAATGAAAAAACTAACCTATCTTACCTTTTCCCTATTCTCCATTTTCTCTTTTGCACAGGAGGTTTCAAAAGAAAGATTGAATACTGTTTTGGCAACGTTGGCTTCTGACGAAATGAGAGGTCGCGAAATCGGAACAAAGGAAAATGAAAACGCAGCAAACTATATTGCAAAACTTTTCAAGGAAAACAATTTAGAATATTGTACAGGAAATTCTTATTTGGTTCCATTCGATTATAGAGGAAAAACAGCTTATAACGTTTGTGGAATTCAAAAAGGAAAAACTGATAAATTTCTAGGTTTCTCTGGGCATTTCGATCACATTGGAACAAGTAATAATTCGCCTGATAATATCTATAACGGGGCCGATGACGATGCAAGCGGCATTACAACTTTGGTAGGAATTTCAGATTATTTTAGAAATAAAAAACCTGAATTCTCGATGGTTTTCATGGCTTTTAATGGTGAAGAAAAAGGAATGTTGGGTTCTAAAGCGATTTCTAAAGATCAGAATTTAGATAAAATTTATAATAATCTGACAGCACTTTTCAATTTTGAAATGGTAGCAACAGAATCTGCATTCGGAAAAAACGCATTGTTCATGACAGGAGACGAATTTTCTGATTTAGATGAATTATTCAACAAAAATGCAGCAAACGGTTTAAAAATTAATCCAGACCCTTACGCATCTGAGCAATTATTTTACAGATCTGATAACGTGAATTTCGTTAAAAAGAAAATCATTGCACACTCTTTTTCAACGGTTGATATGACGAAAGCAACCCATTATCACAACGAAAGCGATGATCTTCATGTGGTTGATTTTGATAATTTAACGCAGATTGTAAACAATTTCGGAAAGACTTTGGAAAAATTGAGTCCGAAAAATTTTACTCCAAAATATAATGATAAAGTGAAATTTTAATAAAATTTTAATCATCCATAAAGCCACCTTTACGGTGGTTTTTTTATATACAATCCTTCTGATTATGAATTAATTGTCCGGAAATTGTAACAAATCTACCTTTGCTCAAACATATTAATATAAAGTAAAAGACGATTAAAAACGTCTTATCATTTAAATTACGTAATTTTGCTATCCAATTTTTCATTGAATGAACGAATATAAAAAAATACTAAAGTTCGCGAGACCACACCAGAAATATATTTTCGGAAGTTTATTCTTCAACCTTTTATATTCTGTATTTCAGATCGCATCTTTAGGAACAATTCTACCGGTTTTAGGGATGCTTTTCGGCACTATTAAACGTGAAGAGTTCGAAACGGCACCTGTATATTCCGGAGATCTTGTAGATTTATTTTCATACCTTAAAAGCTATTCAAATTACTATATTCAGACTTTAGTTGATGATTATGGCACTCTGAATGTCTTGGCATGGCTCTGTATCATCACGGCATTTATGTTTTTACTGAGAAACCTTTTCAGATATCTGGGTTCTTTTTTATTAATCAATTATCGTGTCGGAGTTACAAAGGATCTTCGCGGAGCAATGTATCGTAAGGTTTTATCTTTGCCTGTTTCTTTTTTTACAGAAAGCAGAAAAGGCGATATGATGTCCCGTATGTCTAATGACGTGGGTGAAGTGGAAGGTAATATTTTAGGAAGCTTGGTGGAACTAATCAACGCTCCGTTTATGTTAATCAGTACATTAATCAGTCTTTTCTGGCTAAGTTCGGAATTAACGCTATTTTCCCTTTTGGTTTTACCAATAATGGGTACTATGATTGCTTTAATCGGGAAAAGCCTTAAAAAAGATTCTCATGAGGCTCAGAACGAAATGGGAACTATTTTCTCTATTGTTGATGAAACTCTAAAATCGTCAAAAGTTATCAAGATTTTCAGTGCCGAAAAAATCATGGACAACCGATTTATGGGTTCTATGAATAAATGGATCAACAGCTCGATCAGCTTAGGTAGAAAAAAAGAATTAGCATCGCCGATAAGCGAATTTTTAGGATCCGTAACTTTCTTAATTATTGCCTGGTACGGTGGAAAACAAATTGTTGTAGACCACAGTATTGCTCCAGAGGATTTCCTTGTCTTTTTAGGGATGTTCTTCCAGATTTTGCCTCCTGTAAAAAGTTTATCTCAATCTATTTCCAACGTTCAGAAAGGAGAAGCTTCTTTGCACAGAGTATTGGAAATTCTTGAAGCAGACGTAAAAATCGAAGAAGTGGCAGAACCTGTTTCTATTTCTACACTTGATAAGCAGATAGAATTCAAAGATATTGGATTTTATTATGATAAATCTAATTTAATTCTAAAAAATTTCAGCCTTACAATTCCGAGAGGAAAAACGGTTGCACTTGTCGGACAAAGCGGAAGCGGAAAAACAACAATTGCCAATCTTTTAGCAAGGTTTTATGACGTTTCGCAAGGTGAAATCCTGATCGATGGAGTAAATATTAAACATTTAAAATTAAAGGAATACAGACAGCTTTTGGGAATGGTTACTCAGGAATCTGTATTATTTAACGATACGGTTTACAACAATATTTTAATGGGTAAACCCGATGCGACAAGAGAAGAAGTAATTGCTGCCGCGAAAATTGCCAATGCAGATTCTTTCATCACTAATCTTCCTGAGGGATACGATTCTAATATCGGTGACGATGGTGGAAAACTTTCAGGCGGGCAGAAACAAAGGGTTTCTATCGCAAGAGCCGTATTGAAAAACCCGCCAATCATGATTTTGGATGAAGCGACTTCCGCATTGGATACAGAATCTGAAAGATTTGTTCAGGATGCATTGGAAAAAATGATGGAAAACAGAACGTCTTTGGTCATCGCTCACCGACTTTCAACCATCCAAAAAGCAGATTGGATCGTGGTAATGGAAAAAGGAGATATCGTGGAACAGGGAACTCACCAGGAACTGATCTCAAAAAAAGGAATGTATCACAAGCTTGTTGAACTACAGAATTTCGATTAATATCATTTAAATTAATTTCAAATGATCCCTATACAAGAGTATTTCTACAGAATTGAAGAGCCTGATAGAAGTACTCTTCTTTTTTTACGTAAAAAAATCCTCGAATCTGACACGGAAAATATTACCGAAACATTGAGTTTTGGCTTGCCGTTTTTCAAGTATAAAAAGAAAATGCTGTGCTATCTATATTTTAGTAAAAAGTATAAGCAACATTATGTGAGTTTTTATCACGGAGACAGACTCGATCATCCTTCGTTGCTTCAGGAAGGCAGAAAGAAGTTTAAAATTCTTCTCATTGATATGAATGAGGATTTACCAGTGGAATTGATTTTGGAGTTAATTGATGATGTTAAGAAATTTATTAAATAGGTTGCAAGTTTTAGTTTTGCGATTGCAGTAGCTCTGATGCTTTTTAGGCTTAGCTAAAGCCAAATATGATTATCCATTTTTGTTTAAACGAGCTAAAGTCTTTTCCTATTAATGACAGTGGTTGTTTACAAAAAACATCCAATATTTTCATTATTTTTTAATCAAAACATTTCTAAAAAATATTCGTGCATTCGTGGCATTATAAACAAAAAAGACCGCCTCTTGCGAAACAGCCTTCCAATATTTTTAAGTTTAAATCTTAATCTTTCATTCTTGCGATAACATCCAAACCACCTTTTGTGATGTCACCGATCTTACAGATAATTTCTGTATCTAAAGGCAGGAAAACGTCCATTCTTGAACCGAATTTAATAAAACCAAACTCATGTCCTGCTTTTGCTTCATCGCCTTCATTACAATAGAAAACAATTCTTCTCGCAACATAACCTGCAATTTGTCTGAATACGACTTTATGATTCGTTAAACTTTCAACCGCAACCGTTGTTCTTTCGTTTTCGGTAGAAGATTTCTCATGCCATGCAACAAGATATTTTCCCGGATGATATTTCTTATAAATTACCTTTCCTGAAACTGGATATCTACAAATGTGAACATTCAGCGGAGACATAAAAATGGAAACCTGAATCGCTTTTCCTTTGATGAATTCGTCTTCTTCCACTTCTTTTATCATAACTACTTTTCCGTCCACCGGAGCAATCACGTTTTCTCTGTGATCCAAAATATCACGGTCCGGAACTCGGAAGAACCAAAATACCAAACTGTAAATTACCAATAATGGCAAGATGATCAATAACGACCACATTTCAAGAAAATAAATAGCCAATGCGCCCAATACGATAAAAAGTATTGTTGCAACGGTAATTGTTCCTTTCGATTCTCTGTGTAATTTCATGAGATTAAATAAATTTTTCTAAAATAAAGTACAAATATACGACAGGAACGCAGATAATAAAACTATCCAGACGATCTAATACTCCACCGTGTCCAGGAATGATATTTCCGCTGTCTTTTACAGCGAAATTTCTTTTTAACTGACTTTCTACTAAATCTCCGATCGGAGCGAAAGCAGCAACTAAAAATCCTACAACCATCCAGTTTCCGCGAAGATCGGGGTGGTATTGTTCAACAAAATATGATAAAGCCAATGTAAGCACTACCCCACCAATATATCCTTCCCAAGTTTTTTTAGGAGAGATTTTAGGAGCCATTTTGTGTTTTCCGAAGAATTTTCCCGTTAAATAAGCAAAAGTATCACTGCTCCAAATTAAAATAAACAAGAAAAGAACTTCTAAAGAAAAAGTACCTTCATACGATGAAAACTTTGGCAAACCTAAGGCAAAACTAAAAGGTAAAGCTACATAAATGACTGTGAAAATCAGTTTTCCACTGTCGTAGTATAATTCGTTCGGATATTTAAATAAAGTAACTGTTGCGATTAAAATCAATACCATCGCCAAGATTTCACTTATTCTAAAGTCGAAAAAGAAATCGTGATGAAAATATCTCTTAGAAAAAATATAAAAGATGAAAATGATTAATGGAAATACAACAAATCTCTCGTAGCTCTTTCCGAATTTCATAATTTTAAAACATTCCCAAGAACCAACCCCCATCAAAAGCGCGATCAGTCCGTAATACAAATATTCCTGTTTTACAAGATCCGGTGAAATTCCGTTAATCAGTTGAGCTCCAAGCGGAGTGGTACAAAGAATAATGATTGCTACATAAACAATTCCTGATAAGGTTCTTTGAATGAGATTTTTGTCCAAGATTTTAGATTTAATAGTTGATGCTTAATCTTCAAGCAGCAATAAAAATAGTTTTGTATTGGTATTGGAAGAAGGATCGAGCTTCGATTGTCCTCCACTTATTGAAGTAAGATTTTTGATATTTCCGTTTCTCTTTATTTTTCCCATCGCATCGTTCAGGTTGTTCACAATTTGGGAAACATTTGCCATAATAATAATTTTATTCGGCAATCTTGAAGAATGATAATGAAGGATATTATTATGAGAAAGCATAATCCTTCCGTCATAAGCAATTAAATATTCACAGGTAATAAAGGCAGCATCGTTTTCGCTCTGCAATTCTGATGTGTAGGGTGATTTTACAACATTCAAGAAATTCTGAAGATCTTTATCCCAACAAAATACATTGTGAATTCCTTCGATTTTAATAATCTGATTTAAAGTTTGCAGAGCTTCCGCTTCATCGGCACAATAATTAAAAAAACCTCCCGAATGCGTAAACAATTGGGCAAACTTATAATCGAGATCCGCGTTTTTCAGCGAGTCCCCTAATTTCTCCAGGCTCTGAGATTCCTCTTCTTCAGGCTGGTTGGTCAGTTTGCTTACAATCCTCTTGAATAAATTCAACTTAATTTATTTTTAGTCAACTTTATACAAAAATATAAAATTAATTATATAGAAATCCAAAAACATGCCGATAAATATGAAAAAACCTGACAATTTTGCAATTGTCAGGTTTTTATGTATTTATTTTTAAAAGAAATTTTAAAGTTGTGTTGGGCTTTCAGGAGCCTGAATTTCACTTTCTTCTTCTTTTTCTTTAATAATAATTTGCTCTGTAGGTTCCTTTACTTCAGGAATTGTATTTGTAACAGGTTTCTCTGTAAGTTCCGGATCCCAAGCTCTTTTTCCGAATACTTCTTCCAAATCTTCACGGAAAATAACTTCTTTTTCCAATAATTTATTTGCCAAAGCATCAAGCTTATCTTTATTTTCAGTCAAAATTTGAATCGCTCTATCATATTGATTTTCGATAATTCCTTTTATCTCAGCATCAATTTTCTTTGCAGTTTCCTCAGAATAAGGTTTTCCAAAAGAATATTCAGACTGTCCTGAACTGTCATAGTAAGAAATATTACCAATATTCGGACTCAAACCATAGATTGTCACCATTGCCTGAGCTCTCTTCGTTACACTCTCCAAATCCGAAAGCGCTCCTGTCGAAATATTATTAAAAATAACCTGCTCTGCAGCTCTACCTCCTAATGTAGCACATAATTCATCCAACATTTGCTCTGTAGTCGTTAATTGTCTCTCTTCGGGTAAATACCAAGCCGCGCCTAAAGAACGTCCTCTTGGAACAATTGTTACTTTTAACAATGGTGATGCGTGCTCTACCAACCAAGAAATTGTTGCATGCCCCGCTTCGTGGTAAGCCACCCTTTTCTTTTCGGAAGGTTTAATTGCTTTGTTTTTCTTCTCAAGACCACCAATGATTCTGTCAACAGCATCAAGGAAATCCTGTTTAGAAACAGATTCGTGATTGTTTCTTGCTGCAATTAATGCTGCTTCATTACATAAATTAGCAATATCTGCCCCACTGAAACCAGGTGTTTGCTTTGCTAAGAAATCTCTATCTACATTTGTATCAAGCTTGATTTTCTTTAAGTGAACATCAAGAATCTGTCTTCTTTCGTGTAATTCCGGAAGGTCTACGTAGATTGAACGGTCAAAACGTCCTGCTCTCATCAAAGCCTTATCTAAGATATCCGCTCTGTTGGTTGCAGCCATTACGATCACGTTTGTATCTGTTCCGAAACCGTCCATTTCAGTTAATAGTTGGTTTAGGGTATTTTCTCTTTCGTCGTTTCCGCCGGAGAAATTATTTTTTCCTCTTGCACGTCCGATTGCATCAATCTCATCGATGAAGATAATAGCCGGAGATTTAGCTTTAGCCTGAGCAAAAAGGTCTCTTACTCTTGAAGCACCAACACCAACAAACATTTCCACAAAATCTGAACCAGAAAGTGAGAAGAAAGGAACTTTAGCTTCACCCGCAACAGCTTTTGCCAATAAGGTTTTACCTGTTCCCGGAGGTCCTACCAAAAGTACACCTTTAGGAATTTTACCTCCCAGTTTTGTATATTTTTCTGAGTTTTTCAAGAAATCTACAACTTCCTGAACCTCTTCTTTAGCACCTTCCAAACCTGCAACATCTTTAAATGTTACCTGAATTCTTTCCTTTTCGTCGAAAAGTTTAGCTTTAGATTTTCCGATTGAGAAAATTTGTCCTCCAGGACCTCCTCCACCGCCCATCTTTCTGAAAAGAAGGAAGTAGAATAATCCTAAAATCGCAATCCAGATTAATGCGGAAACTAAGATATCCATGAACGGACTTTTACCCGCACCGTAATCTTTCGTCGTTTTAATCGCCGGATTTGTCGCTTTTACCTGATCAAATTTTTGAAGGAAAAGCTGAAGATCTCCATATTTAACAGTAAAATCTGCTTTTGGAGCCATCGAGAACGCAGAAAGCGGATCGTTTTCTTTGGTCTTGTTGACCATCGCCGTTTTCGCAGTCTGTGTAAGGAACACATCAGCTTTTTCAGTATCTTTGTAAATTATAATGTTCTGAACTTTTCCCGTTTGCATTTCTCTGAAGAAACCGTCTTCATCAATACTCTTCGCACTGCTATCTCCAAAAAAATTGGATATAAAGAATAACAAAAGAGCAATGATCGCAATCGGAAAAAACCAGTTAAATCCTTTATTGTTCATTTATACTTTTTAAAATTTAATATTCACTTTCTATTTTTGTAATTTTCGCATCTCCCCAAAGTTCCTCAATATCATAATATTCACGAGTCTCTTTTTGGAAAATGTGAACTACCACCGTAACATAATCTACCAACACCCACATAGAATTTTCTGTACCTTCCACATGCCAAGGTCTGTCTTTAAGATCGTTTCTTACTTTTTTTTCTACACTTCCTGCCAACGCAGATACTTGTGTATTCGAGTTTCCGCTACAAATAATAAAAGTTTCCGCTACTGAGTTTTCGATATTAGAAAGATCGAAAATCATGATATCTTCTCCTTTTACGTCTTGAATAGCCTCTACAATTTTATCTATTAGTGCTTGTTTTTCTGCTGTTTTATTCATTAAAAAATACTATAATCTGCAAATTTATTGTTTTTCTTTTACTTTAGCCTTACTTTTAGCGCCAGAAAGTCTTAAAGTTTTCTTAAATGAGTCAATTATTCTACCTTAAAGAGTGCTCTTCTACT
Organism: Chryseobacterium sp. MMS23-Vi53; assembly: GCF_047651245.1. Classification (NCBI taxonomy): domain Bacteria; kingdom Pseudomonadati; phylum Bacteroidota; class Flavobacteriia; order Flavobacteriales; family Weeksellaceae; genus Chryseobacterium; species Chryseobacterium sp. MMS23-Vi53. Next base: position 2,889,939 of record NZ_CP180265.1, on the reverse strand, counting down.
AATGACGAAATTTCTAAGTTTTTACTTTACGAAAATTCAGATTTTATTTCCCTGCACACATTCAATCAAACGAAAGGTCGCGGACAGTACGGAAATACATGGTCATCTACGGCGGAAAAAAATTTAGCGTATACTTTGGCTGTAAAGACTCAAAATTTTACAACCACAGATTTTATGTTCAATTATTATACCGCAATTGTCATCAGGGATTATCTTGCCAATCTGACTGAAAATATAGTGAAAATAAAATGGCCAAACGATATTATTCTTAAAAATAAAAAAATCGTTGGAATTTTAATTGAAAAGAAAAAAATTAATCAAAACAATTATTTCATTATAGGAGCCGGATTTAATATTCTTCAAGATAAATTTGATGAAATCTCCAATGCAGGATCACTTTTAACGCAAACCGGAAAACATTTTGACCTTGAAGAATTTACTTTAAATCTAAATGAATTTTTAATTGAAAGATTAAAAAACATTCCATCTGATGACGAAATTATGAATATTTTCAACAATCATTTATTCCGAAAAGATGAAATTTCCGTTTTTGAACTGAATAAAAACAGACAAAATGGCATCATTCGAAATGCTGACAAAAAAGGTGAACTGTGGATCGAGCTGGAAAATGATGGTCTGAAACCTTTTTATCACAAAGAAATAAAGCTCCTTTATTGATTATTACTGATTTGCTCTCTTGATATACAAATAAGCAGCAAGTGGGAAAAACACGATATTCGGAAGCCACATTGCCAAAGCCGGAGACATACTTTTATTCTCGGAAACTACTTTTAACGCTTCAAAAGAGAATACAAAAACAAATGCTAATGAAATACCTAAAGCAAGGTTAATTCCCAATCCTCCACGTTTTTTTTGTGATGCAAGAGACAAGGCCAAAAATGACAAAATTATGATAGAAACGGGCATCGAAGTCCTTTGATGAAGCTCGTTTAAGTGGGCGTTCAAGTTGCTGTTTCCTTTTTCTGTTTCTCTTTTGATGAATTTTATTAACTCCGGAGTTGTTTTATTCTGACCTAAAAGTTCGTTAGGAAAAAGCTCTTCCGGATCGTGACCGTAGCTTTTCTTTAAATCAAAGCCACTGGCCAGTTTTTCTGTATCGTCTTTATTGATGGTCTTTTCTGTGAAAGAATTTAGAACAAATATTTTTTTATCTTTATCCCAATTCACATCGGAAGCCTTTAATTCGTAGGTCATTTTTCTGTCTTTATCAAATTTTTGATACACGAAACCTGAACCTCTTTTTTCTCTTTTATTCCAAGAATTAATAAAAATATACTCCGTTTTGCTTAATTGAGCGGAAACAGGAGCTGTTCCCAAAACCTCTTCTTTGTGAGCCGCATTATAAGTATATGCTTCTAATTGATTCTTTTGAATATTCGCCCATGGTAACACAAAGTGATTGACTATCAGTGAGACAAAAGCGATAAATAAAGACGTAATTAAATAAGGTCTTGCAAATCTGTGAAAACTCGCTCCACTACTGATTACTGCAACAATTTCGGTATTATTCGCCAATCTTGAGGTGAAATAAATCACAGAAATAAATACCAAAATTGAGAGGAATGTCATGACCAAATTAATGATCCAAAACGGGTAGAAATGGATTAGGAAATAAGTGACATTCAGTTTTGGATCGAGTGCTGTTGCATTTTCAATTCTCGGAATTTTTGACTGAACATCGATCACCAAAACAACTATAGACAGCAATATCAGCATGAAACTGAAGGTTCCAAGGTATTTTCTTACGATATATCTGTCTATAATTTTTAGCATTATTTTATTTTCTTAATGCGTTTGATATTTTTAATTGAAAATGATAAAATCATTTTCATTTTAATTATTTTTAAATCAGATAGGATTTCATCCTACCCTTTTTTAAGTCATTCCTTCGGGACTCCCTGAATTTTATTTTTTAAAGTCGTTGACGAAGAACAGGGACAATTGAATTTTTCCATTCGTAGAAATCTCCTGCCAAAATATGTTCTCGTGCGACTTTTACCAAATCTAAATAAAAAGCTAAGTTATGAATTGAAGCGATTTGTTTCGCTAAATATTCTTTAGAAACAAACAAATGCCTCAAATAAGCTTTCGAATATTCTCTGTCTACGAAACTTGTACCAAATTCGTCCAAAGGCGAAAAATCTTGTTTCCACTTTTCATTTTTCATGTTCATGACACCTTGCCAAGTGAACAACATTGCGTTTCTTGCGTTTCTTGTTGGCATCACACAATCCATCATGTCGATTCCCAAACCTATGGATTCTAAAATATTCCATGGAGTTCCTACTCCCATCAAATATCTTGGTTTTTCTTTTGGTAAAATATCGGTAACCTCATCGGTAATTCTGTACATCTCATCTTCTGGTTCACCTACAGAAAGTCCACCGATCGCATTTCCTTCAGCTCCTGCTTCGGCAATAACTTCGGCAGAAATTTTTCTTAAATCCGAAAAAGTAGAACCCTGAACAATCGGGAAAAGTCTTTGTTTGTGACCGTACAATTCAGGATTATTTTCTGTCCATTCGATACATCTTTTCAACCAACGGTGCGTAAGTGCCATCGAAGTTTTTGCCTGATTATACTCGCAAGGATAGGCTACACATTCATCAAAAGCCATAAAGATATCTGCTCCGATCTGTCTTTGGATTTCCATAGATTTTTCCGGAGAAAACATATGATAGCTTCCGTCAATATGCGATTTGAATCTTGCACCTTCTTCCGACATTTTTCGGCTGCTTGCCAATGAAAAGACCTGAAAACCTCCGGAATCCGTCAAAATAGGGAGATCCCAGTTCATAAATTTATGCAAACCTCCTGCAGCCTGCATCGTTTCCATTCCCGGACGAAGGTATAAATGATATGTATTTCCCAAAATAATCTGGGCTTTTATGTCTTCTTTTAATTCTCTTTGGTGAACTGTTTTTACACTCGCAACAGTTCCTACCGGCATAAAAATCGGAGTCTGGATCTCACCGTGATCAGTCGTGATTTTTCCAGCCCTTGCCTTTCCCTCTGAGATTTTTTCTATATTAAAAAACTTTTGCATCATTAAATTATTTTGATAAAGTTGGAAGATTCTGAGGTACAACTCCATTATTCTTCACCTTATCTTTTATATATTTTTCCGCTTTCGGATCTTTCTTTAATAATATTTTTTGGGCATCTTCGGCAATTCCGTTTATCTTTCCTTTTACAACATAATATTTAAAACTCTGAATATAATCATCAGACTTTACTTTATGTGTATTCAGAATAAATCTTGTCCCTGCTTCAAGATTGGAATTGGGATACATGAAAGTTGCCTGATCGTTGATCGCCAAGTCTGCCATGATTTCTGCCATATCTCCTTTAGAAATAAGATTTTTAGGCTTATCGACATAATCTCCTCCGCAGGAAACCACGAATATCAAAACGAAAACGAAGAACAGTTTTTTCATAACCTGTTAATTATTGATTTCCATTTTAAATTTAAAACTCCAAAAACCGCTTCATGAATGATTCCGCCATTCATTTTGCTTTCTCCTAAAATTCTGTTTGTAAAAATAATAGGTACTTCTACAATTTTGAATCCTTTCTTAAAAGCTCTGAATTTCATTTCTATTTGAAATCCGTACCCTTTTAATTTTACATTATCTAAACCTATCTCTTCCAATACTTTTCTTGAAAAACAGACAAACCCTGCCGTCGTATCGTGAATCGGAAGCCCTAAAACAAATCTCACATATTTTGAAGCAAAATAAGAAAGCAAAACCCTTCCCATTGGCCAGTTCACAACATTTACTCCTTTAGAATAACGCGAACCGATAGCCATATCTGCATTTAAACACGCTTCAAAAAGCTTAGGCAAATCATTTGGATTGTGAGAAAAATCCGCATCCATTTCAAAAATGTAATCATATTTGTTTTCGATTGCCCATTTAAAGCCATGAATGTATGCTTTTCCCAAACCGTCTTTCACTTTTCTAATCGACAAGTGCAAATGATGAGGAAATCTTCTCTGTAAATCCTTTACCAATTCCGCCGTTCCATCAGGAGACGAATCATCCACTACCAAAATATGAAAGTCATCTTCCAATGCAAAAACCGCGGAAATAATATTTTCTATATTTTCCTTTTCGTTGTAAGTCGGAATTATGACCAGTTTTTTCATTTCAGTTTGCAAAGATAGTTTATTTAACCTTTTTATTTTATACAAAATAATCTATAATTTTGCAAAAAACAATCCGTTGCCGTTATCACAAAACATTACAAATCATATAAGAATACCTGAGAACAACGATTGGGTGATCTTTATATTGTTAGGCTGTATCTTTTTATACCTCTTTATGATGAATATCGTGGAGAGAGAGGCCAACCTGAAAGACTTCCTGCTTCAAAAATATTTTGATGCAAGCAATAACCTGCCGAGCTGGGTAATCACCTCCTGTGTGGTGACCCTCACTTTATCGGTTTTAATTTCGCAATATGTTCCGGTTGTTCCGAAATTTGTTGCGGATTTACAGGTTTTGGGGTATCAGCTCAATAAATTTGGATTTTGTTTGTTAACAATTGTTCTTTTTTACTTAACAAAAACTTCTTTAGGTTTTTTATTCTATCAAAGCATCGGAGATGGTAAAAAGTGGACTATCTTTTATTTTACCTCTACAAAATTTTATTTTATCCTGTCTTTTTTGTTAATAATTTTAAGTGTAACCCACTACTATTTCCCTATCGACAGAAATAAAATGTTTTTTTATTATTTGCTATTCTTTTGTTTTGTATTCATTTTCAAGATATTTTTCTATTTATTTCACAAGAACAATATCTTACCCGAAAAATGGTATTATAAATTTTTGTATATTTGCACCCTCCAAATCGCTCCATTATTGTTGCTTTGGAAATTATTATTTTTTTAACAAAAGTCAATGATGAGAATAAAGTCTATATTGGTTTCTCAACCAGCGCCTAGTGAGTCTTCTCCATATCTGGATATAGCGAAGAAGGAAAAAATAAAGATTGATTTCCGTCCTTTTATCCACGTCGAAGGGGTTGACAACAAAGAATTAAGAACACAGAAGATTGATCTTACGCAATATACCGGGATTATTTTCACGAGTAAAAATGCGATAGATCATTACTTCAGACTAGCCGAAGAGCTGCGTTTTGCAGTTCCGGATACGATGCGTTATATCTGTCAGTCTGAGGCAATTGCGAACTATCTTCAGAAGCATATCGTTTACAGAAAGAGAAAAATCAGCTTTGGTGAGAAAAACTTCTCGGATCTGGCTCCACTTTTCAAGAAATTTCCGGGTGAAAAATATTTATTACCTTCTTCGGATGTTTTAAGTCCGGATATCGTAAAAACAATGGAAGCATCGAATGTTGACTGGAAAAGAGCGATCATGTACAGAACCGTTTGCAGCGATCTTACAGACATTAATGTAAAAGATTATGACATGCTGATTTTCTTCAGTCCTCAAGGAATTAAATCTTTACAGCAAAATTTCCCGGATTTCAAACAGGAAGAAACGAAGATTGGTGTTTTTGGTGCAACTACGGCAGCGGCTGCTGAAGAAGCCGGATTAAAAGTAGATTTAATGGCTCCAACAAAGGAAACGCCGTCTATGACAATGGCATTAGAGAAATATATTAAAGCTTTACACAAATAGGCATTAATACAAAAAATAAAGTAACCGTCTTTTCATGCAGAAAAGATGGTTTTTTTTTAGTTAAATTTGAACAAGAATTAATATTGAATAAAATATTGTCGATATTAATGAATTCCATTCTAAAAATATAAATAGAATTAAAACATTCGAATGAAAGCTCCACAGGCAAAAAAAATAGAAAAAATACTTGAAATACACGGAGACAAAAGGATCGACAACTATTTCTGGCTCAACGAAAGAGAAAATCCTGAAGTTATAAAATATCTTGAAGAAGAGAACGCTTACGAAGAATTTGTAATGAAAGACACAGAATCTCTTCAAGAAGAGCTTTTTGAAGAAATGAAAGCCCGTTATAAAAAAGATGATGAGTCTCTTCCCTACTTTTTTAATGAATATTGGTATATCGTTCGTTACGAAGATGGAAAAGAATATCCAATTTTTTGCAGAAAATACAAAAGTCTAGACAACGAAGAACAAATCATTCTTGACGTAAACGTTTTGGCAGAAGGGCAGGAATATTTTGAGGTGGGGAGCGTTTCTGTTGCCCCAAATAACGAATTGCTTTCTTTTTCGTCCGATAATGTAAGTCGTAGAATTTATACCATTAGTTTTAAAAATTTAAAAACAGGAGAAATTCTTCCCGATAAGATTGAAAATACCACAGGAAAAGCAGTTTGGGCAAACGATAATGAACATGTTTTCTACATTAGAAAAGATGAAAGTTTAAGAGCCTTTCAGGTTTACAGACACAAATTGGGAACAGAACCATCGGAAGATGTTTTGATTTTCCATGAAAAAGATGAAACTTTTGATGTCAATGTTCTTAAGACAAAATCATTAGAATATATTTTTATCGCGAGTTCTAGTACGATTTCGGATGAGCACAGATTTATTCCATCTGATAATGTTTTTGCCGATTGGAAAATCATTCAGCCAAGAATTGATGATCTGGAATATTCTGTAGAACATTATGAAGATGAATTTTACATTATAACCAATGCGGACGATGCTTTCAATTTTAAAATTGTAAAAGCAAAAATCGACAACTGCGGAATAGAAAACTGGGTGGATGTCATTCCTCACCGTCCTGAAGTTTTATTAGAAGGTTTTGAAATATTTAAAAATTATCTTGTTCTTGAGGAAAGAGAGGAAGGTTTATTGCAAATAAAAATCATTGACGAAAAGACTCAGGAGTCGCATTATTTGCCTTTTTTTGATCCAACTTACACAGCATATATTGGAACCAATCTTGAATTTGATACAGAAGTTTTACGCTATGGTTATACTTCTTTAACGCAGCCAAGCTCGACCTACGAGTACAATATGAAAGAAAAAACGACCAAATTGTTGAAACAACAGGAAGTTTTAGGTGGAAAATTCTTCGCTGAAAATTATATTTCCGAAAGAATTTGGGCAGATTCAAGAGATGGAGAAGCTAAAGTTCCGATTTCTTTGGTTTATCATAAAGACACGAAAAAATCTGCGGAAACGCCTGTACTTTTGTATGGCTATGGAAGTTACGGACATACTGTTGATGCGAGTTTTTCGAATGTAAGACTCTCAATTTTAGATAGAGGTTTTATTTATGCGATTGCTCACATCAGAGGCGGAGAATATTTAGGAAGAGAATGGTATGAAGACGGAAAAATGTTGTTCAAGAAAAATACATTCTTTGATTTTATTGATGCTGGAAAACATTTAATTAAAGAAAATTATACTTCTTCAAAACATCTTTACGCAATGGGTGGTAGCGCAGGTGGATTGTTGGTTGGAGCGGTTATGAACTACGAACCGACTTTATTCAATGGGATTGTTGCGCAAGTTCCTTTTGTGGATGTGGTTACAACAATGTTGGATGAAACAATTCCTTTAACAACCGGAGAATACGACGAATGGGGAAATCCAAACGACGAAGAATATTATCATTATATGAAAGAATATTCGCCATACGATAATGTTGAAGCAAAAGATTATCCGAATTTGTTGATTACAACAGGTTTGCACGATTCTCAAGTTCAATACTGGGAACCGGCAAAATGGACTGCAAAATTGAGAGAATTGAAAACAGATGACAATATCCTGGTTTTTAAAACCGACATGAGCGCAGGCCACGGCGGCGCAAGCGGAAGATTTGAATCACTAAAAGAAGATGCGTTGGAATATGCGTTCCTATTAAAATTAGAAAATAAAAAAGATGATTAACGAAGCAGAACAGTGGCAGAAAGTACAACAGTTTTTCATTGAAAATTTTGATACTGAAAAAGATGCTCCTATTGAAACGTATTTATTTTTAATCGGTCTTCAGGAGTTGGGAAGCGGACAGCAGAAATATACCAAAGATGACAAAGTAAATTTGATTCATATTGCTGTTTGCAGATTATTGGAACCTTTTGGATATTATAAATTTTCGCATTATGATGATGATGGATATCCTCATTTTGAAACACTGGAAGAACTTCCGGAATTGAAGCCAAACGAGCAGCAGATTCTGATGAAAAAAGCAATTATTCAGTATTTTCAGGATGAAGAATTGTTTTAGCTAAAATAAAAAAAGGAGTGTAAAATTTACGCTCCTTTTTTGTTCTTCAAATCTATGAAAGAATTTTTTTTGTGAAAACACTTATGTTATTGGATTTTAAGTCGTCAAAATTTCCTCCAATTGATTTAATCCCATTTTGAATCCCTCTTCAAATCCCATTTCCAGTAATGTTTTCAAAGCTTCTTCTGTGGCAAAATGAATGTTTACCGTTACTTTCGTTCCCTCTTCCACTCCTGTAAAACCAAATAACCATTTTGCTTCAGGGAAATCGGGATTTACATTTCCGTTTTCATCGCAAAAAGTGTCTGTCCCGTCAAAGCTTCTATGCTCGGTAATTTCGCCATATTTCACCTGAGCATAGTGTCTTTCACCTTCCGGGCCAACCATTGAATACAGCCAAACTCCCCCCTCTTTAAAATCCTGGTTTTTCGTTTCGCATTTCCATGGTTTCGGAGCCCACCATTCATCAAGCAATTCAGATTTTGTAAAATAATCCCACACTTTTGATACGTCTGCTTTATAGATTTTCATCACATAAACAGTTTTTGCATCAAAATCTTTGTTAAAAATAATATTCGATTCCATAATAATATTTTGTTTTAAACAAAGCTACTTTTTTATTGTTAGACACGACTTTTCCTATGACAAGTATTTAAAAATTTATAAATAAATGTTAAAAAACACACTTTTAAGAAAAATAACACAATTTTTTGGCTCGTTTTTTGTTTATCAAGTCTTAAAATAATTAATTTTAACATTCATACTCTTAAAAAACTTATAAAATAAAGTAAATGAATAATAAATTCATCCCAATAATTTCGGTGTTTATGACGATCTCACTGATTGTCTTCGTCGCGCTCCAATTTTATTGGTTGAAAAGTTATTACGGCGCATTAGAACAAGATTTCTCGTCTAAAGTATATTCCGCTCTAGAAAGTACTTCGAAAAGTATGGAAGAAATTGAAGTGGATAAATATTTAAATATAGAAAATAAAGATTTTAGAAATAATATTCTTGCCAACAGCGATCAACCTACTTTAACTACAATTCAACAAGTTAAAGATTCGGGTACGCAAAGACAGATTATTTACTCTAAAAATATCATTGAAAAAAGTCAGCTTCCAATTTCCAAACAAGGGGATTCTATTAAGTTGACTAAATTATACACCGATGAAGCCGCTTACAGAATAAAAAGAGATACCACCAACCGCGAAATTCTTACAACAGACATCAACCGTGATTTAGAAAACGGAGATTATGCGATGAAAGAATATGCGAAAGTTTACGGCAACAATTTGCCTATTACGAAAAGAGTTGATGAAAAGGTTTTGGATTCTGTCATTTCTAAAGAGTTAAAAATAAGAGGTATCAGTTCAAAATTCGGTTACGGAATTATTGATAAAAACAACAATCTTACAAAAGTTGTAAACAAAGATTATAAAGAAAAGAAGGAAAGCAATACATATACTTATCCCCTCTTTACAGATCAAAAAGAAAGAACTGTCTACAGTCTGGCTTTAGTTTTTCCTAAAAAAGATTATTCTCTGGCAATGAACAATTGGCCAATGTTGCTGGGAACTTTCCTTTCACTGTTAACGATTTTAGGAATTTATATTATTTCTATTAACTATATGATGAGACAGAAAAAATTGGCAGAAGTGAAAACAGACTTCATCAACAATATGTCTCACGAGTTTAAAACTCCTTTGGCAACAATTTCTGTAGCGACAGATTCTTTGGCAAACGATAAAATTGCAACCAATCCCGATAAAGTAAAATATTATTCGGAACTGATAAAACAGGAAAACCTGAGGATGAAAAAACAAGTGGAAAACGTTTTGAATATGTCGAAGCTTGAACGTAATGAAGTGAAATTATTCTTAAAAGAAGCCAACGTAAGAGAATTGATCAGAAAGACAACAGAATCTTTCAATCTTATTGTTCAACAAAGAAACGGAACGCTTACTCAGGAATTTAATGCAACGAATTACACCTTTAAAATAGATGAATTTCACATTTCCAATATGCTTGTGAATCTCTTGGATAATGCCAATAAATATTCACCGGAAGCGCCGGAAATTACAATCAAAACAAGAAACGAAGGTCATTTTTATGTGATAGAAGTTTCCGATAAAGGAATGGGTATGGAAACCCAAAATAAAACGAAGATTTTTGAAAAATTCTTTAGAGAAGAAACCGGAAATATTCATAATGTAAAAGGACAAGGCTTAGGTCTTTCTTATGTAAAGAAAATCGTGGAACTACATAAAGGGCAGATCATTGTAGACTCCAACAAAGGCAAAGGAAGTACGTTTACCATAAAACTTCCTATGGCGTAATTTTTTAATAAATCAATGATAAATGAGCAACCGTTAATGTAAAAAATCAATCATTTATCAATTAAATATAGATAACCAAATAACAAAGTATATAAGAAGAGAAGAGTGAAGAAGTTCATTCTTAATTATTAATTTTTTAATTAATTTAAAACTATGAGCAACAGAATATTATTAGTAGAAGACGATCAGAGTTTCGGGGCAGTGTTGAAGGATTATTTGACAATAAATAATTTCGAAGTTACTCTTGCCACAGATGGTGAACAAGGATTGAAAGAATTTACAGAAAACGAATTCGACATCTGTATTTTCGACGTAATGATGCCTAAAAAAGATGGCTTTTCATTGGCGGAAGACGTGAAAAAAATCGACAAAAACACACCAATCATTTTCTTGACAGCAAGAAATATGAGAGAAGATATTCTAAAAGGATATCAATTGGGAGCAGATGATTATATCACAAAACCATTTGATACTGAATTACTTTTATATAAAATTAAAGCGATTCTTCAAAGGAGTTCTACATTGGAAAACGAAGAGCAGGAGCAATTCAAAATCAGCAATATTTTCTTCGACTCTATGTTGAGACAGTTAAGAGTTGGTGACAATGAATACAAACTTTCTCCAAAAGAAAACGAACTATTGAAGCTTCTTTGCATTCACAGAAACGACTTCATGCCGAGAGATTTAGCATTAAGAAAGATCTGGAAAAAAGAAAATTACTTCACCGCAAGAAGTATGGACGTTTACATCGCAAAACTTCGTAAATTATTAAAAGACGACGAAGGGTTGGAAATCATCAACGTACACGGAGAAGGATTTAGACTTTTAGTTAAAAATTAATTCCGAAATATCATTATAAATATAAAATTAGCAAAGCAATTAAAAATGTTTTGCTAATTTTGTTTTATACCAAAAGATATGAAGACTACATTTTTAGGCTTAATCGCCATTTCTATATTAACAGTTTCTTGTAAAAAAGATGAAAGAGCGACTTATTTAACGGAAGAAGCGGGAGTTCAACAACCTTCCGTGGCTGTGAATAATGCTCCAAAACCATCCCTTTTAGATCAGGCTGGAGTTCAACCCATTCAAAGTTCTAATGCTCCTGTCACGGCTCCGGGAATGAATCCTCCTCACGGACAACCGGGTCACAGATGCGACATTCCTGTCGGACAGCCTTTAAATTCCGCTCCTGCACAAGCTCCGCAGCAAGGAACTCAAAATGTTGCGGTAAATGCACAACAAGGACAAACCATTCAAATTGATCCCAATTCTCTGCAACCTGGAAAATTTCAGATTGATAACAACGGAAAAGCAAAAACTGTAAAAACAGCAAAAGGTATGAATCCGCCCCATGGAGAACCGGGACACAGATGTGATATTCCTGTTGGGCAGCCTTTGAATAGTAAGCCTGCTCCTGCAACGACGACTCCACAGCAAACTCAGACGATTGCCCAAAATACACCAGCTCCGGCTCCAACTCCTGCACCGACAGGTCCAAAGCCTGAATTGAATCCTCCTCACGGAGAACCTTGGCACAATTGTGGTGTGAAAGTAGGTGAACGTTTACCATAATTTCGTATTTTTGCAGCCGTGAAATTGTTTCAGATCATAGCGATTGTTTTCTGTTTGGGGATTTTTTTAGTTCCTAAAGACAATTTTTATGCTCAGAATATGCAGGAAACGTGCTGCAAATCAGAATCCGGAATGGATTGCTGTAAAAACGATCACAAAGAACATTCTAAAGACAATCACAACAAAAAAGAGCAAAAATCTTCCTGCAACGACGATTGTTGTTCAACTTGTGTAGCTTGTTATACCTTCATAGAAACTCCTTTTTCGAAGAGCCTTCAATTGGAGATTTCTTATTATAAATCCAACAAAAACTTACAGTTTCAATACTCAGATCCATATATTTCAGATCGTTTGAAAGAGATTTGGCAACCGCCGAAAATAGGATAACTTATTCAATTTACCAGTGTATCAATTTACAGTTTATCAATGATTATTAAATTGTTAGACTTTTAGATTGTTACATTAAATTTTAATTATTCTAAATTTTAAACAAAATGAAATTATATATTTCCAGGATTATTCTTGGTGTATTCTTACTATCTACACAATTTATATTGGCTCAAAATCTTTCTAAAAACCAGTTCAAAGTAAAAGGAAACTGCGAAATGTGTAAAGAAAGAATCGAAAGCACAGCCAAAAAAGCAGGCGCAAAAGAAGCGATATATTCTATTGATTCACAAACATTAACCTTAGAAACCGACAATACAGTTTCTACCGACGATGTCTTAAAAAAAGTTGCTGAAGCTGGTCATGATAATGAAAAATTTAAAGCAACCAATGCAACTTACGAAGCTCTTCCGGAATGCTGTCATTATGATCGTGATTTACAGCCAAAAAATACTGAAAATCAAGAATATAACTCTAAAAAAGAGAATGAGTTTTATGTAAAAGGAAATTGTGAATCCTGCAAAGCCAGAATTGAAAAAGCAGCCAAAGACGCAGGAGCAGATTCTGCAGAATGGAATGCCGAAAAGCAAATGGTTACTTTAAATTTTGATCCGAAAAAAACTTCTGCAGATAAAATTTTAAAGAAAATTGCAGACGTTGGTCATGATAACGAAAAGTATAAGTCCAGCGATAATACTTATAAAAATCTGCCTTCCTGTTGTCTATACGACAGAGAAATCCCTTTTGGAGAAGCCAATCCAAAGGTTCATGCTGAGGAAGGAACAACTTCTGAACATGGAGATCACAACGATCATAATACAACCAATGAAAATCATGAGAACCATGAAAAACATATTGAAGGTGTTATCGTAACAGGTTCGAAAGCAGCAACTTCCTTAAACAAAAAAGAAGCCGGATTGGTTTTTAACATTGATAAAAAAGAATTATTAAAAGCTGCTTGTTGTAATTTATCCGAAAGTTTTGAAACCAATGCAACCGTAGATGTTTCTTTCAGCAATGCGGTGACAGGAACAAAGCAACTGAAAATGTTAGGTTTAGATCAAAAATACACGAGCTTAACAAAAGAATTATTACCCGAAATTAGAGGATTAGCTTCGGCTTACGGATTGAATTTCATTCCCGGAAGATGGATTGAAAGCATTCAATTGACGAAAGGTGGAAGCACTGTTACCAATGGTTACGAAAGCATTACAGGACAAATCAACACCGAATTATTGAAAAATGCTGAAAAACCGGAAACTTCATTGAATCTATTTTCTGATTTTAACGGAAGAGTTGAAGCGAACATCACAAGCGTTTCGCCCATCAATGAGAAATGGTCACAGACATTTTTGCTTCACGGAAACGGAACATTCGGAGATACAGACATGAATGACGACGGATTTCTAGACAGACCAAAAGGCACTCAATTAAATGCAGCTTATTTATTGAATTATAATGATTTAGAAAAGTCAGGATTGGGTTCGCATTTTGGAATTAATTTCATTAAAGACGAAAGAACTTCAGGACAAATTGGTTTCGATAAAAAAATTCCACAGGACAAACAATCACTTTACGGAGTCGGAATTGATATTTCGAGATTTCAGGTTTGGAATAAAACAGGGTATGTCTTCAAAGGAAAACCTTATCAAAGTTTGGGTTGGATGAACCAATATACTTATCATCAACAAGATAGCTTTTTTGGATTGAGAAATTATTCCGGAAAACAGCAAACGTATTATTCAAATTTAATTTTTGAAAGTATTTTAGGAAATACTAATCACAAATACAAAGCCGGAGCGAGTTTTATGTATGATGGCTATGATGAAACGTATTTAACGGATAATTTTAAAAGAAACGAAATCGTTCCCGGAGCTTTTGCAGAATACACTTTGACAGGTTTAAAATATACTTTGGTTGCAGGAGCAAGAGTTGATTTTCACAATTTGGCCGGAACTCAATTCACACCGAGATTGAATTTTAAATATGATTTCACTCCACAAACTATTTTGAGACTTTCTGCAGGAAGAGGTTTCAGAACAGCAAATGTTTTTGCGGAAAGTCAGCAATATTTTGCGTCAAACAGAAATGTTCAGATTTTACAAAATGGCGGAAATATTTACGGCTTAAAACCCGAAATCGCATGGAATTATGGCGCAAGTTTACAGCAAGAGTTTAAAATTTTCGGAAGAAAATCCACAATTGTTGCCGACTTTTTCAGAACTGATTTCCAAGATCAGGTGATTGTAGATTTGGATCGTTCACCTCAACAATTGACTTTTTATAATTTAGAAGGAAAATCTTTCGCCAATTCTTTCCAAACACAGTGGGATTTTACGCCTTTCAAGAATTTTGATGTTAGATTGGCTTATAAATATTACGATGTTCAGGCAGATTATTTGGATGGAAGACGTGAAGTTCCATTCATGGCGAAACACAGAGGTTTTGTGAATCTGGCGTATTCAACCAACAAAAATACCAATGGCGGCTTCTGGAGCTTTGATACAACTTTAAATTTAGTCGGAAAACAAAGACTTCCGAACACCTCAACCAATCCTGATGAATTTCAATTGCCAACATATTCAGAATTTTATGCGATTTTAAATGCACAGGTTTCAAGGAATTTCAATAAAAAAATCAGGGCGTATTTAGGAGGTGAAAACCTGACTTCTTACTATCAGAAAAACGCGATCGTCGATTTTAAAAATCCTTTCGGAAATTATTTTGACGGCGGAATGGTGTATGCTCCGATTATGAAAGCGAATATTTATGTTGGCCTTGATGTGACATTCTAGGTTTCAGCGTTTGAGAGTTGTAGAGTTTAAGCTATGATTAATTTAAATCATTTTTAAATTATCAATTAAAAATATAAGCATGGTTTCAATAATTTAATCATTAAGAAGCCATGCTTTTTTGTATCTTTAAACTAAAGTAAATCTATGTCACAGACGCTTATTTTTGAAGATAATTACAAGAAATTAGGTTTTGAAACTTTTTCTGAAAATAATCTTAAAACCCTTAAAGACACCAAATATAAATCTGAAATTAAAGTTTTCTACGTTCCGGAAGGTTACGAATTAACGGTAGATTTTAAACATTATAAAACTAAAAATCCAGCTTTATTTTTCCTGACCAATCAGCATTTACAGGTTGAAAATGGCATAGACGAATCGCATCTTTTGTATTACAACCGAGATTTTTACTGTATTCAAATTCATGATAAAGAAGTGGCTTGTGACGGACTTCTTTTCCATAATGTTTTTGAAATTCCTTTTGTAGAGCTTGATGAGAACGAAAATTTTATCATTAAAAGCTTATTTCAAAGCATCAAAGATGAATTGGAATGGAAAGATTCTTCTGCCGAAGAAATGATCCGAACTTACGTAAAACAAATCATCATTCGAGCAACCCGAAAATGGAAAAAACAAAATTTGGATAATGACGAAATAAAAATTCCAAGCAATGAATTGGATGTTTTTCGTGATTTCAGCCGACACTTAGAAATTCATTTCAGAGAAAAACATAATGTAGCAGATTATGCAGACTTACTTCACATCGCGCCAAAAACGTTAACTCACAAATTCAAAAGTTTAAACCTTGAATCCCCAAACCAGTTTATTATTAATAGAATCCTACTGGAAGCCAAAAGACTTTTATTTTATACCGATAAACCCGTGAAAGAAATTGCTTATGATTTAGGCTATGAAGATCCGGCTTATTTTAACCGACTTTTTACCAATAAAATCGGAAGCACACCGACAAATTTCAAGAAAAATTATACTTCGGGAAAAAAGTACAATATTTAAGTCGATTTGTGTATTTATCTCGATGAATTTCCGACATACCTTTGTAACATCAAAAAATAACAATATTTAAAACAACAAAAAACAATTATTATGAGACGTAACGCAACAGCCGTTTGGAACGGTACCATCAAAGAAGGAAACGGACACATCACTACTCAAAGTACAACATTAAACCAAACTCAGTATTCTTTCAATAGCCGTTTTGCGGATGGAGTTGGAACAAACCCGGAAGAATTATTGGCTGCGGCTCACGCAGGATGTTTCACAATGAAATTGAGCGCAGAACTTTCTCAGGCAGGTTATACTCCTGAAGAATTGACTACAAAATCTGTGATCACTTTAGACCCAAACATCGGAAAAATCACAAAATCTGAATTGACTTTAACTGCAAAAGTTCCGGGAATTTCAGAAGAAGAATTCCAAAAATATGCTAAAATCGCTGAAGAAGGATGTCCTGTAAGCGCAGCTTTCAACTTTGAAATTACTTTGGAAGCTACTTTGGCTAACTAAGAATCAAAAAATTAAAGCACAAAGTTTGTCATCCGTAGGAATCTAAGCGGAATTATTAGAGATATAATTGTAAAAACATCTGCTTAGATTCCTACGGAATAACAAACTAAATGAATAAATTAATGATGAGAATATCATCAATAGGAACGGGCTTTAGCCCGTTTTTCATTCAAAAATCATAACATTGGCTTTAGCCAAAACTTAAAAAATTAAAGATTCAACTTAATTAATCTGAACTTCTTCAATAAAATCTTAATGGTTTAATTCAATAGATCAAACAGATAATCGTTAATTGCAAAATAAAATATACCGATTGGTATATTTTTGTATATTTGCATCATAATCAGTTGAAAATGTCAAAAGCAGAAAAGACAAAACAATTTATTATCGAGAAAACGGCATCTTTGTTTAATACCAAAGGTTATCTTTCCACTACCCTTTCGGACATTGCACAGGCAACTAATCTGACGAAAGGAAGTGTCTATGGAAACTTCGCCAACAAAGATGAATTGGCAATTGAAGTTTACAAATACAACTCAGGAATGCTGAGTAAAAGCATGTCTAGATCTTTTAGCGATGAGTTTCCGACAACGATGGATAAACTTCATGCCTTAGTTGATTTTTACAGAAAAAACTGGCGTTCGGTTTTTTCAAACGGTGGCTGTCCGTTAATGAACGCAGCGACAGAATCTGACGATATTTTTCCAACTCTTAAAAATCAGGTTAAAAAATCTTTTGAAGACTGGTCAGGAAAAATTTCAGCGGTTATTATTCAAGGTCAGAAAAATGGAGATTTAAATGTAAAAGCTAATGCAGAGGAATATGCATCCATTTTCATCATGCTTCTCGAAGGCGGAATTTTATTATCCAAAACAACGGGAGATGAGAAATTTTTAAACCTTGCTTTAGACAAAATCATCCACATGATTGACAATGAATTAAACATACTTCCATCATAAACTTCACGCTATGGAAACAAAAAAAGTGGCAATTGTAGGATACAATAGAATTCCGTTTGCCAGAATGAATACAGCTTACACAGACAAAGGAAATCAGGATTTACTCCTCCCCGCTCTGAATGGTTTAATCGACCGTTACAATCTCAAAGGAAAACTCCTTGGCGAAGTTGCCGGAGGTGCGACAATCAAACATATTTCCGAAAGCAACCTCATCCGGGAAACTGTGATGAACACCTCGCTAGATCCTGCAACTCCTGCTTGCGATTTGCAACAGGCTTGTGATACAGGAATTGAAGCAGCTGTTTATATCGGAAATAAAATTGCTTTAGGACAAATTGAAAGTGGAATTGCGTGTGGTGTTGAAGCTATGAGTAATATTCCTTTTGAATCTTCACCTAGATTAAGAAAAGCATTACTAAAAGCAAATAAAGAGAAATCTGTCTTTGGAAAAATCAAACAATTATTGAGTCCGAAGTTGAAAGACTGGATGCCGATTCCTTACAAAGGTCAGGAACCGAAAACAGGTTTGGTAATGGGCGGTCACACGGAAATTACAGCAAAATATTACAACATTTCTCGTGAAGATCAGGATGAATTAGCTTTTAAAAGTCATCAAAATATGACAAAAGCGTATGATGAAGGATTTTTTGAGGATATGATTACTCCGGCTTATGGTTTAGATAAAGACAATAATCTTCGTCGTGATACAAGTTTAGAAAAATTAGCGACTTTAAAACCCGCTTTCGATAAACAAAACGGAACTTTAACAGCCGGAAATTCAACACCGTTTACCGATGGAGCTTCTGCGGTTTTATTGGCGAGTGAAGAATGGGCAAAAGCGAATAATTTACCGATTTTAGCCTATATCACTTTCTCTGAAATTGCAGGAATTGAATATGTTGAAAACAAACAAAACTTACTACTTGCTCCCGTTTTTGCAGCCGAAAGAATGTTGAAAAAAGCAGGAATGAATTTGGAAGATTTCGATTATTATGAAATCCATGAAGCGTTTGCAGCACAGGTTTTAGCAACATTAAAAATCTGGGAAAATGACGATTTGGCTAAAAAATTCGGGCTGGAAAAAGCATTAGGAAAAGTCAATCGAAATAAACTAAATGTAAAAGGCGGAAGTCTTGCAGTGGCTCACCCTTTTGCAGCAACTGGAGGAAGAATCATAGGAACTTTAGCGAAAATTTTAAATGAAAAAGGAAGCGGAAAAGGATTTATTTCCATTTGTGCCGCTCGTGGACAAGGGGTAACGATGATTTTAGAGAAATAAAATTGAAAATATGGATAGATTAGCACAATTAAAACAATTCATCGGAAAAGAATTTACAGCGTCACCTTCCCCATTTATGAAATGGCTGAATCCAATTATTTTATCTGTAGAAGAAGGACAGTTGGAATTTCAATATACGGTAAGACCGGAATGGCTGAATCCGATGGGAAACCTTCATGGTGGAGTTACCGCAGCGATTTTCGACGATGTGATTGGAGCAACCATGTTTTCTTTAAATGAAAAAACATTCATCGTAACCATAAATAATACCATCGATTATTTTTCAACTGCAAAAGAAAATGATAATATTGTAGCTGAAACTAAAATCATCAAAAGAGGGAAGCAATTTGTAAACGCGCAGTGCGAAATATGGAACGCGGACAAAACACGCCTAATTGCAAGAGGAACCTCTAATTTATTCAAAATCAATAATTAAATGAAAAGAGTTGTTATTACTGGTCTTGGCGCAGTGACGCCTTTGGGAAATAATGTTGAAGAATTCTGGAACAACAGCATCAATGGAGTAAGCGGAGCCAATACAATCACGCATTTCGATACAGAAAAATTTAAAGTACATTTCGCTTGTGAGGTTAAAAATTTTGATCCAAAAGTTCATTTAACACACAACGAAATCAAAAGAAGTGATCTTTTTTCACAATATGCCATGTATTCAACAGCCGAAGCATTGAAAGATTCCGGACTGGAACTGGAAAATATGGATCCGTTCGACACCGGTGTAATCTGGGGAACCGGACAAGGCGGAATGTGGACTTTCGAAAGCGAAGTAATGAATTTCGCAGCAGGAGATGGAACACCAAGATTCAATCCGTTTTTTGTTCCCAAATTTATTGCCAACATGGCTTCGGGTATGATTTCCATGAAATTTGGTCTTCAGGGAATCAATTATACCACAATTTCAGCATGTGCAACGGGAAATACAGCATTGATGGATGCGTTCAATTATATCCGTTTAGGAAAAGCAAAAGTGATTGTGAGCGGTGGTTCTGAAGCGGCAATTTCTCCGGCTTCAATCGGTGGTTTCTCAATTATGAAAGCCATGTCTACAAGAAATGATGACTTTGCAACCGCAAGTCGTCCTTACGATGCAGACAGAGACGGTTTTGTAATGGGTGAAGGTGCAGGAGCTTTGATTTTGGAAGAATACGAACACGCCAAGGCAAGAGGTGCAAAAATCTATGCAGAATTAGTCGGAGCTGCAATGACTGCTGATGCCTATCACATGACAGCACCTCATCCAGACGGAGTTGGCGCAATCAAAGCGATGCAGTTGGCATTAAAAGAGGCGGAAATTAATGTTGATGATATCGATTATATTAATCCTCACGCAACTTCTACTCCAATGGGAGATTTGGTTGAATTAAATGGTATTAATAAATTATTTAAAGGAAGCAAAAATTTAGACATCAGTGCGACAAAATCGATGACTGGACACTTGCTGGGTGCAGCCGGAGCGGCAGAAGCTATTCTTTCGATTAAAGCGATTGAAAATGGAATTATTCCACCGACAATCAACCTTCACAATATCGATGAAAATATTCCGAAAGATCTTAATATTGTTTTTGGAGAAGCTAAAGAAAAAAACATCAATTATGCGTTGAGTAATGCATTTGGATTTGGAGGACATAATGCGACTTTGATTTTTAAGAAGTTTTCTTAGATAACTCTCTCGTGGATTTTGCAGATGATGCAGATTTATTTTTTATACACAAATATCTGCGTCACCTGCCAGATCTGCGAGAGAAAAAACAAATCATTAGGCTAGATTCTTCCTTCGTCAGAATGACATAATGCAGGAAAATTTAATTTAAATAAAAAAGCAGTCTGATGTAGACTGCTTTTGTTTTATGCTTTCAACCATTCCGATTTGGAAAGGTAATTCTGATCAGGGTAATAAATGAAAAGGCAATTTCTTCCTTTTATTGTATTAATGATCGGTTGCGTAAGATCTCTTGGAACAGCAGGACAACCCCAACTTCTTCCAATTCTTTTGTGCATTGCTGCAAACTCTTCACTTACATAATCTGCGCCGTGCATTACGATTGCTCTTTTGTAAGCCGCATCATTAAAGCCTTTATCCATTCCCAGCAACCTCAGAGAATATCCGTTATCTCCGTTGTACGTTGCATCTGTAATGTAAAAGCCTAAGCTGCTTTGAAGAGAACTGTTGGTATTAGAAAAGTTCGTTGCAAATTCTTCTCCCGTATTTTTTCCGTGAGCAACCAACGAGTTGAATAATACCTTCTTTTCTTCCGTGTCAATCACCCAAAGTCTCTTTGTGTTTGAAGACATTGAAAAATCGCATACAGTCAGTAAGTGGGAATCTTCTTTAAGCAAACCAGCTTTCTTCAAATTTTCAAACCCCGTTAAGGCTTTAAAGAAAACTTCTTCGTTAAGTTCATGCCCTTCTTCAAATGTAATAGATTGGTACAATGCTTCGGCCGCAGATCCATTGGTAGTCACTTTTTCAGACTTAATGTCCGCTACTCTTTCAATCTTTTTTGTACTGATTTCATTCTTTGCAATTGCCTTTTTTGGTGACAAATAGAATGAAGTAGTTACCATGTAAACAATACCTAATAAGCTATAAAATCCTTTCATTCACTATTATGTTAAATCCAATTCAGTCAGCAAATGTATAAAAACATAATTACGTAAAAGGAATAACTCCACAAAGTTTAACTCAATTTAAGAAACTTTAACTTCCTGATTTTGTGAATAGAAACCGTTTATTTTTCTAAATCCGGAATGAATTCCAAACTGATCGAATTCATGCAATAGCGCAGTCCTGTGGGTTTTGGACCATCATCGAAAACGTGTCCTAAGTGCGAATCGCATCTTTTGCAGAGAACCTCTACCCGATCCATTCCGTATGTTAAATCTCTTTTATAGTAAACACCTTCTTTATCAGCCTCAAAAAAACTTGGCCAACCACAACTGCTGGAAAATTTTGATGTGGAACGGAACAAATGATTTCCACAAACAGCACAATAATATTCGCCGATTTCATCAAATTCATTGTATTTTCCTGTGAAAGCTCTTTCCGTTGCGGCTTCTCTTGAAATCGCGTACAAATCCGGAGCGAGAATTTTTTTCCATTCATCATTGGAAATGTCAAGTTTCGTAGTATCTGTTCGAGAATAGTATGGATTGTTTTTTGCTTGGTTTTCCATAGAATTATTTTAAATATTTAATTTAAACGAAAAAGTTTTTACAGCTTTATTGTTTTTAAGTTTAATTCTTTTAATTTAAAGTGTTTAAATAAACTTAATCGTCTTATTGATTAGAGCTTTTAATAAAGATAAATCTCATAACCAAATTTACTAAATTTGAGAATATGAATGATGAAGCCAAAAGAAAACAGCTGAGAAAATACAAAGCATTTGCCACCGGATTATTTCTTATGATGGCAGTGATTTTTATTGCGACCACTATTTTACAGAAAACGAACGACTCACATTGGCTTGGCTATGTCCGGGCTTTTTCCGAGGCGGCGATGGTAGGTGCTTTGGCGGATTGGTTTGCAGTGACAGCCCTTTTTCGCCACCCTCTTGGTTTGCCTATCCCTCACACGAATTTAATTGAAAGCAGTAAGCAAAGTTTAGGCGATAATCTGGGAAGTTTTGTTGTGAATAATTTCCTCTCACCTCAAAATATCCGTCCCTATATTCAAAAATTAAAGATTTCAAATTTTGTCGGAGAATGGCTTGGAAAGGAGAAGAATCAGGATGCTTTGCTTAAAAATCTTTCCGATATTGTTTTAGATATTTTAAATAAACTTGACGATTCCGAGGTGAGTCATTTTATCAGCAAAAAGGTTTCGGAAATGACGGATAATATTAAACTAAATGCCATTCTCGGAAACGGAATCAATTATCTTTTAGACAAAAACGATCATCAGAGAATTATTACAAACCTTTCTTCGCAGATTAAAAGTTATATACTTGAAAATGAAGAAATGATAAAAGATCGTGTAAAAAAGGGAAGCTACACCTTTATTCCTGCTTTTGTTGATAATAAAATTGCCGATAAAATTGCAACCGGACTTTCAGATTTTTTCAAAGAAATTGAAGAAGACCCAAACCATGAAATCAGAAGTTTGGTAACCAAAAAGATTTACGATTTTTCTAACGAACTGAAGCAGGATCCGAAATGGGAAGATGAGTTCAAAAACATCAAAAACGATCTTTTGAAGAATGACAAACTTAACGAATATTCCAACGACATTTGGATTTCTATTAAAAATACATTGACGAAAGAACTTCAGGAAGACGGATCTTCATTAAAAAATTATCTATCTAAAAACCTGAATGAATTTTCACAAAATCTGAAAAATGACGAAAATCTTCAGAAAAAAATTGATGACTGGGTGCGTGTGACGGCTTACAAATATATTCTGAAAAACACCCATCAGTTCGGAAACCTTATCAGTTCGACCGTTGGAAATTGGCAGGGAAAAGAATTAAGCGAAAAGCTGGAGCTGGAAGTAGGCAAAGACCTCCAATTCATCCGAGTCAACGGAACTTTAGTCGGCGGATTGGTCGGATTGATTATTTACACCATCGCTCATTTTTTCCTTTGAAAATTTTAAATTAAACTAAAACTAAACCATGAAAAAAATATTCTCTCTGTTATTTTCTTTAAGCTTAACATTTTTCCTCTGTCAGAAAGTTGAACTGAAAAAAGTAACAGATTCTTCTCAAATTTTTAAAGGAGAAATTGCAGGAAATTCTATCACATTACAACTGAATTTTGATGGAATTATCGATTGCCATCAATATCAGCATTTCGTGAAAGGTTGGTATTATTATGATAAATACAAAAAGAAAATTCCGCTGACGGGAGTTTATAATCTTGGTGATTTGTATCTTTTTAATTTCGGAGATCAGCAGAAAAGTGCGATTAAAAATTTCAAAGAAAAAATGACTCGCGACCTCATCGAAAAGTCCGATAGCATTGCAAAAACCTTGAAAGCAAAAGAAATTTTAATGTTTTCGGGACAGCAAATTGATAAAGATGTTTCGGGAAATTTTTTGACGGGTAATAAAATTCTATCGGCTAAATTATTCACTAAAGATACCCGAATTTATCGCTACAATAATTACTTAAGTGTTCCGAATAATAAGAAAATTAACACATACGATTTCATCAATAAACTTGGTGGAAACGAATTGGTTTCTTTTGCTTCAGACAAATCCGGAAACCGGGTTTTGTTGTATTTCGAAGAATTATCCAACTTCAATTTCTGCGGAATGTGTGGAGCAAGTGATGGTGAAAAAGGATATCGAGTTCTACATTTTACCAACGATTGGAATTTCAAAAGCTACGACGATTTCCTGATCGAAAGCTGTATTGAAAACATTTACGATACGACCTCAACGCGATTGAAAGATTCCAAAATTTTGAAATTCAATATTAAAAAAACGTCGAGTTCGCCTTCTTATAATTTAATTGTTGACGTGAAGAATGCGTCTGTTACAAAATCGAAATAAAAAAGAGAGCTTTAAAACTCTCCTTATATTTTAATTATCTTGGTAAACGACTTGCTCTCGTCAAAATCGCTTTGTTGATATCGTTAATCAATTCCGGACCTTCGTAGATAAAACCTGTGTACAGCTGAACCAAAGTCGCTCCTGCATCCAGCTTTTCTAATGCATCTTTTGCGGAATGAATTCCGCCAACTCCAATGATTGGGAAAGCTCTGTTGCTTTTATCCGAAAGATATTTAATCATTTTTGTACTTCTTTCACGAATCGGTTTTCCACTCAAACCTCCATTTCCGATTTGTTCTAAAACTTCTGGTGAGGTTTTCAATCCCTCTCTATTTACCGATGTATTTGAAACTACGATTCCGTCGATTTTTGTTTCGGCAATCAATTCAATAATTTCATCTAATTGATTGTTATTCAAATCCGGAGCAATTTTCAGTAAAATTGGCTTCTGTACCGATTTTGACTGGTTGATTTTTTTAACTTCTGTAATTAATTCACGAAGATATTCTACATCTTCCAGTTTCGCGTGGCTTCCAACGTTTGGACAGCTTACATTCAGTACAAAATAATCTACGTGAGGATGCAACCCTTCAAAACAATCCAAATAATCCTGAGTGTAATTTTCCGGTGCGGTATCTGTATTTTTTCCGATGTTTCCACCGATCATGATCTTTCCTTTGTTTCCTTTCAGTTTCTCGATAGCTGACTGAAGACCTTCATTATTGAAACCCATTCTGTTGATAATTCCGCCATCTTCAATAAGTCTGAACAATCTTTTTTTAGGATTTCCAGCCTGCGCTCTTGGAGTTACCGTTCCGATTTCTACGAATCCGAAACCTAAATCTCCCAGTTCATTAAATAAAACTGCATTTTTGTCGAAACCGGCAGCCAATCCTACGGGATTTTTAAATTTCAATCCGAAAACTTCTCTTTCCAGACGTTTGTCTTTAATTGGTTTTGGGAAAAATAATTTGGTAAGAAATCCAAAATTCTTGAGCATTGAAAAAGTAAAGTGATGCACTTCTTCAGGATCGAATTTAAAAAGAATCGGACGAATGAGCGATTTGTACATTGAAAAAAAGTTTTACAAAAATACTCATTTTAAAATTAATGTTCGGTTGATGTATGATACTTTATGGAAAAATGTATTATAAACGATATCTATAAAATATAAAATCTGCGTAATTTGCTAAATCTGCTATTATTTGTTAAATTGCTTTAGGAGCTATTTTCCGCTTTTCATTACAATCTTTTTTTTGCAAAAAAGGATTTTCATTGCAATCGAGGCTAAACCTCGGTCATTAATTTAAATTTGAGAAATATTCACAACTTTGTAATCCTGAAAAGATCTAAATATAATGTTTTTAATACTACGCTTAGATGCTTCCAGCATGACAAATTGTATACTGATGAAAATTTAAAACATTAAGAATATGCGCTCAAATCCAATTTCAAAATATCCCCCACTCTTTTGAATTCATCATCGATAGTTGCATTTACGATCATTTTTTCGTTAGAAATGGGATGATTAAAAATCAATTGATGTGCATGAAGTGTCATTTTGTTGATGCCGAATGTTTGAAGCCACAACTTATTTTGTTTGTTGCAACCATGTTTACGACAGCCTAAAATCGGATGTAAAATATGTTTAAAATGTTTTCTTAGTTGATGAAATCTTCCCGTTTGCGGAATCGCTTCTACCAAACAATATCTTGAAGTTTGATGCTTTAAAAAAGGTAAATCTATTTCCGAAGTCTGCAAACGACGATAATAAGTGATTGCATTTTGTTTAACTTCGTTTTCATTAATTAAATCATAATCAATTGTTTCTTCTTCTTTTGCCCAACCCCGAAGAATGGCGATGTACCTCTTTTTAACCATTTTTTCCTCAAATTGAGTACTCATCTTTCTCAGTGTTTCTTTATCTAAAGTGAACAGCAAAACGCCCGATGTTTTCCGGTCTAATCGATGCACCGGATACACTTTTTGCCCGATCTGCTTTCTCAGTTCCTGAATCGCATACGTATCGGCTTCTCCAGCATAAAAGGATTTGTGAACCAATAATCCGCTCGGTTTGTTGATGGCAATAAGATGTTCGTCGCGATAAAGAATCTCTAACATGGGGCAAAAGTAGAGATTTCAAACTTTTTAATATCTGTTTTAATCATAATATTTTTTAACGCAAAGGTCGCAAAGATTTTTTTGCCAGTAATTCTGCTAATTTTTAATTTCACAAAGGCGTTTCACTTAAAAGAGTTCACAAAGAATTTTCTGTTATTTTTAATTTTTCCTGACTGAGTTTTTTTGAATAGAAACCAAAAAATAGCGAGTAGTGAAACCCGGTTCTTAGCTTCTAATCTGCACGAATATAAAAACTTCCGTCTTCCATCTTCCCAACTTCCCGCTTTTTCACTATTTTTGCACTTCAGACGTTAAAAAAATTATGGCAAAGCAAGAAGATGTTTTCAAGAAAGTGATTTCTCACGCTAAAGAATATGGTTTTATTTTCCCTTCTAGTGAGATCTACGATGGTTTATCCGCTGTTTATGATTATGGACAAAACGGTGCCGAATTAAAAAATAATATCAAACAATATTGGTGGAAAGCGATGGTACAGCTTAACGAAAATATTGTCGGCATTGATTCAGCAATTTTGATGCACCCAACCACTTGGAAAGCATCGGGTCACGTAGACGCTTTCAACGATCCATTGATTGATAATAAAGATTCTAAAAAACGTTTCAGAGCAGACGTTTTGGTAGAAGATTACTGTGCTAAAATTGAAGATAAAGAGAACAAGGAAATCGAAAAAGCAGCAAAAAGATTCGGTGAGTCTTTCGATAAAGATCAGTTTGTTGCAACGAATCCAAAAGTTTTAGAATACAGAGCAAAAAGAGAAGCGATTCTTTCAAGATTGGCAAAATCTCTGGAAAATGAAGATCTTGCTGATGTAAAAGCTTTAATTGAAGAATTGGAAATTGCTGATCCGGATACTGGCTCTAAAAACTGGACGGAAGTAAGACAATTTAACCTGATGTTCGGAACAAAATTAGGTGCTTCTGCAGATTCTGCGATGGATCTTTATTTAAGACCGGAAACCGCTCAGGGTATTTTCGTTAACTTTTTAAATGTTCAGAAAACTTCCCGTCACAGACTTCCTTTTGGTATTGCACAGATCGGAAAAGCATTTAGAAATGAGATCGTTGCAAGACAGTTTATCTTCAGAATGCGTGAATTCGAACAAATGGAAATGCAATTCTTCGTTGCTCCGGGAACAGAACTGGAGTTCTACGAACAGTGGAAGCAAAAACGTCTAAACTGGCACTTGGCTTTAGGTTTAGGAAACGATAATTACAGATTCCACGATCATGAGAAATTGGCTCACTACGCTAATGCTGCGGCTGATATTGAATTCAACTTCCCATTCGGTTTCAAAGAATTGGAAGGTATTCACTCAAGAACAGATTTCGATTTGAAGGCGCACGAAGAATTCTCGGGAAGAAAACTTCAGTTTTTCGATCCGGAGAGAAACGAAAACTATGTTCCGTATGTTGTGGAAACTTCGGTAGGTCTAGACAGATTATTCCTTTCTATTTTTGCTCATTGTTTAAAAGATGAAACTTTGGAGGACGGATCAGAAAGAACGGTTTTATCTTTACCACCTGCTTTAGCGCCAATTAAGGCTGCAATTCTTCCATTAATGAAGAAAGATGGTTTAGCGGAATATGCAGAACAGATTTTCAATGATCTGAAATACGATTTTAATCTATTCTACGAAGAAAAAGATGCGATTGGAAAACGTTACAGAAGGCAGGATGCAATTGGTACTCCTTATTGTATCACCATCGATCACGATTCATTGACAGATCACACAGTGACGATCAGAGACAGAGACACGATGGAACAGGAAAGAGTTCCGGTTTCTGAACTAAGAAGAATCATCGATGAGAAAACGAATTTCAGAAATTTACTTTCTAAAATATAAGATAATGAAAGCCTTGAGAAATCAGGGCTTTTTCTTTTTCATACCATATTTATTATTTATGTCGCGGAAATTATTATTTTTGGCGAACTTTTACAACTCTAAATAATAACTATGAAGAAATTAATTATTTCGTCTTTGGCATTATTTGCCATAGCTAGCTGCAGCTCGTCTGATGACAATGCTTCTGAACAAAGCCAGCCTATTGATCCAACTACTATCGTTCCGACAAAATTTACCGAAATCACTCAGGATAACCAGACTTATGTTACGGAATTTAAATATGATGGAACAAAATTATTACAGACAAACGATGTTGGAACCAACGAAAAAACTGTATACACTTACAACGGCGATCTTATTGTAAAAACTGAAGATTTTGAAGGTACGAATATCGTCTACACAAGAGAATTTACGTACACCAACGGAAGAGTAACTACTGAAAAAATAACAAATAAGCATTCTGGGGGAACATTGGTTTATACGAAAAACTTTCAGTATCTGAGCGATAATCATGTGAAGTATAATGAATATTCTTCATCTACTTACAATCCTTCAACCGGGGCACATACAGATATAAAATCTACGATGTATGATGTTTATCTTTCCAATAACGGAAACCTGATTTCATCAACAGCTACATACGAAGGACAAACAAGAAATTATACTTATTCATATGATGGACAAAATAATCCTGCCAAGAATATTAAAGGCTTTTTAAAGATCAATCTCCTTTTATCTCCCGAAGGCGATACCGCAAACAATAATCTTGTAACAATGCACAGTACTTACAGCGGATCTACCAACGGGCAAACAAGTGCTTCATCTGTACATACATACAATAGCAACAACTTCCCTACAAAAACTGTCACAACGTATACCAGCTCGACATTTCCTACAAATGCTCATACGTATCTTACGGAATACAACAAGTAATCGAAACTTTTTTTAAAAATACAGCCTTGATCTTTTTCAGGGCTTTTTTTATTTTTAATTAAAATTCTAATCGAATTCATTATTTTTGAAATTCAAATTTAAACCATGAAAAAAATATTTCTATTGGCATTTGGCCTGGTTCAGACTTTTTACTTTTCTCAAACTCAGGATTTGGCGGCTTTGGCTACCGGAGAACATGTAGGTATGAATGCACTGTTTGATGAGCAGGATAATCTTTACGGCTATGTTTCTTTATATTCTTACGGTAAAACCGGAGATAAAACAAAAAAATTCGAATATGTAATTCTAGATAAAAACCTCAACCCGGTTGCCAATAAAGAATTTGAAGGCGACATTACTGCGGGTTCTTACAGAGGGTATGTTGATTTTAGAAAAAAGGTGATTCTACGCCCAAGTTCCATAGATTATTCAAAAGTTAAGACCAGCGAATTGTTCTCTCCCCGATCAATGGAAATCGATCTTTCTAATAATACGATTCAGCAAAAAACGTATTATGATTACGATAACGGAACTTTTAAAGTTATCAATGAGCCTAAAAACTGGAAGGAAAGCCGAAAAGAAAATAAAGAAGAAAAAAAAGCAAAAGGATTCAATTATTTTTCCGTGGTTTTCGAAATCAAGGAAGGTGGTTTTTTGGCACTGGAATTCAATGATTATGGCAAATACGTCAACAATAATTCTCTTATAAAATTCGACGAAAACAAAAACGAAGTTTGGAGATATAAATACAATACTAACGGAGATAAGAAAAACACGGAAGATCTCACCCTGCTGGAGAAAGACGACAAAAATATTTATTTCATCAGACAGAAAAAGAACAACGATGCAAAGGAATTTACCCTGCTTGTTCTGGATATGAAAACAGGTAAGGAAGTGACATCAAAACCAATTACGGGACTTTCAGATGATACGATTGACAATATTTCGTCGTTCTCTTCTACCACAAGAAGTTTGGATAATGATAAAGTTTTTGATGACAAAATAGTACTTGTAGGAAGAAACTACGAAGACAAACAAGGAGTTGGTTTTGCAAGACTTATTGTTGATAAAAATACATTTGAAGTTAATACTAAAAAGATCAATTACATTCCGGATTTATCTTCTTATATCCCTAAAATCAATGAATTAGGTTATGTAGAAAAAAGCTATCATCTGCAGCCGAGAGATCTTTTCTTTCTAAAGGACGGAAGTGTGGGTATTCTTCTTGAAAAATATAAAATCGACTTTAATTATGGTGTTCCTAAAACAACAGATTTAGTTTACATCTTTACGGATAAAGATTTTAAAGTAAAAGGAGCAAAAATATTTGCGAAAGAGAAATCGTTATTTACAGGAGATTATTTGTTTTCACAGTATATTAACGACGGAAACGATGTGGTTTTCTTCTACAGAGATCTCCAGAAAGATAAAGAAACAAAGGAAAAAAACTGGAAATTATTCATCAATACGCTTGTAAACGGAACATTTAAGCAGGAAGTTGTTCCTATTTCAGAAAAGGATTCTTATACCGTGATCCCTTATGTAGGAAAAGAAGGCTATATTCTGCTGAGAGAATTTAATGAAAAAGAAAAATATAATAAAATACGTCTCGAAAGACTTAATTACTAAATAAAAACAAAAATCCTAATCGCAATGATTAGGATTCTTTATTTTGATAAAAATCTGAAATATTTTTAATTTCCTCTAAGCTCAGATTCCACATAAAATTCAGAAACTGTTGGTAGCTTTCGCTTTGTTCCTTTGGTTCTATGCGGTCGAGATACCTATTTAGATTATAGTTTTTTCTTGCTTCATAAATTTTAGCAAAATATTTTCCCAGCCAGGTTTTATAATATTTTTCATCTTCACCGTCCTGTAAAAACTGTAACGAGACGTAAATTCCCAAACCAAAATCTTCCGAATGATAATAATTGGGCAAAATCTCCATTCTGGCAGCTTTTCTTAATGAAAGATAAGATTCGGAAGGTTTTAAAGATTCTGTTCCAGGATTAAGCTCAGGGAAAATTTTCTTTAGTTTTTCCAGTCTCTTAGCCATTTCCGGGTGAGAAGCCAGAGAATCTTTACTTAATTTTTCTTTATAAAAATTATAATTATACAGTGAAAAATCTTCTTTTTTAAGCCATTTATCCTTAAAAGCCTGTTGTGGCAGATTAAACATTTTTTTATAAGTTTCCACTTTCAATTCTCTTGGTGAAATGGTATCAAAGTCCTGAAGTCTCTTTAAAGCATTTATAAATTCAGTTTTCTTAAAATCTGCATTCTTAAAAATCACATATCCTAGAGAATCTGCCTCTATTTCTTGGCTTCTTTTCTCAACTCCCTTTTTATACATTCTGTTTTTAAGAATATTAAAAGCTGTTTCATTGGCGTTTTCACTCACAGATTTTAGCGTTTTTACTGTAGATTTATCCTGTTGATTATTTTCAGACAATGCCACAAGAAGTTTCAGAGTGTGCTGCTTTATTCTGTGTCCCAGTTCATGAGCAATCACGGCAGCAATTTGTTCTTCATTATCAAGCCAGCTGAAAAGTCCCATATTAATCACGAAAGTTCCGTCTAGAAGGCAAAATGCATTGGGCGTATTATCTTTAGCAATCAATATTTTCAAATCCTGAGGAATTTGCGGATTATTCTTTCTTAATCGTGCAATCAGGGATTTTACAGACACATCATAATCTGATCTTAAGATAAAATCTTTGTTGCTTATCTGCTTTTCAAAATCGGTTCCGAATTCTTTATAAAATTTAGCCAGATCAGAACCCGTCTTTCCAGAATATTGTGCTTTTACTTTTCTTATAAAAACTTCATTATTGAAATTAAAAGCTCGGATAAGTTCCTTTCTCTGCGGATAATCTGCTGTGTCGATAGGCTTAAGTATCTGTCCAAAAGAAACGGCAAAACAATAAAGAAATAAAAAGGATATTAGTTTTTTCATCATATTTTCCATCAATAATCACAAAAATAAATCATTTCGTTTCATATTTTCAAATTTATTTTAAATTTGTTTAAGATCAATTTATATGACTATTCTTATCTATTTCGTTGCTTTTGTTGTGTTTGCAGCATTTTTGGTTTATCTTTTCGGATACGCTTATCTGTTCAATGGAATATCAAAAACATACCTTCGCGGAAAGTCGAGCGCCAATATCGATGACGGAAAATATTTCACCAGTAATGTTATTTCAACGGAAAATCCTGTCCTTTGGGAAGAGTCTCCGGAATACAACCAAAAAGAGCTACCGAAAAATATCGTTGATGATTTAAAACAATCTAATACCGCTTCCTATATTGTTGTTAAAAATGGAAAACTAATTCACGAACAATACTGGAATGGCTACAATCAACTCTCACATACCAATTCTTTTTCTATGGCAAAAGCTGTCACAGTAATGCTTTTGGGGAAAGCTTTGGAAGAAGGAAAAATTAAAAATATTGACGACAAATTCTCTGATTATTTTGATGAATTTAAAGATAAACCGTTTGCGAAAAATTTAACTTTAAAAAATTTAGCCCAAATGGAATCTGGTTTAAATTGGGACGAAGATTACAAAAATCCATTTTTACCCAACGCCAAAGCTTATTATGGTAGAAGTCTTTTGAAAGCTACTTTTTCAAGAAAATTTAAAGAAAATCCGGGAGAAAGATTCGAATATCAAAGTGGTTCGACACAGCTTTTGGGTTTTGCAGTAAAAAAAGCGATCAATCAATCATTGGCAAGCTATTTATCCGAAAAATTCTGGACTCCGCTGGGAATGGAACAGAATGCGGAATGGAGCACAGACGAAAGCGGAATGGAAAAAACATATTGCTGCATTCACTCCAATTCGAGGGATTTTGCGAAATTGGGACAACTGTTTCTGGATGAAGGAAAAGTGGGAGACAAACAAATTTTAAATCTTGATTTTATCAATCAAATGCGAACTCCTACCAAAAATTCTGAAGAAATTTATGGAATGGGGTTTTGGATTAACAATGATAATCCGATTAAGCATTATTATTTTTTAGGGCTTCAAGGTCAATATATCATCATGATTCCTGAACACAAAATGGTGATTGTAAGAACGGGAAGCTATAATAATCTGCCTAAAAATGATAGAGGAAGACCCGATCAGGTGAAATTTTTGGTGAATGAAACGGTAAAATTTTTTGCTTAAAGATTTGTTCTGAATTGCTTGATTTACATAAATATTTCTCACACAGATTTCACGGATTTGCACTGATAATTGAGTATAATTTTTAAAATGTGTAAATAAAATACAACATAAAAAATCTGTGCAAATCCGTGATCTGTGGGAAGAAAAATAAAAAAAACTTATGGAAAAATACAACACAAAAGTTGATGAATACATTGAAAAATCTCAGGATTTTGCAAAACCTATATTAAATTATCTTCGTGAAATCGTTCATGAATTTTGTCCGGATGCGGAAGAAGCAATGAAATGGAGTTTTCCAAATTTCATTTATAAAGGGAAGATTCTCTGTTCAATGGCTTCATTCAAGCAACATTGTACTTTCGGATTTTGGCTTGAAAAGGAAATGAAAACAATGCAGGAAATCACGAAAGATATTGAGAAAAACTCAATGTTCAGTTTAGGGAAAATTACCAGTGTTGAAGATCTTCCGGCAAAAATCCAGCTTAAAAATGCAATTAAAGAAGCAATAGAACTTACCGACATGGGAGTTACCTTAAAAAAATCAGCATCATCCAAAACCGAAATCGAAGTTCCCGATTATTTTAAAGAAGCTTTAAATCAAAACAAAAAAGCATTTGAATTTTTTGAAAAAGAATCGCCATCATTTCGAAAAGAATATATTAATTGGATCATTGATGCCAAAACGGAAACGACTAGAAATAAAAGAATGGCACAAGCCATCGAATGGATCTCCGAGGGAAAAGGCAGAAACTGGAAATATGAGAAGAAGAAGTAAGTTTTGAGTGATAAATAATGAGTTGTAAACTTCGAATTGCAATAAATTTTACTTTAAACTAAAACTTTAGTGGAATCGGAAATTAGCTTCTGTTAATGTATTATTTTTCAGGAAAGCTTCATATTCCGGGGATAATTGTTTTCTGCCGAAAGTATTTTCTCCGCTCATGCTTCCTAGACGGACTTTATCTTTCCCGTATTTTTTGTTCATCGCATCCATAGCTTTCATAACGGGCAAATGGAGATTCTGAATATCTTCCTCAAAAAGATTAATCAATCGCTGATCTTCAGGTACAAAATCGTTTACGATAACACCTGCTTTTTTATAATGAAACCCTTCTTTAAAAATAGCTTCAAACAGTTCGTTCACTACTCTACCAATCAAAATTGACGAGTTAGTAGGATTTGGAAGAATCTGAGTCATGGCATTTCGATATTCCGGCAAATCATTTCGGAATCGATTGGTTTGCACAAAAACTGTGACCATTTTACAACAGGTATTTTGTTTTCTCAGACGTTCAGAACAGTACATTCCAAAGGTTTCCACACGTTCACGAACATCCTCTTTTTTGGTCAGCATTTCCATGAAGCTTCGGGTTACGGCAATTGATTTTTTCGGAGACGGAGTGTCTAATTCCAATTGACGGATTCCTTTCAATTCATTAATCATTCTCACACCGTGAATTCCCATGATTTTGCGAACCCACATTTCAGGTTTTTGCAATAAATCCCAGGCTTTGTGAACGCCATTGTCGTGCATTTTTACGGCAAGTCGGCGACCGATTCCCCAAACATCGCCTATATTTAGCCATTTTAAAGCTTTTTCGATTTTTTCAGGGGTATCTAAAATATAAACTCCATCAAATTGATCAGGAAAATCCTTAACAATTCGATTGGCAACTTTGCACAAAGTTTTAGTGGGCGCAACACCGATGCTAACAGGAATATTAGCTTTTTCTTTTATTTTATTTTTAATCTCAAGACAATAATCGTCAATACTGACATATTTAAAGCCTGTAAGATTTAAAAATAATTCGTCGATACTGTAAACTTCATGCTCAACGACATACGATTTAGCAATATTAATGACCTGCTGACTTTTAAAATTATATAACTCAAATTTTGCAGAAAAAGATTTCACATCATGTTTTTTAAAAAGTTCCTTATACTTGAAAGCCGGTGCAGCCATAGGAATACCCAGATCTTTCGCTTCCTTACTTCGAGATACAACGCAACCATCGTTGTTGGAAAGTACCACAACGGGTTTATTTTCTAGTTCCGGATTGAGCGTTCGCTCGCAGGAATTATCGAAAGCTTTTGATAAGGCAGCTTATCAAAAGTTGGATATTATCAAAAGTAAAAAACACAATTAATTGAAAACAAGCAACATAAAACTTAGATTTATTCCTGAACTTTTGATAAAAATTTACTAAATGACAAGAAATCTTATTGGTATTTATCAGATAATGATCTACCAATTAATTGAATATCTTACAATTATTTAATGCTTTATCACGTTTATTTTTTACCACTTTAATTAAAAACGCATCAATTAGAACTTCAATTTTTACCTGTTGGAAAAATAAATATAGGATAGTAAATTCAAAAATTAAGTATATTTGGGTATATATTGTTCTAAATTAATGAAAAAAATATTTTTATTTCTTACAGTAATTTTTTTTTAAATTTCATTCAACAGCAAATTCAATTAATTCCATGGAATAGTAAAAGACCATTGAGGTATGAAGATTTTAAACTTGCGCAAAAAGATACCATCAAAATTGCAACTACAAATAAATTTAAAGGGGCAGAAAGTAGCTTCAAATTTAATTTTAAAACCTCACAATTTAGCGATGCTATTGCTCCTACTATACACGTTCTAGTGTATTTTAATCCTGATAATTCTTGGATGTTACTAAAGGACCCAACTACATTAGAACATGAACAAATACATTTTAATATTGCGGAATTATATGCTAGAAAAATGCGAAAGTCCATTGATAGTTTAAATAATCTACAAGTTAATAATTTACAGATATACACTGAAATAATTGAAATTTGGAATAAAAGATATGAAAATTTTGACACTAAATTTGATCAGGAAATAGATGATAAAATATATTACACTGGTGGAAAATATTTGCACTTGGATAATAAGAAACAAAAAATCTGGAAATTAAAAATAGATAGGGAATTAAAATCTCTTGATAATTTTAATCAAAATACAAAATAAAACCAACCTAAATAGGTTGGTTTTATTTTATTTTTTTAACTCAAAATTCGTACTTAGTTCTTTATCTCTTCCTTTTTTTATTAATATTCTTCGTGGTTCTATTCCCCTTTTCATTAAAAGTTTTCTGATTGCTCCTGCTCTTCCGAGCTTGAGGCTTCCAACAGTTCCATCTACACCATCAACCATGATGTCCATATCGTCGTCTTGAGTATATGAACTATTCCCACTAATAATTAATTTTAAATCGGCATGTTCGAGTAAAGTACTAATTAAATCATCTAGTATTTTTTCCGTTAATGCTTTATCATAAAAAGATGTTGAATTTTGTTTAAATTCAATATTTCGACTAAATTTTACATTTGTAGGTAACGCTCTGGTAGGTTTTCTATCAAATTCAGTTGATCTAGCTGAAATTGGAGAATTAATAGTCGGTACCACATTTTCAAAATTCGGTAGCAAAATACCTTTAGGACGAGAAGCAATTGAAGCCATAGAAGGTAAAGAGTTACCATTAAGTCGAGGTGTCCCTGACGACCTATTACTTCCTCTACTGCTCGAATTACCGCTTGAAGGAAAATCTTCTCTTCTAAAAGCATCCCCAATAGATTCTCCGCCAAAACCATTATTACAACCACATTCATTATTAAATAAATTTTTTATAGCATGTCCTAACCTTTGAAATAAATTACCAATAACATTTAAAATACCTAGCCCATACTCATCAGAATACAAGACCGGATTATTATTAGCATATGAATAAGAACTTTGCCACATATCAAATACTTGCATTGGATCTTGTGTACCAAATCTCCCAATATCAGGCATATAAAATCTTGCCCCAAAATCATATGTCTTATCTTCTTGCGCTTCTTTACTGGCAAGACTGAACTTATAATTAGAATTTCCAAAACTTCCATTATTATATCCGCTATGCTTCAATCCAAAAGGATAGAAAGTACTATTTTCAAGAATTTTTAATGTATTATCAGATTCTTTCTGATAGCTTAAACGAATGTTGTTCAAATTATCCTTATAATGATAGACATAATTAAATACATTGCCATTACTAACATTTATATATCCCTGATCTGTTGCTAAGAATTGCAGAACATTATCTTTATACTGAAACCCATCTAAATACAAAGTTTCTGTAACAATAGCTCCATCAATAAATTTCTTTCTAATTTTCTTACCTTGTGAATTATAAGAATATATAATTCTCTTGTTATTATTCCATATAACTTCAGTTGGTAGGTTTAGATAGTTATAGTTAATCTTTGTTATTCCTTTATTAAGATCCTTACTTAGGTTTCCGTCATCATATCCAAAATCATCATCCAAATTAGTTCCATCAGAAAACCCAGATGACTGATTACTGTCATCAATAACTTTCAATAATTTATTTGAATTATCTTTATAAATGTATGTCAGATCATCTATCAAGTTCGCATTTTTTATTTCAAAGTCTCCGGTTCTTATAAAACCTGTAATATTACCATTCTTATCGTAACCTTTTACTTGTTCCGCATAGGCATTAACAATTCCATAAGCAAGATTATAAGAAACAGCATCTCGTAAGCGATTTACTTTATCATATGAATAAGCATAACCTCTTGGAATCTCATCTGTCGACGATTTCCAAATCGACGAAGATATATTCCCATCATATTTATTTTCTCCTAAAAAAGAATTGTTATAATCCAATCGATATGAGAAAAGATCCCCATAAACTCCGGATGGTGAATCATCAACGTTATTAACATTCGTTAGCCAACCTCTGATATTATAATTATAATTTACTGTTTGTAGGGGTGATGATGGTAAGTTATTGCCAACCCAATCTTCTGATAATCTACCTAATCCATCATATTTTTTTCTTACCAAATATTCCTTGGCTTCATTATTAATCTGATGGGTATGCTGTGCTAATCGATCATAGTAGTCATAACTTAATTCCTCGTTTGTAACAATCTCAGTATCTGTTACGGTTTTTTTGTGTCTTATTATTTCATTCAATAATTTACCACTAAAACTAAATTTCTTATCAGAAACGGTATATCCTCCCAAAGTATTCACAATATATTCACGAACAGGAAGAAAATTCTTCTTATCATATAGTAAATGTTTATACTCAAATTTATTTGTTCCCAGTTCTCGAGAGACTGTTTGTGTTAATAAACCATTTAACAGATTCCCAGAAGCGGTTTCTTGTTGCAAAATAGTTGAAGGAATTCCTTCCGGTACAGTCATCGGATAGTTATCATAATAATTTATTGTAATTACTGAGCCGTCTGCTCCAAATCCATTATTTGTATAATAAATTATAATATTATCTTGATTGTATCCTGTATCTGACCTCTGAATATTATTAGCCCCCATATTAGCGGAAACATTAGATTGTATTTCTGCTCTTAATCCATTAACCACAACTAAGCCACTAATAGCCACTCTGTCGAACTTATCATATTTTGTAAAGAGCCATTGGTTATCTAGACGCATTACTGCATTTTGAAGCCCTACAACTCTGTCTTGATTATCATATACTATATATTCCCAATCTTTACCAGGCATTTTTTTCTCTACTAATCTATTCTTGCTATCATATTTGTATTGATAAGCTAATTCGAATAAACTATCATTTAACAAAGCCTGATTACCCGCAAGATCAGACAATTTTGGAGATAAAACAAATGCTAAATTCCCGAATATGTCATAAACATAATAAGTATCTACATTCCCATCTTCCGAAACCTTTCTTTGAAGAATCGTTTTTCCTTCTTTATCTTTAAACTCAATAGTTACATTATCATCTTCATCGGATATTGAAGTCTTATACAATACATTTGCATCATAGAAGAATTTACCATCATAGTTGTTAGTTAGTGAAACATCATAAATTTGAAAAGTAGCATTAAATTGAGTAGCGGCTTTGAACATCCTTACCTCATTTGCTAAATTAGTGTCATAAACAAAATTCGTTTCATGACCACTTCCCATTTTCCAATCATCACCAGGTTCTGCTTTTGAAATAGTTCTCCCCAATGGAGAAGATTCTAATTTTATCTCATCAAAGGTGGAAATTTCTGGATACAGACTATAATCTATACTTGAAGGAAAATTTAATCCTGTACTTACAATTCCTGGTAAATAGTTTTTTTTCTTCCGTCCGAAAGCATCTAATTCATTTTTCCCTGCTAAACTTTGACCTGCATTATTTCCTCCACCAATAAATATAGATGCTTTTGGGTTACCTAAAGCGTCAAAATAAATTATACTTTCTTTTTTTTGGCTGCAATCTACAGTGATACATTTAGTCGACTTTGTATAGTTTTCAGTATCAGTCTGAGCTGAAAAATTAATACTGATCAGTGAAATTAAAGTATATGTGAATATTTTAAAAATATTTTTCATTTTGTTTAAGTTTTAATTTTTATAGTTGTACTTAAAACTTTCAAGTAATTCATTATTATTATTGAAGATGTTAATTAGACGGTTAGCCTTATCATATTCATAGGATTTCACGGCTCCATTTTGTTCAATAACATTGGTGACACCAGCAAAATAATCATAAGTAAAACCTGTAATTCTAAATTGTTTTAGATTTGAATTATTTATAATTGACTTTAACTCTTGCATTAACATTATTTTATACTGAATAATATTTCCTCCCATTGCAATATTGTCTGTAATGGCAATTGCATTTCCTATGTAATTTTGAACATTATTGTAAGATGCACCTTCAAATTTTAAAATTGGATGTACCTTATTGTACCCCCAAACAATTGTTATAGGCAACCCATACTCTCCTTCTCTATATTGTAAGATATTACCTTTTGTATCATATAAATCTATATAAGTTTTATCTCTTAAGACATTGTTGTTATCATAGTAACGAATCTCTTTAGGAAGCACTAAATTATTTGTGGAAGCATCTTTGCCATAAATTATTTCGTGTTTATAAGCTAACTGATTACCTTTTTTTACTTCTTGAACGGTTGGAATTTTGATTATGTTATTATCTATCAATAACTGATTACTTTGGTCAATTG
This sequence comes from Chryseobacterium sp. MMS23-Vi53, assembly GCF_047651245.1. Taxonomy (NCBI): domain Bacteria; kingdom Pseudomonadati; phylum Bacteroidota; class Flavobacteriia; order Flavobacteriales; family Weeksellaceae; genus Chryseobacterium; species Chryseobacterium sp. MMS23-Vi53. Next base: position 2,849,217 of record NZ_CP180265.1, on the reverse strand, counting down.
CGTACTTATATTCCGTAGAAGTTTCACCAGTATTCGTTTCTTCTTTTAACGACATCAAATTATTTGGATAATTCTGACCATAAGTATAAGTTTTCTTTTTTGAAACACTTCTGTTATTATCAAAATAATCTATCTCATTCTCTTCATTTACCAAATATTTATAATTATATCCTTTAAAAAACCCCCCTAACAGAAATGTATTAAGTTGAGTCCATGGATCAGGTCTGTCATCTGGTGTTCTAAATATTGAAAGTTGCTTAGTGAAATTTTCGCCAATCTTGGTATACTTATAATTGTACTCTTTTAAAAGCTTACCTGTATTATCATATATTTTCCTGTCAATAAGTTTTCCTCTTTGACTTTCATTTGAACTGATCGGATTATAATAAGTATCATTTACCCTACCTAAAGATTGATGATTTAAACTCGAATATGGATGGTATTCAGTATTAAGAATACCCATTCCACCCTCATCCATATGGGTTTGTGCCCACCTATCAATATCATAATTAGTAAACGAATATTCTGTGTAACCTATATTTTCTCCGTTTAAGTTTTCTTCAACTTCATAAACTTTAGAATATAAGACATAATTCCCATAAGTATTTGACGAATGATGTAACCCATTAGATGTAAATATGCTCATAGGCTGATTATAAAATTCAGGTTTTGTTACATTTGTCATTTTTAGATCTTCATAATATCTAGGCATGGATGAAAGAATACCTGAGCTAAGATAGTTTGGATATGTTGGACCGTAGAATTTCTGATATTTAAGCGTTTTTCTTTTAACAAACTGATTTTTATCATAATATGAAATAGACTTAATCCTAAACCCTCCCGGATTAAAAGGTACAATAGGAGAATTTGGATGTATTCCAGCCCCAATGGCAATTGTATGCGATACAGAATGTGGTTCATACTCATATCTAGTTATTTCTCCCGTTGGATATTGAATAGCTGTAAGTAGTTCCGCATATAAGAAGTTACCCGTTAAATCTGGATTTCTTGAGCTAGCATATTCATTTGCTGATGTCTCAAGAGGCTTATTTGGTAATAAAAAATCATTTGTAAAAACAAAATTATAATTTTGACCGTTGTTATAACCTAAATGATCTCCATGTCCAGAAAAATAATCCGGAAATAGATTGTTATTATATGATAAAACATAATTTTCATCTTTTGCAAGGACATTCTGTAATGCCGAATTATATTTCTTTGTGATCCCAAGCAATTTTAATCTTTCGTTTGGATTGTTCGTGTAATTGAAAACATAATCGATTTTCAGTGGATTAATAGTAATCTTGTCTAATTGATTCCATTTAATATCATCATAAGAATTAATCAAAAACCATTGACTCCATTGATAGTTCCTCATACTAATCATATCTGAAGTTATATTTCCATAACCACTTGGATAGTTTGGTATAACAGTTTCTGCATATTTTTTCTCATTCGAGTTCTTATAGAAAAAAGAAGCAATGGAAATGTTATCCTTTTTAATTCCAGAAATGAATGTTGGATAAAGTACAGTCACATTATCAAACCATGGAATTTTATTTCGATAATATTTGCTAAGATATTCAAATACAACATTAATTTTAACTTGTGGATCTAGCCTTTGATAGCTAAAACTAATAGTACTTCCGTTTGAGCGTTTTATTTGTGTCAAATTCCATTTTGAAGATGATAAAGGCAGCATATTGGTAAAAGGTACTGGACCTCTAGCTGTATAATCAATAGCATTTTCATCTCCACCAAAAGTAAAAATCGTTCCATCTGGAGCAATCAATCTAAATTTTGTTATAGTTGTGTATTGTCCGAGTGTTGATTGGAACATAGAAGGAAAATCACTAAATTTCTCGACAACATATTCAACCTTAAAATCAGTATCAGATTTTATTTGAAATGCTCCCGTCTCATCCATCATAAAGCTTCCACTGTAATTAAGAAAATTAAAATGAAATACATCCGGAGATTCCCAGTTCTCATTAACACCTAAAGTATAAGCGGCATATTCAGTTCCCCAAGATCCCATTCCATTATACATAGTAGATCTTCGAAAAAAGTATCCCATTTTATAGATTGTGCCACTTAGCTCAAAACTAGCTTCATCTGCAAAAAGTTTCTGTTCCCTTACAATTGATCCACCGGCAATAAGATTCCATCCTAATCCTACTTCTGACGGATGTTCGTTTGGTTTAACAGATGATGCACTGTAAGATAAGGAAAGAGGGAGATTTTCATCAATATCATACAAAGGTATATTTAATGATAGATTTCCAAATGGGTAATTAATTAATGAGCTTCCTTTTGGATTAATAAAGCCTGATGTATTTGTATTGTTAATATCAGTATTATTCCACGGCATGTTTACGTATGAACTAAATTGAGAATAGCCGTTGAAAAAAAAGAAAAGATTAAAAATTACTATATAAAGTCTAAGTTTCATAATTATTTTTTAAATATTTTAATAGAATACTGAAGGTCGTCAACTTGTAAAGTGATAAGATAAATACCTGTAGTATAGTTTTTCAAATCAACTGGTGTAGTGCGTTGAGTAATATAAAATTCCTTTATTAGTTGACCAGCCATATTAAATACTTTTCCAGAAGCTTTTTTAAAATCTTGGTTAATAACAATATTTACAAAATCGGATGTAGGATTAGGATAAGCTTCTATTGAGACTCTTGGCTCACTCTTTATATCTTTTCCTAATTTCACTATCCAGAAATCCTGTTGTCCAAAAACTTTTGTTGCTTTTTCTCCTGAATTTTCAGTGTTAGAATTACCAATTAAAACAATGGACCCATCTCTGGTTTCAATTGCTTTTTGTAAATAATTGAATCCGGGATTTGTTGTAATTTCTTTTTTCCATTTAGTATTGGAATCTTTATCAATAATTTCTGTTTGATAATTTGAAACAGATATTGTGTTTAATTTATCGTCTTTTTTTAAATTGATTGTGCTTCCAGCCAATAGATATTCCTTATTCCTTGTGAGAATTAAGCTATTATAAGATTGATCCTTACTAACCTTTTTTATTGTAGTACTAAGTAAATCTGCATCTTGACTTAGTTGATTAATTACAAGTTCTTTTTTTGTTTTGCTCTCACTATTAATTAATAGATGAATAGTTTTATCACTTTTATCCACATATATAGAGCTCAGAAGATCAAATGCATCATCTCCAAAACGTACAGATTTTTCTACTATCCCTGACTTATTAAGAATTATTACTTCAGTATCGAAATTCTTAGATTTTGTTCCTTCTTTAGGAGAATTTGTATTCCCAAAGATCATATATCCTTTATCAGTTTCAATCACAGATTTTAACTCGTCTGTTTTTGAGCCTCCAAGTGTTTTTTCCCAAACAATATCTCCTGAGGCATCAAGTTTAATAATCCAGTAATCTTTTCCTCCTAAACCTAAAGTTGCTTTATTACCTGATTTTTTTGAATCTGAATTTCCTGCTACTAGATAACCGCCATCTAATGTTTGCATTATCGAGACTGCTTCATCATTTCCTTCTCCTCCAAAAGTTTTCTGCCACATAATTTGACCAGTAGCATTTAATTTTAAAATCCAATAATCTGCAAGACCATAATTTTTAATTGTTTTATCTCCAGATAAAGACGAATGAGAAAAACCTGCTAGAATGTATCCACCATCTTTTGTAAGAGCTGCAGTTGTTAAAAAATCGTTTTTGTCACCTCCAAATTTTTTGTTCCATTCCTCAGTTCCATTTTCCGAAATTTTCCATAGAAAGTAATCAAGATCCGTATTCGATTTTAATTTTTCATCTTGATATTCTGACGCGGAGCTTCCTAGCAATAAAAAGCCATAATCAGGTGTTGGTATCGCATTATACAGATACTCAGATTTTTTTCCTCCGATACTTTTCTGCCACACAATATCTTTATAAGAATAATCCTGTGCATGCAAAAAGTTTATAAGAGGAAAAAGAAATAAAATTCCTTTTTTCATATATTAACTTTAAAGTTTTCATGAGTTAAAATATCTTAAGTATTTATCTGGGAATGCACAGGGAAGGGCAGAGAACATCGAAGAAGAAAAAAATATTCTTATTTATTTTGTTTTTCAGGTTATCCAGTTGACCACAGCTTCAGACCGCGAAAGCATTGCCACAACAAAAAGGCAGGTATCCTGGCTTGTAACAGTTTTTATCCCCCTTCCCATATACATAGTATACAGTGGACATTAATGAAAAAAACTTTAAATGTTACTTACAGTTGCGCGACAGCTCGTGATTTTCACACGATTCCCTATTAATTCACTTACGTAAAACCTAAATTGTTTGATAAATATTATAAAGAGCTATTTTTCTGCCGCGAATATAGGAAATTTATAGTTTTCACGTATAATAGAAATACGACGAATGGTACTTATTTTAGAAAATTAATAAATTTTTTTTAATATGCGTAAATTTCTATTTAACAATATTTTGCCAGAAAAAGTGAGTAATTTATCAAAAATATGCAATGCATTAAATACTGCCTAATGATATTTTTTAAAACTTTGTCGTTCTTTTCTAAATTTCTCTTCGCCCCATGTCGCTAAGATTTTTTGCAAGATTTGTAATCCTTCATTCAAATCTAAGTAATCGCTTAATAATATTAAAAGTTCATTTAATTTATCCAAAGAGATTTTTTTCCGATTTTTATTTTCAAATAGATATTGTGCTCCTCTTTTTGATAAAATAAAATCATTTAAATATGAATGCCCAACTTTAATAGGAAATATACCAAGATTACCGTTTAAAGTAAGATACGTAAATTTTATAAGTTTATTAAAACTTGTCTTGTTATCAATTGATTTATATAATGCGTGAAAAACTTTCGATGGCTCGGAATTATATGTTTTAGCATTTTCTAAAAGACACTCGTGATTCTTTGATTCTTTTACCCACTTAATATATTCGTGTATATCTTTACACATAACGGTTATTTTAGAATTGTCAAAATGACTATATTTATGATATTCGCCAAAACCTGCTCTATCTTTAATTTTCAGCAAATTTTCAACAAGCCAATTTTCAAATATTTCAAAATTATTATTTATATTTTTCCAATTCCATAAATCTGTGTCAGATTTATAATAAACTTTCTTAAGTAAATTCCATTCATATTTTGGATGTTTTCCAATGTAACTATACAAAAATAATAACCAGCAAGCCTCGTCTAATTCTCCTTCTTGAAAATAATTGATTGCCAACTCTATTGGATCAAAAACTTCTAAAAAGTTTTTTTTCAAAACTTTCATTCTTTAATTGTGATATCCTTCTAATTTCTTTTATTTCACTACTAATCAGATAAACAAGATATTTACGATTATCAACATTATCAAGTATGTTAATCGGATGTATATTTTGATGAAATGATAATAATTTATCTTGTATACCTTTTTCAATAATTAAATAATCTTCTTTCTTTTCCATATTCTCTACCTAACTTTATCTTTATTTGCTCTATTAGCTTCCGTCTTTTGAAGGGATCGTGATAGACAAAATGAAAACTGCTTTTGCTTATTCATTTTTTTAATCTTATGAAATTATTTGTGCTAATTCTATTGCAAGAATAAAATATTTACCTTGGTGAAAAATAGTGCTAATCTCTTTAAAACGCAGTAAGCAAAATATTATCCGGACATTTTTAGTTTGCCATATTTGCTGATAATATTTTATCGTGAATACTACAATGACAAATTAAATCATTTATTTGTGAATTTTTGTCCGCCTTTTATTTTATGTTATAAAAAAAATTTAGTAATACTATACCAGTGCAGACATAAAATGATTAAACATAATGACATAAAAAAGGAACTACCAAAGTCAGTAGTTCCTTTTTATTATATTCCCAAGTTTGTTAAAAAATCTATCTCATCATCATTTCCTTCCCAAGAACCAAGTTTTCCTTTTTCTGGGATTACATCTTGGTAAGCTGCTTCAAGAGCATCCCGTTTTTGTTTTGAATCAGCTCTTGCATATCTTTCCGTCGTTTGTACACTTACATGTCCTAAAATATCTCGAATGTAAACAATATTAACTCCACCTTGTAAAAGGTGCATTGCTTTAGAATGCCTAAACACGTGAGGACTAATAATTTCAGGAATCAGCTGATTATTAACTATTCTAGCACTTTTTGCGTATTTCTTTAAAATATAAGTTATACCTGCAGGAGTAAGCTTTCCTCCTCCTCGATTAAAAAATAAAGGGCTAAATTGTTTTTCAGGCCTGAGCAAATGATTCTCTTTGACATATCGTTCCAATAAATTAATTTGTTCTTTCAGCAAAGGAATGTCTCGTTGCTTATTACCTTTACCTGTTACTCTTATACGATAAGGATATTCAAACCTTACACATGACGGGCTTAAATCTACAAGCTCCTGAACCCGCATCCCACTATCATATAATAGCGCCAGCATAGCCAAGTCCCGTCTAGAAGCCAAAGTTTCTACAGATATCTGTTTAAGCAATAACTGTATACCTTCTAAAGACAAGTAATTCATTACTTTTGAAAATCCTTTTTTACTTTTAATTGATCGGATATTTTGCCACTCAGCTAATCTGTCTGGTACTTCATATTGTAAATATTTACAAAAAGAACAAATGGCTCCGTAACGATTATTTCTTGTTGAAATGGAATTTTTGCAATGTATTTCAAGCCACATTAAGAAATCTTCTATGGATTGCTTATTTAAATGTTTTAATTCTAATTTATGAGGAGGGATACCTTTTACTTTACTCATAAATGTCACCAATAGATTAAAGCTTTTTTTATATGCTCTTATAGTATTGGATGAAGCTCCATAATTTCCAGCAAGATATTTATGGAAAAAACTTTGGAGATATTTAGCAAAATCAGTCATGGATTATTCACTTTTGGGGATTTGAGGGAAAATTAAAGATGTCGGATGTTCTAGCTGTATTATTTCAGGAAACATTTCGTTTGTAAGCCTAACATAATTATTGGTTGACCTTGGATCGTTATGACCTAAAAACACAGAAATCATAGGCAATGCACAATAAACATCTATGTTATTACGCACCATCTTTGCAAGGCTATGAACAGCAGCGGTATGTCTTAGATCATGAATTCGCGGAGGATTTCCTCCTAGCTTTGAAGATATTCCTGCTGTATTTAAAATATCAGAGAACCAACGCCTAACACTTTCTCCCAGACAGCTCTTTCCCCTCTGTGTAACAAAAAATGGTGATTCAGGCAAAAGAATTTTTTCTATTGGATTTTGTCTCTAAATTCTTTGTACTGTAGTAATACTGGTAACAACGAATCATTTTTTGCTGCGAGTCTTTGAGTATTATTTTTAGAATCGTTTATTACTATTGTTCTTTTCTCAAAATCGATATCTTTATTTTTAATTGCTAATGCTTCACCAATTCTTAGTCCTGTACTATAGAGCAATCGAAGCATTGCCGGCATAGTAAAAATCATGGTTTGCGAATATTGATAACTGATCTTTAAAGAATTTGATAGCAAAAATATAGTTTGAATTTCTTCGTGAGTAAAAATATACGGAATATAATTATTTTTTGCTCCTTTTCTATAGGGGATCGGTACATAACATTCTATACCTAAATCATGCATATAATTTCCTAATTGAATCCAAGCGTTGTATTTCATGTATAAAGACCGATCACTATCATTAGTTCTGGTTTTTCTCCATTTATTTACAATCTCTTCTCTTATAAAATGGTCTTTCATATTGTAATCATTACAAAATTTATCGATCTCTAATAAAGTCCATTTAAGTGTCGATGAATTATATCCTTTAAGTCCTCTCTCTTTTAAAAACCCTCGAATATAAGGAGCTAATTTACTGGTATATATAAAATTTTTTCCATAATTATATTATTTAAAATTTGCTTGTAAGTAAAAATCAGGATCAACTATTGGGACATCTAAAGAGCATTCAAGTAAATTTTCCACACTAATGTGTAAATAGTCCATCGTTACTGCTGTATTTGAATGTCCCAATGTGTCAGAAATTATTGCTATAGGAACTCTATTTTTTAATAAATTCGTTGCTAAACTATGTCTTAATGCATGGCTACCGTGTTTTCTATCACTATAATCAATATTAGCTTTTTTCAAATATGTACGAATGTTATTATAGAAAGTCGTACCATTCACTGTGGTATAAGGACCTAGATCTCGCAGAAATATATATTTTGATTTTATTTTAGGTCTTCCGTTTTTGATGTAATCAATAATTGCTTCCCCAATATCCGTTAATAACGGTAACTCAATGGGTACTTTTGTTTTGAATTGTTTTAAACGAATTATATTATTCTTCCAATCAATATTTGAAAATTGAAGAAATCGAATATCGGATGATCTGAGCCCCAATCTGGTTGCTAATAAAATCATGGCATAATCTCTTTTACCTACAGATTTAGTCCTATTTATATTTTTTTCAAGCCGTAAAATTTCATCTGCTGTGTAATATGTCTGGATTTTATTTTTAACTCTTATTTTTAGATGATCTAATATCTTTGAAGTACGACGATCTATCATTCCATCATCATACATTTTTTTTAGTGCCGCCCTTAATATTGTTGCACTGTGATCTTTGCAATTTCTTACCGATGACATAAAATCAAGAAGTTTTTCAGCAGTAAGATCTTTCAGTGATGATACATTTTCGTAGTGCATTCGCTCACAAAATTTGTAAAGACATCGATAATAATTATTTCTTGTATTCGTTTTTAATTTTTTCTCAATGACGTGTTTCTCTAAAAACTCTGTAAAATAAGGACCTATGTGCCCTGGAAATGGTGCATCATACTTTGTTCGGGAAATTCTTAATATCCAACGTTCCTGAAGCATCCCATTTAGCAGTGTAACGTAACGTGCATCATAGTGGTGGTACTTACGCTTCTTGATAATCTTATCCCTATATTTTAAATAGGTCTCTCCCAATTCCGGTGTATAAATCTCAGTTGATTTTTCTTTCATGTATGCGAGAAGCCTGTTGTATTCTGTAGATAAGCGTTCTGTCATACTGCTTGAATATATATTCTCTTTAATATACGTTTCAAGCTGTGAGTGTAGTTCATGAATGTTTTTGTTCATAAATATTAATATAAAGTTTAATAATAATTTTCTTAATCAATAGAAAACAGAATAACCATTATCCCTTTATATCAACTTTATGTAATCATCAATCAATTATTATTAAAAATGATTAGAATATTTTTTTATTCAGCAATATTTTTTATATTTGCTAAAGAAAATAAGATATAGGGGATAAAAGAATTGTCTTTTTTCCATATAGATTATTACCAAAAAATTAAAATCTGTTAGTGGCTCAATACTTAACAGATTTTTTTGTTGACACAAACTTATGAAATTTTTACAAAAGACTTGTATTTTTTCCGAAAAATATTTCAAATGAATAACTTTTAGTAAATACTTAGCAAGTACTTAGTAAATACCTTACATATTTTATATATACTTTATATATACAAAATATATACAAAGTATATAAAATGTTATTATTAAAAGATATAGTTGTATCGAGGTAATCCAATTTCATTTTCCTTTGGATAAGGCTTTCTATTGGTCATACTCACATCTTCCTTTATCTGCCGGTGAATGTCATATTGTTTTTCTTTATCATGTGTATAACGCGGATCAGGAATCATGGGCATCTTTGCCATTTTGTGAATGGTAATCGTCGGAAAATGATAATCCACTTCTACTGTTCCTAACAGCAAATAGCATCCTCCTCCCTGAAAATGATACTGTTTCAGGCTATCCGGAAAATGTGCCGTGTCGAAATAATCACCGTTCGCATCAATCCAGGTTCCGAAATACATTTCCCCTTTGCTTGTCGGAACATGCTTTCTGGCAATAAGATAAGCCAGCATTTTCACCTGCTTTTTATGAAACTTCAATAAATCTTTTACAAATACCGAACCTCTGTATTTGGTCTGCAGCAAATCAAACGGGCTGCATGAAACCGGGAAGCCGATCAGTTCAATTTCATCAAAAGCATCTTCGAAGTTTTCTCTTTTTAATTCAGGTAACTTAAATTCCTGAACAGGCTCTTCAATTAGCATTAAACCTCTGTTTTCAGGTTTAAAATTCACCAATAACACTCTTGCTTCCACAAGCAGCTCATTTTTAGGTTTGCCTGTAAAGCGAAATGCTCCGATAAAGATCAAAGTCTGAATAGTCTCGATACCTGCTGGAATACGTTTGATAAAGTCCTGCAAAGATTTATAATTTCCGTTTCTCTCGCGTTCTTCAACAATTCCATGCGCAATTTTGGTTTCTAAACCTTCTAAAAGCATTAATCCTAAAAAGATCTCCTTTCCTTTTAACGTTGTCTGAAATTCGCTTGAATTCACACAGGGAACCTGAATATTTCCTCCCGACATTTTCGCTTCATGAATATAAACTTCCGTACGGTAAAATCCGCCCTGATTATTGATCACCGAAACCATAAATTCCAAAGGATAATATACTTTTAGATATAAACTCTGATAACTTTCCACCGCATAAGAAGCCGAATGTGCTTTACAGAAAGAATATCCTGCAAAAGATTCAATCTGACGAAATGCTTCAGCAGTAAGTGCTTCCGAATGCCCTTGATTTCTACAGGAATTAAAAAAATTGGCTTTTACTTTATGCAATTGTTCAATTGAGCGCTCTTTTCCGCTCATCGCTCTTCGGAGAATATCGCCATCAGCATGGGTAAGCCCTCCGAAATACTGGGCAATTTTGATGACATCTTCCTGATATACCATAATTCCATACGTTTCTTTTAAGTTTTCTTCAAAAACAGCATGGAAATATTGAAACTGATCCGGATGATTGTGCCTGAAAATATATTCCCGCATCATTCCGCTCTGCGCAACACCTGGTCTGATGATCGAGGAAGCTGCCACTAAAATTCTGTAGTTATCACATTTTAATCTTCTTAAAAGTCCTCTCATCGCAGGAGATTCGATGTAAAAGCATCCGATGGTTTTTCCTATTGCCAGATATTCATTGGCTTTTTGTTCATCTTTGGAAATTCTTGTGTCGCGGATATCAACATCAATTCCTCTTGTTTTCTTAATCAGATCTACCGTATCTTTAATCGTTCCGAGACCTCTTTGAGAGAGAATATCCAGCTTTTCCAGTTTCATATCTTCCGCCACGTCCATGTCGAACTGCACGATAGGAAATCCTTTGGGCGGCATTTCCAACGCTGAAAAATTCGTGATTGGCTCTTCGGAAATTAGAATTCCGCAAGCGTGCATACTTCGCTGATTGGGAAATTTCTGCATGAGCTGAACATATTTATGAATCGTCTGAACAACCGAATTCGTCTCATGAGCTTCCATTGGCTTTTTCGTCAGTTCATCCAGCTCATCTTTCGGCAGTCCAAAAGTTTTCCCGACTTCCCGGAATCTCGATTTGTATTTGAATTCTACATTCGTTCCGCAGAAAGCAACGTGATCTTTTCCGTAACGCTTAAAAATATACTCCAGAATTGTGTCCCGGTTTTGCCAGCTCCAGTCAACATCAAAATCTGGTGGGCTTTTTCTGTTAAGATTCAAAAATCTTTCAAAATAAAGATCAAGTTCCAACGGGCATATATCGGTAATCCCGATGCAGTAACTGACAATAGAATTGGCTCCGCTTCCGCGTCCTACATGCATAAATCCCATTCTATTGCTGTATCGTACAATATCCCATGTAATCAAAAAGTAAGAACAAAAGTTGAGTTCATCAATCACCTTCAGTTCTTTCTCTACCCTTGTCTTTGCCGTTTCATAATCATAACTGTAGCGTTTTTTTAATCCTAAATAAGCTAATCTTTTTAAAAGCTTTACATCAGATTCTTTGGATTTTGTATAAAACTGTTTGTTCCTTACTTTTTCAAAATCAAATTCAAAACTGCAGCTTTCCAGCAATTTTTTAGTGTTCTCTATGATCTCTGGATATCTTTGAAAAACCTCGATGATTGAATTTTCGGTTTTAAAATATTCTGATGGACTGCAAACATCAAGATCCGTCAGTTTGGATAAAAGTGTATTGTTGTCAATAGCCCTTAAGATTTTGTGGAGATTATATTGTTTTTTAGTACTGAATGTAACCGGATGCAGAATTACCATTTTTGGAATCAACTTTCTAAATTCAGGACGGATCAGCAGATTCAGTTCTTCTTCTCTGACTCCTATAAACTCATTATTTTTCAGCTTTGAAGGAATGTTATTGATCGGATAAATAATTAAAACATTGTCAAATGCAGGTGCTGTTTCAGAAAGTTCAGTTCCGTTGCAATTGTGATCTGTCAATAGTCTATTGACTTCACCAATTCCGGAGAACTCTTTTGCAATGGCAATGTAAAGCAATCTGTTTTCTTTTCTCACTTCAATTCCGGCAACAGGTTTAATACCAACATTTTCGCATTCTTTCTTAAACTCGTAAATCGCAGTAACCGTATTGATATCCGTTAATGCTAATTCTTTAATACCCAAAGAATGCGCTTGCTGAACCAAATCTTTTACAGATAACGTTCCGTAGCGAAGGCTGTGAAAAGAATGACAATTCAGAAACATAAATAAAAAGTTTAAAGTGATTTTCCAAAATCAAAACCTGAAGCTCTACCAACTGCATCGGAACCAAACCTATTCTTCAGATAATCCATCGTTTGGTATAAGTTCATTTGCTCTTCGGTATCTTCAAACAGATTCATCTGATGATTGCCATGAACAAGCCCTGTAAACCGTAATCCAACCAATCTCAGCCGCATTCTCCTTGTATATGCCTGATTGAAAAGCTCTAATGCCACTCTCGAAAGCGTATGATCGGCAGAAGTATAGGCAACTTTATGCTGTTTGGTTTCCGTATCGAAATTGGCATAGCGTATTTTGATAACAACCGTTGACGTAAGCCATTTTTCCTGTCTTAACTGATAAGCCAGTTGCTCCGCCATTCCTGATATGAGTCTTTTGATTTCGGCAATATCCATGGTATCGTTTGTAAAAGTCCTCTCTGTGGAAATCGATTTTCTTTCAGAATATGGAACAACCGGGTTTTCATCAATTCCGTTTGCTTTTTTCCAGAGTTCTTTTCCATTGACCCCGATCATTTGCTGTAAAACTAAAACAGGCATCTCAGCCAAAGTATGAATGGTTCGGATACCAATTCTTGACAATAGCTGAAAGGTTTTATCTCCTACCATCGGAATTTTTTTAATGGAAAGCGGGTTTAAAAACGGTTTGATTTCAGCTTCTTTGATTTCCAGTCTTCCAACAGGTTTGGATTCTCCGGTTCCGATTTTTGAAACCGTTTTATTGGTGGATAAAGCAAAACTAATGGGAAGTCCTGTTTCTTTTTTTACAGCTGCAGCAATTTCCTGGGTCCACTGATAACATCCGAAAAATTTATCCATCCCGGAAAGATCTAAATAGAATTCATCAATGCTCGCTTTTTCCATCACAGGAACCCTTTCCTGAATAATTTCGGTTACGGTGTGAGACAAATTAGAATAAAGCTCATAATCTCCTTTAATCACTTTTGCATCCGGACATAAACGGAGCGCCATCCGAATCGGCATCGCAGAACGAACCCCGAACTTTCTTGCTTCATAGGAACACGATGCGACTACTCCACGGTCTCCACCTCCGATAATCAGGGGAATCCCGTCGAGCTGAGAATTATTAAGCCTCGAGCAGGATACAAAAAATGCATCCAGATCCATATGTACAATTGCACGGTCCACGTTACAAAATTAGATACTATTTGTATCATTTTTATTATATTTGCTGATACAATTTGTATCAATGTCAATTTTTTCAGATAACATCAGGTTTTTAAGAGCTCAGAAAAATTTATCCCAACAGGAACTTGCGGATAAAGTCTCTATGAGCCGTGTCCGTTACTCCAAATATGAAGACGGACGCTCTGAACCCCCTTATGAGCTGCTTATCAGAATTTCGAAGTATTTTAATGTAAGCATCGATTTACTTCTTACCGTTGATATCCGGAAATATCCTTTGGAAGAAGTATTAAAGCTTCCGGATAACAGAATTGTTTTACCGGTTGTCGTTGATAAATTAGGCAACAACAGCATTGAAATTGTCCCTCAAAAAGCTTCGATGGGCTATTTATCGGGGTACAGTGATCCGGAATATATTGAAAGTTTACAAAGGATTTCTTTTCCCTTTTTAACGAATGGGAAATATCGCGCATTTCCGGCAAAAGGAGATTCGATGCCGCCATTTAAAGACGGATCTTACATTATCGGAAAATATGTGGAAAACATAGAAGAGTTGAAACCGAATAAAAGCTACATTTTTGTGACTTTGAACGACGGAATTTCCTATAAAAGACTTAAAGCGAAAAAGAAAAAATCAATAACTGTTGCTGCTGACAATTCATTTTATCAGCCTTATGATATTCCTTTTGGTGAAATTGTAGAAATTTGGCAATATGCATCCGGAATTTTTCCTGAAGATTTTGAGCCCAATGATTTTGAAAATTTTAATGTGAAAGATTTGTTTTTGCAGTTGAGAGGTGATATTTGGAAATTAGATCAAAAAATCTCTAAAAAATAAATTTTTCGATTACAATAATATTTTCACATTGTATTTCCTGTACTACTGAAAATTATCTCCATTTACTTGTTAAAACTATTGTTTCGTTATCCAGTCTATGATCATGGTAATTTTATTTGCTTTTTTAATGATAGACAGATCCACAGATAAACCGGCAAACTTATATCACTTCGTAGTAAATAGAAAGGCTGGCATATGATTATTTTACAATTCTATTTCTTTTTATTTATCTTTGTTTAAGATTAAAAATATTAACGTCAAGCGTAAGCTATCGTTTTGGTACATAAAGCCGCGAACTTTAAAATGATAACCAAAAATGATAGGCTTACGCCCATGCTTATACGGCGTGGGCTAAGTCTTTCTGGTTATCGGGTACTTCGCGGCACCTATGTACGGATTGATATTAGTTCCACGCTTTTTTATTAGATAGGTATGATACAAATTTTGACCGTTACTACACAAGAAGAAGAAGGAGGAGCACTATTTTTGAAAATAATTCTGTTCATATATTTCATTCCTTCAATAATAGCTTTAATTAGATTGCCACTTATAAAATTTAAATTCATTACTGTATTAATGATAAATACATTTCTTGGGTGGAGCATTTACGGATGGTGGATAGCCTTTTACAAAGCAACAGCAAGCGCAAAAGGATAAATTTGTGACCTAAATTTATGTAAGAATTAAGCCCCTGATAATATGGTAAAGGTAATTTTAAAAGTAAACAAAACTGAAGTTGACACAATGTTAAGCAAACTAATAAAACTAGGAATTAAAAACATAAAAATTAAAAAAAAGCGAAAAAGTTTTAATCTTTTTCGTTATAAAAATACTTTTGAAAATACCATTAACAAATTACATGATTAAATAAATTAACATCTATAAACATTAAGAAGAACTTATGTATCAAATTTTCAAGCAATGTCGATCCTCAAGTTTATGAGTTTATAGTGGAAATAAGATATTTTTTAGAAAGCCAGTACTCAATTACTGTAGTTCATCGCGATTTAATCGTTTTTAACTTCTTCAAATAGGATTTTGATATAGAGAGACCGAGAGATTAGATCTCTCGGTCAATTGTGAATATTATTTGTAACGAGGTGGGAATTTTTAGAAATTTTGGTAAAGTGAAACAAATTTTTCGAGATTAATCTATAATGCTATTAATTAAGTTAATCTGACCAAATTAAATAGTGTTATAAATCGATTTACAGGTATTTTTCAAAAAGGCTATAAAATCATTTTTAACTGATACATTTCGTGGAATCATGAGTGCCTTAATATTCCTTATTTGCAATCAACAGCAGATATTTTTTCTATGCGTACAACTGCTGCATATAGACTTTTAGCATTTAATATGTTACCTCGTTTGGCTATTTCAACTAAAGTTAATTTGTACGTTGAGTCTTTATGAGTAAAACACATACTTTCTCCACCAGCCGTTAGAAAAATGTCATCTTTAACTAGTTCGCCTGTTTTTTCATCTGTTATTTTAAAAGTCGCTTTTTTTGTTTTATAATTAGTGTAATTGCAATAAATATGTAAATCACCTTTAGTCGCTTCGTAACCAGATTTAATCCAAAATGAAAATTTGGTTGTTGGATCAAAATCCTTAGTTTGACCAGGCTGAATTCCTGTCTTAGGATCTAAATATTCTGTACTATGTGATACTATATAAGCATCAAAGACAACGTTTTGATTTTCTATTAAGGAATAATCCATCCAAATAGCACCATTGTCGCCATACTTTTTTCCTTTCCAGTCTAAAACTTTGAACGCATTTTTATCATCATCAAAACCAACTATTAACATAGCATGCATCATTGTTCTGGTACTATATCCAGGGATTTTCCAGCTTCCCTTCCTTCCCTTTTCGGTAAGTGCTTTCTCATACTCCGATGATAAATAAACACCAATACAAATTGGGTGGAAAGGAGGGGTTGAAAGTAAGGATTTAAAAAAAGTTATTAATCTAGCTGGTCTTTGAAAATTTCCTATCTGCATATTTTTAGCATCTATAAAAGCCGCTTTCGTAGGATAATATGTACTTGTACACCCATCAATTGTCCTTTTGTAGGGGCTTTTTTCAATAGTGGATAACCCGTTCTCTTTAACTGCCAAATAAGCATCAATAAAACTTATTCCTTCATCACATTTGCTTTTGAAAGGTTCTCGATATTTACCTTTAGCAACATTAAAAATAAACGAGGGGCTATATTGAATGAGCTGTCTATGATTTTTTAATAAATGATTATCAATGTTTCGCTGAATTGTTATCGCATATGCAACCGCAAAGGCTGTACAAGATCCCATTGCCCCTTGATCTATTTCATTCCATTTAGTTGTAAGATAGTCTTCCGTTAAGTCCCACTTTGAATATCTATCTATTAAATTGATATTATTATTTTCATTAAGATTATTTGGGCTTGCAGGTACCAGATATTCAATAATTTTTTCTTCACAATCTTTTTTCATTCCTCCAATGATTCTAAAAGAATCTTCTGAACTGTTTGTTGCTATTTGTCCTGAAATATTATATGATAATAATAAACAAACAATGAATTTAAGGAACTTTATCATTACTTAATATTTTTAACTTTCTGTAGCATTCCAATTACATAACTTTTACCAGTAGCAGATACAGCAATTTTATTATCGGCTGTATGTTTGAAATTAATATTTAGTTGGGTATCTGAAGAATCATTACCTTGGTTTTTTATCTCAGTATTTATTCCTGTATCAAGCTTAGCCGTTAAACCCGCATCCATTTTACGATTACTTTCTACTTCTGCAGAAAAGTTTTCAATGACTAAAATTTTGGTAATAATATAATTATTTTTATTTGTTAAATATCTCTTATAATCAATTACAGCAGGATCTGTTGATTTATCCATATAAGAATTAAAATCACCTAAGATGATTTCATCAACTCGCCATTTACCTGTAATCATTTTAATTTGCCTTCTGTCTTCAAGGGCTAACTTTAAATTAGCATCAATATTACTGTAATTACCATCCAATAAAATGTCAAAATAATTATTGATGAGTTCATCTTTATTACAGTTATTAGGAGCACCGTTTCCTTGTTGACAAAACTTATTAATCTCATTATAATTACCATTCAATACCTTTTCCAGACTTTTCCAAGTTATTTGCTTGTCTTTTGATACTATAGTCCCTAAATATTTAGAATTTGAAGGACCTAGATAAATGATATTTTTTTTAAAAGTCTCATCCTGCCAACAGTCTTTAAATGTTTTTGTAAATGCGGTCCATAAACTTCCTTTGGCTGCTGTTGTAATAATACCCGTTCTTACTGTATCTGGAGATATGATTTCTTGATTGATTGCATCTACATCCTCAGAAGGAGCATCCTCAAATGCGTAATGAGTAAGATCATTTTTATTCTTCTTGGATTCCTCCCTGCATGAGAAGAATGAGAATAAAAAAAAGGATAATAAAATGATTTGGAGTGACTTCATTGTTTTGAGTTTTGGGTTAATAGTTTTAAGTACTAAATTGATCATTATTTTCCAAAATCAAAATACCCCTTTTGTGGTATTTTTAAAGAGTAAATAATTGCTAGTCAAACGCTTGTTTTAATTAATGTATCTAAAAATTATTTAAAAATTCATATGAAAGATATGAAAAAACAATACCACGTGAATTGCTACTTTGTAAATAGAAGAAAAAATTAAAAAGTAAAAGTGAAAGATTGAAAACCTCAAGCAAAAATTATTTTGTGAGTATTTTCAAGAAAGAGAGAATTGAATTACGAAACCAATAAATTGACTTTTGTAACATATTTTAGCTAATGTAAATGTTGCATGAGAAAAATTTACATTAAGTTAGATTAGAGGTTAAGCAAAAATACCCTGATTTATAGTAGAAGGAAAACTCAAAAAAACAATCCGAATTTTGGACTTTATTGTACTAAAAATGTCTTATTGCGTCTCCAATTAGTTCTTCTGTAAATTCTTTTTTAATAATATTAAAAACTGTTTTTACATATCCGTAACCTTCAGTTCCTCTTCCTGTAGAATTAAAAGATGTAACGAATTTACGATATTCTTCAATTAATTCCGATTTGGGAAGATTAAATGCTTTATATGTAGTTGTTACAGCAGTTGGAATTTTTATACCATCAACAAAGTTCCTTTCAATTTTATCTAATAATTTTGTAGATGTATTAGAAGTATGGTGAGGAGTTTTAACATAGGATAATCCTTCGAAATGATAATCAGGAATCAAATTTATTGTTTGGTCTTCGATATCCCCACTAAATAATAGACTTAACTCTCCAACTTTGAAAACAGTTGCTATTGAAAAGTCGTTAGCATTTGTATGTATTGAACCTGCTTCTTTAGCTAATTTTTCTTCTTCTAATAATAGCGGAAAATGGAGCTATGCAAAAGACCTGAAAATTAAATTGTTTTGTCGTTTTTTCTTCTTTAATGATTGTCCTTACAATTTCAAGATTTCCGCCTGTCGGTAGTGTTAATGTATGAACATTGTAATTTCGATTCTTATTTAAAGAATTAATCTTTTCAAGGGAATTTTTAATATCATCATTATAGCCAAAAATATCCGATTCGGTTCCATCGACTCCTTCGGGTAGATAAAAATTAGTTTTGGTAGAGCAATAATTATCGACTAAAGTATCAATTCCTACAGAATGGTCTTCGTCAGTATGAGTCCAAATAAAGTAATCAATATTTGAAACTTTATAATGATCTAAAATATCTTTTGTTTTATGAAATATTGAAGTAGAATAGCAATCAATAACAAAACAAAATAAACATTGGTTTTTGATATTATCAACAAGTAAGATAACTTGACTCTCTCCCTTCTCGGAATAACCTATGGTAAAGACTTCAAGTGTGATCTCATTAATATTTTCGACATAATATGTCACTGCTCTTTTCGAATAATAGGCTTAGCGGTACGAAGAAAATGAGATACACTAACTTCCTTTGATATTGAGGTCTTTCTCATAGAAGGCTTAAATTCAATTTTTTCAGTTCGTCCATCCCTTATGGATCTGAAATTTTTATCGATAAATATTTTAGGCATTTCGTGAATGTTTATGTAAATAATTTTCTGTTACAGTTAATTTAAAAATATTAAATAAGTGATTATGATTAATATTTTTAAATATTTTTTCAACTTGAGATTTCCCAAAATCAATTTTTTCTAAAATATATTCCGGATAATATCCCTCAAGATCTAAGAGAACCTGAAATGCAGGTATATCTTCACCCTTTTCGTTTTTATAGGTTCCAAGTTCATAGGAGCGGATAATATTAATAATGGGTTCTTTTTCATCACTTTGTAAAATATCCTCATATCTATTTTGCATTGGAAAATAGCCGTATTCTTGAAAATTTGATTTAAAAAGATTAGACTCAAAATCTTCATAAATACTTTCTGAATCAAGATAAATATTACCTCCTAATTTACGTAAAGCAATTTTTTTAATCTTTAAAAATTCGTTATGATCATATAAGAACTCCAAATAATCTGCAAAAAATTTCAGATAAGAATCTATATTTACATAGTTCGTACAATCAATTGTTAATGATGAAAAATATTTATTAATATCAAAAATTAGATTATCCGTCCCAAAGGTATTTTCTGTATATCTAAAAATTTCCTGAGATTGAATTTCGGAACGTGGGATTGACAATGTGTCAATAACATCATCAATATTATTAAAATCTAATTCTAATTTACTATAAAAAGTTGTTTCAAATGATTTAAAGGAATCTTTAAATGTTTCATTAAATTTCCTTATAATATCTTCAGAATCTATAATCCCCTGATAATATACTCTGAATATGATGTTTTTCATCATATTCTTTTGTAAATCTTCGCGCTGAATTTGGTCTTTCATCATTTTCATTATCTGTGTAACAAAGTTATTATAAATAATTGATATATAATTACCAATTTTTGATATGTAAAAGGCTTCTAGAAATTCATTTTCTCTATTTGGAAAAAAACTAATCTAAATAATTGTAAATTTGAATGAATTCAATATATAAACACATTATAAAAAATGAATAAGATAGAAATTGAGTATCAATAGGCTTAAGGATTGGCAATTATCAAGACTCTCACACCATTTAGTTTGTTAGAAGCTGCTAGATACTGTAATCTTTTTGCGTGCGCTTTTTACTTTTTAATCCTTTATATTTCATAAATAAGTTAATTAGCTGTCAACTTATTTCAGGACGAGACATTTATTTAAACAAAAAAGCCTATTTTTTATAGGCTTTTTTGTTTAAATTTTAATTATGCAATGTCTAAATACATATAGGATTGGGGCGGGGAAACATTAAAATCGTCTTTCAATGATAATGGTTTTGAGTACTTTGTTACCTGCTTAATTTTTATTGCATGTGCAATTTCTCTCTCTCCAAAATATTCATAAAAATATTTTTCCGTGATTCCGGATAATTTTTTTGTTTTTTGCCAGATATCTTCAGGATTGGAAGTTAAAATAGTGTCAATTTCGAACTCTCCGATAACTTTTTGTACGGGAGATGAGGCATAAACGACAACAGTTGTAACATCCAATTTTTTAAAAATGACTTTTCTAAATTCAAATTTTTTTTCGCCTTCAAATATTTTGAAAGCGAATTCAGGTTTTATTGATAATAATACTCTCATTATTTTAACGCAGTAATAAATAATTTATAAATTAATTTAAATATATCATATAAGCAGCTGCCCAATAATGATATACCGATGACTAATAGCAAATATTTTGCTATAGTAATCCAATTGTTCTTCTCATATTTAGATTTAATTAAAAGCGAACTGTTTTCTTGGTTATTCCATTTCCAATGATATGCCAGAAAAATTGCACTCTCAATATTAGGTAGGTCTACATATCCGTTCCATCTGTAGTTTTCTAGATTGCGGCAACTCAAATATGGTGTATGGTATCCGATTACATCTTCACTATTACTACAAATATAAAAGAAATGTTGTTTTTTAATATGGCACATTTTCCCATAAATTTCAACTAAGTCCTTACTTAGATCTCTTATTTCATTAACTCTAAAGTCAATCATTTCTAATTCAGAAAAAGCACTTTCAAAAATTGAATTTGGAGGAGTGCTAATTGTTGATAATTGATCTAAAAATTGACCAGAAATTCTAAATCTTATATATAATTGTTTACTCAATTTAGGAAGATTTAAACTTACGATAGTTCCATCATACTTATATTCAAAAGTTAAATCGTTATTTGAAAACTCATAAATAGTAAAAACTTCTTCATCTTGATCATTTAAAATTTTATGCTGTTTACTTACTTGGCTAACAACTTTATAATTCTCATTAAATATTGCACTCAATAAATCAGGTTTATTTATAAACTTAGATACTATTTCATGAAAATTATTTTGTTCTATTTTAGCAGGGAAATAAAAGTTTATACAGTCAGTATTTTGAGTTGATGTTAATTTTAAACCAATATCTAAAAATCTATGAAATTCTTTTCGTTTATTAGGTATTTTCCAATAGTTAAAATGTAGTTCAATTTCTTGAAACGGATTATCATCATTTCTTGATTCCCAAATAGCTATGCTTTTCATCTTTTAGAATATTATTAACTATTAATCAAGGATAAAACTTTCGTCACTTTTTGTATTTTTTAAAATATCATCAAACTTTTGTTCGTCAATATATTTGAATCCTCGTGGCGAATCATTAATACCATTGAGAACTTTTAAATCAATTAGTTCTTTCATGTTAATCCTGTGAGGAAAAGAATAGACATATAAAAAATTAACAACAAAAGGCTTTTCAGTAGAATAATTCCACATTTTTCGTAGATCATGTTCAGGAAATACGGTGCTTTTTCTACAATACAATACGAAATCATCTTCGTTCTTAAAATCATATCTAACTTCTTGGACTATTCCAATTGTTGAAACTACACTTTTGTAATAGCCACCTGTTCTATAAAATACAAGTATATCTCCACGCTCTGGATGTGGCTTATATGCTCTTGAAACATAAACTTTATTAATACCATTTCTGTGAGGAAAGTCTTCGATATATTCCTCTGGAGATTCTGTATTTAAGATTGAGTCCGGTAATAAATTTGTATGGTAATCAGGATAAATTGGAACTATATAACAATCTTGTGATCTTGAAATATAGGGATAATTTGCTTTTAAATTCTCTTTGTTAAAAGTTTTAGCAAAATTTCTTACATATATTAGCTCCTCATTCTTTGTACCCCAAAAAACAAAACCCCAGTGCTCCAATAAATCGATAAGTCTTTTCTGTTCATCTCTTTTGTCGAATATGGTGACATATATTTCTTCAACCTTATTTTTTAAAGCATTATCAAAAATGATTTTCATAAATCTTTCTCCTAATCGAAATCCATTATTTATTACTTTAAATGTTCCTATTTTTAGTCTTTTTTTTGGGGGGAATTGAGGTGTAATATCAGTATAATTTTCATTATTGTCTTCAATTTTTAAGTATAAAAATGATAATAATAGACCATTATTTGAGTTTACAGTAATATATGCTTCTTCATCAAACTTTTTTATAAACCACTTGTCAAACCCATTATAATCTTCTTTAAGACTTTCAAAAAAGTTATCCTCTAAATTAATTCTACCAAACTTAAGCTTCTGAACATTTAGAACCTTGTAATTAACGAGATCAGGATGCTCTGCAAAAGTCTTTTCTAGAAAAGAATCTATGGTAAATACTTTATCTTGTATTTCTAGCTCAAAAGCTTTTCTATGTATTTTTTTATCTTCGGTAATTAAAATATCGACTCTGCCAATGTAAACTTCATTTAAAAGTTGAGTATCATTTTTATCATTGTCATTAACGTCTATTATATTAGATAGTTCTAGAACCTCATCTTGTAAGGGAGAAGGTAGCTCAATTTGTTCATAGCTGTCTAGTTTTATATGAAAAGTGTTAACCGCAGCTTGATCCTTATATTTTTCAATTTCAGTAATTGAAAGTGAGTGAACACATTTTGTATATTTGGCTCTTTCAAGTCATCGATAAAGAATTCCAACATCTTGGTTAATTATCCTAGAAGCCTCTCTATGAATAATAATATTTGTGTCTAATAATGCTTTCATGGTTTCGCTAGTTTAGTATGAATGCTATTTATTATTTTGGAATAATCATTAAAAAGACCAATATTAAGATTAATATTTAATTTTTTAGATATTTGTTTAGCATGTAATAATTCATGATCCTGAAATTTTTGTAAAAGCTCTACCGAATATATTTTTTTATCTCTATCTTGAAGCCTTTTGCTAATTTCATCTATATTACCCAAAATGATATTTAGATTTATCGGATTGATTTGAGCGAAAGTCTCAAATGGAATAGTCTCAATCATATTGGCTTTATTTAATAAGCAGTAATGTCCATCGAGAAGATAGTTTTGATCATTTTTAATCACGTTTTTCAAACCAATAATTAATTGATTTTGAGTCACTAAGATGTTATTAACTTTTTTATTCTGTGAATCCTTATTCAATTCATCCCATTTTAATAGCTGACTCGCTGATAAATATTCTAAGTTTAACTCTTTACAGATTTCCTTACATACCGTACTTTTACCAGCGCCATGAATACCTCCTATAAAAAAATTTTACCTAACATAAGTCTGAATTTATATAATATACAAATCTACAGAATCATTCAAATAATTATTATTTGCAATTATAATTTTTTAATACGACAAATCTTGACGTATTATATCTGTGAAAATTTTTTCACATCCTCTTTTGTTCATATTTGATTGTGTATAAATATCTTGTTCAGAAATTAAAATTCACGTATCACATTATTATAATTTTGGTTTTCATGAAATCAACAAATATACCTTTTTGAAATAAAAATATATGCTTATCAAAAGATTATTATCACAATCAAACTTATTAATCAGCAAATTAAAATAAAGATTTAACTCAGCTATTGATAATATTTAACTTTTGATAACAGGAAACAAAGAAATTGTTACAGTCGACCAGGGCGTACATGATGAGATTTTGATTATTTCAATACACAAAATTATAACTTTTAAAACAGAATATTAAGTTTAATTTAAATTTTAACATTAATAATATTTACCTGATTTTCAATGTATTAATTTATTTAAATACGACACGTTTTGTCGCATCCAGCATATAATTTTGTATTCCAAAAACACTAAAAACTGATAGTATGGATAAAGTGACTTTACAAAGAATCGAAAAACTTCACCCTGTTGTAAGAGAGGAAGTGAAGCAAATTATTAAAGAATGTGACGAAGCTCTAATAGGAAGAGCAAAAGTGAGAATTACACAAGGCCTGAGAAGTTTTGAAGAACAGGAAAAACTATACGCCATCGGAAGAATCACGTCAGGAAAAAAAGTGACCAACGCCAAAGCCGGACAAAGCATCCACAATTACGGACTTGCAGTTGATATTTGTATGATGATTGACGGAAAAACCGCAAGTTGGGACACCGTAAAAGACTGGGATAATGATAAAGTTGCCGATTGGTACGAATGTGTAAAGATTTTCGCAAAGCATGGCTGGGATTGGGGAGGAAACTGGAAAACGTTTAAGGATCTTCCGCATTTTGAAAAGAAGAGTATTTTAACGAAGAAAGGTGTGGTGAAAGCGAGTTGGAGAACGTTGGCTAAAATGCCTAGAGATGAGGACAATTACATTATAATTTAATTCTCTTTTATTTGAAAATTATTTTTAATACGACAAGTTCTGTCGCTTCCCCGTCCTATCTTTACATTAAAGAAAAACACCAAAAGCAATCATTATAAAAGCTAAAACCAATAGTCAATTCTTCGGAAATCTATTGGTTTTACTTGTCTAAAATTGTCACATATTTCTTAAAAAACAAGTATAAAAACATGAAAAAGACAACCATTCTTTCTTTGGACGGGGGCGGAATCAGAGGAATTATTACCTGCATCATTCTGCGCTACATAGAAGAGCAACTGCAGTTTTTTGATAAGCCGAGCGCAAAACTTGGCAATTATTTCGACTTTGTTGCAGGAAGCAGTACAGGAGGGCTGATTGCGTCTATTATTCTATGTCCCGATGAACACCGAAAAGCAAAATATTCGATCCAGAAAGGATTAGAATTATATGCTGAAAAAGGAGGTGACATATTTCAGGTTTCTTTTTGGGAACGTTTAGTAAATCCGTTCGGATTATTAAATGAAAAAATATCTCAAGATGAACTTGAAAAAAACTTGAATGACTTTTTTGGAAATTTAGAATTAAAAGAATTAATAAAACCATGTTTAATAACAAGTTATGACCTCGAAAACAGAAGAGCAAAGCTTTTCAATTCATGGAAAGCAAATTTAAGTGCAGACAATTTTTACGTAAAAGACGTCTGCAGAGCGACCTCAGCAGCTCCGACTTATTTTACCCCGGTTCAGATTAAGTCGATGTACGGACAGATTTTCAGCCTAATCGATGGCGGGATGTTTGCCAACAATCCGGCACTTTGCGCTTATGCCGAAGCAAGAAAAATTCCTTTTGCGGAAGTTTTAAAAAATCATCAGAAAGCCAATCATCCAAGTGTAAACGATATGATTGTCGTTTCGATCGGAACCGGAATTGAGTCGAAACCTTATCCTTTTAAAAAAATGGAAAAAGCAGGAAAAATAGGTTGGGTGAATCCGATTATTGATATTTTGATGTCGGCAAATGCAGAAACAGTTGATTATCAATTAGGACAAATGTTCCAAACATTAGGATTGAGAAATCAGAAAAATTATTATCGACTAAATCCTTCGTTGAAGAATGCTTCTCCCGCAATGGATAATGTAAAAAGATCTAATATTGAGAATTTAATCCAAGCCGGATTGAGCTATATCGATGATAATAGAGAAATTTTGAATCAGATTGTTCAGAAATTAATTAAAAATAAAATATAAGCTTTTAAACTTATAATGATCCAATATAAGTTATTTTGATTATATTTTAAAATCAAAATCTAATTATTTTACATTTCATTCTGATTAGGAAATACTTAAAAAATAAATGACAAATTTTTCTAAAATAAATTAAACACGTCAAGTTTTGTCGCTTACCGCTTCTATCTTTGGTTTATAAATAAAACACAAAATCAATCATTAAAAAACTTTAAAAATAACATTTGAACTCAACATTACTGAAGGCTGAACAGCCAAAATTCTGTTCGATTTTGAACCCAAGCATTAAAGCACAAAAGATGGAAACACCAAATCAAAACTCCGATACAATGTTCGATGAAGAACTCTACACCATAGAATGGAGCGACATCGAAAACGCAGAGATAGACTATGAAAACTATCTCAACGAAATTGAAAACTTCTTCCATGAAGATTTTGAAAACGATAACCTTGAAGAAAACATTTATTAAACTAAGTTTTTAAACACATCAAGTTCTGTCGCTCTCCAACATTATCTTTGAGATATAAATAAACACAGAAACAATCTTCTAAAATTTTTAAAAAACTCCTTTGAATTCACCATTCACAAAATGTTGGACAGCCAGAACTGTGTTTAAAAATCAACACTAAAAAAACATAACAAAATGAAAAAGAAAATTTAAGTCGGGAAGTGGAATTTTTGCAGAACCACTTGAAAAAATGAGCGAAATGAGGCGAATGAAAATGCTTCGAATATTAATTTAAAATTAAACCAAAAACAAATTACAAAATGGCAGAAAATCAAAATCCTGCAGAACCAGTTGCAGAAAACACACCAACACAAACACTTTTTAGATTCGTAAGCTTAAGAAGCCCTGAATTGTCTGATGAAAAAGATCAGAATAAAAGGTTTGTTCTTATGTCTGATGAAGTGAAAACAGACAGTCATTTTTATTACCCTGTGAAAGATGGGTCAGGAACAAAAAGACAGCTTCTTCTGGCTCAGGCATCAACATTTACAGACTTTATTTCTAAGGATAAACCAACAAACAACCTTGATACTTTTAAAGAAAGGTATAAAATTATTTATGATTTTTCAGTATGGTTAGCAAAAAATAAAGGTACTTGTACCTATCAGGAGTTTTTAAATAAAAGGGATGCTGTTTATGCTGAGCATAACGCTGAATATCCTGATCCAGTTACTTTATGGGATAATTTTATCTTTCAGGTTGTAACCCAAAAAGATTTCTATATTAAAGAGGTAATGATGCAGGCAATTTTGGCATTGCACGCTCTTCAAACCATTACAGACGGAGAAGAAGAGACAATGTTATTGCTAAATGCAAGAATCGTTCTTCCTAAAGAAATGATGATGGATAAGGAAACTTCAAACTCTCCTATGGTATCCAGAGCAGCAGGAAACGAGATAAAAGAAACATTCCCTTCTGAGGAAATGAAAAAACAGCAGGAAATTTCTCTAGCTAAAACAAAGCTTAGCAGAATTGAAAGCTTAAAGAAAAACCTTTCCTCGGTAGAAAAACAATACAACAAGGAATACCAAGCCGAATATAAAGTTCAGGACGAAGCATACCAGACCAGAATTGCACCGGATCTTGAGGCATACAATGAGGCTGTTGCCGCAGCAAAAGAAGAATATTGTGGAGTAAGACCTCCAGGAATTGAATATGACCCGAAGGATCCATGTCAGCAACCCAGAACAGTTCCATTTCCAAAGCTTCAGAAATTTGAATTTAATTTTAGAGACGAAGTTGTTGCAGAAAACCTTGTTGCATCTTTGAAACCTGAAAATGTAGAAACACTTCTTGATGTTTTAGGATATAAATTTGATCCTCAAAATGTAGAAGCACGTGCTGCCGAAGATGATGCAAGTGATTTAGAAGATTTATTGGATGGTAGAAATACCTTTCTAGAATTAACAGTGGCCATCAATGAAAATATAGAAAGATTAAATACAGCTATTGTTGAAAATACCCAAGGTAATGAGGAAACCTACACAAGTATCGGCGGTGTAATTATTCCGACAGCAAGAACTATTTCTGTTCCATTTACATATCAGATGTGCCCAAGATTCATTTACAAAGGATGCGTACAGGATTTGGCACTAAATGTACCTGACTCATCATGGGATGTAAATTATATTACTTACAGTCTGACACCAAATAATTCACAAACAAGTATTGATGGAAATTATTTTGTAAAAACAAGAAATGGAAATACAATTTTCCTAAATGATTTATATTCTCCTGAAATAGATTTTAGTATTATTCAGGATGCTACTTTAAGAGTTAAAATTTTCTTTTCTAATGGTAAAACAACAGAAATTGTTATTCCAAGAGTTCAGGCAAGATCATGTAGCTCTGGAAGCTTTGAGCTTGAGGTTGAAGAGGGAGAACCGCCAGTAGTAATTATTGAAGATGAGGATAATTTTATTCCTTCAGGATTTGGCTTTAAAAATATTGGTGTTGCTGATTATTTGAAAGTCGAGCAAAGCACTCATGCTTATGTAGAAGGTGAAGTTGCCCATATCGAAAACGTAATGGCAAGAGAGTATCGCGAAAAATCTACACGAAGACTGAGAAGAAGCGAAAATACAACAACCTCATCTACAGATACAGAAAGAGAGCAGCTTACGGATACAACGACAGCGAATCGTTTTGAAATGCAGAGTGAGATTTCGAAAATTTTACAAGAGTCAAAAGATATCAATTTACAAGCTCATTTTGATGCTACTTGGAAAACTGGAACAGGTCCTATGTCTGCAAATATAAATACAGGTGTAGCTGGTGGTTATTCTAGCCATTCATCCAAAGAAGAAAGTACAAGGCAGGCTGTAACTCAAGCTCAAGATATTACTTCAAGAGCAATGGACAGAATTGTAACTAAAGTTCACGAAGAAAGAATTGAAAAAATTATTGATGAATTTGAAGAAACAAATTCTCATGGTTTAGACAACAGAAAAGGAGACAAGCATGTTGTAGGAGTTTACAGATGGGTTGATAAGCTGATGAAAAATCAGATTTACAACTATGGTAAACGAATGATGTTTGAGTTTATGATCCCTGAGCCTGCTAAGCTGCATTTGCTTGGAATGACAAATATTAAAAGTGCTGATCAAACAGATCTAGTAAAACCTATTGATCCTAGGGCAAAAGGAGATATGCAAATACTCGATTATAGTAAATTTACAGATACTAATTTAAAATATTGGGTAGGAAAATATAATGTTGAATTAGACGAAAAGCAAGCCGATATTTATTATTTAAGCAAATCATTTAGCGATAGAGATCCTGCATTTTAGTGGAACCGATGGTGGCAATATTCAAATTGTGTCTGGTGCTGGTGAACTAGAAATTCCTCAAGGATATGAAGTTCAAGAAGTTGAATATACATTCAATACTTATCCTCATAGCTTTAATGGAAGCCACCAAGCATTTATGACAATTGCTGGAAGAAGTACAAGCTGGATTACTTCTACTCTTAGCACACAAATTGGAGGAACATTAAAAGG
This sequence comes from Chryseobacterium sp. MMS23-Vi53, assembly GCF_047651245.1. NCBI lineage: Bacteria > Pseudomonadati > Bacteroidota > Flavobacteriia > Flavobacteriales > Weeksellaceae > Chryseobacterium > Chryseobacterium sp. MMS23-Vi53. The sequence continues at coordinate 2,819,165 of NZ_CP180265.1, read as the reverse complement.
TTTTAGCGTTAGAGAAAAACTAGCTTATTCTTTCACAACTGGAGAAAGCCCAATTATAAATGGTAGCATTAATGCTAAGTGTGTCTTAACTCCTGAAGCTAAAGCGGCTTGGTTACAGAAGACTTTTAATGCTATTATTAACGCTTATGAAGAGGCTTTAGTAGAATACAATAATTCTATCTCTGAAGAAAACAACAAAGCTGTAGTCATCAAAGACTCAAATCCTAATTTCTACAGACAAATTGAAAACACGATTTTACGTAAAAACTGTATTTCCTATATGTCGAACAGAGCTGCCGGATCAACTCATGGATATGGCTTATCAGGATTAACACAAGGAAATTCATTTAATGATTACGAAACTGTTCTTTCTAGCAAATTAGATAAATATACAGCTTTCGTAAAATTCATGGAACAGGCATTCGAATGGGAAAACCTTTCTTACTATTTATATCCATACTACTGGGGAAACAAATTGAACTGGACAGATTTATATCAATCTGAAAATACAGATCCTGTATTTAGAGCTTTTTTACAAAGTGGAATGGCAAGAGTGATTGCAACAGTACGCCCAGGCTTTGAAGACGCAGTACAATTCTATTTAGCAACCGGAAAAATCTGGAACGGCGGCGAAGTTCCAGTAATTGGAGACGAGCTTTATTTATCTATTGTTGATGAAATGAAGCAACCAAAAGGTATTAAACAAGGAAAAGCTTGGTTAACAAGACTTCCGACAACATTAAATATTCTTCAGGCAGAAAGCATCGGATTAAAAGTAGCTCATGCATTGCCATTTACAACAGAAAATCCGGATGATTTTGAAGTTCCATCTGAAGTAATTACTGAAGAGAAATTCAATTTTGAGACAAATGAAAATCTTTTGGGAGGCGCAAATAATGGGGATGAGAAAATTATTTCAGGAGACTGGGTTTAATTATAAATAATGCCTAAACAACTGAAGGCAGAGTTCAGGCTCTGTCTTTATTAAAAATTTATTAACACTAAAAAAACAAAATATGTCCGAAATAGGAAAAATTATAAGAGTAAATGCGTTGCCTCCTGCCGGAGCAAGAGAAACGAATGTTATTTATCAAGTAGCTGCAGTTGGCGGAGCTACTTATACAGACTATGCCATTGATGCGAATGGAGATTTAAAGACCCACGCTGTTGTAGACGGATCAATCCCCGTTGAAATTTCAGATGATCATGTACATATTTCTGATCTTGATCTTATTGCAGAGGGAATTTCCACTCAATCAGATTACAATTCTATTACAAAAGAAAAAATAGAAGGAAAGCTAGACAAACCACTTACAGACGGAAACGTTCAGGATTACAACAAAATTATTGGTCTTAATAGCAATGGAGAGGTTGCAAAATTACCCGCAGGAGATTTAGGAAAAAATGTTGCTAATTCAAAATTAACATCAATTGACGGGGCTGGTCTTACATTGGGTGCGGATTGGGAAATGAAAACGTCTGGCAAAAATTATATTGTTTCAGGGTTATCAGATGTTTCAAACGATACTAATTTCAACACATTTATTGCCCAAAATTCAACAGGAAAAATTGGAAAGTCAACAGGAAAACAAGTTTTTTTAACTGTTCCAACATCTTTAACAGAAGCCGAACGGACAGCTTGGAAAACTGCGATGAATGGTGGATGGACCACAAATACCATGAACGTGGGGTTGATTTATCCTCTAATCGTACCCAAATCAACAAATCCCAACAACGTAACATTTATAACCCTAATTGGTTCTAATTTAAATTTAAACCCAAACAGCTTCACTGTTAAGATTATAAATTCATCAGGAACAGTTGTCGAAACTATTAATAATTCAAAAGTTACTTTACTTAATCCTAATATGATTAATTTTTCTCTTAATTCAAAATCTTATGCGTTAGGAGACTATAAAGTTAGATTATGGAATGGCGTAGCAGAATATACTACATCGATTGCATTTACTATTATTAACAGTGGCTCTGCAGCAGAAGTTGATATTAGCGGAAATGTTTGGTCAAGAATAACAGCAGGAAATCTTCCATTTGATAATGAATTGGTAAATACATCAAACGAATTAAATATTGGATATGATGTCGATTTGTATAATTATGCAGGGCAAAATGATAATGCTGTACTGGTAGCCTATTATATGCAGTCGTTTCTTACTGCTACAGATGATTTTGTAATAGAAGGAGCAGTGACAAAAGGTGGACAAAATTACAATCCTTTTGGTGGGTCTACAGGATTTGGAATCACTACTTCTTCAACAGATACTCTATCTGCAGAAAAAATTTCAGGAGCAATGGCGGTTGCAAATAATGGTCCTATTAATGCAACTTTTGTAACAGGAGGATCTGGTAGCGTAAACCTTGGAAATGGTGACAGTATGCGATTTATTATTTCTAAAAGAGCAAACTTTGTTACCACATCTATTTATAAAGATGATGGTTCTGTAAGTATTGTAACAAATGTTATTGATAATAATCAACCCACACCAATTAGATTTAAAGTTTTTGCGACGGCATTTTCATACACTCCACAAGCAACTTTTGGCGTCAAAATCTTAAGTATTAGAAAAATCTAAATCTAATGAATCTATAATGGCAGAGCCTAAAAAACTCTGCCTCTTATTAACACCAAAAAATCACAAAATGAGTTTAGAAACACCAAATCAAAAACATAATAACGATGGCTAATTTTCAAGATATAATCGAATTCCTTCGTATTAATCGAAGAAGCGATGAGGCAAATAAAAATATAAACTTACCAAATAATGTTTTACTAACTCCTTTAGAAGGTGGCGAAAGTTATCATGTGGATAGGAATATTTTTGAAAGTAATTTTATAATCTATAAAAGGCTTTTTTCAATATTAAGTGCTAATAATGTAGATACAATATATTTATGGGAAAATAATTCTGACAAAAAATATCTCTTTCAAAAGAGCAATTTAGAATATTCTAATTTACTAAATGGAGCAACAGAATTTCCAAATCTATCAGAATTAGTTGAGTATAGCATAGAAACAGATAACTACAATATTTATTTTTATGATGTAAGTGAAAATAATATCGTTATAAAATCCCAAGATTTACCCGAAATCATTCTATTTCCCGATTATATTAATTATAACCCAAATGATAGTCTTATTAAAGATATCAGCAATGGAGAATACATTTACTGGTTTAAAAACCATGTTTCTTTTTTTGCCAATGTTGTAAATACAATTTTTGATTTTCCTAGGAAAGTAATATTTGATTCTCAGAGAATGGTGAATATTACAAAATCTCAGAAATCAGGAAAAATGAATTTATTTCCTTTTATACAAACGAACGGCAATTCAAAAGTATTTACATTAAAGTATACTTACTATCAAAAAGAAAAACAATCCATTTTTACTCCTTCTGATGAAGATTGTGCATTAATACTAAACTTTAAAAGTGTCGGAGCTTTTTTATCTTTTTTAAATGACACTATTTTCAGTCAGGGAATCGACTTATCTTCAGGAGGAGGGGCAATGAAAGACTTTTTTAAGCAGCAATTTAAAAAAATCGTATTAGATACTTTAGCATTGAATTTAAAGAAGAATTCCGAACTCTATTATTATGATGCATTAGAAATTCTATACTATTTACCAGATTCTATTTCGGTAGAGATAGATACTGAAATTTTATGGTTACTGGTAAGGGAGGGAGTAAACAGAAATAATCTTACCAATAAATTAAATATTGCAGAAGAAGATATTTATATCAAACTTTTACAAATTCTTTTAGAAAGAAATGGACAGAATGAAATATTTCTGACCTACCTTAATACTGTTTTAGTAAAAAAGAAAATTACGATTCTGGAATTTCTTTATGATAGATTAAATGGCGATAATGGGCTAATTTTCGCAGGTTTAGTAAATAAAGCATGGCAAAAATCAAGATTTGTTGATTACAGTGTAAAAAATAATCCGGAATTTGCTTCAACAACTGGACCTAAACTTTTACCTTATCATTCAGAAAAGATATTTGGCTTTTTTACCAGCAATGCTTCTGCAGAGTTTGTTGAGAAGCCACTTAATAAATCTAATGCTGTAGACCGCGTATTACAAATTAATTTTGAGACGGGCAAAACTCAAACCGTAGTAGATCCTCATATAAAAGGAGGATTAAGAGAAGAGAAAATAGTTGAACATTATATTTATCATCCTTTTTATCCAGTTAAGTTAAAATTTACAGATAAAGATGATTCTCAACAAGAAACAGCGGTAAAATTAGATGCAATTATTCCCGCCTTTATGCTTAAAGTAAATGCCGATAAACAATTTTGGCATAATGTCATAAAATCAGGAGAATATGCACTGGATGTTGCTGCTATTGTAGGAAGCTATGGTACACTTTCTGAAATTGTTGCAGCGGAAGTAATTACTTCATTAGCAGTTGTACGAGGAATTGGAGCTGCAGCGGGAATTACAAGTTCAGTTGCCAATATTGTTTTAAAGCTAACCAATGCCGAGAACTCAGAATTAGGACAAACATTTTGTGAGTATTTGTTTTGGATAGAAATGTTATCTTTGAGTGGAGAACTTACTGTTGCTATAAAAAATGGACTGAGCCGTTCTGCAAGGAAACTTGTAGAAAAAGAAGATGATCTTTCTAAATTAGAAAGACAATTAAATGAAGCTTTAATTGAGGAAAATGGAAAAAAGAGAAAACTTACTAAAGAAGAGCAAGAAGAACTTCTTTCTGAACTTCATGGGAAGACCGGAATGGCAGATAATATTCCCTTGCTTACCACAGAAAAAGCAGTTAAAGAATTTAAAGAAAATTGGAAAAGACTATCTAAAATTAAGATCACACCTGACACTGCAATGGATTATTTTGATGAAGTTAGGGTTTATTTTAATCATATAATAATTACAAAGAATGGTGAGGAAATAATTCATCAAGTTGCAAACAATAATTGTACTGAAGTTGTGAAAGTAATTGATCATTATTTTAGAACAGGAGAAATTAAATTGGCTAAAAGTACAGGAACTCCTCATTATACAACTTTAGTTTCGTGGTTGAAACAAGAACATAAAATTGATAGTAAATTTGTAACTATAGAGAATGCAGCTGTTTTATGGACTGATATGGCTAATAATGAGATGGGAATATTACTTTGTTTATCCAAAACTGTTTATGAATCTCATCATGTAATATACGTTGTGAAAGATGCTAACGGAAAAGTACGATTTTTAGAAGGCCAAAATTTTAGCGGACTTGTAAACCTAAAAAAAGATGCCAAATTCAAAGAATTTAGATATATGAAAGTAACAGAGGTAACAAAAGAAATTAAATAATCAAGCTATGTTAACAGAACAAGAAATTACAAATATTGCCCAAAATCATATTGACAAATATGGTAAAGAATCAGGCATTAGATTATCACTTTTTAAAGAAGTTACTATTAGAAAAACTTACGGAATGATTTTTTTCTATGTAAGCAAGAAATTTTATGAAACAAGAGATGAAAAGTATAATACACTACTTGGTAATGTTCCTTTCTTAGTCAAAAATACGGATGGAGAAATAGTAGAATTCGGCTCCGGAAATACTATCGAATATTATATTCAAGAATATGAAGCTGGAAAATATTCTTAAATTTCAACATATCTTAAAAAAAACAAAACACGACACCTTTTGTCGCATTAAGCCCATATATTTGTTTCAGAAAAATAAATCATGAAAAAAGATTTTTACCTGACAAGATATGCCTTAATTATAAAAAGATTAGAAAGTTCTCCGGCTACCTATTCACAGCTGGAGGACTATCTACTCAACTCTTTCGAATTTCAGGATGCGGATATCAAGAGCTACTCGATCCGTACTTTGCAGAGGGATATTCGTGAGATTTCCGATCTTTTTAACCTTTCCATTCACAATAAAAAGAAGGGAGATAACCGTTATTATATCGAGAGCCGACCTATTATGGAAGTGGATGAATACAATCAAAAATTACTCGAATCTTTTCAGGTAAGCAATGCCATGAATACCCATCCGGATTTTGCAGATTTTATCTTTTTTGAATCCAGAAAACCAACGGGGGTCGAGAATTTTTATGACTTATTTTTCGCGATCCGCAACAGAAGAATCGTTGCTTTCGAGCATTACAATTACAAAAATAAATTGATGACTTCGCGAAAAGTTCATCCGTTAGCATTGAAAGAATCCAAAGACAGATGGTATCTTATCGCGATTGATACAAAAGATAAAATTTTAAAATCTTTCGGTTTAGACCGTATCAATTATCTTGATGTCAACGAAAAACAATTCAGAGAAAAGTATAAATACAACTTTAGAGAACATTTCAAAAATGCTTTCGGAGTGATGAACTTAACGGAGCAAAAACCACAACAGATCGTCCTGAAATGCAGCAGACATCAGGGAGAATACATCCGAAGTTTTCCGCTTCACATGTCACAAAAAGAGACGAAGGAAACGCCGGAAGAGATCTTTTTTGAATTCTTTTTGCACCCGACTTACGACTTTATGCAGGAAATTTTGTCTTACGGAAAAGAAGTTCAGGTCTTGGAACCTAAAAGTTTAGTTGATGATATTCGCAACCATCTTCAGGAGTCTTTGAACCGATATTTGGAAAGCTAAAAAAAGATTGGTTTTCAGATTTTTTGATTACATTTACATAAATATATCAAAAGTGAAAACACTATTTCTTTACCTGTTTTGCCTTATTTCTTCTCTCTGCTTTTCACAGCAGGTAGAGGAATTTAAAAATGTAAAGAACTTTTATAATCATCATCGTGTTTTGCTCAACAACGAGTTTAAAAAGAAATACGACATTGAAACCGATAAATTTACTAAAGCTTCCATCAAAGTAGATTATGTCATTTTCATGAAAAAAATGGACAGTGTAGAAAATGTTGCTTTAATCGGAGCTTTATTAAAAGTGAAAAATTTGGAAGATCTCGGAAAAATTCACACTAAAACAATAAAACCTGAGAACAATACAGAATTACTTCCTATCATCGACAAAGCCGCAGATTACCCGGGTGGAATTAATGCTTTGAGACAGGAAGTTGCCAATCTTTTTTACACAGACGGAGTCTACGCAGAACAGAAAACAGTAAAGGCTAATGTAGCATTTATTGTTGAAAAAGATGGCACCATTAGCAATGTTCAAGCACAGGGCGATAATTTCACTTTCAACAGACAGGCAGAAATTGCATTATATTCGGTTTCAGAAAAATTTTCTCCAGCGATTATTAAAGGTGATCCTGTGAGGTATCGTTTCAAATTACCTTTAACAATGAGTTTTGAATAATTAATTGAAATATTCTTTTTATAATTTAAATTTTAATTAAATGTTTACAGACGAATATTTCATGAAAATGGCGCTCAACGAAGCCGAAATTGCACTGGAAAAAGATGAGGTTCCGATTGGATGTGTTATCGTTTCCAATAATCGTGTCATTGCAAGAGCTCATAATCTTACCGAAACTTTAAACGACGTTACCGCCCATGCCGAAATGCAGGCAATCACTTCTGCTGCTAATTTTTTAGGCGGAAAATACCTGAAAGACTGTACACTCTACGTTACGCTTGAGCCTTGTGTCATGTGTTCCGGAGCACTTTTGTGGTCACAGATTTCAAAGGTTGTGATTGGAGCAAGAGACGCACAACGAGGTTTCATCAACAAAAATTTAACTCTTCATCCGAAAACGGAAATCGTGTCCGGAATTATGGAAAACGAATGTTCTTCGATCGTGAAAGAGTTTTTTAAATCAAAAAGGTAATTTTAATCTTTAGAATAATTTTCCTTTAAAACAGATTATCAAAATAATTCACACCTTTCTTGATGTTTTAATTCTGTTTAAAAGAGTAAAAAATTAAAGCAACCCAAAATTGTCATTCCGTAGGAATTTAGGTGTAGCATTAGTAAATTAATTAAAAAATTAATTGCCGAGATTGCTACAGAATGACAAACTTTGTGATTCTATTTTTAATGATAATTTAAAGATCTTTTCCTAAAAAATACAAACCTTTCAGCGTATGAAGTCTGTCCATCACATGAATTTTCTCCGTCAAAGGTTTGTAAACATGAGAAACTCCTCCCGTTGCAACAACGAAACAATCGTCGTTCACCTCATCGTTTATTCTGTCGATAAAACCTTCTACCATTCCTAAAAATCCGTACACCATTCCGCTTTGCATGCAGGTTACAGTATCTAAACCTAAGACTGTTTTTGGTTTTTTCAATTCAATTTCCGGAAGCTGTGCGGTTTGGCTGATCAAAGAATTTAAAGCCGTAACAATTCCCGGAGCGATAATTACGCCCAAAGTTTCGCCATTTTCGGCAACACAACTTGCGGTAAGCGCAGTTCCGAAATCCAGAACAATTTTCTTTCTGTCCGGATACATATTATGAGCAGCAACAAGATTGGCATAAATATCCGTTCCCATCTGCTTCGATTTTGCAACAACCTCGGAAGGCGTATTTCTATCAACAATTACGGGAAGAATTCCGTGGATTTTCTTGATCGCCGAGCTCATCACTTTGGTAAGCTGAGGTACAACCGAACCGATAATCACTTTGCTTATTTCCTTTGGTTCAACTTTATAAGTCTGATAAAGCATCAACATCTGAACATACAACTCGTCCGCCGTTCTGTAAGGTTTCGTATTAATAACCCACGAAATATCACAATTGTCATCATCAAAAAGCCCAAATCGGATATTGCTGTTTCCTATGTTTATTACGATTGAATTCATTTATTTGATTTTTAAGAAGAAATTTCCACTATTAATTAAATGAAATTTCTTATTAATTTAAAGCTTTAAAATTAATGATTTTAATAAAAAAAACACTTTCAAAACTAATCAAATTAAATTGTTCTTTTAAAATTATTCATTCTTTTAAAACAATTAATTATATTTAAAAACTCAAAAACATTTCAACCTCATCTCCATGAAAAAGCTATTCTTTTTATTTCTGTTATTTATTGGTTTAAATATCTCTGCACAAACAGCGGCAACGGCAAAAGAAGTATTTAAAAAACTAAAAACCGAAGCTAAAATCGATGGAAATGATAAAGAAGTTTACAATCTTCTGGATGAATTTTATAATAAAAGTCTACAAGCTGATAACGATGAAATGACTTCTGAAACAATAGAAAAAATCCAAAGGCTGGCTTCGGATCCTAATACGAAAAACCTTCATATCCTGATGCTTTTTTTGATGTATCAGCAGCATATTACGCAGACTGCAATGGTGGGAAAACCATCTAATCCGGAGCTCCAAATTGAGATCATGAGATTACTGGAAGACGAAACAAAAAATGTATACGGAAAAATTCCTGTTATCGTTTATATCTACAAATATGAAGCGCTGGATAGCGGAAAACAGGAAGATCTTGCGAGAGCAACTGTCGCTCAGGGCTTGAAAGAATATCCTGATTCCATCCCTTTAAAAGTCTACAGCTACCTGAATACAAAAGACGAAAAAATAAAAAATGATTTGATTAAAAACCATCCCAATCATTGGATGGTAAAGCAGTTTGGGATACTGTAAGCTATATTAAGCTATTTTTTAATAATTCATTTTTCAGATATCTCATATAATTTTATTTGTAATAAAACAATATCCACAGAGATTACAAACTGAGTTGTGTGATTAGTGAAAACATTGTGCAATTTGTATAAAAAAAAACAAAAAATCCCACAGAAAACCTGCAGGATTTTAAATTATATTTTAGAATAATCATTTCACTTCAACGAAATTATCATCCATATTCACATCAGCAATTCTTTGGCTGAAATCTATTCCTAAAACAGAAAGCTGATCTTTTGTATAAGGAACTGTAATCGTATATTCCTTCTGAGTCCACGGCCAATAAGGCATTGTTTTAAACTCTCCATATGCATCTTTTTCTTTCCAGGTATGTGTCATATTTAATGGAATTTGATAATTAATTACCTTTTTATCCTTCGTCATCACACTGAAATCAATAGGCATTGGCACTCCCCCATTATTCACCAATGTAATCGTTGTTGATTTTGCTTCGTATTTTACATCTTTAATTCCGTAATCGATCGTTTTTGTCGTGTTGATCCAATAATTCTGGAACCATTTTAAATCCATTCCCGAAACTTTTTGTGCGATGTGCAGAAAATCTCGGTCAGAAGGATGTTTCATCGACCATTGATTGTAATATTGCTTCAATGTTTCCGCTAAGTTCTGCTCTCCCATGATGTAACCCAGCTCCACCAGATACAACTCTCCTTTCACATAAGAAGCATATGTGTAAGAATTTCCGTTATCATGGTGATCTCCCAGCCAAACTGCTGGTTCTTCGATTCCTTTTTTAATGAAATTTCTGTAAGCGTTCAACGTATTTGCAAACGGATTCGGAAGTTCTTCCGGGAACAACTGATACATGACGTAACCTTCTGCATAGCTCGTAAAACCTTCATCCATCCACGGTCGCATCGATTCGTTGGTCGCCAACATTTGCTGATACCAAGAGTGCGCACCTTCGTGAGCCATTAATCCCATCAAACCTTTAATGTCTTTCGCTTCACCTAAAATCATGGTACACATTCCGTATTCCATTCCGCCGTCTCCACCTTGAATGAAAGCATATGTCGGATAAACATACTTTCCGAAGTGAGAATTCATCAATTGGAAATATTTCGTCACGTAAGGTTGAGCCTGTTCCCAAACCTTTGTTTTGTCATTATTTTGATATACTAAAAAAACTTTTGGTCCTTGTGGAACATCAAAACTTTTTACAACATAATCTTTATCTGCACTCCATGCAAAATCCAGCATATTTTTCGCTGTCCATCTCCATGTTGCTTTATTTTTTTCAGCCTTAATTTTTGCATTGGCATCATAACCTTTCACTTCTGTAGGGTTTTCAAGAATTCCTCCTGCTCCTACAACATAATCTTTGTTGATTTTAATGGTAACATCAAAATCCGAAAACGGTGCATGAAATTCTCTTCCTATATAATCAAATGTTGCCCAACCATCATAGTCGTACTCTGCTATTTTCGGATACCACTGCGTCATTGTCATATCGACACCTTCTCTGTTATTTCTACCGCTTCTTCTGATTTGTTGAGGAATTACCGCATCCCAGTCCAATGTAAAAGTTGTAGTTGAGTTTGGCTTAATCGGTTCAGCAAGATAAACCTTCATGATCGTTTCCTGAACTTCAAACTTCAACGTTTTCCCGTTTTGTTTGATCCAGTGAATATTTTGTGCTCCTTCCTGATCTTTCGGAATAGAAGCCAATCTTGAAACTCCATCTTTCTGCAATCTCGAATCACCATTTTTCCCTTGAGAAGCCACTCTTTGATCCATCATAGAGTTTGGCTTAAAAGCATTCCAGTATAAATGGAAATAAACCACATTAAGTTCGTCCGGCGAATTATTAGTGTATTCTAACGTTTGATTTCCCTGATACGTAAATTTTTCAGCGTTCACATCAATATCCATCTTATACTTCGCACTTTGCTGATAGTAAGCTCCCTGCTGAGCCTGAAATTGTGAAATGATAAACGCAAAAATGATTGCAACCGATTTTTTCATTTAAAATTTTTTATTTTTTCTAAAGGTAAGTAATTTTAGAAAGACTCTCAAAATCGGGCATTAGATAAGTTATTCTATCTCAATATTGAAACATTATAGTAAGTTTGAAACTATATTACTTTAAAATAATCCATGCAAATTATTACAAAAAGATGATAATTCAACGAAGAAAAATAAGAGTTGTAATTGTTACTTTAATTCAATAGGATTATTTCTCTTTTTTAGATTTGCTTTTACCAGTTCTACACTTTCGGGAGCTACACTTAAGCCACTTCTCGCAGCTTCGTTAATAATATTATCATTAATATTTTTTAGTGTTTTTAAATAATCTTCTCTAGAGATTTCCTTATGTTTTTTTAAATATACTTCCTGAAAAAGCTGATTATTTGGAAGATTACTTTTTTTTATACTAATGAGTTCATAATCAAAGTTATTTTCAGAATCTGAAACTTTTATGATAAGACCTGGCAGATTATTAAATTTATAAGGACCATCGTTCACAGGAATATCTTTAGTATACCACGCTACCCAAGTTCTACCAGCATATACTGTCTCAGCCTTCGAACAATTCAAATTTCCGATTTTCATCGTTTCATTACTTAATTTCCAATTAAATTCAGGACTTTCAGGATAGCTGAAATAATACTTAAGTATATTATCATATAATACAAGGTTCTTATCTTTTTTGCTTTTAAGCACTATATATTTAAATCTTGTTTTTGGAGCTTTTGTAAAATCTAGGCTTTGAGCTTTTGCAAGTGCTTTTATTGCCGAGTCTCGTTTTAAAAAATTATCACTTAAAAAATAAGATTTTTCATTATTAACAAATAAAGTAAAATCTTCACTTTTAGTATTAAAAATATCTGTAGAATCAGGTTTATAAGTTAACCTATAGCCGAAAGCATAATTATTTTCCTGAGAAAAAAGCATTGACGAAATTAAAATCAACACTAAAACTAATCTATTCATGTTCAAATTTTTCATATTAAAAAAGCACTATGTCGCCATAATGCTTTCTATATTTATTTTCGAAGAAATGCCATCACTTATTCTCCACAAAACAATTCCTCTCCGGCCAAAGCATTTTCTATCATTTCTAATGCGGTTTCTCCACAGGCATAACCTTTAACACCACAACTATATGAGACCGGAGCACACGCATATTTGCCGTTCTGCTTTCTTGTTTCGATTCAGTTTTTACTTCTTCTTCTGTTTCTTCTTTAGAAACAATTTTTGAATTAATTTATAGTATTTTTCAACTAAGCAATATTACAAAAAAATAATTATTCACAAAATATTGAATAATTATTTTTTGAATAATTTAAGGATTTCATAGTAAATTAATATAATATTTGTAGATATTTCCCTTTTTATATTGAGAATATATATATATCTGTCAAATTAGTACATCCGTAACAAAAACAAAAAATCCTTCAAGGTTTTGAAACCTTGAAGGATTAAATTATTAATTGAAATAATCAAATTATTTTTTAGCAGAAACTTCTTTTTTTCCGCTTTGTAAGATCTTTTCTAAGATTCTTAATGTGATAAGATATGTTGGTTTTACACCTGTTAATCCCAAACCACCTGAAGAAAGGGTACTTCCCGTTTCCAATGGATTATCCGAAGCGTAATACGCATACATTACAAACAAATCCGGTGAAATATGATGTCTGATTTTAGACGCCACCTGAATTGCTTTTTGATAATGCGCCCCTTCCATTTCAAGTCCGATTGCTTTCCATGAAGTATTCATAAAATAAGAAAGAATATCTCTATTTTGAAGGGAAGTTCCTAAAACTGTAATCATCGGACCTTCGAAAGCCTTCAATTCATCATCGTGGAAATCTTCCAGTTTTAAAGCATTTTCAAAAGGATAATTATCTGCCGTACCTTCAAAAATATGCGAAGTTGGGATCATGATATCTCCTTTTCCACCTTCAAGAATTCCCGCTTTACCCATGATAGAAACAGATTTTACTTTCATCATGTAGACTTCACCTTTTTGTTCAAAAGGTCTCAGCAATTCATCCATTACTTCAAAAGCCTGTTCGCCAAAAGCATAATCGAAAACCATAATTACATCATCTCCACCAAATTTAATATCGTGAAAAGGTGTATTTTTGAGATTTGTTTTGCTTAAATCTATAATCTGAACATCAATATTACTTCCGCTCTTATCGTTAATATAGATCATTCCTTCCTCCAAAGCATATTTTGAAACCTTGTCGCGAAGTTCTTTCTTATCGGAAATTTCTCCGTAAAGCTTGTAATCTACTTCCTTATGATCCTTTTTCTTTAAAGCATCATTGGCATACAGCATATTTTTCACTGAGTGCATGTTCGCAGAAATAATGTGCAACGGACGCATATGAAGATTGTTTTCAAATAAAACCTCTTTCACTTTGTCTGCCCATTTCTCACCGAAATAATGATGCCCCACTCTTTCCTTTAAAATAGCACTGAAATGAATTTCTCTCTCTCTCGTCTGTTTTGCATCCTCAAGACTTACTTTTCCTAAGTTGTAAATGATTTTAAATAAACGATCCGGATTATTATCATCACCGAAAGTATTGTAAGCGTTTAAGGTCTCTTCAAAAGTTCTTCCTATTAAAGAAGATAAATGAATAAGAGCAACCTCTTTTTCTTTTCTGCTGAATTTTTTTTCGCCTTTTACTACTTCTTCGATTATTTTAAAAGCACGTGTCGGTTTCCAGTTTTCATCCTGGATGAAAGCCAGATTTCTCACTTTATCTGCTTCTATAAATAAAAATGTAAGGTGGGTAAGAATATCATAAATCTCAGAACGCCCCAAAAGAACTTCGATATTCATCTGGTGCTCGTCGATTCTATAGCAATTTCTTCTTCTCTTTTTAGGAACAATAGGTTCGAAACTTCCTTTATCAAAACCCTCATCCGATGTCAGATGAATAAAAGCACATTCTTCAATTCCCTCCGGAAGCCTGTCCAAAACATACATCAAACCATCCAGCTCCAGTTTATTCGGAATATTCATACTTCCGTAAATCTCGGGGTTAATGGTTTTCAACAAACTTCTTATGCTCTCTCCTGAAACACCACCGGGTTTAAAAAAACCTCTGTAAAAGAGGTGTCTCATAGAAATATACAATCTTTCAATTGCTTCCGTCGTTTCTCTTGCTCTAGAATTTGTCATAAAATAAATTTCACACAAATATACAAAATCTCCGCCCAACTTATTTTAAGTATCTTTTAACAAACGATTTAACATAATATATAAATTCAATAAAGTCATTACGATGAGCGAAGCGAAGAAGTAGTTTCAATCCTAAAAAACTTCTAGCACACTTCTTCCAACTTCTTAACTTTTATAGGTAGCTTTATCCCGCTTTCTGCTATATCTTTTTTGCCTTACTTTCCCCCTCTGCAAAAAAGGATGCCGCGGCAATCGGGGCTATGGTTGCTGTGTTTCATTTCAAGATTTGAAAAATACCGACAGAGTTTGTCATGCTGAAAGCATCTAGGCATAGTATTAGAAAATTCTATAGGAAAAATTCGCCTCTAGATGCTTTCAGCATGACAAACTGTATGAAAATTATTTTAATAACAGATTTTTCACTCTGCTACACTTTATTCAGAATGACACCTAAAAAAAATTACACACAAATAATATAAATTCGTAAATTGTTTCTTATAATATATATTCATTATTAAGAAATATTAATAATGCAGACCTTAATCCAACCAACCCCCTCTCAAAATTCAAATCACCGTTTAAAATTTAGTTAAATTTTAAAACACCCCTCAAATTTTTAGGGTAAAAATTTTTTCGATTCATTTTTTTTGTAAATTTGCAGCGTAAAAATTAAATCTAATATGTCAACTTTAAGATTCAAAGCGTTAGAAACTTTACCATTCAAGGACTTTAGAAGAGATAATTCTGTAGAAGTTCCTGTAAAATTGTCAGAATTATTCTGTCAGAATGTTTTCTCAGAAGAAACAATGAGAGAATATTTAACGAAAGAAGCATTCCAATCGATCATGGATGCGGTAAGAAAAGGAACTAAAATCCAAAGACACATCGCAGACCAGGTTGCAGTTGCCATGAAAGACTGGGCAATGAGCAAAGGTGTTACTCACTATACTCACTGGTTTCAGCCATTAACAGGAAGCACTGCAGAAAAGCACGATTCATTCTTCACTCCGATCGAAGGAGGTAGAGCAATCGAAAGATTCAGCGGAAACTTATTGATTCAGCAAGAACCGGATGCATCTTCTTTCCCGAATGGAGGTATCAGAAACACTTTCGAAGCGAGAGGTTATACAGCTTGGGATCCTACATCTCCGGCATTTATCATGGGAACTACATTATGTATTCCTTCAATTTTCATCTCTTATACTGGAGAAACTTTAGATTATAAAGCACCTCTTTTAAGAGCACTGAACGCGGTAGACGAAGCTGCAACAAACGTAATGCAGTATTTCGACAAAAACGTAACAAAAGTAACTCCTACTTTAGGTTGGGAGCAAGAATATTTCTTGGTTGATTCAGCATTATACCAATCTCGTCCGGACCTTGTATTAACAGGAAAAACTTTGCTAGGACACTCTCCTGCAAAAGGGCAGCAATTGGATGATCACTATTTCGGTTCAATTCCTACAAGAGTAATGAACTTCATGAAAGAGTTGGAAATCGAGTGTATGAAATTGGGTATTCCTGTAACAACAAGACACAACGAGGTGGCTCCAAACCAATTCGAGTTAGCTCCAATGTTTGAAGAAGTAAACGTTGCTGTAGACCACAACTCTTTGTTGATGGACGTAATGGCAAGAATTGCTCACAGACACCATTTCCACATTTTATTCCACGAAAAACCATTCGCAGGAGTAAACGGAAGCGGAAAACACAACAACTGGTCTTTAGCAACTGATACAGGTGAAAACCTTCTAAGCCCGGGAAAAAATCCTAAGAAAAACTTACAATTCTTAACATTCTTCGTTAATACAATTAAAGCAGTTCATGAATATGCTGATCTTTTAAGAGCAAGTATTGCTTCTGCAAGTAACGACCACAGACTAGGTGCAAACGAAGCTCCACCGGCAATTATTTCTGTATTTATCGGAAGCCAGTTGTTCAGAGTATTGGAAGAGCTAGAAAAAGTAACGGAAGGAAAACTTTCACCGGACGAAAAAACAGATTTAAAATTAAATGTAGTTGGAAAAATCCCTGAAATCTTGTTGGATAACACCGATAGAAACAGAACTTCTCCGTTTGCATTTACAGGAAATAAATTTGAAATCAGAGCGGTAGGTTCAGCTGCAAACTGTGCAGAGTCTATGACTGTAATGAACACGATTGCTGCAAAACAATTAATGGATTTCAAAAAAGAAGTTGATGCATTAATTGAAACAGGTCTTAAGAAAGACGAAGCGATCTTCAATGTATTGAGAGAATACATCAAGCAGTGTAAAAACATCATGTTTGAAGGTGACGGATATTCTGATGACTGGGCAAAAGAAGCTAAAAAGAGAGGTTTGAATAACCTAAAAACGACTCCGGAAGCTCTTAAGCAGGAAATGGACAAAAAATTCTTAACACTTTACGAAGAAATGGGAATTTTCACGCATAGAGAAGTTGAGGCAAGAAACGAAATCAAATTAGAAAAATATTCTACAGTTATCGATATTGAAGCAAGAGTTTTAAGTGATATTGCGAGAAACCACATCATTCCTTCTGCTTTGAACTATCAAAACAGATTGATCGAGAACGTAAAAGGTCTTAAAGAAATTTTCGGAGATAAAGAATTCAAATCTTTAGCAAAAGAACAAATGAGTTTGATCACAAGCATCTCTGAAAATGTTTCTAAAATTAAATTAGGTGTCGAAGACCTTATTAAAGCAAGAGAAGCTGCAAAAGCAACGTCTGACAGCCAAAAGCAGGCAGAAAACTACTGCAACAAAGTAAAACCTCTATTCGACGTTATCAGAGATGCTTCTGATGATTTGGAAATGATGGTTGATGATGAGCTTTGGCCAATGACAAAATATAGAGAAATGTTATTTACAAAGTAACATCTGTAAAGTTCCATATTAGTGAAACTCCTCGATTGATCGGGGAGTTTTTGTTTTTTTTAATCTGATTTTTTGATGTTGAAGCCTTCCGTCAGTTCGAGTGTTTTCGTAATAAAATGAAGAAAAATGTATCGAGAACCTTTGGTGAAATAAGAACTTCTCGATACAATTTTTTCAAAAATTTACTCGAAATGACGTTGGGTTCTATACAAACTTTTGCTTAAATTAAAGTTTAACTTAAAATACTAATAGACAAAGACTTCCACAACTTCAAAATTCATACAAAATTTAATTTTAATTTTGCTTCAATTATGAAAATCCTGATCGTCGAAGACAACAAAGAACTCGCTCAAAGTATGGAATTTTACCTTGAAGGAGAGAACTATATCTGCGAATGCGCTTACAGTTACAACGAAGCTTTGGAACGCCTTACGTTCAATTCGTATGATTGTATTTTGCTGGATATCATGTTGCCTGACGGAAATGGATTGAATATTTTAAATTACATTAAAACCGAAAAAATCAACAGCGGAATTCTCATTATTTCTGCTAAAAATGCTTTAGACGACAAAATCGACGGACTGGAAAAAGGAGCCGATGATTATATCACAAAACCCTTCCACTTACCGGAGCTGCATGCCAGATTAAGAGCCGTTTACCGAAGAAATAAAATGGACGGTTATAATGAAGTAAGATTCAACGAGATTATTTTAAATACTGATACTTACGAAGTTATTATCAACGAAACAAGGTTGGAAGTCACTCAAAAAGAATTTGAATTGCTTCTTTACTTCCTCGTAAATAAAAACCGCGTTTTATCGAAACAGTCTATTGCTAATCATCTTTGGGGAGATTATACCGATAATTTGGCTAATTTTGACTTTGTTTATCAGCACGTTAAAAATCTCAGAAAAAAGATCGCTTCCGCAAACGGAAACGATTATATTGAAACAATATATGGCTTGGGATATAAGTTTAATGCTTTAAAATATAATGGTTCATGAATTTAGTGAATAAAATATCGATCTGGTTTATCGCCATTATCTTGCTCGTCACTCCGGTGAGCATGTACATTTCGTATACAAGCATTAAAAAGCGACTGGATAATGTTGAAATTGAAAGATTGAAAACCGTCAACAATTATGTAATCAATCAATTAAAAAACGGCGAAGCTCCTGCAAATTCGACACAGGGACTTCCTATTTCCATTAATGTATTAAACGGAAAAAATCTTCCTGCGCAACCGGAAATTATCCATACCTGCCTTGAAGACAATGGCGTCTCTAAGAATGAATGTAAGATCCAGATCAATTCTTTTGCAAATATTGATAACAAGATTTACAAAATCTCTTCCTACACCTACATTACCGCTACCAAAGAAATTATGGGCGGAATGCTGATCGCTCTCTTCTGGAAATTATTATTAATTACAGCCATCGTTTTTATCACCGCAAGAATTTTATCTAAATTCATATTAAAACCTTTCCACCACGCGATCGACGGACTTCAAAAATTCAGTATTCAGAAAAAAGAAAGACTTGAACTTTTACCGACAAGCACAAAAGAGTTTAAAAAATTAAATGAATTCCTAAAAATCATGACCGACAAAGCATTGGAAGACTACGCTTCTGTCAAGGAGTTTTCCGAAAATGCTTCCCATGAAGTTCAGACTCCTTTAGCCATTATTCAAAGTAAGATTGAATTATTAGCGGAAACGGAAATCAATGAAAATCAAGCGATTTTATTAACAGACATTCAGAATTCCATTGATAAATTAAGCAGAATTAACCGATCATTAATTCTTTTAACTAAATTAAACAACAACGAGTTTTTAACGAATAAAGAATTGAAATTCTGCACCGTTGAAAAAGAAGCGCTGTGTGCTTATCACGATCATTTGGCTTTGAAAAATATTACGTTAAACAGAAATAGCGAAAAGAATGTTTATGTTAAAATTCACCCGACTTTAGCAGAAATTTTATTGAGCAACCTTCTTTCCAACGCAATCAGACACAATCTGGAAGGTGGTAAAATTGAAATAAATCTTACCAAAAGTTACTTTCAGATCAGCAATACCGGACTTCCACCCGATGTTTCCACAAATGAATTATTTAAAAGATTTAAAAAAAGTAACCAGTCCCAAGAAAGCATCGGCTTAGGATTGTCTATCGTAAAACAAATCTGCGAAGTGAATAATTTTCTCGTTCAATATGATTTTGCCGACGGATGGCATTCAATTACCGTTTATTTCGACCATAAAGAAATTAATAAACCTTACATTTTACATAAATCCGAAGAAAATAAACTTGAATTTGAAAGCGTAGAGCAAATAGTAAACTTTGCTGAATAAAAGCGGTTTGTATTATTTTTTTCAACTTCAAATTTGCTTCAAAATGTATTTTTTACTTTGAAAAAAGAAAAATACGTTAGATGCTTTCAAGAATTTTTATTCTCGCCTTATCATCCGTTTTTTTTGTCAATACAGCAAAAGCGCAGGAAGTTCTCACGTTACAGTCTGCACTGGAAACCGCTGTTCAAAATTACGGAACCATTAAAGCCAAAGAATCTTACCGATTGTCTTCACAGGAATCGATAGAACTGGCAAAACGGCAATATCTGCCCAACCTCAACATCAGCCTGCAACAGGATTACGGAACAGTAAACGGACAAAACGGGCCACTGTACGGTTTCGGGGGTTACGGAGTAGCTTCTTCGGGACTTCCCCTTCCCGATCAAAACTGGAATGCTTCTTTCGGAGCATTGTATTTAGCCAATATCAACTGGGAATTTTTCTCTTTCGGAAAAGCCAAGCAAAGGGTAAAAGTTGCAGAATCTAAAAACCTGAGGGATACCAAAGATTTGTCTGATGAGATTTTTCAGCATAAAGTAAAAGTGGCAGCTGCTTATTTAAACGTTTTAGCAGCTAAAAAACTAAAGCTTTCTTATGCAAGAAATCTCGGAAGAACAGACACGATCAGAAGGATTGTTGAGGTAAAAGAAAGAAACGGAATCGTGCCCGGAGTTGATTTATCCCTTGCCAAAGCCGATTACGCCAATGCAATGATCACCTATACCAAAGCGAAAGACAACGAGCAAGAACAGGAGAACAAATTAGCTCAATTGTTGGGAATTCCGGCTCAGGAATTTGTGCTGGACAGCGCTTTACTAAAAAGAATTCCAACCGATTTTCCGATTGAAGCCAATTCTTCTTTGGAAAGTCATCCGTTGTTGGCTTTATATAAAAGCCGAATCAATGTAAGCGAACAGGAAAAACAATTCCTGAAAACGCAGTATTATCCGTCATTCTCGATGGTAGGGATTTTTCAGACGAGAGGTTCGGGATTTGGAAATGGTTACGCTCAAAATCAAAATGATTATTCCACCTCTTACTGGGACGGAATTCATCCGACGAGAAGCAATTATTTAGTTGGACTCGGAGTTTCATGGAATTTCACTCAGACCTATCGATTATCAAAAGAAATCAGTGCTCAGGATTATGTGAGTCAAGGTTTAAAACATGAATATGATCTTGCCGAACAACAATTAAAGGCCCAATTGGATTTATCTGAAAACAAATGGAAAAATGCCATCATGGTGTACGACCAGGTTCCTGTTCAGTTAAAATCCGCCAATGACGCTTACATCCAAAGATCGGTTTTATATAAAAACGGATTGACAGATCTTGTTGATTTATCACAAGCCATTTACGCTTTGGTAAGAGCCGAAACCGACAGAGACATCGCCATTAGCAATGTCTGGAATGCTTTATTGTTAAAAGCAGCAGCGACAGGTGATTTCACTGTTTTTGAAAACGAATTGTAAGATTAATATCAATTATAATCAACATTATCTCAATGAATTTAATAAGATTTGCATTAAGAAAACCTATTACGATTTTAGTGATCGTTGCCGGATTGTTTTTCTTCGGAATACGATCTGTAAACTCCATTAAAGTCGATATTTTCCCCAAACTGGATTTACCCGTGATCTATGTTTCCCATCCTTTCAGCGGATATACACCGCAGCAGATGGAAGCATTTTTTGCCAAACAATACATCAATATTTTCCTTTTCGTCAACGGAATTAAAAGTATTGAAACCAAAAATATCCAGGGATTGACTTTGATGAAAATTAATTTCTATCCCGGAACTAACATGGCACAAGCCGCCGCAGAACTGAACTCGTTCTCGACCAGAATTCAGGCTGCATTTCCACCGGGTTCCAACCCGCCGTTTATCATTCGTTTTGATGCTTCAACACTTCCAGTTGGACAATTAGTCTTAAGCAGCGATAAAAGATCCAACAACGAATTGCTCGATCTCGCGAACGTGTATGTGCGATCGACATTTACCTCAATTCCCGGAATTGTTTCGTCTCCGCCTTTTGGAGGAAATATTCGTACGGTGGTCATTAATGCCAATCCGGATTTGCTCCGTCAGCATAATATGACGCCCGATCAGCTTGTAGAAGCTTTACGTTTGAACAACCAGACTGCACCTTCCGGGAACGTAAGAATCGGAGATAAATACTACATCACTCCGACTAATACAATGATTAAAAATGTAAAAGATTTTGAGAATATTCCTTTGTATAAAGGCAGTGTTCAGAATCTTTATTTAAGAGATGTTGCGACTGTTACCGACGGAGCGGATATGACTTCGGGCTATGCTTTGGTGAACGGTCGTCGTTCGGTTTATTTAAGTATTGCTAAAAGTGCCGATGCTTCAACCTGGGACGTGGTTCAAAATCTGAAAAAGCAGTTGCCGCAGATTCAGTCTAATCTTCCGGATGATGTAAAGGTTAGTTTTGAATTTGACCAGTCGACGTATGTAATTAATTCCGTTAAAAGCTTGTTGAGTGAAGGAACAATCGGAGCCGTCCTCACAGGATTAATGGTCATTTTATTCCTCGGCGATATCAGAGGAGCGTTGATTGTAATTCTCACCATTCCGACCTCCATTATTTCGGCGGTTTTATTCTTAAATCTTTTCGGACAGACCATTAATATCATGACGTTGAGCGGACTCGCCCTCGCCATTGGAATTCTCGTCGATGAAAGTACCGTTACCATAGAAAATATTCACCAGCATCTGGACATGGGAAAACCAAAATCTTTAGCTATTTGGGATGCCTGTAAAGAAATTGCCTTTCCAAAATTGCTGATCTTGTTCTGTATTCTGGCGGTTTTTGCACCTGCATTTACAATGGGCGGAATTCCAGGATCATTATTCTTACCATTAGCTTTGGCGATTGGTTTCAGTATGATTGTTTCTTATTTCCTTGCGCAAACTTTTGTTCCGGTAATGGCCAACTGGATCATGAAAGTAAAACATCATAAAGCAAAAGACGGACATACTCTGACAGATTCTGAAGAATTACAGAAAGCCGGATTAAGCGATGAAAACGACACTTGGAGCCAAAAAGAAATTTTACTTCAGAATGAAGACAGCAACCGCGACGGAAAAGTTAGTTTGTTTGAAAAAATAAGATTCCGATATCTGAAATTTTTAGATAGAATCATGCCTTATCGTAAAATGGTGGTTTCGGCTTATATATTATTGATGATAGGAATGATAGCTTTATTTTTAAACAGCATTGGGCGAGATGTTTTACCGCAGGTGAACGGAACACAATTTCAGGTGAGAATGAGAGTTCCCGACGGAACAAGAATTGAAAAAACCGAGCTTCAGACTTTAAAATTATTAGACGGAATCAAAGAAATTGTCGGAAAAGACAATGTTTCCATCACGTCTGCTTACGTAGGAACGCACCCGACGCTTTTCTCGGTAAGTCCGATTTACCTTTGGATGGCAGGTTCTCATGAAACGGTTTTACAGGTTGGCTTAAATGAAGATTATCATACCAATATGGATGATTTAAAAGATAAAATCAGAGAAAAAGCGAAAAGCATTAATCCTGATATGAAATTATCTTTTGAACCGATTGAATTAACGGAAAAAATTCTTAGCCAAGGCTCTCCGACTCCGATTGAAGTGAGACTATCGGGAAGAGATAAAAGTGTAAATGAAAATTATGCTAAAAAAATCGTAGAAGAATTAAAGAAGATTCCATATTTGAGAGACGTTCAGATTGGTCAATCTATTAAATATCCTGCATTGGATATCAATGTAGACCGTGTTCGTGCTGCTCAACTGGGGGTTGATATGTCCGATGTTTCGCGTTCTTTGGTAGCTTCAACATCCTCATCAAGATTTACCGAAAAAAATATCTGGACGGACGAAAAAGGAGGTTACAGCTACAACGTCCAAGTTCAGATTCCTGAAAATAAAATGAACAGCAAAGAAGAAATTGCAGGAATTCCGTTGCAGAAAAACTCCAACAGACCGAATTTGGGTGACGTTGCAACCATTAAAAACAGCTTCACCTACGGAGAAACCGATAATTTAGGAGCAATGCCGACTTTGACAGTGACGGCAAATCTTAATCACACCGATTTAGTAACCGCTTCAAAAGATGTACAAAAAGTAATTGATAATATGGGTGAACTTCCAAGAGGTTTAAATATTCAAATGATTGGTTTAAGTCAGACTTTAAATGAAACATTAAGCAGTTTACAAAGCAGCTTAATCATAGCAATTGTTGTGATTTTCTTGATGTTGGCTGCCAATTTCCAGTCATTCAAAGTTTCTGCGGTTGTATTGGCAACAGCACCTGCAGTTTTGGTGGGATCTTTAGCCTTATTAATGATCAGTGGGTCAACGCTTAACCTACAATCGTACATGGGAATCATCATGTCGGTCGGAGTTTCGATTTCGAATGCCGTATTGTTGATTACGAACGCAGAACAATTAAGAAAACATAACGGAAATGCCTTACTTTCCGCAAGAGAAGCGGCGGCGTTGAGGTTGAGACCAATCGTGATGACCGCATTAGCAATGGTTGTAGGAATGATTCCTATGGCATTGGGATTAGGAGAGGCCGGAGATCAGGTTTCACCGTTGGGAAGAGCCGTGATCGGAGGTTTGGTTGCTTCTACTTTTGCTGCCCTTTTCATTCTTCCATTAGCGTTTGCGTGGGGACAAGGAAAAGCGACCACTCAAAGTGTTTCTCTTGATCCTGAAGATGAGGAAAGTATTCACTTTATGCCTGAAATTGTAAAATAAAATTTAACCACAAAAGAATCAAAAGATTAATACTTTAATGATTAATTTTTACAACAAAATCTTTTGATTCTTTTGCGGTAAAAAATAGATCTAAGCTTAAACAGATTTAATCTAAAACTATTTAAAAATAAAATATGAATCGATTATATAAATTTTTAATTCCGACGATATTGGTTTTCAGTTTGCAAAGTTGCGGACATGAGGAAAAAAAGGAAGTCAAAAAAACAGCAGAACCTTCTGCTCCGGATATCGAAGCTGTGAATCCTTCTCAAGCAGATTTTTCATCATCAACGGCAATTCCGGGAGAATTACAGCCGTATCAGAAAGTTGATGTGTATGCGAAGATCAGCAGTTTCGTTAAAAAACTATACGTTGATGTCGGAAATGAAGTAAAAGCAGGACAATTATTGGCAACACTGGAAGCTCCGGAAATCAATTCTCAGCAAAGTGCAGCTTCATCGGCTTTAAAATCAAAAGAAGCATTGTACATTGCGAGTAAAGCGAAATACGATCGTTTAAAAGAAACCAGCAAAACTCCAGGAACAATTTCTGCACTTGATTTGGAACAGGCTTTGGCGGCACAGAAATCAGATTTAGCACAATTGGAAGCAGCGAGAGCATCGTATCATGAAGTGGCTGATGTTAAAAATTATTTGCAGATCAGAGCGCCATTCAGCGGAAATATTGCAACGAGAAATGTAAGTGCAGGAGCTTATGTAGGACCTTCGGGAAAAGGTTCGGATTTGCCAATGTTCAGTTTGGTTCAGCAGGACAGACTTCGTTTAGTGGTAAATGTTCCGGAATCTTACACCGGATTATTGAATAAAAATGGTGATATTAAATTCTCCATTCAATCGATTCCGGGAGAGACTTTTATGGCAAAAGTTGCGAGATTTGCGGGTGCTTTAGACAACAAACTGCGTTCTCAATGGGTGGAAATGGATGTCTACAACAAAGACAAAAGATTGTTACCCGGAATGGTTGCCAACGTGATTTTACCTTTAAGTGAAAACAATAAATCCTTGTCAGTACCTTCTACTGCGGTATTAAATTCTACTTTGGGAGTTTTTGTTATTAAAGTCGAAAAAAATATCGCACATTGGGTTCCTGTAACTGCCGGAATTGCTAACGGAGAGGTTACAACAATCATCGGAAATGTTTCTACGAACGATGTAATCGTTAAGACTGCTTCAGAAGAAATCCGTGATGGACAGAATATTAGAGTTAAACTGCTTAAATAGGCTAATAATCAAACTTTTATTAACAAAATTTAGGACTCCATTTTCTTTACCATCAATCAGAAAAAATCCTTTGATAGGAATAATCTATAACAATTATGTTAAAGAATCTTAATAAAAAAAACCGCACACTTGCCTAAAATAGCACGTTGCGGTTTGTTTTTTTTTAACATACTTAAAATATATGTTAAAATGTGTTAAAATAAGAACCTGACAATTATCATATCAAGGCTCTTTTACTCGGAATACATACTTTTGTAATGCTTTTGAAAAATACTATTCCTTTTTAACACGGATAATCAAATATATATGAAGAAAAGAGTTTTGTTTTATTTAGTTGCTTTAACCTTTACAGTTTCTATGCAATCGTGTGCTACAAACTACGTAGTTTCAAAACCAGCAACTTACACAAAAGAATACAAAACAGATGCCAAACTAGCTTCAATTGATACTAAAGCAGAACAGGATAAGCAGCAATTAATCAACTCTTTCCTTGCAGAAAAGGCGGCATCTTTAGCAAACGCTAAAAATTCTATTAAAAATTCTGAGATTGCAAAAGCAATCAGACACAATAAAACGATCGACAATATCCTTACAGAAGCTGAAACTTACCTTGGAACTCCTTACAGATACGGAGGAATGACCAGAAACGGTATAGATTGTTCAGCTTTCGTTCTTTCTGTATTCGGTGCTGCAGCAGGTCTTAGCCTACCAAGAGTAGCAGCTTCTCAGTCTCAGGAAGGAGAGAAAATAGAGAAAGAAAACCTTCAGAAAGGAGATTTGATCTTCTTTTCTCACGGAAGAAGAATTTCTCACGTAGGTATTGTAGAAAGTGTAACAGAAGATGGTGAAGTGAAGTTTATTCATGCCGCAACGTCGAGAGGAGTAATGATTTCTTCGTTAAATGATTCTTACTGGGGACCTAAATACAGATTCGGCAAAAGAATTATCAACGAAAACGGAGAAGCAATCAACGGAAACCTTGCAGCAACGACTCCGGCATCAAACGGAACAAGTTTTTAATTTTAAATAATTGATTTAAATAATGAAACCATCAAAATTATTGATGGTTTTTTTATTGTTTATACTTTGTTTAAAATCTATTTCTTAATCTCTTGTTGGCTGAGGCTCTCGAAGCCGACTTATTATTTTTAGCGCTAAAGATTACTAAGAATAAGTCATTAGACTCTAAATATTTTTTGTTCGCAAGGGCGCTTCGCTCAGCAAATGATAGCGTTGCAAAAAAAGTTCAACTCTGAATTTTGAACACAAAGGTCACTAAATTTTTTTATAACTTTTTGTTTTAGTTTCACAAAGCCGTTTCACTTATAAAAGTTAATTAAGTGTTTACAGTCTTATCAATCAACCAGCAACCAGCAACTATCAACTAAAACCTACCCATTTTTATCAATTTCAATATCTAATTTATAAAGAAGACCATAGATTTCAGAAAGGGAGAATTTAGCCTTTTTAAGTTTGTTTTGGGAAGGATCTATTGAATAATTGACCGAAGTCCGAAAATCTGCTTTTTCAAGGTTTGTATTGTCGAAAACTGCGCCTGATAAATCGCAATTGTTGAAGACAGCTCCGGAAAGATCGCATTCGGCAAAATCGACTTCAATTAGCTTAGAATTATTGAATAAAGTTTTTCTGATTGTAGTTTTATAAAAGATGGAATTATTCAAAGAACAGCCATCAAATTTGAAGGACATCCCGAATTCGTTGCAATCGTCGAAGTGAAGTCCAAACATTTTGCATTCTTTAAAAATTACGTCACGAAAAGCTGTAGAAACAAGTTTTGTCATGCTCAGATTACATCCGATAAATTCACAATCATTAAAACTAAAAAACGAAAGATCAGCATATTCAAAATTACAATTCAGGAATGTACAGTTTTCATATTCGCCTTTTTGGATTTCGGAAAAGGCTGTATTTTTGAAAGTTTGATCCAGGGCATATGCTTCTTTCATAAGAGTTTATGATTTAAGTTTTTTTCTCTCGCAGATTTTGCTGATTATTTAAATGAATTTTAGACAGAATGATTGTAAACTTCCATTTCCCAGCCTCCAACTCGTAACTTTTACACTAAACTGTTCTTGTCCGAATAATTTAATTTAAAGAAGATAAAAGTCATCATTGAGAAGGCAAGCAAAGAACTTCCTCCATAACTGAAATAAGGCAACGGAATACCAACGGTCGGAAAAAGTCCCATAACCATCCCTAAATTGATCGTAAAGTGCATCAAAAGAATCGAAGCAAAACAATATCCGAAAACTCGATTAAAAGACGATTTCTGTTGTTCTGCAAGATAATAAATCCTTCCAATGAAAACCATATAAGCCAAAATCAGAACGGCGCTTCCTACGAAGCCCCACTCTTCGCCTACGGTACAGAAAATATAATCGGTTTCCTGCTCCGGCACGAATTTTCCTTGTGTTACAGATCCTTCACGGTAGCCTTTTCCTAAAAGTCCACCCGAACCAATCGCTGTTTTAGAGTACAGTAAGTTGTAACCTGAAGTATCTCTGAAAGCTTTCTCACCTTTGTACAGAACCTCTATTCTCTCTTTCTGGTGCTTCGGCAGCTTTTCTAAAATGAAGGGTGAGCCAAAGGCCAGTCCGCACAACACGAGCACAGAACCAACAATCCCTGAGATGGAAATGACATTCCAGGACATTTTGTAATAATTCAGGGCGATGTATCCACCGATTATTAAAACAATTGCTCCGGCAACGTAAATAGGATTTACAGCCAATGAAATCAGAAAAACACCGGCAAAAAGAAATCCGATTCCGAATAATAAACCACTCAATCCTTCACGATATAAAGCGATAAAAAACGCAATAAAAACGAGCATTGAACCCACATCGGGAATCGCTAAAACGACAGCCGCCGGAATTCCTACGATCGCCAAAGTTGTATAAAGTGATTTTTTATTTTTTAAATTGAATTCAGGTCCGGAAACGTAATTCGCCAACATTAAAGCAGTTCCAATTTTTGCAAACTCAACAGGTTGCATTGTAAAACTTCCGAATTTATACCAGTTTTTCTGTCCGAGGATTTCTTTACCAAAAGGGAAAAGTCCGATCAGAAGAAGAACACCGCCAATGTAAATAATTCCTGACATATTTTCGAAGAACTTAGCTCTTCCTACGAAAATAATTAATCCCACAAAAACAGAAATTCCGAAGAAAATCAATTGTTTTTCTCCTAGTTTCTGGTCAACACTATAAATATTTGCAATCGCAAAAATGCAAAGCAGGAAATATAAGCCAAGACCTAATTTATCTATTCCTTCCGTCCATTTCATTGCTTCGCAGGTTTAGTGTTTGTGGTTTTATTTTTAGTTTCGAGATCAATCTGTTTTTGCAGTTTTGCTTTCTGCTCTTTGATATAATTTAAGCTGTCCTGAATTTTCTTTTGTTTTACAGAATCCAAAGCGGGATCTTTATAAAGACCTTTACGCTTCAAATCGACGATCCATTGTCTTTTATACTCCGGCATGAAACTCGAAGTAATCATTTTTTTGTAAAGATTTTCACGTTTTAGATCGCCGGTAATATATTTTTCGGCAATTACCGTAGAAGCTGGTCCCGCCCAGGTTGCACCGAATCCGGCGTGTTCCATTACGGCAACAACTACGATTTTTGGCTTATCCGCAGGAGCAATCAATACAAAGATTGAGTTATCCTTACCTTGAGGAACCTGTGCTGTACCTGTTTTCGCCAACATCGTAAAATCGTTTGATTTCAAACTGTGAGCTGTACCTCTCAAAACCACGGCTTCCATACCTTTTAAGACAGGTTCAAAATATTTTGGATCTACTAAAGTTTTATGTTTTACTTTAAATCTTTTATCGGGATTAGGTTTTCCATCAATTGCTTTTACAATATGAGGCGTATAATACCATCCTTTATTAGCAATTGCAGAAACATAATTCGCCAACTGTAGCGGTGTCACCATTACATCTCCCTGTCCCATTCCGTTGAAAACAGCTCCGGTAGCTAAAGGATCCCAGTTTTTAGGGTCTTTTGTAGAGCCACTTGCCTTATAAATAGCCTTCATTCTTTTTTCATAAAATTCCCCTGAAGGAATTCGACCTTTAGCCCCAACTGCGAAATCATTATTTAAGAATTCTCCGACACCAAAACTGCTCATGATTTTTTTCCATTCATCAACACCTTTTGATGGATTTCCAGGATATTTATTAACAATAGCTAAGTATGCATAAGAAAAATAACAGTTACTCGAAACCTGAATCGCAGGAATCAACGGATCTGCACCCCCGTGACCTTTAATTCTCAATCCACGATAATTAAATCCGCCACCACAAGGGAAAACCGTATTCTCTGTCATCACTCCCATTTGCATGGCTGATAAAGCTGTCAGCAATTTGAAGGTTGATCCCGGAGGATACGCAGCCTGTAACGAACGGTCGAACGTCGGCTTATTTTCGTAAATCGTGTCTTTTGATAATGCGTAAAGATTTTTCGATTTATTTGGTCCCGTGAAAAGATTCGGATCGATATCCGGTCCTGTTGCTGCAACCAAAACTTCTCCATTATTCGGGTCAATAGCTACAATTGCACCGTGTTTATTCACCATCATTTCTTCAGCAGTTCTCTGAAGGTCGTAATCAATGGTTAAAGTAATATCTTTTCCGGTAATAACGTCTTTATCTAAAGTTCCGTTTTTATAGGAACCTACGTTTCGAAGTTTAATATCTTTTTGGATATACTTCATGCCTTTTACACCACGAAGCTCTTTTTCATAAGATTTTTCGACACCTGTTTTTCCTATGAAATCTCCAGGAAGATAGTAAGTCGAATCTTTTTTAATTTCTCTTTCATTCACCTCACTTGTATATCCCAAAAGGTTTCCGGAAGTTGACACTTCATATTGACGCTGAGGTCTTGAAACAATACTGAACGCAGGATATTTAAAAATAATTTCCTGAACTCTTGCAATATCTTCTCTGCTCAGATCCTTTTGAAAAGTCATCGGAGTGAGTTTAGAATAATATTTTTCTTTTTTGATAGTATTGATCCTGTTGATGAAATCCTGCTTGCTGATTTTCATTAAATTACAGAAAGCCAACGTATCAAAATCAGGTTTCATTAACGCTTGGGTGAAAGAAATTTCATAGGCAGGCTGGTTTCCCACCATAATTTTACCATTTCTGTCGAAAATAACTCCTCTTTGAGGAATTACATATTCAATTTTAATGGAAGTATTCGCTGCGTTTAGAGCATAGCGATCCGTAAATAATTGTAAATACGAAAGCCTCGCCACAAAAATCAAGGCGATGACAACAAGAACCGAAAAAATTTTTAAATAACGTGTGTTCAAACTTTTTGTTTGATTTTAAATATTAATGCGTAAATAACTATAAATATAAACGAAATTACACTAGTTACCAATACATTAAGTAATATTTCAAAAAATCTACTAAACTTAAAGAACTCTATATATTGTACTAAAAGCTGGTGTAAAAAGATACTCGAGAACAAAAACAGCAAAAATTGCGCCCATTGAAGGGACTGGAAAGAAAAAAAGTCTGTGGAAGTATCTGTAGACGTTCTGAAAATCAAGGTTCTGAAATAGGCAATCAAGGTTGTTGCAAATGCATTGATTCCCCAAGAATAGAGGAACGCGTCAACCGAAAGACCGATCAGAAAACTCAAAGCCAAAAACTGAAATTTATTTCTGAAAAATGGATAAAACATGACAAATACAGGATATAGTACCGGAGTGTATTTTCCGAAAATAGTAATCCTGTTCAATACAAAAATTTGTAATGCAACCAAGAAAATCATGATTAATATATCCGTAAATAGAGTCCTGCTAATCATTTTCCTTTTTTATTACAGCTTGCATTGTATCCTGAATCTTCTGTACCTCAGCTTTCTTAAGATTTTTAACCACAAAAACTTTGCTCAAAGATCCCATTTTTTCACTTAATTCCACCGAGATGTCCCAAAAACCAGTCTTATTATCTACGGAATATCCCGCAATCGTACCGATCTGAACACCTTTAGGGAAAATAGCAGATTTACCGTCTGTAACGACCGTATCTCCGATTTTAAGGGCAACATATTTCGGAATATCTGCCAAATGCATTACTCTGGAATTATCTCCATTCCAGGTTAATGTTCCAAAATACCCTGAATTTTTTAAAGCCGCATTAATTCTGATTTTATTCACACTTAAAACCGACTGAACCAATGCATAGCTATCTGTAGAATTGATTACGATTCCTGCAATACCTCTCGGAGCCATAACTCCCATTTGCGGAAACACTCCATCTCTTCTACCTCTGTTTATTGTAAAATAGTTGTTTCTTCTGTTAATACTGTTGAAAACGATCTCTCCATCCACGAATGTATAGATTTGTCCGCCTCCCAAAGTATCATGAACTTTTCTGAATTTTGGATTTGCCGCACCTTGTTTACCGTAAAGCTCTACCATTAAAGCCTTATTTTGAGCAACAAGATCTTCGTTGATCTGCTTGAGCTTAAGATACGAAACTCCTTCATCGATATATCCCGAAACCCAAGAGTTGAACGCAGCCGTCTGACCCGCAATCCAAGATCTTTGCATGGCATTTTTTGAGAATATCAGAACCAGAGCAATGATTTGCAGGAATATAAAGAAGACAAAAAGCGCGTTCTTCGAAAATAATCTCAGCAAAAATCCCATTCAGATGTGTGTCGTAAAAAGTTAGTATTATTTAATTAAGAAATTGAATTTATCCATATTCTTAAGTGCGATACCTGTTCCGCGAACTACAGCTCTCAACGGATCTTCTGCAACAAATACAGGAAGACCGGTTTTCTTGTGTAATCTGTCCGCAAGACCTCTCAATAAGGCACCTCCACCAGCAAGATAAATACCTGTTTTGTAAATATCCGCAGCCAATTCCGGAGGAGTAAGAGAAAGAGTTTCCATTACCGCATCTTCAATTCTAATGATCGATTTGTCCAATGCTCTTGCAATCTCTTTGTACCCAACCATAATTTCTTTTGGCTTACCCGTGATAAGGTCTCTACCTTGTACCGGAATATCTTCAATATCAACATCAAGATCTTCAACAGCAGAACCCACTTCGATTTTGATTCTTTCTGCAGTTCTTTCTCCGATGTAAAGGTTGTGGTGAGTTCTCAGGTAATAAGCGATATCGTTTGTAAATACGTCACCTGCAATTTTTACAGATTTGTCGCAAACAATACCTCCCAAAGCAACCACAGCAATCTCTGTAGTACCACCACCTATGTCGATAATCATGTTACCCTCAGGTTTTTGTACATCGATTCCAACCCCAATTGCGGCAGCCATTGGTTCGTAAATCAAACGAACTTCTTTTGCATTTACTTTCTGAGCAGAATCTCTTACAGCTCTTTTTTCAACCTCAGTAATACCGGAAGGAATACAGATCACGATTCTTAGCGCAGGCTGAATGAATTTACCTTTAATTCCTGGAATTTTTTTGATAAATTCTTTAATCATGTGTTCAGAAGCGTGGAAATCCGCAATTACCCCATCTTTCAACGGACGAATTGTTTTAATATCCTCATGAGTTTTACCCTGCATATGTTTTGCCTGCTCGCCGACGGCAATCGGTCTACCCGTAGAACGCTCAATTGCAACAATTGAAGGCTGATCTATAACAATTTTGTTATTATGGATGATAAGGGTGTTGGCAGTACCAAGGTCTATCGCAATCTCTTGCGTAAACATATCGAATAAACTCATACTTTTTACTTCTGATTTTTTAAAGAGTTACAAAGATATAAATTTAAGGCTACTAAAGAAATTCCGCGAGCAGATAATTTGGTTAAAATTTTATTAAAATTTGCAAGAACTTATTAACTTTTACTTTAAGCATTTACAGGCTGTGATTTCAACCGGAATTAAGATATTTACAGGCTGGAAGCAGTTTCTAGCAAACCGAAACTTTTCGGTCACACCAAAGTGAGATGTTTTTACTTTTATGATATACTAAAAGTGTTAAAATATCATTTAAAATTTTAACTTTTCTTACCGCTTCGAAAGTTATTTAGAACCATCCCAAAATAGTTTTTTACGATAATTATCATATACATTATCAGAAAACGATTTATGAAAAAAAACGTAAATTTGCTCCGCTTATGTTACAGTATTCCAACATCCATCAAACGTCGAATTTTGCGGTACTTTCCATCAGTTTCGAGAAAGCTGATGTGGAGACGAGAGGTAAATTCGCATTTTTTGATGAAAATATCAAAAATTTTGTTAGCCGAATTCATGATGAAGATTTAGGAGATGCTTTCGTGGTTTCTACTTGTAACAGAACCGAAATCTACACCACATCTCCCAATTACCTTTTGGTTGCCGAAGAATATTGTAAAACCATTGGGGTAAATCTGATGGATTTTTTACAGTTTGCTAATATTTTAACGAAAGAAGAAGCTTTAACACATCTTTTCCGAGTAGCAGCAGGTTTGGAAAGCCAGATCATCGGGGATTTTGAAATCATCGGACAGATCAAAAAAGCATACGCCCGCTTTAAAAGAGAAAGAAAAAATTCGAATCCTTTTTTAGAAAGATCCATCAATTCCGCGATTCAGATTTCGAAAAGAATTAAAAACGAAACAGGAATTTCCAACGGTGCAGCTTCTGTTTCTTACGCGGCAGTTCATTATATTTTAAACAATCAAAAAAGAATTACCGAAAAAAATATTCTTTTGCTTGGCGTTGGTGAAATCGGACAAAACACGGTTGAAAATTTGGTAAAACATGTTTATCAGCCAAAAATTAAAATCGCCAACAGAACTCAGGAAACAGCAGCAAAAATTTCGGAGAAATACAATATTCCTCATATCGATTATGCTGATTTTAATAAAGAGCTCAGCGAAACCGATATTTTAATTGTTGCAACCGGGGCAAGACATCCGATCGTGAATAAATCTCATTTCCCAAACGGAAAGGAAACTTTGGTAATCGATCTTTCAATTCCAAATAACGTTGATAAAAACGTAATGGAAAATGAAAACGTAACCCTGATTGATGTTGATGAGCTTTCAAAACAAATTCAGCATACCATTCAGCAAAGAGAAAAAGAAATCCCAAAGGCTGAAATGATCATTAAAGAAATGACGAAAGATTTCATTGAATGGGAGAAAAAAAGAAGGCTAGCACCCAACATTCATCATTTCAAAGCGGTTTTAAAAAACATGGAACGCAACGAAATGCATAATTTTTACAAAAAAAATAAATATATAAACATCACGGATATGGAACTTTCCGATAAAATGATTCAGAAAATTACCAACCGTTTTGCAAAATATATCATCGATAATCCTTTAAAAGCCGAAGAAATTAGTAAATTAATGCACGAAATATTAGTTGAACAACCAAACAACGAATTCAATGAAAAGCATTAGAATCGGAACCAGAAATTCTGCATTGGCACTTTGGCAGGCAAGAGAAGTTGCGAGACACCTTCAAAACAATAATTATTTAACGGAAATCGTTCCGATCGTATCTTCGGGCGATAAAAATCTTACACAACCGCTTTATTCTTTAGGAATTACGGGAGTTTTCACAAGAGATCTTGATACTGCATTATTAAATAACGAAATCGATATCGCTGTACATTCTTTAAAGGATGTACCAACGAAGCTTCCCGAAAATCTTGAGATCGTTTCTTATCTGGAAAGAGATTTTCCTCAAGATGTATTGATCCGAAAAGAATCTGCAAAAAATAAAGAACTTCACGAACTGAAATTGGCGACAAGCAGTTTGAGAAGAAGAGCTTTCTGGCTTAAAAATTTTCCTCACGCCGAATTTTCAGATATTCGTGGAAATATTCAGACACGTCTTCAAAAATTAGAAGAAGGAGATTTTGATGCAACGATTTTGTCTTTGGCAGGAATTAAAAGAATGAAAATGGACATCGATTATGAAATGCTTCCGTTTTTAATTCCGGCTCCGTCGCAAGGTGTGATTGCTGTGGCAGGACATTCTGAAAAAACTGAAATCAACCAGATTTTAAAACAATTTACCAACCACGAAAAAACCCAGATCTGTGTAGAGATGGAAAGAAATTTCCTAAGCACTTTGGAAGGAGGCTGCACAGCACCAATTGGAGCTTTCGCCGAGCTTTTCGAAGATCAGATCCGTTTCAAGGCAGCACTTTGTTCATTGGACGGTAAAAACAGCATTGCAACAGACGAAAGTTTTGTATATAATAATGAAGAAAATTTTGGAGAAAAGTTTGCGAAAGCTGTTCTCGAAAACGGCGGTAAAGAATTGATGGCTGAAATTAAAAATCAGATTTAAAACTTCCATCCCCCAGCTTCTTTCTTCAAGCCTCAAAACATGAAAATCTTATTTACCAAAAATATAGACCGAGCCATTATATCCAAAGAATTAGGAGAGGATATTTTGGTCGATTGTGTTGAGGTAATAAAGACCAATTCTATAAAAACAGCCCCATTTGACCTTAAAAATTATTCTTTGATTTTTACCAGCGTAAATGGAGTGACTTCTTTTTTTCAAAACGGTTTTCAACCCAACGAAGATTTTACGGCGAAAAATTATAATAAAATCTATTGTGTTGGCGAAAAGACAAAACGAGAATTAAGAAAAAATGGTTTCGGAACTTTTAAAGTTTTGAAAAATGCCGAGACTCTTTCCAAATTCATTATTGGAAACTGTCAGCACGAAAATTTCCTACACTTCTGCGGAAACATGGCATTGGACGTGCTTGACAGAAAATTACCCCTCCAAAATATCAGATATAAAAAAATCACGATCTACAACACCGAGGAAATCAATCCTTTGATAACTGAAAAATATCATGTTAGCGTATTTTTTAGTCCGAGCGGAGTTCGTAGTTTTGCAAATCGAAATTCCTTTGAGGATACCACTCTCGTTTCTATTGGTGAAACGACTGCCAATGAACTGAGAAAGTATACTTCACAACCGATTTTAGTTTCAGAAGGGAACAATCTAATGTCTGTTTTGAATTTAATAAAGAAGGAAATTTTAAACAAAAATTGATATATTTTAATTGTCATTCGTGGCAATGCTAGTCTAATAAAGTTATGATTAAAAACGACCTATACTTAAAAGCACTTCGCGGAGAAACCGTAGAAAGACCCCCCGTTTGGATGATGAGACAGGCCGGAAGATATTTACCGGAATTCATTGCGTTACGTGATAAATACGATTTCTTTACAAGATGTCAGACTCCGGAATTGGCTTCTGAGATCACAGTACAGCCAATCAGAAGATTTCCGTTGGATGCAGCAATTCTGTTCTCCGATATTCTGGTGGTTCCACAAGCGATGGGAATTGATTTCAAAATGAAAGAATCTGTTGGTCCGTGGTTGGATAATCCGATCAGAACAATGGAAGATGTTCAGAATGTAATCGTTCCGGATGTGAATGATACTTTAGGATACGTTTTTGATGCGATTGAACTGACTTTACAAAAATTAGACAACGAAATTCCATTGATTGGTTTTGCAGGTTCTCCTTGGACGATTCTTTGCTATTGCGTGGAAGGAAAAGGAAGCAAAGCTTTTGATATTGCTAAATCTTTCTGCTTCACACAACCAGAAGCTGCACATTTGT
Organism: Chryseobacterium sp. MMS23-Vi53; assembly: GCF_047651245.1. Taxonomy (NCBI): domain Bacteria; kingdom Pseudomonadati; phylum Bacteroidota; class Flavobacteriia; order Flavobacteriales; family Weeksellaceae; genus Chryseobacterium; species Chryseobacterium sp. MMS23-Vi53. The sequence continues at coordinate 2,781,547 of NZ_CP180265.1, read as the reverse complement.
TATTGCAAAAAATTACCGATACAACAATCGCTTATCTGAAAAGAAAAGTTGAAAAGGGCGTTTCTGCCGTTCAGGTTTTCGATTCCTGGGGAGGAATGCTATCTCCAGCAGATTATCAGGAATTTTCTTGGAAATATATCAACCAAATTGTTGAAGCATTAAGTCCGTTGACTCACGTTGTTGTTTTCGGAAAAGGATGTTGGTTTGCATTGGAAGATATGGCTCAGTCACCAGTTTCGGCTTTGGGAGTTGACTGGACGATCCAACCTGAGTTCGCAAGAACTTTGACGAATCACACCATGACTCTTCAGGGGAATTTTGATCCTGCGAGATTACATTCTACGCCTGAAACGATCAAAAAAATGGTAACGGAAATGATTAACCGTTTTGGAAAAGACAGATATATCGCGAATTTAGGACACGGAATTTTGCCTAATATTCCTGTTGAAAATGCGGAGGCGTTTATTAGAGCGGTTGTTGAGTGGAAACCGACTGTTGAATTTTAATTCTCACAGATTTTGCGGATAACTCAGATTTTTCTGCTTTACATAAAATACAAACACCCTTCCAGAAAATTGAAAGGGTGTTTTTTTGAGTAAAATAATTAATAATTAGTTGATTTCTGTAACGAAATCTTCTTTTGGTTTTCTTACTTTCGTAAGGTTCACCAACCAGTCGTTTGATGCGTCTCTGTAACCAATTGGCAACAATAGAACGCTTTTCAGACCTTTTTCTTTTAAGTTTAAAATTTTATCTACTTCCTCCGGTACGAAACCTTCCATTGGTGTAGAATCTACTTCTTCGAAAGCTGCTGCGATAATTGCCGCCCCGAAAGAAATATAAGCTTGTTTTGCAGCGTGTGTGAAGTTTTCTTCAGCAGATCTTTGAGGATACGTTCCCAACAACATCTGTCTGTAATTTTCCCAACCTTCGTTTTTGAAACCTCTGATATCGTTCGTAAGATCAAACATTTTGTTGATTCTTTCTTCTGTATAGTTATCCCAGGCTGCGAAAACCAAAAGGTGCGAACAATCCGTAATCTGCGGCTGATTCCAAGCATGCGGCTTGATCTGTTCTTTGATTTCCTGATTGGTAATCACAAGGATTTCGAAAGGCTGGAGTCCGCTAGATGTTGGTGCTAATCTAGCTGCTTCCAATATTTTATCCACTTTTTCCTGTGGTACTTTTTGACCATTCATTGCTTTGGTTGCAAATCTCCAGTTCAGTTTTTCTATTAATTCCATAAATTAAATTTTGACCGAACAAAATTAGTCCTTGTACGACAATTCTTTAGTACGGATTTTTAAATTTGATTTATTGTTAATATCTATTTTTAATTCATTCTAATACTTTTTATTTATAATATCACGCTTAGATGCTTCCGGCATGACAAACTTTGCCGATATTTTCCTGATGCTGAATTTTGGACTGCGACCCTAGCCCTGATCGCAGCAACTGTTTGAGCTCATTTTTTAGTTTTCGGGGCGGCGCGGCAAAGCCGCGCCGCCCCGAAAACTAAAAAATAGCGAGTGCGGAGAGCAGGAAATAGCTCCAAATAAAAAAGCTCCTGAAAATTCAGAAGCTTTGTCTATTATTGTTTTATAATTTTTTTTCTAATCGTTTCTTTACCTTCATCAATGAGAATCATGTAAGCTCCTTTTGGAAGGTCTGATAAATTATATGAATCCGATTTTCCAGTGAATGTTTTCACTAATTTTCCAGACATATCGATTACGGAAACTTTTGCGTTTGATCTTAAATCAGATTTAATGTAAAGATTGTCTTTTACAGGATTTGGATATACTTGTAGTTTGTTTTCAAGAGAAACATCTGATGTAGCTAAGACATTGCTTGAGGTAATCACAAGATCATCAATTACTGCCCCGTAAGAATAATCTCCCGCATCGTTATAGATGAATCTAAGCTGAAAATTGGCATTGATATATGGTGTTAAATCTATATTTGTTGCATCATCGTAAGATTCCACTACATACATAAATGTATTAAAATCAATTCCCCATTGCCCGGAATCTCCGGAAGTTGTAAATACCTGAACCCAAGACGTTCCATTGAAAGCCTCAACAGTGATTGAAGAATTCAGATCGTAAATCATATTGGCATATTTAAATGACAACTTCGGACTCGAAACACCGACAAGATTGATAACCGGAGAAATCAACCTCGCATTGGTATTAACGCCAGTTGGTCCTGCATCGTCGTCATCAAAAAACGCCGCACCACTTGGGAAGGTCGCAAAGCCAGATTGGCTACCCACTGCCCAATTGTAAGTTGTATCCGGATTATTTACCGTCCATCCCGTAGGTAACGATCCTCCGTTAAAATTTTCGGAAAACACTTGTGCACCTGCCATTCCGCTGGCAAGCAACAATAATAGTAATTGTTTCTTCATGGTAATATTTTTTGTTTGGTAGTTTAAAATTAGTGAATTATTTTAACTAAAAACACAATAAATCATAATAATATTCATTATCAGTGATTTAGACACTATAAAAAAATCACCTCTGAAATTTCAGAGGTGATTTTCACAAATTATTTATTTAATTCTTTTTAACTTAACATACGTTGTGCTTTTTTTACACCTTCAACCAAAATATCAATTTCTTCAAAAGTATTGTAAACCGCAAAACTTGCTCTTACAGTTCCTGCAATATTGAAGAAGTCCATGATTGGTTGAGTACAGTGATGTCCGGTTCTTACCGCAACACCCAATTTATCTAAGATCATTCCAACATCGGAAGCAATTCCGATTCCTTCAAGATTGAAAGAAACAACACCCGTTCTGTTGGCTTTTTCACCATAAATTTTAATTCCATTCAATTCTAAAAGATGTCTCTGGGCATATTCTAACAAAGCATTTTCATGGTTTTGAATATTCTCCTGACCTACTTTCTGAATGAAATCCACGGCAGCTCCCAAAGCAATATTTCCACCTACGTTTGGTGTTCCAGCTTCATATTTAAAAGGTAAACCTGCGTAAGTTGTTCCATCAAAAGAACATGTTGCAATCATCTCTCCTCCTCCGTGAAATGGAGGTAAATCCTCAAGAATTTCCTGCTTTCCGTATAAAATTCCAGTTCCCATTGGAGCGTACATCTTATGACCTGAGAAAACAAAGAAATCGCAGTCCATTTTTTGAACATCGATTGTGAAATGCGGTGCAGATTGTGCTCCGTCGATTACAATATATGCGTTTGAATTTTTTCTTGTTTTTGAAATAATTTCATCAATAGGATTCACAATTCCTAAGGCATTAGAAACCTGATTTACAGAAACAACCTTTGTCTTTTCACTTAAGAATTCGTCGAATTTATCGAGCTGCAAAATTCCATTTTCGTCGATTGGAATGACTCTTAATTTTGCCCCCGTTCTTTCACAAAGCATTTGCCACGGAACAATATTTGAGTGATGTTCTAGATAAGAAATGATAATTTCATCGTCTTTTTTTAATTTTTGAGTTAAAATATAAGCGATGAGGTTTAAACCTTCTGTAGTTCCTTTTGTAAAAATGACTTCAAAATCATGTTTTGCATTAATGAATTTCTGGATTTTTCTTCTCGAAAGCTCCATTTCTTCTGTTGCAAGCTGACTTAATGTATGAATTCCTCTATGTACGTTGGCGTTTAGCTCTGTATAATATTTGTTCCAAACTTCCAAAACTGAATTTGGTTTTTGAGATGTCGCTGCATTATCTAAGTAAACCAAAGGCTTACCGTTCACCTGCCTGTCTAATATAGAAAACTGACTTCTGATTTCCTGAATGTCAAACATTTATTAAAATTTTAAATTAAAACGTTCTTATTTAGAACTCTTCAAATTTACGGCTTTTTTTCGGATTGTGATGGAGGGTTGATTGTTGTTGACTGATAGAAAGATTCGATGTGAAATATATTTTTACGCTTTTTAACGCTAAAGGTCACTAAGGATGAATAATTTTATTTGACTATTTTTTGCTCGCTAAGGCGTTTCACTCAGCGAATGATAGCTATGAAAATCATTTAAATAAATTTGCTTTTTTTGAACACAAATATCACTAAGCTTTTTTTGATTACTTTATTTTTTTAGGACCACAAAGGCGTTTCACTTATAGAAGGTCGCTAAGATTATTTAACTAATAATTTTTAATCATAAAAAAACCTGCCAAAAAAATTGACAGGTTTCATATTTTTAAATAAGTAATCCTTATTCTGCTGCAGTTGTTTCTTCTGCTGCTGGAGCTGCTCCTTCTTCAGTTGCACCTTCTTCTTCATCCTCATCATCCTGCATTGCTGCACCACCTTTCATTGCATTTCTAGACATCTTAACAGCTACAACAACTGCATTGTCTGGGTGCATGAAAGAATATCCTTCTGTTTTGATAGCTCCGATGTAAAGTTTGTTACCGATTCTTAATGGAGTAACATCTACAACGATCTCATCTGGCAAGTTAGCAGGAATAGCTTTTACTTTTAGTTTTCTGAAAGACTGACGAAGAACACCACCAGCTACAACACCTTTAGAACGTCCAGTAATTCTTACAGGAACTTCCATGATAACTGGCTTATCGTCAGCTAACTGATAGAAATCTGCGTGAAGAATTTTGTCTGTAATCGGGTGAAACTGAATATCCTGAAGAACAGCCGGAATTGTTTGACCATCAACCTCAATAGATACCGTGTGTGCTTCAGGAGTGTATACCAAACCTTTGAATGCTTTCTCTTCTGCAGAGAAGTTCAAAGGAGCTTCACCTCCGTAAACAACACAAGGAACTAATTCAGCATCACGTAAAGCTTTTGTAGACTTTTTGCCCACGCTTTCTCTTTTTGTACCTTGAATTGTAATAGATTTCATTTATAAAAAATTTAAAAAATTGTTTCTTTTTTAATTTGCAAAACTTTAATTATCAATTAAATAACAAACTTACTGCTAATTGATCTGTGCTCGTGAACCATCTTCATAACGTCCGCAAATAATGGGGCGCAAGATAGCACTTTTATTTTAGATGACAAATTATTTTTTACAGGAATTGAGTCAGTTACAATAACTTCCAATAATTTTGAGTTCTCAATATTATCGTAAGCCTTGCCTGAAAGTACTCCGTGAGTTGCCATTGCTCTTACAGACTTTGCTCCTTTTTCCATTAAGATGTCTGCCGCTTTGCAAAGTGTACCTGCAGTATCGATCATATCATCGATAAGAATAACATTCTTTCCTACAACGTCACCGATTAGGAACATCTCTTCCACGACGTTTGCCTTTTTTCTTTCTTTATAAGCAATTACGACGTCTGCACCAAGGTGACCTGCATAGTTTTTCGCTCTTTTTGCACCTCCCATGTCCGGAGAAGCAATGGTAAGATTTTCAAGGTTTAATTCTCTGATGTAATCCACGAAAATTGTAGAAGCATATAAATGATCTACCGGAATTTCGAAGAACCCTTGAATTTGGTCTGCGTGTAGATCCATTGTCATGATTCTCGTAGCCCCCGCTGCTGTTAAAAGATTTGCAACCAATTTCGCTCCGATGGGTGCTCTTGGCTTATCTTTTCTGTCTTGTCTTGCAAGTCCGAAATAAGGAAGTACAACAGTAATGTTTTTAGCAGAAGCTCTTTTTGCAGCATCAATCATTAAAAGAAGCTCTAATAAATTGTCTGCTGGAGGAAATGTAGATCCAATTAAGAAAACTCTTCCACCTCTTACAGATTCGTCCAAAACAGGCTCAAATTCCCCGTCGCTGAATGTCTGAAAGTTGATTTTTCCTAATTCCTGCCCATAATTCTGAGCAATTTTCTCTGCCAAGTCCATACTGGTTCTTGTAGAAAATAGATAAGTTAACTGATCGGCCATTTTTACTTTTTAAAGATTTTGCAAATTTAAAAAAAAACCACAAGAATTACTCTTGTGGTTTCTAAGTTTTTGTTTATACAAATATTAAGGGAATTTTACTCCCGAATATTTATTTACATCTACCCATGGAAGTGTAGATTTGTATTTCGCATTAATTGCCTTAATGTACTCATTCGCAACAATTGCATATCCTCTACCTGTAAGGTGAACTCCGTCCAGAGAGAAAGCTCCTCCGCTTACGAATTTAGCTGTGTATTTTACACCATCATAAGATATTCCGGAAGTTCCGTTTAATTCTAACATTTTAGCCTTCGCATCAACAAATGCCAAACCATACGTATCTGCTAAAGATTTAATTGATGTATTGTACGCATCGATTGCTGTTTTTACATATCCAGCTTCAGTTTTTGTTAAAACATGTTGGTTTTGAAGCGGATAAGAAATTCCATATACATTCACCGGAGATGGTACTGGAGCTGGTGCAACCGTTCCAATTACTGAACTTGATGTAAGAAGAATATAATCTTCTGAAGTAGCCTGTCTTGCCTGTCCAAAGATTTGCCCAAATGCAGCCGCTGTCGGAGCACCCAAAGAAGGCGTCAATGCTGCTGTTAATTGTGCAGAAAGATCTGTAAGCGCCACATCTTTAATTAAAACAGGGTTATTTGAAGTTGCAGAAAGCAGATTAATTCTATCCCCTGCTCCAAAAGCAGTAAGAGCCTGTTTCAACGGTCCGTATAAACTTGTATTAAGTGTCGTTAAATTTGAACCTAAAGCAGCCGGCGTCAAAGGATTATAAGGAACTGTTGTAAAATAAGGAATTGATGTAACATAAGGTACGTTTGCAATAACCCCTTTTGTAGCTCCAACGTTTTTAAGACCATCTAAAACACCCTTAATAGAAGCTGCTACAACGCTTGGATCTGAAATATCATTAGATTTATACGTCGCAGGACTTGCCGTTGCCGGTTGAACTGTTGCAGGAGTATAAGTTGTAACACCTCCTGTAGTTGAAGAGTTTGTTCCTCCACTTGTAGCATATAGTAAAACGTCATTACTTCCAATCCAAAGAGAGAAAAATGTTGGCGCTTGAGACATTGCATCAGCCAAAACAGAAGTTGTTGCAGATGAAGCAAATCTGACAAAATAAGGGTTCGCAGTTCCTGCTGATAGTCCCGCTGCACTTCCGTATCCCGGAGCAACTAAGTGATAAGATTTTGCTCCCGGAACCCCTAGGTTTTGGTAAGGTCTTCCTGCAGATACATTATCTAAAGCAGCCGCCGGAGCACTTGGAACCGGAGTTAAAGAACCTCCTACAACCTGAAGTGTATATTTTCCTGAAAAACCAGGAAGGTTATTGAATCCACCAATATTATTCGGCATTAATGGCTGTTTGAAATCTCCTCCACCTGCAAGTTTCATTTGCCCGGCAATCATGGATGGATAAGATTCATTTTGTCCATCACTGTAAAGAGCACCGTCTCTGTAACCCGAAGTTAATGAGTTACCTAACGCGATATATTTAGAGAAATTCGCTTCTCCGTTTGTTACGACAACGTCTTTTACGTCTGTATCAAAATCATGATTACAACCCGTCGTTACAAGCAACGCAGAAATTGCGATTGTAGAAATTATAATTTTTTTCATAGTCTGTCAATTAAAAAGGATTATAAGATAAACCTAGACCTACATAAAACGCCGTAGCTGTGGATTGTCCGTAGAAACCTAGGTAATCATTTTTCACGTCTCTGGCTTTAGGCATTGCATATCCTCCTGCCAAGTCCACTCCGAATTTTTTAAATTTAATTCCAACACCACCTGTTAATACGAAGGTATCATAAGAAGGAGTTTCCGGAATGAAATCTTTATCGCCATAAGGAGACTCATCGTAGTAAGCACCTAAACGACCATAGATCATATTAGAGAACGCATACTGAGTTCCCAATCTGAATGTTTTTGTATTTTGGAAGTTCTTAGGAGCAACCAAAACTGTAGGATCCGCCTGGTTTCCAACCGGAGCGCTTGCAAAATCCAATGTTAACTGGCTATATCTAGACCATCCGTGATAGTTGAAATCTGCCGAAACCAACCACTTTGGAGTAATTTTATAAGTTAAACCAATTGTATATTCTTCTACCAAAGGCAACATTGCTGAGAAATCATCCTGTCCTGTTGCATTTAGTCCTAATAAAGGATAAACACTGCTTGGTAAGTTGAAAGTAGCTTTTCCTTTTTTAGCTTTCATATCAACAGCAGAACGGTAAGCAATACTTACATCTAATTTCGGATCTGGTCTGAAATAGAAACCGAATCCGTAACCGTGTCCGCTTGCTTTACTGTCAAGATTAAGCTGTCCTCCGAATTGAGTAATGGCTTTATCCCAGTTCACATCTCCTCTTGCATAGATGTAACTTGCTCCAAAAGATAGCCAATCTGCCATTTTCACAGAAATCATAGGCTGGAAATAGAACGCTTTTAATTCAAGTTTCTGAACCATTTCTTTACCTTCCCAATCGTAAGGATATTCAATAGTACTACCAAACGGCGTCGAAACACTTAGACCAATAGATAATTTCTCAATCGGTTTATAAGCAATCGCTGCATAAAAGGGAGTTCCTACAGGGTTATCTGTTTTTGTACTTTGCAGAGTGTTTGTATTCTGAAAAGTTACGCTGTTTCCTGCTGCGAAACCTCCTACTGCTACACTCAGTTTCGAAGGAATGAATGACATACCCGCCGGGTTAAAAAATGTCACACTCGCATCTTCGGCATGAGCACTAGTATGTGCCATTGCCAATTGTTTCACCCCTTGCAAAGAGACTCTGAAACCTCCTGCGTAAGATAAAACGCCTGCCAATAATGCAGTTGATACTAATATTTTTTTCATAGACTATTATTATATAACCCAAATATAAAATTATTTTAGTTACATCTGTTAATAATTCTTAAAATTTTAAACATTCTAAACAAAGAAAATTATGTTTAAAATAACATTTTCAGCAAAATACGTCTTAAAATCATCATTATTAAATATTTAATAAAAATTAAGTTAACGACATAACAATTTGTTTAACATTAAACAAAGCGATTCCCGATTATTTGATTATTTTAGACCACATAAAGATAAAAATCATAAATTTGCAAATTAAACATATAATATATGAGTTGTGGATGTAAAACATCCGGCGATTCTGCACATTCTTGCGGACCCAAGAAGACCGCGAATGGCTGTGAAAATGTAAATACCTGTGGTAATAGTTATAAATTAAGTGTTTTTGACTGGCTTTCTAACATCAACAATCCCGCACCAAACAGGTGTGATTTTGTGGAAGTTAGATTTAAAAATGATAGAAAATCGTTTTTTAAAAATGTAAATAATATCCCATTACACATAGGTAGTGTAGTAACAGTAGAATCGAGTCCCGGACACGATGTAGGTGTGGTAAGTCTCACCGGCGAATTGGTAAAAATTCAGATGAAAAAGAAGAAATTTTCTGAAGAATCTGCCCTAAAAATATACAGACAAGCCAACCAAAAAGACCTTGAGGTATGGCAGGAAGTACGAAAAAAAGAAGATAATGTGAAAATAGAAGCTCGAAAGATAGCTCACAGAATCGGTCTTGAAATGAAGATCACCGATGTTGAGTATCAAGGGGATGCTTCAAAAGTTACATTTTATTACACCGCTGATAATCGCGTGGATTTCAGACAGTTAATCAAAGATTACGCTGGAGCCTTCCGTACAAAAATCGATATGAAACAGATCGGTTTCAGACAGGAAGCTGCAAAAGTAGGCGGTATCGGGTCTTGTGGTAGAGAACTTTGCTGTTCGACCTGGTTGACGGATTTCAGATCTGTGAACACCAACGTTGCAAGATATCAGCAATTGAGTATAAACCCTCAAAAACTGGCTGGACAGTGTGGTAAGCTTAAATGTTGTCTTAATTATGAACTAGACAGCTATTTAGATGCTTTAAGCCACTTCCCTTCTTCTTCAACCACTTTGGATACAGAAAAAGGAAGAGCTTTTTGTATTAAAATCGACGTTTTCAAAAAGAAAATGTGGTTTGCTTATGTCGATAGTTCTATCGCTTGGTATGACTTTGATATTGATTTGGTTAAAAAATTAATCGCAAAAAACAAACGCGGCGAAAAAACGCTCCCTCTTGAAGATTTGAAACAACCAGACACTCCTTTTGCAAGCATCGACTTGATTCAAGAGAATAATGTGGATCGTTTTGAGAAGAAAAGCAGAGGGAATAATAAGAATAGAAATCAGAATCAAAACAGACCGAATAACAACAATCAGCAAGGTTCGAAGAAAAACAGCAACAGACCTGAAAGACAAGATCGTCCTGAGAGAAATGAACGACCTGAAAGATCTGAGAGACCACAAAAGCAGGAAAGACCTCAGAACCAAAACCCAAATGCTAATTCGAACAACCAACCAAGACAGCAAAAGCCTCAACAGCCGAAAGCTCAGTTGGAAAAAGTAGATGCTGCTCCAAGTTCTGATGCTGAGAAAAAACCAAACCCAAACAAAAAGAAATTCAAAAAGAAGTTTCCTCCAAAAAAAGACAACAATGCGTAAAATTTTAGGATTATTTTCACTCATCCTTTTCTTTAGCTGTAATTCTTCCTCTGAAGGAGAAGTTTACATGAATTCCGTTGATAACAAATGGAATAAGAAGAGAGAACAAAAATTTAATCTTGAAATTTCAGACCCTCAAAATCCGAAAAATATTATATTTGTTGTAAGAAATAATAACGATTATCCTTATAGCAATATCAGGTTTATTGTAAATTTCACCGACCTTCAAAGCAAGAAAAAGCAAACAGATACTTTAAACTATGTGCTTGCAAAACCAAACGGAGAATGGCTTGGTACAGGATTTGGTGACACGAAGGAAACTTTGTTCCAATATAAGTTGAATTACAAATTTCCGGCAAAAGGAAAATATGAGATTGGCGTTGCACAAGCAATGAGAAACGACAATCTTCCAGGGATTGAGGATGTTGGAGTAAAAATAGAAACGGCAAAACCGTAATCATAAATGGCAGAAAACAAACAAAACGCAGGAAGTAAAGGAAAAACTTTTCCTCTTCCTCCTAAAAAGAAAAATACAGGCTGGAAAAAATGGGTCTCGTTCATCTGGATCGGGTTCTTTGCCGTAGTTTTAGGAATTTCAGGACTTTTCTTCGCAGTTTCTCAAGGTTTTCTTGGAGAAATGCCCGATGTAAAGGAACTTGAAAATCCGGATATTTATGTGGCTTCCGAAATCTATTCTTCGGACGGAGTTTTATTAGGTAAGTTTGAGAAAGAGAAAACTCAGCCTATTATTTATAAAGATCTTCCACCATTCCTTGTTTATGCTTTACAGGCTAAAGAAGATGAGCGTTTCAAAGAACACTCAGGAATCGACTTACAGTCTGTTGCCAGAGCCGTAGTTTTTGGTGGTGGTCGTGGTGGAGGTTCTACCATTACACAACAGTTAGCAAAATTACTTTTTACAAACGGAGCTTCTCAAAATAAAATTTCGCGAGCTTTCCAAAAGCTGAAAGAATGGGTTGTTGCGGTAAGTCTTGAAAAAAGATACACCAAAGAAGAGATCGTTACTTTATATTTCAACAAGTTTGACTTTTTATACAATGCAAACGGAATTGAAATGGCTTCAAAAATCTATTTCAATAAAAAAACATCTGAACTTACTTTACCGGAAGCAGCAATGTTTGTTGCAATGCTTGAAAATCCAGTAAAGAACAATCCGATGAGAAACCCTGAAAGAGCAAAAACTAGAAGGGATGTTGTATTGGATCAGATGTTAAAAACAGGTTATATCGATCAGGCTACTTTTGATAAAGCAACTGCGACTCCGATTGTTTTGGATTATCATCCTATTAAAAATATTAATGATGATTATTCTGCATATTATAAATTTTATCTAAAAAAGGAAATAGATCAATATTTAGCAGACTACGAAAAAGAAAACGGTAAAAAATTAAACCTTTACAAAGACGGTTTAAAAATATATGTGACTCTTGATTCTAAAATGCAGAAGTATGCAGAAGAAGCTATCAAGGAACACTTAACGGACCTTCAGAAAAGATTTGATGCGGAACAAAGAGGTAGAAAAAACAGACCTTTCTATTATTTGACGGACAAACAAATCAATCAGGTAATGGTCCAGGCAATGAAGAGAACCGGACGTTACAAGCAATTGAAAGCTGCCGGAGTTTCAGAAGATTCAATCATGCTTGAATTCAAAAAGCCGATTAAAACATCCCGTTTCACTTGGTCTGGAGAAGAAGAAGTTGAAATGTCTCCGTGGGATTCTATCAGATACCATAAGCAAATTGCACAAGCAGGTTTGATGTCGATGGTTCCTGGAACAGGTGAAATCAAAGCATGGGTTGGAGGTATCGACTGGCAACACTTCCAGTATGACCACATTAAACAAGGAAAAAGACAGGTGGGTTCAACATTTAAGCCATTCGTATATGCAACTGCCATCATGAAATTGGGAATGACTCCTTGCTCTGCGGTATCCAACGGAACTTACGATCATAAAGGATGGCATGTTCCGGGAAGAGGAGGAATGCTTACATTGAAAGATGCATTAGCACACTCTCAGAACCCTGTGGCAGCGAGATTGATTGAAATGACAGGTGTTGATGCCGTTATCCAGACCGCAAGAGATCTTGGGGTAACAGAAGAAATTCCTAGAAACAATACGATTGCTTTAGGTTCATCAGATATTACGATTTACGAAATGTTGGGTGCTTACAGTACTTTCGCGAACTACGGAAACTACAACAAACCAGAAATGATCTGGAGAATTGAAGATGCAAACGGTAGAGTTATCAAGGAAGTAAATGTAAATCCTAAAGAAGTAATGAACCCAATGTATGCTTACACTATGATTGAACTAATGAAAGGTGTAGCACAATTCGGTACAGCTTCTGGAGAATTGGGTAGAAAAGGAATTTCTAAAGATATTGAAATTGCCGGTAAAACAGGAACAACACAGAATAACTCCGATGGTTGGTTTATGGGAATTACGCCTAAATTAGCAACCGGAGCCTGGGTTGGATGGGAAGACAGAGCGACTCACTTCTTCGGAACAGGAGAAGGTCAGGGTGCAAAAATGGCCTTGCCAATATGGGCAATTTATATGAAGAAAGTTTGGGCAGACAAGAGCCTTGGTGTTTCACCAGATGACAAGTTTGTGAAACCTTCGGAATGGAAAGACGGTTGTTCAAATCTTAAAGGATTAGGTTCAGGATACGGAGACGATGGCGGATTGCAAACCATCGATGAAATTAAAAATCCGAAACCTGTAGAACCAAGCACTCCGAAAAATAATTCAGGCAAAAAAGAGGAGAACGTCAACGAAAACTTGAATACAAGCGACGATATTGATTTTAATAATAAATAAATTCTCTTTTAGAAATACACAAGACCTTTCAATCATTTGGAAGGTCTTTTCTTTTATAATTAATACCTTTGAAGTATGAATATCGAAAACATTAAACAACCCTTTATAAAAATATTTCCCGGAGATTTTTCAGGCAACAACATGCAAAGGAATACTCCTAAAGTTTTATTTTCAACTGTCGATCCTGTTGGTTTCGATCAACCTAAATTAATTGCATTTAATGAAAAACTTGCAGAAGAAATAGGGCTTGGAAGATTTGAAGAAAATGATCTTAATTTTTTAGTAGGAACTAAACTTCCCGAAAATATTAAAACCTATTCCACCGCTTATGCCGGACATCAGTTCGGAAACTGGGCAGGACAATTGGGCGACGGAAGAGCAATTATAGCCGGAGAAATTGAAAACGATAAAGGCGAAAGAAACGAAATCCAATGGAAAGGTGCCGGGGCAACACCATATTCCCGTCACGCAGATGGAAGAGCCGTGTTGAGGTCGTCCGTTCGAGAATATTTGATGAGTGAAGCCATGTTTCATTTGGGAGTTCCGACAACGAGAGCTTTAAGTTTGGCTTTTACGGGAGAAGATGTCGTAAGAGATATGATGTATGACGGAAATCCTCAATTGGAAAAAGGTGCAGTCGTCATCAGAACAGCGGAAAGTTTTCTTCGCTTTGGTCATTTTGAATTGATGTCTGCGCAACAGGAATATAAAACATTGCAGGAACTTGTTGATTACACCATTGAAAATTATTTTAAAGACATACAATCCGAAGGCACACAGAAATACAAAGATTTTTTTGAAAGTGTTGCCAGAAGAACTGCCGACATGATTGTTGAATGGTACAGGGTCGGATTCGTTCATGGAGTAATGAATACTGATAATATGTCGATTTTAGGTTTAACGATCGACTACGGACCTTACTCGATGATGGATGAATATGACTTAAATTTCACACCCAACACAACCGATCTTCCGGGAAGAAGATATGCCTTTGGAAAACAGGGACAGATTTCTCAATGGAATCTTTGGCAATTGGCGAATGCGCTTCATCCCTTAATTAAAGATGAAAAATTTCTAGAGCAAATATTAAATGACTATGGAAGTTACTTCTGGGAAAACCATGACAGAATGCTTTGTAAAAAGTTTGGGTTTGATCAGTTATTGACAAGCGACGAAAAATTTTTCACCAATTGGCAAAGTCTGATGCAGGAGCTTCATTTGGATTATACTTTATTTTTCGCTGAACTGGAAAAATATGATGATCAAAAAGATTTGAGACTTCAGTTTGAAAATGTTTCTTACTCTTTTTTAAATGACGAAAAAATGGTCAAGTTGGAAGAATTCATTACAACATACAAATCCAGATTGGAGAAAAATATTATTTCAAGAGAACAATCTTTGGAGTTGATGCACCAATCGAATCCCAAATTTATCTTGAGAAATTATCTTTTGTATCAATGTATCGAAGAAATCAACGAAGGAAAAACTGAGATGTTGGAAAGATTAATTCACGCACTGGAAAATCCATATCACACCATTTACCCTGAGTTTTCAGCAAAAAGACCTACAGGTTATGATGATATTTCGGGTTGTTCGATGCTTTCTTGTAGTTCGTAATTTTAATTGAATTCAAAATCAATCATAAAACTCATCAAATTTGGTGAGTTTTTTATTTTACTTTTGCATAAACTTTTAGCAGGTGTCAAAGTTCAAAACAAAATTCATTCACTTTTTTAAGCTCATCTTTCCGTCGACAGGCATCGAACTGGTTGTTTTCCTTTTCTTTTTGGTTTGTTACGGATATTTGGGATCATACATTGCGATTCATCACAAGATTATTTTTGATGACAGAATTCCGTGGGATGCCTATTTCAGTTTTGATAATAAGTCGATTGTAATGTCTGGCGGAAGCTTTGAAAGACATCCACTCTCCTATTATTTTTTTAATTGGATAAGAGAAATGGCTTTATTTTTTTCAAATGGAAAAATGGATGGAAATTTTCGTTTTGCTTTGGCTTGGTTCAGCAATATTGCGGTAAGTTTAAGTGTTCTTCAGGTTTTTAAATATTTGAAAAACATTATTGGACTTCCTTTACTTTTTAGTCTTTTATTAATATTATTTTTCGGATCGTTTTCAACAACGATTTTACTTTCATTTACTCCGGAAAACTTCACATACACTTTATTTTTGCTGACTTTATTTAATCATTATTCAGCCATAAAATTGAAGAAAGAAGAGAAAATTCCGACATTAGCATTGGCTTTTTCAGGAATTTCAATCGGAGGTTTAACGGTCACAAATATCTTTAAAGTTTTCGTTCCTGTTGTGTTCGAAAAAGATTTATTTAAAAGTTGGAAAAAATTTGGGAACGCGGCTTTTAAAATTATTTTTACCTGTGTTTGTTTTGTTTTATTATATTTAAACAGAATCGATTTTAAATACAAAATGATTTTCAGCAAAACGAATGAACAGTACGAAAAATTTTCTAATGTAAAATCTACTCCGACTTGGGACATGATTCTTTCTTACTTTTTGGGAGGAAATATTTTGTTCTCTAATTTTCTTGTTCGCGATAAGCACAACATGAAAGGTTATGATTATAAAGGTATCGTAATGGACGTCTACTCATCATGGATTCCCTACATTTTCATTACCCTTTTATTAGGTTTGATTTTTTGGAGTTATTTTAAAAATTTCAAAAATAAACTGGTACAGGTTCTGATGATTTCATTCCTATTTGATGTTGCAATTCACTGTATTCTAAGATTCGGATTACATACATCTTACATCTATGGAGGGCACTTTGCTTTCGTGTATCCTTTACTTTTGGGATGGCTTTTTTACGCGTATAAGGAATCTCCGAAAATGCTGTCTTTTTTGACTGTCACTTTTTGTATTTTGTTTGCTTATTTAATCGTAAACAATTATTTAAGAATGACGGAATTTTTCTGGTTTTTAAATCAATATTATTAAAAAGTTTTTAGGTTTTTGGCTCAAGCCAATTCGCCGTTGAAATCTTGAAAGCAGACTAAGATCCGCTCCTGTTGATGAAGTTGCTCGAAATAATACAATTTCCTTAATCATCAAATATTCGTTGAATTTAAATTAAATAAAAAAGCTGAGAAAATCATTCCTCAGCTTTCATTTTTATATTTAGATAAATCTTATTTTGCCTCTGCACAGAAAATTCTGTATTGTACTGCAATTGCAGATTTAAAGTATTCTCTTACTTTTGAAAGATCGGAAGCTGCACTCTGTTTTGTGAAGTAACTTCCTGCTAAAATTTTGTAATTTGGTCTTAAAGAAGCATCCGTTTCAACCTTTAAATTTGGGAATCTTTTTCTGAAATAAGATTTCACCTCATTGGCTTCCTCATTACTTTTCACCGTTGTAATTTGGATTTTGTATCCTAAAATTCTTGGGTTTTTTCTACAGATTTCAGCATTCGTTAACTCTCTGTTTGGAACAAAAATTTTTGTAGGTTTTGAAGGCGTGTAATCGTTATCATTATCTCTTGAAGATGATGAAACGGCAACTTTTGAGCACTTATCTTCCAGTGCATCCAATGCATTGCTTACCTTAGAATCCATTGTCATGGTAAGTTCTGTACCTGCCAATGTATCCTTTTTTACAACCTGCTGTGCATCAATATTATAAAACCCTAATATTGATAAAATCGAAAATATTTTAATCAAATTTCTCATTTAAACTTGTTTGCGCAAATTTATACAAATTAAAAAATTATACCAAACATGGTTATTTAGAATAATTACAAATTAAACGTAAATGACATTTTCCCCTTTCCATATGCCGTTAAATTCCTGTTAAAAATATTATTTTTGCGGGATTGATTGAATGTTCAATATTTTACTAACATAAGATAATTTAAATGATTAGTTGGAGAAAGCATTATAGACAAACGTTGATCGCAATAGGTTTATTGCTATCAACCAGTGCTTCAATTTACGGGCAAGACGGCGATCCGAAGAATGGTGAGAAACTTTTCAAAGCGAATTGTACTGCATGTCACGCACTAGACAAACAGGTAGTAGGACCACCTTTGAAGGGGATCGTAGCGAAAGTGAAAGAAGAAGCGGGCGTAGGTCCAGATTGGCTTCATAAGTGGATTAAGGATAACAAAGCCTTGAGAGCTTCGGGAGACAAATACGCAAACGAAATTTTCGAAAAATTCAACAAGACTGAGATGCAGGTCTTTCCAAATCTTACAGATAAGGATATCGACGACATCTTAGCATACACAACTAATCCTCCTGAACCAACACCTGCTGCTGACCCTAAAAAGGAGACTACTGCAGAAACAGCTCAGGCTGCTCCTGCCAACAATACTACAACAAGTGTAGTTATCATTTCACTTTTAGCGATTGCAGCTTTACTAGTTTGGATCTTAATTAAACTAAGACAATTAGTAAAATTAGGGCAATCTGAAGATTTGGCGGGTCTTAATGAGACCAGAGTAAAATCTTTCGGTGAAATCTATCAAAAATATCATTTCGTAGGTAAGGGATTAATCGCAATCCTTGCTTTATTGGCAACTTATGGCGTTTGGAACTGGATCATGTGGATCGGGGTTTACAAAGGATATAAGCCAGAGCAACCTATCTATTTCTCTCACAAAATCCACGCTGGAGAACAGAAGATTGACTGTCAGCTTTGTCACTCTAGTGCTAAATACGGTAAAGTGTCTGAGATCCCATCTATGAACGTATGTATGAACTGCCACAGAACAATTTCTGAATACAATGCAGAGCACTACATGGAGCCTGGAAAAGACAAGGCATTCTACGATGGAGAAATCCAGAAAATATATGCTGCTACAGGTTGGGATCCTGCGAAACAACAGTACACAGGAAAAACTCAGCCAGTTGAATGGACAAGAATCCACAACATGCCGGATTTCGTTTACTTCAACCACTCTCAGCACGTTGTAGCAGGTGAACAAGCGATCATCAATTCTTTCAACAAAAAGAATCCTAACAACAAAATTGATGTTGTTTGTAAAGCTTGTCACGGTAAAATCGACACAATGAATGTTGTACAAATGGCGAATGACTTCACAATGGGATGGTGTATCGAGTGTCACAGAACTACAGAAGTTGACATGAACAACGGTTATAATAAAGAATACTTCAAGAATCTACATGACAAGTTGAAAAAACAATACCCTAAAGATGGTGGTAAGATTACTGTAGATGCTATTGGAGGTCTTGAGTGTGGTAAATGTCATTATTAATAACTAAAAATTAGAAGTATAAATGGCTTCAAACAAAATACAATTTAGAAGTATTCATGAACTTAAAGATCCGGCTTTGAACAATAAGCTGGCTCAGAAAGAGTTCCAGGAAGAAATTCCGGTAGAAGATTTCCTTGGAGATGCCGAACAAAACGGATCTAGTACTTCAAGAAGAGATTTCTTAAAATTATTAGGTTTCTCTACAGCAGCAGTAACTTTGGCTGCTTGTGAGGCTCCGGTAATTAAAACGATTCCTTACGTAGTAAAACCTCATGATATTATTCCTGGTATTCCAAATTACTACGCTTCAACATATTTTGATGGATTCGACTTCGCAAGCGTTTTAGTAAAAACCAGAGAAGGTAGACCAATCAAAATTGAACCGAACCCGGCTGCCGGAGATTTAGGTAAAACGAATGCAAGAGCTCAGGCAAGTGTACTTTCTCTTTATGATAATGATAAAGTAAAGCAGCCTAAGTTTGAAGGTAAAGATGATACTTTCGATACTGTTGATACTTTTGTGATCAAAGGATTGGAAGAGGCTAAAGCGGCAGGTAAAAGAATTGTGTTATTATCACATTCTTTTGCTTCACCTACTTTCAAGAAGCTATTCGGAGAATTTAAAGCAAAATATCCTACAGCTGAATTAGTAACTTACGATGCATTCCCTTACGCAGCTGCTTTAGACGCGGCTCAGGAAGTGTTCGGAACAAGAGCATTACCTGTTTATGACCTTAACGGAACTGAATTGGTTGTTTCTTTCCAAGCTGACATCTTAGGAGACTATAATGCTGGAAGTTTAGAAACTTCTTATGCATCTGCAAGAAAACCGGGAGCAAACATGTTGAGACACATTCAAGTGGAATCTAACATGTCTTTAACTGGTGCTAATGCCGATTCAAGATATAGATTAAAACCAAGTGACGTAAACAAAACTTTGGTTGAAGTTTACAACGCTATCGTAACTGGTGCTGCACCTGCAAGCAAAGCTGCTGCTGAAATCGTAAAAGAAATTCAGGCTAAAGGTAACAAAGCTGTAGTTTTTGCAGACGGTTCAAAAGCGGCTCAGGTTTTAGCTCACTTAATTAACCAAAAATTAGGATCTGTTGCTTTCACTGGAAAAGCAAACTTCCTGAGAGATTTCGATAAAGCAAGATTCCAGGAATTCCTTGGATGGGTAAATGCTGGTCAGGTTGGTGTATTGATTACAAACAACGTAGATCCAATTTATTCTTACCATAAAGGAGAAGATTTCAAAAAATCTTTATCTAAAGTTCCTTATGTAATCGCTGTTGCTGATAAGAAAAATGAAATGTACAAAGCAGCTAAGGCTGTAATTCCTGTAGCTAACTGGCTAGAATCTTGGGGTGATATAGAGCCTCAGACAGGTGTATATTCATTAATGCAGCCTACCATCCAGAAAATCTACAAATCTAGACAGATTGAAGAATCTTTATTGGTTTGGAAGAATGGCAAAAACAATGCTGCTAATAATTATTATGAATATTTAAAAGCTAGTGCTTCTTCAATCTTAGGAGGAACTTCTTTCAACAAAGCTTTATATAACGGTATCAATGTTTCTCCAAATACTACGACTTTGTCTTACGCAGGAGGAAACGGTGCTCAGGCTGTTGCTGAATTAGGAGCTTTCAAACCTTCTAAATTAGAATTAGTATTATATACTACAACTGCAATGGGTGACGGTACTCAGGCAAACAACCCTTGGTTGCAGGAATTACCGGATCCAATCACGAGAATGTCTTGGGATAACTACCTTACAATTTCTCCGAAGGATGCAGAAGAATTAGGTATCGAAAACGATCTTAACGCCAGAATGCAGCTAGATGGTTCTATCGTAAACCTTACCGTAAATGGAGTAAAAATTGAAAACGTTCCTGTATTCATTCAACCGGGACAGGCTGACGGATCTTTAGGTCTTGCGCTTGGATATGGTAAGAAAAACTCTGGAGCTACTGCTGAAACGGGAGTAAATGCTTATCCTTTATTTGATGGTTCAAACTTAGTTGTTTCTAATGTTTCTATTGAGAAAACAGGAGAAGATCACCAATTTGCAGGTATCCAGCTTCAAAATACCCTTATGGGACGTTATGAAATCGCTAAGGAAGTTCCTTTACACGATTACTTAAACGTAGCATTCGACGATGAGCACGAAGGATGGAACAAGCCTTTGGAATATCATACGATCAGTGGAGCTCTTCCGGCTAGAAAGATTGACCTTTGGGATGCTTTCGATGATACGGACGGACCACACTTCAACTTATCAATCGACTTGAATTCTTGTACTGGTTGTGGAGCATGTATCATTGCTTGTCAGGCAGAAAACAACGTTCCTGTTGTAGGTAAAGATGAGATCAGAATGTCTAGAGATATGTATTGGTTAAGAATTGACCGTTACTATTCTGCTAAACAAAAAGTGGAGGTTTATGAAGGATTAAAAGAAGGAATGGCTGTACCGGAATTATACGGAACTGCATTCAACAAAGAGGGAGGTGCTTTGAACCACCCAGCTGAGAATCCAGATGTAATCTTCCAGCCGGTAATGTGTCAGCACTGTAACCATGCTCCTTGTGAAACTGTATGTCCGGTAGCGGCAACATCGCACAGTAAGCAAGGTCAGAACCACATGGCTTACAACAGATGTATCGGTACAAGATATTGTGCGAACAACTGTCCTTACAAAGTAAGACGTTTCAACTGGTTTACTTATAACCTAAACGACAAGTTCGATTTCAACATGAATAATGATCTTGGAAGAATGGTTCTAAACCCAGACGTTGTTGTAAGAACTAGAGGGGTTATGGAGAAATGTTCTATGTGTATCCAGATGACTCAAACTTCTATTCTTGAAGCTAAAAAAGAGAATAGAATCGTGAAAGACGAAGAGTTCCAGACAGCTTGTTCAAAAGCTTGTTCTACAGGTTCAATTAAGTTTGGAGACATGAATGACAAAAAGTCTGAAGTTAGAGAATTGTATTCTAGCAACAGAAGATATTATTTACTAGAGGAGATCGGAACAAAACCAAACGTGTTCTATCATACTAAAGTAAGAAACAGAGTAGAAAAATAAAGTTTAAATAATAAATAGGTAAAAAATGTCAGGACATTACGAAGCTCCGATAAGGGAACCTCTAATTATTGGTCACAAAACTTATCACGATATCACAGAAGATATTGCACGACCTATCGAAGAAAGAGCAGGTAAATTATGGTGGATTTCATTGTATGCTGCCTTAGTTCTATTCTTATATGGGTTCGGTTGTATCGCTTATACTATCGGAACAGGTATTGGAGCATGGGGACTTAACAGAACTATTAACTGGGGTTGGGATATCACCAACTTCGTATGGTGGGTAGGTATCGGTCACGCCGGAACACTTATCTCCGCAGTATTATTATTATTTAGACAGAGATGGAGAATGTCTGTAAACAGATCTGCAGAGGCGATGACGATCTTTGCGGTTGTACAGGCAGCAATCTTCCCGGTAATCCACATGGGTAGAGTTTGGGTAGGATATTGGGTATTCCCTTTACCAAACCAGTTCGGTTCTCTTTGGGGGAACTTTAACTCTCCTCTACTTTGGGACGTATTTGCGATCTCTACGTATTTCTCGGTATCAACAGTATTCTGGTTCATGGGACTAATCCCTGACTTTGCAATGATCAGAGACAGAGCTAAAACGCCTTGGACTAAGAAAATTTATACGTTCCTAGCATTCGGTTGGGGTGGTAAAGCAAAACACTGGCAAAGATTCGAAGAACTTTCTTTGGTTCTAGCAGGTTTGGCAACACCACTTGTATTCTCGGTACACACTACCGTATCTTTTGACTTCGCAACTTCGGTTATTAAAGGATGGCACTCTACAATCTACCCTCCTTATTTCGTAGCTGGTGCGATCTTCTCAGGATTCGCGATGGTACAGACTCTATTGCTAGTTGCAAGAAAAGTTTGTCACTTAGAAGAATATATTACAATGTATCATATCGAAATTATGAACATCGTAATCATCCTTACTGGTGGTATGGTAACTGTAGCTTACGCAACTGAATATTTCATCGGATGGTACTCAGGATCTAGATTCGAAGATTTCACATATCTTTCTCCGGGTGCTGCTGTTGGACCTTACTGGTGGGCTTTCTGGTCGCTAATTATCTGTAACCTTGTTGTTCCTGCTTCTTTCTGGTTCAAGAGACTAAGAACGAACATTATCTGGACATTCATTGTTGCATTAATCATCAACATCGGTATGTGGTTTGAGCGTTTTGATATCATCGTTATCAACCTTTCCAGAGACTACTTACCAGGATCTTGGACAATGTTTAAGCCAACGATTATTGATGTGGGTGTATACTTAGGAACTATCGGATTCTTCTCTGTATTATTCTTATTATACGCAAGAACATTCCCTGTAATTGCACAGGCTGAATTAAAATCGATTTTGAAAATCTCAGGTGAAACTTATAAAGCAAAAGAAGGAGATGAGCACCACTAAAATTGTATACGGACTTTATGCTGACGACGACGATTTAATGAACGGCGTTAAAGCATTCAACGATAAAGGAATCGCAATCAACGAAGTTTATACTCCGTTTCCGGTTCACGGGCTAGACAAAGCTTTAGGTTTAAAGAAAACAAGAATTTCTGATGCCGCTTTTATCTACGCTCTTTATGGGGTAACGATCGGTGCTACTCTTACCTGGTATGTGATGAATCACGACTGGCCTCAAAACATCGGTGGTAAACCGGCTTTCGACTGGGGACACAACATGCCTGCATTCGTAGTACCAATGTTCGAGCTTATGGTATTCTGTGCTGCTCACATGATGTCATTAACTTTCTTGGTAAGAAACAAAATGTATCCTGGAGCTCCTGCGCAAAATCCAGATCCTAGAACAACGGATGATAAATTCATGATGGAATTTGTAACTGAAGATGTAGAATCTGTAAAACAGTTGCTAATTGAAACTGGAGTTGAAGAAATAACTGTTAAAGATGCTTAAAATGAAAAAGAATGTTTTAAAAATTACAGCAGTTTTAGGTTTAACAACAGTTTTACTTAACTCTTGCGGACCAAAAGAAAACGTACCATTAGTATATTTCCCTGATATGTACTTCCCGGTAGCTTACGATCCATTGATGAAAGCTCAGGATGCCTATTCAGATCATGAAAACGAAATCCCTGCTTTTGTTAAAAATAATTTTGCAACAGGTCTTTCTCCCGTAGAAGGTTCAGTAGCTCAAAATAAAGACGGTGTTTTTGAAGAAGGATTACTTCCTAAAACTCCGGATGAGTATAACGCAGGTTATGATGCTTCGAAAAAAGTAATGGCTTCTCCTTTGAATCTGGCTAATGCTGAAAAGGATATTGAAAGAGGAAAAATTCTATTCGAAAAAACTTGTGCTGCTTGTCACGGTGTAGGTGGAGATGGACAAGGACCAATCGTTCAGTCAGGAGCTTTCTCTGGTGTACCTAATTACGCTGATAGAGAAATTACTGTAGGATCTGTTCATTATGTATTAACAAACGGTAGAAATGCGATGGGATCATATGCAGGACAACTAAACGCTGGAGACAGATGGAGAGTTGCAATGTATGTGATGAGCGCTTTCAAAAAAGGAGCAGCAGCGCCAGCGGCAGCAGCGGCTACTACTGAAGCAAAACCTGAAACTACTACCGAAACTAAAAAATAAGAAAAGAAATGTATAGTTTTTCACCAAAATTAAAATCAACTTCTTTAATACTTCTTGTTGCAGGTTTAGTGTTATTCGCTATTGGTTTCTTTATGAACAAAGGGATCTCTACGGAGAAGATTGAACAAATGATGGAAGCTGTTCATGCTTCTGGTCATACTGCACCTACTCATTCAAGTGAAATGGTAGGACCTCAGGATCATGCTGCTCACCTTGAGCACGCGACTCTACAGGTTCACAACCAGCCTTTAGCGGCAATACATTTTGTAGCTGTATTTTTCTTTGGAGTTAGCTGCTGCGTATTATTCTTCTATTCTATTCAGCACGCTGCACACGCAGGTTGGCCAATTATTATTACAAGAGTAATGGAAGCTATTGCTTCTTATATTCCATACGGAGGAGCTATTTTGATCGTATTAATGCTTTTAAATATCTTCCACCAAGGACACCTTTTCCACTGGATGGATCCGGATTTGACAGATCCTAACTCTGCTCATTTTGATGTGATCTTATTTGAAAAGAAAAGATTCTTAAACATTCCTTTCTATGCAATCAGAACGTTCATCTATGTTTTAGGGGCTTCTTTCTTCGCATGGAAATTGAAATCTCAGTCTAAAAAAGTAGATGAAACCAAGTCTAGAGTAGAGTATCAATTGCTTTACAGATGGGCAGTAGGTTATATTGCATTCTTCGGATTTGCTTCTGCGGCTTGGGCTTGGGACTGGTTGATGTCTATTGACCCTCACTGGTATTCTACAATGTATATTTGGTATTCAATGGTTAGCTGCCTATCAAGTGGTATTGCGGTAATCATTTTACTAAGTGTTTATTTAAAGAAAAATGGTTTCTTACCTCAGTTCAATGACAACCACTTACACGATTTAGGAGTATTCCTTTTCGCTACAAGTATGCTTTGGACATACACTTGGTTCGCTCAGTTCATGCTTTATTGGTATGCGAACGTTCCGGAAGAGGTAAACTACTTCTTTGGAAGATTCCAGCACTACTCTCCTACTTTCTTACCAATGCTTATTGTTAACTTCTTGTTACCATTATTAGTATTAGTAAGTAGCAGCATCAAGAGAAACTACAAAGTGGTTACAACAATGGCAGTAGTCGTTATCTGTGGTCACATCTTAGATTACTTTAACATGGTAATGCCGGGAACAGTAGGACCATACTGGAAAACTCCGGAAGTATTCATCTTGATCTTAGGAGCTTTATTATTCGTAGTAGGATTATTCATGTTCACAGTGCTTTCAGCATTATCTAAACTTAAATTGATCCCTACAGGTAACCCTTACCTTCACGAATCTGAAATTTATGAGTATCCTTTCTAAGGTACTGTAACAAAATAAATGTATAAAAGACTGATTAATAAAATAATCAGTCTTTTTTTATGCAAAAAATTAAAAATTTTCATTTTCGGTGCAACCTTTTTCAATTTAAATATGTCTTAATAAAAGAGTGATTCAACAACCTTAAAAACAAGTTTTATGAAAAGAAATTATCTATTACAAATCTTTTTTGTTCTGGCATTGCAGTTCTTCAACGCACAAACCATCACCTTTGTTTCAGAAAAAACGAATAAACCTTTACCCAAGGTTTCAGTTCTTGGGAATGACGGAAACATTTTGGCTTACTCGGATATTGATGGAAAGATTGATAAGAAATCATTAGATCAGTCTAAAGAAAAGTTCCAGATAGTTTATGATAATTTCAATGTTGCTTCATTAGCTTATTCAGATTTTGATAATGGAATTATTAAAATTAATGATCGGGTAAAAAACATCGAAACGGTTGTCATTAAAAACAACAAGCCGGCAAAATATATTATCATTAAAGGAAATTTTAATTCATACCTTACGGTCAATAATAAACTGAACAGTTATACCGACGGAATTATAACCTATATCTTCGACAATGAAACTAAAAAACTAAAAAGTAAAAATGTTGAACAATACAGAGTATTCAAATTAGAAAATGTAGAAGTTGAAAGAAAACGGACCATCACATTCGACTTTACAAATTCATTGGAGATTCCTGATCTGAAAGATGTTGGAAATATTCAGGATTATAAAAGAAAAAATTCGGTCATTAAAGAATTGAAAGGAGATCAGAAAGATCAAGTTGAAATTACCGGAGAAGCCCTGCAGAAAAAAGAATTTGCACTATTCGGATACAGATTTTTTGATTTAAAAAGTATCTTGAACGTTTCCTACGAAAGAGAAACCAAAAAAACATTACGCGACTTTTTAGAATTTAATGAAATCTCTTTCCTTAAAGTCAAGCACAAAAGCGAACCAGAATATAATCAATTGATTTTATACAGCAATTTCTACCCCACAGAATTTTCTTTTAGCAACGAAAAAGATGTGGAAAAGGTAAAATTTGATAAAGATGCAAGCAATTACAAAACCAACTATTGGGAAGATCCTTCGTTTCCAAATATGCAAAAGGTTTTCAGCTCATTTTTCAAAGATGATTTAAAAGAACAACAAAATAAAAAATAAAAACGTCTATTAATAAAGGTTTTACTATTTTTGTGGTAAACCGAAAAAAAATGAAAAAGTTTTCTTTTCTACTAATTCTCAGCTTGTTGCTTTTTACAGCCTGCAAGAAAGATCATGTAGATGCTACGAATACTAAAACTTTACAGTCGAGTATCAATGATATGGCGGCTAGTCTTCCAACAATTAAACAAATTAAGTTTAATGAAGCGCTTTATATCCTGAAAACTTTCGGGGTTGAAGCTGAAGGAGACGTTGCAGAGCTGAAAGCTCTTGGACAATTGATCAACGGGAAAAAAGTCCCTGAAATCATGACCATGGCAGATCAGGTTGCACAGAAAAATGGAATCGAATGGGCAAGTACAGCTCCACCATCATTAGGAGAAATGAATATCTTTGGCGACGAGTCGGCTAAAGAAAGTGATGCAAACGACGTAAAAGCAAGTTCATTAAGCATCATCACAAGACCTACGGGAGACGATGGAGCGGGTGCACCAACAGCAATTCAGATTGTACCAAGACTTGTTGACAACGCTGGAAATCCGGTTGCGTTTACAGGTGCTGGTCTGGAAGCTACTCTTGAAGTATTCAGCAATGGTGTGAAACTTTCTACAGCTAAAAACTTAATGCAGGATAATAATTTTAAAGGATTCAATTTAAAATTCTCTTCAATTCCTGCGGCTAAAGTAGTAGATAATAAAATCGACATCACCGTTTCTGTAAAAACGACTGCAAAAACATTCAAAATGTCGAAAATCGGTCTTGATGTAAACCCTTCTTTATTAAAAGTTCCGGTTGCACCAAAAGTAGACTCTACAGCAGTAACTCAAGATCCAGCAGTAATTGATCCGAATAATCCTGGAACAACAACTCCACCGACAACGACAGATCCGAATGCTCCGGCTACAACAACGCCAACAACAACTCCTGCAACGCCAAAACAGCCTGCAGATCCTAAAAATACAGTTAGCAGCTTTTTGAATAACGTAAGTTCTCAGAATTTAAAAGCAGCTTTCAACTCATCGAGCAATCCAAGCTGGGGAAGTTATGAGTCTTTCTCGAATCCGACTTCTGGTTTTGGTTCTGTGAAAAACGTAAGCGTTAAAAACATTACAACTGGTGCAGCAAATGCAAATGTTGCAAGTGTAAATGCAACGTACGATGTTACCGATAAAAGTGGAAAAACAACTTCTCTAAAGGTAACTTTCGGGTTGAAAAACGTAAACGGAGACTGGAAAATTTCAAGCTATAAAATCAATCCATAGAAAAAATGGCTTCACAAGATTTAATTAAGAAATTAGAAGAAACCATTGAAAATATTCCTGATTTTCCGATTCCGGGGATTCAGTTTAAGGATATTTCTCCTATTTTCTTAAATCCTAAACTGTATGAAGATGTTATTGCAGATCTTGTCGAATTCAGTAAAGGAAAAGTTGATGCCGTTTGTGGAATTGAAAGCCGTGGTTATCTGTTCGGAATTGCAATTGCAGTGGCTTTGGAAGTTCCGTTTATTTTAATTAGAAAAGCAGGGAAACTTCCACCACCAGTTATTTCAGAAAAATATGATCTGGAATACGGAAGTGCCATCATCGAAACCCGTGAAGGACAAATAAAACCCGGACAAAGAATTTTGATTCACGATGATCTTTTGGCAACAGGAGGAACAACAGAAGCTGCAGCAAAATTGGTAGAAAAACAAGGTGCAACAGTTTCACAATTTAGTTTTCTGATTGGCTTGAAAGGCTTAAACGGCGATGAGAAATTAAAGAAATTTAAAGCGGAAGTTTATCATATTTTAGAATATTAAACTTTTATAGTTTAAAACAATCTGTTTTTATAATGTGCAATAAGTTCTTCCTGATTTTAATTCTTTTTTTAGTTCCGAAAATTGTTAAGTCTCAGATTGAAGTAACACTTTCAATGGAGTTGGATAGAAAAAGTGCAATTGTTACGATTAAAAATAATTCAACAAAGAATTATGCCTTTCCTATTGAATTGACAAATTTAAAAGCATATTATGAGAATGATATTGTTTGCGAATACTTCAATTCATATCATGCACCATCGCACGGTTTATCATTTTCATTGAAATTAACGGATCCAAAAACAAAACAAATTTTAGAACCACAAAGACCTCACATCCATATTGATTTTGAGGCCTTTGAAAAATATTTAAAAGAAAATAGAGAATGCTTTTCCTTAGATCAGGAAAAAAAGGAATGGCAGGTAAAACACAAAATCAAGGATAAAACAAAAGCAGATTTAAACTATTACATCTATAATAATTTAATTTTCTTAAGACCAAATCAGAAGATGAGTTATAGAATACTAATAGATTTAGAAAACATCTCAAGTGAAATTTATTTTGTTGATAGATACGATACAAAACCTAATACAAAATATTTATTTCAACTTTATACAGAAATCGCTGATTGTATTTATGACCTTCTAACACCTGAACAAAAAGAAGAACTTAAAGATTATACATTATTCACAGGAAAAATTATAAGTAATATAATCGACTGTAATTCAACCCCCGAATAAATGTAAAAACATAAAAAATCCATTGAAGTATCGGTCATTTTTGTAGATAAATCGATTATAACATTCAATAATTAAAATAAAACCAATAATACTCACAAAGTATTTTGTAAATCATTCAGAAACAATTAAATTTGCATTTCAATTTTTAATAATTTATGGCAAAACTTACAAACGAGCAAGAAGGTAAAGAAACAGTGGAGTTTTTTAAAGATCTTGACAGAGAGGCTTTAAACACGGAAAGATTCCTTGAAAAATACTCAAAACCAATCGGTATTGTTTTTGGAGTACTTGTTTTAGGTGTTTTAGGTTTCTTTGGATATAAGCAATTCGTTGTGGCTCCAAAAAATGCTGAAGCTGTAAAAAGTTTCCTGGCTGCTCAGAAAAACCTTACAGAAGGTAAAGACAAAGAAGCTCTGGGAGGAAAATCTGCTGCAAACCCAGGTTTCGTGGGAACTTATAATGATTATTCAAATACAAACATCGGTAAACTTTCTGCTTACAACGCAGGAATTATTAAGTTTAAAGAAGGAAAATTCCAGGAAGCATACAATCTTTTAGATAGCTTTTCTTCTGATAACAAGACGATGATGGCAATGAAATACGGAGCTATGGCAGATGCACAATCTGGTCTTAACAAAAACGATGATGCTTTAGCATTATTAGACAAAGCAGCTTCTGCTTCTGACGATCCTTATACAACGTATTATTTTACAAAAAAAGCAGGTATTTTAGCTTTAGGTTTAAACAAAAAAGCAGAAGCTAAGAAATATTTTGCTACAATTGACGAAAAATATCAGGACTACGACAACGGGATGTCTGATTCTTATATTGAAATGACTAAATATTACTAAACAATGGCAACAGTTAATCTTTCCGATTACAAGCCACTTAATATAACTAATGCCGATGAATTTTCTATCGGCATTGTTTTTTCTGAGTGGAATGATTTTGTAACTTACAATCTTCGTGATGCAGCGCTGGAAATTCTTGAAAAAGAAGGCGTAAAAAAAGAAAATATTAAACTTTTTCCGGTTCCGGGAGCTTTTGAACTGAACTACGCAAGTATGCAGCTTTGCAAGGAGCGTAAATATGACGCGGTAATCTCGATAGGGTGCGTAATCCGTGGAGAAACGCCACATTTCGACTATGTTTGTTCGGCAGTGGCGCAAGGAATCAAGGATTGCAATATACTGACAGATACACCTACAATCTTCTGTGTTCTAACGGATGATACCAAAGAACAATCAATTGCAAGAAGCGGTGATGGAGATCTTGGAAACAAAGGGGTTGAAGCAGCCGTTACGGCTTTAAGAATGATCGATTTTAGAAAGAATCTTTCAGGAAAAAAAGGAAGCATTGGTTTCGGACACTAATTTCCGATCATTGAAATAAAAAAGGAGCTTTTTACAGCTCCTTTTCTTTTATATAAATTTTGTTTTCATCGATTAAATGGGGAATAAATCGGCTTTGGTTATTCGTTATCAGATGAACACTTTCCCTGATTCCGATTCCCGCAGATTCTTGTCCGATCACCCAGCTTCCAATCACGGGATAATTTCCGTCGAAATTAGGTAAATCAAACAACTGCTGATAAATGAAGCCTTCTTTTCCGTAAGCACCATCATTTTCTTCAATTACTAAATTATTTTTATGCAAAGTAACGTTTGCTCCTTCTCTTGAATAAATTGGTTTTTTTACGAAGTCTTTTAAATGTTTCGGTTCAAAATAAGATTCCAGCAAATACGGATGATTGGGATACATTTCCCAAAGAATCGGCAAAATAGCTTTTGAAGAAAGAAGAATTTTCCAAGCCGGTTCGATCCATTGAGATCTGAAATTATTCTGAATTAATTTATCTCCAAAACCATCCTCCAGAATCCATTCATAAGGATATAATTTAAAAATATATTCCATGATCGTTCTGTCTCCTGCAATGAATTCCTCAATATCTTCTGCCCAGCCAATGTCCTGAATTGGAATAAATTCAGTTTCAAAACCGCCTTGTGTTGCACAATCTCGCATATATTCTACATTCGTAACGTCTTCAATATTCGTTAGAGAAGCAAAATAAATGTAATGCGGATTCATATAATTTTTAAGATATTTCCAGTAATCAACCAGCTTTTCATGAATTGAATTAAACTGATCTTTGTACGGAAACATTTCCTGAAGCCAATACCATTGAATAACAGAAGCTTCATACAAAGAAGTCGGCGTATCTGCATTGAATTCAAGCAATTTTAAATTTTCGCCATCGAAACCAAAATCAAATCTTCCGTAAATCGAAGGATGGTCTTCTTCCCAGCTTGTAATGATGTAATTTCTAAACCATGCAGGAATATTGAACCTATCCCAGAGGTTTTTTTCAATAATATAATCAACCGCAGCAAGACACATTTGCCATAATTCGGCAGTTGCGCTTTCAATTTTGTTGATTTCATCCATTGAAAATTCGTAATAATGACTTTCGTCCCAGTAAAGTCCTTCCAGAGAATGATAGCCAAAACCAAGATTTTCAAGTTTATGCTCCCAGTTTTTTCGGAATTGTGATGATATTCTTTTCATAATTTAAGATGATGCTCTGAAACCACTTCTGCCCAATCCTCCTCTCACAACATTTCCTTTGTAAGAGCTTCTCCCGATATTCGATTTTGAACTGATCGCATCGCTGTAATATCCCGTTCTGTGGTAAGCACCATTGCTATAAGCTCCGTACGGTCGAAATGCATGATACCAAAAGAAACCCGGCATAAAACCATGCGATCTTGAATATGATGCTGTTGTATCGGATCTCATGTACACTTTTTTTCTCCTTTCCATTGATCTTTGGGCTTTTCCTGAGAACAGGCCGCTAAAATTCCGGTAACAAAAAGTAATTTTATAAAGCTGGATTTTTTCATTACTGAACGGTTATATAAAATTCGTAATCTTTTTTCACGTTTGCATTGTGCTCATTCCCACTTTCATCTTCCACAACCTGCAAGGTATCTCCCAAACTTGGAATAGTATCTCTTTTAATGATTTCTTTAAAAAGCTTGTTGTTTTTCCAGATTTTGTGTTTCGTAATTAAAACATCTGCCGTATCGATATGTTGCACAGAAAGTTCTGTTTCAATCGATGATTTTTTATCGACGCTGTTTACTTCATCTTCTTTAGTTTCTTTATCATTGCAGGCTGTAACACTCATTAAGCCTAATAATAAAAAAGCAATTTGAATTTTTCTCACTTTAGTTATAATTTTTGACAAAAATATTATTTAAAATTTTAAATTTACATATAAAAATAACAAACTATGAAATGGACAGACGATAGAAGTGACAACGTAGACGACAGGCGAGGTTCCGGAAGTGGCGGTGCAATTGTTGGCGGCGGTTTAGGAACTTTAATTATAGCAGCAATTGTTTTTTTCTTGGGAGGTGATCCTTCCGCAATACTTTCTTCTGGTGGAAGTGCTCCACAACAAACTGAACAAAGACAATTAAATGAAGGTGAAAGACAAACCGGAGAATTTATTAAGATGATTACTGCCGAGAATGAAGAAACTTGGGCAAAAATTTTCGCAGAAAACGGAAGGCAATATACTCCCGCAAAAGTTGTTTTATTTGAAAATAATACACAGTCGGGATGTGGGACAGCACAATCTGCAATGGGACCTTTTTATTGTCCTGTAGATCACACCGTTTATATGGATATGAGCTTTTTCCAGGAACTTCAACAAAAATTTGGAGCAAAAGTTACAGAGTTTACCGTTGCTTATGTAATGGCTCACGAAATGGGACACCATATTCAAAATCTTATGGGAACATTGGATGAAACCAACAAAGCAAGAACAAGCGGAAGATTCTCAGAATCACAGCTTAATAGAGTTTCTGTTGCAACTGAGTTACAAGCCGATTTCTACGCCGGAGTTTGGGCAAGAAGAACAGATTCCAGAGAGCATATTTTGGAGCCGGGAGATATTCAGTCGGCGATTGATGCGGCAGAAGCTGTTGGAGACGATAATATTCAGAAAAGATCGCAAGGGTATGTTAATCAGGAAAGTTTTACGCACGGCTCGTCCGCACAGCGTAAAGAGTGGTTCATGAAAGGATACAATTCCGGAGATATTCGACAAGGTGATACTTTCAACCAGCTTTTGAAATAATTTAAACTATTATAAAAAGAACCCCCGAAAAACATTTTTCAGGGGTTTTATTTTTATTGTAATTCTATCGGATTGCTATTTTTCTGTGCCTCTTCTTTTATTCTTTCTTCCATTCTTTTTCTGAAATCGCCATTATCTCCTCCACGGCCACCGCCGCCACTTCGAGGAGGAGCGATTCCTCCTCCGCCGCCAATTCTGGTTTGAGCAAATCCACCCCCACCTTGAGCCATGAACGACATCGGGTCTTTTTTAAATTTCTCCTGTTGCTTTACGAAATCAGCTCTTTTTACTTTAATTGTATTTCCAAATTGATTTAAAGTAGGGATTTCAACGATTTTATAATTTTTCATTAAATCAAATGAATATTCGCCTTTATCGTCTTCAACTTTTACAATTAATCCCGGAAGTCCGTTAAATTTATACGGTCCATCTTGATATGGTAAATCTGTGGTAAACCAAGCCGTCCATTTTCTTCCGCCAAAATCAGTTTCGGCTTTCTGAACTTTGTACTCCCCAATTTTTGTTGTTTCAGAAGAAATTTTCCAGTTCAAAGGGCGATCTTCTTCGTAAGTGTAAACATCTCTTCCTATTCGATCTTTAAACGTTGTTTTCTGATTTTTTTTGTCCTTTTCAATGGAATAATTGATGTTTGATCTTAAATTTTCCATTTGATCTCTGTTAAAACCTCTCGCCCCGCCACTCTGGAACATTGCCTGCATAATTGAATCTCTCTTCGCTCTGTTTTCAGAATAGAAAAGCGATTTTTCCTGAGAAATATCTAAATATGCGTTTTCTGTTTTAACATCATTTTTATTGGAAGCATCTGGTTTCATGGTCACTTGATACACAAATCTGTTCGTTTGTGCAAAAGCAGTCTGCATGAATAATGCTAAAGCTATGATCCCTAACTTTTTCATTTATTTATATTTTTTATCTTAATTCAATTGGATTTTGTCCTGTTGTGTTCATGTTCATTACCGAAGTTCCTCCTCCATCTGTACTCATACTTGGCATTTGCATATCGCCTCCCATTTCGCCTCGTCTTCCCATTCCGCCACCACCTCCATGATGACCGCCACTCTGCATTCCACCCATACCGCCGTGTCTTCCGCCACCGCCAAAGTTCTGCATTCCGGCTCCGCTTCCTGCCATACTTTTTCTGTTTTTTACAAATTCTAATTCCAATGCAGCTTTATCTCCATTAAAATTAATTCTTGTGCTTTGTTTTGCATCCGAGCTTAGTGGTTCTTCAAAAGCATTCTGAACGATTATTTTTTTAACTAAATCAAATTTATAGTCGCCCTTATCATCTTCCAGTTTCACGATAAGTCCCGGTAATCCTGAAAATTTATATGGTCCGTCTGAAATATTGATATCTTTTGTAAACCAAGCTGTCCAGATCCTTCCGCCAAAATTAGCCGTTGCTTTCTGAGATTGATATCCATTTTGTTTTTGAACATCATTGGTAATTTCCCATTTTATCGGACGGTCTTCCTGATAATAAATTTGTTTTGCACCTACTCTGTCATAATAGTAAACTTTTTGCTCAGGAATATTTTTTGAGATAAAATATTCAAAAAAAGTACCTTCAGGTCTTTTTATTTTTCCGGATTTTGAAAAATTTTTATCCTCTTTTTTACGATTTTCTTTTTCTTCAGGTTTAAAATTCGCAAATAAAGAGTCTCGGATTAATTTATTTTCACTGATAAACAAAGATCGACTGGCCTTAATATCCAAGAAAGTTCGTTCCGTTTTCATCGTCACCAAGTTGATGGAATCTGGGTTTACGGAAGTTTCATAAATATATCGCGTTGTCTGTCCGTAGAACATTATGAATGAAAACAATACAAAAAAAAGAAGCAATTTCTGTTTCATTGTTATTTTTTTAATAGATAAAAAATACTGCTCAAAGTTAAATCAAAAACGGAATCTGCAGTTTTCTAAGCGAAAGTTTATACATTTTTTAACATAGCCTAATGCATTAATAATAATCTTATTAATAACAGAATCATTAAAATAGATATCTTCAATTTGAGATTGTGGAAATTAGTTCGTATTTTTGCATCATTAAATCATTCTAAATAAATACAATGATAAAAGTATCAGATCAAGCAAAAGCAAAAGCCATCCAGCTGATGACAGAAGATGGGTTTAAGCCTTTTGAAGACTATATAAGAGTTGGGGTGAAAAGCGGAGGATGCTCTGGTTTAGAATATGTTTTGAAGTTTGACAACGAAAAAACAGATACAGACCAGATTTTTGAAGACAATGAGATCAAAATTATTGTAGATAAAAAGTCTATCCTTTACTTGGCAGGAACAGTTCTTGAGTATTCAGGAGGTTTGAATGGAAAAGGATTTGTTTTCAACAATCCAAACGTGTCCAGAACATGCGGATGTGGTGAAAGTTTTTCTTTATAAGAAAAAGACATTAGAAGCTGAATATCAAACTTTAAAACCTGACATTCAGCTTCTGAAATCTTAAAAAAAAATAATGAGTAAATATACAGAAGACGATCTAAGAGTCGATCTAGAAAATAAAAAATACGAATTCGGTTGGGAAACAAAAATCGACTACGAAGATTTCCCGACGGGTTTAAATGAAGACATTGTCCGTGCGATTTCAGCTAAAAAAGAGGAACCGGAATGGATGACAGAATGGCGTTTGGAATCTTTCAGAATTTGGTTGAAAATGGTGGAGCCTGAATGGGCAAACATTAAATACGAAAAACCAGATTTTCAAGCGATTAAATATTATGCAGCTCCAAAAGCAAAGCCAGAATTGGAAAGCTTAGACGAAGTAGATCCTGAATTATTGAAGACTTTTGAAAAATTAGGAATCAATATTGAGGAGCAAAAAAGACTTTCTGGAGTTGCTGTGGATATTGTAATAGATTCAGTTTCTGTAAAAACAACTTTCCAGGAAACTTTGATGGAAAAAGGAATTATCTTCTGTTCTATCTCTGAAGCGATTAAAAATCATCCTGATTTGGTAAGAAAATACCTTGGAAAAGTAGTTCCGAGAGGAGATAATTTCTATGCCGCTTTGAATTCCGCAGTATTTTCTGACGGAAGTTTCTGCTATATTCCAAAAGGGGTAAAATGTCCGATGGAATTATCTACCTATTTCCGTATCAATCAGGCAGGAACAGGTCAGTTTGAAAGAACACTTGTAATTGCAGATGAAGGAAGTTATGTATCTTATTTGGAAGGTTGTACAGCACCATCAAGAGACGAAAACCAGCTTCACGCTGCAGTTGTTGAATTGATTGCGATGGATAATGCTGAAATTAAATATTCAACAGTACAAAACTGGTATCCGGGGAATGAAGAAGGAAAAGGTGGGGTTTTCAATTTCGTAACAAAAAGAGGACTTTGCGAAAAGAATGCAAAAATTTCTTGGACTCAGGTTGAAACGGGTTCTGCCGTAACTTGGAAATACCCTTCTTGTATTTTGAAAGGTGACAACTCAATCGGTGAGTTCTACTCTATTGCCGTGACAAACAATCACCAATATGCAGATACAGGAACAAAAATGATCCACATCGGAAAGAATACAAAATCTACGATTATTTCTAAAGGTATTTCTGCAGGAAAATCTCAGAATTCTTACAGAGGTTTGGTAAAAGTAATGCCAACTGCAAAAGGAGCGAGAAACTTCTCTCAGTGTGATTCTTTGTTGATGGGTAACGAATGTGGGGCTCACACTTTCCCTTACATAGAAATTAAAGATCCGACAGCTCAATTGGAGCACGAAGCTACGACTTCAAAAATTGGAGAAGATCAGATTTTTTATTGCAACCAAAGAGGAATCGATACGGAAAGAGCCATCGCTTTGATCGTAAATGGTTTCAGTAAAGAAGTTTTAAATAAATTACCAATGGAATTTGCTATTGAAGCTCAGAAATTACTTGAGATTTCTTTGGAGGGTTCTGTAGGATAATCTTTTTATCGCAAAGTAAAACTAAGTTTTTCAATCGCTAGCTATTTATTTTAAAGATAAACAAAGGTGCTAGCGCTTAGAAAAGTAATACAAGTTTTAAATTGAGTTCCTACAATTAACTTGCGTATCTTTGCGAAAAATTACACAAATGACCGAAAATGAGATTTCAAAGATTGTCTTTGAAAGTGGATTAAAGATTCATAGAAAATTAGGAATTGGCTTATATGAAAGCATTTATGAAGAGTGCCTTTTCTATGAATTAAAAAAAGCAGATGTAAAAGTTGAAAGACAAAAACCTCTGCACATCCAATATGAAGAACTGTTGTTGGAAAATGCTTTTAAAATGGATTTGTTGATTGAAAACAAGGTAGTTTTGGAAATTAAATCCGTTGAAAGTTTAAACAATTTTCACGCATCACAATTAAAAAATTATTTAAGACTTGGAAATTATAAGTTAGGCATGCTTATTAATTTCAATTCTCAGTTGTTTAAAAACGGTATTATGAGAATCGCAAATTGTCTTGACTAATTTTAGATATAAATTTAATTAAGAAATAGTATTTCATTGATAAGCGTTAGCGCCTTTGTTTATCTTAAAAAAGCAAAGGAGATTAAAAAATCTTAGTCTAGCCTTGCGATAAATTTAAACGTATGTTAGAGATAAAAAACTTGCACGCCAAAATTGAAGACGGCGCAGAAATTTTAAAAGGTATAAATCTTGAAATAAAACCGGGTGAAGTTCACGCGATCATGGGACCAAACGGAGCCGGTAAATCTACTCTTTCTTCTGTTATCGCAGGAAAAGAAGATTATGAAGTTACTGATGGAGAAATTATTTTCAGAGGTGAGGATATCATCGAAGATGCTCCTGAAGAAAGAGCGCATAAAGGGATTTTCCTTTCTTTCCAATATCCGGTAGAAATTCCGGGGGTTTCCGTGACAAATTTCATTAAAGCTGCGATGAACGAAAACAGAAAAGCAAACGGCTTGGAAGACATGCCTGCCAAAGAAATGTTAGCATTAATTCGTGAGAAATCTGAAAAGCTTGGAATTAAAAAAGATTTTCTTTCCAGATCATTGAACGAAGGTTTTTCGGGAGGTGAAAAGAAAAGAAATGAAATTTTCCAAATGATGATGCTGAATCCGAAATTGGCTATTCTTGATGAAACAGATTCAGGATTGGACATTGATGCATTAAGAATCGTTGCAGACGGTGTAAATGCTTTCAAAAATGAAGGAAATGCAGTTCTTTTGATTACTCACTATCAGAGATTGCTTAATTATATTCAACCTGACTTCGTTCACGTTTTAGCAAACGGAAAAATCATCAAGACTGGTGACAAATCTCTTGCTTTAGAGCTTGAAGAAAAGGGGTACGACTGGCTTTTAAATTAATTAAAAGATTAAGAAATTCAGAGATTCAGAAATCTCTTAGTTTAACAATTTCAGCCAAACAAAAAAAGAAAAAATGGTGCAAACCACAGATATACCAGTAATGGCATTAAAAGAACAGATTATAGAAAACCATAATGAATTTTTGGAGAGTCTTCGTCACAGATTTCTGGATGAAGATCGTAAAGTGGCTCTTCAAAGATTCGAAAAAGTTGGTTTTCCGACGAAAAAAGACGAAGAATATAAATATACCAACCTAAAGGAGATTACTGAAAAAGGATATAACTTTTTCCCGAAAGAAAGCCATAATATCACCAAAGAGCAGTTGGATGAATTGCATTTGGGTGAAGAAAATTTTGACTGGATTACTTTCGTAAATGGTAAGCTTCGCAAAGAATTATCAAAAGTTTCGATTGAAAATGTTGAATTTCTTTCATTTAATTATGCATTGAATGATGAGAAACATAGAGATGTTTTTGATAAATATTTCAACACAATTGCAGCGGATAAATCAGCTTTCACGAATTTGAATCAAGCTTATTGCAAGTATGGTTTTTTCCTTAAAGTTCCGAAAAATGTTGTGATTGAAAAGCCAATTCATGTTTTCTATATTTCTCAGAATCAGGAAGAAAACACTTTTTACAATACGAGAAATTTATTAATCGTAGAAGAAGGTGCAAAAGTGGAAATCATTGAAAGTCACCACAACTTTGATAATACTTATGTGTTGACAAATTCAGTGACAGAAATTTTCACCTATCCAAATGCAAAAGCAGATTGGCATAAATTACAGAATGATAACGATACTTCTTATTTAATTGATAACACTTTCGCGAAGCAGGAAAAAGACAGCTTAACGACCGTAAATACGTTCTCTTTCGGAGGTAAATTGGTAAGAAATAACTTATATTTCATTCAAAACGGATCGAATATCAATTCATTCATGAACGGAATTACGATTATCGGGAAAGATCAGCTGGTAGATCACCACACGGCGGTTCACCACAATCAGCCTAACTGTGAAAGTTATCAGAACTACAAAGGTATTTTCAGCGGAAAATCTCACGGAGTTTTCAACGGAAAAGTATTTGTTGATAAAATTGCTCAAAAAACTAATGCTTATCAGCAAAATAACAACGTTTTATTAAGCGAAGGTGCAACAATTGATACAAAACCTCAGTTGGAGATTTTTGCAGATGATGTGAAGTGTTCTCATGGTTGTACGGTTGGACAGCTTAATGAAGATGCATTATTCTATTTGAGAGCAAGAGGTATTTCTAAAAAAGAAGCTCAGGCGTTATTGCTATATGCTTTCGCAAACGATGCGATGCAGAATATTGATATTGAGCCTTTGAAAGAAAAAATTTCAAAGCTTTTGGCTGAGAAATTAGAAGTTGATATAGAGTTCTAACAATATATAATTGATAAATATAAAGCACTCCAATTTTGGGGTGCTTTTGTTTTTTTGATGTTTTTTATCACTAAGATCGCAAGGATTTGGTAAAATGATTGATTATTTTTTGTTCGCAAAGGTGTTTCACTCAGCGAATGATAGCAATACTTTACAAAACTTAAATTTTGAACACAAAGCTCACTGAGTTTTTTCATTAAATATTCTATTTCTACAAAGCCGTTTCACTTATAAAAGCATGATAGAGGATTGTGAAATTTGTGAAAAATATTTCTGGTTTGTATTTAAGTTTTGGCTAAAGCCAATCTTGATTATGCTCATTAAAAAAGTGGGCTAAAGCCCACTCCTATTGATATTTGTAATAATTTATTTCAAATTAATGATGATTAGATTACTTTTTCAGCCACCATTGACTGTCTTTTCTGTCAGACCGTTTTCCTCCATTATTTAAAGTATATGCTAAACCAATTCCTAAAGTCTGTTTAAGCTGAGTTTTTTCAATCTGATTGTGGTCGTATAATACATCAACAGTAATATTAGAAGAAATGAATTTATTTACCTTTAAATTCAGACCCATTCCATAAGCTAAAACCAGTCTTTCCGGATGATCCAGATAATTGGAGAAAACAGAAGCGGTGTTGGTCATATTTACGTTTTCCATGATTTTTAATTTATAAGAAGCCGTTCCCAAGAAACCGAATTGCAGCAATGAAGAATCTCCGTCTGCCTTTAAACCATAATTTCCTGCAATTTGCAGATCCTTATCCAATACAAAAGCCCATCTGGCGTTACTTGGTCTTAGAGTGACATTCAAATTATCGTTCGGTCTGTACGTAATACCCATCCCGACGTTCAAATATCCCGGAGCCATAAAATTAGAAATTTTCTTCGCCTCAGGATTGTTTCCATCTTCATAACCAACGGAGAACTGCGATTGAAGGCCTGCTCCTACAGACAGATACCAGCTTTTTGAAACTTTTCTTCCGTAATTTGTAGAAACATTAATTACGTCCTGAGTTTTTCTTACGCCAATTCCCTGTGTATCGTTTTGACCATAATTTAGAAGGATAATATTTTCCCAAAGATCTTTCTCTTTTTCATAAGTAATGTTGTAATCAACAGCAGCCAGCCAGCCCACATTATTAGCTCCACCACCGACCCAGTTTGAGAAAGCCGCTTGATTGATCATTAATGATTGTTTTCCTAAAACCGACCAGTGCTTAACGGTATCATCCACTACTTTTAAAGGTTGCTTTACAGCCGGAGTGTCTACAATTACGACCTGTGCACTACTAAAAATCCCGAAAGAAAGGGAAAGAAATAAAAGAAACTTCTTCATTATTCAAAAATTTTCATTTACAAAAATATTAAATATAATTTTTTTGACTAAAAACAAGAAATAGTCTCGTCCTGAATATTTTCAACAATGTATTTTTTTTGCATTTGAATACTAAAACCAAGCCACTTTAATTAATTCAGTGACAAAATATTATGTGTAAAATCTGAAAACTGATGAAAATCATTACTTTTTGTCTTAAATAAAAATCAACCTATTAAATTCATCGCCAAATTTTCCGAAATTTATACTTGGCGTTTCATTTGACGTAGAACCTTCATGCTAAAAAACAATGTAATTTCCAAAAAAGCGATTATATATCCTTTGCTGATGCTTTCAGCCATGTGGTTTTTCTATTTTCTGCAACAGCAAGGTCTTTTTGGAAGTTGCTTTGGCGCCATCATTCCGCTTCTGCCGGAAGGTTTGCTGGGAATCCTCACCTCTCCCCTTTTACATGGAAATATGGATCACATCATAGGAAATTCGATTCCTATTGCGGTGCTGATGTTTCTGCTGTATCAGTTTTATCCGTTGGTTGCCAATAAAGTCTTTATCATTGGTTGGTTGGCTACAGGTTTTTTAGTTTGGCTGCTTCCTCCAATCGACATTATGACAGGTGATTATCTTTACACTTGTACAATCGGAGCAAGTGGAGTTGTTTACGTTCTAGCTTTTTTTCTTTTCTTTAGTGGGGTTTTTAAATGGAACATGAAGCTCTTGACCATTTCTTTATTGGTCGTTTTATACTATGGAAGTTTGGTTTGGGGAATGTTACCGGAAGAATTATTTTCAAATTTAGAAGAACCAAGCAAAATTTCTTGGCAGGCTCACCTTGCGGGTGCAGTTGTTGGAATTATTTTAGCATTAATGTTTAAAAAAATCGGTGAGAAAAAGAAAAAGTTCATTTGGGAATTTCCGAATTATTATAGCGAAAAAGACGATAAACTTTGGCAGCAATATAAAGAAAATCACCCTGATGATTTTTTAGAATTACCATATAAAAAGAAGGATGATATTTGGGATCGGCTAGATGAGTTGAGAGGAAAATAATTTTTTAAATTTATAATTAAAACATCTGAATTAAAATCAAAATCAAATTAAAAATTCTCTACATTTGTCAAAACAACACAAATGTACTCTGAAGAACATCTCTACTCCATCGCTTTGCGCGAATGCAACCTGATTGGTGATATCAATTTCTACAAACTTGTCCGAATTTTTGGCGGTGCAAAAAACGCTTGGGAAAATGCAAAGAAAAACTATTCCAACGTAGATGGTATCGGCAGAAAAATAGTTTCCGACATCGGAAATCCCGAACATCTGAAATTTGCAGAAAAAGAATTGAAATTTTGCGAAAAGAATAATATTAAAATTAATCTCAGACATCTTCAGAATCTTCCGAAATTGCTGCGCGAATGTGAAGATGCTCCCGCAATTCTTTATCAAAAAGGAAACTTTGAAAGGGAAAAGCAAAAAATAAGCATCGTCGGAACACGAAATATGACTTCTTATGGAAAGCAGTTTATCCACGATTTTTTTGAAGAAACACAATCTGAAAATTACGTTTCGGTGAGTGGTTTAGCTTTAGGTGTTGACAAGGAAGTTCATGAACAATCGATTCATTTTCAAATTCCTACCATTGCAGTTTTGGCACATGGCTTCCATACATTATACCCTTCCAAAAACAAAAAGTTATCCGAAAAAATCCTTGAAGAAAATGGAACACTCTTTACGGAATTTAATTCTTCCAGAAAACCGGATCGGGAAAATTTTATTCAGCGAAACAGAATCGTAGCCGGAATTTCTCCTGCAACCATTGTAGTGGAAACAGCTTTCGGAGGAGGCTCGATAAGTACAGCAACTTTTGCGAATAATTATAATCGTGAAGTTTATGCATTGCCCGGAAAGATTACTGATAGGCAAAGCCAGGGATGCAATAATCTAATTTTTCAGAACAAAGCAACAGCAATTTCTACGATGAAAGACCTGATCGATTCTTTAGGCTTAAACCCAACAAAAGAGAAAATAGAAGAATTGTTTCCTCGAATCGAAGAAAGCATTCAATTAACTGAAAATCAAGAATTAATCTACAATAAAATTATTCATCATCCTCAAATTACTTTAGACGATCTTGCAGAGAAGATAGAGCTGTCTTCACACAAAATTTTACCAATAATTTTGGAGTTGGAACTTTTGGGGAAAGTAAAATCATTTTCCGGGAGACAATTTCTTGCAATTTGACAATTAACGATTTCTTAATATTGCATTATTTAAGACATAACATTTAATTTTTAATAAAATTTATATTAAAATTATTAATTTAATAATATTTCGAAACATTATTATTAAATTTTTAACAATCTTTAAATAAGGTATTGTGAATTTTGAAAAAAAAATTAAATTTGTTGACAATAATATTCAACCCTAATATATGGAACAATATAATATTGACCAGAAAATCCAAGAGTTTATTGCAAAAATTGAGGCAAAAAACCCTAATGAACCGGAATTTTTACAGGCTGTAAAAGAAGTAGCTGTAACGGTAATTCCGTTTATCATGACGAAAAAGGAATATACAGGAATGAAGCTTCTTGAAAGAATGGCAGAAGCTGAGAGAATTATTATTTTCAGAGTTCCGTGGGTTGACGATAAAGGAGAAATCCAGGTAAACAGAGGTTTCAGAATCCAGATGAACTCTGCGATCGGACCTTACAAAGGAGGTATCCGTTTCCACCCTACTGTAAACCTTTCAGTTCTTAAATTCTTAGCTTTCGAGCAGGTATTCAAAAACTCATTAACGACGCTTCCGATGGGAGGTGGTAAAGGAGGTTCAGACTTCGATCCACAAGGTAAATCTGATATGGAAGTAATGCGTTTTTGCCAGGCTTTCATGACAGAATTATGCAAGCATGTTGGTCCTGAAACTGACGTTCCTGCGGGAGATATCGGTGTAGGAGCAAGAGAAATCGGATATTTATTCGGACAGTATAAGAAAATCAGAAATGAATTTACAGGTGTATTGACTGGTAAAGGTCTTGCATACGGAGGTTCATTAATCCGTCCTGAAGCTACAGGATATGGTGTTGTATACTTCGCTGAACAAATGCTAAAAACGATTGGACAAACTTTCAAAGATAAAACGGTAACAGTTTCAGGTTTCGGAAACGTAGCCTGGGGGGTTATTAAAAAGGTATCTGAACTTGGAGGAAAAGTAGTAACTATTTCCGGACCAGACGGATATATCTATGACAAAGACGGAATCGATGGAGAAAAGATCGATTATTTGCTAGAGCTTAGAAATTCCGGGAATAACAGAG
Organism: Chryseobacterium sp. MMS23-Vi53; assembly: GCF_047651245.1. NCBI lineage: Bacteria > Pseudomonadati > Bacteroidota > Flavobacteriia > Flavobacteriales > Weeksellaceae > Chryseobacterium > Chryseobacterium sp. MMS23-Vi53. Next base: position 2,736,710 of record NZ_CP180265.1, on the reverse strand, counting down.
CTGAAGATTATGCTAAAAAATATCCTTCTGCTGAATTTTTCGCTGGAAAACGTCCTTGGGAAGTAAAATGTGATGTTGCTATCCCTTCTGCAACGCAAAACGAACTGGATCTTGAAGATGCTAAAGTTTTGGTAGAAAACGGATGCGTTTGTGTGACTGAAGCTGCAAATATGCCTTCAACGCTTGATGCAATCAATTATTTCCTAGACAATAAAGTATTATTCTCTCCAGGAAAAGCGTCTAACGCGGGTGGTGTTGCGACTTCAGGTCTTGAAATGACGCAAAACTCTATTCGTCTAAACTGGACTTCTGAGGAGGTTGATGCTAGATTGAAAGAAATTATGATCGGAATCCACAAAGCTTGTAGAGACTACGGAAAAGAGGAAGATGGCTATGTAAACTACGTAAAAGGCGCAAATATCGCTGGTTTCGTGAAAGTTGCAGAAGCAATGTTGGCTCAAGGAGTTGTATAAAAATATAAAGGTTGGGAAAATTTCCCGACCTTTTTTGATATAGCCTGTTCCCGGGATTACAAATGGGAAAAAAGTAAAAAGTGAAAGGAGAAAGCGTTGATTTATTCAGCGCTTTTTTTATTTGCCGTTTAGAATATCAATATTATTAAATAAAAAATCCCGGAAAATTATTCCAGGATTTTTTCAAATATTTTTTGAGATTTTTATATTGTCGGCATTGCTCCGCCATCAACAGCATACGTTGAGCCCGTTAAATAAGATGCTGCTGGAGAAGCGAGAAAATTTACCAGTTCTGCAACTTCTTCCGGCTCGGCCATTCTACCCATAGGAACACCTCCAATCTTATTAAACAAGCCTTGTGTAGCTTCTTCTACAGTAATTCCTGCAGTTTTTGCAATTCCTTTAATAAATTCTACCATCATTGGTGTTTTTACAGCTCCGGGAAGTACCGTTAATACGCGAATTCCATGAGTCGCAACTTCAGAAGCCAATGCCTTACTGTAAGAGTTTAAAGCAGCTTTTGAAACTGCATATGCCATATTTATGTCCCAAAGTGGCTGTTTGCTGCTTCCAGTGGAAATATGGATAATTACACCGTTTTTATTCTCTATCATTTGAGGAAGTAAAGCTCTATCTATACGAATTGCCGACAAAAGATTGAGTTGAAGTTCATTTTCCCAATGTTCATCTGTTAAATTACTAAAACCTCCTCCGGGAGTCGAAAGTCCGCCAATATTATCGATAAGAATATCCACAGAACCAAATTTTTCGCTGATTTCGGTAACTAAATGCGAAACATCTTCTGAATTCGTAAGATCAGATGCAATAAAATGATGATGAAGTTCTTCTTTCGGCTGATTTCTGGCGGTAACAATTACCGTCGCTCCAGATTCTGATAATCTATCCGCAATTGCTTTCCCTATTCCTTTGGTTCCTCCCGTTACAAGAGCTATTTTGCTCGTAAGATCTAAGTTTTTGTTTTGTCTGTTCATTTTGAAATGATTGTTTTAAAATTATTGAAAAAATATGAAACGTTTGTTTCAGAAAAGATTAAATTTTTCTATTTTATTATTTGCTTGATGAAAAAATCTGCCATTCTCCTTATCTGTTGAGGATCTTTGTTAATGATATACATTTCATACCACCCCGAATATGTACTAACTATAAAATCTGCTAAGACATCAGGAGAAACGTCTTTATCCAGTGCTTCGGAATCTATAGCTTTTGTAATTAAATCAATTAAAAAATTACGGGTAAATTGGCTGTCTTCCTTTAAAATATACTGAACAGCTTTATCATCAGGATCAATTTCGAAAGCAGTTTTTACAGCCATGCAGGCATTAGGATCAGTAACAATAGATTTTACAGCATCATTTAAGAAATCTAGCAGAATGTTTATCGGTAGATCTTTTTTTTCAGTTCGTCTTTGAAAATCTTTTTTTCTTAAATCTGTATAATGAGACAGACATTTCAAAAACAATTGATGCTTGTCTCCGATGGTGTTGTAAAGACTGCTGCTGTTAATTTTCATGGCATCTGTTAAATCTCGCATTGAAGTAGCATTATAACCTTTCTTCCAAAAAACTTGCATTGCTTTTTGAATTGCTTCAGCTTCGTTGAATTCAACATTTCTAGCCATTAATAATTTTATTCAGCAAATGTATGTATAAATTCTGAAACAATCGTTTTATTATTAAATAAAAAAATCCTGAAACATTACATTTCAGGATTCCATTTCTACTTTGCTTGAAAATTAATACTACTTAGACTTTTTCTTTTTATTCTTCTTTTCTTCTTTGGTAGCGTCTGTTGGTTTGGTTGCATCTACCGCTGTATCTGCACTTATGCTTGCTGTAGCATCAGTTGCAGATGTTGCTGGAGTTGCCTCCACAGTCGCTGTTGCTGTTGTATTTTGGTTTTGCGATGCTGTTCCTGAAGTTGTCCCCCAGTTTGATGTCGCCTGAGAACTTTGTTGTGTTTGAGTTGTCGTCTGGTTATTAGAATTTTGTGACGAACTTTTTGTTGTGTCCGTCTGAGCCGATACCGCGATTACTCCGACTAATGTAAACGCTGCTGTTAAAACTAACTTTTTCATTATACTAATATTTTAAATGGTTGTTTAAATTAAACGCCACTCATTTATGAAATAGTATATGTAAAGTATTTATTTAACGGACTTTATAATTATTTAAGATGAATTTGGATTATAGCTTATTTTCCTAAATTTTTCATAATTCTTTCCACAAACTCGTAGGCTGCAGGGCAAATCACCGTATTTTTTATCATTAAATTATTGATCTGATAGATCTTTTTTCTATCGGTATGAGGATACTCACGACAAGCTTTCGGGCGTACATCATAGATCGAGCAGGTATTGTCATAGTTAAGAAAAAAACAAGGAAGATTTTGCAAAACTTTATCATTATCTTCATCTACACGAAGAAATTTTGCTTCGAAATCCGCGGGTTTCATGCGAAGATGCTTAGAAATTCTTTCTATATCTTTTTCGGTATAAAGCGGACCCGTTGTTTTACAGCAATTAGCACATTGAAGACAGTCGATATGCTCAAATACATCTTCATGAATTTCTTCGACAATGTAATCGAGATTTTTAGGCGGTTTCTTCTTCAGTCCGTCCAGAAATTTTTTATGCTCTTTTTGTTTTTGTAAAGCCTGTTTTTTGTAAAAATCTAAATCCATTTATTCTCGCTCTTCCGCAAAAACGGGAAGATCTGCTTTTTGATAATCATTAATTTTATCCAAATCCAAAATCGTAGAAAGATTTTCTTTATCCGGATAATACATCGGAACAAATTTTGCTCCGTACACAATTTCCTTAGAAACATATGAAGATCTCTGAACTACTGTATTAGAAAATACTTCATCAAATGCACGAAGATGAACAATAATTTCAATATCCGTATTTTTAAAATCTTCCTCGGAAAACCCATAAAATGGCGAATCTTCATCTATTTTATGAACAACCGTCCAGTTCAGCGCCAAAGTATTAATCTTGCTTAATTGAGTTTTCAGCTGATAAAAATTCGTTTTCGGAACACTTTCCTCGATTACTTCTATTGCTGTTGAAACAATAACATCAGCGTCTGTTAAAGCATTATTTTTATAAGGTGCCAATCTGAACATTAAAGCCGTTTCATCTTTAAAAGGAGCAATCACTGCAATATCAGAAAACTTTAAATACGCCCTCGGTCTGGAAAATCTTCCGTAAAAAAGTCCTGTTGCAATGGCAAAGGTAAGCAATCCTAAAAAAGCTTCAAAAGTTGCCACCAAACTTGCCATAAAACCAACCGGCGCAATTCTTCCATAACCTACCGTCGTAAAGGTTTGCGAACTGAAGAAAAAAACGTCAATAAATTCGTTCACTGGGTCACTTTTATCAATTCCGGTTAAGTGTTCTACTCCAATCAGATAATAAATTAAAGCAAAAAAGAGATTTACCAAAATATAAGCAATCACTAAATACGATAAAAACTGGAACGTAGAAAGATCCAACATTGTGTGATACCAACTGAAACGGTTGAAAATATTAACCCCTTTTCTATTAACATTCGGAAGTCCGTCTTTATTGATAAATCTTCCCGAAGCATTGTCTCCAAAGCCGCTGTTTTCGGTGTTTTTCTGGTGAATTTTTTGTCTGAATCCTCTTGCCATTTTTTATATCATTTGTTTGATTTCATATCCAAAATAACATACAAAGATAAAATATTGTTTTCATGAAATTTATCAAGTTGAAGATTGATTTTAACAATTGATTTTAAATTAACTTTGATGTATGAAAAAATTGGAATCAAGAGAAGATATCGAACATCTTGTGAATTCATTTTATGCCAAAGTCATTAAAGATGAAACGATTGGATTTTTCTTTAATGATATTGCCAAAGTAGACTGGGATAAACATTTGCCAAAGATGTACTCGTTTTGGGAATCGGTTTTGTTTGGGCAGATGTCTTACAAAGGAAATCCAATGGGTGTTCATTTTCCGATCAATGAAATTCAGGCAATGGAACAGAAACATTTTGATCGTTGGCTGAAACTTTGGAGCACAACCATTGAAGAAAATTATGTTGGAGAAAATGCAGATTTAGCCATTTACAAATCTGAAAATATTGCCAAATTGATGGCTTTTAAAATGGATTTAGCGAGAAGACTTTAATGGTTTACAATTTTTTGTTTTGAGTTTTGAGTTTCAAATTAAGGAACAATTACGGTAAAAATATACGCCGCAAGATTTACTAACAGAACTGTTCCGTACAAAATATTGGTTTTTCCCCGGCTTAAGGAAAGCATCACGATGAATACAGACAAGGAGAGCAAAATGATATCTTTTTTATCTAAACCTAAAACCAAAGGAATATCGTACAAAATACAAACGACAGAAACCGCGGGAATGGTAAGTCCAATACTTGCCAAGGCAGATCCTAAAGCCAAATTCAAACTTGATTGAATCTGATTACTTCGAGCCGCTCTGATCGCAGCAACACCTTCCGGAAGAAGGACAACAGCCGCAATAATAACCCCAACCAAAGATTTTGGAGCGCCTAAACTTCTCACCATATCTTCAATTGTAGCTGAAAGACCTTTTGCCATCATCACAACAATTCCCAAACAAATCACCAAGAAAACAAAGCTTATAATTGTTTTTGATGTTGAGGGAATATAATGTTCATCCGGATGCTCGTCTGGAACGATGAAATAATTTCTGTGTCTTACCGTCTGAACCATCAAAAATACGCCGTAAATCACCAAACAGGCTATGGAAACGAAGATTAATTGTGCCTGATTATAAAATGGCCCGTTGACGCTTGATGTAAAATTAGGAAGAACTAAAGTTAATATTAAGATCGAAACGATACAAATTAAATAGGTTGTAGCCGACGTTCTGGCGAAAAACTGTTCGTAATATTTTACTCCTCCCACCAAAATACAGATTCCTAAGATTCCGTTTAAAATAAGCATTACGGCTGCAAAAACCGTATCTCTTGCCAGTGTGATTGCCTGATCGCCACCTGCAACCATCAGCGAGATAATTAAGGCAACTTCAATAATCGTGATACATAGCGCCAAAATGATGGTACCGAAAGGTTCACCAACTTTATGGGCAACAACTTCTGCATGATGAACTGCCGATAAAACACTTCCCGTTAATAAAATTCCTGCTACAACATCATAAATAATCCCACCTCCCATTAATCCGGAAAAATAGTAAACTACCGCCAGAACAGGAAAAATATAAGTATAGTGTAATAATTCTTTTAATTTCATAAGCGTTTACAAAATACAAAAAATCTATGAAAATTAAAATCTTAAAAGAAAATATTAATAATATTTTAATGATTCCAGAAATAAAAATCCTGAAAATCTGTCAACATATGAAGCAAAAGTCCAATGCCGATAATTCTGATATTTCCTTTAAAAAACAGCAGCAAAAAATACACCGCAATGGCATAATAAGAATGTAAAAAATGAAAGCCTATACTTCCTCTGTCCGGATCGAAAATAGGGTTTGCAAAAAGATGATCCAAATCTACAAGCATTGTCGCCAACAGAATAAGATACACTTTTTTCCAGTTTTCGCGGTAAAAAATTAACGCAATAAAAACAGGAAAAACAAAATGCAGAAAGTAATGCGTAAATGTTTTGAGCAAAGCAATGTGTGAAGAATCCATTAAAATTTATTTTTTACCACCTTAAAATTAAAGGAAGTTCACTCTTTTTAAATTGTAATTTTATGTAATAATCACTGTTATTATTTCCATAAAAAACATAATCAAGATCGGAAAGTATTTTCTTTTCTTTAGTTGATAACGTTTTTAATGAGGAAGACAATAACTGATTATTTCTTACAAAAATATAGTTTTCGTTCAACTTTAGAGATAATCCAATAGATTTTCGGGTTGATTTTATTTGAAATCCCATTCCTGTTTTTTCAATTAAATTAGGTTGAAACGGGATCGCGGTGAATTGTTTTTGAGCATTAATCCACTTTTTATTCAGAAAATATTTTTCTGTTTTTTCATTATTTAAACTTGTAAAATCTATCACATAGTCTGGCTGAGTATTTTTTTGAACAGATTTCTTTTCAATTTCATTAAAATTATCATCATAACCATACGTGATGATTGTGTCGCTCACCTGTTCTAATTCAATGGAAGATTTAACAAAATTAATCTGAGAAGAATCTGCAAAAGTTTTATCCCAAAAAGAAGTCAGCTTTTTGATATTTTTCTGATCCAGCTCCACTTCTGCAAAAGATTTTGTTTTTTCTAATTTTGAAAGAATTGATGAAAATTTTTCTGCGTATTTATTGTTTTTAATTTGAATATTATCTTCATTTAAATTAATAGAAAAATTCTGTATTTTCCCTTTCGAAACAAATGAAATACTTCCCAAAGAATTATCGATAAAATCTTCTGAACTAAAATTTGTTCTATCGGGAAAGGCTAAAAATAAATGAATTATATTCTCAAAAGCCGCGCTGGAAGTTCCTAAAATACAGTTTTCGTATTCAATTTTAATAAAAAAATTATCCTTTTGAAATAAGTCTTTGCCTTTATTAATAAACTTTTCTTGTTTTAAATACTCTAAAAACTTTTGTTTGTTATCAAGTTCCACGACCGAATACCATTCCGAAGTTTTCGTATTCTCAAGATGAAAAATTTGCAAAAAATCGGGAATTTTCACTCCCGATTCTTGTATAGAAATCGTATTTTCTTTTTTGCCTTTACCTTTAAACCATTCCGATGGATGGCTTAAAAAACTTAACAGATATTGTCTGGTCGCGTTTTTTGTATCCAATAAAATCACAGCATCTGCATTTCTTGGAATAAATTTCAATTCTTTATCCTTGTGATACAATGTAAAATATCCTCCAAGAATGATGATCAAAAAAATAGTGAAAACAATAATTTTCTTTTTCATTTATAAAATAGGCTGTTTCTTTTCAGATTCCTTTATTTTGTAAATCTCATCAAACAAATCGAAGAAATACATCAAGCTATTTTCCGACGAACTCTTTTTGATGTTATAGTTAATTTCCGTTTCTATTCTGTCCCTTTTTGGTTCAGATTTAAAATACATTTCGCCTACATTTTTCTTTACAAAATCAAGCATTTTCCTATCTGAAGTACTTGTAAATTCTTTATCCAAACCAATCAAAAGTCTTTGAATATCAAACCTTCCCGAAGCAGAATATTTGGAAGATTCTTTTGCCCAATTTTTAGAAATATCCGACTGATTTTTAGGAAGAATATTGTCTTTAGAAGTTGTTACATACACAATTCCGTCTTTGATAGTGAACAATAACTGGTCTAAATATCCATCACTTTTTTCCTCTTTAAAAATGTAAAAATCTCCATCTTTTGAGAACTTTTTCGATGTATTCTTGCTGGTTGTAAGAACATTAAATATGCGGTTCCAATATCCTTCATTTTCCGTTGCAAAAGCAAACGTGAAATCCGGTGATGCCACATCTTTCGTTTTCTTTATTTCTTTTTCGTTGTAATCGTCGTCGTACTCATAATCTGTGTATTCTACTGTTTTAGATTTCAATTCGTTTAAAACAAAAATTCCATTCCCTGGTGCTATTTTAGAAATAGCTTCTTCATCCAAAATAATTTTCATGGTTTCCATCATCAGTTCCATCTCCTTCTGATAATTTTCGTCGCCACTGTTTTTCAGCAAGCTGTACATTAAATCAAAATACTTGCTTCCATCTACATTTATTGCATAATAACCAATGCTCTTGTCATTAATTAAAGACATTAGTTTTTTGTTTTTCTTGCCTTTGTAAACAGCAGAAAACCCTTTTTGAACTTCCGGATTCTTATGTTGATAGCTATTGATCAATTTTACTTTATCCTTATCAAAAAATAAGTTGTAAGACGAATTGGAATTATAAATTTTATTAATTAGCTGTCCGTACTGGAAATTTTTCATCATCTTTCCATAAATGCCGTCATTGACGATTTTACCATAATCTGTGTACACAAAAACATCTGAACTCGCATCCCGGAAAGATAGAATTTCTTTGGAAACATCCAAATCCAAATTGGAATTAAAATACTCATTAAAAGCATCTTCCGCAACTTTTTTCACGATCTTAAACTCTTGAATTTTAATAGAATCCAACGCTTTTTGGTAAGCAAGATCCTCTTCTTCTATTTTTTCTTTAGTGTCGGGAAGTATATAATCTTCGCTTTCCTTGTCAGAATAATTTTCGTCTGTCGTTCCTTTCTTCTCCTTTGGATATTGATGATGTTTTTCCAAATACTTGATATCCTTTTCTTTTTTTGCAATTTCAGCAGTATTTTCTCGTATGCTTTCTTTCAAATATCGAATATCCTCTTTCAGATAATCAATCTCTTCCTTATAATCAAAAGGTTCTTCTGGTTTATCCGCATAAGCACTGTCTACAGCAACTGCCGTACTATCTGCCACTGCAGCTACACTATCAGCAACTGCTTCATCATCCCAATCGTACTTATATGGTTTTGTGTAGCTTATCATTTTTAAAACGGCGCGATCTCCATTCCATGCAACGAAAACATCATCGTCGAGGCTCACATAAGAATATTTATTTTTCTTAGAAATTTCCAGTCCTTTTTTCTTGGTTGAATTAATAAATTCCTGAAACTTATCTTTATTATCCAAAATAAAATGAGCGGTATAAATCTTCAGAGAATCATTGAAAGTTGCATAATGATACTGCGTCGCATCGTATTTGATCCCTGTTTTGGAATAATCCGTCCAAGTTGGTTTATCCTTATCTTTTTCTTTTTCACCTTTTGTGATATCCAATAAAAAAGGATTTAATTTTTGCCAGTTTACTTTTTGGTTTAATTGCTTTCCGTTGATTTCCATGTAAAAAGAAGCATCCTTGGGAAGTTTCATTTTTTGTTGAGCAAAAGTAAGCACAACACCGAAAATCAGGAAGAATATGGTTTTTGTTTTGTTTAAAATAGATTTCATGGTATATTATTGAAAGAGAATATTATTTTGAATTTGTTTTTTCTGAAGAATAAAGTCTAAAATATTAGATTCCAGCTTCAGTGCTTTTCTATTGGGTGAAAGCAGATAAGAAGTGTTGGACTGAGATTTTATCGTATTTTCGAACTGCAAAACAGACGTGTATTTAGCATCATTAAAGATTTCTTTGTCTGCCTTACTCAGTTTGTCATAATCGTTTTTAAATGTATTGATTTCGTTTCTTGTAAAAGATTTATTCGCCAGATTGTGAGTGTAAATCTGCGTCGGAATCATTTTTCCGACAATATTTTTAGCTTTAAGCTGCTCTAACCCGGCATTAATATTTTCAATCTTTTTGAAACTACAGCTTAATTTGATGATGTAATTATCAAGATCCATTGAAGTTTTTACATTGGAAATTCCCGGAGTTGCCTTGAAAATTCTTGCTGCTTCATTGATTTTATTCTCAATTTCGGATTTTTTAGGAACCTTTTTTCCGTTGATCGTTTCCATTTTGGAAATTGAAGCCAATCGTGTTTTGCTTTTACTGGCGTTGAGAATCACGGTGTATTCTCCACTCCCATCGGCTTTTATGTTTACTTTGTCTAAAATATCGAAACAACTCGTCAGAAATAATAGTGGTAAAATCATGACGAATTGCCTAAGAAATAATTTCATAGTTGAGTTTTTAAACTACAAAAATACGATCTTATTTTTAAATTCGTCCTTTCAGATAATCCTGCCGCAGTTCTTCGTCCAGTTTTTCGATGGCATATCGAAGACAGGTTCTTGGCATTTCTTTATAATATTGGTTAAGATAATCGATAAGTTCCGTCTCATTTTTCTGTCCCATTTCGCGCAAAAGCCAGCCATTTGCTTTGTGCATCAAGTCGTGAGTATGTTTTAAATTTTTCGTAACAAATTCTTTCGTAAGATCAAACGAGCCTTTTTTCACATAATGCATTGTTCCGACAACAGCAATTCTTTTATGCCACATTTCATCGGAATCGGAAAGTTCTTTCAACAAGTCTTCTCTCTGATTTTCAAAGGCATATCGACCCAAAATCTTATAACAGCTTGAATCCACCAAATCCCAATTGTTGACGTACGGTAAATGATTTAAATAAAACTCAACAATTTCATCTTTCACGGCTTTATCTTTCGTTTTTTCAAATTTTGAAATCAACATAAAAAGCGCTGTCAATCGATGCTCGTGATATTTTGAGGATAATAATTCGCTTAATTCATCCAAAGAAATTTTAGCATAATATTCTTTCGCCACCGATCTTTGATCCGGAACTTTTACACCTAAAAACAGATCGCCTTCACCATATTCTCCTTTTCCTGTTTTGAAAAATTTCGGAAAGAATTCGGCTTTTTCGGGGATGGAAAGAATCGCTAGTGCTTCTTGGATTTCTTTGATCATAGCACTAAAAATTAAAACAGCCTATACATTTAACAAATAAACTCACTCCATTGTTAGAATATTCAGTCATCATAGAGCTTTTATCTGTTTTTATGTCCTTTTGTTTAAAGGTATTTCCCATCATCATTATAGGTTTTGCAAAGGTCATCATATCACCGGGGGTAATTACACAGATTGGCGAACTTTCTGTTTTTCCAGTTCCGCTCTCATCAATCGTTTTAATTATCCTATTATTTTGCAATACACATATCTCTGCTTTCTTTTTTTCTCCAATTGCATTGTATATATTGACCATTGAAGCTAAAATCTCTCTATTCAATGGAGCCTTATTATACGCAGCTTCTGTTCTTTCCAATATTTTTTGAGCCTTGGTTTTTGAAATTCCTCGTCTGGAAGCAATTTTCCAAACTTCTTCGTAATCTTTATTATAATCAGCCATACTATAATCTGATTTTATAAATCTACTTCCATAATATAACTGATTCATTTCTTCCTGAATCAGTTTCGAAGGATCTTTTTTAAAGTTTTCTAAATATTCGAAGTAGTATTGTTGAGGGTTTTCCGTTACTTTCTTTTTTATTTCATCTACATTTATTTGAGAAAAACAGATTCCAAAAATAAAAAGAAAGGAGAACTTTAAAATTTTAATCATTGTATTTTTATTATTTGGCAATAATACAATTAAAACAAATAAAAGCAAAACCTTTAATAATAAAATAAAAAGAGCCGATAAAATTCATTACCGACTCTTTGATTTATATATTTTACTATAAGTCAACCCATTAATGAGTTTCATTTGCAGTAATACTTTCCTGCTCTTCTTCTTTTGCAATCATATTAGGATTTGCAACTTTTGCAATCGTAAGTCCCTGAACAATAATTGAAAATACAACCACACAATAAGTAATACTTAAAATAATTTCGCTGTATTCACTTTTGGGAATCGACATCGCCAATGCAATAGAAACACCTCCACGAATTCCACCCCAAATCAGGACTTTCATCGTTTGTGGATTGAACCGTGCTTTCATGGGCATAAATTTCGTTGGTCCCCAAATCGAAATTACTCTCGCCAATAAAACCACCACGATCGCCAATAATCCCGGAATCATGTAATTTTTTAAATCTTTAATCATTAATAATTCAAAACCGATGAAAAGGAATAAAACGGCATTTAGAATTTCATCAATCAGTTCCCAAAATTTAATTAAATAATCCTGCGTGATGGATTTCATTTTAAATTTAACATTAAAATTACCCATAAACAATCCCGCTGCAACCATCGTCAAAGGACCTGAAATATGCATTTGTCGAGCAATTAAATATCCTCCCATAACTACAGAAAGCGTCACCAAAACCGAAATGATATAATCATCGACTTCACGCATTAATCTTGAAGTTACATATCCTAAAACAACACCTAGGAAAAGTCCGCCACCAGCTTCTTTTAACAATAATAAACCGATGCTTTCGATTCCTAAATCAACCTCATTTCCAATCGCCAACTGTAAAACAACGGTGAAAACCACAACCGCCATACCATCGTTGAATAGCGATTCTCCGGCAACTTTTGTTTCTAACGCTTTGGATACTTTTGCCTGTTTTAAAATACTTAAAACAGCTACAGGATCGGTTGGAGAAATCAATGCTCCGAAAACCAGACAGTAAATGAATGGTAGTTGTACTCCCACAAAAGGAAGTAAATAAAACATCACAAAGCCCACAACGAACGTCGAAATCACCACTCCTGCTGTCGAAAATATAACGACAGGTCGAAATTGTTCTTTTAAATCGTCGATGTTGATGTGAATTCCTCCTGCAAAGAGTAAGAAATTAAGCATGGCTCCCATCAGAACTTCTGTAAAATCAATACTTCCCATTAATTTATTTAAGTGTCCGAAGGTTCTTGGTAGAAAATTTTCGCCAAACAATACCAATATAATTGATACCATAATGGCAATCACCATAATTCCGATTGTGCTCGGAAGTTTAAGAAATCTATAATTGAGATATGCGAATATTGATGCTAAAACTATTAAAGCTGAAAATGAATAATATAACTCCACTAAGCTGTTTTTTTGAAATTTATTTAATTGTTATCGATATAAAGTACTTTAATATAAACTTTGTAGTCTTCTTTTTCCCAAATGTCCAGCATACCGTCTTTCTGCGGCTTGGATCCTCGTGTAAAATCATCGCCAATCTGCAGGATATTAAGTAAAATATACTCATCTCCAACAGAATTTACCAAATAAGCTGTTTTCTCTGCTTTCCCGTCTCCGGATTTCTTGATGGCATCTGTCAACAGTCGAAACTGACTCACATGATGTGTAAAATTACTCGCATCTTTTTTCGAATCATAAGCACGAAGTAAGATGAGTAAAATATCCAGATTGGTAGGATCTTTTTGGTACAAAGCAGTTCCCAGTTTGATGCATTCGTCGGCATTTTGCTCTTTGAAAGCAGCCGCCAATGTTTTGAAATCTTCATCCAGTGTCGAAACTTTATCTTTCTGGAAGTTTCTTCCGTAATATAGATATTGAGCTTCAAGGCTGTCCAAAGACTTTGGATATGCTTTATACTTAAAAATCAGCTTTTCATAATTGTATGGAGACTGCTTGTTGACGAGATTTTTCTCTATGCTTTTAAAATCCGGTTTAAGTTTCTGACCAAACCCAAAAACCGAAATAAAAAGCAATAAAAGGAAAAAGTGATGTTTCATTAATCTTTGTCGTTGTTTTCGTCTTCCTCGTCGTTGTCGAAATATTCGAAAAGGAAATCGTTGTAAGGAAATCTCGAAATATGAATTTTCATGACCTCATCGTAGATCATTTTCTTCATTTCCGGAAAGTTTTCTTTCGTTAAGGCAGAAATGAAAACCGTTGGATATTTCGATTTTGCCATCCAAGTATTTTTCCATTCTTCCAGAGAGATATTTTTCTTCGTAGATGGTGTTAAATCATCCTCGTCCTTTTTCTCATAACTGAAATCATCAATTTTATTGAAAACCATAATCATCGGTTTTTGATGCGCATTGATTTCCATTAAAATCTGATTAACAGAATCGATATGATCCTCAAAACTTTCGTGAGAAATATCCACAACGTGAATCAAAAGATCCGCTTCACGAACCTCATCCAAGGTAGACTTGAAAGATTCTACCAACTGTGTCGGCAATTTTCTGATGAATCCAACCGTATCCGTCAGCAAAAACGGAAGATTTCCGATCACCACTTTTCTTACCGTCGTGTCAAGCGTTGCGAATAACTTGTTTTCAGCAAAAACTTCCGATTTCGAAAGGGCATTCATCAAAGTAGATTTCCCAACATTGGTATATCCTACCAAAGCAGCTCTCACAACCTTTCCGCGATTATTTCTTTGCGTTGCCATTTGCTTATCGATCGTTTTCAGCTTGTCTTTCAATAATGAAATTCTGTCACGAATGATACGTCTGTCGGTTTCAATCTCCGTCTCACCGGGACCTCTCATCCCGATTCCTCCTTTCTGACGCTCCAAGTGAGTCCACATTCTCGTCAATCGAGGTAAAAGATATTGATATTGAGCCAATTCCACTTGAGTTCTTGCATAAGAAGTTGTTGCTCTTTGTGCAAAAATATCAAGGATAAGGTTGGTTCTGTCCAAAATTTTCACTTCCATTTCTCTTTCTAAGTTTTTAAGCTGAGAAGGAGACAATTCGTCGTCGAAAATGACCGTTCCTATATTGTTTTCCTTTACGTATTCTTTGATTTCCTGAGCTTTACCACTTCCAATAAAGGTTTTGGAGTCAGGCTGAGTTAATTTTTGAGTGAAACGTTTATCAACTGAAGCTCCGGCTGTGTACGCCAAAAACTCCAGTTCATCCATATATTCTTGAAGTTTATCCTCATCCTGATGCTGTGTGATAACACCTACCAAAACTACCTTTTCGTAATTATGTTCTTTCTTTTCTAGCATTAAGTTCTATCTATGTTTGTGAGATTTACAAGATACCATTTTTCAGGAAAAAATCCAAAATGAATTTTTGTGGTATCTAAATTTCACATTAATTTAAATTCATAATGTAATTGATTTATAGAATTTTAATAACTTTATGAAGCAAATTTTTGAATTTTAATTATTAAAAATTAAAATATTATTAAAAATAACTCCAGAATATCATGATTAGCAACATAAGATGTATTGTGATTGATGATGATGAACTGGACAGGCTGGTTCTTCTTCGTCACCTTAAGCAATACGAAAGTATAGAAATCGTTGCGTCTTTTGATTCGGCAGAAAAAGCTATACCTTATATCGATCTTCCGATTGATCTCCTTATTACCGAAGCCAATTTAAAAGGAATGAACGGTTTGGAATTCAGAAAACTAGCTCATAAAATTCCGGCTTGTATTTTCATCAGTTCGCATTCCGAATTTGCAATTGAATCTTTTGAAATTGATACCTTAGATTTTATTCCTAAACCTTTAAAGTCAGAACGTTTTCATTTTTCTATGCAAAAACTCTTCGATTTCTTTGAAATGAAGGAAAAAAGTGAGTGTTTTGATACTTTACTGGGCGAAAACAGCATTAAAATAAAAGAAGGTGGAAATATTTATCAAGTTAAAATCACTGATATTCTTTATCTCGAAGCCTTAAAAGATTACACCCGAATTGTCACTTCTGAAAAAAAGCATTGCATTTTAGACTCCATTGGAAATATTTTACATAAAAGTCATTTTGATTCTTTCGTGAGAATTCATAAAAGCTTTGCCGTTCCGCGACACCTCATCCGTAGTAAAAATCATCATGAAGTAGAGCTTGTACATCAGATAAAACTTCCCATCGGGAGAGCCTATAAAGACAATTTATCCTTTTTTGACCCTCATCATTAATTTTTCTTAAATCACGGTAAATAGTGACTTTGCAACCGTAAAAACCCCATATATTTCCACTTTTTGTCGTTTGTCGATTATTCGTGTCGTTTGTCTATTTTGTAAATATCCGAGTTGGTATTGTGGTAATTTAGTGATCCAAAATTCTCTTTAAAATTTTGACAAAACCAATTAATAACCACAAAACTATTTTCTATGAAAAGAACATCTATTCCATGCTTCTTTCTCGTTTTGCTCACCGTCCCCATCGGCCTTTTAAAAGCACAATCGGCAGTGATGACAACAGGAGCAAATGCTACAGGAGGCAACGGCTCGGTTTCTTACAGTGTAGGACAGGTCGCCTATCTCATAAAAGGCACCAACCGGGAAGTTTCTGAAGGAGTACAACAAGCCTACGAAATCACGACACTGGCAACCCATGAACTCTCAAATTCAACTGAAGAAGGCATTTTACTTTATCCTAATCCTTTTAAAGATTATTTATACCTAGACTTTACGACAAATAATTACAAAGGTTCTGAGTTTTATCTCTACGACGCTCAGGGAAAACTGGTAAAAACGGACAAAATTACTCAGTCTAAATCTGAGTTCAACTTTTCTTCTCTTCCATCCGCAATGTATATCATTAGGATTACTCAAGAAGGTAAAAACATAAAAACATTTAAAATCATTAAAAAATAACTAACCATGAAAAAAATATTATTCACAATGGCACTTGTGTTGGGTTCACACCTAGCCTTTGCGCAAGTACCTGAAAAAATGAGCTATCAGGCGATTGTTCGCAATGCAGGAGGACAAATTTTATCCAATCAAAGTATCGGAGTAAGAGTAAGCGTTTTACAAGGTTCTCCGGCAGGAACAGTCGTTTATTCCGAAAGATTAACGGGAAATACCAACGTAAACGGTCTTATAACGATGGAAATTGGTACAGGAACAGTACTTTCAGGAACATTCAATACCATCAACTGGTCAACAGGAAGCTATTATTTAAAAACAGAAACTGATCCAACAGGAGGAACAACGTATACGATTACAGGAACAAGTCAATTATTAAGTGTTCCTTATGCGATGTATGCTAAAACTGCTGGCGGAGGCGGGGGAAGTTTCACGATTCCATATACAAATTCTGTAAGTAATGCAGGAACTTTATTCTCTTTAACCAATACCGGCGACGGAACTTCTCTTGAAGGAATTAACGGTACAACAACGTCTAGTATTGCAGCTGTGAGAGGTATGGTTACCAGTACAGCTCCGGGAGGATTTTCTTCAGCGCTTCGCGGGATCAACAGCGGAACAGGAGGTTTAGGAATAGGAACTTGGGGAAGCCAAGACGGAAGTGGATGGGGAGTTTATGGCGTTACTCCTGCAGGTCTTGGAGTTTACGGAAATTCATCTGCTGCAGGATATGGAGTTTATGCTAACAGTAATACAGGAACAGGTTTGAATGCAACCAGTAACAATGGTATTCCTGCTTCAATAAGTATATTTAATAATGCTAATAACAATAATGTTCTAAATGCCAATACAGTTGGAAACGGAACCGTAATTAATGTATCGACAACAGGAAGTGGAGCCGGAGTTTTCAGTTCTACAGGTGCAGGATTTGGGGTACAAGGTATAACAAGCTCACAATCTTCTGCCGGAATTGTTGGGGATAATAACGGAGCAGGTGAAGCAATCGTAGGTAGAAATACAAGTGATATTGCCGGAGCTGTTGTAGGGAGAAACGATGGTGGAGGGTACGGTGTAAGAGGCTTTGTTGCAACAAACACCACAGGAACAAGTGTAGGGGTTTTAGGCCAGGTCGGCATCAACAGCAGTAAAGGTAGAGCCGGACGTTTTGAAAACTTAAATGCATCCAATGACAGAAATACTTTCGAAGTAGAATCCAATGGAAATGGAAATATTCCTGATAATACTTTAGGAAACGTTTCATCTTTCCTTTCAAATAATACAAACAGTGTAAGCGCTGCAGTAAGAGGTGAAGTAAAAACAATCTTCGGAAACTTCGGTGCGGCGGGTATTTTCGGGGTATCTTCCGGAACGGGTGGTTTTGGCGGATTATTCTATTCATCCAATACAACCGGAAATGGACGAGCTTTAGTTGCCTTAACTGATGGTAACGGCGATGCTATTGTTGCCAATGCAGGGAAAGATGGCGATGCCGTTGAAGCCAATGTTGATGGTGCCGGTCGTGCAATTTATGGCTGGACACCTTCATTTAGTTTAGGAAAAGCTGCTGAATTTCAAAATTTTAATACATCAAATACCAATACGGTCGTCACTGCAAAAACAGTCGGAAACGGTATGGCAGGAGATTTCTTTGTAGATAATACCAACGGAACATCTGCTGCAGTACATGGTAAAGTGAATTCCATATTTGCAAACTTCGGAACGGCAGGTATCTACGGTGAATCTACAGGAACCGGAGGTTATGGCGGCTTATTTTATGCAAGCAATGCCAGTGGTAATGGTCCTGCCTTAATTGCCCTTACAGAGGGAAATGGAAATGCAATAACAGCCAATGCAGGAGGAACAGGAGACGGTGTAGAGGCAACAGTAGACGGATCGGGTTCTGCTATTTACGGTTGGGTTCCGAATTTTGGGACTGGTAAAGCCGGATATTTCAGAAATTTTAATAATGCTAATGGTCAGCCGGTAGTTCATATTACAACAACAGGTACAGGTTCTACTCTATTGGTTAATCACCAAGGACCGTCAGGGAATATTGCAGTTTACCAAAGTGCAAGTGCAAATGTGGCAAGAATTAATAAATCCGGAACAGGATTCTTCAACGGAGGAACTCAAAATAGTGGTGCTGACGTTGCAGAAGCATTCGACGTAGAAGGAAATACTTCAGAATATGAGCCGGGTGATATCTTAATAATTTCAACTGATTCTGATAGAACCGTAGAAAAATCATCAAAACCATATTCAAATTTAGTAGCCGGAGTTTACGCTACAAAACCAGGAGTGCTTTTAACAGAGGAAAACATCGATTCTGAATTGCTTGGAAAAGTTCCAATGGGAGTAATCGGGGTAATTCCTACAAAAGTTTGTCTGGAAGGAGGAAAAATTAAGAGAGGTGATCTTTTAGTGACTTCATCAAAATCCGGAGTTGCGATGAAAGCCAACATCAAGAAGGTGAAAATTGGTCAGGTTATTGGAAAAGCTCTTCAGGATTATGATCAAAACGAAATCGGTAAAATAAAAGTATTAGTAAACATTAAATAAACCATCATGAAATCACTATATATCATCGCTTTTCTGGCATTAAGTTTAAATATTTATGCTCAGCAGGACAAAAAGGTTTCCGAGACAAAAGATGTTCAGGAAGCTGCAAATTATAAAGAATCTAAAGAATTTGAAGCTAAAATGATGAAGGAAGCTCAGGACAGAGCAGCTCAAAAACCATCAACGGTAACTTTAGCTTCGGAACAAGGTCTTGAAGTAAAAAAACAAGCCCCAAAGGAAACAACAAACAGTAACAATTCAGGGAAATTGCTTCCTAATACGGCAAGCTTAGATGAAATCCGTTCATCAATTCCTGGAAGAAAATCGGCATCAAGAGCAACTGCTGTTTCAAATAACAGAGCCAACACACAAGGATTAGTGGCAACCCCAGATTTAACAATACAAGACATTAAAAAAACAATACCCAAAAACTAATAACCAACTAGATTTTTCAACAACAAAGAAGTCCGCATCGAGGTGCGGACTTTTGTTTTATATGAAAGAGCAAAGATAAATCAACAAGTTGATTTGATGAAGCTTTATTTTCAAGCATCGCGAAGCAAATTTTACTTGCCTTTGCTTACTAAAATAATACGGAATGTAAAATAATCTTTGCGTCAAAAAATTGAACGTTTTTGTTTTAAATTTAATCCCAATCCGCAGCAACAAATTTCATTTGATTTCCCTGATCGTCGGATAATGTTAAAAAATGACCTTCCACAGAATATTTCGTCATATTCTTAAAACTTTTAGAAAAATCATCTTCCAGTTTCATATCCTGACAAGCCATCATTGTTGACCCGACCCCTGAGATTTTTACTTTACCATCATTTTTAAATTCGGATGAGAAAAACATTTTGTTGCAACCCATGTAGGCTTCTCCTTTTATTTTTCCTTCTTCGATATTGGCTGTTAAATCTATCTTAGCTTTGTTTTTAACCAAATCAGATTTAGCATAATTTCCAAAAGCAACCAGCATCCATTCTCGTTGAATTTTATAATCGCGAGTAGCCGTCTGATTATTCTGATTCTTTGTTGATGCACAATTAATGAGCATTCCCAAAAATAAAACCGCAAAAAAGGAAAGTAATATTTTTTTCATAACTCTCTATAATCCATTTTCATACCATTTCCGGACAGAATAGCATAAAAATTAGTAAATTAGCGACACAAAAATTAATTTTATAAAATGAAAAGACTATTTCTACTTTTCACATTCTTACTAAGTTTTGCTCAAATGAGAGCGGACGAAGGAATGTGGCTATTAATGCTCGTAAAAAGACTTAATGGTGTAGATATGCAAAAAGAAGGTTTGCATCTGACACCTGAAGAAATTTATTCCGTAAACAATTCCAGCTTAAAAGATGCAATCGTAAGTTTCGGAGGGTTTTGTACCGGAGAAATTGTTTCAAACCAAGGTCTTATTTTTACCAACCACCACTGTGGTTACGGAGCAGTAGCTGCGGCTTCTACTCCTGAAAAAGATTATCTGAAGAACGGGTTCTGGGCAATGAAGCAAAAAGACGAATTCAATGCTAAGGATCTTTATGTAAGATTTTTGGTAAGAATGGATGATGCTACCCAAAGAATCAACTCTAAGCTAAACAACAATATGTCTGCTGCAGAGAGAAAAGCTGTGATTGATGCTGAAACTAAAGCGATCCAGTCGGAAAACTCTGAAAACGGAAAATACACAGTAGTTGTAAGAGATTTCTTCAACGGAAATGAATTCTACTATTTTGTTTACCAAGATTATAAAGATATCAGATTAGTAGGTGCTCCACCTTCAGCATTAGGAAAATTCGGTGGTGATACAGACAACTGGGAATGGCCAAGACACACAGCAGATTTCACTGTTTTCAGAGTGTATGCTGATGCTGCTGGAAATCCTGCTGAATATGCTCCGACAAACGTTCCTTTAAAACCTAAACATTTCTTACCTGTTTCTCTTAAAGGAGTGAAACCTGGTGATTTCTCAATGATTTTAGGTTACCCGGGAAGAACAAACCGTTATTTGACTTCATATGGAATTCAGCAAATGGTAAATAAAGATTACCCAGCTTGGGTTGAGGCTTCTAAATTGGCAATGGACATCATGAAGAAGTACATGGATAAAGACAAAGGAACTCAACTTAACTATGCTTCTCAGTATGCTTCTGTGGCAAACTACTGGAAAAACAGACAAGGAACTATCGATGCTGTTCTTAAAAACGGAACTATTACAGACAAGCAAGGTGTTGAAGAAAAATTCAAAACTTGGGCTGTACAACCGGCAAATATCTCTGAATACGAAACTGTTTTAGACGATATCGGTATCTATTATAAACAAACTTCAGAAAGAAACGTTGAGAGAATGTACATGACTCAGCTTTCCAGAAATGCTAAATATTTCACTATTGCTTTACAGGTAGGAAGCGTTCTTCAGGCTTATGCTAAACAAGATATGGCTGGAAGATTAGCAATGAAGCCAAAAGTAGACGCTGCTATAAAATCTGCTTACGAAAACATCAACACAAATCTTGAAGGTGAAATGTTGAATTCTATGGTAAATCTTTATAAAACAAGAGTAAACAAAGATGTTGCTTCTGAAACAATCATGGGATTGGATGCCAACAATCTTTCAAATGTTGCTTACTCTTCAATTTTTGCCAACAAAACTTCCGCAACAAACTTCATTTTAAATCCGGATGCTTTGAAATTAGATGCAGATCCACTTTGGAAAATCGCAAACGGATTGATCGCAGATCAAAAAGCTTCTGCTGAAAGATTCGTAAAAATTGATGATAATTTTGCTAAAAACAACAGATTATTCTTAGCAGGATTAATGAAGGCTATGCCTGAGAAAAAATTCTATCCGGATGCAAACTCTACAATGAGACTTACTTACGGAACAGTTGATAAATTGCCAATCAGACAAGATAGAAACTATTTCGGAGTTACGGATAACTATTATACTGACATGACAGGTCTTGTAGGAAAATACAAGAAAGGTGATGAGGAATTCGACCTTCCGCAAAGAGTAATCGACCTTTACAACATGAAAGACTTCGGACAGTATGCAGATGCTAAAGGTTACATGCCGGTAAACTTCTTATCAAACAATGATATTACAGGTGGTAACTCTGGTTCTCCGGTAATCGACGGAGACGGAAACCTGATCGGTATCGCATTCGACGGAAACAGTGAAGCTTTAAGCGGTGACATCGTTTTCGAGCCGGAATGGCAAAAAACAATCAACGTAGATGTTCGTTTCGTTCTTTGGACAATCGACAAATACGCTGGTGCAAGAAGACTGATCGACGAATTACAATTGGTAAGAGACGAGAACACTCCTGCAGATACAAAAACAAAAATGCCTAAAGCAGCTACACCTGCAAAAGGAAAGAAAAAATAATCTTTATTGATATATTTTAAGAACCGTGAAAGTTTTCTTTCGCGGTTTTTTTATTTTTGAACAAATAATTAAATGTAAGTTTTTCCATGCAGTTTGTCATTCCGTAGGACTCTAGATTTATTTATTAGAGATTAAATATTTAAAATTCTGCCCAGATTCCTACGGAATAACCAACTAGATGCTGATTTTTTTAATGTTAAAATTTAAATTAAATAAAAAAAACAAATGAAGCCTCAACCGATTCAATTTAAAGCAGTCATTAAGCAAAGCGGAGAAATGAACGCCGCTTTTGTAGAATTTCCCTTTTCTGTGGAAGAATTATTTGATAAGAAGGGTCAGGTAAAAATCAAAGCTATATTTGATGGTAAGGTTGAATATCGTGGAAGTTTAGCCAAAATGAAATCCGATTGCCATATTTTAGGTTTAACACAAGACATTCGGAAGCAATTGGGCAAAACTTTTGGAGATGAGGTTTCTGTAAATTTAATCGAAGACAAAGAAGAGCGGATTGTCGACATTGCGGATGACATTCAATTAATTTTTAATGAAAATCAGGAAGCAAAATCGTTGTTTGATAAGATGAGCTACACGCACAGAAAAGAATATATTCGTTGGATTGAAGAGGCTAAAAAATCAGAAACGCGGGAGAACAGAAAAATTAAAATGATTCAGATGATTTTGGATGGGAAAAAGGGAATTTGAGAATGAATGAATTTAATCACTTATCAGATGAAAATCTTATCGATATCTATTTAGTTTATCAGTATCGATATTCTGAAGAATACAATCAACAGCTTTTTGAAGAATTGCAAAATCGAAATATCAATATTAAAGAATTTAATAATGACATTGGCTATATCACATCATTTATCAGAAGCTTTCCTGAGGGATGGAGCTATGAAATAAAAAATATGTTTGATGAGCTCATTTCTTTGGGATGGAATAAATCGATGCATATTGAAGCCAAAGAAAAATGGGGCCGCTTTACTTTTTCGGGAGGAAACTTATCCGAAGAATTCTGCGATCTGATCGAACAACACGCAACATTAATTAACGAAAGCTGTTCAAGATGCGGAAGCAAAGATCATGTACAGGAAAATGGCGCAGGATGGATTGAAATATTGTGCAGAAAATGTCAGCAAAATGATCTTATGAAGTTGGCTATTCTTGATATTTCGGACAAAGGATTCACTTATTGTAATGTTCGAA
Source organism: Chryseobacterium sp. MMS23-Vi53 (assembly GCF_047651245.1). NCBI lineage: Bacteria > Pseudomonadati > Bacteroidota > Flavobacteriia > Flavobacteriales > Weeksellaceae > Chryseobacterium > Chryseobacterium sp. MMS23-Vi53. Next base: position 2,713,118 of record NZ_CP180265.1, on the reverse strand, counting down.
GTTCAAGTACAGAATTTCTATGGAAAGATATTGAAAGCGTGGAACTCAACTTTTCAGAAAACGAACAATCCATCAATATCGAAATGAATAGAACGGTCGAAATATTTTGTGATGTTGAATATAAAGATCTGCATTTTTACCTTTTTCATAATCTTAATTTTTTTAAACTTTTAAAAAATATTCCGGAAAATCTTCTTTCTTCTTCTAATTTAGAAAAAAGAAATACTTTTTTTAATGATCTTAAAAAATGTCATTTTTGCGACAAAAAAACGCTTTATTTGGGCACTTGTCTCCTCTGTCGTGAGAGCTTAGATAGAATTTTAGCCAGTAGATATGGCAGATACATGCAATACTACAACAACATTCCTCAACTTATTGAAAATGAAAGAAAAAATGCTTTATATCTTTTAGAGCACATAAACGAAAAACATTTCTTTTTTAATCATGATTATTTTTTATAATTGAATTTAAAACAAAATCAAATACACTGATTTTAAATTACTTAAATTAAATTTCAAATAAAATAAATAAATTTTCTGTCAGGATTCTGAAAAGCCTCCGACTGTAGTTATGTAACGAATAATTATAACTATCAAAAATTTATTTATGAAAAAGAACTTACTAAAAATCACAGCACTTGCAGCAGGAATCTTGGCAACCCTCTCTCTTACATCTTGTGACGACAGAGATAATATGATGGAAAACTCTTCAAAACAAAGAACCATCACGTTTGAAAATGTGGTAACTCCGAAAGATTTTGTGCAAAGCGGCAAATTTGCGGGAACGTCCAATCCTGAGATTTTACCCGGACAATCTATTACGATTAAATTCAGTGCAGGAAAAGCTCAATCTTTAATGTTTGCAACGATGTATGGTGCTTCGAAAGACTGGTTTTTTGCTTCAAAACAACCCGGAATTAAACTTTTTAATGAAAACGGAAGCGCTATTACCGGTGATGTTTCTTCGGAGGTTTTGCTGTGGGATAACGGCACAAAAAACAACACAACAGGAAATGCTGAAAGTAACCCGATTGCACAAGTTCCGGGTGTAATCGCTTCCCAATTGATGAAATTGAATTTAAACTATGATGATGTAAAATCTGAATTTACTTTAACCATCACCAATACTTCCGGAGGTACGGCCAACGAAACACCTTTTTCTCCCGGAGTTTGGGCAGTTTCTAACTACAACGGGTCGCAGCTTCTAAGTCCTACTCCATTTTTCACGCCGAATGCTTTATCAAATCCTGAAATTACAGACATCGCACAATTGGGAAACCCTGACAAAATGGTCGCAAAACTGAATGCAAATACCGGAATTATGACGGGACTTTCTCCGGCTTTGGTTGTTGTGTATTCAGGAGATAAAAACCCTATTTATGAATTAGGGCAATTGGATTCAGGTAAAGGATTGAAAGAGATTTCGCAGTTTGGAAATGTTTCTGTGCTTCAAAATAGCTTAAAGTCATTACCAAATGTAAAAGGTGTTTATGTTGCGGGAAGTGCTCCTGTAACTCCGGGACAAAAAGTTTCGGCGAATTTTGAAGCCAATTCGGGAGATAAAATTGCATACGTGACGATGTTCGGATTCTCTAATGATTGGTTTTACGCCAATGAACAGTCTATTGATGCTAATTCTTTGGGAGATATCAGTTCAAAAACATCTTTATTCGATTCGGGAACGGGTATCAATCAATATCCGGGAGCGGGAAATCATCAGGCTTTATTTGGAGGAATGCCACAGGCTGAAAATATTGTTATTTCAAAAGTTGGAAATGCTTACCCTATTCCGGCAGTTCAAAATGTTATTAAAGTGACAATCAATTAAATTTAATTTTAATGAAAAAAATATTATTAATCCTAAGTGTATTTGTTGTTTTCGCTTCATTATATTCTTTTAAAACAAATGAAAAAGCAACAAACAATGAAGTTAGCTTCTACGATGGTTCATTAAAAAAAGCCATGACGAAAGCTAAAAAAGAAAAGAAAATGATTTTTCTTGATGTATATGCAACTTGGTGCGGGCCATGTAAATTATTAAAGAAAACAACTTTCAAAGATCCTGAACTGAGCGATTATTTCAATAAAAATTTCGTAAGCCTTGAAGTTGATGGTGAAAAAGGCGAAGGTATTGAAATTGTAAAAAAATATCAATTAAAAGGCTATCCTTCTTTAGTTTTTATTGATAGTAATGGAAATGTGGTGAATAAAACTTTGGGGTATTATGATGGAAAAGAGTTGCTGGAAATTGTGAAAGGCATAAAATAAATCACTTTTAATAAGTAAAATGTTTCGGGGCGACTTTGTCGCCCCGAAACTGTTAAAAATCAAACAAATAAAATAAATTTCAAAATCTAGACATTCCAAAATTCTCTGTCTAGACTTCGATATTGTATCGCTTCCGAAACATGATGCGACAAAATCTTTTCAGATTCTTCAAGATCAGCGATAGTTCGGGCAACTTTTAAAATTCGGTCATAAGCTCTTGCAGAAAGATTAAGTTTTTCCATTGCCATTTTGATGAGGTTAAAAGACGTTTCTTCCAATTCACAAAACCTTTCAATTTCTTTGGGTCCAATTTGAGCATTATAGCTGATTTTTAAATCCTTATATCGTTCCTGTTGAATCTCACGAGCAATCAAAACGCGCTTTCTGATGTCTTCACTTCTTTCTCCTTTTCTTCTTTCCGCCAATTGTTCAAACTCAACTTTCTGAACTTCAACATGAATATCAATTCGGTCCAAAAGTGGCCCCGAAAGCTTGTTCATATAGCGTTGCATTTCGTAGGTAGAAGAAGTATTATTAGGATCATCAGGAAAAAACCCGCTCGGACTCGGATTCATCGAAGCGACCAACATGAAACTTGAAGGATAATTTACGGTAAATCGAGCTCTGGAAATGGTAACTTCACGGTCTTCCAAAGGCTGTCGCATCACCTCCAAAACAGTCCGTTTGAATTCAGGCATTTCATCCAGAAAAAGGACGCCGTTATGCGCTAAAGAAATTTCGCCAGGCTGTGGATAGCTTCCGCCTCCAACCAGCGCTATATCGGAGATTGTGTGATGAGGTGACCTAAAAGGACGCACCGTCATAAGAGACGTTTCTGCACCCATTTTCCCGGCAACAGAATGTATTTTTGTAGTTTCTAAAGCTTCTTTCAATGTTAAAGGCGGCAGAATACTCGGAACTCTTTTTGCCAACATGGTTTTCCCACTTCCGGGAGGACCAATTAGGATAATATTGTGACCTCCTGCTGCTGCAACTTCCATTGCTCTTTTTGCCGTTTCCTGTCCTTTGACTTCAGAAAAATCGAATGGAAAATCATTGATCTTTTCCTGAAATTCTTTTCGCGTATCGATCTCATATTTTTGAAGTGGTTTTCCTTCATTAAAAAAATCAATTACTTCTTTGATATTTTCAACCCCGTAAACATCAAGATTGTTTACAATTGCAGCTTCACGGGTGTTTTGTCTTGGTAAAATAATTCCTTTAAAACCTTCTTCCCTAGCTTGAATTGCAATCGGCAAAACACCTCTGATGGGTTGTAAAGTTCCGTCCAGAGAAAGTTCACCCATGATAATATAATCTCCTACATTTTCGGCTAAAATCTGGTCGGATGCGGCGAGAATGCCAATGGCGATGCTCAAATCATAAGCCGCTCCTTCTTTTCGAAGATCTGCAGGAGCCATATTGATCGTGATTTTTTTTCCAGGGATTTTATAGCCAACATTTTTTAAAGCAGCGGAAATTCGGTAACTGCTTTCTTTGATGGCATTATCGGCAAGTCCAACCAAATGATAGCCGACTCCGCCCGTATCGATATTAACTTCAATAGTGATTGTTTGTGCGGCAACTCCATGAATTGCGCTTCCAAAAATTTTAATCAGCATTTGTTGTGTTTTGGGGATAAAAATAATTAATATTTCATTTTAGATTATTTTCGTTTTGATTGATAAAATTCTTTGAATTTATAATTTTTAAACACAAATTTCACAAATGTTTTTTCACTAATAATAACAATTGATATAACTCAAACATCTGTGTGATCTGCAAAATCTTTTTAACGTAAAGATTTTTAATTTAAAATGTATCATTTAGTGCGTAAAGAGGAATCAACAAGTTGATTTGATGAAGCTCTAGCTTAAATCATTCAAACAAAAACTGGCGCAAAGAAAACTTCACGCCAATTGAGAATTATTGAAAAAACTAAAATCCACTGAGGACTTTCTATATCCTATTTCTTGATAAATTTATTTTTAAACACTTTTCCGTCAGCACTTTTAGAATAGATCATATACGTTCCCGGAATCAAACTGCTTACATCGATAGCTTCAGAATATTTGTGATCTTTTTTCTGCTTAATCAGCTTTCCGGACATATCGATAATCGTAACCTCACTGTATTTTTTATCCGATTCTTTTCCGATGTACAAAAATTGCGTCGTCGGATTTGGGTAAATGCTTAAATTATTTTCTTTAGGCTTTGTTCCTGTTTCGCCCGTAGAAAGATTGCTGCAAAAGCTGTAATCTCCAAAATTCAGCTTAATGAAAGCAAAATCGCTTAGCATTTCGCACATATTGGGACAATATTCTGTACAAGCGTAAAATCCGTACTGCCCAGATTCTGTTGCCGTATAAGAGTCACCTGTTTCTCCCGGAATGATACACGGATCTGATGGCGACGGCGGATTGCTCCCCGGAACACATTTAAACCAAGTATGAACTCCGTAAACCAATGGAAATCCGTCATTAAGCTGTACAGAAGCTCCGTTACAAACGTTGTATTCTCCATTCACTTCCTCGAAGGTTCCCGGCTGGAAATCTGCCATCAAAAACGGAAGTCCATAAGCGTAACCATCCGCTAAAATCGACGTACTTTCCGCTGTACAGTCTCCCTCAGTAACTTCAACTTTAAAATTATACAGCATATCATCATTTCCATTAATGGTTAAGTTCTGAGAAGTAGCTCCCGCAATCGGAACCCACGGATTTGGATTTGGAGATTGCCAATACCATTCTTGCTTATACCATTGATAAGTTGCATAAGTCTGCGTTGTAGAAAGCGTTTCCGATTCCGAGGTACAGAAAACGACTTTGTCGGGAAACATTGTTCCCAATCTTGGACTTGTGATTACAGGTGTGCATTGCTGTGCTTTTAGATTTAAAAAACTTAAAACCAAAAGGCTGAAAAAAATTAGTTTTGTCTTCATATAGAGTAAATATTTGTGGTTTGGTGTTATGAATTGCTTTAAAATTTCAAAATGTAAAGGCAAAATTTTCCTGAACTCATTAAAATTTAATGGGTTTAAAATCTTCTCGACTTTTATTTATCCGAAATTAATCTAGCAATACTCTGATCCCGAATTTCAAATTGAAATTGACCGGTTTCTCCTTATAAATAGTATTCAATGAACTCTTATCATTGAAGTGATACCCAACTCCCGGTTCTGCATAAATCCCGATGTTTTTTATTACTTTTAATTGCAATCCGACACCGCCATTTACCGAAAATTGGGTTGGTTTTTCACTTATATCTTCGGTTGTTTCATCTTTTGAAACGCCTTCAACAACATATTGGGTTTTGATATTTCCTGAAACGGCTTTTTCTACCATTCCTCCTGCTGTAACATAGCCTGTAAAAGCACCTTTTTCAATCACATTATAATTTACCTGCACCGGAATTCCCACATAATGAATCTCCTGATCGCTTTTAATGAAATTGGAACTACTTCCGGTAGTGAGTTCAGACGAAAGCTTTGTGTAATTTACACCTGTTCCAACGGATAATTTCTTGCTTAATTTATAATTCACAGAAGCTCCGAAAGTGATCGGCGTTTTATGTTTTATCGTTGCATCTACTTTTTTGTCCTGATTCTTTAAAAGGATTGCCATTAAAGGATTTTCTCCATACTCTTCCATACCCCAGACTTCGGGAAGGCTTAGTGTTGTTCCGTTTAAAGTAGCATATCCGGGAAACTGTTCTGTCGAGTTGGAGGAAGCATTTCCGGTCAGTACCCCTACCGACCAGGCTTTATTTGTTTTATGATTAGCTAACTTCCTATCTGCTTTCTCAAGTTGCTCCTTCCATTCTCTTTCCTCCTTCGTTAGGAGTGGATGAGTTTCTGTCTCTTCATTCTGTTTCGTTCCTTCAATAGCATTCCTGTTTTGTTCCTGAGCAATGTTTTCTTTGTTCTGATTGAATAAATTCTCTGCTGTATTTTCTTTTTTATTCTCAGGAATTATATTTTCCCAGACATCGGCTCCGGTATTTTTTGTTTTATTAATTATTTCTTCAAAAATATTTTTGACCAGATTTTTGTTTGAAATATTTGAGTTAATCTTCTCTAAATCACTTCCTTGTTTAAGAGAATTCTCAACAGCTGTTCTCTTTTCTTCATTTGATGGATTTTGAGGGTAAGAACTCGTTTCTGATGGTCGGTTTTGGGTTTGGTTCGCATATATTGGCTTTTTTGAGGGTTCTTTTTCACCATTAAAGTCCAGTAATTTTCCTACTGTAAAGAACATTGCAATCACAGCTGCAACCCCACCAATACGATATCCCCAAGATTTATAATTAAATTTCGAAACAGCTTTTTCCTTTGCTTTTACATCATTTATTCCAACAACAACTCCCTTCGCATCATCCTCATTGAATAATTCGTCTTTGATATCATCCCACAATCCTTCAGGAACCTGCTCCTGATGATCTTCCATTTTACTGCGCAGATCATTTAACCAATCATTACTCATATTGCGCTGTTTTTGACATTTTGTATTCTTTTATTTTCCGGGCAAGAATTGCTTTTGCCCTATGAAACTGCGATGCCGAAGAATTTTCTGCAATTCCCAGCGTTTCCGCAATTTCTTTATGACTTTTCTCCTCGAAAACATACAGATTGAAAACCGTTCTGTAGCCATCGGGAAGAGACTGTATCATTTTCATAATAGTTGCCTGAGATATTTCCTCAAAATTTGGCTCTTCATCTTCCTGTACATCAGCAATTTCAAAATCATCTGAAACAGTTTTCAGTTCCGTGTTTTTTTTGATGTGCTTTAAAGATTCATTCACCACTATTCTTGTAATCCACGCTTTCAAAGAACCATTACCTCTATATTCAAACATCTCGATCGATCGAAACATCTGAATAAAACTATTTTGCAACACATCGTGAACATCTTCTTTATCAATCACATATCGTGAACAGACATAGGTAAGACTGCCTGAATAAACCCCGAAAAGTTCTTTCCAAGCCGCTTCTTCCTTTTTCAAAAGGCGGTTTACCAAAATCTGCTCCTTACTTTCTTCCATGTATTAATTAAGATAGCATCCCAACATATTCATCGACTAACTACTCTGCAAAGATAGGCAGCCTCAAATTGAGGCTAAACCTACTTGACAAATAACCATTACTTAATTTTTAACACTAATCGGGATATCATACTTAATCGTCTGATAAGGGGTCAACTCTACTCCGTCAACGGTTATTTTTTCTGCTTCAAAACCAAATCTCATCGACCAGTCGTAGCCCACAAAGAAGCCTTTTTGTTTAGCAACCAGTTTCACAACTGCATTTTTTGTCGTTCCGTCTACCGGAATCTGGATGGCTAAAGTTTTTGGCTCAAAAGTAAGTTCTACAACATTCTGGTCTGTATTTAATTTAGATTTATAATCCAATTTATATTCTACTTTCCCGATGTGCGCCAAAGCTGTGTCTGCTTTTACGGGATCCGTCACAATTGTTTTTACAATTTCTCTCACTGGAAAATCCTTGAAAGTGACAATTGTATCTTTTGCTGTAAAATCAATGATCTTTTCATTAAATTTTCCTCCCTGTGAAGTTACCAATCTTGCTTTGTAAGTTCCGTTTACATCACTCAGCTTCACCGGAATTGGCTCATATTTATCATCATTGCAAGACGTTAGAGAAAATCCAAGAACTGCAATTGCCGTCATCATTAAAGATTTAAGTACCGTTAATTTCTTCATTATATTATTTTTAGCATTAAACATTATTCCTTTGAGTACTCATTTATATAAATCCTCTTTTTGAAGAATCTTGCACCGAATTTTAAAAAAAGTTTAAAATAATTTCATAACTAATTGATTTTTAAGTTGAAAAAAAATTCATTTAATTAAAAGCGTTTTATTTTTATTATAATTTTTTAACTACAAAAGAAACAAAAGATTAACACTCAAGTAATTTTAAGTTGAATATGAAACTTTAAATAAGAACACTTAAGTTTATTGATTTTTTATTCTTTGATAAACTTTTGATTACTATTTAATTAAACTAAGAATCCTATAATGACTTTTGTATCTTTTGTGGTAAAATAACTTTACGCCCTTCGATTTCAAACTTTAAATTTTAATACATTTGTTTAAACCTATTTGAGATGAATTTCGAACAAATCAATTGGCATCTTAATGCTTACAAAGAGCACGACCAGATTATTGATGCGGCAAAATACCTTATCAGCTCCTTCAATTTGGAGCATGAAAACTTTGCCGGATTTGGTTTCAGGGAAGAACTTTCCCCGACTTCAATGCTTTTAACGGCAGAAGGTGAGCTGGGAGGACCTCAAAAAGTAATGATTCCAAGGAATTTATTTGATTTTGATTTACATTTAGTCTTGAATATGGTCGCTCATGAAATGCTTCACGTAAGGCAAAAAGCACCCGGACAAGTCATTGAGGATAAAAATGAAAGAGAATTTCAGGCGTATTATGAAATGCTTTTTCATAAAGTTTTCCCACAAATTCCTGATGTTTCCGATTTTCATAAAAAATTCTTCGGTGGTAAGGCTTTAGAATACTACAGAAGAATGGGCGAAGGCTCTGAGCTTCAACACAAATATGCGGAACAAAAAATAGAAGTAGAACAGTTAATCCACGCACTATCATGACAATAAAACCCGAAATCTCATGGGCAGATTTTGAAAAATTAGATATAAGAACAGGCACCATCATTTCCGTAAATGATTTTGAAAAAGCGAGAAATCCGTCTTATCAACTAGATATTGATTTTGGAGATTTAGGTATCAAAAAATCTTCCGCGCAGATTACTTCATTATATCAAAAAGAAGATTTAGTCGGAAAACAAATTTTAGCCATCGTCAATTTTCCTAAAAAGCAGATCGCCAATTTTTTCAGTGAATGTCTGGTTTTGGGAGTTTATGGTGAAGATAAAAAAGATGTTACCCTTTTAACACCTTCATTGCCGACAAAAAACGGAATGCAGGTTGGTTAATTTAATTATAATTTAATAAAAATTGATTTAAACTAAATCTATAGATTTTGGATTCTATCAGGTTTAAATTTGATCGATTAAAGAAGAAATTTAATGATACAAAAAATTCCAATAGAAAGAATTTTATTCCTTGATATTGAAACAGTTCCAGGCTTCGAAACATGGGAAGCTTTATCCGAAACCGAGCAAATGCTTTGGGATAAAAAGACAAGATTTCAAAGAAAAGATGAAGTTTCCGCAGAAGAATTTTATCCGGAAAGAGCCGGAATTATGGCAGAATTCGGTAAAATTATCTGCATCACCATCGGAATGGTCGAAAAAAATGACACGCTGAAAATCAAAAGTTTTGCAGATGACGATGAAAAGAAGATGCTGTTAGAATTTGGTGAAATATTTAACAGTCAGAGACTTCGTGATGTGATTCTTTGCGCCCACAATGGAAAAGAATTTGACTTTCCATGGATTGCAAGGCGGTATTTAATTAATGGAATTATGCCTCCGACTCCTTTCCAGATGTTTGGGAAAAAGCCTTGGGAAATACCTCACATTGACACCATGGAACTTTGGAAATTCGGAGACTATAAAAGTTTTGTTTCGCTGGAATTACTGGCACATCTTTTCGGAATTCCGACTCCTAAAGACGATATCGACGGCTCAATGGTTTCATCAATCTACTACATAGAAAAAGACTTGCAAAGAATAGTTGACTATTGTGAAAAAGATGTCTTAACTTTGGCAAATGTTTTCCGACGTATGCGTCAGGAAGATTTGTTGAAAAGGTATATCAATTTAGATTAAAAAATGAAATTTACAGACGATCAGATTGCTGACATCGGTGAGGAAATCATCGGTGTTTTAAAAACTGTGTATGACCCTGAAATTCCGGTAGATATCTACGAATTGGGTTTGGTTTATGATGTTCAGATTTCCGATGATGCGGATGTGAAAATTATAATGACACTTACAACACCCAACTGCCCCGTTGCAGAGACACTTCCACAAGAAGTAAAAGACAAAGTTGCAGAGGTAGAAAACGTGAAAAGTGTTGATCTTGAACTTACTTTCGAACCAAGCTGGAATAAGGACATGATGAGTGAAGAAGCCAAATTTGAGCTGGGAATGCTTTAATTTTGGATTAAAAATAAAATAGGCTGTCAGTTTTGGCAGCCTTTTATTTTACTTTCAAACAATATTTTTTTGAAAATTTTAAATTTCTTTAATTTAAACCATTAAGATCAATTAAGTTGTTAAGAATATTAGGTGATTTGCTTAAATAAACTTAACTTCTTAAACCATTCCTTAATGGTTCAAATATTTCTATTAAACCTCTCTCGCAATCTCTTTTCCTTCCCTTCTACTCCATTCGCTCCAGGATCCGACGTATAAATTCGGTATTGGGAAACCTGCATAATTCAAAGCTAAAATAGTGTGGCAAGCCGTTACTCCCGATCCGCAATGAATGATTAAATTTTCCGGTTTATCTTTCAATAATTCTGTATATTTTTCTTTTAAAATTTCCGGTTTTAAGAAATTTCCATGTTCATCCAAATTTTCAGAAAAAGGAATGTTGATTGCTCCAGGAATGTGTCCTGCGATCAAATCAATAGGTTCAGATTCTCCATTGTAGCGATAAGCATCTCTTACATCAATTACCGTTGATGAATTGTTTATTAATTCATTTTCAACAGTTTCCAAAGTTGAAGTAGGAAGAAGCCAGTTTTCTTTTTTTATTACTTCTGATTTTTCGAAAATTTCTCCACCTGCTGAAAACTCAACATTTTCTTTTTCAGCATTTTGAAATCCACCATCTAAAACCTGAACATTTTTTAACCCAAAAGATTTCAACATCCACCAAGCTCTTGCCGCAGCATTTGAACCGTTTTTATCATCATATACAACAACATGCGAATCTTCTGAAATTCCTAGATTGGAAAGTGTTTCTGCAAATTTTTCCACACTCGGAAGCGGATGTCTTCCACTAAAAGCAGCATCCTCGCCAATTTCCGCCAAATCTTTATCTAAATCGATGAATCTTGCACTTTTAATATGCTTATTCAAATAATTTTGATGAGCATCTTTCCCTACTCTTGCATCTAAGATGATGAGATTTTCGGTTGGGAGGTTTTTAAATTCAGATGGAGTGATTATTGGTGACATTTTGTTGATTTTTTTGGTGGTTTTAAATATATTTTGGCTAAAGCCTATTTGTGTTGTAATAATAAAGCGGACTAAAGTCCGCTCCTATTGATTTTTATTCACTTAAAATATAAAACCTCAGAAAAGCTCTAAGGTTTTAAAATATTTACTGATAAATGAAAATCATGGTCTGTACCAAATCCGGATGAAGACTTTTCGCAACAGGGCAATTGTGCGCCGTTTCCTCTATAAAAGCTTTCTCTTTATCTGAGTATGAGCCTGAAAACACAAAATTGCATACAATTTCACCAATTCTTCTTGGTTCAGTTTTCATAATCTTTTGAAGGTTGCAATAAGCTCCGTCGATATTGATATTTTTTTCTTTACCTAAAATGGCAATGGTTGTAAGTGCACATTCCGCCAAAGAAGTCGCGCACAGATCGGTTGGAGAAAACTTTTCTCCTTTTCCGTGGTTGTCTGTCGGAGCATCACTTTCAATAAGAGTTCCGGATTGTAAATGCTCTGCCGAACATCTTAAATCTCCGATATATGTAACTTTTGAAGTCATTTTTATAATTTTAATTAAAATTCAAGAAGACTATGTCTTAAAAATGAAAAATATCTTTCGCTTTATTGTATGAACTTTCGAAATTCAGCAAATTCAATTTATGAGGAGCCTTTTCCACACTCATAAAATTGATCACCTGTTCTGTCGGCATATTTCCAACCAGATCATCTTTTGCCATCGGACAGCCTCCGATTCCTTTGATTGCACTGTCGAATCTTCTGCAGCCCTTATCATAAGCCGCTTTCAATTTAGAATAAGAATCTTCATAACGATTATGAAAATGTCCTCCAAAATTAATCTCAGGATATTTTGAAGGTATTTTCTCGAACAAAAGAGAGATCGTTTCTGGTGTCGCAACTCCCGTTGTATCAGACAATAAGATATCTTTAATTCCAATTTCCGAAAATCTCTGTGCCCAGAAATCTACATCTTCCCATTTCCACATTTCGCCATAAGGATTCCCGAAAGCCATTGAAAAATAGATGTTTAATTGTCTGTTTTCACTTTTTACCAGCTCCAACATTTTAATAATTTCCGTAAAAGCTTCCTCCTGATTTTTATTGGTATTTCTATGTTGAAAAGTTTCGGAAATAGAAAACGGGAAACCGATGATATCTACCGATTGATGCTTTAAAGCTTTTTCAGCACCTCTGTAATTGGCTACAATCGCGGAAACCTTTGTATTAGATCTGGATTTATCGATATTTTCAGCAACCTCATCAGAGTCTGCCATTTGTGGGATCGCTTTTGGAGATACAAAACTCAGACAGTCCAATACATCAAAACCAACATCCATCAAAGAGTTGATATAATCTATTTTTTTATCTGTGGGGATAAATTCGCCCCAACCCTGCATTGCATCACGCGGACATTCAGTAAGAAACATTTTACTTTTAGATTTTCTCAAATATAATAAAACTAAACAATTTAGTATACGACATACACGAATCTAACATTATTTTGATTCTCAAATGTTTATATGTGATTTATAATTTCGATCATAAATATTCAGCGCCGAATACATTCTCTGAAATCACAATTCCGTTAAGAAATCTTAATTAATTTAATTTCTTAAAGAAAATGTATACTTTTGTTGCATGAACATTCTCAGACTGTTGCTTACTATTTACTTTATGGTGCTATCTTTAGTACCATGCAGTGATGTTCATGCCCAGTCTCCGAGCATTAATGAAGTTTTGCAGGTGACTTTTCAGACGGATACGCATTCGAAAGATAAAAGTGATGTTTGTTCGCCTTTATGCTCTTGCAATTGCTGTCAAATTACAGTAACCTCTTTTAAATCTGACCCTCTTATTGAGTTTCCTGAGCAAGTTCAAGCTTATTTTTCTAAGAAAATTCTTTTCCGGAAGAACAACTTCGCATACCAAGTCTACGATCACATTTGGCAACCGCCTAAGATTTAATCAATTGATTTTAAACATTTCATGAAACTTTGCAATATCGTTGCAGAGATCTTCGTGATATTTTTGCATCCTATTACTTTTAATGATAGAGATTGCACTTTCAATTAAAATTAATTGATTGTCTGCTTTTTACATCTTTGTTAAGCGAAGCGCCTTTGTGAACCTAAAAACAAATTAGCTGTTAAAGAAAATCTTCGTGTCCTTTGTGTTCAAAAAACAGACAATCACAAATTAAATCTCAATTTGTGTTAGATAAAATTATAAAATTCAGTATCAAAAACAAGATTGTCATTGGTATTATGACCTTGTTATTAATTATTTGGGGAACCTGGAGCACATCCAAATTACCCATCGATGCTGTACCTGATATCACCAACAATCAGGTTCAGATCATTACCGTATGTCCCACTTTGGCAGGTCAGGAAGTAGAACAACTGGTTACTTTTCCGATCGAACAAAGTATCGCTAATATTCCTGATATCGAGGAAACCAGAAGTATTTCAAGATTCGGATTATCCGTTATTACTGTTGTTTTTAAAGAAAATGTTGATGTTTATTTTGCCCGACAGCTCATTAATGAACAATTAAAGCAAGCCTCAGAAGAAATTCCGAAAGGTGTGGGAACTCCTGAATTGGCTCCGGTAAGTACCGGTCTTGGCGAAGTTTATCAGTATATTCTTCACCCGAAAAAAGGAAGCGAAAAAAAATATAACAGTAAAGAATTGAGAACCATGCAGGACTGGATTGTCCGCAGACAACTCAATGGAACACCCGGAGTTGCAGAAATCAACAGTTTTGGCGGTGAATTAAAACAATACGAAGTCGCTATCAATCCCGATCGTTTGAAAGCAATGGGAATCAGTATTACAGATATCTTTACGGCTTTGGAAAAAAATAATCAAAATACCGGTGGAGCTTATATTGATAAAAAGCCAAACGCGTATTTCATTCGCGGAATTGGGATGGTGACTTCGTTGGAAGACATCAAAAATATTGCGGTAAAAAATGAAACAGGGAGTGTTCCGATTTTCATTAAAGATGTTGCGAATGTTGGTCTAGGTCACGCTGTTCGTTATGGTGCATTGACTTACAATGGAGAAGTAGACGCTGTTGGCGGTGTTGTTATGATGCTAAAAGGAGCAAACAGCAACGAAGTGGTTCAAAAAATCAAAGAAAAAATTCCGACCATTCAGAAGTCGCTCCCCGATGATGTTGTGATTGAACCTTTTTTAGACAGAACAGATTTGGTAGGAAGAGCCATCAATACTGTCGAAAAAAACTTAATTGAAGGCGCTCTGATCGTCATTTTCGTACTCGTTCTTTTCCTCGGAAATTTCAGAGCAGGATTGATTGTAGCTTCAGCCATACCACTTTCTCTTTTATTTGCCTTGGGAATGATGAATGTTTTCGGAGTGAGCGCTAATTTGATGAGTTTAGGTGCGATCGATTTTGGGCTAATTGTCGACGGAGCTGTGATTATCGTTGAAGCCACTTTGCATCATTTAGGTTTAAGAAAAAGTGCCAAAATTCTTACGCAAGCTGAAATGGATGAGGAAGTTTTTCTTTCTGCCTCAAAAATTCGAAGCAGTGCAGCGTTTGGAGAAATCATTATTTTGATTGTTTACATTCCTATCTTAACATTGGTTGGTGTTGAAGGGAAAATGTTTACACCAATGGCAAAAACTGTAGGATTTGCGATTTTGGGAGCATTGATTCTCTCATTGACCTACATTCCGATGATGAGCGCTTTGTTTTTGTCTAAAAAAGTATCAAACAAAGAAACTTTTTCGGATAAAATGATGGATAAACTGCAGAAAATTTATCAGCCTTTATTAGAAAAAACATTAAAAGTAAAATATTGGCTGGTTGGTGCAACCGCAGCTTTATTTGTTCTTACTTTATTCATTTTCAATAAAATGGGTGGTGAGTTCATTCCTCAATTGCAAGAAGGAGATTACGCTTTTCACTGTATTTTACCGCAAGGAAGTTCGTTGACTCAAAGTATTGAAACTTCGATGCAAGCCTCCAGAATTATTAAACAATTTGATGAAGTAAAAATGGTCGTTGGAAAAACCGGAGCAGCCGAAGTTCCAACCGATCCGATGCCGCCTGAAGCCAGTGACCTTATTGTTGTATTAAATCCTCAAAACGAATGGAAAACTAAAAAATCCTATGAAGAATTAGCAGACGAAATTTCCGAAAAACTGGAAACCATTCCCGGAGTATTTTTTGAGAAAAATCAGCCAATCCAAATGCGTTTTAATGAATTAATGACCGGAATTCGGCAGGATGTTGCCGTGAAAATTTTTGGCGAAAATCTCGATTCTTTAGGAATTTATGCAGATAAAACAGCCAAAGTGATTCAATCTGTAAAAGGAGCAACTTCTCCGCAAATTGAAAGAGTGAGCGGACTTCCGCAAATTAATGTGGAATACGACAGAACCCGAATGGCAAATTACGGATTGAATATTGAAGACGTAAATAATGCCGTAAGCACCGCCTTTGCAGGACAATCCGCAGGTCAGGTTTTTGAAAATGAGAGAAGATTTGACTTAGTTGTAAGATTAGACAGCCTTCACCGAACGAATATTGATGATGTGAATAATCTGATGATTTCTACGAATTCCGGAGCGCAAATTCCGCTTTCACAGGTGGCGAATATCAGTTATAAATTGGGTCCGGCGCAAATTAGTCGTGAAGCAGGAAAACGAAGAATTGTGATCGGTTTTAATGTAAAAGATCGTGATGTAGAAAGCGTTGTAGAAGAAATTCAGGAGAAATTAGACAAAAAAATCAAGTTGCCTTCCGGATATTATTTTACCTATGGCGGACAATTCGAAAATCTGAAAGCAGCCAGCAAACGATTGATGATTGCAGTTCCGGTTTCGTTATTATTGATTTTCATGCTGTTGTATTTCACTTTCCACTCCTTCAAACAAGCTGCATTGATTTTCACCGCGATTCCGATGAGTGCAATCGGAGGTGTGTTTGCTTTGTTGTTGAGAGAAATGCCTTTCAGTATCAGTGCGGGAATTGGGTTTATTGCATTGTTTGGAGTTGCGGTTCTCAACGGAATTGTTTTGATCGGAACTTTCAATCAGTTGGAAAAAGACGGCGAAACGAACATTTTAAACCGTGTTTTAGAAGGAACAAAAACCCGATTAAGACCAGTTTTAATGACCGCAACCGTGGCTTCATTAGGCTTTTTACCGATGGCGATTTCCACTGGCGCAGGTGCGGAAGTTCAGAAACCATTGGCAACCGTTGTCATCGGTGGTTTGGTAACCGCAACTTTCCTTACGTTGTTTGTTTTACCGATGTTGTATATTATTTTTAATACAAAAATTAATTTTAAAAATAATTTTAGAAAACCTTTTGCATCGATTGTTATTCTAGGTTTTTTAAGTTTAAGCCAGACTTTTAAAGCACAACAAGGAACGTCTTTAACGATTGAAGAAGCAACACAAATGGCATTGAATAACAATCATTTAATTAAATCTAAAGACCTCGACATTCAATCCACGGAAGCGTTGAAATCAACAGCGAACGAGCTTCCGAAAATGAATTTTGATGCACAATTGGGGCAATATAACAGTCGCAAATTTGACCAGTCTTTTTCGATTTCGCAGAGTATCCCGTTTCCTACTTTGTTTAAAGCCAGAAAAGAGTTGATAAATGAAGAAATTAAAGGCAAGCAAATCAACAAAGAAATTTCGGTGAATGAATTGGCAAAACAAGTTCGAACTTATTATTATCAGATTGAATATCTGCAGTATAATCAATCAAAATTGAAAAATTTAGACAGTCTTTATCAGGATTTTATCCGAATTGCGACGGTAAGATTTAAAGCCGGAGACATTAAAAAGATTGAAATTAATACGGCTGAAACGCAAAAAGGAGAAATTAATTTACTGCTAAAACAAAATGAAGTGTATTTGATGAATGCCTATAAAAATTTAAAGACAATATTAAATACAAACGAAAATATTGAAGTTCCCTTTAATCGAAATTATGAACCCTTGAAAGCTGATTATGTTCTAGATAGCGCTTCAATTGCAAAACATCCTACTGTGAAAGCTTTTTATCAGGAAATGGAAATTGCCGAAAAGAATAAAAATGTCGAAAAATCGCAAGGTCTTCCTGAATTTACCATCGGATACACCAATCAGTCTTTGATTGGTTTTCAAAATGTAAATGGGATGGAACAGTATTTCAATGGCGGAAATAGATTTCATTCCGCGACAATTGGTGTTGCGATTCCTTTGACTTTCGGAGCGACAAAAGCGAGAATGCAGTCATGGGAACTTCAAAAACAAATGGCGGAATCCAATGCCAAACTTCAGCAAAAACAATTGGAGACTCAATTGGAAAATGCTTTCAACCAATATCAGCAAGATGTAAAACAGTATGAATATTACGTAAATCAAGCCATTCCAAATGCTGAAAAAATTACAAAAGCAGGACAATTGGGTTATAAAACCGGCGAAATTTCTTATGTGGAATATCTTTTTGCACTGCAAACCGCAACCCATATTCAACTTAAATATCTGGAATCTATTCAGAAAGTGAATGAGTCCGTAATTATCATCAATTCAATAATTAATCAATAAAATGAACATCAAATATCATATTTTATCTCTCGTTTTCATCTCTTTTTTTGCCGTGAGTTGTGGAAAAAAGGTAGCATCAGAAGATCAGGGAGAATTAAAAACCGAACAAACAGAAGCTAACCACGAAGAAGCACCGCAAACCATCGCTTCTCTTACCGAGGAGCAGATGAAATCGGTCGGAGTGACGTTACAAACCGTCGAAATGAAAGAATTAACCTCAACCATCAAAGCCAATGGGTTGTTGAGGGTTCCGAATAACAGAAAAGCAACCGTGACTTCTCTGTACGGCGGAGTTATTAAAACCATCAATGTACAGATTGGGGATTTTGTGAGAAAAGGTCAGGTTTTGGCAACGATCAGCAATCCGGAATATATTCAGTTACAGGAGCAATATCTTATGGCAAACAGCCGAATTGCCTTTGCCGAGCAGGAATTCAGAAGACAAAAAGAACTTTTCGATAACGATGCAGGAGCGAAAAAAAACCTTCAAAGTGCGGATGCAGAATTGAAAAGTTTAAGAACTCAAAAATCATCGTTGCAGAGACAGTTGCAGATGATGGGAATCAGTCCGGGGAAAGTAAATAATAGAAATCTGCGATCGGGTTTGGTGATTACCTGTCCAATTAGCGGAACGATTAGTAATATTAATGCACAAATTGGAAGCTATGTTGATGTTTCTTCGCCTGTTTTAGATATTATTGATAACAATTCGATTCATCTTGATTTACAAGTTTTTGAGAAAGATTTACCCAAAATGAAAGTCGGACAGATCGTTCATTTTAAACTCACCAATAATCCTGAAACAGAATATGATGCAACGATTTACAGCATTGGTTCTTCATTTGAAAATGAGAGCAAAACAATATCCGTTCACGCCAATGTTACGGGAAATAAATTGGGTTTAATCGACGGAATGAATATCACCGGAATTGTAAGCTTAGACAAAAGCACAACTCCCGCAATTCCTACGGATGCTATTGTAGAAGCAGATGGAAAATATTATGTTTTTGTTCAGACCAATAAAAAAGCGGAAGAACATTCCGAGGAAAAGGGCAACGAAAAAGAATCCCAAGAACATTCAAAAACAATGAATTTTGAGAAGATTGAAGTTGTGAAAGGTTCATCGGATATGGGTTATACGGCAATTACTGCGGTAAATTCAATTCCTGACAATGCTAAAATTGTGGTAAAAGGTGCTTTTTTTGTGAATGCAAAACTGACGAATTCGGGAGAGCATGAACATTAAGAATAGTTAAAGCTAAGAACTTTTTACGTTGTATATTTGTAAAAATTTAATCTAATAATGAGCGCAATAGAATTCAACCCATTGTGGAAAGAAAAATTACTGAATCGTTTTCTTAGTTATGTAAAAATATATTCAACGAGTGACGCTGAGAGCGAAACAACGCCTTCTACGGAAAGACAGTGGGATATCGCAAACTACATTGTTGAAGAACTGAAAACGATCGGTCTTGAAAATGTATCGATTGATGAGAACGGTTATATCATGGGTTACGTGCCTTCAAACCTTGAAAATGATGACAAACCGACGATTGGATTTATTTCACATTATGATACTTCACCGGATTTCAGCGGGGAAAATGTAAAACCGCAGGTTTGGGAAAATTATGACGGAAATGATTTGGTTTTAAATCAAACAACAGGATTTACTTTATCTCCTTCAAAATTTGAAAGTTTAAAAAAATATATCGGTCAGACTTTAATTACAACTGACGGAAACACTCTTCTTGGAGCAGACGACAAAGCGGGTTGCGCAGAAATCGTGACTGCTGCGGAATATCTGATTGCTCATCCTGAAATTAAGCACGGAAGAATTGCCGTTGGATTTACGCCTGATGAAGAAATAGGAAGAGGTGCACATAAATTTGATGTGGCTAAATTCGGAGCAGAATTCGCTTATACAATGGACGGTGGAGAAGTTGGAGAACTGGAATACGAAAACTTCAACGCGGCTGGAGCTGTTGTGAAAATCCACGGATTGAGCGTTCACCCAGGTTATGCGTATGGAAAAATGATCAATGCTGTTCTTTTAGCTGCTGAATTTGCTCAATCTCTTCCAGCAAATGAAACTCCGGCAACAACAAAAGGTTTTGACGGGTTTTATCATTTAATGGACTTAAATGCAGATATTTCTGAGGCTAAGTTACAATACATCATCCGTGATCACGATGCTGATAAATTTGAGGCAAGAAAGAAATTCATGGAAGAAAAAGTTGCTGAATTTAATGCAAAACACGGAGCTGGAACGGCTGAAGTTGAAATTAAAGAGCAATACAGAAACATGAAGCAGCAGTTTGAAGGAAAAATGCACATCATTGATATTGCAGCAGAAGCGATGAAAGAAGCCGGAATCGAGCCGAAAATCAAAGCAATTCGAGGAGGAACTGACGGAGCGCAATTGTCTTACATGGGACTTCCTTGTCCGAATATTTTTGCGGGAGGAATTAACTTTCACGGACCTTATGAGTATGTAGCTTTGGAAAGTATGGAGAAAGCAATGGAGGTAATTTTGAATATTGCGAAAGCGTAATATTATTCTATAAAAGTTAAAAGGCTGTCTTTGAGACAGTCTTTTTTATTTGCGATCATAACAAAGTAAAAATATTACAATTCATTTAAAAAATTATGGTCTGATTTTTGAAAACAAACTATAAAACAAAAATTTAAAAAATGAAAAAGAGATTATTTTCAGCTGCAGTGATTCTTTTATTTGGAATTGGTGTATCTGCACAAAAAACCGAGCCAGTAAAGCAAGAAATAAAAAAAGATGCTAAAAAAGTAGGAACAGCCGTTAAAGATGGCGCAGAATGGACCGGAAAAACAGCCGAAAAAGGCTATGATGCCACAAAAAAAGGTGTAAAAAACGCAGCAAACTGGACTAAGAAAACCGCTAAAAAAGGAGCAAATGCTATAGATAAAACTTATCAGGACGCAAAAGCGGATATTAAGAAAAATTAATGATCAAATAAATCTGATCATAAAAAAACCACTGCAATTGCAGTGGTTTTTTTATATTTAAATTAGGATAAATCTATCCCTGCTGATTTCCCAAAAAAGCATCCCAACCCTGCGCCGTCAAAGCAACTAACTGATTAGAACCTCTCGCAACCATAAAATTACCATCCTCTTTTTCAACGGCATGACCAATAATGGTAAAATCCGGGTGATTTTTAATTTTATCAAAATCATTTGGTGAAATCGTGAACAATAATTCGTAATCTTCTCCTCCACTTAAAGCCGTCATGACAGGATTTAAATTAAATTCATCCGCCGTCGTGATCGTCAGATTATCCATCGGAACTTTTTCTTCGTACAATCTGAAACCAACATTTGACTGATCCGAAAGGTGTAGAATTTCCGAAGCCAACCCATCCGAAATATCAATCATAGAAGTTGGTTTAATGTCTAATTGCTCCAGAATTCCCTTTACATCTGTTCTTGCTTCAGGCTTTAGCTGTCTTTCAAGAATATAGTCATACCCTTCCATTTCAGGCTGCATATTCGGATCTGCCAAGAAAACTGCATGTTCTCTTTCCAAAATCTGAAGCCCCATATAAGCACCTCCCAAATCACCTGTTACCACAAGCAGATCGTTTGGTTTTGCTGTACTTCTTCTAACAATATTTTCTTCGTTCTCGATTCCGATTGCCGTGATGCTCATTACAAGTCCTGCATTAGAACTCGTTGTATCACCACCGATTAAGTCAACTTTATATATTCCACAAGCCGCTTGAATTCCGGAATAAATTTCTTCCAAGGCTTCCACCGGAAAACGATTTGAAACGGCCAAAGAAACCAAAATCTGTGTCGGGGTTGCATTCATTGCTGCAATATCGCTAAGATTCACAACAACTGCTTTATAGCCTAAATGTTTCAACGGTACATATCCCAAATTGAAGTGCACACCTTCTGCCAGAACGTCCGTCGTTAAAACAACTTTTTTATTTTCAGGATTAATGACTGCTGCATCATCTCCCACTCCAAGTTCCGAAGATTCATTGGATAAAGGAAAAAATTCGGTTAGATGTTTAATTAAGCCAAATTCTCCTAATTTGGAAATCGGCGTTAATTCCTGTTCTTTATCTTCAAACATATCTTTTAATTAAAATAATGAGTAATTGGTAATGAGTCATACTAAACTCAAAACCCTTCTAAGCAAACACCGACGGATCAATATTTTCCGGACGGAAAGGCAATTTTTTGAAATCTTCTCTCGTCAGAACCACCGTGTTCGGAGTTTTATATTTATTGATCGCTTCTACCACATCATCCGGCGGGGTTGTCATTTTTCTCAGCATCGTATCGATCCAAACACCTGTAGCTTCAGAAGTTGCACAGTGTTCTCCTTCCGGAGTGTAAAATTTGTGAACAAAACGATAGATAGAACAATCTTCCGCACATGCATCCACCTCAAGGCTTACGATAACCGTTTGATCTGCAAATATTTCTTTGAAAAAAGAAAATCTTTCGTGCATAATCACAGGACCAATTCCCCAACGACTCATTTGCGTAACTCCCATTTTTTCCAGCTTCATGAAAGCCATTCTTGTTTGTGCACAATATTGAACGTAAGATGAATTTGCTAAATGTTTGTTGGCATCGAGATCACTCCAACGAACTTCGAATTTATGGTAGAATATCATTTAAATTTTGTTTTAATAATGAACTTTAAATTTCTTCACCACAAAAGTCACAAAAGTTTTTTAACACTTTAGAACAAATAAGTTAAATTAAATCGCATAGAAGTTCACATAAGAAGAAAATCAAAGATTTTCAAAACTAATGTGTTCTTTTTTACTATTAAAAAGCAACTTAAAAAACTTTTGTGACTTTTGTGGTTAATAATTTTCAGCGTTATGATTCATAAAAATTATATTCTTCAAAATTACTCAAATAAGATGGTTTATAAAAATTGTAGTTTTGTAAAAATAATCTTGAGCATAAGATTAATAAAAATATGAAACGAATTATCATTATCGGAGGCGGTGCAGCGGGATTTTTTGCGGCATCCAATCTAGACGAAAAAAAATATAAAATTACCATTCTCGAACAGAATTCAGATGTCCTTCAGAAAGTTAAAATTTCGGGGGGAGGTCGTTGTAATGTGACTCACGCTTGTTTTGATCCGAAAGAACTGGTTCAGTTTTACCCTCGTGGAAATAAGGAATTATTGAGTGTTTTCACCAAATTTCAACCTGGAGATACGATGGATTGGTTCGATCAACGTAAAGTTTCGTTGAAAATAGAAAATGACAACAGAATTTTTCCGGAAAGCAATTCTTCACAAACAATTATCAATACTTTTTTGAATGAAATTCAGAAAAAAAATGTTGAAGTAAAAACAAAATGCTCTGTCAAGGAAATAGAAAAAATTGATGAAAGATATTTAGTTAAGACAAGCTTAGGCGATTTTGAAGCCGATTTTGTGATTTACACAACCGGAAGCTCTCCAAAATCATTAAAAATGATCGAAAATTTAGGTCATAAAATTGTTGATCTGGTTCCGTCTCTTTTTACATTTAATATTAAAGATGATTTGCTAAAGGACATTGCTGGAACAAGTTTTGAAATGGCAGAAACCTCTATTCCGAAGCTGAAAACAGAAGAGAGCGGACCTATGATTATTACACATTGGGGACTTTCGGGACCTGCCATTTTGAAAATTTCCGCGTGGGAAGCAATTAATTTGGCGAAAGTAAAATATAACTTTGAAATCGCGGTTAATTTCATTTCAAAATCGATGGATGATGCAGAAGAATTGTTTCAGAATTTTAAACAATCGAATCCAAAGAAAACCATCGGACAATCGAAAATTTTTGAGGTGACGAATCGTTTTTGGCAGAGAATTTTGGAAGTTTCTAAAGTTGATTTAAATAAACAGATTGCTCAGATTTCAGGAAAAGAAATGCAGACGATTCTTGAAAACTTGTGTAAAAAGAAATTCAATGTTACCGGAAAATCTACTTTTAAAGATGAGTTTGTGACTGCGGGAGGTGTTGATTTAAAGGAAATTAACTTTAAAAACATGACTTCAAAAATTCTGCCTAATTTTTACGTTGCCGGAGAAGTCCTTAATATTGATGCGGTAACCGGCGGATTTAATTTTCAGGCTTGCTGGAGCGAAGCTTGGTTGATTGCGCAGGATTTAAACAACTTATAATAAAACAAATATGAAAAAAATTATTTTACTTTCATCACTAGTATTGTCATTCTTTGTATTCGCTCAGAAGAAAAAAGTGTCAGATTGGACTTCACTTGTACAATCTTTAAATGTGGAAAATAAACAAAACTGGAAATTCCGTGCTTCGGCAAAAATCAGAAGAGATGAAAGAGGAGATTCTCAATGTGCGATTTGGGCAAGAGTTGATAAACTGGATAATACTGTTGGATTCTTTGAAAATCAGGCTTATTCCAATATAAATGTTACTCCTGAATGGAAAAAATTCACCATTGAAGGTACGATTGATTCGAATGCAAAAACTTTAAATATCGGTGCTTATACAAAAGGCAACGGTGATTTTTATTTTGATGATTTTCAACTTGAAGTAAGCAGTGGAAAGAATAAATGGATTCAAGTTCCATTGAAAAACAGTGGTTTTGAAGAGGATCTAGCTGTTGATAATATTTGGTCTGAAGGAATTGGAAGAAATAAAATCGTAAATGTGAAAAACTTCACGATTACAACTTCAGAAAATAAACCTTTTAACGGAAAAAAATCATTATTGATAAAGGGCGAAAATATTATCGGAAGCATGCCTAACGGGAAGTTTGCAGACGTAAACGGGATCAAAATGTACTATGAAACCTACGGTGAAGGAGAACCTCTGTTGATGCTTCATGGAAACGGACAGTCTATCAGCGCATTTATGAATCAAGTCGACGATTTCTCAAAAAAATATAAAGTAATTATCGTTGATTGTAGAGAAAGGGGAAAATCTACCTATGATAAAACGAAAGAGCTAACTTTTGATATTCAGGTGGAAGATTTGAAAAAATTTTTAGATCAGCAAAACATTAAAAAAGTAAAAATTCTTGGCTGGAGTGATGGCGGTATTTTAGCAATTTTAATGGCATTAAAGTATCCTGATTTAATCGACAAAATTGCTTGTTCTGGAGCAAATATTTTTCCGGAAGGTCTGAAAGATGACGAGATAAAAGATCTAAAAGAAACTTTAGCTCGACTTATCAAGGAAAATAAGGATCATAAGAATGATGTGTATATTGATCTTTATAATTTGGACCTTAAATATCCAAATTTAAAATATGAAGATTTGAAAGCAATCCAATGTCCATCATTAATAATGGCTGGGGATAAAGATGTCATAAAAACAGAGCATACAGTAAAAATTGCAGAATCGATTCCTAAAGGTCAATTGGCAATTATTCCGAATTCATCACATTCTGTGGTTGTGGAAAAGCCTGAGCTTTTCAATTCGCTAGTGATGGATTTTTTTGATGATAAATAATAAACACTAAATGATCTCAGTCAAAAAAAATATTTCGAACACTTTAAAAATCCTTTTAATCATTGGGTTCGGATATTTTTTTTGGCTGATGCTAAAAATTACTTTAGAATATATTCCGATTAAAAAGAGTGTCAGTTTTTTGATGATTAAACAATCAGAAGTTACTGCCAGAAAAGAATATCTTTACTTTTTCTACACTCATGTTTACACAAGTATTTTTGTTTTACTGACCGGATTTTTGGCCATTCTCAGAAAAGATTTTAGATTAAAGAGTTTTCATAAAAATGCAGGAAAGATTTATATTTTTATGATTTTACTTTTTGCTGCTCCATCGGGAATTTATATGGGATTTTTTGCAAATGGCGGAATATACTCCAAAATTTCTTTCCTGATTTTGGGTTGTCTTTGGTGGTTTTCAACATTTAAAGCTTACCAATTAGCACGACAGAAAAAATTCAAAGAGCACAAACAATGGATGTGGCGAAGTTTTGCGCTTACGATTTCAGCTATTACATTGAGAATGTGGAAAGTAATTATTGTATATTTATTTCACCCGAATCCTATGGATGTTTATCAAATCATTGCTTGGTTGGGCTGGATTCCCAATATTATTTTAATTGAATATTTAATCATAAAAAAATATCTATGAAATCGCTTTTCTATTTCTTTTAAAGCAACTTGTCATTAAGCGATTACATGTAACTATTAAAAATTAAAAATCAATAACAAATTACATATGAAAATTTTAAAATTAACATTGATTTCTTTATTTACGATCACTTTAATCGGTTGTAAAAAAGATGGAAAAACAACAGATTCTTCGAAAGATAGTCTTACAGCAAAGAAAGATTCGGTTGTAGCTCCGGAAATTCATAAGGAATATTATGGAATTTACATGGGAGAATTTGCAGGAAAAGCCATGCTGCAGTCCGAAGATGGCGAAGAATATGAAGGTGTTGATTATAAAAAAATTGCTTTAAAAATCAATCGAATTACAAAAGACAGTGTTTATGGACAAAGCATTGTGAACGGAAACCAAAGACCATTCAGAGGTGTTTTTAATGATGCTACAAAATCTTTTGTTTTGGATGAACCTGGAAATGACAAAACCGATGGTAGATTTGAAGTAAAATTAAACGGTGACAGCTTAACAGGAAACTGGAATGTTTTCAATAAATCTGCTGTAAAAGCTCCTGTGAAGACTTTAAAGCTGATCAAAAAAGAGTTCGTTTACAATCCCAACTTCATGTTAAGTGAAGACAACGACCTCATCGATTGGGAAAATCCGAAAAATTTTGTTGAAAAATATACCGATGAAGAAACCGGAAAAACAGAAAAATATACGACCTCCAAAAATAGAGTTGCTTCTGATGCTGTATTCAAAATCAATGCTTCGAAGCAGAAATTAACGGAAAAAGACCTTAAAAACCTTCGAAAACTGGACATGGAAATCATCAAGAATTCTGTTTTTGCGAGACATGGTTATTCCTTTAAAAAAGCAACATACAGAAACTTTTTCGAGCAAACAGACTGGTATATTCCTGTGTCTAATAATGTAGATAATGATCTTTCGCCGATGGAAAAGGAAAATGTTGCATTGTTGAATCGTTTTATAAAATATGCGGAGGATAAATATGACCAATTTGGAAGGTAATTAATTTACACTATTTCTTCTTTTTGATTATTAATTTTCACAAAAAGAAAAAGCAGCAGACATCCGACTGCATAACACAAAATATCAATCCATGAGAAAGAATTTCCGCTTACAATATACATTAGGCTTCCCGGTTGGAAGCCTAATCTTTCTGCAATATTGAAGTATTGTGCAAACTCAACAACACAAGAAAAAATAAGAATTCCAAGAATCAGTTTTTGGTCATTAATTTTAATAAAACTTTTAACGAAAGTGTATAAAAGCATCACTACAATCACGTCTCCAAGATAGGCTCTGATGAAGAAAATATCTTTTAATTTGGTTGCTATTAAGATTTCAATTAAGAAAATGAGGATTGTTGCAACGAAATATTTTAAACTGAATTTGAATTTCATCTTTATGTTTTGGGCTAAAGCTATTTTGATTTTGTTATTAAAAAAACGGGCTAAAGCCCGTTCTCGTTGAAATATTTGTCAAATATATTATTTTTTAACTTTTACAGTACAACCGATTGCGACTGTTTTTGTCATTTTTATCGGTTCATTTTTAATCAAAGCATTTACTGCGTCCTGAACATAATATTCTGAAACATCGTTTGGATTTTCGTAGTTATTGTCGATAGCTCCGATGTATTTTACGATATTTTTACCATTTTCTTTTTGAAGAAGGAAAACGTGAGGCGTTTTTGTAGCTCCGTATTGAGGGAAAATTTTTTGCCCTTCATCCACCAAATATGGAAACGTAAACCCTTTCTGCTTTGCCCTGTCAATCATTTGTTTGTAGCCGTCTTCTGGCTGCACGGACGGATCATTTGGATTAATTGCAATGACAGGATATCCTTGAGATTTGTATTTTTTATCCAGCTCAATAATTCTGTCTTCGTACTTTTTTGCGTAAGGACAATGATTGCAAGTGAAAACTACGATAAAACCTTTGGCAGAATTAAAATCGCTTAGAGAAACCATTTTTCCGTCAACATTTTTTAATTTAAAATCTGTTGCTTCATCTCCTACTTCATAACCTTTTGCTGCTGATTTTGTTTCCTTTTTAGGTTCGTTTTTATCTTTATGTGTTGTTGTAAAACTCAGTAAGCCAAGTCCGACAACAAAAGCGACCATTAAAATTTTAAAATTTTTCATGATAATATTTTGTTTAATTTAAATTTTTCACAATTGTACTTTCAAGATCTTCCTTGCTCATCTCGCCATCGTTGAAATGTACTTTTTCGCCATTTTTATAGAAAATCGTTACGGGAATATTTCCATCCCAATCCTTCTCAAAGCGCGGAATCCAGGTATTCATCCTTTTAATATCATCCAATAAAATAACTTCTGCTGTAAGATTTTTAGTTTTAATAAATTTTAAAACTCTTTCTTTATCAACAGCTCTGTCAAGAGAAACCAAAATCATTTTAAATTTAGGATTATCAGTATATTTTTTATTGATTTCCATAAAATGTGGAAGTTCTTTCACGCATGGAGCACAAGTCGTTGCCCAAAAATTCAACACCAAAAGTTTATCGTTTTCCTGTTGAATTCTTTTTTCAAGTTCTTCATATTTTACAATTGAAACAGCGGTTTGTTGAGCTTTAAAAATGATAAAACCTGTAATGAGAAATAGTATTGTAATGAAATTCTTCATATTCAAAATTAATAAATTATTGTTATTCAACATTTAATTAAAGATTGTTAAAAAAATATTTTTAACATTTTCCGTCCCGACATAGTCAATTATTTCCTTTATTTTTGAATTGAATTAATATTACTAATAAAACAACATGAAAAAATTCTATCTTTTACTTCCATTTTTAGCTGTAATGTCTTGTTCAACCGTAGCAGAAGATACCTCTGATTTCGATAATCCTATTTTGGTTACAAAAATGGTTCAGGACGGAGATAATTATACGTTCAGTTATAGTGGCGCGAAGATTACGGAGATGAGAAACACAACCGATAACTGGAAAAGAGTATTTACTTATTCTGGAGATCTTATCACAAAATTTGTTGATACTCTACCGGATAATTCAACACAAACTACAACGATCACTTACAACAGCAACAATAAAATCACCAAAAAGACAACTGTTTACAGTGCTGTTCCTAGCCAAACAGACACTACAACTTACACTTACATTGGGGGTGATAAGATAAAAATCATTACTACAATTGCTGCTACAGGCTCAACAAAGACCTATACCAAAGATGCAGTTACCAACCCTGATAATTCGCTGAAAAATTGGGAAGAAAACGTTTCATGGGTTCAGGGTTCTACAACAACAACCGGAAATGGAACTTTGCAGACAATTACATATGATGGAGGAAGCTTTCCTTTTAAAAATGTGACGGGTTACACAAAGTTATTATTGGTAACGGAAGATCTTAATGTATCTAACCGAAATGTTTTGCGATACAAAAACATTATTACCTATCCCGGAACTGGAAATGAGTATACCAATTTCCAATCGAGCTACGAATACCACACCAATGGTTATCCGAAAAAAGACGTCCGAGATTATTATGATGAAAATGATATGGCTACAAGTTCAGAAATTACCACGTACGAATACAATCATTTATAATATCAAGAGAGCTTCGGCTCTCTTTTTGCTTTCCAAAAAAGGATAACTTATTTTTGTCATTATGAAACCAATACTATTCTTTTTAAGTCTGTTTTTTAGTACGGCGATATTTGCTCAGGAATTCAGCAATGTAACACAACTTCCTGATTATGCGATTTTAAAAACAAAAATGAAACTCGATGACGGCGTTTATACCAAAGCAGATACTCCGGCCGAATTTCCGGGAGGAATGGAGACTTTTAAAAGAAAATTTGCAGAAAGCATGGATGTAATTGATGTAAAATCAAATAAAATTGATACCCGTGTTTATTTCATTGTTGAAAAATCCGGGTATGTAAGATTTGTAGCCGCAACAGGAAGTGATAAAAAACATTCACAAGCCGCAGAAGTTGCCGTAAGAAGATTATTTGTAAAATGGAAACCGGCAATGATCAACGGAGAGCCAGTACGTTTTCTTTATACTTTTCCTTTATCTTTGAAGAAATATTAAATTTAAAATAGATCACAAAAAATCTCAAGAAAAACTCTTGAGATTTTTTATTTTATTTCTGAATAAAGAGATTCATTTATTTTAGAATAATTTCACTAAAACTCTAAAACACTCTCAAACTTATTTACCAATCATTTTCTTTATCGCATTCAGCTTCATTAAAGCCTCAATCGGTGTCAAAGTATTAATATCTATTTTCGTCAGTTCCTCACGGATATTCTCCAGAACAGGATCATCCAACTGAAAGAAAGACAACTGCATATTTTCTTCTGTTACTCTTTTAATTTCGGAAGAGCCACCACTTTGAGAACGGCTTGCTTCCAGCGTTTTTAAAATTTCATTAGCCCTGTTAACAACTTTCGATGGCATTCCCGCTAATTTTGCCACATGAATACCGAAACTATGCTCACTTCCACCCGAAACCAACTTTCTCAAGAAAATAATATTCCCCTTATTCTCCTGAATGGAAACGTGAAAGTTTTTCACACGTTCGAAATTCACTGTCATTTCATTGAGTTCATGATAATGCGTTGCAAATAAAGTCTTTGCCTGAGTCGGATGCTGATGAAGATATTCTGCAATTGCCCACGCAATAGAAACCCCGTCGTAAGTAGAAGTTCCACGACCGATTTCGTCTAAAAGAATTAAACTTCTCTCGGAAATATTATTTAAAATATTCGCCGCTTCATTCATTTCAACCATAAAAGTTGATTCACCGGCGGAAATATTATCCGTTGCTCCTACCCTTGTAAAAATTTTATCTAAAACTCCGATCTCAGCATATTTTGCCGGTACAAAACTTCCGATTTGTGCTAAAAGACAAACAATGGCAGTCTGACGAAGGATCGCCGATTTACCCGCCATGTTCGGTCCGGTAACCATAATAATCTGCTGAGAATCTTTATCTAAGAAAATATCGTTCGGGATATATTTTTCGCCTAAAGGAAGCGCATTTTCAATGATCGGGTGTCGTGCTTCTTTTAAATCAACAGCGAAACCATCATTCAGAACCGGCTTTGTATAGCTCTCAGAAACAGCAAGTTCCGACAAACCGACTGCCACATCCAACTGTGCAATAATTTTGGAATTTTCCTGAATCTGGTCGATATAAATCATTGTTTCAGAACAAACATTTCGGTAGAGTTCGTTTTCTAAAACTCCAATTTTTTCTTCTGCTCCAAGAATCTGATTTTCATATTCTTTCAGCTCTTCTGTGATGTAACGTTCGGCATTTACCAACGTCTGTTTTCTCAACCAATCACTTGGAACTTTATCTTTATGTGTATTTCGAACTTCAATATAATATCCGAAAACATTATTAAAATCAATTTTAAGACTTGTAATTCCTGTTCTTTCAATCTCTCTTTGGCACATTTCGTCCAAGAAACCACGACCTTTAGATTGAAGTCCTCTCAATCGGTCTAGTTCTTCGGAAATTCCTTCTTTAATAACATTTCCTTTTGCTAAATTCACAGGAAGCTCGTCATTTAAATGATTTTGAAGACATTTTATCAATTCATCTTGGTCATACAGAGGTTCAAGCCAAGCCAACACATCAGCATAAGGATGAAGCAATGCTTTGATTTGATGAATATTAATTAAACTCTGACGAAGATATCCCAATTCTTTCGGTGAAATTTTCTCTGCAGCCAATTTTCCCATCAATCGATCCAAATCTGATATCGATTTTAATAATTGGGAAATATCATATTTAAGATGATCATTTTCGTTTAAAAAATCAATTAAAGAAAGCCTTCTGTTGATTTCTTCGACTGATTTTAAAGGTAAAATAATTCTTCTTCTCAACAATCTTCCTCCCATCGGAGTTGAAGTTTTATCGATAATATCTAAAAGAGATTTTCCCTGTGGATTGCTTGGATAAACGATTTCAAGATTTCTCAATGTGAAATTATCCATCATTAGAAAATCCTCCTGTGGAATCACCTGAATTTTTGTGATGTGAGACAGTAAATTGTGATGTGTATCTTCAACTAAATAAGCAAAAATCGCTCCTGCTGCCGTAATGGCCAATGGCTGATTTTCAACACCAAAACCTTTTAATGAATTGGTTTTAAAATGACTGGTCAGTTTCTCGTAAGCGAAATTATATTGATAAGCCCAGTCTTCAAGCTTGAAAGCATTTTTATTTTTAATCTGTTCCGGAATCTGAACACTTCTCTGATAAATAATCTCACTCGGATCAAAAGTATTGACGATATGCAGTAGTTTTTCTAAATTCCCTTCACTCACCAAGAATTCTCCCGTCGAAATATCCACCAAAGCAATCCCGAATTTCTCTTTTTCCTTATGAAGAGATAACAGGAAGTTATTCTTTTTTGAGTTTAAAACCTGGTCGTTGAATGTAACTCCGGGTGTTACCAGTTCTGTAACTCCTCTTTTTACAATTCCTTTGACCGTTTTTGGGTCTTCCAACTGGTCGCAAATGGCAACTCTCATTCCTGCTCTTACCAATTTTGGCAGGTAAGAATCTACGGAATGATGCGGAAATCCAGCCAGTTCGATGTGCCCTTCACCGTTGGCTCTTTTCGTTAAAACGATTCCTAAGATTTGAGAAGTTCTAACCGCATCCTGCCCGAAAGTTTCGTAAAAATCCCCCACTCTGAATAGTAAAAGCGCATCAGGATATTTCGCCTTGATGGTATTGTACTGAATCATTAACGGGGTTTCTTTCTTCGCTGCCTTTGCCATTAAAATCGTTCTTAAAAATTAGGTCGGTAAAAGTATGAAATAAAATAGTAGAAGTAAAGTTTTTGAAAAACTACATTTATGGTTTCTCTCAGATTTCACAGATTTACACAGATAATTATGCAGAATTAAAGCATAAATATCTGTGTTAATCTGTGGGAAATAAAATTATATGGCTTTTTTAGCTAGAGCTTTTGAGCTTTTTTCGTAAGCCCATTTCTGCTTATAATTCACCCACTTAGCTTTAAAAATCTTCCGCATTAATTTATCTGTATATCTCATAATGAAAACATGATACAGCATATTAGCAAAAACATTTGGTTTATTCGGAAGCGCACGAAGCGACATTGAAAATCCTGGTTCTAAATATCTGTTGAAATGCCAAAAAGCTCCCGGAATAAAAAGCGCATCACCATGTTCCATGAAAATTTCAAAACCTTTAGCATGTTTTAAAGCCGGAAATTTCTCATAATCCGGATTTTCGTAATTTACCTCGTAAATGGTATGAACCGATAGCGGAACTTTATACAAAAAAGCAGATTGCTTTTGATCAAACAATAAAATTCTCTTTTTCCCTTCAAAATGAATATGAAGAAAGTCTCCCAAATCCACATCGTAATGCATCAAAACATGGGCTTCGCTTCCCCCGAAAAATAAGGTCGGCAGCCGCTTGAAAAATTTCATTCCTAAATCCGGATAAGTAAAATTCTTTAACAGTTCCGGAAGACGATCGGTAATGATGTAAAAGAAAATTCGGAGATCAGAAGGGTTGCTTTTTATCGTGTCAATATAGTCCTTCATTTTCATTTTTGTGACTGGTGCATCTGTACTTTTGTTGGCATCTGCAGGTTTATTATCGTATAACGGAACTTCCTGTTCACCAGCCTTTTCGCGAATAAAATCGAAGTTCCATTTATCGAAAGCGTCCCATCGGCTCGCGAAATTTTTAATCAAAAGAGGTTTATGCTTTTTGAAATAATTTTTCTGAAAATCTTCTTTACTGATATCAGTGACAACATCTACGTTTTCGAGGATCATTTTGATTTGGTATTTAAAATGAGAGCTAAAAATAGTGTTTTTTTGAATTTTGGGGAAATTTTGAGGGTAAATTTATCTTTCCCTGATTTTATATAATGTCATTCAGAACGAAGCAAAAGCGAAGTGAAGAATCTATTTTTAACACTATGTTCGCAAGCATTTATCTTAAATTTTTCGTGTATATTTTCCGATCACAAAGGCACTTCGTTCAGCAAATGATAGCAATAGCGTATAGTTTTAGACAAAATTTTAAGATTTAGTAAAGTCCTGTAAAACGAAAATTTTATATTTGTAAGACAACCTTGTTTATGAGAGCCTACAACACCAAACATTTCCTGAAAATTCTTTTTAGTTTACATAAAAGTGACACGCTAAAAATCCTTTTTCCGAGCATGATTTTGGTGGGATTGTACTCTTGGGGAATTCAGTATTTGGAAGTCGAATACCTGCATCTTACCTCAAAATCTGGAGTGAGCAATGTTGGTTTGATACATTCTTTATTAGGTTTTGTGCTTTCTTTGCTATTGGTTTTCAGGACGAATACCGCTTATGATAGATGGTGGGAAGGCAGAAAACTTTGGGGAAAGTTGGTGAATGACACACGAAATTTTGCCATAAAGATTAGTAATATTTTGGATGATGACAGACAAAGTATTGAACAAATTGCCCGGTTTTTGAAATTTTATCCACATTTTTTAGCAAAACATCTTTCTCAGGAATCGACAAGATTGGCTTTGGACGAAGATTATTCTGAAATTGAAAAATCTTTGAAAAATCACGGTCCGAGTGAATTGGTTATTCTTTTAACGCATAAATTAAATCAATTAAAAAAAGAGGGAAAAATTTCAGAGATCGAAATGCTGTATTTGGACACTCAACTTTCAGGTTTTCTGGAGGTTTGCGGAGGATGTGAAAGAATTAAAAACACCCCAATCCCCTATTCTTATTCTTCTTTCATCAAGAAATTTATCATTTTGTATGTTTTTGCTTTGCCAATTGCTTATGTCGTCAATATTGGTTTTTTTATCATTCCGTTAACGGTTTTTGTGTATTATGTTTTGATGAGTTTGGAATTGATTGCCGAAGAAATCGAAGATCCTTTTAACAACGACGAAAACGATATTCCGATGGAAACTATTGCCCAAAATATTGAGAAAAATGTTCATCAAATTATGCTAAAAAAATAAAATCAACCTCTTAGAGATTGATTTCTTTTAATTCGCCGTCTTGTTTTATTTCAACAAATTTACTTTCTCGATTTCCTGCGTTATAGCCATAGAAAAACGTTTGATAAATTGGAGTAGAATACAAATATCCACCGTAAGCGTTGTAAGCATCGGATTGTCCGGTTTGTTGCTGGTAACTTGCCGTTGCTGTGAAATTAACGATCGTTTCTAAATAATATTTTCCCGGTTTTAATTTTTCAAATTTAAATCTTCCGCGATCATCTGTTAAAGCTTCAATTCTGTATTTGAAAGCTTCTTCGGACATATAAACCGTAGTTTTTTTGTTTTCATACTTTTTTCTCATGCTGTAAAACTCTTCAAAATAAGGTGTTACCGGAAAAAGCATTACGACAGTTCCTTTTTTAGCATAATGTTTTTCTGCTAATAAAGGCTTGATTCCCCAATTGTTTTTCTGTTTGGTTGAAGCCACACCTTCGATCGTAGAATTTCCAAAACCGATCATATTTTGCGCCAGTTTTTTATCGAAAAAAGCTTGTGGGTAGTATGTATTTTGTGCCTTGGTAAAAGTAAAAGCTGATACCATGGTCATTAAAACGAGTGCATTTTTCATAGCTCATATTTTAGCCAAATATAGGTATTTTATAAAAGAGAATAAATACCCATATTTGGGGAGTAAAATGTTAAAATTTTATTACATAAACAATTATTAACGAAAAATAATTAATGTATTATGAGTTTTAAGCCTTTGTTTATCTAAAATAAACAAAACTTTTGCATTTAAACAATTAGATCAATTCAACAAATATTAATTTTAAACTAAAAAATCAATTATGAAATATTCACTTTTATTGGCTGTTTTTTCTTTTTCGGTGATGACAGCTCAGAAACCATGTGGATTTAAAGACGGATTACAGGAAGGATCTTGCAAACAATTTTTTGATAACGGACAAGTAAAAGAAATTGCCGAATGGAAAAAAGGAAAGCTGGAAGGCGACGCGATTTTTTACTACGACAACGGAAAAGTTCAGGCAAAGGGGGAATACAAAAAGGATTATAAAGTAAAAGAATGGCAATATTTTGATAAAAACGGAGTTTTAACCTCAAAAGAAATATTCAGAAATGGCGAGAAAAATATTTATGATAACAGCTTAACTGCAACTTTTTATAATTCTTCGGGAGTAATAACAGAGATTTCAAATTTTAAATTTGGTAAATTGCAGGGCGAAAGTAAACTTTTCTATGAAAACGGAAAATCTGTAAAGCAAATCGGTTTTTATGACAACGGAATTGCTACAGGAAAATGGAAAATGCTTTACCCATCAGGGAAAATCCAAAGGGAAACGGAATTCGTAAATGATAAATGGAACGGAACTAGAGTTCATTACCGCGAAGACGGAAGCATCGAGAAAACAGAAGTTTACAAAGACGGAAAATTAATCTCAACAAAATAAGAAATTGGTACACAAATTAAAGCTGGAAGAACTCAACAGAATAGATGTAGAAACTTTTAAATCTGTGGAAAAAATTCCTTTGGTGGTAGTTTTAGACAATATCAGAAGTATGCACAATGTGGGTGCAACTTTCAGAACGGCTGATGCATTTTTGGTTCAGAAAATCATTCTTTGCGGAATTACCCCGCAACCCCCTCACCGTGAAATTCACAAAGCGGCTTTGGGAGCGACAGAAAGCGTGGATTGGAGTCATGAAAGTGATATCAACGTTACCATTAATGATTTAAAATCTCAAGGTTTTGAGATGGTAGGAATCGAGCAAACGACAAACAGCCAAATGATTACAGATTTTACGATTGATAAATCTAAAAAATATGCTGTAATTTTAGGAAATGAAGTAGAAGGAATAAGTGATGAAGCGTTGCCAAACATCGATTCATTCATAGAAATTCCTCAATTGGGAACAAAGCATTCTTTGAATGTAAGCGTTTGTGGAGGAATTGTAATGTGGGAGTTTGCAAAGGCTTTAAAATAAAAAAACTGCATGTGCCTAATAGACAGT
The DNA here is from genome assembly GCF_047651245.1 of Chryseobacterium sp. MMS23-Vi53. Taxonomy (NCBI): domain Bacteria; kingdom Pseudomonadati; phylum Bacteroidota; class Flavobacteriia; order Flavobacteriales; family Weeksellaceae; genus Chryseobacterium; species Chryseobacterium sp. MMS23-Vi53. Next base: position 2,675,981 of record NZ_CP180265.1, on the reverse strand, counting down.
GCAGTTTGAAATAAATCTAATAAAAAGTAAAAATGAAAGGCGACAAAGATACTTTTTTTTTCGTCACAAACAAATTTTAAAATTGCTTTTTTTTAAATCTACAAAAAAAAGTAGGTGTTTCAGAAAAAGTTTCGTTTAATTTTTTATAAATTAGCACAATGTTTATCAAGGACTATATCTCAAAAGACTACCCGTGTTTTAGCCTGACTGACTCGATAGAATCAGCAAGGGACATGTTAGAAGCATTTGGATATTCTCATATATTCATCAAAAAGTCCCATCACTTTTACGGAGCGCTTGCTCAGGATTTTCTTTACGAAGAGGACGGAATTCTGAAAGATCTGGAACATCAGATTGAGCGTTTTGCTATTTTGGAGGATAACAATATTATGGATAGCATTCGTTTGTTTTATACATTCAATTCTAATGTGATTCCGGTTATCAACAAGGCAGAAAAGTATTTGGGATATATCAGCTGTGAAGATATTTTCCAGGATTTGTCGAAATATCCTTTGTTTTCGGAGTCGGGAGCCATTCTTACCGTGGAAGTTCCGACCAGAAGATATTCGATGACAGAAATTGCCAATATTGTGGAAAGTAATAATTCTAAATTTTATGGTGCTTTTATCAGTTTTATGTCCGACGAAGTAATTCAGGTGACAATAAAGATTGGCAATGAAAACCTAAGTTCTATTGATGAAACATTCGACCGATATGATTATAGAATTGTGCAGAAGTATTATTCTGATGAAAAATCAGATTTGTTTCAGGACAGATTCGGATTTTTCCAAAAATTCATAGAAATATAAAAACTAATGAAGGCAGCCATTTATTCTCAGAAAAAAGATCTTGATACTTTTTTATATTTAAGCAAATTTATTTCCGAACTGGAAAACAGAGGTGTAAAATCTGTTTTGTATGATGAGATGGCGGAAGCACTTCAGTTTTCAAAAATATTTGAAACGTTTAATAACAAACAGGATCTTCTGGATAAGGAAGTCGACCTTTTCTTCACTTTTGGCGGAGATGGAACGATTGTAAATTCTTTAACCTTTATTGAAGATCTTGAAATTCCGATTGTTGGTGTAAATACAGGAAGATTAGGATTTTTGGCAAGTTTCACCAAAGAAGAAGCCTTCAAAGAGCTCGATTCTATTTTAAAAGGAGACGTAAAAACAAGCCGTCGCTCTGTGATTCAAGTGGTTTCGCCTGAACTGGAAGATTTTTTCCCATATGCCTTAAATGATGTTACCGTTTCCAGAAAAGAAACAACATCGATGGTAACGGTGGATTCTTATATTAATGATGAATTTTTAAATGTTTTCTGGGGAGACGGTGTTATCGTTTCAACTCCGACGGGTTCTACAGCTTATTCTTTAAGTTGCGGCGGACCGATCATCTCTCCAAACAACGAAAATTTCGTCATCACACCTATTGCTCCTCACAACTTAAATGTAAGACCTTTGGTGGTGAACGATAGTGTTGAAATTAAATTTAAAGTAGAAAGCAGGGTTTCACAATATTCTCTATCGCTGGATTCACGACTGATACATATAGAAACAGATAAGGAAATCGTCATCCGAAAGGCAGATTTTCAGATTTTGCTGGTTCAGCCCAATGATTTGAGTTTCTATGAAACCATCCGCCAGAAGCTACTTTGGGGGAGAGACAAAAGAAATTAACGATATTCTAAAAATTATTACCTTTACAGGAATTTAAAAACACCCTAATAAATTTTATTAAAAAGCAAAACATGAGCAGAATTTTCCCGGCAGGAGTTGCCACAGGTCAATTAGTTACTGATATTTTTCAGCATGCTAAAGAAAACAAATATGCATTACCAGCAGTAAACGTAATTGGTTCTAGCAACGTAAATGCGGTTTTGGAAACTGCAGCAAAACTAAACTCACCTGTTATCATTCAGTTCTCAAATGGTGGAGCTGCTTACAACGCAGGAAAAGGATTAAGCAATGACGGACAAAAAGCTGCTATTTTGGGAGCAATTGCCGGAGCAAAACATATTCACACCTTGGCAGAAGCTTATGGAGCAACTGTAATTCTTCACACAGACCATGCTGCAAAGAAACTATTGCCTTGGATCGACGGTTTGATGGATGCTAACGAGGAGTTCTTCAAGCAAACAGGAAAATCTCTTTATTCTTCTCACATGCTGGATCTTTCTGAAGAATCTTTAGAAGAAAACTTAGAAATTTCTGCTAAATATTTCGAAAGAATGGCTAAAATCGGAATGACTCTCGAAGTAGAAATCGGAGTAACTGGTGGTGAAGAAGACGGTGTTGATAATTCAGATGTTGATAACTCTAAATTATATACTCAACCGGAAGATATCGCTTACACTTACGAAAAATTGAAGGCTGTTTCTGACAACTTTACAATTGCAGCAGCTTTCGGAAACGTACATGGAGTTTACAAGCCAGGAAACGTGGTTCTTACACCAAAAATTCTTGATAATTCTCAGAAATATGTTCAGGAGAAATTCGGAACAGCTGAAAAACCTATCAATTTCGTATTCCACGGTGGTTCTGGTTCTACTTTAGAAGAAATAAGAGAGGCGATCGATTACGGTGTAATTAAAATGAACATTGATACTGACCTTCAGTTTGCTTATACAGAAGGAATCAGAGATTATATGGTAAACAATATTGATTATTTGAAAACTCAAATCGGAAACCCTGAAGGTGAAGAAAAACCGAACAAGAAATTCTACGATCCTAGAGTTTGGGTAAGAAAAGGTGAAGAAACTTTCTCTAAGAGATTGGTTCAGGCTTTTGAAGATTTAAATAACGTAAATACGCTTAAATAAATTATAGATGATAATTGATGAATGATGGCTTATCTAAAAGTCTGTCATTTATCTTCTTTCATTTATTTATATTAATTATATTACAATATGGCATTCGAGTGGTTTAAAAGACAGGCAAAAAACATAACAACCTCTACTGATGAAAAAAAGGATGTTCCCAAAGGTCTTTGGCATCAGACTCCGTCAGGAAAAGTGGTAGAACACGATGAACTGAAAAGAAACAACTATGTTTCTCCTGAAGACGGATTTCATGTAAGAATAGGAAGTGCAGAATTTTTTGATATCCTTTTTGATGGTGGTAAATTCACAGAACTGGATGCTAATGTTGAAAGTATTGACATCCTGAACTTTAAGGATACTAAATCTTACACAGACCGTTTAAAAGAGGTAAAAGCGAAGACTAAACTTACAGATTCTATCAGAAATGCTGTAGGAACCGTAAAAGGAACTGAAATGGTGGTTTCTTGTATGGATTTTGCTTTCATTGGCGGATCTTTAGGTTCGGTAATGGGTGAAAAAATCAGAAGAGCAATTGATTATTGTATCGAGAAGAAACTTCCTTACATGATTATTTGCCAGTCTGGTGGTGCAAGAATGCAGGAGGCAACATATTCTTTGATGCAGTTGGCTAAAGTTCAGGCGAAATTGGCTCAGCTTTCAGAAGCGGGACTTTTATACATCGCTTATCTTTGTGATCCAACTTTCGGAGGAATTACGGCTTCTTTTGCAATGACAGCAGATATCATCATGGCAGAACCGGGCGCTTTAATCGGTTTCGCAGGACCAAGAGTTATCCGTGAGACCATCGGTAGAGATTTACCAGAAGGATTCCAGACTTCAGAATTCCTTCAGGAAAAAGGTTTCGTAGATTTCATCGTGAAAAGAACCGAAATTCAGGATACAGTAGCTAAAACAGTAAATTTATTGGCTGTAAAAGCTTAATAATTTGTAACAAAATACATCAATCTCTCTCTAATTCGGGAGAGATTTTTATTGATGAGAACTTTCAGAATATTTTTTAATACGATCCGAACATTAAGCTTTAAAAAGATTTGCCATCTTTTATCGCTGGTTCTTCCCCATCCTATTTTCTCATTACTGAGTTTTCATGCGACCATTCAGGCATACACCATTGCTCAGAAAAAATTTCCTAAAACGGCATCCAACAACGGCATCGGAAACGCTTTCAGACACGCATTGTGGTGCTGTTTTATCACGATGTACTGTTCTAAAGTTTCTTCTCCTGAAAAAGCACTGGATTTCTGTAAAAGAATCACCGATATGCACGAAGAATTGTTTCCCAACAAACCTTTAGAAACCAAAATGGATCTTCATAATAATAAATTCGGGATGGATTATTATAGAGAGCTATTACCTGGAATTCACCGTCAGTTTTTCGAAAAAAGTTTTTTTATCGATGGTCTGGAAAAGAAAATGAAAGATGCAAAAGTTCTGAAAAGTGTGGATGATGATTTTGATGGCTTTTTGGTTTATCTTGATGAAAAGTAATAGTTTTATTTAAATTTCAATTATTTTCAACGTTTTCACTGCTCATTCCGAGTGATGTGAAGAATCTATTATTACAAATATAAGTTTTGGCTAAAGCCAATTCTCATGTTTACGAATCTTAAAACGGGCTAAAGCCCGTTCCTATCGATGGAAAAATCCTTAAAAACCTTCCCTTTTTTTGTAATCTGAACTTTTTTTGATAAGTTTAAACAATTATAATTTAATCAAATGGTTCTCAGCAGAATTTGGTCGGCATTTATTATTGTTGCCATCGCTATTGCAAGTATAAAATACATTTCATCAAGCCATTACAAAACCATTTTCAACGATATGGTGGTAGGAAAAGGCGGCGATACAGTACAGATTGCAACACAAAAAATGAATACACTCGCTCCGGTCGTGCGGGACAGTTTGACGAAAAAGTCCGATTTTGCAGACAGCAGAATACATTACAAAACAGATTCTTTAAAACAAGATGTGAAAATATACCGCGTTCAGGAAGCGGACGGAGTGATTGGAACTTCGGAAACAGCTGTAAAAATCTGCCTTGGTTTAATTGGAATTATGACCTTATTCATGGGCTTCATGAGTATTGCAGAAAAAGCAGGCGGAATCAATCTTCTGAGCCGATTAATACAACCTTTTTTCTCAAAATTATTTCCTGATATTCCGAAAAACCATCCTGCTTTTGGACATATGCTGATGAATTTCAGCGCCAATCTTTTAGGTTTAGACAATGCAGCAACACCTTTCGGTTTAAAAGCCATGGAAAGTCTTCAAACTTTAAATCCAAATAAAGAAACGGCAAGTAATTCGCAAATTATGTTCCTTTGTCTTCACGCAGGAGGAATGACTTTGATCCCTGTTTCAATTATTGCGATTCGCGCTTCGATGGGTTCAAAAACACCGACGGATATTTTTCTTCCGTGTATGATTGCGACTTTTGCAGCGACTTTAGCGGCAATGATTATCGTATCTCTATATCAGAAAATCAATTTATTAAGACCTATCGTAATTGCTTACGTTGGTGGAATTTCGGCTGTTATTGCTTTGTTAGTTTTGTATTTGACTCAATTGAGCAAAGATGAGCTTGATGATTTCAGCAAAGTTTTAAGTAACGGATTGATTCTTTTTATATTTTTAGCAATCGTTTTGGGCGCTGTTTACAAAAAAATCAATGTTTTTGATGCTTTTATTGAAGGGGCAAAAGAAGGTTTCACAACCTGCGTGAAAATTATTCCATATTTAGTCGGAATGTTGATCGCTATTTCTTTATTGAGAACTTCCGGAGTTTTTGACGTAATTATCGATGGGATGAAATGGGTAGCAAACGTTGCACAATTCGACCCTCGATTTGTAGATGGACTTCCAACCGCTTTAATCAAACCTTTATCCGGCTCCGGAGCCCGTGGAATGATGGTTGATACAATGTCGACTTTTGGAGCAGACAGTTTTCAGGGGAAATTGGCGGCAGTACTTCAGGGAAGCTCAGACACGACGTTTTATGTGATTGCGGTTTATTTTGGAGCGGTAGCCGTGAAGAATACGAGATACACGGTAATTGCCATGCTTTTGGCGGATTTGGTGGGTGTTATTACTTCGATTGCTTTGGCTTATTTGTTTTTTGCATAGAAGTTGCTAGTTGTTGGCTGCTAGTTAATTGTTATAACAGCAAAACACAATATGAGCTATACAAAACTTGACATTTACAACACTTCGTTCGAATTATTCATTGAAACTCATCGACTTACTTTTAATTTACCAAAATATGAAACTTATGAATTAGGAAGTCAATTGAGACGATCTGCAGATTCAATTGTTACAAATATTGTAGAAGGTTATGGAAGAAAAACTTACAAAGGTGAGTTTATTCGTTTTCTAATTTATTCACAAGGAAGTTGCGATGAAACCATTTGTCATTTATCAAAACTATCAAGGCTTTATCCTGAATTTAATTCAGACTTTGAAAATAAAGCGCAACAATACAAACTTTTAGGAGGAAAAATAAATAACTTTATAAAATATGTTCAACTCAACTGGCGCACATAGACAAGCAACCAGAAACGAACAACAAGCAACAAGAATATGATCACAGATAAAGAATTCACATTAAGACTAATACGTCAATTAACTCAAGCATTAGAAAAACTGATTTTAGATAAACCGGAAGAAAGTTTAATGCAAAAAGAACTGGATTTTGAATCTTTAATGAAAGATATTTTTAAATTTGACTTCACGACTCTTTCATCTAAATCGAAAGAAGAAATCATCGAAGTCGTTAACGAAAGACAGGAAAGAGACCACAAAGATTATTATGAAATGTTGGGAAATCTTTTCTACTTCAACGGAAAAGCAACTCAAAACAATGAATTTTTAGATAAAGCAAAAACGTTCTACGAATTGTATCTTCAAACCAGTGGAATATTTGCGCTACCCGTTATCAACAGAATTTCAGAAATAAAAAAAGCACTTGAATAAAGTGCTTTTGTATTTTAGAATGTAATTTTATACGTTCCGGTGGAAGATGTGTTTGCTTTTTCAGCTTTCACATATTTCTTCACCCAGGCAACCGCATTCGAGCTTATACAAGGATCTGAAGTTCCGCCCGATCTTCTGGCAGAAACTACGTTTCCGGCTTTATCTACTGTGTAAGCAACTGTAATTGTTCCACTTGCAGTACAGCTGTTTGCAGGTTGTGCACCTCCTCTTCCCATCGTTCCCGGAATAAATCCTACCAATTTTCTATCGATTCCGACTTTACTGTCTCCGTTTCCGTCACCACCTAAAGGATCTCCTGCATTTCCAATTCCATTACCATCTCCTTGACTTCCCGCTTTCGTTCCTCTTCCTTTTATTAAATTTCCAATTGCGGCTGTTCCTTTTCCATCTCCATTCCCGGTTTTAGAATTGGCAGTTGTTGCGCCTGATTTTTTAGTATTTTTTGAGGCAGAAGTACTTGTTGCTGTTGCTTTATCCGATTTTTTGGATTCTTCTTTTTTAGGAACTGTAACTTTAGAATTATTTCCTGTGATTATTTTTTCCTTTGCTTCTGATTTTTTTGTTTCAGGTTGTGGCTCAGGCTTTACAATTGTTTTCGTCTCAGGAACAGGTGTTTCTACAGGTTCAGGAGTTACTTCTTCTGTTGCTGCAGCCAGGCTTCCAGGTTGATCTGCAGGTTCTTCAACTCCGTTTCCGTTTCTGTTGTCCCCAAAATTCACCAGCATGGTTGTTACAATTTCGGGTTGCTCATCAAGCTCGGGTTTTAGTTTATATAAAAAAACAAACAACAGGATCGCAGACCAAATCAGGATCGAAAGCAATGCGCTTTTCAACCTGTCTTTGTTTTGTTCGTCTTTATTGATAATCTGGCTTCTCATTTTAAAATGATCCTTTCCGAAATTTTCGGGTTTGTTATTTATCTTTAACCGTTGCAATGGCAATATTAAATTTATGTTTTTCAGCAATTTCCATTACAAAAACAACATCTTTATGCATTGTATTTTCGTCGGCTCTTATTGTGAAAGATTTGTTTGTCTGGCTTGTTAATTTGCTCACAATATCCGCTTCAAGCTGATCTCTTGTCACCGGAATATCATCTACAAAATAAGATCCGTCCGGTTTTATGCTTACCGTCAGAGGATTCGGAATATTATCTTCAACAGCCCCTGTTTTTGGCAACTTTACGTCAATTGCACTTTGGTTTGCCGCGGAAGAAGTTACCATAAAGAAGATCAGCATCAGCAAGATAACGTCTGTCATCGCTGCTAAACTGAATTCCGGATTCGCTTTATTTCTCCTTTGAATTTTCATAAGAAAAAATTATAAAGGTTTGTTGATAAGATCTAAAAATTCTCCCGACATATTTTGTGCCTTTAATACAAATTTATCAATTCTTGTTAATAATAAATTGTAGAAAAAGTTTGCCGGAATCGCCACCGCAAGACCTACCGCTGTCTGTCCCAACGCTGTATAAATACCCTCTGATAAAGTTTTTGGTGAGAAAGAACCGCTTGCGTGAGATAAATTAAAGAAAGCGATAATCATCCCGATAACCGTTCCCAAAAGTCCCAACATTGGAGCAATACTAGGAACCACCGCCAAAAGATTCAGATTTTTCTCCATATTGGCTACTTCTACCTGAGCTTGAGATTCCATTGCGCTTACAATGTCTGAAACAGGTCTTCCCAATCTTGAGATCCCTTTTTCTAAAATTCTTCCTTCCGGAGAGTTTTGTCTTTTACAATAGTCCAATGCGGATTCCATTTTACCTTCTTTAATGAAGTCTTCGATGTTATCCATAAAGTTAGAATCTGTCTTTGAGGTTAATCTTTTAATAAAGAAAAAACGTTCAAAAAACAGATAAACGGAAAACACACCAAGCAATAACACGGTAACCATCACTATTTTAGCGAAAGCTCCTCCGTGGAACATGATTTTCCAAAATGAGAATTCTAAATCGTCTGCCGCCACTGCAGGAGCAGCAACCTGGGCAAATAAAATCTGAGTAAGTTCCGTTAACAGCATTTAATGTGTATTTTTTATAAAGGTTTTAACGACAAAAATAGTGGAATATTATGAATTGAACTCTTAAAAATTGCTTAAAAACAACTTAAAATTTGTTATTTTCGTAAACAGCAAATTTCTTTCCAAAAAAGTATTTGAAAAGAAATTTGATATAAAGAATGAGAAAAAAGATGAAAATTAATCTTCGTCTATCTCAATTTCGTCCTGCTTGAATTCGCATTTCAGCTTAAAGGGAAGCGGAGTATCCGATCCGGTATAGAAATCATCAATGGTTCCCTCCCACATTACCTGCAGTTCCCCTTCTTCATTTTTCTCGAAGTGAAGCTTGTTATCATAAATGAATGCTTCTTCATCATCGAAAAGATCTACTTCTGTGTAGGTATCTTCCTCAGAATCATTGATGTTGATAATTTTTCCTTCGATATCACCTGAATCGATCGGAAAATCGAAAACTTCCATAGAAAGTTGTGGAAAGTTGTACTGCAAAGAATCATCGTCTACATGATCCAGACTGTCATCCGTAATGATTTCAACCTCTAAAAAGTGTTGTTGGTTGCTGTAAACCGCTTTACAATAAGTGTTTCTGATATTGTACTTTAGCGTTTCGTCCGGATGGTAAATTTTTAAAATCCCTTTCATTATTTCTTAAAAAAAGAACTGTAATAATATGATTGTTAAACGTTTTAAGCAAAGATAAAAAATAGATTGAATGTGAAAAATTTTTTGAAAATAATTTTTAAAAAATCCGCTTTAATTATTAATTCTGCATATTCCAATATTACTTATTTTTGTTTTCATAAAGAATTCTGAAAAAATGAAAAACATTATATCGAAAAGTATTCTGGGACTGGGCTTGGCTTTAAGCCTTATTTCATGCAAAAAATCCGATTCCCCACTTACGAAGGTTACGCCTTCCAATATCGATTCTATTGCTTCAAATTATTATGAGCAATATTTGAAATTATATCCTTTGGATGCGACTTCACAAGGTGATCTGAGGTACAACGATCAGCTTCCGATCAATATAGATAAAGATTTTATTTCGGGGGAAGTTGCTTTTTACAATTCCGTTCAGAACCAACTTGAAAATGTGGATTACAAAAGTCTTTCTGATGAAGACAAAGTGGTTTACGACGTACTGGATTTTACTTTAAAAGACAAGATTCAGGCGTATGCTTATCATCCTGAATATATTCCTTTCACGCAGTTTGGCGGACTTCCGCTGAATTTTCCTTTGTATGGAAGCGGAGAAGGCAGTCAGCCCTTTAAAACAGAAAAAGATTACAGCGATTGGCTAAAAAGAATGGAAAAATTCCCTGAGTGGATGAATGCTGCAACCGAGAATTTCCGCGAAGGAATCAACAATAAAATGGTTTTACCTAAAAAACTGATTGTCAAAATGATTCCACAGATGAGAGCTGAGGAAATTACAACAACAGATTTAGAAAAAAACATTTTCTACGGCCCTGTTAAAAAGTTTCCAAAAGACTTTACGAAAGAACAGAAAGATAAATTTACGGAACTTTACAGAGAAGCTATCACCAAAAAAATCATTCCGGCTTATATCAAAATGGGAGATTTTTTAGAAAAAGAATATCTGCCAAAAGGAAGAGATACAGATGGTTACAATAGCTTACCAAACGGTAAAGAAATTTATCAGTATTATGCAAAAAGCTGGACAACGACCAATAAATCTCCTGAAGAAATTAATAAAATCGGACTTCAACAGGTTGCCATGCTTCGTGCCGAAATGGAAAAAGTAAAGCAACAGGTTGGTTTCACAGGAACATTGGAAGAATTCATTAATTTCGTAAAAACAGATCCGAAAGCAATGCCTTACAAAACGTCAAAAGAAGTTTTGACCGCATTTAATGGTATTTTAACGAAAATTACTCCAAAGTTAAAAACAATGTTTTCCGTAACTCCAAAAACAGGATTTGAGATCAGACAAACAGAAAAGTTCAGAGAAGCAAGTGCGAGTGCTGAATACATTCAGGGAACTCCGGATGGAAAAAGACCGGGAATTTTCTATGTTCCCCTTCCTGATCCATCGAAATTCAATGTGACTTCCGGAATGGAATCTTTGTTTTTACATGAAGCCATTCCGGGGCACCATTATCAGGTTTCTTTGCAGCAGGAAAATACAAAACTTCCGAAATTTATGAGATTCGGTTGGTTTGGAGCTTATGGTGAAGGTTGGGCGCATTATTGCGAGACTTTAGGCCCTGAATTCGGTTTATACACAGATCCTTATCAGAAAATGGGATATTTAAGCGACCAAATGTTGAGAGCCGTAAGATTGGTTGTCGACACAGGACTGCACACCGGAAAAATGACAAGAGAAGAAGCAATCAAATATTTCTTAAGCAATATTTCTTACGACGAAGCCGGAGCAACTGCCGAAGTTGAGCGATATATGGCAATGCCTGGACAGGCTTTAGGGTATAAAATCGGTTCTTTGAGAATCCGTGAATTGAGAGAAAAATACCAGAAAGAGCTTGGAAATAAATTCAATTTGGCGAGTTTCCATGATGAAGTTTTGAGTCAGGGTTGTCTTCCTTTGGATGTTTTGAACAGAAAAATGGAGCTTTGGGCGAAGAAGCAGAAATAGTTTTCACCGCAAAAGATTCAAAAGATTTCTTTACTTAAGATCATTAAAAAGAAAGCATAAGCTTTTGAAAACTTTTAATTCACTTTAATTTAAATATTTAAAGAAATCTTTTGAATCTTTTGTGGTAAAATTTAAATTAATAAAAAATACAACGAAGAAAAATGTTTACAGTAGAACAAATTGAAAATGCTCACGATAAAGTAAAAACAGGAGCTGATTTTCCGAATTACATTCAGGAAATCAAGAATATGGGTGTGAAATCTTTTGAAACGTGGGTAAAGGACAGTCACACCGAATATTTTGGAGAAAATGACTTTAAAACAACTTCACAACCTCAATATGAAGATTTAACGATTGCTGATGATTCTGATAAAAAAAAGTTTGTACAACAATTAAAAAGTCATCAAAGAGGAGAAACAGATTACATGAAATTTTGCCAAGATTGCGCAGAAACAGGAATCGAAAAATGGATTGTTGATCTGGATAAATTCACTTGTACTTACTACGATAAGGCAGGAAACGAGATTTTGTTGGAGGAAATTCCGCATTAAAATATTAAAGTCGCAAATTAATTTTGTGGCTTTTTTGTTTAGCTTTACATTTTAATTTTATTTTGGTGAAAATACTTTATTTCGTATTATTTTTTTATCCTTTATTTAATTTTCAATCCCAAAAATTAAGTAGAATTGATTCATTAATATCGACAAAAGATCTTGAAAATTTTATTAGAAACGACGAAAATAAAATAAATTATTTTCTAACCGTAGATGATAAAATTAATTATGACCGGTATTGCAATGTTATTGCAGACAGCTTAAAATTAAAACAAACTTGGGGGAAAGCAGACTTTGACAATAACGGATTAACAGATGTCTTAGTAACAGGAACCGATTCTGAAGGAGCAAAAACGATTTATATTTTAGACAAAGGAGACCATTTTGAATCGAAAAATGTAAGTAAAGGTAAACTTTATGAGCAATGTGAGTTTTCTGCTGTAAAGAATAATAAAATAGAATATTACAGCGTAAAAGTCCTAGATAGATATGGAAGTTTGAGTAAACTAATCAAAGAAAATCTAATTTATAAAAATGGAGATTTTATTGAAGAAAATCCCAATCCCAAAAGACACAACATTCTAGAAATAGAATTTATAACAAGAGGATCTCATTGGGATCGTTCTACAACCAAAATAGAAATAATTTCAAATCGAGATATAACTTGGACTCTTGATGATGACGAATATCGCAAAACTTATTTTTCTCAACTCTCAAAAGAAAAATTTAAAGAAATTATTGACTTATTAAATTATATTGATTTTGAAAATCTTGCGGATGATTATAGTGTTGGCTACTCTGATGCAGGAACAACAACTTTAAAAATAACTTACGATAATTTAAAAGTAAAGACAATCAATGATTATGGTGGAATGGGAACAAGAGGATTACGAAAGCTTTATGATTCCCTTTTAGATTTAAAGAAAACTTCAAACAATAACAATTAGAAAAAATGATAATAGAAAGTCTAAAATCCCTATACACAAGAGATTTAAATAAATTAAAATTGGAAATCGAATCTTATCAAAACGCAGAAAACCTATGGAAAATTGATAAAAACATTCTAAATTCTGCAGGAAATTTAACCCTTCATTTGGTTGGAAATCTAAGCCATTTCTTTGGTGCGATACTCGGAAATTCCGGATACATACGACAGCGCGACCTTGAATTTTCTTTAAAAGACATTCCAAGAGCAGAATTGATCGAGAAAATCGAAGGAACGCTTGAAGCCGTAACCTCAACACTTGATAAATTATCTGCAGAAGATCTTGAAAAGAACTATCCGCTTGAACCTTTTGGTCATCCTATGACAACCGAATATTTTATAATCCACCTGATTGGGCATCTGGAATATCATTTGGGACAGATTAACTATCATAGAAGGTTACTGGATAATTAATATTATGATTATCATCCTTGTCAAGGTTTAAAACCTCGACAAGGACATATAAAAAGAACTTTTTCTATTTCTCTTCTTTTTCAAACATCATTTTCGTAATGAAGTCCTTCTCGCCTTTTCCTCTCGCCGGAGAATATTCTCTTCCGTAAAAAATGATTTGAAGATGAAGCTTGTTCCAAACCTCTTCTTTCCAGAGCTTTTTTGCATCATTCTCGGTTTCAACAACGTTTTTTCCTGAGGTGAGCTTCCATTGCGTCATCAGCCTGTGAATGTGTGTATCGACCGGAAAAGCAGGAAATCCGAAGCCTTGGCTCATCACTACGGAAGCCGTTTTGTGACCAACTCCGGGAAGCGCTTCCAATTCCTCGTAAGTTTGTGGCACCACCCCATTATGTCTTTCCAGTAAAAGCTCTGCCATTCTTTTCAGATTTTTTGCTTTCGTATTGGACAATCCGATTTCTTTAATCAATTCCTTTATTTCAAATTCTTCCAGCTTCGCCATTCTCTGAGGTGTTCCGGCCACGGCGAAAAGTTCCGGTGTTACCTGATTGACTTTTTTATCAGTGGTTTGTGCAGAAAGCGCAACAGCAACCATCAATGTATAAGGATCGGTATGATCCAACGGAATCGGAACCTGAGGATATAATTTTTCTAATTCTGTCTGAACAAGCTCGGCTCTTTGCTTTTTTGTCATTTAACCATTAAATTTGAACAAAATTAAAATATTATGTTGAAAGTTGGAGACAAATTACCACAATTTGAAGGAACAAATCAGGACGGGGAAACGATAAATTCTGAAAAATTAATTGGAAAAAAACTGGTTATTTTCTTTTACCCACAGGCAAATACTCCGACTTGCACCGTTGAAGCGTGCAATCTGAGTGATAATTATTCTAAACTTGAAAAAGCAGGATTTCAATTGTTGGGTATCAGTGGAGATTCTGTAAAAAAACAAAAAAATTTCCACAGCAAATTTGCTTTTCCTTATGATCTTATTGCCGATGAAAGCCACGAGATCCTGGAAAAATTCGGAGTCTGGCAGGAGAAAAAAACGTTTGGAAAAACCTACATGGGAATCGTAAGAACTACCTTTATTTTTGATGAAAAAGGAGTTTGCACAAGAGTAATTGAAAAAGTAACTTCGAAAACTGCGGCTGAACAGATTTTGGAATAGTTCTTAAGACACTAAGAACACGAATATTTTTACAAATCTCACAAATTATTGGTGCTATTCGTGAAAATATTTGTGAAACTTGTGTTTAATTACTCTGTTTCGTAATACATCAATTCCTCTGTATCATTGGGAATGGTAACGTATTTTTTGAACTTTAATCCTAATTTTTCGATTAATTTCTGAGAAGAAAAATTGTTTTTTGTGGTAATTGCCGAAATCTTTTTTTAAACCAAAATCGTCCATTCCGATTGATTTTACTTTGATAGCAGCTTCAAACGCGTAACCTTTTCCTTCAAATTCATCTAAAAGCGAAAATCCAATATCTACAACATTCAAACCTTCTCTTTCAAAAATTCCTACTCCCCCTATTTTATGATTTCCTTCTTTGGTAACAACTAAATAGTTTCCATATCCCAACTTTTCAAATTGAGGAAGAAATCTGTTTTTAATATAATTTTCGGCATCAGAAACCGTCTTTAAATTACGATCTCCGATGAATTGAATAAACTTCGGTCTGTTATAAAGATCAAGAATAAATTCTCCATCTTCCAATGACATTGGACGAAGGATCAATCGTTCTGTTTCGTAGATTTTATCTGCGTTTTGTGGTTCTTGTTGATTTTTTAGGCTCATCTTTTGGTTCTTCTTTTTTCTCGATTTTTAAAAGCCTTGGATTGTTCGTACATTTCTTATTGTAAAGCTCGATATACGACCCATTATCTTTAATATCGGTAATATTTCCGGATGATCTATTGATCGTTAAAGTGAAATGTTTCTTTTGATAAGGACATTCCTTTGAAGTCAGTTTTCCTAAATCTAAGTAATAATTGGATTTATCTTCGGTATAGCTTCCCGCGAGATCTTTAAATTCTTCATCAATAAAATAGCCGTCAACCGCTGCAGCAATTACTGCCTCTTGAATATCATCAACCTTTCCTATAAAGGTTTTTAAACCTTCCATAGTCGTAATATATTCGGTTTTTGCTCCCGCTGAATAAACGATATAATAAAATTCACCTTCCTCAACTACACCAATGTTAAAACCTGATGACTGAGTTACATAATCTGTTTTCGGACCTGATTGTTTTAAAATTTGATCTTTTCCATAGCTGCTGTGAATCAGCATCCAGGAAGATGTCTTGATATTGGGAACAATGCTCTGCAAAATACTGGAAACATTAGAGAACTGCTTTTTCTCCTGAGCTTGAGAAACCATTCCTATACCTAAAAAAGCAAATAAACTAATTTTGAATAATATTTTTTTCATAATTCTCAGAACGCAGAAACTGTACCATTTATTTTACATGAATTTATCCCCTTTCTTGAGATTCTTAAGATCTAAAACATAATCCTTGATCAATTGATCGTGATCTCTCGGGCAAATTAGCAAAACTTTTTCCGTATCAACAACAATAAAATCTTTTAAACCATCAATAACGACAGCTTTATTATTGTTTTTAACATGAATAATATTACCTTCTGTGTTGTACGTTAAAATATGTTTTTGTTTTACGGCATTTAGGTTTTCATCCTTTTCCGTATTTTCATAAACAGAAGTCCATGTTCCAAGATCGCTCCATCCCAAATCGGCAGGAATTACGTAAACATTTTTAGCTTTTTCTAAAATTCCATTGTCAATTGATATTTTCTGAACTTTAGGATAAATCAATTCAATACAGCTTTTTTCACTGTCTGCATTGTATTCACAAGCCATAAAGTGTTGTGTCATTTCTGGTAAATAGGTTTCAAAGGCATGATGAATAGATTTCACATTCCAAATGAAAATTCCGGCATTCCAAAGAAAATCTCCACTTTCTAGGAAACTTTTTGCAATTTCAAGTATTGGTTTTTCTGTAAATGTTTTTACTTTATAATAATCAGAATCCTTCTTATCTACAAACTGAATGTAGCCATAGCCTGTATCAGGTCTTGTTGGAGTAATTCCCAATGTTACCAGATATTCATTTTTAGAGGCAATATCGAAAGCCAGTTCTACCTTTTCTAAGAATGTCTGTTCTTTTAAAATCAAATGATCTGCTGGTAAAACAATCATTGTTGCATCAGGATCAATTTCTGCGATTTTATTCGCCATGTATAGATTACAAGGTGCGGTATTTTTCAACAAAGGTTCTCCCACAATATTTTCTTGTGGAATCTCCGGTAATTGCTGATGAGAAAGCTCAACATACTCCTTATTAGTAATTACAAATATGTTTTCCTTAGGAATTATCTTACTGATTCTGTCGTATGTCTGCTGAATCATTGTGCGCCCAACTCCTAAAATATCCTGAAACTGTTTCGGAAATTTCTGCGTACTCATTGGCCAGAATCTGCTTCCGATCCCTCCCGCCATAATCACGCAATATCTATCTGATTTTGACATTCTTAAGTGCATTTTTCTACCCTCGCCAATGGTTTGAAAGAATATTTCCTTCCGGTAACGAGATTCTTACAAAGATAGTTTTTTTTAATTAGACCTTCTAGCAAATACTTTTCGTTTCGGTAAATAAAGAAATCTCCTTTCTGCAGTTTTTCAATAAACTGAAGGTTATCGTCCTGTTTCTCAATATGAAAATATTTAACCAAATCCGGACTTGCCATAAAATTGGCTTTCGGAGATTTAGAAAACTTTACAATAATTGGTCTTAATTTTTCCTCATAAACTTCCAGACTCTGCAGAAGCATTTGCCTAAAGGTTTCTTTCCATTCATTTCCGTGTGGAGAGATTCTTCTGCCATATTTTTCGAAAGCAATGAGATGTGCCAATTCATGAGTTAGCACAAAGAAAAAAAGTTCAGGAGCCAACGTGGAGTTTATCGTAATTTCATGAGAATGATCTGGAAGTTTACGATAATCTCCCAACTTAGAATTCCTGTTGCGTGTAATTTTTATATGAATATAATAATCTGCAAACCAGATTTTTAAATATTGTAAAGTGTTTTGTGGTAAATATTTTTCTAAAGATTGAATAGACATTTTACAAACTTAGTGGAATTCCTGCATAGAAATTCAACAATTTAAGACTGAAAAGATAATTAAATTTAGCCTGAGCCACAGAACCTTGCGAATTTGCGTAGTTGTTTCTTGCAACATTTACATCGTAGATTGTGGATCTTCCTGCCGCATAGCTTTTATCTGCAAAATCGAGAGCCAGCTTTGTACTTTTCTCAGCCTGAACAGCAGATAAATAAATTTCATAATTGGCATCAGCATCAAACTGAGCCTTCTGAACATTCTCTTTTACAGCCTGTTTCTGTTGAAGCAGGGTAGTTTTAGCAACGCTCTCACTCAATTTTGACTGCTCAACCTGTAGCTTGGTAATTCCTTTATTAAAAATAGGAATATTCACAGATATACCTACATTCTGACCGAAATTGTCGTTGTACTGACTAAAAAAGGTAGGATCAATAATCGGGTTACCAAACTGATCGCGTCTTGTTAAAATATTATTGTAAAAGCTTCCGAGTCCTGCACTCGCCGTAACCGTAGGCCAAAAAGCCGTTTTTGACACCTCCGTCTGTGCCTCTGCAGCCCTGATTCTGCTTTCTGCTGCCTTCACCTGTGGCTGAGTTTCGTAAGCCGTCGTTAAAACCTCATCAACAGAATGTAATTGAGAATCCAATTGGTCCGGAACGTTCACGTCCTCAACATCAAATTCTTTATAATCCGGAAGCTGTAACAATTGAGCCAAAGCAAATAAGCTTCTCCCAACATTTACTTCAGCCGTTTTTAGATTTTGCTTTTCCCTTGCCCAAGCTGCATCCGCTTCTGCTAAAACCGTCTGAGCCGTAGTCCCGACATTTGTTGTGATTTTTGCTCTCTCATATTGTTTTTGAGCATTTTCAACGGCTGCTTGTGAAATCTTTACAATCTCTTTATTTAAAAGTGTTGTTAAATATTGTTGAGCAATCTGGAGAGAAATATCATTTTTAATGGTTTCGATATCATACTGGCTAGCTTCTACATCAAATTCAGTCTTTCTGATGGTTTTTTCCAGTCTGCCATTGTTGTAAACCAGGATGTCTGCTCCAATACTGGCACTGTTGCTGAATCTGTCGTTTCGGATACTTCCCGTTCCCAATGACGCCTGTCCGAAACTCACCGTATTTCCGACGCTTGCGGAAACTGAGGGAAGATAGCTTTTTTTAGCAATTTTAAGATTCAGATCCTGATTTTGTTTCGAATATTCATTTTGGATTACCTGAAGATTATGTTTGGTCGCATAATCCACGCATTCTCTCAAAGACCATTTTTTCTGGGCATTGACAGCCAGGCAAGTTAAACCCAAAATAATAGTCAAAACTTTTTTCATATTAAGATTTTTCCAATTAGACGAATCAAAAATAAAAAAGTTACAGTTTTCAAAAATTATTGTTTCATTTTAATTAAACTTTTGAGAATTTTGTATCATGACAAATGCACAATATCAGGAAGCTGTGGAATGGCTCTTCGTACAGGCTCCCAATTATCAGATCGACGGACAGAAAGCATATAAACCCGGATTAGACAACATTACGAGACTTTGTGAATTCTTTGGAAATCCTCAGGACAAAATAAAATGTATTCATATAGGTGGAACAAACGGTAAAGGATCTTCAAGCAACATGCTGGCTTCGGTTTTACAGGAATCTGGTTACAAAGTTGGTTTATATAACTCACCGCATCTCATTGATTTTACGGAGCGTATCAAAGTAAACGGCAAGAATTGTGATAAAGAATTTGTCTTTAATTTCATTCAAAAACTAAAAAATCTGCCGGAAGATATTCGTCCTTCTTTTTTTGAATTTACTACGATTATGGCTTTTGAATATTTTTATCAGCAGAATGTAGATTTCGCAATTATTGAAGTTGGTTTGGGAGGAAGATTGGATTCTACGAATATCATCAAACCATTGGTTGCTGCGATTACGAATGTTCAATTAGATCATCAGAATATTTTAGGAGATACAATCGAAGAAATTGCAGGAGAAAAAGCAGGAATTGTAAAGCCTCAAATTCCAATCATTTCCGGTGACGAAAATGAAGTAGTGAAAAATATCATTAAAAATAAAGCAGAGAAAGAAAATGCTCCATTTATTGACGCAACTTTATTAAAAACGGATTTGAAATCTGACTTAAAAGGAAATTATCAAGAGAAAAACATAAAAGTTGTTTTAAGCTTAATTGAAGAATTAAGAAAATTAAATGTCCCAATTTCCGATCAAAATATTGAAAGAGGACTTTTAAGTGTCCACAACAATACAGGATTTATCGGTCGCTGGTTTGAATTTTCGGAAAATCCACTGACGATTTGTGATACAGGACACAATCAGGCTGGTTTGGAATACGTTTTTGCTCAATTAAATTCCATTGAAAAACACAAACACATCGTTTTGGGCTTTGTTAATGACAAAAAAATCGATGAAGTAATGAAAATTTTACCTGGAAATTCCGAGTTTTATTTTGCAAAACCCTCCATTCACAGGGGAAGACACCCTCAAGACTACGAAGATTTACTAATTGATGCGAAAATTTTTTATAAAATTTTCGATTCTGTACAGGAAGCGTATCTTTCTGCAAAAGAACGATGTACAGACGAAGAAATGATTTTTATCGGCGGAAGTAACTTTGTAGTCGGAGAATTTTTAGAAAAAAATTTGGAGATTTCTAAATAAGTCGTATATTTGCACCACTCTAATCGAGGAAACAACGATAAAGAGGGTTCTTAGCTCAGTTGGTTCAGAGCATCTGGTTTACACCCAGAGGGTCGGGGGTTCGAATCCCTCAGGACCCACAGAAAAGGAAACGAAACCTTTCAAAAAAATTCGGGTTCTTAGCTCAGTTGGTTCAGAGCATCTGGTTTACACCCAGAGGGTCGGGGGTTCGAATCCCTCAGGACCCACAAAAAATCTCTCTTTTTAAAGGGAGATTTTTTTATTTAATTTCATTTTTGAATTATTTGTTATGCCCGGGCGCGTAATGCTTCGCAGATTTAGCTCCGGTTACTTTCTTTACCTGTCCTGGAGGAAGACCATGGTTTCCATTCGATTTTAAAGGAGTGCAGGAAGCCAAGAATAATCCTGCTATAACTACAATCCCTACTTTCTTCAGTGTTTTCATTACTGTTTTTTTAATTGATTATCATTAAAACATTATGCCATACCCTTTGTTTTATGCTTAATTTTAATCAATATTTTTAAATTTCATCCATTTATAAACAAATCATTAAATTTGACAACCAAATTTTAATGTTGAATGGAAAAAAGGAATCAAACATGGACATTTTAATGTCAAAAAAGGAAATTCTAAGAAGATTAAACACCCTCCGAATAAAACCTTCAGGCTTACAGCAAAGGAAATATGGCGTTTCTGTAAAATATTTCTCTGGTAATGAGCAAACTCCGTCCAAAAGAATTGATTATGAAGTTACGACTGATTTAAATATTGATGATTATAAAGGAATTTTAACGATCAATAAAGAAAACATTTTTTACAACCAGCATGAAGCAGAAGGAATCAGTGAAATTCTGAACAATTCCATTTCCAATGCGCTCTACCCTCTTCAAACCCATCTTAATGAAAAAGGACTGTCTACCAACGAAATTTTTAACATTGAAGAAATAAAAAAACGTTGGAAAAATGAAAAATCCAAACTTTTAGAGAACTATTCAAGTGTGGCTTTGGATGAGTTTTTTAATGCCATTGACAAAAAAATTGAAGATATTTCAGGTTTAGAAAAAGGTCTTCAAAATGATTGGTTCTGGAATCTTTTCTTTCATCCGAAGTTCATTAATTATGGAGAAACAAGAAAAGCCAAAGCAGCTTTATTTTTATCAATCATTCCCTATCAGCCTGCTGTAAGATTTCCCGGAATTCAAACGATTAATAAAATTCCGACGGATTATCATTCTTTTGTAATTGATTTTCAAAGTGAAGAACTTCATGCAGATTATTATTTTATTAGAAATATTTCAGGAAAAACAGACTATTTCATGTCTTTAAAGGTAATTTTCGATCTCGATGTTTATCATCATTTTCCGATGCATATTAGAGTTTATTTTGAAGTGTATTCTAAGGATTTAAATGGAAATAAAAATTTCATCAAAAAAATAAATTACACCCAATATCAACAAAACACAGAAGAATTTAAACATAAAAAATTAGACAAAAGCAGTCCCTTCATCACCGGAGGACTTGTCGTTTCCGAGCCTAATAAATGGGGTTTTTACAAAAACGAATACGAAAATGACTGGTAAAAATCTAATTGAATAAAAAACACTAATTTTACACACCACACAAATTTTATTAATATGTCTTTAAAGCAAAAAGTAGTACAGGGAGCCTTGTGCCAATGTCAGTTTGGTACTGCTCCGGATAAATTAAAGGTACTTACTCAAAAAAAATATTTCGTTAACGACCTCAACGGCAATTCCAAACTCGCCGCTACTCATAAAGATATCGGAACAACTTTCGAGAAAAATACATTCGGTTCATGCAAAAAAATGAATAACGCACCATGTTCTGCGATTGTGACAGCATGGAGCGGGTATTATGAAAAAGAAAAATATTCTCCACCTGATGGCTATATTTTGCTGGAAGACAGCAAAGCAACCTGCCCTGTTGGCGGAAAAGACTGCATCAGCATTATCAAATCCGGACAAATCGGGGAACCTTCTGAAAACAATATAAAAAATGCCGACGACGAACTTCAGTCTCATGTGAATCCTATAATTGACATGAAAAACTTTAATGGAAACGGAGACTATAAATTCGGATTTTAAAAGATGGGAACAGCCGGAATAAAGAAAGCGCTCATCAAAGAGCCGAAACAGAACGTAAAACCATACGGAAGCGGATTTATTGTAGAATTGGGACATTCTCAAAACTCTTTCACTGCATATATTGATAAAACCTGTCTTGGGAAAGGCACACAAAACCCGGAAAACACCATTAGTAAAGTTAAATGGTTATTGGTTCGGGAACACCTGTGGTCTGCCTATAAAGCTTTAAATCCAACATTAGGTCCAAACGATTTTTTTGAAACGCTAAAAACTCAGGATCATAAAATTCTTGAGGGAAATAATAAAGAAGTCTCTGTTTCAGACATCAAAAATGGCATTGGAAATATTGGTGTTATTCACATCCTTATTCCATACAGTGTTTATCCGGAACTTAATGAAACCGAGGCCATAAGAGTTGTCGTTTTAGACAAACCACAGGTTTTGTACTGTCATTTTAAATTTCCGAAAGGCGGTTACATTCCTTTACAAAATACCGAGAAAAAAGCAGCTTACGGACAGACTGTGGATGTGGAAATTTACACTCACCTGCTTCCAGATTTTAATAACAGATTAGACAAATTTGTTTTTGATGTTGAATTAATTAACAAAGGAAAAGCCGTCGCCACACAAAAAAATGTTGAAATAACAAATCCCGGGCAATTTGTTTATAACGGAAGAAAATCTTTGAGATTTACTCTCGATCCGGAATGGCAGAAAAATCATAATGCTCAAAAACAGGATGAAAAGTTTTATTTAAGACTAAAAGGAAGCATCGGATTTACCGCTCCTGTACTTATTCCTGCAGGTGCAAAACAACCAACCGGACATTATGATTCTGAACAGGCAACCGCAGACTGGACAAGACTGGAAAACGGAAAATGGGTGTATGATACTTCAAGAGAATTACTCGTTCCTTACGATACGATGAGCTCACTTTTCGGA
This sequence comes from Chryseobacterium sp. MMS23-Vi53, assembly GCF_047651245.1. Classification (NCBI taxonomy): domain Bacteria; kingdom Pseudomonadati; phylum Bacteroidota; class Flavobacteriia; order Flavobacteriales; family Weeksellaceae; genus Chryseobacterium; species Chryseobacterium sp. MMS23-Vi53. The sequence goes on along the minus strand of NZ_CP180265.1, from coordinate 2,652,684 downwards.
CAGTTTGAAGTTCAGAAAAACAATCAGATTCAATATATTGGAGATATCCGGTATACCAAAAGAGAATATGATCCTTGCGGGTATTCTAAAATTTCAATTAAAGATGAAGATGACGGAGACAGACCTGCCTTAGTTATTTTTGATGAAGAAGACACCAAAAATCCGATCGATAGAACGAGCCAGATATTTGGAATTACAACCGGAGACAAAAGGAAAAATATTTCGATTACTTTAGATAAATTATCAACAAAAGATACCTTTTGCCAAGGTTTGCTTTTAGACGAAGGGCAAAAACATAGTGTACAAACCAATGTTTTTCAGGTAGAAAAGGTTTATGCCGCTCAGAGAGACAATGATGGTTTTGATACACGGAAAGATAACACACACAATCAACAACAGAAAAATGCAGGAATTGCAACCACAGATCAAAATAAAAATGACAGTGATGTTATAAAAACCGATAAATCTTATAACCCTTCCGAAGCACAACATTGGCAAGCCGGAGTTGATTACAAATTTCAGGGAGATAACAAGATGATTATCATGCCGAAGTATAATTACAACAAAACCTTTTTGCAAAGCAAATCTGCATATGCTTCAGGTGAAGTTGATTTTCTTTGGATGTTTAATTATTTTATTTTAAATGATAATCTCGCTCAAAATTATTTTGTTCCGATAAGCACTTGCCGATACCCAAATCAGATTGCGAAAATTAAAGTATATCCCGATATCGAATGGGAAGTAGCCTTTATGATTACCGTTGGTACAGGATATTCAGGAAAATTGAAATACCGTCGGGAAAGACTGAATGGATATCATCAAAACTACAATTTCAGATATTTAACCCGGGAATTAAATATTGATGCGACAAGATCCTCTAATCTTGGCTGGACTTTAAAAGCCAAAGCCGTAGAAAACGGAAAAGAGCACGAAATCGGAATTGAAAGCATTAAAAAAGTAATTGATACAGGCGTTGCAGCATTTAATATGACTCAACAATATCTGGAAATTTTCAACCCGAGAAATAGCGACGGAACATCGAGTCTGGCTCAATCCAGACGCGTTATTGAAATCGATTTTGCCATTGATCCACCCAACGTAGGCTTTGCTCTAGGCTGGAAATTTGGGAAAGCCAGCAATAATGAGATTGTTCCGATCTATACCGGAGGTTTACGTGCCGATCCTTTGATTGGATTAACGGTTTCTGTGGATTTAGTTCCATTAATTAAATTTTTAGGTCCTATCGGAAGAGTCATCAGCTGGATTGTTCAGTTCATAGAATGGCTTTCAAAATCAGATCTTTATATCACTTTTGAAATTGCTTTCCCTGTGAAAGCAGATTTGAGTTTATCTTACAACCGCGTTGATGGTTTCAAAAATAAAGACAAACAAAAAGTATGGTTAGAACCCGGCGTTACGCTTCGTGCTGGTTGTAAAAGTAACGAAGTAGTTTTTATTCCAACAACGACTGCTGCCGGTGTTACCGAAACAACCGAAGTAGAAAAATGGAAAGTCGAAGGAAACGTAGCAACATCTTTAACTTTTGAAAAGGAATGGGGATTTGATCTAAACCAAGGAAAATATTACGAAAAATCTTCTGTAAATTTTAAAGGTGCTAAAATGACGATCGTTATCAGCGAACTTATAAGCAGAAGACAAATTAATTTTAAACCTACCCATCAGCAGGTTTTCACTATTATTGAAGAGCCAAAAGATCCAATATATGATTCAGGAAAAATATACATTGATGAAAAAAAGAAGTAAATTTTTATTCGCCATTATTTGTGTTTTGTTTGTTTACAGCTGCAAATCTCAGGAAAAAGAGAATCCTAAAACCTTAGGAAGCAGCAATTTTGATCTGGAAAAGATTTCTTTTAACGAAGATCCCACTACCCTTTTCGGGAAAAATAAATATTATAAAACATCTATTAAAGACGATAACAACAGCGATATTGCCTACAATTATATCATCAGTAAAAAAGAAAATCCCCATGTGAAAGTTTCGCTGGGCAACACCGATATAAGCAAATATAAATACGATTTTAAGGTAAGCAAAGACAATAAAATCATTGGCGTTACCACTTCTTTTACAACCAGCGAAGACTTAAAGGATAAGATTATTAAAGACCTGGAAAGTCAGTTCAGCAAAAACAGAGTGGATATCAATCAGATATATGACAATCCATCAATTTATCGTTGGCAGACTCCTGATAAAATCATTCATTTTACGTATTCGGAATTTGAAGGAGATCACATTTACAACATTTCAATCGTCAATAGAAAATTCGGTTGCGATACTTTTCCTTTAGAAAGAGTTTTTGTCGGAGAAGATATTTGTTTAAAAAAATACACCAAAAAGTAATTAATCATGTATACAAATCCATTCTATCTTGCAGAATTGCAGGTAAGAAATTGTCAGGTAGAATTACTCATTAATGACGTTACTTGTTTCGATCATTATAAAGAAGGCGGAATGGCGGTTGACTGGCCGATTAATGCCTATATTCTAAGCTCAGGAAAACAGTTTTTCACCATAAAAGCCAATTGCTTCGAAAACGAAACTAATATCAGTAAAAAGGCTTCTATTGATTTAAAAATTACCTTGCGCGATGCTTTTGATTTTTCGAAGCCCAAACAAATCGTAAAACAACATTTTCACATCTCTTTTGAAGATAAAGAAACTCCAATGTATGTTTCAGGAGACTTTTTTGAAGCAGAGGTTCCGTACAAACTCGAAGGCTGGAAAAATTCTTTTGATTTTTCAGACTATATTCATGGCGAAAACTCGGTGAAAGAAGGTTTGATTAATGAATTGAAAAATACTTACGAAACATTTCATCAAATCATTAAAAACCGCGATACACAAACATATAACAGCTTAAATAATCAACGTTTCCAAGAAATCACAACTTCTTTTTACCTTACAGAAGAAGAGAAAAAAGATAGACAGAAAACGATTTTAAATTCATCAAGGCAAGATGTAGAAAAAATTGATTTCTCAGAATACTCTTTGAATTTTTATGGTGATAAAAGCCAAGTTGTCGGGCTTAAAGCGTACAATCAGCCTCCGGGATTTGTTTTCGAGAATGATGAGGGAATGATAATTACGGAATTGGCGTTATTTCATCTTAAAAAAGGAGACAACAAATTATCTCTCATTCGATAATTGATCAATATGAGCTTCATTACTATTACTCAAAAAGACCAATTTCTCTGTCTGGAAAGCCTTTTCATGGCAGAGAAAATTAGCTTCGACTCTATTGAAGATGTTTTGATTTTTCACGTTTCCGAACAGCAGGATCTGAGAGTTTATATTTTTCTTAATAAACCGATTATTTATGAATTAAAATCCGAAAAGTTTTTTAATAAAATTCTGTTTTCAGTCTTTAAAATTTTCAATAAAAATCCATTGGAAATCAAGACTCAGCTGGAGAGAAATAATCTTTTAACGCTTTTGAAATTATTGGAGAACAATTTAAATAATGTCCTAATTCCAAACGATTTAGACAACAGTATTCTTTGGAGAACAGTTGATAATGGAATTCAGATTCCGAGAACTAAATTGATTTACAGTAAAAATAACCTCAGCTTAACTGAAGTCATGAGAAAGCACAAAATTTTAATAGATAAATAGCTTTAAAACAAACCATAAAAAAGCCTTTCGATTTGATTTGAAAGGCTTATAATTTATTAATTTTTTCGACAATCTTCTGAACATCAATCTCTTCCAGACACGCCCAGTCGCCTCGATAACATTCTTTATCTCCAAAAACAGAACACGGTCTGCAAGTCAGGTCTTTTACCTGAACAGCATCATCTTCGCGCTGCCCAAACCCAAGAAACCCTGCGTAAGGGTGTGTTGAGCCCCAAATAGAAATACACCTCGTTCCTACCAGACTCGCCAAATGCATATTCGCCGAATCCATGGAAATCATCAATTCCAGTTCAGAAATTTTTTCCAATTCCTGTGTAAGACTCAATTTTCCGGATAAACTGGATGTATTTGGGATCTCTCTCTCCCACTTTTCTAAAGTTTCGGTTTCAGATTTTCCACCGCCAAAGAAGTAAATTTTATATTTTTGAGATAAAATTCTTGCTAATTCATACGATTTTTCCAAAGGAAGCATCTTTCCCCGATGCTGAGCAAAAGGCGCAAAACCAATCCCTGATTTGTTGCTTGAAGTTGGCCTTAACTGATGTGATAATTCCATTTTAAAACCCATTTCACGAAAAACATCGGCGTAACGTTCAACAGTCTTTTTCAATTGAACTTTATCTAAATTCCAGACATCTGTCAGATGCTCTTTTTCCTCCTTTCCTTTGTTGATTTTAAATACTTTAAACCCTTTTCTGCGATAAATTCTGTCCAAAATTTTCGTTCGGATCACATCATGAAGATTCGCAATTAGATCGGGCTTAAATTCTTTACTTAATTCATTCGCCAATCTGTTCAGTCCAAAAACTCCTTTGTAATCATCAAGGTTTACCCCTTTGAATATAACATTCGGAATATCAGCAAATAAAGCTTCAAAATTTTTTCTGGAAACCATCACAATTTCCAAATCAGGATTTTGCTCCAGAAACTCACGGAACACAGGCGCTGTCATCGCGACATCACCAAAAGCGGAGAAACGATATGCTAAAATTCTTGTCACAACTACGATTTCAACTGATAGGCAACCGCGTAAAATTTAATTTGCTTTGTCATTGCCATCAAACCGTTGGCTCTGGAAGGAGAAAGAAATTCCTGCAACCCGATTTCAGAAATAAAATCAAAATCAGAATCCAAAATTTCCTGCGTAGAATGACCGCTGTAAATACTCACCAAAAGAGAAACGATTCCCTTCGGCAAAATACCGTCGGAATCGGCATCGAAAAACAATTTTCCATCCTTAAATTCAGCATCGATCCAAACTTTGCTCTGGCAGCCTTTGATCAGATTTTCTTCAGTTTTCTTATCATCAGAAATACCTTTTAGTTCTTTTCCAAGATCGATAATGTATTCATATTTCTGTTCCCAATCTTCAAGAAACGCAAATTCGTCGATAAGTTCCTGCTGTTTTTCTTTAATGGTCATTTTAACTAATTTCTTTCTGCAAAGATACTAAATTATGCTTTAGGCTTGAAGCGGTATGCTATAAGCTAGTTAATGACACTAACATTTGGCTTACTGCCTATTGCTTAAAGCTTACAGCAAAGTTCGAAGCTCTTTCAAAAACCTGCAACAACTTCACCTCTTCATTTTCCCAGCAAAGAATATTCGCTGCTTTTTCCAATTCCGGTTGATAATTTTCCCTTCCTCTATTCAAAATTGTTTGAATTGCCAGAGCGATATTTTCCGGCTCATGATTTTTAATAATTTCTCCAATGTCAAATTGTCGCTTAATATTCTGCATTTCAGGAAGATTTGACAGAATTACCGGAACTCGCGCCTGAATGCAATCCAAAACTTTATTCGGTAAAGAATAAAAGTAACTTTCACCCCCGTTTTCTTCGATGCTCATTCCGCAATCGACCGTAGGAGTGATTTTTCTTAAATCTTCCGGCAACAATTTTCCTAAAAACTGAACTTTTTCCTGAAGATTTTCTTTGATAACCAATTCTTCGTATTCCTTTTTCTTTGGTCCGTCTCCAGCAATTTTAAAAATTACGTTATTTAAATGATGCATAGCTAAAATCGCCTTATCAATTCCGCGAAAAGGATTGATGGCACCTTGATACAAAAGAATTTTAGGATTGTTTTCAGGAATTTCTTGTTCAAAATTTAATTTTCTTGGTGCATTTTGAACTACAACAGGATCAATTCCGTATTTGTTTTTAAACCAATTGGCGTACCCGGAACTTGCCGTAATCATGAATTTAATTTTCGGAACTAAATTTTTTTCAAGGTAGCGCCACAATTTTTGTGACATTTTGCCCTGAATTGCAGGCATTTCGGAAAAAATTTCATGACTGTCAAAAATTAACGGAATATTTAATTTTTTAGCCAACACATAATTCGGAAGCAAGGCATCCAGATCATTGGCATGAAGAATAGTATTTTTATCCGCTTTTTTCTTTAATTCATGGTATAATTTCCAGTTGAATTCGAAGTAAGCGGTTTTTAAACTTGTTGAAATTAATTTAATTCTCGAAAAAGAATAAGGTCGCGACATTTTTTCTGCGCCGTTCCAATCATTTCCAATGAGTTCAACTTCATATCCGTTTTCATATAAAGTCCTGCAAACCTTCTCTATACGCTGATCTGTACATAGATTGCTAAACGCAGAAGTAATGATTTTTTTTCGCTGCATTATTTCTTTTTATCCACTAAAAGGTAGTAAATTTGTATAAGACAGATCAAACCATTTGGAATGATTACCGGCCACAGCATTCCACTAAAGATACCATAAATGACGAAGCAGATACAGCCAATCATGTTGACGATTCTGATTTTTCTAACATCTTTCAATATGAAACTCAGTACAATAAAAAGTGAAGCGGAATATCCGATATAAGCAGCAACTTCGGGATTCATGAGGGAAAATTTAAAGATAACAAACTTAATCATTTTCAATAAGATAATAAAATTTTTTCTGCCATAAAGTCATTTATTGATTTTTGGTAAAATATTTGTAATTTAGATAATGAATAAATGGCAATGTTGCTTTTATTCTAATGAGATATATTATGGATTATAAGTTTTCACAAGGTTTGAGCCAAGTGTTCAAACAAAGCAAAAGCGAAGCTAAAAGGCTGAAAAGTGAATTTCTTAATACAGAACATCTACTTTTAGGTATTATAAAAACGGAAAACTCTGCAAAAGAAATCCTTCAAAACCTTAATGCGGATTTAACACAAATCAGAAGAAAAATTGAAACTCTAAATACAGCAAGTCTAAATCCTATTTCTGAAGAGGTTACTAATATTTCTTTCACCAAGATGGCAGATCATGCCATTAAACGTGCGGAATTAGAATGTCGCCAATATAAAAGTAATGAGATTAATACCGTTCATTTACTTTTAGGCATTCTATACAAATATGAGGATCCTACTTCAAATATTCTGGGAGCTTACGACATCGATTATGAAGGAGTTTCAAAAGAATACCAAACAATGCTTAAAAATTCCGGACAAGCGCCACAAATGAGTGCTTATGACGACGATGACGAAAGAGAGGAATTCGAGCAAATGAGAAAGCCTACAGGAAATTTAGGTTCTGCTAAAAGTAAAACGCCAACTTTGGATAACTTTGGTAGAGACTTAACTTCGTTGGCAAGGGACGGAAAATTAGACCCAGTAATCGGTCGTGAGAAAGAAATTGAGAGAGTTTCGCAAATCTTATCGCGTAGAAAGAAAAATAATCCGCTTCTTATCGGGGAGCCTGGAGTTGGTAAATCTGCGATTGCTGAAGGTTTGGCATTAAGAATTCAACAGAAAAAAGTGTCGAGAGTTCTTTACGGAAAACGAGTTATCACTCTTGATTTGGCAAGTTTAGTTGCCGGAACAAAATACCGTGGTCAGTTTGAGGAAAGAATGAAGGCCATCATGACCGAGTTGGAAAAAAACAGAGATGTCATTTTATTCATTGATGAGCTTCATACCATTGTTGGTGCAGGAAGTTCAACAGGAAGCTTAGATGCATCCAATATGTTTAAACCGGCTTTGGCAAGAGGTGAAATTCAATGCATCGGGGCAACAACTTTGGATGAATACCGTCAGTATATTGAAAAAGATGGTGCTTTAGAAAGAAGATTCCAGAAAGTAATGGTGGAACCGACTTCTATTGAAGAGACTATTCAGATTTTAAATCAAATCAAAGATAAGTATGAAGAGCACCACAATGTAATTTATACTCCAGAGGCGATTGCAGCGTGTGTCAATTTGACATCAAGATATATTACAGACCGTTTCTTACCGGACAAAGCAATCGATGCGATGGACGAAGCTGGATCTCGTGTTTATATTAAGAACATGAAAGTTCCTACTGAAATCATTGATTTTGAAAAGAAAATCGAAGATATCAAGGAAATGAAACAGAAAGCTGTAAAAGCTCAGGATTATCTTGAAGCAAGAAAGTTGAAAGATGAAGAAGAAAGACTTCAAATGGAACTGAATTCTGCTCAGGATAAATGGGACAAAGATGTGAAGGAGAAAAAAGAAACCGTAACAGAAGAAAATGTAGCGGAAGTAGTTTCTATGATGAGTGGCGTTCCAGTAACCAAAGTTGGTAAAAACGAGCTTGATAAACTGGCCGGAATGGATGGAAATCTAAACGGAAAAGTAATCGGACAAGAAGATGCTGTGAAAAAAGTTGTGAAGGCAATTCAAAGAAACAGAGCGGGTCTTAAAGATCCGAACCGTCCGATTGGTACTTTCATTTTCTTAGGAACAACCGGTGTTGGTAAAACTGAGTTGGCTAAAGTAATGGCAAGAGAACTTTTCGAATCTGATGAATCTTTGATCAGAATCGATATGAGTGAATACATGGAGAAATTTGCGGTTTCCAGATTGGTTGGAGCGCCTCCGGGATACGTTGGATACGAAGAAGGCGGACAATTAACAGAGGCTGTAAGAAGAAAACCTTATGCAGTGGTTCTTTTGGATGAGATTGAAAAAGCTCACCCTGATGTATTCAACATCTTATTGCAGATCTTGGATGAAGGTCACGTTACAGACAGTTTAGGTAGAAAAATTGATTTTAGAAATACAATTATTATCCTTACTTCAAACATTGGTACCAGAGATCTTAAAGATTTCGGAGACGGTGTAGGATTCGGAACTTCTGCGAAGAAAACATCTTCGGATTCCAGAGCAAGAAGTACCATCGAAAATGCACTTAAAAAAGCATTCTCTCCTGAATTCTTAAATAGAATTGATGATATTGTAATCTTTAATTCTCTTGAAAAAGATGATATTAAGAGAATCATTGATCTTGAATTGAATAAGCTTTATACAAGACTTGAAAAACTAGGCTATAAAGTTGAATTAACTGATGAAGCTAAAGACTTTATTTCTGAAAAAGGATGGGATAAAGACTTCGGAGCAAGACCATTGAAGAGAGCAATCCAGAAATATATTGAAGATTTATTGGCAGAAATGTTGGTAAACAAACAATTGAATGGAGGAGAAACCGTGGTTCTTGATTTGAATGAAGCAAAAGATGCTTTGGCAGGAAAAACTTCAAAGCCTAAAAAATCGGCGGAAAAGTCTTCTCAATCATAAATAAATAATTTAATCATAATGAAAAAGCATCGGGAATTTTTTCGATGCTTTTTTGTTTTTATTATTTTTTTGCCACGAATTCACGAATTTTAAACACAACCATTTATAATTCGTGAATTCGTGGCATATCAAAATTAAAGTCCCACTACAAATCCAATGTTCGGAACTAAACCACTGGAAAAAATACTGGAATTTTCTTTCCAAAGAACATTATACATCAAACCAAGCTGTAAGTAAGAATTGTTTCCGATTCTTTGCATATAACCGCCTCCGAGATACAAAGCATCTTCATCTGCTTTAGCTTTAAAATCGTAAAATTTGTCTTTATAATTGATGAAATAATGCTGATAATTGGCACTTACATAAAAAGTTCTTGCAATATAATAATTCAAAAACGGACCGACTCCAAACATTGTCGAACTGTATGAATTAGATTTCTGCCAGGAAACACTTCCCAAAAGTCCGCCTTCAAGATCATCAGTAAGTCTGTAACCAACTCTTGGAGCGGCTGAAAGATTAAAATAATTATTGCTTCCGAAACCAACACCAATTCCGCCTCCGAAAGTCCAGCGATTGTTATTTTCAGGAGAAGCACCAACTGCAACCTGCGAAAACATCGCACCCGAAATCAGTAAAAATAAAGGAATAATAAACTTTTTCATATTAAATTGTTTTTATCGATGTTTAAAATTATGGTTTTTTTCCGAATTTATTTAGTTGTATTTTTGCCGGGTCAAACTAAGAACTCCCGTTAAGAGTTTCGTAAAATTGAAATACAATGAAAGTAGTAGTAGGCCTTTCCGGAGGCGTAGACTCGAGTGTAACAGCCTATTTGTTACAACAGCAAGGTCATGAAGTAGTGGCTTTGTTTATGAGAAACTGGAATGATGCTTCGGTAACATTGGAAGACGAATGCCCTTGGATCGAAGACAGTAATGACGCCTTAATGGTTGCACAAAAGCTTGGAATTCCGTTTCAGGTGATCGATATGAGTGATCTTTACAAAGAAAGAATCGTTGATTACATGTTCGATGAATATCAGAAAGGGAGAACTCCCAATCCTGATGTTTTGTGCAACAGAGAAGTGAAATTCGACGTTTTTATGAAAACAGCAATGTCTTTGGGTGCAGATAAAGTAGCAACCGGACATTATGCAAGAGTGGATTCAACAATTGATGAAAATGGAAAAGAAGTGTTTCATTTGTTGGCAGGAAAGGATAATAATAAAGATCAATCTTATTTCTTATGCCAATTAAGTCAGGATCAATTATCTAAGGCCTTGTTTCCTATTGGAGAACTTACAAAGCCTCAGGTAAGAGAAATAGCAAAAGAAATTGGTTTGGTAACAGCTGATAAAAAAGATTCTCAAGGATTATGTTTTATCGGAAAAGTGAGTCTTCCTCAGTTTTTACAACAGCAATTGGTGCCGAAAGAAGGTGAAATCGTAGAAATTTTCAAAGATTCTCCGCTTTTTGCGCAGGAAAAACCTGAATTTTCTTCAAAACAGGAAGAATTAGAATTTTTAAGCAAAAAAATCAATTATAAAAAAACGGACGGAAAAGTTATCGGAAAGCATCAGGGTGCTCAATTTTTCACGATCGGACAAAGCAAAGGGTTAGGAATCGGCGGACATAAGGAAAGCTGTTTTATCATCTCCAGAGATATGGAAAATAATATTCTTTTCGTAGGTGAAGGACATCAATTTCCGGGATTATTGAAAAGAGCCTTGAAAATCGATAATTCTGAACTGCATTGGGTTCGCGAAGATTTAAGATTGAAAAACGGTGAATCGATGGACGTAATGGCAAGATTCAGATACAGACAGCCTTTACAAAAGGCAATTTTATATCAGTTTGAGGATGCTTTTTATGTTGAATTTGAAGAGCCGCAGTCTGCCATCGCGGAAGGTCAGTTTGCCTCTTGGTACAATGGCGAAGAATTGTTGGGAAGCGGTGTAATTGCATAGTTTTCTTAATTACTTTAATATTATTTGTCATTTTTGATGGCAAACGTTATATATTAAACGTCATAGGTTTTTGAAACCTATGACGTTTTTTTATGCTATCGCAAGTTCCTAACCCCGACTGGAATGACATCCTTTTGGGTTGCGGCGGAGCGAAGCGGAGCCGTAACCCAAAAGAAACAGTACTTCGGCAGACTCAGCATAAGTTTCAAGCGGGAAATAGCTTCAAATAAAAAAATACTAAAAATCTCAATCGTCGATTAAATTTTATCATTCATCTATAAAAAAATATGAAACTTCTATAAGCCCCTGTTTACAGTGTTTTCAGGCATATCTATTGTTTAATCTTAAGTAAGAATAACAAAACAGAATATCAATTTAAATTTTATTATTATGAAAAAGTTAGTTTTAGTAGCAGGATTATTTATCGCGTTTTCAGCTAATGCACAATATAGATACGACGACAGAAGAAACGATAAAATCGAATTTCACCAAGATCATAGAAATTTTGACGGGTTGAGATTAACACCTTCTCAGGAAAGGCAGATTTTTGCACTTTCAAAACAAAGATTGACTAAAAGAGAATACGACATTCGTCTTAGCAGAATCCTGAGCAGAGCACAATATGCACAGTATCAAAAGCATGACTTCGGGAAAGACAGAAGAGTTGCTGTGAACCGAGGTTTTAGAAATTAATAAATTCTCACTATTTATCTCAAAGTCTGAAAATATATTTTTCAGGCTTTTTTGCTTTTCTCTGTAACATATTTTGAATTGTTCTACTTACCTGATAAATAATAATTTAAAAATATCGATTATGAAAACTACTTTAAGAAAATTATATGCTTTTACCAATCAGATCCTAATGGCAGTTGTTGCAGCTATTTTTGGATATAATTTGTGCTTGGCAATTTCACAACCTGAGAAAGCAAATCTTACCATTAGTATTATTTTGTTGGCTTTAACTTATTATGCTTGTAAAAAATACGGCTATAAAATCGATAGCGAGAAAGCTGGTTTAAAATAAAAAACAAAGAGGTCTGAATATTTCGGACCTCTTCTCACATCTAAATTTTAGCTTTAAATGACATTCAATTTAAAACTGGTAATTAATTGATTATAATAAATTGTGTTGAACTTGTATGAGCCGAAAAATATCCTAAAGCTCCATTACTGATATTACTTGGAGGATTTGAAGGAATAATATCTCCAGGATTATTTTCTGCACTTGAATTTGGAAGAACTTTAAAATAATTATATATTGGTTGGTCTACAGACTGCAGCTCTACAAGTACAGTATCATTTTTCTTTAGCTTATAATTGCTCATTATCGGAGCACTGATTGTTTCGCCATTTTTAGACTGATCAGAAACCACCTCATATTCTATTGGTCTTAATCTTCCTGTCTGGCTTTTAAAAACATATTTATTTCCTGGTGTTGAAGGATCTGTAAAGGTAGGAACCACCATAATAATATCCTCGCCTAAGATTTTCATGGTTTCTTGCTCCAAACTATCCAACTGAACAAATTCCGGCATTGTGCTTGTTGCTTTGTACGAAACTCCGTCGACAGTAACCGTCAATGTATAAGTGTCACCAGGACTTGTATGAAAATTTTGTGTTTTGTAAACTTTATCTGCAGAATCATAAACAAGCTCTTCTGTTTGTCCGTGGTTGTCATTAAGAGTAACTTTAGCGTTAGAAACTACAGGATAATTATCTGTATTACTCATTGCATTGATAGATCTCGACACTTTTATTTCGTAAGGTCCATCTTCATCGGTAACATTTCCTTCAATTACAATTTTACCGCTCTTGTCCTGCAATGGTATATCTACATATTTATCCTCTGCATCACAGCTTACAAGAAGAATAATGAATGACACTATTCCTAATATTTTTTTATTTATCATCATATTGCTTTTTAAAATTTAAAATCTAAACCTATGCTTGGAACAAATCTGAATAATACAGTTTGTTTGGCTCTTATTATGCTTGGATTGTTTTCATCTGTTTTAAAATCAATCGTATAAGGGTTAGCTCTACCGTAAACATTGTAGGCTCCTATAATTAAAGTCTTCTTAAATCTTCCCGCATTTTTGAATTCATGACTTACACTAAGATCCAATCTATGATAAGCAGGCATACGACTGCTGTTTCTTGCACCATACTCCAGCATTGTCTGTCCGTCCAGATCATATTTCGCAACAGGATAGGTTACTGCATTTCCGGTACTGTATACAAAGGCACCCGAAAACGTCCATCTTGGTGTAAACTCATAACTTCCTACAAGAGATAAGTTGTGTGTCTTATCATTTGTTGCATTATACCATTCACCATTGTTGATCCCATCTATTTTTCGTTCAGATTTTGACAAGCTATACGAAAGCCATCCCGTAAATTTTCCGGTTGTTTTTTTAGCTAAAATTTCCAAACCGTAAGCTCTTCCAATTCCGTTATGTAAAAGATTTTCCTGAAAATTGTCTTCAAATAGAGCTGAGTTTACATCAAGACCGTCTTTATAATCGATAATATTAGACATTTTTCGATAGTAAATATCTGCGCTTACCTCATATCCTTTTTTAAGTTTTTTTACATATCCTAAATTCAATTGATCTGAAATTTGAGGTTTTGCCAGATTAATCCAAAGATCATTCAGCTGAATTCCTGTATTCGGACTTAAAGTCTGGATTCCCTGTGTGTTTCGGATGTAGCTTGCATTGATGCTGTTATTGCTATTAAAATTATAATTCAGCATTATTCTCGGCTCCACATAGACATTGATTTTATCCGTTTCCTGAAACTTTTCAATTCCCTTGCTTTTCGAATTATATGAGGAAAATCTTAAACCATAATTCACAGAAAATTTGTCCGTGATTTTGTAATCATCATTAATGTACACAGCATTTTCCCACATTGTTCTTGCTGTTTTCAAAAATGGAGATTCTATAGATTCTGATAAATTAGGAGTATCAAAATAATAATTTGAAATTTGGAAACCATACTTTAAAGAATGTTTTGGAGAAATAAAATGCGTAAAATCCTGTTTCAGAATTAAGTTTCTTACATTTGGATTAAGATCAAACTGCAAATCCATTTTTCCGTCCAGCTTCATTCTGTAATCATAATTGCTGTAAACTAATGATGTTTTGGAAAATAACTTATCCGAAACTACGCTATTCCAACTTAAAGACCCTATTTTGTTGCCCCAATTATACCTAAAATCATCAACATTAATTACATCTCTTCCCATATATCCAGACAAATAAATTGTATTATTTTTATTGATCTGATAATTTACTTTTGCATTTAAATCATAAAAATAAAGCTTCATTGGACTTGAAGTATCACTACTTTCATTATTCGAATCATCCCCATTGCTTCCTCCACCGAATAAATCTAAAAAAGATCGTCTCGCTGAAATAATAAAAGAAGATTTTCCTTTTACAATCGGTCCTTCAACACTCAATCGTCCACTTACGGTACTGATTCCTCCGGTTGTAGTAAACTGTTGATTGTTACCATCTTTCATTTTTACATCAATAATAGAAGACAGTCTTCCACCGTATTGAGAAGGCATATTTCCTTTGTAAAGCGTAACATCTTTTAGAACATCGCTGTTAAATGTACTGAATAGCCCCATCAAATGAGAATTATTCAAAATAGGAGCTTCATCCAACAAAATAAGGTTTTGGTCTGTATTTCCTCCTCTTACACTTAATCCCGTAGATCCTTCTTTCGCAACAATACCAGGAAGATATTGTAATGTCTTAATGATATCGCGCTCACCCAACAAAACCGGAAGCTTTTTAACTCCCTGAATGTCTACCACTTCTGCACCTGATTTATTTCGAAAAGAAACCATTTTGTTTTTCTTCGGATCATTGATGATAACTTCCTGAATCAGTGTTTCGTCATCTTTTGCAAGCGACCAGTCAATCTTTTTGCTTGAATCTAAATGAACTTCTTGACTAGAATTTTTATGTTTACCATGGGTAATAATGATTGTATAATCATTTTCTGGAAGAGAAACAGAATAAAAGCCGTATTCATTGGTTTCAATACTAATTTCAGGTTTTTCTTTTACGGTAATTATCGCTCCTGAAATAAGCTCACCTGTATCTTTGTCTTTAACAAATCCGTTAATAGAATAGTTTTTTTGAGCAAAGGAAAAAATGGACAAAAAAATTGCCATTGTTGTTATTTTCATCATTGTCTGTGTTTGTAATGTTGCAAATATATACAGATTTTCAACACTTTAACTAATACAGCAAAAAAACAGAATTTCCTTTGTTTTCTTTTGTTTTTTTGTTAAAAACAATTTATAGGTTTAAATTTTTCATTAATAACATTTATTAAAATAATAACGTTAATCAAATTTTTATTTTATCTTTTTGAGGAAATAATAAAAATATTGAAATATTTAATGAATTTTAACTTAAATGAATAAATAATTTAACCTTTTGTTAAATATTTTAACTCTTTTTCCTTATAATATAACATAAAAGTCACCATAATAATAGCTTCAAAAATTAAAATAATTACTAAAAAGAGAATGAAAAATCATAAAACATATGATTATTTCGAAATATTTTTAAAAAAATTGAAAATAAGAAGCAAATAAAAAGGTAGAAGTAATAAATAGAGTGAATGATGATTTTAGTTTTAAAGTCTTGTCACATCATCAATAAACAAAAATCAGCTTACCAACCAATCTTTAAAATCCTTCACACGATCGCGGCTGACTGTGATTTCTTCCTGTGGCTGAAATTCCAAATCGACCTTATAATTGGGAGATGTATGAATGTTTTTGATATAATCTGAATTGATGATAAACTGCCGATTGACGCGGAAAAACTTCTTTTCGTCCAGGACATCTTCCAACTCATCCAATGTAAAGTCTGAAGGATAGGTTCTTTCCTGAGTCTGCAGGTAAACAATTTTATTTTCACTAAAAAAACAGCTTACTTCATGCGTCTGAACAATTTTCAGATTATACCCTATTTTTACTAAAATTCTGGAAAGCGTGGTCTTTTCCTTTTTAATTAATTGCTTAATTTCCTGCGAATTGACCGAACTATCTGAAGGAATAAATGATTTAAATTTTTCAATTGCTCCCGCAAGATCTTCATCCAGAATTGGCTTTAAAAGATAATCGATACTGTTTAGTTTAAAAGCCTTCAACGTGTATTGATCAAAAGCGGTCGTGTAAATAATGAACCCTTTTGTCGGAAATTTTTCAAAAATATCGAACGACAGACCGTCACCCAAAACAATATCCGAAAATATCAGTTGAGGATGCTCATTATTAGAAAACCATTCCACGCCTTCTTCTACAGATTCTATTTTTGCAACGATTTCAATTTCAGGAAATTCGCTCAGCATTCTTTCCAGTTTTCTTGAAGCAGGCTTTTCGTCTTCGATAATGACAGTTTTGATCATTGAGTTTTCGTTTTAGCTTTTAAATTTGAATAAAAATAAGTAAAAGTTACCGACTTTTAAAATTGAATCGGATCTTTTGTTTTTCTCATTTCCTTTTCCATTACGCTTCTTTCCCATTCAGAATCCAGGATGAATAATTTCACCGCTTTTACCGTTAAAATAATTCCCCAGATTACCAAGATGATGGATCCGTCCCAGAGTGAAAAATTGAAGATCCCTTTTTCAAAAATATCATCAAAAAAAATGATAAATGCGACGATACCGAACCATAAAATGCTTTTGTAGAATTTCTTTAGTTCTTTTACTCTTTGTTGTGCCTGATCGTAGTTCATTGTATTAATTTTTAAAAGGTTATTGTATTTTAATTAAAGTGTTTTATTGTATTTCTGATCTTCATCCATCAGTTGTTTAATCTTCTTTTCTTCCCATTCTTTACCAATTCCGAAAGTGTTAATTCCATGTGCTAAAAGTCCCATTCCCCAACCTGCCATTGGCCAAAAAAACCATAAATATTCAGGTGCTGTTAAAAGATTCAGAACTGCTAAAAACGGAATGACCAAACAATATGAAGTAAGATTTCCGTAGAACCCTCTCAGTTCTTTTACTCTTCTTGATGCTTTTCTGTAAGCGATAGTTTCTTTGTTGATGTAAGTTTCCATATTTTTAATTTTTAAAGATTAATTGTTTGTTTTTGTTGAGACAAATGTAGGACGAGAAACAGCTTCAAATCAATTTTATATTACCGAATCGTAGAATATTGATACTGAATTGTAAAAATCTTGATTGAATGGAATTCGAAGTTTTCTATTCTTCCAAATTTTCTTTATTTAAGAGTTTGAGCCGCTTTTGTCATTCCGTAGGAATCTAAACAACAACACCTTGATATCATTGTCGAGATTCCTACGGAATGACAAACTTATGCATGAATTTCTCCAGAATGAATCTACCTATCTACTTTAATAAATAAACGGGATAAGTTTTTTAGTTTTTCTTCGATACTCCAAATATTCTTCTCCGAATTGTTCGATTAAAGCCTTTTCTTCCACTTTAATTCTGTAACTGAATGCAATCAATGGCGGAATAAATGCTAAAACCAATGACAGCCAATTATTTAAATACAAGCCAAGACCAAGTGAAGTCAGCAAAGAAAAAGCGTAAGAAGGATGTCTCAAATATTTGTAAAAACCTTCTTTTTTGATTTGATGATCTTCGCGAATCGTAACATCAACCGTAAAATATTTTCCTAAAGATCTGATTATGATGAATCTTAAAATAATTCCGACTAGAATAAAAAATTCACCCAAATAGAAAATCCAAACCTCATCGGTAATGGGAAATTTTGTAATATAAGAAGCTGTAACTGAACTCGCAATCGAAAAAACGATTACAATCCAAAGTAAATTTAAAGTGGATTTATCCTTGTCTTTCTTGTCTTTCTCACCTGATTTTAAAATCCTTTTGTAAAGAAATTCACTTAGAAACCAAGCAAACATCGAAAAGGTGAAAAGTGTTTGTAATGCATTCATTTTTAATTCAATTTAAAATTAAACGACAAAAAATCCCAACTCAAAAAGTCAGGATATTATTTAGAAATTATTCTTTTGCTCTTTTTCCATAAGTTCTTTAATCTTTCTTTCCTCCCAGTTATTGCCCAACAGAAAGTTCGGAATAAAAACACGCATTCCGTAAAAGATCACTCCTAATCCCCAGAAAAACGGCAGTGAGAAATATTTTAACTGCCAAATCGTTTCTCCCGGTTTTAATTCCTGATAATTAAGATATAAAATAAAAATATTCACTGCGAAATAAATGAATGTAAACACATAAAAGCTTTTTATTTTTTTCACTCTTCTCTCCGCTTCTTTGTATCTGATGTCGTCTTTGCTAATATTTTCCATGATGATGATTTTTATCGTTTGTTTTGTTTTTCTAAAATTTCCCTTATTTTTCGGTCTTCCCAATTTTTTCCAATGGCAAAAACACTCATTCCATGCGCTACAACACCGATTCCCCAACCCAACATGGGAAAGTAAAACCAGATATGTTTTGGGCTTGTAACAAGATTTAAAATGATTAAAGAAGGAATCACAATACAGTAAGAAATAAGATTTCCATAAAAACTCTTGATTTCTTTTACCCTTTTTTGCGCTCTTTCATAAGCTTTATCTTTATCTTCAACTTTAACATTGATTTCATTTGGTTTAGAAGAAAGAACCGGAAGTATTACTTTAAAATAATCTTCGGATTTTTCGATGAAAACATTTCGTTTCGTCAGCAAGGAATATCGCTGAACAATATTCGCCAAACCGATTCCTGAGCTTTCTTTTATTTGTTCGCGAACCTGCAAATTGTTCTCAATGCAAAGGGTATCATTTTCAGAAAAAATTCTGATGATTAATGGCTTTGATGAAGTCGCAAAATTATGTTTGATACAATTCTCCAGTAATAACTGCAACGACAACGGAACAACAAATCTTCTTAAATCTTCTTTTTTAACATCAAAAACAAAATCTACACTGTCTTCAAACCTTGTTTTAAGCAAATCACAATAGGTTTTTGCAAACTCCAGCTCGTCTTCAACAGTTACTAATTCCTTGTCTTTTTGCTCTAAAACATATCGATAAATCTTAGACATTGAAGCGGTAAATTTCTGTGCCTGCTTAGGATTTTCATCAATTAAAGAACTTAAAACGTTTAAAGAATTAAACAAAAAGTGAGGATCCAATTGATTTTTTAAACTTTCAAATTGCGCGTTTGCTGATTTTGCAATCAATTTCTGCTCTACAACTTCCTTTTTGGATGTTTTCCTCAACTCTTCCATAAAACCTTTTGCATGAAGGAAAGCCGAGATCAGCAAAGCGATATTAATCATAAACCAATTAGAAGTATTGTATTTACTCGAAAAAAATTCTTCTGTTGTTGCGGCTTTTTGTATTACCACAAAATTCATGTAATTACAAAAATAAACAAGAATGAAATTCGCAATCAAAATTGAAATAATGCTTAAAATTGCTCTTGTTTTCGTCGTTTCAGACCAAGGAAACTTTCGATTGAGAAAGTCGTTTATAATGCCGTTTCCCAATCCGAGAACGAAGGAATACATAGTGGAAACCAAAAGTGTGATTCCAAAGTTTTTAAATGTCTTTTCGTCATTAAAAACAAAAAAGAAAAACAACGCCGTTCCTAGCGATACCCAAAGTAATATGATGATGGCTTTACGTTTCATTATAAGTTTCTTGGTTCAAAAATAGTGGATATTAAAGGTATCAAAAATTATTTTTCGCCGAACCGTCGTTTTTCTTGACTGAACTGCATAAAAAAACCTTCCCCAAAATCGGAAAGGTTTAAGATGAGATATTAAAAAAATATTATTTTTTAGCTCCGTTTACGAAATATTCTGCTTCAGATTTACCCCAGTTTGGATCTAGTGCAGTTTTCGGAGTGTATGAGTTGAATTTAGCCAAAGCATCTTTGAACTGCTCGATTCCTTTAGTCTTGCTTCCTCCGTATTGTTCTGGAGTAAAATAGGTATCTTCAGCTTTAATCAAAGCGATTCTTGGGTTGTTTGGATCTAGTTTTTCTGCTTTTTTCATTTCTTCCGTAGCCTTTGCTCCGTCTGTCATGTATCTTTGTTGAGGATTCACCATCATTCTCAAAGAAGCTGCCATTTTGCTAAGTAAATGAAGTTCTGCATTATCAGTCGGTGCAACGTGAGAAGCAGCATCGATGTATTTTTGAGCCTGACCTGCAATGAAATCAAGATCCTGAGTTTTTCCTTCTCTCATTAATACTCTGCCTTTTTGGATATTTGCCAATGCGGCATAATAGAAAGGCAACCAATTATTTTCATCTTTTCCTGCGATTCTGTGAAAATTATTCGCAACGGTTGTAAATTCTTCAGAAGTTTTAGACGTTTCTATTTTTGCGATGTTCTCTGTCATTGCTTTTTCGTAATCACTTTGTGCGAAAGCTGTTAAGCTTACAAAAGCCAATGCAAAACTTAATAGATATTTCTTCATTTTTTTTATTTTTTAGGGTTATATTTTACTTAATTCAAAGATATGTATTTAATTTTATATAATTAAATCATTAAATAGGTGATTTGTTTAAACTTTTACAAATTGTTATTAATTGCATCTTCCGTTTTATCTACTCCAAAGCTGATGAAAGCCCCGATAAAAACGAATGTATTTACTGGTGGAACGACTGCAGAATTTCTAGATCCGTCTATTGAAAAATTGTACCCGTAAATATTTTTTGATCCTAAAATATTCGATATACTTAACACCAAAACGGTAAATGCTTTTGCATCTTTTTTACCTAAATTCGGAAGATAATTAACACTAAAATTCAAAGCGTTGTAATCTTTTAAACTTCCTTCGTGTCTTACAAAATATTTTTGTTCACCATTTGCTTCCTGTGTTGCAATGTCGTAATAAGGTCGACCTTTTGCGTAAGTATAAGAAAGATTAAACCCTGTTTTCCATTTCGGAACAAATCTTTTTGCAACGGCAGAAATCGTGTGTTCTGAGGCGAAATTTGGTTTTAAACTTACCGGATAATTCATAAAATCTCTTTTTGAATCTAAAAATGAATAACTGATCCAATAATCAAAGTTTTCAAATGTTTTTTTATCTCTCCAGAATAGCTCTAATCCTTTTGCATAACCATAACCATTGTTATTATCCGCAGTCTGAACATATTGATTTTGTCCATCGATGTATTGAAGATTTTTAACTTTCAATAAATCATCATACTTTTTGTAAAAAGCTTCCAATCTCAAACTTCTTCCATCCACGGCTCTTTGAACCTGAAAAATATAATGTTGAGATCGCTGAAAATCCAATTTTGCAGGTCCGTTGATGTATTTGCTTTCAGGATTTTGATAGAAAAGTCCGTAAGCAAATGAAGTCGTCCAATCTTTTGCAAAACGGTAAGCCAGAGCTAAACGCGGTGCAATATTGCTTTTCTCAAGATAAGATGAATACTCCGCTCTCACCCCTATTTTTGCAGATAAACGATTGCTGAAACCTAAATCTGTTTCCACAAAAGCCGATGAAATTAAGTCTTTGTAATTTTTTTCTACAAAATCATTGAAGTTGAGTTTTTCACTAGTGCTATTTAATTCAAAACCACCTCGTAATGCGCTGATTTTATTAATTTTTCTTTCTAAAACGGCTTTTACGTTGATATAATTTCCGTCTGTCAATAATTTTGTTTTCCCAGTTTCGGCATCACCTTTTTCCGTTGAAAAGTTAAGATCGGATCTATTGAAAGAATAAGAAGCTCCCGCATTCAACAAGTATTTCCCGAATTTTTGTTTGAAAGATAAATTGTGATACGTGTTTTTTCCTTTCAATTTAACTAAAGACAAATCGTAATCTTCTGGCTCTAAACTCGGAGTTTGTACCCCCATATTGTTGGAATCGTACATTCCGTAATATTTAAAAAATCCACCTGATTTTGTTTTAATTCTAAAATTAAAATCGCCATTTAAGCCTTCAGGAGCATCAATAAAATTGGTATTAAAATTAAAAACCTCCTGCATCAATTTTAAATTTGAATATCCCAAAGTTGCTCCAAAAGAATAGTTTTTATTTTCACTTAATTTTTGAAATCCCGCGTTTAAAAAGATGGGAGAAACTCCAAAATCGTAAGAACTTTGATCCGGAAGATCAACACTTTCCAACATTAAAGCACCCGAAAGAGCCTGTCCGTACAGCGCAGAATATCCTCCACTTGAAAAAACATTTCCTTTAAAAAGCGACGTATTAAAACGATCTCTTCCCGCAATTCCCGGAACTGAATTGGAAAAATAATTATTGATTAAACTTCCATCCATGAAAATTTTAGATTCTGTTCCTGTTCCACCTCGAATGAAAAGACCTTCTGATTCGCCAACCTTCTGAACTCCAGGAAGATAAGTTAATGCCGAAGAAATTTGACCGTCCGCTCCGGCTGTAGTGTAAATATCAATCGGTGTTAAAAGTGCTGTTGCTCTTTTTCTGTCACTGGCTTCGATAGATCCTGCAGAGACTACAACCGCATCGATTTCGTTGATCTGTTCTTTCAGTTCTGCGTTGACAGAAACCTCCTGATTTTCAATAGTTATTGACTTTTCTACATCAATGTATTTTGGATGTGTGAAAGTCAATACTTTGTTTCCTTTTTCTGACGTTTCGAAAGAAAAATTCCCGTTGGAGTCGGTTGTCGCACCGTCGTAAGTGTCTTTTAGTGTTACGTTTACCTCTCCTACTCCTTTATTTCTGAATGTTACTTTTCCCGAAATTTTGGTCTGAGCAAAACTCAGAGCAAATGAGAAAAAAGAGATGAGAAATAATAATCTTGTTTTCATAGTTGTTTTTATTTCGATTCAAAAATAGGATGAATTTTTGTTGCGATTAAATTTTTGTTGCTGAGTTGTAGATTTTGGATTCTGAATGGCGGATTTTGAATTTTTTTATGTGAAAATCTTAATTCGTTGTGAAATTATTTACCACCCGTCAAAAATTCTTTGAATTTTCGCCACCCCTTCAAAGGAGGGGAATTTCCTTTGTGATTGACTTGCTTTTTAATTAATAGGAATACAGAAATCGACGATCATTTTTCCTTCCGGATGTTCTTTGAAATTCGTGTGATAAATCTCAAAAGGAAAGGCTTTTCTCACGGAATAATTGTTTTCTTTCATCCATAAAAAGAGGGAAACCCAGCATTGTTCAAAGTCATTTAAAGTGACTTCTCCACTTCCAACGATGAATTTTCCGGCTTCGATGGTTTCTAAGAAAACTTCGCCTTCTTGTTTTTTTAATTTCTCATCCAAAAGCATACATGCATGAATTCTGACTTTATCCGGTGGCGTTACTTTAAAGCTGTCGTGATAAACAGAAATCATTTTTACATTATCTCTTGGGAATAGATTTTTGCTTTTAGCCCAATCAATTAGAATATTGTAAGATGATTCTACATTGGCAATTCCGAGGCTCATTACGGCAGCCAGATTCATTTCGGAAAGATCTGTTACTTTAATTTTTAAATTCATATGTATCCAGTTTAATAGGTTTTCGATATTGCAAATGTATTGGTTGAAAACTGTGTCTATTTGTCCGTTCTTGCTGTGTTTAGACTGAATTTTATGAAAATTTTCAGGAACTGATTTACGAAATTCCAAAGGTGATTTTCCGTAATGTTTTTTAAAGGTTTTATTAAATATTGAATGATTTGAAAACCCGAACTGGAGGTAAATATCTTTCAGGTTTAAATTCTTTTTTAAGGCTAAACAAAAAGCACTCTTTTCCATTCTTTTGCGAATGATATAACTTTGAACAGTTTCATTTGTAATTAGCCTAAAAATCCGATGAAAATGGAAAGGAGAATACGCAGCAACATCTGAAATTTTTTCTAAAGAAAGCTCTATATCAAGATTATTATCAATGAATTGAATGGCTTTTACGATTCTTTTTTTATACTCTTCCACCTTTAAAGTGTTTCTGGCAAAGGTATCAAGATTGATGGAAAATGATTTGTCTTTTATTGCTAATTATGAAAAAACCACTGAAATCATAAAGCGTTTCGGGAAATCTTTTTTAAATTTATCGTAAAATCACTTTAAATCATTTAAAAATGAGAGGTAAAACATTAGCATTATTGGCTGGATGTACCCTTTTTGCGGTTTCTTGCGGAACTTCAAAAACGTACCAAGTCCTGTCTAAAAGCAACACACAAACAGGAGGGACGGCAAAGTTTACTCAAAATGGAGATGAAGTTATCATGAAGCTGGACGTAACAAACCTTACGCCGGGAATTCATGCGGTACACATTCACGAAAAAGGTGACTGTTCTGCTGCAGACGGAACTTCGACAGGAGGACATTGGAATCCTGCAAAAGACGACCACGGAAAATGGGGTGCTGAACACTTCCACATGGGAGATATCGGAAATCTGGTAGCCGACCAAAGCGGAAATGCAACGTTGACATTTAAGACCAACAAGTGGTGTCTTGGATGTGCAGACGAATCTAAAAACATCATCGGAAAAGGTATGATTGTACATGCTGCAGCCGACGATTTCCATACTCAACCCACTGGAAATGCAGGAGGAAGAGTTGGATGTGTGGAGATTAAATAATTCCAATTTTTATTAAATAAAAAAGCGTTGTCTGAATTTTCAGGCAACGCTTTTTTTATTTATTAATCTTTAAATTAAGACTTAACACTCATATCCGCAATAATGTTCATTGCTTCCTGAAGGTACGTGTCTTTTCTAAGATTTTTGATCCACATTTCAGATTTTTTCTTGAATGCTTCATCTTTTTTCTCTCTTTCGATTTCCGCAGGATACATCATGAATTTCAATCCGTTATCGAATTTCGTCAACACTTTGAATTTTTCTATCTGAGCTTTTCTCTGCTTCATTAATTCATTAAATTTATTAATATTCAATGTAATATTCTCTTCTTTATCCAGCTGCTCTCTCCATTGTGCCGATTCTAATAACAACTGATAATTGTTGTTCTTAGCCATTCTTGATGCGCTTTTTGCTTCTAATGCTTTGATATCAAAATAATTTAATTTTTTGAAATTGGTAGCAGGAATTTTATCCCAAGCCAATGCATAATCATCATATCTTTCGCCGATTTCAGCATAAGTAAAGAAATCTTTCATCTGAATATCCGAAACGATACCTTTTCTTTGTGTAGATTCACCTGTAATTCTGTAGAATTTTTGGATTGTCAGTTTCAAAGATCCAAAATCATCTTCAGTATTTAAGAATCTGTTTAGATCAACAAAAGTCTGAACTGTTCCTTTTCCGAAAGACTGAGGCGAACCGATAATCATGGCTCTGCCGTTGTCCTGCATTACTCCTGCCAAAATCTCAGATGCAGAAGCAGAAAGTTCATTTTGCATGATAACAAGCGGTCCTGTCCAAATAGGCGTTTCATTCTTATTCTTTAAAGTCTGAATTTTTCCGTTTCCGTCTTTAACCTGAACATATGGTCCTGCTTCCATAAAAAGTCCCATAATATCTCCTACTTCCGTCAAAGAACCACCACCGTTATTTCTTAAATCTAAAACAATTCCTTCGATGTTTTGTTGTTTTAATTTCAGGATCTCATTTTTGATATCATCAGAAGCATTTCTTCCGTTAGGATTCTCAAAATCAGCGTTAAAGCTTGGTAAATTGATGAATCCATATTTTTTCCCGTTTGGAGAATTTACCACAATACTTCTTGCAAAAGTATCTTCAATAGCCACCTCCTCACGAATCATTGTAACGTCTTTAATTGTTCCGTCTTTTTTCTGAACCGTCAACGTAACAGGCGTTCCTTTTTCACCTCTGATTAAACGTACGGCTTCGTCAGAAAGCATTCCTACAACGTTTACAGCGTCTTCTTTTGGTTTAGATTTAACTTTTAAAATCTTATCACCTTCAGAAAGCTGTTTCGATTTCCAGGCTGGAGCGCCTATCGTTAAAGCTCCCAGATAAAGATTCCCTTTTTTCTCCTGAATAATAGCTCCTATTCCGATTACTTTTCCTGTGAAATTGGTATCAAAATCTTCTTTATCTTTTGGAGAATAGTAGTTGGTGTGCGGATCGAAAACTTCTGTATAAGCGTTCATATATACCGTGAACCAATCCATTTTTTTCTCTTTTTGAATCTTGTAAATGTCTCTTTTACAAGATCTTTCACCTCATCAGTTGCTTTTTTAATTTTAGCTTCCTGAGTAAGAGGCTGATACTTAATTGTATCTTTTAAATTGTATTTCTGAACAGAATCTTTCTTCTCTTTCTGAGCATCTTCTTTGCTGTTCATCGACTCAATTTCCTGAAGAATATTGTATTTGATGAATTTTTTCCACTCATTATACTGCTCCTGTTTGTTGGCAGGAACTTTTTTCAGTTTTGGCTCAAGAGTCAAAGCTTCATCTTCTTCAAGATTAATTGGCTTACTGAAAATATCCTGAGTAATTTTATCTATTTCATCCACTCTTTGATACAATCTGTCGATCGTCAGTTTATAAAATGTAAGATCTCCCTGATTGATATAATCATCAAGTTTCGTTTCGTGCTTACTGAATTCATCCATATCAGACTGCACAAAATATCTTTTTGCAGGATCTACCAACTCAAAATAATGCTTGTAAACATCTTTAGAATAGGCATCATTTATTGGTTTTGGGCTGTAATGTAAATAGGAAAGAGTGTTTTTTACGCTCACCATTATCGTCTGCATCTTTTCGTCATCATTCTGAGGCGAGTTGAAACAAAACATTAGACTTGTTAATGGAATTAGGAGTAAAAATTTATTTAGCTTAAAATTTTTCCACATAAATCGGTAATGTATTTTTATTAATTTTTTTAAAGTATCTCAATTAGTAGTAATTTTTAAATTACTGTTACAAACTATCAAATTTAATACCTTATTTGTAAATATCGATTAGTTTTGAGCACAAATTTATCATTATAAAATGAGCCCGATATACATTTAATTCCTTCTTAAGAATATTTTAAGAAAAATATTTCATGAAATTATTCCTCAATGAAATTTTATTTTGCTTTAAAGATTTACAACATTATTAAATCATTAAAAATAAGACATTTACACATCATTCAAAACCTTTAGATTGTTTATTAAATATTAATTAAGTTTTAATAATACTTCTATTTTGTTAAATATTTATTCTTAAAATTAACATTTTTATCATTAAAATTTATTTTTAATTTTAATAATTACAAATTTTTAATAATTTTATATAAAGTCTAAAGACCGTGGAAGACATCATTAAAATATATACAAACTCCCTGAAATCCTTTTGCCCAGAGCTTACAGGTGAGGAGCTTGATATATTTGTTTCCAAGCTTACATTCGTGGAAATGAAAAAGAAAGATATTTTCCTTGAAGCCGGAACTGTTCAAAAATCGATTGGCTTTATTTCCAAAGGTTTGGTGAGATCTTATTACCTCGATCATCGCGGAAACGAAATCAATGTCGGTTTTTATGCAGAAAAAGATTATGCGACCCATTATCCTGCCTTTGTTTTTCAAAAACCCAGCAATTATACCATTCAATGCCTTGAACCAACGACTTTTGCGTGTCTTTCTTACGATGATATGCAATGGATGTACAACCAATCTCATCATATCGAAAAATATGGTCGTCTTGTGTCGGAAGAAATTTTAAAAAGACAACAGGAACGTATCGAAAGTTTCATTTTTCAGACTGCAGAAGAGCGATATCTTCAGTTTATGAAAAACCATTCTGCTTTGTTCAATAGAGTTTCTTTATCCCATCTTTGTAGTTTTTTAGGCATTGAAAGACAATCTCTTACTAGAATTCGTCAAAAATTAGCCCATAAATAATTTTTGACACATTTGTGTCAGGTAATGCTTTCTTTTCTTTGGCAACTTTGCAGTATAAAATTAACAACTGCAAGGATTTACATTTTAAAACAACTCAAAAATCATTAAAAAGTTGAATTTAAAATATTTCTTGCCAAAAATAAAACATCATGACACATCAAAAACATTTGAGCTCAAC
The DNA here is from genome assembly GCF_047651245.1 of Chryseobacterium sp. MMS23-Vi53. Taxonomy (NCBI): domain Bacteria; kingdom Pseudomonadati; phylum Bacteroidota; class Flavobacteriia; order Flavobacteriales; family Weeksellaceae; genus Chryseobacterium; species Chryseobacterium sp. MMS23-Vi53. The sequence goes on along the minus strand of NZ_CP180265.1, from coordinate 2,624,539 downwards.
ATCAGCTCGTTACAATCCGGAAAAAGGATTTAGAATTCACCTTTTGGTTTTTTTATTAGCAACACCACTTATTTGGTTGATCTGGTACTTAACAGACAGAACATACATTTGGCCTCTTTGGCCTACACCAGCTTGGATGACGGGAATTATTTTCCACTTTCTAGGAGTTTATTTTTTCAAAAACTTTAAAAACAAATAACAATGGAAACACAAAATAATACATTCAGACGTATTGTGACGGGTCACAATTCTGAGGGCAAAGCAATTATCATTAATGATTCTTCAACCGTAAATTCATATTTGGTGGGAGGAAAAGGAGGACCAACATTTTTTGAAGTTTGGCATACGGTAGAAACTCCGGTTTTGATTCATCCTCAACCTGATGAAATTGATGAAGCCCATTTAATCTTACCTCCACCCAAAAACGGAACAAGAATAAGAGTGATAGAATTTCCACCGGAAGGTGACGAGATACGAAATTTAACGGAAAAAGAAGCCGCAGAAAAATTCAAATCCATGGGAGACGAAAAAGCTTCAACCTCATCAGAAGGCGCTCCTCACCCATTGATGCACCGCACGGAAACTTTGGATTACGGAATTGTTTTGGAAGGCGAAATCACTATGATTTTAGATCAAGAAGAAACGACCATAAAAGCGGGAGATATTGTGATTCAGGTTGGAACAAATCACGCTTGGGCAAACAGATCAGGGAAAATATGTCGAATGGCTTTTGTGTTGATTGACGGACAATTTACAAACGATTTTAACCTTAAAAAATAAAAATCATGCGTTTACAACCATTATCTCCGAAAAGTCTGAATTCAGAATTGCGATTTGTGCATGATGAAATTTCAAATTTAATTACCAAAAGTCAGGAACAAGCTTCTATGATAAATGAAGAAGGCGCCTTGCTAGGACCATTTCCGGCCATGTTACACTTTCCACAGTTTGGAATTCCGGCCTTAAGTTTCATCAGAACACTCGATACATTTGCGACATTAGATAAGAAAGTTCGTGAAGTTGCAATTTTAACTGTGGGAAGCACATTCGGAGCTCGTTTTGAACTATATGTTCACGAAATTATGGCAGAAGCATTTGGCTTTTCTAAAAATACAGTCGCATCGCTTTCGTCAGGAATTCGTCCGGAAGGTTTGAATGAGCAGGAATCTATTGCTTACGATATTGCTTATACTTTAACTCATGGAAAAATTGTTGCCAACTCGACATACAATCATGCGGTGGATGTTGTGGGAAAAGAAGCCGTTGGAGAACTTTTCTTTTTGATTGGAAGTTACAGCCTTATCGCAATGATTTTAAATGGATTCGATATTCCCGCTCTCTAATTTACTTATACAAACAATAATTTAAAATATTTACAATGAAAACAATGTTTTTAACGCTGCTTCTCGCAGTGTTCACACTCTTCATGTCTTCATCTTGCACGACAGATGACAGTGAAAACCCGACAGTAATGCCTCAAACTTATGTATTGGTTCACGGTGCATGGCAAGCTCCTTACGTTTGGAATACGATAAAGGCAAACCTTGAGAAACAAGGTCAGAAAGTAATTGTGGTAGAATTACCGGGGCATGGTTCGGATAATACACCGACTCACACTTTAAGTCTGGATGTTTATGCCAACAAAGTAATTGAAGCGATGAATAAAACCAACGAAAAAGTAATCTTGGTCGGTCACAGCATGGCTGGAATGGTCATTTCCAATGTTGCGGAAAAAGCACCTTCAAAAATCAAAAAACTGGTTTATATCGGTGCTTTTCTACCTGAATCTGGTCAGTCTTTGGGAGATTTAGCGATGTTGGATCCGGGTTCTCAGTTGGGAGGTTCTTTGGTACAATCTGCAGATCAATTGACATTTGATGTAAAAAGTGAAAATCTGGTTCATCTTTTCATTAATGATGGTTCACAGACGGTAAAAGATTTGGTTGTAAATAATTATCGTCCGGAACCGGCTATTCCATTGGGGAATAAAGTGACTTTAACTGCTCAAAACTTCGGAAGCGTTCAAAAAGTTTATATTAAAACGCTTCAGGATATTGTGATTTCTCCAAATTTCCAAAATCAAATGATCGCAAAAGCAGGAATTTCGAAAGTTTATGAAGTGAATACAAGTCACTCTCCCTTCCTGTCGAAACCGAATGATGTTTCGGATTTATTAATCAAGATCGGACAATAATTAAATACAATAAGAGAAGCAACCGATCAAAACTACGGTTGGTTGTTTCTTTTACAATTGAATTAAACGGTTGTTTGTGATTCTCGTCACACGTTTTTAGTGATTCCCGTCCTTTCACAGCAACGCGCACCTCAGTAAATTTGTAATATAAAATTGAATATCAGTAAACTAACTCAAATAATTCAATTTAAAAACACATTAATTACTAACCCTTTAAAACCGAAATTATGATTAAAATAACTAAACTTCCACCTCTACTTTTCTCGTTGTTTTTTTTATTTCTTTTCTCGGGAATATTAAAAGCTCAACACTCAGAGACAATTGGAAAGCTGACAAAATTTGAAGTAAAAGCAGAATATCTGGACGAATTTAAAGAAGAATTAAGCTCTTACGTAAAAACATCAATTTCAAAAGATGGAAACATCATGTCGGAAGCTTATTTCGAAAAAGAAAAGCCATCTGTTTTATGGTTGATCGAACGATGGAAAAACGTGAAAGAATCAGAGATATTTACTCAAGATTCTCAAGCGAAAAAGATCAATTCTTTAGCAAAGAAAGCTTTAACGCAGCCTATTAAAATCATTAAAGTAAAAGATCTTGAGCCGCTTTCAAAAGAAGAATGGCGAAGAACTTCGAGAAAAGAAGATAATCAACTCACCATCATGCTGTTTGTAGATGCAAAACTAGGGACGCAACAAAAATTTAAAGATGTTTACCATGTTGCAATGCCTCAATTTCGAAGCGAACCGGGAGTTGTGACTTATCAACTTTCTGAATTTGAAAATGATCCGACACAATTTGTCACTTATGAAAAATTCCGTGGAGATGATGCTTTTCAATATCATTTGAAATTCCCACCTATTCAGCCTGTTATCGATTATTTAAATACAAATATCAAAGAACAGCCTTTTCAAAAAGGACTTCATAACCTGATTGAATTCGCTCCTTTAACTCGTGAATGAAACAATTTTAATAAAATAATTAAACCTAAATAAAATGAAAACAATTTACAAAACCCTTTTAGCATCTATCATTGGAATATTTGCTATCTCAAATCTAAATGCACAAACAAGAATTAAAACAGAAAAAATGAATCAATTAAACCAAGTAAATGAGTTAGAAATCGTTAATCAGCTTTCTTCTCAACCCGCTGTTGTCAACATGCCAGTTTCTCAACTTTTAAATGCTCCCGGAAACGAAGCGTTGAGAGATTTTTTCTTCAAACCAGTGAAAGATAAAACAGTTTTAAAAGGTAAAAGAATCGCGGTAATTGCAGCCGATGGCTTCGAAGAAATTGAATTATTGGGACCAGTTTGGTACTTCAAACAACTGGGCGCTCAGGTAGATATCGTAGCTCCAAAATTCAATCCAGCTCCTGCAAGATACGGTTTAGTTTATCCTGAAATGTCTAAAACTCACATCATGGCGATCCAATATTTGCAGCCTGTTGGTTGGATTAAATTCGATAAAACTGCCGATCAGATCAAAGTAAATGATTATCACGCTGTATTTATTCCTGGTGGAGCTTGGAATCCGGACAATCTTCGTTATGACAAAGATGTTATTAAATTCCTTCAAGACTTCAATAAATCTGGTAAACTGATTGCAGCGATCTGTCACGCTCCAGTTGTATTGGCTTCCGCTGATATCTTAAAAGGAAGAAAACTAACCGGTTACTGGAATATTCAGGTTGATTTGAAAAATGCAGGTGCAACAGTTGTTGATGAGCCTGTGGTTACAGACGGAAACATCGTTACAAGCCGCCACCCGATCGATGTTGCAGATTTTTCAAGAGCCGTGGAAAATTGGTTGTTGAAAAATTAATGATAATAATCACAGAGAATTAAGTTAGTTTTTATGTGAAGTGTTTATTGGAGAGTAGTTGATTTTACCATAAAAGTAAATCTTCTACTCTTTTTTTAGTTCATTTATACAAAAAGAGGGTTTAGATACCACAAAACGGTATTTTGGAGGAAGATGGTCTTATAGTTGTAGAATCCTTCGCATCAAATAATCACAAAATATAATTTATTATGGAAACGAAAACAGCAACGAAGAAAACGGCTGCCAAAAAAACAGCTCCTGCAAAATCATCTTCAAAATCTCCTGCGAAAGCAACAGCTAAAACCGCTGCGAAAACAAGTGCAAAAACTCCTGCTAAAAAGAATGCGGCGAAAGAATTGAAAGATCTTTTTGAAGATTCTTTAAAAGATATTTATTGGGCAGAAAAAGCACTGGTAAAAGCTTTGCCTACGATGATGAAAAATGCAACTGATCAGAAGCTGAAGGATGCCATTCAAAATCATATTGCAGAAACCGAAACTCATGTACAAAGGCTTGAAGAATGCTTCAAAGCATTAGGAAAAAAAGCACAGGCAAAGAAATGCGATGCAATGCAAGGGCTTTTGGATGAAGGGAAAAGCATTATTGAGGAAACAGAACCCGGAACTGTAAGAGATGCAGGAATTATCGCAGCAGCACAAAAGGTGGAACACTATGAAATTGCAACTTACGGAACTCTTGCGGCTTTTGCCAAAGTGCTTAAAGAAAAAGATTGCATGAAACATCTTTTAAATACATTAAATGAAGAGAAAAAATGCGATGAACTGTTAACAGAAGTTGCAGATACAAATCTTAACAGCAAAGCGGTTAAGTAAAAATAAGACACCAAAATTAAGAGAGGCTTTTTAAAGTCTCTTTTTTTTATCCATTATTAAAGTGTTAAAAAAATCAAAAATGTGGTATTTTTTTCTTAAAATATTCAAAATATGGTTTACTATTTGTAATTGTTTACGAAGTAGTTTGATTAAATCATTGTTGAACAGTAATAATTTGATATATGATAATTAGTGAAGATTTATTATTAGCGTATGGTGCAAATTATGAAACCTTCGAAGTAAACCAAACTATTTTCTACGAAGGTAATTTGCCGAAGTTTTATTTTCAGATCGTAAATGGTATTGTTGAGCTCAACAATTATCATGAAGACGGTAAGGAATTTACCCAGAATATCCTTTCGGACGGACAAAGCTTTGGCGAATCTTTTTTGTTTGACGATAAGGTGTATCCCACCAATGCCACGGCAAAATCCACCTGCAAAATTTTAAAACTTTCTAAAAATGATTTTTTTAATCTTTTGAATCGGAATCCGGAAGTATCATCCAAAATGTTTCGTTGTTTGGCGGACACGCTATATAACAAGTATATCATGCTTTTTAATATTGCGTCTCCCGACCCTTCTTCGAAAATAAAAACAGTGATGGATTGCCTTAAAGGGAGTGACAGTGAAAAATATTCTTTCCAGGTTCCGTTGACAAGGCAGCAACTGGCGAATTTAACGGGTCTACGTGTTGAAACCGTGATCAGGACGATCAAGAAAATGCATCAGAATAATTTAGTAAGGCTGGAAAACAGAAAAATTTTTTATTAAAATTCTTGTTGGTTAATCTCAGACCCTTTTACTATAAAATACTTAGGCAGCAATGTCTAAGTATTTTTTAATTAAATTAATCTTATATCATATTTGTATTGAATATTTATTTAGATTTGAGTATCAATACACAAAAAATATCCAATGTTTCTGATTGAAATTCAATTCAAAGAATAATAAAAAAATTACATTGTATATTTGTTAAAATTAAAATTTTATATGGAAAGACCTCTTATTCTGGTTACTAATGACGATGGAATTACGGCACCTGGTATCAGAAATCTTGTTAGTTTTATGAACGAAATCGGAGAAGTAGTTGTTGTAGCTCCCAACTCTCCACAAAGCGGTAAAGGTCATGCCATTACTATCAATTCTACCTTAAGCTATGAAGAAGTGCATCTTGATGGACCACAAAAAGATTTTTCTTGTAGCGGAACACCTGTAGACTGCGTAAAAATGGCTCTTGATAAAATTCTTCCAAGAAGACCGGATATTGTTGTTTCAGGGATCAATCATGGAGCCAATTCTTCGATTAATGTTATTTATTCAGGAACGATGTCTGCAGCCGTTGAAGCGGGTGTAGAAAATCTTCCTGCGATTGGATTTTCCCTGCTGGATTTTAGTTGGGAGGCCGATTTTACACAAGCTAAAGAGCATATTCAAAATATCGTTAAAAGAACATTAGAAAACCCGATGCCGAAAGGAATTGTTTTAAATGTAAACATTCCAAAGCTTCCAAAAGAAGATATTAAAGGCGTAAAAGTCTGCAAACAGGCTCACGCAAAATGGGAAGAAAGTTTTGATGAAAGGGTAAATCCGCACGGAAAAAAATATTACTGGCTGACAGGATACTTCAACAATATGGATGACTCTCCGGATGCTGATGAAACGGCTTTAGCAAACGGGTATATTTCGATTGTCCCTGTAAAATTCGATCTTACAGCGTATGAGTATATGAAAACGCTTGAGGAGGTAATGAATTTTGATTAAAATTAAAATATTGGCGTAAATTTTTTACGCCTTATTTTTTCTTTCTCACGCAGATTTTGCAGATAATGCAGACTTTTTGAAACATTAATGACGACATAGGAAAATGGAGCGTTAAGAAAATTAATTCTGTGAACGTTAAAAAAATTCTACTGTTTGAGCGCGAGACAAAATTCGAATCGAAGAACAAATCTTGAATTCGCGCGAGTTTTAGAATTTTTAGAGAACAGAATTAATTTTTAGCGGAAGTTTCCAAGTCTTGAACTTTTGTTTCTTTTGTTTCAAGACAAAAGAAATCTAGAATAAAACCTTATCCTCTTTTCTCAGCTCTTCCAAATATTTACTCTTGTCATCACGATAAAAAAGATTCATCGTCTCAAAAGGAATCAATTTTAAATCTTTATTGACAATATGAACGCAGGATTTTTTCACAGCACGAACGTCAAAATCATGGGCATCCATAAAATTCATAATAATAATTCTGAAAAGATTATCATAATCCAAATTGGGTGCGGAAACCTCAGGAAGACAACACAATAACTGGTTTACTTTAGGCTGAACTTTATCTACGGAAATTCCCGTACTAAAGATATCTAAAAGCTGCATTTTCAATCCTGTATCCTGTTCGTAAACAATTGTATTTCTGGTTTCATTGTTCAGCAAATCAGCAGGATTGATATATCGTGTCAAAGGAATCGTTTCACCTTCTAATTTTAAAATATATCCCATCGCCAAAGCATCTGGATTACAAGGAACCGGAATAATATCATCCGAATTCAGCAGTGGAAATTGGTTTAAAATTTCCTGCCTTACTTCCGTTAAAGTTATTTTTTCATGCGCAGAATCATCCCGGTTTCTACCTGCAATTTCAACAGGTTGGAAAGTAATTCCACGAACGCATTTCTGTTTCAAAGCAAAATCTATAATCTTACCAATTTCATCAATATTTTTATCTTTTTGAAGGACGATTACAAGAGTTGTTGAAAGATTTAAAGCATTTAATTTTTCCAAGGCTTTCATTCGAACATCCGTAAGATCTTTTCCTCTAAAATCATGTAAAACTTCTGGTTTAAAAGAATCAAACTGCAGATAAATCTCAAATTCAGGAGCATACGTCGCTAATTTTTCTGCAAAACCCGGATCATTGGCAATTCTTACACCATTGGTATTCAGCATCAGATGTTTGATCGGTTTTGATTTTGCAATATCCATTATTTTAAAAAACTCAGGGTGAATCGTCGGCTCTCCTCCACTGATCTGAACGACATCTGGTTCCCCCTCATTTTTAACAATAATATCAAACATTGCCTCAATTTCTTCCAGACTTCTGTGGCTTCCGTAATGCGGTGAAGACATGGCGTAACAGGTAGGGCAAGTTAAATTACAACGATCCGTCACTTCCACAATAGAAAGGCAGCTATGTTGTTCATGATCAACACATAAACCACAATCGTAAGGACAGCCATATTCTACATCTGTTCCAAAATGATGTGGCATTTCCGAGGCCTTGTTGTAGTTTCTGATATTCTTGTAATAGTGGACATCGGAAGCAATTTTTGTTTTAAAAAATCCATGATCCGGACATCTTTTTGTCATGAAAACGGCTTCGTCCTCAATAATAATTTTTGCTCCGACTCTTTTAAGACATTCCGGACAAAGACTGATTGTATAATCGTAATACGTATAATTTCTTACTGGCATAATAATTTCTAATTTATAAAGCTCCTCCGCAAATCACTCCGCTAATTATCAAACAGATTAGCATGGAAATAGTGACCGTTTGCCAAAATTGTTTCTTTGAAAATTCTTCATTCCTCCAACGAAAAATAGCTTCCGTAATTTTCCCAACTAAATATGAAATTCCAAAAATAGTTCCTCCGAATATCAAAAGTATTGCTAATATGCTAATTAATAAATCCATTCTTACTGCTTTTACATTCCACCACAAACAACACCGCTGATCAGTCCGCCTACAAGCATGGATATGAGAACCGTCATCCAAAACTGACCGGTTGAAAATTTCTTTTTGTTGCTTAATTCGTAAATAACTTTTGTGATTACTGCCACAACAAGTGATACTACAAAAACTACAACGAAAATTAAGGCAATAATCATTATCGCAAGACCTTCAAGGTTTCCTACTTCCAGCAATGTCAGTAATTTCATGATTTAATATTTTAAAGTGAAGTTACAAATTTTGTTTTTCTCAATTTTAAAAAATAATAAAAAATGACTGCTATACAAACAAGCTGTATGGTTCCTAAATTACCTACAATTTCCATTCTTGGTTTAATAAAATCCAACATCAGCCGAAAACTGAAATAACATATCATAAACACCTGAAAAACAAAACCTGAAGGATATATATTTTTCTTCTGAATCATTTTTAAAATAATCCATAAAATAATTAAGAAAGCAATTTCATACAATGCAACAGGATGTCTCAGATATTGGTCTCCCAAATGCATCCCAAAAACAGAATCGGTCGGGATTCCATACGTTTCTTCATGAATTCCGGTTAAAAAGCAGCCGATTCTCCCGATAATCATTGCCAACATCAAAGGATAAACAATCAAATCTCCAGTACTTTCTCTGTGTCCGACAATTTTTTTTGCCAATTCTACGCCGATCAATCCAAAAGCCAATCCTCCAACGATTGTATTATTTGTCCAAATTCTTTTCAGATCGAAATGTTCAAAAAGCGTATATGGATTTTCTAGGTTTCCAATCAATTTAGAGCCAATTAATGCTCCCGCTGTTGCGCCAATTAATATGGCAGCCGAAGTATTGAAAGACATTTTCTCCTTCGATTTTCTTTTTAAATAAAAATAATAACGCATCCCGATAAAAATTCCTGCCGCTTCAAAAAGCGGATGCGCAAGAATTGTTTTACCAAAAATGTGAAAAGTAACCGGAAAATCCATAGTTTCAAAAATATAACATTTCAAATTATAATGCGAAAGTATTGATATTTTTTGCCCCGAATTCACGAATTTTTTAGCTAAACCTGCAATAAACTATTTTCGATAATCTATTCGTACATTCGTGGCATTTATTTATGAAATCTTTTTTTATAATCATTTGAGTAATCTATAGCATCTCTATTTTCTTTTAAATATTTCTTAAAATCATTTCTTTTAACTTTTCTAACAATCTTTTCACTAAATTTAATTAAAATAGTTTTCCAAATTATGAGAATAGAATATGATATAAAACTGGGTTTTAAGGATGTAATGTTCCGTCCGAAACGTTCAACATTAAAATCCCGTTCAGAAGTTGATTTAGAAAGAGAATTTACCTTTAAGCATACCCAAAAGAAATGGAAAGGAACTCCCATAATTGCAGCCAATATGGATACAGTCGGGACTTTCGAAATGGCGATAGAATTGGCAAAAGATAAAATCATCACAGCGATTCATAAGCATTACACCATTCAAGAATGGAATGAGTTTTTGAATTCCCAACCCGAAAGTATTCATCAATATATTGCTTTAAGCACCGGAACGGGAAAAGCGGATGAAGAAAAAATAAAAACGATCCTCGAATTGCACCCAAAAATCGAGTTTCTCTGCATCGATGTAGCCAATGGTTATTCCGAGCATTTTGTCGAATTTGTGAAGAAAGCAAGAGCCAATTTTCCAGATAAAATTATTATCGCAGGGAATGTGGTAACCGGAGAAATGGTTGAAGAACTCCTTTTGGTAGGCGCAGACATCATCAAGGTTGGAATCGGTCCCGGTTCCGTTTGTACGACACGGGTGAAAACTGGAGTCGGATATCCCCAACTTTCCGCGATTATAGAATGTGCCGATGCAGCGCATGGTTTGGGCGGACATATCATTGCAGACGGTGGCTGTAAAGTTCCGGGAGATGTTGCCAAAGCTTTTGGTGGCGGTGCAGATTTTGTGATGTTGGGAGGAATGTTTGCCGGTCATGACGAAAGCGGCGGCGAAATGGTAGAAGAAGGTGGTAAAAAGTTTAAACTTTTTTACGGAATGAGTTCCAAGACAGCGATGGATAAACACTCAGGAGGTGTCGCAGAATATCGTGCCTCTGAAGGAAAAACAGTGAAAGTTGCTTACAAAGGCTCTGTATCAGATACAGTAAAAGACATTTTAGGAGGTGTCCGTTCCACTTGTACATATGTTGGTGCTTCGAAATTGAAAGAATTGTCAAAAAGAACGACATTTATCAGAGTACAGGAGCAAGAAAATCAGGTTTTTAAAGATTAATAATTGAATCAAATTTTTAACATACTAAATGGCGATTGTCTCGCCGATCAGTTGAAGGAAACAACGATTGGCGGCGCGATGATTGTTTGTAAGGAAGCTTTAGTTATCGGACCTTTATTTGCTGAAAATCTAAATGTTTTCTGGAAAATGAGATCTGAATTTATTGCAAAAGAATATCATGTTGAAGCAAGCGATTATTTTGATAAAACCTTTCCTGAATTTGAAATGATTTTAAATATCCCGGACGAATCGCAAGTCAATCTTTGGTTTGAAGATGATCTATTTTGTCTGGCAAATATGTGGTTTTGTATTTCTTTACTTTCAAAAAATAAGCGTTTAAAATTGTACAGAATTTTTCCAAAAACATCAGAAAAAGATCATTGGAAAGGTTTTTCTGTTTCCACAAATTCCGACTTGGAAGAAGCTTTACAAGCTAGGATTTTATTTAAAGAAAATGATATTGATTTGGCTTTACAACTTTGGAAAGCTTATCAAAGTAAAGATAGAAATCAATTAAAACAACTTTCTAAAAATCAATCAGATTGTTTTCATTTTTTGGATGAAGTTATTGAGGTTTATTTGAACAATCATTTTGAAGTTTTCATTAAAAATTTAGTAGAAAACGGAACAAAAGATTTTAATTTAATCTTTGAAAAGTTTCAGAAGAAATTTGCAATGTTGGGTTTTGGAGATCTTCAGGTGAAATCGATTTATGATAAAATTTTAAAAGAAAAAACATAAAAAAATCCGTCAATGAGACGGATTTTCATTTATAATCTTAGTTTGAATTTTTCTTAAGACATCAACATTCCTCCATCAACATTCAAAGTCTGACCTGTCACGTACGCCGACATATCGCTTCCGAAGAATACACAAGCATTTGCAATATCATTCGGCTGTCCGCCTCTTTTCAATGGAATTCCGTCTCTCCAGCCCTGAACTGTTTTTTCGTCTAGAACAGCCGTCATTTCAGTTTCGATAAATCCTGGAGCCACTACGTTGCAACGGATGTTTCTCGAACCTAATTCAAGTGCTACAGACTTTGTAAATCCAATTACACCTGCTTTAGAAGCCGCATAATTTGCCTGTCCTGCATTTCCTTTTATTCCAACTACAGAACTCATATTGATGATAGATCCCGATTTAGCCTTCATCATCGGTTTAATAACCGCTTTTGTAAGGTTGAATACAGAATCTAAATTTACTTTAATAATTGCGTCCCAATCGTCTTTAGACATTCTCAACAGAAGGTTATCTTTTGTGATTCCCGCGTTGTTTACCAAGATATCGATCTTACCGAATTCAGCGATCACGTCATCTACTAATTTTTGAGCTGCATCGTAATCTGATGCATCAGATTGGTAACCTTTAATGTGAGTTACAGAACTCAAAGTCGCTTCTAATTCCTTCGCTTTGTCTACAGATCCGGCATAGGTGAACGCTACTTTTGCCCCTTGTTGAGCGAAAACTTCAGCGATTCCTTTACCGATTCCTCTTGTAGCTCCCGTGATTAGCGCTACTTTTCCTTCTAATAGTTTCATATTTATGACAATTATTTCTTTTATAAGTTCCTAGCTTTTTGAAAAGTTGGCTAAGATAATATATTTAATTTTGTTAAAATTAAACGGTGCGCAAAGATATTATAAAATGCTATTCAATGCATTTTAAATCACTATTTTAATAAAATTTTATGACTGTTTTTTGTCATGTGCAATGACAAATTAGGGATTAATTTACCTTTTGTTCAGTAAAATTAATATATTCGGAATCTTTCCCTTTTATAAGTTTAATGCCTTTTCTGTCGGTAGTATATTTATCGTAAATCACTTCTGCTAAAGGTTCTCCTTCATGATTGCTTACTCCAAATTTATTTCCTCTTTTAACAACAAACTCATTTTCGCCTAAGAAAGTAAAAATATCATCGTATACAAAAGGAACGATTTCATTTCCCTGCTCATCGAGCATTCCGTAAAGACCTTCGCTGTTGGCTCCGACCAATGCAGGATACATATCAAGAGGTTTAATGGAAATAAAATTCTTCAGTTCTGTATATTTTTTGTCTTTTGGAATAAATTTATAGAAAACATCATTTTTACTGACAATCAGACTGTTTGGAAATATTTTCTCTATTGAATAATCTTCGTCTAAAACAGTTTTTAAATCTTTGTCAACCAGTTTTTCCTGATCCTCTTTTCTTAAATAAAGATATTTTTCACCGTCAATATTCAAGCCTTCTATTCTGTCATATTCTTTTGGAAAGACAACTTCCCCGTTCAATTTAATAACGGCAGCTTTCAGTTCTTTGCTGTCCTGAGAGGTTTTAAACAAACCATTAAAAAGTGGGTTTACATAATGATAATCAAGATCATACACCTTCCCTTCTTTCTTTGAAAATATGCTTACTTTATCTTCTTTTGTAAGATAAATATATTCTCTTCCCACAAAAGCCTGTTCGAAAATTTCGTCTGCTAAAACATTTTCCTTTTCATCAATAATTCCATATTTACTTTTAGAAGTATCAAGCGTCACTAAATAAGGAAACGCATTGATATTGTCTACGTTATGATTAGAAATCGTGCTTAAGGTTTTTCCATTATTATCGATAACTTCCCCAGATTTTTCACCTTTTATAAGATACGTTCTGCCTTTGTAAAAACGCAAATCTTCTGTGAATTCTCTGTCTGAAACCTGTTTTCCATTAAAATCATAAATCAACCAAACTCCATTTTTTTTAACGAAAAATCTACTCTCGCTTCCAAATTCTATTTTATCTGAACCCGAAATAATCTCTTTTCCATTAAAATCATACACACAATCTTTTCCCTGTTTGGAATAGATCATTCTGTTTTTATTTTCCCAAGTCCTGAATTTAAAATTATCTAAAGGGAGCAATTCTTTCCCTTTTTCGTCAATTAAAGCTGTTTTTCCGTTAGAATTTCCTGATTTTACCTTTAAAATAAATCGATTTTTCCAAATCTGAGAAATTTCGCTTTTAGAAGGATAATCAAAAGTAATATTGCCTAAAGAATCTACGATTGCTGTTTTTCCGGTTTTGGCGTAGGTAATCATTCCGTAACCTTTGGAATAGGAACGCACCTCTTTGCCCAGTTTTTTTGATAAAAGTATCTGTTTGTACTGATCCGTCTGTCCAAGGCAAACAGATGAAAACAGCACGAAAATTATTTTTTTCAACTAAATAGAATTATTTACGATGAGCACAATCTCACCTTTTAAAGTTTTGCTTTTTGAGAATTCAATTAATTCATTGATAGTCCCGCGTTTAGTTTCCTCAAATTTCTTTGAAATTTCTCTGCTGAGACTCACTTTTGTTTCTTCACCAAAGAACTCTTTTATCTGTTCCAAAGTTGTATTTATTTTATGCGGACTTTCGTATAAAACGATGGTCTTTCTTTCTTCTGCCAATTGCTTCAGTTTCGTTTGTCTGCCCTTTTTTTGAGGTAAAAATCCGGCAAAAAGAAACTCATTATTCGGCAATCCAGAAACCACCAGTGCCGGAACAAACGCCGTTGCTCCGGGCAAACAAATCATATCGATATTATTGTCTGCACCTGCTTTTCCAAGCAAATAACCCGGATCTGAAATTCCGGGAGTTCCTGCATCGGTAATGATGGCGATATTCTGACCGTTTTTAAGATCCGTAATCACCTTTTCCGTTTGCTGATGCTCATTATGCAGATGATAAGATTTTAAAGGCTTAGAAATCTCGAAATGCTTCAAAAGAATTCCGGAAGTTCTTGTGTCTTCACATAAAATATAATCAACCTCTTTCAAAACATTTACCGCTCTGAAAGTCATGTCTTCCAAGTTCCCGATCGGTGTAGGAACAAAATAAAGGATTCCGCTCAAAATTTAATTTATAAAAATTTGTTCTCCACCAATATCCAAAGTCTCTGAGCGTATTCATCTACTTTACTCCATTTTTTGTTGTAATAAAGGTCGCTCAAATATTCTTTCGCCTCTTCCAAAGTCCTGAAACTATTGAGATGACCAACAACTTCATTCAGCTCAGACTGGCTTCCTCCGAATAAGGTTTTAGTAAAGGCAATCCTGTCGTTCAAGTCTAGTCTAAACTCAGGTTTTGGCTTTTCCGCTTCCATAAAATCGGTTGGAATATTGGTTTTTAAAATACTTCCCGTATCTTCTTTTTTCTCAACGGGAACTGGTTTTTCTGTTGGCATTTCTCTTTCAAGATGATCGTCGTCAAACAATGACTGAACCGCTTTCATCCCTTTGATATTGGCCAGTTTTATCTTTTTCTCCTGATGATATTTCTCTAGATTTTCGAAGCTCTCATCCGAAGGGTGATTTTCTTTCTCGATTTGAGGTTTATTAATCTCAACAATCTTTCTTCTGTCGTTGATTTCAGCTAAAATTGTCTGCTCTTGTTTTTCTTCAATGGTAGCATCATGTTTTATTTCTGCTAGAATATTATCAACATTAGAAGTGTCGGTCGCCATTTCTCCTTGTTCCATCGAAATATTGGAACTTACATACTGTTCTTCCACTTCTTCAACCAAGATTTCTTCTTCATCTTCTAAAATTTCAGTATCAAAAATACTTGGAATTGCTTCTTTTGAATCTTCATTTTTTACTTCAGATTCAAAATTATCCTGAATTTTTTCCTCTTCATCAAAATCATTCAATTCACCTCCGTCGTTATCCGAAACCTGATTTTCAAATTCATCAATTTCATTTAACTGATTATTAAAAATCGCTTCTTCTTCCGTTGTTTCTTCATTAAACATTCCTTCATGAATGTCATCATCATTTTCAGGTTCAGAATCTGCTAAAATTCTTTCTTCATCAACAAAATTCAATGTACTTCCACCGTAATCCGAAGGTTCGTTTTCATCAATTTCATTCAATTGATTATTGAAAATAGCTTCTTCTTCCGTTACATCATTCTGAATTTTCGTTGTTGAATTTTCAATGATTTCCGGTTCTGAATTTTCTTCTGCAAAATTAACTAAAGTTTCGTGAAGTTCACCCTCAACAATCTCATTTAATTGATTATTGAAAATTGCCTCTTCTTCAGTGACTTCGCCGGAGAAAGAATCGGTCTCATTTTCATCGATTTCATTCAATTTATTATTAAAAATCGCTTCCTCTTCTGTCACTTCGTGCGTTAAATCATGAAGTTCCGTTAAAGAAATTACCTGAGAAAAATTTTCTTTATTCTCTGAAACCGACGAAATATTTTCATTTCCGAAATACTCAATGTTTTTTTCGAGCAAACGAAGAAATGAAATCCTGTTAGCAAGCTCGTCTACAAGATCTTGCTTGGACAATAATTCGTCTACATTGCTTATTTTATCCAAAATACCAATGATATTCTTGGATTCAAAAAAAATCTTTTCCTTTAAATCTTGGATGTTCTGCATATAAGAATCTTGTTAAAATTGCTTACTTTTGATGTTGAAATATACGGCTAATTTAACAAATGTTTTTAGAAAATACAATTAATCATTCCAAACAAAGCGGTTGGATGGAAGTTATTTGTGGCTCAATGTTTTCCGGAAAAACCGAAGAGTTGATCCGAAGGCTGAGAAGAGCAGAAATGGCGGGGCAAAATGTGGAAATTTTTAAACCAAAACTGGATACAAGATATTCGGAAGAGGACGTTGTTTCTCACAATCAAAATAAAATCCGAAGCACAGCGGTGGAAAATCCCAGTGAAATTCTTTTACTGGCTTCCAATTGCGATGTTGTTGCCATCGATGAAGCTCAGTTTTTCGATGAAAGTATTGTTGATATCGCCAATCAATTAGCTAACAACGGAGTCCGAGTGGTGATTGCCGGTCTCGATATGGACTTTTTGGGAAGACCTTTCGGACCAATGCCCAATCTGATGGCGACTGCAGAATATGTAACAAAAGTGCACGCCATTTGCAGAAGAACCGGAAATCTTGCTAACTATTCGATGAGAACTTCTTCGGGAAAAGATCTTGTAGAACTCGGAGAGACAGAATCTTATGACGCAGTAAGCCGAAGAGTTTTTGTGGATGAAGTTTTGAATAAAAAAAATAATTAAATTAGCTTAAAAGCCAAAGAAGGCTAAAAAAATAAAGCAGAAAGGGTACCAATGAATTACACAGTAAATCAAATTGCAAATATCACCAATGCAGCTGTTATTGGAGACGATAGTTTAATGATTAAAAACATTGCTTTCGACAGCAGAATTATTTATTCTACCAAAAACACCGCGTTTATTGCAATTAATACTCATAAAAATTCTGGAGAAAAATTCATTGAGGCTGCGATTGATAGAGGTATTAACGTAATTATTTCTGAACATCAATATCCTCATTTTGAAAATATTACATGGATTATTGTTGAAAATTCTGTGGAATTTCTTCAAAAATTAGCAAAATATCATTTCGAAAATTCAAATTTAAAATCGATCGGAATTACGGGAAGTAACGGTAAAACTATTTTAAAAGAATGGTTGTATCAATGTCTTTGGAATGAATTCCCTACTGTAAAAAGTCCGAAAAGTTTCAATTCACAAATTGGACTTCCGCTTTCTTTGCTTCAAATAAACGATTCTCACAAACTGGGAATTTTTGAAGTGGGAATTTCCAGACCGAACGAAATGGATAAACTCTCAACTATTTTCCATCCGCAAATCGGTTTGTTGACTCATATCGGAACTGCTCATCTTGCGAACTTCAAATCGGAGGAAGAATTGATTGATGAAAAAATTAAACTCTTCAAAGATTCTGAAGTTATAATTTTCAATGGTGACAACTTATCAGTTGATAAAAAAATAAGAGAATTATATTCTGATAAAAAATTAATCTCTTACGGTTTCAAAGATTATAACCAGGTTTACTTTAAAAACAATATTTCGAAAAACGAAGATGTTGTTGTACAATATTTCGACGAAAAAATATCTTTTCCCGTTCATCAAAGAGACGAAGCGACGTTAACCAATGCTTTGGCTCTTGTAACGGTCTTAAAGGAGTTAGGAGTCGAAAATAAAAAGATCGTCGAAAAAATCAACGCTCTGAAGGCCGTTGAAATGAGGCTTGAAGCCATCGAAGGAATTAAGAATAATATTGTGATTAACGATTCTTTCAATCTCGACCTTGATTCACTAAAAACAGCTCTTCAATTTTTGAATGAATATAATAAGCCGAAGAAATCTTTGGTCTTGACTGATATTGTCGGCGTGAATTCAAATTCAAAAGAATTGTATGAAGAAGTTTCGGATTTGGTGAACGAACAAAAATTTGATTCTTTATTTTTAATCGGAGATGAAATATCAAAATTTAGTGAATTATTTAAAGCTAAAACTTTTACTTTTATTAATACTCAGGAATTAATTGATAGCAAACATCATACTGAACTCGAAAATCAGATTATTCTGCTAAAAGGAGCAAGGAAATTTGAGATCGAAAGATTAAAAGATATTCTTGAGCTCAGAAAACATGATACGGTTTTAGAAATTAATTTAAATGCGATTCTTCATAACATCAATTATCATAAATCTTTACTGAAACCAACCACAAAAATGATGGCAATGGTGAAAGCAAATTCTTATGGATTAGGAAGTTATGAGATTTCAGAGTTTTTACAGCATCACCATATTGATTATCTTGGAGTTGCTTTTGTTGATGAAGGCGTTGAGCTTCGAAAAAAAGGAATTACCGTTCCTATCGTTGTTATGAATCCAGAACAACACAGTTACGAAACAGTGATTGAATATAATTTAGAACCGGAAATTTACAGTTTCAGGGTTTTAGAACTATTTTATCAGGCTGTTCAAAAATCCGGTTATGATAAAGAATATCCTGTTCATATAAAATTGGAGACGGGAATGCATCGTCTTGGTTTTAAGGAATATGAATTGGATCAACTAAGCCAGACTTTAAATAATTTAAATCTGAAAGTTCAAAGTATTTTCAGCCATCTTTCGTCTTCAGATATGCCGACTGAGAAAGAATTTACTTTAAATCAGTTAAAAACTTTTGAAAAAAATTCAAGCTATTTAATAGAAAAATTGGGCTACACTCCTATCCGACATATTCTGAATTCATCTGGAATTACAGCATACACCGATCATCAATATGACATGGTGCGAATTGGTATCGGAATGTTAGGAGAATCACCAAATAGTGAAATACAGAAACAATTACGATCTGTTGTAAGTTTTAAAACCGTAATTTCACAAATATCTATGGTTGATAACGGAGAATCCGTTGGTTACAGCCGTAGATTCAGAACAGACCACAAAACAAAAATAGCAACGATTCCTGTTGGATATGCAGACGGAATTCCAAGATTGATTGGAAACCAAATCGGAAATGTAGGAATCAATAAAACTCTCGCTCCGATTGTGGGAAGCATTTGTATGGATATGATGATGATCAATGTAGACAATGTTCCAAACGTGAAAGAAGGCGACACCGTGACTGTTTTTAATGCCAAACCAAGCCTAAAAGAATTCGCGGATTACTGCAAAACAATAACCTATGAAGTTCTAACCTCTATTTCACCTCGCGTGAAACGGATTTATGTAAAAGATTAGCCTATGAGAAAGCTCCTGATCCTATTATTTGTATTTCAACTGCTTTTGATTCAATCTCAAGTGAAGAAAGATCTTGTGATTCCTAAAAATCCAAGAATCGGACTTTCGCTTGCTGGTGGAGGAGCTAAAGGATTTTCTCACGTAGGAGTTCTTAAAGTATTGGATTCCTTGGGAGTAAAGGTAGATTATATTGCCGGGACAAGTATGGGAGCCATAGTTGGTGGATTGTATGCTTCAGGATATTCCGGAAAGGAAATTGAGAAGATTGTAATGGATACAGATTTTTATTCATTAATTCTTGATCCAAAAGCCAAACGTCAGGAAACTTCTTTTTACAATAAATCGGTTGATAAATATCTTTTATCCATTCCTTTAAAAAACGGAAAAATCACACTTCCTTCTTCCATTAGTTCGGGACAGAAAAATGTATATCTTCTAAAAGAACTTTTCAAAAATGTCTCTAATGTAGACGACTTTTCTAAACTCCCTATTCCCTTCATGTGTGTTGCTACCAACCTTGAAAGTGGAAATATGCAAATCTTTGAAAAAGGAGATTTGGTACAATCTATTATGGCGAGTTCAGCATTTCCTTCGTTGATGGATCCTGTGAAAATTGGAGACAGTATTTATATCGACGGAGCAATGAGTGTAAATTATCCTTCAAAACCTTTAAAAGATAAGGGGATTGATATAGTAATTGGAGTCGATTTAAATCAAGACTTATCAAGCAGAGAAGATCTAGGAAATATTATTGCTATTTTGAATCAGGTTATTGATTTTGGTATTAAAAAAGATACAAGAAGACAATACAGATATACGGATATTAATATCAAACCCAATCTAAAAGGTATGACCGCCACCAGCTACGATGATAAGAAAAAAATTCTGGACAGTGGCTACGCAGAAGGTTTAAAATACTCCAAAATACTGGACGAACTTCCGAAGCGACCTTTTGATCGTCTTAGACAGCGTGTAAATCCAATATATTCCAACGTCTATAAAATAGACAGTGTTTCGATAGAAGGCGGCAGAATTTACGGTAAAAACTATGTTCTCGGGAAAATGGGATTGCGCCTACCCTCTCTTCAAACCTATGGAAGCATTAATAAAAGAATCGACAAACTTGTTGCCACCAACAATTACAAATTTATCAACTACGATATTATTCCGGAAAACGACGCCAATTATCTCAAGCTTTATGTCACCGAAGATGATGCAAGACATTTTTTAAAATTCGGACTTCATTACGACGAAATTTTCAAAACCGGATTACTGGTTAATTATTCAGCAAAAAGACTTTTATTCAGAAACTCAAATCTCTCGTTAGATGTTATTGTGGGGGATAAACCGAGATATTACTTAAACTATTTTATTGATAACGGTTACATTCCTGGATTTGGATTATATTCATCTGGAATGAGCTTTAATTTAAAAGACATAAACAACAATGAAATAGACAAATGGGAATGGTTGCGCAACGAAGCCTACATCCAATCCATTTGGAAGGATAAATTCGCCGTAGGAGGCGGAATAAGCCACGATTACTTCAAAGCTGAAGCCAATGGAACAAACCAGCGAGTAAGCCGATTTTTGAATCCTTATGTATTCTTAAAAAGCGACACTCAAAACGACAAGGACTTCCCTACACGCGGAATCTATATCAATGCGGAAGGAAAAGTTATCGATTTAATGAAATCTGAAGTTAAAAAAAGATTAGTTCAAATAAAAGCAGATATAAGAATCAATATTCCATTAACAAAACAATTCTCATATCGACTTAATTTGTATGGAGGAATAACTCTGGGAGAAAACCTACCTCAATTTTATCAATACAGATTGGGTGGAATTTTCGAACAAAATATTCTTAATTTCAGAAGTTTCTCAGGATTTTACTTTGGACAATTAGCGACGAATAACGTGGTGTTAATTTCAAATGATCTTCAATTCAAATTCAACAAAAATTATTTTGTAAGCGGAAATTTCTCTTTTGCAAATCTTTCCGACGATATTACTTTTGAAGATGCAGTAAAATTAAATTACAGCTCAGTAGGATTGAATATTGGTTACAAATCTCCGTTCGGACAAATAAAAATCAATTTCAGTCATTCTCTTAAAAATAATCAAAAAGGCATATTCAGTGTTATTTTAGGACACTGGTTTTAATTAAAACAATGATACAATTCTTTTACGAAAACTTACCAGAAACGGTAAATACAGAATACAAAAAATGGCTGGAAGATATTATTCTTTCAGAAGGAAAAAAGCTTGGCGAGATCAATTATATATTCTGCGACGATGAATATTTGTTGAAGGTAAACCAAGATTATTTGCAGCACGATTACTATACTGACATTATTACATTTGACTATGTAAAAGGAAAGACGATAAGCGGAGAGATTTTTGTATCTTTGCAGCGGATTTCCGATAACGCTTCTACTCTATCCAAAGATTATGAAGAAGAATTAAGACGAGTTTTAGCTCATGGCATTCTTCATCTTTCAGGATATAAGGATAAAACCGAGGACGAAGAAAAGTTGATGCGAAATAAAGAAGATCATTATTTAGCAAAATACAAATAAAGAATTTGGAGATTCAGAGACAGAGAAATAAATCATTTCAAAACCTCTAAATCTCTATTTTTTTAGGAGCTATTTCCCGCTCTCCGCACTCGCTGTTTTCTTTTTTTCAAAAAGAAAACGAGCTCAGACAAATGCTGCGATCGGGGCTAAAACAAGACACAAAACAAGCGATTTAGACTTGTTAATTTAAAGAATGTTTCACGTGAAACATTTGTAAAAAAGAATAAAATTTAAGGCTTAAAACAAGCAATAAAAAAATGATTTCAGAAATATATGATGTAATCGTAGTGGGTGCCGGTCACGCAGGATGTGAGGCTGCAGCTGCAGCTGCAAATCTGGGTTCGAAAACTCTGCTCGTTACAATGAACATGCAGACCATCGGACAGATGAGCTGCAACCCCGCGATGGGTGGAATCGCAAAAGGACAGATCGTAAGAGAGATCGATGCAATGGGAGGATATTCAGGAATTGTAGCAGATAAATCGGCTATTCAATTCAAGATGCTGAACCTTTCAAAAGGTCCTGCAATGTGGTCGCCAAGAACACAAAATGACAGAATGCTTTTCGCAGAAGAATGGCGTTTAGCATTAGAAAACACTCCAAATCTTGACTTCTTTCAGGATATGGTAAAGCAGCTTATTATCGAAAATGGTAAGGTTGCAGGAGTCGTAACTTCATTAGGAATCGAGATAAGATCCAAATCTGTAGTTCTTACAAATGGAACTTTCCTAAATGGTTTGATCCATGTTGGAGACAAGCAATTGGGAGGAGGAAGAATGGGCGAACCAAGAGCTTTCGGCATCACTGAACAGTTAGTTTCTTTAGGTTTCGAAGCAGGAAGAATGAAGACCGGTACTCCACCGAGAGTAGATGGAAGAAGCCTTGATTACTCTAAAATGGAAGAACAAAAAGGAGATGAAAATCCTCAAAAATTCAGCTATTTAGATACACCTAAATTAACCAAACAATTAAGTTGTCATATCGTTTATACAAACGAAATTGTACACGATATTTTACGTGAAGGTTTCGACAGAAGCCCAATGTTTAATGGCACAATTCAAAGTTTAGGCCCAAGATATTGTCCAAGTATTGAGGATAAAATCAACCGTTTTGCAGAGAGAAACAGACATCAATTATTTGTAGAACCCGAAGGTTGGAAGACCGTAGAAATCTATGTTAACGGATTCAGTTCTTCTCTTCCGGAAGATGTTCAGATCAAAGCAATGAAACATATTCCGGGATTTGAAAACGTAAAAGTATTCCGCCCAGGCTATGCTATTGAGTATGACTACTTCCCTCCTACTCAATTGAAGCATACCTTAGAGACAAAAATCATAGATAATTTATACTTTGCAGGGCAAATTAACGGCACAACCGGTTATGAAGAAGCAGCTGGACAAGGTTTAATTGCTGGAATTAATGCTCACAATAAAGTTAAAGAAAAGGATGAATTTATCCTTAACAGAGACGAAGCATATATAGGAGTTTTAATTGATGATTTAATCACAAAAGGAACAGAAGAACCTTACAGAATGTTCACTTCTAGAGCAGAATACAGACTTCTTTTAAGACAGGATAATGCAGATATCAGATTAACTCAAAAGGCTTTTGATCTAGGTTTAGCAAAAGAAGACAGATTACAAAGAGTAAACGAGAAAGTAGCTAAAAGTGAGGAACTTGAGAACTTTCTTCGAGAAACTTCTTTAAAGCCGGGAGTAATAAATCCTATTTTGGAAACCATTGAAAGTAGCCCTGTAGATCAGGCTTACAGAGCGGCACAGATTCTTACAAGACCAAATATGACACTTGAAAAACTTGATGGAATAGACTTTATTAATGAAGTTTCTTCGAAATTTGACGACGAAGTAAGAGAACAAGCTGAAGTAAATATCAAGTATAGAGGCTATATTGAAAAGGAAAAAGAAAACGTTGCTAAGCTGAACCGCCTAGAAAACATTAAGATTCCGGAAGATTTCGATTATACTAAAATATCAAGTCTTTCCGCGGAAGCGAAACAAAAGATGTCTAATGTAAGACCAAAAACGATTGCTCAGGCTGGAAGAATCAGTGGGGTTTCGCCTGCGGATATCAACGTTTTATTAGTCTATTTAGGAAGATAAATTGAAAATGTTTCACGTGAAACATTCTTAAAATAAAAGTAAAAATTAAGGTATTTATGAGCTTATAATAAACTCTGAATATCTTAATTTTTAATTTAAAAGAAACAAATTAAATGAAAATAAAAGATCATTTTCTTTCTCAAGAAATATTTGAAATCAAAGAAACAGAAACAAAAGGAGTTTTCAAGACCTCCCCTATTCCATCAAATATTTCTAAATATTATGAAAGCGAAGATTATATTTCCCATCATCAGGATTCTGGAAGTTTAAAAGAAAAGCTTTACAAATTTTTACAATCTTTCAATTTACAGTATAAAAAAACAATTCTTTTGGACAGAATAAAAAAAGGCTCAAGAGTTTTGGATTATGGTTGTGGTGCAGGAGAATTTGTAAAATATATAGAAAATGATTTTAAAACTTTCGGTTTTGAACCTGATGCAGATGCAAGAAAAGCTGCACAAAGTAAAATTTCAAAAGCAACAATTTTAGATAATATCAATTCTATTAAAGATAAAAGTCTTGATGCAATTACACTATGGCATGTTTTCGAGCATGTGGAAAATCAGGATGAGATGCTTGAAATTTTTAATCGTAAATTAAAAGAAAAAGGATTATTAATTATCGCCGTTCCCAACCCCACTTCTTACGATGCAAAACATTATAAAGAATATTGGGCAGCTTACGATGTACCAAGACACATTTATCATTTTTCTAAAAACGGAATGGAAAATCTTATTTCTAAGAAACCAAATTGGAAAATGAGAAAGATCAAACCATTGGTTTTAGATTCATATTATATCTCCATGTTGAGCGAAAAATACAAGAAATCTCCTCTTTTTTGGCTAAAAGCAACGATCTACGGAACGATTTCTAATGTAAAAGCCCTTTTTTCTAACGAATTTTCAAGTTTGATATACATTATCGAAAAAAAGTAGAAAATCGAATTTTGACCTATTTCTGAAGGTCAATTTTTCGCATTTTTGGAATAAAAATCAAAAACTCGGTAAAATCTTCCGGGTTTTATTTTTTTAAGCTCTCCCCTACTCCATAACTTTTCTCAGATTTTTTTTGAAAAGAGAAATTTTTGAAAAATCACTTCAGTACTATCAAATTTTGTTAGTAAAAAGTTAGTAACCTTAAAAACTGAAAAGAATTTTATGATTTGATCGAATTCAAAATTTTTTACCAAAAATTCAAATTTGTTTCTAAGAAGAAAAAATTGGATAGTAGTCGATTTATATTATTTTATAAAAAATCAAAATTTTAAAATTTAGTTTCCTACGGAATGACAAACTTTGGAAATAATCAATCCTAAAAATTTATTACAAACAAAATGTGAAAAATCTTATAAATTATTTTTTCTTATATATTAAATTTAAATATCATCAAAAAAATTTTTCTCTTCAATTTTCATCTAAAATTGTGAAAGTTGTTTTTTAAAATTTTTAGAAAAATAAATTTCCAAGATTTTTTAAAAAACAAAAAAAAATAAAAAAGTCCACTGAAAAATTCAGCGGACTTAAAATTTATAAAATTTTATTTTCTTAATTATTGATCGCAGCAACTCCCGGAAGTTCCAAACCTTCCAAACTTTCAAGCATTGCTCCACCACCGGTAGAAACATAACTTACTTTTTCACCATAACCAAATTGCTTCACAAAAGCAACACTGTCTCCTCCCCCAACTAAAGAGAAAGCTCCAAGTTTTGTTGCTTCAGCTATACTTTCACCAAGCGCAATTGTTCCCGCAGCAAAGTTTGACATTTCGAAAACACCGATCGGGCCGTTCCAAAGAATTGTTCTTGAATCCAATAACACATCATTGAACTGATCTCTGGATTTTGGACCCGCATCCAATCCCATCCATCCTTCAGGAATTGCATAAATATCTGCCTCTTTTCTGTCCGCATCATTACTAAAACTTTCAGCGATGATTGTGTCAGACGGAAGATAAACTTTTACATTATGTTCTTTTGCTTTTCCTAGAATTTCAAGAGCTAGAGGCAATTTATCTTCTTCAACCAATGAAGTTCCGATCTTTCCGCCAAGAGCTTTAATGAAAGTAAACGCCATTCCACCTCCGATAATTAAATTATCAACAGCAGGAAGAATATTTTCTATAATGGTAATTTTAGTTGAAACTTTTGATCCTCCAAGTATCGCTGTTACAGGACGTTCCCCTGATTTTAAAACTTTATCAATTGCCTGAAGTTCTTTAGCCATCAGTAAACCGAAAAATTTAGTTGAAGGAAAAAACTTAGCAATAACAGCTGTTGAAGCGTGTGCCCTGTGAGCTGTACCGAAAGCATCATTTACATAAGCATCGGCTAGTTTAGAAAGTTGTTCAGCAAAACCTTCATCGCCTTTCTCCTCTTCATTATGAAAACGTAGATTTTCTAATAAAAGAATTTCACCAGATTTAAGTTCAGAGGCTGCTTTTTCAGCCTTTTCTCCAATGCATTCGTCAACAAACTTCACCTCCTGCCCCAAAACATTAGAAACTTCCTCTACGATGTGCTTCAGAGAAAACTCATCTTTTACCTCACCTTTCGGTCTTCCCAGGTGAGCCATTAAGATAACAGAACCACCATCTTTTAGGATTTTATCAACCGTAGGTTTTACAGCCACGATTCTCGTGTTATCTGTAACTTTCAGTTGGTCGTCCTGCGGAACATTGAAATCCACTCTTACAAGAGCCTTCTTTTCATTAAAATTGAAATCATTGATTGTTTTCATATGTACATTTTATTTTTCTCGGTCACATGGAATCGACTTTTCTTTGAAGCTGCGCAAAAAAATTCGGCAGGTCGATTTCATACATTTCTTTCGATTTTCGTTTCACAAATGTAAGATTTTAAAATTCCGGAAAAAAACCAAGCTTTGAAAAGTTTTCAAAAAGTTTCCCGCACCCATCCATTCATCAATCAACATATTTTCTTCTCTTTAAAAAAAAGAGAAATGATAGTGTTGTTAAGTGTTTGTTATTTCGGGGATAAATTTAATCGAAATACTTTTTTACATTTAATTTTTACGTAATTCACAATTTATGTACAATATAATATACTGTAAATATGAAATTTATATTGGTTATCAACAATTATGGATAACTTTTCCCCAGTATCGTTTCTTAATAACCGATTTATGGAAAAAGTATATAATTATCCCCGAAAACTTTGTGAAAAAAAATGTTGGAATTTTTGGAACTAATTTCCATTACAAAATTTTCTCATGTTACGAAACTTTATTTTTAGGAGTTTTTTCAACAGTTACTCACAAGCGTTTTCACAATTAATTCGCAAAAATTTAAGACTTATCCACATTATACTTAAATTTGTGTGGAAATAAATCTAATAAGGCTAAATAGAAGTATTATGAAAAGAAAAATCGCTATCGCTGCAGACCACGCTGGATACGAATACAAAGAGATTGTTAAGAACTATCTTTCAGAAAAGTTTGAGGTTCAGGACTTTGGCACGTTTTCCACAGACAGTGTGGATTATCCGGACTTTGTTCATCCTGCCGCAACATCTGTTGAGAATGGTGAAAATGAGCTTGGAATTTTGATCTGCGGGAGCGGAAACGGTGTACAGATCACGGCGAACAAACATCAGAAGATTCGTTGCGCTCTTTGCTGGATGCCGGAGATTGCTTCACTGGCAAGACAGCATAATGATGCGAACATGATTTCGATTCCTGCGAGATTCATTTCTAAGGAACTGGCGATTGAAATTGCAGACAAATTTTTGTCAACTGATTTTGAAGGTGGAAGACATCAAAACAGAGTTGATAAAATAGCATTTTGCTAATATATAAGGGCTTGTAAATCAATTTGCAAGCCTTATTTATTTTTTATTTTGTATCTTTGCAACGTCCAATAGAATTTACCATTCTATGATTTCCATTTAAGCCTATAGAATATTAAAACATATTTAATAAAAGGTTTTTCTCCTCTCTTCTCCATATTTGTATTAAATTTATACAAAACTAAAACTTCCGTTGTAGAATAATTGGAAGGAAAATTGTTGGTTTTATTAAATAAATAAACTTTTAAACTGAAATTATCTTAGAATTTATGGAGATAATTTTAAAATAGTTTTAATTAAATATTGAAACTATAACATAATTAATTACAAAATTAAAATGGCAAAAAAAAGAAAATATATAAGTCAGAAAAATGATCATAAACTGAGAGAAATCGGAAGATTGATCCTAAGATTTATGAATGAAAATTCCACGAAAATCTATAATTACAAACAGATTGCGGATGGGATTGATTATAAAAATCCAAGACAAAGAGAACTTGTGATTCAGGCGTTGCATAAATTGCAGGCCGATGAAAGAATTAAAGAAACTGAAAAAGGAAAATATATCGTCAATCTTAATATAAAAGGAACATTAACAGGAACTATCGATTTTAATCAGTCTGGAAATGCTTATGTAAGTGTTGAAGGATTGGAAGATGATATTTTTATTCATTCAAAAAATGTGAAAGATGCGTTGCAGGGCGATAAAGTCTTGATTGTAACCTATACTTATAAAGGAAAAAAACTGGAAGGTTCGGTTTTGGAAGTTTTGGAAAGAACAAGAACGGAATTTGTTGGAACTTTACAAGTTGTTCCGCACAAAGATTTCGGATTTGTGGTTTGCGATAAAAAGACGATTAATACAGATATTTTTATTCCAAAGGGAAAATTCGGAGGAGCTGAAGATGGCAATAAAGTCATCGTAAAAATGACAGAATGGAAACCGGGAGATAAAAATCCTGAAGGTGAAATTATCCAGGTTTTGGGAGCTCCGGGAGAGCACGAAACTGAGATCCACTCTATTCTTGCAGAGTACGGTTTACCTTACGCTTTCCCTGAAGAAGTGGAAAGAGATGCCGATAAAATCGATAGAAGTATCAACGATGAAGAAGTTGCAAAACGTTGGGATATGCGTGGAATTACGACTTTCACAATTGACCCGAAAGATGCAAAAGATTTCGATGATGCCCTATCAATAAGGAAATTAGAAAACGGAAACTGGGAAATTGGTGTTCATATTGCAGACGTTTCACATTATGTTGTTCCGGGAACTATTTTAGATGATGAAGCTTATCAAAGAGCGACTTCGGTTTATTTGGTAGACCGCGTTGTACCCATGCTTCCCGAAGTTTTAAGTAACGATGTTTGTTCGCTTCGTCCACACGAAGATAAGTTTACTTTTTCTGCCGTTTTTGAATTAAGTGACAATGCCGAAATCAAAAAACAGTGGTTTGGCAGAACAGTCATTCATTCCGACAGAAGGTTCACTTATGAAGAGGCTCAGGAAAGAATTGAAGGAAAGGATGGCGATTTCAAAGAAGAAATTTTAGTTTTAGATAAACTGGCGAAAATCATGCGTCAGAAAAGAATCAAAGACGGAGCCATTACTTTCGACAGAAGTGAAGTTCGATTCAATTTAGATGAAAACAACGAACCGGTTGGAGTTTACTTTAAAATCAGTAAAGATTCCAATCATTTGATCGAAGAATTCATGTTGCTGGCAAATAAAAAAGTATCTGAATTTGTTTCGTTAAATAAGAAAGGAGACATCACTCAAAATACCTTTATATATAGAGTTCACGACGATCCGGATCCAGCGAAATTGGAGTCTTTGAGAGATTTTGTTTCCACTTTCGGATACAAAATGGATCTTGCCAATACCAAAAAAGTAGCAGAATCTTTAAACAGACTATTGCATGATGTAAAAGGAAAAGGAGAAGAAAATATGATTGAAACTTTGGCGATGCGAAGCATGAGTAAGGCAGTTTATTCTACCGAACCAATCGGTCACTACGGTCTAGGTTTCGATTATTACAGCCACTTTACCTCTCCTATCCGTCGTTATCCAGATTTGATTGCGCACAGATTGCTGCAGCATTATCTGGATGGTGGAAAATCGCCGAATAAGGCTGAGTTGGAAGATAAGGCAAAACATTGCAGCTCTATGGAAAGATTGGCAGCCGATGCAGAAAGAGATTCGATAAAATTCATGCAGGTAAAATTCATGGAAAAACACTTGGGAGAAACTTTCAGTGGTGTGATTTCCGGAGTTGCGGAGTTTGGTTTCTGGGTTGAAATCCCTGAAAATGGTGCAGAAGGTTTAATTAAATTGCGAGATTTGGTTGATGATTCTTACATGTACGATGCAAAAACTCACGCTGTGTACGGAATGAGACACGGTAAAAGATATCAATTGGGAGACAATGTTCAGATCAAAGTAGTGAAAGCGAATTTGATTCAGAAACAATTGGATTTCAAGATTGTTGAATAAGAATATAATTAATAATAAACCGCTACAATTGGCGGTTTTTTTATTTTCAATCTTAATTATAATAGAAAATAATATGAAATTTCTGCATCTTTGGTGTTAATTTTCTTATTGATTAATTAAAACATAAAGGCTAACTTTGTATAAAAGGGATGAAATTTATGTTTCATTTTAAAAAAACTATTGAATGTTTGAACTTATATTATCTGCGATCATTTTAGGATTCATGTTGAGTCTGGTTTTTATAGGACCAATCTTTTTCCTTTTAATAGAAACCAGCTTTTCCAGAGGTCCGAAACACGCTTTAGCGCTGGATATTGGAGTCATTTCCGCAGACCTTCTGTGTATTTTGGCAGCTTATTATGCGAGTGCAGATATTGTAACGTTGATCGACAAACATCCTGGTTTTTATAGAATTACAGCCATACTTATCTTTGTTTACGGTATTGTTATGATGGTCACAAAAACCAAAATGCATATGCCCGGCGAAGAAAGAATCATCAATCAGAATTATTTTAAAACCTTTATAAATGGTTTTTTCTT
Organism: Chryseobacterium sp. MMS23-Vi53; assembly: GCF_047651245.1. Classification (NCBI taxonomy): domain Bacteria; kingdom Pseudomonadati; phylum Bacteroidota; class Flavobacteriia; order Flavobacteriales; family Weeksellaceae; genus Chryseobacterium; species Chryseobacterium sp. MMS23-Vi53. Next base: position 2,593,613 of record NZ_CP180265.1, on the reverse strand, counting down.
TAATCTTTTAAATGTTGGAGTCATCCTTTTTTGGCTGGTAACCGTTATTTCCGTTCGAAATCAATATCCTGATACGGGTAATTTTATTTTATACATTGGAATTGTAATCGGAACTTATCTCTTAATAGATTTAATTAAAATTTTCCTTGCAAAGCAATTCCACGATAAATTAACACAAACATTAGCCAATAAAATCAGAAGAATTGTTGGTGGAATTCTTATCATATTCAGCTTCTTTATCTTTTTACAGAGCTTCAAAAAATTCAATCAGTTTGATAAGCGTTTGGAAGAAGCCGAAAAGACAGAAGTAAAATATCAAAAACAAAAATGAAAAAAATAATCTTTCCAAAATCACTGAAAAAAGGTGATAGAATAGCTGTGATTTCCCCTGCCGGAGCCGTAGATGCTTCTCAATTAGAAAAGGGAATTGAAATGATTAAAAGTAAAGGCTTTGAACCTGTTTTAGGCGAACATCTTTACACTAAATTTTCCAACGGATACAATTACGCAGGAACAGAGCAGGAAAGAATAAAAGACATCAATTGGGCTTTAAACGACAATGAAATTTCAGCGATTTGGGCTTCCAGAGGCGGTTACGGTTGTCAGCATTTAATTCAACATTTGAAACTGAAAAATTTTAATGAAAATCCTAAATGGTATATCGGTTATTCCGATAATACAGTTATTCAAAGTTATTTGTTGAATAAAGGATTTGCTTCGATTCATGGACAAACGATTAAAACTTCAAGTTTTGGAGTGACGGATGAAAGCTATAATCTTATTTTTGATGTTTTAAAAGGAAAAAACCCAAAATACAGTCTAAAATCTCATCAATTTAATAAAACAGGTAATATTGAAGGCGAATTGGTCGGAGGAAATTTAGCCCTGATTTATGCCCTTCTGGGAACGAAATATTCTTTTGATTTTAAAGAAAAAATTCTTTTCATTGAAGATATCGGTGAAAATTTTTATGCGCTTGATCGAATGATTATGAGCTTGGAATTGGGAGGAGTTTTCAATAAAATATCAGGTTTAATTGTCGGAGGAATGACCAATATGGGCGATGAAAAAGAGAATAAACAATACGAAGAAAGTTTCGACGAATTTGCTTATAAACTAATCTCAGACCGAATTTCAAAGTATAATTTTCCAGTAGTTTTTGGTTTTCCCAATGGACATATTAAAGATAACCGACCTTTGATTATTGGAGGGAATGTTAAACTTGAGGTTAAGGACAAGGTTAAGATTGAGTTTTACTAGTCTCTACCTCCCGATTTACTTGGATAACATATTTTTCCATCTCTATTAATGATTACTGGAGCTGAAGTAACAGTTGAATTTATTGGATATTTCCATCTTTCTGTACCATCACTTTCGGAAAAAGCATATATAAAATTTGAACCGCCACCACCTACAAAAACAGTAGAGTTTGTAGCGACAGCCTCTGCACTATTAGAATAAATTGTTTTTTGCCACTTTATATTGCCTGTCTGTTTATCTACAGCAATGATATTTCCAGAACTAGAATTAACATAAACAGAATTTTCATTAACATATGGACTGCTGGAATAAGCACCTGAACTGGAAGTTTGCCAAACAATATTTCCTGTTAAGGCATCTATTTTATATAAAGCATATTGATCAGTAGTATACAAATATCCATCTAAAATTGTAGGAGAAGAAAATTCGATAGAACTACCAAGTTGTTTTTTCCAAATTAATTCACCTGTAAGCTTATTGATATTATAAATACCTCCATTTCTGTTTCCAATATATAGGTTATTTTGTACTATGGAAGCGGAAGAAGAATTGAATAAATCACCAACATAATATTTCCATTTTAGATTTCCACTACTTTGATCTAAAGCATAAATATTACCATCATCACTTCCAAAATATACAATTTCTCCGGAAACTATTGGACTTGAACTAACATTAAAACCAGTAGTATATTTCCATTTCAGTTCTCCGGTTGTAGCATTCAATGCATAGAAATTATCATCATCACTGCCAAAAAAGACCGTATTATTATAGACAAAAACACTTGACTCAATTGCTTGATTTGTTTTATATTTCCATAGCAAACTTCCATTATTTACATCAAGAGCATATAAATAGCTGTCTGTACAACCCACATATAATACCTTATTACTAATAAATGCAGTACTATACTGAAATGTTCCACTTGTAACTGGAAAAGACCATTTTAATATACCGTTTCCAGAATCAAAAGCATAATACATTTTATTGCCACCAATGAACATCATGTTTTTCATCATATTCGGATCACCATTTGTTGTAGTTTCATTATCATCAGAAGAAGAACAATTAATTAAACATATTAGAAGAATGGAATAAAAAATTGAATTAAATTTCATAGGTTTGAATAAGTTTTAAGGCAAATATATAGTTTATTATGGCTACTCACAACGATCTCGGAAAACTAGCAGAAGATCTTGCAGCAGAATTTCTATTAAAAAATGGGTACAAAATTCTTGCAAGAAACTTTCGTTATCAAAAAGCAGAGTTGGATATTATTACCGAAAAAGATAGTTTAGTTGTTATTGTAGAAGTAAAAGCACGTTCAACAGATGTGTTTAATCTTCCGCAAGAAGCCGTTAATAAACGAAAAATTAAGTTGATTGTTTCTGCTGCCAATCACTATATGGAAGAGTTTAATAGAAATCAGGAAGTTAGGTTTGATATTATTTCTGTGCTTCCAGATGAAAAAGGAAAATTAGTCATAGAACATATCAGCGATGCTTTTGAAGCATTTGATGCGAACTGAATTCAATATAACAATCTAAAAATATAGCAATCTAACAATTATTGGTAAACTAATATATTGATAAATTGATACATTTAAAAATTTAAAAAATTTTTATGAAAACAATATTAGTGACCGGAGCAACTTCCGGAATAGGAAAATCTACAGCGGAGCTTTTTGCAAAGCAGGGAAACAGAGTTATCATCTGTGGAAGAAGATCCGAAGTTTTAGAATCTGTAAAAACTGAACTTTCTCAATATACCGAAATTTTTAGTTTGAAATTTGATGTCAGGAATTTGGAAGAAGTAGAAAGTGCCATCAATTCGCTTCCTGAAGAATGGAAAAATATTGATGTTTTGATTAACAATGCAGGGAATGCTCATGGTTTGGATCCTCTTTCTGCCGGGAAAACAGACGATTGGGATTCTATGATTGACGGAAATGTGAAAGGTCTTCTGTATGTTTCTAAGATGATTATTCCGGGAATGAAAGAAAGAAATTCGGGGCATATCGTAAATATTAGTTCAGTCGCAGCGAGACAGACTTATGCAAACGGAGTTGTGTATTGTGCAACAAAAAAAGCAGTCGACGTAATTTCCGAAGGAATGAGGATAGAACTAACTGAATTTGGAATTAAGGTTACCAATATTCAACCCGGTGCTGTAGAAACAGATTTTTCTATGGTAAGATTCAAAGGGGACAGCGAGAGAGCATCCACGGTTTACGCAGGTTATGAGCCTTTGAAAGCTGAAGACATTGCAGATTCTATCGCCTATTGTGTGAATGCTCCAAAACACGTTTGCGTTTCTGATATGACGATTTATCCATCGGCACAGGCAGAGCCGAGAACGATTTACAGAAAATAGTCTGGAAATAATGCTTTAAATTTGCATAAATTATTTAAATAAAATGAAAATTTTATACATCGAAACTTCATCCAAAAACTGCTCAGTTGCAATCTCAGACAATGAAAAGCTCCTTTGCCTTACTGAGGAAGTTTCAGAAAATTATAAACAATCGGAAAGTCTTCATACGTTTGTAGAATGGGCTTTGGAAGGTGCCGGAATTTCAATGAAAGATATCGAGGCGATTTCTTTGGGTAAAGGTCCGGGTTCTTACACCGGTTTGAGAATTGGCGCGGCTTCTGCAAAAGGTTTCTGTTATGGTTTAAAAGTTCCATTGGTTGCGGTGAATTCTTTAGAAACGATGATAGAGCCTTTTTTAGATCAAAACTACGACTTTGTTATCCCTTTGATCGACGCAAGAAGAATGGAGGTTTATACAGTAGTTTATGATGGTAAAACAGGCGAAGAAATTTCTGAAACGGAAGCCAAGATTTTAGATGAGACTTCTTTTGAAGAATTTAAAGATAAAAAAGTAATATTTGTAGGAGACGGCGCAAAAAAAGCGCGGGAAGTTTTTCAGCTTCCAAATGCTGATTTTAATGAAAATATCTACCCTTCTGCACGATATTTAATCAAGAAAAGCCTTGAAAAGATTGAAAATAAAGAGTTTGAAGACATCGCGTATTTCGAGCCTTTTTATTTAAAAGATTTTCATGGTGTAAAGAAAAAAGAAAAGCGAAGATTAATTTCTTCGCTTTTTTATTTTATTGTGGTTTTGCCGGAATCGAACTCGGTTGTAGAGGATTATTATTCGGCGTTTTCTGTGGTCTGTTGCTGTTTCCGCTTGAAGGCTGCATTTTCTGAGGATTGCTCATTTGCCCATTATTTTGGTTTTGGGGTATTCCTACTGCATTGATGGATTGCGTTTGCATAGGTTGTTGCGGAACTCCATTTGCCATATTTGAAGGGTTTTTAGGTATCGCATTTCCCTTATTATCCGTTGGAGTGAAGCTTAGATCACTTTTTAGGTAATTAAGCATTTCTTTAGCCTTTAAGCCTTCAGGTGTTTTGCCATAATTCAAAGCAATTTGTTCTAGCTGAAGAATCATTACCTCTTTCCCACTCGATTTTCCTGCATTGAAAGCATTTAATAAATATAATTTCGGTACTAATGCATCTTTTGGATATTGTTGAATGGTCTTATCGATAATATCTTTACTTTCTCCAAACTTCTCAGATTCATACAAAGCAAAAGCCTGCTTGTATTGCCCTTCAACATCTGCGGATGATTTTACGAAATTATTACTCTTAGGATTTCTTGCAAATTCTGCGTAAGAAGAATACGGATAATCCGTCATTAGAATTTGTTTTGCTCTTTCTGCAGCTTGAGGATTTTTCTCATAATTCATGGCGAAAATCTCGTATAAAGCTTGTAGCATTACTTTTTCTTCGGGTTTTACATCAACCAAGTCATACAATGTTTTTGTCGCCAAAGGGGTGTTGGTAAAATAGTTTTGATACATTACCCCAAGTCCAAGAGAAGCGGTGTCTCTATCCTTTTTCAATTGATCTAATTTTGCAATATCTGTCGGAAGTTGCTCGATATAGAAAGCTGGTTCGAAACGTCTTGGATTTGGAACGTCTGTCGTTCCTAAGGCTTCGTTTTTCATATCGTCGATCGTTGCCATTTTTTTAGAAAAACGCCAGTTATCAATCAATGCTCTATCTCCCCATGTTTGCTTAAAGGTAGAAGTTCCTTTGCTTACTGTACCTGTATTTGCAAAATAGAAACCTTTTGTGGCTACCCCAAAATCTTCAAAATTATTGGAGCTGTTCGCAAATATTGATGTGGAGCTGTAATCTCCCGTATCAAAGCCTTTTGCTCTTTCTGCACGTCTTCTTTCCAGCTCTTCTTTTTCTTCTTTAATCTTTAATTTTGCAATATATTTGGTGAAAAAATCAGTTTTTTGTTCTGGTGACATTTTAGCCAATCTCAGAATACTATCATTTTTCTTGATTAAATAATAGTTTTTCGAGATTTTTTTAATGTAAACAGATTGATCTGCCAAAAGAACTTTCGAAGGCTCATAAGTCATTACAGCTAAAGCAGAATCATAATAAGCCCCTGCTCCGATATAATCGTTTTTGTCTAAATAGCCTTTCCCGATTTCATAATAAGCCAAACCACGAATTTGTCCGTCTGAAACCTTCTCTTTCAAAGATTTTCTGAAATATTCCTGCGCTTCATCTTTCTTACCTGCTTTATTCGCCATTAAACCTAGAGCATAATAAAACTCATTCTTTCTGGAACCGTAAGTTCCTTTTTTACTAATGTCTTCCAGATATTTTTTAGCACCGCTGTAATCGCCTTTTCCGTTAAAAGTTTTGGCAATTTCAATTTGAGATTTAACTTCAAATTCAAAGTCATTGGCGTACTTGTAGGCAGCCATAAAGCTTTCTCTTGCCTTTTCGTTTTGGTTAAGATTTTCCAGAACCTGACCTCTCAGATATGCAATTCTACTCTTTAATTTTCTGTTGGAGTTTAATTCAAAAGCTCTGTCAAGCTCTTTTACAGCTTCTTCTTTTTTACCTTCATCAAGGAAAGCTTCTGCCTGATAAATGCTTAGCAGTTTATCATAATCCTTACTAATTTTTTCGCTTTTTACTTTAGCAAAAACGTCTTGAGATTTATGGTAATCTTTAATTTGTGCATACGCCAAACCCTGATAAACTCTTGCTAAAGGAATTCTTTTATCGTCCTTAAAATGTGTAAAAACATAGTTTAAAGCATCCAGAGCTTCCAGATTCTTTCCTCTGTAAATTCTCGCCTGTGCAAGAATCATGTAAGCATCAAAAATCTTTTTGTTTTTCTCTTCACCGTTTCTGATGACGGAATATTTGTTGATTGCTTTTAAAGCCTTAGCTTCAGCGATTTCCAAAGTCGTTGCCCCTTTTTGTTCGGGTTGCTCCTCTCCTTTTCCAAGTCCCATTTTATCCATTGCTCCGTTTACAGCACCTGATAATGAAGGTAATCCTGTTCCTCCGGACATGCCGTCTGGTCTTCCCGGAGGTCCTCCTCTGCCTTGACTATTGTTTTGAGGACGGTTTACTTCTGCCATTTTCATAGAATTTTCGGCAAAAGCTGAAGATTGACCAAGATCACTTCCCAACGGCTGATCTTCGTAAGTAAGGATAGGAATATAAGGTGCATAAAAATTATCTTTATGGGCCTTATCTCTGGTTTCAAACTCGTTATTCAACGCATCTTTTGCATTAAAAAGCGTGTTGTAATATGTTGTAAATCCTTTCATAAACTTCGATCGCTGCTCCGGCCTCTTCACTTTCGTGGCGCAAGAAGCTACAATACAAAGCATTAAAAGGAAAAAAATATTCTTTTTCATTATTCAATATAACTCGCTAATCTACTTTTTATTATCAGTAGGATTGATGATTTTGTAAAAATAATAAAATTTTATATTGAAACTCTTTATATTTCTTTCAAAATTTTGTAAACCAAATGGGTAGGAAGTCCCATAATGGTATAAAAGCTACCTTCCATTCTTCGGATTTTCGCCATCCCAAGCCATTCCTGAATGCCGTAACTTCCTGCCTTGTCGAAAGGTTTGTAGTTTTGGATATAATATTTTATTTCATCATCTGTTAATTCATCTAGCTCTACATTGGCAACATCTGTTTCTGTAATTGTTTTATCTAAAGTTTTCACCGTAATTGCCGTGTAAACCTGATGTGTTTTTCCCGAAAGCATTTTCAACATGTTCATTGCATCATCTTCGTCTTTTGGCTTTCCAAGAAATTGATTATCAATCGCTACAACTGTATCGGATGTTAATAATACTTCTCCTTCTTCCAGTTTTCGGAATGCATCTGCTTTTAATTCGGATAAATAAGCAGCGGACTCTCCTACTTGGATGTGTTCGGGAACAATTTCTTCACAATCGATTTTTACGACTTCAAATTCAAATCCTAAATTTGATAATAATTCTTTTCGTCTAGGCGATTGTGAGGCTAGTAATAATTTCATTTTCAATTAATTAAATAGATTGAGTGTTGTCGTCATGCCAATTTCCCTGAACTTTCATTACCTGTTCAATCACATCACGCACTGCCCCGCTCCCTCCTTTGATTGGTGAAATATAATCAGCAATTCCCTTTACTTCCGGAACTGCATTCTCAGGACAAGTTGCAATTGCAGATTTTTCCATCATGTGAATGTCGGGTAAATCGTCTCCCATCGTTAAAATTTCTTCGTCTTTAAGATTATATTTTGCCTTAAAATCTTCAAAATCTACCATCTTATCGTGAGATTTCGGATAATAATCCTGAATTCCAAGATAATTGATTCTGTGTTTTACCATTTCATCATTTCCGCCTGTGATAACTCCGATTAAATAATTGTTTTTTAAGGCCTTAACAACAGCGTAACCATCCAAAACATTCATTACCCTGCTCATATTTCCACCGGGCATCAGATAAACGCTTCCGTCTGTGAAAACTCCGTCTACATCGAATACAAAAGCTTTAATATCTTTTAATTTTTCTTTATAACTCATACATTTTTTGAATTGAGTGATTCATTGTTTTATAAATCTCAAGACTTTCGTCTTTTAATAATTGCTCGTGTAATTCAAGAATTCTTTTGTCGTTTCTTACGGCAGGTCCGGTTTGTGCTGCTTTCGGTTCAATTTCATGAATTTTTTGAACCGTTTCATCAATTAACGGTAAAAAATAATCAAACGGAATTTCCTGAGCATCTGAAATTTCTTTTGCCCTCGAAAAAAGATGATTTACGAAATTACACGCAAAAACTGCCGTCAAATGAATGTATTTTCTCTTTTCATGGGTACTTTCCATGACTTTCGATGAAATTTTTGAAGCTAAATCCATTAAAGTTTTCTTGTCTTCATTATTTTCTGCTTCCACAAAAAACGGAATATTGGCATAATCTAATTCTTTAGATTTTGAAAATGTCTGCAAAGGATAAAGACTGGATTTTCTATATTCTCCTGCCAAAATATCTTTAGGCAAAGAACCTGAAGTATGCGTCACCAGACAATCTTTTTTAACAATGATCTTCGAAACTGCTTCTACAGAATTGTCACTTACACAAATGATGTACAAATCTGCATCAACTAAGTTTTTAGTTGAATGGGGTATTTCTAACTCTTCAGAAATTTTATTCAGTTTTGCTTCATTTCTTCCAAAGATTTGGGCTAAATGAATATTATTCTGAACAAATGCTTTTGCCATATGATAAGCTACATTTCCGGAACCGATAATTACAATTTGCATAAAACAAAGATAGGGTTTTGCTGTGAGTTTTTGGTTGGAAGATGTAGGAGGGAAGCTGTAAGTTTAATTACTTCGGATAATATTGGATCTAAACGCAAAGCTTAGGTCATTGCGAGGAACAAAGTTTGCCTGTGCTGAGCTTGTCGAAATAAAGCAAACTCCAAATTGTTTTGTGAGATTCTTCTTTCTAGTAATAAACTGTAAAATGATTTATTTACTCTCGCTGATTTGCAGATTGCACAGATGTTTGTGTTTTATTAGTGAAAATATTTTTAGAATTTGGGTTAAAAAAATTATCAGCAATTTATTTTTAATCAATGAATTATAATTATTTTAATTAAAATAAAATTTTATTAACTCAAAAAAAGACATTTAAATTTAAAATTGAATTTAACATAATGTTGATTATTAAAGGAAAAATTAGATTTATTAGAAAAATATTCATTAGTTTTAAGGATAGGAAATTTTGTAAATATTTAATTTATTGGACTGAAAATTGAATAAGTAATTTAACTTTTAGATATTTTTGTAATCCAAAACAATGAAAGCATCTTATGAAGATTAAGGACGCGGAAATTATTTCGTTGATGCAAAACCCACGAACTCAGAATGAAGGAGTTCGTGCCTTGATGGATGCTTATCAAAGTAGATTGTATTGGCACATAAGAAGGATTATTGTGGACGGAGATCTTGCTCAGGACACTTTGCAGGAGACTTTTATAAAAGCATATCAGAATTTTCACCAGTTCAAAAACGATAGCCAGTTGTACACATGGCTGTACAGAATCGCTACCAACGAAGCATTACAGCAGGTAAATAAACTCAAAAAAATGCAGAAGACTGATGAAGATCCTGAGTATCATATGCAGAATCTGGTTGCCGATAATGTAGAAGGTGATGCCGAGGAAATACAGATTTTACTTCAGCGTGCTATACAAAGCCTGCCCGAAAAGCAGAAACTGGTATTTACTATGAGGTATTATGATGATTTGCCTTACGAAGAGATATCTAAAATTGTAGATATGTCTGTAGGGACTTTAAAAACAAATTATCATTATGCCAAACAGAAGATAGAAGAGTATATCAAAGAGAATTATGAGAGATAATTTTTGAGAAAAAACAACATGAAAGATTTTGATCTAGAAAAATTAGAACGCAAAAACATATACAGGCTTCCTGAAAATCTTTTCGAAGATATTCAGGGAAAGGTATTGAGCGGGGTTAATGATTTTGATCTGGAAAAATTAGAAAGAAAAAATATTTACACCGTTCCTGAAAATCTGTTTCAAAATGTTCAGGAAAATGTATTGAAGAATGTGTTGCCAGTTAAAAAAGCGCCTATCATTAAATTGAATTGGGGATACGCTGTGGCAGCATCATTGGCTTTGGTTTTTGGGGTGACTTTTGTATTCAATTCAGTGAATGATACAAAACCTGCGACTTCAGAGGGAGTTTATGCTTCAAATGTTCAGCAGCCGAAAACAGAAAGCGAAATTGCTTATGAAACTTTAAAATCGGATTTAACTTCTGTTGAAAATAATAATCAAACAGTTGTAAACCAAGATGATAATAAAACTTTTGCACGAGATAACACAACTCCGCAGAAGGAAGAAACGAAAACAGTAAAACCTGTTTCGAGAAAACAAGAAGAAGCTCAAGTAAACGAGTACCTGGATTCATTCTCTAATTCTGAAATTACGGAATTAGCAAGTAATTCTACTCAGGATGTTTACTTAGATCTATATAATTAATGAGAAAGATGAAAAAGATATTATTTACACTTTTAATTATTTACGGTTTTGGCTTAAATGCTCAAAAGACAGATTACGACTGGAAAAAAATGAACCCTAAACAAAGAAAAGAGGTAATAAACAGTCTTTCTCCTGAAGAAAGAAAAGCGCTTCTTACTAAATTTAGGAACAATATGGTTCTTGATAATCTGGACATAGATCCGAGTGATAAAACAGAATTTACACAGATCTATACAGAATATCTGGAAAGTCAGAAGCAGATAAAAAGCCAGTTTAATTCAAACTTTAATCCGGAAACTTTATCCGACGACGAAGCCAAAGCAAAGCTGCAACAAAGCTTTGAAGTAGGGCAGAAGCTATTGGATAACCGAAAAAAATATGCTGATAAAATGCAGCAAGTTATTCCTTGTCAAAAAGTATTGAAGTTATTCCAATCCGAGAAGATGATGAGAGATAAAATGGATGAAAGAATGCCTTCTCACGGAAACCAAAATACTCCGCGACAAAGACAAAACCCATAATAGTTTATTTTTTTAATGTTGGACGACTCTTGCAATTTATTTGTGAGAGTCGTTTAATTTTAAATTAATGCCTATTTTTGCGGAAAATTTAAATTATGAAAAAAATATTGCAGGTTATATTTTCATTTATAGCCATCATTTCAATTGCTCAAACTAAAGAGGCAATTAAATTTCGAGGAAATGTGACGAACTACAACCAAGACAATACATACAAATATCTTACAGTTATTGATCAAAGAGAAGATAAACAAATTGGAACTTTGCCTTTTGGAGATAAGAAAGAAATGCGCGAAGTTGTTTTCCCGACAACGCCTGCAAACGATTTTGGAAACTGGTATACTAAAGCCAATTATCAGGGAGGAAACTATGAGTTTGTTTTAATTTTAAAAAGATTAAAGCTATCCGTCGGAGAAACTGTTGATAAAAAAACAGATGGGAAAATGGATTTTTCGGCTCAAACGTTTTTAAAAGATGGAGATAAATACCATTTTTTATATAAAAAAGATACCGTTTTTGCTTTTAATAATAAAGAAGTTTCTGAATTGATGGTGAAAAATATTCCGACTATTTATTCAATTTTTATCAGAAAGTCTTACGATATTAAACCTACTGAAAAAGCTGTTTCTTTTGATGATTTGAAAGATTATGAAACGCTTACAAAAAATAACTACGAAGCTTTTAAAAATGACAATTTAAAAGACGGAATTTATCTGGATCATCACTCGTTTTTCAACCAAACTCCGGAGCAAGGAAATTATACTTTAGAAATTAATAATAAAGGAGATGTAACAAGGGCTGTAAAGGAAGAAAATGGCAAAAAGGATAAAATTTCTGCCAACAAAATGTACGCTTATGTAGATAAAGGAAAGGCTTATAAGAAGACATTTTCTGGTTTTTTTGAAATTCAAAAAGATGCAAAAGGGTATTTTATTTTAGCAAATAGAGGTTATCTTTTTCCCGTTCAGTCAAATAGCACATTTGGAATGTTTGGCTTAATTGGTGGTGTAGCCGGAGCTATTGAACAGGGTGCAAGACAGAATAAAATGAAAAAAGATGGTGTAGAAAATATTTATCTTGATCCTTTGACGGGAGAATATGATTTTTCTGAGGAATAATTAAAACTAAATGTTCAATATTTAAAACATGAAAAAAATATTATTGTTTTTGTTGTTTTCGGTTTCGTTGACCGCACAACAAACAGAATTGATAAAGCTTAATCAAAATATTAAAGACAAGTTTTCGCGTACAAAATCGCTTACTTTAATTGATAATCGAGCAGATAAAAGTTTAGGAACGGTATCCTATAAAGGGGAAACAGTTCAGATGAGGTTTACTAATGAAGATTTAAAAAACTATATTGAAACTTGGTTTGCCGGAGATAACAAAACAAGAGGAAATAATGATATTACCTTATTGTTGGAAGAGATTAAAATTGATGATTTTAAAAATACGGGTTTAGCTAAAGCAAAGATTAAAATAAGTAGTTTTATCAATAGAAACGGGAAATATTATTTTATTAATAGATACAATAGTACAGTAGATTTCAATTCGAAAATTACTCCGAATATTCCTAGAATGGTTTCCTCAACTATTGAAACTGTTTTCTCATCTTTAATTAATGATTCTTATTCTCATATCGCTTTTAGTACACCAATTCCCGAAGCTGAACTTAATAATTATGAATCTATTGTGAATAAGAATATCAAATTTCTGAATACAACTGAGCTTCCGAATGGAGTTTATAAAGATTTCAGATCATTATCTCTTCTAAAGCCGGAAGCCGGATATTATGTTGAGAAAAACAAAAAAGGGAAGGTAACAGGCGTAAAAAACAGTGAAAATCTTCTTGTATCTGGAGAGTATGTTTTTGCGTATATAGAAGATGGGAAAATTTTTCGATTAACACCCGTTGGCTTTCTGGAAATGCAAAAAAATGATAAGGGATATTTCGTATATTCTTCCAGGCTAGAGTTATTCCCTCCAAAAAACGCGAATAATGGAGCTATGATAGGTGCTATGACGGGAGGTCTGGTTGGGGCTCTTATTGGCGCTGCTATTGATTCTTCAGGCGGCGGTGGGAGAGATAAACCTAATAATTTATCAAATATTTATATCGATCAGCTTACTGGTGAATATACTTTTGAGAAATAAAATTTGATTTAATAAAGAAAAAGAGAGACCGTCCGTCTCTCTTTTTCTTTATTTTTTATCCGTAGAATAAGAATAAGGAAAATCTTTTTCATTCGTTCCTCGATTTTTATTCGGCTTATTTTCCATGTTAAATTGTAAGATTGCCCCCTTCATTAATTCTGAATGACTTAACCAGTTTTTAGAATAATTTTGACCGTTCATATTCATTGATTTTACATAGCGATTTTCGTCACTGTTGTTTTCTGCTTTAATCTCAATTGTTTTTCCGTTTTCTAAATGGATTTTAGCATTTTTAAACAAAGGCGCACCCAAAACATACTGATCCGTTGCCGGAGTTACAGGATAAAACCCCAATGCCGAGAAAATATACCAAGCAGAGGTTTGTCCGTTATCTTCATCACCACAATATCCGTCTGGCGTTGGCTGATACAGTCGATTCATCGTTTCACGAACCCAATATTGTGTTTTCCAGGGCTCTCCGGAATAGTTATATAAATAAATAATATGCTGTGCAGGCTGATTTCCATGAGCATACTGTCCCATATTTGCATTTACCATTTCCTGAATTTCATGGATCGTTGAACCATAATAAGAATTATCATAAATCGGAGGCAATTCAAAAACCTCATCCAATTTTTTTGAAAATTCTTTTCTTCCACCCATCAGTTTTGCCAATCCATCAATATCCTGAAAAACAGACCATGTATAATGCCACGAGTTTCCTTCTGTAAAAGCATCGCCCCATTTAAACGGATTAAAAGGAGCCTGAAAACTTCCGTCCTGATTTCTTCCGCGAGCCAATTTGGTTTCAGGATCAATCACTTTTTGGAAATTTTGGGAACGTTTGTAATATTCTCCCCATTCAGATTCTGGTTTCCCTAAAGCTTTTCCGAGTTGTGCAATCGCAAAATCATCATAAGCATATTCCAAAGTTCTCGCCGCATTTTCATTGATTTTTACATCGTAAGGAACGTAGCCCAATTTTTTATAATATTCAATTCCCAATCTTCCCGTTGCTTGTGGCCCTTCATTATTTGCGCCATGAAGCAGAGCCTGATACAATGTTTCAATATCATAACCTCTCAAACCCTTCATGTAAGCATCTGCAACAACGGAAGCCGAATTATTTCCGATCATAATATCAGAATACGACGGACTCGACCATTCCGGAAGCCAACCGCCTTCTTTATAATCATTAATCAATCCTTTCTGCATTTCAACATTAATGCTTGGGTAAACTAAATTCAGAAAAGGATAGAGCGCCCTGAACGTATCCCAAAAACCAGTTCCCGCAAAACGATACCCAGCTTCAGTTTTCCCTGAATACGGACTGTAATGAACAACTTCTCCCGCCTTGTTAATTTCATACATTTTATGCGGAAAACAAAGCATTCTGTACAAAGAAGAATAAAAAGTTCTCATTTGATCGATGGTTCCGCCCGCAACTTCAACTCTTTTTAATTTTTCATTCCAAGCCAGTTTTGCTTTCTTAAAAGTATCATCGAATGAATCTTTGTTGAGTTCTCTTTGTAAATTTAATTCTGCCTGTTCTAAACTAATGAAAGATGAAGCCACTTTTAAATTCACTTTTTCACCTTTTTTAGTCTTAAAACCAACCACAGCTCCACAATGATCTCCGGTAATCTCCAAAGCATCTTTTACAAAATCTTTATCTTTCCAGGTTGAATATTTCGTGAAAGGTTTATCGGCATAAATCACAAAATAATTTTTAAAGCCAACCAGTTTTCCTCTCGAATATCTTGTTGAATAACCCGTAATTTTGTTCTGAGAAGGAATAATGGTAATGCTTGAACCTTTATCAAAAGCATCGACCACGAACCAAGAATTTTCAGAATCTGGGTAAGTCAATCGAAATTGTGCAGCTCTTTCTGTAGGTGTAACTTCTGCCGTTACATTATGATCTGCCAAATAAACACTGTAATAATACGGTTTTGAAACCTCTGATTTATGGGAAAACCAACTCGCTCTTTCATCTTCATTAAAACGCATTTTCCCTGTTACGGGCATGATGGAAAACATTCCGTAATCGTTCATCCACGGTGAAGGTTGGTGTGTTTGCTTGATTCCACGAATCTTGTCCGCATCATAAGTATATTGCCATCCGTTTCCGTTTTTTCCGGTTTGTGGTGTCCACAAATTCATTCCGTGAGGAACGGCAACCGCAGGATATGTGTTTCCATTGGATAAATCTGGCTTTGATAGCGAACCAATTAACGGATTCACAAATTCTTCCGGATTTTGAACTGCATTTTCAATCCACTGCGACCGAAATTGTGTAAATGGAATAATGAAAAGGAGTAAAAGAACTTTTTTCATGATTTAAAATAAGTTTTGGCTTTCTATAAAGATTTTAAATCTGAAAAGTTAAAAATTTTATTGGAAATGAGAATGAGTATTTATCATAATAATTAGAAGTTATTCTTAGTTTTGTAAAAAATGAAAAACCATGAAGAAAACCTTGCAAATTGTATTTCTATCTTTATCAATACTCATCTTTTCCCAAAGAACTGAAACGATTGAAATTGGCAAAATAAAGGACAAAAGCGGAATGACAAGATCGCTGACAGTCATTGATAACAGAACTTCAAAAGAATTAGGAACTGTTACCGCAAAAGGAGAAACTTATCAATTTGCATTTCCGAAAACGCCAAAATATGCAATAGAAACAGCATTTACGGAATCGAATAAAGACTCAGGAAAAAATGATATTGTTTTGTTGATTCAGGAATTAAATTTTTTCAATGATGATAAGTCTCCTGAAACGGCCAAAGCGAAAATAAGTATTGCCACGTTCTTTAAAAGAAATGATAAATATTTTTTTATCAACAGAACAGATGGCGTCATTTCGGCAACTCAAATAGAAGGGGTAAATGTTGCCAATACAATTACCAGCAAAATTTCAAATCTTTTTAAACAATTGATTTTGAACTCTTACAGTAGTATTGCCGTTGGTATACCAATTAATGAAGACTCAATTGCAAATTATGAAACGATTATTAAAAATACTTATCCTCTTTATAAAACAGAAAGCTTGTCATCTGGAGTTTATTTGAGTTTTAAGTCATTTGTTCAGCAGAAACCTACACCTGCGACCTATCACAGAGATAAAGACGGAGATATTAAAGGTGTAAATGATGGAACTTACAACATTAAAATCGGAGATATTTATTGTATTGTTGAGGATAATAAAATTTTTAAAGCCATCCCAATCGGTTATAAAGAAGTTTTTAAAGATGAGAAAGGATGGTATATTGATGCCATTCCGGCAGATTTGTTTTCACAGAATTTAAATGGAGCCATGCTGGGAGGAATGACAGGAGGAATGGTTGGCGCATTAATTGGCGCAGCAGCAGATAGTGGAAAGAAAAATGCTAATTTTACAAGTAAAGTTAAAACACATATTTATTTAGACCCATTAACTGGAGAATACGTTTTTAAAGATTAAATTTAATTTCGCTCTATAAAATTAAGGTTGAGGAAATATGCTGCAATTTGTTATCTTTGCAAATTACAAGGTTCTTAAATGAAAAACATACGAAATTTTTGCATAATCGCTCATATTGACCACGGTAAAAGTACTTTGGCGGATCGTCTTTTGGAGTATACCAATACGGTGACTCAAAGAGAATTACAGTCTCAGACGCTGGATGATATGGATTTGGAGAAAGAACGTGGGATTACAATCAAGTCTCATGCGATCCAGATGGATTATGAATATAAAGGAGAAAAATATATTTTAAATCTAATTGATACACCAGGACACGTAGATTTTTCTTACGAAGTTTCCCGTTCAATTGCCGCTTGTGAGGGTGCGCTTCTTATTGTAGATGCTGCGCAAAGTATTCAGGCACAAACAATTAGTAATTTATATTTAGCATTGGAAAATGATTTAACAATTATTCCGATCTTAAATAAAATTGACCTTCCTTCTGCAAATCCTGAAGAAGTAACCGACGAGATCATGAATTTGATCGGTTGCGAATATGAAGATGTTTTAAGAGTTTCAGGAAAAACAGGAGAAGGAGTTCATCATTTGTTGGAGCAAATTGTAGAGAGAATTCCAGCTCCGGTAGGAGATCCTGACGCACCGCTTCAAGCTTTGATTTTTGACTCGGTTTACAACCCGTTCAGAGGAATTGAGGCCTATTTCAAAGTAGTAAACGGAAGTATTTCTAAAAATGAAAAAGTAAAATTCTTCGCTACAGGAAAGGAATACGGAGCTGATGAAGTTGGAACATTAAAACTGAAGCAGGTGCCAAAAAAAACGATCCAATGTGGAGACGTAGGATATCTGATTTCCGGAATTAAAGATGCAAGAGAAGTAAAAGTTGGAGATACGATCACAACTTTTGAAAATCCTGCAGCAGGACCAATTGAAGGTTTTGAGGAAGTAAAGCCAATGGTTTTTGCCGGGATTTATCCAATTGATTCTGAGGATTTTGAAGAATTAAGATTCTCTCTTGAAAAATTAAGATTAAATGACGCCTCTTTAGTTTTCGAACCGGAAAGTTCGGCAGCTCTTGGTTTCGGCTTCCGTTGTGGCTTCTTAGGAATGCTTCACATGGAAATCGTTCAGGAAAGATTGGACAGAGAGTTTAATATGAACGTTATCACGACGGTACCGAACGTATCTTATTTTGGTTATACTAAAAAAGAACCAGAAGTTCCGATCCTGATCAATAACCCATCTGAAATGATGGATCCATCGACAATGGACAGAGTAGAAGAACCTTTCATCAAGGCTTCTATCATTACAAAATCTGATTTTGTGGGTGCTGTAATGACGCTTTGTATCGAGAAAAGAGGAGAGATTGTTAATCAAAGTTATTTAACATCGGAAAGAGTTGAATTAATCTTCAATATGCCTTTGGCTGAGGTTGTTTTTGACTTCTATGACCGATTAAAATCTATTTCTAAAGGTTACGCATCATTCGACTATCATCCAATCGGATTCAGAGCTTCTAAATTGGTAAAAATGGACATACTGATTAATGGAGATATGGTAGATGCATTGTCTTCATTGATTCACGATTCTAATGCGTATCACATTGGTAAAAAGATGTGTGAAAAACTTCGCGAGCTAATCCCGAGACAGCAGTTTGATATTGCAGTTCAGGCAGCTTTAGGTACGAAAGTTATTGCAAGAGAAACCATTAAGGCTTTAAGAAAAGACGTTACCGCAAAATGTTACGGAGGGGATATTTCCAGAAAGCGTAAGCTTTTGGAGAAGCAGAAGGAAGGTAAAAAGAAAATGAAGCAGATCGGTAGAGTAGAAGTACCGCAGTCGGCATTTATGGCTGTTTTAAAGCTGAATGATTAAGTAAACGCCAAGTAAAAGGCAAAAGATAAAAGCAAAATCCGCAGAAATGTCTGCGGATTTTTTATTTATTTATTACGAGTGAATTTTATTTCCATCGTTTTAAACTCTTTTCCCGTTTTAGAATCTGGTCCATACATTTCCAGTTTCTGCGTATTGTCATCCACGAAAGTAAAGACTTCTCTTATATCGCAATCTCTTCCGGGTCTTGCAGGATCCGTCATTTTTCCTTTAAATTCTATTGATTTTGATGAAGCATTCCATTCACCTTCCATATTCATAATTCCTGTTCCCATATTGTCTATCCAGTTGCTTACAAACTTCTTTTTGGCATTGTCGTAACCTGTAATGCTCATTCCTTCGAAAGGCATTCCCATAAAATTTCCTTTGTGTTCGCTAACCTGATAACGTCCGTCAAAAATCATTTTATTGCTTACTTCAGAAGTGCTTGTCATTGGCTTTCCACCGTTTTCCATCCACATTGTGTTGGCTCCACTCCAGGCTCCGTCAGATTTTGCCAGCATTTTATGCATCTCACCCGGAGTTGCAAAATCCATCCATGCTTTGGTTGCGGTTGCAGAGTCTACAGGTTTCCATTCCTCTGATTTTGTGGTTTTCACATCCATTTTCACCTTATCACAAGCCAAAAACAAAAATGATGTGCAAACTGCTAATAATAAATTTTTCATAATCGTTTAGTTTTAAGTTGATTATAAATGTAATGAAATTTTTAAAGCAAATTTTTTTAATTTTAAATTTGATATTGCTCAATTTAAAGTGTAAATTTGTGTATTCACAACGCAAATCAATACAATGGAGAATCAAAAAAAAATACAGGATATAAAAGTTGCTGTAGACGCAGTTATTTTCGGATATTTTGATAAAAAAGATCTTCAGCTTCTGTTGATTAAAAGAAATATTGAGCCTTTTAAAGGAGGTTGGGCGCTTCCTGGCGGATTGGTTTTAGATGATGAAAATCTGGATGATGCGGTGAAAAGAGAACTTTACGAAGAAGCAGGTATAAAGCCCGATTTTTTGGAACAGCTCTATACTTTTGGCAACGTAGGTCGCGATCCTAGAAACAGAGTCGTTTCGATAGCTTACTTGGGTTTGGTGAATCCTTCTTATCATGAACTCTTTGCCGATTCGGACGCGGATGATGCGCAATGGTTTGGTATTAAAAACCTTCCAAAGCTCGCTTTCGATCATCAGAATATTATTGATATTGCATTAAAAAGACTTCGAACAAAACTTCAGTATCAACCAATCGGTTTTAATCTTTTGAATGAAGAATTTGCTTTTTCTGATCTTGAAAATTTATATAAAACCATTATTGGAAAGGAAATCGACCGTAGAAATTTCCGAAAAAAGATAATGAGCTATGGATTATTGAATGAAACGAATAATCTTAAAAAAGAAGGCAGCGGCAGACCTGGCAAATTATTTACTTTCAATCAGGATAAATATAAAGAGCTTGAAGAACAGGGTTTTTATTTTGAGATTAAATAGTTTTTCTGCCACTAATTCACGAATTTTTATCTTTAAACCTACTTGATAACTTTTAAATCAAAAATAATTAACAAAATTATTCGTGCATTCGTGGCAATTCTTTAGTACAACGGATTATCTTTAAAATATTTTTAATACTGAAAATCAAACAATTAAATTGTTTAGCGTAAAATTAACACAAATAAATTTGGAAGATAAAATCATAATCTTTTACATTTGTGTAATAATAACGCAATTATGAAATACACATTAAGTAATACGATTGAAAAATATCAGAGAAAAGAAAAGCTGGAATTTCTGTTCTTCTGGGGACATACGATGAAAGATGAAATTACAAAAGCATGTTTCAGCCAATGGTTTCCTTTAGAATTTCAGGAAAACGGAATCAGATATAAAACTGCTGAACATTATATGATGGCAGGAAAAGCTAAATTATTTAATGACCATGAAATTTTAGAAAGAATTTTAAAAGCAGAAATGCCAAACGAAGCTAAAAGTTTAGGAAGAAAAATTAAAAATTTTGATCCTAAAATCTGGGATGAACATAAATATGAAATTGTAAAACAAGGAAACCTGTTAAAGTTTTCTCAAAATGAAGAGTTTAAACAATTTTTACTTTCAACAAACGGTAAAATTATAGTAGAAGCGAGTCCTTATGATACAATTTGGGGAATCGGAATGTTAGAAACAGATCCAAAAGCAGAAAATCCATTACAATGGAATGGTGAAAATTTATTGGGATTTGCTTTGATGAAAGTTAGAGATGAAATAAGAAGGTAAAAACAGAATAACCAAACACAAAATATTAATATAAAAATGCTAATTAAAATAATAATTCGAAAAGAATTAAGGCAAAACCATGCAGTTTTTAATTAGCGTAAAACAAACACAAAATAAAATGAATTATGGAAGAAGACTTAAAACCCAGATTCATCGAATCATTACAGAGAAATAATGACCAGATCAGAGAAGACCGTGCCCGAATTATCGGAGAAGATGCAGAGCTGATTTACAGACGAAGAGTTGAAGATATCGAACTGAAAATCAAAAGACTGGAAAGAGAACAAGAAGGTTTAATCGACATCAGCCCATTAGACAAAAACAGTTTGACATTCGCTGATTTTCAGCCGGAAGCATTCGTTCAGAAAGACATAGAATTATCATTAATCATCAGAAATTTAAATATTCAATTGGAATTAACAAGAACAAGATTCGAATATTTATTTGGCAAAAAATTTTAAGTTATGGGAGGTACAAGATACGACATGGACGCTCGTTTTGACAGAGCAAAGAAAGCAGGATATGCATCAAAATCTGCGAGTGAAATTTTCACGCAGAATGCAAAAAGAAAAGCGCATGAATCGATGAATCCACACGGTATTTCTTTCAGAGAATCAAGAGATTCTGAGGTTCATCCGAATTCGGTTCCCATTATTTTAGGACTGGACGTAACGGGAAGTATGGGACATATTCCTTATGATTTGATCCAAGAAGGTCTTCCAAAACTGATGGGCGGAATTATCCAGGGTGGCGTTCCCAATCCGGCGCTTTTATTCTTAGGAATCGGAGATCATGAATGTGATGGTTATCCCTTACAAGTTGGTCAATTTGAATCGGGTGATGAAGAGCTTGATATGTGGTTAATAAGAACTTATATCGAGTCCGGAGGTGGAGGAAATGCAGGAGAAAGTTATTTATTGGCTTGGTATTTTGCGGCTTTTCACACAAGAACAGATGCTTTTGAAAAGAGAAACCAGAAAGGATTGTTATTCACTATTGGTGATGAACCTTGCCTGAAAACACTTCCTGCTTCTGCAATCAGAGAGATTATGGGAACAGGTCAGCAAACTTTCAAACACACGGAATTATTGGCTGAAGCTCAGAAAAAATATGAGGTTTTTCACATCAGCGTTCTGCATTCCGGACAAGCGGTAAATGCAGATAAAGGATGGAAAGATTTGCTGGGACAAAACTGTTTGTCTATCGAAGATTACAGAGATGTTCCGAAAGTGATCAAAGATGTGGTTTGCAGTAAATTTAAAGATAATTTTACTACAACGGATTTAAAAGGATTAGATAATATTCAAATGTATTAAAAATGAAAACAGCACAAATAATTATAGGCTTAGGATTTGGGGACGAAGGCAAAGGCATTACCACCGATTTTCTGGCTCAGCAACATCCTGAGTCTGTAGTTATTCGGTTTTCTGGAGGTCAACAGGCGGCGCATACGGTTATGATTGATGATAAAAAGCACATTCATTCCAGCTTTGCGAGTGGCGCGCTGCGTGGTTTGCCTTCGTATTTTACGGAACATTGTACGGTTCATCCAACGTTTTTATTCAATGAAAGGGAAGAGCTAATACAAAAAAATGGAAATGTTGAATTGACGATCCATCCGTTAGCAAAAGTAACAACACCTTTTGATGTTTTATACAACAGAAAGAATGTCAAAAACTTAGAACACGGAACTTGCGGAAAAGGAGTGGGAGCAACGATGAAAAGAAATGAAAGTCCGTTTAAATTATTTGCTGTTGATTTAATCGCTCCAAGAGTAATGCTGATTGAAAAATTAAAAGGAATTGCCCATTATTATGGTTTTGAAGAAGATGAAGAAATTACAAATGCATTGCAGGATTTTTTAGAAGCGATTGATAAAATAGATTGGAAAATAGAAGGGTATGAATACTTAAAATCATTTAATCATCTTATTTTTGAAGGAAGCCAAGGAATTTTACTGGACATGGATCATGGGGTTTTTCCAAATGTGACTTACGCAAATACGACTTCTAAAAATGCTTATCAGGTTTGTAAACTGCTTAATATTGAAGATATTGAAATGTTTTATGTGACCAGAAGTTACTCAACCCGTCATGGAAATGGATGGATGAGCAATGAAAAATCATTAAACCTGAAAAATAATGAGCAAGAAACCTGTACTTTTAATGAATACCAAAAGGATCTGCGTTTCGGAGATTTGGATTATGATTTGTTGAATTATGCCTTGAAACTGGATAAAGCTTATGTTGTTGCTCAAAAGAAAAATCTGGTAATAACTTGCTTAGATCAATTGGATAAAACATTTAAAATAGAAAATCTAAAGGTGAGATTTAATCAGGCTTTTGGATCTTATTCGCCTTATTCAAAGAATTTTAAAAGAATTGATTGAAATCTAACATAATGAAAAACTCTTTGTGATCTTAGTTAAGTGAAACGCCTTTGCGAACTTAAAATATACATCGAGAGATAAAACGAAATCTTTGCGGCCTCTGCGTTAAAAAAATTAAAAATAAAAAAGCACACCATGAAAACAAAAACATTATACAGACCCGTCGGAGAAAAAGAAATGCTTTTAATTATCGAAAGCAATTTCAAAAAATTCCCTCCAAGACTCGAATGGCAACCTATTTTCTATCCCGTTTTAGATGAAGGTTACGCTTCCGAAATTGCAGAAAAATGGAATACAAGAGATGAAGCCGGAAATTATCTGGGATTTGTAACAGAATTTGAAGTATTAGAAGAAATTGTCAATAAATATCCTGCACAAAATGTCGGAGCCAAAAATCACAATGAACTGTGGGTTCCTTCGGAAGAATTGAATACTTTTAATCAGGCAATTGTAGGAAATATTAAAGTGACAAAAGTATTTATGGGAAAAGATTTTAAAGAACCAGCAAATGCTCATGTAGAAAATTTACTAATAGACATAAAAAAACTAACGATGACCAATAAAGGAATGGCAAAAGATACTTTGGATATCCTTGCCAAGAAATATTATATAAACGAACACAACGAAAAAATAAATATAGAAAACGAATTGGAAGTTTCCACGAAAGGGACATTTTTGTTCTATCCCGATGAACTTTCAGAATTGGCAAATAACGAACTTCCTGAAACCCATTTTGAAACGCAGTTTGAAGTCTGCAGATGCAGTTCTTTAAAAGCAATTTTACAATTAGCCGAAGAAGAAAATCAGGAAAAAATCATGTGTCTGAATTTCGCATCAGCAAAAAATCCTGGAGGCGGTTTTATCAACGGAGCCGAAGCTCAGGAAGAAAGTCTGGCGAGAACTTCAGGATTGCACGAAAGTCTGCTTCAAGGTTGGGATTATTACAAAATTCACCGCGAAATGGAATCTTGTTTCTACACCGACATGATGATTTACAGCCCGAAAGTTCCGGTTTTCAGAAAGGATAAAGGCGAATTGTTGCCGAAACCTGTTTTGTGTAATTTCATCACTTCTCCGGCGGTGAATGCAGGAGTTGTCAAACGACAGGAACCGGAAAGAGCTCACGAAATTTTCGGGGCGATGGATGTAAGAACAGATAAAATGTTGGCTTTGGCTTTACATCAGGGAAATGAAACCTTGATCTTGGGAGCTTGGGGATGCGGTGTTTTTAAAAATGATCCGAAAGAAATTGCTGAATTATTTAAAAAACATCTTCACGGAAAGTATAAAAATAAATTTAAAAGAGTGGTTTTTGCGATTCTCTCGAAGAAGGAGGAAATGATAAAGCCGTTTGAAGAAGTATAATGGAACTTAAATTTAAAAAATATAAAGAACAACTGCAAGATTGGCCTGAAAAAGGGTATCACATCATGGCTCAATATAATGATGAAAAAATCATCGTTTATCAGTCATATCGAAAAGAGATTGGTGAATTTGCAGTTAAAAATCAATATTTTGGTGGAGCATTCAGCTTAGAAAGAATGACTTGGATAAAACCGAATTTTCTTTGGATGATGTATCGAAACGGATGGGGAACAAAGGAAGGTCAGGAATATGTTTTGGCGATTCATTTAAAAATGAATGCTTTCAAAAAATATCTTGAAAATGCAGTTTATTCAACTTATAATGACAGATTGGGAGTTTCCAGAGAAGAATGGCAAAATCAGGTAAAAGAATCTTCTGTGAGATTACAGTGGGATCCGGATCATGATCCTTTTGGCGGAAAATTGGAAAGAAGAGCTATTCAGATTGGTTTGAGAAATGAATTTACCCGTTCTTTTGCTAAAGAGGATATTCTTTTGATTGAAAATATTTCAGATTTTGTGAAAGAGCAACACCAATTTGTTTTGAATGATGATTTGGATAATTTAATTCTTCCTGAAGAAAAACCGTTGTTGTTTGATGATGAAGAATTAAATATAAAATTAAGGTTAATATAATGAAAGATAAACTCTTACTCGCTTCAAAGTCTCTAACGGGAATCTCTATCGGAGATGCTTTTGGAGAAAGTTTTTTCGGGGAAGAAAGTTTGATGAAATCTTATATTCATCAGAGAATTATTCCTGAAAGTTCTTTAGATTTTACAGATGATACGATTATGGCGATTGCTGTTTACAAATCTTTAGAAAAATTTAGTGAAATCAATCAGTATTTTTTAGCAGAAGAGTTTACCAAAAACTATTATTTAGATATCAACAGAGGTTACGGACCTTCGATGCATCAATATTTTAGAGCAATAAAAAGTGGAGAAAATTGGAAAGAAGTTTCTTATTCAAAATTTGAAGGACAAGGCTCAATGGGAAATGGAGGAGCAATGAGAGCTTCGATAATCGGAGCCTATTTTTATGCTGATTTAGAAAAACTTAAATTGAGTGCAGACCTTTCCTGCGAAGTTACTCATGCCAACAGAGAGGCGATTGAAGGAACGAAAGCCATTGCGTTGGCGGCAGCTTTTGCAGTTCAGGAAAAATTGGGAATAATAAAATTAGATCAGCAGGCTTTTATTCAAAAAATTCAGGATGAATTAAATGATTCTGATATGAAAAGCAAGTTGAACAAAGCTTTATATTTAGATGGAAATCCAAGCATTGAATTATTAGTTAAAACCTTAGGAAACGGAATCAAGATGACCGCTCAGGACACCGTTCCGATTGTAATCTGGATGCTTTCGAGATACAGAAACAATTTTGAAGAATGCCTTTGGAATCCCGTTTCAGCTTTGGGTGACAGAGATACAACTTGTGCGATGGCCGGAGGAGTTAGTATTTTATGTTGCAATGAAAATACAATTCCATCTTGGATTAAAAATGTTGAAAACTGGAGAAAAAGCCAATTTTATGAAAATTGAATTAATAAAAGGTGACATCACCAAAATACAAGCGGACGCAATCGTTAATGCAGCGAATTCATCATTATTAGGTGGCGGCGGAGTCGATGGAGCAATTCATCGTGCGGGAGGAAAACAAATCTTGGATGAATGCATTGAAATCAGAAATCGACAAGGAAAATGTAAAACCGGCGAAGCGGTGGTAACGACCGCAGGAAATCTTCCTGCAAAATATGTGATTCACACAGTTGGTCCGGTTTGGAATGATAATGAAGAAAAAGGATCAAAATTATTGGCAAATTGTTATAAAAACTCACTGAAATTGGCTGAAAGTTTAGACATTAAAACAATTGCTTTCCCAAATATCAGTACAGGAGTTTATAGATTTCCAAAAGAATTGGCAGGAAAAATTGCTGTTGATGAGGTTAAAAATTTCAAATCAGGCATCGTAGAAAAAGTTATTTTCGTCTGTTTTGATGATGAAAATGAAGAGATTTATAAAAAATTATTAGAAGAATAAATTAACACTTATTCGCTGAGTGAAATCGAAGATTCGACGTAGTCAAAAGCCTTTGCGAACGAAAATCTGCAAGACAATTTTAAAATAAAATCTTTGCGAGCTTAGCGTTTAAAAACTAAAACAAAAAACAAATGAAAAAACTAACCATATTAACCGGCGCCGGAATCAGTGCCGAAAGCGGAATAAAAACTTTCAGGGACGGAGACGGTCTTTGGGAAAATCATAATATAACGGATGTAGCAAGTCCGGAAGGATGGCGAAAAGACAGATCTTTGGTTTTGGAATTTTACAATCAGAGACGCCGCCAGCTTCATGAAGTGGAACCGAATGATGCGCACAGATTATTGGCAGAACTGGAAAAACATTTCGAGGTTCAGATTATCACACAAAACATTGACGATTTGCACGAAAGAGCAGGTTCTACACATATTTTGCATTTGCACGGAGAATTATTCAAATCATGTTCCTGCAACAATAAAAATCTGATTTACGAACAAAAAGACGATATCAACATTGGCGATAAAGCAGAAGACGGTGCTCAATTACGACCTTTCATCGTTTGGTTCGGAGAAGATGTTCCATTAATGAAAGAAGCGACGAAAAAAGCAAAAGAAGCGGATATTTTATTGGTAATCGGAACATCTCTGCAGGTTTATCCTGCTGCGGGATTACTTCATGATATCAAGGATGATTGTCTTTTAATTGTAATCAATCCCAACGAAACAGGTTTGGGATACGGACAAAGAGCTGTTGTCATGAAAGAAATCGCAACCAAAGGAATGAAATTATTGTACGATAAATTGTTAAATCTTGCCTAATGGAAAACGCAATAAAATCAGGAATCTTCGGAGTTTGTATCGGTGATGCGTTGGGCGTTCCGGTAGAATTTAAAACTCGAGAATTATTGAAAAGTTTTCCTGTTGAAAATATGCGGGAATTTGGTTCGTGGAATCAACCTAAAGGAACCTGGAGCGACGATAGTTCATTAACGCTTTGTATTGCAGAACAATTAACTAAAGCATATGATTTGGAAAAGATTGGAGAAAGCTTTGTGAAATGGGTGAAATATGGACATTGGACAGCTCATGGAAGACTTTTCGATATTGGCGGAACAACAAGGCATTCCATTGCAAGATTAATTAAAGGGGAAAGCGCCAGATTTTCAGGAAATATTTTTGAAGAAGACAATGGGAACGGTTCTTTGATGAGAACTCTTCCCTTGGCTTTTTATCTTAAAGATGAAGAAAATATTGAGAAATTATATAAAACCGTAAAAGAAGTTTCATCGATTACTCACGGACATTTCCGTTCAGTTTTTGCATGTTTTATCTATGTGATTTTTGCCATTGAATTAATTAAAGGAAAAGATAAAGAAGCAGCTTATCTGCATACTCAAAAAACAGCTTTGGAATTTGCAGAAATTCAGGGTTTTAACTCCAAAGAAATTCAGCTTTTTGATAGGGTTTTAAAGAATGATATTTCAAAATATGATGAAGATACAATTAGTTCCGGAGGATATGTTCTCCACAGCTTAGAAGCCTCATTATGGTGTTTTCTAAATTCTGCAAGTTATTCGGAAGCTGTTTTAAAAGCCGTCAATTTAGGAGAAGATACTGATACAACGGGAGCCATTACAGGAGGAATTGCCGGAATTTATTATGGTTTTGAAAGTATTCCTGAGGAATGGATTAAGGTATTGGCGAGAAAAAATGACATTGAAAACTTATGCATTAAATTAGAAACTCAATTAATGAAATAAATTAAATTAACCATGAACGAACAAAGAAAGAAAAAAATAAGCAAATTTATCAGCTTAGTTCTAAGACATAAACCCGAAATCATCAATTTAAATTTAGATGAAAACGGCTGGACAAGCGTGGATGAATTAATCACAAAATCAAAAAGAGATTCCTACGAGGGCTTTACCTTCGAAGAACTCGAAGAAATGGTGGAAACCAATGATAAAAAACGTTTCATATTTAATGAAGATAAAACCAGAATCAGAGCCAATCAAGGACATTCTATTGATATTGATTTAGCATTGAAGCCACAGCAACCACCCGAATTTCTGTATCACGGAACGGCTGAAAGAAATAGGGATTCTATTTTAGAAAAAGGAATTGAAAAAAGAAACCGGCAACATGTTCATCTCAGTCAGGACAAAGAAACCGCAACCAAAGTCGGAATGCGCCACGGAAAACCTCTTATTTTGATTATTAAAACAAAAGAGATGTTTAATGATGGAATTGAGTTTTATCTTTCCGAAAATAATGTCTGGCTGACGGATTTTGTGGATACTAAATATATTTATAATAAAGATTAATTGAAAAAAATTAGTACAATAAAAAAAAATTATTTTCATATTGAATATTTCATATATTAGTGTAATAATATCGAGGTATCCGAAAAGCGTATAGAGTAGGAAAATCAAACAAAATCATTATGAAAAAATTAAACAAGATTTCAAGAGAAAATTTAAAATCTATTAAAGGAGGAATTACGCCAGAATGTGCATCTTGGTGGGCTTCAGGTAAACCATATTACAGTTCCGAGGCAACTTGCCTTCAATCTTCTACAACAGATCCCGATCTTGAGCCATTTTGTGTTAATCAATGTGGACGTTGGTATGCTTTTTAATTGAAATATAAAGTAAAAAATACCCCTTATAAGCATTAAACTTTTAGGGGTTTTTTATGGGAAATCAAATTTGAATTTTAGTAAAGTCAAAAGAGGTTTTCATCAGGAATTCAAGTATAATTGACATAGTAAAATTAATTTCAAACTTGTGCTTTTGTCGAAAAAAATAATCACATGCAGCCAGAGATTCTTTACTCCATGTATTCTGTTCTGAAGGACAAACTCCATTTTGAAAAATAGATATCAGTTCGCAAACTTTGAGTAATTTTAAACCTCGAAATATCACTTCAATGAAACTGAAATATTTTCTATTTTCTCTTGCTTCAACCTTGGCTTTTGCACAGACTCAATTCCAGACACCTTTTGAAAAAGGAGATGGAAATCAGACCGTTACTTATGACGAGATGAATGCATATTATCAAAATTTAGCTAAAAACTTCAATACGGTTCAATATTTAAAAAAGGGAGAAGATGACAACGGAAAACCAATTTATGTAGTTATTTACAATCCTTTTCCGGAAAAAGATTTACATCAGTTAAGAAAAGAAAAAGCAATTTTGTTTGTCAACAACGGAATTCACCCCGGAGAACCGGACGGTATTGATGCAACGATGATGTTGATGAGAGATTTAGCGACGCAAAAAATAAAAACTCCACAAAACTTTATCATTGCAGCAATTTCAGCATATAACGTGAGCGGAATGCTGAATCGTGGTTCCTTTTCCAGAGCCAATCAAAATGGTCCTGAACAATATGGTTTCAGAGGAAATGCCCGAAATTATGATTTGAATCGTGATTTCATTAAAGCAGATACAAAAAATGCCAGAAGCTTTCAGGAGATATATCAATGGCTGAAACCTGATGTTTTTATTGATAATCATGTGAGTAACGGAGCAGATTATCAGTATACTTTCACTTATATTTCAACTTTCAAAGAAAGGTTGGGAAATGTTTTGGGTGAATATTTTTACAATAATTATCAGGCTAAAAATCTTGAAGATCTAAAGAAACTGGGGTACGAAAGTACACCGTATGTCAATATTCATGGCGATATTCCGGAGGTGGGTTTTACTTCATTTGAAGATTCGCCCAGATATTCTACAGGTTATACAACATTGTTCAATTCTCTGGGAACTGTTCCTGAAACGCATATGCTGAAACCTTACGATAAAAGAGTCGATGCAACGTACAAGTACATGTTGGTGAATCTTCAAAATTTAGATAAAGATTATAAAAAGATTAAACAGCTCAGAATTGAAAATTTAAAACAATATCAAGCCGGAAAACAATACGGAATTCGTTGGAAAATAGATTCAACAAAATATTCTACGATAAATTTCAAAGGGTATGAAGGAAAATATAAACCAAGTGAAATTTCAGGAAAACCGAGATTGTATTACGACAGAAATAAACCATTTACGAAAAATATAAAACTTTTCACAACGGCTGTTCCGACAGGCTATATCACAATTCCGAAATATTATGTGATTCCGCAGTCGCAATATCGTGTAATTGATGAGTTTAAAAGAAACCAAATTCAGATGAAGCCGATTCAAAAGGATAGTATCATTGCCGTTGAATCTTATAAAATTAATGATTTTAAAACGGTGAAAAATCCTTACGAAGATCATTATTCTCATTATGAAACGACAGTTGATAAATCAAATAAAACGATAACATTTTCTGCTGGAGATTATATTGTTCCGACTAGTCAGGCAGGTGTAAAATACATCATTGAAACTCTTGAGCCTGAGGCTTTAGACTCTTTCTTCAACTGGAATTTCTTTGATGGAATTCTAGCTCAAAAAGAATATTATTCAGCCTATATTTTTGAAGATACAGCAGCGGAATTATTGAAAAAAGATAAAGATTTAAAACAAAAATTCGAGGCTAAAAAAGCATCAGACAAAAAATTTGCTGATGACGGAACCGCTCAATTGGATTGGGTGTACAGAAATTCTCCTTACTTCGAAGAGAAAACTTTCAGACAATATCCGATTTATAGAATATTATAGGATGGAAAATAAATCACTCAAAGCGACGAAGGTCAGATAATATTTTTAATTATAATTAATTCATTGATAATCAATGATTAATTTCCGTGATTTTCACACACGCAATTGTTGTTTTTACTGATGGAATTTAATTTTTATCAGACGAAATTTGCTTTACTAAAACCAATAAAAACTAACATTTATGGCAACTAAAAAGCAATTTTTCGTTTCATTGGAAGGCGTAGACCTTACAGACGAGCAGCTAAAAAACATCGACAGAGGAATTCAGAGTGTAGTTCTTGCCGAGCTTTCGAAAGTAGATAATACTCAGGCTTTTGGAGCGCACAGAAATTTCAAAGAATTGGTAAGACCGCTCAAAGTGAAAGATTGGTTTCCTTGGGGAATCATTATTTTCAAACCGGGCGTTGATTTCAATAAGCAAATTATAGACATCCAGGCTCAAATAAGAGGGTATGGAGGCTAGTTTTAATTCTTCAAAGAAGATGTGTCCCAGTTATGTTGGAAAAGTTGGGGCACAGCTTTTTGGAGTGGTCAACAAAGATGGAAAGGTGCAATTTATTACGCCTCTTACCGTTACAGAAGATTTCATTGAACAAAACGAAAACCTCGAACAAAGATTCCGTTTTACGGGAAAATGTGTTGAAAAAGGTTGTGCCCAATGGAATCATGATGAATTAAAATGTTCTTTATCCAAAAAGGTTCAGAATTTAGATCTACATCAAAATAGAGAATTATCATTTTGTCCGATTCGTTCGCAATGCCGCTGGTTTTTTCAAGACGGAAATGAAGCCTGCTTTTCCTGCAACGAGATTACGAGAAATATGGAGGAACTTCTTTTAAACTTTTAATTAAATAAAAAAATAAGCTACAAATTGCAGCTTATTTTTAGTTGTGAATCTAAACTATGTAATTTAGATTTCCTGTTGCTCCCTGTGGCAGAAAAACAACTTTTCTTTTAATGCTTTTTGCTTTTTCCAAAGCTTTTAGTGCTTTTTGTCTTTCGATTTCCCTGTTGAAATGGGAGTTGTCAGATTGTGAAAATGAATTCATATGTAATATTTTTTTTGGTGTGTGTAAAAACATTTAATCTAAAAGTATACCATTTTCAGGGCAAAAATTAAATTGTGGTATCTAAAATAAATTTTTAAAAAATCTTAAAAAAAAATTAAAAAAAACTTATTCTTGGCATAGTGCTTGAATACTTATCGGCAACTATTAAAAGTTAAACATAATAAGGGACACCAAATATTCCCAAAGTAATTTGGGAATATTTTTTAAATCTAAGAGCATTAAAAAACACCAATTCACTATAAATATTAATACTTTGATTAAACCTTCAGCTTTTGCTGAGGGTTTTTTCTTTCCCGAAAAAAAATTAAACAGACAAAAAAAAGACGCTTCAAACAGAAACGCCTTTTATCTTATTTTGGTAAGCCTCTTTTCAAAGCAATTTCTGCTCGTTTGATGGCTATTTTTTCTTTCCAGTCCATGTATTTCTTCTTGAAATTTTTCTTCATGATATCATCGAATTTACGCTGAACCGTAAGATTCCATAAAGAGTGTGCTTTCACTGCCCAAGATTTGTCCCATGCTCTTAGAGAAATAGAGAAACTTCCGTCCAGATATTTCATCCAGTGCCACCAACCGGTTGGCATAAACAATGTGTCGCCGTGCTCCAGATAACAATCAATCCCTTCAATTCCATTCAATGCAGGAAACTTCTCAAAATCAGGATTTTCGATATCATAATCCTCTAACGCATATGTTGCATATGGAATCTGATAAAGTCTTTCTCTCCATTTGTTTTCGAACAAGATAACATGTTTTCTTCCATTAAAATGCGTATGAAAAATGTGAGCTAAATCGATATCAAAGTGAAGAAAAGTAACAGAACCCTTACCTCCGAAGAACATTGAAGGATATTTATCTAAAAATCCACCCATCAATTCTTTGGGAGAAATATAATCCTCCAATAGCTTTTTTGCCTGTTTTATTGGATCAAAAAAGAAAATTCTAAGATCGGTAGGCTCTCTTTGGATAAGGTCTATATAATCTGCAAATTTCATTTTTGCGGTAGGAGTGTTGATGGGAGCAGCAGGATCGGCCTTTGAACTGTCGTATAACGGAACTTCCACATCACCAACTACTTCCTTCATGTATTCCATTGTCCATTTTTGATAAGCAGGCCATTTTCTCGCCATGTTTTTTATCACAACAGGCCTTCTTGGCTTTAGATATTTTTCAATGAATTCTTCTTGTGTAATATCATCAACAATATCTATAGGCTTTAAATTGATTCCCATTTCTTGAAATTTAATGTTACAAAATTATTAAATAAAAAAATATAGTGAAGAATTTAAGTTTATTTTAATCTATGATTCAAATCATTTTTAGCTATTTATTCTAAATAAAAAATGAAAAAATGCTTACTCATAAAATATTTCAATTTACGCAAAAGAAAATACCCTGCAAAAAGAATTTACAGGGCAAAAACACAAATTGATTGAATAAAAATTCATTCTGATTCGAAGATAAAAAAATATTTGAAATTCAAAATTTATAAAAACTTGAAAATGTATATGTTAATATTTGTTTTGTGTTTTTAAAATTCTTTATAAAATCAAAATAAGTTCAAATAAAAAAGTATTAAAACAAAATCTTAGAATGTTTTTACAATTTTCAAAAGATAAAAAAAATTAAAACTCAAAAAATATAACTATGTTTGTAGTGATAAAATAAACTTTTAACTTTTTGTAGTAAAACCAATCTTTATTGATGTGTAACAAAAAGCTATAACCTTTAACTAATTAGGCAAATAATAAATTATGAAAAAGAAAATTTCTTTATTCTTGATGATTTTTTTCGCAGTCCTTTCTTTTGCACAAAAGACGGTATCCGGAAAAATCACGGATGAAGACGGAGTTGCGATTCCTAGTGCAAGCGTAACTGTCGAGGAGCCGGGAAAGGACGCAATTCTGGCTTACGGAATTACAAATTCTAAAGGAGAATATAAAGTAACGTTCACTTCTGCAGAATCTAATGTAGATCTGAAAGTGAAGGCATTCAATCAAAGACCTTTAACAAAACAAATAAGCAATAGTGATCAGACTTTAAGTTTTAAAATGGAGTCTGAAGCCACTGAAATTAAAGAGGTTCAGCTTAAAACAAAGATGATTACCTCAAGGGGTGATACCATTGCGTATGATTTGAAAGCTTTTGACAGCAAAAGCGACAGAACACTAGCTGATGTAATGAAGAAAATCCCAGGAATTGAAGTAAATACAGACGGAACGATTCTTTATCAGGGAAATGCCATCAATAAATTTTATGTCAACGGAAAAGACTTAATGGAAGGAGGTTACGGAACGATCAACAACTCGCTTCCAAAAGATGCTGTACAAAAAGTTGAAGTTTTGGAAAATCACCAGCCTGTAAAAATATTACAGGATAAAGTGCCTTCTGATCAGGCAGCCATCAATATTAAATTAAAAAACTCTGTAACAATTACGGGTCGTGGAGAAGTGGGAACAGGTTTTGGAGATCCATGGCTTTGGAATGTAAAATTAACGCCTATGTTTTTTGGACAGAAAAGTCAGTGGGTAGTCAATTACAAGACAAATAACATGGGAGAGCAGGTGGAAAACGAAGGAAATATTTTGGCATTTGGAAGCGGATGGGAAGGTAGAAGAATAAATGCGGCACAGAATGACTGGCTGAGCGTTGAAACTGCGGGAACACCAAATACTCCTGTAAAAAGATATTTGATGAATAATGTTCATTATCTTTCTGCAAATTATCTTACAAATATTGATAAGAAAAAAGAATGGGAATTAAAGGCGAATGCTAACTACACAAATAATGCTGTAGAAAGAGAAGAATATAAAGAAACGACTTACCAAAACGGCTCGAAAATTATTAACAGTATAAGAAATAATTTTTATACAGATAAAATAAAGGGAGAACTAATTTTCACTAAAAATGCTAAAAAGGGTTTCTTTAAAAATACAACAAGTTTTAGCCAATTCTGGAATGGGGACAGAGGTTATGTAGAAAGAGAAGGGAGAATAGGTAAAGAATCTGTGCAATCGCCAACTTCATCTTTCCAAAACTCACTAAGTACTATTATTCCTTGGAAAGAAAAAATGGTAAATTTTAAATCATATATCAGTTATCAGGATGATAATCAAACTTTGCAGGTAACTCCTGCTACATATATGCAAATTCCTTTTAAAGTAAGCGCAGATTCAATTGGTAGAATCAACTTTGCTCCGGGATCAATTGCAGAACAAAGGTTCAGATTGAAAACTTTAGATACTTCTCATTCAGCAAATATTAGTTTCTCTACAAAAGGATGGACATTCACCCCACAGGTTGGATTTGATTTTTCATCAGACAGATTAAATACGAATTTTGATGGATTGGCAGTTCAAGCAAATCCACAGGATATTCAACCAGACTTTAATAGTCCTGCTTATGAAAACAATTTAAGATTTACAGAAATTAATCCAAACGCATCGTTAGGAGTTAACTATAAATCTGAAAACTGGAGTTTATTTGCAAACTTTCCGGTAAATTTCAACAATATTAAAGCGGATGATGATTTAAGAGGTGTTTCAAAATCATTGAATAAAACAACATTTACTCCAAACATTTTTGCTCAGTATACATTTGCATCTTTCTGGAAAGCTAGTGTGAACGGAAATATCAGTAATAATTTTGGAGATATTCAGACTGCTTATGCAGGATATATGTTATTGTCTCCCACAGGATTTAATGTAATGGATCCTAAAAACCCAATTCCACAAACGACTACTTCAAGTGGAGGAGCAAGAATTGAATATAGAAATCCATTAAATAATCTATTCTTTAACGTAAACTACTCATTGAGTGACAGCAAAAGAAACCTTTTAGGAGCT
Organism: Chryseobacterium sp. MMS23-Vi53; assembly: GCF_047651245.1. Classification (NCBI taxonomy): domain Bacteria; kingdom Pseudomonadati; phylum Bacteroidota; class Flavobacteriia; order Flavobacteriales; family Weeksellaceae; genus Chryseobacterium; species Chryseobacterium sp. MMS23-Vi53. The sequence goes on along the minus strand of NZ_CP180265.1, from coordinate 2,557,277 downwards.
CCTATTTTGGATCCGTCGACAGGATTTACTTTAATGCAGTATAAAGATCAAGAAAATCATTCAAAAAATAATAGATTAAGTGTTGAGGTAGGTAAATATTTTCCAAAGTTTAAAACAAACGCATCAGTTAGCTATGGAAATACAACTTCAATTTCAGATGCATTTTTATCTGATCCAATTGAAGGAGATGTAGAGTTTAAAAATAAAAACAACGCTCAGACGTATGGTTTTAAATTTAATAACACCTATTTCAGCTGGATGAGCTTAGACTATAATATGAGTCTTTCAAGAACGAAACAAGACAGCCGTGGAGGTTCATTGGGAACATATAAAGGATATAATCATAATTTAGCAGTGTTCTTTTATCCAATTGAAAATCATACAATAGGGTTTAATTGGGATCAGGTAAACACAGTTAATGGACTAAATAAATATAATAATCCTTTCTATGATGTATCTTACCAGTTCACGTGGGCTAAAAAGAAAATTGATTTTGAATTAAAATGGATGAATATTGCTAACCGAAGAGTATTCGAAACATATAATTTAGATGGTCAGTTTGGATCGACAACTTACACAAGAATTCAACTTCGCCCTAGCCAAGTTATGTTCACCGTAAAGTTCAACTTTAAATAAAACAAAAACCAATCTCATTGAGGTTGGTTTTTTCATTATAGGATCTTGAATAATAGAAAAGTAAAAAATAATTTCAAAAAATTTGTAACAAAAGTTAGAAACTACTAACTAATTACAATAAACATTCAAAAAACAATGAAAAAACTATTTTCAATATTCTTTATCGCTCTTTTCGCTTTTGTAAGCGCTCAGGATAATGATTCGAAGGAAACAGCGAACCGATTTTTTTATGAATTAACGTTCAAACCAAAAAAAGATTCTGTAAAAACTGAAAAAGTAATGACTGTTCTGGATATTGTAAAAGACAGATCGGTTTACAGAGATTATACCATGATCGGGCAGGATTCTATTATGAAAGTTCAGATTGAAGCAATGCAGAAATCAGGTGCTTTTAAAGATTTGTCAAAATCGATCAGAATGCCGAAGTTTTCGGAAAAAATCGTGAAGCATTATCCGGATATGAAGCTGCAGTATATCGAAAGAATCTCAAGCGGATTCACCCCTGCAGGAATCGCATACAGCGAAACAGAAAAATTCGACTGGAAAATCTCAAACGATAAAGCAAAAATAGGTGCTTATAATGCTCAGAAAGCAACGGTAGATTTTGGAGGAAAAAAATGGGTAGCTTGGTTTACGACAGAGCTTCCTTTCCAGGACGGACCGTACAAATTCTCAGGACTTCCGGGATTGATCGTGAAGATTGAAGATGAAGGAAAAAACTATTCTTGGGTTCTTCAGGGAAACAAAAAAGTGACGAATTGGGAAGAATTATCTTATGCAGAAAAAATTTCAAATATGAATTTGAAGGTGACGGAAATGCCAAGAGAAAAATTCGAAAAAACATTTACAGAGTTCAAGAAAGATCCTTTTGCGACAGTAAGACCCATGATGAATCAGGAAATGTTGTCTAAAACAATTCCCGGAATGGATGGAACCATTGGCGATATGCTGAAAAAACAGGAAAAAATGTATAAAGATTTCTTCAATGCAAACGACAACCCAATCGAACCCCCTTACCAAAAGCTTAAAGTCGGAAAAGTAGAAAAGGTCGGAAAAGAAAACTAAGACAGACATTCATATCAACTAAATTATATTCAAATCAACCCAAATGTATTAACGCATTTGGGTTGATTTTTTTTACCCCAATCTGTTATTTAGATTAAATTTAAATAACGTATATTTGCAGACACAAAAATTTGGTTTTGAAAGAGAAAGGTTTGCATAAGTTGAGCGGATTTCCCAAAAACAGAATGGGAAAGATTTTGGGGTATGATAATGAAAGTCTTAAAATGCCTAATAAAATCATCGAAATGGGGCTTCTTCCGGAAACTTCATTTAGAATTTTATATCAGGCGCCTTTCAGCGGACCAATGTATGTGGAATTTGGGGATGAAAAAAGCCGTATCGCTCTTCGTGAAGAAGAGGGAGATTTTATTATTGTTGAAGAATTGAATTAATGCAGGAAAACAAGAAAAAACAGGTACTTTTAGTCGGAAATCCAAATGTTGGAAAATCGACGGTTTTTAATGCGCTTTGTACAGATAAGAAGCAGAAAACCGGAAATTATGCAGGAGTTACCGTAGCAAGTCATTCTGGAAATTACACATACAAGGATGAGGACGTCGAGATCATCGATTTGCCGGGTTCGTACAGTATATATCCAAGTTCCGAGGACGAAGCTATTTTTTCTAAGTTTCTGATGGAAAACCAGAAAGACTATGCCGGAGTTATTTATATCCTGGAAGCATTAAGTTTAAAAAGAGGACTTCTTTTATTTCAACAGATTCAGGATCTGGGCGTTCCAATGATTTTGGTTGTAAATCAGATCGATCAGGCAAAAAGAAGAGGAATTTCTATTGATATGGAAAAGTTCTCAGAATCTTTAGGCATTACCATTATTCAGACCAACGCCAAAGAGCAGATTGGAATTGATGATATCAAAGAAGCTGTTTTAAAAAACCATTTCGTAACATCTGAAAAACAATCCTTCGAAACGCCCAACGAACATAAAGATTTCATTCATAAAGTTGCGGCTCACAAAGGCATCAACAACGAATATAAAGCATGGCTAAGTCTATCATTGGGAACAGATTTAGGCAGAATCAGCTCTATTGTTGAGCAAATGAACGAACCAGACTCTAAAAGTTTGGTTCCGAAAAGATTACAGGTTCAGGAAACGGTAAGAAGATATCAGAATGTTGATAAAATTTTATCGAATGTCATTACTAAAAAACCGCAGTTCAAAGAATTATTAACTGAGAAATTAGATAAAGTTCTCGTTCATAAATTCTGGGGATATGTGGTCTTCATGGCGATTCTACTAATCATTTTCCAAAGTGTATTCTTTCTGGCAGAATATCCAATGAACTGGATCGATGATTTCTTCGCATGGCTAACTGCTTTCTCATCTGAACATTTACCGGAAGGACCTATAAATTCATTAGTTTCAAACGGGATTATTCCCGGTTTGGGAGGAATTATCGTCTTCGCTCCTCAAATTGGAATCTTATTATATTTCTTGTATTTATTGGAAGATTCGGGATATATGGCAAGAGTCGTTTTTCTTATGGATAGGCTTCTCCGACCATTTGGATTAAATGGAAAAAGCATCGTTCCCTTAGTTTCGGGAACAGCGTGTGCAATTCCGGCCGTAATTTCAACAAGAAATATTGAAAACTTAAAAGAAAGATTACTAACCATTTTGGTAACTCCTTTCATGACGTGTTCCGCAAGGCTTCCTGTTTACAGCATCATTATTGGTTTAATAATTTCAGATAAAACTTTTTTAGGAATAAATTACAAGGCTTTGGTCTTGATGGGAATGTATTTGCTGGGCTTTGCCGTAGCGTTACTTTCTGCTGCAATTCTTAATAAATTCATTAAAAATAAAGGTAAAACTTATTTGGTAATGGATCTGCCGACATACAAAAAACCACTTTTCATGTACGATTTTAAAATGGTTTTGGGAAAAGTTTGGGATTTCATTACGGGTGCTGGAAAAATTATTTTCATTGTAAGCATCATCATTTGGTTTTTGAGTTATTTTGGTCCAAAGCAAAAGCCGGATCAGTTCGTGGCGACAGATGTTCATTTGGATCATTCTTACTTGGCTAAAATGGGTAAAGGAATCGAACCAATCATCGCTCCACTTGGTTACGACTGGAAAATGGGTGTCGGAATTCTGACGAGTTTTGTGGCGAGAGAAGTTTTCGTAGGAACGATGTCGACATTATACAGCCTTGAAGATGATGCTCCTGAAGTAAAAGTAATCGATAAAATGAGACGGGACGTAAAACCGAACGGCGAAAAAGTTTTTAGTTTTGCAACGGGCGTTTCAGTGCTTTTATTTTACGCATTTGCAATGCAGTGTGTTTCTACACTTGCAGTGGTCTACAGAGAAACCAAAAGCTGGAAATGGACAGCTTTTCAGGTCGTTATGATGACAGGTTTGGCATATTTTGTGTCGATGTTAGCTTATCAAATATTAAAATAATGGGTTCTTCATTAATTTTACAGTACGTAATCGTTCTATTGGTCGTTGCATTCGCATGTTACTCTTTGTTTAAAATCTTGAGAAAGAATTTTGCACCGAAAAAATTTAGCTCAAAAAGAACAAATTGTGATAAGGATTGCGGATGTTCTTAAATTTTAATTAATATTTTTTAGGAGTTATTTCCCGCTTGGAATTTCCACTGAGCGTGTCGAAGTGCTGTATCTTTTTGGTCACGGCTGGAGCGAAGCGGAAGCCGTGACCAAAAAGGATGTTGTTGCAATCGGGGCTAGATAGTCGTATATTTAAGCATTTGGAAATATCCATACAGTTTGTCCTTCCGTAGGAATCTAGACACGAATCTTTCCATAATTTTTCTAATACTATGCCGTAGATCCCTACAGGATGACAAGGGCTGAAAATAAAATAATCTCATCAATATTTTTCGACAACAACTCCCACGTTTTATTTGTATTTTTGAACAAAATTTAAAAACCATTTTCCCGATATCGGCAAAATGGTTTCACTAGGAATGTATAAATAAAAACATAATTAATGTCATTAATAAAAAGTATTTCAGGAATCCGAGGAACAATCGGTGGAAAAGTAAACGATAACTTAACACCGCTTGATGTGGTAAAATTTGCTTCAGCATTTGGAACCTGGCTTCAGAACAATAAAAATAAAAAAGATTTAACGCTTATCATCGGAAGAGATGCCAGAATTTCTGGTCAAATGGTTTCTTCTTTGGTGACTGCAACTTTGCAAGGTCTTGGAATTAATGTGGTTGACTTAGGACTTTCAACGACACCTACCGTTGAAATCATGGTTCCCGAATTGAAAGCAGATGGCGGAATTATCCTTACTGCTTCTCACAATCCAAAACAATGGAACGCACTGAAATTATTAAACGAAAAAGGAGAATTCATCACAGGAGAGAACGGAGCAGAAGTTTTGGCTTTGGCTGAAAGTGAAGATTTCAACTATGCTGAGGTTGATGATTTAGGAAAATACGAAACAAGAGACGATGCTTTTGATATTCATATTCAGCAGATTTTAGATTTGCCGATGGTGGATACAGAAGCCATTAAAGCGAAAAATTTTAAAGTAGTTTTAGATGCAGTAAATTCTACAGGAGGTATCGCAATTCCTATGCTTTTGGATAAATTAGGTTGCGAAACTGTAAAATTATATTGTGAGCCAACCGGTCATTTTCCACACAATCCTGAACCATTAAAAGAACATTTAGGAGATATTTGTGAGTTGGTGAAAAAAGAAGGTGCAGATCTTGGAGTTGTTGTTGATCCGGACGTTGACAGATTAGCTTTAATCGACGAAAAAGGCGAAATGTTTGGGGAAGAATACACTTTGGTTGCTGTTGCAGATTATTTATTGAAAAATAAAAATGGTGTTGCGATTTCCAACCTTTCTTCCAGCCGTGCGTTGAGAGATGTTGCACATGCTCATAATTCAGAATATTTTGCAAGTGCAGTAGGAGAGGTGAATGTAGTCACTTTAATGAAAGAAAAAGATGCGGTAATCGGAGGCGAAGGAAACGGAGGAATAATCTATCCTGATTTACATTACGGAAGAGATTCTTTGGTAGGTATTGCTTTGTTTTTAACTCATTTAGCAAAAGAAAATAAAACAGTTTCTGAATTGAGAGCTGGTTATCCAAGTTATTTCATGGGTAAAAAGAAGATCGAATTAACGCCGGAAATCAACGTAGATGATATTTTGTCTAAAATGGAAAAAGAATATCAGAACGAGGAAGTTTCTACGGTTGACGGAGTGAAAATTGATTTCGAAAACAACTGGGTTCACCTAAGAAAATCAAATACAGAACCGATTATCAGAATTTATACAGAAGCTAAATCTCAGGAAGAAGCGGATAAATTAGGAGACGATATCATCGCGAAAATCAAAAGTTTGATTTAATAAAAAATACAGGGAACGAGGCTTTTTGTCTCGTTCTTTTTTTTAAAAAAATCTTAAAAAATTTATCCGTTAACGGAAATTTAAAAATTGATACAGAAACCATTAACCCTGAAGATATCAAAAGGGTTTGGAAAAGCAAAATTTCAAACAAAAAGCGAGTGATAGTGTTAACTTAACAATAACTCCTCTTTTTTTATCCACAATTCTTTGATTATAATGTTCTTTTCACTATCTTTAAGATAGAAATTTACGAAAATGAATGTCAAAAAAAATTCGCAACTTTGCATACATTTTGAATATTAAATTTCAGAAGTAATATTAATTTAAAAAAGTTTGTCGAGGTTTGTAAGCATATTCAAACATTGGCTGACTAAGGATAACGGTATTGGAAGAGTATTTTGGAAATGAACTTGTAAAAAAGTTCGAAGAAATGATGGAAAATAATGATGAATTTTACTTTGATACAGAAGAGTTGGAAGACATTATTATTTATTATTTGGAGTTGGGAGACTTTAATTACGCAGACACAGCGGTAAATTATGGTCTGAAACTTCATCCCAATTCTTTAGATATCAAGATCAAAAGACTTGAAATTCTTCTTGAATGGGAAGATTATAATACAGCAAAAGAGCTTATCGACGAGTTGAAGGGTTCTTCTATGGAACACACAGACTTTTTGGTTTGTTATGCGAAGTATTATTCGAACCTAGGAAATCCTAAAAGAGCTATAGAAATTTGCAAAAAAGCTTTAACATTGGGTGAGGAAGAAAATTTCCTTCACAACTTTATTGCGGATGAATATGTGAATCTTGGAGATCCTTTTAACGCTCTTAAACACTACAGAAAAGCCCTTAAAGAAGATCCAACAGATGAATATTCTTTGGAAAACTGTATGGTTTGCTTTGCAGATCTAAATAAGAGCGATGAGGCAATTGCCTTCTTAAATGAATATTTGGATGAATTTGCCTATTCCGAAACCGCTTGGTTTGAATACGGACAATTTTATTTCAACAGAAAAAATTTCGAAGAAGCGATAAAAGGTTACGATTATTTATTGGCAATCAATTCAAATTCTGTTGGAGTGTATGCCAATAAAGCGGCTTGTTATGAAGCTTTAGGACAGTACAAAAAAGCAATCGAGGTCTACGAAGAAATGCTCGAGTTGGAATATACAAAAGCGTTTACGTTCTATAAAATCGGACTTTGCTATAAGGCTTTAAAACAACCAATTGTGGCTTTAAATTCATTTCAAAAATCATTGAGAGAAGATCCTCAGTTTTATTTGGCGATGATGGAACAGTCTTATCTTTACGAAGAAATGGGCGGAATGTCCGAGGCTTTACATTTTGCAAGAGAAGCAACTCATTTGAATGAAAATAATCTTGATTATCAAAAAAGATTAGCATTTTTATTCATAGATTCCGGCAAATTTGAAGAAAGCCTTTCTTGTCTGAAGAAATTGGTAGATGCTGAGCCTTCAAGATTTTACAATTGGTATGCATATTCAGAAGTATTGATGCTTTTGGGCGAGTATGAAGAGGCGGTTACGATCTTAAACAGAGCTTTAAAAGCCCACAACAGAGCAGAATTGTATTATCAGCTAAGCAACTGTTATTTTAATCTAAAAGATCAGGAAAAAGGCATCGAATCGCTTAAGAAAGCTTTGGAATTAGACCCTTCTTTAGCCACGGATATGCAAAAAAAATATCCTTTCATTAAAGATGAGGTGAAAAAGGTGAAAGCTAAAGTGAAAAAGAAAAATTAATTATTAGTTGGAAGATAGAGGATGGAAGTCTTAAGTTTACAATTAAATGTTTTTCTTTAAAAATTTAAATAAAGTTTAAATCAAATAAAAATCCTGCAGAAATGCAGGATTTATTTTTTTATAACATTTGGTTTTGTTCTCAGAAAGATTAATCCAGCGATAATAATTCCAGCACCTACAAATTGTAAAACAGACAGTTTTTCGCCATCCAGAAATCCCCAAATAATAGCCACGATCGGCATCAATAAAGTAACTGTGGATGCAAATAGGGGAGAAGAGACTTTTAGCAATCGATAATTCATCATCATTGCCAGTCCGGTTCCGAATATGGATAATAAACTAACGAACATTAATCCTGTTAAATTATTTTCATTAAAACTAAAAGTTGTGAAGAATCCTGTAAAGCTTAAAGCAATCAATGAAGGAAAAAATAAAACAAATGAAAAAACAAAAGCCGATAAAACAGTTGATGAAACTTCCATCAATTTAGATTTTACAGTCGTTGTACTTAAGGCATAGCAGAACGTTGCCAATAACAGTAATAAAATTGGAATTAATTTAAATTTTCCACCTTCTCCGTCTCCTCCAAAAGCGAGCAAACAAACTCCGGCAAAACTGATTAAAGTTCCTACAATCTGCTGTTTTGTGGTTTCAAATTTCCAAATTAAAGCACCAACAATAATCACAAAAATCGGCATCATCGAGTTGATAATTCCGGCAATGCTGCTGCTCACTTCTGTTTCTGCAATCGGAAATAAAAACATAGGAATAAAATTTCCTGTAAATGCAGCTAAAATTAACCATTTTAAATGTTTTTTCGGAAATAATTTATATTTCGAAATGGCAATTGGCAATAAAATAATTCCGGCAATCAGAACTCTCAAAGCTCCGACCTGATACGGACTGAAATGCTCCAGTGATTTTTTAATTAAAATAAAAGATGATCCCCAAATAATACTAAGGACGATCAAAAGAATCCATTTTTCTTTATCTGCGTTCATTGTTTTTGTGTAAAATTTTTAAAAATTCCATCTTAGGAATCATTCTAGCACCAAGGCTTTCTAAGTGGTCTGTATGAGATTGACAGTCAATTAATTCAATATCGTTTTTATGGGTTTCAACAAAGTGAATAAATCCTGCTTTTGAAGCGTTGCTCACTTTCGCAAACATACTCTCGCCACAGAAAACATTCCCAATTTGAAGTCCGTAAAATCCGCCAACCAATTCTCCATTTTGCCAGACTTCAATACTTCTTGCCAAACCATATTCATGAAGTTTAATGAAAGTTTCCATCAGTTCATCCGATAGCCACGTTCCGGTTTGCCCTTTTCTGCTTGTTTGCTGACAGTTTTTAATAACTTCTTTAAAATTTTGGTTCTCGGAGAAGGTGAAGATTTCTCGATTTAAGATTTTTCTCATCGATTTTGAAACCTTCAATTCATCCGGAAACAGTACAAATCTTGGATCAGGACACCACCATAGAATTTCTTCCCCCGGATTATACCACGGAAAGATTCCCAGCTGATACGCAAACCAAATTCGTTCTATCGAAAGATCTCCACCAAAGGCAACAATTCCTTCATGTCCGTCATAAATTTCAGGATCAGGGAATGAAATTTCGTTTTCGTCTAATCGAACCATTTTTTAAGGAAAAAAAATCCCACTTAAGAAAGCAGGATTTTATATTTGATTTAAATATTTTTAATTAAAAAGGTAAATCATCATCGTCGTCATTTGCAAACGGATTCTCATTAGAAACCGGAGATGCAGACTGAGAAGGTGCAGCTTGTGTAGGCTCTGCAGCATTATCAAAAACTTTTTCTACTCTCCATCCTGTAATAGAATTGAAGTATTTTGTTTCTCCTTGAGGAGAAACCCATTCTCTTCCTCTGATGTTGATTCCGACCTTTACATTCTCGCCTTCTTTCAAATTATCCAATAAACTGATCTTATCAGACAAAAATTCTATGTTTATCGGCTGTGGATACTGCTCCTGCGTCAAAATTACCATTTCTCTCTTTTGGAAGCCGCTCGCAAAAGTCTGAGCATCAAATATTTTCTTTACCGTTCCTTGTAATTCCATATCATATTAATTAACGATGTAAAAGTAAGAAAATGAATCGTAATAAAGGCTACGAGAAAAAAAAATGTAAAAATTTTAATTTTTTTTGGTGAAAAGTTTGGAGGTAAAATAATTTATCCTATCTTTGCACCACTGAAAACGAGAAAACGAAACAAGTTCTTTAAAATTGAGTTTTCATTAATAAACGACGCGGATGTGGTGTAATTGGTAGCCACGCCAGACTTAGGATCTGGTGCCGAGAGGCGTGGGGGTTCGAGTCCCTTCATCCGCACAGTATGCGAAAATAGCTCAGCTGGTAGAGCACAACCTTGCCAAGGTTGGGGTCGCGGGTTCGAATCCCGTTTTTCGCTCCACACCATGCCCTGGTGGTGGAACTGGTAGACACGCAGGACTTAAAATCCTGTGCCTCTTTTGGCGTGCGGGTTCAAGTCCCGCCTGGGGTACTAAAACCCTCTGTAATTTGATTACGGAGGGTTTTTTGTTTTTATAACTTTTCAAAGCTAGTATTCCTTTTTTCAATGAATTTTTTTTAATTATTTATCTGAAATCAGTCTAAAGGTTAGAATTACATTTTATATGTTTAAATTTTTTAATAGTTAAACATAATTTTATTTTAAAAATTAAAATCTGTACCCATAAAAATACAAACTTCTGTATCTGTACCTAAATAATAATACTCTATAACTTTGCTGAAGTAAAGCAAGTATTATGGAAACGACTCTTCAACATCAGAATCGGCTTCACTATGCTGAAGTATATGTATCAGATATTTTCGAACTGAAAAACCTTTTTCTTCAGAGATTCGGATTAGACAAGATCAATGAAAGCTTCGGAATTCCTTTTCTTGTAATTAAAAAAGATAGTAAGATGGAAGCATTTGCAAGTCTTATCATCGATCAAAATAATCAAATTGGTTTTGAGATTTATGAAATTTCAGATTTAAAATTGAATGAAAAAGAAGATTTTAAGATCAAAGCAAATAATTATTTTAAAAGGAATACTTCGGAAGACTTTAGAAATCCTGAACAGTTGAAAAGTAGCATTCAAGAATTGATTAATGGATTGAATGTCTGATGATTTATGCTCATTGTACTTTACTTAAAACACGAATCTTTTTATGTCTAAAGATGTTTTATACTTAAAAATTGCAAAATCTGTGACGGAGCAGATTCAAAGCGATACATTACAATTTGGAGACAGGTTGCCTTCACTGCGAAGTGCCCAAAAGCTTTATAATGTAAGTTTAAATACCGTAAAACAGGCTTACATGGAGCTGGAAAGCCGTTCTTTAGTAGAATCTCGCCCTAAATACGGATATTTTGTAAGCCAGACTTCACAACGAAAATTGGCCCTTCCTTCGATTGCAAAAATCAAGGAAGCGGCAGTTCAGAAATCTCCTGAAGATCTTATCGATAAGGTTTTTGGAACAATTTCCGGAAAAGATATCACTCAATTTGCGTTGGGAATTCCGGGTGAAAGTTTTCTTCCTTTGGCAAAATTGAAGAAAAGCATCAACAATGTCATCAAAAGAAAAAATGACAGCGGAACAGATTACGAACCTGTTCAGGGAAGCGAACATTTGCGTCGCGAGATTGCAAAATGGGCCTTGGTTTTAGAAGGAAAAATTACAGAAGATGATTTGGTAATCACATCAGGAGCAATGAATGCTGTTTATAATTGCTTGATGGCGGTTACAAAACCCGGAGATTCGGTGGCGGTGGAAAGTCCGGTTTATTTTGGGATTTTACAGGCGATTGAATTGTTGGGATTAAAGGCAGTGGAAATTCCCACTCATCCGATTCTTGGAATTGACTTGGATGAATTGAAAAAAGTTCTTCCAAAGCTATCGGCTTGTTGTTTTGTGACGAATTTTAATAATCCTCTCGGATTTCAAATGCCCGATGAAAATAAGAAGGAATTAGTAAGATTAATTACAGAATACAATGTTCCTCTGATTGAAGATGACATCTACGGGAACGTTTATTTTGGCGCGGAAAGGCCAAAACCATGCAAATATTATGATGAAGCCGGATTGGTAATGTGGATTGGATCTGTGACGAAAGTTTTAGCTCCGGGATATCGTGTTGGTTGGGTTGCACCGGGAAAATTTAAAGATAAGATTATTCGCCAGAAATTGGTGCAAACGGTCTGCAGTCCGTCTTTATATTCAGATGTAATTGCTGATTTCTTGGAATATGGACGTTACGATCATCATTTGAGAATGTTCAGAAATAAATTATATGCGAATTATCATCAGATTCAAAAATCGGTAGCGAGTTATTTTCCTGACAACACAAAAATTTCTGAGCCAAAAGGCGGATTTATGCTCTGGCTGGAATTGGATAAGCGAATTTGTACTGAAGATTTGTATGATGAAGCATTTAGTAAGAAAATCAATTTTGCGCCAGGAAGAATGTTTTCTCAATACAATCAGTATCAGAATTGTATGCGTTTGAATTATGCCTTAGAATGGACAGACCGCGTTGAAAGTGATCTTGAGAAATTAGGTAAAATGATAAAAAATAGACTTTAATTTAAATATAAAGGGATGAACGATAATAATAATGAAGTGAAAATTGTTGATTATGATTCAAAATATCAGCAGGACTTCCGGGATTTAAATGAAGAATGGATCAGTAAATTTTTTAAAATGGAAGCAAGCGACTACAAAATGCTTGATAATCCTGAAGATTACATCATTAATAAAGGCGGGTACATTGTTTTTGCTCTTTTAAATAACGAAGTGGTAGGGACTTGTGCTTTAATAAAAACTTCTGATGAACCGTTGGTTTTTGAACTCGCAAAAATGGCGGTAAGTCCGAAAGCGCAGGGAAAAAAGATTGGTTATTTAATCGGTCAGGAATTAATTAAAAAAGCGAAAAACTTAAATGCAAAAGAAGTTTTCCTAGAAACAAATTCTGTGCTTGTTCCTGCGATCAGATTATACGAAAAGTTAGGTTTTCAGCATATTCCGGTGATCGATTCTCCGTATGAGAGAGCAGATACGAAGATGCTGCTGGAACTCAATTTTTAGATATTTCAATTTTGTTAAAGAGAAGGCACGCTGATTTTTTTCAGGGTGCTTTTTTTGGTTAAAATTTAATCAGAATTAAACTTCTATCACCATGCTTCTAGCTTCCCTCTCTCACTCCCAAATAAATTTTCTATTTTTGTCTAATTCCTTATCTCAATGAAAAAAATTATCTTAATCGAAGACGAAACCAGCGTAGTGTCCTTTATCAAAAAGGGACTTCAGGAAAATGGATATGAGGTTTCTGTAGCTTTTGACGGGCGTACTGGGGCTCAGTTGGTAAAATCCAATGATTTTGATTTGGTGATTTTGGATATTATGCTGCCGGAAATGAATGGTCTCGATGTCTGCAAAGAGATCAGAAAGACTAATCAGCACGTTCCGATTTTGTTTTTAACGGCATTGGGAACTTCTGAAAATATTGTTCTTGGATTGGAAAGCGGAGGAGATGATTATTTGGTTAAGCCATTTAAATTCATAGAGTTAGTGGCTCGTGTCAAGTCTCTGCTGAGAAGAAGTAATAACGGAAACACTCCTGAAATTGCTGAGCCGGAAGTTGATCACGAACATATTTATCAGTTTTCAGATTTAATTTTAAATGATTATACAAAGAAAGTGACGCGGGGAGGCGAAGAAATTTCCCTTACTTCAACAGAGTATAAATTATTAATGTATTTTTTGAATAATCCTGAAAAAGTGATCTCCAGAACAGAAGTTTTGGAGGCGGTTTGGGGAGTAAATTATGAGCTGGGAACCAATGTTGTAGATGTTTATGTGAATTATTTAAGAAAAAAGCTAGATAATCAGGAAGATAATAAGCTGATTCATACGGTAATAGGAATGGGTTATGTATTGAAAAAATCTTAATAAATGTTTAATAAAGTTGTTACAAATCAGACCAAAACGATGGTGCTTTTGATGTTGGTTTTTACTGCCATCATATTACTATTCAGTGGATTGGTTTATTTCTCTATTGTCAACTTTTCACATCAAAGATTTTATGAATTATTAAAAATTCGAACTACAACGATTGTTCAGATTGAAAAAAGTAAAGATGATCTCGACCTTCCCGAAAATTATATCTTAAACAGCCTAAACGACGAAGAGCTTCCCATGGAGCGCGATTATGTTTTTGCAATTCCGACGGATTCCAATTATAAAAAAATTTCGCAGGAAGTCCATATTCCGGATTATTTTTTTAAGAATATTGTAAAAAATGGAGAAGCCAATTATAATGATAAAGAGTTTTACTATATCGGGCAAACATTTAAACATGATGAAAAAAATTACATCGCAATAGCTTCCGCCAAAAATCATTATGTAGTTTATTATTTAGGCTTTTTGAAGCGAACTTTGATAACCTGTATCGTACTTTCATTGTTTTTTAGTATGATTTTCTCTTTTTATTTGTCTAAAACCTTATTCCGTCCTATTTTAAAAATTACAGGAAAAGTAAAGGAAATTAGCTCTGAGAATCTTCATTTACGTCTTGAGCCTCAGTTAGATAATAAAGAATTAAACGAATTGGTTGATACCTTTAACGATATGCTCAACCGAATCGAAACATCTTTTGAAACTCAAAATCATTTAATTGGGAATGTTTCGCATGAATTGAGAACACCTTTAACATCAATCATGGGGGAAGCCGATGTTGCACTTTCTATCAGTAGAACCAGCTCCGAATACAAGGAAACTTTAGAAATAATCCTCAACGAAGCCGAAAAACTAGATAAAAAAATCAAAGCTTTGTTGATGATTGCTCAAACCGGTTTCGATGGAAAAATCCAAAAAATGGATAAAGTTCGAATCGATCAGCTTCTTTGGGATGTAATTGAAACTTTGCGAAGAATTGATTCAAGAAATAATATTTATCTGGACATAAGTATGTTACCTGATAATCCAAAAAAACTGAAAGTTCAAGGGAATGAACAATTGCTTCATCTTGCGGTGACGAACATTATTCAGAATGGTTGTAAATATTCTAATTTTCAACAGGTTAAAGTTTCTTTAGGAGCTACAGACACAGATGTTTACATCATCATCAAAGACAACGGGATCGGAATTCCTGAAGAGGAAATGAATAAAATTTACGATCCGTTTTTCCGAGCTTCTAATACCAAAAACTACGAAGGATACGGAATCGGGCTTCCGTTGGCAAGAAATATCGTGAGAATGCACCACGGCGAACTGATCGTGAGTTCGCAGGAAAATCAGGGAACGACGGTGCAGTTGCGTTTTCCTAATTTTTATAGTATGCAGACGGAAGAAAAGTTGGATTAATTAGATGCTTCGACAAACTCAGCATGACATATCTCCAATACTAACCGTTTTTACTGAACAGAATATTTTTAGCGATGCCATGCTGAGCCTGTCGAAATATCTAATTCTAATAAAGTACTTCTAGTCCTCAATGTTAACGCCCTTTAACAATTTTCTAATCTCATTTTAATCTCTTTAATCATATTTTAATTCCATTCAAAGAGGCTTTTAATTTGGTCATTTTAGTTTTGTATCATCGAAAAAGATAATTACGAACCTAAATCTTAAAAATATGACCAAAACGATTTTAATAGCCACAGATTATTCTCTTGAGTCTTTGAATATTTTAAAGAAAGTGCTTAAAGAGAAAGATGCTTCGGAAGACCAAAATCAATACAATATTCTTTTGGTTTCGGGATATGATACAGGAGATTCCATCAGAGATCTTTTGTTTAATACAAAA
Source organism: Chryseobacterium sp. MMS23-Vi53 (assembly GCF_047651245.1). Lineage (NCBI taxonomy): Bacteria > Pseudomonadati > Bacteroidota > Flavobacteriia > Flavobacteriales > Weeksellaceae > Chryseobacterium > Chryseobacterium sp. MMS23-Vi53. Next base: position 2,541,612 of record NZ_CP180265.1, on the reverse strand, counting down.
AGTACGATTTTCAACAAGCTGAGACCACAGGAGTTTTGCGATGCGTTTGGAATCATCAAGAATAAATATCCTCATTTAATCAACAAAATTGTCTGTGATATTTTCACGGGAAGTTTTCAAAGAACTTTCAACAATTATGTGAAAGCAGAGAATATTGAAGAAGCCTATTATTCGCCTTCGATAAAAAGTAAAGGAAAAGGCAAGTTTGACTTAATTCCTTACATCAAAAAATGCAAAGACCTTGAATCTCATGAAATAAAAGTTGAGATCCAGGAAAGTCTTCCGGAGAAAGGAAGATTGGCAGAGATCTTTGCAGAAGCCTAAAGAAACACACAACAACACACTCTAAAAATTTGTAAAATGTTAAGGAATTATAGTAACAGCAGAACGTTGGGAGACAACATCAGACTGGGGACGCTGACTGCCTTTACGGCAGGTACTATAAATATAGCTTCTCTATTAATTTTTCTCTCATTTACGTCGAACGTGACGGGGCATTATGCCATTTTAGCGGCAGAAATCAGTAAGGGGAACTGGTCGCAGGTTGCCGTTGTGGGAATGTGGATTTTCCTGTTCTTCTTCGGGGGATTTGTATCGAATTTTATCGTTATCACATTCAATAAGAAAAGTAAATATTTCGCTCATGCGATGCCGATTGTATTGGAAATCATCTGTTTATTATTCGTTGGTGTTTACGGACAGCTTTTTTACAAAAAAACACTGGAAGAAACAGAATGGCTGGTTTCATTGATGTTGTTTGCAACAGGTTTGCAGAATGGTTTAACGGCAAGTATATCCAACTTTTCCGTGAAAACAACCCACCTTACGGGTACAACAACCGATTTGGGTATTTTATTTTCGATGTTTACTCAGAAAAAATTTAGGAAAAACGGTGAGTTAGTCGGAAGAGCTAAATTGTTGATGAGCATTATGTTGGCGTATGTTATGGGAGCGGTATTTTCGGGATTAACTTATTATCATCTGGAATTCAGGGTTTTCTATGTAATTAGCTTATGTCTTTTGGTAGTAATTGGTTATGATGCTTATAAAATCCATGTGAGACACTTCAAAACACAATACAGATACAGTAAGATTTATAAAAAGACAAATCTAATGACATATTTGTATGATAAAATCCACGGAATTCCTGAGATTAAAGGAAAGCAACGTGAAAAGAAACGAAAACTTATTTTTGAAGATTAAAAATATTCTACAAAAAGCGTAAAAGAAAAGATTTAATTCACATTAAAGTCACGTATGCTTTTTATTTGATTATTTTTTATTAAAAAAGCAATACTATTTAAGAGATATAAATATCAGTATTAATTTTGTGTAAACTAGCTGTGAATCAATCCTCTAATTGTGTGGTACAATTGGGGGATTGTACTTTTAGCGGAAATAGGCATCAACAGGACAATTTGGCTCAAAACCGATGTGTGGCTAGGTTGTTGATATGTTGATAATTAAATTTTAATTCACGGACTTATTATTTTAATTCTTAAATTGAATGACTATTTTTGTAAGTTGATTTACGTTTTTTATGTCAGATATTATTCAGCTTTTACCGGATCATGTAGCCAACCAAATTGCGGCGGGAGAAGTGGTGCAGAGACCTGCGTCCATTGTAAAGGAACTTTTGGAAAATGCCATCGATGCAGGAGCTACGAAGATCGAACTGATTATCAGGGATGCCGGAAAAAACCTTATCCAGGTTGTAGATGACGGAAAAGGAATGTCTGAAACAGATGCGAGAATGGCATTCGAAAGACACGCAACATCCAAGATCAGGGGCACGGAAGATATTTTTAAGATCGCCACAAAAGGCTTTCGTGGTGAGGCTTTGGCTTCCATCGCTGCCGTTTCTCAGGTTGAGTTGAGGACAAAGCAAAAAGACGCAACCATCGGAACCAATATCTACATTGAAGGTGGAGTTTTCCAATTTCAGGATCCGGTTCAGACGGCGGATGGATCAAATTTTTTAGTTAAAAATTTGTTCTACAATGTTCCGGCAAGAAGAAAGTTTCTTAAAAATAATAATATCGAATTCAGGCACGTAATTGATGAGTTTCAACGTGTTGCATTGGCACATGAGAATCTGGAATTTTCTTTATTTCATGATGATGATGCTGTTTTCAGACTGAGGAAAGGAAGTCAGATGCAACGTGTCGTAGATATTTTCGGTAGAAAACTACAGCCTCAGTTGGTTCCAATTAAAGAAGATATTATCTGGTGTAAGCTTCATGGATATGTTGCAAAGCCGGAGGGTGCAAAAAAAACAAGAGGAGAGCAATTTCTTTTTGTAAATGGAAGATATTTTAAAAATCCGTATTTCAATAAAGCAGTTCAGGAAGCTTTTGAAGGATTACTTTTGCCGGGTTATATTCCGACGTTTTTCCTTTTTTTGGAGCTTGATCCGGAGAAAATAGATGTTAATATTCATCCTCAGAAAACGGAAGTTAAGTTTGAAGATGAACATTTGATTTTTGCATTGCTCCGTTCAACAATCAAAAGATCTTTAGGAATTTATAATGTTTCTCCAAGTCTGGATTTTGAAAGGGATCCTCATTTTGATGATATTATGCAGAAAACTTTTCCAAGCAAAAGCAACAGCGGTGGAGGAGCTTCATTAAAAATGCCTGAAATCATCGTTGATAAAGATTATAATCCGTTTTTGGAAGAGCGGGAAGTAGCACAGGCTGAAATTCAGAATCTTACAGAGATGTATCATCAGAATATCACGGCAGAGCCTTCGAAAATCAATTTATTTGAAGATGAAGATTTTGATGAGGATCTGATGAGGCTGCCGAATGGCTATTGGTTGTTCAACAAAGGGGATAAAACGCTGATGCTGGATTTGGGAAGAATGCACAGACTTTGGGTTTCCGAAAATACAAAACCTGTAAAAAAAGGAACGACAAACAGTCATGCACTCCTTTTTTCCTTGGAGTATCACATGAACGAAGTAGAGAAAACGAAATACAATTCCATTAAAAAATATCTTCCGGAATTAGGATTTGAAATGAGTATTGCTCATGAAAGTGTTTTAAGAATTGATGCAGTTCCGGAGGGATTAAAGGAAACTCAGGTAATGAAATTCCTGGAAGATCTTTTTGAAATTCTGGAATATAAATCTGAGGATGAGTTCATGCATTTTTATGAAAATCAATGGAATAAGCTACAGTCGAAATCCAGGTTTGATTTCATTTACAAAAAAGATGCGGAACAGTTAATTAAAGATTTTACAGCATTAGGTTTCCCGGAATTTTTACCAAATGGAAAAAGATGTTTTTATGAGGTTCCGTTTAATGATTTTAAGAATAAATTTTAAAGATGTTTAATAATATACCGCCGATTACAAGAAATATTATCATTATAAATGTGATAGTTTTTATCATTGCAAATTTATTGTTGCAGGATAAGCTTGTCGGTTATTTAGCTGCTTTTTACCCTTTTTCTCCTTTCTTCAAATCGTGGCAGGTAATTACGCATATGTTTATGCATGGAAGCATAATGCATATTTTGTTTAACATGTTTACTTTGTTCAGTTTCGGACCTGTTTTGGAGCAGAGTTTAGGTCAAAAAAAATACCTGATTCTTTATTTTGTAAGCGGTTTGGGAGCCTTTTTCTTATTTAATTTGTGGAATTTTATCGAAGTTCAACAAATTTCGAATGAATTACAGCAATTAGGATTTAATGTTAATGCTTATCTATCTGGAGCAAATGTCGGATATTCAGGAACTTCGGAAGTGATTCTTCAACAAAAAAACTTAGTTGGAAGTTTGAACGATATTATGGGAACGCCCATGGTTGGAGCTTCAGGAGCAATTTTTGGCGTTATAGCTGCCTTTGCAACACTTTATCCTGATGCAAAAATTGGAATCATGTTTATTCCAATTCCAATGAAAGTTAAATATGTTTTACCAATTGTCATTGTAGGATCCATTTACTTAGGTATTTCCGGAAATGGAGGAGGAATCGCCCACCTAGCTCACGTTGGAGGAGCTTTAGTCGGTTGGTTGTTGGCAAGAAGCTGGAAAAAGCATTTATACAGATTCAATTAAAATCTTGTGAAAATCGTTCGTCTCATACTTTTAATTCTCCACGTAGGAATATTTCTTCTTTTATCGGGAATGCTGATGAATGCTTATATCCCACCGAAAATATTTCCCTGGCTCAATTTGCTTTCATTAGGTTTTCCTTTTTTAATAACCGGATATCTTCTGCTAACAATTTTCTGGATTATCAGCTGGAAAAAGAGAGCTTTTGTGTTTCTTTTTGCTGGTTTATTGTTCTTCAATGCAACGGTAAGATGGGTGAACTTTTCTTCTGAGAAAAAGGAAGCAGCTGATTTGAAAATTGTTACATTTAACACCAAAGGAGGTATTTTAGAGGGTAGGGAAAAGATACAGCAATATCTCAAATCTCAAAATGCGGATATTATTTTTTTACAAGAAGACAGAGGAAGTGGTTTTGAATTTAATAAATACAATAAAAGTAATGCAAAAGCTATTCTTACAATTTTTACTAAACATAAAATTTCAGGTGATAAATTAATTGACTCTCAGTACGTTGATGTAAATGCTTACGGAACTCAGACCGACCTTGAAATAAAGGGGAAGTTGTATAGGCTAATCAACGTTTATCTGCATCCCTTTAAATTTGATAAAAATATGGTAAAGCTTGATGGAAGTAAAGAAGAAAAAGAGCAAAAGCTTAAAAATATTATAAAAAGACTAATTCCCACGTTTAAAGAACATCAGGAGCAGATTAATGTTTTAAGAAAAGCAATTGAAAATTCTCCTTATCCTGTCATTTTAGCGGGGGATTTCAATTCAGTTCCCAATTCATATGAATATTATCATTTAGGAGAAGGATTACAAGATGCTTTTATAAAGGTAGGAAACGGAAGTGCAACAAGCTTTCACGATTATAAATTTCCTATAAGAATAGATTATATTTTTACGTCAAAATCTATACAGCCGATTACTTATAAAGTAGACCGTTCTGTGAAAATTTCAGATCATTATCCTGTAGTAGCTACCTTTAAATTAAGGTAATAAATCATAAAGTTAGTTAAAATAGTTTATATTGGTAGAGTTTTTGCTTAAAAATTAAAGTACCCTGAGACTGTTTTATGAAGCTGCGACAATTACTACTTTTTGCTCATACTACCATTATAATATTACTGATGTGCACATTGGTAAATGCTTGGGTACCTCCTAATTTCATAAGTAATCTCAATCTACTTTCTCTAGGATTTCCATATTTAATTGTTACTCATTTCATATTGACGATAATTTGGATTATCATGCGGAAAAAAATTGCAGTTGCGTTCCTTTTAAGCACATTGCTTTTTTACAATCCAATCCGTAGATGGGTAAATTTTTCTCCTAAAACAGAAAATGCGAAATCAATCAGAGACATTAAAGTGCTTACCTTCAATGTTAAATATGGAGATTTTGGTTGGGATAAGGTAAAAAAATATATTACTGACCAAAATGCAGATATTATTTTGGTTCAGGAAAAAGATACGAATCGTGCTCTTAGACAGGATCTTGTGAAATATCCCTCTGTGATTTTGAAAACAAAGCATAAAATTGTAAGACAGGAAGAATTAATCACCGATAAATCCAGAGGAAATTCTTTCTATGCGGATATTGATATCAATGGAAAAATTATCCGTGTTGTAAATGTTTATTTAGAACCTTTCAGATTGCATAAGTCCATGTTGAAATTCGATGGATTTGGAAAAGAGGGTGGAAAAATAAATACACTTTTATCTCATATGCTTCCGACTTTTAAAGCACATGAAGATCAGATTAAAAAGATTAGAAAAGCAGTAGATCTTTCACCATATCCTGTGATTTTGGCAGGTGATTTTAATTCGGTTCCCAATTCTTACGAATATTATAATTTAGGGAAAGATCTTCAGGACGCATTCCTAACGGCAGGAAACGGTAGTTCTTCAAGCTTTCACGATTATAAAGTTCCTTTGAGGATTGATTATATTTTCAGTTCAAAATCAATTATTCCTTTAAGCTATAAAGTGGATAATTCTGTACAATTATCGGATCATTATCCTGTAATTGCAGAATTTCTGCTAAATTAGTTCCATGAAAAATTTACTTTTTGTAGCCTTCATCTTTTCGGTTTTAACGCTTTCCTGTTCTAAAAAAGAACCGGCTGATTTTTATCCAACTGACAGTCCAAAAGCCAGTTATGATACAACAGCAATCGATTCTTTTTCCAACGGAGCGACTTCTGTAGACATTGTTCGACAAATCAGAATGTCTTCGCAGCAATATCAGGATTCTGTGAAAGAGGCTTTAAGATTGCAGGCGGAAGAGAAAAAGCTGAAAGAAGAACTGGAAAAGGAAAACAAAAAGAAAGCAGACGAGGAAAAGAAAAAAACAGAAGATGAGAAGAAGCAAAAAGCTCCTGAAACTACGACTGCAGCGGAATTCAAAACCGAATAATATTTATTATCAAATTACGTTTAAAAACAAAATATCAACTCGTATGAAAAAAAGCATTTTATCAGGATTAATGATCGCCGTATTGGTTGTATCATGCACAAAATCTACAACAAAAACAGAGGAAGTTCAAAATCCGGACGGATCGGTTACAACGACAACAACAACGGTTTCAGAAACCGGAATGGGTGTTGACAGCGCAAAAATCAATAAAACAAAAGAAGATGTGAACGCTAAAGTGGATGAAGCTGGAAATAAGATAGACGAGGCTGCGCAAAAAGCCAAAGATAAGATCGATGCCACTGCAGATAAAACTAAGGCAGATCTTCATAAAGCTGGGCAGGATATTAAAGCAGAAGCTAACAAAGTGGGGAAAGATGCTAAAGATGCTGCCGCAAAAGGGGCTTCGAAAGTTGAAGACGCTGCTAAAAAGTTAAAAGAAGATTTAAGCAAATAAAAAAAGAAACCGCAGAATGTACTGCGGTTTTTATTTATTATTCAATTCCAGCAAAGGATCGATATACTCACGGTCATTACTTAATCTCGGAACTTTATTTTGTCCGCCTAGTTTTCCTTTAGATTCAAGCCAGCAATAGAAAAGGTTGGGCTTTGCGATGTGTACAATTGGTCTCTTTAAAGTAATATTATTATACCTTTTCGCTTCGTAATCTGAATTGATTGATTTTAAATGGCTATCAAAAACATCAATAAAACGCTCTAAATCGCTCGGTTTTTCGCAGAATTCGAAAATCCATTCATGAGCACCACCTTCATTTTCTTTCATGAAAACAGGTGCTCCTGTGAAGTCGGAGATGGATGAGTTGGTTTCTTCACAAGCTTTCGTTAAGGCAGATTCTACGTTGGTAATCATCAATTCTTCTCCAAAAGCATTAATATAATGTTTTGTTCGTCCCGTAATTTTTATTCTAAAAGGATTGGTTGAAGTAAAAACAACTGTATCTCCAATCAGGTATCTCCATAATCCGCCGTTGGTGGTGATAACCATTGCGTAGTTTTTCCCGATTTCCACATCTTCAAGACTTACGACTTTCGGATTTGAAAAATGGAACTGATCCATTGGAATAAATTCATAGAAAATACCGTAATCAAGCATTAACAACATTTCATCACTATTCGATCTATCCTGAATTCCGAAAAAGCCTTCAGAAGCGTTGTAGATTTCGTAATAGTTAATATTTTTTCCAATAATCTGTTTGAATTGTTCTCTATAAGGTTTAAAACTGATTCCTCCATGGAAGAAAACTTCCAGATTTGGCCACAGTTCGGAAATATTTTTAACATCCGTTTCCTGCAAAACTCTTTGTAAAAGAACCATCATCCAGCTTGGAACACCCAAAATACTTCCAATATCTTGGTTTTTGACTTCAAGAGTAATGGCTTTCAGCTTACTTTCCCATTCTCCCATCAAAGAAACTTTTTTGCTTGGAGTTGTCGTAATTTCTACCCAAAACGGGAGATTATCAATTAAAATAGCCGATAAATCGCCGAATTTTGTATTAAAATCAGCATATAATTCGGAACTTCCGCCCAAACGCAAGTTTTTATAATTAAAAAGCTGGTTTTCAGGATGATTATTGGCGTAAATGGAAACCATATCTTTTCCTGCTTTCATATGACAGTATTCTAGACTCTCAGCAGAAATAGGGATGAATTTGCTTTTCGCATTGGTTGTTCCGGAAGATTTAGCAAAATGTTTGATGTAACCCGGCCAGCTTATATCTTTTTGCCCTTGTCTCGCTTTTTCGATGTAAGGCTCCATTTCTTCGTAGGTAACGATAGGAACCTTGTTTTTAAAGTCCTGATAACTCGAAATAGAATTGAACCCATGCTTCCTGCCGTACTCGGTATCTTCGGCATGAAATAACTGGGAAAATAAGATACCCTTCTGTGTTTCAATAGGATGATCCATGAAATTCTGAATCTGATCTATCCTCTGACGGATAAACCAATTGACCACAGTGTTGAAAAGTGCTTTCGTTGCCATTTCAACAAATATAATAATAATTGGATTTTCAGAGAATTTTTTATTGTGTTAAATAAGAATTAAAAATCTTTTTTCGTGTATTTTAATCTGAATTAATTTGTTCTTTAAAATGTTTGTGCGGAATATTGTCATGCTGTAAGCATCTAAACATGAATCTTTTCTTTTCTAATACTATGCTTGGATCCTTTCAAGATGACAAACATTCTGGATATTTTTCAAGTTTTTATATGGATGTCTACATTCTAGCCCCGATCGCAGCATTTGTTTGAGCTCATTTTTTTGGTTTTTGCGCGGAAGCTTCGCTTCCGCGCAAAAACCAAAAAAATAGCGAGTGCGGAGAGCGGGAATAGCTTCAAATAAAAAACAAAAAACCGCTACAAAAATGTAACGGTTCTATATTTCAATTGATTGTTCTTAGCAGTACTCGTCGTAAGCAGCCTGAAGGTTTGCAGCGATTGCTCCTGCAGGATTTCCTTCAATGTGGTGTCTTTCTAGCATGTGAACCAATTCTCCGTCTTTAAAAAGAGCTACACATGGTGAGCTTGGAGGGAATGGAGCTAAATGTTTTCTGGCTTCAACAACAGCTTCTGTATCGAAACCGGCGAAAACAGTCGTTAAATGATCAGGTTTTTTATCTCCTGTTAAAGAGTATACAACTCCTGGTCTTGCAGCTCCTGCAGCACATCCGCATACAGAGTTGATGACCAATAGAGTAGTTCCTGATTGTTTTAATGCCTCTTCAACTTGAGTTGGAGTTGTCAAGTCTTCAAAACCTTTATCTGTAAGTTCAGCCTTCATAGGCAGTACTAAATCTTGTGGATACATATTTTTGTTTTTTAATTTAATAAAGTACAAATTTAAGCATTTCTTTACTTTTCATCAATATATAAAAACTATCACTGCTTTTGGTAAACAAAATGAATTGAATATTAATAGTTTAAGAATATTCTGATTTTTATGAATTAAATTCGTTAATGTTCAAAAATAATTATTAATTTTGGAATGATTCTGAAAACAATTGACCATGAAAAAACTTTTATCCATTTCCCTCAATCAAAACAGTTTATTCGGTTCAGCCTGAATTCCCATTAAGGATGAATTGAATGTATCATAGAAATGAAACCCGAAACTGAAAAGTCTCGGGTTTCTTTAATCAAATCGATATGCAAAGGTTGAATATCCGTGTGGAATTGTTGATGGTTTTGGGTTATTAGTTGATGGTCTTGGTAAATCCTATCAACAAGTAACAATCAACCAACAACTAAGAAAGCAGCTTTTTCGCCATCTCGGAAATGCTTTTTCCATCCGATTTTCCAGCTAAAGATTTGGATGATGCTCCCATTACCTTTCCTAAATCTTTGGCAGATTCAGCGCCTGTTTCAGCGATAATTTTTTTTATTTCAACTTCCAATTCTTCTGCCGAAAGCTGCTTTGGTAAGAATTGCTCGATAACTTTCATCTGAGCTTCCTCCACTTCTGCCAAGTCATTTCTTCCCTGTGCAGAAAACTGATCGTAAGAATCTTTACGTTGTTTTACCATTCTCTGAAGAATAGCAATTTCTTGTTCTGGAGAGACTTCCGCCCCCAAAGATTCTGTTTTTAATAATTGTATTTGAGATTTTACAGCACGAAGAGAATCTAAAGCAACTTTGTCTTTTGCTCTCATTGCTGTTTTTATAGCTTCGTTTATTGTATTTTCTAAACTCATTTTAATTAATTTACCAATGTAAAAAGTTTATCAATGTACCAGTCATTAGAAATGCACAAAATTGTTACATTATTAGATTGATACATTGTTAAATTATTAGTCTACGTCTTTATTTAAAAATCTATTTTCTCTGATTTGCATGTTTCCATTATTATCAGACAAATAGGTGTTGATATTTTGATCTGAAGCATTGGTCCCTTCAATAGAGATATTCTTTCTCTTGAATGCAGGAACAGATTCGAATTCGCTTGTGCTGTCAAAGCTTTGATAGCGTGAATTGAATTCTTTTAATTTATTTCTTCTTTCAATTACTCTTTCCTGATCTACCGTTTTATTCACAAACGTGAATTCTTCTTCAGCAGGTTTTGGAGTTTCAATAATTTCAGATTTTGTTTCAACAATTGGTTCTTCCTTCAATGTTTGAAAGAAATGCTCTACTTTTTGAAGCGGTTCTTCTGTCAATTGATTTACTTCGGCCGCAACGGATAATTCAGCTTTTGGCTGTCCAAAATCAGATTTCGGTTCGTTTTTGATAGGCTCATTTACGAAGAAACTGAACTCAACAGGCTTTTCTTGAGAGTAAGAATTGCTGAAAGTATTGTTCGTTTGCGGCTCTTCTTTTTTATTATCAAAATCAAACTTGAAAGATTCGATTTCCAAATCATTCGGATCTTCATTTTCATCATCAACAGAGAATAAGCTGAAAGATTCTTCTTGCTCTTCTTCGTTGTTTCTCCAGCTCTGAGTAGGGTTATCCAACGTATCTTCCTCTTTATCAAAGAAGTTGATTTCCGTTCTTACGGGTTCTTCTTCAATAGTCATTTTTTTTTCAGGAGATGAAGAACTGAATAGTGGAGCATCATCTTCATCATCTAATCTGAAAAGATTTTTACCCCCAAAATCATGAGTGATCTCTGTGTTTGCTCCTCTTTCTTCTCTTGTTTTAAACGGCGATTCTTTTGGAGAATCAAAACTATCATTTAAGCTAATTTTGATTTTCTCTGTCGGTCCAGAAAACTTTTTGTTGTCATTTGAAAAGCCAGTAGCGATTACAAGAACGCTTACAGAATCTCCTAATTCCTCATCTGCACCAACCCCGAAAATGATATCTGCTGTGTTTCCAGCTTCTTTCTGGATATGATCCATGATGATACCTATTTCGTCCATTGTAACTTCTTCCGCACCGCTTCTGATCAGCAATAGAACGTTTTTAGCACCCGTAATTTTGTTGTCGTTTAATAACGGAGAATCTAATGCCTTTCTTACTGCTTCTTCGGCCTTATTTTCACCTGAAGCAACACCTGTGGACATCAATGCCGTTCCTGAATTTTGAAGTACAGATTTAGCATCTCTAAAGTCAATGTTTACATCAAAGTAACCTGTAATAACTTCTGCCATTCCTTTGGCAGCGTTGGTTAAAACTTCATCGGCTTTTGAGAATCCCTGCTTGAATCCAAGGTTTCCGAATTGCTGTCTTAATTTATCGTTATTGATTACAATTAATGAATCAACATTATTTCTTAGCTTATCAAGTCCGTTTTCGGCTTGTTCCAATCTTCTTTTACCTTCAAAACTGAAAGGAACTGTAACGATCCCAACCGTTAAGATTCCCATATCTTTGGCAACTTTAGCAATAACAGGAGCGGCACCGGTTCCTGTTCCACCGCCCATTCCGGCAGTGATGAAAACCATTTTGGTGTTTTGTCCCATCGCAGCTTTGATGTCTTCTATGCTTTCGATTGCAGATTTTTCACCAACTTCAGGATCTGCACCAGCGCCTAGACCTTCTGTGATGGTAGTTCCCAACTGTACTTTGTTGGCAACCGGGTTATTATCTAAAGTTTGAGCGTCTGTATTACAAATAACGAAGTCTACTCCGTGAATCCCTTTTTCGTACATGTGTTTCAGGGCGTTGTTTCCACCGCCTCCTACACCGATTACTTTAATGATCGATGAATTTCCTTTTGGCAAATCAAATGAAAATCCTTGTGTACCTATATTTTCCATAATTAGTTCTTTTAATAATTAATAATCGATTAATGATAATTTAAACATCATCCATATTATCATTGCTCATTTATAATTTATTCTACTTCTTCAAAGAATTTTTTTACTTTTTCCATCAGCGACTGTCCAAATGTAAGTCTCGCCGCTTTCTTACTTTCTTGCTGTTCCTGTGCAGGATGTTGTTCCAAAATAGGAGCAACGGTTTGCGGCTGAATCGGTTGAGCTGCTTCAACAGGATTTTTTGCTGTCACAGCTTCTGTTTGAGCTTTTTCCTGAACGATTTCTTCTTCCTCAACAATAGTCAGTTTTTTATCCCTGATTTTTAAACTTTCCATTAATAACCCAATAGAAGTCGCAAATTCCGGTCCTTTAAGATACTGATTTTTATCGTTCGCAATGTATTCGTTTGCAAAACCAATTCTACTATCGAAACCTGTTGTATAATTTGCCAGTTGACGAAGATGTTTCAAATTTGAACCACCACCCGTTAAAACAATTCCGGCAATCAGCTTTTTCTTTTGTTCGAAAGCTCCGTAAGCCTTTAATTCTGTATTTACCATTTCCAAAATTTCCTCAACTCTTGCATTGATGATCTGTGCTAAAGTTTTTAAAGAAATCTCTTTATCCGGTCTTCCATGAAGTCCCGGAATGGTAACGTATGTACTGTCTTTTTCAAGTTCAGGAACAGCAGAACCGAATTTTACCTTCAGTTGTTCCGCATGTTTTTCTATAATTGAACAGCCTTCTTTGATGTCTTCCGTAATAATTCCTCCTCCATAAGGGATTACACATGTATGACGGATGATATTGTCTTTAAAGATCGCGATATCTGTAGTACCACCCCCAATGTCGACAATAGCAACTCCGGCTTCTTTTTCTTCTTTTGTAAGTACCGCTTCAGACGATGCCAAAGGCTCGAGAGTAAGTGCTTCCATTTCCAGACCTGCTTCTCTTACACATCTTGCAATGTTTCGAATGCTTCCCATTTGTCCTACAACAACATGGAAATTGGCTTCCAAACGTTTGCCATGCATTCCTACAGGCTCTTGAATTTCACCTTCCGAATCCACTTTGTATTCCTGTGGCAGAACGTGAATGATTTCTTCTCCAGGAAGCATAACCAGCTTTTTTACCTGATCTTTTAATGCTTCAATGTCGTCATCTGTGATGAATTTATCCGGATGTTCACGCATAATATAATCTGAGTGCTGCAGAGAACGGATGTGTTTCCCTGCAATTCCCACCGTAACTTTACGGATTGGAACTCCTGCGCTGGACTGTGCTTCTGACACAGCAGCTTTGATTGAATTAATGGTCTGTGAAATGTTATTCACGATCCCTTTGTGAACACCAAGACTTTTCGCCTTTCCAACACCGAGAACTTCTATTTTCCCGTGTGCATTCCTCCTTCCGACAATCGCAACAATCTTTGTTGTCCCGATGTCCAGACCTACTGAATACTCTTGATTTTCCATTTTTATACCGATTTGATTTTTTCGTTTTTTTACAGTCCTTTTTTAATAAGGATAAATAGTTTTTAAGCTATTTTATAATAAAGTTTTTTTATTCTATCTCAACTTTTGCTTTAGTTTTCGGTTTTGATGCCGTTGATTTCTCCGTTTTTTTTGTTTCCTTTGGCTTTGTTGTGGCTTTGGGTTTTGTGCTTTCCTTCGGTTTCGTTGAAGTGGAGCTGGTTTTCTTGGTTTCTTTTTTAGCTTCGGCTTTCGGCTTAGACTCTGTCTTTTTTATTACAGGAGTCGGGGCTTTTGCCAGTTCTTTATTTCCTGCTTTTAAAATACTGTCATTTTCTTTAAAATAAGGATTTAAAGTGGTTACAATCTGGTTCTGATATTTAATAGAAACCATACTGTACTTTTGAGGATCCTGATAGACAAGGTATTTTTCAACAAAAGCTTTAAAACCTTTTACTTTTAAATCAATATTATCTAAATCTCCTAATTCTACTTTATAATTTCCTTCGCTTGTCAGAAGATTGTAATCGCCGTTTCTGTCTTTTGAAATTCCGATGAAATATTTTTTACTGAAATCATCTTTGTCGATTTTTCCAACTAATTCAGCCAATTTTTCGTACTCATCCTTTTTCACATTTCCTGTTACCAGCATACAAGGGTGAGAATATGTTTTGGAAATTGGGAATTCAACGCCCTTTTCATCTACATAAAAATCTCTTCCTTCTTTGTTTAATCTGAAAACCGGAACTCGCTGCTTGATGTCTAAATTTAATTTTCCATTTAAATTTAAATAAACATTTGCACTGTCTACTGCAGGAAGGCAGTTGATCTTCTTTTCCAAAGCAGGAATATTCAAATCTCCAACTTTTCCGGAAGGGTTTTCTTTTTTTACAATCTCACGGATGTCTTTTTCATCAACGAAGTAAACCGGGGTTTTTTCGTTCATTTTTACAGAAATTTTATTGTCCGTAATCTTCTGGCCGCTGAACTTCTTCAAAGAGAAACTCAACAGAAATCCAAGAATGATTACTGTGATGGCAATTTTTAATATTCTGTACTTATTTTTCATTTTGTTTTTAGGCTTTTCCTACTTGTAGCTTTTAACGCAATAGTAGCGAGGGTTTTTCTAATTATTCCTATTTTTCGCTATACTTATTTGGTTAAATTTATTTAAACTAATTTTTCTTCATCCACTCACAAATAGGATCATACAGCGTATCAATATTTCCTGCGCCTACTGTAAGAAGAATATCAAAATCTTTTTCTTTTATTTTATTAAAAGCATCAGCTAAAGTGGATACTTCTTTTTTATCTAAATTCACTTTCTCTAATAACCAATTTGAAGTAATTCCTTCAAAATTTTCCTGAAGCTCTCTTGCAGGATAAATATCAAGCAAAATCAATTCATCAGCCTGAGTTAGGCTTTCGGCAAATCCGTCTGCAAAATCTCTCGTTCTGCTGAAAAGATGAGGTTGGAAAGCCACCAATAATTTCTTTTCGGGGTAAAAAGTTCGGATCGAGCTTACCACTGCATTGATTTCCGTTGGGTGGTGTGCATAATCGTCGATGTAAATTTTACCGTTTTCATATCTGTGCTTCGTATATCTTCTTTTAATTCCCTTGAAATTAGCAATTGCTTTTTTCAAGATTTCAAAATCAACACCTAACTTGTTTAAAATTGCAAGGGCAACTGTCGCGTTTTCAACATTATGAATTCCAGGAATATCCCAAACGAAATCTTTGATAATTTCTGTTGGAGTGTGAAAATCAAAATAATTTTGATCTCCCTCCATTCTCAGGTTATCAGAATAATAATCAGCGACTTCATTCACAGCATAAGTGATATGAGGCCTTCCGATTTCAATTCCTTTTCTTACAAAAAGTTGTTTATCACTGGGAACTAAAGCTGCAAATTGCTTGAACCCTTCTTCAATATGGTTTTTATCTCCATAAATATCCAAATGATCTGCATCTGTAGAAGTTACAACTGCCCAGTCCGGAGAAAGGTTTAGAAAACTTCTGTCATATTCGTCTGCTTCAACCACAGAATATTGCGAACCATTGTACAGGAAATTCGATTTAAAGTTCTCAGAAATTCCACCTAAAAAACATGAAAAAGGTAAATCTGCTTCTTTGCATAAATGAGCAACCAGAGTAGATGTTGTTGTTTTTCCGTGAGTTCCCGCAACAGCAATACAATCTGTGTTTTCGGTGATTAAACCTAAAACTTTTGCGCGTTTTAATACTTCAAATTCATTAACGATAAAATAATCTAAGATCCCTAGTTTTTTAATCGCCGGAGTATAAATTACCAATGTATTTTCTTTCTCAAGAGAAGCGATTCTTTCGTCAATGACATCTTCAAAAACAATATCAATTCCTTCGTTCATTAAAGCCGTCGTCAATTTGGTATTGGTTTTATCGTAGCCCAACACTTTTTTGCCCGAAGCATGGAAGTAACGCGCCAAAGCACTCATCCCGATACCTCCGATTCCAACGAAGTAAAAATTTTGATATGTTTCTAAATTGTTCATTATTTAATTTAAAATTTTCATTTTGTCATTCTGAGGAACGAAGAATCTGAACCTTGCAGATAGATTCTTCACTTCACTTTTGAACTTCGTTCGTAAACCTTCAGTTTATGTTCTGAATGACAACTTTTATATTTATTTTATCACTTTAAAAATCTCGTCCACAATCTCTTTTGCAGCATTTGGCTTGGCAAAATATTTAAGATTTTCGGACATTTCTTTTCTTACATTTTCATTTTCGCAGATTTCTGAAAGGGTATTCCAGAATTTTTCCTGCATTTCAGAGTCTTTTACCATTTTGGCCGCATTTTTTTCAACCAGATTCATGGCATTTTTTGTTTGATGATCTTCCGCTGCAAACGGGAAAGGAATCAATAAAACCGCCTTCTGTGCTACCGCCAACTCTGAAATGGCAATCGCACCCGCTCTCGAAACAATCACATCTGCTGCAGAATAAGCGGTTTCCATGTCTTTGATGAATTCCTTTATTTGTATCTGGTTGCTGGTTGCTGGTTGTTGGTTACTTCCATCAACTGTCAACTGAAAACTATCAACAATTTCTTTATAGTCTAACTTTCCGGTTTGCCAGATCAATTGATAGCCTTTTTCTTTCAGGTTTTCTAAATTATCTTTCCAACCATTGTTTAATGTTCTTGAGCCTAAAGATCCTCCGACAGATAAAATTGTCAGTCTGTCTTTGTCTAAGCCCATTTTTTCTTTTGCCCGGGAAGTTTCCTGCATTCCTGAAACAATATTCTCACGAATCGGATTACCCAAAAACTTTATTTTTTCAGCCGGAAAACCTTCCAATTTTGGATAGGCTGTAAAAACGGCTTTTGCTTTTTTACTTAAAATTTTATTGGTTACTCCTGCATGCGCATTCTGTTCCTGAATAAAAATCGGGATTCCTAATTTGCTCGCTTCATATAAAGCTGGTCCGCTCGCAAAACCACCTGTTCCTACTGCAAAATCCGGAGCAAAACTTTTAATGATCTTTTTGGATTTAGATAAACTTTTTAAAATTTTAAAAGGCAAACCTAAGTTCGACAGCATATTTCCTCTGTCTATTCCGGCAATATCAATTCCTTCAATCTTGTAGCCAGCATGCGGAACTTTTTCCATTTCCATTTTTCCGTTGGCTCCGATGAACAAAAACTCAGCATTAGGAAATCTTTTTTTGATCTCATCTGCAATAGCGATGGCAGGGAAGATGTGACCTCCTGTTCCTCCGCCGGATAATAATACTTTTATTTTTTTGTTCATTTTATATCAATTTAAAATTGATTTTATATTCTATTTTTTTCGTTACCGAAATTGTTTTTAATTTTCTGATAGGATTTCATCCTACCCTTATTTAAGTCGTCCCTTCGGGACTTTCTGTTTTTTTTATTAAGCAATGTCGTTTATTTCGGCAATGCTTTGTTTTTTGCCCATACCTTCTTCATCGTAAATCTGAATCCTAGAGCTGATATTTAAGATAATTCCTAACTGCAAATATGTTACCAGCATTGAAGTTCCTCCATAACTTATCAATGGCAGCGGTTGCCCTGTAACAGGGATTAAATTAACTGCAACTGCAATATTTACAGAGAGTTGTATGAAAATCATCACACCGAGACTGAGAACGAGCAAAGACCCGAAAAATGCGGGCATCTTGCTGGCTATCATTACGATACGAATTATCATAATTAAATATAAACTTACCAGAAAAACAGCACCAATTACTCCGTATTCCTCAACAATTACCGCAAAAATAAAGTCGGAGGCGGACTGCGGAAGCATCTGTTTTAATGCACTTTTTCCTGGTCCCATTCCCGTGACCCCGCCGTGAACGATTGCTGCTTTTGCCATCATTACCTGATAATTTTTGGCTTTTATGCTTTCGTCATCTACGTCGGCTGTCTTCGCTTTGCTTGATGTAAAGGTTTCGATACGGCTCATCCATGTGTGAACACGGTTTCCGCCGATCATATTGGTATTTAAAGCAATTAATAAAAATAAAACGATCGCAATAAATGATGCAGAAATAAATCCTGCAATATATTTCCAATGTAACTGTCCAATAACCAGAACAATAACGGAAACCATCAAGATCATTAATGCTGTAGAACCGTTATCTTTTGCAACTAAAACAAAAACCAATAAAATAGGTCCGAAAATGTACATAATATTCTCAATAGGAAGCCTCTCTCTGGTGATTTTCTTGGTTAAATATCGACACAAATAAATAATCAACATTAAAAAAGCAAATGAAGACGGCTGGAATGAAATTGGTGTTCCTGGAATTTTCAACCATCGTGAAGCACTTGCTCCGTCGATTGTCTGTCCGGTAAACATGGTCACAATTAATAAAATAACCATCAAGCCAAGCAAAATGCTGCTGAGCTTTCCGATGTATTCGTATTTCACCATTCCCACAACTCTCATGATCCCCAAACCTAAGACTACGAAGAACATATGCTTGATAACGTGACCAGTTGTAGTTCCGTTATTTACGATATATTCCAGATTCGAACTTGCAGAATATACAGGGAAAATCGAGAAAATGGAGATCACAAGAATGACCATCCAAAGCACCTTATCGCCCTTTAGAAATTCAAATCTGTTTTCTGTGTCTTGTTCGTTCATGTTATTTAATGAATCATGAAAAATTAATCATGAAAAATGCAATTTCACTTTTAATTATTCATTGTTAACTATTAATTTTTTAACACTTGCTCTTTAAACTGACGTCCTCTGTCTTCGTAGCTTTTGAATAAATCAAAACTTGCGCAACAAGGAGAAAGTAAGACTGTATCACCCTTTTTAGCTAAAGACTTTGAAATCTCAACCGCTTTTTCCATACTTGAAGTGTCGTAAATAAACTCTTTTTTGTCTTTAAAGAAGTTGATAATTTTTTCATTATCAATTCCTAAGCATACTATCGCCTTTACTTTTTTCTTGACTAAATCTTCAATTTCGGTATAGTCATTTCCTTTATCTAAACCTCCAACAATCCAAACAGTCGGAGTTTTCATGCTTTCTAACGCGTAATACGTTGCATTTACGTTGGTTGCTTTGCTGTCGTTGATGTATTTTACGCCATCAATTTCAGTTACAAGCTCCAATCTATGTTCAACTGCCTGAAAAGTCATTAATGAATTTCTGATGCTTTCATTATTGATTTGCAGTATTTTACCGGCAATTGAAGCAGCTAAGCTGTTCGCAACATTATGAGTTCCCAACAATGATAATTCATCAATTTTCATTGAGAAAGCATCCTTTAGTTTTACCTCAATTTTATCATCATTAATGAAACCCCCTTCGGACAATTTTTCTTTTGTTGAGAAAGGAATCATTTTCGCTTTAATCTCTAATTTTTCGAGAATGTTTTTACTCATTTCATCATCTTTATTGTAGATGAAGAAATTGTCATTCTCCTGATTTTCAGCTATTCTGAATTTTGCTAATGCATATTCTTCATAATTGTAATTGTATTGATCCAAATGATCCTGCGACAAATTCAATAATAAAGAAATATAAGGTCTAAAATTCTGAATATCATCTAATTGGAAAGAGCTAACTTCCAGAACATAATACTCAAAGTTTTCATCGGCAACCTGTTTTGCAAAACTGTACCCGATATTTCCGCCTAAACCTACATTCAATCCGTCATTCTTCAGGATATAATAGATCAAAGAGGTAGTTGTTGTTTTTCCGTTGCTACCCGTGATTGCGATGATTTTTGCATCTGTAAACTCCGAAGCGAACTCAATTTCAGAAGAAAGTCTGATTCCTTTCTCATGAATTTTCTGAATCATTTCAGCCTTCTTCGGAATTCCCGGACTTTTTACAATCCAGTCTGCATTTAAAATTCTTTCTTCATCATGACTGCCTTCTTCAAATTCGATTCCATTTTCGATCAGGAACTGCTTGTAATTATCCTTTATAGCGCCTTTGTCCGAAAGAAAAACTTCCATTCCTTTCTTTTTAGCCAAATACGCAGCTCCACAACCGCTTTCTCCTCCTCCTAAAACAACTATTTTCATATTATTTGCTTTATGCTGTAAGCTCTAAACTGGTGCTTATTGCTTACTGCTGGTTTTATCTCATCTTCAAAGTAATCAAGCATACAATTGCCAGCACTACTCCGATGATTATCATTCTGTTAACGATTTTACTCTCATGAAAGCCTCCCTTCTGATAATGGTGATGTAAAGGGGACATTCTGAATAATCTATTATTTTGGGCATATTCCAACCCGAATTTTCTTTTTCTATATTTAAATACGATGACCTGGAGCATTACAGAGATATTTTCAATTAAGAAAATCCCACATAGCACAGGAATCATTAATTCTTTTCTTAAAATAATTGCTAAAACGGCAATTACTCCTCCCAACATCAAACTTCCGGTATCTCCCATAAAAACCTGAGCAGGATAAGTATTATACCAGAAAAATCCGATAACGGCTCCTACCATTGCGACCACAAAAATGGTCGTTTCACCCATGTTGGGGAGGAACATAATGTTCAGATAATCAGCGAAAATGATGTTTCCGGAAAGGTATGCGAACAAACCTAAAGTCAGTAAAATAACTGTACTTGTTCCGGCGGCAAGACCATCAATTCCGTCGGTGATGTTGGCTCCGTTGGAAACCGCTGTCACAATGAAAATAACAATCGGAATGAATACAACCCATGCCCATTCGTGAGCATCTTTATCATTCATCCAGAACAGCATTCCGCTGTAATCAAATTCATTATTTTTTGTAAACGGAACAGTCGAAACAGTGATTTTTTCTGTTGGCATAAAGTTTTGCTCAACATTATTTCTGTTCACTACTTTTGCATCTGCATATTTTCTTTTAACGGTAATATCAGGGTGGAAGTACATTGTAACTCCGACAATTAGCCCTAATCCAACCTGTCCTACAATCTTGAATTTTCCACTTAAACCATCTTTATTCTTCTTGATTTTCTTTAAATAATCATCTAGAAAACCAATTGCACCCATCCAAATTACCGAAACAATCAAAAGGACGATATAAACATTTGTAATTCTGGTAAATAGCAATACCGGAATCAATGTTGCCAAAATGATGATAAGACCTCCCATTGTTGGAGTTCCTTCTTTTTGTTTTTGTCCGTCTAGTCCAAGATCACGAACCAATTCTCCCATTTGTTTTGCTCTCAGATAGTTGATGATCCTTTTTCCGTATACAAGAGCAATCGTTAATGAGAAAAGTACCGCCATTCCTGCGCGGAAAGAGATGTATTTCAACAATCCCAATCCTGGAACGTGGATTCCCATACTGGTTAGATATTCGTATAGATAGTATAGCATTCTTTCAAGTTTTAATAAATGATAATTTTACTTGCTCATTAATTTCCAAAGCTCATTGATCGTTTCCTTGTCATCAAAATGATGTTTTACACCATTGATCTCCTGATATGTTTCGTGCCCTTTTCCGGCCACAAGAACAATATCTTTCGGTTCTGCAAACTTTATCGCCATTTTGATGGCTTCTTTTCTGTCGGGAATTGAGGTGTATTTGCTGAAGTTTTGAGGTTCAACACCCGCTTCAATTTCCTTAATTATTGCTGTCGGATCCTCCGTTCTCGGATTATCTGAAGTAATGATTGCCAACGTCGATTTTTTTGTAGCAATATTACCCATTTCAGGTCTCTTTGAATGATCTCTGTCGCCTCCGCAACCGAAAACAGTAATTAATCTCTCATTTTTTGTTCTGATATCATTAATGCTGTCCAGAATATTTTCTAAAGCATCCGGAGTGTGCGCATAATCTACAATGAAGAAAATTCCACCATCTGATTTGAATGTTTCAAATCTTCCGGAAACTCTTTTTAATTTGCTGATGGCCTGCAAAATTTCGTCTGATTCAAAACCAAGTTCAGAAGCAATTCCGAATACCAATAGCAAATTATAGGCATTAAATTTTCCCGTTAATGTTGTCCAGAATTCTTTTCCGTTGAAATTCAACAGCATTCCGTTGAAATCAACTTCCAAAAGTTTTCCATGAAAATCTGCCATTGTTTTCAGAGCATAAGACCTTTTTGTGGCCTTTGTGTTCTGAAGCATGATATTTCCGTTTTTATCATCTACGTTTGTGATGGCAACGGCTGTACTTTCAAGCTCATCAAAAAATCTTTTCTTTGTTTTTAAATATTCATCAAAAGTTTTGTGATAATCTAAATGATCATGTGTAAGATTGGTAAATCCTGCCACTTTAAAATGAAGTCCTTCTATTCTGTTTTGGGCAATACCATGAGAGCTTACTTCCATGAAAGCAAAATCACAACCCTCTTCAACTGCCTGAGCTAAAATTTTATTGATTGTAATAACATCCGGGGTCGTGTGAGTCGCCGGAATTATTTTATCTCCAATTCTGATTTCAACCGTAGAAAGTAAAGCAGAATCGTAGCCTAAGTTTTTAAATACATCAAATAGAAGGGTAGAAACAGAAGTTTTTCCATTGGTTCCTGTAACTCCGATTAATTTTAATTTTTCAGATGGATTTCCATAGAAATTGGAAGCCATTTGACCTAAAGCTTTAGAAGAATCTTTTACTTTAATATAAGTAACATTTTCATGCAAATTTTCAGGGAATTCTTCGCAAACGATAGCTTTTGCTCCTTTTTCAACTGAAGATGCAATAAATGAATGTCCATCCACAACCGTTCCTCTCATTGCGATGTACAAAGAGTTTTCCGTAACCTTTCTGCTGTCGAAAACCAATTCTGAAACCTCACGAGCTTCGTCGCCGTGAATTTCTAAAACTGGGATTCTTTTTAATAATTCAATTAATTGCATTTCTATATTTTTTAATAGGATTTTCATCCCATCCTGTTTTAAATCGTCCCTTCGGGACTCTTCTGTTTTAATTTTGCAGAGACAAATAAATTCTCTGATTTTTACTAATTGTTGTACCTTCCAATGGGAATTGCTCGGTGATTCTCCCAACTCCTTTGAAATCGACACGATATCCTAAATTTTCCAATTGCGGGATTACGTTTTTACCGATTAATCCGACAACACTTGGCATTTGTTTATTATTGACTGCTATTTTTACATTCGGTTCTACCATTTTATTTAGGTTTACCTTTTTGTCGACAAGCATTTCTCTTTCAATATTTTGTGGCGTTTTCAGGAATGTTTTTCCTGCAATTTCTTTAAACACCGGCGCTGAAACCGTTCCTCCGTAAAATCCTTTCGCCGTATTCGGTTCGCTAATCATCACATAACACGTATATTTTGGATTATCAGCCGGATAGAATCCCGCAAATGATGCGCGATATTTCATCGGACCAGGCAACCAATATTCAAATCTTGCGGTTCCTGTTTTTCCTGCCATTTTTAAATTGGGCGTGAAAATACTTTTTCCTGTTCCTTTTTCAACAGCTTTTGTCAGAGCACTTGTCATCATTTTAATAGCCTTTTCAGAAGCCATTTTATCAACCATTACTTCTGGTTTGGCATTGTACATTACCTTTCCGTCTTTCATGATTTTATCGATGAATAGAGGCTTCAGCATTTTGCCACCATTAGCAACTCCGTTGTAGAAAGTTGCTAATTGTAATAAATTGATGTTTGATGAGTATCCGTAAGCAATTGAAGCCAATGTTGCGGCGTTCCATCTTTTATTTTCAGGCGTTACGATTTTCGGTTTTGTGATTCCCGGAAGCTCGATATCCATTTTGTCGAATAATTTCCAACGTTTCAAATGATCTAGGAAAATCTGAGGTTTGTCGGCGTAATATTTTGTAATTAATTTCGCTGTTCCTACGTTACTGGACTTTGCTAAAACATCACTAATGTCGTAAGTTCCGCCACCGTGACCGTCTGAAATTCTTTGTTTAGCATATACCCAAACTCCGTTTCCGACATTTACTGTTGTATTTTCATCGATGAAACCGTCATCCATTGCTGCTAGAAGCGAAATTGTTTTGAAGGTAGAACCGGGCTCGATGTTATCTTTTAAAGCATAGTTGTAAGAATCAACATAATTTCCATCGTCATCTCTTCTTAGATTAACCAAAGCACGAACTTTTCCTGTTTCAACTTCCATCACGACAACAGTTCCGTGTTTTGCTTCGAAATTGATTAATTGTTTTTCTAATGCCGAATGCGCAATGTCCTGAATTCTAAGGTCTAAAGTCGTATAAACATCTTCGCCGTCAACAGGTTCCTGAACTTTCCAGAAATCAATTGGTTTCCATTGAGAAGAATTGATTCTTTGCTCTAATCTTTTTCCGTCTGTTCCTCTTAAATATTTTGAGAAAGCTCCTTCCAGACCAGCTGTATGTTCCCCGTCGTCCATTCCGATGGTTCCCGCTCCAATTTCTGAAGTGGCCAGTTCTCTCTTGTAATTTCTGTCTACGATGAAACCTCCTTTATTTTTTCCTTTTTTAAATATTGGAAATTGTCTGATTCTGTCATACTGATCGAAATCGAGACCTTTTACCAAAGTATAATATTGGTTTTTCTTTTTTCTCTGCTCGTCAAATTTCTTTCTGAATTCACCTCTCGATTTTCCGAACATTTTGCTTAAAGAATCTGTTAGAGCACCAATGTTGTTGGTGTAAACAGTGTCTTTCATGGTTTTAAAATCAAGATAGATGTCGTAGCGCATCACGGTAGTTGCCAAAATCGAACCGTCGGAAGCAAATAGATTTCCACGGGCAGCCTTTAGCGTGGCTTCGCGATAATTTTTATTAATGTAATCGTCTTTAATTTCCTGAACATTAGTGTTTTGCAGGATTACGATCCTCGCCAAAAACATTACAAACACGCACAAAGCCACCACTGCAAAGAGGTAGCCCCATCTCAACGTTTTTTTACGTTTGTTATCGTATTCATTTGGTTTTTGCATCTGTACTGTCCAGTTTTATTAGCAGTTTATGAGGATGATTTTCCAGGGTCATCAAAGAGTCCCGTGCAACTTCTTTCCCCAACTCCGATTCCATTTTTACTTTTATCAGCTTACTTTGTGCGTAAGCGTTTCGCGATTTATATTCTTCTGTTTCTTCTTTTAAGGCATTAACAATTTTAATCTTCTTGTTGACGAGATGATTGCTGTAGATCATCGCCATCATTAAGATAAACAACAGGAGAAAATACTTGTAATGTATTTTGATCTCATCACGGTTCAGGAAATTACCTTTTATAATGTCTATAAAAGTTAATCTCTTCTGAGGGCGATTTGTCGTTGCTCTTTTTGCCATTTGTTTTTTTGTTGATGGTTGCTTGTTAATAGTTGCTGGATTTAAAGCTAACAACAATCAACAGTCAACTAAAAACTATACTTTAATTCCTGTTCTCATTTTAGCGCTTCTGGCTCTTGAGTTTTCTTCGATTTCCTTATCGTCGGGAACAATCGCTTTGCTCTTTACGAGTTCGAATGCTTTTTTATAATTTCCGTAAATGTCTCTTTCGGGTTCTCCCTCAAACATTCCGTTTTTCAAAAATCTTTTTACCAGCCTGTCTTCTAACGAATGGTAAGAAATGACAACCAGTCTTCCTTCCGGTTTTAAAACATTGTATGCCTGAACAAGCATTTCTTTTAAAACTTCTAATTCTTGGTTCACTTCAATTCTAATGGCCTGAAACAACTGAGCATAAAATTTATTCACTTTATGCGGCGGAAGATAGCTGAACAGTTTTTTCAGATCTTCTGTTGTGTCGATGCTTTTAGCTTTTCTGTGATGAACGATGTCACGAGCTAATTTTCTCGCTTCTCTCAATTCACCATAATAATAAAAAATATCAGCCAGTTGTTCTTCTTCATAATCATTGATGACTCTTTTGGCATCAAGGCTCTGCATGACATTCATTCTCATGTCCAAAGGCGCATTGCTTCTTGTTGAGAACCCCCTGTCTGCTTCATCAAACTGGTGAGAAGACACACCTAAATCTGCCAGAACTCCATCAACTTGCGGAACTCCATACATTAACAAAGAGTTTTCCAGAAATCTGAAATTCTGATTAATTAATGTAAATCTCGAATCATCAATTGTATTTTTAAGAGCGTCTAAGTCCTGATCAAAACTGAACAACCTTCCTTTATCCGAAAGTCTGCTCAATATCTCTCTTGAATGGCCACCGCCTCCAAAAGTACAGTCCACGTATGTTCCGTCTGGATTCGTCACCAAATCATCTACACTCTGCTTCAGCAAAACGGGGTTATGATACATGTTTAGTTGTGTTTTTTTTGCACCTTTTTATTCAGTGCGGTTATTCTTCATCGAATGAGCCCATTACATCTTCGGCCAGGTTTGCAAAATCGTCTTCATTGATGGAGATTACTTTTTCATAATCGTCTTTATCCCAAATTTCAAAAAGTTCTCCTGCGCTCGTAATTACAATATCTTTCTGAAGATTTGCAAAAACAGTAAGATCTTTTGAAATCTGTAGCCTTCCAGCATTATCCAATTCTACAGTTTTCACACCTGCCGTAAACATTCTAATGAAATCAGCATTCTTTTTAATGAATCTGTTCAGTTTATTAATTTTGCCCATCACCTTATCCCATGCATTCATAGGATAAACTTCCAGGCAAGGTTGGAACACAGATCTCTTGACTACAAACGCCTTGTCGTCGAAGTTTTCCATCTGCTTGATAAGAGATGAAGGAACTTTTAGTCGGCCTTTGTCGTCAATTTTGCACTCATATGTTCCAATGAAACTCTTCATTTGGAGCAAATTTATATAATAATTTCCAAAATCTCCCACTTTTTCCCACTTTTTGACTTAATGTTAATAAGTTTTATCAAAGATTTAGATTTTGGGGTGTAAAAGGTTGATATGTCGGGGTTTGTAAAATATAGTATTTAAGCCATAATAAAGAGATTTTCAAAAAAAAAGTTAAAAAGCAGGTTATTATATTATTTTTATTTTAAATTAGGGTAATCAAAATATTTTTGAGGTTTAATTTGTATTTTTGCAAGGCTTTATTACAGGCATTATATGATATTTAGTACAAAAAAAGAAAAGAAATATACCTTTGTAGAGGCGGGAGAAGGACATCCATTGGTGCTATTGCACGGTTTAATGGGTGGTTTGAGTAATTTCGATAAGATGGTGGATTTTTTTTCGAACAGAGGATTCAAGGTTTACGTTCCTCAGTTGCCGATCTACGATTTGCCGGTACTCAATACAAATCTTACGACTTTAGCAAAGTATATTATAAAATTTATTGAAAGCCACATTGAAGGTCCGGTAACGATTGTCGGAAATTCGATGGGAGGTCATGTCGGGTTGATTTTAACACTGGCAAGACCGGACTTGGTGAAAAACCTTGTTCTTACGGGAAGTTCCGGGTTATATGAAAGAACTTTCGGCGACAGTTTTCCGAGAAAAAACGACCGTTCTTACATCAGAAAAAAAACGGAAGAGGTTTTCTATGATCCTTCTGTGGCTACTGAAGATTTGGTAGACGAAGTTTTCGGGGTTGTAAACGACAGAATGAAAGGGATAAAAACCGTAATGCTGGCAAGAAGCGCCATCAAGCACAACATGTTGAATGATTTACCTAAAATTCTGACACCTACGTGTCTGATCTGGGGGAAACAAGATAATGTAACACCTCCTGAAGTTGCAGAAGACATGCACAAATTTATACCAAATTCAGATCTGTTCTGGATTGATAAATGCGGACACGCTGCGATGATGGAGAAACCAGATGAATTCAATGAAATTCTTTACAGCTGGATAAAAGATAAAGTTTAAATTTAAAATAAAAATGACCATTAAGAGCTTTTCTTAATGGTTTGTTTTTCTAAAAAATATTCTAAAAAATGGTTATTAAAACAGCAAATTTTGTAAAAAGTAGCGGAAAATGGCAGGATTGCCCCGAACCTACAATTCCCGAATATGCTTTTATCGGAAGGTCGAATGTTGGAAAGTCTTCATTGATTAATGCAATGATGAATCACAAAGATTTGGCTAAAACTTCGCAGACTCCCGGTAAAACGCAGCTTATCAACCATTTTTTAGTGAATGAAACATGGTATTTGACGGATTTACCTGGTTATGGATACGCAAAGGTTTCAAAATCAATTAGAAAGGATTTCGAAAAACTGATTACCAATTATATTTTAAATAGAAAAAATTTGGTGAATCTTTTTGTTTTGGTGGATTCGAGACATAAACCACAGGCGATTGATTTGGAATTTATCCAATGGTGTGGAGAAAGTGGAGTTCCGTTTTCAATTGTTTTCACGAAAGTTGATAAGTTGAAACCGAATGTGGCAATTAAAAATGTTGAAGATTATAAAGCAGAGCTTCACAAAACATGGGAAGATTTGCCGGAACTTTATGTAACCTCAGCGGAAAAGAAAGTGGGTGGCGATGAAATCCTGAATTTTATAGAAAAGACAAATGATTTTTTAATACAAAATAACGTACACTTTGATGAGTAATATTATTTGGAAGATTAAAACCTTCGACGAGTTCACGGTTCCTGAACTTTATGCAGTTTTGAAAGCAAGAATTGATGTTTTTGTAATTGAGCAAAATTGTCCTTACGAAGATTTGGATAATTATGACCAAAAAGCGATTCACATTTGGGCGGAAGAAGATGGTGAGATTTTAGCGAATTGCAGAATTTTTGATAAAGGAATTAAATACGAGGAAGCTTCAATCGGAAGGGTTTTAACAACAGAAAAAGCAAGAGGGAAAAAACTCGGAAAACTTTTAATACAATATGCTGTTGAAACTATTGAAAACCGTTATCATACTTCTGAAATCAGGATTTCTGCACAGGATTATTTGCTGAAATTCTACTCGGATTTTGGTTTTGTAGATACGGGTAAGAAATATTTAGAAGATGATATTCCGCACACGGAAATGTTGAGAAAATAAAGAAAAGCGAAGAAATTATTCTTCGCTTTTTTGATAGTTAAATATATATGAAGTGTTTTTATTTTCCTGAAATAGCTTTCAAAATAATAGGCTCAAGATTGGATGGAAGATCTGCGGATTTGATCTGATACTTCTTGATTTTCATTTCTTTAAACCAATTTTCCCAATATTCTTTGATAACGGCTTCTTCAAAAGGATTTCCTTTTTCCGGATTGATGCCCAAAACAATTACTTCGAGATTATTCAAATTATCATTGGCTTTTACGAAACCGAATTTGTTTTTTTCGATGGTGCTTTTGAAGTTAGAATCGGTGAGATTGTTTGATTTAATTAATTTTGAAGTTAAAAACGATGTTTGTTTATCTTGTGAAAACATAGAATCTTTGTGATACATATATCCGTCTGTTAAAATAAAAAGCACGTTTCTTCGGTCATTTTTTATACAATAATCTTTAACCTTATTTCTGAAAAATTCCCAAATATCAGAACCGACATAATTTCCGTCTTTTATCGCTGACTGATAAATATTTAAAGGTAATTCCGCGTATTTTTTCTCAACAGAAGTGAAGTAATCTTTGCTTGTATTTTTATCAAAAGCAACTTTAAGCTCTTTTGTAAATTCATTCATTTTCGGATCGGAAGGTTCCGGATTGAAGAAAACCTGCATCTGATCGTCGTAAGTAATGATCTTTTTAGATTTAATATGATTTAAAAATCCTTTTGAAATGGCTTTGATATATTCTGTATCTCGCTGGAAATATTGCATTGTAGGATTTGGATTCGTTTGAGGATCGATTCTGTCTGATAAATCTATTAAAATGCTGAGGTTGATGTTGTTTGAATCAATTTCAGTTTTTGGAGGACAAGTTGTACAAGGAGCTGGCGGAGTATCTTTACAACAAGAAACCAAAGAAACAATCATAAGTAGATAAAATATTTTTTTCATAATCTGTGATTTATAAAGATGATAAATAAACTAAATTTTGGTTGTCCGAATTTGCCCCTACTTTTTCAAGACTTGCTTTGTACATTTCAATGCTACTGTCTATCAATGCCTGTTTTTCAGTTCTTGAAACTGCGATTTTCTCACCTATAAACGTAACCCAACCCTGAACATATTCCGAAGCATAAAGTGCGTAGTCTTTGGTTGGAATAATCACCCCATCAATAATATTCTGAAGCTCTTCAATTCTGCCACGTGTTTTTATAATTAATTCTTTCGTATTTCCGATTGCTGCAAGAATTTCTTCAATTTCGCTTTTCAGAGTATTGATTTTTTCCTGAAAAAACTCCACTTTTTTCTGTCTGATTTCCTGCTCATTTCGGATTTTGTCCTTATCACGATGTTCTTTCATGACAAAATCGAAAACAAGCCCCCAAATAATGTAAACAATGAATCCGGCGAAAATAATTCCCCAAAACTGAATTTTGGTAAAAGCGATTTTAATATCGAAATCAGGAGTGTTAAAAGTTTTATTTAATTCATATAATTTAGATTCAATCTCATAGGCTAAAATGGAATCGAAAATGAAAGTCACAACAAATAAAAGTCCAAGTTTAATATAATTGGCTCTGGTTTTATTCTCACTGAACATATGAATCAAAAACCCTAAACCTAGAAAAACAAACGGAATTAAAGTAACAAATGCTCCTTCAATTGCACCTTCGTTCCATGCTTTGCTCCATGCCTGTGCGTCCAAAACACTTTGTATCACAGTACTTTTTGCATCAAAACTTTTAAAGAATGCAGAATAAGAAGTCGAAATATAAAATGTAATTAAATATAAACTTATCGGAAGCAAAAGAATTGTCCCAATCCAAAATTTCGTAGAAGCTCCTCTCGTTGCCTTTACATTGTACTTTTCCGGATTTCTGGGCAGGTCTAAAATTTCGGCTTTTAAATTTTCAATCGTATGCTGATGATTTTCAATCTCTGTATTTTTGTTTTTTAACTGTTCCTCTTTCGTTTCCTGAGAAACCGTTAAAGCCTTGATTTCTGTTTCACGGTTTTTCTGCTCATTTACGTAAGATTCTTTCAGTTTCTGCTGTTTTTCAACCATTTCTTTTTCCTCATTCTGAAATTTTGAATACACTGCATCCAAACAGATCGAAAGGGTAGAATGGTTTCCGTTAGTTCGCGAACTGTCTCTGTAACCAGATTCGTGGTAGGTTCTTTTTCTGCTTTCTTCGGCAGATTCGGAGTTAGGGTCTGTTTCTGTCTTCTGGGTTTCTTCCTCTTTTGGGGTTTCTACCGGAACAGATTTTAATTTAAACAGGTTTTTTATAGTTGTGGTATCCATAGTGTGTTAGTTTTTTAGTTCATATAAAATGTCATTCTTGTTTTTACCGATTTTTACGGCTTCGATGAGATAATCAACGATGGCTTTCACATTTTCTTCCATAAAACCAAACATCAGAACATACTTCTCCATGGCAGAATATTCATTTGGAGAAACTACTCCGTCTGCCCAGATCATGACGGTGAGATCATACAGATAATCGACTTTTTCTTCAATGGTTTTGGGAACGAGAGATTTAAGATTGATTGGATTTAAAAGAATTTCATCTAAATTTTTTGACGAAATACCTCTTTCTTCAGCACATTTATAAAGCATTTTCAATTCAAGAGCGCTGAAATCATCATCACAAATAGCCATTTGATAAAGCCTTAAAAAGTGAGCTTTAAGATTTTCTGTAATTTGATTATTTTGCATGGTTTTTATTCTTCTTTTGGTTTTTTAG
Source organism: Chryseobacterium sp. MMS23-Vi53 (assembly GCF_047651245.1). Lineage (NCBI taxonomy): Bacteria > Pseudomonadati > Bacteroidota > Flavobacteriia > Flavobacteriales > Weeksellaceae > Chryseobacterium > Chryseobacterium sp. MMS23-Vi53. Next base: position 2,509,812 of record NZ_CP180265.1, on the reverse strand, counting down.
GATTAATAATTCTGTCTCTGGAAACAGTTCTTTGGTGTATCGGGATGGAGTGCTCTGAAGTTTCTTCGGTAATTTCTTCTTTCTTTTTCGGTTCTGTTTTTTCTATAAAATTGATCAGCAGAAATAAGATTCCTGTAATGGTGTCAATGGGAATCCAAATGCTTTTTCGATATAAATAAATGGGAAAAACAGGGTTGAAAAGAATAAGTATGACAAGAAAAATTATACTGAAATAATGTTGCCTGAAACTTAAAGTACTGTATAAAACAAGTAAAGCTCCAATAGAAACAAGAATTCGCAAAAAGGTATAATATTCTATGGGAAGCCTGAAAATACCAGCAAAACAACAAATCGCACAGAATGTGAGAAATGGTTTCATGAGGTAAGGTTTTTAAAATCCGGTTTTGAGATTATATTTAATATTAAAACGACTTTCCGACATGAAAATGAAGATAAAAAAATCAAAAATAGAAATCAGAGCAGGAATAAAAGTCCAACAAAATACAAGGTAAAGTAATCCTGCAATATTTTGTCCCAAATAAAATCTGTGTATGCCCAATCCTCCTAGAAAGAGAGCAAGTATCGCTGTGGTAGATTTTGATTTCATAATGTTTAAACACGTGATAAAATCTGGTTCTTTTTTTCTTCGAATTCTTCGGGAGAAATTACTCCGTTTTCCATTAAGCCTTTCAGTTTTTGCAAAAGGGCAAAAGGATCTTCATTTTCTATCAGCAGAGGTTTGGGTTGCTGCTGCTGAAATTGTTGAGGTTGAGCAATGATGGGAGTTGCATTGTTTACCGTAACTCCGCCTGCGGAAGCTCTTCTTGTTTCCAGATCTTTTTCTCTTCTTACTCCTCTCATCCGTTCTTCAACTTCCTGAGCGTACTGGTACAATTTTCTGGCTTGGTTTTTAGGTAAATAATCCATCATATTTATATGATTTCTTGTTGTTTTCATTAAAAATGTAGACCCAACAATACCTTCTGTAATATGACAATCGACAACATCTACCCAATTATAATCCTGAAAATCCATTGATAATCCGAAAGTTTTTGGTCTGCAAAAAATGATTCTTCTATTGGTAAGCGCAATACAATCGGGGGACAGATTAAGAAGAGGTTTTTTCTGAACAGCAATATACTCTACATATTCCTGAGAAGTGAGAAGACTGTTGATTCTCTCCAAAAGCTTTTCTACTGCTTTTGGATCTTGTTCTTCGTTTAAAAATTTCTTTAAATTCATGATTGATATTTGTTTTTAGTTATTTTACATCTTTATAAACATATCCAATTTTTTTACTTTTCGGCAATTGTACTTTAATCCACGGGCCTTGCTTTGAAAGCTGAACCAGTTTCGTGTTCTTCGGAACCGTTGTTAAAATTTTTGATTTTAAAGATGCTTTTTCATAAATGCTTATTAATGAATTTCCTGCTAAATATCTAGGGGAATTGATATTTACATTTACCTCATCAATAAAGACTTTTGGAGGTTTATTAGATTTTGATTTTGATGATCTGTAAGATTCAGATTCTGAACTTTTATGCTTCCTGGTTTTGCTTTTCTTGGGTGACGTTTCAGAAGAATTTCTGCGCGACGATCCTCCGCTACAAACTCCGCACGTTCCGCCACCGCTGCAATGTCCGCAACGAGAGCAGTTCGAGCAGGCTGTACAGTAAGCAGAACCGGTACATCTTCCGTCATGTCCCACATTATCATTGGCTTTAAAACAAGAATTTAAAAGAAATAAACTGAATGTAAGTATGATGAATGGTATTAGTCTTTGCATGATATTAATTATAATTTTCTAATGTTTGATGAAGCTGATTCCTGAAATTGTAGATTTCGTCTAAGCTATTTAATAAAACCTTTTCTCCGGCTTCTTTTCCGTTGTGGAAGGTTTCCAGATATTTATTTGAAGTATTAAAATGCAGTCTGCAAAGAGGTTTTCTATTGTTATCATCCAATAAAATCCCGAAATAAGACAGCGTATCTCTGTAAGCAATTCTTGCCGAAGGAATTTTCTCTCTCAAAATGGCTTTTACAATTTGGAAACCTTCCAGTTCCTCTTCTGTCGTTACAATTTTAGAATCGTTATTTTCATCGATTGGCTGAGAAGTTTTTACCTCATCTTCTCGTTTTTCAATCTGTTCATTAATGCTTAAGGCAGATTTTAGCCTGAAGCTAATTGACTCATTAATAGATGTTGCCAAAGCTTTCTTTGCATATTCCTTAAAAGAAACCATTCTGTTAGCCGTTAAAGGTTTTTCAAAAAAGCGATTCACTAACAATTTCACCAGTTCATCCGAAGGATTTTCGATTTCCTTTTCAAATTCTTTTCTGATGGCTTTGATGTATTTTAAAGCTTCCGCAGAATCCAAAATACTTTCAAGGTTATAATCTTTCTTGGTAAAACTTTCAAGAATTTTAATGGAACTGTCTTTTAAATCTTCAATATTGATGGTGAAAAATGGCTTTTCATCCATAATATTCGGTTTCTCAAGATCTGTATAGAAATTGTAAACAATACCGTTGGTAAGAACTCCGAATCTTGTTTTGGAAACATGATAATACCTGTGAAGCTGCGAATTGTGGGCATCTGCACTTTCTTTCCAGTGTTTGCATTCGATAATAAAGATGGGTTCATCATTATTTTTAATGACGTAGTCTACCTTTTCTCCTTTTTTTGTTCCTATGTCGCAAACGTGCTCCGGAACAACCTCTGTCGGATTGAAAATATCATACCCTAAAATTTGGATGAAAGGCATGACGAAAGCATTCTTTGTTGCTTCTTCGGTTCCGATTTGTTCCTTTAAACCAACAACTTTTTGGTGTAATTGTTCGAGTTTTATTTTAAGATCCATGCGTTTGGCTTTTAAGGGTTTCATCAACGATTTCCGCAGTTGGGGCATTAGATTTTACCGCATTTATTCCTCCTTCCATTGCCGATTTAGAACTATATAACTGGCTTTTCCCAATAATCTCTCCGTTTCTGGCTTTTAGGACGAAATAATCTTTTCCGTTCACAGCGGTTCTTCTGTCGTATTTGGAATCATCCTGAGAATTAACTCTCACGGATTCTATTCCTTTATGACAAGATGCTTTTTGAACATAGCCTTCGCTGGTTAAAATAATTTCTCCGTTTCCGGCTTTTAAATTAAATTGATACTCTTTGTTGATTCTCTGAGTAATTACAAATTTTCCCATGATTGATATTTTTATTTAGCTGGTGTGGCATTCGTTTGAACAAGTTTTGCATCCGTTGGATTGCGGGTACTCCGTTTTTGCTTCTTTCACCGCATCTTTACATGACGAGAATTCACCCAAATATTTTCTGTTTTCGCTGCTGGGTAAATATTTACAATCTACAAGGTGTACTTCATGATCTCCATTGCTTTGTGCTTTTTTGTTTACATAATACTTTTTCATAAAAATTTTTTTAACTGATTTTAATACTCCAAAAATATGAGCATTAATGCCCGTCTCCTTACGGAAAACCGTAAAAGCCTAGTTTTTAATAAAAAAACCTCTCAGAGATACTGAAAGGTCATTAGTTTTTATGAAGTAAAAAAATTAGATGATGCCAATGTCTTTGCACATTACAATCATTTCGATGTTGTTTTTGGCGTTTAGATTTTCGCGCAATTCGTTTAATCTTTTTTCTATAGCACTTTTGCTATCCGGAGTAATATTGTTCTTCTTAAAATATTCTTCTATTTGGTTTTGTTTCCATCCTTTAGCCAGAAGTTCAATTAATATAACATCGTATTCTTTAAAATCGAAATCGGTATTTCTGATAGAATTTAAAATTTCTTGTGGAATAACGGTTTCATTTTTCAGAACTTTCTTGATGGTGTTTTTTAGATCTTTACCATCATTTCTTCCTTTACTCACAAAACCGTTGATTTTTTGAACTTTAAAAAGATCATCAATCACCTTTGGTCTTTTTTCAATGGAAAAAGCAATCACCTTCAAATTGGGATGAATCTTTCTAACCTCAGAAATCAATTCTTGTCCGGAATTTAAGTTTTGTACAATGTGATCTTTATCAAATGACAAATCTGTAATTAATAGGTCATAAGGAGTATTTTCGGCTGCTGCTTTTATTTTTTGCAATGCCTCATCGCAATAACTTACAAAATCATAATTCTGAATCTGCAATTCTGAAAGGGTATTTACAACGCCTAAATTTCTGACTTCGTGATCTTCTACTATTAGTGCTTTTTTAAACATACTTTAAATTTATTGGAATAGTTATTTGAATAATTAATCCTCCCGTTGGATTTTTTTCAAAAGTAATATCTCCTCCAATGGTATCAATACGGTTTTCCGTATTATGGATCCCGGCTCCCTTTTGTTTGCTTAAATCTTTTATCCCAACGCCGTTGTCGGTATATCTTATTTTTAAAGTGTCATTATCTTTCTCAAACTTCACGGAAGCCAGTTTTGCCTCACTGTGTTTTTTCATATTGATAAGGATTTCTCTTACAATATAATAAAGCTCAAGCTGAATAGTATAAGATATATTTTCCCAAATGCTTTCTTTGTACCCAACAGGTAAAACAACCTGTTCTTGTGAAGAATAAGATTTAATCATGTTAATAAAACGCAGAGAAAAATCTTCTTCCCGAATATTTTCATGAGAAATGTCTCTGGATTCTTCATACATTTTTTCGATGTCATTCAGGATTCTGGTTTTATCCACTTCCGGATTGTTTTGAACATCTATCATCATATGGTAAAGTCCATTCGCCACCACATCATGAACTTTCTTCGACATTTTGAGCTGTGTGTTTTTGACTTCGAGCTCTTTTTCTTGCTCGAGACGTTTTTTTCTTTTTTTGTAGTAGAATGCTCCTCCGATTAACGCTAAAGCTAAAGCTGCAAGACCAATGTTTTGTTTGAACGTTTGATTTTTTAGTCTCTGATTATCAGTGTTTTTTTGTTCAACATCATACCTCACCATAGCAAATTGACTTTTATGTTTATTTCGAGATGTTTGAATGTTCTCATTTATTGAGTCAAATTTTTGAAAATTTCGCAAATAATTTTCAGGCTCTAAGGTTACAATTCTTTTTAATGCTGTTATTTGATCATCAGGACTATTATTGTTTGTTGCTTCTGTAAGCATTTTTTTTGCAAACTTTAATGATAAGTTTTTATCCTTATCTAAATAATATGTTGACAAAGTTTCGAAACTAGAGTTTAAATCAAGATTGTCTTTTTTTTGTTTCTAATCTCTAGTGCTTTAAATATTTCTTGTAGGGGGTCGTAACTTTTATCGTCAAGATATTTCGCTTTTGCAAAATTGTTTAATGCTCTAGCATAGTTATCAACACTATCGGCATGGATTGCTTTTTCTAAGTATACTTTTGCTAATTTTAGATTTCCTTGACTTATTAATACATCACCAATATTATTATAACAAATATATTTAGCTTCATTATTGTCTGCGTATTTTATTGCCTTTTTGTAATAAACTATTGCGCTATCAAAACTTTTAAGACTATTAGATGCATTAGCAATATTATTATAATTAGAAGTCAGTATTTTCTTGGCAATTGTATTATTTTCATTTTTAAGAAACTTATTACTTTCTAATGATGTTTCAATTGAACCAAAAAAGTCTCCTTTATCATTTTGGATAAATGCCATATTTACTAAAGCTCTTGCTGCTCCAATGGAATCATTTTTGTCTAAAAAAGCATTTTTTGATAAGTTAAAATAATAAAACGCTGAATCTGTGCTATTGTTTTTACTAAATATTTGTGCTCTTTCAAAATCCTTATTTGTAGGAGGTTCAATGCTTATTTTGTTTTCTTGTTTACAAGAATATGTTGTAAATAGAATAATTAATATTAATAAATTTCTCATGGGGAATAGTTTGATGCAAAGTAAGAAAAAGGACAGATTTATGCAATCTGCCCTTTGAAGTAATTATTATGGATTTGTAAATGGTGGAGGAATTTGCCCTGTGTTTCCTCCTACTGGTCCGCTGCCGTCGCCTGGATCTGTTCCCGTTCCCGGATCAGTTCCGCCACCTGGGTTTGTCAATTGAGTGGTTGGTTGTCCGTTATTATCGTGATTACATGATGATGTATTTGCGTTATTGTGACCGAATGCTAAACCTAATAGCATTAAAATAAATTGGATCATTGTTCAAAAAATTTATTGTTAAAGCATTCGTGTTCTTCCCTGCGAAACCGATCGCAGACAGTGTTACACGTTAAAAAAAATTGAAGCGCTTCTAAATTTTTTGGGAAGTGGAACCTTCAAAAACGGAAGAGAAACATCTGCTTCCCAACCCGGAGTTTTCTTCCGTTTTATCTGGCGATTTTTGAAATCAGTTTTGTAAATTTGTTATTGTCTTTTGTTTTAATTGTTTGTTTGTCAACTGATTTCTGTAGCAAAGATGCGACAAACAGTGACGCATGTGTTAGACAAAACATGGACATCGATGGACAAGAAAATGGACAGGAATTCGTTACGGAAACCCGTAATGCGACACAGTAGAAAATCAAGTATTTTGTAATTGCTTTTAAAAACTAACTATGTCCAAGAAAAAACTATTAATTAATGAAGTGTTTGAACAAGCTAAGCGGGAATCAGACAGAACATCAAAAAGTGGTTTATCAATGTATCTTAAAATACATTTGGAAACTTTCAAACTTTTTCTTGATGAGAGAACATTCGTAAGATATCATGACTCATTTGTAACGGGAATTAAAAAAGAAGTTAATCCAGATCCTGATATTTTGGATAAATTAAGCCAATATATTGGGTATAAAAATTTCTTAGATTTTTCCAATACTTTTATAAAAAGAGATGAAGATGCAAACTTTACAGAAGTAAAAGTTAGTGTTGATAATAATCCTCTTTCTTCGACGAATGATGGATCTTCAGGTGTTGTTATTAATATTTCAAATACTAACTCGAACGATAACAAAAACGATCAGCGTTTCAATATTCCAGATTTCATAAAACAAAATGGTTTTGGTATTTTGGAAATTACTTTTGTTTTACTGCTTGTTACAGGAGGTGTTGTTCTTCCAAATACTAAAGACGTATCACATCAATCTGGTTCTTCCTCAATATTAACATTGTGGGGTAAATCCGATTTAGATAAAAAGTATATGTATTGGGATGTGGAAAGATTTATTGCAACAGATAGTAGTAAATTAGGACCTCTAGTAGATGTTGTTCCAATGAATCATGATCTTTTCAAGTACTTTAAGAAAATCATGAGAAAAGATACAATGACTGTTCAAAATTCATTGGGAAAAGTCTGGTGTTCAAAATATAATAATGATGTAGACTTTTTTACAATGGATGGAAGAAATCCTGAAAATGGAAAAGAATTAAAATTAGCAAGTGAGCATATGATTCTAACATATGCAGGAAAAGAAATAGATTCAATACAAATTGCAGAATAATTTCCTTCACAATAATTTAAAATTCAATTAAAATACTCCACAGAATATTCCTTTAATTTCGTTCTTTTTTAAGATGAATCAAGGAATATTCTCATTTTTACTATTTGCGTTTTCGTTGTTTTCGGCTCAGCAAAAACAGGTGCAGATTGCTTTTCTTTCGGATGTGCACTTTCAGGATCTGTATGGAAGTTTTTCCGATAACGATTTTAAAGGAATTATCAATCCCAAAACGGGAAAACCAACGATTCTCAGAACAATGGATTCTCAATTGCATTCCACAAGAATTTTTAATGAAAACTATTTTGCCTTCCTGAAAGCTTTGGATGATATTGCACAAAAAGGAATTAAAATTGTTGCGATGCCCGGTGATTTTTCGGATGATGGACAAACGTATAATATCCGCGGATTGCACAAAATTTTAGAAAAATATCACAAAAAATACGGAATCGATTTTTACATCACGACAGGAAATCACGATCCGGTTGGTCCGTTCCGACAAGATGCTGGAAAAGACGATTTTCTCGGACAAGACGGAAATCCATTGGGAGTTTACAGTAAAGAAAATATTGGAAAAGTCAGTAATAAAATCATTACAAAAGACATTGCAGAATCGGGATATCTTGAAATTTTGGATGAATTAAAAGACTTTGGTTTTTATCCTAAAAAAGAGAATTTATTTTGGAGTACGCCTTTCAATTTTCAGTCTGTTAAAAATTATTCATATGAAAAAGCCTTACAAAAAGCCGATTATTCGCACAGAATGTATGAAGTTTCAAAAGGTTTTTCTGTTCCAGACTTAAGTTATGTCGTTGAACCAGTAAAAGGCGTTTGGATGATAGCCATTGACGGAAATACTTATATTCCGAAAAATTTAAATGAAAATCCCAATAACCCTTCAAATTATAAAGGCGCAAGTATTGGCTACAACAATGTTCTGACGAATAAAAAACACCTTATCGACTGGGTAAAAAAAATTACCCAAGAAGCGAAATTGAATGGAAAAACAGTGATTGCTTTTACCCATTACCCAATGATTGATTTTAATGACGGAGCAACACATGAAATCAAGAATTTATTAGGCGAAAAAAGATGGCAGTTGGAAAGGGTTCCCGATGAAGAAGTCGCGAAAGTCTTTGCAGAAGCTGGTTTGCAGGTTCATTTTGCAGGCCATATGCACATCAATGATACGGGAATTCGAAAGTTTGGAGATAAAATATTGGTCAATGTTCAGGTTCCTTCGTTAGCAGCTTATCTCCCGGCGTATAAAATTCTGACAATTTATTCACCAGAAAAAATAGATGTAGAAACGAAAATTTTAAATGATGTTCCGGATTTTGATGAATTATTTCCGCTTTACAAAAAGGAATATGAGGCTTTAAAAAGAGACAAAAATAAAACCCTTTGGAATAAAAATATTTTGAAATTGAAATCGTATCATGATTTTATGTTGTTTCATTTAAAAGAACTGGTTCGTCTGAGGATGATTCCTGATGATTGGCCGAAAGATTTTATTGAAAAAGCAGAGAAATTGAATGGGGAAGATCTGTTATTATTGGTTCAAAATAAAAATCAAATAAAGGAAAAAGAAATTAACTCAAATGCCTTTAAAATTTGGAGATTTGAAGATCTTTTACTTGACTTATATAAGTTTCAATCTGCTGATGAATTGGCAAAAAAAGACATTCCAAAGGAAAGATTACAGCAATATCAAACTTTAGAAAAACTGTTTCAAGAAAATGAATCGAACGATCCATTTATTATAAAATTAAAAACTGTTTTTAAAATTCTTTCCTTACTCTCAAACGGCGATCCGGCAGATCATTTTGAAATAGATTTGAAGAAGAATGAAATTGAGCGAATGTAATTTTATTTGCCACGAATTCACGAATGTTTATTTCTTGCCGAATGTTTTGATTATACAGATGGACATAATAATTAATCTATTAATAAATATTAGTGTAAATTTGTGAATTCGTGGCAGGAAAAGACAGAAAAACAGAAAAGACCATCAACAATCTGACAGCCTTTTCATTATAAATCTAATCGTAAAAATGTTCTATTTTCCGTTCACCGGATTTTTTCTTTCATAGGTATCGTTCTCAAAACTAATTTTATAGTTTGACTTAAACAATTTACTCGGTTGATAATAATCTGTTGTAATTACCTGTGCACCGCTTTCTTTTGCTTTTTCAAATCTTGAATAATCTTCTTTTCGTGCTTCCATAGTATCTGCATCGGCTCTTGTTCGAATGATGTAGCCTTGCTTCACCAGCTCCGTAATTTTCGGGCTCGGATCATTCATAAATAAAACGGCAGATTCAGGAGTTCCGGGAGTTGAATTGGTGAAAATCATTCTTCCCTTTAAAGAAGGATGACCCTTTATATATAAATCTCTGTTTTCACTGTTGTTATCAAGTACAAAGAGGAATTTCCCTTTGGCGTCTTTTACTTTTGGCCAGTTTTTGTTTAAAACCGCTTCATTTAAAGTTGAATATTTTCCTCTGATATCGTCCGGTGAGATAATTTTATTTTTTCCTAAATATTTTTTTAACTCATTGTCGAGATCTTCGAAAAGTTTTGAAGTATAATGCTCCGGTTCAGTTCCGAATTGGTTGGCTTTGCCGTCCTTTGGTTCAAGCGTAATAAAGATCGGATCATGGTCCGGATGTGCATCAGACCATTTTTTAAGATCTTTTAAGCAATCTTCCAAGGTATAATATTGCGTCTGATAATCGATATCCGTGATATGAATCATTTTATAACCCGGCTTTTTCATTTTTCCTTCGGGATCGAAAGGCTGCGTTGTTTTTACCAGATCTAAAATTTTCGGATGTGCATATTTTCCGCCTTTGCTGTCTGCATAAACATCGATTTCCAAATTTCTAAGTCCCAGATCCAATTGTTGAGGAATCGGAATATGTTCATATTGAATTCTCGGAAGAAAATTCAGAGAATCTTTTTTAGAAAGATACTCATAAACTTCGGGAAGAATTGCCTTTTTATAAGAATTGTGTGACCCAATAACCTGAATTTCATTGATTTTTAAATCATTTAAATTCTGAGACTGCGACCACAAAAGGTTTAATGAAGATAAATACAAACCTAAGAAAACTGCCTTTTTCATTACTTCAATTTTTGTCATGGCGAAATTAGGTGTCTTTTATTCAACAGCATTTATACATTATGTTAAGTGTTTTTTAAGATTGTATAAATCTCAAAAAACCAATGTTTATAAATGCCTGATAATGAATTGTGTAATAATTTCTCAAAATGGGATATTCATCTTTTATTGACTTTAAGATAATATTATGTTAAAGTAATTTCGTGGTAGATCTACTTACTTTGTATGCCGAAAAATGAAACGAAAATGTGAAAAAAATACCGCTGTTGCGGGAACAACAGCGGCTGTTTATTAAGCAAGCAAAATTCACAATTACTTTACTTAATGATATGTACCACAAAATTAATTTTTTTAAGTTTAAAAAACTAATTCCGATCGCATTGATTTTCCTTGTGGCGAATCAAGCTTATGCAGAGGGTTTTACGGCAAATTATTCTGTTTCCTCTTTGGTGAATGAAACGATTACCGGAACTGTAACGGATCAGGATGGTTCTACGATCGAAGGCGCAAAAGTCACTGTCGTGGAAACGGGAGCTACAACAATGACGGATGCATCAGGAAATTTCTCTATTTCTGCATCTATCGGGCAAACTTTATCCATTTCTTATGATGGTTATGGTATACAGGTAGTGAAAATTACCGGCACTTCGGTTTCGGTTAATCTAAAATCTAAAAAAGGTGCAACTTCTATCGAAGAAGTAACTTTGGTGGGTTATGGATCTCAGAAAAAATCTGATTTAACGGGAGCGGTAAGCCAATTGAAAGCAGAGAACTTCAAAGAAGGAATGAATATTTCAGTTGATAATTTAATGCAGGGAAAAATCGCAGGTGTACGAATCGTTCAGACGAGCGGTGAACCGGGAGCGGGCGTAAATGTTTCTATCAGAGGTATTGGATCCATCAGAAACGGAAGTACGCCATTATTTGTTGTGGATGGAGTTCCATTAAACAATGATCCTGTAAGCGCTCAAGCACCCAATATCGGTTTAGGAAATGCAGGAGCTAAAAACCCATTAAATTTTTTAAATACAAGTGATATAGAATCCATCACTGTGTTGAAGGATGCTTCTGCAGCTGCAATTTATGGTGCAAGAGGCTCAAATGGAGTTGTTTTGGTAACAACAAAAAGAGGAAAGAAAGGGGAGCCAATGTTTACGTATGATACGTATTTAGGTTTTTCTTCGGTGATTAAAAAATTAGATTTAATGACGGCTGATGAATATAGAGCGGCAGGAATTGATAAATCTTACGATCATGGAGGAAATACAGATTGGCAGGACGAAATCTACAGGAATGCAGTTTCGTCAAATCATTCTGTTTCATTTTCGAAAGCTACGGAAACGGGAAATTATTTCGCTTCACTTTCTCACATGGATCAGGATGGAATAGTATTAAACAGTAGCTTTAAAAGAACGACAGCTCGTTTAAATGCAGAAGAGTCTTTCTTCGATAATAAAAGATTAAAAGTAAAAGTAAATCTTACTGCAAGCGACATTAAGGAAACCGGAATTCCCAACGGAGGAAATGCAGGGTCAGACGGACAGGTGATTATCCATGCTTTAATGGCAAATCCTACACGTTCTGTGTATGATGAAAATGGAAATTACACTAATTTCAATATGAATGCTCACTATAATCCTTTGTATTTATTGAGTGTTTATCAGGATAAAACAAGTACATTCAGGGTATTAGGAAATACAGAAGCTACATTGAGAATCTTACCGGGACTAAATTATAAATTCAATTTAGGAGTAGATAAAACTGTATCTGAGAGAAATACAACAATGTTTCCTAATATTACCGACAGATCCCCAAAGGGAACCTATGTTCAGGCTAATTTAGATTCTTATAATGTGCTTTTAGAGCACTACTTAACATACGATTTAAGTTTAAACAGGCATAATTTTAGCTTATTGGGAGGTTTTTCTTACCAAAAGTTTAAAGCTACAGCTACCTATTTTGGGGTAAGAAATTTTGTAAACCAAGGAGCCGGAATTGCACCGGAAATTAATCCGGGCTATTCGGGAGATTTGTTTGTCCCATCACCCGGAACAGCACAGGAAAACGAATTACAATCGTATTTCGGAAGATTAAATTACAATTTTGATAAAAAATATTTCTTAACAGCTTCTATAAGAGCCGACGGGTCTACACGTTTTGGAGACAACAATAAATATGGATATTTTCCATCTGTTGCTGTCGGGTGGACGATCTCAAATGAAGAGTTTCTAAAAGGATCTTCAATTATTAATGAATTGAAATTAAGAGGAAGTTGGGGACAGACCGGTAATCAAGAAGTTTTAAATAAAATTACAAAAGCAAGTTATTTATTGAGTCAGTCTGCAGGTTATTATCTATATGATAATTTAAATCTGATTAATGGAGTTCAGGTGGTAAGAACTCAAAATCCTGATTTGAAGTGGGAGGTTGTTTCGCAAACGAATATTGGTGCAGATTTCAGTTTATGGAAAAATAGATTGTATGGTTCTTTGGAATATTATAATAAAACAACAAAAGACCCAATCTTAAATATCGCGCCGCCACCATTGAGTCCAACGGATAATATTTGGCTAAATGCTGGTGGGCAAATTGTGAATAAAGGCTTTGAATTCTCTTTAGGTTCAGAGGTTATCAGAAATGAAAATTTCACTTGGAATCTTGATGTAAACGGAGCAACGGTAAATAATGTTGTAAAAAACCTTCCGGTTTCAGGAATCAATTCGGGAGAAGTTTCGGGTCCCGGGCTTTCCGGAGTTACGGCAAACATCTATAGAAACGGATATGAGGCAGGCTCTTTCTATATGCTGAATTATTTAGGAGTTGATGCCAACGGAAAATATATTTATGAAGATGTAAACGGAGACGGAAGAATCGACCAAAAAGACAGAAAGATTTTTGAAGGAGCCATTCCGAATTTTACTTTTGGGATCAATTCTTATATGAAGTACAAAAAGTTTGATTTTGCATTCTCATTCATCGGACAAACAGGAGGATATCTGGTTAATAATACGGCATTAGATTTAAATATCAACAATTTAGCTTCAGACAGAAACGTTCTGAAAAGATTTTATGATTCTGGAGCAAGCTTTACCAATCAGCCGCAATTGTCTTCTTTATATCTGGAGAAATCAGATTTTATTCGTCTGAACAATGTAAGGCTAGGATATACTTTTGATATCAATCAATTGAAATTCCTAAGAAGCATCAACCTTTACGTGAGCGCGCAGAATTTATTCACCATTACCAACTATTCAGGTTACGATCCATTGGTAGATACGAGCAAACAGGTGGGTGGAAACCAATCTTTGGGAATTGACTACACAACGTATCCGTCTGCGAAGACTTTCATTTTGGGTGCAACCGTTAAATTTTAATTTAAGTTAAAAAAATCATGATATCTAAATTTTTAAATATTAATAAAATTGTTTTATCCATCGCAGTAATATCTTTAATTGGATGTACAAATTTGGATGAAAAACTTCTTGATGAGGTTCCAAGTTCTGTAAATGCAGATCCAGAAGCAGCTTTAGCAGCAGCTTACGGACAGCTTGGTGACGGAACTTTTGTTGATCACGGAAGTGTTTTTGCTTTGCAGGAATACTCTACCGACGAAGCAATCTTACCAACCAGAGGAAGCGATTGGGGAGATGGCGGAAAATGGAGAGCCATGCACGAGTTTACATGGGATTCTAATAATGATGTTGTAAAAACAACTTTCAATCAGTTAACTTCAGGAATTACAAAATCCTTAACGGCTATTGGGAGTATCAATCAAAGTAATATCAGCAATAAGGCTTTATTTTTAGCAGAAGCAAAGGCATTATTAGTTTATTACACATATACAACACTGGATTTATACGGACAGGCACCCTACAGGAATCCAGATAATATAAAAGCTCCGATTGAGATAAGAAAAGCAGATACCTCAATTGATCCTTTGATCTCTGAGTTGGAAGGTCTTATCCCAAATTTAGCAGATATAAAAACACAGAATACCCATGCCGGAAGATTTACAAAACAAGCAGCGTATGCACTTTTAGCAGATATGTATCTGAATAGAGCTGTACTGAAAAATAAAACAGCAAGTACCTTCAATTTTACAGAACAGGCCATCGGTGGAGGAGGAACAGATATGGATAAAGTAATTCAATATTGTAATTTATTGATAAACAATTCCAATTTCAGTCTGGAATCAAATTATTTTCACAATTTTGATATCAATAATGATACAAGTAAAGAATTAATCTTCACTATTGTACAGAAAAAAAACTCGCTCCGAAATGCCGATAACGATTTGGCATATATGTCAATGGAAAGAATTCAGAAGCCTTCTCCCGATAATAGAGGAACAAACGCTTCTTGTGTTACTCCGGAATTTTATTATTCATGGAACGGAAATCATGATGATCCCCGCTTCCAAAGGACATATCAGTATGAAGATGGAACATGGTTCAGAAACGACGGAACAGACGTAAGTGTACCATCAACAAGTAAAGTAGAAGGTACGGGAAAACCTTGGTTTCATTTCAATAGAGGATTGCAGGTTGGGCAACAATATGGCCCAAAAATTCTTTCGAATGGAAATTTTGATATGACTGCAGATGGAAGAATTAAAGTGTATAAATTATTCACTGAAAAAACGCCAACTCTTGCGGCTGACTTCACTCCTGAATTGAATTTTGATAATCCTTCAGAAGCTGTTTTCACGCAAGCACAAATCAACAGAGGAGTTAGAAACTTCAAATTTGAATTTGATCCCGGCTACGGAAATAACGGAACCAGCGGAATGGATGTGCCTCTATACAGATTGGGAACTATCTATACCATGAGAGCAGAAGCTTACTTCAGAAGTGGTAATGTAGCAGCTGCTTTGGCTGATGTAAATAAACTGAGAACGAGCAGAACAAATGATGCTTTACATGGTAATTCCGCAGGAGTTGCACTTACTTCTCTGGACGCAAATGCCTTAATCAGAGAATCTGGGTTTGAATTGTATTGGGAAATGTACAGAAGAAAGGCATTGATAAGATTTGGAAAGTTTGATTTGGCAGGAACAGCAAAACCGGCTACTCAACCTTACAGAAGAATCTTCCCGATTCCTCAATCTGCTATTGATGCATCAAAAGATTTTACCCAAAACCCTGGATACTAAAAACAAGTTTCTTCATATAAAACAATTATTTTTGCAAACAACAAAGCGAAGGGATTTCTCTCTTCGCTTTGTTTTTAATAAAGCTATTCTAAACCCCGAAGGTTTGAATTCCAATATTTATTCTGCATTCAACATTCCCAATTCTCCGAAATGCTTTTTAAATTTTTGAATTTTCGGACCTACAACAGCGCTGCAATATGGCTGTGTCGGATTTTCATTGTAATATCCTTGGTGATATTGTTCTGCAGGCCAGAATTTATCAAATTTCGTTAGTTCTGTTACATAAGTTCCCGACCATCTTCCGGATTCTTGAGATACTTTGATCGCTTCTTCAGCTTTTGTTTTTTCAACATCATCTTTATAATAAATTACCGAACGGTATTGTGTTCCGATATCATTTCCCTGTCTGTTTAATTGTGTAGGATCGTGAAGGAAAAAGAAAACATCCATCAATTGTTCATAAGAAATGATGGCAGGATCATAAGTGATTTGTACCACTTCTGCATGACCAGTTTCTCCGGTGCAAACTTCTTCATACGTCGGATTATCTTTGTGACCTCCAGAATATCCTGAAATAGCAGATTTCACACCTTTCAGCATATTAAAACAGCTTTCTACACACCAAAAACAGCCACCTCCGAAAGTGATTTGTTCTAAATTATTGTTATCCATTCTAAGTTGATTATTGTATTTAAATCTTTTCTCTTTTAAAAATTATTTAAAGGAAAAAACTAATCAAAAATATGAAAAACTTTTCCAATTTATACTTAATCATATCTTCTAAAGCCAAATTGTGATGATAGATAAGACAAATTTTGTTTAAACACATATCACACAAATGATTTCACCAAGTAATACAAATTATAAAGCATAAACATCTGCGTCATCAGCGAAATCTGCGAGAGAAAAAATTTAACGAAGATTTATTTTAAATAATTAAATATTTTAAGGAGCAAAGAATAACAACAAGTTGATTTGATGAAGCTATATTTTTCAAGCTCAGTGAAGCGAATTTATTTGTCATTGCTATTCTAAAATCAGCG
The DNA here is from genome assembly GCF_047651245.1 of Chryseobacterium sp. MMS23-Vi53. Taxonomy (NCBI): domain Bacteria; kingdom Pseudomonadati; phylum Bacteroidota; class Flavobacteriia; order Flavobacteriales; family Weeksellaceae; genus Chryseobacterium; species Chryseobacterium sp. MMS23-Vi53. The sequence continues at coordinate 2,493,066 of NZ_CP180265.1, read as the reverse complement.
GTTCAATAATAAAATCTTTGCGTTTAAATTAGATTTTAAAAACAAATTCCACAAATAGACACGAATAATAAAACACAATTATTTGTGAAAATCCGTGAAATCTGTGGGAAAAAGAAAAGCACCCTTAAAAAGGATGCTTCATATCATTGAATAGCTTTCAGTTACTTTTCCCAAACCAAAGCACTTGCTCCCAAAATAGCAGCATCCGCTTCGTCCAGTTCACTGAAAACCAATTTCACTTTATTTCTGAAAATCGGAAGAAGATTTCTTTCCATGTGAAGTTTTGCAGGTTTTAAAATAAAATCACCAGCTTTGATAACTCCGCCAAATAAAAGAATGGCTTCAGGAGAAGAAAACATCACGAAATTCGCCAATGCTTCACCTAATTTTTGCCCTGTATATCTAAAAACTTCAATCGCAATAGGATCACCTTTTACAGCGCACTCATAAACAGTCTTAGAATTAATTTCTTCCTCAGGAAACTGGCTCAACATCGATTCCGGGAACTCTGCTCTCATTTTCTTTGCTGTGATTGCGATTCCTGTTGCAGATGCATAAGCTTCTAAACTACCTTCAGAACCTGTGCTCCAGTGTTTTCTTCCACCCGGTTTTACGATCGTGTGACCCAATTCTCCTGCAAATCCGTCATGACCGTAAATCAATTTTCCGCTGGACACGATTCCGCTTCCTACACCTGTTCCTAGAGTAATCATGATGAAATCTTTCATTCCTCTTGCCGCTCCGAAAAGCATTTCACCAAAAGCTGCAGCATTTGCATCGTTGGTTACTGTTGCAGGAAGACCAAATTTTTCAGTCATTAATTTACCAAAAGGAATTACACCTTTCCAAGGTAAGTTTGGAGCTTGCTCGATTGTTCCTGTATAATAATTGCCATTAGGAGCGCCAATTCCTATTCCGTCGAACGTCCTTTCCTCGCCACTATACCTTTCAATCATAGGATTGATGTTTTCATACAAGGCATCAATATACTCTTCTATGGTTTCGTAGGCATCTGTACGCAGATGTCCTTTTTCAAGAACTTCACCTCGGTGGTTTACAACTCCAAATTTTGTATTCGTTCCGCCTATATCAATACCAAGGGCAACGTTTTTTGATAAATCGATTAATGACATTTCTATTCTAAAATTCTAAAAGGTTAAAATTATAAAAAAGATTGTATTCTGAGACGATTAACCCAATATTTATTTAAAAAAATTATTATGTTGTTTTTGGAGCTTTCTTTTTTCTTCTTCCCCACCAAATCATGAAGCCAGTCACTGGTAATGAGGCACATATCAAACTTACAATGAATGCGATGATCTTTGTTGGAAGTCCTAAAATCGATCCTACGTGAATATCATAATTCGCTCCAACTGTTTTTTCACCGAAATTTTTGTCTTTCATATCGTGAGTATGAAGCAATTCGCCAGAGTTTTCATCGAAAATCAAACTGCTGCTTTTATGGTAAGAATATGATAAGTGTTTTACGTAAACTTCAAAATTCGGATGTTCGTGATCGTCCATATGTTCATGTCCAAGATCTATCGAGAAACCATAAGAGTTTGGATATTTTGCTTTTACCGTATTACTGATTTTATCTAAAGTTCCTTCCGTTCTCAATTCAATCGGCGCTTTAGTTTTAATCATTGAAAAGTCAGGATATTGAGTATTTCCTCCTGAAAAGATGAAGTAAAATGCTGCCTGAACTGCAAAGAATGCGTAAAATAATCCTGTTAGTGAAAAGATTAATGCAAAAATAGATGCATAAAATCCTAAGATGTTGTGAAGGTCATAATTTTTTCTTTTCCAGCTTTTTACATTTTCCCATTTGAAAGAAAAGCGTTGTTTTCTGGCTGCTTTATTTTTAGGCCACCAAAGTATAATCCCTGAAATCAGCATGATCACAAAAATGATAACCGGAATTCCGACCACATAAGTTCCCCAGTCTTGTTTTAAAAGAAAACTCCAATGGATCATCTTTACAATTTGGAAGAAACCGTTTTTTTCATCATATGTTCTTAAGACTTTTCCGTTGTATGGATTAACGTAAGCAACTTTATAGATGGGGAATTCATCGAAATAATTCCAGCCTTTCGGGTCGTGTTCGTACCAATAAAAAAGATAAGACATCTTTTTGTCGATAGGAATATTCACCCAATGAACAGGATATTTTTCTTTAACCTGTTCTACTACGGCCTTCTCCAAAGTACGGATCGGAAGAACTTGTTTCTGCTCTATATTTTGTTCGTTGTGATAAATGACATCCTTTCTGGTTGCATTCTCAATTTCATCCTTGAAAACATATAAAGCTCCTGTAATAGAGATAATGAAGATTAAAAATCCGATGCCCAAACCGAACCACAGATGCAGTTTTCCGGTCCATTTTTTAAATGCGCTTGGTTTTCTCTTATGGTGATGTTTCTTCTTCATATCTTCTTTAAGTCCGGCAAAGATAAGATTTTTAATTTTTATTTAGAATGTTTATAAATTGTATTGAATGTTTTAATTGAAATTTTTCTTTGATCGCAAAGGAAAACAAAGTTTTATTTTGAATTTTGCGTTTGGTTTTTAAGATAAACAAAGGCGTCTCACTTAATTTCGAATTACAAATTGTAAATCTTGTTAAATGAAACGCCTTTTATTTTTTTGATTATTTTTTATTTTTTCTTCAAAGTATTTCCGTTCAGTTTGTCATGCTGTAAGCATCTAAATGTAGTATTAGAAACATTATTGAACAATTCGAGTCCGGATCCTTTCAGGATGACAAACTTTGTGAATATTTCTCAAATATTTAAATTAATGACCGAGGTTTAGCCCCGATTGCAATGACATCCTTTTTCTGAAATGGCTTGAAAAAAGCGTTGGCGAAAAAGATATAATGGAAAGCGGGAAATAGCTTCAAATAAAAAAATTAAAATTTATATTCAACCATAAAAGTTCCTCTCATTCCCAAAGAATTGGTGAAATCGCTGTCTCTTGCGCCCCACCAAGCGATTGCGGGCTGATACAATTTATTGAAAACATTTTCTACACCTAAAGAAAGTCTCCAATTTTTGTTGACATCATAGCTTGATTTGAAGTTGAAAACCGTATATTCAGGAACTCTGCCTTCACCATAAACATACAATCCCGTTTTCGCATTTGGTTGGAATCTGTTTTGCTCAAATGCATGAAGCATATCCAAACCAACAGATAATTTCTGTGTAGGTCTTACCTGAATGTAAGCCAAAACTTTCGGTGCAGAAATTCTGCTGTTATTGATTTTCGTTGAATAATCGCCGTCGTCTTTTGGAGAGGTAATTCCTTCCATCCAACTGTAGCTTCCTCCGAAATTGATCCATTTTACTGGAGTGAAATGCAAGAAACCTTCAACTCCATACACAACTTCCGGCGCTCTTTGGATCGTTAAAGCTCTGTCCGGGCTTTGGATGAAAGTTGCCCCCAATTTTGAAGTACTTACATAAGAAGTTACTTCGTAATTCAACCATTTTGTGATGTTTCCTGTTGCTCCCAATTCGTAGTTATTTACGATGATTGGTTTTGTTTCAAGATTGGTGATCGTATCAGAAGTTGAGGTTCTCAAGATTCTCCCCAATTCGTTGATGGAGTATGCCTGTGAAAAACTTCCGAAAAGATTAATCATAGGATTGATGTTGTAACGAAGACCTATGTTTGCGACTAAAGCATTATATTCTAAATTTCCGCCTGTTACAAAGATGCTTTTGGTGAAAGTTCCATCTGATTTAAGAGTAGAAAGCGTGTTGAAATCTCCAACTTTTACTTTCATATTTTCATAACGAAGACCTCCTTTGATGGTTAATTTCTTTAATAAATCAATTTTAACCAACATAAAAGGCGCAATATTCGTCATGTCCATGTCCGGAGTCCAGTAACGACCGTCTTCCAGCTTTTGAACAGTTTGGTCATTCAAAATATCAACACCATAAATAACTTCCGCCTGAGAATTTTGAGCATTCCACAATTGCGTATCGAAATTTACCCTTGCTCCTTTTTTCTTTGAAATAACATTGGACTGACCACCATTCAGGAATGTATCGCTGTATCCGTAAACAGTTCTGAAGTCTTGGAAATAAAGATTTACATTCAATGCAGTTCCTTTCCAAAGGTTTTTATTGTCGTAGCTTACTTTAAAATTGTGGTTTCTAGGTGTTCCTTGCGGAGTTGTCTCTAGGTTTTTCCCCGAGCCTTCCCCGATAGTTGGTGTAACTCCGTATTTTCCAGTTTTTAAACCTAAATCTAAATCAGATTTTGAGGCATAACCGATATAAGACGCTTCAATTCTTTGATTATCATTAAAATTATAGCCCAATTTCAGCATTCCGTTGTAGTTGTCCATTTTTGCTGGGCTGTAAGTCGGACTTAAATTCACACCATCTGCATCTTTCATATAGCCTGTTCTTTCGTAAGCTAGTGAAGCAACGTAATCGAATTTCGGAGTAATTTTCCCTGAAAGCAACTGACTTGCTCTGAAACCCAGCGTTCCGCCATAAGGTTGTCCTGTAACGCCAAATTGAGTAATCCCCGAAATTTTTTTATCAGAACTGCTTTTTCTTGTAATATAATTAATGATTCCTCCGTCTGCACCGTTTCCATAGATCGATGAAGCACCTTTGATTACTTCAATTCTTTCAATAACCGATGGATCGATGGATCTTAAATCTCGTGCACCGTTACGAAGTGGAGTAGACTGTGGAATTCCATCAATTAAAACTAAAACCTGACGACCTCTCAAAGTTTGCCCGGTGTTGGAAGTCTGTCCCGAACTTGTCGCCAAACTCGGAACAGTATACTGTAGAATACTTGTAATGTCTGAATTGACTGTTAACTGAGACTGAATTAGTTTTTGATTAACAATCGTAACAGAGCTTGGTATTTCTTTGATGTTTTCTCTTTTTCTGGATGCAGTCATTATAACTTCATCCATGTCCTTTACCTGTAAAGAGTCTTTTTGCTGAGCAAATATTGTGGTTGTAGCCAGAGTTGCTACGGATAGTATTAATTTCTTCATTATCGTGTTTTAATTCCTTTTTTCTTCTTTTTTCCTAGCCATATTAAAAATCCCGTTACGGGCAATGAAGTGCAGATTAATCCTGCTATAAACCAAATGATTTTTCCGATGATCCCGAAATAAGAACCTGTGTGAATATCGTAATTGGCATTGGCATATTTTTCTGCGGTATTAAGCTCCTGATGAGGCTTATTTGATAATAATTTTCCCGAATATTTATCGAAAACCAATTGATTTCTGATAGCAAATCTCCCATCTTCGCCATAAACAGAAACCGGAATGTTTTTTAATTCTTTTCCTTTTTTATTTTTTCCGTTTAGTGGAATTCTGAAACTTGATGAAGCAGAGTATAATTTTCTTGTTTCCTGTACTGTAAGATCAAAAATCGCTTTATTCTTCGACATTAATGAATCAGGAGATTTAATTTCCTTTTCTTTTGGAAGTTCCAGCTTGCCGGAAAGGGTGAAATTAAAGACATTCTTCACCCATGGATATGCAAAGTAAATTCCAGATAAACTCAATATTAAAGCTATAAATGAAACATAGAATCCTAAAATATTGTGAAGATCGTAGTTTTTACGTTTCAAAGTCTTTATATTTTTCCAGTCGAATGAGAATCTTCCTTTTCTTGCCTTTTTATTTTTAGGCCACCAAAGAATAATTCCTGTAATCAGCATAATGATAAATAAAACCACTGGAATTCCTACTACATATTTTCCCCAGTCTGCTTTTAATAATAAGCTCCAGTGGATAGCTTTTAAAATAGGGAAGAGGTCATACTTTTCATTATAAACTCCAAGAATTTCGCCTGTATATTGATTGACGTAAACCAACTTATTGATTTTAACTTCATCAAAATAATTCCAAGCTTTTTTATCTTTTTCATAATATAAAAACTCGTAAGATTTGTTTTTATCTAAAGGAATTTCAACCGAACTGATTGGAAATTTTTCATTGATTTCCAACGAAACTTTTTCCTTTAAAACCTCAATAGAAAGTGGTTTTTCGTTTACCGTTTCCGTTTTTACATAAATAGCATCTTTTCTAAGTTGATTCTGAATTTCATCCTTAAAAACATACATCGTCCCCGTCAAAGAAACAATAAATACAATAAGCCCAACGGACAAACCAAACCACAAATGCAGTTTGGCAGACCATTTTTTTGTAAAAGAAGGTTTCTTTTTATGATGATGCTTCTTTTTCATTTAAAAGAAAACTATTCCTGATCTTTCAGGAATAGTAGTTATTTTTTTATGATTAAAACTTATAAGTAACTGTTCCAAGAGCATTGATAAGCTTTTGTGGATTTCCAGTTGTATATCCGATCCAGTAATGTTGATTTGTAAAATTGTCAACTTTTACTCCAATTCTAAATTTCTTAGCATCATAGAATGCATTAGCATTTAGTACAAAATATTTGGGTAGGATAAATGTTTCAACTTTTGCCGTTGCTGTATTTTCTTGATTGTAAATCTTATTAGCATTAGCAAAGTTTCCTCCAACTCCAAAACCAAGACCTTTCAAAGTTCCATCAACAAACTGATAACTTGCGTTAAAGTTTCCTAACCATGGAGATCCTGCTGTACTTGGTCTTAAACCAGTGCTTAGGTCTGTTGTATCATTGTAAGATAAACCTCCGATCAAAGAGAACCCTTTTACTAAATAAGCATTCACTTCAAGTTCCACTCCTTTGCTTTGAATTTCCCCTGTTTGCGTTTGTACGGCATTACCAGCAGCAGTATATTGTCCTGTACCAAGTAACATATTTTTTACTTTAATATCATAATAGCTTACTGTAGCATTGATTTTTCCATTGATAAGGTTTGCTTTGAAGCCTCCTTCAAACTGATTGGCTCTTTCCGGATCTGAAAGGGCGATTGCTCCTGCTAAATCCGTTGTATAATAACCATTACTTTTAAAGCTATTCTGGTAGTTTCCGAAAACTGAGAATTTATCTTTAATAATCTGATAAACTATACCAGCTTTTGGAGTTAATGCAGACTGGTTATACGCCGGAGTGTCATTTATCCAAACTTTACCACCTAAGAAATCGTTGTTTTCGTAACGTAATCCTAAAACAATATTAAGCCCTGAAATTGGTGTGAAAACGTTTGAAATATATCCACTGTAAGTATTTGTATCTCCATCTACGTTATATTCTCCAATATTTGCTGGATCATTGTAAAGTGCACCTAAAGTTGTTCCATTAAAATCCGAGTAGTTCCCTCCATTTGCAGGAACTGTAAATGTTGCTCCATTTGTAAGATAAAAGAAACGAGATCTATCCTTAGTCTTTAGATAATCAAAACCAACAACTGTTCTGTTTCTCATTCCGTTTCCAAAACTATAGTCGAAGTTGAAGTTTTGTTGAAGCTGTAGATATTTTTTTCTACTGTCTTTCGTCGCCTGATCGAATCTGTTTACAGAAACATTATTATTTGCGTCAACTGATGCTGAAAAATATGGTCCGAATCCGTCAGAATAACTGCTGGAAGTATTAATATTAGTTGAAGACTTAATATTATCGCTAATCTTATAATTTATCTGACCAAAGATATTATTTACTCTTGCAGTTGTATATAAATCATCTCCAATATAAGATTCCTTGTAGTTTAATCCTGCTTTCTCAAGATCTTTCATGTTATCAATTCCATTTAATGCTCCTGGCGTTAAATAAAAGAAGAATTGATCTCCAACAGCTCTTGTATTGAACATTTCATATTCAACATTAAATTGTAGTCTGTCGTTTAAGTTATATGTTAATGACGGAGTAAATGCGAAATATGAATTCTTTGCATCTTTCTTTTGGAAAGTTCCTTGGTTGGTATATGCTGTATTAATTCTGAAAAGAAGTTTTTTATCCTTTGTCAGCGGAGCATTAATATCAGCCTGAGCTCTATATGTGTTGTAACTTCCACCCATTAGACTTACTTGTCCTTCAAAGTTTTCGTAAGGTCTTTTTGTAATTCTGTTGATTAAACCTCCGTATGAAGCAACGTTACTTCCGTATAATGTTCCTGATGGCCCTTTTAATACTTCAAGTCTTTCAATGTTTACTGCATCAATCGTAGTTGTAACAGGGGAAATTAAACCATTTCTCATTGAATTATTAGAAGGAAAACCTCTTAAAACAACAAACGATCCTCCATCTCCGGCTCTGCTTGTAGGACTCCACATTTGCTGTAAACCGGTAACGTTTCTGTAAGCATCGTCAACTGTGAAAATAGCCTGATTCTCTAAAATAGTTTTATTAATTGAAGAAAAAACTTGTGGATCTTCAATTGCCTTGATAGACATCTTATTTGAAAAATCAGAATCTTTCTTAATATAAGTGTTGATAATTACTTCATCAATATTTTTGGTGTTTGTTGAATCCTTTTTTTCCTGTGCAAACGTTAGCATAGAACCTAACAATGAAGCGCAGATCAGTACATTTTTCATGAAGCTCAAATTTCTGCAAAGATATTGTTTTTAATTATTCTAAATTAGAAATAGGATTGATATTTATCATATAATTATTATACAATAAATAAGAAAAACCCGCAACAATCTGAGTTGATGCGGGTTTTGTATTATGAATTAATTATTTTTCTTATGCAGGAATTTCTCCTTTGTACAAGAATGAAATAATTTCTTTATTCAATTTGTCAATCATTTCGCTGAATAAGTGGAAAGATTCCTGCTTATAAATTACCAACGGATCTTTTTGTTCGTAAACGGCTCCCTGAGAAGATCTTCTTAAGTCATCCATTTCACGAAGGTGAAGTTTCCAATTTTCGTCGATGATGGATAAAGTGATGTTCTTTTCAAAATCATTAACTAAACTTTCACATTGTGTATCATAAGCTTCTTTAAGATCTGCAACAATTGTCATTGTTTTGTGACCGTCCGTGAAAGGAACCTGAATCATTTTGAACATCGAACCTTGATTTTGATATACATTCTCAATAATTGGGAATGACTTCTCTTTCAATAAGTTCAGTTTCATCTGATAATCTTCCTGAGCCGCCTTGAATAAAATATTCGTTAGATCCTGAACATTTTTATTCTTGAAATCATTCTCAGAAACAGGAGATTCCATTGTGAAAGTTTTGATGATCTCGTATTCGAAATCTTTATAATTTCCTGTAGCTTTTCCTTTGGCAACGATAGAATTAGCAACATCAAAAATCATATTTGTGATGTCATATTTCAAGTGATCTCCGAAAAGGGCATTCTTTCTTCTCTTATAGATTACGTCACGCTGCTTATTCATAACGTCGTCATATTCAAGAAGTCTTTTTCTTGTTCCGAAGTTGTTTTCTTCTACTTTTTTCTGAGCTCTTTCGATAGATTTAGAGATCATAGAATGCTGAATAACTTCACCTTCTTTATGACCCATTCTGTCCATCATTTTCGCAATTCTTTCAGAACCGAAGAGACGCATCAGGTTATCTTCTAAAGATACGTAGAACTGAGAACTTCCCGGATCTCCCTGACGTCCCGCTCTACCTCTCAACTGTCTGTCAACACGTCTAGAATCGTGTCTTTCTGTTCCGATAATTGCCAAACCTCCCGCTTCTTTTACTTCTTTAGAAAGCTTGATATCGGTACCACGACCTGCCATGTTGGTTGCAATGGTCACAACTCCAGGCTGTCCTGCTCCCGCAACGATTTCTGCTTCTTTTTTGTGAAGTTTCGCGTTAAGAACCTGATGAGGAATTTTTCTTAATTGTAATGCTTTTGAAAGTAACTGAGAAATTTCAACAGATGTTGTACCTACTAGAACAGGTCTTTTTGCTGCGGTTAATTTTTCAATTTCTTCAATTACAGCGTTATATTTTTCTCTATTAGTTTTGAAAACTAAATCCTGTCTGTCATGTCTTAAAATCGGACGGTTGGTAGGAATTACCACAACATCTAATTTATAGATTTCCCAAAGCTCACCCGCTTCCGTTTCTGCAGTACCTGTCATACCCGCAAGCTTGTTGTACATACGGAAATAGTTCTGTAAAGTAACTGTCGCAAACGTCTGAGTTGCAGCTTCAATTTTTACATTTTCTTTAGCTTCGATTGCCTGGTGAAGACCGTCAGAATAACGTCTTCCTTCCATAATACGACCAGTTTGCTCGTCAACGATTTTTACTTCACCGTCAATGACCACATATTCATCATCTTTTTCGAATAATGTGTATGCTTTAAGCAATTGGCTCATGGTGTGAACTCTTTCAGATTTTTCAGCAAAATCAGAGAAAAGTCTTTCTTTAGCTTCGAATTCTTCTTCTTTAGATAAATTTTTAGCTTCCACTTCAGCGATTTCAGTTCCGATATCCGGAAGAACGAAGAAGTTGGGATCAGAGTTTCCTTGAGACATGTACTCAACACCTTTGTCAGTCAAATCAACCTGATTATTTTTTTCTTCAATAACGAAGTAAAGATCTTTATCTACGATCGGCATATCACGGTTATTGTCCTGCATGTATTGAGCTTCAACTTTTTGAAGCAATGCACGGTTTCCGCTTTCCGATAAAAATTTAATTAATTGTCTGTTTTTAGGAAGACCTCTGTAGGCCTGAAGCAATTTGAATCCTCCTTCTTTAGTGTTTCCTGCCGCGATTAATTTTTTAGCTTCATTAAAAATTGCAGAAACCGTTTTTTTCTGAACTTCAACGATTCTGTCGATAGAAGGTTTTAGAACATCAAATTCCTGTCTGTCTCCTTGTGGAACCGGACCGGAAATAATCAACGGTGTTCTTGCGTCATCTACCAAAACAGAGTCAACCTCATCGACGATAGCAAAGTTTAGTTCTCTTTGTACCAGCTCTGAAGGTGAAGTTACCATGTTATCTCTCAAATAATCGAAACCGAATTCGTTATTGGTTCCGTAAGTAATATCTGAATTATATGCTTTTCTTCTTCCGTCTGAGTTAGGCTGATGATTATCAATACAATCGATGCTCATTCCGTGGAATTGGTACAATGGTCCCATCCACGCCGAGTCTCTCTTCGCAAGGTAGTCATTAACTGTTACAACGTGAACTCCTCTTCCCGGAAGTGCATTTAAAAAGATTGGCAATGTTCCTACCAAAGTTTTACCTTCTCCGGTTGCCATCTCGGCAATTTTACCGCTATGAAGAATAATACCTCCGATAAACTGAACATCATAATGCACCATGTCCCAGTTTACGGGTGTTCCGGCAGCATCCCATGAGTTTTTCCAAATAGCAGTGTCTCCCTGAACCTCTACGAAATCTTTTCCGGCAGCAGCCAGCTGTCTGTCCCAGTCAGAAGCTTTTACCTGAATAGATCCGTTCTGAGCCCATCTTCTTGCTGTTTCTTTTACTAATGCAAAAACTTCAGGAAGAATTTGTAGAAGAACTTTTTCTTCGATTTCGTATGATTCTTTCTTTAGAGTCTCAATTTTTGAGAAAAGAGCCTCTTTTTCATCCACGTTTTTCGAATTTTTTATCTGCTCTTGGATTTGTTCTATTTGAGCTGTGATTTTGCTGGTTGCAGATTTAATATTTTCTTTAAACTCAGCAGTTTTCTCTCTTAAACCATCGTCAGACAATTGCTGAATTCCCGGTTCAACAGCTTTGATTTTTGTTACAACTTTTTTTACTTCTTTTAGGTCCTGCGCTTTCTTGTCTCCCAAAAACCCTTTTAGAACTTTGTTTAAAAAACTCATAAATTTTTTGCTTTATGCCTAAAGGGATATCCTTTAAGCGTTTTTACTAACACTTATAGTGTATAAATAGATATTTAAAAAAGGGCAAAAAAGCTCTAAGCGAGGCCTAAAGCTCAATGCTTTTAATTAATATTCGTCTTCGTTCCAAAGATAATCTTCGTCCGTAGGATAGTCACTCCAGATTTCGTCGATTGCATCATAGATTTCCCCTTCATCTTCAATTGCCTGAAGATTTTCTACCACTTCCATTGGTGCACCAGTTCTGATTGCATAGTCGATAAGTTCAGACTTTGTCATTGGCCAAGGTGCGTCACTTAAGTAAGAAGCTAATTCTAATGTCCAGTACATAATTTTCTAATTTTTTGCAAAAGTATAAAAATAGCTTATATTATATGCTTTTTTATACTTGATTTTCAATTCTTTTTATTAATTTTTGTTCATTGTATGCCAATAAAAAGTACTAGAGCGACTTTCACAGGCATACTTGATGTCATTTTCTCAAAAACCATTCCACAAATTTTTTTATGCCATTTTGGAAGTTTGTGTCAGGTTTGTAGCCAATTAAAGTCCTTGCTTTTGTAATGTCTGCATTGGTTTTCTGCACATCTCCGGGTTGCATTGGCAGATTTTTTCGGATGGCAGATTTTCCTAATGCATTTTCAATCGTGGAAAGCATTTCATTTAAATTAATGACTTGACTTTCTCCAAGATTAATAATTTCATACACATCGGAATTATTTTCCAGATAAATGATAGATTTAGTAATCCCATCAATAATATCATCAATATAAGTATAATCTCTCGCCGTTGTTCCGTCGCCGTAGAAAGGGATTTCCTGTTCCTCTGAAATTAATTTAGCAAATTTATGAATCGCCAGATCCGGTCTCTGTCTTGGTCCGTAAACCGTGAAAAACCTTAATTGAATCATGTCGATTTTATAAAGGTCATGATATACGTGACCTAGAATTTCACCACATTTTTTGGTCGCTGCATAAGGTGATATTGGGTTGTCTACATTGTCCGTTTCAGCAAAAGGAACTTTTTCGTTGTTTCCGTAAACACTTGAAGATGATGCACAAATGAATTTTTTAATATTAAAATCTTTGCACAACTCCCAGAGATTCATTGTTCCTCGAACATTGACTTCTTCATATTCTAAAGGTCTTTCGATGGAAGGGCGAACTCCCGCAAGAGCCGCCAAATGAATAACTAAATCAATCTGGTGATTTTTAAAAATTTTCTCCAACCCCTTTTTATCGCGAATATCTTGATAATAAAGTGTATAGTTGTCTGATTTTGAAAGAGTAATTAATTTGTGGATATCTTCTTCTTTTTCAGAGAAGCCAAAATTAGAATTATCATTAATTGACTCTAAAGTATTTTTAATTTTTATCTGATAAGGATAGAAATCATCAAAGTTGTCAATGTTAATGACAGAATGTCCATTTTTTAATAATTGCTGGACTAAGTGGGAACCAATAAAACCGCTTCCGCCGGTTACAAGATATATCATCTGTATGTTTTTCTTATTGCAAAAATATAAATTTACTTCGTGAAAAATATAATCATTAAATTTACTTAAAAAAGTTAACTAAAATTAATATGCAGTTTCAAGGGCAAATTTTAAAAATGACGAGCTTTAATGATGAGCCGATTCAATATTATCTTAATCTTTCCGATGATCTTATCCATATGAATGAATTGTTTGGAAAGGAAATCACAATTAAACATACAGGCTTTCAGTGTGTAAACTGCGGTGAACCTAAAACCATTTACAGAATGGGGTTTTGCAAAAGCTGCTTTTTTGAAAGTCCATATGCAAGCGATACAATAATTCGTCCGGAACTTTCTACAGCGCATTTGGGAATTGCAGAGCGTGATTTGGCGGTTGAACAGCAAATTCAGCTGCAGCCTCATACGGTTTATTTGGCTTACACGGGCGATGTGAAAGTGGGTGTAACGAGAAATACGCAAATTCCTACGAGATGGATCGATCAGGGAGCTACTTTTGCCTTACCGATTGCGAGAACCGAAAATCGTTATGAAGCCGGAATGATAGAAGTTGCTTTGAAAGAGCATCTTGCGGATAAAACCAACTGGAGAAAAATGCTTCAGGATGATTTTGAAGATGATGTCGATTTACTTGATTTTCAGCAAAAAATAAAAGAATATTTTCCGGAAGATTTCCAAAAATTCTACAGCGAAGGCGAAAATCTTTGGAAATTTGATTATCCTTACGAAAAGCCTGAAAAAATAAATTCTTTTTCACTGGATAAAAAACCTGAGTTTACCGGGAAATTAACGGGAATCAAGGGACAGTATTTGTGTTTTGACAGTAGTAATTTTATGAATGTGAGAGGACATGAAGGATATGTGGTTGAGCTGCATGTAAAAAATTAATATGTTTAGAATTTTATTATTGCTTATCTTAATTTCATGTTCTGGAAATTCACAAAAGATTTCTAAAGATGATATTAAATTTAAACAGCTTGATTCTATTTCCAATTGGTTTTTAATTCAAAATAATCAAGGAAAATGGGGATATGCAGATAAAGAATTAAATATAAAAATACCAATCAAATATGATGATGCCGGTATTTTTTCTGATAATGGAAAAGTATATATCAAAGAAAATGATAAATATGGCTATTATGATCTTAAGGGAAATATTGTAATTCCAATTAAATATGCTTATGCATGGTATTTTCAAGATAACGGACTTGCTCCCGTTTGTGTAGGAAAAAATAAATGTGGCTTTATTGATGAAAACGGGAAAGAGATTGTTCCAGCGATTTATAGTAGTATAAAATTTGGACAGCTTGATAATATTATTGCTGCAAAAAATGCTTCTAAATGGGCTTTTTTTAATAATAAGGGAAAACAGATAACAGATTTTATTTTTGATGATATTTACACGAGCTATAAACAAGTTAATAATAACGAAAGAGATACCTTTTTCAAAAATGGAGCAGTTTTAGTTTTAAGAAAAAATAAGTATGAATTTCTTAATGAGCAGTTTAAACCTGCTTTTTCACAATATCAATTTGATTTTGCTTTTCCATTTGATACCAATGGTAATGCTGTTGTGAAGAAAAATGGAAAATTTGGAGTAATCAATAATTTAGGGGAGACTAAAGTTGCTTTTGAAAAAGATATGATTCAAGCTTTTGATAAATATGATACAGGTCAAATTGGCTCCTATAGATCTCAGAGTGGAAGAACTACTGAAATCTATGATAAAAACTTTAATTTATTTATAAAAACAGAGGATAAAAACATAACATCTACTTTTTTTAAAATAAGAAATAAAAGGAAAGAAGTATTTATATTTAAAAATGAACAGAGTAAAACAGGAGTAATTACCAAAGACAAGGAAGTTATTATTCCATTTGAATATGATGATCTGAGAGAAATTGAAGGAACATCGTTCTTATGGGCAAGTATAGGAGATTTTAATGGTATAATTACTGAACAAGGGCAAACTAAGATCCCAATAAAATATAAAGAAATTTATTCTGTATACGATAAGTTTGATAATGAAGATGAGATAGGAAAACTTTTATTTATAGCAGATGGAATGATGATTGATATTAATAATAATGTTGTTATTAGTGGATATGATGCTATTGCACCAATTTATTATAATCACAATAATCTTATTGTTTCAAAAAACAAGAAATTTGGAATTATTGATGTTAATAAAAAGATCCTTTTGCCTTTAGAATATGATGAGATTTCAAATTGGGTAGAATATGGACCGGAAGGAAAGCATTTTATTGTCAAGAAAGGTAAATATGGACTGATAGAAAAAGAAACTTTTAAAACAATAATTCCTCCTGTTTATGATAAGTTTGATCAAAGAGAGAATTTAATTTTCGTTTCAAAAAATGATAAAGCAGGAATATTGGATTTAAATAATAAAGAAATTTGCCCATTCATTTTTGATGAAGTAAGACCGCATAAATATTTTGGATATGATGACGGAAGGAATAAGTTGTTTTATTCTAAAAAAGGAAAGAAATTTTTTCAGATAACTTATACAGGAAAAATAGAAAAGGAAATTTCAGAAAAAGAGTATAAAATTAATACCGAACATTAAAAATATGTAATCATGAAAAAATGGGTTAAAAAGCTAATGATAGGTTTCGGAGTATTGTTAGTAATTGTTCTGCTGGCAAACTTCGGACTCAATATTTGGCTTAAAACCCAACTTCCGAATTATATTAAAAACAATACGGATTACAAAGTTTCCTACAAACTTTTAGAGGTTGATTTAATGTCGGGAAATATTTTATCAACAGGAATTACCGTTAACAGCAAAAACCCACAAAATACTGAAGTGATCGGACTTCAAGGTACAATTGATACATTGAAAATAAGCCGTTTTGGAATTTACGATGCGATTTTTAATAAGCAAATTAGTTCATCGGATTTGTTGTTGGCCAAACCCAATTTAAATATCATTCTTGCTAAGCCGATTGATAAAAAAACCGGCAAAAAAAGAAATCCTGTTCTGTTTGAAAATATCAGAATTAATGAAGGAAATATAAGTATCTTCAGGCATACAAAGCAGAAATTTTTTTCAGTCCAGCAACTGGATCTTTTTGTTGAAAATTTACAGATGACGGAAGAATCTGTAGAAAATAAATTACCTGTTGTTTTTGATCAGTATAATATCAAAGGGAAGAATTTCTTTGTGCGTCCTGATGAGTTGTATGCGTTGAAAATCAATTCAATATCTACAACAAATGGACAAATGTCTGTTGAGAATTTTCAATTGATTCCTTTGTTGAATGTTGATCAGCTTAAAAGATATTATCCTAAAAAAGCAAAACTTTTTCAGTTTAATATTCACAAAATGGAATTTACCGATGTTGTTTTGAAAAAGAACAAAGTTTCTTTAGCAAATGCAACATTTCAAAATCCTGTTCTCACGGTTTATAATACGAATGCAGTTTCTCAAAAATCAAATAAACCTTTAAATTATGAGGTAAATTTAAATGATATTAAATTAAATAATGCAAGAATAAAAATCGTAAAACCAGATGGAACAAATTTATTCACAGCGGCTAGTGTAAGTTTAAATATTAGTGAATTGCTCTTTAATAAAGAAACTTCTCAAGAACAGATCCCAATAAAATATAAAGATTTTCACTTTTCAGGAAAGGAAATTGTCTTTTCAAATCACAACGATTACACGGTTCGAACAATCGCTTTTAATCCTAAAAGTGGAGAAATGCAGGATGTTTTGGTTACTCCAAATGCTTCTTCTGCTGGAAAAACGAAAATTAAATTAGGGGTAAATCACATCGCTTTTAACATCAATAAATTTGGTTTTATTGATAATAAGCTGGATTTAGACATCAAAGATTTCTTACTCGAAAATGCAAACGGAACGATCACAGCAGGTGAGCATAAATCTAAAAAGAGAAGTAAAAACACAAGAATTGAATCAATTTTAGTCAGAAAATTGCAGTTGAAAAACTCGGCAATTACTTATGATAAGGGAAATGAACCGCTTACTTTTAATGATCTTAATGCTACACTAAGTAATGTTCATTATGCTTCTAATCCCAATGATGAAGGGCATTCTTTGAAAGTTGAAGATTATTTTTTTACAACCAAAAACTTTGCCTACAAAACTCAGTTTTATAATATGACGGTTGGGTTTTTAAATTTAAATAAAAATAAAGCCCAGATTAACAATTTTGCGATGAAACCTCTCGTTTCGAGAGCGCAGTTTATCAAAATGATACCTGTTGAAAGGGATTTATATGATATTAAAGCAAATCAAGTTACGGCAGAAGGAACTTGGGATCTTTTTTCTCAAAATAAAATCATCAATGCTTCTCATGTCACGATACAATCTGCAGATGCCAATATTTTCAGAAGTAAAATCCCGAAAGATGATCCGAAAGAAAAACCATTGTATTCCAGAATGTTGCGGTCTATAAAGATTCCGATGGTTGTGAATAATCTTGACCTTAAAAACTCGGTTTTGGTGTATGAAGAAGATACACCGGAAAGTGCGGGTCCCGGAAAATTGACATTCAGTGATTTTAATATGAATGTGAAAAACTTAAACTCAGCTAAGATAAAAGGTAAACCGACAAAAGTTGATATTAAAATCAATTGTTCATTCATGAAATTGGCTCCGTTGTCGGTCAATTGGAGCTTCGATGTTGCCGATCAAGGCGACCGTTTCAATATTTCCGGAAGAACGCTGAATCTTCCTGCACAAGGAATTAATCCGTTTATCCGTCCATACTTACACGTAACAGCGACAGGTACCATTCAGGAAATGATTTTTAATTTTAATGGAAACCCAAAAGGGTTGAATGGTCGATTTAATCTTAGACATAAAGATTTGAAGGTTGCCATTTTAGACAAAAATAATAACGAGAAAAAAGGCTTTTTGACCGCTGTTGCGAATCTTTTGGTAAAATCAAATTCGGGAAGTCTTCCGAGCGATGTGATGGTTGAAGATGTTGAGCGTGACCCTACAAAATCGTTTTTCAATCTTTTCTGGAAGGGGATTGAGCAAGGTTTGAAAAAAACTTTAATTGGAATTAATGTCGATAAAGCGAAGAAAACCGTTGAAAATACCAAGGCGAAAGTTCAGAATGTAAAGAATGATGTGAAAGGAATGAAACAGTCTGTAAAAGAAATTGGTCAGGAATTTAAAAGTTCTAAAACTCAAAAGGAAGAGACGAAACCTGCCGAAGAAAAAGAAAAGAAAGGCTTTCTGAAAGGCGTTTTCAAGAAAAAAGAAAAACCCGAAACAAAATAGTTTCGGGCATTATATTTTTGAGCGATAATCGATTTGTTTTGGCTAAGATATAGGTCTCTTAATTAAACTTAAAATCTTTTAACCGTTCAAAAACAATATTTTATATTAAAAATTATATTCTTCTTCTTCGCTGTCATCGATTGGGATTTCTCTTAAAAACTTATCAAAATCTTCGCCGGGATAGTTGCTGTCTGCTCCATAAGAATCGATAATCATGCCCCTATTTCCTGCAGTATCTTTTATTACATAGAGAACTGCATTGTCATCTGGATTACTGTCTCCTTCAAAACGGTAAGTTTTTAAGATGATCAGTTCGTTTGGTTGATAATTTTTTTCAGAATTTTCCAGCTTCATTTCACAAGATTCATTCATCCTAAATTCTCTGTGGATGCCTCTTTCATTCAGTTTGTTCATCACCTGGCTCAGGGTGGTCATTCTGTCGATGTTTTCCGGATTTTCCATAATAATATTTTTAGCATAAAGTACAATAATTAAACCATTAATTCTTAAAATATGGTATTTCAGCGAATTATATTTTTCTTTAAAATTTAGTTTAATGTTAACAAAATTTATAACTCAATTTTTTTGAATAGGTACACTTTTTGCAATAATCATCTTAATAAATCGGACAAAATATGAAAAAAGAAGTCGGAGTATTGCTAGCAGGAGGTGTTGGTCTTCTGGCAGTATTAAGTATTATCGGGATTAAAAAAATATTACACAAAAAAGACAAAAAATATAGTGATTCCTATTCGGATTATCACAGACACTTTGATGGAAAAAACCACGACGACGAATACCACGGAGTGGAATTTTATGCACTGAAGTAGTAAAACAATATATTCAATTATGTTTAAATCCGGCACTGTTACAGGGCTGGATTTTTTTGTGGAAAACTTTTGTGTTAAAACTCATTATTTTATAAAAATTCCGTTCTAATTTTACATCGTAATGCAGAATGAAAATATCATAAAAGGTCAGGGAGCTCAGCGAAATGTTATCAACCGTTTCGATAGATATACCTATGAACCGGAAGATGAAGATTTCGAAACTGTAAAAACGTCTTTCACGGAAATTTTCCCGAAAACAATTGTAAATCAGGTTAAAAGTGAAGATTTGCCAATGGAATATTCCATGAATCCTTATCAAGGCTGTGAACATGGCTGCTCGTATTGTTTCGCAAGACCGACACACGAATATTGGGGGTACAGTGCCGGAATTGATTTCGAAAGAAAGATTATGGTAAAGAAAAATGCTCCTGAATTATTAGAAAAATTTTTTCAAAAAAGAGGGTATAAGCCTGCTCCGATTTTGCTGTCAGGAAATACCGATTGTTATCAGCCTGCTGAGCGACAGTTCGAGATCACCAGAAAAATGCTGCAGGTTTGTCTGGATTACAGACATCCTGTCAATATCTTGACAAAAAATGCATTGGTTCTGCGAGATTTGGATATTTTAAAACCTATGGCTGAACAAAATTTAGTTTCCGTTTCTTTGAGTATTCCCACAATTAATGAAGAACTCCGAAGAAAAATGGAACCTAGAACGAGTTCGGCAAAAAATAAATTGAAAGCCATAGAGGTTCTTTCAGAAAATAAAATTCCTGTGAATGTGATGGTTGCACCGATTATTCCCGGACTAAACAGTGATGAACCTTTAACGATTTTAAAAGCCATTTCCGAAGCCGGAGCTCAGAGTTTTGGCTATACTTTGGTAAGATTGAATGATACTGTCGAGCCTGTTTTTGTGAATTGGATTGAAAATGCTTTTCCAGACCGTGCACAAAAGGTTTTAAATTTAATTCGCTCAATGCGTGGCGGAAAATTAGGTGAGAAACGGTATTTTGACCGACAAAAAGGTGAAGGGAATATCGCGGAAATGATTCATAGTACTTTTAAAATCGGGCGAAAAAAATTCTTTGATGGAAGAGAGTTTCCGAAGTTGTCTGTTTCGAATTTTACAGGTGCTAAAGATCAACAGCTGAGGCTGTTTGATTGATTTTCTGTTTTTATCTTTTGATATTATAATATTTTCTCTCGCCGATTTTACAGATTACGTAGATGTTTGTGTTTATTTTAAATGTGAATTTATTATACAAATATTTGTGCAATTTGTGTTTAAATAAAAAAAACCGCTCCAAAAGGAACGGTTTCTTAGTATAAGTGTTTTTAATTTCAATTAGATTGTATTATCCGGGCATTTGAAATCGTCGCTACATGTTGCGCAAACGATCGTTCCGTCTGGACATGCATACATACAAAATTCAGGTTGTGGAAGTGTTTTTATTCCTCCCGCTCCAGTAATCGTTTTTAATTGGCTTTTGTTTAGTTTTTTTAAATTTTTCATGTTGTTTAGTTAAAGATTTGATACTAAAGTAAAGATAATCAAAAAACTAATAAGTCAAACGTCTGTGGTATATTTTTTACAATTAATTTTCTACAACAGATTGAAATAATATTTAAAATCTATTTTAAAGTAAATTTTTTTAGTTAAAATATTGATTACTGTTGAAAGGTCTGCTGTTAGTGGATGTCCTTAAGGCTTTCAGAAAAAAATAATACAAAACTTTAATTCAAATAAAAAAACCGGGCAAAAATACCCGGTTTCATTATTTTATTTCTTAATTAATCCTAATTCAATCAATCTTTCATGTAAAAATTCTCCTGCTGTTGTGTCTTCATACAATTTGGGATTGTTTTCATCAACACAATTTTCAAGAGCGTTTAATGACATTGAACTCACCGGATGCATAAAAAAAGGAATCGAATATCTTGAAGTTCCCCACAATTCTCTCGGCGGATTTACCACTCTGTGAATTGTAGATTTCAATTTGTTGTTGGTATGTCTCGATAACATATCTCCAACGTTAATCATCAATTCGTCCGGTTCTGCAATCGCATCGATCCAGTCTCCATTGTGATTCTGAACCTGAAGACCTTTTCCTTGAGAACCCATCAAAAGGGTAATTAAGTTGATGTCTCCATGTGCTGCAGCTCTTACCGCATCATCTGGTTCCTGAGTAATTGGCGGATAATGAATTGGTCTCAAAATAGAGTTTCCTTCTGCAATTTTATCATCAAAATAAAATTCATCAAGACCAAGATACAAAGCCAATGCTCTCAGCACATATTGCCCTGTTTTTTCCAGCATTTGGTAAGCTTCCTTACCGACTTCGTTGAATTTTGGAAGTTCTTCAACGACTACATTGTCCGGATACTCGCTTTTGTATTTGGAATCATCCGAAACATATTGTCCGAAATGCCAAAACTCTTTCAAGTCTCCTTTTTTGAAGCCTTTTGCAGTCTCCTTACCGAATCCTACATAGCCTCTCTGTCCACCAATTCCCGGAATTTCGTACTTCTGTTTCGTTTCCGTTGGTAATTCAAAAAAGTTTTTTACCTCACCATACAATTCATCTACCAATTTGTCATCAAGAAAATGGCCTTTTAAGGCTACAAAACCAATTTCTTCATAAGCTTTTCCGATTTCATTTACAAATTTCTGTTTGCGTTCCGGGTTGCCCGAAAGGAAATCACGCAGGTCTACACTAGGTATTTTATCCATTTTTAGAAATTTACGAATTGCTAAATTACAGATTTTTGAATTAAAAATTATTTCGTGTTCCGCATTTATAAATTAAATTTGTATTATGAAAAAATATTCTTCCAAAAGAAGTATTCAGATACTTGCGCATCTTCTTCAGCAGTACGAAATTTCAAATATTGTCATTTCACCGGGATCCAGAAACGCTCCTTTAGCAATGCATTTTGCAGAAATGCCGGGGACTTTTCATGCTTTCAGTATTGTGGACGAGAGAAGCGCGGCTTTTGTCGGGATGGGAATGGCGATGAGTGAAAAGAAACCGGTGGCAATCACGTGTACAAGTGGTTCTGCAGCAGCTAATTATTACCCTGCCATCACAGAAGCATTTTATTCGAATATTCCTTTGTTGATATTAACTGCCGACAGACCAACAGATTATGTTGATATTTTTGATGGACAAACCATCAGGCAGAATAATCTTTTTCATCAGCATTCTTACGGCGATTTCCAATTGGTAGAAGACTCTAAAGAAAATGCAGAAGACATTAATTTTGATTTAATTAAAAAAGCAATCGAACTTTGTATTGAAAAACAAGGTCCGGTGCACATCAATATTCCGTTGGAAGAACCTTTGTATGAGCTTGTTTCTGAGCTTCCGACTTTCCCAACGGTTGAAAAAACGATCAAGCATAAAGAATACGAAATTCCGTCCAACTTAGTGGCAGATTGGAACACTTCGCAAAGAATCATGCTTTTGGTCGGTACAAAAGACTACAGCCCTGAATTGGAAAACCAATTGACGCAATTGGTTAAAAATCATTCTGTTGTTGTTTTGAGTGAAGCGCATTCCAATTTATATCATGAAAAGTTTTTCAGGCATATCGATCGTTATGTTTTCAATTTTACAGAAGAAGATTTCAAAACCTATGCTCCTGATTTACTGATCACTGTAGGACAAAATGTTGTTTCTAAAAAAGTAAAACAGTTTTTAAGAAGCGCACGACCAAAGCAACATTGGCATCTGGATGAAGTTTGGCAACCCGATACCTATTTTGCTTTAACGGAGAAAATTGAAGTCAAACCTGAAGTTTTCTTTTCTAAATTATTGAAATTCGTTACTTTAGAACCAAAACCATACTTCAATCTTTGGGATGTTTTGAAAGATAAAAAAGATGTAAAACATGAAGAATTTTTAAATACAGTTGAATTCTCAGATTTTTATTTCTTTAATACAACTTCAAAAGCGATTCCTGAGAATTATAATATTCATTTCAGCAACAGTACGGCAATACGATACGCTCAGTTGTTTGATTATGGTAGAAGAAAAATCTATTGCAACAGAGGAACAAGCGGGATTGATGGCTCAACTTCTACAGCAATGGGATTTGCCATCAAAAATGCCAATCCAACTTTGTTGATTACGGGTGATCTGAGTTTCTTTTACGACATCAATGGGCTTTGGAATCAATACATTCCGCCATTTACAAGAATTATGATTTACAATAATGGTGAAGGAAATATTTTTAAATTTATTCCAGGTCCCGGAAATGCGAATCCCAATACACTGGACGAATTTATCGCTACAAAGCATCATAAAAGTGCAGAACATTTAGCAAAACATTTCGGATTCACGTACACAAAAGTAGACGAAGAAGCAACGCTCGATCGGGTTTTAGAGAATTTCTTCAAGCCTGATGTTCAACCTAAAATATTGGAAGTCAATACATATGGCAAGAACAGTGCAGATGTGCTGAAATCTTACTTTGAGTTTATGAAATAAAATAATTTATTTAATTTTGCAGATTTGGAAACTAATTTGCAAACCATGAATAAATCTCTATTTCTTTTACTAAGTTTATTTTACACATTTTTACATTCTCAAAACTATTCCGGAGGTTCCGGAACAGTGAATGATCCATATTTAATATCCAATCTTACGGATTTAAAATACTTAAGTGAACATAATTCACAATGGAGCTATAACTTTTTACAGACAGCCAATATAGATGCTGCAATAACTTCTACATGGAATAACGGGCAGGGTTTTAATCCTATAGGAGGTACATCCACTTCTTTTTATGGAACTTACGATGGCGGAGGTTATAATATTACAGGACTGTATATAAGCAGAACTTCAAATATGTATGTTGGGATGTTCGGAACAGTTTACAGCTCGGGAACTCTTAAAAATATAAATCTTATTGGAGGCTATTTTTACGGTGATATGTATATTGGCAGTCTTGCAGGCGAGACATTAGGCATTGTAACCAATTGTACATCTTCTGCAACAGTAAAAGCAGGGAAGTATGCCGGTGGTTTAATCGGTATTATTAAAAACGGCATCACCAATTCCTCTGCAACAGGAAATGTTACGAGTGGACCAGGATATTCCGCAGGCGGACTTGCTGCATCTGCATCCGGGAATGTATCAAATTGTTTTGCCACAGGAATTGTTAAGGGAAGCGTAGGAGTAGGAGGTCTTTTAGGAGCTTCATCGGGTAACGTTACAAACTGCTATGCTACAGGAAAAGTTACCAAACATCCTGCAGGAGGCTCAACTACTTCCGGAGGTCTCATTGGCTATGCTTCAAACCTTGTTTCAGGCTGCTATGCTACTGGTGAAGTAGATGGTGATATTGTTGGCGGATTAATAGGAAATACTTCCAACAACGTTACAAAAAGCTATGCAAAAGGAAATGTCTCTGCAATGGGGACAGGGGGTACAACATATGTAGGTGGTTTAATCGGGATTATAAGTCACGCAACAGCAACAGCATATTTTTCAAACGTTAGTTTATCATTTTCAACAGGAACTGTAACCGGCAGCTATGCGAAAGGAGGATTGATAGGATACTGTCAACATTTACAGGAAATTAATGTGACAAATTGCTACTCAAGAAGTAATGTTCCGGGAGGAGACGGAGGTCTTATTGGAGGATTAGGAGAAGATGGAGCATTCATAACCACAAGTTACGCTACTGGAGCTCTTGGAGCAAATGCAGGAGGATTGATAGGCGGAGGAACTAACGTTAATTTCACCAATGCTTTTTGGGATCGCGAAACAACAGGAGCTTTAGTTGCTGATGCTTCAGGTTTTAATCAAACAAATGGTGGGAAAACAACATCACAAATGAAAACTCAGGGTACTTTCACCAATTGGGATTTTGCAAATGTATGGGCTATAAATCCTGCCATCAATGACGGATACCCATATCTAAAAGAAAATACAGAATATTTATCAACAAATGAATTGTCAAAAAACGATAGTAATATTACGGTATATCCTACGATAGTAAATGATCTTATATATATTTCTTCTGATGTTAGTATTATCAAATACTCAGTTTTTGATATGCAAGGTCGATTAACTATTCAAAACACCCCTAATTCAAAAGAATTTAGTATAAATCTTAGTAATTTACAACAAGGAACGTATCTCTTAAATTTGATTCATCAAAAAGGATTCGAATCTAAAAAAATCATTAAAAAATAAATATTACAGATCCAAATACTCTTCATTTCCCGGTAGATTTATAATTCTGTCAAGTGGATAAATGAAGTTCTCGTCAAAATCATTTAAAGCATTAATGATTTGAAAATGAGAGAATTGTTTTATGTTTTGTAAAGTGATCTCTGTTTCTTTAATTTTTTTATGTTTTAAAAGATTTTGACGTTGAACACCGTTCAAAAGATAGGTTGAAGGGGTAAACCAGTCTTTTCCCTTCAAAAACAACAGATTTGAAAAAGAAGTATCTGTAATATGATTATTTTTAACAATAAGAATTTCCTCAGCTTTCGATTTCATCTTCATTTTTTCCAGCTCTTTTCTGTCTTCAAATTTGAAAGAATAATCGTAACTATTATTCTCAACCAACTGAAAATCTTCTATTTCCGGAATTGCATAGGGAATCATCTGAGTGCGAACTTTTTTATCAAGATCGTAAACGATTCTTAATTTAAAAAGACCGTCTTCATCATGCTCAAGATGCTTATAAATTTTGGCAAGATCTATCGAACCCTCTTTCCCGAAATGGGCGAAAGTCTGATCTACACGCTTTTGATGAAATTCTAACAAGAAAATTTCCTGATCTTCTACTTTAATGCTTTCAATGAATTGGGACATAGATTTTGTTTTTCATTTCCTGATATTCGTCTTCTAACTTGCTCATGTGAGTGATTCCGCCACCGCTTTTGAAATAAAATTCGTCGCCTTCTTTTTCAATAAAACGGATCATTACGCAGCTATCCAGATTTTCACCGTCAAACCAACCGCAAACACCGGTGTAATAACCTCTGTCGAAGCCTTCCGCTTCTAGGATTATTTCCAGAGTTTTGGGTTTTGGAGCGCCCAAAATAGAGCCTGCGGGAAGCAGTTTTTCCATTATACTTCCTACTTTTCCGTCAAATTCAGGTTTTAAATTTCCTGAAATTTCAGAACTCATGGCATACAGATCCTTTTGCTGTGTTTTGATGAAATCGATGTTCTGAAATTTATCAACCCTCACATCTTCTGCCACCATGCTCAGATCATTGCGGAGCAGATCGACTACCGTATAATGTTCTGCTTTTTCCTTTTTATCATTCTTCAAAATTTCTGCGGCATTTTCCAGTGAAGCATCAATTGTTCCTTTCATTGGATAAGTCAAAATTTTTCCGTCGACGATCTTTACAAAAGTTTCAGGAGAAAAAAATACGAAAAAATCCTTATAATAAACCTTATATTTTGCAGATGAATGATAAAAAATTTCTTCGAGGGTTAAATTTGTCTCAATTTTCGTTTTTCGTGTATAATTTGCTAAATAAGAATTTCCGAAGCGAATATTTTTTTGTACAATATCAAATCCTTCTTTAAAATTTTCTAAAGTTTCAGGATAAGATTTCCATTCGACATTTTTATTTAATTTATGTTCGGTTTTTGTGTTTGAAAAGTTTTGAAAATCAATTAATAAACCCTTTTTTTGAATTTCGTCTTCTTTAAAGATTTCAACATTTTCTGCAAGGAAGTCTATAACGAAAAAATAGGGAACCTTCTGAAGAGAAAGTTCATCCATTTCCATAAATTTTTGATGATTCATTGAAAACATTCCGCAAAAGTAATTATTGATGTTTACTTTTGCACAAAATATTTTTAATGGAAAACAAATATCCACAGAAACCGGGATTAGATTTTATACTGAAGCAGGCATTTTTCTATTGGAATAAAACGCTGATTTTTCAGTTAATGTTTTCGGTCATGTATTTTGGAATCCTCATGACGGTGTTCTTTTTCTGCGATGCGAAGTACGGAATTATGAGCCAATATATTGAAACCACAAAATATGCACAACAAGGCCTTGATGTTTACAGAGCCGAAATTCAAAAGATGATAACGACGGATAGCTTCCAGAATTTTTCGATGTGGATGGTTGGAACGATCATTTTTTTATATCCTTTAAATATTGGTTTTTATCAAATCTACAGAAAGATAGATCTTGGTGAGAAACTGGAATTGGGAGATTTGCTTGTTGGTTATAACGGCTTTAATTTCTTTAAATATATCGGATATTATATTTTCTGGTATTTCATTTTTGCATATACGATCCAAACTTTGATTCTTGGTGTTGCTTGGGTATATATGACTATTTTTGTCGCACCACTAATGTTTTTCATGAATAAAACTATTTTCGAATCTATTTCTTTAAACTTTAAAGGATTGAAAATGTATTTTCTGGAAATAACGGTTTGTATCATTGTTGCGATTTTGTTTAAGTACATTGGCTTTGCATTATTTTTAGTAGGTGGATTATTTACTTTTCCGTTTTGGAATTCGATAATCTATTCACTTTACAAGACTGTTTTTTCTGAAAAGCATTAAATTTTAAGCCTTTTTGATGATTTTTCTGCTAAAAAAGATTAATTTGGTAGAAACAACATTAAAAAGTAAACACCATGTCAGAATTTAACGAATTTGATCAGCAAGGTTCTGTGCCGGATAGGAATTCAGGATCTATTATTTCTCATGCTTTCGAAATGTATAAAGGCATTTTCCTTTATGCGATTGTAGCGATGATTGTTTATATGATCGGGGATTTTTTATTGCAGTCTGTGACGGGATTCAATTCCTGGGGCGGATTTAATGAGTTCCGGGATCTAGAAGACGGAGATTTTTCGAAATATCAATATTGGAATAAACCCGGATTTGCTTTATATTATTCTTTTTCAAGTGTTTTGGGAATTTTGCTTTCGCCTTTGTATGTTGGTTTAATTTATATTGCAAATAAATACAACACAAAAATTCAGGTTGAATTTGCTGATTTATTTATCGGTTACAGACAAAATTTAGGAAATATTCTTATTTATAGTT
This sequence comes from Chryseobacterium sp. MMS23-Vi53, assembly GCF_047651245.1. Taxonomy (NCBI): domain Bacteria; kingdom Pseudomonadati; phylum Bacteroidota; class Flavobacteriia; order Flavobacteriales; family Weeksellaceae; genus Chryseobacterium; species Chryseobacterium sp. MMS23-Vi53. The sequence goes on along the minus strand of NZ_CP180265.1, from coordinate 2,464,694 downwards.
TAATTACAAATATTATTTGGGGAATTTCAATTGCGATGTGTGGACTTCCTTTCTTCTTTGTATATCCACTTTTTCTATTGGGTTATCCTATTTTATTATTCGAAAATGCTACAGCTATGGATGCGCTTGGTAAAGCATACAATATAGCAAAAGAGAATTATGGTACGTTTTTAGGTGCATCATTCTTAGGGCTTCTTCTGAGTGCTTCGGGGTTTGTGCTTTGTTGTATCGGGATTATTCTTACAGCGCCTTTCATCATGGTTGTGATGTATTCTACGTATTGTGCCTTTTTAGGAAAACCAAGACAAATAATGTTTAATAAATAATGAATAAAAACGAACAAATAAGCAGTGTTAAAATAAAGCAGGTCTTTTTACTTGCCATTATTTTGGTATTGGCGGGTTTAATATGTTTTAATCTTGCCCTTTTTATCCCTTCTGTACTCGGTGCAATTACAATTTATGTAGTGTGTCGCAGATATAATTTTTATCTACAAGAAGAAAGAAAATGGAAACCTTGGGCTTCATCATTGCTTTTAATGTTTGCAAGTTTAATTATTCTTATCCTTCCGATTTATTTTATTGGAGATTTATTGATTGATAAATTGGGAAATGCACAAGCTTACATGAGTAAGTTTAATGTATTTCTTGAAAAAATTCATACTTATATTTATTCAAAAACCAATTTTGATATTTTAAGTAAAGAAAATATGGACAAGCTGAAAAGCAATGTAGGACAATTCTCTACAAAAGCTCTGAGCGGAACTTTCAACACACTTACAGTGGTGATGTCCATGTATTTTATTCTTTATTTTATGTTAGAAAGACCAAGGTTCTTTGAAAGAATATTGTCATCATCCGCACCTTTGAAAAGAGCAAATGTTTCTTTAATCGGCGAAAAAATGAGAAAGCTGATCATGGCCAATGCAATCGGAATTCCTGTTGTTGCTCTTGGTCAGGGAATCGTTGCTTTGATAGGATATTTTATCTTTGGTGCTCCAAGTCCGGTTTTGCTTTTTGCTTTAACGGCGGCGGCATCGATGGTTCCGGTTGTTGGCGCAGCGATAGTTTATATTCCGGTTTGTATTTTTATGATTGCCGAAGGAAATACAGGAACGGGATTAGGTTTAGCTGCTTATTGCTTGGTTGTTGTAGGATTAACGGACAATGTTCTGCGATTTACTCTTTTGAAAAAACTGGAAGATATTCATCCTTTAAATACGGTTTTCGGAATTATTATGGGAATGAATCTATTTGGTTTTATGGGATTGGTTTTCGGACCTATTTTAATTTCATTGACATTGTTATTGATTCAGGTTTACAGAAACGAATTTTCGGACGATGATACGCCCGATTTACAGTTGCCCGATAAAGATGATGGTTTAGAACAAAAAATTGATTTAATAGTATAAAATGGAGAACGGAATAAACCCCGAAATATTAAAAGAAATCTGTATTGTAAAAATGCCTTTTGGAAAATATCAAGACACAATTCTCGCAGATTTGCCGATAAGCTATCTTGAATGGTTTCATAGACAGGGAATGCCTAAAGGTAAATTAGGAATGCAGCTTTCAACGATTTACGAAATAAAATTAAATGGGCTGATGGATTTACTGATTCCGATTCGTAAAGGAATGGTAAATTATGAAAATCCTAAATCTAAAACGTATAAATTCTAGTATAAAGTTTCGGCGGCATCGAAGATGCCGCCGAAACTTTTTTTCAAATTAATTCAAAAATTATTTAGGTTCCCAAAGTTCAACCTTATTCCCTTCAATATCAAGAATATGAATGAATTTTCCGAAATCGTATTCTGCAATTTCATCCAGAATTTCAACATTTTCCTTTTTTAATTCAACAACCAAAGCTTCAAGATCTGCAACGGTATAATTGATCATAAATTCTCTTGTAGAAGGCTCGAAATATTTTGTTGTTTCAGGAGACGGACTCCAAGTTAATGAACCTTTTGGATTAGAATCAGCAACGTCTTTCCATTCAAAAGTTGCTCCATATTCGTTTACATCAATTCCAAGATGGGTTTTATACCATTCTTTCAGGGTTTTTGGATCTTTGCATTTAAAGAAAATGCCACCGATTCCTGTTACTCTTTTCATTTGATTTTGTTATAGTTAGTTTTAATTTATATAATTAATTATCCTTTTAAAGCAGCAATTTCATCCCTCAATTTTGCAGCTTTAATAAAATCAAGATTTTTCGCAGCAGATTCCATTTCTTTTTGCTTTTGCTCAATTACTTTTTCAATATCTTCACTTGTATAACTTGCTTTAGTTTCAGCAACCTTTTGAAGAATCTCTTTCTGAGTATATTTTTCGTCTGGGAAATCTTTGCTTCTTCCGACTAAATTTTCAGAAATCTTTTTATTTAAGGCAACCGGAACTTTGCCGTGTTCTTCGTTATATTGCATTTGTTTTGCACGACGATATTCGGTTTCATCAAGGGTTGCCTGCATCGATTTGGTAATTTTATCAGCATACATGATCGCTTTCCCATTAAGATTTCTCGCCGCACGACCAACTGTCTGAATCATTGATCTTCTGCTTCTTAACATTCCTTCTTTGTCAGCATCGAGAATTGCAACCAGCGAAACTTCCGGTAAATCCAGACCTTCTCTTAATAAATTAACCCCAATTAAAACATCAAAAAGCCCGACACGCAGATCCTGCATAATCTGGATACGTTCCAATGTTTCAACGTCCGAGTGAATGTATCGTGTTCTGATTCCGAATTTTGTAAAATATTTGGTCAGTTCTTCCGCCATTTTCTTGGTTAAAGTTGTGACTAAAACTCTTTCATCAACATCAGCTCTTTTCTGAATTTCTTCCATTAAATCATCAATCTGATTTAATGAAGGTCTCACTTCAATGATCGGATCTAAAAGTCCCGTTGGACGAATAATCTGTTCAATATAAGCTCCTCCTGTTTTCTCTAGTTCATAATCTGCAGGTGTTGCAGAAACATAAATTACCTGGTTTTGAATTGCTTCAAATTCCTCAAATTTCAAAGGTCTGTTGTCCATCGCTGCAGGAAGTCTGAAACCGTATTCTACCAAAGATTCTTTTCTGCTTCGGTCGCCTCCATACATCGCATGAACCTGCGGAACTGTTACGTGACTTTCATCAATCACCATTAAAAAATCTTTAGGAAAATAATCCAGCAAACAGAAAGGTCTTGTTCCCGGCAATCTTCCATCCAAATATCTTGAATAATTCTCAATACCAGAACAATAGCCTAATTCTTTAATCATTTCAAGATCGAGTTCTGTTCTTTCCTGTAACCTTTTGGCTTCTAGCGGTTTTTCAATTGAATTGAAGAAATCAACCTGCTTTACTAAATCATCCTGAATATGCCTTATTGCTCCGTTCAGTGTCTCTTTTGAAGTCACGAAAAGATTGGCAGGATAAATTTGAATCTGCTCAAAATTTCCTGTTACATTTCCCGAAACCGGATCAAAACTTTGGATTTTTTCAATTTCATCACCAAAAAATTGAATTCTAACTGCGTTGTCTGCATAAGCAGGAAACACATCAATAACGTCTCCTTTTACACGAAACGAACCTCTTTGAAATTCATTTAATGTTCTGGCATATAAAGCATTAACTAATGAATGAAGAAGGGCGGTTCTTGTCACTTTTTCTCCAATTGCAATAGAAATTAATGATTTATGAAATTCTGTCGGGTTTCCGATACCGTAAATGCATGAAACTGAGGCAACAATTAAAACGTCTCTTCTTCCTGAAAGCAAACTTGCCGTCGCAGAAAGTCTTAATTTTTCAACTTCTTCGTTGATGCTCAAATCTTTTTCGATGTAAGTTCCGGTCGTGGCAATATAAGCTTCCGGCTGATAATAATCGTAGTAACTTACAAAGTATTCAACAGCGTTTTCAGGAAAGAACTCTTTGAATTCCATAAAAAGCTGTGCTGCCAATGTTTTATTATGAGCCAAAACCAAAGTCGGTCTCTGAACATTTTGAACTACATTGGCTACCGTGAACGTTTTCCCTGATCCGGTAACCCCCAAAAGTGTTTGGTATTTTTCACCGATATTTACACCTTCGGTTAATTTTTCGATGGCTTGTGGTTGATCACCAGTTGGTTTATATTCTGATTGAAGTTTGAAATTCATAAAAGTGTGATGTTATCCTAACAAAAATACGAAAGAAATATTTGGTATAAGAAAGTATTTGATACCACAATTTCATACAAAACTTGATTTTTTATAAATCTCAAATAAAATAAAAAGCACTCTAATCGAGTGCTTTTATGTTTATTGAAAAGACATGGTTAACGGAATTCTCATTTTATAACGGACCGGTTTTCCATCTTTTTCTGCCGGTCTCCAGACTATATTTTCATTAGCTTTCTTTAGGGATGCAATAGCTTCCTCATTGAAAATATCATTATTTCCTGCAGCTTTTATATCGGTTATATTTCCTTCTTCAGTAATGGTATAATTCAACTCTGTTCTATAGATTTCTTTATTCCTACCGGAATTGATTTTTGATCCGTCAAATAATTTAGACATTTTATTTCTCATTTCATTGATTCCTCCTGGATATTGAGGCAAAAATGTATATTCCTCTTTTTCAACAGGGTTTACAATTACTGTTTCCGAATTTTGAGTAATTTCTGTATTATTAGGTTTTACAGGATAAATGGCTACATCTTTAACTTCTTCTTTCACAGTATCTTTAGACTGCTTTATCATTTGAAGATATTCTTCTTTTTTAATTTTAAAACTGTCCTCATTATTTTCAATAATTGGTTCTTTTTCTGATTTTGAAACCTTTTCCTTCGTTTCTTTAATTATTTTTTCGATCGTATTGGCGTACGTTTTTTGTACAAATAATCCGAAAGCGAGTAGTAAAATAGGAATACTGATTGCTTTTTTTACAGTCGTTAGCTTAGACTTTTTGGTGTTCATCATAATAAATCGTTTTTTAGTGTTTTTGAAATTGAATGTATGGGTAAGGTTATAGTTTTGTGTTGAAATAATTTCGGCCAGAATTAATTTCTGATAATCTTTTACGTTAAAATCATTTTTTAAAACTGATTCATCCGCCAAAAATTCATGATTCGTGACAATCGCTTTTTTATAGAAATAGATGGAAGGATTAAACCACGTAAAAGCTTTTAAAATTTCAATAAATAAAAGATCAATGCTGTGCTTTTGCTCCAAATGGCTCTTTTCATGCAAAAAAATTCTTGAATCTATTTTGTTATTAATCAAGTAATTATTGCTTAAATAAATCGTATTCAAAAAGCTGAAAGGTGAGATGTTTTCTTTCATTATCAGAACATGATGATTTTGATAAACAATTTTTTCACCCTTTAAATTTTTAATTTTTATAATTGAAACAATGAATTTGGTTAAAAATATCAATGTGACAATTCCATAAATAACCCAAACAAGATTGATCCAGTTGAAACTTTCCTGTTTTGGAGTAAGATCTAAAACTTTTTGTGTTGCATCAATTGTTGTTTGCAAGCGACCTATAGGTTTTGGATTTTCTGATTTAATGGAAATAAATGGAACAGTGCAAGAAAGTATCAACGAAAAAAGTAAATAAAATCTGTTAAACTGATGCATTTTTTCCTTTTGCAGAAACCAGTAATAAACTGCAAGAAGCAATGATGAGCAGGCTATCATTTTTAAAAGGATAATCATTTGTCGTCAATTTGCTGGTCGATGATTTCTCTAAGTTCTTTCAAATCCTTCTGCGACAGTTTTGCATTAGAAGTGAAAAACGAAGCAAACTGAGACACAGAACTATTAAAAAAACGGTCAATCATGGAAGACATTTCTTCCTTGAAATATTCTCCTTTCGCAATTTTTGGAAAGTATTCACGAGAATTTCCATACAATTTGTAACCAACCAAATCTTTGTTCTGCATTCTTTTCAGAAGCGTTGCAACAGTTGTGGTTGCTGGTTTAGGTTCAGAATAAGATTCTAAAATATCTTTCATGAAAACTTTCTCCTTTGCCCAAAGAATTTCCATGAGATCTTTTTCAGAATCGGTGAGTTTTATTTCTTTCATATTCTACAACGTTATATTTTGCTCTACAAATGTAGAATAAAAATTTAAACTAACAAATTTTTATGGCATTATTTTTCCATTCAGTATATCAATTACTTAATCACAATACTATGAAATTCAACAAATTTTACATTCCTGCATTGAGCATATTTTTAATTCTCTCGTGCCAGAAAAACAATGTAAATGCCCAAGTTGGGGGAGAAGTCGGCAAAGACGGAAGCGTTGAAACAAAAGAACCCAACTCTCCGGGATATAAACCGGCATTTGCTGGACAGACGAGAATAAAAGCGGTAAAAACTACAACCCCATACAATGTTGAAATTTTAAATAAAGATTTAGGAAGACCGTGGGGAATTATTAATTTACCGGATGGAAGGTTTTTGATTACCGATAAAAAAGGTCATATGAATGTGGTTTCAACCGATGGAAAACAGGTTTCAAAGATTGAAGGATTTCCAAAAGTGGATTCAAAAGGGCAGGGTGGAATGCTGGATGTGGCCTTAGATCCTGATTTTAAAACGAATAATATTATTTATTTCACTTTTTCTGAACCTTATGAAAAAGGAAATCATACTGCTGTTGCGAAAGGAAAGCTTTCATCGGATTTAAAAAGTATTTCTGAGGTGAAAGTTATTTTCAGAGCAACACCGACTTATGACGGCGACAAACATTACGGAAGCAGACTGGCTTTTGATAAGGATGGAAATTTATTTGTGAGTACCGGCGAAAGGTCTGATAAACAGACAAGAGTGTATGCTCAAAAAACAGATAACTATTTAGGTAAAATTTTAAGAATTACAAAAGATGGACAGCCTGCTCCAGGAAATCCGTTCATTGGAAAAGCTGGTTATAAAGCCGAAATTTATGCCTACGGAATCAGAAATCCACAAGGTTTAGCAATTGATCCGAACGGAAATCTTTGGGATGTAGAAATGGGACCGAGAGGGGGTGACGAAATTAATCTAATTCAAGCCGGAAAAAACTACGGTTGGGGCGACGTTACCTACGGAATTGAATATTCTGGGGATAAAATTAATAATGGAACGACGAAAAAGGCAGGAACAGAACAGCCTGTTTATTATTGGGACCCTGTGATTTCACCAAGTGGAGTTACCTTTTACACTGGAAATATTGACGAATGGAAGGGGAATTTGATGATTGGCTGTTTAAGTGGCGAACACATCAATCGAATTGTGATGAAAGATAATAAAGTAGTTGGTGAAGAACGGCTTTTAGCGGATCAAAAAGAACGTTTCCGCGATGTGTTGAATGGTAGCGATGGAAATTTATATGCAGTAACCGACAGCGGAAAATTATATAAAATCTCGAAAAAATAAGTCTTTTATATATTTAAGACTCGGGCTCAAAACGAAGTTTTGAGCCCGAGTCGCTTTTATTTTTATGCTTCTTCTAACTGAACTGTAAAATGTCTCAACAAGTCCGGTTCCCATGTGATTTTATAGCCTTTTGCAATTTCATCACGTCTTTCATAAACGTTTTTGATAGCTGCAGCGATATAATCCATGTGGTTATTTGTGTAAGTTCTTCTTGGAATCGCCAAACGTACCAATTCCAACTTAGGATAACGATTTTCTCTTGTTTCAGGATCTCTGTCCGCTAATAAAGTTCCGATTTCCACAGTTCTGATTCCCGCCTCTTTATAAATTTCAAGGCCTAAAGTCTGCGCAGGATATTCTGAACGGTCAACTTTTGGTAAGAAATTCAAAGAATCGATGAAAACAGCGTGTCCTCCGATTGGTTTCTGAACAGGGATTCCGTATTCAATTAATTTATTTCCAAGATATTCAACCTGAGAAATTCTGCTTTCCAGATAAGCGAATTCTGTAGCTTCATCAAGACCAACTGCCAAAGCAGCCATATCTCTTCCCGCCATACCTCCATAAGTGATGAAACCTTCGTAGATAATCGTGAAATTGGATGCTTTTCTGAAAACTTCTTCATTATTTAAAGCAATAAAGCCTCCGATGTTTACAAGACCATCTTTCTTAGAACTCATCGTCATTCCGTCTCCATAAGAAAAAATTTCTTTACAGATTTCTTTGATCGTTCTGTTTTCCTGCCCTGCCTCTCTTTTCTTAATGAAATAAGCATTCTCAGCAAATCTTGCAGAATCGAAAAATACTGGAACTCCGTATTTATTAGAAAGTTCTCTTACCGCTTTCATGTTTTCCAAAGAAACAGGCTGTCCTCCAGAAGAGTTACAAGTAATGGTAATTAAACAAAAAGGAATATTTTCTTTTGGATGACTTTTATAAACTTCTTCTAGTTTTTCAAGATTAATGTTTCCTTTGAAAGGATGAAGATCATTAATGTCAAAAGCTTCGTCGATTGTACAGTCGATGGCATGTGCTTTTCTAAATTCAATATGACCTTTTGTCGTATCAAAGTGAGAGTTCCCAGGAATTACATCTCCTTCTTTTACCAACACTGAAAATAATACGTTTTCAGCAGCTCTACCTTGGTGAGTAGGCAAAAGATACTTAAATCCTGTAATATTTTGTACTGTCTGGTGCAATTGATCGAATGAACGAGAACCTGCATAGCTTTCGTCTCCGCTCATCAAAGCTCCCCATTGTCTGTCAGACATTGCTCCCGTTCCGGAATCTGTCAATAGATCAATGAAAACTTGTGAAGATTTTAGGTTAAATAAATTATAGTTAGCTTGTTTAAGCCATTCTTCTCTCTCTTCTCTAGTAGATTGACGGATCTCCTCAACCATTTTAATGCGGAAAGGCTCCGCGTACGGTAAATTCATGATATTTTTTTTAGATTGTTTTTAAAGAAAATTTATTTGAAATAAATTCAAATTCATCAATGTTTATTTTAAAGCTGATATTAATGCATAATCAAGAATTATTTTTAACCACAAAAAAGAGCAAAAGATTTAATTTTTAAATAGCTTTTAAGAAGGTTGCTAAAGCAATATTTCGTTTTGCTTTTATGAACTTTTTTATTCAGCTAAAATGTTCAATTGTCTTTTGTATCTTTTGCGGTAAATAGAGAGTTACGCATCAAGAAAATTACTCAGGAGCTTTAAATATATTTTCATCTGAATGGAAGCCTGCCACACCGCCGCTCACCGCAAATTTCATTGCAGAAGCCGCCGTCATTCCCACTACAGGTTTGATGTTTTTTTCTTCAGTTACAATCACCCAGCCTGAAATTGCATAAGAATGAGGAAGATAAACTGCAACATAATTGTGTTTTTCTACATCTGCCATTTCTTTTTGAGTTAAAAAACCGATTCTCCAGATTTCCGGATTTTCATTGGTTTTTACCCAAACAGGATCATTGAATTTTTTCTTATCCCCAACAAATGATGACATTACGTCTTTGGTAGGAGTGTAAATATGTTTTACGCCGGGAGTTTTTTCAAGGAGACGATCCATGGCATCAAAGAAAAATCTTCCAACAACGAATTTATTTCCTAAAAATCCTAAAAGTGCTGTAATTAAAATCGTTGAAATAAAAACTAACCCCGGAATTTCCTTTGCAACCGACGGAATAATATTGTCGATGGAAGTAACAACATACCAGATTACAAAAATGGTAAGCCCGATCGGACCAATAATAACCAACCCCTGAAAGAAGTTTTTCAGGAAGAAGTTGGCAATATTTTCAAAAGTCAGTTTTTTCACTGCGATTTTATCTGTTATTCTTTAATTTTTACCGCAAAAGGGGCAAAAAATTATTACTAATATAAAAAGTGATTCAAAAGATTAAAAAAGTAAAAGATTCTTAAAGCACTTTTTATCTTTTGTGGTTAAAATAATTTGATCATTTAAATTTTATCCGTGGATAGATTCTCCTTTTCCATAAGACTGAATGATTTTTGCTTCATATTCCAGCCATTCTTCCCAACGTGCATTTGCTTTCGCTTCGTCTCCCAATTGTCTTGCAAAACCAATGAAAGTCGTGTAATGATTGGCCTCTGAGATCATTAATTCTCTGTAAAAAATTTTAAGCTCTTCGTCTTTTATGTTTTCAGTTAAAACTTTAAATCTTTCGCAGCTTCTTGCTTCAATCATTGCTGCAAAAAGCATTTTATCAACAATAAGGTCATCTCTGTTTCCTCCTTTTTGGATGAAATTGACCAATTCGTTTACGTAATCATCCTTTCTGGTACGTCCAAAAGAATAACCTCTGCTCTTGATAATTTCATGAACCTGTCTGAAATGCTCAAGCTCTTCCTGTGCGATGGCAAGAAGCTCTGTTACGATTTCCGGATATTCAGGAAGCATGGTAATTAGTCCGATCGCGTTTGTCGCAGCTTTTTGCTCGCACCATGCGTGATCCGTCAAAATTTCTTCTAGGTTTCCTTCCGCAATATTTGCCCACCTTGGATCGGTAGGAAGTTTCAACTTAAACATAGTTTAAAAATTTCTGTAAAATTAAAATAATTTACGAGAAGAAATATGATTTTATTTTAAATTGATAATTATGACATTGAATTCATCTAAGCGTCTTATAATTTGTGAAGCTTTTTGTTTTTAAACGCAAAGATTTTATTTCATACTTATGATTTTTAGAAGGCAAAGGCAAATAAATTTGCTTCGCTAAGCTTGAAAATATCGCTTCATCAAATCAACTTGTTGATTCCTCTTTGCTCACTCAAATATTTTTTATTTTAAATTAAAACTTTGCGTCTAAAGAAAAATAAAAGAATTTAAGATGCTGTTTTTCTTCTCAGAAACTCCAAAATATTCCATCCTAAAACGTCTACTTTTTTTAATCCTGCTGAAATTATGAAGGCTAAAATAATATTAACGATATAAATTAAAATCATTAAAACCCACCAGGGTAAGTTTTCTTTTAAGGGAACAACAAGAAAATAAATTAATGACGAACTAATTCCCTGAGCGAAATAGAAAAAAATCGCGTTTTTGCCAATATGAGTGACTAAATTCTCTTTCGTTATTTTTAATCTGTTGTAAAAAACAAAAAGTGTTACCAAAGAAAATAACGACCATATTATATAAGGAACCTTTGGCGGGAATTTATTTTTATTGATTTTGAAGAAAATTTCGCTTCCATAATACCAAAACATCCAGCACAAAGCGACGGCAACAATTCCATATAATACAGGAATCATTTTTGTCGGGATGGTTTTTCCGCGCATTTTGTTGGCAATTAAGAAAACGGTCATATAAAATGCAACGTAACCAACCTGACCTGTTGGATAAATTTCAGGAAAAATATTGAATAGTAAGGTTAAAGTGATACAAATCCCGATAAACCAGTTGATGTGTTTTGGGAAAAATCTTAAAATTAAGACTCCGAAAACCGTTAAAATAAAATAAACTCTTAAATACCAAAAACTTCCCATCACCACAGGAAAAGTATCTGCATTGGTATATTGATGAAGATACCAGTTTCCTAAATTTTCCCATTGTGGAACTGCCGAAATATTTATTGCTGAATATTTTGATCCAAAAGTTGAATAAAAACTTTGAAGCCATTCTAAAGAAAAAAAACTGAGCCCGAAAACTTTAAAAAAGTAATCAAGGAAGAACAAAAACGTTACAAAAATCATGTAGGTGATCTGTAATTTCAGCAATCTGTAAAATGTTTTTTCAATATTTGAACCGGACGTAATTCCGCTTAATGCATAAAAAAGAGCAACATCAAAAACTAAAGAAAACACTCGCACTTCCGCCGGAATATAAAACTGTCCCGACCAAAAAGCCGTATGAATAAATATAATGGAAAGCGTTGCCAATCCTTTTGCAAAATCGATGTAAAGGTCTCTGTTCATTATTTGGAATATGTTTCAAAAGTAAGAAATAATTTGGATGGATGTAGGATGATGGATGTTTGAAATCATTTACTGTGAAAACGTTGATGAGCATTTTCAAAAACTTTCAACCTTCCGCCTCCATCTTCGAAACTCTAAAATCAACAAAAAAGGTAAGCCAAAGCCTACCTCCTTTACTTAAATATGTCGAAAATGAATGTTTATTTAAGATCTTTAAATTCTTCAGCAGAGATTTCTCCAGTCTGAATTTTTTTCAATTCATCAATATACTGACTCATGTAAGCATCAAGTTCAGGATATTGAGAATTTTTTCCCATTTTGTAAGTTCCATTCAAAACTCCTTGATAGTAATAGAAGAAGTTGTAATCGAACGAAGATGCCGTCAAGCTATATTGGCCAAGTAAAAATCCTAGACGAACTGCAGATCTTCTTTGTGGAGGCGTTCCGTGGTGACCCGAACTAGTTGTCTGATAATCTCCAATGCTTTGTGCAAATTCATAGGCAGCGGCAATTTCTGCGAAGGATGTTTTGTTGTAACCGTTTGGTCTTCTTAAGTAGTATCCTGCAAATCCGTCTGCTTCAAGCTCGTTTGGTCTTGCTGTGGATTCATTTACACTAGGTAATCCGTAAGCATATTGTAATTGGTGACCATATTCATGCGCCAAAATCATTGCGTTTACGATATCTCCGCCTTTATTTTTAGCATCAGCATAAATGGCGTAACCATAATAGATTTTCCCTGTTGAATAAGAAATCGCGTTGTACGTAGAACCTGGGTTTGAAGGATCATTCACAAATCTAAGCGTTGGTGTGCTTCTTCCCCACATTGTAGCATTTTTTGTCATTTGAGAGTTCATGAAACTGGTGTCTGCGGATGTTGGAAGAGAAGTAAGTAAAACTGCGCTTGAGCTCCAGTATTGGTCTACATAAGAACAGCTTTTTTCAAGGTCATTGGGCTGGTCGATTTTCAGGTTTTGGGTTTGTTGTTCCTGTACGGCAGGGTTTTCCATTGAATCGTCGTTACATGCTGATAATGAGAGTGCAGCAATTGCTCCCAATAGAATTGGGAAGTGGAAGTTTCTTTTCATATAAAATATTTTTAGGTGAAAACGAAGGTATAAAATTCTTTCGGAAATATTATCACTTCGGAGTGAGAAATTATTCAAAACATAGTTAAAATTTAAAAGAATAAAAAAGATTGTTTTGATTGCAAGCTATTTAGAAAATATTTCATATATTTGCACCTCGAAATAACTAAAAATTTATAAACAATGTTTGCAATTGTAGAAATAGCAGGGCTTCAATACAAAGTTGAGCAAGACCAGAAGTTGTTTGTAAACCGTTTAAAAGGAGATAAAGGAGGAAAAGTTTCTTTCGATAAAGTTCTTCTTACTGTAAACGGTGCAATCACTGTAGGCGCCCCAGCTGTAAACGGAATCACTGTAGAAGCAGAGATCCTAGACCATGTAAAAGCTGATAAAGTAATCGTTTTCAAAAAGAAAAGAAGAAAAGGTTACCAAGTGAAAAATGGTCACAGACAATCTTTAACGCAAATTCAAATTACTGGTATCACTGGTTTTGAAGGAGCTCCAAAGAAAGCTGCTAAAAAAGAAACTGCTAAGGCAGAAGTTCTTTCTGACAGCGCAACTGTTAACTTCAGCGAAGATCATGAGTTGAACTATCACTTGAAGAAAAACGGATTGTCTCAGTCTAAAGAGAACAGAGATGCTTTAGTTACTTTAGGTAAAGCAGTAAAAGTTGAACTAGAAAAGACTGTTCTTACTCACGAAGAAGTAGATGCTGCTATCGTGAAGAACATCGACACTTTCAAAGCGTTAAACAAATAATAATAATCCACTAATAAAATGGCACACAAGAAGGGAGTTGGTAGCTCCAAGAACGGTAGAGAATCTCACTCTAAAAGATTAGGTGTGAAGATTTTCGGAGGACAAGATGCTATTGCCGGAAACATTATTGTTAGACAAAGAGGTACTCAACACCACCCAGGTGCAAACGTGGGAATCGGTAAAGACCACACTTTGTTTGCTCTAATCGACGGTAAAGTAGTTTTTAGAAAAAAAGCAAACAACAGATCTTTTGTATCTGTAGAAGCAAACGCATAATTTTTAGCGTTTTATAAAAATTTAATCCCCGGCAATTTTGTCGGGGATTTTGTTTTTTAATTTTTCGTTAAAAAAGTTAAAGTTTTTTAAATTATTCTATTTTATGTGATATATTTTTATATTTGATAACATTCAAATAACAATATATTTGCGGTAGCCGAAAAGCAAAAAGAGTAGGCAATAAATTAAACTAAACCTTATGAAAAATTTAAAAAAATTAAAGAAAAGAGAATTAAAAACAATTCATGGAGGCGCAGAGAGATGCCCTGTACCGGCTGATTGGTGTGCTGAGTGGTGTACTTGGTCTGCTTGGCAAAAAGCGCACTGTATTAATTCTGTAATTGATACTCCTTGCAATTGCTAATAACCTGATCACAAATTAAATACTATGAAAAATCTAAAGAAACTTACAAAAAGCCAACTTAAATCAATTGGTGGAGGAGTACTAATTTGTCCACCTCCTGCGACTACATGTGCAGAATGGCTGACATGGACGCCACAGCAACAACTTCGTTGTCCGAATTGGATTCTGGATCCCGATCCGTGTTAATAAAATATGAGCCTCAACTATTGAGGCTTTTTTTATAAATTCAATAAAAATAATTTTCTTAAATTTCAAAAGTTTAATTAAACACATCAAATTAAAACTTAATCATTATGAAAAATTTAAAGAAAATCAATCGCGAAAACTTGAAAAGTATAATGGGAGGTGCGCTTCCCGTAAAAGACTGCTTACCTTGTGAGATATATTGTAAGCTTCCGGAAGGAGAAAGACCTCCATGTAACATTGTTTATATTGTTGCTCATTGCAATGGCTGCAAAGACTGGCCGGCAGAATCTTAGTAAAATAAAAATCTCCTTTATCATATCAATAAAGGAGATTTGTTTTTAAAACCCAACCTGGAATCCTGCTTTGATTCCGAATTTTGAAATATCTGGTCTGTCGAGATAATTTCCTCGCCAGTTAAAATCTACTCTGAAAATTCTAAGATTTCCAAAACCAATGTTTTCAATCCCAACTCCATATTCATAATAAATATGCTCGCTTGGAGCAGAATATTTGAAGCCTTCCACATTTATTGCCTTTGAGGCATCGCTCAAAGTTCCGTAAGCGGCTCTGAAGAATGCTATTTCTCTCAATTTTAATTTCTTGATCAAAGGAATGTAAGAAAGTATTTTACCATTAAAATGATGTTCCAGATGAAGCGTTGTATAAGTGTCTGCCACAAATTCATAATAATTAAGCTGAGCAAAAGTATTTTGAGCCAAACTATATGATTGGTTTCCGGGAATTACATTTTGTAAAGCCAATGGAACGGTATCAAAGTTTTTTCCAGCTTCGAAATTCAGCATCAGTTTGCCCCAACTTCCGATCAACATTGGTTTGTAGAACATGAATTGTAATTTATTATAATTGAAATCAGATCCAAATAGGCCTTCAATTCCTCTCGTGTATTTTAAGACGATTGTCGGAGCCAATGTTCCGTGTTCGTATCTGTCGAGGCCGGTTTGCGAGAATTTTGCACCCGGTCTTGCAATTAAACTAAGTGTAAGATGAGAGTCATTGGTTGTTTGTCTTAAGTTTCCGTCTTTGTAATATCTTAAATTAAATCCATCAGGATTTGCGGATTTAATGCTTTGCATTGTGCCATCCAATCTGATTTGGAAATTTTTCCACGGCTCGATCGATGTAAAAACATTGGTTTGATTTACTGAACTTAAAGAAGCATTTTCGCCTCTCGCAAAAAGAGTTGAGGAAGCAAATGTACGCGCCATAATTCCGTCATCATTCGTCAACTGAACTCCCAATTGCAAAATGTCTCTTCTTGTTCCCGCACCGACTGTAAATCTATTTACTCTGTTGAACATAAATCTTGCTTCAGCCCCATATTTTACTTGCTGATCTTTAAAACCATAAGCTGTATAAAACTGAACTCTCCAAGGATCGTTTCTTGTGAAATAAGTTCTTGCTCCTAATCGAATTCTATCCCCTTCAATTTCGTTTTTACCGTAAATAGAGAAAATTGGTCCTAAATCAATTCCTAACTTTTTAACGTTGTAGTATCCAGAGCCAAGCGTTTCATACAGTTTCACAATTCGGTTGAATTTTGGAGTCTGCTGAAGCTTGTCCAGCATTTCGTAAACGCCTTGCTCGGTTTTCGATAAAGAATCGGGTCTTGCTTTCACCCAAAATGCATCATCTTTATCAACAAATTTGTCACTGTATTCTTCTTCCTGTCGCTTAAAGATTTTGTCTTCTAGCGGTTTATTAAATTCATATTCAGAATAATCGACTGATCTTTTTGCAATGATACTTTTTGATGTTTTCTTTTTTGAAAAAGGTGTCATTTCAATTTCGGTAACAAATTTTCTTGGCAGAAAAGTGTTTTCATCAGGATTATCGTATTCTAGTTCTGTTGAAATTCCGTTGATGAAGTTAACGTTTATTTTCTGTGTCGATTTTAAAGTCGCACCTAAAACTGCATAAGTATCGGTATCAATATAAAGATATCCCTGAAATGCCAAAACCTCCGTTCTCTTCGGTTGATAACGGATTTTAAAGGCATTTTCACCCCTCATTGAAATGGTATCAATTAAATTATAATCATAGGTACTGAAACCCGTTTCTCCAACCGGACTTGGAAACCCGATATCGAAATAATTTAACGTATTATCATAAATATTAATGTCACGATATAAGTTTTTCGCTGTTAAGGTAATAATCTGATTGTCCTGAAACCCGGAAGTTTTTTGTGCCGTTAAAAGTCTTTTTGTTCTTTTATTCGGTCTGTTTTCACCATAATTTTCATAAATAGCTTCATTTAAGAAAACGGGTAGTCCAATTTTTCCACTGGCTGTGGAATCTTTATAATCAAAAATAAATTCTAGCTTGTTGAAGATTTTTTTCTTCATAAATGCACTATCTAGATTATTGGCATCAAACTGAATCTTCTCATATTCTTTATAGGTATAAGTATCGAATTTATCTAATCCGTTATTTCTTTTTTTCTCCCAGACTTTTTGCATGATGGCATAAGCGGGATTTTCTTTTTTATTTTTAAACTTCGGTTTTTCGTTGTGGATTACCACTTCCTGAATATTTTCTACTTTATCCTGAGATAACTTTACAAATATATTCGTTGCCGTTTCCGGAGTTATGTTTACGCTTTCTAGTCCGTAGTTTTTTCTTAAAAATTTTAATTTATAAATAATACTATCAGATTGAATAGTAAAACTTCCCGAAGTGGTCGTTAAAGCCGCTTTGTTACTATCATTAATAAAGATATCAACACCGGTGACTTCTTTGTTCGTTTTGGCATCTACAATCCTTCCATTCGCGGTATTTTGAGCACAGACAAGGTCTATGAAAAATAATAGAAAAAAAGAGTATAATATTTTGAGTTATTAATTAACATTTGTTGTTTCTTCAAGCTATTAGCATAAACAAAAAGTATGCACTTTTATTGTAAATATGTAAAATTATTTAAACTTAAATGCAAAACTGCAAATGTAATGAAATAACACCATCAAAATGATGGTGTTATAGTAGTATTTTAATTAAATATGAGGAATCTGTGCTTTTTTATTTTTGGAGCTCTGCAAAAATATATCCCTGAGGCACAACTCCCGAAATACTATCTCCGTCAGCGACATTGAAATTTATCCTGTAAAAAGTTTTATCGGTATACGAGAAAAAACTAAACTGAGTATGCCCGTCCTGAACACAATTTACTGGGAGAGATGTTATATCGGCAAATCCAGTAGTGATTGTAAAAGGTACTGTCGCAACAAAAGTATTACTTGCGGTAGTCTGAGATGATATTGTTGCTGCATGTATAATACCAGCATTGTTGGAACCTGTAGTTGATCTTATTTGTAGAAAAGTACCTGTACTGGTACAGGTTGTTGATGGATATCTTAATTGTATCCCACCTAAAGTAACCAGTGAATTTGCAGCAACACTTGCATCGATATTGAAAGATTTAAAGGATGTTGTTAATGAGCTTTGCACAACAACATTTCCGCTCGCATCTATCCCTAAAGAAGATGTATTGGCGGTAGGAGGAGTTGTACTGTTGATATTTGTAAATTTTAGACCTGAAACGTCTGTCGTTCCAGAAGCTATTTCCAATCTAGCAGTAGGATTCGATGTGCCAATTCCTACATTACCGGTGTTTGGTTTTATTCTTAAACGTTCATTAAGTGCACCACCTGTAGAATTTCCTATATAGAAATCTTCTTCACTTCCATTAGTTGCTGTTGCACCTGTACGAATAGAGCCTATAGCCCAGTTAGCCCCACCCGAAGTGGGTCCGCTGTTGGTGAATCCTAAAAGAGAGTAATTTCCTGTTGCCAGGGCAGAAGTATTTCTTAAAGCAATAATTCCGTACTGGTTGGTTCCTGCAGCAGCATCAAAAAGATTGTATCTGTTGGCGTTCGCTGTAGTTGCTAAAACATGTAATCTTGTGGCAGGTGTTGCAGTTCCTATCCCAATATTGGCGGTAAGGTTTGCTATGTCGTTACTAAGGTTTGTTCCGAACAAAGCATTTCCAATATTCATTTGATTGTTTGTTGTAGCATTTAAAAAAGTTGAATTAACCCCAATTAATATATTGTTGCTACCAGTTGTGAAAGATACTCCACCTCCTCCACTCGACGGATTTCCTGTATTATCTCCAATCGCTGTATTTCCACTACCAGCAGTTAGAGTACCCAGCGCATCTGCGCCTACTGCTACGTTAAAGGCAGATGCTCCAGTTAGGACATCAAGGGAATTATAGCCTACAGCAACATTATCTCCCCCACTAGTCTGTGATCTGAGCGAACCTGATCCTAATGCTGTAATTCTGGATCCTGTTGTATTATTTTGTAAAGCTTGAAATCCAAAAGATGCATTTTGTACACCTGTTGTATTCGCACTTAAGGATTGATTACCAAAAGCAGAGTTCGCCACACTTCCTGCGGTTGCAGCAGATAGTGCTCCAACTCCAAACGCAGAGCTTAAAAGTGCCGGGGATGCAGATGGTAAAGAATCTTCCCCAAAAGATGTATTAATATTACTTAAAACTCCCGCATCATTATTATTTCTCTTAAAAACAACATTTTGATTATCTGTTGTACCTATAAAATTTGTTCCAGGAGTTGTTCCTGTATTTCCTGTGGTACGCCAGTCGTTATTCGATGGCGTGGTTATAATAGCAACCCATTTGATTCCGTCGAAATAATAAAAACCTACGGAAGTCACGTCTATGGTTGTTCCGGAATTGGTTCCGGTAGAAATATCGTTTATGTAGATCATGGTAGAGAGTGGAATTGATGCCATTGCCTGAGCCCGTGCTCTATCTACTCTCGGAATTGTAATGCCATCCACGTTGGTGGAATTGCCTGTAGCATTTTTTGCAATAATATCCAAAGTGCTTACCGGATTAGCTGTATTAATCCCAACCTGTGCGATAGATATACCAAAAACACCAATAAATACGAAAGTCAAGGTTTTTTCATGATAATTTACGTTTATAGTACCACAAGTTACAAACAATGTTTAGTTTTATCAATTTAATTTATATTAATTTCTATATAATCATAAAAAAATAACTGTATTACAATGTTTTATATGGAAAAATAATGAAATTACATTAATTTTAATTAAAATTAATAATTGTAAAACAGGTAATATTAAGATTGGTTAAATAACGAAATAAAAAAGACTTACATTTCTGTAAGTCTTTTGCTCCTCCTGCTGGGCTCGAACCAGCGACCCTCTGATTAACAGTCAGATGCTCTAACCAACTGAGCTAAGGAGGAATTTCCTTTGTTTTTAGTGATGCAAATATAATATGAATATTAATATCAAACAAGTTTTTAAATAAAAAATAATTGAAATTTTCTTGTGGTAGAAAGGCTTTCAAGGTTATTTTGCTATTTTTCAGGAGATTAAGTTTAATAAAAGTTTCGTGAAAAGTTAATAAAACTTAATTGAATACATAGAAATAAAAAAGACTTACATTTCTGTAAGTCTTTTGCTCCTCCTGCTGGGCTCGAACCAGCGACCCTCTGATTAACAGTCAGATGCTCTAACCAACTGAGCTAAGGAGGAATGTCCTTTGTTTTAAGTGGTGCAAATATAGGACGAATATTTATACCCTACAAATATTTTTAATGAAAATTTTAAAAAATATTATAAACTTCCGGTTATCCATTTAAAGATGTCGCTTCCGAAGATAAGTAACATCAAGCCTAACAGGAATATAACTCCAACCATTTGTGCATTTTCCAATACTTTTTGTGGTACAGGTTTTCCTACAATTATTTCATATAATGTAAATAAAACGTGTCCTCCATCAAGTCCGGGAATAGGAATTAAGTTCAAAAATGCCAACCAAACCGAGAACATTGCCGTGAATCCCCAAAATGCAGTCCAGTCAATTGAAACATTTCCTTTAGCATCTTTATTTACAGGCATATTTTTCACAATTGCGATCGGGCCACCTACTTTTTTATAACCCTGAACTTTTTTGTTGAAGATTAATTTAAACTGCTTAATCTGGTATGTTAAACTCTCAATAGTCAATGTAAAACCTCTTGTAATAGAACTGAAGAAGTTATAATTGTTGTGAACGTAGTATTTTTCAACTTCTTTGAAAGATAAAATTCCGATTGTTCCTTCTTTAGAAACAGGAATTTGTACGTTTGTCAATTGATTGTTTCTTAAAACCTCGAAATCAACAGTTTTACCCGCATTTGGAGCAACCAAAGGTTTTACTTGGTCGTAGTATTCCAAAGGTCTTCCATTAACCGCAACAATTTTATCACCGATTTTCAATCCCGCATCCATCGTAGATTTTGTAACAATCGTGTCAACAATAGGTGCCATTCTAGGGGTAAGGAAAGATCTTGGTTCAGGATCTTGGAAAGCCATCGCTTTTCCATCGTCGTTTGTAGGGAAAGTAACTTCTTTTCCATCTCTAAGAACTGTAATTTCGTCACTCAATAAAACATCTAACGCCAGTTTTTTGAAGTCTTTTTGTGTTTTACCATCAACTTTTAAAATTTTATCTCCATCCTGAAAGCCCATTTTTTTTGCAGCTTCTGTGTAATGAAGAGGTGTTGTAATTTTATCCGCGTCAAAAATGTGTTCGCCATTTTTACCAACCAAAGCCGAGAAAATAATCCAAGCCAAGAAAAAGTTTACCGTAACTCCTCCCAACATGATAATTAATCTTTGCCAAGCTGGTTTCGATCTGAATTCCCACGGTTGAGCAGGTTTTTTCATCTGCTCGGTATCCATGCTTTCGTCGATCATTCCGGCAATTTTTACATATCCACCGAAAGGAAGCCACCCGATTCCATACTTTGTCAGCTCAGGATGTTTTCTCCAGTCGCTGTCCGGTAATTTTGATATGTCGATAGCAACTTCTTTCTTTTCTCCGTTTACTACGATTTCTTCTGTATCTGGAAGATTTTGAGAGAAAAACTTATACTGCCATTTTCCGTTGATTTTTTTCATTGAAAAAATTGAAAACCAAGGATCGAAAAACAGAAAAAACTTTTCTGCTCTGGTCTTAAACCATTTCGCCGGTAAAAAGTGACCAAGCTCATGAAGGACTACTAAAATAGAAATACTTAGAATGAACTGGAAAATCTTGATTGCTAATTCCATTAATACTTTTTATATTTAATTTGCAAAGGTAACAATTATCAAAACTATGCCAAATAAAAAAGCTCCCCGAAACGAGAAGCTTTGTCATATATTAAGATGATTTATTATAAATTGATGGAAACTCCGAGACTGCCATTGTTGCCGACTTCCGCAAAAACACCTATCCTGTCGGAGAAAAAGTATCTCGCTCCAATATGAGCCCCGATCCCGAAATCTTTTCCTAAAACCCCAACATCAACACCAGGATAAATGTCCAATTTTTCAGGCAGCTGTAAAGTTTCTTTTAAATGAAAATTGACTCTTCCGAAAACAAAAACCCTGTTGTCATCATCATTATCTTTATAATTTCCGAAGTAAGCATTCAATCCTGCACCCACTGAAATTAATTTATTTAAACCATAATCGTAAGTTCCTGTAATTCCCGTTCCATATCCCCAAGCACTTAGTCCAGCATTAATTTTTTGATCTCCTTTTCCAGTCCATGCTTGTGCTTTCACGGCAGTTCCGGCGAAAATTATCATGAACATAAAAATCAATTTCTTCATAAATTTTACTTTTTTACTATTATTACTAAAAAACATTCGCATCAAAAATAGAACCGAAATCGCAGGAAAATCGTATTTTTATTGAAGTTTTTTAACAAAGTTTATGAAAATCACAGGACTGAATTTAGATATCATCTGGAAAAATAAAACAGAAAATTTTCAATTAATAGAAAAGGAATTGCAAAATCAGGAAGCGGATCTTTTCCTGCTTCCGGAAATGTTTTCAACAGGTTTTTGTATGGATGCTTCTGAAGTTTCCGACAGAAATTTAGAATCTTTAGAATTTTTAAAGAAAATTTCGAAAGAAAAAAACGCTGCTTTTTGCGGAAGTGCTCCAGTAGAGGACAACGGAGATTTCTATAACAGAATGTATTTTGTACAGCCAGATTCTCAGGTTGATTTTTACGATAAAAGACATCTGTTTTCATTTTCTGGCGAAGACAAAGTTTATACTCCGGGAAAGAAAAGGATAATTGTAAATTATAAAGGCTTTAGGATATTACTACAAGTTTGCTACGATCTTCGTTTTCCTGTTTTTGCTCGAAATAATGATGATTACGACGCTATTTTATATGTTGCCAATTGGCCTGAAAAAAGAGTAGAAGCTTGGGAGCATTTACTGAAAGCCAGAGCGATTGAGAATCTGTCTTTTGTTTTTGGTTTAAATAGAATCGGAACGGATGGAAATAATCTTTTTTATCAGGAAAGTTCGCATTGTTTTTTCGCGGATGGAAAAGAAATTTCAGAGAAAAAAGACAATATTGTTTCCGCAGAATGGAATTTAGAAGAATTGAAAGATTTCAGAAATCACTTTCAGTTTTTAAATGATCGAGATTCGTTTTCTATTGATTTATAGTTTTTTCTCCCACCGATTTCACGGATTTTCACAGATGTTTATGCTAAATTTTATTTTTTCATATGAAAATATGCGCAATCATCTGTGAAAATCCGTGAAATCGGTGGGAAAATGAAAACAAAAAAACTGTGAAAAAATCACAGTTTTAAGCATATTGTTTTAAAAGTTGCGTGAGTGTATTCACATCATGCACACCGCTTTCTTTGTAAAGCATTTCTCCTTTTTTGAAGATCGCTAATGTAGGAACTCCACGCACACCGTATTGAGCAGCTAAAGTCGGATACTGATCCACATCAACCTTTATAATTCTGGCGCCTTCGCCAACGTTTTCTTTTACCGTATTCAAAACCGAAGACTGAACTTTGCAAGGCTGACACCAGGTTGCAAAAAAATCAATCAGAACCGGTCTTTCGGAATCTATTATTTCCTGAAATTTTTGTGACATAGCTTTGGTTTTTATTTAATTCAAATTAAACTTTAAAGAGTATGCTTCTGAATGGCTTTAATATTTTCGACACTTGTTCCGTCGTACACTTCAACTCCATTTTTCTTTAAAATCTTCACCGCTTCATCCGCCTGAATTCCTTTGTTGCAGAAAACGACCACTTTTTTTCCTTTTAAAGATGTTGGGTTTTTCTGAATTTCCGCTAAAGGAACGTTGATTGCATTTTCAATCGATCCATTCGCAAACTGCTCAGGAGTTCTTACGTCAACTAAAGTAACTTCAGGAATCGTTGATTAATTTTTTAACGCTAACATTCGAAACTGTTGCTGTATTCGCTGTTTTACAAGCAGTTAGTGCTAAGGCAGAAACCAGAATGATTCCAAAAATTTTTCCTCTCATTATTTATCTTTTACAATGTTTTTGACTGGCAAACAAAATCCGAAGTCGGGAATTTTTCTGTTTTTTTAATTCCGTTGAATCCTCCATCGATTTCAGTAAAGTTTCTGATTCCGTGAAAGTTAAGGATGCTGGCTGCGATCATGCTTCTGTACCCTCCTGCACAATGTAAGAAGAAGTGTTCAGAATCATCGATGGTTTTCACCCAGTCGCTGATGATGTCTAAAGGTCTATTGTAAGAATTATCAATATGTTCTGCAGAATATTCTGAAATTTTACGAACATCAATCACTTTTGAGTTTTCAGAAAAAATTTCGGCGAATTCTGCCGGAGAAATTCTTTTCACTTCATCTGTTTCTTTTCCGTTGTTTTTCCATGCTTCGAAACCACCTTGTAGATATCCAACTACATTATCAAACCCAACGCGGCTCAATCTTGTGATGGCTTCTTCTTGCGTTCCTTCTTCAACAATTAATAATAAAGGATGTTTAACATCAACGATTAGAGTCCCAACCCAAGGTGCAAAATCTCCTTTCAAACCGATATTTATAGAATTTGGAACAAATCCTTGGTGGAATTCTCCCGGACTTCTTGTATCTAAAATTAATGCCCCTGTTTCTTCTGCATACGCTTCAAAATCTTCAACAGAAATTGGCGTTAAACCTTTGTCCATTACAGTATCAAGACTTTCGTAACCTCCTTTATTCATGGCAACATTCATCCCGAAATATTTTGGAGGAGCTGTTAATCCGTCAAGAACTTCTTTGATGAAAGATTCTTTATCCGGTTGATTTAAAGCGTAATTTGTTCTTTTTTGATTTCCTAAAATATCAACAGTTTCTTTCTGCATATTTTTTCCACAAGCAGAACCTGCTCCATGAGCCGGATAAACTGTGATGCTGTCATCTAAAGGAATGATTTTAGAATGTAAACTATCATATAAAATTCCTGCAAGATCTTGCTGGGTAAGACTTTCTGCTTTTTGTGCAAGATCAGGTCTTCCAACATCTCCTAAAAATAGAGTATCTCCCGTAAAAATCGCAGTTTCAACACCATTTTCGTCAATCAGAAGGTAAGTTGTGCTTTCCATTGTGTGACCAGGAGTGTGAAGAGCTTTTATTTTTACTTTTCCAATTTCAAAAATTTGGTTGTCTTCTGCAATAATTGCATCAAACTCAGGTTGTGCAGTGGGACCGTAAACGATCGGAGCGCCTGTTTTTTTGCTTAAATCTAAATGTCCCGAGACAAAATCTGCGTGGAAGTGTGTTTCAAAAATATATTTTAAAGTTACGTTATCCTTCTCCAGTCGATCCAGGTAGGGTTTTACTTCTCTTAGGGGATCGATGATCACTGCTTCATTTTCTGATACGATGTAGTAGGCGCCCTGTGCAAGGCAACCTGTATATATTTGTTCAACTTTCATTTCTTCTGTAACAGTTTGTTATTTTCAATATACAAAAATCGTGTTTATTTTTTTAAAACACGCTAAAATAAAGAATCTATACTAATAGAATAAATCTATAAAGTTTTTAATTATTCTATTTTTAAATTAATATTTAAAAAATTCAAATTTCAAAATGCCAAAATATGCATATTTGCGCAGATTTATAGCAAAAACTTGACCAATAATAGTATTTGATGAATGAATATTTTCCAAAAAATTTTATATTTATAAGTTAAAAAATATCAAATGGCAGACAAGGCAAAATTTATTCAAGAACTAAATGCTAGATACACTCCAAAAGGAGATCATATTATATTAGGAAAAGGAATGTTGGATGGAGAGGTTGTTCCGGAAGTTAATGTTACGATTCCATTGAAAACCATTAACCGTCACGGTTTGATCGCAGGAGCAACAGGAACGGGAAAAACAAAAACATTGCAGGTTTTCGCAGAACAGCTTTCGCATCAGGGAATTCCTTCTTTGGTTTTGGATATTAAAGGAGATTTTTCAGGAATTGCAGAGGCAGGAACAGAAAATCCGGCAATTCAGGAGAGATATGCAAAAACTCAGCTTCCGTACAATCCGCAATCCTTTCCAGTTGAATTAATGACAATTTCTGGTGAAAGAGGTGTGAAACTAAGAGCAACTGTTACAGAATTTGGTCCGGTTTTATTAAGTAAAATTTTACAATTAAATGATACCCAGCAAAGTATCATGTCGATTGTATTCAAATATTGTGATGATAAAGGTTTGCCTTTAATAGATTTGAATGATTTAAAAAAAGTCCTTCAATATGTCACTGAAAATGCGGAAGGTAAAGCAGAATTATCATCAAATTACGGTTCGATTGCTTCGGCATCTTTGGGTGCGATTTTAAGATCAATTGTAGCTCTAGAGCAACAAGGAGCTTCTAGTTTCTTTGGTGAATTGAGCTTTGATGTTCATGATTTATTAGAAACAAGAGACGGAAAAGGAGTTGTAAATATTTTGAGAGTTGCTGATATTCAAAGTAAACCGCAATTATTCTCAACATTTATGCTTTCTCTTTTTGCAGAAATTTACATGACTTTTCCTGAAGAAGGTGATAGTGGAAAACCGAAATTGGTTCTTTTCATTGATGAAGCTCACTTAATTTTTGATGAATCTTCAAAAGCATTGGTTTCTCAGATCGAAACGATGGTGAAGCTGATTCGTTCTAAGGGAGTTGGGATTTATTTTATTACTCAAATTCCGGGAGATGTTCCGGAAGCAATTCTTTCTCAACTGGGTTTAAAAATTCAGCATGCATTGAGAGGTTTTACAGCGAAAGATAAAAAGGAAATTTCTAAAGCAGTCGAAAATTATCCTACAACAGAATTTTATGATGCATCCACATTAATTCAGAATTTAGGTATTGGAGAAGCATTTGTAACAGCTTTGGATGAAAAAGGAATTCCTACACCGCTGGTTCATACCTATTTAATTTCTCCCGAATCTAGAATGGATGTTTTGAATGATGCAGAGATTTCTGAATTAACAAACAAATCGGCTTTAGTTGCTAAGTATGAGAAAGTTATAGATAACGAATCTGCTTACGAAATATTAGTAAAAAGGATGGAGGAAGCGACTCAAAATGCTGCTCCAAATCAAAAATCTAGACCTGTAAAAGAAGAACCGGGAATGTTTGAACAGGTTTTACAAAGCAAAGCAGGACGAACTTTCACAAGCACATTAATGCGAGAAGGCGCAAAAGCAATTCTGGGAATGTTGGGGTTGGGCGGAAGAAAACGTTAAAAATTAGTTAAAATTTATTATTTTAGCAGAGTTGCCTTTGTATATCAATGACAGATGGATTGCTCATGTGGATTATGGTATTTAATTTGTTAAAGTTTTAATAAGAACTTACGGCAATCATTAAAATTAATCTTAAAAAGAAGTTGTATAAATTTAAATGTATTCGATAATTGACATAGAAAGTAATGGTGCAGGTTACAGAAAAGAATGCATTATTGATGTTGCTATTTACAGGTACGATGGTCAGAAAATTGTTGATCAGTTTATTTCGCTTGTAAATCCGGAAAGTGATATTACACCTTTTGTGCAAAAATTGACCAATATTACCCCGAAAATGGTGAAAACTGCACCCAAATTCCACGAAATTGCCAAAAGAATTGTTGAGATTACTGAAAATACAACGTTGGTTGGTCACAATATCGATTTCGATTACAGAATGCTTCGTCAGTCTTTCCAAAGACTTGGTTATGAATTTAAAATCAATACTTTAGATACAATTCCGTTAGCTAAAAAACTGATTCCGGATGAGGTAAGCTATTCTCTAGGAAAATTGGTGAAATCTTTAGGGATTCCATTGACTAATCACCACAGAGCAGATGGAGATGCAAGAGCAACATTGGAGTTATTTAAACTTTTAGTTTCAAAAGATGTTGAAAATGAGATCATTCAAAAACAGCACGACGAAACCAATGCGAAGACTTACATCAACAAAATCAAGATATTAACGCAGGATCTTCCTAATGAAAAAGGCTTTGTTTATTTTCAGGACGAAGCGGGAAGAATTATTTTCTCAGATCATGTTCAGGATATTAACAAGTTTTCGAAGAAAGTTTTTAATTCAAAATCAAAAAAATGGGAAATTATTCAACAAGGTGTAGAGCAGATCAATTATGAGCTTACCGGAACGGATATTATTGCCAAGCTGATATTGAATTCAAAAGGAATTAAGAAAAGAGATACACTTCCATTTGGGCTGTATCATCGAAATGAAAAGTACGTTGTTGAAAAAAATAAGTTGAATAAACTTGAGAAACCAATTTTGAAATTCAGGTCTTTCACGCAAGGTTCGAAAGCTATTCAATTTATTGGAAATATTGAAGAATACAACGATATAGAAGTTTTCAAAAAGAAAATCGATTTCAAAAAAAGAAATGAACTTTGGCTTGGACAGGGGCGAAAGTTGGGAGAAAAGCTGTTTTTAATTATAGAAAACGGGAAAGTTGCTTCATATGGTTTTTATGAATTATTTACACAAATCCAGACATTAAGCAAACTTTCAAAGTTGAAAATCGACCTGCTTTATCAGTCTACGGATTTAAATAATGAATTGCAACTGGCTTTGCTCCGAGGTGATTTTGAAACGTTGCCATTGCCAAAATAATCAGATATTCAAAAATTTTAATAATGAATAATACCAACAAACCATCTTTTTGGAAATTCGGATTGTTTTATTTTAACAAAGAAGATCAAAGAATTTTCCCTCCGAAAAGATTTGGTTTGGGCTGGACAGTGAATTTCGCAAATCCTGTTTCTATCATTGCGTTTTTAATGATTTTAACTGTAATTGTTTTAATTGGGAATTTTTTAAAACAATAGAATAAAAATCTTTAAAATTATTTTAAAAAGCATATTATTCTGTTAAATTCAAATTAAAAGAATAATCTTCTATGTGTTTGATTTAGAATTATAAACAATTTCTTACTACCTTTGCACTTTCTTAATCAAAAAAGAAGTTTACTTAATTAATTATGAATTCAAAAGAATTGTTACAGATTGCCAATGAGTTTGGCACGCCGGTGTATGTTTACGATGCTGAATCTATTAAAACTCAATACGAGAAACTTACATCTTCTTTTTTAAAACACACAAAGTTCTTCTATGCTGCGAAGGCGTTGACAAACATCAACATCCTGAAGTACGTCAAGAACTTGGGTGCTTCTTTGGATTGTGTATCAATTAATGAAGTGAAACTTGGATTAAAAGCAGGATTTCCGAAAGAAAAAATATTATTCACTCCCAACTGTGTAGACTTGGCTGAAATCGAGGAAGCCATGACGTTTGGAGTGCATATCAACATCGATAATATCTCCATTCTTGAGCAATTCGGGAATAAATACGGAAATACTTACCCAATTTTAGTAAGAATCAACCCGCATATTTTTGCTGGTGGTAACTATAAAATTTCGACAGGACATATCGATAGCAAATTCGGTATTTCTATTCATCAGGTTCGTCACATCGAAAGAGTGATGAAATCTACCAACCTGAATGTGGAAGGTCTTCATATGCATACGGGAAGCGAGATCAAAGATCCGGATGTATTCTTGCAGGCTTTGGATATTATGCTTGAATTATCAGAGCATTTCCCGAATCTGAAATATCTGGATATGGGAAGTGGTTTCAAAATCCCTTACCAAGATACTGAGGAAGAGACCGATGTGAAAACTTTAGGTAAAAAAGTAGAAAAAGTAATTTCGGAATTTTCTAAAGCTACAGGTAAAAAATTCGAGCTTTGGTTTGAGCCTGGAAAATTCCTGGTTGGAAAAAGTGGATATCTTTTAGTGAAAGCTAATGTGATCAAGCAAACCACGGCTACGGTTTTCGTAGGAGTAAATTCAGGATTCAATCATTTGATTCGTCCGATGTTCTACGATTCTTACCATCAGATTGAAAATTTATCGAATCCAAAAGGTGCGGAAAGAATTTACACAGTAGTCGGAAATATTTGTGAAACAGATACTTTTGCATGGGATAGAAAACTGAACGAGGTAAGAGAAGGTGATATTTTGGTTTTCAGAAATGCCGGAGCTTATGGTTTTGAGATGAGTTCAAATTTTAATTCAAGATTAAAACCTGCCGAAGTGTTATTCTTAGACGGAAAAGCACACTTAATACGAAAAAGAGACGAATTTGAGGATCTTTTGAGAAATCAAATCGAAGTAATCAATTAAAATACAAGAACTCTGCAAGAAATTGCGGAGTTTTTTTATGAACTTAAGTTAATTTTAATATTAAAGAATCTTTAAAATATTTATTATTCCCTAAATTTGAATGAGGCTAAATTTAATGAAGCCTTTCAATCCATATTCACATCCGTTTTTTCTAAAATTTAAACACCAAAAATATTAATTATGGCTAAAAATATAGCAGAGCAAATTGTTGAAATGCTCGAAAATGCCAATGTGAAAAGAATTTATGCAGTTACGGGCGACAGTCTCAATCATTTAAACATTGCCGTAAAAAAAAGCAGCATCGAATGGATTCATGTAAGACATGAAGAAGTTGGAGCATATGCCGCTGCGGCAGAAGCTGAACTTGACGGTTTTGCGGTGTGTGCAGGAAGTTGTGGGCCGGGACACGTTCATTTGATTAACGGAGTTTACGAAGCGCATCGTTCTCATGTTCCAATGTTGGTGATTGCTTCCACAATTCCGAGCGAAGAAATGGGAATGGACTATTTTCAGGAAACGAATACCATAAAATTATTTGATGATTGCAGCCATTACAATCAAATGATTACGAGACCGGAACAGGTTCAGAGAACTTTACAGGCGGCAATTCAGCATGCGATTTCCAAAAAAGGAGTTGCTGTAATCGGTCTTCCGGGCGATGTTTCGGAATTGGATGCCGAAGAAGCAACGACATCAAATAAAATATTTAAAACAAACCCAATTATTCGTCCGTCTGATGATGAATTGAATCAACTGGCAAGCTTAATTAATGAAAGCCAAAAAGTAACCATTTATTGTGGAATCGGTGCGGAAAAATCAAATGCTGAGGTTGTAGAATTATCAAAACTTTTAAAATCTCCTGTTGGATATTCTTTCCGTGGGAAGATGGCAATTCAGCCTAATAATCCTAATGAAGTTGGTTTAACGGGGCTTTTGGGACTTCCTTCCGCATATCATGCGATGCACGAAGCAGATTTGTTGATTCTTTTGGGAACGGATTTTCCTTATCAGAAATTTATGCCTGTTAAAAATAAAATCGTTCAGATTGATGAAAGCCCAGAAAGATTAGGCAGAAGAGCAAAGCTTGAGTTGGGATTGACGGGAGATGTGAAGGAAACCATCAAAGCTTTATTGCCTTTGTTAAAAGAAAAAACGGATATTCATTTCTTAAATCAACAATTGGAATTTTATGGAAAGGTAAAAGAGGCTCAATTGACGTATGTAAAAGATTTCGGAACGGAAAATGCCATTCAACCCGAGTTTGTGGCACATACTTTAGATAAATTAGCTAAAAAAGATGCGATTTTCACAGTAGATACAGGAATGTGCTGCGTCTGGGGCGCTAGATATATTACCGGAACAGGTGAAAGAAAAATGTTAGGTTCATTCAATCACGGTTCGATGGCAAATGCAATGCCGATGGCGATTGGGGCTTCTTTGGCTCATCAGGACAAACAAGTAATTGCAATGTGTGGAGACGGCGGTTTGTCGATGTTATTGGGAGATATGGCAACGATTTTTCAGTATAAATTGCCTGTCAAATTGATTGTTTTCAATAACAGAGCTCTAGGAATGGTAAAATTGGAAATGGAAGTTGGCGGAATGCCCGACAATGAAACAGATATGATTAATCCTGACTTCGGAATGATTGCGCAGGCAATGGGCTATCCCGGAAAAAATGTTCACAAACCTGAAGACGTTGAAGCCGCGATTAAAGAATGTCTGGATTATAATGGACCTTATTTGTTGAATATTTTCACCAATCCAAATGCGTTGGCTTTACCTCCGAAAATTGAATTCGATCAGGTTATTGGAATGACAAAATCTATGGCGCAGTTAATGCTTGGCGGAAAAATGGAAGAAGCTTTAGATACCGTAAAAACGAATTATAAACATATTAAAGGATTATTGTAGGGAATAATTTTTTAATTTATCCTTAAAAATCATCCTTAAAGCTCGTTCAATTTTAATTTAAAAAATTTAAAGAAACTTCTTATTGGAAAGGAGTTTCTTTTGATTTTTTGGCATAATTTTGTGTGTTATTTCCATTAAAATAAATCCTATGAGAACATTAATATTACTGGCAGGACTTTTCGTATCGAATTTTGCTTTCGCTCAGCAAAATAATGACGTCGAGGAAAGAGATGATAATTTTCTAACAGAAAATAATAAAAATATTCTTAAAATAGATATCAAAGAACCATTGTTTCAGGTTGCTGTTAAAAATTGTAACGATTTTAAAGCAGCAAGCTTCGAAGGCGGAATTCCGGTATATAAAGAAACGTTGAGAAAATATATGTACGATTATTTGAATACAGATTTTTATGTTCTTAATGGAGATTTTACGTTTACACTTACAGTGGATGAAAAAGGAAAAGTGACTAAAATTGAAGGAACTCCAAAAGTTGCCAACAGTGAAGTTTTCTTTGATGATATGAAATATGTGGTGAGAAGAATCAAGAAAAATTGGATTCCTGCAACTTGTAACGGACAACCCGTAACATCACAAATTAAGATTAAAATGAATTTGTCTGCGATTGCAACAGATGTATAAAACGATTTTTATTTAACCATGAAAAAATATCTTTTAATTCTATCTTTATTGCTTGTAAGCGGTAAAGTATTTTCGCAGGAAACTGCAACTCAAACTCAACAAACATCATCAAATTACCAGAAAGCCGAATTTCCGGGCGGCGATGAAGCTTTCCGAAAAGAATTCATGAATATGGTTCATGCTTATATCGATCATTCTTTATATGCTTTTCAAGGAAAAATAACTCTTGTTTTCAATATAGATTCTAAAGGAAAAATTAATAATATTGATGTTCTTCCCAAATTCAAAGACAGTGAAATGTTTATCGATGATATAAAATACGCTGCCAAAAAAGTAAAAGGAAAATGGAAACCTGCAATCAAAAACGGCGCTCCTGTTGATTCTAAATTTGTAATGAAAATTAATTTTAGCCATGATGTTTATGATGCTGGGTAGGAAAAGAATATTATTATTTTGTCTGATTTTTATTTCCTCTGCTTTTAATGCGCAAATCCTTGAGAGTTATCCTAATGGAACAGAGTTTTATAAAGGAGGGAGGGTCGAATTTTATAGGCAATTCCATGACATACTTTTAAAACAAAAACTTAAACCATGTGATGATAAAAATGAATTTTATCATTTGGAAGTTGTTGTATATCCTGATGCTACAATAAAGTTTGTAAAACAAGATAGCTCTAAGTTTTCAAATTCTAAATGTACCTATGATCTTACTAGAGTTGTTTTAAAATTTATGAAAGATTGGAGTCCTGCTGAAGTAGACGGTAAAAAGGAAGCCGCATTGGTAAAGATACCTATGTTCGCGGATGATTTATTTGAAAAATATGTCGATTCTTATCTGCCTGAAATGTATTCTACAGTTCCGGAATACGAAGGAGGAATTCAAGAGTTTAGAAAAAAAGTTGCCAATAGCATTGATACAGGAAGGTTTGTTGCAAAGACGTCAGTGAGATTTACGGTTGAGACAACATTTGCAATAAATGCTGAAGGTAAAATGGAGGATGTAAAATTATCACGAGAAACTGATAATAAAGAATTTAATGAGATGATTCTAACAGCAATAAAATCTATTAAAAAGAAATGGAAACCTGCGACTTATCATAATATACCTGTGAAATATCATTTTAGGCTTCCTTTAACATTTAACTTTGATTAATCTCCTGACATTCTGTCACAATATTTTGTATCTTTGCAAATTCAACAAGTTCAAAGTTTAAAAAAAATCAACGTCGGAAAAAACATTGAGCTTAACATTTTGAACCTTAAATAGACACTACAGTGCAAGAAAAATATATAGACGAGACAAAACAGGGAGAAGCTTTCGCAATTGCGGAAAAAGAGGGAAACTCTAAGAAATTATTCTTGGAGAGCTATGGTTGTCAGATGAATTTCTCTGATTCTGAAATCGTTGCCTCAATTCTTAATGAACAAGGATACAACACCACTCTTAAAGTAGAAGAAGCGGATCTTATCCTATTAAATACATGTTCAATCCGTGAAAAAGCAGAACAAACTGTGAGAATGCGTCTTTCTCAGTTTAAAAATCTGAAAAAAGAAAAACCAAACATGACGGTTGGTGTTCTTGGTTGCATGGCTGAAAGATTGAAAACCAAATTCTTAGAAGAAGAACAACTGGTTGACCTTGTTGTTGGCCCGGATGCATACAGAGACTTACCCAACCTTTTAAAAGAAACGGAAGACGGAAGAGATGCCATCAATGTAATTCTTTCAAAGGAAGAGACTTATGCGGATATTAATCCGGTTCGCTTGGGTGGAAATGGTGTTACAGCTTTTGTTACGATTACGAGAGGTTGTGATAATATGTGTACATTCTGTGTCGTTCCATTTACAAGAGGTCGTGAAAGAAGCCGCGATCCGCACTCAATTCTGGAAGAATGCAAAAGCCTTTGGGAAAGCGGTTACAAAGAAATTACTTTATTAGGTCAAAATGTAGATTCTTACCTTTGGTACGGAGGAGGTCCTAAGAAAGATTTCGCAAAAGCATCAGAAATGCAGAAGGCAACAGCTGTAAATTTTGCTCAGTTGCTTGATTTAGTTGCCAAAGCTATTCCTGAAATGAGAATCAGATTCTCGACTTCAAATCCACAGGATATGAGTCTTGACGTATTCAAAATGATGGCGAAGCATGATAATATTTGTAAATACGTTCATTTACCGGTTCAAAGTGGAAGTAACAATATGTTGGAAGCGATGAACAGACAACATACGCGTGAAGAATATTTAGATTTAATTAAAAAAGCTAAAGAAATCGTTCCTGAAGTTGCATTTTCGCAAGATATGATCGTAGGTTTCTGCAACGAAACTGAAGAAGATCATCAAGATACATTAAGCTTAATGAGAGAGGTGGAATATGACTACGGTTATATGTTCGCTTACTCTGAAAGACCCGGAACTCCAGCTCACAAGAAAATGGAGGACAATATTCCTGCTGATGTTAAACAAAGACGTTTAGCGGAAGTGATTGCTTTACAGGGAGAATTGTCTAGAAAACGTATGAAATCTTACGTTGGAAAAACGCACAAAATTTTAATTGAAGGTATTTCCAAAAAAAATAAAAACCAGTGGAAAGGAAGAAATTCTCAAAATGCTGTTTGCGTTTTCGATATGCTGGAAGGACAAAAGATTGGTGAT
This sequence comes from Chryseobacterium sp. MMS23-Vi53, assembly GCF_047651245.1. NCBI lineage: Bacteria > Pseudomonadati > Bacteroidota > Flavobacteriia > Flavobacteriales > Weeksellaceae > Chryseobacterium > Chryseobacterium sp. MMS23-Vi53. The sequence continues at coordinate 2,429,465 of NZ_CP180265.1, read as the reverse complement.
ATTGTGGATGTTTTTGTATTTGATAACACACAGGGCACACTTTTAGGAGAAACGGTAAATAATAACTAATTTGGCTTATTCAGCTTAAAGATTTAAATATAAATTATTATCAATATTAAAATAAACTCAGACAATGGAAAAATTTCATAAATATTGCCTAAGTGTATTATTGGTAATAATCTGCAGTAACATTTCGGCGCAGATCAGTAATGGAACTGTTGAAAGTGAGGACTGTAAACAATTATATGAACTTTATAATCAGATTTTAAATCATGATTGTGAAGTGACAAGGCAACTTTGTGTTAAAGAAAATTCAAGACACAATTTCGCCATCAATCAAAAGCAAAATGCGATTGATCTTATTGGTAAAATTTTCCCTGAAAAAGCAAAAGAAAATCCTTATCATAATAAAACCGGAGCAAACTTTTCTGAAAAAGAAAAGCACAGTCTGCTCCTGAAAAACTTTGAGAAAAACAGGAAAGACAATCTCTTTGCTGCAATTTTATATTTTAAAAGTAAAGTTTCAAAAATCAGAAACAAAGATTATTTAGAATTAATTGGTTAAAATTTTCAATCAAATTATTTAATCCAATTAACAGATTTACAGTTTTTAATGTGAATCAAATTTAAAATCAATAATCAAATTTACTTATGAGCAACGAGCTACAAAATATAAAAAACCGTTTCGGAATTATCGGAAATTTTCCGGCTTTAAACCGAGCTTTAGAAAAATCTATTCAAGTCGCGCCAACCGACATTTCAGTCCTTGTGATAGGAGAAAGTGGGGTTGGTAAAGAATTTATTCCGAAAATTATTCATTCAGAATCTAAGAGAAAACATCAACCTTACATCGTCGTCAACTGTGGTGCAATTCCGGAAGGAACCATTGATTCTGAACTTTTTGGACACGAAAAAGGTGCATTTACAGGGGCAACTGCAACCAGAAAAGGTTATTTTGAGGTTGCCGATGGCGGAACAATTTTCCTTGATGAGGTTGGAGAATTGCCTTTGCAGACACAAGTTCGTTTGTTAAGAGTTTTGGAAAGCGGTGAATTCATGAAAGTTGGATCTTCGCAGGTGCAGAAAACAAACGTAAGAATTGTTGCAGCAACCAACGTGAACATGATGAAGGCGATTCAGGACGGAAGATTTCGTGAAGATTTGTATTATCGTCTAAATACAGTGCAAATCGATATGCCTCCTTTAAGAGAAAGAAAAGGAGACATTCATTTATTATTCCGAAAGTTTGCTATAGATTTTGCTGAAAAATACAGAATGCCCGAACTAGAACTGGAGCCAAGCGCTGTTCATTATATTGAAAATTACACTTTCCCCGGAAATATTCGTCAACTGAGAAATTTGGTTGAACAAATGACGGTTGTGGAAAGAAACAGACACGTAACGGTTGATAAATTAGCAGAATATATTCCGATGGAAACGCATTTGCCGATGGTGGTAAATCAGCCAAACGGACAAAAACAAACCGACTTCGGAAGTGAAAGAGAAATTATGTATAAAATTCTCTTTGATATGCGAAACGATATTAATGATTTAAAATCCTTAACTTCGGAATTGATAAAGAATCGGGGAACAGGCGATTTGAGTAACCATGAGAAAAATTTAATCAACAGAATTTACACTCCTGAGCCTCAGCAAAATGTATCCCAAAATTCTTTACTGTATTTTGAAAACAGCAATAATGAAAATCCTGTAATTCAAACCCCGACTATTATTTCAAGTCCCGAAGATAGCTATGAAGATTTTGAAGATATTGAAATTGAGGAAAACAGACCAGAATCTTTATCGCTTCAGAATAATGAAAAAGATTTAATTATCAAAGCATTAGAAAAGCATAAAGGTCGTAGGAACAAGGCCGCGGATGAATTGGGAATTTCACAAAGAACTTTATACAGAAAAATAAAACAATATAACTTAGAAGAATAAAATTAACCATGAATTTTGATTTAATTACAAACAAAGGCTATGATTTTAAAATAGGAAAATATATTTCTGATGGCTTTGAACTTTTTAAAAAAGATATAGGAGGATTTATTTTAGCTACATTGCTTGCTATTGTGATGAGTATAATTCCATTTTGCGGAATAGTTGCAATGGGTAATTTTCTTAAAATCTGCAAAAAAGTAGATCAAGGACAAAAAGTAGATGCAGGAGATATTTTCGATTTCACAGATTTTTGGGTGTATTTCAAATTTTTACTTTTAGTGCTAGCGATAGTATTTGTTTTAATGATTCCTTTACAGATTTCATTGATGCCTATTTTTATTGCAGCTCAGGAAGATGGCGAGCATGTAAATCCCGCAGTTTTATTTGGAGGATTGGGAATTTGGTTTTTCCTGTACATTATATTTTTGTTTGCACTTAGTGTATCATTCTATTTTGTTCAGCCTCTGATCTCACTTCATAGAATACAAAGTGTAAGGCAGGCATATTCACTTTCTTGGAAAATTGCGAAAAAGAATTTTTTTATGATTTTTCTTTTTATTATCGTTGTAGGGATTATTGCAGAAATAGGATTTTTGGCTTGCGGTATAGGGTTAATTTTTACAATTCCACTGGGAATTTGTATTAAATATGTTAGTTTTAAAGACGTTTTAGAAACGCAAAATCAAAAAGTAGGTTTATGAGTAAGATAAAAATTATCTTTGGATTTATTATTCTTTCATTGTTTCAGCAGTGTTATTCTTTCACAGGTTCATCTCTTACAGATGAAAAAACAGTGCAGATCAATGAATTTCCGAACAATGCAGCTTTGGTAAATCCTACTTTATCACAGCAGTTTTCTACGGATATCCAAAATCGATTTTTACAGAGAACAACCTTAAAAGGAACGAAAGAAAATCCTGATATTCTGATCGAAGGAGAGATCACAGATTATTCTATTACACCGACTACGATTGGGTCTAATACGATTACCAATCAAAATACGGGTGGTGTGGTGAATGAGTCACAGAACAAATTGACGATCACCGTAAAAGTTCATTATGAAAATAAACTTCATCCGGATTCTAGTTTCGACAGAAGCTATTCTGATGAAGCGGTTTTCAACAGTAATTTATCACAATCTGAGATCGAATCTTCTCAGGTGAAAATTGCAACGGACAGGATTATAAATAAGATATTTAACGACATTGTAGCGAATTGGTAAGATGAATCATAGAGTTTTAGAATTATTAAAGACCCCAAAAAACATTCAATCAGAGGATCTCGATCTTTTGAAAGAGGAAATTAATTCTTTTCCCTATGTTCAGAATATCAGAGCCTTATATTTGTATGGTGTGAATTTGTATGATAAAGAGAATTATCAGAAAGTTCTTTCCACAACAGCGGCTTATACTACGGATAAAAAGATTTTATATCAACTAATAAACGGGAAGATACAGCAGAAACTAAAACCGGAATTTCAGCCGGAACCGGTGAAAGAAAAGATAATTCCTGCAGAAAATCCATTGAAAATATTACATCAGGCAAAAGCATCTGGTTTTCCCTTGAAAAGAGAAGAACCGACTGTTTCTAAGTCTGAAATTGTTGAAAATCCTCAAACCGAAGAGGTCTTAGAAAAAAAGAAAAAACTTGCATTCTTCCGGCTCCTCAACCGGAAATCAAACATGTGTATGTAAACGGAGAACGTAACCGAATTTTATTTGAAGGGGAGGAAAACTTTTTGGATGATGAAAATGTAGAAAAGATTGATCTTGAATCGACTTTAGAATCCGGATCGATTGTTACTCAGAAAGTTGAGAAAAAAGAGAACGTTGAATCAGTGAAAGAAGAGGTTCAGCAAAACGAAATTGTTTCTGAAACTCAAGATTCTGAAGCCGTTGATGAAATTCCAGAATTTACTCCTGAAACTATTATTGAAGAAGAAAAGACTGAATCTGAAAAAGAAGAAATTCAGGACGAAACTCAGACAAGTTTTCATGAGATAGAACCGATTGATTCTCAAATTGAAAAAGAAGAGATTAAAGAAGAGGAAATTATTAATGAAGATTTAGGAGATACTGGAACTGTTGAAGAAACAGCAGATTTTACACCTGAAAAAATCATTAATGAAGATAAAATTTCATCTGAAAAAGAAGAAAAAACTGTTCGTGATGATTCTGAATTAAGTTTCCACGGAATGGAATCTTTCTTGCCGGAAGTTAAAATTCAGGCGAATAATACGGAAGAAATTTCAAAAGAGATTCCTCAATCCAACATCAACAAACATGAAGACGAAATGCGTCGTTTGATTGAAGAGGTTGAGAAAAAAATGAAAGAAAAGGCTGTTTCTGAAGTTAAAAAAGAAGAAAAAGAGCCGGAAAATATCAGTCATGACATCAGTTTTTCAGAAACTCAAAGTTTTGATGTAAAACCGACTGAAACAAAAGCACAAGAAAAGGAGATTGAAAGTATTCAAACTGAAATTGAAGAGCCTAAAGACGAAATTGTTGAGGAAATTGCCAAACCCATTGCAGAAGAATCAACACAAGTGACATCTTCTTGGAAACCAATGTCTTTTGAATCTCACGTTCCGGATTCTATGCTTAATAAAACTGCGGAAATTCCTCAACCAGAAACAGAAACAAAAGCTCCGAAATTTGAGGAAATTCAACCAGAAAAAATCAAAATTGAAGAACCAAGAGTAATTGAACAAGAGACAGAAGTAACATCTGAGGAAGAAATTGAAAAAGAATCTGTTTCTGAAGTTCAAAATGAAGAAGATAAAACAGAAGAAAAAGACAACGTCCCTGTCATAAATGTTTCTTTCTTCGGATCTGATATTTCGAAATGGACGGTTGCTGAATCTAAAAAAGAAGAGGAAAACGCAAAAACAGCTGAAAAAGCTGAGGAAGTTGAAAAGCCTATTCAAAAGATAACTCCAAGTATTTTAGACAGCAATGTTCCAGGATTTATTAACACTTGGCAAAGCTGGTTGAAAATCAACAGAGTAGAAGAAGCTCCTGAAAAAGAAAAAGAAGAAATTAAAACCAAAGCGATTGAGACTTTTATTGAAACCAATCCTAGAATTAGTCAATTAAAAGATGAGAGCAGCTATGTTGTGAAAGAGAAAAACGACGATATTTCACATTTGATGACAGAAACTCTGGCAACGCTTTATTTTGAACAAAAACTATACACAAAAGCCATCAAAGCATTTGAAATTTTGATCAAGAAAACTCCTGAGAAAAAAGAATATTTTGAAGGTAAAATTCAGGAAATTAAAGATTTTAGAAGCAAAGGATAACTTAATAATTTATGATAAATACACTAATAATCACTCCCTACAACATACTATTCGCTGCTTTGGCAGTAATGGTTTTATATGTTTTCGCAATTTCAATTTTATTTAAAAATAAATCTGGAATTTTATCTTATTTAGCATTAATTATTTTTCCAATTTTTGGTCCTCTGGGAATCATTTTTGGAAATTATTGTAAGAAATAAAACAAAGCGACGAATACTTATCGTCGCTTTTTTATTAAATATCATTATTGGCTAAATCTTTTTTATTTCGAAATTTCCGCCAAATTTTTCGTCCAAAGAAAATTACCAGAATGACCAATCCGATGGCACAAATCGCTGCAAAAATAGGTGCTGCCATTGCTAAGATTGCCATAATTCCGGCTCCTGCTGTTTCTGTTGTTCCGACCACCGAATTTCCCAATCCGCCTGTTGTTGCGGTAGAAGCCGCACGAAGTCCTGCGAAACCCGAACTTATTGTTGCCGCCGTTCCTCCGCCTGCAATCAATGCCAATGCCCATTGTGGAAAAGTTCCCAAATCCGCAAACTGACTGGCAAATAATACAGAACCTGCAACAGTCGCCATCGGAACGGAAATAGTATCCAACAAATGATCGATAAAAGGAATATAATACGCTAAAATTTCAACAATTGTCGCGATTCCTGTGGTAATAAGCGTCGGAAGTCCTGCAAGCCATTCAAACTGGTCATTCATAGGAATCCAGTGCAGATAAGAAGCCAGACTTACAGCAAACATAGGAAGAAATACCCTGAAACCGGTTGCTGCAGCTAAACCAATACCAATAAATGCACTCAGGACATAAGGTAAGTAGGGAACATTGTCTAACATGTTAATTTTCAGATTTATTGTTTTCCCTAAAGTTACAAAAAAATAAATTCTACGGATTTATTTAAGAAAGTAAAAAATATCCTCAATCATCTGTGTAAATCCGTGTAATCTGTGGAAAAAATTAACCACAGATTTTCACAAATCTTAACTGATGTTTGCGTTTTATTTTAAAGAATTATAATTAAAAATGAAAATCAAGACTTCTTTTGAGATTGACAAAGCTTAATAAACTGCGCCTCCACATCCTGAAATTTCTGCGGCATTTCCGACGAAGCCCAAAACATCATGGCGATCGTTTTTTCTCCAAAAGCTTCCTTAAAAAGGTCTTTATTCAGACGATAACATTCTCTCAAAAGTCTTTTGATGCGATTTCTATGAACTGCTTTCTTGAAATATTTTTTAGAAACGGAAACCGCAAACTTGGTGCTTTCAACCGGAATTGTGGGCTTGTTTTTTAGGATAATAATTCTCAAATTCCCATTCGTTCTCCATTTACCTTTTTCGAAAAGTAAAGAGATTTCGGTATTTGTTTTGAGTTTTTCGGCTCTGGGATATTTGAAGTTTGTCATTTACGGAATGTAAATATAGTATATTTTTGTTTGTTTTGAGATGCTTCGACAGGTCCAGCATGACTTCTAATACTAATTTTAGTTACAATTTGTAGCGATTTCATGCTGAGCCTGCCGAAGCATCTTTTAATATTGTTAAAATTTTAATCTCTTTTCAATAAATTATTAATAACCTCCGAAGCTGTATATAAACCAAAAATTGCAGGCATATAACTTATCGTTCCGTAAAACGATCTTTTATAATTGGTTCCGTCCGTCATCTTTAAACTGTCTTCATCCTGAATATCATTGGCAAAAACACAACGAACACCTCGGTCGATTTTCTCTTTTTTTAGCCTTTTTCTTACTTGTCTTGCAAGATGACAATGCTCAGTTTTGCTGATGTCTCTTACCATAACTTTACTTGGATCGGTTTTTCCGCCGGCTCCCATTGAGCTTACAATTTTTATTTTTCTTCTCTTTGCAGCAATAATTAAAGTAAGTTTTGGGGTTACGCTATCGATACAATCCAACACATAATCGAATTTTGCAGAATCCAACACTTCATCCATTCTTTCAGGATTTAGAAACTCATTGATTTTAGTTAAATTAAGCTTAGGATTAATATCCAAAAGTCTTTCCGCAACTACTTCTACTTTATGTTTCCCGATTGTTGAATGTAAAGCGGGTAATTGTCTGTTAATGTTGGTAATATCTACTGTGTCGCCGTCTACAATCGTCATGTTTCCCACTCCGGCTCTGGCTAAAAATTCTGCCGCGAAAGAACCAACTCCGCCCAAACCAACAACCAGAACCGTTGCTTTATTCAACTTTTCCAAACCTTCTTCTTTGATTAGAAGCTCTGTTCTTTCCAACCAGTTTTTATCCATTTTTTATTGTCTCTAAATTTTCTAAAATTTGTTTGTTTAAATTTTCCAGTGAAATTTCCTTAAGTTCCGAAACTTTCAGGTACAATTTTTCGATGCTGAAATCGTCGTTGTCGGTTTCTAAAAAGATTTTATTTAAAGGAGTAATTTTCAAAGTATTTTGCAAAGATAAATTATACAAAACAGCTTTTCCAAAACTCAGATAAAAATTATTTTTAAGTAAATCTTTCGAAATGCTCTCTTTTTTATTAAAACCATGAATAATCATAGGTTGTTTCGCATATTTTTTAAAAGAAATTACTTCATAAAATTTTCTCACACAATGAATAATAATTGGTTTTTTAATCTCATTAGCGAGTTTTATTTGTCTTAAAAAAACTTCTTCCTGTATTTTCTGATCAATTTCTACAAAAGAATCCAAGCCGCATTCTCCAATTGCAAAACAGTTTTCTGTAATATTTGATTTTAACCAATCGAATTGATTTTCAATGTTATTCATGTCAATATCTTTCGGATGAATGCCAATCGAATATGGAAAATCCATCGGAACTCCTTCCAGATCGAGGTTGTAAATTCCAACGTGAATATTTTTCTTATGATGATGAAAATCAAAAAAATCCATTTTCAAAAATACTATTAATTTAGATTTAACGTAAATTTCTTAAACGAACGTTTATAAATCTGTTAAAAATTTCTTAACTTTACTCAAAGTACACTTCATGAAGAAAAAATTTACAGAAAAACAAATTCACATTTTAGACATTGCCGAAGAGCTGATTGCAAAAAAAGGCTACGAAGGCACATCGGTAAGAGACATCTGTTCCAAAGCCAATATCAACGTCGCGATGATCTCTTATTATTTTGGTTCAAAGGAAAAAATGATGTCGTATCTCTATCAGTACAGAGTGCTTAAAACCAGAGAGAATTTTTCGGAATTTGCGGACACTATCAAAGACGGAAAGCCTGAAATGCAGATGAAGGAAATTATTAAATATATTGTTGGTCAGTTATTTAAATATAATTATTTCCATGGCTTCGTCACGCAGGAACTTCGTCATACCGATAATTTAAAAGATGAACTATTAGATTTTTATCAATTATTCGTCAAAAAATTGGATGAAGTTATTAAAAAAGGGGTGGCTTCCGGAGTCTTCACGTTCACTCCAAAACCGGAGGATATTCTTACAACTATTATTGGCTCTACTTTATTTGTAATTCGAAACAGAAATTTTTATGAATTATATGTTCCGAATAAAAACGAAGAAACCTATTCAAAAGAAGCAGAAAAAAAGGTAAGGATGAATCTCTTAATGAGTGTTTTTGCAATTTTGGGATACGCTGCAGACTAAATTTACGTTAAATAATCATAAAAAAAAATCTATTGACAAAAAAGTTATATTTTTGCAAATTAGTAGATCGGTGATATAATCCGAAAACTGTTGAATTTTTTATATGAAAAAATATATTTTAGGTCTTTTTGCTGTAGCTGTAGTAGCATCATGTGTAAGTCAGCAGGAAAAAGCAATGAAAAGTGCTGATAAGAATTTCATTTTGAAAGCGGCTAATGAAAACTTCGCTAAAAAGAAGTGGAAGAATGCATTGGCTCTTTACGACAGACTTCCGAATCTTGTTGCAGGAACGGATGACGCTCCAAACGTAGTTTTCAATTCTGCTTATGCGAATTACTATGATAAAAATTACAAATTGGCAGGGCATCAGTTCAAAAATTTTGCAGTAAGTTTTCCTCAGGATAGCAGAAAAGAAGAGGCAGCTTATATGTCGGCTTTATGTTATTATGAAGGATCTATGGATTATAACTTAGATCAATCCAGCACACAATTGGCAATCAATGAGCTACAGGATTTCCTGAATAACTATCCAAGTTCTGAAAGAGCAAAAAATATCAGTACGCTTATTGATGAACTTTCGTATAAATTAGAATTCAAAGCTTACGAAAACGGAAGACAATACTTCAATATGGGTGAGTACAAAGCAGCAAACGTAGCTTTGGAAAACGTATTGGAAGACTTTCCAAGTACAAAACTTCGTCCGAAAATTTACGATTATATCTTAGATTCACGGTATAAGTTGGCAGAAAAATCGATTTATGATCTTAAAGATGAGCGTATCGAAAGCGCATTGGCTTTCACAAGACAGGTTGAAAAAGAAATGCCAAATACGGATCTTTCGAAAAAGGCTGTAAGCCTTAGAGAGAAACTTGAAAAAGATAAGAAAGATTTTGTAGTTGTAAAAAAACAAACTGAAGCAAGAATCGCGGCATTAACGGAAAGACAAAAAAGACTTGAAGCTCAGAATGCAGATAAGTCAAAAACCGAGCAACAGGCGAAAGATCAGGTAGAGGCAGAGAAAAAAGCAATGCAGATTCAGAGGGATAGTGCAGCACTTAGTACACCTCCACCTGCGGCGACTTTCAAAATTCAAAGATAATTCGTAAATTTGCGAACTTAAATAAAAATTAATTTTCTCAAAATGAGTGTAAAAGATACAAAAGCAGAAGTAAATACTATTACTTACGATAAGGATAAGATTGAAGACAAAGTAGGTTCAATCTACGAAGCGATTGTTATCATGGGAAAGAGAGCAGAGCAGATCAATGCTGAAATTCGTACTGAATTGCACAACAAATTAGACGAATTCGCTGTTCACAATTCTACATTAGAAGAAGTTTTCGAAAACAGAGAGCAAATCGAGATCTCTAAACATTACGAAAAACTTCCAAAGCCAACTTCTATCGCAATTGAAGAGTGGTTGAACGAAGACGTATACTTCAGAAAAACTGAAGAAAGAAAATAAAAACAATTTTGTTTTTTATAAATGAAGGTCATAAGGGAAATTTTCTTTATGACCTTTGTTGTTTCAATCTGTTTGTGAGAAAAAATAAGTAATTTAGTATTCTTAAAAAATTAAAACTAAATGAGTCTTTCCGGTAAAAAAATTCTCATCGCAATTTCTGGAGGTATTGCTGCTTATAAAATTCACTTTCTTATCCGAGATTTTGTAAAAAAAGGAGCGGAAGTTCAGGTGATTATGACTCCCGATGCAGAAAATTTTGTAACCAAACTGAGTATTTCTACTTTATCGAAAAAACCTGTTTATACAGATTTTTACAGCGACAACGGAACGTGGAACAGTCATGTGGAAATGGCTTTGTGGGCGGATGTGATGGTGGTTGCACCTTGCACCGCAAATACACTTTCGAAAATGGTTCACGGAATGTGTGATAATTTAGTGATTGCTACTTATATGTCTGCAAAATGTCCTGTATTTATAGCACCCGCAATGGATTTGGATATGTATGTTCACCCTTCTACAAAGAAAAATTTAGACCTGGCAGAAAGTTTCGGGCATATGATTGTTCCTGCAGAAAATGGTGAGTTGGCAAGTGGCTTGATCGGGCAGGGAAGAATGGCAGAACCGGAAACAATAGCCCAAAAAGTGGAAGATTTTTTTGATTCAAACATTAAAAAAACTTTAGAAGGAAAAACAGTTTTAATTACCGCCGGACCAACTTATGAAGCGATTGATCCTGTGAGATTTATCGGAAATCATTCTTCAGGGAAAATGGGATTTTCTTTGGCGGAAGAAGCTTCAAGAAGAGGAGCAAAAGTTATTTTAATTTCAGGACCAAGTTCTCAAAAAATCAATGACCAAAATGTTGAGTTGCATAAAGTGACTTCGGCTCAAGAAATGTTATCAAAAGTTTTCGAATTTTATGATAAAATAGACATCGGGATTGCGAGTGCTGCTGTGGCAGACTATGCTCCGAAGGAAGTTGCCAAAGAGAAGATCAAGAAAAATGATGAAAGTCTGACGATTGAACTTATCAAAAATCCGGACATTCTTCGAACAATGGGCGAAAAGAAAACCCATCAGTTTCTGGTTGGTTTTGCTTTGGAAACGCAGAATGAAGAAGAAAATGCAAAAGGAAAACTAGAAAAGAAAAATCTGGATATGATTGTTTTAAACTCGCTTCGTGATGAAGGCGCAGGTTTTAAAAATGATACCAACAAAATAAAAATATTTACCAAAACGGAAAAGAAAGAATTCAACCTAAAATCTAAAGACGATGTCGCAAAAGATATTCTCGATTTCGTTGAGTCTCAACTTTTAAAATAATTTTAATAAATTTCCGTTCTCAATTTTTAATAGATAATGAAAAAAACTTTAAGCATATTTTTACTGCTGTTTTTATTTAATTTCAGCTTTTCTCAGGAGCTTCTGTCGACTGTTCAGGTGAATTCCCAGCAATTGGGAGGAAGTAATCAGTCTGCTTACAAGGCATTGGAGAAAAGCTTAAGAGATTTTATTAACAATACAAGCTGGACAGGAAAAAGACTTCAGAATTTCGAGAAAATAAAGTGCAATTTTGCTGTCGTTATTTCTGAAAGAGACGGAAACCGCTTCAGAGGAAGTATCGTTATTCAGGCAGTTCGTCCGGTTTTTAATACAACATACGAATCGCCGTTGCTGAATCTTCAGGATACAAGATTTTCTTTCGATTATGTTGAAAATGAGAATCTTATTTTTAATGAAAGACAATTTTCAGGAAAAAATTTGATCGATGTTATCAGCTTTTATGTGTATGTAATTTTAGGTTATGATGCAGACAGCTTTCAATCGATGGGCGGAACACAGTGGTTCCAAAAAGCTCAGCAGATTGCTCAGAATGGGGAATCTCAGAACACATATGATGGTTGGAAACAGATCAACGAACCAAGAAGCCGCTCTATTTTAATTAAAGAAATCATGAGTCCGAACTGGAGCCAGGTTCGTGCAACGATATATTCTTATCACAGAGCAGGTTTGGATAATCTATTTAATCAAGATCAGACTGCAGGTAAAAAAGTTATTTTTGATGCCTTAATGCAGTTAAAGCAATACGAAAATTCTTTTCAACAAGCATATTTTATTAATCTGTTTTTAGATAATAAAGCAGACGAAATCTTCAATATTTTCAATTCGGGGAATAATGGAGGAATCGTTTTGGGTGATCTTAAAAATGAAATGACCATCCTTTCTCCAAAAAATACAGAGTCGAAATGGAGCAGATGGAAACAGTAATTCTTCACTTGAATTCTGAGTTCTAAAGTTCTATATTTGCAATAGCCAAAACAATTTGCTACGATCAATGCTTTCGAGAATTTACATTAAAAACTTCGCCCTGATTGATACGCTTGAAGTATCATTAAACAATGGTTTACAGGTTATCACTGGGGAAACTGGTGCCGGAAAATCTATTATTTTAGGAGCTTTGCGACTTATCTTAGGTGAGAGAGCAGATGTAAAATCGATCTCAAAAGCAGAAGAAAAAAGCATTGTAGAAACTGAATTTGATTTAAATAATCAATTCAAAAAGTTCTTCGTAGAAAACGACTTGGATTACGAACATCATACGATCATCCGCAGAGAAATTCTGCCTTCCGGGAAATCGCGTGCGTTCATTAATGATGTTCCGGTGACGTTGGATATTTTAAAAGAATTATCTTCTCAATTGATTGATATTCATTCGCAGTTTGAAACCTCTAATCTTTTCACGTCAGAATATCAGTTTAAAATCATCGACGGGCTTTCGGAAAACAAACAAATTGTAGAAGATTATCAAAACCAGTTTTCCGATTTTCAAAGCTTAAAAACGCATCTTAAAAAATTGCAGACTCAGCTTTCAGAAACGAATAAAGAAAGCGATTACAAAGAGTTTTTATTGAATGAACTTGTAGAATTGAAGCTCGATGATGTAGATTATGAAGATCTGCAAAATCAGCTTTCTATTCAGGAAAATGCAGAGATGATCTCGGAAAACTTGGTTCAGGTTTTATCGAGATTTCATCAGGAAGAGGTTGGGATTTTATCTTTCTTCAATGAAGCGAAAAACAAATTATCAAAAATTGCAGAAGTTTCAACAAGTTTTGCTGAGCTTGATGAAAGGCTGGAAACTTCTTTTGTTGAATTAAAAGACATCATTTCCGAGTTGGAAAATGAGTCTGAAAAAATAGAAATCAATCCGGAAAGTTTAGCAATACTTGCGGAATTGAATAATAAAATCAATTCTCTTTTTCTTAAACATAATGTTTCTGATATCAATGAATTAAAAGAAATCAGAGATCAATTGGCTGGAGAGCAGAAAGGTGCATCCGAACTGGAAGCCAACATTGCGGAAGTTGAAGAAAACATCATTAAAAAAGAAAAAACGCTTCAATCTCTTGCTGAAAAACTGTCTAAAAACAGAAAGAAAAGCATTCCTGTTTTCATTAAAAAAGCAGAAGAATTATTAAAGAAACTTGGCTTGGAAAAAGCAAAAGTAGATATCGAACTGACGGATTCTTCGGATTTCAATCAGTTTGGAAAAGAAAATATCCAGCTTTTGTTTCAGGCAAATTCTGGTTTTCCTTTGAAGCCTATTCAAACTGCAATTTCAGGCGGTGAAAGATCTAGGGTAATGTTGGCGGTGAAGAAAATTATTGCAGAAAGCGATGAACTTCCTACTCTTATTTTAGATGAAATCGACACAGGAGTTTCAGGAAAAGTAGCCGAAGAAATCGGAAATCTGATGCGCGAAATGTCTGCGGATATGCAGCTTATCGTTATTTCTCACTTGGCACAGGTTGCTGCTAAAGGAAATAATAATTATAAGGTTGTAAAACAAGACATCGACGGAAAAACGCAGTCCACAATTGTTCCATTAAGCGACGGAGAAAAATTGAACGAAATTGCTCAATTACTTTCGGGAAGCAAAATCACCGAAGCGGCTTTGGCACAGGCGAAAGAATTGATAGGTTAAATTTCAATTGAATTTCAAATACGAAGACTTCTGAAAATCCGGAGGTCTTTTTAGTTTATTTGACTAAAGCAGATAAATGCGCTCAGTTTGTCATCCCGTAAGGATCTAAGCATAGTATTAGAAAAAATATGGAAAGATTCGAGCCTAGATTTCTACGGGATGACAATATGAGTTCTAATATTATTATTCAGACACCTTTTAAAACAAAAAAAGCTCCGATCATTCCAACCAGCCTTGTTTGAAATCCTTGTTTTAATTAAAAGAAGTTTTTATCAGATCCTATTTTAAATTTAATGAAACAACAACATCCAAACATTAAACTCTTCCACTCCAACACATAAACCCCTAAAATCCTTAAACTCTCAGACACTAAAATACAAAAACTGTAACATTTTTACCCTTATATTTACTAATATAAAAAAGATAACTATGTTTATAAAATTCCTGAGATTAGAGTTCAAAAGCTTTTTTCGTGGTTCTTCTTTAGGAATCAATCTGGCGATGAAGATTCTCCGTTTTATCGGGATTCTTTACTTTATGGGATGCTTGGTTGGAGGTGCTTTTCTTGCATTTTTCTACATTAATGAAGAGATCCACCAGAATCCGATTAAAGTTGTTTCCAAATTTTTAATTGCAGCTTGGGCGGTTGATCTGATCGTGAAATACATTTGGCAGGAAATGCCAACGCAAAACATCAAGCCTTTTCTTACCTTGAATATTTCGAAGAAAACATTGGTCAATTATATGTTAGGTAAGACGTTTCTGTCTGCTTTTAGTTGGCTTAATTCTTTATTCTTCATCACTTTTTCGTGTATTGCGATCTTCAAAGGGTACGATGTATTGGGTGTTTTAACTTGGCTGATTGGGGTTTCGCTGTTATTTTATTTAAATAATTTTATCAACATACTTTTCAACGATAAAGAAACCATTGCAGTTGTTGTCGCATGTATCTTCGCGGCGATTGGTGGACTTACGTATTACCATATCGTTCCTGTATTAGAATATTCGGAGAAGTTTTTCTTTAATTTTTATGAAAGACCTTATTTCGCGGTTATTTCAATTATGCTATTTATTGGTTTGTGGAAGATTTGTTTTAATCATATCTACAGGGTTTTCTATTTAGATCAAGGATTGGAAGCGAAAAAAACGATCGGAAAAACAGAAAACATTGCTTTCTTAAATAAATATGGTGCGGTCGGAAGTTTCATTAATAATGATATAAAAATGCTCCGCCGAAATAAAGTTACAAAAGGAATTTTACTGGGAAGCTTTATGTTTCTTTTCTACGGATTATTGATGTTTACTTCCCCGATTTATAAAACACCGACGATGACGATGTTTATGGGACTTTTCGTAACGGGAGGTTTCCAGTTTTTGTTCGGACAGCGGGTTCCGGCGTTCGACAGTTCATATTATCCTTTAATGATGACCCTGAATGTACCGTACAAAGAATATTTAAAAGCAAAATGGTGGCTAATGAATATTGTGACGGCAGCTTCTATGATATTGGCAGCGTGTTATGCCTATTTCGGATGGGAAATGTATGTTACTTTCTTGGCAGCAGGAATTTATAATATCGGGGTGAATTCCCAGTTTACGCTTTGGTCGGGCGCATTCAATAAAATGCAGATTGATCTGAATTCAAAGGAAAAAAGATTCGGACAGAAGAATAGTTTTAATATGAAATCATTATTGTTGCTGATTCCAAAAATGTTTTTACCAATGGCTGTTTTCGGATTAATGCAATATTTCTTTGGAATTACAGCAGGAGTTGTAAGTGTGGGAATTATGGGATTGATAGGGTTTTTATTTAGAGAAAAAATCTTCGATATCATCGTAAAACTTTATAAGATAGAAAAATACAGTACATTAGAAGCATTCAAAAACAAAGATTAATATGATTACTATCAATAATTTATCAAAAACTTACGGACAGGCAACTGTTCTCAATATAGAAAATCTTGAAATTCCAAACGGGGAAACATTTGGTCTGGTCGGAAACAACGGAGCTGGAAAAACAACACTTTTCAGTTTAATGTTGGATCTTATTCAGGCGACAACAGGCTTTGTAAGCATCGATGGCATCAAGGTTAACGAATCCGAAACATGGAAGAATAAAGTTTCTGCTTTTGTGGACGATTCTTTTTTGATCGGATATTTAACGCCCGAAGAATATTTCTATTTCATTGGAGAATTGAGAGGTCAGAATAAAGCTTCTGTGGATGAATTTTTAAAACAATTTCATGATCTTTTTAATGGTGAGATTTTAAATTCCGGAAAATACGTTCGCGATTTATCAAAAGGAAATCAAAAGAAAGTAGGAATTGTAGGAGCGATCATCGGAAATCCTGAAATTATTATTTTGGACGAACCTTTCGCCAATCTCGATCCTTCTACACAGATTAAACTGAAAAATTTGATTAAAGAACTATCAAAACAGGACGGCGTAACTTTCCTGATTTCAAGTCATGATCTTTCGCATACAACAGAAGTTTGCAATAGAATTGTTGTCGTAAACAAAGGGCTATTGGTGAAAGATATCCAAACCAATCCTGAAACATTGAAAGATTTGGAGCAATATTTCGCAGATCAGGTTTCTAAACCTTTAGAGACGGCTGATGTTGATGATTTGAAATAAGACATTCACTGAACCTTCAAGGTTTTTAAAATCTTGAAGGTTTGAAAATAAAAATAAAAAGACTAATAATAATGAGCATCGAATCTCAAAACGTCACCGATTATCCAAACGACAATACTATTTTCATGGTTTGGAGATTGGTAGATCATCCCGAATTGAAGGAAACTTTCCAGCAATTATGTGCTTTGGTTCTGAATCTGAATAATTCCGTTTTCAACAGATTTCCGGACAGCAGAGCAAGTTGCGTAATGGGAATTGGCTACAATGCCTGGAATATTCTTGATCTTCCAAAACCTCTTCCGAAAGAACTTGTGAATTTTGAAGAAATAAAAGGAGAAAAGCATACGGCAGTTTCAACTCCTGGAGATTTGCATTTTCATTTGAGAGCGGACGATAAAAGTATCATTTTCGATATGGCAATTGAAATTTCAAAATTATTGAGCCCCGTTGCAGAAAGCATTTTGGAAATTCATGGATTTAAATATTGGGATGATCGTTCGATTCTAGGTTTTGTGGATGGAACAGAAAATCCTCACAATGAAGACCGTGATTTTTTCGCTAAAGTTGGTGATGAAGATTTACAATATAAAGGAGGAAGTTATCTTTTCACCCAAAAATATCTTCACAATATGAATGCGTGGCGTAGCCTTTCCACAGAAGAACAGGAAAAAGTAATCGGAAGATCCAAAGAAAATGATATTGAAATGTCGGATGATGTAAAACCCTCAAATTCGCATATCGCATTGGCTAATATTGAAGGAGAAAATGGTGAAGAATTAAAGATTGTAAGAGATAATATGCCATTCGGAAGCCCGTCAACAGGAGAATTTGGAACATATTTTATTTCTTATGCCAACAAGTTTTCCACAACGAAAAAAATGCTGACGAATATGTTCATCGGCGATCCGGTCGGAAATTATGATCGAATTCTGGATTTTAGCACGGCAGTGACTGGAACTTTATTCTTTGTTCCCACAAGAAATATGTTGGATGATTTTTCAGGATAAAATATAGAGACAGAATTTTTTCTGTCTTTTTTTGATTTAATTAAAAAGGTTTTAACATCATGTTTGTCATTCCGTAGGAATCTCTACAATGCTTTTAAAATAAGAAGTTTAGATTCCTGCGGAATGACAATTGGAGTGTAAAAAATTAATCTAATAAGTAATAAAATTTGTCTTTTTTCAAAAAAATAAATTTTTGTGTAACCTTTTTCAACTTTTGTTGTCTTTAAGATAGAAACAGTTTTAAGAATGAAAATTTTGTTCGGAAATAAAAAAGAAGATTTGCTAAGCCGCCTGAAAAAACAGGATCCGGCTGCTCAGAAAATTTTTTATGAGCAGAACGTGAAGAAATTTCTGAGTGTGGGCAAAAGTTACATCAGCGATCTCTATCAGGCAGAAGACTGTGTGATCAAGGCTTTCTGCAAAATTTTCAAACATATCGAAAGTTTTCGCGGTGACGGAAATCTTGAAGGCTGGGCAAGAAAAATCGTCGTTAATGAATGCCTGAATTTCATTAAAAGTCACAAAACGGTTTTTTATATCGACGATATCAATCCGGCTTTTATGGTTGAGGTTCAGGAAGAGGAAGCGGTTTTCGATTTCAATGCACAGGATCTTTTGGATCAGCTTCCGGATGCTTACAGAATGGTTTTCAACCTTTATGTTTTGGAAGGCTATTCGCATCAGGAAATTTCTGAGACATTGCAGATTTCAACTGCGGTAAGCAAAACGCAGCTTTTTCGGGCAAAAGAGAAGTTAAGAGTGCTGTATCTTCAACAACAAAAAACAATGAGAAATGAGTACATTCAGAGATAATTTAGAAGAAAAGATCAGAAAGCAGATTGAAGAAAGAGAGATCACTCCTTCCAGAAATCTTTGGTCTGAAATAGAATTGCAGAAAGGGGTAAAGTCTTCAAAATCTAATCTAAGCTGGATTTTGGCTGCAGCGTGTATCGTTCTTGCTTTTGGATTGGGATTTGTTATTTTTTCAAATCCTTCCGGAAAAAATACTCCTCAAAATACAATTGAAATTGCTGAGGTAAAAAATACGCCGGTTCAGGAAAAAGCAAAGAGAAAAATTAATGATAATAAAATTTCTAAACCTGTTTATGCTGAGAAAAAGATAATTAATGAAAATAAATCAGTTTCAACTAAAATTATCAATGAAGTTCAGCATACACCGAAAGTTTTAGCAGAGCAAAAAACTGAAACTCCAAAAAAAGAAGAAATACAGGTGACTGTTCCTGAAAAATCTAACGTTCAGGTTCCTGTTGAAAAAGTTATCGCTCAGTCGGAAGATATTCCTAAAACTCCAGCAAAAAAGAAAAAATATGTAGATCCTGCCACTTTACTTTTCTCGGTTGAACATAAAGATGTGATCGAAAAAACAAAAGAAAGCAATGTCGCAACCGTTGATCTGAACGGAAAATAATACAAATATTTAACAATAAAAAAATTAATAATATGATTAAAAAAATGATCATGATGGGATTCTTATGTCTTGTTTCCACATCAATTTACGCACAAAGAAAGCCACTGGTAAATCTTCAGTCTAAAGAAGATACGGAAGTAAGCCCGATCGTAAAGGAAAAGGTGGATGAATATGCCAAAAAAATCGACGCCATCATTCAGGAAGAAAAGAAAAATATGGAGGCAGAATTGTTGACGCTTCAGGCTAAAAATCTTGATAAGGCAGAATTTGATAAGCAAAAATCTGTTATTGCCGATCATTTTTCAGAAAAAATTGACCAGAGAATTGAAGAGTTGGGATTTGATTTGGATACCGTAATTCAAAAGCAGGTAAGATATTCTTTGCTGAATTCTGATGTAACTTCCAATGAAGAATTAAAAGAAAAGCTGTTGAAAAAATTTCGCCCGACAAAAGATTTAAGCGGATATATTTCTTATGGAATCATGACCCTTACGAACAGCAAAGCTGACAATGCTTTAGATAAAAATTTAAAATATGCAGGAAATTTTGAATTTGGCTTAAAATTCAACTATCAATTCAGCAGAACAAGTCCGCTTGGTTTGATTACGGGAATTGGTTTCTCTTGGAGAACGTTGAGCATTGATAATAATATGTATTTCGCGAAAGATGCCAACTCAAATGTTTATCTAGCGAATTATGAAAAAGGTTTGGATAAAAGTAAATTGAGAACAGGATATATCATTGTTCCTTTAGGTTTACAATATAATTTTTCAAAGTTGAAGAATGCCGGAATGGATGTTCAGTACAGAGATTATCAGAAAGGATTTAAAATTGGGGCAAATGTTTACGGTGGTGTAAAAATGTCGACCAACAATATCATAAAAGGAGACGGAATCAGTGATAGAGAAAGAAGCAATTATGAGGTGAGTCCGTTTATTTATGGTGGACAATTTACGGTTTCCTACAATGATTTCAGTCTTTTTGTGAAAAAAGATTTCGGCAACTTCTTTAAAAGCGGAAATTTTGAGGATAGCAAAGCATTGGTTTTCGGAGCATCGCTTTGGTGGTAGAACACAAATTAACATTCATAGATAAATTGATAAAGGCCGGAAATAATTTTCCGGCCTTTTTTGTTTATGATTGATTTTTTGAACTTAATCTATTTCAAGCTTCCTACCATATCTTCAGGTTTTACCCACTCATCAAATTGTTCGGCAGTTAAAAGTCCAAGATTTACGGCTTCTTCTTTTAAAGTTGTTCCGTTTTTGTGAGCGGTTTTTGCAATTTTTGCTGCATTTTCATAACCGATGTGTGTGTTCAAAGCCGTTACCAACATCAAAGATTTATCAACCAATTCTTTGATTCTTTCGTTATTTGGTTCAATTCCAACCGCGCAATGATCATTAAATGAAATACATGCATCTGCAATTAACTGAGCGGATTGCAAGAAATTGTAAGCCATCACAGGTTTGAAAACATTCAGTTCATAATTTCCCTGAGTTCCGGCAAAGGAAATTGTGGTATCATTTCCCAAAACCTGAGCGCAAACCATCGTCATCGCTTCATTTTGCGTAGGATTTACTTTTCCTGGCATGATAGAAGAACCCGGTTCATTTTCCGGAATGTGAATTTCTCCAATTCCTGAACGAGGACCAGAAGACATTAATCTTACATCTTGAGCAATTTTATATAAAGATACCGCCAATTGTTTTAAAGCTCCGTGAGATTCTACGATTGCGTCATGAGCAGCCAATGCTTCAAATTTATTTTCCGCCGTTACAAAAGGAAGATTCGTGAATTTGGCAATGTATTCTGCAACTTTTACGTCGTAACCTTGTGGTGTATTTAAGCCAGTTCCAACTGCAGTTCCTCCCAAAGCTAACTCGGAAAGATGAGGCAGCGTATTTTTTAATGCTTTAATTCCATAATTCAATTGAGCGACATATCCTGAAAACTCCTGTCCCAAAGTTAACGGAGTGGCATCCATCAAATGCGTTCTTCCGATTTTTACAATATCTTTAAAAGCTTCTGATTTCTCTGCTAAAGTATCTCGAAGTTTTTCAACTGCAGGAATCGTCGTTTCAACAACTTTTTTGTAAGCCGCGATGTGCATTGCTGTTGGATAAGTGTCGTTAGAAGATTGGGACTTATTAACATCATCATTGGCATGAATTTCAGATTTCTCGCCCAAATTTCCGCCATTATTTACATGAGCTTTATTGGAAATAACTTCGTTTACGTTCATGTTAGATTGTGTTCCAGAGCCGGTTTGCCAGATTACTAAAGGAAATTGGTCGTTCAGTTTTCCTTCTAGGATTTCATCGCAAACAGTTGCAATTAAATCTCTTTTTTCTGCAGGAAGAACTCCCAGATCGGTATTGGTAAACGCAGCCGCTTTTTTTAAATAAGCAAAAGCCTCGATAATTTCGTGTGGCATAGAACCCTCCGGACCAATTTTGAAATTGTTTCTTGAACGTTCTGTTTGTGCGCCCCAAAACTTATCTGCAGGAACCTGCACTTCACCCATGGTGTCTTTTTCTATTCTGTAATTCATTGTGATTGAAATTTGTTTAGTTTTGATTTAACCACAAAAGCCACAAAAGATTTATTTAATTTTTTAAAAAGAATTTCAAAAGTCCACAAAACTGAAAATCAAAGATTTTCAAAAACTAATGTGTTCTTCTAAAGCTGTATTTATTAAGCTTAAAATAACTAAAGTGCTAAAAACTTTTGTGCCTTTTGTGGTTAAAAAAATGTTTCTATAAAGTTAATGAGAAATGAAAACTCTCGCAATTTATAATCATTATAAATATCAATCTAAGTGACTGATTTTGCTCATGCTTTTTTCACGATGTTTTATTTTTGCAACAATAAAAAATTGAAATGGAATTTAGATATCAGGATCCGTATCCGATTCAGAAAGATGATACGGAGTATAAGAAGTTGACTTCAGATTATGTAAAAGTTGAAAAATTAGGAGACAGAGAAATTTTAACGATCGATCCAAAAGGTCTTGAGCTATTAGCTGAAGAAGCTATGGCAGACGTTTCTTTCATGCTTCGTTCTTCACACCTTGAAAGTTTAAGAAGAATTATCGATGATCCTGAAGCTACTGATAATGATAGATTCGTTGCCTATAATTTACTACAAAATGCTGCTGTTGCTGTAGAAGGAGCTTTGCCTTCTTGTCAGGATACCGGGACGGCAATTGTAATGGGTAAAAAAGGAGAAAACGTTTATACAGGCGTTGATGATGGCGAGTATTTAAGCAAAGGAATTTACAACACCTATCAAAAAAGAAATTTAAGATATTCTCAGGTTGTTCCTTTAACGATGTTTGAAGAGAAAAATTCTGGCTCAAATCTTCCGGCGCAAATTGATATTTATGCTAAAAAAGGAGATTATTATGAATTTTTATTTCTAACAAAAGGAGGAGGTTCAGCAAACAAAACTTTTCTTTACCAAAAGACAAAATCTTTACTCAACGAAAAATCTTTGGAAGCTTTCGTAAAAGAACGAATTTCAGATTTGGGAACGGCTGCTTGCCCGCCTTATCACTTGGCTTTAGTTATTGGTGGAACCTCTGCTGAAGCGAATTTAGCGGCTGTGAAAAAGGCTTCTGCAAAATATTACGACAATCTTCCGACAGAAGGAAATGAAGCTGGACAGGCTTTCAGAGATTTGGAATGGGAAGCAAAAGTTCAGAAAATCTGTCAGGAAAGTGAGATTGGGGCTCAGTTTGGCGGAAAATATTTAACACATGATGTTCGAGTAATCAGACTTCCTCGTCACGCGGCTTCTTGTCCGGTCGGAATGGGAGTTTCTTGTTCGGCAGATAGAAATATTAAAGGGAAAATTACAAAAGAAGGTATTTTCTTGGAGCAATTGGAACAGAATCCGAAAAGATTTTTGCCTGCAACACCACCACATTTGGAAGAAGCGGTTGAAATCAATTTGAATCAGCCGATGTCTGAAATTTTAGCTGAACTTTCAAAATATCCAATCAAAACTAGATTAAAATTAAACGGGACTTTGATCGTTGCAAGAGATATCGCTCACGCAAAAATCAAAGAATTATTGGATGCAGGACAACCAATGCCGGAATATTTCAAAAATCACCCGATTTATTACGCAGGACCTGCAAAAACGCCGGAAGGAATGGCTTCAGGAAGTTTTGGACCTACAACTGCGGGAAGAATGGATGTATATGTTGATGAATTCCAAAGCCATGGCGGAAGTATGGTGATGTTGGCAAAAGGTAACAGAACAGCAGATGTAACAAACGCTTGTAATAAATACGGAGGTTTCTATCTTGGTTCAATCGGAGGACCAGCTGCGATCTTGGCAAAGGACAATATTTTGTCGGTTGAGGTGGTAGATTTCCCTGAATTAGGAATGGAAGCAGTAAGGAAAATAGAAGTAAAAGATTTCCCTGCATTCATCATTACAGATGATAAAGGAAACGATTTCTTTGCTAATCTTGCGCATTAATTAGTTTAAAATCAAAATAAATAATAAAATAGGACGCATATCTTTTGTGTAAAAAAATAAAAAGTCCTATTTTTGCCTAAAATCTTTAAGAAAAATGATAACGATTTTATCAGCATTTTGGCCGTTTTACCAGTTCCTTTGGACGATTTTCTTCGTAACAATGTTCCTAGTAGGTTTCTGGTGTATTTTTATGTTCTTCGGATTGGTAATTCCAATGTGGTTGACTGAAGGTTTGAAAGAGTATTTTGGAAAAGTAAAACCATTTGATCCTGAGGAAATTAGAAGTAAAAAAGTTTATGAGCAAGAAGGAGTAGAAGTTATCTACAATGAGCCTAAAGGTCACGGTCCTTTTATTCATGATCACGGTCACGATAGTCACGGACATCATTAATTGATTGTCATTGCTTTTTCACCTGAATTCTGAAAAAGTAATATCAAAGCAAAACAACATATATAAACCACTTAATTTTATTAGGTGGTTTTTCTTTTTTATTCTGTTCTTAATTTTTCCGGAGAGACTCCAAATTTCTTTTTAAAGGCACGCGTAAAATTCTGAACATACTCATATCCGCATTCTATTGCGATTTCTTTAATCATAATTTCTTTATTGATGATTAATTTTTTCGCTTTCAACATTCTGAGATCTGCAATATAATCACTTACCGTAACATGATATTGGGCTTTGAATTCTTTTCTGATTTTGTTTTGATTGATGCCAATCAGCTTTCCGATTTCTTCCACTTTAATGTTTTTATGATAATTTTCATCTACGAATTTTTTAATCATCGAAGGAATTTTCGGGATTTCTTGAACTGTATTTTTTTCATCAAACTGTTCGAACATAAGGATTAAAAGTTTGATAATTTTCGCTTCGACAAATAATTTCTGCATTACTCCTTTCTTTGAAGAGCTGACAATTTCCCTTAAAATCATGTGCATTTCTACCGTCATATAAGGCGGAGTCTGCTTGTGAAGAAAAATATAATTATTACGGATCATATTTTCCAGGATGTCTGCGTTTTCTTTGCTTTCTTCCGGATTGATGAGTTTCAAAATATAATTATAATGAATCTGAATTTGAAGATATCTTAAAATTTCCTGATTTTCTGTCCAGAGTTCCGCCATACTTTCTTCCGATGAAAAATGAAGAATGTATTGATTTTTCTTAAATATAAACTTCGATCCGCAATCATGGGCTTCCAAATGAATATTCGGACTCAGCAAAAAAAGTAAATTAAAACTCGATTTGCTTTCAATCATGTTCGATCTGAAAAATTTTTCTGCATACGAATCTTCCTGCATTACAATTTTAATGTCTTCGGATCTGAACAATAATCCTTTATCAGATTGATTCTTCATACGGACAGTCTTTACGGGCATGGTACAATTTTAAATAAAGCTGAGTCTGAGATAACAAAAAGTTCGGAAATGATAACTTGAGGTTAAATAGCTCAACTAATTTTGCGCAAAATTAAATATAATTTAGAATAAATAAAAATAATATTAATTATGCTTGGAAAATTACATTTTGCGGCGCGTAAGATTGGAGCAGGATTTATGCTGTTGACGATCGCAGAGAGCTTTACATATGCTCAGCAATGGGAAAATGTAGGAGGTATACAAATGGTTTCTGCAGGTGGAAGTAGCTACAATAATCTGGTAGTTAATGGTGGAAAATATTATCTTTCTTATTATGACACTTCGGTAGCAAAAGGTTCTGTACAAATGTTTGACGGAAATTCCTGGTCATATGTCGGAGGAAACGCAGGAATTACAACAGGAGCGGCTTTATTTAATTCATTAAGTATAGGCGGGTCAGGTGATTTATATTATACAAATCAGGGAACAGGATTGGAGGTTCGACAATTCAATGGTTCTTCCTGGGTACAATTACCAAGTCCGACAACTTCGGCAGTTAATTATCAGGCGTCCGCTGTTTCTCCTTCGAATATTGTATTTACCTTTTCAACTCATAATTCAGGAACTGTTCAGCGCTACGTGAACGGAACCTGGGAACAGGTAGGAAATACAGGCTTTTCGAGCGGAGCCGCTTTTGCGGAAATGGTGATCGGTACGAATAACAAAGTCTATACTTGTAATGTGGCAGGCGGAGTTAGAGTTTATGAAAATTCAACTAATGCAACAACTGCAGATAATTGGATTTTAGTTGGTGGAAATGTTGTTGATGCATCATCTTCAAGTGAACAATATAATTCTGATATCGCAATTGATGCCAATAATAACTTGTATGTAGCTTATGTTTCAAACTCTGCAAACGGACAAAAATTAAACGTCAAAAAATTCGACGGAACAAACTGGGTGCAGGTTGGAAATGCAAATTTCTCAAGCGGAAGAGTACAGTATGTTGCTCTTGCTGTGACAACTTCCGGAGCTCCATATGTTGTAGCAAGCCGTTGGGAAAATGATGATTTATTAAAAAATACCGTTTACAAATTAGATCCGGCAACCCAAACCTGGGGAGTTTTCGGAGGTAATTTTATCTCCGACGGACAGGCAACTTATAATGATCTTGCTTACGATGACTCTACTAACTCTCTTGTTTTAGCATATTCTCAAAATGGAACAAAAGTAAAACGAATTTCTCTAACAGCGCCATCTTCATGTAACGGAGCAGATCCTGGAATTAATGCAGGAGATACAAGTTGTGTAAGCTTTACATACAAAGGTCAAACTGTTGAATACACAACAGTAAGGGGAGCTGACGGTAAAATTTGGCTTCAACAGAACTTAGGAAGTTCAAAAGTTGCGGGTTCTTTCGATGATCCTGATTCTTTTGGAGATCTTTTTCAGTGGGGAAGATGGGATGATGGTCATCAAAACAGAACTTCTGCAACAATAAATGCTCCCACTTCAAATTCTCCGGCAGGATTATCAGGAATCAATTCATTTATCATAGGTACAAGTACGGCTTCTTGGTGGGCAACCAATGCTGCAAGTGATGCATGGAACGCTTCTTCAGCAACAGGAACAACTTCGGCAATTGGTGCAGATCCTTGTAAAGCGATCGGACAAGGTTGGAGATTGCCAACTCAGGCAGATTGGACAAATCTTGTAAATGCAGAAGGAATTAATAATCCGGCAACAGCGTATGCTAGTTATTTAAAATTGCCATCTGCGGGATATAGAAGTAATACGACAGGAGCATTTACGTTTGCAGGACAAAGAGGGTATTACTGGAGTTCGGATACGGCAAACACAGGTGGAAAATATATGTATATAGGAACAACAGTTGTTACACCGGGTTCTGGAGGACCAAGAGGACAGGGTGAGTCTGTAAGATGTACAAAAGATTTCTCAGGATTGGCAACTTCTGATGTTCGGTTAAATATTAAATCGATCGGAATTTATCCAAATCCTACCAAAGGGATTTTAAATATTAAAGCAGATTCGGTGATCGAAAATGTAAATGTTACGAATGTTATAGGACAAAAAATAAATGTGAAGTTCTCGGAAGATCAAATTGATATGCAAGGTCTTCCAAACGGAATGTACATTGTAGAATTAAAATTGAAGAACGGGCAGACGTTTTCTAAAAAAGTGGTTAAAAATTAATTTCCACGCATATTTGATTGATAGAACAAAAGGTTTTGAAAGAAACCTTTTGTTTTTACATAGTTAGTTCATTTAAATTACATAGACTCGGCGATGTCCTTTGGACATCGCCGAGTCGTCTTAAGATAAAAAATATAGGGGATGAAAATAATTGAATTGGATGAAATTGCTATTTTAAGCTTTGTTATCTTTGTTAATTAGAACGCCTTTGCGAACTTAAAAAAGAATAGTAGTCCAAAAAACTTAGCGACCTTTGCTTCAAAAACTAAATCGCAAAAACTAAATCTGTTTAAACTAATTTTGGATTTAACCACAAAAGTCACAAAAGCGATGTATTTATTATTAGATAATCAAAAGTATTCAAAAGAATAAAAATCAAAGATTTTTAAAACTTATGTTTTCTTTTTTTAAGTTTATTAATAAGCTTTAAATATTTTATCTAAAATCTTTTGTGACTTTTGTGGTGAAATAAAAAGTTTAACAAGTTCAATATTTAAATAATATTAATTTCCACATTAATATTCCCTCTCGACATTTTAGAATAAGGACATGTCTGGTGCGCTTCTTCAGTCAATAATTTTGCGGTTTCCACATCAATTTCCGGAAGACTTACATTCAGACGAGCCTGTAAAAAATACACATCATCTTCCATACAAAGATCCACTTCTGCATCTACAAAAGTTTCGGCAGAAAGTCTGATTTTTCTTTTTCTGGCAGCCAATCCCAATGCTCCGATAAAACAAGCCGACCATCCTGCAGCAAAAAGCTGTTCAGGATTTGTTCCTGTTTCATTTCCGCCCGGTGTTGAAAGTTTGATGTTTAAATTTCCGTCTGAGCTTTTAGAAAATCCTTCACGACCGCCTGTTGTATGAGTTTTTCCTGTGTATAATACTTTTTCTGCTTGAATAATGTTTGTATTTTCCATTTTATTAAGATTTTTATTAATTACAATTTATTTAGATTTAATTTTCAACTATCAACTATCAACTATCAACTATCAACTATCAACTATCTCGAATAGCCATCCACTTCAACAATCGCATTCGCAAAAGATTGTGGATCTTCCTGCGGTACATTGTGTCCGATTCCTTTTAAAATTTTATGGGAATATTTTCCTGTAAATTGGCTTTCATAAGCCTTTCCATCAATTGCAGCTCCGTCAAAATCACTGCTGATTGTAATTGTGGGAACATTAATTTTTGGTTTGGATTGAAGTTTTTTCTCCAATTCATCATACTTTGTTTCGCCTTTTGCTAAAGACAATCTCCAACGGTAATTGTGAATAACGATCGCCACATGATCTGGGTTGTTGAAAGATTGTGCCGTCTGATCGTAAGTTTCTTTATTGAAATTCCACAGGGGAGAAGCCGTTTTCCAAATTAATTTATTGAATTCATACGTATTGTCTTTGTACCCTTTTTCACCACGTTCTGTTGAAAAATAATATTGATACCACCAACCTAATTCTGCATTCGGAGGCAGTGGTTTTTTATTCGCTTCTAGATTGGTAATGAGATAACCGCTCACAGAAACCAGCCCTTTTACTCTTTCCGGATAAAGTACAGCCATCACATCCGCAGTTCTTGCTCCCCAATCGAATCCACCGATAATTGCTTTGTCGATTTTTAAAGCATCCATTAAAGAAATAATATCGTTTGCAACTGCAGTTTGTTGCCCATTTCTCATCGTTTTATCCGAAAGAAAACGAGTTGTGCCAAAACCTCTTAAATAAGGGGTAATCACTCTGTACCCTTTCGCCGTCAATAAAGGGACAACTTCTTCGTAACTGTGAATGTCATAGGGCCATCCGTGAAGTAAAATCACCGGGGTTCCGTTTGGTGAACCGGCTTCTGCATAACCAACATTCAAAACACCTGCGTTGATTTGTTTTAAAGTTCCCAATGAACTTTTCGTTTCTTGAGCGTTTAATCCGATATTAAAGGTCAAAATTAAGATCGTGCTGATAACATATTTTCTAATGAAATAGATCTGTTGATAAGTTGATTTGGTAAACATAATGATTGAGTTTTTAAATTTGATGTGACAAAAGTAAAAGCCTTTCACCTGCAAAACCATGACAAATTAGATGAAGCGGACAAACAGATAGATGAATTAGTCAAAACTTAGGATAAAATTAATCAGGAAGAGAAATTATTGCACATTGCATAATTTATAAATAAGTTAAAATTTATGTTTTCTGAATGAAATTTAAATAATTCTCAAAAAATAAATTACATTCGTATTGTACTAACTTGAAAAAACTATTTTTTATGAAGAAATTTTATTCCGGTGTTTTGTTGTTTATCATGGCTCTTGCGTTTGGGCAGATAAGCTATACAATTACTCCGAATCCGTTTAATGAAACGGACAATATTACATTAACGGTCCCTGGAAATCAGATTGATGAAACAGCTTGGGGTGTTTCAAACAATGCAATTTATATCTGGACGTGGTCTTTAGATACAAATTATCAAAACAGTCAGGATTGCCCTACCAATGGAAGCTGGAACAGTTCGAATGAATTGAATAAATTAAGCTACAATTCCACAACCGACACGTATTCTTTAACGTTTACACCGACAACTTTTTACGGAAGAACAGGAATCGGAAGATTTGGATTTTTACTAAAAGATAAAACAGGTTCTCATCAAACGTCGCCTGATATTTTTGTAAATGTCGGAGTTTTGAATTTAACAATGACTAATCCTGCCGCGAACAGTTTGACATCGGTTCCGACAGGAAACTCCATCAACATTACAGCAACTACAAACGTTAACGCAACATTTCAGTTAAAAGCAAACGGAACAGTTGTAAATTCTACTTCTACGCCCTCATCTTCTTATTCTTACAATTACACGGTAACAGGAGATGCGAACATGGAACTGATTGCAACGCAGGGATCGACGTCAAAAAGCTCAACCTTTATTTTACAAGTTCCGAGAAATGTTGTTTCCGAAGCAATACCAAGCTGGATAAGACAGGGAATCAATTACAATCCGACAGATAATACAAAAGTTGGGCTGGCTTTGTATGCTCCGACTAAAAATTTCGTTCATGTGATTGGAAGTTTTAATAACTGGACGGTGAATGACTCTTATTTAATGAAAAGAGATACCACAAATCCAGATTTGTATTGGATTGAATTAAATGGTTTAACGCCACAGCAATTATATACTTTCCAGTACAGAACAAATGATCTAAGAAAAGTAGCAGATCCTTATTCTCCACAGATTTTGTCTTCTTACGACGATCAGTATATCTCACCAACAACCTATCCGAATTTACCGGCTTTCCCTTCCGGACAGGGTTTTGAGGTTTCTATGTTTAAAACAGGACAAACGCCATATAATTGGCAGGTGACGAATTTTCAGCGTCCGGCAAAAGAAAATCTTGTAGTGTACGAATTGCTCTTGAGAGATTTTACGCAGGAAAAAAACTGGCAGTCTTTAATTAATAAAATTACCTATTTAAAAAATTTAAACATCAACGCAATCGAGCTTCTTCCAATCATGGAATTTGAAGGAAATCTTTCGTGGGGATACAATACATCTTTCCATTATGCTTTAGATAAAGCTTATGGAACGCCTGAAAAATTCAAAGAGTTTGTTGATTTGTGCCATCAAAACGGAATTGCCGTAATTTTGGATATCGCATTCAATCATGCGACTGGACGTTCACCGTTGGTAAGACTTTGGAATGTAGATCCTGATGGAGATGGCTATGGAGATGTAGCTGCAAATAATCCTTACTTTAATACAGTTCCGAAGCACTCGTATAATGTATTTAATGATTTCAACCATACAAGTCCTTCAACTAAATATTACGTTGAAAGATGTCTTCAACAATGGTTAAGCGAATATCACATTGATGGATTCCGTTGGGATTTAACAAAAGGGTTTACACAAAATTGCTCTGAAAATGATGAAGCCTGTACCAACGCTTATCAGCAGGATAGAGTAGATATCTTAAAATATTACGCAGACAGACAATGGGCTTTAGATCCAAATTCTTACATGATTTTTGAACATTTGGGAACCGATGCGGAAGAGCAGCAATGGGCAAATTACAGAATTGCAGAAGGAAAAGGAGTAATGCTTTGGAATAACCAGAACGGACCGTATAATCAGAATACGATGGGTTATAAGGAAAACAGCAACTTCGATAGAATGAATCACACACTTCACGGATTTACAAATATGTCCGGTGTTGGTTACGGAGAAAGTCATGATGAGGAAAGATTGATGTTTAAAAATCTGGCTTACGGTGCTGTAAATGGGTCTTATGATGTTAAAAACTTAAATACAGCTTTAGAAAGAATGAAAGCTTTCGGAGCGACATTCTTCACAATTCCCGGTCCGAAAATGATTTGGCAGTTTGGTGAATTAGGCTATGAATTCAGCATCAACAGATGTGCGGACGGATCGATCAATAATGGTTGCAGAACCGATGAAAAGCCAATTGCATTCAATTTAGGTTATGATACAAACGTAAACAGAAAAGCGGTTTATGATACTTGGGCGAAAATTATCAACATCAGAAATGCAAATCCTGTTTTTAAATCTAAAACATATACAGTTGAATCCAATAACTTAACAAATGATCCAAACGGATTGATTACAAGGATTTACGTTTACGATAATACACTAACATTAGGAATTAAAAATGTTGTTGTATTAGCAAATTACACAACGGCAACGCAAAATGTTGTTCCGTATTTCCCTTACACTGGGCAATGGCAGAATTTAATGGATAATTCAATCTTTACGGTGGCTTCCATAACAGCTCCGATTTCTCTGCAGCCAGGAGAATTCAGAATTTTCGGGAATTATACTGGAACAAATTTATCCACAATCGATGTGAATGCAGAAAACGTATTATCGCTTCAAATTGGGGATAACCCAGTAAAAAATGGTTTGGCTAAATTAATTTACCACAAAGCAAAAAATGGAGAGATCTCAATCTACGATATGAGTGGAAAAAAGATGGAGGCATTTAAGCTTACCAATGAAAACGGAACATACGAATTGAAAACAAATTATCCTGCGGGATCATATTTGGTTCATTTAAAATCAGATACAGGAATTGCTATTCAAAAAATGATTGTGAAATAACCTGTGGATAAATCTGAGGATTACTATACAAAGAGGTCACGAGAGTGATCTCTTTTTTGTTTGTCCACATTTTTTTCACATTTAAATTAATGCTTATTCATAAGAAACTAACGGCTTTTTAACACGTAATTCACAAGATTTTCCACATAGAAATTCACAAATTATTTGGGCTTGCCAATAGCTTACCAAGACGTTATCCATATCTTATTCACATTCAAAAAATAACTTGTTAATAGTTGAATTTTGATAACTCACACGTAATTCACGCCTAGCTAACAGGTAATTCACGCATTATCCACAACTTATTCACAATTGAAAAAATGATTCAAAAAGGGAAAAATTTATGTTTTTTTGTCAATTAAAATTAATACTCTACCTTTGCACTAGATTTATCAAGAAAGGTGGAGGGATCTGGCCCTGTGAAACCTTAGCAACCGACACATTTCCAAATGTGTAAAGGTGCTAATTCCAACCCAATCGGGGGAAGATAAGTGAAGCATATTCTTAATATTTTTCCATTTTCTTGACGGTCTTTGTAGGCGAAATTTTGTTCGTCGGGGTTTATTATTAATTTTGCAAAAAACAAAAGATGAAGAGACTAAGCATTTCTATATTATTGCTTGGAGCGGTTTTCGTTTCGGCTCAGGAACAGGAAAAAGAAAAACAGATTGAAGACGTCATTATCGTCGGAAACCGAAATGCAAAACGTACAAAGCTGGAAACGCCGGTTCCGGTGGATGTTATCAATATCGAAAAAATACAAAAATCTTCACCGCAAATCTCTGTTCAGGATTTATTGAATTATGTGATTCCGTCGTTCAACTCGGTTCGCCAATCAGCTTCAGATGGTACAGAACATATAGATCCTGTAACATTACGAGGAATGGGACCGGATCAGGTTTTGGTGTTGGTGAACGGAAAAAGAAGACACACAACATCTTTAGTTAATTATCAAAACACAGTTGGAAATGGTTCTGTCGGAACGGATTTAAGTACAATTCCGGTCATTGCCATCGACAGAATTGAAGTTTTAAGAGATGGAGCAGCAGCACAGTATGGTTCTGATGCGATTGCAGGAGTGATCAACATTATTCTGAAAAAAAATATTGGCGGTTCTGCAAGTCTCAATTATGGAATTACAGGAAGAAATGACGGTGAAACATATCAAGCCGGAGCCAACTACGGAACTTCTTTGGGCAAAAAAGATAGTTACATCAATTTATCTTTACAATTAAATCACAGAGGAAAAACGACAAGAACGCAAAATCATAATCTTGATATTTTCGGTGATAATTTTGCTTACGATTTCGCAGATGATCCTGCCGCTGCAAAAGCTTCAGATGATGCAATTATTCAACAAAGAGGCTTGACACGCGACGATTTCAATTTCCAGATCGGAGATGCTCAAATAAAACAGGCGCAATTATATTTCAATTCAGAATATCCGATTAATGATGTGTTTAAATTATATTCTTTTGGAGGTTTTAGTATAAAAGAAGGTCAGGGGTACGGTTTCAGAAGGCTTCCAAGCGAAACTTCGAATAATGTACCTTCCATTTTTCCAAATGGTTTTCAGCCGACTTTAGGCTCGAAAGTGTACGATTTTTCTTACGCTGTCGGAGCAAAATACAACAAAAACGATTGGTTTTTTGATCTAAGCAATACGTTCGGAAGTAATACCTTCAATTATGATGTGAGCAACACGGTAAATGCTTCATTAGGCGCAAAATCTCCGACAAGTTTTGAAGCAGGGGCGCACAGTTTCCTTCAAAATACAGTTAATCTTGATGTTTCAAAAAATATTAAAAACTTCAACATTGCTTTCGGTGGAGAATTCAGATTCGAGCAATATGAAATCAAATCAGGACAAGAATCATCGTATGCGAGATACGATATTTACGGAAATGTTGTAACAGCTTCTACGCCATCTACGGATATTATCGGAGCAGGTGGATCTCAGTCTTTTATTGGTTTTTCACCGGAAAATGCTCTGAGAAAATCGAGAACTTCTACTGCGGTTTATGCCGATGTTTCTTATGATTTAAATAAAAAATTTAATGTTGATTTAGCCGGAAGATTCGAAAATTATTCAGATTTCGGAAGCACTTTGAATGGTAAATTGGCTTTGAGATATGAATTTGTAAAAAATTTCGCGATTCGTGGAGCGGTGGGAACCGGTTTCCGAGCGCCGTCTTTACAGCAGCAATATTTTAATAATTCATACGCAGACATTTCTACAACAGGAAATTCCATCGTTACAAAAGGTATTTTTAATAATGACAGTGAAGCGGCAAGAGCTCTTGGTTTTGATAAATTGAAACAGGAAACATCTGTTAACGGAAGTGTCGGATTTACATTAAAACCTGCAAGAGGTCTTTTCGTTACGTTGGATGGATATTTAATTAAAGTGAAAGACAGAATCGTCATCACAAGTAATATTACCGACGACAGATTGGCGGTTTATGGTGTAGAAAGCGGAAGGTTTTTCGCTAACGCAGTCGACACGGAAACAAAAGGTGTTGATTTGGTTGTTTCATACGACTGGAAATTGGGCGGAGGAAACTTAAACATCAACCTTGCCGGAAATTACACCGAAACAAAAATTACCGACTTCCATTTTCCAGCAAATCTTCAAACTCCTCAAGATGAATTTTTCGGACCGGATCAAATTAATATCATCGAAAGTTTATCTCCAAAAACAAAAGCGACTTTGGGCTTAAATTATGGAATTGGTAAATTTAATTTCCTAGTGAGAAATACATATTTCGGAAAAGTCATCAGAGACGGTTATCCTTTCGGTGGCGTTCAGGAATTTACTCCAAAAGTTGTAACGGATGTGAGTGTTGGTTATGATTTTACGAAAAATATTAATCTTACAATCGGTGCGAATAACGTTTTTGATGTTTTTCCTGATCTTCAGATTTATGAAAATTCGTATTATGGCGTTTTCAAATATGCTCCGGTTCAAATGGGAACTTTGGGCAATTATTTCTTCGGAAGGCTTAATTTTACATTTTAATTAAATGGAATCTACTTCACACCAGATTGGCTGGAAAACCGCCGTTGCCATTGTCGTTTCGAATATGATTGGGACGGGGATTTTTACAACATTGGGTTTTCAGTTGGCAGATATTACAAATACATACAGCATATTCCTCCTTTGGGTCATCGGGGGAATTTTGGCTTTATTTGGAGCTTTTTGTTATGCCGAATTGGGATCTCATTTTAAAGGAAACGGTGGCGATTTTATCTATTTAAAAGAAACCTATCATCCGCTTTTGGGATATTTGGTAAGCTGGATTTCCCTGATTATTGGATTTTCGTCACCCGTCGCATTAGCGGCATTGGCGATGTCGAAATATCTTTCAGCTTTCAATTTTTCTTTCGGAAATGGTTTTGCCATTGGAATAATCTTTCTGGTTTCTATCTTTTTATCATTTAGTTTAAAAGCTTCAAGCCGATTTCATAATTTTTTTACTTTTATTAAAATAGCCTTCATTATTGTTTTAATTATTCTTGGAGTCGGACTTTCAGAATCGGAATCGATCGGTAACAGCTTAAAATTTGATGATTCCTGGAAAAATGAAATCATGCTTCCGGCTTTTGCAACTTCTTTGGTTTTTGTAACATATTCATACACCGGTTGGAATTCTGCCTCATACATTGCAGGAGAGATTAAGGATGTTCAAAAAAATCTTCCGAAATCCTTAATTGTCGGAACTGTTTTTGTAACGATTTGCTATCTTTTGGTAAATTTTATTATGCTAAAACACGCGCCTGTAAATCAATTAGCTGGAAAAGAAGATGTGATGGGAGAAGCCGCAAACAATATGCTCGGTCACACTTTCGGAAAAGTGGTGAATATTTTCATTGCTTTACAGTTGGTCGCGACGATCAGCGGATATTTGTGGGTTGGATCACGTTTAACACAAGCTTTTGCAAAGGAAAATAATTTGTGGAAAACTTTGTCGATAACGAATCAGAAAGGAATTCCGGTTCGTGCAATTTTCGCTCATGCGGTCATTGCAACGTTGATTATTTTGACGGGAAGTTTTAAAGAAATCTTTGTTTATACGGCATTTATTCTTCAATTGTTTGCGAGTTTGGCAATTTCAACGGCATTTTTTATTAAAAAAAGCGATCGAAAAATATTTAAATCTAATTTATTTTATATTTTCCCGACAGTTTTTCTTTTGTTCAGTGCGTATATTTTGTATTTTACATTTATCCACAATCCGAAGGAAAGTATTATTGGATTGGGAATTGTGGCGTTGGGGATTGTTTTGTATTTAATTGATAGGAAATTATCTCGCTGATTTTGCAGATGACGCGTACTTAATTTTAACGCAAAGATTAATTATTCTGGCTTTTGATTTTTAGGAGCAAAGGCAAATAAATTTGCTTCGCGAAGCTTGAAAATATAGCTTCATCAATCAACTTGTTGATTCCTCTTTATTCCTTTAAATATTGAGTATTTACATAAAATCTTTGCGTTAAAAATTACAACAGGTAGTATTAGCGATGTCATCCTGAGCAAAGTCGAAGGATCTCTAAATGCAGCTTAGATTCTTCCAGAATGACAAAAATATTGTTGGTTTTTTATGTAAATAATTAAAAAATCAGCTATCATTTGCTGAGTGAAACGCCCCTGCGAACAAAAAATATTTTCAATAATTTCAAATAAAAACTTAGCGAACTTTGAGTTAAAAATAGATTCTTCACTATGCTTTCGCTTCATTCAGAATAACAAACCGCAATATTTTGCGAGAAAAAATAATGTAATGCGATGGGTTATTGAGTTTTGAATTAATAATCCGTATCTTTGCACCCACAAAATTTTCATAATGTCTAAATCATTAATTCCAAAATTAGAAGCTATAAAACAAAGATATAATGAGGTTGCAGACCTTATTATACAGCCTGATGTTATTTCTGATCAGAAAAGATATTCTTCTCTGAACAAAGAATATAGCGATTTAGGGAAAATTGTAAGAGTTTACGATCTATATAAAGGAGCTTTGGATACGATTGAGGAATCCGACGAAATCATTGCTGACGGATCAGACAAAGATTTTGTTGAATTAGCAAAAATCGAGAAAAACGAAGCGTTGGAAAAAATTCCGGGATTGGAAGAAGAATTAAAAGTATTATTGATTCCTAAAGATCCTGCGGATGATAAAAACGTAATTGTCGAACTTCGTGCAGGAACAGGAGGTGACGAAGCAGCTATTTTCGTGGAAGATGTGTACAGAATGTATTCTATGTATTTCAAAACGAAAGGATGGAGACATGAGATTACCGATTCCAACGAAGCAGCGAAAGGATACAAGGAACTTATCATGAAAGTGGAAGGAGAAGGCGTTTACGGAATTATGAAGTTCGAGTCTGGAGTTCACCGTGTACAACGTGTTCCTGAGACCGAATCTCAAGGAAGAGTTCATACTTCTGCGATCACAATTGCCGTTCTTCCGGAAGCTGAAGAAGTTGATTTTGAACTAAATCCTGCAGATATAGAAATGCAGACTTCACGTTCAGGTGGAGCCGGAGGTCAGAACGTAAACAAGGTTGAAACAAAAGTACAGTTGACGCACAAGCCTTCAGGATTGGTGGTTGTTTGTCAGCAGGCTCGTTCTCAGTTGGCAAACCGTGAATTGGCAATGGAAATGTTGAGAACTAAGTTGTACGATATCGAATTGCAAAAAGTACAGGGAGACATCGCTGCACAGCGTAAATCGATGGTTTCTACAGGTGACCGTTCCGCAAAAATTAAAACTTACAACTATCCTCAAGGTAGAGTGACGGATCATAGAATCAACAAATCTATGTATAATCTGGATGCTTACATGAACGGAGATATTGCCGAAATGATCGATGCTGTGATTATGGCAGAGAACGCCGAAAAAATGAAAGGCGAAGAAGAAAGCTTATAAAATCTTTACTATAAAATCTTTAATAAGGTCTCTGGATTTTTCCGGAGACTTTTTTTATTTTAAATTTAACCCGGAAAATTATCGATCAGAATGAAATTCAAGAGCCTTATTTTATTATTTTCTTTTATACTTTTTTGTCAAAATCTTTTCGCACAAGCGGAAGTGAAGAAAGCTGATGAGGTTTTTAAAATATATTTCGACACGTTTGTAAAAGAAGACAAAAACGCTTTGAAAAGTCTTAATGACTATATTAAACCGATGAAAGGCGATAGTTTTTACAAGGTAGAATTTCCCATTTCAGAAAGTATCAACAGCTTTTTGGAGAGCTTTCCTGAGAGGGTGGTGAAGGCAAATAAAAACGAAATTGAAGAATTTGTAAACGCTTTTTACGCCAATTTTAAAAACGGAAAGCTAACGATTAAAAATATTAAAACCGATAGTGAAGGCACAAAAGAAATACGATATTCTGTAAGCTTCCAGATTCCTGCAAAAATTTCAGATTTTGAATTTGAGAATCCTGAAAAGATTAAAAATGAAGAATTTAAGAGATTTCTCAATCAAATGTCACGGGATTTAAGAAAAACAGAAAAAACGATCACCACAGAGAAAAATTTCATGATGTATCAGATAGAAAATAACGTTAAAATATTTTATTATAATCTAAACCCTGAAGATCTAAAATTGGAATTGAAAAGTTTTTATGATAAGTATTTAATGAATATATCAAAATAAATTATTCATTTTCGTTCTTTTGAATAGCCACATTTTTCATTACTGTGACAAAATCTTGAAAATTTTATTTTACAAAATATTTATTATCAGTGATTTGTATCTGAGGTCACGATTTTTCTCTTATATAATTTGTTAATTATTTGCTGTTTTATGCATAATTTCCATTAATAACTCTACTTTTACATAACACTAATTTTAAAACAGCTGAGGTATGAAAAATGTTAAAGCACTATTGCTTTTACTCATGATATTCTGTGTTCAGAATTTTCGATCACAAAATCTTTTACAACCTGAAAAGGTATTCAATCTTTATTTTAATTCTTTTATAAAATACGATAACGAATCACTGAAAGAACTGAACAGTTATTTGATTAATTTCTTAGGAAAAGATAACACGTACAGAACAAACGCAACTGAAAATTATTCTAAGAAAGTAGAAGATTATACTAATATTTTTCTTTCAAACCTTGCTCCGGAAATGGCTTCTGCTTGTAAAAAAGAGGCGACAAATTATTTCACTGTTTTAATGGAAAATTTTAAAGCTTCTCAATATAAAATTAAGAGTGTAAAACCAATTCGCGATGAAAAGCAGGGAAATTTGTTTTTTTCTGAAGTTATTTTTGAAGTCACAATGAAAATTCCAAACAATGCTTCGGAGGTGAAAATGGGCGACTTCAGTAAAATTGGTGTTGAAGAAATGAAAAAATACCTTACAGATTTGACAGTTCGAATTAAAGGCGCAGATAAAATTGTAACATCCGAACAGAAATTTAATTTATATGAAATGACAGAAGGTCGAGATATCTATTATTGGAACGGCGGACCCGAAGAACTAAGCTGGAAGCTCAACGAGTTTTATTTGAAAAATATTAATTGATATACATACAAGCAGCTAATTTCAGTGGCTTTTTTTATGTCAATCTTATTCCTTATTTTTGGTAAAACTGAATTTGATATGAACTTGAAACCAGTCTTATTAACAGCCGGAGTTTTGTTTTCGGCAACATTTTATTCACAAAAAATGATTTATCCTAAAGCCTTAAAAGGCAACCAGACAGATACATATTTCGGAACTGCAGTGGCAGATCCGTTCAGAGATTTGGAAAACGATTCTGAAGCAACAAAAAAGTGGGTAGATGAAGAAGTGGCTCACAGCCAGAATTATCTTTCAAAAATTCCTTTTAGAGACGAGATCAAAAAACAATTGACAGATATCTGGAATTACGAAAAAATTTCTGCACCTTTTAAGGAAGGAGATTACACCTATTATTATAAAAATAATGGTCTTCAGGCTCAATCTGTTCTATATAGAACCAACAATAAGACAAAAGTAACAGAAGTATTTTTAGACCCTAATAAATTTTCAGAGAAAGGAACGACTTCATTGGCGCAGCTTTCGTTTAATAAAAAAGGAAATTTAGCAGCATATTCTATCTCAGAAGGCGGAAGTGACTGGAATAAGATCATTATTATCGATGCTATTACTAAAAAACAGATTGATGAAACATTAGTTGACGTAAAATTCAGCGGAATTTCATGGCAGGGTGATGAAGGATTCTATTATTCGAGCTATGACAAACCCAAAGAAGGAACTGTACTTTCTGGGATGACCGATAAACATAAAGTGTATTTTCATAAATTAGGTACAAAACAGTCTGCTGATCAACTAATTTTCGGAGGAGACAAAACCCCCAGAAGATATTTGGGAGCGGGTGTTTCAGAAGATCAAAGATATTTGGTCATTTCTGCAGCCAATGCAACCAACGGAAACGAATTATATATTAAAGATCTAAAAAACGGAGGGGATTTCGTTCAGGTGAATAAAGGTTTTGATATTAATGTAAATTTTGCGGACAGTCAGGGTGACGATATTTTCTTTTATACTGATAAAGATGCTCCTAATGGACGTTTAGTGAAAACAACACTAAAAAACCCTTCTCCTGAAACTTGGAAAGATGTGATTCCGCAAACGGATAACGTATTGGGAATTACTACTGGTGGAGGATATTTCTTTGCAACGTACATGATCGATGCAGTAGATCAGGTAAAACAGTTTGATAAAAACGGAAAACTGATCCGAGAAATTACCCTTCCGGGAAAAGGTTCTGTAGGAGGTTTTGGTGGTAAAAAAGATGAGAAGGAATTGTATTTTTCTTTCAGTAACTATATTATGCCTTCAACAACTTATAAATTCAACGCAGACTCAGGAAAATCTGAAGTGTATCAGAAGCCGAAAGTGAAATTCAATCCGGAAGATTATGTTTCCGAACAGGTTTTTTATACCTCAAAAGACGGAACAAAAGTTCCCATGATGATTAATTATAAGAAAGGAATCAAACTGGATGGTAAAAATCCGACTATCCTCTATGCTTATGGCGGTTTCAATGTAAGTATTCAGCCTGCATTCTCCGTTTCGAACGCCATCTGGATGGAAAACGGCGGAGTGTATGCCGTTCCAAACATCAGGGGAGGTGGTGAATACGGTAAGAAATGGCACGATGCAGGAACGAAACTGCAAAAGAAAAATGTATTTAATGATTTCATAGCTGCCGGAGAATATCTTCAAAATAAAGGATATACGTCTAAAGACTTTTTAGCTATTTCCGGAGGTTCAAACGGTGGACTGCTTGTTGGTGCTACAATGACGATTCGTCCGGATTTGGCCAGAGTGGCTTTCCCTGCGGTGGGTGTTTTGGATATGTTAAGATATAACAAATTCACAGCAGGAGCAGGTTGGGCATATGATTACGGAACGGCCGAAGACAGCAAAGAAATGTTTGAATATTTAAAATCATATTCACCTTTGCACAATGTAAAAAAGGGAGTTTGCTATCCTTCAACGATGATTACAACAAGTGATCACGATGATAGAGTAGTTCCTTCACATTCATTTAAATTCGGTGCAGAGTTGCAGGAAAATCAAGGTTGTGACAGACCTATTTTGGTAAGAATTGAGAAAAATGCAGGTCATGGAGCCGGAAGATCAACAGAGCAGGTAATTGGTGAAAGCGCAGATAAATTATCATTTGCGTTATACGAAATGGGAATTAAAAAATTAGGAAAATAGATTTTTTACCAATCTAAATTTAAACGATCAATATCAATAGAAACGGGCTTTAGCCCGTTTTTTCAATTTTTAACCAATCCAACGGCTTTAGCCAAAATATATTTAAACACGAATATCAATAATTATCTGCGTAATCCGTGAAATGTGCGAGAACAAAAATTCATCATTATTGAATTAAAAATGAAAGTTATCATAAAACAATTTCCATTAAAAAATTAACACAAATGTATTATCCCAAAAATGTGTAATTTTAGCCATCTAATAAATCTGTAATTATGAGAAGGGCAGTTCAGAATAAAACTCCTCAATTTAATATAACTGAAAAAAATACGGAAGTTTATCCGTTCGAAAAAGATGGATTACAGCTAAAATCCTGTTATAAAGCAGAAGATGTTAAAAATCAAGAATTAACGGAGACTTCTCCGGGAATTGCACCCTATTTGAGAGGTCCTTATTCCACTATGTATGTTCAGAAACCATGGACGATTCGACAATATGCAGGTTTCTCAACGGCAGAAGAATCCAACGCATTTTATAGAAGAAACTTGGCGGCAGGGCAAAAAGGTCTGTCCGTAGCTTTCGATTTGGCAACACACAGAGGCTATGATTCCGATCACGCGAGAGTAGTCGGAGATGTTGGAAAAGCCGGGGTAGCAATTGATTCTGTGGAGGACATGAAAATTTTATTTAATGAAATTCCATTAGATCAGATTTCGGTTTCTATGACTATGAACGGAGCAGTTCTTCCGATTTTATCTTTTTACATCGTAGCAGCAGAAGAGCAGGGTGTTTCTCAGGAATTACTTTCGGGAACGATTCAGAATGATATTTTAAAGGAATTCATGGTGAGAAATACTTACATTTATCCACCTGCACCTTCTATGAAAATCATTGCAGATATTTTTGAATATACTTCTCAAAATATTCCGAAATTCAACTCTATTTCAATCTCAGGGTATCATATGCAGGAAGCGGGAGCTACTCCGGTTCTGGAAATGGCTTACACCCTTGCAGATGGGTTGGAATATGTAAGAACCGGAATAAAAGCAGGAATGAATGTCGACGATTTCGCGCCAAGACTATCCTTTTTCTGGGCAATCGGAATGAATCATTTCATGGAAATCGCAAAAATGCGCGCTGCAAGATATATTTGGGCTGAATTATTAAAGCAATTCAATCCTCAAAATCCAAAATCTTTAGCTTTAAGAACACACTCACAAACTTCTGGTTGGTCTTTGACGGAACAAGAACCGTTTAACAATATCACAAGAACGGCA
This sequence comes from Chryseobacterium sp. MMS23-Vi53, assembly GCF_047651245.1. Lineage (NCBI taxonomy): Bacteria > Pseudomonadati > Bacteroidota > Flavobacteriia > Flavobacteriales > Weeksellaceae > Chryseobacterium > Chryseobacterium sp. MMS23-Vi53. The sequence continues at coordinate 2,385,885 of NZ_CP180265.1, read as the reverse complement.
ATTGAAGCATTATCTTCGGCATTGGGCGGAACTCAGTCTCTTCATACGAATGCTTTGGATGAAGCCATTGCGCTTCCCACCGATTATTCAGCGAAAATTGCAAGAAATACACAAATTATTCTTCAGCAGGAAAGTGGAATCTGCGATGTTGTAGATCCAATGGGCGGAAGCAATCTGGTTGAATCTCTGACTCAGCAAATGATCGAAGAAGCTATGAAATACATCGATGAGGTGGAACAGGAAGGCGGAATGACAAAAGCCATCGAAGCCGGAATTCCAAAGATGAGAATTGAAGAAGCTGCAGCCAGAAAGCAGGCAAAGATCGATAGTGGTGAAGAATTTATCATCGGTGTCAATTCATTTAAATCTGAATTAAAACAAGATCAAATCGAGATCTTAGATATTGACAATACGGAAGTTCGTAGAAAACAGATCGAAAGATTAGATTCCATTAAATTAAATAGAAATTCCGAAGCCGTTGAACAGATTTTAAATGAAATTCGTGAATCTGCAAAAACAGGAAAAGGAAACCTTCTTGCATTGTGTATCGAAGCGGCTAGAAGAAGAGTTACATTGGGTGAAATGAGCGATGCAATGGAAGAAAGTTTCGGAAGATATAAAGCAAACATCAGAACAATTTCAGGAGTTTATGCCATGAATGCAGGAAAAAACGAATACTTTGAAAAAGCCCTGAATCTTACTCAAAGATTTGAAGAAGAAGAAGGCCGCCGCCCAAGATTAATGGTTGCCAAAATGGGACAGGATGGTCACGACAGAGGGGCGAAAGTTGTAGCAACAGCCTTTGCAGACATGGGATTTGACGTCGATGTTGCGCCATTATTCCAGACCCCGGAAGAGGTTGCAAAACAGGCCGTTGAAAACGATATTCACATTTTGGGTGTTTCGTCTTTGGCTGCAGGTCACAAAACTTTGGTTCCACAAGTTGTAGAAGAATTGAAAAAACTTGGAGCGGACGATATCACAATTGTTGTTGGTGGTGTAATTCCGCAGCAGGATTACGAATTTTTGTATGCCAACGGAGCAGATTTCATTTTCGGTCCCGGAACGAATCTTCCAAAATGTGCCGTGGATATTTTGGAGAAATTTTTAAATTAAATTAACTTTTTTATAGAATAAATTGCACAGCATTTGTACTGTAAGCCATAACCACAAAACAAAATATTATGGCTTATACAGTAGTTTCAGTATTTCCAAAAACTGTAGATACAGAGGAAATCAAAAAAGATTTAAGAGAGAACGGCTTCGATGAAGCAAATATTATTGTTTCAAAGTCCAATGTAGAAAGCGGTTTAGATCATTATCAAGAAGACGAACAGACAAAAGGTTTTTTCGATTATGTTTTCGCCCATGATGCGGAAATGTTAGACGCTTACCGCAGGCACAGCATTGGAAAAAATAATGTAGTTGTTTACACAGAAGACCTTGAACAAGCAACTTCCGCAAAATCTATTTTAAATAGAAACGGAGCTTTGCAGGTTTATAGAAAACAATCAGAAGACCAGAAAGATATTCCGGATGGCATGACTGAAGAAGAATACAACGGAATCATTGCCAAAGCAAGACACAATATTTATTTCCTTGGATCGGAAAGGGTTTATCATTCCAATATTATCAAAGGAATGGATGATCCGATGGACGATTTGGGATCAAAAGACTAAAAAATATACCAATCTGGATAGCTTTCTATTCAGATTTTTTTATGAATTTCACAAAAATTCGCAAATAAAAAGTTGATTATTCAAAAATTACTATATCTTTGCATCAGAAAATAAAGTTTAACCATTTAAAAAACAACGAAGCAATGTTCAAATTCAATCTACATTCAACAGTAGGATTGCCTTTTGCAAAGGCGAGGCTTCGTGGTTTGGTACACTCTTAGAATAACAGTATAACGAAATATCAAAACCCGAAGTCGCAGAGATTTCGGGTTTTTTATTGCGCAATATTTCAAACTCAAATCAGTTTCCCGAAAATCTTTTTTTAATAAAATTTTGGAGCTTTTTCGAATAAAGTTTTTAGGAGCTTTATCCCGCTTTCCGCTGTATCTTTTTCATTACGGCCTCCGCTTCGCTGCGGCCGCAACAAAAAAGGATGTCGCTGCAATCGGGGCTAAGAAAGGCTACCGCTTAAATAAACTTGATAGATTTCAAAAACCTATCAAGTTTGAATAAAAACCAACTAAAAATTTAGTTGGAAAAATAAATGATGCAAAATGTATATCATCTCGCATCTATTATCTTAAATCTAAAAACAATGGGAAATTTAAAACTTAAAGGAAAAGATATATTAAAAATAGGCTATCCAAACAATCAGAGTGTAAACATCGCTTTGGAAGTCATGAAAAGAAATTTTGCAACGAAAAATATTCATCATGTGAAATCTCTTTTAAAGGAAATTCTGCAGAATCCACAAAAATTCGAAAATGATTTAACCTTTGGACAAATCGCAGAAGCTTTACTTTTATCGAAGAAAACCGAAAAAAGAATGCTTAATACAACCAGGGCGACTTTCAATATTTTCGGAAACAATATTTCAGATGAAGCAAAAAACCAGTTGTACACCGCTTTGAAACTTCCAATTTCAACGCAAGGCGCTCTAATGCCCGATGCTCACAGCGGTTACGGTCTTCCAATCGGAGGGGTTCTTGCCGTAGAAAATGCTGTGATTCCTTACGGAGTCGGCATGGATATCGGCTGCAGAATGTCGCTTAGTATTTTGGATACCCCAATTTCATATCTTGACGGAGCGAGAGATAAATACGAGAAAGCTCTTGCCGAACATACCAAATTCGGAATGTATGAAACACATAAATCTCATGTTGATCATGAAATTTTCGATAGAGATACTTTCGATTTAATTCCGATTTTGAGAAGATTGAAAGGAAAAGCCATCAAGCAAATGGGAAGTTCCGGTGGCGGAAATCACTTTGTGGAATTCGGAGAAGTGGAAATTACGGAAGTAGACGAACAAATCGGACTTCCAACAGGAAAATATCTCGGAATTCTTTCTCACAGCGGTTCGCGTGGATTGGGAGCTGAAATCGCTCAATATTATTCAAGAGTGGCAGCAGAACAATGTCCGTTACCAAAAGAAGCACAACAATTTGCTTGGCTAGATTTGAGTACACATCTCGGATTAGAATATTGGACAGCAATGAATTTGGCGGGAGATTATGCTTCGGCTTGCCACGATGATATTCACAGAAGATTGGTGAAAGTAGTCGGAGGAAGAGTGAAAGCCAGAATCGAAAATCATCACAATTTCGCATGGAAAGAAATCCACAACGGAAAAGAAGTGATTGTTCACAGAAAAGGAGCAACTCCTGCTAATGAAAACGAATTGGGAATGATTCCCGGTTCGATGACAGCAAAAGGTTTCATCGTTCGCGGAAAAGGAAATCCTGATTCTTTGAATTCAGCTTCTCACGGAGCGGGAAGAGCGCATTCAAGAGGAGAATGCAGAAGTTTGTTCACTCAAAATGACATCAAAAAAGAATTAAAACTCAAAAATGTCACGTTGATGGGCGGAAATACGGAAGAAGCACCAATGGCATACAAAGACATCAACGAAGTGATGAATGCACAAAGTGAATTGGTCGATATTCTGGGAACTTTTCAACCTCGAATTGTGAGAATGGATCGATAAATTTTGTTGCTGGTTGTTAGTTGTCGGTTGATTGTTTCGAACCGATGACTAGCAACAAGTAACTATTAACAAAAATCAAAAAAATGGGAGCACCACATAACATAAAAAGATACGGTGAAGTCTGGCCGGAATTTAGAATTAAAAGCGGACTGGAAATTTTAGAGAAATTAAAGGATAAAGTCATTATTTCAGGAGGTTGGGCGTGGCATTTTATGTCTGAAATCGGGCATACGGAATATAAACACGCTCATGACCATAAGGATATTGATGTTTTTGTAAAGAAAGAAAACGTTGCTGAAGTGGTGATAATTCTTCAGCAGGAGAGTTTTCAGAAAGTCTGGACGAGGTATGACCATCTTCCGAGTGAAGAAAATTTCCGCAGATATGAGAAGACAATTGAAATGGAAAACGGAAAGTTTCACAGGATTACCATCGATTTCTTTGAAAGAAGTGATTTGGAAACTGTTGAAGCAAACGGATTTACGGTTGTTAAACCAGATGTTTTACTTTCCTTTTACAGAAACATTCATTCCAGCGATAAATGTTGGGCAGTGATTGCTGCAAAAGATTTATTGGAAAAAGGAATTAATCCTGTTGGTCATTCTAAATTAAGCGAAATGCCAAAATAATTTGAAATGAAAAAAAAATATAAACAAGAATATTTCGGTTATCATGAAAGCATTCTCGTAGTCTGTCCGAATTGCGGAGAAGATGCAGTCGTGAAAAATGAACACAGTTATAAAACGGCAACATTGGAATGTAATCATTGTAATTTGAAAAAGAAAGGATTGGATTTGGTGGTTTATAAAGCATTTATGAAACTCAATTGTCCAGTTTGTGGGCATCCGATTCGTTACGAACAAGGGAATTTGAAAGAGAAATCTAAGAATGTTACTGTAAAATGTGATGAATGTGACTCTTCTTTTCAGATTCAACCCAAATCAGAGAAATATCTCAACAGCTCAATAAAGGAAGAAGGTTTGATTCACGATCCGGTTTTTGGCTGTCCATATTATTTTCAGACAGATTTTAAAGGAAAGTTATTCTGGGCAAAAAATCGGGAACATCTTTTAGAAATGGAAAACTATGTTTCATCAGATTTAAGAACAAGACTGCCTTACAGAATGCGGATGGTAGAAAGATTACCAACATTTATTAAAGAAGCCAAAAACAGAGAGGCGATTTTAAAAATTTTACAAAAATGGAAAAACTCATACAAATAACCTCAGGAAGAGGACCTTTAGAATGTCAATGGGTAGTTGCAAAAGTACTGAAGGTCTTTCTTGAGGAAGCAAAAGATAATAAAATAGATTATGAAATCATCCATCGTGAAAACGGTTATGAAAACCTGACATTGAAATCAGTAACTCTTCTTTTAAAATCAAAAAATATAAATGAATTTTTAAAGGATTGGCTGGGAAGCATTTGCTGGACAGGAAAAAGTACATTCCGAAAACTGCATAAAAGAAGCAATTGGTTTATAGGAATTTTCGAGCTGGAAGGTTTGGAGAAAATCAATTTTAATGAAAAAGATATTCAGTTTCAAACGACGAGAAGTCAGGGAAGCGGCGGACAAAATGTGAATAAAGTGAACACGGCGGTTCGCGCAACGCACGTTCCGACGGGGCAAAGTGTTTTCGTACAGGATTCGCGTTCGCAACTAGAAAATAAGAAACTGTCGATTACAAGATTGAAAGAAAAAGTCTTGGAACAGAATATTATTCAGCTTCAAAAAAGAATGCAGGAAACGTGGAACAATCATTTGCAGGTGCAAAGAGGAAATCCTGTCAGAACATTTTCCGGAACAGACTTTAAAAAGAATTATCAGGAAAAATCGTTTAAAAAACAAAGAAATCAACTCAAAAACGAATTAAAAAACTACAAAAATGACCTTAACTAAAAATAAATATTACTTTGAGGCTTTGGATAACTATCCATACAGTCTTCCGGAATGCCTGGAAGCATTGAACTATGCTCTGTCCTACGATCCGGAAGATGCAGACAGCCTTTGTCTGATGGGAAGAATTTACAGCGAAATGTTGAGCGATTATGAAAAGGCAAAGCTGTATTTTGAGGAAGCAATGTTGTATGATGTTAATAATCTTAATACTCCTCAATACTATATTAAATGTCTTTTGGACAACGAAGATTATCAGGTAGCGGAAAAATTGATTCAGTATGCATTGAAAATCAAGGGGATTGACAGATGTACATTATGGTTTTACAGAGCTTTGCTTTCGGAGATGAGAGGAAGTTTTAATAATGCTTTGAAATTTTTGGATGAATCTGCAAAGTATTGTTTCACAGAATATAGTTTGAATGTAGTAAAGGATCGTAAAAAATTCATCAAATCGAAAATGCCGAAGAAAAAGCAAAATAAAAAGAAGAAGGAGACGAAATAAGTCTCCTTTTTTTGTAAATTTAATAATGGAATTACGGTTTGAACTAAAACAACTTCAGTTAAAGGAAACATTTTCAATTGCCTACGGGAATTACGATAAAAGAGAAGCATTACTTATAGAATTAGCTCATCAAAATTGTAAAGGTTATGGAGAATGTGTGGCGATCGATTATTATCAAATTAATCTTCAAAGTTTTGTCTTAAAATTAAAAGAAATTCAAACCCAGATTGAAGCTCAGAAAATCATTCATCCAAAAGATTTTTTTAAATTTTTATTGAATTTAAATCTTCATCCGTTCTTACTTTCTGCATTGGATTGCGCGTATTGGGATCTTTTCGGGAAGCTAGAAAATAAGAGTTTTATTGAATTGAATCAGCTTCCAACGGACCATTTAGTAGAAAGTTCAATCACCATTTCCGTCGGAGAAATCGACCATCAGATTGAAAAAATCAACAAAAGCAAATGGAGTAAATTCAAAGTAAAATGCAAAGGTTTAAATAAAAATGATGTCGAAAAATTATTGCAATTAAATCAAAATATCGCCTTAGATTCCAACGCAAGTTTTACTGATGAAGATTGCATCTGGCTTCAAAATAATGCTGAGGTTCAAAAATTCTCGTATCTCGAGCAACCACGACCAATCGACAACTATAAAATTCTTAAAAAAGAAAGTTTTGCGAATTGGATGGCAGACGAAGATTGTCAGGATATCAATTCTTTGGAAGGATTAATTCCTTATTACAAAAGCATCAATATCAAATTGATGAAATGTGGCGGATTAACTCCCGCTTTAGAAATGATCAAAAAAGCTCGTGAATTAAATTATAAAATTATGATCGGCTGCATGACAGAATCCACCGTCGGAATTTCCGCAGGTTGTGTCTTAACGGGTCTCGTTGATTATGCAGATTTAGACGGAGCTAATTTAATTTCAAATGATTATGCATCAGGAAATTTTGTGGAAAACGGAAAAATTATTCTTTCCCAAAAGCCGGGTTTAGGAATTATGATTAAATAATTGAATAATGAATTGTCAATTCGCTTGGCTTGTCAATTTTTTTAGAAAGTTATCATTTGCTGAAGGTTTACGAACGTAGTCCGGCCTTTTCGAACATTAAAGCAAAATAAGAAATTAAAACAAAAATAGACTTCAAAAGAAGCCTATTTTTTATTTACAGATATTAGATAATCATAAACCATTTGATGCTGGTCGTCGCTCAACTTGGCTTTGGGAGCCATTCTGCTAAGAGTATTGATCCATCCTTTGTCGTCGTGTTTTGCAGGATCAGGTAATTTGTGACACCTATTGCACGAGTTTTCAAAAATGGTTTTTCCCTGAGCCAACTGTTCAGATGAGGTGTATTTTGGCCCGGTTACGGCCACACTTTTCGGCCCGCACGAAACTAAGATCGTGGCAGAACCTAGAATCATACCCAAAATCAGTTTTTTCATAATAATATCTTTTTTAAAGTGAATTATTTCTTCACAGATACGATATAATCGTATACCCACTGATGCTGCTCATCCGTAAGTTTCGCTTTTGGAGCCATCGAATTCATAATTCCTACCCACTGAACCGAATTATGAGACGTCGGATCTGGTAATTTATGACATCTTCCGCATGAATTTTCGAAGATTGTTTTTCCTTGTGCGATCTGCTCTGCTGTAGATTTAGAAACGGTTGGTGTTGCTGCTGTTGTTGCTTTCGGAGTACAAGATGCTAGCAAAACGGCAGTAAATGATGCTACAGCGATTATTTTTTTCATGTTTTAAACTATTTGATTCAAACAAATGTAGGAAATTCCCTTTTCCATTGCTGAAATAGAGCTTAATTTAGAAGAAATACAAATTAGAAGGATGAATTAAAGTTAATGGTGAATTCTCAATTTTGGATTTTATTATTTTTTAGGAGCTTAATCCCGCTTTCTGCTATATCTTTTTTTCCATTGCTTTCCCTTACCAAAAAAGGATGCCGCGACAATCGGGGCTAGGGTGACAGTGTTTCATTAAAAATTCCGAAGTAGTCATAAAGTTTGTCATCCTGAAAGGATCTAAACTTGAATCTTTCCATTTTTTTCCAATACTAAGCCTAGATCCTTTCAGGATGACAAATTTTGCGGAAATAAATGTATTTTCATCAAAAAAAATTGTCAAATGAAACGCATTCCCTCTTGACCATTGACTTTTAAATGTCTATTTTTGAATCAATGAAATTTTCTACAGAAGAGCTAATAGAAGGAATAAGATCAGGAAACAAACGCCTGATCGCAAAAGCTATTACATTAGTCGAAAGTAAAAAATCCGAACATAGACTTCAAGCAGAGGAATTATTAAAACAAATCATGCCTTTTACAGGAAATTCAATCCGAGTGGGCGTAACGGGAGTTCCGGGTGCAGGAAAATCAACTTTTATAGAAAATTTCGGAAGATTGGCTATTACGAATGGCAAAAAAGTAGCTGTTTTAGCGATCGATCCAAGCTCCGCCATCAATAAAGGAAGTATTTTGGGAGACAAAACCAGAATGGAAGAATTGGCGAAAGAAGAAAATGCTTTCATCCGTCCATCTCCAAGTTCTGGTTTTTTGGGTGGTGTTGCCAACACGACTTTTGAAACCATGATGATTTGCGAGGCCGCAGGTTATGATTATATTCTCATTGAAACCGTTGGTGTAGGGCAATCCGAAGTTTTGGTTGCCGATATTACTGATGTATTTTTATTTTTAAAAATAATTGGGGGGGGTGACGAACTTCAGGGTATCAAACGAGGGATCATGGAAATGGTAGATGTCATTTTCATTAACAAAGTGGATAAAGACAATCTTCAGAAAGCAAAAAATACCAAATTAGAATTAAAACGGGCTTTAGATTTTATTCCTCCCAAAGAAAAAGACTGGAAAGTTCCGGTTTTGCTGGGTTCTGCTTTGAGTAATGAAGGTTTGGATGATGTTTTCGAGAAAATTAATGATTTCATCAGCCTGAAAAAGAAAACCGGTCGATTCGAAGAAGTAAGAACTCAACAAGGAGAAAAGCGCTTTGAATATTGGGTTCAGGAATATATTTTATCGATGATGAAGAAAAATAACTCGGTAGAAGAAGCTTATATTCAACACAAAAAAAATGCTTCGACAAGGGTTTCAAATCCAAGTACCGAAGCAAAATTATTTGTTGAAAAATTTTTACGGGATTCAAGATCCGATTCTTGATGTATTTCGATTATATCCTTTAAAATATTTTTTTATTACCACAGATTTTCACGGATTTGCACAGATGATTGCGTATAATTTTTAAAAATATAAATAAAAACACAACATAAACATCTGTGCAAATCCGTGAAAATCTGTGGTTAAAAATTTATACAAAGCAATTATAGTAGAGTATAAGCTTTTAAACTAGGCATCACGAAACCTGAAACTCATCTAAAGTTTCTCCTTTTCTTCTTCATTTTTAGAAATATATCCGTCGTAGGAAATCGGCTGTCTGTCATTACTTCTAATCGATGTGAATGCTTTCCCGTTTTTGAAAATCTCAATGGTAATTTCGTCTACTGTACTTTGGTCGTTTACTTTAATTTTTACAATCGATTTTCCTTTTCTGCCCTGCGTTGTATTTACAGAGAAATCTTTTGATGTAAATCTGTAACTATTTTGGCTTGTATTTCCGTAAGTAGGATTAAAAACTCTTCCGAAATATGGTAAGACAACTTCCAGTTTATCTTTTCTTAAATCAATAGAATAATTGCTTCCCGAAAGATCCAAAATCCTTGTCGCAGTAGAATTCGGCATTGAGCTCATGATATTAATTACATCATAATTCGTCGGAGTTGCTCTTTGCGCATGAAACGAAAAATCTTGAGAATTCACAAGATTCGTTACTTCCTGAGAATCCATATTCTGAGCTGTGCAGCTTTGGAAAAGAAATAAAAATCCAAAAACAAATATGATTGAAATATACTTTTTCATGATACTAAAATTATTATTAAATTTAAATAGCAAATTATATGCAAATATATTTCTTCTAAAAGATTTTGGAATAAAAATTGTTAAGGTTGAATTAATACACTCGAACTATGAAAATAAAACACGTTTTAGGAATAGGAGCCGTTGCTCTATCTGTTGTTGCATGTACTACAAACCCGATTACGGGTAGGTCTTCTCTGCAGCTTGCGAATAATTCGGAAATCATGACCATGTCTGCTCAGGAGTACAAAACGACATTGGGAAAATCTAAAGTAATCTCGGGAACTGCAGACGCCAAAAGGGTGACTAGCGTGGGATCGAGAATAAAATCTGCTGCAGAAAGATACTATCAGCAAATTGGTAGATCTGCAGATCTTGCGAATTACAATTGGGAATTTAATCTTTTACAAAGCAATGAACTGAATGCTTGGTGTATGCCGGGCGGAAAAGTAGCAGTTTATACAGGAATCTTACCGGTTACCAAAAATGATAACGGGCTAGCTGTTGTAATGGGACATGAAGTTTCTCACGCATTAGCAGGACACGGAAACGAAAGGATTTCTCAGGCAATGGTGGCTCAATATGGTGGGCAAATTCTAGGAGGAACAATTTCTAACGGTCAGTGGGCAAGTGTTTTCGAAAAGGTTTATCCTATTGGTTCTCAGGTTGCTTTATTGAAATATGGTAGAAATCAGGAGTCTGAAGCGGATCAAATGGGATTATATTTAATGGGAATGGCGGGGTACGATCCGAGAGAAGCAATTCCTTTCTGGAACAGGATGGAAGCTGCATCTACAGGGGCAAGACAACCAGAGTTCCTTTCAACGCACCCGAATCCTGAAACAAGAATTTCAGATATTAATAAAAACCTTCCAAAAGCATTGGAATATTACAAGGCAGCTGGAGGAAAAATATAATTAATAAAGAATTTTTAATCTTGAATAAAAGCCTTATTGAATTTTCGTTAAATTTGGTGAGGCTTTTTAATTTAAACCATTTAAACACAATATCATGAAGAGTTTATCACTTACCGGACTTATTCTTTTGGCATTATCAGTGCTTTTGTTTTACTTAACGTCACCGAATTTTACAATTAATGATTTAACGATGTCTCACATTATGGGAATAATGGCAGGAGTCGGAATTGGTTTAATTATCGGTGGAATGGTTGGATATGTAAGCAAAGGAAGCGCGATAAAGGCTGAGCAGAAGCGAAAAGAATTCAAACAATTGCAAAAAGATAAAGAAGATCTGGAAAAGCAGGCGGCAGAAATTGCAAGACGTGAAGCAGAACTTCAAAATCAACAAAATCAAAATCCTCAAGTTTAGAACCTGAGGATTTTTTTATCGTTGTTATTTTCGTTGAATTTAGAATTTGTATCCTAAACCTACCATAAATAAGTTAGGTCTGTTGTCATATCTGATTTCTTCACCCGAAACTCTATTGATGAAGTTTCTTGAATCTTTGCTAAATGCGCCTTCATATCTTGCATTTAAAATCAGTTTTTTAATTTCCACCTGTGCTCCGAATTGGTAACCTACGGTGAAATTATCTCTTGCATTCTCTTGGAAATCGTTGAAAGTATCTTCTTTGCTTAAATTATAACTTGCAACCGGACCAATGAAAACTCCCAGCATATCTCCTAAAACCTTGTGTCCTACAAGAACCGGTAAGTCGATACGGCTGCTTTTGATGTCAAAAGTTGTATTTGCTGTCGTGAATTCATTTTTAAAATTTGTATAGTACAATTCCGGCATAATAAAGAATGATGCAGGAAGATTTGCCTTCAATGAAAGACCTACGTTGAACCCTACATTATTTTTTCCTTCTCCATCAATCGCTTGGTTTACTGTTCCTTTAATGTTCTGCCAAGACGGCGAACCTGTAGGAAAAATTAAGTTCGCTTTACCTGCCAGAGAAATCTGTGCAGAAGCCAACATAGAAAAACCTATTAATGCTATACTAAGTGCCTTTTTCATTATCGTCTATTTTTGTAATTGTATTATCAATAGTTTTGTTATTCTCAAGCATATATTCTCTCAGTTCTTTAAAAAGCTCTGATGAATAAACGAAATCGATTAGATTTTTATTGCCTGCGGTAATCAAGATGTCTTTATTACCTTCCCATTCCTTGATTCCTAATCTCAGATATACAATTTTCTCGCCAATCGTCATCACAGAGTTCATATCGTGCGTATTGATGATGGTCGTTGTGTTATATTCTTTCGTAATTTCAAGCAAAAGATCGTCGATTACGTTCGATGTATAAGGATCTAATCCTGAATTCGGTTCGTCACAGAAAAGATATTTTGGGTGGTTTACAATTGCTCTTGCAATGGCAACACGTTTCTGCATTCCTCCGGAAATTTCTGATGGAAATTTTTTGTTGGCTTTATCTAAATGTACTCTTCCTATTACTTCAAAAACACGTCTTTTCTTTTCTCTGAAGGTTAAATTGGTAAACATATCGAGCGGAAACATAATATTTTCTTCCACCGTTAATGAATCAAACAAGGCGCTTCCCTGAAAAACTGTTCCGATTTCTGAACGAAGGTGCTGCTTTTCATCTCTGGACATTACATTGATGTCTCTTCCATCAAACAAAATTTCTCCTGAAGTTGGCTGATAAACATTCAATAAACTTTTTAGGAAAACCGTTTTTCCCGAGCCACTCTGCCCAATGATTAAATTTACTTTTCCTTTATCGAAAGTGGTTGAAATTCCTTTAAGTACTTCAACTTCATCAAAACTTTTCTTTAAATTTTTTACCTCAATCATTAGCTTAATATTAATTGGGTTAATAGCAATTCGGAAAGGATAATGAAAACCATCGTCCAAACCACGGCCTGCGTACTTGCTCTACCTACCTCCAGTGAACCTCCTTTTACATTGTATCCGAAATAAGACGGAACCGTTGCAATAATAAAAGCAAAAACAATCGTTTTCGTAAATGCATAATAAACGAAAAGATTTGGCATATACATTTGGATACCTGTGATATAGTCATTCGTCGTCCAGTTTCCCGTTAAAACTCCGGCAACATAACCTCCTCCAATACCAAATACGATACTGATGGCAATTAATAAAGGATTAAAAATTACACAGGCGATTATTTTAGGAAGAATAAGGAAGTTGGGTGAATTTACCCCCATGATATCCAGTGCATCGATCTGTTCGGAAACACGCATGGTTCCAATACTTGAAGCAATATAAGAACCTACCTTTCCGGCTAAAATCAGGCTGATGATGGTAGGTGAAAACTCCAAAACCAATACCGCTTTTGTAGCATATCCTACAAATGACGGCGGAATCGGGAAGTCGGAAGCATCGAAGTTGTTGAACATCTGAATGGCAACAACCGCTCCAACGAATATAGATGTGAAGATCACCAACCCAAAAGAGTTGACTCCCAAATCATTGATTTCTCTCATGAACAGCTTCCAGAATACCCTCATTTTCTGAGGCTTCTGAATAGATTTGCCTAGAAGGATAATGTATTCTCCGACCGCTGTAAAAAACTTTTTTAACATTCTGCTAAATTAGACTTTTTTATTGAATTAGATTTATGTTGAGACGAAGCGTGAGCTCAGCTTTATTATTTGAAATTTAATTATATCATAATGTAGACCAAACTTTTATTTTGCATTTTTATCACCACCAATTACTAGCAAAACAGTTTTTAAAATAATAACAAGATCCAGCACAAAACTCCAGTTTCTTACATAAAAAGCATCTGCTAAAACTCTTTTGTTCATTTCAACTTCTACATCACCGGCATCACCACGAAGACCATTTACCTGCGCAAGACCCGTAATTCCTGGACTTACCATGCTTCTTAAACTGTATCGTCCGATTTTTGGCTTGTAATAATTATCAACCGCCAGCATATGCGGTCTAGGTCCTACAATAGACATTTGCCCTCTCAGAACATTGAGAAACTGAGGCATTTCATCAAGGCTTGTTTTCCTTAAAAATTTACCAATTTTTGTGATTCTTGCATCATTTTCTTCTGTCGTTTTGGTGGAAGATTCATCATTTACGATCATTGTACGGAATTTAATACAATTAAAAACCTCTTCATGGAAACCATATCTTTTTTGAAGGAAAAATACAGGTCCATTGGATGACATTTTAATTAAAATTGCTATGATTGGAAAAAGCCATGAGCAGATTCCAACTAGGACAATGATGGAAAAAATAATGTCAAATGTTCTTTTTAATAAAAAATTAGAATAATAATCCAGCGGATATTTTGCCTGATTCAGTACGGGCTGTGTCTGGATGTATCCCATATCGTAAAGGAAAAAATCGCTTTGTGTGATGCTGGGAATCAAAGATATATGAACTTTGTTTGCTTCGGCTAATCTGAAAATTTCCTTCTCCTGTCTTTCGTTATATGAATTTTCTGTTGGAATAAACAAGGTATGAATTCCGTTTGCTTTCCAGAATTCGATCAATTCATCTGGTTTTATGTCAGAATAATTATATTCGAAAATCTTGTAACCGTAATCTTTTCTTTCCTTTAAAATATTCTTTAAAACTTCCGTGGAACTGTTTTCATTTAAAAACATAATATTCCTGTGGTTGATACCCAGACTACGGAAATATTTAATTCCAAAATAAATCAGCGATTTAGCAAGAAAAATAAAGAAAAACAGATAAAACGAAAGCCAATAAATATCCGAATTGAAAAATACATTATAACTGACTTTTCCAATCAGTAAAACGCCCAAAATAAACAACAAAAAATGAACGAGTAACCGCTCCAGAAACAAGGTATAGGTAAGGTTTCTAGGGATATTATAAATTCTTGTTCTACCGCTGAGAAGCATCCAAAACAAAAATAATAATACCAAAGAAAATGAGTTCTGATACCACGTTTCCTGATTGTATTTTAAATCCTGATTTCTGCTCAGGAAAAAGAATATAAAAATAGATGCAATAACCAAAAGGTCAAGCAAAACGATGATCGATTTCAGGTATCTAGAGTATCGAATTCTCTGCATCTATCGGCAATTACTGATACGAAAGGCTAAGTTACATATTTTTACGGGATATTCAGATACTTATGGGTCTGAACTGATGCTCTCCATTCCGGATTTTCCAAAATGAAGTCTGTAATTTTGGGATACATCTCATCTCGCTTACTCCATTCACTCTGAAGATATAATGTGCAATTTTCCGAAACTTTTGCAGCTTGTTCCTGAGCAAATTTAAAATCATTATTATTAAAAATAATCATCTTAAGCTCGTGAGCTTTAGCGTAAATTTCCTCTTTTGGAAGCCCTGTTTTCTTTGGCGAAAGGGTAATCCAATCGATTTGTCCGCTCATAGGATATGCTCCCGAAGTTTCAATATGAACAGTGCATCCCAATTCTTTTAATTTGGATGTTAAAATATCAAGATTCCACATTAATGGTTCTCCTCCTGTTAAAACGATTGTCTTACAATGTTTTGCTGCAGTTTCTGCAATTTCTTCTGCATTCATTAATGGATGTAAATTCGGATCCCAGCTTTCCTTCACATCACACCAATGACACCCCACGTCGCAACCTCCTAATCTAATGAAATAGGCTGCTTTTCCAGTGTGTGCTCCTTCTCCTTGAAGAGTGTAAAAATGCTCCATTACAGGGAGCATTTTACCTTCTTTTAATAAAATATCTTCTTCTTTATTCATTTTAAAATTAGTCGTTGTAGACTGAAGTTTTGTAAGCAATGATGGTGTTTTTCATCAACATCGCTCTTGTCATAGGCCCAACTCCTCCCGGAACAGGGGTGATCCAGCTTGCCTTAGCAGCACAGCTGTCGAAATCTACGTCACCCGCCAAATAATAACCTTTTGGAGAATCGTTGTCTACTCTTGTAATACCTACATCCACAATTACTGCTCCGTCCTTGATCATTTCTCCTTTTAAGAAGTGAGGATCTCCCAAAGCTGTAATTACGATGTCTGCTTTTTTAGTATATTCTTCAATGTCTTTTGTGTAAGAGTGTGTTAATGTAACCGTTGAGTTTCCTGGGAAATCTTTTCTTCCCATCAAGATACTCATTGGTCTTCCTACGATTTTACTTCTTCCGATGATCACACAGTCTTTACCCTTCGTTTCAATATTATATCTTTCTAATAATGTTAAAATTCCGAACGGAGTTGCAGGCAAGAAAGTATCCATCTCCAACGCCATTTTTCCGAAGTTTGTAGGATGGAAACCGTCAACATCTTTTCTTGGATCAATCGCATTGATGATCTTCTCCTGATCGATTTGATCCGGTAAAGGTAACTGAACGATAAAGCCATCTACAGACTTATCTTTATTGAGATCTTCAATTTTTTCCAATAATTCAGATTCAGAAACTGTGCTTGGAAATTTCACTAAGCTAGATTGGAAGCCAACTTCTTCACAATCTTTTACTTTAGCATTTACATAAGCCTTACTTGCACCGTTGTTTCCAACAAGAATTGCCACCAAATGCGGAGCTCTCCTTTTTGAAGCAACGATTTTTTCAACTTCAGCTTTAATTTCCTGTTTTATTTCTTTGGATACTTTTAATCCGTCAAGAATTTCTGCCATTTTTTACTTTTATTACTTTTACTATTAGATTTTTTATGGATATTTTTCCGGATTCTGATGAGTGCAGAAAACAGAAAGGATGTAAATCATTTTTTCCTCTTCATTTACTTCATAGAAAATAATATAAGGAAATTTCTTTACGGGAAGGGCTCTTACAGATTTATACCTTTTCTGAAAATAAGGGCTGGTAATAATTCTGCTTATTGAAAGATCAAGTTGTTTATTAAAATCCTTTAAAACTTTTAATGAAATCTCAGCATAATAATCTGTTGCCTCTTCAATATTTTCTTCAGCAATTGGTAAAAATTTAAAATTAAAGTCCATACTTTGCTCTAATTCTTTTCAAAGACTCTTTACCGTCTACAGCTGTAGATTTATCCTGTTTTAAGGCTTCATCGATCACTCTCTTCATTTCATCCGTCAACTCAAAATCATCCTCATTTTTTTCAAAACTGATTTTCATTCTTTTCAAAAAAGTTTCCACAAAGGTCTCTTCTTCCTTGTTATTTAGGTTAATGATAATCTGTGTCATATCTTTTATTTTTAATCAAAATTAATGAAAATCAACAATATTTTATTTGTTTGATTTATAATAATTAATCAACCCATTCGTCGAAGAATCATGAGAGCTAATAGCCTCATTATTTTCAAGTTCCGGAAGGATTTTATTAGCTAAAACTTTTCCTAATTCCACACCGAATTGGTCGAAACTGAAAATATTCCAAATTACACCTTGAACGAAAATTTTATGCTCATACAAAGCAATTAATTGCCCCAGTGAAAAAGGAGTTAATTCGTTGAATAATAATGAATTGGTCGGCGTATTTCCGTGGAAGACTTTGTAGTTTAATAAGAAATCAATTTCCTCATCAGTTTTTCCTGAAGCTCTTAATTCTTCTTCAACCTCTTCTTCTGTTTTTCCGAAGGCAAGTGCCTCAGTTTGAGCGAAAAAGTTCGCTAATAATTTATCTTGATGATCAGAAACTTTATTCGGACTTTTTGCATAAGCAATAAAATCAGCCGGAATCAATTCTGTCCCTTGGTGAATCAATTGATAGAAAGCATGTTGCCCGTTTGTTCCCGGCTCTCCCCAAATGATTGGTCCTGTTTCATATTCTACAAATTCTCCGTTTCTGTCCACACATTTTCCGTTGCTTTCCATATCTCCCTGCTGAAAATATGCCGGAAATCTGTCTAAATATTGCGAATAAGGAAGAATGGCAACGGTTGTCGCTGCATAGAAATTGCGATACCAAATCCCAATTAATCCCATCAAAACAGGAATGTTTTCAGCAAAATCTGCTGTCTGGAAATGTTGATCTGTATCGTAAGCTCCTCTTAATAATTGCTCATAATTTTCATATCCAACAGAAAGAACGATGCTTAAACCAATCGCACTCCAAAGTGAATATCGTCCGCCAACCCAATCCCAGAATTCAAATATATTTTCTTCAGCGATTCCGAAGTCTTTAACTGCTTGAACGTTAGTTGATAATGCTACAAAGTGTTTTGCTACATCTTCCTGTTTTCCAACTTGTAAGAACCAGTCTTTTGCCGAATGAGCATTGGTCATCGTCTCCTGCGTTGTAAAGGTTTTAGAAGCAATGATGAATAAAGTTGTTTCAGGATTTAGATTCTTTACAACTTCCGCAATATGATTTCCGTCCACGTTGGAAACAAAATGAACGTTTAACCTTGTTTTAAAATGTTTTAAAGCCGAAACCACCATCACTGGTCCCAAATCTGAACCTCCGATTCCGATGTTCACTACATCTGTAATTTCTTTTCCGGTGAAACCTTTGTGATCTCCTGAAATAATGCTTTCAGAGAAAGATTTCATATGGTCTAAAACTCTTTTGATCTGAGGTTTGATGTTTTCTCCGTCTACCAAAATTTCCTTATCGGAAAAATCTCTCAAAGCTGTATGCAAAACTGCTCTTCCTTCTGTTTCGTTGATTTTATCTCCCGAAAACATTTTAGAAATAGCATCTTTCAATTGAGTTTCTTCTGCAAGATTTAATAAAAGTTCTTTAGTTCTTGCATCAATTAAATTTTTAGAATAATCGAAAAGGAAATTGTCTCTTTTGATCGAAAATTCATTGAAACGATTCGGATTGTAAGCAAAAAGGGTTCTTAAATCGAAATCGTTGTCTCCAAAATGTTCATCAAGAGCTTTCCAGCTATTGGTTTGAGTAGGATTTATTTTTGATAGCATAATATTTAGAAATTAGGTTTTAAGGCTTCGGATCTAGGATTGTTGAATGCCAAATCCTCTTGCAAAATTATTGATTTGCAAATTTACGGAATTTTACTTCAAAGATGTTAATTGATGATTAAAAATCAATTGGTAAGTTCAAGTTCCATCGACAGATGGTGAGGAGGTATGATATTTTCCTTTCCATCAAACATTTTGAACCAATTACTTTTAGAACTTGAAAATGTATTTGATGTTTTTGTTTGATAGCCATAAAAGAAAGGATTTATTCTATCAACAATTGCATTTTCTTCTTTGCTTCCGTCCGGATTTATTTTTGTCATTTTGGCTAAATAATGATTTTGTTCATTAATAATCCATTCAACGCCGATAAAAAGCCCTTCTTTGGGCATGGTTATTGGATTTTTTGAAAAATCTATTTCTGTGATATTTTTGCCTTTTTTACAACTCACGATAACATTTTTTAATTTTTCAAGTGACGATTTTCCATTAATATTCTCATGAAAAACTAAATTGAAAACTGCATCAGGTTTACCTTCCTTCACTTCTGTCGGAATTTTAATTTTCTTGATGAATAACTTCTTCTCAGTATGATTATTCTCAAAAAAATCCACAACACTCCAAGATGTTTGGCTTCCCATAAAACCGAAATTATCTTTTTTTGTCGAGCCTACTGTAAAAGTTTCTCTAAATGTAGGTTTAGCAATTTCCACTTCTTCAATTTCTTTGAATTTTGGCTTTAAGTAATAAGTGTTTTCCTGTTTCGAAACATTTAGTTTTTCATAACCAAAAGATTCGATTTCATAAATTTCTTCACCTTTTTCTAAAGTGACTTCCCCGTTTTCCTCCGTGTTTCTGTAATCGTTTTTTCCTCTTAAAATAAGTTTTGCATAAGGAATTGGTTTTTTGTTGTTTTTATCTAAAACTTTAATTTGAATTTGTGAAAAGGTTAAAATTGAAAATAAAAAAAGTGTAAATGTTGCGAATTTTTCATTCATGATATGGCTATTATTTGATTATTTAACGGATTTTGAAAAGCTTTATTTAGTTATATTGAAATTTTATCCAGCTTAAATATTATGTTAAATTTTAAATTATTATTTTTAGCTTCAATATTTTCATTAAAACCATGCTTGATAGAAGAAATTTCATTAAAAAATCATCATTAGGACTAAGTTTTTTCGCTTTGCCTACGTCTGCAAAGATTTTATTTACAGATGATTATGTTTCAAAAAGACCGAATTTAGAAAAAAGAAAATTCACTTCTCAGGCAGTTGAGAATACGATTAAAACGATTAAAAAATCCATTGCAGATCCCGAACTGGCATGGATGTTTGAAAATTGTTTTCCAAATACATTGGATACAACGGTGAAATTTTATGTGAAAGATAGCAAACCTTTTACGTATGTCATCACAGGAGATATCGATGCAATGTGGCTTCGTGATTCTTCGGCGCAGGTTTATCCTTATTTAAGTCTTGCGAATCAAGATGAAAAATTAAAAGATCTTTTGAAAGGCGTAATCAACAAACAAGTTGAATGCGTTCTTCTCGATCCTTACGCTAATGCTTTTTTCGATGATCCCAATAAAATTACTGACTGGAAAGATGATGCTACACAAATGAAACCAGGAATTCACGAGCGAAAATGGGAAATCGATTCTTTGTGTTATGTGATGCGTTTGTCTTATAATTATTGGAAAATAACAGGAGACTCTTCCGTTTTCGATTCCGATTGGAAAAAAGCAATGCTTCTTATATTGCAGACTTTTAAAGAACAGCAGCGAAAAGATTCAAAAGGACCTTACAGTTTTCAAAGATCAAATGGAAATCCTTTAGACACGCAATTTGCAGGAGGTTTTGGAAATCCGACGAAGAAGGTTGGGTTGATTCATTCTATGTTCCGACCTTCGGATGATGCGACTTTTTATCCTTTTTTGATTTCTTCAAATATGTTTGCAGTGGTTTCTTTACGCGAAACGGCTGAGATTTTTTCTAAAATTTTAAAAGATGAAAATTTGTCGGTTGAATTTAAAAACTTAGCGAAAGAAGTCGATGAAGCGATTCAGAAATATGCCATTTTAAATCATCCTGAAGCCGGAAAAATCTACGCTTTGGAAATCGATGGTTTCGGAAATGCTTTGTTTATGGATGACGCGAATGTTCCGAATTTGTTGTCAATTCCATATTTGGGGTACGCTTCAAAAGATGATGAAGTTTACCAGAACACGAGAAAATTTTCTTTAAGCAAAGCAAATCCGTGGTTTAGCGAAGGGAAGTTTGCGAAAGGAATTGGCGGGCCTCACATTGGAGAGCATAAAATCTGGCCTTTAGGTTTAACAATGCAGGCTTTAACGACAGATAATGATGAGGAAATTATTTCTTGTTTAAAAATTCTAAAAGCGACTCACGCCGGAACCGGATTTATTCACGAATCTTTTGATGTAAACAATCCAAAAGATTTCACAAGATCTTGGTTCGCTTGGGCAAATACGCTTTTTGGAGAACTGATTCTTCATCTTCACAAAACAAAACCCGAAATTTTAAAGCAAAAATTTTAAGCATAAAAACCTCCGGAAAAAATCTGGAGGTTTCTTGTAAAATTTAAAATATATAGATAATCAGAGGTTAGGATCGCTTATATTTCAGTTGTTGTTTCTTTTTTAGCTGGTTTTCTTTTTCTTAAAAAATAAACAATGGCAGCTCCGATCAATATCAATGGCCAAACAGTAATTAATCCCACAACAATTTTTTGAATTAAATAATATCCTTCCACAAAAGCGGATTTTGCGCTGTAAACGAAAGCAAATTTATATTTGTCATCGATACTTTTTGTGTTGGTAACGGCGATTTCAGCGGTACGAAGCTTCGGTTCTTTAATGAAAATATCAATCGTGCTGTATTTTAGCTGATCCGTCATATTCATGCTTTGGAATTGTTGGCTGTTTCCTTCTTTCATATTGTCATCACCCATAGTCACTTTATCTTTATTGACTTTCATTTGGGCAATATTGTCGGTCGTTTTTTTATTTCTCTGAGCTTCCAAAGCCGAATATTTGATGTTGGCTGTAACGTCTTCTGCATTGATGGATCTTGAATTTAAGAATAGTTTTTTATCATTAATTAAAGTAAGTAATTCTCCTAATTTTTCGGTCGGAACTCTCAATTGCATGCTGTTTTCGGTCTGATATTTTTTCACTAAAACAGCGTCTTCATTCGAAGTGTTGTAAGTATCTTCGGAAACTACATTACTTTGCAGATTGCTTTGGGTAACGAATCCTCCCAATTCCTGAACCGATTTTTCAATGGAAATCGTTGCTTCATAAACGTCTTTCACTTCCATATTTACATCTGCGGTTTTTATGAACTGCTTGTCTTTTACCTTCATGGTTGCAACAGAAGAAATGCTGTCCGAAGTTACAACTGCTGCAGAATCAGCTGTAGCATATGCATCAAGTTCTGTTGTAGAAACTTCTCCTTTTTTACATGAATAAATTCCTAATAAAAGTGCTGTTGCGATGGATAATCTGATGTAAGTAGTTTTCATTGTATTGATTTTTAATGTTTTGCTTATCCCAAAGTTCAGACGGAATCATTTGTAAAGTTTGAAAATCACAGGTAAAAAAATTGTAAAGAGAAGTTCTGTTTTAATTAATTTAAAATCAATGTTTTGTAAAATAAAATCAATGAAAGGCGTTTGTTTTCGGATTAATTTTTGCTTAACTTTTACAAATCAAACACACAACATTTACTATGTCAAATACTTTTTCCAAAATCAGAAACGCGATAGATTTATTTAGATCAATAGATTTTGATCAGTTGAGTGCCATTTCTCAAAAAGTTGACCTTCCAAAACTGATGCAAAACTTCTCCAAACTCGATGACAAACAGCTTGGAGGTTTAATGAAAATGCTCGATCCAAATAAAAAGAAAAAAGAGCTTCCGCCCATTGACGGTGATTTCTACGATATTTATCACACTTTAAGCCCCGAACAAAGGGAAATTCAATTAAAAGTAAGGGCTTTCATGGAAAAAGAAGTGAAGCCTTTGGTGAATCATTATTGGCTTCGTGACGAATTTCCTTTCGAACTAATTCCAAAATTTCAAAAATTAGATATTTGCGGTGTCACCTACGAAGGTTTCGGATGTCCCGGAATGCCTTTTTTAATGGAAGGTGTTCTGGCAATGGAAATGGCTCGTGTTGATGCTTCGATCGCTACATTTTTTGGTGTACAATCCGGCTTGTCAATGGGTTCAATTTACATTTGCGGTTCGGAAGAACAAAAACAAAAATGGCTTCCGCAAATGCAGAAATTTGAAAAAATCGGAGCATTTGGATTAACGGAACCTGAAGTCGGTTCCGGAGCAGCAGGAGGTCTAACAGTAACTTGCAAAAAAACGCCGGAAGGCTGGATTTTAAATGGTCAGAAAAAATGGATCGGAAATGCAACCTTTGCCGATTTAGTTATTATTTGGGCAAGAGATTTAGATGATGGAGAAGTAAAAGGTTTTATTGTTGAAAAAGATAATCCGGGTTATTCTGTTGAGAAAATTAAAGGAAAAATGGCGTTGAGAATTGTTCAAAACGGTTTAATTACTTTAAAAGACTGTTTGGTAACCGAAGAAAACAGACTACAAAACGCCAATTCTTTCAAAGATACAGCAAAAGTTTTGCAAATGACCAGAGCCGGAGTGGCTTGGATGGCAACGGGTTGCGCGAGAGGAGCGTATGAAAGCGCATTAGACTATACGAGAAAGAGAGAACAGTTTGGAAAACCAATCGCTTCATTTCAGATGATTCAAGGACATTTGGTGGAAATGTTGTCGAATTTAACGGCGATGCAAACGATGGTTTTCAGACTTTCCGAGATGCAGGATGAAGGAATTTTAAAAGACGAACATGCTTCTTTAGCTAAAGTTTTCTGTACGCTAAGAACAAGGGATATTGTTTCCAGAGCACGAGAAGTGATGGGAGGAAACGGAATTTTGCTTGAATATGACGTTGCCAGATTTGTCGCTGACGCAGAAGCCATTTATTCTTATGAAGGTACAAAAGAAATCAATTCCCTGATTGTCGGAAGATCGATTACGGGATTCAGCGCATTTGTATAAGATGTGAATGGTCAATTGGGAATTTTGCTCCGCAAGTGAATTTTTAAAATTGACAAGCAAAGCGAATTCACAATTGACCATTGACTTTTCTAGCTTACTAAGGCTTTATATTTTTCTTTGTTATCAATAATCATCCAAAGATTAATCAGGAAAAGGACTCCGGCGATTGACATTCCCATTGTGGATTTGTCCATTGTAAAGACATGAACGACAATTCCCACCATTACGGGTAAAATGACGATTGCTCCTAAAGCTCGTGTTTTTGGGAAAATAAATAATAATCCGCCAACAATTTCAACAATCCCGACTAAAGGCATCAGCCAATGAATTTCTCCAAACGCAGCAAAAAGTTTCATTTGCTCGGGGGTTGGCTTTTCCATCGGCATATAGTTAAAGAATTTGTTTAATCCGGCATTGATAAACATGAGTCCGAAAAGTAAGGATAGGATAAATTTTACAATTTTCATGATTGATATTTTAATCAAATTTAAATAAAAATCTAATTCATTGTTTAAAAATCAAATAAAATTTAAAATTATTGAAATGTTTCTATTGTTTATTGCTGATTTGTCATTACTCATGAATTAGTCCATCTCTTCCAGCGTAATATTTTTCGAAATTTTATATTTCTTTTTCTTTTTATGCGGTTTTTCTTCTTCACCGAGCAGTTTTCCCCAAGGTTGTAAACCTTCGACTCTTTCAAAAATAATTTTTAAAATTGCAATTGCCGGAATACACAAAAACATTCCTGCAATTCCCCAAAGGTGCTCTCCGATAATGATTCCGAGGAAAGAAAACAGGGCATTGATTTTTACTTTTGAACCTACGACAAATGGTAAAACGATATTTCCGTCCACAATATGAACGCCGATGTAGCCGATGAGTACATAAATACAAGTCGATGGAGTAGTCGTCGCAAAGGCAATGAAACATGAAATTAAAAGGGCGATACAAATTCCCAGATATGGAATTACATTTAATAAACCCGTTAAAACTCCTAGAAGAATTGCATATTTCACGCCTAAAATTGTTAGTAAAGTTGAAGTAAAAATAGAGACAATAACCACTTGTAAACACAATCCGAAAATATATTTTTTGGTCATGATTCTCACTTCATTAACTACTTCCTGAACACTAGCTTTATGTTTTTCATTAAAAACCGTTACAATGAAATTATTTAAAATCCTTCTGTAATTTAAGATGAAAATGAAAAACAAAATAAAGAAAACAAAAAAGCCAAGTCCTGTTGAAAAAATTCCAAAAGTGAATCCTAAAATAACTCCTGATGAGGAAAGGAGTTTGTTCAAGCCTTGATCCAGATAATCCAATTGTTCATCGATTTTTACATGAAAAGTTTTAGAAACCCATTCCTGAAGATCATTGAAAACCTTTGTGAATTGTTCTCTCAAATGCGGAATATCTTTACTGAAATCGGAAAGTTGTGATCCAAAGAAATAAATTAGTCCCGTTAAAATTGTCAGCATTATCAAAACGGAAGTAATCGTAGATAAAGATCTTGTGAATCTTAATCTTTTTTCCAGAAAAGTAGCAACCGGCAAAAAAAGCATCGCCATGAGAAATGCTAAAAAGAAAGGTGCTAAAATACTTTCACCCAGTGCCAGAAGATATCCAAGACCGATGATTGAGATGACAACAAGGGTGAGTTTTACTAAAAAAGGAAGTCGAATAAAGTTCATAATTTCAAAATCTGCTGGATAAAAGTAAGAAAAAACCGCCAGTTTAACGAATTTATTCACCTTTTGGATCAATTTAAATGAATCAAAAACACGTCCCAAAAATCTGGGACGTGTCTTCTTTTATTGAGAATGTTGATATGTTATGAATTATTTTTCAATCGCAATTTCTATAACTTCTTCCATTTTATTGACGTAGTGTACTTTTAGATTTTTTAAATAATCTTTTTTAATTTCTTCCACATCTTTTCTGTTGGCTTCACAAAGAATTACTTCTTTTACACCTGCTCTTGTTGCAGCAAGTAATTTTTCCTTAATTCCACCTACTGGAAGCACTTTTCCTCTTAATGTAATCTCGCCTGTCATAGCAAGGTGAGGTCTTACTTTTTTATTTTTAAACGAGGAAACCATCGATGTCAGCATCGCAATTCCCGCAGAAGGACCATCCTTTGGTGTTGCTCCTTCCGGAACGTGAACGTGAATGTTTTTCTTCTCGATATCTTCCTGAGAAATGCCTAGTTCATCGTGTTTGGCTTTAATATATTCCAAAGCAATCGTTGCAGATTCTTTCATGACTGTTCCTAAATTTCCGGTCATAGTTAAAGCTCCTTTTCCACTGCTTAAAATGCTTTCAATGAATAAGATATCTCCGCCAACGCTTGTCCATGCAAGTCCTGTTACAACTCCCGGAACATCAGTTAATTCAGATAGACTTTTCGGTCTAGGAACACCTAAGATTTCATCCACTTTTTCAAGAGAAATTTTAGTGTCGTATTCTTTTACCAAAGCAGTTTGTAAAGCTACCCAACGTGCAATCGAAGCGATTCTTTTTTCTAAAGTTCTTACCCCGCTTTCGGATGTGTGAGCTTCTATAATATGTTTTAATTCAGCATTTCCAAGTTTAAATGATTTTGAATCCAAACCATTTTCTTCTTGCTGTTTTTTTATTAAATGTCTTTTCGCAATCTCGATTTTTTCCTCCAGAGTATAACCTGCAATTTGGATGATTTCCATTCTATCCAACAACGGCGTCTGAATGGTTGATAATGAGTTGGCTGTCGCGATAAACATCACTTTAGACAGATCATAACCCATTTCTAAGAAATTATCGTAAAAAGATTTATTTTGTTCAGGATCAAGAACTTCTAAAAGTGCGGAGCTTGGATCCCCGTGCATTCCTTTCCCAACTTTATCGATTTCGTCCAACACTATCACCGGGTTCGAAGTTCCGGATTTTTTGATAGATTGAAGAATTCTTCCTGCCATTGCACCAATGTATGTTTTTCGGTGACCACGAATTTCACTTTCATCATGAAGCCCTCCCAAGGAAACACGAACATATTTTCTATTCAAAGCATCGGCAACCGATTTTCCAAGCGAAGTTTTACCAACTCCCGGAGGTCCCACCAACAATAAAATAGGAGATTTCATGTTGTTTTTTAATTTTAAAACAGCCATGTGCTCCAAAATTCTTTTCTTGATATCTTCTAAACCGAAATGCGCTTTATCTAAGATTTTTTGTGCTTTTTCAATATCAAAAGTATCTTTGGTAAACGTATCCCATGGAAGATCTGTGAAAAAATCTAAATAATTTCTCTGAACATTATAATCCGGTGAGTTTGGGTTTTGGCGCTGTAATCTTCCGATTTCCTTTTGGAAATGCTCTTCAACTTCATTGCTCCAAGTTTTCTTTCTTGCTTTTGCAATTAAATCTTCCACATCACTTTCAGGACCGCCTCCCAATTCTTCCTGAATGGTTCTAATTTGTTGATTTAGAAAGTATTCCCTCTGTTGCTTATCAAGATCCTTCGATGTTTTTTGATGAATCTGATTCCTCAATTCCAGTTTTCTGAAATCTTCGTGCATCATTTCATAACATTTGTTGGCTCTTTCCATTAAATTTTTCTCTTCAAGCAGTTTTTGCTTTTCAATAGAGGAAAAATTAGCGTTTGTACAGATGAAATTTAATAAATCATCATTATTATTGATGTTTTTGATCGCAAAATTAGCCGCATTCGGAATGTTTGGATCCAGCTCGATGATTTTTAAAGCTAAATCTTTTACATTTTCCAATAATGCTTCATATTCTTCCTTATTCTTTGGTTTTCCGTCTTTTAGCTTTGTAATTTCAGCTTTGAAGTAAGGTTGCGTTTCAACGATTTTTTTTACTTTAAATCTGTGAAAACCTTTGGTTATCGCTGTAATATTGCCTTCAGGAAGTTTTATAATCTTAATGATTTTTGCCAAAGTACCAATTTGATATAAATCTTTTTCGGCAGGTTGCTCCAAATCTGAATTTTTCTGGCTTACAATACCGATAAAATCTCCGTTTTTCTGAGCTTCTTCAAGGAGTTGTATCGATGTTTTTCTGCCTGCTGTAATAGGAATTACCACATTAGGGAACATTACCATATTTCTTACAGGAAGTATAGGGAATATCTTTTGCTCGGAATTTTGTTCAGTTTCCGCAAGGTCTGCAAGGTTGATTTCTTCAGCCACAATGTCAAATCCGTCACTTATCATTTCCTCCAGGCTCATATCTTCAAATTCTGTCATAATTAATCGAATGACAAATTGTCATTTTCGTTTTAAATCGTTAACGTGAAATTTCATAATATGCCTTGAAAATCTACAACATATTATGTAAATCTAAATGTCACAAGACTTATGCCATTTGTTTTTTAGTAAAAAATACGGTCAAAATTTCCTTTTTTCAATAAATTAAATTTTAAAAATTAAAATAAAGAACTAGGATTTCCGTAATTTCTTAAAAATGTGTATTTTCGCAAACTGATAAAAAACTATAATTTATATAATGGCAATTTTAGGATCAATTAGGAGTAGACCTTGGCTTTTGATGGGAGTAATTGCATTGGCGCTTTTGGCGTTCCTTGTAAACCCGGATAGTATCGAAAAGGTTTTTGGTAAAAATCCTGATGTTTTAGGAAAAGTGAATGGTGATAAAATTACCCGTGAAGAGTTTAACGATCAACTTTTCGTGTTACAGCAACAGGCTGATCAGCAAGGTCAACCGAAGACTGGTCTTGAAGAGCAGGCTTGGCAATTGCTTGTACAATCGAAACTGATTAAGCAACAATTCGAGAAAATGGGCTTCGAAATGACAGATGATTATTTCTGGAATCAAATCCAGTACGATCAGATGTTTGCTCAACAAAAGCAATTTTTCGATGAAAAAGGTAATTTTAAGACTCAGGAGCTAAAAAAACAAATCGAAGACATGAAGGCAACAAGCCCTGAAGGTTATAATCAATGGATGAAAACCAGAAAATCAATCGAGTACAGATTGATGGCAAGACAGGTGTTTGCAAATGTTTCTCAAGGTATTACTACAGGTAAAAAAGAAGCAGAAGAATTAATGAAACAAAGAGATCAGTTAGCTGATATCGATTTCGTTAAAATAGATTATGCTGCTTACCTTCAAAAAAATAACATCAAAGTTACGACTGAAGATTTAGCTAATTATATTAAGCAACACCCAATTATGTTCAAAGCTGAAGAGAGCAGAAATTTAGGTATTGTTTATTTCCCTTCTCAGCCAAGTCCTGCGGATGATGCAGCGGCTCAGAAAGAAATTAATAAATTGTTCTCAGCAGGAACGGATGCTAGTGGAGGAACTGAAAACTTCCAGAATACAAAGAACGACTCTATGTTCGTAATGGCTAATTCTGATATGCCTTTCAATCCTCAATATTTGAAGCCTGAACAATTGCCACAAACAATCAAAGGTCAGATTGCTACTGCTGCAATTGGACAGACTTTTGGACCATACAAAGAGCAAAACTTCTATGTGGTTTCTAAACTTTTGAACAAAAAGACTTCAGATTCTACATTGTCTAGACATATTCTTATTGCTTTCAAAGGAAGTCCTGCAGGAGAGGGTGTTACAAGATCTAAAGAACAGGCTAAGAAATTGGCAGATTCTATCGGAGCTATTGTAAAAGCTAATCCTGGTAAATTCACAGAATTCCTTAAATTATCTAACGATCCAAACTCTGCTGCACAAGGAGGTAGCCTTGGATGGACAACTCCTGAAACGCCTTTTGTTCCTGAATTCTTAACGTATTTGGCGAACAATCCTAAAGGTGCAACGGGTGTTGTAGAAACTCAGTTCGGTTATCATATCATCAATATTGAAGATAAGAAACCTGGAGCAATGGCTTACAAAGTAGCAAACTTGGTAAAAGCTGTTAAGCCTTCTGATGCTACAGAAGCTGAAACTGATAAGAAAGCAAGAAGATTCATCCAACAAGTTCAAGGAAAATCTTTCAACGATTTTGTAAATATTGCTAAAAAAGGAAACTTCCAATTCTCTAATCCAAAACAAGCTAAAAGATTCGACGGACAGCTTCAAGGTTTAGGAACTGAAAAAGATGGTGATATCTTGACTTGGGCTTTCGATAAGAAGAGAGAAAAGGGAGATACAGAATTCTTTACTGTTGACGGAACTGGAGATAAAATTGTTGTTTACTTAAATGGTAAACAAGAAAAAGGAACTGCAGATCCAGAATCTGTAAGAGATCAAATCGAAGTTGTTGTTAAAAACAAATTGGCTGCAAAACAAATTTCTGAGAAAATTGGTAAAGCAGGAAGCTTAGATCAAATTGCTAAGCAGTTTGCTACAACAAAACAATCTGCGCAGGTTAACTTGCTAAGCCCATCAGTAAACGGTTCTATGGAGCCTAAAGTTGCAGGTGCTGCATTCGGAGTTGCAAAAGGAAAACTTTCTAACCCGATTGAAGGTGGAACAGGGGTTTATGTTTTAATTAAAAAGAACGAAACAATCAACAAGCAACCTGGAGATGCTAAGCAATTCACAGAGTCTATCACTCAGAGAAATGCAGGTATGTTCGGACAGGCTTGGTTAAAGAGCTTGCAGGACAATGCTAAGATCGACGATTACAGAATCGAGATCTGGAATAAGCTAGTTTCTCAGCAACAATAATAAATAAATTATCATACAGATAAAAAGCGGCAAAGTTTTTGCCGCTTTTTTTGTGTGTAACGCAGAGCATTAAAGAAAAACATTAATTTAAATGTAGTATATTTGCTCATTAGAAAAAATTTAGCAAGTGAAGTTCAGTAAAGAATTAAAAGCTGGTGTGATCGCACTTCTAGCCATTGTTGGCTTCGTAGTGTTGTTTCAATTTATGAAGGGCAGAAGCCTTTTTACTACCGATAATATATTTTACGCAAAATATGACAATGTTGAGGGATTAGCACAGTCGTCACCCGTTTCTATTAATGGTCTGAAGGTTGGGCAAGTTGATAAGATCATTCCGCGTACAGCAAAAGATGGCAAAATCGATTTCCTGGTAAAAATTACGGTTGATAACAATTTTGAATTTTCGAAAAATTCAACATTGGAGATTTTTGAACCGAGCTTAATGGGCGGGAAAGAAATGAGAATCAACCTAATGTATGGCGGACAGACTGCAAAAGACGGAGATACTCTAAGAGGTGCTTTCAAATTGGGAACTCTGGGAAGTCTTTCTTCTCAGGTAGGTCCTGTAAAAGATCAGTTGCAGGTTGTTTTACACAGAGTAGATTCTTTAATGACCAATGCGAATCAGCTTGTAGATGCTCAGAATAGACAGGAAATTAAAGCATTATTATCTAATCTAAACAAAACGGTTGCTGCTTTACAAACAACGGCAGGAAGTGTAAATTCTTTGGTAGGTCACAACGATCCTAAGCTTCAAAAAGTTCTGGATGATGCAAGTGTAACAATGCAGAGCGGTAAAGTTACTTTAGACAAATACGGAAATTTAGCGGAAAGCATTGATACTAAAAAATTGAATGCGACTATTGCAAATTTAGATGCAACAGTGGGCCAGTTAAATAACGTTGTATCCGGAATAGACAGAGGCGAAGGAAGCTTAGGTAAGATTATGAAAGATGACCAGCTGTATAATAACCTTAATGCTGCATCAACCAACTTAAATGCTCTGATTGAAGATTTAAAAGCACATCCGAAAAAGTATGTTAACTTCTCGGTATTTGGAAAGAATAACAAAGACTAAACTAATAAACCATGCAATATATCGATAATATTATTTTTCTGATTTTATTGGTTGCGGGGTTTTGGCTGTTTGCAAAAAGCCTGCAGAAGATATATAGAAACATCAGATTAGGAAGAGAAATCAACCGAAGCGACAGAAAAAAAGAGCGTTGGGAAACCATGGCAACTGTTGCGATGGGGCAAAGTAAAATGGGTAAACGTCCTGTTGCGGCAATTTTACACCTTTTTGTCTACGTTGGTTTTGTCATTATTAATATTGAATTAATTGAGATTATCGTTGACGGAATTTTTGGGACTCACAGATTTTTAGCAACAATTTTCGGAGAAACTTTTTATGGGTTTTTCACGGCAACTTTAGAAGTTTTAGCACTTTTGGTAGTGATCGGAGTTGTAACTTTCTTCATTCGTAGAAATTTTTACGGAGTGAAAAGGTTGAATATGAAAGAACTTTTCGGCTGGCCAAAAGAAGATGCTAACTGGATTTTAATAATCGAATTTGCCTTAATGATGGCTTTCTTCACAATGAATTCCTCAGATTTCATTTTACAGTCAAGAAATGTTGAGGGATTTCATCATTTGGGATCTTTCCCGATCAGTGAAATGATTTTCGTTCCTTTTTTGGAAATTTTCAGTTTTGAAAACGGATTTTTAGTTTTTACTGAAAGAGCAGCTTGGTGGTTTCACTTTGTTGGAATTCTGTTCTTCATGAATTATTTGTATTATTCTAAACATTTACATATCATTTTAGCTTTCCCAAGTACTTGGTATGCGAATTTGGATAAAAAAGGAAAATTCAACAATCTTGAATCTGTAACGAAAGAAATAAAATTGATGATGGATCCGAATGCCGATCCTTACGCTGCTCCAGCAGAAGGAAGTGAAGCAGACGTTCCTTCGAAATTCGGAGCAGAAGATGTGTTTGATTTAAATCAGGTTCAATTATTAAATGCCTATTCTTGTACAGAATGTGGTCGTTGTACTTCGGTTTGCCCTGCGAATATTACAGGGAAAAAATTATCTCCAAGAGCAATTTTAATGAAAACCAGAGACCGTTTGGAAGAAGTTGGAAGAAATATCGATAAAAACGGTAAGTTTGAAGACGACGGGAAAAAACTTTTGAACGATTATATTACAAAAGAAGAGCTTTGGGCTTGTACGACTTGTAACGCTTGTACAGAAGCTTGTCCGGTATTGTTGGATCCGCTATCTATCATTTTCGAAATGAGAAGATTCTTGGTGATGGAGCAATCTGCGGCACCCCAGGAATTGAATCTGATGATGACGAATGTAGAAAATAACGCTGCTCCATGGCAGTATAACCAAGCAGATCGTTTGAACTGGGCGAATGATTAAACATCTGTAAAAATTTCTTTAAAATTTAATTCTTAAGCTTTTTACTGTTCCCTAAAAGGTATTGAGCAAAAAATTCATAATTAAAAAATTGAATTTAAGATGAAAAAAATATTATTCATAATAGTAATCTTAATTTCAGGTTTCGCAGTCGCACAATCTGCAGATCAGAAGAAGATTTTAAATGATACCGGATCTTTTCTGGAGATGTTTCGGAAGAAAGACTACGAAGGTATTATCAACATGATTCACCCTGTTGTTGTACAAAAATTCAATAAACAGAGTTTAATTGGAGGTTATAAAGCTGCAATGGAAGGAAATGAGGCTTACAAAGTTGAGCTTAAAAATTCAGACGAAAACGCAATAAAAGTTTCGGATATTTTTAAATCAAATGAAACTCAATATGCATTTGCAACTTATCCAATTACGACGATCGTTACTTTTATGAATGAAAAATTGGATGAGCCTAAACAAAATGCAGTGAAAGCAACGTTGGAAGGCAAAGGAATGAAAGTAAAATTTATCAATGACAATACGATGGAAATGAGTAAGCCAAGTATGGTCGTTGCTTTAAAAGATAAATCTACCGGCAATGAATGGAAGTATCTGAATTATGATGAATCTAACATGATGCTTCTTTTTGTAGTACCAGACGATGCCATGAAAAATGCAAAGCAGTACTACGCCGATTTTTTAACTAAACAACAAGAAAATGCAAATTAAAACAATGGCAGAATATGCTGCCGAAGGAAAATCACCGGAAGTTTTGTTTTGGGTTGGTTGTGCGGGAAGTTTCGACGACCGTGCCAAAAAAATTACAAAAGCATTTTGCAAAATATTAAATAAAATAGGAGTAGAATTTGCTGTTCTAGGACAAGAAGAGAGCTGCACCGGAGATCCTGCAAAACGTGCCGGAAACGAATTTATTTTCCAGATGATGGCAATGACGAACATTGAAGTTCTGAATGCTTATGAAGTAAAAAAAATCGTAACGGCTTGTCCACACTGCTTCAACACCCTTAAAAATGAATATCCTAATCTTGGTGGAAACTATGAGGTTATTCATCATACACAATTCCTTAAAAAATTAATGGAAGAGGGACGTTTAAAGATCGAAGGAGGTGCTTTCAGTGGTAAGAAGATTACTTTCCACGATCCTTGTTATTTAGGACGTGCAAACGACGAATATGAAGCTCCAAGAGTTTTGCTTGAAAAACTCGATGCGGAGTTGGTTGAAATGAAACGTTGTAAGACCAACGGACTTTGTTGTGGAGCAGGAGGTGCACAAATGTTTAAAGAGCCTGAAAAAGGTAAAAAAGACATCAACATCGAAAGAACTGAAGAAGCTCTTTCTTTTGAGCCAAAAATTATTGCAACGGGATGTCCTTTCTGTAATACGATGATGACAGATGGTGTGAAACATTTTAATAAAAATGAAGAAGTTGCCGTAAAAGATATTGTAGAACTTCTTGCTGAAGCGGAAGATTTATAATTAATCTTAAATTTAACGAACAGATTGATATTTCCATGAAAACAAAATGGAGGATTTCCTTTTTTTCATTTTAATTGTAATCTCTGGTCTAAGTTTTTGGAATTACAATAATAGAGTTTATGATTGGGATATGCCGGGTTACATCGGATGTTTATATACATTGAAATTTCCCGATTCTCCGGATAAAGTTCGGACATTTACTTACAGATCGATCAAGGAGGATGCTCCGGAATCACATTATAAAGATATACTTGGTGTAAAACCTGTCGACAAAGCACGACAGGTTTTTGCTAGTAATACTAAGGCTTTTAGTGAACAAATTCCTTATTTCCAGATTAAACTTGGTTATAATTTAGCCATTTTAATCATGTATGAATTAGGATTTTCAGCTGCAATGTCAGTTTCTTTTCTTAGTATCTTTTCCTACTTTATCTCAGGATTTCTTATTTTTTTAATTCTAAAAATTATTTTTCCTGAAAATTATTTGCTTACAAGTGGAATAACTATTGGAGTAATGCTTTTGCCTCCAATGACTGATATGTCCAGAGTGGCAACTCCGGATATGTTTATTTTTCAGTTTTTGCTGGTTTTTATGATCGGTTTGCTTAAAAAATGGAATAAATGGATCATGTTTTTAATTCTCTTTGGAATCACATTTACGAGACCTGATTATGCACCTTTCACATTAAGCTACCTATGTGCAGTTTTAGTTTTTGAATATTTTAAATATAAAAGGATTGATTTCAATATTATTATTCAGGGAATTGTACTTTTCATTTTATATTTTTCTATTATGAAACTTTGCCATTATCCAGGCTGGAAAAATCTGTTTTATGACTCTTTTATTTTTAGAAGACCGATTATTTCTGCTCAGCCTGCCGATTTTGGGTTAAGAGAATATTTAGATATTCTTTATATAAAAATTATTTATTTTAAAAGGGTAACTGTAATATCTGTAGGGCTTTTACTGGGAATATTTTATCTATCAAAAAATTGGTGGATAAGAATTTGTGCGATTTTCATTTTTGCAAATGTTTATGTAAAATTTTTATTTTTCCCGCATTCATCAGGATTAAGATTCTTTTTTGGATTTATCATGTGCCTTTTGTTACTATTTTTATATGTATTAAGCCAAAAGTATAATGGTTTTAAACTCAGGAAAATTGCGTAATTTTGATCTTTAAATTTATCTGAAATGAAAATTGAAGAATCAAATATAGTAGAAGCAAACGATTATAGAGTCATTATATATCCTGCATCGAGACCTTTAGAAACTAAAGAAGCAAAGGCAATTACAGAGAAATTGTTTGATTTCCTTGCGACTTGGGCTGCGCATGGAAAACCGCTTTCCTCATCTTTCAAAATTGAGAAAAATCAATTTATCGTCATTTGTGTGGATGAAGAGAAGGAAATGGCTTCAGGGTGCAGTATTGATGCACTTGGAAAGATCATGAGAGAGATTGACGAGCAATATCAATTGGGATTATTTGACAGGATGAAAGCGAGTTATGTAGAAAACGGAGAAGTAAAGACATTAAAACTTATCGATTTCAAGACAAAAGTTAGAAATGGTGAAATTTCTAAAGATATTCAGGTTTTTGACTTTTCAAAAAATACCTATATGGAATTTATAGGAAATTTCCTTTTGCCTTTTGAAAGAAGTTGGGCGGCTGGAATTAAATAAAATTTAGATTAAAAATCAATAAATAAAAAGTGGAATTGCTCCACTTTTTTGCTTTACAGTATATTTGTGAAAAATCCTTGAATAAAGGATTTTTACTTAAAATTTTTCTTTTAAATAATGTCTAAAATTCTTTTTTTAACAACAGCTCACCGATACAATGATGATAGGATCTTTTATCATCAAGCGAAAGCACTCAGAGATATGGGAAACCAAGTGAAGATTTGTAGTTTATCTTCAGATTTTCAAGGTGTTGTTGATGGAATTGAAATTGAATCTTATGATATTTTAATTAAAAGCTCTGAAGAGAAAACGAAAACTTTTCAAAAGATTTGCGATTCTTTTCAGCCGGATTGTATCATTTGTTCTGAGCCTTTGGCTGTAATTTCAACTAAAAAAATTAAGAAGAAAAAAAAAGTTAGTATTATTTACGATGTCACGGAATGGTATCCATCGATGAGAATGATTGAAAATTTTTCTTTTCCGTTAAATATTTTTCATGCTTTTAAATTTTTCCTGATTCAATTGTATGCGGGATTGATTAGCACTCATTATATTTTTGGAGAAAAAACGAAAAAATTTCCTTTAGCGTATTTGTTTCCTTTTAAAGAATCTATCACTTCTCCATATTATCCGGATGATATCTATATTCATCAAAATATCAAAATATTAGAAACGAATAAAATTACGCTTTGTTATACGGGTCAGTTTTCCGAAGAAAAAGGAATCGGAAATTTTTTCGCTGCGATTGATTTTTTAAAGAAAAAGAAACCTGAACTTGAGATTTCTATTTTATTAATAGGTGGTTCTAGACGAGAAAAGGATGAGAAATATTTTTCTGAATTAGTTGAAAAATATCAGTTTGAAAATATTAAAATTGGCAAAGCAACATCATTCGAAACCTTTACAGAGGCTTATTCCGAAGCAGATATCTGTTTTGATCTTCGTGAATTGAACTATGAAAATCATCATTGTCTACCGATAAAAATATTTTACTACGCCGCATCCGGAAAACCTGTAATTTATACAGATTTGAAGGCTACAAGACAACAAGTTGATGTTTCAAAATTCGGAAACTTAGTTGATCCTCAAAATGCAGATGCAATTGCGAATATTATTTTAAAATATATCGAAAATCCTGAATTATATTCAAATCACGCTCAGAATGCCAGAACTGAATATGAAAAGAAATACAACTGGAATGTAATTCGAGATTCTTTCACAAACTTCATCAAAAAATCGATTACATAAGATGAAGCAAAAAACTATTTTGAAAACCTTTGTTTCCCGATTTTTGATTTTAATATTGAATTTCGGATTGGTCATTTACTCCACAAATATGTGGGGAAGTGAAGGAAAAGGTACGATTTCGATAGTGATTGCCGATCTTACGATCATCAGTTTTTTTGCGAATATTTTCGTGGGAAGCAGTATGAGTTATTTCGCTTCAAAGTTTAAAACGGAGGAAATTTTACCGTTTGCATATTTGTGGTCGATTTTGATTGGAATTTTGATTCCCATTATCTTCAGTTTTAATCATGCTTTAGAATATTCTACTTATTTAAGTGCACTTTCTGTTTTATCCTCACTTTTGGCTGCAAATGTAAATTTATTTGTTGGTCAACAGAATATCAAAATGTTCAATTTATACACTGTTTTACAACAAATTGTTCATATTGTTTTCATTGCAATTATTGTCTATCTTATTAAAATTACTTCGGTAAATGCCTATTTTATGGCTCAAATCAGTTGTTTTAGTCTTTTGTTTTTAGTGAGTACTTTTCAGGTTTTGAAGCATTGTAATTTTAAAAATATTTCGTTTTCTAAGGAAATTTGGAGTAAATTATTTGACTATGGTTGGAAGACCCAATTGAGTGCCTTTCTCCAGTTTTTAAATAACAGATTATCATTTTATTTTCTTGAATATTTTAAGGGAATTGTAAGCGTTGGTGTTTTTTCTGTCGGAATAGCTTTTTCTGAAGCAATCTGGACCGTGAGCCGAAGCCTTTCTGTAGTGCTTTACGCCGATGTTTTGAATAATAAAAATGCAAACGAAGCCATTGAGAAAGTTAAGATTTCTTTACGCATAAGTTTTTTAATTACTTTATTGTTTATTACTCTCATGCTTCTGATTCCGGCTCAGATTTATTCGATGATCTTTGGGAAAGATTTTAGCCAAACTAAAGAAATTGTTTTATTTCTTTCCCCCGGAATTTTAGCCATTGCAGTGAGTAATATTATCGGATATTATTTTGCAGGAATCAATAAGCTCAGAATTTTGAATATGAAATCACTTATCGGACTTGTATTCACGGTTATTTCATCATTTTTTATCATTCCAAGATGGGGAATTCGGGGTGCTTGTGTGATTACTTCAATTTCTTACTGCCTTTCATCAGGACTTTTATTCTGGAGATTTTATCAGATTACTGAATTTAGAATTCAGGATTATATCCTTTCTAAAAGTGAAATTAATTTACTTTTAAATAAAGTTTTAAAGAAAAAATAAGGTTATAAAATTAAAATAAGTTTTTATCTTTGTTGACAATGAGGAATATTGTTTTCGGATTATTGGTAATTTTTTGTGCGTTTCTAAGTTGTGGAAGCGATAATGACGATTTGCAGAAAATAGATCAGATCTTAAATATTTACATGAAAAATGGAGCTGGGCGCGATCTTTTTCATAAAAAGAAAGATAATAGCTATTTTACATACAGTTTGAATGACGTAAATGGCGTTGCAGATAATGCTCCGGTAAGCGCTTCTTTAAAGGCCACTGCTGATTCCACTCTTTATATGGAATATATTGCAGGGGCAAGAAGAATAGGAGTAGATACACTTGATCCGAGTAATAAAATTTATCGTTCTGATATTGAAGTATCTTTAGTCAAGAGATTGAATGATCAGATTTTAGATACAATAAATGATAAATTAAGAATAGAATATCGAATGACTCCGTCGGTTTTTGAAGTCTCAAAAGTGTATTATAATGATACGTTGAGATTTACAAAACAGCCTGGTTCCTCGAACGTTGTTACGATCGTAAAATAATTTTTCTAAATTTGCAAAACTGTTGACATTCTGGTGCTCAACATTCTAATAACTAACATCTAAATAAAATGTTACAAGTCAATTTTTTGCGCGACAATAAAGAGCGCGTTTTAGAAGGTCTTCAAAAAAGACAATTTAAGAATCTTGGGTTGGTAGACGAGGCTATTGCTACTGACGACGAAAGAAAAAAAATTCAGTTTGAACTAGATTCCCAACTTTCCGAAAGCAACAAAATTTCCAAGGAAATCGGACTTTTAATGAAAGAAGGAAAAAAAGAAGAAGCTGAATCTGCAAAATCTAAAACAGCACAATTTAAAGAGTCGATATCAGAATTGAAGTCTCAATTAGATGTAAAAGAAAAAGATTTGCTGGAAATTCTTTATCAACTGCCAAACATCCCGAATGAATTGGTGAAAAATGGTGCTTCTGCAGATGATAACGAAATTATTTTTCAGTCTCATGAAGTGGAAGGTCTTGGGGAAGGGGCGATTCCTCACTGGGAATTGGCGAAGAAATATAATCTTATCGATTTCGAATTAGGTGTGAAAATTGCCGGAGCAGGTTTTCCTGTTTATTTGAATAAAGGAGCAAGATTGCAGAGAGCTTTGGTTCAGTATTTCTTGGATAAAAACGTTGAAAAAGGATATATGGAAGTAAATCCACCTCACGTTATCAATGAAGCTTCTGGTTATGGAACGGGTCAATTGCCTGATAAAGAGGGACAAATGTATTATGTGACGGAAGACAAATTATATTTAATTCCAACGGCGGAAGTTCCTGTGACGAATCTTTATCGTGATGTTTTATTCGATGAGAAAGATTTACCAATCAAAAATACGGCGTTTTCTCAGTGTTATAGAAGAGAAGCGGGAAGTTATGGCGCTCATGTAAGGGGTTTGAACCGTCTTCATCAATTCGAGAAGGTAGAAATTGTAAGAATTGAGAAACCTGAAAATTCTTACGCTGTTTTGGAAGAAATGGTTGAACACATTAAGGAAATTCTGACCGATCTTGAGCTACCTTACAGAGTTTTAAGACTTTGTGGTGGAGATACTGGTTTTGCTTCCGCAATGACTTATGATTTTGAAGTTTGGAGCGCAGCTCAGGAAATGTGGCTTGAAGTAAGCTCTGTTTCGAATTTTGAGACTTTCCAGGCGAATAGATTGAAGTGTCGTTACAAAGCTGATGGCAAATCTCAATTGGTGCACACTTTGAATGGTTCTGCAATGGCTTTACCGAGAATTATGGCTGCCTTGCTTGAGAATAACCAAACTGCGGAAGGAATCAAGCTTCCAAAGAAAATCGCGGAATATGCGAGATTTGATATAATTAATTAAGATTAAACTTAATATAAATGAAAAACCACTGCTTTTTTGCGGTGGTTTTTGTTTTTAATATTTTTTCTTCCACAGATTTTTGCAAAGTGGTGGATCAATAGGAGCGGGCTTTAGCCCGCTTTCAAAATAAATGCTCTAAGTTTGGTTTTAACCAAAACTTAAAAATATTATCTCGCAGATTTGAGCAGATTACGCAGATTTATACGCAATCATCTGTGAAAATTTGAGAAATCTGCGGTAAAATTTAAAATCATTCCGTAACAATCAGAATCTGCTTATCTGCATTAATAAAAGGCTTTTTAATCGGGCTTTCATTCAGCAAATCATCTAAATCATATTCTATTTTTACCGTATAGTCATCAATTTGCGAAACCCAGTCATGTTTTCCTGTGATTGATTTTATTTTTTTTTCGAATTTTAAAGTTGTCTCAACTTTTTTAAACAAAAGCTTTACCGTGCCTAAAGAAATTTTAGCATCAGGATTAGAATATCCTTTACCCAAAAGGTTTTTTACACCATCAATATTTAGGTTTTCGGTGGCTATGGTTAATGTTTTTCCGTCCCAGGAATTCATTGCCATCTGATCAACGGGAAGTTTTTCCTCTTTGGAAAAGCGTGTTAAAAATTTATAATCGGCTTTTGTGAAATGATCCAGTTTCATGGAAAAATTAGTGA
This sequence comes from Chryseobacterium sp. MMS23-Vi53, assembly GCF_047651245.1. Taxonomy (NCBI): domain Bacteria; kingdom Pseudomonadati; phylum Bacteroidota; class Flavobacteriia; order Flavobacteriales; family Weeksellaceae; genus Chryseobacterium; species Chryseobacterium sp. MMS23-Vi53. The sequence goes on along the minus strand of NZ_CP180265.1, from coordinate 2,344,645 downwards.
TCTGCTTATCCTGAAAAGTAGATTTTACAAACACTTTTTTCATGACCCTAATAGAATCGGGATTTTTAGTTTTTAAATTTCCTTTTTTCTTTTCTATTTTATAAAAACTTGTCCATTTTTGAGGAACTTTTTCAAGATCGCCCATTTCCGGTTGGTTGCTCTTTAATGAATCAGGAGTCATGGATTTAATAGTTGCCATTGCCTCTTTCAAATCAACATCAGCCAAAGTGGTAGAAGCACCGTCTGTATGATAGGTAACCTCAGTATTTACGGTGCAAGACTGTATAATGAAAAGATTTAAAATCAATAAAAATAAAATCTTTTTCATGGTATTCGTTTTGGTTTAGTGACAATTTACTTTGCTGTGATCGTGCGTACTGTGATCTCCCGGCAAATGACAATCTCCCTGATTGTCTTTGGAAATAGTCATTGCTTCGGCTCTTGGCGAAATGTAAGGAATTCCCAGTTCCAATCCTCTTACAATAAATAATCCTCCTAAAATAATCATGACAACAGGAATCACTTTCAGAACTTTCACTCTAAAAGCTTGATTCATGAGATTTCCAACCAAAACTACCGCAAACATAAACGGAAGTGTTCCCAAACCAAATAAAGCCATGTATGAAGCTCCCTGCCATATTCCTCCGCTTGCTAAACTTGCCGTTAATGCCATGTAAACCATTCCGCAAGGTAAAAATCCGTTCAATATTCCGGTTGTGAACCTTGAACGGTAATCTGCCTTTTGGAGAATTCTTCCTAAGTTTGATTTTACTTTAAATAAAAATTTAGAAAAGAAAGGAATTTTTGAAGCAAAATCTTTTCCTCCAAATGAGAAGAGTGCCATTATAATTAATAAAATTCCAACAGCAATCGTCAGATATTTCTGAATTCCAGCCATTTCAAAACCTTCGCCAATAATTCCTAAAATTGCTCCCAAAAGTGAATAGGTGAAAATTCTCCCAAATTGATAGGTAAGATTTTGAAGGTAAAAATTGGTAGCCTGCTTTTTAGTTAATCCCATCGACAAAGCAATAGGTCCGCACATTCCGATACAGTGAAAACCGGAAGCGAAACCCAAGCCAATTGCCGATAAAATAAGTGCTATTTCCATATCACATCATAATCCATTCTGTAGTCTGTTTTGTCTTTAGTCCAAGTCAGTCTCAATGTATAATTTCCCAGTTTTAAAACCTGGGCAGGAATTGTGAAAGATTTATTGGCATCAAGCTGTACAGATTTGTGTATATCTAAATTCTGGTCGTCGGTTCTGTTTAAAACAAATTTTACCGTAGTATTGGAATTGTCGTAGCCTTCTTTCGGGAAAGTAATTTTAATTCCGTTTTTGTCCTGACTGTAAGCGGGTTTTTCCTGCAATTCGTCGGCTCTTTTTTTAGCATCAATTACATCCTGGTATTTTAATTCTTCTTCATAATAATTATCAGTTACCATTTCAGAGTTTTTCTGCCCGTTCGGGAAAAGAAACATCATCGATAAAATAAAAATGATGAACGAAGCTAAAGCGATAAAAATACCGTGCCCCCAAGTAAAGTTTTTCATTTCTAAAAATTAAAATTGTAATTTAAAAGGTCCTTCAAAATAAGTTTGGTAAGAATCTACCAGCTTTCCTTTCATATCATAAACACCGATTGTAATGTTCTGTTTTGAAAGTTTCATTTCCGCTTCCGGGAAACTTATATTGATGGTTCCTTTCGTTATTTTATCTCTTTCTACAGATATTTTGCTGGATGCACTGTAGATCACCTCACCATGTTTTGGTTCAATTACCTTGATGGTTACAATTTTCTTATCGTTAGTTTTATTTAAGAAAGTATAATTGTAGGTATTGGTAATTTTTCCGTCTCTTACAAAGAATGTGCTTCCGGCAGGTTTAATAAACTTAGCTTCCATTTCTCCACGATTATAAAGCAGGAATCCAAGGAAACCAACTAAAAATACCAGAACAACGGCAAAACCTTTCATTCTTCCGGTAAATTTGAAATCTGTTTCTTTTTCGATTTCGTTTTCAGAAGCGTAACGAATCAATCCTTTTGGCAGACCAACTTTTTCCATGACTTCATCACAAGCATCTATACAAGCGGTACAGTTAATACATTCCAATTGCTGTCCGTCCCTGATATCGATTCCTGTCGGACAAACCACAACACATTGGTGACAATCGATGCAATCTCCTTTTCCGGCTGCTTTTCTGTCTTCACCTTTTCTCCATTTCGCTCTGTTTTCACCTCTTTTAAAATCGTAGAAAACATTGATGGTGTCTTTATCAATTAAAACGCCCTGCAATCTTCCGTATGGACAAACCAATGTACAAACCTGCTCTCTAAACCACGCAAATACAAAGTAAAATGCAGCAGTAAAAAGAACCATGATGATAAAATTCGAAGGGTGAGCAAATGGACCTTCCGAAATAATTCTGAAAATTTCTTTGTACCCAACGATATACATCAGCATAAAGTGAGTGATAACTAAAGAAATTATAATATAAATTGTCCATTTCAGACTTCGTTTCCAGATTTTTTCGCTGTTCCATTCCTGTCTGTCCAGCTTCATTTGCTTGTTTCTGTTACCTTCAATAAGATATTCAATTTTACGGAAGATAGATTCCATAAAAATTGTCTGAGGACATATCCACCCGCAGAAAATTCTTCCGAATGCAATCGTAAAAATGATGATAAATATTAATGATGCAATAGCTCCTAAAGTAAGGATAAAAAAGTCTTGTGGATAGAAAGGCTGTCCGAAGATAAAGAACTCTCTATCGATAACGTTGAATAAAAAGAATGGGTTGCCATTGATCTTGATGAATGGCACTACAAAATAAACGATGAGTAAAATATAGGCTACAATAGTTCTATAGTTGGTATATTTTCCTTTTGGCTTTCTCGGAAATACCCATTTTCTTTTTCCGGATTGCTCCATTGTCCCTATAGAATCTCTGTAAGTCTCAGGATCCAGAACCTGTCCCTGTCCGCCGCGTACTTCTATTTCTTCTATGTCTGACATTTTAGTAATGTTTTAAAAAAAGAAAAACATAATTCGTTACTATTTTTTAATGTAATAACAAATTATGTTTTTTCATATGTTTTAATTTTTATTTAAAATTATTCTTTTTCCCAATGAGCTTCAGTTCCCTGAGGAGCTGCTCCACCCTGAGCCGGTGTCACTGGAGGTTGTTCTTGGTTGATGTGGTAAACATACGCTGCAATTTTTTCAATTTCAGCACCAGAAACTTCTCCGTTTTTACCGAATGGTCTCATCGCCGGGTTAGTTGGTGAACCGTTCCAGTCCATGTGGAATACGTTCTTGAATAACGTTTTCTCTGGCTGGTTGATCCAGTAGTTATCCGTCAAGTTAGGACCGATACCACCACTACCATCTTCTTTGTGGCAAGAAGCACAGTTTGTTTTGAATAATTCTTTACCTTCTGCGATATTATCAGCTGAATATTTAGCTGTTTCAATCGTTACAGGAGGCTGAGATTTCTGATATTCTTCAATACTTGCCAACTGCTCCTTATATTCTTGTTCGTATTCGCTTAACGGGTGAGCGAAATTTGTGAAAGAGAATGCACAGATATATACAATACAAAAAGCAGTCCCAAAATAGAATAAACCTACCCACCATTTTGGTAATTGGTTATCCAACTCCATGATTCCGTCGAAACCATGGTCGATAAGGATATCTTTTTCTTCTGCTGCAGATTGTTTTTTAAACGCTGCGTCGTATAATCTTTTAAAATAAGGAACTTTTTTCTCTGCTAAATAAGCTGCTTTTTCTTCAGGAGATAATTTTTTGAATTTGTTATTCTCAATTAAATCTCCAATTGCACTGTGGATGTATGCTAAAATACCTCCGATTACTACAGTTCCCCAGAAATATGGTGATCCCAAGAAAGCGTAGCTTTGTACAAACAGATAATAAAAAACTATTAAAAGTCCAACTATTATCAAGATGTTTATAACAACCGGTGTTCTTTGTTTCATAATAAGTAGTTTAATTTTTTAAATTAAAATCGTCATCATTGTCATCCTGCAGAGGTGCTTCTTCTTCTTCTTTGTAATATTTTTTAGGTTTACTAAAAACGTAGATTACCAAAGCGATGAAGAACAGCATAAAGAATATCAGAGCCAAGGTCTGGTAAAAGCCAGCGTTTTCTGTGTTGGATAAGATGTCTTTAAAGTTCTGAGGTATCATGATGTGAACCTTTTAATGTTTTAGTTATTACTTGCTGTTTTGATTTCCGTTGTCTTGATATCTGTTCCTAATCTCTGTAAGTAAGAAATAAGAGCTACAACTTCTTTTTTCTCAAGTTTTACATCAGGTCTCTTAGCATATTCCTGCTTCAGGTCGTTTGCTTCAGAGAAGATATCTTTTACAATTTTTTTAGACTGGTTATCTGCCCAAGAGTTTGCAGAATCGATTTCAGCTTTTGTATAAGGTACATCAAATGCACTCTTCATTAGCTTCATTTTATCTACCATCTTAGATCTGTCTAGATCTGTAGCGATCAACCAAGGGTAACGAGGCATGATAGAACCTGCAGATGTAGATCTTGGGTTGTACATATGTTTGTAGTGCCAAGAACTTGGGTTTTTACCACCTTCTCTATGCAAATCCGGTCCTGTTCTCTTAGATCCCCAAAGGAATGGTCTGTCGTAAACGAATTCCCCTGCTTTAGAGTACTGTCCGTTTTTACCGTTGAATCTTGTAATCTCATCTCTGAATGGTCTTACCATCTGCGAGTGACAAGCGTTACATCCTTCTCTGATATAAATATCTCTACCTTCTAATTCCAGTGGAGAATATGGTTTAACTGCTGAAATGGTAGGTACACTTTTCTTAAGAGATAGTGTAGGGATAATTTCTACCATACTACCAATTGAGATCGTTAATAAAGATAAAATACCTAACAATACAGGAGTTCTTTCCAACCAAAGGTGAGTTCCTTCTCCTTCTTTTCTTTTTCCGCTGATGTTTGCCAAAGCAGGTGCTTCTGCAGGTACATCTTTCTGGAATGATCCTTTTCTTACTGTAGCAACTAAGTTAACAACCATCAACAAAGCTCCTGTAAGATAGAATAAACCTCCTAAGAATCTCATTTTAAAGTAAGGAATAATAGCTGTAACTGTATCCAACCAGTTTTTCCAAACTAAAGTTCCGTCCGGATTAAATTGTTTCCACATTAACCCCTGAGTGAAACCTGAAATATACATTGGTACCGCATAGAAAATGATACCTAACGTTCCTAACCAGAAATGCCAGTTAGCTAATTTTGTAGAATATAATTTAGTTCTCCACAAGATTGGAATCAAATAATAGATAACACCAAATGCCATGAAACCATTCCATCCAAGTGCACCTAAGTGTACGTGACCAATAACCCAGTCTGTAAAGTGACCAATTTTATTAATGTTTTTTGTTGCCAAAAGTGGTCCTTCGAAAGTTGCCATACCATAACACGTAACAGCTACCACGAAGAATTTCAAAATAGGATTTTCTCTTACTTTATCCCAAGCTCCTCTCAATGTAAGAAGTCCGTTTAGCATACCTCCCCAAGATGGTGCAATAAGCATGATAGAGAAACCTGTTCCTACCGCCTGAGCCCAAGCCGGTAAAGCTGTATACTGAAGGTGGTGAGGACCAGCCCAGATATATACGAAGATTAATGACCAGAAGTGAATAATAGACAATTTATATGAGAATACAGGTCTGTCTGCCGCTTTTGGTAAGAAATAATACATCAAACCAAGAACTGGCGTCGTCAATACGAATGCAACCGCATTGTGACCATACCACCATTGTACGATAGCATCTTTTACCCCTGCATACGCCGAATAAGATTTCCAACCTGTGAAAGATAATGGAACCTCTAAGTTGTTAAAAATGTGTAGCATTGCTACTGCGATCCAGGTACCGATATAGAACCAAATTGCTACATATAAGTGTCTTACTCTTCTTTTTGCAATAGTTAAGAACATATTTGCCCCGAAAATGATCCATGAGAATGCGATCAAAATATCGATTGGCCATTCGTGTTCTGCGTATTCCTTAGAAGTGTTTATTCCCATAAAGAATGTAATGTAAGTCACCACAATCATGATCTGCCAAGTCCAGAAGTGGATCCAAGACAATGTATCGCTGTACATTCTTGTTTTTAATAATCTCTGTAAAGAGTAGTAAACCCCTACATATACGATATTACAAACGAATGCAAAGATTACAGTGGTTGTGTGCAACATTCTTATTCTTCCGAATCCGAACGCACCGTGTGTGTTTATTAAGCCTTGTATATTACCCGAAGCCAAACTATTGATGGTTGTATCATCAGTTCCAAAAAAGAATTCTGGAAGTTCCGGGTAGAAAAGCATTAATGCCGCCGTAAGCCCGAACAAAAACCCTATGATCCCAAAAACTATGGTCGCATAAAGAAATGCCCGAACAATACTGTTGTCATAACTAAACTTTTGTGTTTCCATATCAACTATTCACTTTTTTCTTCAATTTTATTATTTTCTCCTTTTTCATTATCGCTTTCCTTGTTGCCAGTGTCTTCTTTTTCCTTGATTTCATCGGAGTCAAAAAGAATTCTTACAGCCGGAGATTCATCATCTTCAAACTGTCCTTTTCTGGCATACACTATAAATACGACCAAAAAAACCGCAGCCAAAGAAACGCTGCAAAGGATCATTAAATATAGAATATCCATCAGACAACAAAATTAACCTATTTTCGGGGTTCAAATTTAGTGAAAAATAATGACATTCATCACGAAATACGGGTTTTGTCTAATTTAAAATCAGTCTAAATAAGCGCTTTTAAGAGCCTTTTTTGAAATATTTTCTTCCCAGAATCCATGTTGAAAAAGTTGTGAACGAAACCACCGTGATAGAACTTGCAGGCATGATAAGAGCGGCAAAAAGAGGATGCATATGTCCTGTAATTGCGTAACTTAAACCAACAATATTGTAAAGGAAACTGATTATAAATGTCATTTTCACAATGGTGATCGAGCCTTTGCAAACATTTAGGTATCTGTCTAGAGTCACAACCTTTTCACCATTCATGATCACATCAGAAGATGGGGTGAAACTGTTGGAATCATCAGAAATAGCAATCCCAACATTGCTTTGTTTTAATGCTCCGGCGTCATTAAGACCGTCTCCAAGCATTGCTACTTTCATTTTTTGATTCTGAAGATTTTGAATATAATTCAGCTTATCTTCCGGACTTTGGTTGAAAGCCATTCCCTGATAATTGGGAATCAGTTCCTTAAGTTGATCTTCCTCAGAAGAATTGTCCCCGCTTAAAATGAAAACTTTATAATTCGTCAGTTTTTTAAATAAATTAATTAAATTCGGGCGGTACTCGTTTTTAAAAATAAATTTACCTAAAAACTCTTCATTTTTACTGATATAAACCGCTGTTTCAAGATTTTTAGATTCCTGATTATTGTATTTAGCAGAGCCGATTTTATAAATATTACCTCTTACATTCGCTTCATAACCTTTTCCGGATGTCTCAATGAAATTTTCAACCGGGAAGTAATCGTCTTTTACTTCGATAAATTCATACAGTGATTTTGAAAGCGGGTGGTTGGAGTTCTTTAATAATGTTTTAATATTCAGTAAATCAAATTCTTTGATCTCTGAACCTTCGTATTTGATGTTCGATTTCTTTCTATGCGTAATCGTCCCTGTTTTATCAAAAACGATTGTGTTCAATCTTGCTATTTTTTCGATCGTAATGGTGTCTTTTACATAAAACTTATTTCGACCTAAAATCCTCATAATGTGACCGAAAGTAAACGGTGCGGACAACGCAAGCGCACAAGGACAGGCGATAATTAAAATCGCAGAAACGACCTGGAACATTTTCTCCAAATCTACCGTTGCCCAGTAAATTCCCGACAATAATGCAATGCCTAAAATAATGAATGTGAAATATTTACTGATATTATTCGTCAGTGTGTCAAGTCCGGTTTCATGTTTTTTAAAGGCTTCTTTATTCCAAAGCTGTGTTAAATAACTTTGATCGACATCTTTGATTACTTCCAGCTCCAATGAAGAACCAATCTGTTTTCCTCCCGCAAAAATCTTATCTCCGGGCTGTTTGCTGATGCTTTCACTTTCACCCGTAATGAAACTGTTGTCGATATTTCCTTCACCATTAATCAAAATTGCATCAACAGGAATAATTTCCTGATTTCTAACCAAAATTCTATCTCCAACCTTGATTTCTGAAAGTAAAATATTATCCTGTTTTCCGTCAAAATCAACCTTTGTTACGGCTATTGGATAGAAAGATTTGTAATCTCTGTCATAGGAAAGCGCGTTGTACGTTCTTTTCTGGAAAATTTTACCCAAAAGCATAAAGAATAAAAGTCCACACAAAGTGTCAAAATATCCTGGTCCATAATCTGTTACAACCTCGTAAATACTTCTTCCGTAAAGAACCAGAATTCCCAAAACAATTGGGACATCAATGTTAACGATTTTATTTTTTAAGCCATACCAAGCTGATTTGTAATAGTCTGATGCTGAATAAAATACGACCGGGGTCGCCAGCAAGAACATCAATCCTCTGAAAAGTCCTTTGTAATGCTCCATCCAGTAATCTTCTCCGCCAATATATTCCGGGAATGTAAGGAACATCCCGTTACCGAAAGCAAAGGCTGCAATTGCAAATTTTACCAGCAGAGATTTGTCTAAATGTTCAACGTTTTTATCCGCCGTTTCCAGGCTAATTACCGGTTTATAGCCAAGATTTGTTAAAAATATAGCTAATTCGCTTAATTTTAATTCGTTATGACTGAATGAGACCTGTAAGGTTTTTCTTGTAAAATTAACCTGAGAATATTTGATGTTTTTGTTTAAAGTATGAAGGCTTTCCAATAGCCAAATGCAAGAAGAACAATGGATTACAGGAATCTTAAATGTTACAAGACTTGTATTTCCTTCAGAGAAATCGGTGACTTTGTCAAAAATTTCCTGAGTATCAAGGTATTCAAATTGTGAAGAGCTTTCGTCCGGACGGATTCCCGCTCTTTTATTTAATTCGTAAAAATTACTTAAATTATTGGTATTCAGTATTTCGTAGACCGATTTGCAGCCGTTGCAACAGAAAATCCTTTCATCAAATAAAATTCTTTCCTTTTCGATCTCTTGACCACAATGAAAACAGTTCTCGCTCACCTCCATAAATTATTGAACTACAAAATTATAACAATTTTTTTTGTTTATCGAGTTAAAAAGTTCTATTTTTGTGATAAATGTCATATAAAATGTCGCAGGAACAACAGATTGCAATTGAAGAGAGGTTCGCAAGAGTTTTTAATGATAAATCATTTAAGGAAAGACTTACTAGCGCTGATTTTGAGAAATACATTAACGCAAAAAAGAAACTAAGTTTTCAAAAACACGATACGATTTTCGAGGACGGAGAAACTCCAAAAGGAGTATTCGTTTTAGAAAAAGGGGCGGCTAAGTTATCAAAATCAGGAGCTTTTGGAAAAGATCAAATCCTAAGATTTATCAAAGAAGGTGATATCATCGGCTATCGTTCTTTGCTTTGCGGGGAAAATTTCCAGGCAAAAGCGGAAGCAATGACGGACATCGAGGCAACTTTTTTACCTGCAGAAGTTTTCATGTATCTTTTGGAGGTAGATCCTCAGCTTTCTTTCGTGATGCTTCAGAAAATTTCTTACGAATTGGGAGAGTCTTCCAATACGATTACTTTCTTGGCTCAGAAAACCGTTAGAGAAAGATTAGCGGAAATCTTAATTCTTTTAGAACAAAAATTAGGAGTAGATCCGGAAGGTTTTATCAAAATTTCTTTAACGAGAGAAGAAATTGCCAACATCATCGGAACAGCTACAGAAAGTGCAATCCGTTTGATTTCTGAATTTAAAGGAGACAATCTCATCGAAGTAGATGGACGAAACATCAAAATTCTCAACCACGACAAATTAATGAAACTAGGTCACGTAGTTTTATAAAAATCATACAAAACTTTGAGTCGGCCCAGTGCCGACTTTTAACTTTTAAAAAATAGATACATTATGTCTGTTCATTCTGAAATAAAAAAAGTTACGACTGAAACCTTGCGTAAAATGAAATTCGACAAGGAGAAAATAACGATGCTTACTGCATACGATTATACCACTGCGAAAATGGTAGATGCCGGAGGAATTGATGCTGTTTTGATTGGAGATTCTGCTGCAAATGTAATGGCTGGTTTTGAAACCACATTGCCGATTACATTAGATCAGATGATTTACCATTCTCAAAGTGTGGTCAGAGGAACTGACAGAGCTTTGGTTGTTGCAGATTTACCTTTCGGAACGTACCAGAGTAATCCTGAAAAAGCATTGGAATCTGCGGTAAGAATGATGAAAGAAGGAGGTGCTCACGCTGTGAAAATTGAAGGAGGGAAGGAGATTTCAAAATCTATTAAAAAAATTATCAATGCCGGAATTCCTGTAATGGGACATTTGGGATTAACCCCTCAGTCGATATACAAATTCGGAACCTATAAAGTAAGAGCAAAAGAAGAAGCTGAAGCAGAAAAATTAATTGCTGATGCTCAATTATTAGAAGAATTAGGCTGTTTTGCAGTTGTTTTGGAGAAAATTCCTGCAGATTTGGCTAAAAAAGTGACCGAAGCAATTTCAATTCCAACCATCGGAATTGGAGCTGGTGCACATTGTGACGGTCAGGTTTTAGTGTATCACGATATGGTAGGAATGAACCAAGGCTTTAGTCCGAAATTTTTAAGAAGATATCTTGATTTATACACAGAAATCACAGGAGCTGTCGCACAATATGTGAAAGATGTGAAGAATGTAGACTTCCCGAACGAAAAAGAAAGTTATTAATGAATCAAAATCTTCAGACTACTCAGGGAATAATTTCAATTTTGGCCGTTGTTTGCTTAGCGGTCGGTTGGTTCAATTTATTTTCTCCTGAAGTAAATGCAATATTGTCCAAAAGAGTATTTTATATTGTTGTAGGAATAAGTTTTATTCTGCAAGCTCCGTTATTGGCGAACAAAAAATTTGTTTATCCGATTTATGCCGCCGCTGCACTTTGTATTATCGGTGCTTTTTTGCCTTATGGTTCAAAATTAACTGGAATGAAAACGATCGGTCTTTTGGTGGGAGTTATCATTTCGTTTTCCAACAGACCCAATTTCCGCAGATAAAAGATGGAGGAGCAAATTGTATATGAGGACAACCATCTTTTGGTGATCAATAAAAAAGTCGGACAGCTTGTACAAGGCGACAAAACCGGTGATGATTCTTTATTGGAATTAATCAAAGATTTTATAAAAAAAAGAGATAATAAACCTGGAAATGTTTTTCTGGGTTTGGTTCATCGTATCGACAGACCTACTTCGGGTTTGGTGATTTATGCTAAAACTTCCAAAGCATTGTCTCGTTTAACCCAAATGGTTAAAAACCGTGAGGTTAAAAAAACGTATTGGGCCGTTGTGGCGAAGGAAATGATTCCGAAAACACAGCGATTGGTTCATTATTTAAAGAAAAACGAAAAAAATAATAAAGCGATTGTTTTCCCGAAGGCAACAGAAGGAGCAAAAGAAGCAATTCTTACTTATAATATTATTAAAACTTTAGACAATTACCTTTTACTTGAAATCGATCTCGAAACGGGAAGGCATCATCAAATCAGAGCTCAGTTATCTAAAATGGGAGTTCCGATTAAAGGTGATCTGAAATATGGTTCACCACGTTCAAATCCTGATGGCGGAATCAATCTTCATGCAAGAAAATTGGAATTCGTTCATCCTGTTACGAAGGAAAATGTTGAAATCATTGCTCCTGTTCCTCAAAACGATGCGATTTGGAGAGCTTGCTAAGAGTAAATGATAACAATAAAAGTTAGAACAGGGAAACTGACTAGATTCGGTTTCCCTTTTTATTTTTTCAGGAGCTATTTCCCGCTTTCCATTACAATTCCTCATTACGCGGCTTCACTTCGTTCCGCCGCTCCATTGCGGGATTTTCATTGCAATCGGGGCTAGGGTGGTGGTCATAGATTTAAATATTGACAAGATATTCACAACGATTGCCATTCTGTATGAATTTCATCATAAATAAAACTCAATCATCTGTGCTATCTGTAAAATCAGCGAGAGATTTTAAACGCAAAAATTTATTTCATTGATTGCCAAGTTTAAGGAGCAAAGAAGAATCAACAAGTTGATTTGACGAAGCAGTATTTTCAAGCTTCACGGAGCAAATTCAATGCCTTTGCTTATCTAAAAATCAAAAATTTAAATCAAAAAACTTTGCGTTTAAAAACAAAAAAGCAATATTTTCAAAACTTCCAGCCTCCATCATCCCGCTTCCATCTTTTCTCAAAAATTTTGCCCATTTCAAAAAAATGTCTAACTTCGCCTCACACTTTAGGGGTGTCTGTTGAACAAACAGGCTGAGATTTTACCCTTTGAACCTGATTTCTAGATCATACTAGCGTAGGGAAAAGTAGATGACTTTTGCTGTACATTCTATTGTACAATGACAGCCATTCCTAAGGTGCATTTTAAAAATGTAAGGAATGGAGCTCACAATCAACCACACGACAAGAAATTTTGAAGTACTTCCCGAAAGCCTGGAGGCACTCATTGCTATGGAATTACCTGAAAAGAAAAAAGGAATTGCCGTAGCGCTCAACAACCGCATTATTCCGCAGTCATTCTGGGCGGAAACATTTCTCAACAACAAAGATTCAATTTTAATCATCACTGCTACTCAAGGCGGCTAATTTTCTATAAAAAAACAAAAATTATATGGCTCATAACATCACCCGTTCGCCGTTCCCGAACTCAAAAAAAATCTATGTTGAAGGAAAAATTCATCCAATCAATGTAGCGATGCGCGAAATACAACTAAGTCCGACAAAATTATCCAACGGAACTTTAGAACATAATCCTTCTGTTACTGTTTACGATACATCAGGAGCTTACACCGATGAAAATTCTGAAATTAATATCGAAAAAGGTCTTCCAAGAATCAGGGAACAATGGATTTTAGACAGAAATGATGTAGAAATTCTAGACGGAATTACTTCTGAATATGGAAAAGGCCGATTGGCCGATTCAAAACTTGATGAATTGCGTTTTTCTTACAACCACAAACCAAAAGTGGCTAAAGAAGGACAACAAGTTACCCAATTATATTACGCAAAACAGGGAATCATCACTCCTGAAATGGAATATATTGCCATCCGAGAAAATCAAAGAATCGAGCAATTGGATTCTGTTTCAAAAGATATGGCTTTTCAGCATGAAGGAAATAGTTTTGGAGCGAAAACGCCGAAAAATAAAATCACACCTGAATTTGTAAGAGATGAAATTGCAGCCGGAAGAGCGATTATTCCCAACAATATCAATCACCCGGAAAGTGAGCCGATGATTATCGGACGAAACTTTTTGGTTAAAATTAATGCTAACATCGGAAACAGTGCGGTTTCATCAAGCATTGAAGAGGAAGTTGAAAAAGCAGTTTGGGCTTGCAGATGGGGAGCCGATACGATTATGGATCTGTCAACCGGAAAAAATATCCATGAAACCAGAGAATGGATTATCAGAAATAGCCCGGTTCCGATTGGTACAGTTCCAATTTATCAGGCATTAGAAAAAGTAAAAGGTGTTGCAGAAGATTTAACATGGGAAATTTTTAAAGATACGTTGATCGAACAGGCTGAACAGGGCGTTTCTTATTTCACAATTCACGCAGGAGTTTTGTTGAGATATATTCATTTGACGGCAAAACGTGTGACGGGAATTGTTTCCAGAGGTGGATCGATTATGGCAAAATGGTGTCTGTTTCATCATAAAGAAAACTTTTTGTACACGCATTTCGAGGAGATTTGTGAAATCATGAAAAAATATGATGTCGCATTTTCGTTAGGGGACGGTCTTCGTCCGGGTTCAATTGCTGATGCTAATGACGAAGCGCAATTTGCAGAATTGGAAACTTTAGGTGAATTAACGAAAATCGCATGGAAACACAACGTTCAGGTCATGATCGAAGGTCCCGGTCACGTTCCGATGCACATGATTAAAGAAAACATGGAGAAGCAATTGGAAGTATGTGATGAAGCTCCGTTTTACACTTTAGGACCTTTGACGACAGATATTGCTCCGGGTTACGATCATATTACTTCGGGAATCGGAGCGGCAATGATCGGGTGGTTTGGTTGTGCAATGTTGTGTTATGTGACACCAAAAGAACATTTAGGACTTCCGAATAGAGATGATGTAAAAGTTGGAGTGATTACCTATAAACTGGCTGCTCATGCTGCAGATTTGGCGAAAGGTCATCCCGGAGCGCAGTACAGAGATAATGCTTTAAGTAAGGCAAGATTTGAATTCCGTTGGGAAGATCAGTTTAACCTTTCATTAGATCCTGAAACAGCGAGATCTTACCATGATGAAACACTTCCGGCAGACGGAGCAAAAATTGCGCATTTCTGTTCGATGTGCGGTCCAAAATTCTGCTCAATGAAAATCACGCAGGAAATCCGTGAATCTGCAGAAAAAGGAATGCTCGACAAATCGCAGGAGTTCATCGAAAAAGGGAAAGAAATTTATATATGATCATCGTAATCACTCCCGAGGAAATGATTCAAAATGAAACTGAATTGATCAATGAATTATTTCAGGAAGGATTGGATTTGCTTCATATCAGAAAACCTTTCATTAATTCAGAAAAAATGATGGATTTTATTCAGAATATAGATTCTAAATTTCATCATCAATTGGTTTTGCACAGTCATTATGATTTGGCGAAAGATTTTAATATTTTAAGATTTCATTTCAGAGAAATTGATAGACAAAATAATTTGTTTAAAAGCTTTACAGATAGTATAATTTCGACATCGGTTCATGGTATTGAAAGTTTTAATGAATTGAATGAAAGTTGGGAATATGCTTTTATCAGTCCGGTTTTCCCAAGTATTTCTAAAAAAGGATACGGTGAAAATTCGAATATTTTAAATGATATCAAAAGACGAAATAATTCAAAAGTAAAACTGATCGCTTTGGGAGGAATTAATGAAAATAATATTCAGGAAGTTTTTGACAGTAAAGTAGATGGAGTGGCTTTATTAGGAGCGATTTGGAAAAGTGATGAACCTTTAAATGTTTTCAAAAAATGCAGATAGAATGTCCTTTTGTAATGAGTGTTGCAGGTTACGATCCAAGTGGTGGAGCGGGTTTGTTGGCAGATATTAAAACGTTTGAACAATTGAGAGTTCAAGGCTTGGGAATTTGTACTGCAATGACTTTACAAACCGAATCTGAATTTTATAATCTTCAATGGCAGCCGATTGATGAAATTTTATCGGCAATAAATGTTTTAATGAAAAAATATCAGGTTGAAGTTGTGAAAATAGGGGTTGTAAAGGATGCTAAATTTTTAAGTGAAATTATTAAGATAATTAAAACCAATAACTCCGAAGCCAAAATCATTTGGGATCCGGTTTTGAAAAGCACATCTGAATTCTCTTTTTTTGATTTAAATACCATTTCAGATTTAAAAAATATTTTAAACCAAATTGATTTAATCACTCCAAACTATAATGAATATAAGCTTTTAAAAGAAAATCGTCTTTTTAAAGATCATGAAAACTCATGTTCAATTTTAATAAAAGGAGGTCATAGAGAAGATAGGATAGGAACAGATATTTTAATTCAAAATGGAAAAGAAATATGCATTGAACCCAATGATACGGGTTCCAATTTTTATCCAAAACACGGTTCCGGCTGTGTCCTTTCTTCAGCTATTGCAAGTCATTTAACAAAAGAAGAGAATTTAGAAAAAGCCTGTAGAAAAGGAAAATCATACATCGAAAAATTTTTAACAAGTAATCCAAATTTATTAGGATTTCACCATTAAAACTTTGTAGTCTTCGTTAAGTGAAACGGCTTTGTGAAACTTAAAAACAGCATAAAATAAAAACATTGTGTCCTTTGTGTTCAAATTAAAAAAAAATGGAAAAATTACAATACATATCTCAGGGTTTCACCATAGAAGATCAGGAGCTAAATATCAGAAAAGCTCTTGATAACGGAATAAAATGGATACAGGTTCGTTGGAAAAATGCTCCTGAAAATGAATTTATAAAACTTTGTGAAATTTCAAAAAAATTATGCTCAGATCATCAAACGGTTTGCATCATCAACGATCATGTTCATATTGCAAAAGATCTTGATGCAGACGGCGTTCATTTGGGTTTAAAAGATACATCCATTGAAATTGCAAGACATATTTTAGGCAAAAATAAAATCATTGGAGGAACTGCGAATACGATTTCAGATGTTCTTCAAAGAATGGACGAACCATGTGATTATATCGGATTAGGGCCTTTAAAATTTACTTCGACTAAAGAGCAATTGAGTCCGATTTTGGGTTTTGAAGGATATGAAAAAATCATTAACGATTTAAAAGAAAAATCATTAAAAATTCCCAAAATATTTGCGATTGGCGGTGTCATTCTGGAAGATATCGAACGATTACAGGAAATCGGAATTTACGGGGCGGCCGTTTCAGGACAAATTACTAGTCAGCCTTCTGTTATTAACCAATTTAAAACCATCTTACAATGAAAAATCAACCTTTAATTATAGCAGACAAAACTTTCGAATCACGATTGTTTTTAGGAACAGGAAAATTCGGAGACCTTTCAGAAATGACCGATTCCATCATCGCCTCAGAAAGTGAACTGGTGACAATGGCATTAAAAAGAATTGATGCCAATTCTTCGGAAGATGATATCTTAAACGCTTTAAAGCCAACAAAATCTAATCTTTTACCCAATACATCGGGGGCAAGAACAGCAAAAGAGGCCGTTTTAGCAGCACAATTGGCAAGAGAAGCCCTGGAAACGAATTGGATAAAGCTAGAAATTCATCCCGATCCGAAATATTTATTACCCGATCCGATTGAAACGCTCTACGCAACAGAAGAATTGGCAAAACTAGGATTTATCGTAATGCCTTATATTCACGCAGATCCTGTTTTATGCAAACGCTTGGAAGAAGCGGGAACAGCTGTTGTGATGCCCTTAGGAGCACCGATTGGAACAAATAAAGGGCTAAGAACATTGGACTTTTTAGAGATAATCATTGCTCAAAGTAATGTTCCGGTTGTCGTTGATGCAGGAATTGGAGCTCCTTCTGATGCTTCGAAAGCTATGGAAATGGGAGCAGATGCGGTTTTGGTAAATACAGCAATTGCAGTTGCACAAAATCCGGTTAATATGGCATTGGCTTTTAAAGAAGGAGTAATTGCCGGAAGAAGAGCTTTTGAAGCGGGCTTGGGAGCGATTTCTAATCATGCGGAAGCATCAAGTCCGCTAACTTCCTTTTTGTTTGATTAAAACTAAATTGTATGCAGAGTTTTAAAGATTTTTTTGAAAAATATCAATGGGATGAGGTGAAAGCGAGACTTGAAAAAGTGACATTGTCTGATGTGGAAAACAGTCTTCAAAAAAAGAATAAAACAATAGAAGATTTCCTTAATTTTCTTTCACCTGTTGCTACGGAAAAGTTGGAAGTGATGGCGAAAATGACACAACAGCTTACTCAAAAACGTTTTGGAAAAACGATTCAGCTGTATGCGCCTTTGTATCTGAGTAATGAATGCCAGAATATCTGCACGTATTGCGGTTTTAGCTTAGACAATTCAATTAAAAGAAAAACACTTTCCGACACAGAAATGATGATTGAAGCTACGGTTTTGAAATCAATGGGAGTAAACCATGTTTTATTGGTAAGCGGTGAAGCCAATAAAACCGTAGGAATTGATTATTTTCTGAATGCAATCAGACTTTTAAACCCCCATTTCGCTAATATTTCAATTGAAGTTCAGCCTTTGTCGGAGGAAGAATATCAACAGCTTCATGATGCGGGAGTGAATGCGGTTTTGGTGTATCAGGAAACCTATCATCAGGAAGTTTACAAAGAATATCATCCGAAAGGAAAGAAATCTAATTTCAATTTTCGTCTGGAAACGCCTGACAGAATTGGAAAGGCGGGAATCCATAAAATAGGATTGGGTGTTTTGCTTGGTCTGGAAGATTGGCGCGTGGATAGTTTTTTTAATGCGCTTCACATCGATTATCTTCAAAAACAATATTGGAAAAGCAAATACTCGGTTTCATTTCCTAGGCTTCGGCCTGCGGAAGGAATTATTGAACCAAATTTTATTATGTCCGACAGAGATTTATTACAACTAATCTGTGCTTATCGAATCTGGAATGAAGATTTAGAAATTTCTATTTCGACGCGAGAAAACGAAAAGTTTAGGAATAATATTATCTCATTGGGTGCCACAGCAATGAGTGCGGCTTCAAAAACCAATCCCGGAGGTTATGCCGTGGACAAAGAATCGTTGGAACAGTTTGAAACCAGCGATGAAAGAAGCATGGAAGAGATTAAAAGTATCATTAAAAAGGCAGGTTACGATCCAGTCATGAAAGATTGGGATGCTGTTTACAGCGGAATTTAAATGTAAAAGGTTTGAATTAAACTAAATAATGCGATCATTTGCTAAATGAAATGTCCTTACGAACGAAAATATGCAAAATAATTTTAAAAATTAACCTTGCGCCTTTGCGTTAAAAATCAATAATGAAAAACGAAGACATTTTCTCAAGATACAGCCGACAGATTTTCATCGAAGAAATCGGTTTGGAAGGTCAAAGAAAAATAATGAATTCCAAAGTTTTGGTGATTGGAGCAGGAGGTTTGGGAAGTCCTGTTATTCAATATTTAGCTGCGGCTGGAGTTGGAGTTTTAGGAGTTACAGATTTTGATGAGGTTGAGTTACATAATTTAAACAGACAAGTTATCCACAATGAGAATTCTGTTGGAATTTCAAAGGTAAAAAGTGCGGAAGCATTTGTAAAAAGCCTTAATCATCAGGTTAAATTCATTGGAATTGAAGAAAAAATTGAAGATGAAAATATCGAGGAAATTATTTCGCAATTTGATTTAATTATCGACGGTTCTGATAATTTCAAAACGAGATATTTAGTTAATGACATTTGTGTTCAATTAATAAAGCCTTTGGTTTACGGAAGTATTCTTGGGTTTTCAGGGCAAGTCGCGATTTTCAATTATAATGGAAGCAAAAATTTAAGAGATATTTTCCCTGAACCGCCTTTTGATGAAAATCTTCCGGATTGCGACAGTCTTGGTGTTTTAGGTGCTTTGCCGGGAATTGTCGGAAGTATGATGGCAAATTTAGCTTTAAAAATCATCACAGATTTGCCTTTGCAGCTGAATCAATTGACGTTGATTGATACTTTGGAATGGCGATTTCAGACGATTAATTTCTAATTTTAAACACAAATTGCATGAACTTTTTTTCACGAATGACACAGCGATTTTTAAATTTTGGCTAAAGCTAATTCGAAATGAATCATAAAAAAAACGGGCTAAAGCCCGTTCCTATTGATAAAATATTGTCTTTTTAATACTAATAATTACATGAAATCATCAGTGAATTCGTGGCTAAAAAAACTATTGTCCCTGCTGCATCACTCCACCATTTTCCTCTTTCTTAGTTTGATTTAAAATATTTGCATCTTCTTTTGCTAATTTATTTTTCGTCGGAATTTTATAATTAATAGATAATCCGAAATTTCTGGAATCATACTTTGTTTTCAGCACCACTGCTTCTCCGGAAGGTGGATTCGAGCGAACCTGCATCACCTGTCCGTTGAAAATATCATTGGCAAAAACAGAAACAGTCAGACGGTTGTCCATGAACTTTTTCGTTAAAGTAATATCTACATTATTATTGAATGGTTTTTCTGCGGTAAAGTAGAAGTATCCCGCTTTTGGTGTTAAATAACTCCAGTTTGCTGTCAGTTTAATATCCTTTGGCAAAATTACCTGCGCCATTGCATTGAAAATCCAGAATCCTTTGTTGTTTAAATTATCAATATCATGTTTTTGATATCCTGCGTAGAGATACATAAAATTAATTTTATCAGGATTAAAGTTAAATTTCATAATCTCACTCAATGGTTTTGTGAAAATCATAAATGGAATAGGCAATCCTACATTGAAATTATGAATCTTCATATCAGCAATATTAATTTGCTCATTATAAAGATTTTTTCCGTTTTTTCTAATGATTTGCGCGACCTGATTTTTTGCTGAACTTACGCTGTATCCAATGAAAGCATAATCAAAAGCGGATAATTTTATTTCATAATTATCAAAAATTGTCGGTTGAAGATTGGGATTACCTGTAACTTGAGTATTTGGGCCTTGGAACGTCGTATTGTTAGGGTTTAAGGCAGAAATACTAGGCAAATTGATCTTCTTGTTATAATTCGCCACAATATTAACCTGATTCATCAAGTTATACTGAATACTTGCATTTGGAAATAATTTAAATTTATTAAAAGGAATTAAATCTTTCTGAACGACAGAATTCGTACTATCCAAAACTCTTGTAACTCCCGAAATATCGTAGTTTTCTGCACGGGTTCCCAAAATAAAATCAAACTTTTTCAGTTTAGCCTGAAATTCCAAATACGTTGCAGTTGTCTGTCTTTTATATTCCAGATTCGTTAAGCCTTTGCTTTCCGTATCAAAATTCTGATTTTCATATAAACCTCCCAAACTTACTTTTCCACCATCCAAAATCTTTAAAGGCTGAGAATAATCTATTTTAAAATTGGCGATTTTCATGTCAGACTTATTATTCAATTGGTTTCCGTCTGAAAATGCCGGAATTGATTCTTCGGGATTTAGGTAAGTAATCTTTCTGAAAATATTGTCCTGATCAAATTTGCTGTCCGATTTTGTATAACCAAACTGAAAATCTAATTTCTGAGCTTTATCTGTAAAACGTTTTTGATAGGTTATAACAGCTTCCTGTCTCGTATTTAAAGTATGTGCTGCATCAAAAGCAGAAAAATTACCTTCTCTTATGCTGTCTTTAATATTTTTATAGGGAAGATCTGCGAAACCTTCACTCAAAGTGTAGTTGTCGTTATTGTTGTGATAAATATCGTAATTAAGCAATAATCGGTCTTGCCCAAGGTCAAAAGTTAATCCGGATTTTGCAAAATATCCCCGTCCGTATCGGTCTGTATTGCTCAATAGCAAACCATTCTGATTAGAATTAAGCATACTTTCACGGTAATTTTCCCCGATATTCAACTGCCATCCGAACAGTTTATTTCTTGCATTCAAATTTAATGAATGGCTCGTTCTGCTTCTGAATTTATCGTAATTCGTAAAAGAATAATTTCCGGAATAGGTTGCTGTTAAATATTTATTCGCATTTTTATTCGTAATAATATTCATGATCGCGCCGCCGGAAGTTGCAGGAAATTCTGCGCCGGGCTGAGTAATCACCTCGATTCTGTCCACAGAATTGGCGGGCATTCCTTCAAGAAAAGAATTCAATTCGTTGGAAGTAATGTTTAAAGGTCTTCCATTTAAATAAACATCCAAAACTTTACCTTGATACATCATTCCTGCGATGTCTGTAGAGACCAATCCCGGAAGTTTTTTAATACCTTCTAAAACGTTTCCGTTATTAAGCTGAGGTTGTTCCGAAAAGTCGAAAATGGTACGATCTGCTTTTTGTTCAACTGCTTTTTTAGTTTTGGTGATGGTGACACCTTCAATTTGTTTTTCTTTGACTTGGTTATTAGTTTTTTCCTGGGCAAAAGTATATACCGTACCCAAAAAAGATAACGCAATAATTGTTTTTTTCATAATGCTTTTCAAACTTCTATTAGGTTAGACGTTGAAAAAGAATTTTTGTTACAAATGCGAACTTTGCTGTTTTATTTTAATGAATTGAATTCCACATAATCAAATTCAGGTGATGAGGTGAATAATTGTCTTAAAACAGAAGCATGACCATTCCCTACAACAACCAAGATCCTGTCTTCCGAAGTATGCGGAATATTTTGGATATTTCTAAACATTCTCAGGTTTCTGTTGTACCAGTATAAAGCCAGCATGTCTGCACCATCGTGTTCTCTTAATTTAAAGTCTCCGCTCAAATATGCTCCATATTCATACTGATGATATTCTTTACTGTTCATAAATTTAAAAAGATCCAACAGCGATTTGAAGTTTTTCGATTCCGAACTTTTGAAGAAAGCATTGTATTCTTTTGATATAGGATCTTCGCTTACAAAATCATAATCTTTGCTTAAATTATTAAAATACAACGAATCTTTCTTCCCGAATCTTTCCTGCAAATCGTTCAAAACAGATTCTGCATCGATGCTGTACAATTCATTTAAATTAAATTCTTTCGCTGTACGCATTGCAATCTGGTAACGTTCATCTCTTTTATCTGCGTGCTTACCTTCTTTGTATTCCTTTAATTTTTGATTGGCATTCCAAGTTGGAAAAGCTTCTATCGCAATTTTTGTTGGCTTAAATTTTTTGATATAACTAATAAGCTCCGTTACTTCTTGTGAGGTTTTGGGTGATAAAACATCGACCTGATCACCTTTTTCAGTTTTGTGAGCATCAAGATTGGGATAATCAAAATGAAATGATCCGACAACTAAAACTTTCGTTTTTGGATTGGTGAAATATTCAGATGGGTTTTTCTGGGCGAATGCAAATATTGATAAGCAAAGCAAAAATGTATATAATATTGTTTTCATAGGATTGATTTTTTGTCAAAATTAGAATTCCAATTAATAATATAAAATAGTATTTCGATCAAAGGAATTTGAAACGGTATGAAACCATTTTCATCGGAAAAAATGAACCGTTTGTCGAAAAATGAAGGCTGAATTTCAGAGAAAATCTATTTTTGTTGTATGAAAATCAATAAACTACTTTATCTGCACATTTTCTTTTGGGCAATTTATGTGACCGGAGCGGTTCTTGTTCCTTATTTTGCTTTTCATTCGAAGAATACGATTTTTAATATTACTTTTTTTATCACGAGCATTATTTGTTTTTATGTGAATTATTTTATCGTCGTTCCAAGATTTTTTGATGCAGATAAATTGTATAAATCCTTCTTCGCTTTTTTTCTCAGTGTTGCTTCATTTGTTGTGGTAAGATATTTTGCGGAAGAAATGTTCTTGCCCCAATTTTTCGGAGTCAGAAATTACGCGAAAGGGGTGAGCTTTGGATTTTACTTTTTTGATAATATTTTCTACAGCAGCACAACGATTTTTATCAGTACGACTTTTTGGTTTTTTAAATATTCCATCATTGCAGAAGAAGAAAAAACGAAACTGATTGAAGCCAAAAAAAATGCAGAATTACAGGCTTTAAAAACACAGATCAATCCACATTTTATTTTTAATTCTTTAAATAATATTTACTCTTTAGTTTATCAAAAATCAGATCAGGCTTTGCCTGCACTTGAAGAATTAAGCCAACTATTGAGATACAGTACGAAAGATTTAGAAAAAGATTTCATCAGTTTAGATAAGGAAATCGGATATATTGATAGCTTGACGGCTCTTGAAAAATTAAGGCTAAAAAATCCTGAATTATTAATTGTTGAGAAAAATATCAACCACCCCAAATTGAATATTTCTCCAATGATTTTAGTTCCGTTTGTTGAAAATGCCTTTAAACACGGAGATTTCCGAAACAAAGGTTTTCGAATGAAAATTTCAGATGAAAATCAGGTTCTTAATTTTCATCTTTTAAATTATAAAAAAGAGAGAATGAAAGATTCGGTTTCGGGAATCGGAATTGAAAATGTGAGAAAAAGGCTGGAAATTCTCTACCCTAAAAAATATGAATTGAACATCAAAGATTCGGAAATAGAATTTATCGTAGATTTAAAAATTGATTTGCGAAATGAGTAAAATTAAATGCATCATTGTAGACGACGAACCGTTGGCGATTTCGCTTTTGGAAAGTTATGTGCAAGAAATTCCTTTCCTCGAATTGGTTTTCTCCACGGAAAATCCGATCGAGGCATTAGAATTTATTCAAAATAACGAATCAGATTTGGTTTTTTTGGATATCCAAATGCCGGAACTGACGGGCATTAATTTTATGAAAATTCTTGGTGACAAGCAAAAATATATTTTAACAACGGCTTATTCCGAATATGCTTTGGAAGGTTATGAACACAATATTGTGGATTATCTTTTGAAACCGATTTCTTTTGAACGTTTTTATAAAAGTGCTTTGAGAGCTCAGGAACGTTTTACTTTTAACGAAAATAGGGAAGAGTCTCATTTTTTTGTAAAATCTTCCGGACAACAACATAGAATCAATTTTGAAGATATTTTCTATGTGGAAAGCATCAAAGATTATGTGAATATTAAAACTTCTGAACAGGAATATATTGTTTTAGATACCTTAAAGTCTATGGAACAACAGCTTTCGGAAATTTCTTTTGTGAGAATTCATAAATCTTTTATCATTAATTTAAATCAGATTAAAAGTTTTGATTCTAAAAAAGTCATCTTGTTTTCGGATCAGGAAATTCCGATCGGGGAAAGTTATAGAAACAATTTTTTGACCAAACTTAAATGAAAAAGCAACCTCAATCTGAAGTTGCTTTTTCTATGATTAATTAAAATCTAACAATTAATTTTTCTCTTGTTGTTTAATTAAATTCAAAGCAGAACCTGCTTTAAACCAATCAATTTGCTGATCGTTATACGTGTGGTTGGCCATGATAATATCTTTAGTTCCATCATTGTGAATGAACTCTAAAGTCAATTGTTTTCCAGGAGCGAACTGATCTAAATCTAAGAAATTAATTACGTCGTCTTCCAAGATTTTATCATAATCAGCTTCATTAGCAAAAGTGATTCCTAACATTCCTTGTTTTTTAAGGTTTGTTTCATGGATTCTTGCGAATGATTTTACTAAAACAGCTTTTACGCCTAAATGTCTAGGTTCCATTGCAGCGTGCTCTCTTGAAGAACCTTCACCGTAGTTTTGATCTCCTACAACGATTGAAGGAACTCCAGCCGCTTTGTAAGCTCTTTGTACAGCAGGAACTTCCCCGTATTCTGCAGTCAATACATTCTTCACCTTGTTGGTTTCCATATTGAACGCATTTACGGCTCCGATCAACATGTTGTTTGAAATATTATCCAGGTGACCTCTGTATTTTAACCATGGCCCAGCCATAGAAATGTGGTCGGTTGTACATTTACCGAATGCTTTGATTAAAAGTCTTGCTCCGGTAATGTTTTTTCCGTCCCAAGCTGGGAATTCTTCCAGCAACTGAAGTCTGTCTGAAGTTGGGTTTACGTTAACTACAACGCTAGATCCGTCTTCAGATGGAGCTTGGTAACCGTTATCATCTACAGCAAAACCTTTTGCAGGTAATTCAAAACCTTGAGGTTCGTTTAATTTTATTTGCTCTCCTGCTTCGTTCGTTAAAGTATCTGTAATCGGATTAAAATCTAATCTTCCAGAAATTGCAATAGCAGCAACCATTTCCGGAGAAGCTACGAAAGCGTGAGTATTTGGGTTACCATCCGCTCTTTTCGCAAAGTTTCTGTTGAAAGAGTGAATAATTGAGTTTTTCTCTCCTTTTTCAGCACCTTCTCTGTCCCATTGTCCGATACAAGGTCCACAAGCGTTGGTAAAGATTCTTGCATTTTCAAATTTTCTGAATGAATTTAAAAATCCGTCTCTTTCTGCTGTAAATTTTACCTGCTCCGAACCTGGATTGATTCCTAAAATTGCTTTAGGTTTTACCCCTTTCGCAACAGCGTCTTCCACAATAGAAGCAGCTCTCGATAAATCTTCGTAAGACGAATTGGTACAAGAACCAATCAATGCCCATTCTACTTCAAGTGGCCATCCGTTGGCTTCCGCTTTAGCTCTGAATTCAGAAACTGGAGTAGCCAAATCAGGAGTAAAAGGTCCGTTTAAATGCGGAGCCAGTTCAGAAAGGTTGATTTCGATTAATTGATCAAAATATTGTTCAGGGTTGGCGTAAACTTCAGCGTCACCTGTTAAGTGCTCAGCAATTTTATCAGCTGCATCTACAACATCTTGTCTTCCTGTAGAAGCTAAATATCTTCTCATTGCATCATCGTATCCGAAAGTGGAAGTTGTAGCTCCAATTTCAGCACCCATATTACAAATCGTCCCTTTTCCTGTTGCTGAAAGAGATTCTGCACCTTCACCGAAATATTCTACGATGCATCCTGTTCCTCCTTTTACGGTAAGAATTCCTGCAACTTTTAAGATTACGTCTTTTGCAGAAGTCCAGCCGGACATTTTACCTGTTAATTTTACACCAATTAATTTTGGCATTTTCAATTCCCAAGCCATTCCAGCCATTACATCTACTGCATCTGCCCCACCAACACCAATGGCAACCATTCCTAAACCTCCTGCATTTACCGTGTGAGAATCAGTTCCAATCATCATTCCTCCCGGGAAAGCATAATTTTCTAATACGACCTGGTGAATAATTCCGGCTCCCGGTTTCCAGAAACCGATTCCATATTTATCACAAACTGAACCCAAGAAATTGAAAACTTCCGAGTTTTTATTAAGACCTTCCTGTAAATCTGCCTGTGCACCTACTCTTGCCTGAATAAGGTGATCGGCGTGAGCTGTTGACGGAACAGCCACTTTAGCTTTTCCAGCCTGCATGAATTGTAAAAGTGCCATCTGCGCAGTTGCATCCTGCATTGCTACTCTGTCTGGTGCGAAGTCTACATAAGAGTTTCCTCTTTCATGTGCTTGTGTAGCATTTCCTTCCCAAAGGTGGGTGTAAAGGATTTTTTCTGAAAGGGTAAGAGGTTTTCCCACAATTTGTCTTGCTGCAGCAATTCTCTCTGGGTAACGCTCGTACACTTTTTTGATCATGTCGATGTCGAAAGTCATATCTATTTTAATTTTTCTTTTTCTAATAAGTTTTTTTCGTTCTTTAATTTAAATTTGAACCGAAAAATTATCCAAACAAATTCATCAAATTCTATTCCTATACTCTGTAAAACAGTATAAATAAGATGAATGATGAATATTTTTAATACCTATCAAGTTAAGCAAAAAATAAATTTTGAATCATTGATATAGGATAAAATAATTCTTATGGTACTTAAATAGAAACATTCTAAATAAAAAAGAGAAAGATTTTAAATCCAATGGACTAAAATCTTTCTCATATCATTTAAATAGTCTTTCGACTAATCGTTTTATTTAATTAGTGACAAACTGTAACCAATTCTTTAATTGATGGAACAAACGTTGTAAGGTCTATACCTTCTACAGCAGCTTTGTACTCGTCGATATTAGGAATTCTTCCCATGATCGCAGACAATACAACAACCGGAGTAGAAGCTAATAGAGATTCTCCTTTTTTACGTTCAGAATCTTCTACAACTCTACCTTGGAAAAGTCGGGTAGAAGTTGCTAAAACTGTATCTCCTTTTTCAGCTTTTTCCTGGTTACCCATACAAAGGTTACAACCCGGACGCTCAAGGTACATCATATTTTCATATTGCGTACGAGCTTCGCCTTTCGGAGCTGCATCGTTGAATTCGAAACCTGAATATTTTTCTAATAATTCCCAGTCGCCTTCTGCTTTTAATTCATCGATGATGTTATAAGTAGGAGCCGCAACAACTAATGGAGCCTGGAATTCTACTTTTCCGTTTTGTTTTTCAATGTTTTTAAGCATTTGAGAAACGATTTTCAAATCTCCTTTGTGAACCATGCAAGATCCTACGAAACCAAGGTCAACTTTCTTTTCACCTCCGTAATATGTAAGGTCTCTGATGGTATCGTGTGTGTATCTTTTAGAAACGTCATCATTATTTACATCTGGATCGGCAATCATTGGTTCAACGATTACGTCAAGATCTACAACAACTTCTGCGTAATATTTAGCATTAGCATCAGGAGTTAAAGCTGGTTTATCACCGCACTTAATTTCCTCGATTCTCTTATTTGCTTTGTTAATTAAACCTTGAAGAACGTGATTGTGATTATCCATTCCTTTGTCAATCATAATCTGGATTCTGCTTTTTGCAATTTCCAATGATTCGATCAAAGTATCGTCTTCTGAGATACAGATAGAAGCTTTAGCCTTCATTTCTGCAGTCCAGTCTGTGAATGTAAACGCTTGGTCAGCCGGAAGAGTTCCGATATGAACCTCGATAATTCTACCTTGGAAAACGTTTTCTCCGTCAAATTGCTTCAACATCTGAGCCTGAGTTGCGTGAACTACATCACGGAAATCCATATGCTCTTTCATTTCTCCTTTGAAAGTTACTTTCACCGATTCAGGAATTGGCATTGATGCTTCACCAGTTGCCAAAGCTAAAGCTACCGTTCCAGAGTCAGCTCCGAAAGCAACACCTTTTGACATTCTCGTGTGAGAGTCTCCTCCGATGATGATTGCCCATTCGTCAACTGTAATATCATTAAGAACTTTGTGAATAACGTCCGTCATTGCGTGGTATTCACCTTTCGGGTCACGGGCTGTGATCACTCCGAAATCGTTCATGAATTTCATTAATTTAGGAATATTAGCCTGCGCTTTTTTATCCCAAACTGAAGCGGTATGACATCCTGACTGATAAGCTCCGTCAACAATTGGAGAAATTACGGTTGCAGCCATAGATTCCAATTCCTGAGAAGTCATCAAACCTGTTGTATCCTGAGAACCAACAATGTTTACTTTTACACGAACGTCTGAGCCTGCGTGTAATAGTTTACCTTCCGTTACGCCCACTGCATTTCTGTTGAAGATTTTTTCAACGGCAGTCAAACCTTGTCCTTCGATAGAAATTTCTTTAGAAGGAGCGAAAACTGCAGGAGCAGTAATTCCTAAAGTTTTTGCCGCAAACATCTGGATTTTTTTACCGAAAACGATAGCGTAAGAACCTCCCGCTCTGATGAATTCTAATTTTTGCGGAGTAAATGATTTTGAAATATCTTTCAATTCAACATCTCCGTTGTATAATTTTTTCTCTTTGGTATTGATCGTTAAAACAGTTCCTGTAGCAACAGAATATTTTTCTTCTAAAATAATATCGCCGTTTTCATTACGAACAGGATGTCCGTTTTCATCTGTTTTCTTTACCCAGTTCTGAAGATCGATTCCGATACCTCCGGTTACGTCAACGGTTGTTAAGAAAATTGGAGAAATTCCATTAGTTCCAGCAACAATCGGAGCAATGTTTACGAAAGGTACGTAAGGACTTGCCTGTTTCCCTGTCCAAAGTGCAACGTTATTTACACCAGACATACGAGAAGAACCAACTCCCATTGTTCCTTTTTCTGCGATAAGCATTACACTAGCATCAGGATGTTGAGCCTGTAAAGCTTTTATTTCTTCCTGTTGAGCAGGAGACATCATGCATTTTCCGTGCAATTCACGGTCTGAACGAGAGTGTGCCTGATTTCCCGGAGATAATAAATCGGTTGAAATATCACCTTCAGCAGCAATGTAAGTAACAATTTTTATTTCTTCTGCAACTTCAGGAAGTTTAGTGAAAAACTCTGCTTTTGCATAGCTTTCCAAAATATCTTTAGCAATTTTGCTGCCTAATTCGTAAGCCTCTTTTAAACGAGCTGTATCAGCATCATATAAGAAAACCTGAGTTTTAAGAACTTCACCAGCTTGTTTTGCGATAGCTTCATTATTTCCTAAAGCTAAATCAAGTAATACCTCGATTGACGGTCCACCTTTCATGTGAGACAAAAGTTCAAATGCAAACGTTGGCGTAATTTCTTCAACAACAGATTCACCTAAAATGATCTCCTTTAAAAACTTAGCTTTTGCACCGGCCGCACTTGTCGTACCCGGTAAAGTATTATAAATGAAAAATTTTAGAGAATCAGCCCTGTTTTCGTTTGCTGTATCTTTAATCTGCTCAATAATTGCGCTTAGCAATTCTGCTCCGTCGATTGGTTTTGGGTGAAGCCCCTGTGTTTTTCTTTCCTCGATTTCCTGGATGTAATCCTGATAAATATTCATAATAATAGAAGTCTTTTCAATCTTAAAGTAGATTATAATAAATTGAAATTATTTCTGTATTTGTTTGAAATACAATTATTTATAATCTGTATTTTTTTGTTAAAAGTGTGAAATTAATAATTAACGCTAAAATATATGATGCAGACATTTTTGTGTTATTTCATGTCAACTATTACAGCTTAAAGACGTTTCGTATCGTAAACACCTAAAAAATGTTCCCAAATTTACGGATTTTTAATATTTTTTCGGACTCAAATTATTTAGATTCTTTATAAATATGAATTTTATATTTTCTATTTTTGGTGGTATTTTTGCAAACAAATGATGATTATGAAAAATGTTGTTCAGTTTTTATGCGTTTTTATTTCGATTTTTGTTTTTTCTCAGACCAGATCTGTGAAGAAATCAACCGTTAAAATCACTCCGAAAACTACGGTTAAAAAGTCTTCATTCCGTGCCAATAAAAATCCTGATCTACCACTTATTAATGTAGAGCTACCACTTTTAATTCCAAAAAAGAAAGATGGAAATTTTGGATATGTTAACCAGAAAGGGAAATTTATTATTCAGCCGGAATATCACATTGCAGTGTTTTTTTATGAAGACTGTAATCTGCTGAATTCTCCAAATTTAAAATTAAGAAAATTAGGAACGGCAGATTATGCAACGGTAGAAAAGGACGAAATTTCTTACAGAATCGATAAAAAAGGAAAAAGGGTTTATAAGTTTAAGCAATCGGATCTTGGGCAATGTGTTCATAAGGAATATGTTCAGCAGCTTTTTCAGGCGTATACGATGAATGGTTTTTTCGGAATTATAGAAAAAGCAACATTCCAGAATCCGCAGGATTACAAACAGTTTAAAATTTATCCTCAATATGATTATCTTTTCATTATGGAGGGGGATGATGTCGCCAATCCAATGATTATTGCTTCTAAAAACAATGTTTTCGGAGTGGTTGATGTTAATAATAATGTGATCATTCCTTTCGAATATGCCGATATTAAAAGAAACTTCAGCTGGAAACTCGGAAGGATGTTTGATGTTTCAAAAGATGGTAAAAATTACTATTATGTAGATTCAAAAAATAAGACATATTAGAATTTAAATTAAAAACACAAACATCTGTGTAAATTATCCGTGATAGAAAAATTTAAAAACAAAATTATTTTAAATTAAATCTACATTAAACCTCAAAAAACGTAATTTCTCAAATTCCATAAATTTTTCGTAATTTCGCGGCTGAAATAAAGGGGTGCTGTAACAAGCTGAGATTATACCCAATGAACCTGGAACAGATAATGCTGTTTAGGGAAATTAAAAATGAGCAATAGGTAATGAGTAATGAGCAATTCTCAAATATTACTTATTACAGATTACTAATTACTCATCATAATCCGCCCCTTTTATTCATTAAATTTTAAAGATTTATAGAATGAAAGGATTATTTTTTTTAGGGCTTACCGTTGGCTCATTTGCTTTCGTGCAAGCACAAAATACCGATTCCTTAAAGATAAAGGAAATTGAAGCTGTTAATTTTACGAAAAGACTTCCTGTTGCTAAAGAAATCATTAATGTTCAGAAAGATTTAGACAGCAAAAACTTAGGACAGGATTTACCTATTTTACTGAAAAACCAAACTTCCATAATTTCAACTTCTGATGCCGGAAATGGTATTGGATACACTGGTTTTAGAATCCGTGGAGTTGCCGGAAGCGCAATCAATGTAATGATGAATGGTGTTCCGTACAACGATTCCGAAAGTCAGGGAACATTTTTCGTGAATGTGCCGGACTTGACGAGTTCTGCGTCACAAATCTTGATTCAAAGAGGTGTTGGAACTTCAAATAATGGTGCTGCTGCGTTTGGAGCAAGTATCAACGTTCTTTCGAAAGATCCGGAAGAGAAGTTTTATTTCAAAACGGATGACAGTTATGGCTCATTTAATACGTATAAATATTCTGCGGAGATAGGTTCCGGAAAATTCTGGGGAAACCGTCTTTCTGTGATGGGGAGATATACGCACATTAATTCTGATGGATATATCGACAGAGCTTCATCAAAACTGGATTCTTACAATTTTACGGCCTTATATGAAGAAGGAAAAACGAGAATTCGTCTGATGGCTTTCGGAGGTAAGGAAAAAACATATCAGGCATGGAACGGAATCGACAGAAAAACTTGGGAAACAGATCCGAAGTTCAATTATTCCGGAGCTATTTACGATTCGAACTGGGAAAATATCGTCGGATTTTATGATAATGAAACGGATAATTACAGACAAAATCATTATCAGTTGCTTTGGGAGCAGAAATTCAATGATAAATGGAATTTAGAAACGACATTACATTATACTAAAGGAAAGGGATATTACGAAAACTATAAGCAGGGAGATCCTTTTTCGAGATATAATTTGGCTGATATCAATGGTGAAGAATATTCAGATTTTATCAGAAAAAAATGGTTGAATAATGATTTTTATGGAGTTGTTTCCACATTGTACGGAAAATTGGGAATTGTTGATGTGAATTTTGGAGCAGTTGCCAACCAATATTACGGAAGACATTATGGAAATGTAACCGGAGTTTTTTTTCCTGAAATCGATGAGCACGAATATTACAGAAGCCGTTCCGTGAAAAATGAAGTTTCGGGATTTGCAAAGGCTTTGGTGAGGGTTCAAAACTTTGAATTCTTCGGAGATTTGCAGTTGAGAAATGTTGATTATGACACAAAAATTATCACAGCAGGAGACGATGAAGGGGCTAATTTAGATAAAAACTGGTTGTTCTTCAATCCAAAAGTGGGTGCAAATTATAAAATCGAAAGCGGAAAAATTTTCCTTTCTTATGCACATGCACACCGCGAACCAAACAGAGATGATTTGTTAGCCAATAACGATGTAAAGGCGGAAAAACTTCACGATTTTGAAGCCGGAATCGAAAAACAATTCGGAATTGTATCGTTTACAGCGAATTTGTATTACATGTATTATGTTAATCAATTGGTTTTAAATGGCGAATTGAACAACGTTGGAGCTTTCATCAGAACAAACTCAGGGAAAAGCTATAGAAGCGGGATTGAGTTGGGAGCTTTAGCAAAATTGTCGAAACAATGGGAACTGACAGGGAATGTAAGTCTCAGCAACAACAGAAATCTAGATTTCAAAGTGGAAAATGAAACGACAACAAAAGATTTAGGAAATACTCAAATTTCTTTTTCTCCAAATGTGATTGCAAATTTAGGTTTGAGATTTAATCCAACCAAAAACTTCCAGTTTGTCCTACAAAATCAATACGTTGGAAAACAATATCTGGATAATTCAGAAGATGAAAATTTACAGTTGAAAGATTATCTTTTGACGGATTTTAATGCACAATATCAGTTTAAAATTAAAAATAATGATATCGCATTAAAACTTTTGGTGAATAATATTTTCAACAAAAAATATGTAAACAACGGAGCTGTTTACGACGGAACTCCTTACTATTTTTCTCAGGCGGGAACCAACTTTATGTTTGGAATCAGCTGGAAAATTCAGTAAAAATCAATCAGGCTATATTTAAAATAATTATAGTAAAAAGTAAAAGTTAGATTTTTTAAGGCTGCTTCGGCGGCCTTTTTTGTTTTTTATTTGGAGCTTAAACATCAATAGGAATGGGCTTTAGTCCATTTTCAAAATGATATCCAAACCAATCGGCTTTAACCAAAACTTACATTAGGATTATTAAAAAGTAGGAGTTTGAGATTCTCGAAGTCCCAGTTTTTTAAAACTTTGTCAATTCTTAAAAAATCCCAAATTTAATTTTTATTGAAACAATTTCTAAATTCACTCTTATTGGTGGCTGAGGCTCTCGATGTCACCAATTTTACAATTGTAAAATAAAGAATATGAACCAATAACGAACTTGCACTGCTAAATTGAAAATCAACAAAATATAAAACTATTTTAAACTCCTGTTCATAATCAACAAATCTCTCAAAAAGTCACGAAAAAGTCATAAATTTGCCACCAAATGAATATTTCAGCTTACATTTTAGACTATTTGAAACAGTTTGGGACAGTTACTGTTCCCGGTTTTGGGGTGTTTTCTCTGGAAAATTCCAAGGCAATTATCAATTCCGAAAATGGGAGTATTCTTCCTCCTGCAAGCAAAATTGTTTATACGCCGGATTATCAAATAAAATCGGATGATCTGGCAGCTTTTATCGGTGGTCAGAAGCAGATGTCTCTTGAAGCATCCAAAACAGATCTGCAGATTCAGACGGATTTTTGGAAGAAAAAATTGCAGGCGGACCAGACTTTGGAAATTCAGGGTTTGGGAGTGCTTTTCATAGAAGATGGCGAAACGCATTTCAAAGGAAACAGATTGGAGTCGGATCATCCGGATTTTTATGGTTTGGAAGAAATTAAAATTTCAGACATTAATAATAAAGATGTTAAAATCGGAAATGTTGTAAATTCTGAAAAGGATTATAAATTTAATAAATCTATTCTTTGGGCTTTCCTTGTTGTTATTCCGGTTTTAGGAATTATTTATGTAGGATATTCTCAACAGGAACTTCTTTTCGGAAAAAAATCCTTTGACAAAACGAATATTTCCATACAAACCAAAACGCACAGAATTGAAAAAGATACTGTGAAAATTCAAACACATACAATGCCGGTTGCAGATTCTTTGAAAAAAGATTCAACGGTAAAATCTCAGATTCAACCTGCTATTCAGGCTACACAAAAGGCTGCCAAAATTCCGGCAACTTCAAACAACACTAAGAAATAAAATGGGAAAAGTAAAAAAAGCGTCAGAATCTCTGACGGTAATGACAAATATTGTACTTCCGAATGATACCAATCAGCTCCGAAACCTCTTTGGTGGTGAATTATTGGCAAGAATGGACAGATGTGCTTCAATTTCTGCAACTAGACATTGCGAAAGAAGAGTAGTTACAGCATCTGTAAATCATGTTTCGTTCGATCATCCGATTCCGGAAGGAGGAATTGTTGTAATGGAATCTAAAGTTTCCAGAGCTTTTTCTACCTCAATGGAAATTTATGTAGACGTTTGGTTAGACGATCCTATCAATCATAAAAAAATTCAGACCAATAAAGGAATTTATACTTTTGTAGCTGTAGATGAATTCAATAGACCTATTCCCATTCCCGATATGGAACCGGAAACAGATATCGAAAAAGAAAGGTTTGCTGCCGCTTTAAGAAGAAAAGAATTGTCTTTGATCTTATCGGGAAGAATGAAGCCTTCGGAATCGACAGAGCTTAAGAAGCTTTTTCAGGAAGAACCTAAATAATCTCTTTTAAAGAAAAACAGCAAAAAATTAACGTTACAATTATAGATATAACCGACAAAAATATTTGTCGGTTTTTTTATTGATATTTCATATGATGCTTCTAGATAATCGCCGGATTTTCTAAACATCTTTTGAGGAATAAATAATACTAAACCTGTGAATATGAGAATGATAGTGCTGATTGTTGCTTCCAGCCATAAAAATGTTTTACTTCCAAAATTATCAGCACCTTCAGAGGAATAATGAATTGGAATTCTTTCCTGAATAGACGGAAATTTTACTGCTAATAAAACAATGTATATTAAAAATAACAGCACAGAAAAGCTGAAAATAATTTTTGATAATTTCATTTGAATGAAAAATTGAAAAATTCTATTTTACAAAAGGTGTTTCTAAATCTTTGTAACTTACCTTTGCATCAACAAATATAAGAATTATGTCTTCGATGAGAATATTGCTTTTAGATAAAAACCACCCACTAATTACCGAACAGCTTTTGGCTAAAAATTTTATTTTAGAGGAGGATTTTACGTCCTCTTACGATGAGGTTTGTAATAAAATTGAAAATTATGATGGTGTTATTATCAGAAGCCGAATTCCTTTAGACAAAAATTTTTTAGAAAAAGCAAAAAATCTGAAATTCATCGCAAGGGTAGGAGCGGGAATGGAAAATATCGATATTCCGGTTGCTGAAAAAATGGGAATTCAATTGATAAATTCTCCCGAAGGAAATAGAGACTCTGTTGCAGAACATGTTGTGGGTATGTTATTGATTTTAATGCATCGACTTTTTATCGCGTCTCAGGAGGTTAAAAACGGAATCTGGCTGCGTGAAGAAAACCGTGGTGACGAATTACTAGGAAAAACTGTGGGTTTAATCGGTTATGGAAACATGGGAAAGGCAACTGCAAAAAGACTTTCAGGTTTTGGCTGTAAAGTGATTTTCTATGATATTTTACCAAACCTTTCGGATGAATATGCAACTCAGGTAACTTTGAAAGAATTAAAAGAACAGGCAGAGATTTTAAGTTTACATATTCCTTTGACGGATGAATCTTATTATTTAATTGACGGACCTTTCATTTCCGATATGAAAAACGACTTCTATTTCGTGAATACGGCAAGAGGTAAAAATATCGAAACTAAAAGTTTAGTTGAAGCTTTAAAAGCGGGAAAAGTAAAAGGCGCCTGTCTTGATGTTTTAGAATATGAAAAATCTTCTTTCGAGAATATTGAAGGAGAAAATGAAGATCTTCAATATCTTTTGAATTCAGAAAAAGTGATCGTTACACCGCATATCGCAGGTTGGACGGTACAAAGCAAAGAGAAGCTTGCGCAGGTGATTGTTGATAAGATTATTGCACAATTTGCTTAATTAAAATATAGTGATGCTGAGCTGTCGAAGTATTTATTAAAAACTAAAATCATCTTGATTATAAAATCTTGACAATTTTACCTTTTTCGTCATTATTTCGTTTTATGTTAAATAATTCATAATTCATGCTCAATATTTAATATTTATTTTGAGTTTTATTAAATTGCCGCTCATTTTTGAAACTCATGAGGATGCGCAATTTTGTACTTATTTTAACTGTCTTTTTATCCATTTTTTCCTGTAAAAAAAAATCTGAAAACAAAGAAGCTGTCGCTGAAAATACGACCAGTCTTCCTAATTATGGGAATGTAGATCTGAGCAATGTTTTTACGAAAGAAGACAGTCAGCTTTCTGATAAAGCATCGCTGACTCGCTATATAGATCAATATTACAAAAAAGTTTGGGAAGGAAGTGATCTTAGCGGTGGGATTTTAGTGGCAAAAGGCGACGATATCATTTATGAAAATTACAGAGGTTTTGCAAGGCAAGACAATCAAAAAGCAATCAATAAAGATACTCCGCTTCATGTAGCTTCCGTTTCAAAAACTTTGACTGCGATGGCAATGTTGAAGTTGGTTGAAGCCGGGAAGATCAAATTATCAGATCATTTAACACAATTTTTTCCAGGATTTCCTTATCCGAATGTTACTGTTAAAACATTATTAGACCAAAGAAGCGGTCTTCCGAAATACGAATATTTCATTACAAAAATTCAACCTGCTCCGGCAGAACTTTCAAAGCAGTTTATCACTAATGAAGACGTTTTGAATATGCTGATTAAATACAAACCCGATTTAGCAAGAGAAACCGACACAGGTTTTATGTACTGCAACACCAATTTCGCTTTATTGGCCTTATTGGTTGAAAAAGTGACAAAAATGCCTTTCCCACAAGCAATGAAAGAAATGGTTTTTGATCCTTTGAAAATGAAAAATACCTACATTTTTCAGGAAAAAGATATTCCGACGGCTTCTCAGTCTTTTTATTATGGTGGAAACAGATTGTATCCTTTAGATCGATTAGATCTTATTTATGGTGATAAAAATGTGTACACAACGCC
The DNA here is from genome assembly GCF_047651245.1 of Chryseobacterium sp. MMS23-Vi53. Classification (NCBI taxonomy): domain Bacteria; kingdom Pseudomonadati; phylum Bacteroidota; class Flavobacteriia; order Flavobacteriales; family Weeksellaceae; genus Chryseobacterium; species Chryseobacterium sp. MMS23-Vi53. The sequence continues at coordinate 2,306,935 of NZ_CP180265.1, read as the reverse complement.
GAGAGATTTATATAATTTCTCAAAAGCGATGTTTTCGAAGCATTTTTTACAGCCTGATTTAATGGAAAAAGTGTTCACTCCTTACAGTCAAGAAAAAGCTGGAATGAATAATTATGGTTTTGGTTTCAGAATGAAAATTTTTGATAACGGAGAAAAATTAACCTATCACAACGGTTGGTGGCACGGCACAAACTCTGTTTTCGCTCACTTGTTAAAATCAAAAGTGACGATTGTAGCGATCGGGAATAAATATTCAAATAAAGTGTATACAGCATTGGCTTTATCAGGTTTATTCGAAGATTTTCCGGTTCAGAAGGATAAGCTTCACAGCATCATGAGCGAAGATAAAGATACATTGAGCAGTCATGGTGAGGTTTATGGAGAATAATGTTTATTTTTGCGTAAACATGTTCATGAAAAGATTTCTTCTATTATTCGTCATCGGTTTTCTGTTGCAGTCTTGTGCAAGGGTTGGATCGCCTGTTGGTGGACCGAAAGATACATTGGCTCCAAAATTTCTAAACTCAAATATTGATACGACAAGGATAAATGTTCCGAGAGACATCAAAGAGCTCCGTCTTGATTTTGACGAGTATGTAACGTTGAAGGACATCAATAAAAATTTAAATATTTCGCCTCCGATTAAAAATATCAAGCGTATTATTCCTTCGAATATTGCAAATAAGTTTGTCTTAATTCAATGGACAGACACGTTGCAGGCGAATACAACTTACAATTTTAATTTCGGAAACGCGATTGCAGATAATAATGAAAATAATGTTTTAAGATATTACAACTTTGCCTTTTCTACAGGTGATAAACTGGACGATCTTTACATAAGCGGAGAAATTAAAGATGCTTTATCTACCAAAAAAGCAAGTGAAAATAAATTTGTTGTAGGACTTTATCAGGTAAAAGATACAATGAATTACAAACAGAAACCTTACTATATAACTAAGGTAGACGACGACGGATATTATGAGCTCAATTATCTTGCTCCCGGAAAATATAAAATCATTGCTTTTGAAGATGAAAACGGAAATTCTATGTATGACCCAGGTAAGGAGAAGATAGGTTTCCAGAAAGATCCTGTTGTGGTTGAAAAATCTGTTTCAGGATTAAATTTAAAATTATTCCCATCCAAAAAACCGGTGAAGTATCTTGAAATGAAAGAAACACCGGGGGGTGTACTGATGGCTTTTGAAGGAAAACCTGAGAATGTAAAAGTTCAGCCGTTAAGCGAGAAAATTACCGATTATAAAGTCACTCATGCTCCAAAATCCGATACGGTAAAAATTTGGTTCGACGCAGTAAAAAGTGATGTCGGACAAAAAGCTACCGAGAACCTGAAATTTGGTTATAATGCAGGTGTTGGGAAAAAAGATTCGTTGTATAATGCTTCCCTTTTCTATAAATACAATGCTAAAAGCACAATGGATCTTACCAATGAAAGCTCAGGAATGCTAGCTCCGAAGGAAGATTTAAAGCTTAGTTCAAATTATTATTTAGATAAAATAAATACCGAAAAATGGATTTTCAGAGAAGCCGGAGATTCATTAAATACATTGCCTTTTACAGCAAAAATTTCGGAAACAAATCCTTATCAGATTTTTGTAAATGCCAATTTTGTTTCAGGAAAAAAATATCAATTGACGGTTCCAAAAGAAACAGTTTCTTCTTTTTATGCTAAAAATTCTCAATCCAAAAGATTTGATTTTGAGGTTGATAAAGTTGAAAATTACGGAAAATTACATTTCACATTACAAAATGCACCGACTTCAAGTTATTGGCTTCAATTGTTAGACACATCAGATAAAGTTTTATTCCAGAAATATACGAAAGGAAGTGAAGTGACATTCGATATTTTAAAGCCGGGTGAATATATTGTAAGAATTTTGGTTGATAACAATGAAAATAAATTCTGGGACGAAGCCGATTTCCAAAATGATGTCTTTGCAGAAGATTCTTACATTTTCTATAAAACAGCGATTGTGAGACCATTGTGGGATAGCAACGAAACTTGGGATTTAAAAGATACAAGAGTTTTAGATACATCAAAATTGAGTACTCCTAAAACGAATACCAACAATAATCCACCGCAAGACCCAAAGAAAATGAATTTAAAAGGTAATGACGCATTGTTGACGCCTACCAGATAAGTGAATATGAAGACGTTTAAACAAATAATTTTCTGGACTTTAGTGGGATTTGCCTTAATTCAGTTTTTTCCAACGGATAAAGTGAATAAGCCGGTGAATCATAAAGTAAACTTTGTTGAAGCCAAAAAAACTCCCGAAAAAATCGCAGGATTGTTAAAGGGAGCTTGCTATGATTGTCATTCCGATGAAACAGTTTATCCGAAATATGCTTACATCGCACCGATTTCTTGGTCTGTGAAAAGTCACGTCAACGAAGGTCGAGAGCATATGAATTTTTCGGTTTGGGATACTTATAATAAAGATTTAAAGGAAAGTATGCTGAGTAAAACAATCCAGACAATTCAGAGCAAAACAATGCCAATGCCTGGATATATTGTTTATCATAAAGAAGCAAATTTATCCGATGCAGAAAGGGCTTTGCTGATAAAGTATTTCGAAGAAATGCTGAAATCGAAAACGTATTAATTCAATTTTAATTTAGATAAAGAAAAACACTCGCAGATTTAGCAATTACGCAGATTTTAAACGTAATCATCTGCTCAATCCGCTAAATCTGCGAGTGTTAATTTTTTTAAGTTAGAAATTTAAATATTCTTCAAATATTCCTTAAAAAAGACCTTCTGAGAATCAAAAGCGATATCTTCCAGATCCAATTCTTTCAAAGGGATCCAGACTGCTTCTGAGATTTCAGATAATTCGAGATTGACCTCAAATTTTTCCGAAACGGTGTATTCATAAAAAAGATCGATCGTATTGTAATCTATTTCTTTGTACTGATACACGTTGGGAAGGCTTGTTAAGTACTTTAAATTTGACATATCAACATCAAGCTGCAATTCCTCAAAAAGCTCTCTTTTGCACGTTTCTTCCGCGCTTTCCTTTGGATCTACAAATCCTCCGGCAAGATCTAGTTTTCCTTTTTTCGGGTCTCTGTTTCTTCTTGTAAGATAAATTTCATCTTCATGTTTTATCACCACAGCGACAGCTCCGGCAACGTTGTTGTATAAAGTGAAATTACACTCAGGGCAGCTCCATTTTTTTTCGCCGTCCCAGTTTAAAGATTCTTTGCCGCAGCTTGGGCAATATTTCAATATTTTCATTGAGCAATATTAATATTTCTCGGATGATAAGTCAAGATCACATCTCGAAGTTCTTCCGTTTTCAAATGTGTGTAAATTTCAGTTGTTGTAATGCTCGAATGACCAAGCATTTCCTGAATGTAGCGCAAATCTGCACCGTTTTGCAACAAATGCGTTGCAAAAGAATGTCTGAAAGTGTGTGGTGAAATTTTCTTGCTTACTCCTGCTTTGTCTGTCAGTTCTTTTATAATTAAGAATACGATTACTCTGGACATCGATGTTCCGCGGCTATTTAGGAAAAGTGTGTCCTCATATTTCTTATTAATTTTATTTTTCGAACGGGTTTCCTGAATATAATTTTCCAGCAATTCTGCCGTATATTCAGCCAAAGGAACGAAACGGGTTTTGTTTCCTTTTCCGTGTACTTTGATGTACTGCTCTTTAAAATTAATATTTGAAATTTTAATATCAATAAGTTCCGAAACGCGCAAACCGCATCCATAAAGAACTTCTATGATGCACTGATTTCTCTTTCCAAGATCTGAATTGATTTCTATTGCGCTGATAATCTTGTTGATATCAGGCAGACTCAATGTATCGGGAAGGTATAATCCCAACTTGGGGCCTTCCAGCAGAGAAGCCGGATTGTCTTCACGATATTCATCCTCCAAAAGGTATTTGAAGAAAGCTTTAATGGAAGATATCCATCTTGCCTGTGATCTTTCGCTGAATTTTTGTTTGGAAAGGTTGAAGATGTATTCCTGCAGATTTTCATAGCCTATAATGTCTGGACCGACGTTTTCCAGATCTTCTTCTGCGTATTCTTTTAGTTTTCTGATGTCTCGAATATAGGCGTCGAGTGTGTTTTCTGAAAAATTTCTTTCAAATCGAAGAAATATTTCAAAATCCTTAATTTTTTCATCCCAAGTCATTGTTGTTGTGTTATTTTTTTAGTTCACAGTCCGAAATTTGCTCTATTTCAATATTGTGGTTTCTTAAAAACGATATTCCGTCATCATCCGAATACTCATTAATGTAGACTAACCTCGCAATTCCCGCCTGTAGAATGAGCTTACTGCATTCTTTACATGGAGAGAGTGTGAGATACAACGTTGCGCCTTTTGCAGATTGAGTGGAAGCTGCCAATTTTAAAATAGCATTGGCTTCTGCATGTAGCACATACCAGTGTGTTTTGCCTTCATTATCCTCACAGCAGTTTTCGAACCCCGAAGGAGTACCATTATAACCATCTGAAATAATCATCCTATCTTTTACGATAAGAGCTCCTACTTGTTTTCGTTTACAATAGGAAAGTTTTGCCCATTCCTGAGCCATTTTAAGATAAGCCTTGTCAAACTTATTCATACCTACAGCATTAGTTTTTCGAAATAATTTGTATTAAGGTTAAATAAGTTCTTAGAAGTTTGGTTTTCTTTTTCAAGAAACGCAGAAACTCCTTCTTTTTTATCGTCCAGCTCAAAAAGTTCTCCGAAATATTTAATTTCAGTTTCAAAACCTTTTTCCGTGTAAGATAAATTCACTGCATGAATTGCCTTAGAAATTGCCATCGGTGAATTGTGGGCAATAACATTTGCTAATTCCTTTGTTTTTGTTAATAGTTCTTCAATAGGATAAACTTCATTTACCAATCCAATTTCTTTTGCTCTCGCAGCAGGAACCATTTTGGCAGAGAAGATCATTTCGTTGGCAATACCCTTTCCTACAAGCTTCGGAAGCCTTTGAGTTCCACCGTAACCAGGAATTAATCCTAAAGTTACTTCCGGAAGACCCAATTTAGCATTCTCCGATGCATATCGAATGTGGCATGCCATAGCAAGCTCCAGACCTCCTCCTAATGCGAAACCGTTTACGGCTGCAATTACAGGTTTGGTCATATTTTCTATTTTATCGAACAAAATATTTTGTCCGTTTCTTGCAAGTTCTTCAGCTTTTTCTTGTCCAAAATCACTGAATTCTTTAATGTCCGCTCCAGCAACGAAAGATTTCTCCCCACTTCCTGTAAGGATAATTACTCTGCATGTTGCGTCTGAATTTAATTCATCTAAAGCTGAACTGATCTCTCTAATTGTCTGCGCATTCAATGCATTCAGACTTTGAGGTCTATTTATGGTAATGATAGAAACTTTATCTTCTTTATTTAATAATATGTTCTCGTAACTCATTTTTCCACTTTAAAATATTATTTTTTGCAAATTATAAATTTTTTACAAAAAAAAGGAAAAAATATTCACTTTTTTTCCTTTTAATATAAATTATTATTCAATAATGATTATTTTGAATGATTCATCATATTCGCGTCGATAACGACATTTAGTTGAGAAGCTACTTTCATGCCAAGCTCAATATTGGCTCTGAAAAAGTGGCACAGCTGCCGATTGATGATTTCATCCTTTTTGGGACCGGATATTCCTCTCATACTTCCGATGATGTTATTCACAAGATGCTCTCTGTCTTCCGCATTCATCGCTTTTGAATATAATAACCCAGGTTGAGTGTAATGATCATCGTCGCTTTCATTTCTATTGTAATTTGCAACGTGCGCACTATCTAGTTCATATTCATAGTTTTTGTATGATGGATCTGGTTTAATATCATCAAAACTGTTCGGATGATAATTTGGCTTATCCAAATACTCGCTGGAATCTGCCATAAAACCGTCTCTTTGATAATTATGAGTAGCAAAAGGACATCTGTTTACTTCTAAATGATGAGCATTTACCCCAACTCTATATCTGTGTGCATCGGGATAAGAAAATAATCTTCCTTGAAGCATTTTGTCCGGTGAAAAGCTAATTCCGTTGATTAAATTACTAGGAGAAAAAGTCGATTGCTCCACGTGTGCAAAATAATTGACAGGAACTTCATTCAATTCCATTTCTCCAACTTCAATTAATGGAAAATCGCTTTGGAACCAAACTTTAGTCACATCAAAAGGATTCCATCTGAAATCTCTTGCCTGTTCTTCAGTCATCACTTGGATGTACATTGTCCATTTCGGGAAATCACCGTTTTCAATGGCGTTGCAAAGATCTTCCTGTGCAAAATCTGGATTTTCTCCAGACATTTTTACAGCATCATCATTCGTAAAGTTTTTAATTCCCTGTTTTGTTTTAAAATGGAATTTCACCCAAACTCTTTCATTTTTATCATTAATCATAGAAAACGTATGAGACCCGAAGCCGTGCATATGTCTATAACCGTGAGGTGTTCCTCTGTCTGACATTAAAATTAAAACCTGATGAAGAGATTCAGGATTTAAGCTCCAGAAATCCCACATCATGGTTGCGCTTTTCAGATTCGTTTTCGGAACTCTTTTCTGAGTGTGGATAAAGTCTGGAAATTTTTTAGCATCTTTAATAAAGAATACAGGCGTATTGTTTCCTACCAAATCCCAGTTTCCGTCTTCCGTATAAAATTTTAAAGCAAAACCTCTAGGATCTCTTGCTGTATCTGCACTTCCTTTTTCTCCTCCAACAGTAGAAAAACGGGCAAACATTCTGCATGAGTTACCTACTTTTGAAAATAATTTTGCTTTTGTATATTGACTAATGTCATGTGTTACCGTGAATGTTCCATAAGCTCCACTTCCTTTCGCATGCACAACTCTTTCAGGAATTCTTTCTCTCACGAAATGTGCCAGATTTTCCTGTAAAATAAAATCCTGCAACAAAACCGGTCCTCTTGGGCCAACTGTTTGTGAATCCTGATGCTCATAATATGGAGAGCCGTTGCTTAACGTTAATTTCTTAGAATCCATATGCTTATATTTTGTTTGATAAACTAATTAATTATATTGAATTATGTAAAGGTACTAAATATCAAATTTACTTGAATTTTTGATTGCCAATAGCAAAAACATTTTATCTTTGTAATAGATAATATTAATCACATGAACATTCAGCAACTGGAGTACCTTATCGCTGTCGATAAGTACAAACATTTTGGTAAAGCAGCTCAAGCATGCTTCATTACGCAGCCTACGTTAAGTGCAATGATACAGAAATTTGAGGATGAACTGGATGTAAAGGTTTTCGATAGAACGACGCACCCGATTCGTACCACAGATGTTGGTCTACAAATCATCGATCAGGCGAAGGTAATCATAGAGTCTGTCAATGAATTAAAAAATAAGGCTAATCTTCTAAATAATATTCTTGGAGGTACTATCAATATTGGTATAATTCCTACTGTTTCATCTTTCATCTTACCAACTGAGATTTTTCACTTTTTGGAAGAAAATCCTAAAATTCAGATGAATGTGAAAGAAATGACGACAGATAATATTATCAAGTCTTTAAAAGCAGGCGAATTGGATGCAGGAATTATTTCTACACCTTACGACGCTGCAGACGAGTTTTATCAGGATTTCTTATTCAATGAAGAATTAATGATTTACAGCTCTGATACAGAAACAAACAAGAAGAATTCTTACGTTGTTCCGGAAGATCTTAATGTTGAAAAAGTTTGGTTATTGGAAGAAGGAAACTGTCTGAGAAACCAATTTGAGAATATCTGTCATTTAAAAGAGAATACTTTGAAACCTAAGAACTTGGATTTTTTGGCATCAAATATTCAGACTTTGGTACATATGGTGGATAAAGTAGGCGGAATCAGTATTTTACCGGAATTAGCATTAAGTCAGCTTTCTGAGGAGCAAAAAGGAAATGTTTTCAGATTTAAAAAGCCTTTCCCTTACAGAGAGATAAGTATAATTTACTACAAACCGACATTTAAGCAGAAAATTATTGACGAATTATCACATTCTATCAGAATTTCATTGGAGAAAAAACTCAATTATAATGAAAGCCCGAAAGAATTCGTAAGCATAAAACCACAATAGTATTTTATGTTAAATCGTGATAAATCATTAATTTAAAGAAAATTATAATTAGTAAACAAAAATTTTGAGTATTAAAAAATAGTACTTAAATTTGCCAAAGTTTACGAACGAGGAAAAATTTGACCTGATTGCAACCTCTATAAAAATATGCTAAAACAGTATTTCTTTTTTAGACCTTTTAGACCAATTATTCTTATTTTTCTTCGTATATTTTTTAATCTAAAAAACAAATAGAATAATATGTCTTATTTATTTACGTCTGAATCCGTTTCAGAAGGACATCCGGATAAAATTGCCGATCAAATCTCTGATGCATTAATCGATCACTTTTTAGCATACGACAAATCTTCAAAAGTTGCTTGTGAGACTCTTGTTACAACAGGACAAGTAGTTTTGGCCGGTGAAGTAAAATCTGATGCTTATCTTGATGTACAGACTATTGCAAGAGAGGTAATCAACGGAATTGGTTATACAAAAGGAGAGTACATGTTCAATGGTGATTCTTGTGGAGTTATCTCTGCAATTCACGAGCAGTCTCCGGACATTAATCAAGGTGTTGACAGAGCGGTAAATGACGAGTCTTTCGAAGCTAAAGCAAACGCTCAGGGAGCTGGAGATCAGGGAATGATGTTCGGTTATGCAACCAACGAAACGGCAAACTATATGCCTCTGGCTTTGGATTTGGCACATACTATTCTTAAAGAACTTTCTGCGATCAGAAGAGAAGATTCTGAAATCAAATATCTTCGTCCGGATGCAAAATCTCAGGTTACAATCGAGTATTCTGACGATCACAAACCAATCAGAATCGATTCTATCGTAGTTTCTACTCAGCATGATGATTTCGGGTCTGAAGAGGAAATGTTGAACAAAATCAGAGAAGACATTAAAAACATCTTGATTCCTAGAGTTGTTGCTTTACAAACTGAGGAAATTAAGGCTTTGTTTAATGATCAGATCAAATATCATATCAACCCAACAGGTAAATTCGTAATCGGAGGTCCTCACGGAGATACAGGTCTTACAGGAAGAAAAATTATTGTAGATACTTATGGTGGAAAAGGAGCTCACGGTGGAGGTGCTTTCTCTGGAAAAGATCCTTCAAAAGTAGACAGAAGTGCTGCTTACGCAACGAGACACATTGCTAAAAACTTAGTGGCTGCAGGTGTTGCAGATGAGGTTTTGGTACAGGTTTCTTACGCGATTGGTGTTGCTGAACCTTGTGGTTTATACATTAACACGTACGGAACTGCAAAAGTGGATCTTCATGATGGGGATATTGCTAAAAAAGTTTCTACAATTTTCGATTTAAGACCTTATGCTATCGAGCAAAACTTAAAATTGAGAAACCCAATTTATCAGGATACGGCTTCTTATGGACATATGGGAAGAGAGCATTATGTAGCTGATAAAACTTTTAATAAAGGACACAAGAATGAACTTACCTTAACCGGTTTAGAGTTCTTTACTTGGGAAAAATTAGACAAAGTTGACGAGATTAAAGCTTCATTCGGAATTTAATTTCATACTTAAAAAAATAAATGAACTGCTTTATCTTTCCGATAAGGCAGTTTTTTTTAATTTTACATTCAAATAATAATTAAAGATGATGAATTTTAGATTCGCAATTACAATTCTTTCCATATTTTTCCTGAGTACGTTTGCAAAAGCACAATATACGGTGCACAAAATGATTACGGTAGGATACACATACCAAAATCAGAGTTTCGGAGAATTAGGAGGCAAATTGCTTTTTCTGAAAAATGATGATGTTATTTATCGTTTGGGAGCTACCGCAATGATGGGTTCTGCAAATTCCAAATTCGCCATCATGCCGAAAATTTCTGCCGATGTTTTGTTAAATTTTGAAAAAAATGTAGACTTTAAACACTCCTATTATTTCTTAATTGGTGCGGAGGGAACTAACAAATATGTTGCTCCGAAAGTTGGAGTTACGCTTTTCGGGATGCTGGATTTGACGGGAGGATATGCTTTTCCAATCGGAAACAGCGGAATAAATGGCAAAGAATTGAAAGGTCTGAATGTTAATTTTTCACTAAATATCCCTACTGTATTCATTCATGACATGTTTAAATGATTTTTTTTAAATTTTTCTCGTAAAAATTTAATAATAGGTTAACAGTTATTAAAAAATTATTATATTTACACCATATAAAATTGTACCGCCTATTGATTGGACTTTACTCTGAAGAATTGTTTTGTATTTACAGCTATAGCCAGATAAAATATCTGGATTAGCGATTGTCAGCAAAAATATTTATTGAGAAGAAGTTATGAAATCAAAATCGGATAGTTTACTTATTTCCCTTTACCAGAAAGGAGACGAAGAGGCGTTGTCGACCCTAATTCACCGCCATCAGAGAGAACTGTTTACATTCATTTTTTACAAAATTAATGATGAAGATCTAGCCAACGACGTATTTCAGGATACATTCATGAAGATTATTGTAATGCTGAAAGAAGGACGTTACAACGAGGAAGGAAAATTTATTCTTTGGGCAAAAAGAATCGCCCACAATCTCATTATTGACCATTTTAGATCAAAAGCAAAAAACATTAAAGTTTCGGAAACTACTTTTGAAACCGATGAATATTCTATTTTTGATCTGTTGAGAGAACCTTCAGAAAATATTGAAGATCAGTTGGTAACGAACCAGATTCAGGAGGATTTGCTGAGAATGCTTCAATTCCTTCCGCAAAATCAGCAGGAAGTTATCAAATTAAGATTTTTCGACGGACTGAGTTTTAAAGAAATCGCGGACCATACAGACATGAGCATTAATACCACGTTGGGAAGAGTACGCTACGCTTTGATAAACCTGAGAAAAATCATGGACGAAAATCATATTATCTTGACACGATAGATAATAAATTCGGAAAATTCTCGTTTTAAGGAAAAACATGTATCGCCTATGAGAAAAAATGATTCCTTAAAAGTGAAAACTTTGAAACCTAAGAAACAAACTATTGAGTTCTTACTCAGTTTTTCGAAGAGCGTCGAGGTTGTAAAAACCAAGGCCAAGAATTATCCGATTTCCAAAAATTAAAATTATTAATTTTGTGCTGTATGAAAATTCAGCACATTTTTTTTGATCTTGATAATACACTTTGGGATCACCGCAGAAATGCCTATTTAACAATAAAGGATCTTTTTGAAAAAGAAGAAATCGAGTTAAAATATAATATCAATTTTGATAAATTCCATTCTGTTTATCATGAAATTAATGAAAAACTTTGGGAAGACATTCGCGACGGAATTATTGATAAAGAATATCTCAGAAAACACCGTTTTTACGATACGTTTAAACATTTTAACGTTGATGATTCTGAATTGTCAATGTACTTTGAAGAACATTTTTTAGATAAAATTCTCAATCATAATGAATTGGTAGAGGGTGCAGAATATATTTTAGAATATCTTAAAGCTAAAAATTATACTTTACACATTATTTCCAACGGATTCAAAGAAGTGACAGAAAGAAAATGTATTTTATCCGGAATTGATAAGTATTTTCAGACGATCACAAGTGCGGATAGCGTTGGTGTAAGAAAACCTCGCCCTGAAATTTTTGAATATTCTTTAAATCTTTCCGATGCCACAACACAAAACAGTATCCTGATAGGTGACGACTGGATCGCAGATGTTGTCGGTGCTCAAAACTTCGGAATGGATGTTATTTTCTTTGATGTTTTAAATGAAAATAGGGAAGAGGAAGGATTGAAGGTGATTAAGCATCTTTTGCAGATTAAAGAGTATTTATAAAAGTTTCGGCGGCACCAAGGGTGCCGCCGAAACTATATTTCAAGCTAAAAATATTAAATTCCTAAGCTCTCTCTCACTCTTTTTATCGTTTCCGAAGCAATAACTCTAGTTTTTGCTGCTCCCTCCTGAAGTTTGGCTTCCAGTTCCTCAAGATTGTTCATGTAATAAGAAAAAAGTTCTCTTTCTTTCACGAACTTCACTAAAATAAGATCCAAAAGTTCTTTTTTAGCATGACCGTAACCGAAGTTTCCAGCCAAATATTTTGCTCTTAATTCTTCTGTCTGTTCTGGAGTTGCAATCAATTGATAAATGGCAAATGTCTTATCGGTTTCCGGGTCTTTTGGTTCTTCCAAAGTTTTAGAATCAGATTCAATGCTCATTACCTGTTTTTTCAATTCTTTTTCAGGCAGGAAAATATTGATGATGTTTCCTCTGGATTTAGACATTTTGTGTCCGTCAACTCCGGGAACATATTTCGTGTTTTCCTGAAGTTCAGATTGTGGCAAAACAAAAACTTCACCCATCTGATTGTTGAATCTTGAAGCCACATCACGAGCGATTTCCAAATGCTGAAGCTGATCTTTTCCAACAGGAACAATTTCCGCATCATAAAGCAGAATATCTGCAGCCATCAAAATCGGATAGGTAAACAATCCGGCATTTACATCCTGCAAACGGTCTGCTTTATCTTTAAATGAATGGGCTAAAGTCAATCTCTGATAAGGAAAAAAACATGATAAATGCCAAGAAAGTTCACAGGTTTCAGGGATGTCGCTCTGTCTGTAAAAAAATGTTTTTTCGGTATCCAATCCACAAGCAAGCCAAGCCGCAGCAATCTCGTAGGTATTCTGTTTCAGTTCTTTCGCGTCTTTTATCTGCGTAAGAGAATGCAGATTCGCGATGAATAAAAATGATTCGTTTCCTTCCTGTTTTGATAGCTCAATTGCAGGAATAATAGCACCTAATAAATTACCAAGATGCGGTGTTCCGGTGGCTTGAATGCCGGTAAGAATTCTTGACATTGTTTAAAATTTATATTTAAAAATTAATGAATTGCAAATCTACGAGAATCAGTTTAAAGTATAATAAAGTTATACCACAGATTCGCACAAATTTGCACAGATGTTTATATTCTAAATTCATTAAAAAGAAAAAATATACGCAATCATCTGTGTAAATTTGTGTGAATCTGTGGTTAATAAAATATTTTCAATTAAATCAGGGAATCAAAATTTTCTCCCCTCCAAACTTAGGCTCAACGCCCAAAAGTAAATCGTAATACGCCTTTGCTTTTGCCAAATATTCTCTCATATTGGTTTTGAAACCGGCATATTTATTCACATCTTTCGCATTATATCCGAAAGCTTCAATTCCGTTTTGTTTAGCTAAAAATACGGCTCTTTCATTATGAAACTTTTGCGAAATAATAACCAATCTTGTCTGCCCAAAAATTTCTTTCGCCCTCACAACAGAATCCAATGTTCTAAAGCCGGCGTGATCAAGAAAAATTTTATCCTGCGGAATTCCGTATTTCATTAAAGTTAATAACATATCTTCCGGTTCATTGTAATCTTTTGTGCTGTTGTCTCCACTTACAATAATATATTGGATCTTTCCGCTTTTATAAAGATCAATCGCAGCCTGAATCCTGTTGTAGAAGTATGCATTGGGAAGCCCACTGTTTAGGTTTTTGCTGGTTCCGAGAAGCAATGCTGTTTTTGTTTGGGGAACATCGGCAATATTATAGGAGACAAAATGATCGCTGTCTTTTTTGATGCTGTAATTTGCCCAGGAAATAAAAATAATTCCTGCAACGATAAGAAGCAGGAAGAATTTAAAAATATTTTTAATAATTTTTTTCATTAAGTGTAAGTTATTCTAAAATTCTAAACCATTCGGGAACGCTTTTTTTCTAAAAATTAATAATAAAATGGCTCCCACCGTAATCGCAGAATCTGCTACATTAAAAATATATTTAAAAAACTGAATATGTTTTCCTCCAATGATCGGAAAGTCCTTAGGAACATTCCAGTCTACCAACGGGAAGTGAAGCATATCAACAACGCAGCCTCTCATAAAGGTAGAATAACCTTGTCCAAAAGACGTAATTTTTGAAATTCCTCCGTATCCGATCCATCGGTCGATACTTGCGTCATAAACTGTTCCGCTGTCGAAAATCAAACCATAGAACATTCCGTCGATCAAATTACCTATTGCTCCTGCAAAAATCATTGCCATCGGAATCAGAAGATAATTGGATTCGCCTTTTTGTAACCATTTTTTAAACAGATAAATCATTCCTCCGATTAAAATAACTCTTACGATAACCAAGAAATATTTACCGATAACTCCACCAAAATGAAGTCCGTAAGCCATTCCCGGATTTTCCACAAAAGTCAGTTTAAAACCTGGTAAAACAGAAATACTGTCATCCAAATTGAAGTGTGTTTTTACATAAATTTTTGAAGCCTGATCAATTAATAAAATAAGAAAGGTTACAAATAATATCTTTTTCATTACAGCTTCGTCTTTGGTTTATCTTTAAAATTTTTTCCGTTATTTTCTTTTTTCGCAGGAGTTCGTGGCTCGAAGGTTTGGGTTTTTGCTCCTCTTGTATGAAATTTTTCGTAACGAATTCCCATATCTTTCATCACACTTTTCAGTGCGTTCAGCTCCATTTGATTCTTGGGGTGTACAATTAATGCCTCCATCTTGATTTAATTTATTTTTTATTTTTTGGACAACTCATCAAGTCGTTTTCTGTCTTTCGCAGATAAGTCGTTGACACCGTTTTTGCCCATTTTACTCAAAAGATGATCAATCTCTTTTTCCCTTTCGCGTTTATCAGAATTAAATTTATCGTCCATCGTATAGTTTCTCTGTTTATCGGGAAAGAATCTGTTTTTGATCCATTCTCTGTTGAAAATTCCTAAAACTACAGCAATGATAACAATTAAAATTAATATTTCGGTCATGGGTATACATTAAAAATTAGGTTTATAAAGTATTTCATGAAATACAATATAAACCCAAAATTATTTTAACTAACCTAGCGGTTATTTCTGCATATTTTTCGCCTCGATGCTCAACGTAGCGTGAGGAACAGCCAACAGTCTTTCTTTAGGAATAAGTTTACCTGTTACTCTGCAAACGCCGTAAGTTTTGTTTTCAATTCTTATAAGGGCGTTCTTCAGATCACGTACGAATTTTTCCTGTCTACCCGCCAAAATAGAATTCTGCTCCTTACTCAATGTTTCAGCACCTTCTTCAAATGCTTTAAAAGTAGGAGAAGTATCATCAGTCCCGTTATTTTGGTCGTTAATAAAACTCTCTCTGATCAGTTGTAAATCTTTTTCGGCTTTCTCTATTTTTTCTTTAATAATAGCCTTAAATTCTTGTAAATCAGCATCACTGTATCTTACTCTTTCGTCTGACATGTTCGTTTCTCTTTTTTAATAAAATTATGAAATGGAATTTGAAAAACAATAACTATATGTTAATTTTTTTCAACATTTATCTTAAAATTAACCTCATCTATTTCGATTTCGTTAAAATTTGAAAGTGAAGATACAATTTCTATTTTATTTGACAAGACCTCTGATGAAATATATTCTTCATTTTTCTTAATATCATTAATAAATGGTGAAGATTCTTCTACAAAGATGTTAATTCTGTCCGTTAAATCGAAATCTTTATCTTTTCTCAAGTTCTGAATTCTATTGATGAATTCTCTTGCGATACCTTCAGATTTTAATTCGTCTGTTAACGTCAAATCTAATGCCACAGTTGTTTTTCCATCAGAAGTTACCGTCCATCCCGGGATATCTTTGGTTGAAATTTCTACGTCATCAAGTGTAATTTCATATCCCTGAACGTCTAGTTTTCCTTCTTTTTCTAATGTTGAAATCTGTTCTGCATTAAAATTAGCGATCTCTCCTCCAACCACTTTCATGTCTTTTCCTAATTTAGGACCAAGCGCTTTGAAATTGGGTTTTATCTGTTTTACAATCAAATCCGCCGCTTCTTCGGCATTAATCAATTGAATTTCTTTAACATTTACTTCCTGTTTAATCAGTTCAGAAACCGCAGCAATTTGCTCCTCAGTTTTTGAATCTAGGACAGGAATTAATACTTTTTGTAATGGCTGACGAACTTTTACATTTTCTTTCTTTCTTAAAGAGAAAACCATACTTGTAATGTTCTGTGCCAAGTGTGTTTTTTCAACCAAATCCTGATCGATTAAACTTTCATCAGCAACAGGGAAATCCGTCAAGTGGATAGATTCCGCAGTTTCTTTTCCTGTTACTTTATTTAAATCCTGATACAGCTGATCCATAAAGAACGGAGCAATTGGCGCAGATAATTTAGCAACAGTTTCCAGACAAGTATATAAAGTCTGGTAAGCTGAAATTTTATCATCCGAATAATCTCCTTTCCAAAAACGTCTTCTGCATAATCTTACGTACCAGTTTGATAAGTTATCGTTCACAAAAGTGTTGATTGCTCTTGCCACTCTTGTCGGTTCGTAATCTTCGTAGAATGCTTTAACTTCTTGAATTAATAAATTTAATTCAGACAAGATCCATCGGTCAATTTCCGGTCTGTTTTCAACGTCTTTTTCAGAATAATTGAATCCGTCAACGTTCGCATACAACGCAAAGAATGAATAGGTGTTATACAACGTTCCGAAGAATTTTCTTCTTGTTTCATCAATTCCATCGATGTCGAATTTCAGGTTTTCCCAAGGATTGGCATTCGAAACCATATACCAACGCGTAGCATCTGGTCCGTAAACGGCTAATGTTTCAAATGGATCAATTCCATTTCCTTTGGATTTCGACATTTTAACGCCGTTTTTATCCAAAACAAGTCCGTTACTCATTACATTTTTATAAGCAACTGAATCAAAAACCGCTGTTCCGATCGCGTGAAGCGTGTAGAACCAACCACGAGTCTGGTCAACCCCTTCCGCGATAAAATCTGCTGGGAAAGCCTTATTGTTATCAATTAATTCTTTATTCTCAAAAGGATAGTGCAACTGCGCATAAGGCATCGAACCTGAATCGAACCAAACGTCGATCAAGTCGCTTTCACGTTTCATTGCTCTTCCTGAATCTGAAACTAAAATTACTTTGTCAACGATGTTTTTGTGCAGATCAATCAAAGCATAATTTTCTTCAGACATATCTCCGATTACAAAATCTTTGAATGGATTTTCTGTCATGAATCCTGCTGCGATCGATTTTTCAATTTCGTTGTACAATTCTTCAACAGAACCGATGATTTTTTCTTCCTTCAAATCGTCTGTTCTCCAGATAGGCAACGGAATTCCCCAATATCTTGAACGGGAAAGGTTCCAGTCGTTTACGTTTTCCAGCCAGTTCGCAAAACGTCCTTCTCCTGTTGCTTTCGGTTTCCAGTTGATTGTTTCATTCAGTTCTACCAAACGGCTTCTCAATGAAGTCATTTTCACAAACCAGGAATCCAGCGGATAATATAATAACGGTTCATCTGTTCTCCAGCTATGTGGATAACTGTGAACATATTTTTCAACTTTAAAAGCTTTATTTTCTTTTCTTAATTTTAAAGCAATTCTTTCATCTACAGAAAGATAAGCCTTCAAATCTGCAATGATTGACTTTAAATTTTCTTTCTGAATATTTAATTCAGTATTTTTTTCGTCTTCGCTAAGATATTCTCCTTTTACATATTCATTCGCAAAACCGTAGATTTCATCGTTTACGATAGATAAAAATCTTCCCTGTAAATCTACTAACGGGATTGGATTTTCATTTTCATCCAAAACCAACATTGGCGGAACTTCAGGCTGAGCTTCTTTCGCTACTTTCGCATCATCAGCACCAAAAGTTGGCGCGGTGTGAACGATACCTGTTCCGTCTTCCGTCGTCACAAAATCTCCAGAAATTACTCTGAACGCATTTTCAGGATTTTGGTAAGGAAGAGCGTATTGTAATAATTGCTCATATTTAATTCCAACCAAATCAGCTCCTTTGAATTCTGCTAAAATTTGGTAAGGTATAACTTTCGTTTCAGATGTATAATTTGTAAAATCTTCATCTGTTCCTTCCGCATATTTTTTTGCAAATTGTTTTCCAACCAAAGCTTTAGCCAGAACAACATTAATTGGCTCAAAAGTATATTGATTGAAAGTTTTCACTAAAACATAATCGATTTTTGGACCTACTGTCAAAGCGGTGTTTGAAGGCAGCGTCCAAGGAGTTGTCGTCCAAGCTAAGAAATGTACATCTCCAAAACCTTGTAAAAATGCAGGCAATGTTTCCGGTAATGTCTTGAACTGCGCAACCACAGTTGTGTCGGAAACATCACGGTAAGCTCCCGGTTGGTTAACTTCGTGTGAAGATAGTCCGGTTCCTGCTTTTGGAGAATAGGGTTGGATCGTGTAACCTTTGTACAATAATCCTTTATCATACAATTGCTTCAACAGCCACCAAACCGTTTCCATGTATTTTGATTTGTACGTGATATACGGATCGTCAAGATCAACCCAATAACCGATTTTCTCAGTAAGGTTGTTCCAAACGTCTGTATAACGCATTACGGCTTCACGACACGCTTTGTTGTAATCTTCAATAGAAATTTTTTTGCCAATATCTTCTTTAGTGATTCCTAATTCTTTTTCCACGCCAAGCTCTACAGGAAGTCCGTGTGTATCCCAACCCGCTTTACGGAAAACCTGCTTTCCGTTTTGGGTCTGATAACGACAGAAAATATCCTTCAACGCTCTGGCCATTACGTGGTGAATTCCGGGCATACCGTTTGCTGAAGGCGGACCTTCATAAAAAACAAACTCGGGTTGCCCCTCACGAATCTCAACACTCTTATTGAAAGTTTTGTTCTGCTTCCAGAATTCCGCTACATTCTCTGCTACGTCAATAAGGTTGAGGTTTTTGTATTCTTTAAATTGGCTCATTGTAATATATCAATATCGTTGATTAATTAAGTTGGCAAATTTACTAAAATTTGTCGGTTTATAATATATGTTTTATTTTGATATTTCCAATTAAAAAGTTCTGTTTCAGAAATATAAATGTTGAGATTAATTTTTTGTGAATTGTGAATTGTAAAATGTGCTTTTTTGAATTGAATTTTAAACACAAATGACACTAATATTTTCACAAATATCACGAACACAAAAGTCCACTAAGTTTTTTACGGTAAAGCTTTTTTTAAGTTTCACGAAGCCGTTCTACTTATATAAGTTCTCTAAGTTTGTAAGCCAATATCAAAAGTCTCATTCGGGAATTCGTGGCAATAAAAATGTCCTCCATCATCTGGAAAATTCCTAAAATCTGTGAGAAATAATAATTATCATCAATAAAAAATTTCGTAAATTTCAAATAACACTTAAAACCATTTGTATGAAATTCTTTTCCCGATTGATGATTCTTGTTTGTTTAATCAATAGCGTTGCGACATTTGCTCAAAACTATCCACAAGGCTATTTCAGAAATCCTTTGAATATTCCCATCAACCTTGCTGCCAATTTTGGGGCAGTCCGTTCCAATCATTTTCACATGGGATTGGATATTCGAACGAACAGTCAGGAGAATTTACCCGTTGTTGCAGCAGCAGACGGTTATGTAAGCCGTATAAAGGTCGAACGATACGGTTTTGGAAATGCAGTTTATGTTACTCATCCAAATGGTTATACAACAGTTTATGCCCACTTGAACAAATATTTTGCTCAACTCGATGAATATGTAAAAGAACAGCAATACAAAGACGAAAAATGGGAACAGGACATTAGTTTTTCGTCTAACCAATTTCCTGTGACGAAAGGACAGCTCATTGCTTTAAGCGGAAATACAGGCGGTTCGGCGGGACCACATCTGCATTTTGAAATCAGAGATACAAAAACAGAAGAATGTATCAATCCTTTGCTATTTGGATTTAATATTCCTGATGGGATTGCTCCGATTATAAGTGGATTGTATTGGTATGATCGCCGTTTTAGCACCTATGAACCGGGAGCCAATGGAATTGTTGTTAAAAAAACAGGAAGTGTTTATGCTTCAAACGTAATTCAAGTGGATTCTCCTCAGATAAGTTTTGCTATAAAAGCGGTGGATAAAGCCAATCAAGGTTTTAATTTGGGTATTTACGATGCCGAATTATTAATGGATGGAAAATTGATTTATAGTTTTAAAATTGATAGAATTCATTACAATGATACACGTTATATCAATGGCTGTGTAGATTATACAAAATTTATCCGCGATAAAATGAGCATTCAGCATTTATCAAACTTGCAGGGAATGAAATTGCCAAATTACAGTTCCGGTTCGGACGGAATTATCAATCTTTCGGATAATGAAGTTCACAATATTGAAATTATTTTAAAAGATGTTAACGGAAATACAAGTCGATTGACAACAAAAGTTCAGTTGAGTAATTCATCAGAAAAAATTTCATCAAACAATAGAACCGTTTCTCCAAACGAATCAAAAACAATTAAAACAGAAAATGCAGAAATCAGTTTAAGTAAAAACGCGGTTTACGATGTTGTTAACTTTAATATGTATGAAAAGCCAGATGCAGAAGCGGTTTCAAATTCGATTGTTTTAAATAACCCTTACATTCCGATTCATGATTTTTTTAGTTTAAAAATTAAAACTAACAGAAAATTAACCAGCGAAGAAAAAGATAAAACGGTTATAGAACTCAATTACGGAAGCGATAAAAATATCATCAAAGCAAAATGGAATGGTGATTGGGCAGAAGGACAATTCAACAGACTTGGAACAGCAAGATTATTATTGGATAATGGTTTGCCATCCGTTTCTCCAAGCTGGAAAGAGGGAACATTGATAACCTCAGGCTCATTACGATTAAAAGGAGCTGCAAAAATTGGCGATATAGAATCTTTTAGAGCAGAACTGGATGAGAAATGGCTTCGTTTCGCAAGAGTAAAAGATGATTTTGTCTATGTCTTTGATGAAAAATACCCGAAAGGTTCTGGTTCTCATACGTTGAAAGTGATAACCACCAATACAGCTGGAAATACAAATACACAGACTTTTACTTTTCAAAGATAAACTGTTTTGTCACGAATTCACGAATTTTTGTAAATGAATACATTTTACTTATTCGTGAATTCGTGGCAAAATAAAGCAACGAGAATAAAAAATAAACTAATAAATTTGTCCTTTAAAAATAAAAAACATTGGAATTCTATCCACCAATCGAAAAATCAGATCGTCAGGAAATTAAAAAGTTTCAGGAGCAAAAACTTCAGGAACTGCTGACTTATCTTGAAACTCATTCGCCTTTTTATCAGCGATTATTCAAAGAAAATAGTATCAATATTTCGGATATTCAAACGTTGGAAGATTTAACGAAAATCCCGACAACAACGAAGAACGATATTCAGCAAAATAACGATGATTTCTTCTGTATCACGCCCGATAAAATTGTGGATTACAGCACCACTTCAGGAACTTTGGGAGATCCTGTAACTTTTGGTTTGTCTGACAACGATCTTGAAAGATTGGCTTACAACGAAGCGATTTCTTTCGCTTGTGCAGGAATTCAAAAAGGTGATGTAGTCCAAATGATTACGACGATCGATAAAAGATTCATGGCCGGGCTTGCCTATTTTTTAGGATTGAGAAAAATGGGTGCGAGCGTTGTGAGAATGGGACCGGGAATTCCGGAATTGCAATGGGATTCGATTTTTAGATATAAGCCTAAATATTTAATTACCGTTCCTTCGTTTTTGTTAAAAATGATCGATTACGCTGAGAAACATGGGGTTGATTATAAAAATTCCAGTGTTTATGGGGCGGTTTGTATTGGAGAAAGCATCAAGAATCAGGATTTTACAGACAATATTTTATCTCAGAAGATTAAAGAAAAGTGGGATATTAAATTATTCTCAACCTACGCTTCCACAGAAATGAGCACGGCTTTCACAGAGTGTGAAGAGCAAATCGGAGGACATCAACATCCGGAACTAATCATCACAGAAATTCTGGATGATGAAGGAAACTTAGTAAAAGAAGGTGAAAGCGGAGAATTAACAATTACAACTTTAGGTGTTGAAGCAATTCCTTTATTAAGATTCAAAACAGGAGATATTGTAAAAGCACATTACGAACCTTGCCAGTGTGGAAGAAATACGATGAGGTTGGGTCCGGTAATTGGGAGAAAACAGCAGATGATAAAATACAAAGGAACAACTTTGTATCCACCTGCAATGAACGATATTTTAAATGATTTCAACAATATTTTGTGTTATCAGATCGTTATTCAGTCGAATGAAATCGGACTGGATGAAATTATCATTAAAATAAGCACAGACAGTGATTCTGAAAATTTTGTGAATGAAGTGAGAGATCATTTCCGCGCAAAATTAAGGGTAAGTCCGAAAATTGAATTAATTGATTTTGATGTTTTGTCTAAAATCGTATTTAATCCAAACAGCAGAAAGCCGATTACATTTACTGATTTAAGATAAAAAATGAATCTTAAAAATTTTAAATAAAAATTAATAAACTATGAAAAAATTATTTCTAATGCTCATTATGAGCTTTACTATGATTGTTAATGCCCAAGATCAGAGGTTTGTAATTACTTCCGGAAATTTTACCGCTTTAAAAGATCAATCCGAAGTAAATGTTGAACTGAAATTTGAGAATGTAACACTAATGAAAGAAAATTACACAGAATCTCAATATCTTGACAACAGAAAAAGAGATCTTCTGGCAAACCCTAAAAGAGGAGAAGCAGGATGGCAAAAATGGAATGGAGAATGGCAAAAATATAAAGATGAATATTATGTAGATTATTTTGCAAAATGATTAAATAAAGGATATAAAAATATTGCATTTAAAAAGGCAAGTCCTGCAAAATACACCTTGCTATTGGATACAAAATGGGTTTATCCGGGGTGGCATGGAGGAATGGTAGGAATGACTGCTGAAATTACAGGAACAGTAAAACTTATAGAAACAGATAATCCATCGAAAGTTTTAGCTGTAGTTGAGCTTAATAAATTCGATAAATATGTAAACAATAAAGAATTTGTTATGGAGTATGGGCGAATTGCAGCAGCATACGAAGCTATCGGGAAGTATATTGCAAAAGACATCAAGAGAGCTGTCAAATAAAATAAAAAACGGTCTGAGATTTTCAGACCGTTTTTTTATGCTTGTTGTTGTTTTTCTGTTTTAATGAATTCTGCAAGATTCTTTATCGCAGTGTCATGGATTCTCACAAAAGTATTTTTCTTGTTCCAGACATAACCTGCCAAAACTGCACAAATTTTTCTTTTCACATCAGGATTTTCCGGTTGGTGGAAAAACAATTCCTGAAGATTTCCGGTGTACCATTCTTTCACGTAGGTTGTGAAAACATCAACACCGTATAAAATATAGTCTGCAAATTCGGTCTGCCAATCTACTTTTTCGCCATTAAGCTGTCTTAAAGCCAGTTTTGCTGCGGTCATTCCACCCTCGGTTGCAAAAGCCATTCCTGATGAGAAAACCGGATCAAGAAATTCTGACGCATTTCCTGTCAATGCAAATCCGTCTCCGTACAATTTTTTTACTGAACAAGA
Organism: Chryseobacterium sp. MMS23-Vi53; assembly: GCF_047651245.1. Lineage (NCBI taxonomy): Bacteria > Pseudomonadati > Bacteroidota > Flavobacteriia > Flavobacteriales > Weeksellaceae > Chryseobacterium > Chryseobacterium sp. MMS23-Vi53. The sequence continues at coordinate 2,283,453 of NZ_CP180265.1, read as the reverse complement.
ATAATCTTTCAAGTGTCTTGGTTCAAAAATGAATTCTACATCTCCGAAACGTTTTACATAATAATCTGAAAGAGAAATTGCTTTTCTTAAAGCTTCGGCAGTATCTCCGTTTTCAGAAAGTTTTTCAATATATTCAGTCGGGCCAACAATTCCTACGCTCGTATTTCCGTTCGAGAAAGGAATTACCCAAAGCCAGACTTCGGTTTCAATAATATCAAAAGAAATTAAAGTTCCTTCCGTTCCTTCTTCTCTGTTGATGTCTTCTACATGAGAGAAAATAGCAGAGTGAGGAGACAATTTTGAAGGTTTTTCTAAATCTAAAAGTCTCGGTAAAACTCTTCCGTAACCGCTGGAATCGATCACGAATTTTGCATGAATTTCTTTTGTTTCACCGTCTTTATTTTTTACAGTCGTGATAGAATCTGTTCCGTTGAATTCAATTTCGATAACTTCTGTTTCAAATTCTAAGTCAATGCCTTTATTAATGACTTCCTGAGCTAAAGTATTATCAAAATCAGCTCTCGGAACCTGCCAGGTCCAGTCCCATCCTTCACCGAATTTATTACTAAAATCAAAGATGCAAACCTCGTCACCACGTAAGAAACGAGCTCCCAATTTTTTTTCAAAACCCATTTTATCCAGTGCAGGAAACAATCCGGCTTCATAGAAATGATCCATCACACGCGGAATCAGGCTTTCCCCTACAACAAGTCTTGGAAACTTTGTCTTTTCAACAACTTTTACATTTATGTTGTTGTTCTTTAAATATGAAGAAGATACGCAACCAGACGGTCCAGCCCCGATTACAAGCACGTCTACAAATTCTTTGCTCATCTTTGATTTTTTATTTTAATAATAACTTCTATCTTTGCCGCAAAATTAATGACAATTAATTAATAATTACAATATTATCTATTATTACTTTTAATTAATGAAAATAAATAACTTTTTAGAACTGAACGACTTTAAAAAAATCATCATTGAGAATGAAAAAATAGAACTGGATGAAACACTTCTTACCAGAGTGGATAAAAGTTTTCAGTTTTTGAAAGAGTTTTCGAAAAATAAAGTAATCTATGGTGTGAACACAGGTTTTGGCCCGATGGCACAGTTTAAAATCAGTGATGAAGATACGCACCAGCTTCAGTATAATTTAATCAGAAGTCACTCTTCAGGAATTGGAAATCCGCTTCCTGCAGATGAGGTTAAAGCTTGTATGCTGGCGAGATTAAATACTCTTTCTCTTGGAAATTCAGGGGTTCATCAATCTGTAGTTAATTTACTTAAAGAATTAATCAACAGAGATATTACACCGCTTATTTTCGAACACGGTGGAGTTGGTGCGAGCGGAGACCTGGTTCAATTGGCACATTTGGCTTTGGTATTAATCGGCGAAGGTGAAGTTTTTTATAAAGGTGAAAGAACATCGACGAAAGAAGTTTTCGAAATTGAAGGTTTAGAACCTATTCAAGTTGAAATTCGTGAAGGTTTAGCTTTAATGAACGGAACTTCTGTAATGTCAGGAATTGGTGTTGTAAATGCTCATAAAGCGAATCAATTAACTGATATTTCCATTAAATTATCTTGCGCAATCAATGAAATTGTTCAAGCTTATGACGACCATTTATCAGAAGCTTTAAATGGAACAAAACTTCACGCAGGACAGCAGAAAATTGCAGCAAAAATGCGCGCTCATTTATCTGATAGCAAATTAATCAGAAAAAGAGCCGATCATTTATATACTCACTTTGAAGAACAGGAAAAGGTTTTCAAAGAAAAAGTTCAGGAATATTACTCGTTAAGATGTGTTCCTCAGATTTTAGGGCCTGTTTTAGATACTTTAGAATACACTGAGAAGGTTTTAGAAAATGAAATCAATTCAGCAAATGATAATCCGATTATTGATGTTGAAGGGCAGCACGTTTATCACGGTGGAAACTTCCACGGAGATTATATTTCTTTGGAAATGGACAAGCTGAAAATTGTTGTTACTAAATTGACAATGTTGGCAGAAAGACAATTAAATTATCTTTTAAATGCTAAAATCAACGAAATCTTGCCTCCTTTTGTAAATTTAGGTAAATTAGGTTTCAATTTCGGGATGCAGGGTGTTCAGTTTACAGCGACTTCTACAACGGCGGAAAGCCAGATGTTATCGAACCCGATGTATGTTCACAGTATTCCGAATAATAATGACAATCAGGATATTGTAAGTATGGGAACAAACGCTGCGGTAATTTGCAGAAAAGTAATCGAAAATGCTTTCGAAGTTTTGACGATTGAAGCGATTACGATTGTTCAGGCAATTGAATATCTTGGATTTCAGGATAAAGTTTCATCTTCAACAAAAGAGTTGTACGATGAAATAAGAAAGATCATTCCTGCGTTCTCAAATGATATGGTGATGTATCCGTATTTGGAGAATGTAAAAAAATATTTAAAGGCAATGTAATTTTTAACTGAAATTATTGTCATTAAAGAAAAAGACAGAAAAAATACACTTAAAAAAACTAAAACTAACATAAGTAACACATGAAATGTGCAATCGTCACAGGCGGCTCAAGGGGAATTGGAAGAGCAATCTGTATAAAACTGGCAGAAGATAAAAATTATCATATTTTAATTAATTACACTTCAAACGAAGCTGCAGCAAAGGAAACTTTAGCTAAAGTCGAAGAATTGGGCTCTACCGGAGAAATCCTAAAGTTCGATGTAGGAAATGCCGAAGAAACTCAAAAAGTTTTAACAGAATGGCAGGAAAATAATCCAAAATCTATCGTTGAAGTAATCGTAAATAATGCCGGAATCACAAGAGACGGATTATTTATGTGGATGCCAAGTGAAGATTGGAATGCTGTGATTAATACGAGTTTAAATGGTTTTTTCAACGTGACAAATTTCTTTATTCAAAAATTGTTACGTAACAAATACGGCAGAATTATCAATATGGTTTCTGTTTCCGGAATGAAGGGAACGGCTGGACAAACCAATTATTCTGCGGCAAAAGGCGCTGTTGTTGGAGCTACAAAAGCTTTGGCTCAGGAAGTTGCGAAAAGAAATATTACTGTAAATGCAGTTGCACCGGGGTTCATCAAAACAGATATGACGCAGGAATTTAATGAAGATGAATTAAAAGCGATGATTCCTGCCAACCGATTTGGTGAAGCGGAAGAAGTGGCAGATTTGGTAGCGTTTTTAGCATCTAAAAAGTCATCATACATTACAGGTGAAGTAATCAATATTAACGGAGGAATCTATTCATAAAATCAGGTAGCAGATATAAGATAGCAGGTATTAGCTGCAACCTAAAATCTGCAACCTAAAACCTTGAACATTACATGGAAAATAGGGTTGTAATTACCGGAATGGGAATTTATTCCTGCATCGGAACTTCTTTGGAAGAGGTGAAAGAATCTTTATTTCAAGGAAAATCCGGAATTGTTTTGGTGGACGAAAGAAAAGAATTTGGTTTCAGATCGGGATTAACGGGAGTTGTTCCGAAACCGGATCTTAAAAATCTTTTGAACCGCAGACAACGCGTAAGCATGGGTGAAGAAAGCGAATATGCTTATATCGCGACACTCGATGCTTTAAAACAGGCCAATATCGACCAGGACTTTTTAGACAATAACGAAGTCGGAATTTTATACGGAAACGACAGTGTTTCTCAGGCAGTTGTAGAATCAATCGACATTGCAAGAGAGAAAAAAGATACTACATTAATGGGCTCAGGAGCGATTTTCAAATCGATGAACTCTACGGTGACGATGAATCTTTCTACGATTTTTAAATTAAGAGGAATCAATTTAACCATCAGTGCAGCTTGTGCGAGTGGTTCTCATTCTTTGGGATTGGCTTATATGATGATTAAAAACGGTTTCCAGGATATGATTGTTTGTGGAGGAGCTCAGGAAACCAACAAATATTCAATGGCGAGTTTTGACGGGTTGGGGGTTTTTTCTGTAAGAGAAGATGAGCCTACCAAAGCTTCAAGACCTTTTGATTCCGAAAGAGACGGTTTGATTCCGAGTGGTGGAGCAGCTTCATTGATCGTTGAAAGTTTAGAATCGGCACAAAAAAGAGGCGCAAATATCATTGCTGAAATCGTTGGCTATGGCTTTTCTTCAAATGGAGGGCATATTTCTACACCTAATGTTGACGGACCCGCTTTGGCGATGGACAGAGCCTTGAAACAGTCCGGTTTATCTGCAAAAGATATTGATTATATTAATGCTCATGCGACTTCTACACCAATTGGAGATGCGAATGAAGCCAAAGCTATTTATGAAATTTTTGGTGGAGAGGTTCCGGTAAGTTCCACAAAATCCATGACCGGTCACGAATGTTGGATGGCAGGTGCAAGTGAAGTTATTTATTCAATTTTAATGATGCAAAACGATTTTGTAGCTCCGAATATTAATCTGGAAAACCCTGATGATGAGGCAAGAAGGATAAATTTGATCGCCAAAACGAAAAGTCAAAAAATTGACGTATTTTTGTCGAATTCTTTCGGATTTGGGGGAACAAATTCCGCATTAATTGTAAAAAAATTTAATTAAAAACATGGAAAGGGAAAAAATTGTTGCGATCGTTAACGACTTTTTAGTGAATGAATTTGAAGTAGATGGCGATGAAATCAGCAATGAAGCCAACTTAAAAACTACGCTGGGATTAGACAGCTTAGATTATATTGATATGGTGGTAGTGATTGAATCTAATTTCGGTGTGAAATTGGGTGAAGCAGACTTCAAAAAAATGGTCACATTCGATGACTTCTATTCGACTATCGAGAATAAAATCGCTGAAAAAAACGCATAATTATCGATTAAAATTTACTCTGAATAAATGTAACAATATACCAATTTAGCAGTTTATCAATACTTTTTTAATTCTAATAAATTGTTATACTGTTAAATTGATACATTGCTAAATTAATACTATGAACAAGTGGAAAGGTAAATCTAAAGGGACAATTCTGGGCTACAGGATTTTTGTCTGGTGCATTAGAAATATCGGAATCCGGAGTTCATATTTCGTGCTTTATTTTGTGGCACTTTACTATTTTTTATTCGAAAAAAACAGCAACAAATACTACAGATATTATTTTCAGAAAAGACTCAATTACGGATATTGGAAGACAAAACTGTCATTATATAAAAGCTATTTCACTTTTGGAACAGTTTTAATTGATAAAACTGCGATTTCTGCAGGTTTGCGCGAAAAATATACTTATGAATTCGATGGAATCGAAAATCTAAGAAATCTTTTAGCAGAGAAAAAAGGAGGTGTTCTCATCAGCGCTCACATTGGAAATTTCGAAATTGCTGAACATTTTTTTGCCGATATTGATTTTGACTGTCAGATTAATTTAGTGACAACAGATCAGGAAGTTACAGTCATTAAAGAATACCTCGAAAGTGTTTCTGTAAAAGCAAGCAGCATCAAATTTATTTACGTAAAAGAAGATATGTCGCATATTTTCGACATCAATGAAGCATTGTCAAAAAACGAACTTATTTGCTTCACAGGTGACCGTTATTTTGAAGGTTCCAAATTTTTGGAAGGAGATTTACTAGGGAAAATAGCGAAATTTCCGGCAGGGCCATTTCTTATTGCATCAAGGTTGGGCGTTCCCGTTGTATATGTGTACGTGATGAAAGAAAAAAATCTTCATTATCATTTGTATGCAAGGGTTGCTCAAAATGTCAAAAAGCGCGATGCACAGGGACTTTTAAATTCATATACTCAAAATTTGGATTCGATGATTAAAAAATATCCTCTTCAATGGTTCAATTACTTCGATTTTTGGGATGATATTGATTAAATTCCCTAATTTTACTACAGAAAAAAACTAATATTTAAACTCAAACACTAAGGTTCAGAATTTATTATTAAGTTTAATTTGTACCTGATTCTATCCACATAGTTTGTCATTCCGTAGGAATTTAAGCCATGTTGAGATGCTTTCAGCATGACAAAGTGACTTTTAATTTCTAAATTTCTTACCTTTAAAGAAAACGCATTTTCTCCTTTGAAAAAAGAATTTGACATACTTGTAATCGGCAGCGGATTGGGAGGCCTGGTTTCGGCGCTTGTTTTGGCGATGGAAGGTATAAAAGTCTGTGTTCTGGAGAAAAACAACCAGTACGGAGGAAATTTACAGACTTTTTCCCGCGACAAACTTATTTTCGATACCGGAGTTCATTATTTGGGCGGTCTTTCGAAAGGGCAGAATCTTCATCAATATTTTTCCTACTTAGGAATTATGGATGAGCTTCAGCTTGAAAAAATGGATGAAGACGGCTACGATAAAATCACTTTCGGAGATGATGAAATCGAATATCCTCATGCGCAAGGTTATGAAAATTTTGTTGAGCAATTATCAGAATATTTTCCTGAAGAAAGAGAAAATTTGGAAGATTATTGTGAAGAAATTCAGAGAGTTTGCAGCCAGTTTCCGAGATATAATCTGGTCGGAAAAGATAATTACAATGAGGAAATTCTTCACCTGAATACCAAAAGATTTATTGAATCTTTAACAACAAATAAAAAACTACAGTCTGTTTTATTGGGTTCAAATTTTTTATATGGCGGAGATTCTGAAAATGTTCCGTTTTATGTGCATGCGTTGACGGTAAATTCTTACATTCAAAGTGCTTATAAATGTATAAAAGGCGGTAGTCAGATCTCAAAATTATTGATTCGCAGACTTCGTGAACATGGGGCAGAAGTCCATAAACACACAGAAGTTTCTGAATTTATATTTAATGAAAATAATGTTTTAGCAGGTGTAAAAACAACTTCAGGAAAAGAATATTTAGCGAAACGATTTATTTCAAACATAGAAATTCGTTCAACAATTAAATTGATTGGTGAAGAACGATTAAAAAAATCCTTTTTAAACAGAATCATGAGTTGGGAACCTGTTCCTTCGTGCTTCAGTGTTTACATAGTCTTAAAACCTCAATCAATTCCGAATTTTAATTATAATATTTACCATTATTCAAAAGAAGAATTGGTCTGGAATGCGTATCGTTATGAGAAAAATTCGTGGCCGGAAACGTATATGCTTTCTTCAACACAATCTAAACATTATCCGAGATTTGCGGAAAGTTTAACCGCCATTTCTTATATGGATTTTGATGAAGTTAAAGAATGGGAAAGAACTTTCAATACGGTTGCTGACGAACATGAAAGGGGAGAGTTATACGAGACATTCAAGCTGGAAAAAGCCGAAAAAATGATTAATGCTTTGGAGAAAAAAATTCCAAATTTAAGGCAGATTACGAGTAAAATTTACACATCATCTCCGTTGTCTTACCGCGATTATATCGGAAGCTTTAACGGAAATATGTACGGCTATAGTAAAAGTTCAGAGAATCCTCTGAAAACAATGGTTTCTCCACGTACAAAGATCGATAATCTCTTTTTGACAGGGCAATCTGTAAATATGCACGGAATTTTGGGCTGTACGATCGGAGCTTTCAATACCTGTGCAGAAATTCTTGGAAAAGAGCTTATTGATGAAAGATTAACACAGTTGATTAATAAAAATAAAAGTGAAAAATAAGAAGGAAAATTATAAGCAGTCTTTTGTCATTTTACATGAAGCGAAGCGTAATGAAGAATCTAAATTTATAAAAAGAGATTCTTCCTATCGTCAGAATGACAAGCAGCACAAAATAAAAACTTTATTTTTCTTTTTTTTCATTCTTAGTCTTACATCATGTGGCATACGAAAATCTATCAAACATATTCCTGATGTAAAACAATATTCTCTTGAAATTCCAAAAGTTAGTAAAATCAACGATTCGACGTTTAGTTTTAATGAAAATTATTTAACGAAAAATAAACAACAGCTTTGGGAATTGTATATCAAAGGAAATCCTTTACAATTAGGCTATAATAATGGAGCTTTAACCCAAAATCTGATGCAGAAACAGGAAGAAATTTTCTTTTCAAAAGTGGAAGGTTTTGTTCCTTCGAAGTTTAAACAAAATCTTTTGCGAGGTTTCCTGAAATGGTACAATCGAAAAATGTATCTAAATGTCCGTGAAGATTATCAAGCCGAATTATACGGATTATCTCAGTATTCATCGGATAGATATGATTTTATTGCCCCAAAATTTTTTAGAAGTATGTATTTGCACGGAGCTCACGACATTGGTCACGCAATGCAGGATTTGATGGTGGTTGGCTGTACTTCTCTAGCGGTTTGGAATGAAAATACGGAAGACGGAGATTTGCTGATAGGAAGAAATTTTGACTTTTATGTAGGGGATGACTTTGCTAAAAATAAATTAATTGAATTTGTAGAGCCGGAAGACGGAATTCCTTATCTATCTGTGAGTTGGCCGGGAATGATCGGCGTGGTTTCGGGGATGAATAAAGAAGGAATTACGGTAACGATCAATGCAGGAAAATCTAAAATTCCATTGACGGCAAAAACTCCGATTTCTTTGGTGACGAGGGAAATTTTGCAATATGCTGCAACTATTGATGAAGCGATTGCGATTGCAAAAAAGAGAAAAGTTTTCGTTTCAGAATCGATTTTAGTGGGAAGTGCGAATGATAAAAATGCTGTAATTATTGAAGTTTCTCCAGATAATTTTGGGGTTTACAAAGTTGAAAATACAAGTCGTATTTTTTGTACCAATCATTTTCAGTCCGATGCCTATAAAAATGACAAAAGAAATCAAAATCATATTTTGGAAAGTCATTCTGAATATCGTTATGAAAAATTGCAGGAACTTTTACAGGAAAACAAAAAATTAAATCCTGAAAAAATGGCATCCATTTTAAGAGACAAATCGGGTCTGAAAGGGGAGAAGATAGGTTATGGAAACGAAAAAGCACTCAATCAGCTATTGGCGCATCATGCGGTAATTTTTTCGCCTCAAAAAAAATTAGTGTGGGTTTCTGCAAATCCTTATCAGTTGGGTGAATTTGTCTGTTATGATCTCAATGAAATTTTTTCTGATAAAAGATTTGAAAACGGAAAATTTTCAAAATCTGAATTGAATATTGCTAAAGATTCTTTTGTGGATTCTCAGGAATTTAAAAATTACGAAGAATATAAAAGATTAAGTTCTCAGATTGATAATGATAAAATTCTTTCGGAGGAATTTATCAATCATTACCAATCTTTAAATCCTGATTTTTGGTTGGTTTATTATCAAATCGGAAAATATTATTTTAATCAAAAAGAATATTCTAAAGCAAAAATTGAATTTGAAAAGGCTTTATCTAAAGAAATTACAACCGTTCCGGATAAAGAAAATGTCGAAAAATATTTAAAGAAAACGAATAGAAAACTGAAGAATTAATATGAAGAAAATTTTAAGTCTAGTTTTGTTTTTCACAGCATTATTTTCCTTTGCTCAAAACAGAAAAGAAATTGGAGATCAGTTTATCAAACTCTTATTTATTGATAATAATACAGAAAAAGCATATACTTTTTTTGATCCTGAAATGGCTAAACATGTTACTCCTGAAGTTTTTAAAACCTTACCGGAGCAGCTTGAAGGGCAGTTTGGCAATTTTAAAAATGTTATTGAAGTAAATAACGAAAGCGATGCATATTACTATTATTCTGAATTTGAAAAAGAGAAATTGGATATTTTAATCAATTTTACAGATAGTAATAAAATTATAGGATTTTTTCTAGTTCCACATAAAAATTTCGATAAGCCGGATGACAAAACAGCTTTAAGAATAAAAAGCGATAGTATTGAATTGAAAGGAACCCTTTTAGAACCAGAAGAAAACAATCAAAAGAAATTGGTAATTTTAGTTCATGGTTCTGGTGCAAGTGACAGAGATGAAACAATAGGAGAAAATAAGCCATTCAGAGATATTGCTGAATATTTGTTGAAAAACGGAATTTCTTCCTATAGGTATGATAAAAGAACGAATTCTAATCCGGAAGCTTTTAATGAAAAATCTACAGTGGAGCAGGAAACAATAAATGATGCGGTAAATGTTTCGAATTATTTTAAAAATAATGAAAAATTTAAAGATTATCAAATAATCATTTTAGGGCATAGTTTAGGGGCATATCTGATGCCGAAAATAGCTGAAAAGGCAAATGCTTCAAAATATGTTTTCATGGCAGGAAATGCTCGACCGTTGCAGGATGTATTGCTTAGACAGTTTGAATATCTTCACAGTATTGATCCTTCAAATGTGTCGGAAAAAGATCTTCAGGATATGAAGAAAAAAGTTGATTTCCTGAATTCAAAAAAATTCAATTTAAATACTCCAAAAGAAGAGCTTCCAATGGTTTTATCTGCTGCTTACTGGAAATATTTAGTTGATTATAAACCCCTTGAATCTGTAAAATTGATCAAAGTTCCAATGTTTTTTGCACAGGGTGGAATGGATTATCAGGTCATTGCAAAAGATTATGTGCTTTGGAAGGAGCAACTTAAAAATAATAAGTTGGCTGAGTTTAAATTTTATCAGCCTTTAGGTCATTTATTCATTAAAATTTCCGGAACGCCATCTCCGAAAAATTATGAAATCAAAGGAAATGTAGATGGTGGATTTTTGAAAGATTTGGTTCAGTTTATCTTAAAATAATTAAAATTTCAACACACAAATTTGTGTGTTTTTTTATGTTTCAATTTTAATTAATTTTCGTTGAATTTTTTATTTTGTTGTTTATTTGATGGAATTTTATTGTTTTGATTATTAATTTTAAATCATTTTTCAATTTTCATAATAAATTTTTTGGCTCGGAATAGGTTAATTATCTATATTCGTTTTTTTAATTATTAATTTAATGAAAAAACTATACTTATTCCCTATTTTTTGTTTTTTATTTATTTTTTCGTGCAAAAGCGATGAAAAAATTGAAAGCATTGAAACTGTAAATCCTGTTGTGAATTTCAATATTGATGCGGTTCCATATGCGAAATTATCTACTTACGCTTTTTTTAAAGGAGATTTAAAAGACTTAAACCCTTCTACCAAAGTTATCCCTTATGAACCTGCGAGTTCGCTTTTTACAGATTATGCTCTGAAAAAAAGATTTATCTGGATGCCGGATGGAGTGAAAGCGAATTATGACGGCGATGACAAATCATTAAATTTTCCGCTGGGGACCGTTTTGATTAAAAATTTTTACTACAACACGATTCAACCCGGAAATACAACCAAGATTTTGGAAACCCGATTAATGATCAAAAAATCAAGCGGTTGGGTTTTTGCCGAATATCTTTGGAATGATGCTCAAACAGAAGCAGAATTGGTGACAGGAACTAATTTTACAACGGGTAGTTCAGTTAATATTACTTTTAAAAAAGAGAATAACGATGTTGTTACAACAGATTACAGAATTCCTTCTGAATCTGAATGTTTTGCTTGTCATAAACTGGATAATAAACCTGTTCCTATTGGCGTAAAACCCCAAAATTTAAATGTTTCCTATAATTATCCGAATGGTTTAAAAAATCAGTTGCAGAAATTGGTTGATGAAGGTTATCTCCAAAGTTTCCCGTCTAATATCGTTTCTACGGTAAATTATAAAGATACCAGCAAACCGCTTGATATTCGTTTGAGATCTTATCTGGATATCAATTGTGCACATTGCCATCAGGAAAATGCACGTTGTGATTACAGAGCGATTCGTTTAAGTTTTAGCCAGACTACGAATTTATCCAAAATTGGAGTTTGCGTAATGGCAGATGAACCTATTGATCCTTCGTTGGAAAGAATTATCATGCCCGGAAATCCTTCCAAATCGGTGATGCATTTCAGACTTAGTTCTGTTAATGAGAGCAATAGAATGCCTTTGTTGGGACGAACAATTGTTCATGATGAAGGGCTCGATCTTTTAAAGCAATGGATTAATACTTTAAATCAAAATTGTCCTTAAAAAAATTAATAATAACATAAACTAATAACTAATGAAAAAAATATTCCCCCTCTTTGCCTTATTAGTGAATAGTGCATGGGTATTTGCCCAGCTAACGTGCAGTACTGCAGTTACTCTTACTTCAGGAACAATCACAGCGCCTTCCGTCACGGGAGATCCTCCTGCAACGGCTTGTACATTAAGTGCACCCGGATCAAAAGGATTGTGGTATAAATATGTGGCCACAGAAAATAAAACTGTTAAAGTATTTACTTCATCTGCCGGACAAAACGTAGATACACGTATGATCGTATTTACAGGAAACTGTACTACATTAAACTGTTTTACGGCTAACGATGATTTTTCGGGAACATTTTCTCAGGTGACCTTTAATGCCGTTGCTGGAACAACTTATTATATTGTATTTGATAATAAATATTCTTCATTAGGCTTTAACATCACGCTTTCTGAAGTAGCTGTTGTTCCGGATCGTTTGTCTTTTGTAGCACAACCGGTTGCGGCAACAGGAACGTTTAATAATTGTGTAGTTGATATGAACGGAGATTATCTGGATGATATTGTTTCTGTTGTAAGTGCTACTCAGATTGTAATTTCGTATCAACAGCCGGGTGGTGGATTTACGAATACAAGTTACACTGTTCCGACAACAACGGTTACACCTTCTTGGAGCATTGCTGCAGGAGATTACGATAACAATGGATATAATGATCTGGTGTACGGATCATCCAGTGGAATCGCTTTTTTAAAGGCAAATTCGACAGGAACAGCTTACACATCAGATAGAAAAACTCAATCTTTTTTAGTTCAAAGAACCAATTTTGTTGATATTAATAATGATGGAAAACTGGATGCTTTCATTTGTGATGATAACGCACCGAATAGATATTATTTAAATGACGGTACAAATATGAACCACAACCAAGGTGGATTGGGAGATTTCCCTTCCGGCGGTAATTACGGTTCTATCTGGATCGATTATGATAACGATGGCGATATGGATCTTTTTATTGCAAAATGTAGTGGAGGAGGATCTGGCCCTGGTGGAAATATCAACGAGCTGCATAGAAATAATGGAAACGGAACCTTCACAAACGTAGCTGCAGCAGCAAATATGGCAAACCCTACTCAGACTTGGTCTGCGGCTTGGGGAGATTTTAATAATGATGGTTGGATGGATGCTGTTGTGGGAATTAATTCCACAAGCAACGGTTTAAGTAAGGTAATGAAGAATAATGGAGACGGAACATTTACAGATAAATCTGTCGGTTCCGGTTATGATACAAACAATCTTTTAAGCCGTGAATACGTTGCCCATGATTTTGATAATGACGGATTTTTAGACGTTTTAGGCGCAGGAAACACCATTATGTTTGGAAATGGAGATTTTACATTTACTCCAAATGCAACAGCTTATAACTTAAGTTATTATGATCGCCCTATCGGAGATTTAAATAATGACGGATTTTTGGATATTCAAAATGGAACAAATATCATGATGAATGCCGGAAATACCAATAAATGGCTGAAAGTTACTTTAAAAGGAACACAAAGCAACAGAAACGGAATCGGTGCAAGAGTCGAAATTTACGGAGCTTGGGGAAAACAAATTCGTGATATCCAAAGTGGAACAGGCTTCGGAAATATGAGTACATTGAATGCTCATTTCGGTATCGGGCAGGCAACTGCCATTACAAAAGTAGTGGTAAAATGGCCTTCTGGTTTGGTTGATGTTATTAATAATGTAACTCCAAACACGACTTTAAATGTTATAGAAGGTTCATTCTTAGATACAAAAGATATACAGATTGCTCAGGAAACTTTCACGGTTTATCCGAACCCAACGCATGATATCATTAATTTCACATCGAAAAAGGATTTCACTCCACAAGATGCAAAAGTGTTTGATATGAATGGAAGAATGGTTTTACAAACAAAAATTGAAAATAACTCGATCTCTGTTAAGCAATTAAATACAGGAAATTATTTACTGATTGTAGTCGACAAGAATGGAAAAACATATTCTCAAAAGATTACTAAAAAATAAATGAATTTAATTATTTATGAATAACTGCAAGGTCGAAAGGCTTTGCAGTTTTTTTATTGAATTAATTATTTTCCGGACTTACTTTATTCAGGAAAAGAAAAGTTGCAACACCGGCAATCAAAGACATAGATGTCGCTAAAATTGCACTTCCGATAACATATTGAAGAAGATTGTTTTTTACCAGTTCAAAATTAAGTTCCTGACTCAAAATATTGCTTTCTCCATGTACAAATGGTGCTCCCAAAAACAAAGCAGCAGCAATAATAAATGGTATAAAAGGTGGTAAACTCACGTTGGAAGCCACAAAAGTCAAAACTTTATTTAATTTAAATAAAACCGCTAGAGAAATTACAAGCAAAGTGTGGAATCCCCAAAAAGGCGAAAAGCCGATAAAGACACCCAAAGCAATCGAAAATGCTTTTGTTCTATTAGTTCCGTCGCTTTCTAGAACGTCTTCTTTAATGAATTTTTTAAAGCTTTTTTTTTGAAATTATTAATGAAATTCCTTGGAATAATATAAAGCAAAGTAATTGTCACCAAAATGGTATTCAGAATACTGATTCTCGTAAAATCTTTAAACGGTCTGAAATGCGAAACCCTTTCAGCAGGATCGTAAAGAACTTTTATCGGAACATTTTTTACAGGAACATGCCGCCAAGCCGTCCTTACAATAATTTCAATCTCAAACTCGAATTTTGGTGTAAAATATTTTTTTGGAATTTTATGTAAAGGATACAATCTGTAACCGGATTGTGTGTCTTCTAATTTAATTCCGGTTTCAAACCAAAACCAAAAGTTAGAAAAACGGTTTCCAAAACTGCTTTTCTTTGGAATACCGTCCTGAGACATATTTCTGTTCCCTATTAAAAGAACATCTTCATTTTCCTGTAGTAACGCTTCCACAAAGACAGGAATATCATCAGGATAATGCTGTCCGTCGGAATCTATCGTTATTGCATAATTGTAGCCTAATTCTTTTGCCTTTCTGAAACCTATTTTTAGTCCGTTTCCTTTCCCTTTGTTTTCAGGTAAATCAATTACGCTAATTTGAGAATAATCCTGTAAAATTTTCAGTGTAGAATCGATAGATCCATCGTTTACCACAATGATGTTTTCAGTGTACCCCAGCACACCATCGATTACTCTTTTCAGAGTTTTTTCATTATTGTAAGTAGGTATTAAAACACAAATTTTCTTTTCAGAGATTGCGTTTTGCACTTCAGGAAGGGTCATCGTTTTATTTTAATGTTGCTCTTTCTGCGTCGGTCATGGTTTTAGACTGTGTGGCAAATCTTTTAATATAATTTTTAAGTGAAGCATTTTGCTTGTTGTAATTATTTAAAAGAAATGCTTTATCATCTTTAAGACTTCCTCTATATCCTACAATTTTCGGGATATTTTCCTGAACGCTCATTCTGATCACTCTTAGTTCAGCATTATTGGGATTACTTTTAATAATGCTTTCAAGACTTGTTGCACCAGATTTCACCAACGCTTTTCTGTTCGTCTTTGCAATTTTAGCCTCCATAATTTGGGCTGCAGCTTTATACCCCTGAATGACAGCATCAGAACCCGAAGTTTTTTCGGCTGCATTAATGAATGCTTCCGTATTGACGTTCGATGAATTTGCCTTTGCATAGCTTTCTCTCAAAGTCTCAAGACCTGATTGAAAAAACAGAATAAAAGTCGCTAAAAATGAAAAGATAAGTTTCATGATGTCAATTTTTGATAGTTAACCGACATTTTTAATGCAATAGTCTCGCCAAAAGAAGTTGTGTTTTTCACTTTTACTTCTTCTTCAGTCTGATTTATAGTTAATTCCAATTTCAAATCAGGTGTTTCAAATGGATTGATAATTGCCATAAATTTCACATTTGAAGCTGTTTTTAAGAATAATTTTAAGCCAGTAAATTCTTCAGTGAGTTCCTTTACAATTTGCATCATACAAACTCCCGGAGTTACCGGATTTCCAGGGAAATGTCCCTTGAAAATTTCATGATCTTTATTCAAAGAAATATTGGCAACAAAACCTCCATTTTCTGTCTGTTCGTATGATTTTAAAGTATAAAAGTCTTTAAGAATGGTTTGCATATTATTCTGTTTCAGTTATTTGAAATAGCTTTATGTTGATTTTGAAGTCTTTATGTTGAAGATTCAAACTATCTGCGAAGATATGTTTTTTTGCATCAAAAGTAAAATCGATTTTTTCCTTATTATTTTTCGTGTAAATGATTTGATTTAGTAAACCATTTTCTTTGTTGAAGAATAAATAGTAAGTTTTTTTATCAATTTTTGAAAGATAAATTTTAGAATTTCCGTTTTCAAAACTTTCCGTTACAGGATATTTTTGCTTTAAAAGTTGTTGAAAATCATTCTTTAAAAAGTTGATAACAATTTTTTTATCCAAATCAGGAAGGACATAATTGAGTTTAAAATCATTCTCTGAAATTTCAAAATCGATCAATTTATTTCCAAAATCTGAAGTTAACACAACACGATGAGTCGTTTCGTTGATTTTCTTGATAATTAAAATTCCGCTTACATGATTTTTATAAATATCCATCTGGCATTTATAAACGTAATCTTCATTGGAAGAAAAATATAAATTTTCAACCATTTTTTCAGAATTAGGAATAGATTTTACATCAGTCAGCTTGTAAGTTTTACACGAAACAAACGACAATAAAATCAAACTATAAAGAAAACTCTGAAGCAGCAATCGGCGCATTGATCTTTGTATTTTTGAAAACAATATTCGTTGTATCTCCCGATGCTTCCGTCATATTAACCTGAGAAACTGTTGATTGACCTTTCGGAAAACTTAATTCAATTTGCTTAATATATTTCAGCAATTGAGCCGATTTCGGAGTAAATTTTGCAATGTTAAAATTCGCATTTTTTAGATAAGTTACAGAAAATTCAGGATCGTTGAACATTTGTCCGTTAGAGCTTCCAACGATTAACTTATTGATTTTTTCAAACGTTTTGCTTTTTGCATCAACCGAAGATTTTTTACCCTGATCGTTGATGAAAATTTTATTATCCTTAAAAACAATGCTGTACTGATAAGGTTTTGTGTACTTCCAAGCCAACATATTCGGCGTCTTTAAAGACATTTTTCCGTAAGTGATAATGCTTTTATCCAAAAAGTCCATTTTTTTTGTTTGAGTAAAATCGGCTTGTAAAGTCTTTATTTCCTTTGTCTCCGATGAAACCTTGGTTACAAATGCTTTTGCTTCTGCTCCCGACATTGCAGTATTTTGCGCAAAAAAGAAGCTGGAAATCAATAAATAAGCAAGAAAAGCAATATTTTTAAACATTATTTTGATTTTTTATTATTGAATCAACGGTGAAAGTTGAATAGTTTTTATCCTTCAAAAATACTAATAAATCTATCAAAACATTGTACGTTTTTTCCGAAGTGTCGTGAAGCAGAATGATACTTCCTTTTTTTAATCCTTTGGTAACTTTTTGGTAAATTTTTTTCTCATCTTCTGTAATGGTGTCGAGAGAACGGACATTCCAGCCAATGCTTTTTTTATGAGTTTTTTTGATGGCTTTGGCAATATTCGGATTCGTAACTCCAAAAGGCGGTCGATACAAGCTAGTTTTTAAATTCCCGACTTTCAGCATCACTTCATCGCATTTTTCAATTTCCTCAACCATTTTTGATGTTGATAAAAATCCTGTATTATTCGAATGTGAAAGCGTATGGTTTCCGATGGTATGACCTTCTGCAATAATTCTTTGAAAAGTTTCAGGATATTTTTCAATCTGTTTTCCAATGCAAAAAAAGGTAGCTTTTACATTGTTTTCCTTTAACACATCTAAAAATTTCGGTGTGAATTGTGTAGGACCATCATCAAAAGTCAGAGCGACTTCCTTGATTTTTGTTCTTTTATGAGTAATGCTGTTAATGAAGTATCCCAATTCAATATCGAAAGAACCCCAAACAACAACCGCTGAAAACAATAAAAAACAAAACAAATACACCCAAAAAGTCCCGTGAAACGCATAAATAAAAACGTTACAGAAAAGATAAAATAGGATAAATGGATAATGTTTCATCTTTTAATTGTTTTGAATTTGGTTTAAAAATATCCACAATTTTATATGCGCAATGTCATTCTGAATAGAGCAAAGCGAAATGAAGAATATAAAATATAATATAGAGATTCTTCCTTCGTCAGAATGACAAACTTGCGTTAAAAACTAAGCTTTCCCTAACAAAACCAAGCTGTGGTCTTTTCCTCCCAAATGATTATAAAGCAAAATATTTTTAATTCCGTCTTTCTTCACAGAATTAATCATCATCACTTCAGGAATCTCCTGATTTTTAAGAATATGACAAGCTATAAACGTTGAAAAACCACTTGCAGTATTAAATTCGCCACTCAAATGTTTGTAATACAACAAAGCCGAATTTTCAAATAAATTCATTGCTTTTGCATAATAAACATCCGATTTCGCATCTCCGCTGAAACCTAAAATTACAGCATCAATTTCATCATTTTTCAAATTATTTTTAGCCAAAAAATGTTCAACAAATTGTTGAGTTTCTTCTAAATCTAGTCTGTTACTGATTTGAATATCTTTCAGTTGAGCATAAGAATTTTCAGTTTTATATTTTCCTAAAACAAAAAAACTTGCGCCTTCACCCCAAATGACGCCGTCTGTTGTTGAGTTCAGATAATCAACGGGAAGATTTTCTTCTTTTTTAATGGTTTTGTTTAATTTGTACAATTCCATTGTCCGGTCGGTTTGTTCGTCTGTTGAACCTACCAAAACGTTTTCTGATTCACCATCATTAATCTGTAATTTTGCATCCAAAAAAGAAAATTCCAATGATGAAGAAGTGTTGACATAAGTAAAATTATACGCGTGACATTGCAGACCTAACGCAATTTGTCCCGCGACCGTATTGTGTGTGGATTGAATAAAAAACGTAGGAGTCAGAAACTCTTCATTGTTATCCAATACATTTTTCAGAAATTTTTCAGAATCCTGAGAACAACCCATTCCTGTCCCCACAATGATAGCGTCGGGATTTTCGATTCCGGCTTCTTTTAAAGCATATTGAGAAGCGACGGAACTCATTTTTACCGTTTTAGACATTCTTCTGCTGGCTGCAGGCGGAATGAATTCTTTGTAATTGGGTTCGATAGCCTTTAAAACCTGAGATGAATTTTCGGGTTTAAGATTTTGGAAAAAATTTTCATTTAAAGTGTCCTGAACAGAGATACAGGCTGCACTGTTGATGTAAACTGCACTCATGATTTTGAAAAAATTAAAGTTGAACAATTTCCTCCAAAGCCAAACGAATTGGAAAGAACGTGGTTAATATTTTTCTCTTTGAGTTCAGTTACAGGTGTCAAATCAAATTCTTCCATTTTTGTTTTAAAATTCAGATTCGGAAAAATGATATTATTTTGAATCGCCAATAATGAATATACTGCTTCAATTCCCGCCGCCGCTGCCAAAGTATGACCTGTAAAAGCTTTCGTAGAACTGAATTCCGGAACTTTATTTTCTCCAAAAATTCTGATCATTGCAATGCCTTCAGATAAATCATTATTCGGAGTTGCTGTTCCGTGAACGTTGATATAATCGATGTTTTCTTTATCTAAGCCTGAAATTTTCAATGCTTTTTCCATGGCTAAATAAGCGCCTTGTCCGTTTTCCGAAGAAGCGGTCTGGTGATGCGCATCATTCGCATTTCCATAACCTGAAAGATAACCGAGAACTTTTTTATTTTCCTTTTTCACAATTTCATCAGACTCCAAAACGATGAAAGCGGCTGCTTCACCCAAATTCAGACCTTTTCTGTCGTTGTCAAAAGGCGTGTTGTAAGAATCCGTGAGAATCATCAATGTATTGAAACCATTCAAAGTAAATTTTGAAAGAGAATCTGTTCCGCCGACAATCACACGATCCAAAATGCCATTTTTAATAAGTTTTGCACCCATCATAATCGCATTCGCGGCAGACGAACAGGCTGTACTGATCGTTGAAACCATGCCTTTTAGACCCAAATAATCTGCAATCAATAATGATGAATTTCCCGCATCGTGAGCGTCAATATATTTTTGCTTTTCAGGAAAGTCTTCATAAGTGTAGAAATATTTTTCGGTAACGTCCATTCCGCCAACGCTGGTTGAAGAAATCAGACCCGTTTTATATTCATTAATGTCGGAAATTCCGGCACTTTCTACGGCTTCTTTTGCAGCCATCATGCCTAACAAAGAGGTTCTTGTTGCATTGTTGTCTTCATTTAACTGAAGTCTTTCAACAAGTTCTTCATTAGACAATTTTATTTCGCCCGTTTTAATATTTCCGGCATGACGAGTTTCAAATAAACTAATATCTGAAATTCCATGTTTTCCGGATTTCAACGAATTCAAATTTTCCTCCACATTGTTTCCAATGGCGGAAATGATGCCCATTCCTGTTATGGCAATTTTTTGACCCATTTTTACAAAATGTAACAATACATTCATATAACAGTTTATCAATTGCTAGACTGCTACATTAATACATTGGTATATTAATTTATTTTGTTCTGTTTTCTTCAATGAATTTAGCCATTGTGTCGATCGAAGAGAAAATTTCTTTTCCTTTTTTCGGATCGGCTAATTTGATTCCGTATTCTTTATCCAAAAGCACGATCAATTCCAGAGCGTCGATGGAATCCAACCCAAGACCTCCGCCAAATAACGGATCTGTATCTTTGATTTCTTCTACTGCAACGTCTTCTAAATTAAGAACTTCGATGATTTTGTGCTTTAATTCTTCTCTTAAGTTTTCCATAAATAAATTTCATTTATAATGTATCAATGTAAAAGTTTAACAATGTAACAATAATTATAAAATTATTTTAGGATTGATAAACTGGTACACTTTTATATTGTTAAATTACAAAGTAAGCAAATATACAAAAGCTTTATAACTTTCCTTGTAGAGTTCTACCCAGCCACACAATACTTTATCAGCTTTGCCCGACTGTAAAATATGTTCTGAATACTCGTTTAAAAATTGTTCATCAAATTCATCCAAAACAAAAAAAGCATTTTCTGTCTGCATTTTATGTTTGATGCTTATTTCGCCAACGCAAATATTAGGCAAAGTATACACAAAAACGGCAGGACTTGGAAAATAATTTTCCTGAGAATTGATGCTTTCCTGATATTTAAAATCAGTGTCCAAACTTGATGATCTGTTGGCAAAAACTAATGCTGTTCTGCTATGGTCTTCATCTTTTAAAATCATTTCAGAAGCTAAAAAAGCGAGTTTGCTGAGATTATCCATTTTATGAAATTTAGGATAATTCATTTCTAAACTTTTATAAGCTTCTTTCGCAAAATCTGAAAAATTTTCAGTTGGAGTTTCAAAAATAATGCCGTTGTTAAGAATGATTTTTGATTTTTCTATGGTGCAAATATCTGTTTTCTTCATCGTTTTCATTTTAGCATTTTTCTAAAATAATTGCTGCATTACACCCACCAAAACCTGAAGCCGTTTTCAAAATATATTTGATTTCTGCCGGTTGATTTTCTTTAATAATATTCAAAGGTTGGGAAGTTCCCGTTTCTTCAAAATTTTTAGACGGAATTAAAGTATTTTGTAAAGAGCTTTCCATTGAAATAATACTTTCCAACAATCCTGAAGCTCCTAAACAATGACCGTAATAGCCTTTCATACTGTTAAGAGGAACATTTTGCAATTCCATTCGGTTGAAAGCGATGGCTTCCATTTCGTCGTTATATATGGTTGCCGTTCCGTGGGCAGAAATAAAATCGATTTTTTCTGTCGAAATATTGGCTTCTATCATAGCATTTTTGATACTGGCAAATAATCCGTCACCAGTCCTTGATGGTCCCGAAATATGATTCGCATCATTAATTGCTGAATCTCCTAAAACTTTAAAACTAAATTTTTCGTTTGAGATTGCTTCGTCACTTCGTTCCTCGCAATGACTAGTAATATAAACCGCTGCAGTTGCTTCACCAATGTTAATTCCGTCACGGTTTTTATCGTAGGGTTTACAAATTTCGGTTCCGATTGCCTGAAAAGAATTAAATCCTGAAATCACAAATTCCGAAATTTCGTCTCCGGCGATAACAAAAGCATCTTTATATTTTCCTGTCTGAATCATATTCTTCGCCACAGCAATTGCCATAACTCCTGAAACACAGGCGTTAGAAACAACAATCGGTTTTGTTTTAAATCCGAAAAAATCAGCAATTTTTTGAGCTAAAGTGGAAAGGAAAACGCCTTCCGGTAAAGTTTCCTGATTTTTTAATAAACTGATATTTCCTTTTGTAGTTGATAAAATAAAAGCCGTTTCTTCTGAAATCTGATGTTTTTCAACCAAAGGTTTTAAACTCAACAAAAACATTTTTTCAAGCCTTGTGAATTCCGTACTGTCATTCTGAGCGGAGTCGAAGAATCTATTAAATTCTTCGTTCAGTTTTTCGGAATCAATCATAGAAGCATAAAAAGGCTCCTGATTTTCTATGATTTTATGTAAAGCTACGCCGGATTTTCCTTCCAAAAGAGCATTCCAGTTCGAAGAAACATCAAAACCTAAAGGCGTAATGCAGTTGTAATCTGTAATGTAAATTTCTTTCCTCATTATAATCCCATTTTATCTTTCCAGGCCTGAAAAAACTCAGGATTATACAAACATAAATTATTGTCCGAATCCAGGAACACCTGAATGGTTTCTCCTGAGCAGACCAATTTATTGTCTTCGTTAAAAAGCTCGTATCTGTAAATCAATTTCGCAGAAGTTGAATTCACGAAAGTTGTCACAATTTTGAAAGTTTCACCATATTTTAATGGCAGAAAATGCTCGCATGTGCTTTTTACAATCGGTGTTACAAATCCTGCTTTCTGAATATCAAGATAGGTCAAACCATGCTGTCTGCCGAAAGCCTCTCTGCCGTCTTCAAAATACACAATATAATGTCCATGCCAGACAATCCCCAACGGATCTGTTTCGTTGAACCTTACGCGGACTTCTTCTGTACAAGTTAAATTTTCTTTAGACTGCATTTTGTTTTCTTTCGTAAAATAATGAAATAGCGACCATGGCTACATAAAATAAAAATAAGAAAGTGATTTCTTTAGCAATTCCGCCGATTCCGCTGTTTCTTAAAATGATATCGTAATACGCATTCAAGCCCCAGTTCATAGGAGAGAATTTGGCGATCGTCTGCATAAATTCAGGCATTAAAAATACCGGAACCCAGATTCCTCCAACAGCCGCTAAAACAACAACCGAAGTTGCTCCAAAAGGCGCAGACTGTTCCTGTGTGTCGGCAACAGTTCCTAATAAAACACCAAATCCTATCGCGGCCAAACCTGCAAATAAAGTTACAATTATTAGCTGGAACATCTTCCCTGTGACGTCGAATTGTGGTAAGTCCATATATGGGAAAAGGTAAATTCCTACTGCAACCATCAATAAAAACTGGATGACACAAATGATAAGATACGTAAATGTTTTTCCTAAAATATGGATAAAATAGGGAGTCGGACTGATTCTCGCTCTCACGCTTGTTCCCTGACTTTTTTCTTTAACTAAATTAATAGACAATGGCACAACAATAAAGAAAATCGCAAACAAAGCCCAAGCGGGAACGTTATGCTGAACGGAATTCGGAATAACTTCCATTGCTCCTTTTTTAGGCGTAATTTCTTTAAAGCTGATCAAATTTTTATTTTCTTCAAGATTTTCGGTTGTCCCCAATTGGTCTTGAAAAGCTTTGTAGATCTTTTTATTTTCGATTTCGAAAACCATTTTGTTCACGGCATTCATCACGTTGTTTTTGAAGCCGATATTGGTTGCCGGATCGAAATATAAATGAATATCTTTCGCCTTTGAAACCGTTTTCTTCACCGCGGAAGAATCTGTTTCCAAACCAAATGAACTGACGATGGTCTGAACTTTAGAATCAATATTTGAATTGATATCTTTCGTTAAATTTTCGGGAATGACGATAGCCATTTGGTAATCTCCGCCAAAAACAGCATTCTGAGCGGATTTTTCCGTAAAATTGGTCAGTAATTCGAATGTTTTGCTGCTTTCGAGTTCCTGTTTTATGTTTTTTGAAACTTCAGACTTGTCATTATCAATAAAAATAATCGGGATTTTTGAGCCTTCCAGATTTTTGAAGGTAGAATCCTGAATCAAGGTAATCGTGATAATCAACAATAAAGGCATCACGAAAATAATGACGATTCCTCCGATATCTCTTTTCAGCAAAAGGATTTCCTTAACGAAACTTCTCCACAGTTTATACAACAACATCTCTTAATTCTTTTCCGGTTAATGAAATGAAAACATCTTCTAAGTTTTCTGCATTTGATACTCTGTTCACCAATTCTTCAGGAGTTCCCACCGCATGAATTTTTCCATGGTCGATGATGGCAATTTTTGTACAGAATTCTTCTGCTTCCGAAAGGTGATGCGAGGTATAAATGATACAGGTTCCTTTCTTATTCAGATCCAAAAGATGATCGATAATGGCTTTTTTTGACTGAACATCAACACCAACAGTCGGTTCGTCAAGAAATAAAACTTTAGGATTATGAAGGGTTCCCGCAATCAGGTTGCAGCGACGTTTCATCCCTCCTGAAAACTGTTCTACTTTTTTATCTGCAAATTTTGATAATCCCATGATTTCTAAGGACTCATCAATAGCATTTTTTAATTTTTTGTGGCTTAAACCATACAGACTTCCGAAGAACATTAAGTTTTCTTTAGCGGTCAAAGTTGGATACAAAGCGTATTCCTGCGGAACAATTCCGATGATCTGTCTAAGCTTAAAACCATCTTTTTGAGGAGACAACCCATTGATTCTAAAGCTTCCTGATGTAGGCTTTATTAAACCTGAAAGCATGGAAATCAACGTGGTTTTTCCGGCTCCGTTTGGACCGAGAATTCCGTAGATTTCGTCTTTTTCAATATTCAACGAGATATCATTTACAGAAAATTCTTCTGCATTTTTATATTTTTTATATAAATTTTTAATCTCAATAAAGTTCTCCATTTAGATCGCTTTTCTCAGTTTTTTATAGAAGGCTTCTTCCAGATCTGCAATGTGAAGCATGGTTTTCGAAAGTTGATTATAAATATCGCTTTTTGAATTTCTGTTTTTATAAACTCGTGCAATATCTACTGCAAAATCTCTCCAAAGGTCACCAATTGTTGTAATTTCTTTCGATAATTCCTTTAATTGATCGTTCTTAAGAATAACTGCTGCTTCTTGCAAAAATGCACCATAAATAAATCTGAAGCCACCGCCACCAGTACCAATTTCTTCCTGCATTCTGATCAATTGTCCCAAATAATGATTGGTTGTTTTAGTTCCCTTTTTGGCTGCCCATTTCGGAATACTTTTCGCAACCCATCTCATCGCTTTTACTCCAATGATCGGAACGGGAGCCAGCATATTTTTACAGGTATCTTTAATCCCTTTTTTGATGGCTTCTTCTAGATTCAAATTTTCAGGAATGTAAGTCGGGTAGTACATATGGCCTTTTGGCGGAAGAGCACCTTTTGCATATCTTACTTTTTCCAGTTCGGCTTCGGAAAGGGTAGTAACGTAATCCATTACCGGATCGCTGATTAAAAATCTGCCGTTTTCTTTTCCATAAACCACTAAATTGTGGGCATTGAAATGGAATTTATATTCTTCAGGAAAATATGTAAGGTTGAAAACTCCTACCTGTAATCCTGTAGGTATATTTTGATTTAAGTTTCTTTCCAATGCTTTTTGAGCATCGGCAGGATTTGAAAATTTTTCTCTTTTAATTTTAATTCCCAGTCTTTTTGCTGCCTTACTAAAAATAGCACCCGGCATCGGACGATAACTGAATCCGGGAGCGAAATTTACTTTTAAAAAAGGTAGATACACAAAGAACAATCCGGAACCGATTCCGAAAATCATGGGTTCGCTGAGTTTTAACCCTTTGTTTAATAATAAATTAGAGGCAACACCGTTTTCGCAATGCGCGGTTTGATGGTGTTCAAAATTAAGTTTCATTTAATCTTTATCTTTTTATCGCTGGAAAATAATAGTTAAAATAGATTCTTCCTTTGTCAGAATGACAATTGGAGCGTTTTTCTATATTGAATTTATTTCAATTAATTATTTACCATTAAAGTTTTTTAATTCATCCACTGAAATTCCGAAAGTATCGGCATATTTTTTCAGTACAGATTCTCTTAGTGTTCTAAAGATTTTTGGTTTTGCATGTCTTTTTACGCGCCATTGCCACATTCCGACGTAGGCTGCAAGAACCTGTAGATCCATTTTATTCAGTTCCATGAAATAAATAATAGGACTTACGATATTATTGGCAACATTTTGTTTTGCTTCTTCAATTCTTTCATTGATTAGTTCCATTGATTCCTCCAGAGCAGCCTTTTTAGCTTCCCAGCCAATGCTGTTTGCAGTGGTGTAATTGTCGTTTTCATCAGTTACATATAACACTTCAGTCATGTTCGCTGATTTCAGATTGCTCTCGTCTTGAGGAAGATCCTGCTTTTTCATCGGTTATTGTTTTACTTCTTGAATAAACAAATTAATTTCTCCTTTTATTAGTAATTTATCATCAACAAAAGTCTCACAAGAAATCTGACAGATATTTTCAAACTGAGAAATCAATGATGCTTTTGAAATGATTGTATCACCAACTTTCGGCAATGCAAAAACTTCAATTTTCTTGATATTGGTAATAAAACCAATCACTTTGGTGTCTGCTTCTGGATTTTCGAAGAAGCTTTGTCCGAGAATTGATGAACAGGTTTGTGCTAAATTTTCAATTAAACCGGCTTCAACAAATTCATTGTTGTGAACAAAAACGTTGTCTTCTTTTATTTCAAAGGAAGTAATCACTTTCTCTTTAGTTAATTCCAGGATATAATCTGCCATTAACATCGGTTCGCGATGCGGCAAAAAGTTGTGGATATTGATGATATTTTCTTCCTTGATTTCCATTAAATTATATATTGTTTTGAATTTATTTTTAACGCAAAGTTCGCAAAGATTTTTTTGAAATGCTGAACGTTTTTAAGTTCGCAAAGGCATTTCACTTAGCCAAGAGCGCAAAAATTTTAATTCAAATATTAATATTACATTACTACGGTTTTCATCTGAGATTTGGCAATAACCTCATCATTCAGCTTTGTTACAATATCCACTAAAGTTACGCCCATCATTTCATTAATAATAGAAACTTCAGAGATTAATTGATCGCTTAGCTTCGGTAATGCTGTTGCTTCAAAAGTTTTAATAGCACCAATATAACCTGTCGGAGCTTCTTTTCCTAATAGATAGAACTTGTAACCTGTGTGTAAAGCTACACTCTGAGCCTGATGTTCTACCAAACCGGAAGCCTGAAAAATTCCGTCCTGAACAAAAATATTTCCTTCTTTTACTTCAAATCCTGAAACCAAATGAGATTCAGAATATTCTGCAATGCTATTTACCATTACGAAAGGAAATCTTTGCGGAATTAAACTTTCCACAAAATTCTGGTCAGATGTTGGTAATTTGTTTTCCATTAGCAAACCGTTAATAAAGCACAAGAATAAGCAAATCGCCCACTTTCAGGAACGCAAAGAAGCACTTTTTCTCCTTTTTTCAGCTTTCCTGAATTCATTAATTCTTCCAAGGCAATGAAAATAGAACCTGCTCCGATGTTTCCTACTTCAGAAAGGTTATAGAACCATTTTTCCCAAGGGAAATCCAATCCTACGTTAGCGAATTCGTCTTTTAAACCTTCTTTAAAATATCCCGAAGAAATATGCGCTAAAACATGGTCAACAGATTCCGGATCAAGTTGATGCTTGTCGAAAGATGATCTTAAACTTTCAGCACCTTTTACCAAAATATATTTATCTAAAATTTTAGTGTCTTGTTTTAATGCAAAAATAGACTGTTTCAGCCATTCGTCTGATGGATAATCTGCCCAAGATTGAAGGCTTCCATCTTCCTGCTTTTCGCAACCTGCGTACATACAGGCTTCGATTTCGTGAGCGTAAGAATAGAAATCAATCCATTCTACTTTTAAGTTGACTGCGTTCTCTCTTGGTTTGTTCTCTAATAAAAAAGCTCCCGCTCCGTCGGAAAGCATCCATCTCAAAAACTCTCTTTTGAAAGCGATGATGGGTCTTTCTTCCAGTAAAATTAAATTTTCTGCTTCGTGGTTGAATTTATCAGCTGTCATCCAAGCGGACATTCTTTCAGAACCTGCACAAACAGCTTTTTCCTGAACACCTGCTTTAATGGAAAGGAATCCGTAATTCAAAGCGTTCATTCCTGAGTTACAAAGACCTGTAGCGGTATTAATTTCGATAGATTTTCCGATATTTAATTCACCATGAACCATTGAAGCGTGTGAAGGCTGAATCTGATCCGGTGAAGTTGTTCCCACTGACAAAAGTTTCATGTCTTCTTTCTTGAAATTTTCATCAAAAAGACCCTCAATTGCTTTTGCAGTTAACTGAGCATTGGTGTGGGTAGGTTTTCCTTCTTTGTCTAAAGCGTAATATCTTGTCGTGATTTTATTGTTTCTTAAGATAATTGACTTTGCCTTAGATTTCGCGCCATTTATATAACCAAGATACGTTTCCATTTCGTCATTTGAAACCGGCTCATTTGGTAAGTATTTTGATGCTTTTGTTATAAATACGTCGTACATTCTATTTTAAATTAATTCCTTGTAAATATTCTCTTTGTCTTTTTCTTTTAAACCAAAAGATAGGTGTTGTAAGTAGGTGTAAAACCAGTACGATGGGTGAAATTACCCATATCGCAGCCATCAAATATACCTTAAAGAATTTAATCAGCAATGGTCGCTTCTCTTTTTTCTTCATG
Source organism: Chryseobacterium sp. MMS23-Vi53 (assembly GCF_047651245.1). Classification (NCBI taxonomy): domain Bacteria; kingdom Pseudomonadati; phylum Bacteroidota; class Flavobacteriia; order Flavobacteriales; family Weeksellaceae; genus Chryseobacterium; species Chryseobacterium sp. MMS23-Vi53. The sequence goes on along the minus strand of NZ_CP180265.1, from coordinate 2,254,643 downwards.
ATAAGATTAGACCATATTGTGAAAATCTTATTACCTACTTTTTCTACTCTTACTAAAAATGCCCGGATTTCTACAGCGCCGTTTTTTACCAGGTCGGTCTGTAAGGTATCCAGATCGTTATTGCGGAAATGTGTTTCAATAATTCTGCCATATTTTCCGGATCCGTTAACTTCTTCATCAGAAACTCCGGCAGCAGGAAGCAATCCGGATTTTTCTTTTTGCCCGGTGGTCATCCATCGAAGGATCGTTAATACACTTGTATAATTATCGTGTCGGTCTACTAAAGCGATGTTCCCAACCAGCTTTGCCTTCAGGTCTCTTAAATATACTTTTAGTTTTTCCTGAGAAAACATCCACATATTTCTTGTTCCGGAAATAGTAACAACTGGCGTATCTTTTAAGATATCGGCTGCATATTTACTTTTCAAAAACGAAATAATCGGGATAGACGGCGTCAAATACCAAACCTGATAACCAAAAATGATTAAATCAAATTTCTTATTTAAAACCTCTTCCGGAGGTGGAAGAATTTCGCTTGGAATCTGTAAATACGATTCCGGAAATGTGTTGAAGAATACATCACTCGTCCAAGGGAAGGGAAAATCTTCCTTTAGCTGAATGTTGTAATACGTTACTTCATATTCATCGCTTTTATCCTCAAACGGCTTGGCTACATTTTTTACAATGTCTTCCAGTTGTCCCGATTGGGTATAATACAGAACGAGTACATTTTTTCGCATTAGTTTTTATTATCGGTTACAAAAATATGCTTTTCATATTTATTATTCAGACCTAAATACTTTTAATGAATCTGAGCTAAAACTTAGTGTATAATTATTATTCCCGAAAGAATTGTTTTTTACGTTTACAAAAATGACTGTTTTAGGCAGTTCTGCAATCGTATTAATGTCAAAATTATTATCCGAAACCAAAAGAACATCTATGCTTTTATTGATTTCTGTGGTATCTTTTATATAATTAATCTTTCTTCTTTTTACTAAATAATTCTGTTCGGCAATTTCTCTTTTTTCATCATTTCTAATGAATGCGAAAATTTTTCTACTCGCCTGCTGAAGTGTGAGTAAAATATCCTTCTGCCCAAAATCATCTGAGAAGTGTAAAATATTTGCGTCTTTTGGAATATGTTTATTCAATTCAAAATAAACGGATTTGTTTTGATTAAAATTTTCCTTTACAGATTTTACAACTTCATTATCTTTATACAAAAAACTCCAGAACAGTTTCTTTTTAAAATAATTTTCATCTTCCAGTTCGTTTCTCAATTGAGCAAACTGCTCTCTGAAATACGCATTAATTTTTTTTGTTCTTTCAGAATAATTTTTCCCAAAATTAACATCATCTTTATGAATTCTGTCACCAACTTTCACAGTGATTGCTCCATCATAGATGATAAAATCGCCTTTTGGTTGCACCTCAGAATTTCCGTGAATGTAGATCGGAACAATATCCAGTCCAAATTCTTCCGCAATATAAAAAGCTCCTTTGTGGAATCTTTTCACATCATTTGTATAAGAACGCTCCGCTTCCGGAAAAACAACCAAAGAATATCCCTGTTTCACTTTTTCCTTCAATTGATCTATCCCGTTTTCGATTCCTTGTGAAACCGGATAAAAACCTAAAGCTCTTACCAATTTTCCGAAAACCGGAGAATTGTAAACCCAGTCATTTACCAAATAAATAATTTTATGAGTCGTCATTGCCAAAGCCAATGTATCAAGGAATGACGTGTGATTTGCAATGATTACAGCAGGCTTACTCAAATCTTCATTTGGATTTTTAATGAGTCTTTTCTTTACAAATGGATTCGTATATAAGACAGAAGTTAAAAATTTAGCCAAAATTAATTTTATAATGTCTAAAGTTCTTCCTTTGGAATTTTTAACAAAAATGCTTCCAATGGCGGAAAATATTAATCCTCCTAATCCATAATATAAAAATGATAAAACAGCATTAATCAGCATTCTGAAAGTGATGGGTGAAAGACCTTTTTTTGCTCTGTTTGTGATCAATAATCTAAACCAGAATGGATATAATGTTGAAGTGATAATAATTACGGAAAACATTCCGATCAAAGCCACTAATGCCAATGAATGTAAAGCGGGATGTTTAGCAAAAATCAAAGAACCGATCGATAAAATCGTCGTGAAAACCGCCAAAATAATGGAGGTTCTGTACGTTGGAAGCTCATTTTTTCCATTCGTGTGTTCTTTCTGCATTGCCTGTGTCAGGAAAATACTGAAATCGTCTCCAACCCCGAAAACTAAGGTACAAACGACGGTGCTGAAAATATTTAATTCTAATCCTAAGAAATATAAAATTCCCGCTGTCACGACTCCGGTTAAAACAATCGGGAACATTGTAAGAACTGTCAATTCAAAATTTCTGAAGAAAACAATGATCGTTAAAATAATCGCTAAAAGAGAATAATTGATTAATGTATTGAAATCTTTTTTTAGTAAGCCTAGAAAATTTTCGTTCATTTGCTGACGGTCGATTGCCAGAGCATCATGTTTCTTTTCAACATCTTTGATGAAGGCATCTCTTTTCTTTTCATCAACTTTTACTACATTCGAAACGGTGTAAAAGCCATTTTCCTGACTTAAAAATTCGGAGATCTGTAAAGCTTTTACTTTTTCGTAATCTTTTAACGTTAAAGTAGAATAGTTTTTATTTAAATTTTCATTAAACTGATCAAATGCAGAACTGTTGAAACCAAATTGATTTCCGTTTTTAATTAATTCAGAAATCGTAGAGTTTTTCTTATTCGCATCCCAGAATTTTTTCCACTCTTCGATCCTTTTTTGTTGATCTTTTTCAGACAAAACAACATTTCCTAGCGAATTGTAACTTAAAATTTTTCCGTCCTTCTTTTCTTTTTCTAAAAACTGACTCAATTGAGTGTTTCTCGCCAAAGCCTGTTCCTCAGAATCTCCATAAGAAATCGTGTAAATAGATTTGGAAGTAATGTCTGAAAGTTTCTCCAGTTTTGCTTCACTTATCTTTAAATCTTTTGGAATATAATTTAAATCACCAATATCTTCATTAAAACCAACGTGTCTGAAACCAAATAGACAAGCGATAATAATCACCGAACATATAATAATTAAAGGTTTATTTTTTTCATAAGGATAAGAGCCAATTTTGTCAATAAAATTGGTGTTTACTGCCTTTTCTTTGGTCTTGGGTTTGTATAATTGAGGAACGATAATCAACGCTGTGATTGATGATAAAATCACCGTAATGGCTGCAAAAAGTCCTAAATCTTTCAATGCTTCCGAGCGTACAAAAACCAAACACAGAAATGAAACCGCTGTCGTTGCGCTACTTAAAATAATCGGTTGCGTGATTTCTTTGTAAAGCTCTTCAATATTGTTGTTGTGCTTGTAATGTGTGAGAATGTGCAACGCATAATCGATTGTAATTCCGATCAAAATGGCTCCAACGCTTAATGAAATTGCCGAAATTTTATCTTTAATAAAGTATAAAATCAACAAAGCGAGTAAAACGGAGAAAACTGTGGGAAGAAAAACAATAATCGGCGTAAAGAAATTCCTGAAATAATAAATCAGCAGAATTAAAAGTACCGTCATGGAAATCATAACCGTATTTTGAATATCTTTTTTGATCTGTTGAGCATTCGCAACCGCAATCACGGGCGAACCAAAATAGCTGATTTCTGTTTTTCCTTTGAATTGTTTGTTGAGGCTGTCTTTTATTTCATTTAATTGATTGACAAATGTTTCATTGTTTTTGGTGTCATTGCTTTTATTTTTTGGATCGATGAAAAGCAGAAGGTTTTTTCCGTCTTTTGTGACGATGTAATTATCTTCCAGCCTGAAATCTTTGCTGATGTTTAAAGCATTCAGTTTTTTTATTCCAAGAAAAGTAATTCCCAGCGGATCTTTTTTGATAAATTCTTTTGTGACCAAACTTGTCGGTGAAACCAAAGAAATATAATTATTTTCAACCTGTTTGGCAATGCTGTCTTTTTGGAGTTTTCTTTCAATCTCTTTGTAATCGTTTTCATTTAAGAACAAAGGAAGATTTTGATTAACGAAATCGAAAGTTTCTGAAATTTCATTATCGTTCACTTTCCCCTGAACTGAACCGATGTATTTTTGTAAAGATTCAATTTTGGTTAAAAAAGTATCGGCAGTTTCCGAAAGCTGAAAATTTTCTTCTTTGGATTTGTTTTCGATAATGACGATAATTTTGTCCGAAAAGTTGAGTTGCTTCAGAACTTTTGCCGTAAGATCGGATTTTTCGTTTTTAGGAATGATCTGATTGATATCTTCTTCAAAATTAATTTTTGAAGCAAAAAATCCACACAAAACAGCAATTCCCAACGCAAAAAACACGGAAGTTGCTTTGTTTTTAGAAATCAGATAATATAAATAAATAAAGAACCGATGCATTACATTGTAAAATCAAGTTTGCAAATTTAAATTTTTCATTATTAGTTCAAAATGTTTTAACAATAAGTTTTAGTTGAAAATCAATAAAATATTTAGTTAAAATGAAAAAAAAATATACTTTTGCAAAAGTTCCCAATTGATGAAATGCATTTTAAAACAAAAAAATAAGCTAAGTGTAGGAACTTAGATTTTGATATGTTTAAAATTTTTGATGAAAAAATAGACGGATTTTTATTTGTAATAATTCTTCCGCTTCTGTTGTTTGCGATGGTTTATTATGGATTCGAGTCCTCTTATACTTTTTTGAAAACTTCAGAAAGCCCCCCTTCTTTTTTGTTCTCTTCGGTATATTCTTACCGGGTGATCCCGAATTATCTTAGTGTTCAGATGACGGATCTTATGGAATATCTTATCAATCACCAGCTTTCTTTTTTTAAAAACTTTCTTACGAAAAACGGAACACCATTCTATCATGGTCTGTTTTTAATGAATAGTTTTTTCCTGATTATTTGTTCGGTAGTTTTAAATAATATATTAAGATTTAAAACAATTGAACTTCTTTATGATATTAATATTAGAAGGATTATTCATTTGTTGTGTATATTTTTTATTGCAATTACTCAGTATGCTCCGACGAATTGTGATACGATGGCTTTGTGCTGTTATCTGATCGGCGTCTTCCTGACCTTAAAATATCTTCATACGAATAAAAGCATCTTTTACATTATTTTGATCGGGTTGATTGTTTTTTCAACGTTAATAAGAGAAACGGCGTGTATCAACATTGCTTTTTTTGCTGCGGTTTTCTTTAGTTTTAAAGAATTGAAAGAAGGTAAATATCAATTTATATGGAAGATAATTCCTTTGGTGATTGCTTTTTTGGTGCCTTATCTTGGTCTAAGAGCGGTGATGAATAGTGGGCATACGACTTTTGTGGAAGGATTTTATATTAACAGAAACTTTTCCAGTCCGTTCAATCTTGCGGGACTTATCTTCGCGATTATTATAATATATTTTGTTTATAGACAATGTGTGAATCAAGAAAGTAGAGGAGTTTTTCAGAAATATCTTTTCTTTTCTCTGCCGTATTTGGGAATGATAACTTTGGTAGGACTTTTTTGGGAAGTAAGACTTTTTTTACCTCTTATTCTTACCGGAATTATTGTAGTGAGTCATCAATTTAATAAAAACTATATTTAGGCGATGCATTTATTACACCCTTACTACATAGTTGCGATGGTTTATATGCTTTTTTTCAGCATCCAGGAGGTGTTTGGAAAAAAAGTAGATAAAAAATATTTCTGGTTTCTTGGAATTTATTTGATCCTGATTGTGGGATTTCGGGATGAGGTAGGTCCCGATTATGGAAGTTATCGAGGTATTTATATCTATTCCGATATGGCGGAATACGGAGATATTTTCAGGAAGGCGCTTCACATTGATGGCTCCGAAAATGTTCAAATCGAATGGCTATATGCATTGATTAATAAGCTTCTGCTTAATATTTTTAACGCTCCGTATTATATGGTAACTTTGGTCATTGCCATTTTTGCCATTTTCTTTAAAATTGAATATACGGAAGACAATACTTTTTATCCGTTTACTTTTACATTATTCATGTTTATTCCCAACTTTTTCATTGGAGAAAGTGGGCAGATACGGCAGAATCTGGGAACATTCATGATCTATTTTGCAATAAGATACATCAATGAAAGGAAGCTGTGGCATTACCTGTTTTGGGTATTTCTGGCATCGGGAATACATAACGTTTGTTACATATTTTTGCCCATGTATTGGCTCGTCCGAATTCCTTTAAACAGAACCTGGATGTTGATTTTGATCTTAGGATCTGTTATTCTTTCTCCTTTTGAGATCTATAGGTTTTTTGGAAGTTTCTTAGGAAGTCTAGCCAATGACAGTATGTTGGTTGAAGGTTTTAACGGGTATGTCGATCAATCGGTACAAAGGTTGAACGGAGGTATAGGAATTCCGGAAGTTATGATGGCAATTCTCACCTTCTTCCTGTTTACTTTTGATAAGAAGATGGTAGAAAAATATCCTTATTACGAATATCACAGAGCTTATGCTGTGATGGGAATATGTATGTATTTTATATTCAGGAACAATCCTGTATTTTCTTCTAGAATGGCAGGCGCATTTATTGGTTTTGCCTATGTTATCATTCCTAATGCAATGTATGTTGTATCTGCAGGTACAAAAAGATTGATTTATTCTTTTATTATAGCACTTGTTGTATTTAATTTTATTGTATTTGCAAGTTTTAGAAATATTACCGGTGGTAGATTTACAATAGATTTGTATAAAAACCATATTTTACCTTAAAATAGCTTAAAGAAAGATTAAAAAAGAGACAGTGTTTTAAACATTGTCTCTTTTTTGTGTGAATTATTTAAACCATCTATTGGCTTTTTGTTATTAATATTATTTTAAATTGATTTTAAGCATGAAAAAATTCTCAAAAAATACTGTATTTTCGCATTGCACGAGTTGGGGAATGTAATTTTTATACTTATAATTTAATAATTTTAAACTTTTGATTGTGTATTTCATTGATTTTGTTATTATTTATAAAATAAATCGATATTCTTTAGCGAAGGCTTAAATGTTGTATTTAAGATATAACACAAGTCAAGGATATGAAAAAGTCAGTTAAAAATTTAGCGGCGACATTTTTATGTTGCCTAGTCACGAACGTAACCTATGCCAAAATTGGTGTAGAATTGAAGAAGGATTATCGTTCCCTTAATGAATCTAAAAATGTGTTTTCTAAAACATCTGATTCTTTAATTAAAAACATATCCTTATCAGAAAATAAATCTCATTTTTCTGCAAAAGCTTTACTTGCCGATTGGACAAAAGCTCCCAACAGTTATATTTTCGACCCTGGTCAGGCTAACGAAGGATTATATATCCCTGTTAGGAAAGCTTACGCGATGTGGGATCAGGATAAATATATTGGCGGAGCTACAATTCCTAACGGAAAAATTACTGCCGATGTATTGTGGGAAGATGTTCATGGATTGATAAAATCCGGTGCGAATTACACTTTGGATATTATAGATTCCGGACAAAATGCGAAAATAAAAGTTCCGATCAATAAGGCTAAAGAAGGAAATGCAGTCATAGCATTTCGGGTAGATGGGGAAATCTACTGGTCTTGGCATGTTTGGGTAACAGATGATCCGTCAAACGGCTCAAAATATAAAAGTTTCCCGGGTGTAAAAAGACAGAAAGCAGATGGTACTGTCGAAGCAATTCCCGATACAGATTGGGGATGGATGGATAGGAATCTAGGGGCAGTTGGAAGTTCAATTACATCAAATGAATGGAATCGAAACGGAGGATTATTATATCAATGGGGAAGAAAAGACCCTATTCCGCCGTTGGTTTACAAAGGGAATGATTTTTATGAAGTTTCAGGAACAATAGGAAGAATTCGACACAGAGGTGCGAAAAACTTTACAGGAGCAACGAATTTTGATAATCTGAGAAAATTTGTTCTTCTTTCAAATGCGACAATTGCGAATAATATCAAGCTCGCTGTAAAAAATCCGTTGAGTCTCATTTATGTAAATAAAGATGATAATTCGGGGATTGCTTATTACAACAATAATGCAAACTTGATGGTCAATTGGTTTGGGAAAATGCCGGGTATGAGTGATGCACAATTGCCGGAACTCAATCTTTGGTCAGATAACTCTCAAGGGAAAGTATATTCAAATTATAATAGTGATAGTTCGGCACAGCCTTACCGGGATAAATCTGCTTATGATCCCTGTCCCAACGGTTGGAGACTGCCTTCGGCTTTGGTTGCTAATTTAGGTTCTTCCGCCTATATTGATGATATAAGGGTGGATTACTCTCCTTTTGGAGTAAGAACAAATATTGGAACAAATACATTTGAAGCCAATAATTATCATAAAATTAAGCCTTCGGATTCAGGAGTTCCTAGTTTCATGACTGGTTTTAAAATCTATTCCAACTTTGGTTTTGATTTGTCTAATGTTGGAGGGTTTAATATGGGAATTTTCCCTGGAACAGGAACAATATCTTATAATGCACATCAAGGTCAGTATTCCGATCAGCACCACACTGTTTTATGGACGGCAACAATGGCAAAGCATTTTGATACGACACCTGCTGTAGGTGCGAGAGCCTTATTCATGATTCCGGATAAAGGGCAGCCTGATGTTCCGGATCCAAATCAGCCTGGTGTTGTGGGGCGGTATTTATATTATCCTATGGGATATAATCCTACTTCCGATGTTAATGGTTGCAGATGTATAAAAGATCCTTTGTATGTAGTAGATGATTATAATTTCCCAACAGAATATCTTGCTCCTGCAACAGAATATAGTGAAGGTATTGACAATCCAAATACTTATCAGGTTGTAAAAAATACAACAACATTTACAGTAGAAATTCCTGTGAGTAAAGCCTTTTCTGTTCAAAGCCAATTATTGAACAATAAAGATATTTTAAATACAACAAGCTTTAATAATCTAAAAGCCAATGTACTTTGGACAACAAACACCTCATTATTAAATAAGGTCGAAGTCATAAATCCATCTCCAAGTTCTTTAGATGCAATTTCATCTTCAAAAATTGTCGTTACGGTTAACCCGAACCAAAGTGGAAATGCAGTTGTGACTTTGCATAACGGAAGTATTGCCAATCCTGTCTATTGGTCATGGCATATTTGGATTACAGATACTGCCGTTGGATCCTACAGTTATACAACAGAACTTCCGGCTGCAGCTGCTCCGAACTATGTTAATTATGTTCCAAAAGCAGACAATATTTTCCAGACAGAATTTATGGACAGAAATTTGGGAGCAACAGATGCTTTTCCTGTTGTTGTTAATAACCTTTTACCAACTGCGGCAGAATTGGCTAAAATAAAAGCTTCTACAGGTATGCATTATCAATGGGGAAGAAAAGACCCGATTCCTACATTCACTTATGCGGATGACAGAACAACATATCCTATTTATCTTGGAAGTGTGACAGCAAGTGGTACAGTAACTTATACAACTTTAACGCCTGCAGCTTACAATGATTTGGGAGGAAACTATATTGTTCCTTATAATACTTATACAAATGCTACCAATGCAAATGTGTTGGCTACAGATAAAACTCCAGATAAAATTGCAAAAGTTCTTTCTTATTCAGTTCAAAAACCTTTGGTTTATATGATTCCGAGTGCTTTTGCTCCGTATAATAGTGCTACTCCTGTTTATACTAATGGTACGGACTGGCTGGCAAACGAACCCAACTTAGCTCCCGACAGATGGGGCAGAGGCGGTAAAAAATCTCCTTTCGATCCATGTCCTGCAGGCTGGAGAATTCCAGATCTTAGCAATGTAGCAATTATCACCAATAAAGATTTTGGATTGACACCTTATTATAAAAAAGATAAAAACGTGGCAACGTCTTATGTTCTTACTTCAGATTATGCCGGAATCAGAATTAGAAGAAACGCTACTTATAGTTATACAATAGGTTATACATTTAATGATCCGAGCTATTATGTTGGTAATTATCCAAATTCAGGATCTAGAGGATTTAGAAGTGTTACGACAAATCAAACAGCTACAGGAACTTATAACTCAATTAATTTACAATATCCGGGAATATGGTCGGCTGGTCTAAATGCCAATTATATGGGAAGACCAATCAATCTTTTATTTGATGCCGCTGCAACAGCCAACCGCGAAATTGCTTTCCATGATAACAATGACCCTTATTTTGGAATGAGCTGCCGTTGTGTAAAAATAAAATACGATACCAATGGTAGTGAGGAGGGTGTAATTCCAAGGCTACAAATTCCTTCATCGATAGGAACAAAACCTGCTTCTGTTTTGAATAGCAATGATGTTCGAAATGCTGTGAAAGAAGATAAAATATCATTGTTTCCAAATCCTGTAAAAGACGATCTTTATATCAAAGCACCAAATAATAAGGGAGTTTATTATTATCAGATTTATAATATGTCCGGACAATTGGTGAAATCAGGGAAATTTGAAAACGATAAAACAAATATTTCTTCATTAATATCAGGAGCTTATTTAATTAGAATAAACAATTCCAAAGAAATTGTAAAAATCATTAAAGAATAGATTAAATTTAAATAATGAGTAAAAGGATAGAGCAGAAATTGTTCTGTCCTTTTTTATTTGATTTTATGTTTATCTATTTTAATTGATGATAATATCTATAATTAAATTTGACGGAATATTAGTTTTCTATGCTAAAAGCCTTTTAATCATTAATAAGTTTGAATTAATTTTTTAATTTAAATAAGAATAAAACCGCTTCATTTTTCAAATTAACCGACATTTCAAAATCTATCTAATAAAAAAACTTTACTTTTGCAAAAATTTTTAGAATGTCGAAAAATTTAGTAATCGTCGAGTCACCGGCAAAAGCAAAAACTATTCAGAAGTATTTAGGTAAGGATTTCGAAGTGAAATCCAGTTTCGGGCATATCCGCGATTTACCTAAAAAAGGAATGGGGATTGACTTGGCGACCTTCAGTCCGGATTACGAAGTTTCTGCCGACAAGAAGAAATTGGTAACAGAACTGAAAGCCGCTGTGAAAAAAGCCGAAATGGTTTGGCTGGCTTCCGATGAAGACCGCGAGGGAGAAGCTATTGCATGGCACTTGGCGGAAGAACTGAAATTAAAGCCGGAAAACAGAAAAAGAATTGTTTTCCATGAGATTACTAAAAATGCTATTCTAAAATCTATTGAAAATCCTAGAGATATCGATCAAAACTTAGTGAATGCTCAACAGGCAAGAAGAGTTTTAGACAGAATCGTAGGTTTCGAAATGTCTCCGGTCCTTTGGAAAAAAGTAAAGCCGGGATTATCTGCAGGTAGAGTACAATCTGTTGCAGTAAGACTGATTGTTGAAAGAGAAAAAGAGATCCGCGAATTTATACCAAAAGCAAGTTTCAAGCTGGATGGAGTTTTCTTAAATAAGGCTGAGCAGGAAATTTCAGCAAAACTTAAAAAAGATTTCGACAAAGAAGAAGATGCAGAAAAATTCTTAGAATTATCAAAAACAACTGAGTTTAAAGTTTTAAATGTTGAAACAAAACCGGGAACACGCTCTGCATCTGCACCTTTTACAACTTCTACGTTACAACAGGAAGCATCTTCAAGGTTAGGATATAATGTAACCAACACCATGCGTCTTGCACAAAGATTGTACGAAGAAGGATACATTACCTATATGAGAACAGATTCGGTAAATCTTTCTCAGGAAGCAATTGAAGGCGCGAAAAAACAGATCACCTCAGAATACGGAGCAGAATATTCTGCACCAAAAAATTATACAACAAAATCAGCCTCTGCGCAGGAAGCTCACGAGGCGATTCGTCCGACCGATTTTGCGGTGACAAGTATTGGAGATGCTCAATTAAACAGATTATATCAATTAATTTATAGAAGAACATTAGCTTCTCAGATGGCAAATGCTAAAATTGAGAAGACAATCATTGAAATTGGTAACGCAAAACTTCCTCAGCATTTCGAAGCGCAAGGAGAGGTTATCATTTTTGATGGTTTCTTAAAAGCTTACGGAATTGTAAAAACGGAAGAAGATGACGAGGAAAACAACGAAAAATTACTTCCGAAAGTAAGTGTTGGAGAAGTTTTAGACTATAAAAAAATCACGGCAACAGAAAAATTCACAAGACCAAGCGCAAGGTATACTGAAGCCGGCTTGGTAAGAAAGCTGGAAGAGTTGGGAATTGGTCGTCCATCGACGTATGCTCCAACGATTCAGACCATTCAAAACCGTGAATATGTTGATAAAAGAGAGATCGACCCACAAATTCGTGAGATCGTGAAAATGTCTCTGGTAAAAGATAAAATTAAAAAAGAAGTTCTTGACGAGAAATTCGGAGGGGATAAAAATAAATTCGTTCCTACGGACACGGGTGAGGTTGTAAGTGATTTCTTGACGGATAATTTCAAGGAAATCTTAGATTACGGTTTCACAGCAAGAGTTGAAGGTAGTTTCGACGAAATTGCAAACGGTGAACAGAAATGGAAAGAAATGATGACTGATTTCTACTCAAAATTCCATCCGAGAATTGAAGATGTAGAAGAAAATGCAGACAGAGCAACAGGAGACAGACTTCTTGGTGTTGATCCTAAAACGGGTAAAAACGTTCACGCAAGAATCGGAAGATTCGGAGCGATGATTCAGATTGGCGAAACGGATGATGAAGAAAAGCCTGTTTTTGCATCATTAATGGCTGGTCAAAATATCGCAACCATTACTTTTGAAGAAGCGTTGGAATTATTCAAGCTTCCATTTGATCTAAATGAAGTTGATGGACAGCCGGTTTCAGTTGGTGTAGGTAGATTTGGACCTTATGTGAAGTGGGGCGAAACGTATATCAGTATTCCAAAAGGTGAAGATCCGCTTTCGGTAGATCAGAAACGTGCGGAAGAAATCATCAACGAAAAGAAAATTGCAGATGCACCGATTGCTTCATACAAAGGTGAGCCCATTACCAAGGGAACGGGAAGATTTGGTCCTTTTATTAAGTATCAAAGTATTTTCATTAATGTCCCTAAAAAATATAACTTCGAAAATCTTTCTCAAAGCGATATCAATGAATTGGTGGAAGCTAAATTAGAAAAAGAAGCAAACCGCTACATTCAACAATGGGAAGCTGAAAAAATCTCAATTGAGAATGCAAGATGGGGTCCTATCGTAAAACATGGAAAGAATATTTATAAAATTCCAAAGAAAAAAGACGATACAAAATACGAAAGCGAAGAGCTGAAAGAAATTTCTCTTGATGAGGTTAAAAAATGGATTACCGATCAGGATCCGAAAGCTTTTGCAGAGAAAAAGAAACCTGCTGCGAAGAAAGCGACTACGGCTAAAAAGGCAACGACTGCGAAAAAACCTGCAGTAAAAAAACCGGCAACGAAGAAATAATTTATTTTAATGAAATAGAAAGCATAGATTTTAGGTCTGTGCTTTTTTATTGCTCTCCGAAGTCTCCTGACTTCGGAGTTGATTTGTTTATTGCGCAAAGTCGGGAGACTTTGCGTCGCAGAGATTACAAATCCGCGCTATCGGGTGCCGGAAATTAGGAAGTTGACACTAACATAACATCTTCTATTTCCCAATAATTATCATGCAATCTTAATTTAAATATAGCATTTCTACCGTAATAATCTTTTTTTATACGATGGTCAACAAAAACTAATGCTCTTTTTTTTGAAGTATCGAATACAATCTCTGAAAAATAGACAACACCTATCTCACATTCATTGGTATGTTTATCATACTCTGCCAGATCCAGCACTTTTGCGGTACACAAATTAAATTGATTTGCTTTTATAGAACTTCGTAGGCTTAAATTTTTAATAATATCTGGACTATTGGAAAAGTCTTTAAAAAAATCCTTCTTTCTTTGTATGTATTTTATATTATCTTCGGTACTACCTGTAGCAAAATCAGTATTTTTATTTTTAATAGAATCTATATACAAATTGCAAAATTTTTCAGGATGATTAAAAATTTCGTTGTGCGCTTTTGTCTTCTCTTCGATATATAAATCATCATCGTGAACTCTTAAACTATCAAAATATCTTTTTTCACCTAAATAATCTTCTCTAAAAAAATAAGGTATCAACTGATCTGTTAAATCATTATATAGTTTTACATTAGTATCGGTAGATTGGCTTATACATTTCTTCATTTCCTCCTTACAACTCGTAATTAATAAAGAGGATAATAAAATCATAACTATTTTAGTTTTAAAATTCATATTGTTAGGAGTTTTGGATTAACAACATCATCCTTAGAATTTAAAAGCAAATTATATTTGGTTTTTTATAACAATCTCTTATTTAAAATTACAAAATTTCATCAAAGAAAAGCCTCGAATTGAAATTAAGTGGCATCGAATTGCTTGTGATTTTAAAGTAGAAACAAAAAAATCATTATCAAACCATTTCTATTCTAAGAAAACCCGAAAGTGCAGGATGCTCTGCACAATCAATCCCATTACCTTGGCAGTAGCAAATTTTATGATATGGAACAGCCGAAAAACTTTTCACGCAAAGAATTTTTACAAATCTCAGCTTTGGGAATTGCGGCGGTATTTTTCGGTTCTTCGTTTACGAGCTTATTGTCTTCGGATGAAAAACCAAATTTCAATTTAAAACCAATTGGAAGGTCGTTAGCTTTGGAAGGATATTACATTTGGTGCAGTTCTCCGATTTGGGGCGACGACGGAAAAGTTCATCTTTTTTATTCCCGATGGAAAAAAGAAAAAGGAATGGGAGGCTGGCTCAATGGTTCGGAGATTTGTCGTGCAGAAGCCAATTCGCCATTTGATAAATTTGAACATAAGCAAGTCATTCTTGCGCCAAGAGGTGAAGGTTTTTGGGATGCAACGACATGTCACAACCCTTTAATTAAGAAAGTTGGCAATCAATATTTGTTGTTTTTCATGGGAACTTCCAACGGAAAAACAAATACCAAAAGAATAGGTTTGGCAACATCTAAAAGCCTTGATGGAGAATGGAAAAGACCGGATGAACCATTGCTTCTTCCCGGAAAAAAAGGCTCTTGGGACGATCATTGCACGACAAATCCAGCTTTTGTAAAAGGAAACGACGGAAAATATTGGTTGTTTTATAAATCATGGAACACATATGAATATGAAACTCAAAAAGGACCTATTCGCGGAAATAGAAA
This sequence comes from Chryseobacterium sp. MMS23-Vi53, assembly GCF_047651245.1. NCBI lineage: Bacteria > Pseudomonadati > Bacteroidota > Flavobacteriia > Flavobacteriales > Weeksellaceae > Chryseobacterium > Chryseobacterium sp. MMS23-Vi53. The sequence continues at coordinate 2,239,451 of NZ_CP180265.1, read as the reverse complement.
ATATGGTTTAGCAAAATCAGATTCTCCGCTTGGACCTTACAAAAAAGTATTGGAAAATCCGGTGATTGATTTTTCATCCTTACCGAATAATGTTCAGCTTGAAGATGCTTTTGTCTGGAAGCAAAAAGGGGAATATCACATGGTTGCCCGTGACATGGGATTTTTTAATCATGAATTTGGATTGCATTTAACCACAAAAGACGGAATTCACTGGACAAAACCGGAAGTGGCTTATCTTAATATGAAAAGTTACATCACAGAGCCAACTCCTCCAAAAAACTTAAACAGATTTGGAAGATTAGAACGACCTATGATTTTGTTAGATAAAGACGGTGAGACTCCAAGATTTTTGTTCGGGGCAACGCAGGGTGGAGGATTTGAAACTTCTACGACTTTTGTTTTCGAGATTTTGAAGTCCTAAAATTTAAGACTGTTGTATATTTGAAAATCATCTTTTTGTTTTTCTTTTTTAAATGAAATGCCTTTGTTTATCTTTATTAAATATTATTGATTTCAAAAAAAGCTTTGTTTAGCCTTGCGATTATTAAAAGCAAAGAGAGACAAAGAATTTTTTTTAATCTTTTTTGCATTAAGATAAACAAAGGCGTTTCACTTATTTTCGAAATACAAGTGTAAAATGCCGAGTTGTTAACAATTTGTTGATGGTTTTTTTATGCATAAAAACCGTGACATAAGTTTAAATTCTTGAGGTTTTTTGTATGTTTGTGGAAATAACGCGGATCATAAATGAATTTTGAAGATTTTATCATTTCACCAAGGAATTTCAAGACTGAAAGCTGGCAAATCGGAAATCGAATCACGAAAGATATAAAGGAAGACAGCATTGTTCTCCTTTTTGTTTCGGATTACAGAGGCGCGAACGGCGATGCAGAGGTTCAGGATTTTACAGGAATCAGACAGGAGTTTTACAAATTGTCGCAACTGGATTTTGAAATTCCGATTGTGGATTTGGGGGATTTGGTTTCAGGAAAATCGGTTCAGGATTCTCATTATATTTTGCAGGAAGTTTTATCGGCTTGTCATTACAAAAGAGCGATTCCGGTAATTATTGGAGGTTCCAATGACTTTGCTTTTTCGCTTTTTTCGGCTTTAAATTTTCATACAAAAAGCATTAATTATACTCAAATCAGCAACATCATTTCTCTGAAACAAGGGGAAATGATTAACGAACATACCTTTTTAAGTAAAATTTTCGGAGCTAAAAATTTTGCAATTAAAAATTATCATCATTTAGGATATCAAAAGCATTTAAATGAAGCTGATTCCGTAAGATTGATTAAAGAAGTTGAGTTCGACATTATCCGTTTGGCTGAAATGATGAATTCCACAGAAAAAACAGAACCATTCTTCCGAAAAGCAGATTTGGTGACTGTAAATTGCGATGCGATTGAGAGTTTCAGCGAACCTTTTTCTATGAATCCTCAGGTAAATGGTTTGAACAGAAGAGAAGTTTGCGCTTATATGAAAGAAATCGGATTGAGCGAAAATTTAAAATCTGTCGGAATTTTTAATTATAATATTTATTCCGAAAATCAATTAAATCACCAGCTTTTAGCACAAATGATCTGGTATCTGATTGAAGGAATTAACATTCAAAAATCTCATCCCAAAGAACGACATTACGAAGTATTTTATGTGCTGGTTGATGACAGACAATATGCATTTAAGCGTGATACCTTCAGTAATCTTTGGTATTTTGGTGATGATGAAAATATAGAAAACTGTATTCCTTGTTCGAGGAAAGATTTCGACGAAGCCAAAAAGGGCTGGTTGAATGCACGACTGACGAAAATTTAATGTATGACAAACGTTCCCTCAAAAGTTTCCATCATTATTCCCGTTTATAATGTCGAAAATTATTTGGCGAAATGCCTTAATTCTTTGATAAACCAAACGCATCAAAATATCGAAATTTTGGTGGTGAATGATGGAAGTAAAGACAATTCTGAGCAGATTATTCAAGATTATGCTCAAAAATATCCTGAAAAAATTAAGCCTTTCCATAAAGAAAATGGTGGACTGAGCGATGCCCGAAACTTCGGAATCGATCGTGCAACCGGAGATTATCTGGGTTTTGTGGATAGTGACGATTATGTTACTCCAACAATGTTCGAAGAAATGGTAAACCTTGCAGAAAAATATGATTCTAAAATGGTGATCTGCAATATTCAAAAGGTCGATCAGAACGGAAATGTAACTCAAAAATTGACACAAATTCCGAATATGCCGGAGAAAATTGATTTGGATAAAAATTTTTCCGTTTTTTCGGATTTGAGTTATTTTGCCTGTAATAAATTGTTCAAAAAAGAACTTTTTAATGAAAAAAGATTTAAAAAAGGTGTTCATTTTGAAGATATTCAATTAATTCCTCAGCTTTTATTGGAATGCAAAACGATTGCTCAGACGCAAAATTTTCATTACCAATATCTGGAACGTACCGATTCTATTACAAAAACTCACACAGAAAGAGGTCTTGATATTTTGAAAGCCGTAACGGATGTTGAAACTGTTTTTACAGAATCTCAGTATTCAAATAAAAAGAAGGAATTAAAGGATTTCCAGATTTTCGAAGGGGTTTATTCTTTTTTGGCTTATTTAGCTTTTGTTAAAAATGATAATATATTCTATGAAATGGCTGATAAATTGGAGCTTTTCATGAAGGAAAGGCAGATAAAATTGAAAGATATATTGAATTATAATCGTTTTGATAAAAATTATCTGTTATCTTTGCCACTGAAAAAAAAGATATTTTATCTGTTGTTTTTTGCGGGGCAGAAAAAATTGATAAGAAAATTAATGTAAACACAAATGTAAGTACGATTGTTTCGTATGATAAAATTCCTTTGTTTTTGGAGGCTTTTTATTATGTCTTTACGAAACAACACAGTGCTTGAATAGAAAAAAATGAAGAATTTTGAATTGTTCTTAACCCAATCAGGAATACCTATTTTTTATATGAAGATAGGGATGGGTTTTTTGTTCTCCTTTTTAATCACTTATTTTTCCGTTCCTACCATCATTAAAATTTCAAGAAGAAAGAATTTGATGGATGAGCCAGGCGTAAGAAGTTCCCATCTTCGTAAGATCCCTAATCTGGGCGGAATTGCAATCTTTTATTCCATCGGAATTTGTGCATCTATTTTTGCCTACGAGCTTTTCGATTCGTATAAATTTTTATTTGCGTCATTAATTATTCTCCTTTATATCGGTGTAATGGATGATATTGTGGTGATGAGAGCGTACAAAAAGTTAGTAGCTCAAATTATTGTTTCAGCGCTTATGGTGATTGGGTCTGATGTAAGAATCAGGAGTTTATTTGGTGTTTTTGGGGTTTATGAAATGGAGTATTTTGTAAGTATCATTGTTACGATTATTACATTTATTATTCTGATAAATGCATTTAATCTTATTGATGGAATCGACGGACTGGCAGGAGGTTACTCTGTAATTTGTAGTGCGCTTTTTGGTATAAGTTATTATAGGTTAGGTGAATACAATTATCCATTGGTTGTTTTGTCGATGATTATAATAGGTGCTGTTTTAGCATTTTTATATTACAATTTATCCAATTATAGAACAAATAAAATATTTATGGGAGATACAGGGTCTATGCTTTTAGGTTTTTTACTTGCATTTACCTCTATTTGTTTTATTGATATTTTTATTGATAAAGAATTACCTAATATTCCAAGATATCATCTTCAGTCTGCTCCTGTTGTGGCTGTTGCTATACTTATTTTACCGATTGTTGATACTTTAAATGTGATTATTATTCGATTGGCAAATAAGAAATCACCTTTTGATGCAGATAAAAATCATATCCATCATAAATTATTAAAATTGAATCTTACGCACAGAAGATCAAGTTTTTATATTATTATCTATTATCTTTTTATTGTGTCAATAGCCTATTATTTCAGGCATGTTAATGTGAATCTCTTATTATTAATTATTGTATCTCTGGGTTTTTTAGGTGCCTATATTCCAGATATTGTTTATCTTTTAAAGAATAATAAGAAGACTATCAATTAAATTTTTATTTTTGCAAACAACTTGAAAATATGATGAAGAATTATAAGTATTTATTTCTAATATTGCCTTTTATGATGACAACATCGTGCATCACTACAAAAGATGTTCGATATATGCAGCCTAATGAAAGTCTTGTTATCAACGAAGAAGGTTTAGTTCCCTATAATATTCCCGTTTATAGAATTACTAAAAATGATCTCTTAAATCTAAACATCGTTACAACCCCAAAAGGAGATGCCGCGCAGTTTTATTCGTCACTGAATACATCTGGATCTGCTGTTTCTGCAGGTTCTGCAAACTTGGGAATAAGTGGAGGTGTTAACAGTGGGGGGCTCATCGGTGGTGGCGGTGGAGGAAATGGTCCTGGAGGAAACAGTATGTTTTATTTTAATGGGCTAAAAGTTGATGCGAATGGAGATGTTAATATCTTCGGTATCGGATATGTAAAGGCAGAAGGCAGAACTATTGATGAGGTAAGCAAAGAAATCCAAGATAAGGTAAATGAAAACTTTCAGGAAGGTAAGTCTGAAGTAAGATTGAATATTAACGGGATTACGTATTATATTCTTGGAGACGTTGAAACTACTGGCCTTACAGGGGAAAAAGTAGTTCATAAAAATACTCTTACCATTACCGAAGCATTATCTATTGCAGGAGGTTTAAATAGAACCGTCGACAGAAAAAATATTGTCATTCACAGAAAACTTCCGGAAGGAATCAAGATTGCAAAAATCGATCTTACCCGTGAAGATGTCATGAATTCACCTTATTATTATGTACAGAATGGTGACGAAATTTACCTTAATACAAGAGGAAAGAGTTTGAACGGATTCGGAAAAGACCCGATCCAGACTTTAACGACTGGAGTGTCGGTAATTACGACAGCTTTATCAATTTATCTACTTCTAAAAAACCTTTAATATGATTCCAGGAAAAGATGCTACTGTCGAGAGGAATGACTCTCAGAAGGAAAAGTACGGTTCTTTCTCTATGTTTGATATTGAACATTTTTTAAGAAGAGTTTTAAAGAATTGGTACTGGTTCGTATTTATGCTTTTAATTGGTTACGCAATCTCTTGGGTATATAGTAAATATTATGCGCAAAATGTTTATGCATCGAATTTATCATTAAGTATCTCTAGTAATACAGCAAGTTATTTTACACCCAATCAATCTATCAATTTCATTTGGGGACAGGGAGGAAATCAGGATGGAGTTTATCTTAAAAAAATGCTTTTATCAAGATCTCACAACGAATTTTTGGTAAAAGAATTAGATCTTTTTGTGAACTATTCTACAAAAGGAGCTATTAAAGAAACTTATCTTGATAAAGACGATTCGCCTGTATTTTTACAAATAGATAAAAAACACCTTCAACAGATAAACTATGCTATCACTTTAATTCCTAAAAATGGTAATACATACGAAGTTATTTTGCCTGATGAAGGTCAATCTACAAATCTATATAGCTATGAATCTGAAGGTTTTCAGACGATAAACGGATATAATAGACCCGCCAACAAAATAATAAAAGTTGGGGAATGGTACGAATCTCCCAATCTAAAATTCAGATTAGTTCCCAACCCTGTAAAGACTAAGATAAAACTAGATAATATTATTATTAGTCTTAATTCAGTCAATCAATCAGTTACAGATATCGTATCTACGATAGGTGTTGAATTTGATAAAGAAATTAACAGTATCATGATTATTACTAAAAAAGGGTATAATCTGAATAGTACGGTAAACTTTCTTAATAGATCTGTAAGTCAGCTTCAAAAGAAAAGACTGGCAGACAAAATTACAGTAGATAAAAATACGGATATCTATCTTCAAGGTAACCTTAATACAATCAGAAAAAAATTGGATTCTAGCGCAAACATACTGAATGACATGAAGACCAATGAAAAATTATATGATATTAAGGATAGAGATGAAAAATCATTAACGAGAATTAAAGATCTTGAAGCGAAAAAAGCAGATTTGGAAAGCAAAGTAAGTTCTTTAAACCAAATAAAACAAACTCTTGAATCTCAGAATTTCGATAAAATGATCAGCACCAATGCTGCAGGCTTTCAGGATGGTCTTTTTACTGCATCTATATCAGAATTGAAGGCTCTATATCTTAAGAGAAGAGAAATGGCGCTTATTTATAAGCCAAATTCTGAACCTATGAAGGAAATTGACAGGTTGATCAATGAGGCAAAAATGAATTCTAATGGCTCATTAAGAAACTATTATCAGGGTTATTATAACGAAATTAATAAAATCAATAGGCAGGTTGCAGATGCCAACGCTGATCTTGAAAGCTATCCGGAAAAAGAAAGAAGATATTTAGATGCGGAAAGAGGGTATAATATGATTGAAGCTACCTATAATAGCTTATTGGGTAGACAAAACGAAACCAAGATGAGAATGGCGGCAAACCAATCGGACATAACGGTTATTGACCCTGCTAAAAATGTTGGCCAGCCTGCCATCGGACCCAATGTTAAAGCCGCTAAAGCCGGTATCATTGGGGGATTGTTTATCTTACCTTTGTTATTCATACTTATTGGCGAAGTTTTGGACAGCAAGATTAGAAATATTAAAGAATTGCTTAGTGCAACAAAAATTCCTTTGCTTGGAGTAATTGGCAATAACAATCACGATAATATGCTTACCGTTTTGGATCAACCTAAATCTTCGGTATCGGAAGCTTTCAGAGGGATAAGAGCCAATATAAGATTCTTATCCGGTGAAAACGGAAATAGCAAAGTTATTCTTGTAACTTCATCTATTGGTGGAGAAGGGAAAACTTATGTATCCATCAACTTGGCATCTGTTCTTGGTTTAAGCGATAAAAAGACAATTTTATTAGGAATGGACTTAAGAAAGCCGAAAATTTTTGGAGATTTTAAGATTGATAACAAATACGGGATCTCAAATTACCTTACAGGTGAAGTTGATATGGATCAGATTATTAATAAAACAAAGATTCCGAATCTTGATGTTGCTACTTCTGGACCAATTCCGCCAAATCCTTCTGAACTTTTAATGAGTGACAGAAATATTAAATTCATCGAAGACCTTAAAGAAAGATATGATTTTATAATCATCGATTCACCTCCGGTAGGTCTTGTTGCCGATTCTTATGAATTGATGAAGCATTCCGACGCAAATATTTACGTTGTTCGTCACGAATATACAGAGAAATATATGCTCAAAATGATCACAGAAAAGTATCACAATGGAGAAATTGAGCATCTTGGATTAGTTTACAACGATTATAATACGAAGCAGGGATATGGTTATGGCTACGGTTATGGCTACGGTTATGGCTATGGTTATGGCTATTTCGATGAAGATAAAAATTATACAGAACCATTGTTGATAAGAATTAGGAATAAAGTGCAGTCGATATTCAATAAAAAATAATACATTTAAGCCCTCATTTAATGGGGGTTTATTATATAATGATAATTTATAATTCTATTAAAAAAAGAATAATTTTACGAGTTTATCGTTTACTTTATAACAAATTATGTTTTTTTGTTTATTTTTAACTAAACATTAAGATTATCATTAATATAAAAATGTTTTATATTTGCAAAAATTAATTTTTAAAATAACCATAAATCCATATTCTTTTATGAATAGAAAATTATTGTTTAGCTTCCTTGCCGCTCTAGGAACTGTGGTAAGTGTTAAAGCTCAAAGAAACGAACTTGGAGTTCGTCTAGGTATGAGTAACCTAGTTGGGGATATAGGAAGAACGAATTATATTTTACAAAAGCCATTGGATTTAAATAAAGCGTCGGATTGGGGAATCCCGTTTTATGGGGGTATTTTATACAGGTTTAATTTTAATCCGCATCAAACCGTAAGACTAGATCTTGGATACAACCAGGTTCAGTTCAGCGATAAAGCGGCAAAAGAAGAGTACAGAAAGAATAGAAATGCTTTTGGGAAAAACAATGTCTATGAAGCAAGCTTAATGTTTGAATATAATTTCTTTCCTGTAAATAATGAGCAAAAAGGTATGGTAAGTCCATATATTTTTGGTGGGGTAGGTGCTTTGATGTTTGATGCTCCGAAGGCAACTTTGGTGAATGATTTTAGAAGAGATGCAGATGGTGTGGCTCAGGCTCCGATTAATGAATTAGACTTCACAACGACACCTGTATATTCTACCGGAACCAAAACTACAATGCATATTCCTTTTGGAGTAGGTTTGAAATATAAATTTAATTATAGCTGGGCAATTTTTGCTGAAGCTACATTTAGATACACATTGACGGATCAGTTGGATCATAACAAGATTCTGTCAAAAGATGTAGTATCTACTTATAATGGGGATATTTTAAGTCCTGTTACAGGAGGTTCTCTTCTTCAGACAGATGCATATTATGTTGTGTCTAAGGAAAGAGAAGCTGCAATTATAGGTGAAAGAAATATTGGAGATCTTAAATCTAAAGATTGGATGAATACATTTAGTTTAGGACTAACATATTCATTCGGAAGACCTCCATGTTATTGTGATTAATATGTCGTTGATAAAAGATAAAATAGATCCTGAAAATTTACCAAAGCACGTTGCTATCATTATGGATGGTAATGGAAGGTGGGCAAAAACTCGTGGCGAAGAAAGAACTTTCGGACACAAGAATGCCATTGATGCAGTAAGAAATGCCATTAATGCGTGTAACGAGATACATATTCCTTACCTTACGCTTTATACCTTTTCATCGGAAAACTGGAACCGCCCGGCTGAAGAAGTAAATACTCTTATGAATTTACTTGTAGAAACTTTGTTGCTGGAAGCGGAAGAAATTTTCACGAAAGGGCTAAGAATGCACGTTATTGGTAATCTGGAAAAACTTCCTACACTCGTAAAAGATCAGCTTCTGCGAGTGGTGGAACTTACAAAAGAAAACACAAAAGGTAATTTGGTATTGGCAATCAGTTATGGTTCGCAAAACGAAATACTAAATGCCGTTAAAAACATAAGCACTGACGTAAAAGAAGGAAAAGTAGATGTAGAAAATATCGATGAAAAATTATTCGAAAACTACCTTTACACAAAAGACTTTCCACCTGTTGATTTATTAATCAGAACAAGTGGCGAAATCAGAATCAGTAATTTCCTCCTTTGGCAGATCGCTTATGCAGAGCTGCAGTTTTTAGATGTTCTGTGGCCGGACTTTACAAAAGATATTTTTTTCCAATGTATTGTAAATTATCAAAACAAGGAAAGAAGATTCGGTAAAACCGGCGAACAAATAAAGATCCAGTAAAATTTTAAGAAAAGAAAGACTACGATAAAATGAAGTTTAGACTATTACCCATCATTATGTTTGTTGCTTCTGCACATTTTTATGGACAGGTAACTCCACAGGATAGCACAAAAGTGAGCAGTTCTGTACATGCAGACAATCAAACAGGGACGTATACCTTGAAAGACATCGTTGTAGATGGGGTGAAAAAATATACGCCGGCTCAGATCTTGAGATTTACAGGACTTACGAAAGGAGAATCTGTAGACATTCCGGGACAAAAAATCAGTAACGCTGTAAAAAAACTTTGGGATACCCAATCTTTTTCGGAGGTTGAAGTATATGTTCAAAGCATTGAAGGCGAAACTATTATTCTTAAATTTTACTTACAGGATCTTAAAGATCTTGGAGAAGTGAAATTTAAAGGGAAAGGGATTGGTAAATCAAAAAGCGAAAAATTAGCAAAAGATAACAATCTTAAGCCCGGAACTAAAATTACTCAAAACTTAGTTTCAAGCCTTAAAACAAATATTCCAAAAGACTACGTTAAAAAAGGATTTGCAGATACTAAAATCACTATCGAGGATAAAGTAAATGCAGGAGATCCTAATTTAGTTGACTGGACTATTAATGTTGATAAAGGTAAAAGAATAAAAATCGATCATATCGAGTTTGAAGGGAACACTGCTGTTACTGACAGAAAATTGAGAAAAAGTGCCTTTAAAGAAACTAAACAAAAGAGATTTGGTATCGGTGGTATTTTAAAGTCTTCTAAATTCATTGAAGAAAAATATCAGGAAGATAAGCAAAACTTAATTAGCTATTATAACTCTTTAGGATATAGAGATGCGGCTATTGTTTCAGATTCCGTTTGGAGAAACAAAAGAAACAACTACGAAATTGATGTAAAACTTAAAGAAGGTAAGCAATATTATATCGGTGATATTACATTTACCGGAAATACTGTGTTTTCTACAGATTATTTACAAAGACTTTTAGGATACAAAAAGGGGGATATCTACGATGCAGTAGGTTTCAATAAAAAAGTAGGTGAAGACGGAGGTAAAGAAGATGATTCTGATATCAAGTCTATTTACATGAACAACGGCTACCTTTTCTCAAACGTAACGCCTGTTGAAAAATCTGTAGACGGAGACAAAATTAATCTTGAAATCCGTATCAACGAAGGTGAAAAAGCTAGCTGGAACAGAGTAACATGGGAAGGAAATACAACTACTCATGACCACGTTATTCTTAGAGCTTTGAGAACAAAGCCGGGTAACCTTTTTGCTAAAAGTGATATTAAGAGAACGTATTTCGATTTAGCGGGTATGCAGTTCTTCGATCCACAGCAGGTTGGGCAGGATATTCAGCCAAATCAGCAGGATAATACAGTAGATATTAACTGGAAATTAGTAGAGAAAGGTTCTTCTCAGGTTCAGTTGCAGGCTGGTTACGGTGGTAACAGCTTCATCGGAACATTGGGATTAACGTTCAATAACTTCTCATTAAAGAATTTCCTTAAATTCAAGGACTTTAAGCCGGTTCCTCAAGGTGATGGGCAAACACTATCTCTTCAGGCACAGGCTGGACAATATTTCCAAAACTATGGGGTTTCATTTACTGAGCCGTGGTTATTTGGAACAAGACCTACAGCACTTTCTGTAAGTTTAAACAACTCTAGAGTAAAATATTCTGATGCTTATGGAGCTTCTCAGAAATTGAATATTTTCTCCGCTTCAGTTGGTTTGAACAGATTATTGAAATGGCCGGATGATTATTTCTCATTATATACAGGTCTTCAGTTCCAGAAATATGATTTCAACAACTATCCTTTCGATTTCGGAGGAACTACAGAATATTATGGTAGTGCAAACAACTTAAGTATCAACTTAGGTTTAAGCAGAAACTCAGCAGGTATCGACCCTATTTTCCCGACTACAGGTTCAAACCTAGATCTTTCGGTGAAATTTACTCTGCCATATTCTGCATTTAACAATAAAGACTACTCTACGATGACTCCTACGGAGAAATATAAGTGGATGGAATTTTATAAAGTGAAGTTCAAAGCTGATGTTTACAACGAGATTGTTGGAAAATTAGTTCTTAGATCTTCTGCAGAAATGGGATTCATGGATGGATATAACTCTAAATTGGGGGCACCGCCATTCGAAAGATTCTATGTTGGAGGTACCGGCTTATTTGGTGGTAGATACGATGGTAGAGAATTGATCCCGTTAAGAGGTTATGAAAATGCTTCTACATACGGTGGACAATCAGGAACAGATATTACACCACTTGGAGGAGGTACTATTTACAACAGATTTACGTTAGAATTAAGATATCCGATTTCATTAAACCAAACTGCAAAAATTTATGCATTAACATTTGCTGAAGGAGGTAACGTATGGAATTCTTGGGGAAGCTACAATCCATTCCAGTTGAAAAGATCTGTTGGTGTTGGTGTAAGAGTTTATATGGGAGCTTTTGGTTTGATAGGGTTTGACTTCGCTTATGGATTCGATAAAACGATTGGATCTAGTGATCCGTCAGGTTGGAAGACACACTTCTTGATGAACCAGTCATTATAACTCAAAATATGAAAAATTTAAAAATTGTTTTCTCATTTGTTTTATTCTTGCTTTTCGGATTAAGCAATGCACAAAAGTTTGGTGTTGTAGATACCGAATATATATTGAGCAAAATGCCTCAGTATAAAGAAGCAGAAGCAAGAATGAATGCACAGATTGATACTTGGCAATCGGAACTGCAGAATCTGCAATCAGAATATGAGCGTAAAAGATCTGCCTTCGAAAGTGAAAAAGTACTTTTAATTGGAGATCAATTGAAATTAAGAGAAAAAGAAGTATTAGATTTAGAAAAAAATATCAAGACAACTACCAGTTTACGTTTCGGAGCTACGGGAGAAATCGCTAAGCTGAGAACAAATTTGGTGCAGCCTTTCCAGGATCAGATCTGGGGTGCGATCAAAACGATGGCAGAGAAAAATGCATTAGGCATGGTTCTTGATAAGACGAGTAACAATGTTTTGTTTCTTCAAAAAAGAATGGATTATTCAGATAAAGTATTGGATATCTTATTGAAAGGATCTGAAACAAAAGAAAAATCTAAATCTAAAAAATAAAAGTTACTTAAATTAACTTTTATTAAATTTATAGATCTAAAAACAAATTAAATTATTTATTTACCAATTATGAAAAAATTAAGCGTATTATTTGCAGCGGTAACGATGTTTGTATCGGTAGGTATGGCGAAGGCTCAGAAAGTTGCTACTTTAGACGTTATAGGTGTTCTTAATGCAATGCCTGAAAAGAAAAAAGCTGATGCAGATCTTAAAGCTTTCTTAGATACTAAACAAGCTGAGATCAAGAAAAAAGCTGACGCTGGACAAGCAAAACTAAAGCAATATTCTGAGGAAGCTCCTAAGAAAACTGCTGACGAAAACAAAGCTAGAGAAGCTGAATTAGCAAAAATGCAGGAAGAAATCCAGCAAATGAACGATAAAGCTCAAAAAGATTTTGTTGCTAAACAAGATGTTGCTTACGAACCAATCGAGAAAAAACTAAATGATGCTGTATCTAAAGTTGCTAAAGCAAACGGATACGATTACATCATGGATGCAAACTCTTCTGCTTTTGTATTCAAAGGAGGACCAGATGCTACTGCAGCTGTGAAAAAAGAACTAGGTGTTCAATAATTTTTAGAAATTAACAAACATTTATAAAATAACCATCTCTCATCGAGGTGGTTTTTTTATTTTTGCAGAATGGAAAAAGAAGTATCAACCACGGTAAAGGTGCGCTTTAGCGATTGCGATCCGATCGGTCATTTAAATAATGTGAAATATCTGGACTATATGTTCAATGCCAGAGAAGATCATGTGGAAACATTTTATGGCTTCACTTATGAAGAATATACTAAACAGACCGGTTGTACATGGATCGCGATTCAAAATGAAATTGCATACCTGAAAGAAGTAAGATATAATACTTCGGTTGTTATCAGCAGCAAAACTATTGAAGTAGCAGACAGAACTGCAAAAGTTGAAATCTTAATGAAAAGTTTAGACGAAAAAACAATTCATGCAGTATTGTGGGTTACGGTTATTTATTTTAATGTTAAAACAAGAAAATCGGAAGTACATCCTGAAAACATTAAAGAAACATTCAATCAATTTTATGTAGATTTGGAACAAAAAGATTTCCAGTCGAGAGTTAAATTTTTAAGATCACAAAACGCGAAAAATTCATAATGAAAAAAATATTAGTAATTGGAGGAAACGGACAATTAGGAAACTGTATCAGGAAAATCGCTCCGGATTTTGAACTGGATTATGAATTTACTTTTACAGATTCTCAAACTTTAGATATTACCAACGAAGATCAGATCACCAACTTTTTTGCAGAAAATAAACCAGATTTTTGCATCAATGCATCTGCTTACACTGCAGTAGATCTTGCCGAAACGGAAAAAGATAAAGCATTTGCTGTAAATGCAGAAGGTGTTGGATATCTTGCACGGGCTTGTAAAGATTTTAAAACAACTTTTATTCACGTTTCTACAGACTATGTTTTCGATGGCGAAACCAATCTTTGTTATTCTGAAGACGATTTCACAAGTCCGATTGGAGTTTATGGAGAATCAAAATTAAAAGGGGAAGAGCTGGCTTTAGAGATCAATCCGAATACAATTATTTTAAGAACATCCTGGTTGTATTCTGAGTTCAACAAAAACTTTGTGAAGACAATGTTGAATCTTTTCTCTCAAAAAGACGAATTGGGAATTGTTGCAGATCAGTTTGGTCAACCAACAAACGCGAACGATTTAGCAGAAGCCATTATGAATATTATTGAAGCTCCACAAAAAACATATGGCATCTTCCATTTCTCCAACTATCCTGAAACTACTTGGTTTGAATTTGCAAAAAAAATCGCTGAATTTTCAAAATCATCAGTTAAATTAAATGCATTAACGACCGAGCAATATCCAACACCGGCAAAAAGACCAAAAAGAAGTACCATGTGTTTGGATAAAATTGAAGAAACGTATAAAATTGAACCAAAATATTGGGAGCACAGCTTGGAAGAATGTGTAGAGATACTTTCAAAATAATAAATAAAGAATGAAAAATCTTATCCTTGTCGCTTTTGTTTTTCTTGCCCAGCTTTTGAGTGCACAAAATGTGTATCTTACAAAAGTTGCAAAAACTAATGAAAACACCGACAAATTTTTATATAAAATAGATGAAGAAATAAAAGACGCTGAATATTTAGGCGAAATAGAAGTTCAGGGTTTCTGGAAATACGACGACGAAGTTTTTTCATTAATATATAAGAAGGCAAAAGAAATCGGTGCAAATACATTTTCATTAAAGCCTTTTGAAAATATCGATGGTTTCCCTCAAAGCTTTAATCCCTCAAACTATCGTTTTAATTTATACTACTTGCCGAAAGCGAAGTTGCAGGATCAATCTGGAAACATGTATATTTTTGCATCTTCCGAAAAAGATCAGAAAATCAATCTCAATAAAAAGGATTATGTTCTTTCGCCAAGATCTTATATGGTTGTAAAAACAATTCCTGGAGAAGTTTACACGCTTTCAACAAAAAAATTATTAGGCTCTACAATCAAAATCCAGCCAAAAGAAAATAACTATAACCAATACTTCCAAATTTCTTCAGCAAAAATCAAAGCCGACGAAACAGGAGTAGGAGGTTTAAACTTAAAAAGCGGAGACATCATCGGTCTTGAAAAATCCTACGCAGAATTTTTGAGTACCATATATAATAGACAAAAGCAAAGTAATTAAACTTTGCTTTTTTTTATTTTCAAAAATCATCACAACATTTCGTCATTGCGAGGAGCACAATAATCTCAAACGAGAGCATTTTATAAAATTTATCCTTTCAATGTCAGATAAATGCATTCACACTATAACTCTCAAACGCTCAAACTCTCCAACCCTCATTTTTTTATTTGGAGCTAAATCCGGCTTTCCGCTGTATCTTTATGTCTACGGCTTGCGCTTTGCTCCATCCGCAGCCAAAAAGGATGCCGCTTCAATCCGGGCTATGGTTGAGGAATGTCCATTCCGCTTTCGTCAATCATCAAAAAGCTTAAGTTTTCAAATAAGACAACAATTTCCATCCAGCTTGTCATTCCGAAAGAATCCAGGCATATTATTAGAATAAGTTTACGTCATTGCGAGAAACACAGTTCCGAAGCAATCACTATCATATAAATACAAGAACACAAAAAATCACAAACATTAGCGTCATCGGCAAAATCTGCGAAAGATAAAAAAATAAAAAGGGGGGTATCCCAAATGACTATCATTCCAAAAATCACCCATTCTCATACCCAAATCCCTGTAACCCCAACTTAACAAACATTAGTTTAAAATTATTGTGACTAAGATTCAGTAGTTTAGCTTTAAATATTACAAAAAAGTAAATTTTATGTTAAATAAATTAGGATTATAAAGGAATAAATTTCTACTTTTGCCCCAC
This sequence comes from Chryseobacterium sp. MMS23-Vi53, assembly GCF_047651245.1. NCBI lineage: Bacteria > Pseudomonadati > Bacteroidota > Flavobacteriia > Flavobacteriales > Weeksellaceae > Chryseobacterium > Chryseobacterium sp. MMS23-Vi53. The sequence continues at coordinate 2,223,613 of NZ_CP180265.1, read as the reverse complement.
TGAAAACGAGAGGAAGTAGGAAGCGCAGAAGAGCCTAAAACAAGGCCAATAACAAGAAACACTTTTAGATAACAAACGATTACATCAAACACAATTTTATTTAAGCTAATTGCAAAATTAAATTAGATAAAAAGTTGTGAGATTAGAAAAGTTTTGTATCTTTGCAGTCCGGTAAAACGGGGAGCAGGAGTGAGATTGACGGAGTGGAAATAAAGAGAATTAAGGTCATCAAAAAACTTTAAAAAATCTTTAAAAAGATTTGGTCAATTAAAAATAAGTTATTACTTTTGCACACGCAAATACGGGGTGACACTGACAGAAAGATTGTCCCGTTAAAAAGCGAAAGAACGAAGTTCATTGAAATACAATATAACAACCAAGTAAGGAAAAACTAAAGCGTTAAAAAAACTTTGAGTGAGTCAAGAACAAACATACAATGGAGAGTTTGATCCTGGCTCAGGATGAACGCTAGCGGGAGGCCTAACACATGCAAGCCGAGCGGTAGAGATTCTTCGGGATCTTGAGAGCGGCGTACGGGTGCGGAACACGTGTGCAACCTGCCTTTATCTGGGAGATAGCCTTTCGAAAGGAAGATTAATATCCCATAATATATTAACTGGCATCAGTTGATATTGAAAGCTCCGGCGGATAGAGATGGGCACGCGCAAGATTAGATAGTTGGTGAGGTAACGGCTCACCAAGTCAATGATCTTTAGGGGGCCTGAGAGGGTGATCCCCCACACTGGTACTGAGACACGGACCAGACTCCTACGGGAGGCAGCAGTGAGGAATATTGGACAATGGGTGCAAGCCTGATCCAGCCATCCCGCGTGAAGGACGACGGCCCTATGGGTTGTAAACTTCTTTTGTATAGGGATAAACCTTTCCACGTGTGGAAAGCTGAAGGTACTATACGAATAAGCACCGGCTAACTCCGTGCCAGCAGCCGCGGTAATACGGAGGGTGCAAGCGTTATCCGGATTTATTGGGTTTAAAGGGTCCGTAGGCGGATCTGTAAGTCAGTGGTGAAATCTCATAGCTTAACTATGAAACTGCCATTGATACTGCAGGTCTTGAGTAAGGTAGAAGTAGCTGGAATAAGTAGTGTAGCGGTGAAATGCATAGATATTACTTAGAACACCAATTGCGAAGGCAGGTTACTATGTCTTAACTGACGCTGATGGACGAAAGCGTGGGGAGCGAACAGGATTAGATACCCTGGTAGTCCACGCCGTAAACGATGCTAACTCGTTTTTGGGTTTTCGGATTCAGAGACTAAGCGAAAGTGATAAGTTAGCCACCTGGGGAGTACGTTCGCAAGAATGAAACTCAAAGGAATTGACGGGGGCCCGCACAAGCGGTGGATTATGTGGTTTAATTCGATGATACGCGAGGAACCTTACCAAGACTTAAATGGGAAATGACAGATTTAGAAATAGATCCTTCTTCGGACATTTTTCAAGGTGCTGCATGGTTGTCGTCAGCTCGTGCCGTGAGGTGTTAGGTTAAGTCCTGCAACGAGCGCAACCCCTGTCACTAGTTGCCATCATTGAGTTGGGGACTCTAGTGAGACTGCCTACGCAAGTAGAGAGGAAGGTGGGGATGACGTCAAATCATCACGGCCCTTACGTCTTGGGCCACACACGTAATACAATGGCCGGTACAGAGGGCAGCTACCTAGCGATAGGATGCAAATCTCGAAAGCCGGTCTCAGTTCGGATTGGAGTCTGCAACTCGACTCTATGAAGCTGGAATCGCTAGTAATCGCGCATCAGCCATGGCGCGGTGAATACGTTCCCGGGCCTTGTACACACCGCCCGTCAAGCCATGGAAGTCTGGGGTACCTGAAGTCGGTGACCGTAACAGGAGCTGCCTAGGGTAAAACAGGTAACTAGGGCTAAGTCGTAACAAGGTAGCCGTACCGGAAGGTGCGGCTGGAACATCTCATTTTAGAGCGTCTTAAGACGTAAAACAAAATTAGTGTCCTAGACACACTGTACTTACTTCAAAGTAAAGCTTTAGTTTTTTGTTTGGTTGATATATAAAAAAATACAAAACCCACTAGAAATTAGTAAAGGGAAGAGATTTTAGTAAGAAGTTAGAGGTTAGCAATTAGAAGATAGTTTACTATCGACTAAAAACCGACAACCACGAACTAAAAACAAAGTCTCGTAGCTCAGCTGGTTAGAGCGCTACACTGATAATGTAGAGGTCGGCAGTTCGAGCCTGCCCGAGACTACTAATTAAAGCGGATAGCAATTAGCGACTAGCTTCTGGCCAAAAGCCAATAGCAAAAAGCCAAAAGCTAAAAGCACTAGAGGGGAATTAGCTCAGCTGGCTAGAGCGCCTGCCTTGCACGCAGGAGGTCAAGGGTTCGACTCCCTTATTCTCCACAGTTTTGGAGGTTTAGTTTAAAAGTGACGATTGGAGCCAAAAACAACAATTGTTTACTAAACCAAAAAGAAGACATTAAGATCATTGACATTAACGGTAAAGACATCACAAAGAGAAAACCGAGCACTTATAAGTGCTTGAGTAACCTAAAAATAGGAAAGAAATCGTTAAGGGCGTATGGCGGATGCCTAGGCTTTCAGAGGCGACGAAGGACGTGGTAAGCTGCGAAAAGCTCGGGGGATTGGCACACACGAATAGATCCCGAGATGTCCGAATGGGGCAACCCGGCAGGTTGAAGACCTGTCACCTCGTAAGAGGAGCAAACCCGGAGAACTGAAACATCTAAGTACCCGGAGGAAAAGAAATCGAAGAGATTCCGTAAGTAGTGGCGAGCGAAAGCGGATTAGCCCAAAAGTCTATATATATTTAGAGGAATGTTCTGGAAAGAACAATCATAGAAGGTGATAATCCTGTACTCGAAAGGTATATATAGATGATAAATGAGTATGGCGGGACACGTGAAATCCTGTCTGAATATGGGGGGACCATCCTCCAAGGCTAAATACTCCTGAAAGACCGATAGTGAACAAGTACTGTGAAGGAAAGGTGAAAAGCACTTCGAATAGAAGGGTGAAATAGAACCTGAAACCGTACGCCTACAAGCGGTCGGAGCCCACAAGTTGGGTGACGGCGTGCCTTTTGCATAATGAGCCTACGAGTTAATTTTACTAGCGAGGTTAAGGACTTCAGGTCCGGAGCCGGAGCGAAAGCGAGTCTGAATAGGGCGGATAGTTAGTAGGATTAGACGCGAAACCTTGTGATCTACCCATGGGCAGGTTGAAGCTTTGGTAACACAAAGTGGAGGACCGAACCGGTTGACGTTGAAAAGTCTTCGGATGACCTGTGGGTAGGGGTGAAAGGCCAATCAAACTGGGAGATAGCTCGTACTCTCCGAAATGCATTTAGGTGCAGCGTCGCAAATGAGTTTATTAGAGGTAGAGCTACTGATTGGATGCGGGGGTTTCATCGCCTACCAATTCCTGACAAACTCCGAATGCTAATAAATGTTCTGCGGCAGTGAGGGCATGGGTGCTAAGGTCCATGTCCGAGAGGGAAAGAACCCAGACCAACAGCTAAGGTCCCCAAATATATGTTAAGTTGAAGCAACGCGGTTGGACTGCATTGACAGCTAGGATGTTGGCTTGGAAGCAGCCATTCATTTAAAGAGTGCGTAACAGCTCACTAGTCGAGCGGTCCGGCATGGATAATAATCGGGCATAAACATATTACCGAAGCTATGGATTTGTATTAATACATCTGGTAGGAGAGCATTCTGTTTGCGCCGAAGCAGTATCGTGAGGTATTGTGGAGCGGACAGAAAAGAAAATGTAGGCATAAGTAACGATAAAGGGGGCGAGAAACCCCCTCACCGAAAGACTAAGGTTTCCTCAGCCATGCTAATCAGCTGAGGGTTAGTCGGGACCTAACGCGAACCCGAAAGGGGTAGTGGATGGACAATGGGTTAATATTCCCATACTTGCTCACACTAAAAAGGGGACGGTTCGACGTAGCTATTGAAGACGGACGGAAGTGTCAAGGCCTAGCCTTCGGGCGAAGCTGTTATAGTGAAATCGGATCCAAGAAAAGCCGAAGTGAAGCAACCCGTACCAAAACCGACACAGGTGGTCGAGGAGAGAATCCTAAGGTGCTCGAGTGAGTCGTGGCTAAGGAACTAGGCAAAATAGTCTCGTAACTTCGGAAGAAGAGACGCCAGCAGCAATGCTGGCCGCAGTGAAGAGGCCCAGGCGACTGTTTATCAAAAACACAGGACTCTGCTAAATCGAAAGATGCTGTATAGGGTCTGACACCTGCCCGGTGCTGGAAGGTTAAGGAAGGGCGTTAGCGTAAGCGAAGCGTTTGACTGAAGCCCCAGTAAACGGCGGCCGTAACTATAACGGTCCTAAGGTAGCGAAATTCCTTGTCGGGTAAGTTCCGACCTGCACGAATGGTGTAACGATCTGGGCACTGTCTCAGCCACGAGCTCGGTGAAATTGTAGTATCGGTGAAGATGCCGATTACCCGCAATGGGACGAAAAGACCCTGTGAACCTTTACTATAACTTCGTATTGACTTTGAGTAAGTAATGTGTAGGATAGGTGGGAGGCTTTGAAGCAGGCACGCTAGTGTTTGTGGAGCCGACGTTGAAATACCACCCTTTACTTACTTGGAGCCTAACTTCTTTTAGAAGGACATTGCGTGGTGGGTAGTTTGACTGGGGTGGTCGCCTCCAAAAGAGTAACGGAGGCTTTCAAAGGTACCCTCAGCACGCTTGGTAACCGTGCGTAGAGTGTAATGGCATAAGGGTGCTTGACTGTGAGACCAACAAGTCGATCAGGTGCGAAAGCAGGACATAGTGATCCGGTGGTTCCGTATGGAAGGGCCATCGCTCATAGGATAAAAGGTACTCCGGGGATAACAGGCTAGTCTCCCCCAAGAGCTCACATCGACGGGGAGGTTCGGCACCTCGATGTCGGCTCGTCACATCCTGGGGCTGGAGAAGGTCCCAAGGGTTGGGCTGTTCGCCCATTAAAGTGGCACGCGAGCTGGGTTCAGAACGTCGTGAGACAGTTCGGTCTCTATCTATTGCGGGCGTTAGATGTTTGAGAGGGCTTGATTCTAGTACGAGAGGACCGAATTGAACAAACCTCTGGTGTATCAGTTGTACCGCCAGGTGCACCGCTGAGTAGCTACGTTTGGAAGAGATAAGCACTGAAAGCATATAAGTGCGAAACTCGCCTCAAGATGAGACATCTTTTAAGGGTCGTGGGAGATGACCACGTTGATAGGCTACAGGTGTAAAGTTGGTAACAGCATAGCCGAGTAGTACTAATTACCCGTAGATTTATAGCCTATTGGTTATTATTAAAACAAGCCTTATAAGTGCAGCCTTGGTTTTGCCTTTGTGATGAAATTTACCGATAAAACGCTAATGGCCAATGGCAATAAGCCAATAGCCAACAGCTATATACAACCTTTAGGGTGGTTTTAGCGGTGGGGCTCACCTGTTCCCATTCCGAACACAGAAGTTAAGCCCACCAGCGCCGATGGTACTGCGAATAGCGGGAGAGTAGGTCGCCGCCAGTTTTTATTTAAAAGTCTCATAGATTAAGTTCTATGAGACTTTTTTTTGCAATAAACTGAAGAAATCCGGGCTCAAAACTCAAAGATTTATCTTTGCCTATTGCCTATTGCCTATTGCCTATTGCCTATTGCCTATTGCCTATTGCCTATTGCCTATTGCCTATTGCCTATTGCCTATTGCCTATTGCCTATTGCCTATTGCCTATTGCCTGAAATAGAGCTCCGGAGGAGCGAACTGGTAATAGCATTACAATGTGATGCAGAGATCACGAGCCCCGTAGGGGCGGTCTGCTAATCACAGAAGATAGTTTTGTATTTTGTATCATTACGATACCGAAGCCGTCTGTGCTGTTCTGATGGAAGAAAGCCATCTCCTTAAATAATGCAACGATCTTACTTTTTAGAATATCTTTGATGTTTTTTAATATGACTTAAGATCTTAAATCTTATTTCATGGTTAATATAATATTCATTTTATATTTGAAGCAACCAGTCTGGATCCTCCAAAGTACAAACTGTATAGAGATTAATAAAGAAAGAAAATAAAATTTAAAATCAGTATAAAAATTTGCGCTCTCTGCAAAATCTGCGAGAGATTATCAGAATAATATATATTCCTGTATTTTATTTAAAAAGTAGAATTACTTTTAAGGGATCAAGTCCGCCGATTATTTTACGTCTCTTACATTCAATTTAAAATTATAAAAAAATTAATCAAAAATATCTGAATTTTTTTGAAATTCTCTATATGCTTTAATTTTGCTAAAACACTAAAACACTAAAACACTAAAACACTAAAACACTAAAACACTAAAACGCTAAAACGCTAAAACGCTAAAACGCTAAAACACTAAAACACTATTTCATCAATGTGGATAAGTATGAATAACCTTTTAATATAAAACAAACCAATAAGTTAGATATCAAAGTTTCCCACAATTGCGATTCTATTTTAATTTTATGTTAAATAAACTTGTTTGGTATTAAGTAAAGAACCTATCTTTGCCCCACTGAAAACGAGAGGAAGTAGGAAGCGCAGAAGAGCCTAAAACAAGGCCAATAACAAGAAACACTTTTAGATAACAAACGATTACATCAAACACAATTTTATTTAAGCTAATTGCAAAATTAAATTAGATAAAAAGTTGTGAGATTAGAAAAGTTTTGTATCTTTGCAGTCCGGTAAAACGGGGAGCAGGAGTGAGATTGACGGAGTGGAAATAAAGAGAATTAAGGTCATCAAAAAACTTTAAAAAATCTTTAAAAAGATTTGGTCAATTAAAAATAAGTTATTACTTTTGCACACGCAAATACGGGGTGACACTGACAGAAAGATTGTCCCATTAAAAAGCGAAAGAACGAAGTTCATTGAAATACAATATAACAACCAAGTAAGGAAAAACTAAAGCGTTAAAAAAACTTTGAGTGAGTCAAGAACAAACATACAATGGAGAGTTTGATCCTGGCTCAGGATGAACGCTAGCGGGAGGCCTAACACATGCAAGCCGAGCGGTAGAGATTCTTCGGGATCTTGAGAGCGGCGTACGGGTGCGGAACACGTGTGCAACCTGCCTTTATCTGGGAGATAGCCTTTCGAAAGGAAGATTAATATCCCATAATATATTAACTGGCATCAGTTGATATTGAAAGCTCCGGCGGATAGAGATGGGCACGCGCAAGATTAGATAGTTGGTGAGGTAACGGCTCACCAAGTCAATGATCTTTAGGGGGCCTGAGAGGGTGATCCCCCACACTGGTACTGAGACACGGACCAGACTCCTACGGGAGGCAGCAGTGAGGAATATTGGACAATGGGTGCAAGCCTGATCCAGCCATCCCGCGTGAAGGACGACGGCCCTATGGGTTGTAAACTTCTTTTGTATAGGGATAAACCTTTCCACGTGTGGAAAGCTGAAGGTACTATACGAATAAGCACCGGCTAACTCCGTGCCAGCAGCCGCGGTAATACGGAGGGTGCAAGCGTTATCCGGATTTATTGGGTTTAAAGGGTCCGTAGGCGGATCTGTAAGTCAGTGGTGAAATCTCATAGCTTAACTATGAAACTGCCATTGATACTGCAGGTCTTGAGTAAGGTAGAAGTAGCTGGAATAAGTAGTGTAGCGGTGAAATGCATAGATATTACTTAGAACACCAATTGCGAAGGCAGGTTACTATGTCTTAACTGACGCTGATGGACGAAAGCGTGGGGAGCGAACAGGATTAGATACCCTGGTAGTCCACGCCGTAAACGATGCTAACTCGTTTTTGGGTTTTCGGATTCAGAGACTAAGCGAAAGTGATAAGTTAGCCACCTGGGGAGTACGTTCGCAAGAATGAAACTCAAAGGAATTGACGGGGGCCCGCACAAGCGGTGGATTATGTGGTTTAATTCGATGATACGCGAGGAACCTTACCAAGACTTAAATGGGAAATGACAGATTTAGAAATAGATCCTTCTTCGGACATTTTTCAAGGTGCTGCATGGTTGTCGTCAGCTCGTGCCGTGAGGTGTTAGGTTAAGTCCTGCAACGAGCGCAACCCCTGTCACTAGTTGCCATCATTGAGTTGGGGACTCTAGTGAGACTGCCTACGCAAGTAGAGAGGAAGGTGGGGATGACGTCAAATCATCACGGCCCTTACGTCTTGGGCCACACACGTAATACAATGGCCGGTACAGAGGGCAGCTACCTAGCGATAGGATGCAAATCTCGAAAGCCGGTCTCAGTTCGGATTGGAGTCTGCAACTCGACTCTATGAAGCTGGAATCGCTAGTAATCGCGCATCAGCCATGGCGCGGTGAATACGTTCCCGGGCCTTGTACACACCGCCCGTCAAGCCATGGAAGTCTGGGGTACCTGAAGTCGGTGACCGTAACAGGAGCTGCCTAGGGTAAAACAGGTAACTAGGGCTAAGTCGTAACAAGGTAGCCGTACCGGAAGGTGCGGCTGGAACATCTCATTTTAGAGCGTCTTAAGACGTAAAACAAAATTAGTGTCCTAGACACACTGTACTTACTTCAAAGTAAAGCTTTAGTTTTTTGTTTGGTTGATATATAAAAAAATACAAAACCCACTAGAAATTAGTAAAGGGAAGAGATTTTAGTAAGAAGTTAGAGGTTAGCAATTAGAAGATAGTTTACTATCGACTAAAAACCGACAACCACGAACTAAAAACAAAGTCTCGTAGCTCAGCTGGTTAGAGCGCTACACTGATAATGTAGAGGTCGGCAGTTCGAGCCTGCCCGAGACTACTAATTAAAGCGGATAGCAATTAGCGACTAGCTTCTGGCCAAAAGCCAATAGCAAAAAGCCAAAAGCTAAAAGCACTAGAGGGGAATTAGCTCAGCTGGCTAGAGCGCCTGCCTTGCACGCAGGAGGTCAAGGGTTCGACTCCCTTATTCTCCACAGTTTTGGAGGTTTAGTTTAAAAGTGACGATTGGAGCCAAAAACAACAATTGTTTACTAAACCAAAAAGAAGACATTAAGATCATTGACATTAACGGTAAAGACATCACAAAGAGAAAACCGAGCACTTATAAGTGCTTGAGTAACCTAAAAATAGGAAAGAAATCGTTAAGGGCGTATGGCGGATGCCTAGGCTTTCAGAGGCGACGAAGGACGTGGTAAGCTGCGAAAAGCTCGGGGGATTGGCACACACGAATAGATCCCGAGATGTCCGAATGGGGCAACCCGGCAGGTTGAAGACCTGTCACCTCGTAAGAGGAGCAAACCCGGAGAACTGAAACATCTAAGTACCCGGAGGAAAAGAAATCGAAGAGATTCCGTAAGTAGTGGCGAGCGAAAGCGGATTAGCCCAAAAGTCTATATATATTTAGAGGAATGTTCTGGAAAGAACAATCATAGAAGGTGATAATCCTGTACTCGAAAGGTATATATAGATGATAAATGAGTATGGCGGGACACGTGAAATCCTGTCTGAATATGGGGGGACCATCCTCCAAGGCTAAATACTCCTGAAAGACCGATAGTGAACAAGTACTGTGAAGGAAAGGTGAAAAGCACTTCGAATAGAAGGGTGAAATAGAACCTGAAACCGTACGCCTACAAGCGGTCGGAGCCCACAAGTTGGGTGACGGCGTGCCTTTTGCATAATGAGCCTACGAGTTAATTTTACTAGCGAGGTTAAGGACTTCAGGTCCGGAGCCGGAGCGAAAGCGAGTCTGAATAGGGCGGATAGTTAGTAGGATTAGACGCGAAACCTTGTGATCTACCCATGGGCAGGTTGAAGCTTTGGTAACACAAAGTGGAGGACCGAACCGGTTGACGTTGAAAAGTCTTCGGATGACCTGTGGGTAGGGGTGAAAGGCCAATCAAACTGGGAGATAGCTCGTACTCTCCGAAATGCATTTAGGTGCAGCGTCGCAAATGAGTTTATTAGAGGTAGAGCTACTGATTGGATGCGGGGGTTTCATCGCCTACCAATTCCTGACAAACTCCGAATGCTAATAAATGTTCTGCGGCAGTGAGGGCATGGGTGCTAAGGTCCATGTCCGAGAGGGAAAGAACCCAGACCAACAGCTAAGGTCCCCAAATATATGTTAAGTTGAAGCAACGCGGTTGGACTGCATTGACAGCTAGGATGTTGGCTTGGAAGCAGCCATTCATTTAAAGAGTGCGTAACAGCTCACTAGTCGAGCGGTCCGGCATGGATAATAATCGGGCATAAACATATTACCGAAGCTATGGATTTGTATTAATACATCTGGTAGGAGAGCATTCTGTTTGCGCCGAAGCAGTATCGTGAGGTATTGTGGAGCGGACAGAAAAGAAAATGTAGGCATAAGTAACGATAAAGGGGGCGAGAAACCCCCTCACCGAAAGACTAAGGTTTCCTCAGCCATGCTAATCAGCTGAGGGTTAGTCGGGACCTAACGCGAACCCGAAAGGGGTAGTGGATGGACAATGGGTTAATATTCCCATACTTGCTCACACTAAAAAGGGGACGGTTCGACGTAGCTATTGAAGACGGACGGAAGTGTCAAGGCCTAGCCTTCGGGCGAAGCTGTTATAGTGAAATCGGATCCAAGAAAAGCCGAAGTGAAGCAACCCGTACCAAAACCGACACAGGTGGTCGAGGAGAGAATCCTAAGGTGCTCGAGTGAGTCGTGGCTAAGGAACTAGGCAAAATAGTCTCGTAACTTCGGAAGAAGAGACGCCAGCAGCAATGCTGGCCGCAGTGAAGAGGCCCAGGCGACTGTTTATCAAAAACACAGGACTCTGCTAAATCGAAAGATGCTGTATAGGGTCTGACACCTGCCCGGTGCTGGAAGGTTAAGGAAGGGCGTTAGCGTAAGCGAAGCGTTTGACTGAAGCCCCAGTAAACGGCGGCCGTAACTATAACGGTCCTAAGGTAGCGAAATTCCTTGTCGGGTAAGTTCCGACCTGCACGAATGGTGTAACGATCTGGGCACTGTCTCAGCCACGAGCTCGGTGAAATTGTAGTATCGGTGAAGATGCCGATTACCCGCAATGGGACGAAAAGACCCTGTGAACCTTTACTATAACTTCGTATTGACTTTGAGTAAGTAATGTGTAGGATAGGTGGGAGGCTTTGAAGCAGGCACGCTAGTGTTTGTGGAGCCGACGTTGAAATACCACCCTTTACTTACTTGGAGCCTAACTTCTTTTAGAAGGACATTGCGTGGTGGGTAGTTTGACTGGGGTGGTCGCCTCCAAAAGAGTAACGGAGGCTTTCAAAGGTACCCTCAGCACGCTTGGTAACCGTGCGTAGAGTGTAATGGCATAAGGGTGCTTGACTGTGAGACCAACAAGTCGATCAGGTGCGAAAGCAGGACATAGTGATCCGGTGGTTCCGTATGGAAGGGCCATCGCTCATAGGATAAAAGGTACTCCGGGGATAACAGGCTAGTCTCCCCCAAGAGCTCACATCGACGGGGAGGTTCGGCACCTCGATGTCGGCTCGTCACATCCTGGGGCTGGAGAAGGTCCCAAGGGTTGGGCTGTTCGCCCATTAAAGTGGCACGCGAGCTGGGTTCAGAACGTCGTGAGACAGTTCGGTCTCTATCTATTGCGGGCGTTAGATGTTTGAGAGGGCTTGATTCTAGTACGAGAGGACCGAATTGAACAAACCTCTGGTGTATCAGTTGTACCGCCAGGTGCACCGCTGAGTAGCTACGTTTGGAAGAGATAAGCACTGAAAGCATATAAGTGCGAAACTCGCCTCAAGATGAGACATCTTTTAAGGGTCGTGGGAGATGACCACGTTGATAGGCTACAGGTGTAAAGTTGGTAACAGCATAGCCGAGTAGTACTAATTACCCGTAGATTTATAGCCTATTGGTTATTATTAAAACAAGCCTTATAAGTGCAGCCTTGGTTTTGCCTTTGTGATGAAATTTACCGATAAAACGCTAATGGCCAATGGCAATAAGCCAATAGCCAACAGCTATATACAACCTTTAGGGTGGTTTTAGCGGTGGGGCTCACCTGTTCCCATTCCGAACACAGAAGTTAAGCCCACCAGCGCCGATGGTACTGCGAATAGCGGGAGAGTAGGTCGCCGCCAGTTTTTATTTAAAAGTCTCATAGATTAAGTTCTATGAGACTTTTTTTTGCAATAAACTGAAATGAAAACTCAAACAATCTATATCATTTATTTTTGCTAGATGCTAGATACAATACGTTTCTATGACCCTGACCTAATGATATGATAGGAATTTATCTTGCCTTGGACTAAAGCGCCGTTTCGTACTCTCCTTGATAACTTTAAAGATTATTCACTTTTCTTGCAATGACAAATGTGAATAAGAATGACATCAACCCTAGCCTCGATAGTAGCGGTTACCCCGCAGTTGGGTTGGAGAGTTTGGGAGTGGATGGATTTAGAAACGGGGAAGGAGGGAAAGCAGTGGAGCGAGGAGTATGAGCGGATAGCGAGATTGAGCTCCTAGAAAATTATATTTTTATATAAATAATTTAACACATCTAAAATTTTTTAAGTTGGATTTATATTTTGGGGATTGTTTATTTATTTTAATTATTTGATTAATCGTTTAAATAAAAAAATCATTAAAAATCCAACATTAAGGACTTTATGTAATTTGGTTAAAAATTTTATTTTATCACTTAAATGTGATTATTTTTATTAATATATTTAAAATAAATAATTAATGATTCTGCATAATTTTAATATGAATCATTTCTATTTGTTAAAATATATTAAAATATTAGTAAGTTTATACCAAATCGCATTTTATGAAAAAAACTATTTTTAAGATTGGATTACTTCAATCCACATTATTTTGTATGAGTGGATTGTATGCGCAAAATAGTGATTCGCTTAAGACATCTAAAATTGATGAAGTCGTTGTCACCGCTTATGGTGTGAAAAAAGAAAAGAAAGCTCTTGGATATTCTTTCCAAGATGTAAAAGGCCAAACTCTTGTCGATGCTAAGGAAAACAATGTTACTAATGCTCTTGTTGGTAAGGTTGCGGGACTTCAAGTGATAAAAGGAGGTTTTGGTCCTGGATCGTCTTCGAGAATCAATTTAAGAGGCTTTAATTCGTTTGGAGGAGATAATCAACCTTTGATTGTTGTTGATGGCGTTCCTTTAAGCAATGGCTTAGGATCGAAGGTTAAACAAAATGGTAAAGACTTTAATAACGATTTTTGGAATCCTGATCTTGATATGGGGAATGGATTGAGCGACCTTAATCCCGACGATATCGAAAGTGTTTCTGTTTTGAAAGGTGGTGCAGCTTCTGCACTCTATGGTGCGAGAGGTGGAAATGGTGTTATTTTGATTACTACAAAAACCGGTAAGAAAAAAGGTGGTATAGGAATTAATTATTCTACCAGTTTAGGTTTTGAAAATATTTTTATGAAACCTGATTTGCAACATAGCTTTGCGCAGGGAAGTAATGGGCTATCTAATCCGACTGGTGTTGATAATACATCTTCTTGGGGACCCGCATTTGAGGGTTCGGATATGACGGTGCATGATAATTTAAAAAACTTTTTTAGAACAGGGACAAATACCCAACATACTTTAAGCTTTCAGGAAAACTTAGGAGAAGGAGCGAGTTTGTATACCTCTGCAAATTATTTAAGCAGTAATAGCCAGATTCCTAATTCTAAGTATGAAAGGTTCAATTTTATGGGTAAAATGAACGCTAATTTCGGGGCTAATAAAAAATGGACTACGGAAGTGAAAGCTCAATATATGAGCGTAAAAGGTAAGAATAGACCTTCTGGGGGACAAGGAGATGGGAACTATTATCCGCAAATTCTATTGATGCCACAGAATATCGATGTGAGAGATTATCGTGAAGGTCAAATGCAGAATGAAGTTACGTCACGCTGGATTACTTCAAATGGAATTAATCCTTATTGGTCGGCTTATAACAGTCTCAATGAAGATAAAAAAGATCGTTTTTTATTGAACGGTTATTTAAAATATCAGTTTAATAGCTGGCTAAATGCAGACGTAAGATTAGGAACGGATTTTTATTCATTAAATTCAGATGCAAGAGTTTGGACAGGTTCTTCCCGCAAAAATTCTTATTCGACGAGCCAAGAGAAGTTCTATGAAAATAACTATATAGCAAGTTTAAACGCCAAAAAAGATAATATTGTTGGAAAATGGGGAGGATCGCTTTCGGTTTACGGACAAATGATGGAAAGTAGAACCAAAGCGCTTTATTTTACAACGCAAAATCTTATTCTTGCTAATGTTTTCAGTACAACTAATACAAGTGATTTGGCTTCGCTTACGACGACTGAAGTTGATCAATGGAAAAAAATTAATTCAGTATTTGCAGCTGGGGAGATTAATTATGATGGATATTGGTTTATCAATGCCACTACAAGAAATGACTGGTCTTCAACTTTAAATAATACGAACAGATCTTATTTTTATTCTTCGATAAGCACATCTTTAGTTTTAACGGATATGCTAAAAAAACTAAACGGGACAAGTTCCAAAGTGCTGACTTTCGCCAAACTTCGTGCAGCATATTCGGCAACGGGGAATTCATTGGGGCCACAACAGTTGTATAATACATATTTTGCTTCTACCGATCCTACGGGACATATTACTTTAACTAGGAATAAAATACTTTTTGATTCAAATCTGCATGCAGAGAAATTAAAGACTTTTGAAGTGGGAGCAGACTTGAAATTCTTTGACAGAGTTTCATTGGATATAAGTTATTATAATAATAATGCAACAGATCAATTGATCGCTATTCCAATTAATCCGCTTTCAGGATATGAAAGAAAGATGATCAATTCTGGAGGTCTTCATAACAGAGGATTTGAATTTGTTTTGAATACGGATATTTTTAAGAAAGAAAATTTCACTTGGAATGTAAATGCTAATTTTTCAACATTACAAAGTAACATTGATAAAATTGACGGAAATATCACAAAATATGCTTTAGGAGGATACGATACTGTTGGAATTTTTGCTGAAGTAGGAAGACCTTATGGAGCTATTTATGGAACTAAGTTTTTGAGAGTTGAAGATCCAAACAGTCCTTATTTTGGAAAATTAATTGTAGGAACTAATGGATTACCCATTGCAACTTCAGATAGTCAGTATTTAGGAGATCAAAGTCAAAGGGCTTTATTTGGTTTTACGAATAGTTTTAATTATAGAAATTTCGGATTATCATTTTTAATTGATGGAAGAATTGGAGGTAAATTTTTCTCATCCACCCAAAACGCATTACAGAATGCTGGTCTTGCCGCAGATACAGCTCCAGGAGGAAGACGTGATAATTTTGTTCTTGATGCTGTTGTTCAAAGTGGAAATAGCTATACAGCGAATACTACTCAAATTACACAACAGGATTATTGGACGGCAGTAACGACATCAGGAGGAAATTTGGGAATTAATGAACAAAATATCTACGATGCAACCAATATTCGTTTAAGAAATATTCAACTGTCTTATAGTTTACCTAAAAGTGTTTTCCAAAAAGTTGCATTACAGAGTGCAAAAATAGCTTTTACAGCAAATAATGTATGGATGATTTACAGTAAGTCAAAAGGGATAGATCCGGAATCGGTTTTTGCGATCAATTCTAATGCTGTAGGATTTGAAAACCTCGCATTTCCTACCTCAAGATCATATTTATTTACCATTACTCTAGGATTTTAACACCAATAAAAAATTGAAACAATGAAAAAATATATCTTATCCATCTTTGCATTAACGGTACTTTCTGTTTCATGCAATGATTTTGAAGACATCAATAATAATCCTTTTGCTGTTGATACCAATAAAGCAGAACCGGAATATTTTTTAAATAACTCTATTCTCGGAGCTCAACAGGATCCTAATATCGCCGAACGAGTTTTTGTCTTATATTGGAAAACAGCGGGAAGACAACATTTAACAACAGGAATTGCAGGAGGAACCTATGATGATTCCTGGACGTCTGAATATTGGAAATATATTTCCGAATGGTTGAATAATGCCAACGGAGCTATTCAGCTTGCCAACGAAAAGAAAGCACTTGGACAAGGAAAGCCTTATTATGATAATATCATTCAGGTTTCTAGAATTTGGAGAGCTTATTTGATGAGCGAATTTTCCGATAATTTCGGACCACAACCTATTCAGGCATTTCAAGGAACCAATCCTACTTTTAATTCAGAAAAAGAAGTATATTATTTTATTTTAGATGAATTAAAAGAAGCAGTTTCAAAAATGGACGTAACTCAAGGTGTTCCTTCAAATTCGAATGCTTATGATATGGTTTACGGATTTAAATGGAGCCAATGGGTAAAATATGCCAATTCCATGAGAATGAGAATTGCCATGAGAATTGCCGAAGTAGATCCTGCAAAAGCAAAAACGGAATTTGAAGCAGCAGCCAATTCTAATATGTTTATTGCGACAAGCACAGATAATTTTAAAGTTGCAGAAAAACCGGGTTGGGATGCCCTAACCGGAGTGATGTCCAGAGAATGGAATTCTCAGATTTTATCAGCAACTTTAAATAATATTTACATTGGCTTAGGCGGAATCAATTCTGCAAATCAATTACCAGCATCGCAGGCTTCGGCTATAAAAGCTTCTGATTATATTGGAATTAAATATGATCAGCAATTTACAACCATGACCAATGATCCAAGTGCTGGTTATTGGCTGGATGGGCTTCCAAATAAAATTGACCCAAGGGCATACAAAACGTTTTATATTCCTGGAGATCTTACAAGTCCGATCTATTCATTATATCCGACATATACGAATCAGGCAACGACCAATCATGGTGATCTTACTTTTGCAGATAATTCTAAAATTACCATTAATACTGTAAATACCTGGAATGCGTATACCATAGGAAACTGGGGAGTAAAAGGTCAGCGAAACGGATTGAGGAATGTTGTAGGCTGCATGCCTGCTTTGGGAAAACAGTACAGAGAAAGTACCAATTCCAGAATATTTTTCGCGAGTTGGGAGTCTTATTTTTTAATTGCTGAAGCTGCTTTAAAAGGCTGGAATGTTCCAATGAGCGATGAAGCGGCCTATAATAAAGGTATTCAGGATAGTTTTACGTATAATAATGTTTCGCAGTTTTACAGTCAATATATAACTTCCACAGATTATAATAGGGATGGAACTTCGGTTTCTTATAGCCATACAGCAGAGCCCGGAGCAACGCATACCATGCAGTATAAAGATCCCGCAACCAATAATCTGATTTCTGTGGCAATTAATTATCCGGTCAATACAATTTATAAAAACGGAGCATTTAAAAATGATAAATTAACAAAAATTATTACCCAAAAGTACATTGCCAATATGCCGTGGTTACCTTTGGAATCTTGGAATGATCATAGAAGATTGGGTCTTCCTTTCTTTGAGAATCCTGCTATTGAAACGCCTTTAGTTAATTTACCAAACTTGAATTCAGGAAATTATATGACGAATTCTATTAAAAATTTCCCGCAAAGATTAAGATATCCAAGTACATTTAGAAATACGGATCAAACTGGATATGATAAAGCTGTTCAGCTTCTAGGAGGTGAAGACGCTGTTCTCACTCCCCTTTGGTGGGCAAAACATTAAAATAAAAGCGCAAATTTTATTTTTCATGGAGTTCTTTTCAAATTTTTGAAAGGGACTTTCTTTGCTTTGAACTTTTCTTATTTAAATTTATATCCATACAATTTGTCACTCCCATGCGATCTTGGGGATAACAGATTGTGATATTTTCTCCAATGTTTAATTGTGTGACTGCAACCCTAGCCCCGATTGGAATGAAAATCCTTTTTTGCAAAAAAAGATTGTAATGGAAAGCGGGAAAAGCTTCAAATATATTTATGGAGCAGCAATCGTAAAAACAACCAAACTATTGTAAGTCGCAGCAGGAATCGTCACAGAAACGCCCGACAACTCCAATTGTACAGGAATATTAGTATAAGATGCCAATGTCAAAACTGCTGTAATTCTAAACAATTCAACATCTGTAGACAAAGGAATAGTTGTATAATTTGTTCCTCCTGTAATCGTACAACCAACACATGAGGTCGTTCCGTTTCCGGTTCGTCTCGCCTTTAAAACAAGATTAGAATTCCATGTCGGGTTAGCCAGATAATGCACACTTACTTTTCCGTTTCCTAATAATAAAGGAACACTTGCATCCAATAAAACCTGATTGGTAGCGCTTTCGTAAGTTCCTGCATAATTAGACCCGGCTTCAGTTATGGAGGGAATTGAAACCGTCCAGTTTGTTCCGCCGACAGTAATTGTTCTTTGTGATTTTAAATTAAAACTTAAAATTAAAAGAATAATGAATATGCTTTTTGCAATAAATGAATGCCTAAAAAAATTATAGTAAAACTTCATTTCTTTTAATTTTATTCTGTGATAGTATAAGTAATGACAACGGGAGTGTTCGTTCTCGCAGACAGATTCGCATAGGTATTGGTTGTTAACGTGATGGTCAGTCGATGTCCGTTGTTTGCGCCGTTTCCTGTGAATGCTCCACCAATTCCACTGATGATAGTTTGAGCTGTCGTCGTCAACGTAACTTGTGCAGTAGGTGTTCCCAAAGTTCCGCCTCCTGAACCAGAGGCTGCGGCTGCCTGAATTTTAATATCAACTCCAGGAATCACCTGATTGATGGATGCTGTAATTCTTCTGGTTAATCCTCCTGATGCAATTGCAGACGTATAATTGATCCATTTTGTGGTATTGGCAGAAGGTGCAGTTACAGAGTTTCCTGCTTCGGTTGGAGCAGTGTAATTAAGACTTATGGCTCCGGTTGGTTCGATATCCATTAAAGTTACAACAGGCAAAGTCACAGCAACAGATCTGTTGCCCGTAGTTTGTGAAAATATTTTACAGGAAATTATAAGAACGGTTAAAAATATAATTTTGAAATACATCATTTTTTCTTCTTGTTTTCGTTGTAACTTACCTTGATGGTTTCCTGTTGGTATTTTATTTCAGATTGCTGTTTGATAATATTAATGGTTATTTTTTTTGTTTCTGATGGTTTTAAATTAAATTCAAACTGATCGACCGGAATTTTATACCGTTTATCCAAACCATTTCTATACACTTTTACTTTCCAGTCACCGGGACGCAGATAAGTAAAATCAAAACTTTCTCCGATAATTCCCATTTTTCGGAAAACCTGATCTCCGCTTGAAACTTCAAGAATGATATTGTCTTTTTTCTTTTTGTCTTTATTAAATGAATATCCTGCAAAACTTGCCTGTCCTGTTTCCGAATATTGAATTTCTCCTTGAATTTTAGCCGCACTTGTCAGCCCAAAATTGAAAATATTTTCTTTATTTGCTAAAACTAAAGAAGCGGGTACATTTACATTTGGAATATCATTAATATCAGTTGAAGATCGGTCAATCTCTAAAACATAATCTCCTGGAATTACATTTTTAAATATAAAATTTCCGCTTTTGTCCGTTATAGATAAATGATTTCCTAATTGTAAGCGGATTCCCTCGACTTTTTTCACACCAAGATTGTTGATATTTCCGGAAAGAGTTGTGTAATCTGCAATTTTCTGAGTGGGAACATTCATTCTTAAAGTATAGCGAAGCGAAAAAATGAAGTCTTTATTTCCCAATTCACCTCTTTGCAAAGCATATCGACCCGAAAGATCGAATTCATGACCTCGGAAAATCTGTTGATGAAAAAGCAATTCAAAAAGATTTCGGTCGGCGAAATATTCTTCCGGCATATAATTATTTTGATAGAACAAACTAAAGTTAGTTTTGTCTGAAAGCCGGCTTAAAATTCTCATACCATAATAAAACTGCTTCTGATTGAGCATCTCATAACGCGAAGTAATCGCATAACTTCCAAAAATATTAAATGAAGTTCTAAATTTTTCAAAACTAATATTAGCAGAATAAATACTTGAATTTCCAGAAAATCCACTCAAATAATTGTTGGTTTTTCCAAATTGCCCTTCAATATTTATCTGAAACATTCCGATTTGCTGATCGACTGTTGCGCGGAAGAATCGTTCTTTATAATCAAATTCTTTTGGCATTAAACGGTCTTCGTATCGTTGAAATCCGTTGTATAACATCAACGAGCCTTTTTTTGCATATTTATATTGTAAACCATACTGCAGAAATTTTCGGTAAGGAGCTGCTAAAAATAACGTATCACGCTGAAAATTTCTCGCATCCTGAACGTAATTAGCTATAATATTTATTCTTTTCGAAAGTTTATATTGAAGATTTCCGTTAAAATTATTGGTGTTGTTAAAATATCCTGCATATTCGGGACTCGATCTCATGTACATGACATTTCCACTTAATTTTTCAAAATTAACGATGGCTTGAATCATGAAAGCTGTTCCGTCGGTTCTGTCGGTTTTGCTGTAGGAAGCTTCTCCTGAGACTTCGATATTTTTATTTAATTTGAATTTTCCGGTAACATAAGGTAAATGTGCATTGGAGTCCAATCTCACATTGGTAAAACTTAAACCAATATTTTCCGTACGCGGAATTTTATACAGATATCCGGCGGTGATTTCCGATTCTTTTGCAATTTTATAAGTTGAATAAATATTAAATTCATCTTTAATATCTCTGAAAAATCTCGGATGATTGTAAAAACCACCAAAGCTGATTTTCTTTAAATCAAAACGAATTTCCGCACCGCGACCGTATCTCGCATACTCAGTTAAGAAAGATGATGAATAATTTTTATCTCCTAAATGAATATAGAAATCCTCTCTTCTGTAATTGATAAAATATTCTTCGTATTGTGTAAAAGAACTGAATTCCACTTGATTTTTGGTGACCGCATGAAATTCAATCTGATTTTTATTGTCTTTATCCAAACTTCCTTTTCCATAAATTTCTCCCTGAAAACCGTCATTATATTCACCCCGATTTCTCATTCCAATAAAAGATAGGGAAGCAGCAACAGGTAATCTGTGAAAAATATCTTCTTCAACAGGTTTTACCGAAATAATTTTTACGCTTGTATAAGCGGTCTGATTTTCTTTTGGATTGTCCGCGGAATAAACTGAAAGATTTAGATTTTGATATTCATTTGTTCCAAGATTAGGATTTGTGATTTTTTTGACCGTGATGATTTTGCTTTCTCCCGGAGGTAAAATTAATGATGAACCTTCTTCAACAACTGCATTTTTACTTTCGAGCAGTAAACTTTCGGAGACATTTCCGTTATTTTTTAAAAGAAAAGTAGATGAAATGATTTCTCCAGCTTTTACAAATTCAGGAGAATGTAAAGGATTTAAAGTGATTTTTCTGCTTCCTGTAACAAAGAAATCTGTCTTTTTAATGAATTTTTCACCTGTTGTTTTTTCTGTTCCGTTGAGAAATACAGAATATTTTCCTTGTGGTGTTTCTGTTGCGATTTTTAAGGGAACGATATAAATATTATTTTCATTAGAGGAAATTTTCAGTTCTCCATTTTTTAGAATCGGTGAAATATGAGGACTGGAAGTATCAACTTTAATGTCATAAATCTTATTTTCCGAGGTCGGATTTTCTATCGTAAAGGAAATAGAAGTAGAGGTTCCCGGCAGCAGACTATCTTTTTTGTTGACAAAATTTTCTTTTTGAGCAAAAATGAATACTGGGAATAATATGAATAGATATAAAGCACAATTTTTAATCATTCTTTACTTCTAATTCCACATTGAGAGCAAATGCGTTTTCATCTTCATCGGTGGCGATGAGTACAGCATTGTATTTATCAGGCGGCATTTTGCTGATATCAATATGGAAAGATTTTGAGGTTTGTGGTAGTAATCCCAATGCCTGACTGGAAAAATTACCAAGTTTTTCTCCTGTTTTTTTGTTATAGATCTCAATATTTGCGGTTGGTTTGCAATAGAGATTTCCTTGGTTGGCGATGGCAACTTTTAAAATTTGTTTTCCATCTTCTTTTTCAATTTTTACATCTTCAAATTTCAGATCGGGTTTTGCTTTATCAGAATTTAAATCCGTAATCACCTGAATCGCATAGCGAATAATCGACGTGATATTTACGCCTTGTTTATTATCATTAGGTTTAATTTCTTCAACAGGTTCTACCATAATCACACTCCAATAACTTCCCGGTTCGGAAACATTGTTGGGAACGGTGATTTCATAAAATATTTCTGTTTTTTGTTTCGCTTTAAGAGTTACGAGATTGGTATTCATTTTAATCCAATCTGTATTTGTTTTATCGTTGGTATGAGGAGCTGAATAATAAATCGTTCCGTCTGATTTATAGCTGTAATCCTGAAGAAATAATTTTACACTTTGTGATTGATTGCCTGTATTTTCTATTTCAATTTTTCCTTTGTAAACTTTTCCATTTTCGACCTGATAAGAATGTGAAAGCCCGTTGAGAACAACAATACCTGCTTTCAGAAAATAGAATTGAAAGATAAAAATTGACAAAAAGAGAATGCGCTTTATCATAATTATGTAAAGTTTGGTGTTTAAAAATTGATAATACAAGACCAAGAAGAAAAGAGGACTATTTCTTCTTGACTGTATATATATGAAATTGGGACAGTTAGTTGTCCGAAATCGTGTAAGTGACTGTAGCAACAGTAGTTGCAGTTGCTTGTAGATCTGCATAGACTGCAACTCCACCAGGTCCGCTTCCCGCAGCCAGAGCATAAGTCAGATTATGCCCGTTATTGGCTCCGTTTCCTGTGTATGCACTTCCAATTCCTGAAATGATTGTTTGATCTGTTGCGCTCAAAGTCAGCTGAGCAGCAGGAGTTCCCAATGTTCCTCCGCCGGAACCAGTAGCTGCAGCCGCAGTAACATGGATATCGATTCCCGGAATAATTGCGTTTACTTTTACGGATACATTACGGGTAGGATCTGCAACGGATTTTATAGAAGAGTAATTCAGCCAAAGTGTACTGTTAGCAGCATTTGCAATGACCGGATTTCCTGCTTCTGTAGGTGCTGTGAATCCCAGAGTGATGTTTTTGGTTGCAGCAGGCTCAATGTCAACCAGTGCAACTTCGGGTACAGAAATCGTTACAGTGTGATTGTCGGTGTTTGTGTCTTGTGCGTTCATCGCTGATGATGCGAAAGCAATCAAAGACAATGTTACAATTGAATTAAATTTTTTCATGGCGGTATATTTAGTAGGGTGAAGTTAATAAAATTCAACAAAGTATGAAATATTTTTAACAATAATTTTTTATGCTTGTTATTCGTTATCAGTATTTTAACATGTCACTTTGAGTTAATGAAGAAATATTTATGCGTTTTATTGCTTTTCAATTTAAAATTTTATGATCTGAGTCAATAAAACAAAAAGTCTTACACTTTTTTAAGTATAAGACTGTAAAAATTTCTCTTGTAGGTCTAATTAAGCCCAGTGTGGATCGGAAACAGAAGTCTTTCCATTTTCAATTCTTCCTGCAAAATGCCAAAAATTTTTTCCTGAAATTAATTTTAAATCATACCAACCTTTCATTTTACTTACATCAATAGTTATTTTTTCTAATAATCCATTGGCTGAGATTTCGCTTTTCTTCTTTTCATAAAGATTTTCTAAATCTATTTTTGTGGCAGTACTTTGCTTTTTATACCTTTCAATTATCAATTCAACCTGATTTTTTGATGGAATATTCATCAACGAAATTCCTAGTTCAGGATTATTTTCGCCTGAAAAATGTCTGTAAAAACCATTCGGCCCAAAAATTTCATAATCATATTTTCCCGATTTTACAGTATGCGACAATTCCTGTTTTGAATATAAAGCATATGAAAAATGGAAACTGTCTTTATTAAATTGTGTCCTGTCGTAGACTAATAAAGGAACAGCCCTTTCTTTTAAATTAATCATCGAGATTTTTCCATATCCCAAATTCACTTGATAATCATAGGGGAGCGGATTGGAAGGTTTTAAACCTCTTTCCTGAATTTCCAGTAAATTTTTATTTAATTCATTTTCAGAATACCATTTCAGATTCGGAACAGGTTTGTTTTTCGCTGAATTGATTGTTTGGGCGTAATCTTTTTGATTTAAATAATCCATCTTAGGAATTTTTACATTTGATGAATTAAAAGCTGAAGTCAAATCTCCACAAATTGCCCTTCTCCAATCACTGATATTTTCAACGGTAACATCTTTTTTAAGCTTCTTCTGAATAAATTTCTCCAAAAATTTTAAAACAGAAGTATGATCGGAAACCTCGGAATTTACAAAACCGCCTTTCGTCCATGGTGAAGCAATAATCATCGGAACGCGATACCCCAAACCTACAGTTCCTTCAATTTTTTCATAATCTTTTAAATCTGGTGAAGTCATGTATTCCTGATTGATGCTTACATATTCCGCGCCTTCTTTTCCGTCAAAATCAATCAATTGAGTCGGATTCATCGGTGGTGCGAAAGGGAGAACGTGATCGAAATATCCATCATTTTCATCATAATTAATAATGAAGATTGTTTTTTTCCACGTTTCAGGATCTTTAGTTAAAATATTTAAAACCTCAGAAATATACCATGCTCCGTACCAAGGTGAGCCGGGATGATCCGAAAAATGTTCCGGTGCAACTAACCAGGAAACCAATGGAAGTTTTTTTTCCTCAACATCTTTCCTGAATTGGAACAAAATATCACCTTTCGGAACGACCAATCTTTCTCCGGTTTCGTCTTGCCCGATTTCTAAATTCCAAAAATCGGGATCGTTGGAATTGTTGGTAAATGCTTTCTCATGAAGATTTTTTTCAAACTGTGAAAGTTTAGCAAAATTATCGGGATGATATTTAACTTTATCTTCTTCCAACTCGGCAATCATTTTTTCCAATCTTTCTTTCTGACTCGGATTTTTTTCGATTTCCTTTTTTAAATTGAAAATAATATTCGGAATGTTCTGATAATAACCTTTTGAAAATTTCACATTAAATCTTGAAAACCATTCAATCGGGTTGTCTGTAAAATTGCTCAACCAAGCTTCCTGTTCACCTGACATTCCTTTTGGAAGACTGATTTCATTCTGGTAAATTTTCCATGAAACATTATTTTCTTCTAAAATTTCAGGAAAAGTTTTCCATCTTGCCTGATGATTTTTATCGTAATCGATGTTTTCATTATAAACATTCGCCTTTACTTTTCCATTTTTTTGTTCACGCAATGTTCCCGACCAATGGAAAAGCCGGTTGGGAGTTGTACCCGTTAAAGACGAAGAAAAATATTGATCAAAAATGGTAAATGCATCTGCCAATTGATAATAAAACGGGAGATCTTCACGATTGTAATATCCCAATGTCAACGGAATTTCTTTGTAATCTTTATTTCCGGAGGCTTTTGCCTGAAGCCATTGATCGTATTTTCCTTTATTCAAAGCCTTTTGCTGGTTATCCCACGAATGTGGAAGTGAGCTCATCCATGTAGATTTTGTATTTCTTAAATCCAAACGCGCCGGAGCTGCATATTTTCCTGAATCACCTTTTTGAAAAAACGCTGAGTGACCATCGGGTTTTGTAAAAGTTCTTTGATCTAAAAATCCACGAACGCCTTTCAAAGCTCCAAAAGCATGATCGAAAGAACGGTTTTCCTGCATTAAAATCACAACATGTTCCGCATCATAAAAAGTTGATTCAGCAGCGGGATCTATCGTTAAAGCCTTTAAAATAGAAGGATGTAAAACCCCCGAAGTTCCCAAACCCGCTAAAAGTAAACTCGATTTTTCTAAAAATTCTCTTCTGTCCATTTTATATAGTAATACAAAGAAACCGCAAGTTAAGAGGTTTTTCCTGCGATCTATTTTATTTAATGTTAAAAAATGTTTAGATTTTAAGATTTAGAACCTACTTAAAATTCCCCAATGTATCTTAATATCATTAAACTTAAAAGGATTTCCAAATTCATTACCATTGGAAAGTTGGAAGCTCATTAGTCCGATCGGAATAAAGAAATTGAAACCGAGCCCGACACTATAGAGTTTGGGTTTTACATTTAGAGATTTGTTATTGAGCTGTCCATATTGCCCAAAGAGATCGAAGAAAGCCTGATTTCCGATGAGGTATCGGTATTCTAAACTTCCATAATAATAAAAGTCGGCGGCGAGGGAATTTTCATTGAAACCCCGCATGGAATTCCAGCCTCCAAAACGATATAATTCGTTGGCAGAAAACTCAATTTTTGAGTCCATCATTGCGCCTTCCGCTTTTATATTGAGGAAATGATTTCCATTGATATGATAATTGTGCTCTCCAAAAAAGTAGAATTGATTTTGAGGAGCTTTAATATTATCTTTCGTATAAGTCGTTGTTAGATAATCATATCCGGCGTTGATTTTTGTTTTGTAAAGAAACAGATCAATATCCGTAGGTTCGATCATTTCAAACCAAACCCCTATTCCTTTTTTGTTGTAATCTTTTCCCTGAACATACAAAGTATCGATGATGCTGGAACTTTCAAATGTTCCCCTTAGACCAATTTTATTTCTTGAATTCACATGATAATAGAATGCCGGCAACGCCTTCACATTGGCAAAAGTCGAGTCCTGTCTGAAGATATTTACTTTCATATTTAAACCGACATTAGATTTAAAAAGATAAGGAATATCAGTCTGAAGATCGAAAGTCTGTCCTTTATCAGGGTTTCTTTGCCAATACAAATTAACGGCTTCAAAACCGTTGAACATATTTTTAAAATTAACGTTCAGGGTTCCGTTTAAAGTAAATTTATCCGTTTTATCGTTTCCGAAACCGATCACCCCGTCAAAAGTATTCGTTTTTTTCTTTTCCATAAAGAGGTAAATACTGGTGGAATCTTTTGTAAATAAGGTTTGCGGAGGTCTTTCCAATGATATGAAAGGGTGGCTCTGGAAGTTTTTATTAATGGCGATCAGATTTTTGTCGTCGTAAGTTTTTCCTTTAAATTCTTTTTCGAGATTTTTGATAAATCTTTTGGGAACGCTGGTATATCCTTTTACAACAAATCCGTCGATGGTTCTTTTATCGTTTTTATTGATGTCGAGTTCGACAATCGGATAACCATTTTTCTGACCTTTATATTTCGACTTAATTCTGCTGAATGCAAAGCCATCATCAATATAAGTTTTATTGATACTTTTTTTGGTTGAATCTAAATTTTTAGTGAAAAATTCTTTCTGATTTTTAGTTTTAGCAATAATAGAATCCGAAAGATTGACGTAAGTGATATTGAAATTTTTTCCTTTGTCGTAAATAATTTCTGTGCTGTCGCCTTTTACTTTTACTTCTTTTAATTTGGTGAAAAAATAATTATTCTGAGCCAAAGAATCCAGAAATTTCACCGCAGAAGCGGAATCTTTTACCTTTTTTTTGAGCTTCGTTTCTGAATCTATTAGGAAATATTGTTTCTTTTGCGCCTGTACAAAAAC
Source organism: Chryseobacterium sp. MMS23-Vi53 (assembly GCF_047651245.1). Classification (NCBI taxonomy): domain Bacteria; kingdom Pseudomonadati; phylum Bacteroidota; class Flavobacteriia; order Flavobacteriales; family Weeksellaceae; genus Chryseobacterium; species Chryseobacterium sp. MMS23-Vi53. Next base: position 2,196,239 of record NZ_CP180265.1, on the reverse strand, counting down.
GCAAAACAGTACAAAAAATATTTTCAGAAATAACTTCAATTAATACAAAAAATTAAAAAAATCTTGTTTGTCATTCCGTAGGAATCTCAACGATTTACGTTAAATTCTTTGCTTAGATTCCTACGGAATGACAAAAATGCTGTTTTATTTTGGTTAAATTTATATTTAAAAATAAAGTTTAAATATGTTTAACTGAAACTACGCCAGTTTATTATATTTCTTCATTAAATTCTCGTAAGTTCCCTGCGGAAGAATCCATTTCAATGGAACTCCGATTTTCTGCCCGAATTTACCAAAATAATAATGAGGTTTCCATTTATTTTTACTTAAAAGTGCGTCAACATATTCTGCAACTTCCAAAGGTTCGGTTCCGTCGCCAACGTGAGAATTCATCAAGGCGTACACTTTATCAAACACATTTTTATACGGCTCGGAAACCTTTGTTCTTACACGGTTTTCTGCAATATTGGTTTTAATATCACCCAAATGAAGCGAACAAACATGGATATTCCAAGGATAAACTTCATATCTCATGGCTTCCGTTACTTTATCCAAAGCCGATTTTGACGCCGAATAAAATCCGCGGAATGGCAGTCCCATTTCACTTCCGATACTGGAAACATTAATGATTTGTCCAAACTTATTTTCACGCATTTTAGGCATTACTGCACTCATCATTTGAACAGCTCCGACAAGATTTAGATTAAATAATTTTAAAATATCCTCTTTCGAAGAATCTTCCACAGCACCAACCATTCCCATTCCTGCATTATTAATTAAAACATCGATTCTTGTTTCTGCTTTCAGAACTTCTGTGATGGCATTTTGTACGGCATCATTGTCTGTAACATCAGTCGGAATAGATTTGAAATACTGATTTTCGGTATGTTTTCTGCTCAAGCCATAAACTTTATGACCTTTCTTCCCGAAATATTCTGCTAAAACGAAACCGATTCCTGATGAGGTTCCTGTGATGATTATAGTTTTTGACATTTAATTTTAGTCTAAATTTTTATTTATTCTTGTCATTCCCAATTAAAACGGAATGAAATAAAGAAACTGGCATTTTAAATTCATTTTCCTCTGTTGTCGGAATGACAAATATGCTGTTGATCTTTCTTAATTTTTATTATTTAATAAATTTTCCAAATCTTCCCAAAACATCGGATAAGACTTTTCCACAACATCTTCCTCTTCAATATTTAATTCTTTAATCAAACAAAATGGAGCAAAACTCATTGCCATTCTGTGATCTTGATAGGTTGCGATGGATATATTTTCTTGAGGCTCACCAAAGCTGATCGATTTTATCGTTAAATCCGTGAACTCTGTTTCTGTCCCCAGTTTTTTCAGCTCATTATGCAAAGCCAAAAGTCGGTCGGTTTCTTTCACTCTCAATGTTCCCAATCCTGAAATTTCAAAAGGTATTTTCAAAGCTGCTGCCGTTACACAAAGCGTTTGTGCGATATCTGGACAATTGTTCATGTCCAAAACAATCTTTTCCGGAAACTGGAAATTTTCAATTGGTTGAAGTGTTAATTGATGCTCATCTTCCGCGAAGGTTGTTTTAATTCCGAAAAACTTCTCATAAATTTCTGCAATCGCCGAATCTCCTTGTGTAGATTCTTTGTAAAAACTTTTCAGATGAATTGTTTCTCTTCCCAACGCTGCAAAAGAGTAGAAATAAGAAGCTGAACTCCAATCGCTTTCAACTTCATAGCTGATAGTTGATCGTTGTTGGTTGATCGTTGATTCTACTTTAATAGTATTGCCAACGAAACTATTTTTAATTCCGAATTTGGTTAAAATATCCAAAGTCATTTCGATATAAGATCTTGAAGTCACTTCACCAACAAGATTTATTTCCAATCCCTTTTCCAATTTTCCTGCAATCAATAGGAGAGAAGTGATGAATTGACTCGAAATATTGGCAGGAACATCTACTTTAGTTTCTGTGATTTTTCTTCCTTTAATTTTCAACGGCGGAAAACCTTCATTTTCCATGTACTCGATTTCAACGCCAAGATTTTGTAAAGCCGTAACCAGATTTTTGATTGGTCTTTCTTTCATCCTTTTAGAACCCGTCAGAATTGTCGTTTTTCCATCCTGAATAGAATAATAAGAGGTAAGAAAACGCATTGCTGTTCCCGCGTGGTGAATGTCTACAGTTTCTGTATTCTCAGACAATGCTTTTTTCAATAATTGCGTGTCCTGAGAATTAGACAAATTTCCGATTTGTATGTTTTTAAACAAACTTTCTAAAATCAACAAACGATTCGAAATACTTTTCGAACCGCTGATTTGTATGGTTTTGTTTCCTATTAGTTTTGATTTTTCTAGCTTCTTCATTGTTCTTCTTAAAAATGGAAGCCAGAGGCGGGGAGCGGAAAGTTTGTATTGCGCTAAACTTCCTGCTTCCATCCTCCATCTTCCTGCATTATTTTAATTTTTCATTATTCTGATGACGATCTTTGTCACGATCAGTTTTTAGCTCCATTTTTTTATCAAAAGCATCCTGCAAGTTCACTCCAGTTTGATTGGCGAGACATAAAGTTACAAACAGTACATCTGCCAATTCTTCACCAAGGTCTTTATTTTTATCGCTTTCCTTTTCGCTTTGTTCTCCATATCTTCTTGCGATAATTCTTGCAACTTCGCCCACTTCTTCCGTCAGCATTGCCATATTGGTGAGTTCATTAAAATATCGAACGCCAATTGTTTTTATCCACTCATCAACTTGCTGTTGCAGATTTGTAATTTCCATTAGGGTTTGTTGTTGATCTTTTGTTCTAAAGTGATGACTTTTGTATTTAATCTTTTCAGCTCTTCAGCCATTTCTTCTGAGCTATTGGTTGGATTTCCTAGTCTTTCTGTGAAATCAGCAAACTTTTTAAAAAGCTTTCTGACTACAAGATAAACTATCATCAATACAATAAAAATTAATAATTTAAAAATATCAAATTCCATTTTTTAATTAATTTTAAATTAGAAATATTGATAAGCTCCCAAAGTAGGATTTGATGTTCTTGAAACACCGGCAATATCTGTAGGAACAGTCGCCGCAACGGCTGTACTACCTTTTCCGATAGCGGGAGAATTTTGTTTTACTCTTAAATTCATCTGCGCCGCAAAATAATTAACAAATAGAGGATCCTGATTTTTTATAGATTGAATCACACTTGCATTTGTATCAAAGTTGAAGCCTGCTTCCGATGTATTGGAATATTTTAATAAGCAATTTTCAAAAGTGAAGTTGAATAATTGTCCCGGAGTTTGTTCAAAATTTACCGAGTTATCTCTGTCTGAATAAACGATACTATTTCTTACATTCAGAATTAAAGCGCCTTGTTCGGTTTGTCCCGAATCGTTTGTCCATTCGTTGGTAGCGAAAATTCCGTTTCTGTTATAAGAATGCATTACATCAGAGTAATTTGCAATCGTTGAATGAATATAATTATGAGTTCCACCCTTGAAAATCCCAATTGCAGATTCTCCACAGTTATTCATTACTAAATTTTTAGCATTAACTGTTGATGCCACGGCATAAATTCCATATTCTTCGAAAGTATGGATGAAAGTATTGTTGATGGTTGCATTGGTCTGCTTTAGTTCCAAACCTCGCATTCCTCCGAACAATCTTGCATAATTCATATTTAAATTAGAACCCGCTTCCATTTTAATAGAATTCCAGTTTTTAGGAATCGTATCGTGAGCAGGATCGTTTCTGTCACCGCGAAGAATGATATTGTCGGTCAAAGTCCCATTAATATTTAAAGTGGCTCCGGAGAGGACTCTCATTCCGCTGTTTTTATGGAAATAAACTTTTGTTCCGGGTTGAATATTTAAATTAACATTTTGATCAATCGTTAAATCACCATAAATAATTTTAGCTTTATTATTCGTCCAGGTTGCATCAGATGAAATTACATTCGGATTGGTCGGAGTTTCGATAAAGAATTCCGCGTCCTGAACCACAGAAAATAAAACTACCTGTTGCTGACCAGTCGGACTGTCGAAAAGAATTTTATCTTCGGCAATCGCTTCAGGACCAGTTGCTTCTGGTGCAATTTCAATGAAAATATATAAGCTGTCTTTCTTTCTTAAAGGAACATCTTTAAAATCGTACCCCGGTTTTCCGTCTACATTGATCTTATATAAAGAAGTTGCGCCTTTATCAAGATGGATTCTTGGGATCAAAACGTCCTTGTCTTCATTATTATATACCTTTACCGCATATGTTTCGGAACGAACCTGATGATAAACCGTGTCGCAAAATACCGTGTCTTTTGAAAAGCTTAGTTCCTGAGAAGGTGCATCGAAACTGATGTCATCCTTGTTACAAGATACAGCCATAACAAGCATCCAGAAAGAAAAAGCCAGTAATAATTTGAATTTCATCGAAATTAAAGTTTAAATAGATTTCAAATTTAACGAAAATACTTTGAATTTCTTATCCTGAAAAAAATATTGAGGACATATTTGGAAAATTAAAAAAATGTTGTATTTTTGCACCCTAAAATTAGCAGAGAAATATCCATTACTATTTCGAAAGCAAAATTTAATTTATTTAAAAATTGTATTATGAAAAACGGAATTCACCCAGAAAATTATAGACTTGTTGTTTTCAAAGATATGAGTAACGACGAGGTGTTTCTTTGCAAGTCTACTGCAGAAACAAAAGATACTATCGAGTACGAAGGACAAGAGTACCCATTGATTAAAATGGAAATCTCTTCAACTTCTCACCCTTTCTACACAGGAAAAACTAAACTAGTTGATACTGCAGGTAGAGTTGATAAGTTCATGAACAAATACAAAAAATTCGCTAAGTAATTTTTTGTTGTTAAAAATATAAAAAGTCTTTCGGTTTTCGGAAGACTTTTTTTATTGTAATTTTGTTGAGACTAGAAATTAGAAACTAGAAATTGGAATTTAATTGAAATCATACATTCAAGAACTTTCTGCTTCCATCCTCTGACTTCTAGCTTTTAACATCTAACTTCTATTAAAATGCAATTAGTATTTTCAGATGCGCAATATTGGGAAGATTTTCTTCCGCTTACTTTTACACGTCCCGTTGCAGAAATGCGTTGCGGAATTCTTACCTTCTCCGAAAGATGGCAGAAAATTTTAGATAACACAGAAATTTCTTTTTTCACAGAAACTTATTTACAGGACAAGTTCCAGGAGCCTGAAAAGAAAGAAAGTCTTTTTTTGGTAACAAATTTTTTACCAACAGAAACGGTTATCCAACAAATAAAAGATTTGAAACAAGGAGAAGCACTGGTTTATGAAGATGAATTGGTTGCTGCTAAAATAAATATGGATGGTTTTTCTCTTCATCAGATCGAAAAAATGACTGATATTAAAGAACAACTGATTTTCTATAAAAAGCCAACCGACCTTTTTACTTATAATAAAGAAGCGATCGATTTCGATTTCAATTTATTAACAAAAGGAAGAACTTCCCATGAATTATCTTCAACTAACGGATTTTTGGGAGATAAAAAAGACCTGTTCATAGAAGAAGGTGCGCAAGTTGAGTTCTCCACATTGAACACCAAAACCGGGAAAATCTACATCGGAAAAAATGCTGAGGTGATGGAAGGTTGCAATCTTCGTGGTCCGATTTCTTTGGGTGAAGAATCTAAATTTAATCTAGGATCGAAAATTTACGGAGCAACAACGATTGGTCCTCATTGCAAAGTTGGGGGAGAAGTGAATAACATTATTATTTTCGGATATTCCAGCAAGGGACACGACGGATTTTTAGGAAATTCTGTCGTCGGAGAGTGGTGCAATTTCGGAGCAGATACAAATTCTTCGAATCTCAAAAATAATTATGGTCACGTAAAATTGTGGAATTACAGAACAAAATGTTTTGAAGATACAGGCTTACAATTTGCGGGTTTAATAATGGGAGATCATTCTAAAACCGCAATTAACACTCAGTTGAATACAGGAACGGTTGTTGGTGTGGCTTCTAATATTTTTAAAGAAGGCTTTCCGCCAAATCATGTGGAAAACTTTTCGTGGGGCGGTTTTAAAGATGATGAAAAATTTAAACTAGACAAGGCCTACGAAGTTGCAGAAAAAGCAATGGCAAGAAGAAAAGTAGCGTTGACGGATCAGGATAAGGCTATTTTGAAACATATTTTTGATGTGTATTAATGCGACTAATAAAGAAACTTCAAAATTTTTTGAAGTTTTTTTGTTTTTGATGTAATGAAATTAAAATTCTAATTGTCTTACCTATAGAAACAAAACTTATGACCCAAGAGACTTTCAAGAATACGGTATTTATTCTCAAAGATGAGATGTATCGCTTTGCGAAAAGATTTGTCATGAGTAGTGATGAAGCGGAAGACGTAGTGCAGGATCTGATGATAAAATTCTGGCAGAAGAAAGAAGAGCTGGAGCAGTTTGGGAATTTAAAATCCTATGCCTTGAAAGCCGTCCGGAACGAATGCCTCAACAGATTAAAGCATCACGATGTAAAGTTAGGATTCGCAGATATGCAGCTTCATCGGTCGGAGCTTTACAGCATGGATGTCAATAATTTAAAGGAACATATCATTGGTTTTATCAACCAGCTTCCGGAAAAGCAGAAAGCAGTGATCCATTTGAAAGATGTAGAAGAATATGAAGTCTCGGAAATAGCAGAAATGCTGGAAATGGAAGAAAACGCAGTAAGAGTAAATCTGATGCGCGCCAGACAAAAAGTAAAAGAACAAATTTCACAATTGATGAGTTATGAACAACGACAAATTTCAAAATAAATACGACGAGATCTTCCAACATATAAAGGAAGACAAAATGGACTGGGATTTTGAAGATTTCCTGAAAAAAGCGGAAGGAAAAACAGGTGAGGTTCAGGAAGAAAGTGAAACACCAATTATCCCGATTGATACCAAAACAAAACCTTCGTTCCCGAAATGGTTCTGGATGGCTGCTGGTCTGGTTTTACTTTTCAGCATTGGACTTGTATTTAATTATAATAAAAATTCAAATGTAGAAGATCGGGCACAGTTGGTGGAAAATCAGATTAAAAAAGAAAAAAATAATTTCATTGAAGAAAATAATGATCATCAGGATCAGGTTGCTGTAAACCATGTGAATGATACGATTTCCGATGTAAAAAAAGATTCGCTTTCGCAGGAAAATACAATGGCCGAAAAAGATGTTCTTGATGAAATTTTACCCAAAAGAGGAAGACTGAAAAAGGAAAGAAAGGCAAAATATGTTTATAATTCCTCTTATAAAAAAGCTTCAGATTCTACGGGCTACAAAGATTCTTACGTCATTGTGAACGGGAAAAGAATCGAAAATGTGGAAGAAGCCATTAATGTGACTAAGTATTCATTTCAAATATTTGCAAATAACGTCAGTGAAAAATTAGTAAAGCCTACCGTCGTTGACGACGATTATTAATTAACCTTAACCCTTAAAGATTATGCTCCTGATCAGGCTCTAATAATCAGAAAAATAAAATTGACTCATGAAAAAGATAATCATAATATTCGCACTTGCTTTTTCCCACTTCTTCAATATATATGGGCAGGAAAAAGATAAACTCGATCAGCTTTTTGATAAATATCAGGAAGTGGAAGGAGTGACTTCTATAAAAATTGCAAAACCAATGTTCGGAATGCTGAATAATCTGGATTTGGGAGATGCAGAATTGGATCAGATCAAACCATTATTATCAAAAATTAAAGGTCTGAAAGTGTTCATTGCAGAAAAACCTCAAGGAGGAAGTTCTGCAAAAGCGCAGAAATTGAATCAGATCAGTAAAGATATTTCATCTTATTTAAGCACTTTGAATTACAACGAAATCATGACGATGAACAGTAATGGTGCAAAGATAAAATTCCTTTCTGCAGAAGAAAAAAATGGGATTCTTGATGATTTGTTATTAAGTATCGACAGCGGAGGTGAAGAAAATATCCTTGTAAAGCTGGACGGACAATTGTCGATGGATGATATCAATAAAATTATCAATTCCACAGAGACTAAAACAAATCCGGTTACGAATACAAGAAATAATATTACTTCGGAAAACACTTCTTCTTATTTAAGCGGTGAGTCCAGAAACGTAGGTGAATTTTCAGGAATAAATGTGAGCACAGGTGTGAACGTGGTTTTCAAACAGGAAAGTCCGACCAATATTAAAGTCATTGCAGATGCCGACAAACTTCAATACATTATTACTAAAGTTGAAAGCGGTGTTTTGAAAGTTTATGTTGATAACAAAGGTCAGAAAAATTTAAAATTCAAAAATATTAGTGTTAATGTTTCTTCACCAAGATTGGATAATATTAAAACATCTTCAGGATCGACTTTTACAACTGTGAGTTCTGTGAAAGAAAATAATATGATGATCGATGCGTCTTCTGGTTCTGTGGTGAAAGGTAAATTCAATATTTCCAACAATACAACGGTAGAAGCAACTTCCGGATCTGATATTAAAATTGATATTAATTCTAAAAACTTTGCATTCAAAGGATCAAGCGGTTCGAGTACAACGTTTGACGGACAGGCCGGAATGGCAGTTTTCGACATCAGCAGCGGCGCGCTTTGTAAAGCGGAAAATTTAAGAACAAACGTGATGGAAGCAGAGTCTTCTTCAGGATCGAGTCTTTCTGTAAATGTTGTTGATAAATTAAAAGCAAAAGCGTCTTCGGGCGGTGTCATTAAATACAAAGGAAATCCGCAAATCACTTCTGATATCAGTAAAAATTCTGGTGGAGCTTTAAAACAAATCAATTAAAATTAAAAACCAATCACCATGAAAATATTAAAAAACATTTGTCTCATCGTTTGCACGATATTTTTAATGCAGTCTTGCATCGTTTCTCCGGGAGCAGGTAAAATGGCTTACTTTTCAGATTCCGGGAACGATTTTAAAGGAGCGAGATTTACAACCATCAATGTTCCGATGTTTCTCGCAAAGCCTGTCATTAAAAAAGCATTGAGAGAAGATGGAAAAGACAACGAGGAAATTATTCAGCTTATAAAAAAAGTTTCTAAAATAAAAGTTTTAACGGTTGAAAATGGTGACAGAACCATGCTGAAAGATTTTGCTAATTATTTAAACAACAATAATTACGAAGATTGGGCAACCATAAAACACGACGGAGATAATGTAAACATCCGTGTAAAACAAAAAGATGATGTCATCAAAAGTATGCTGATTACCGTAAACTCGGATAAAGAACTGGTTTTTGTGGATGTGAAAGGAAGTTTTACAGCAGATGACATCTCAAAAATGATTGCTTCGGCATCGGATAAATAGACACTTCATATTCAAAATCATATACTAAATTTTATTTTGTACAAACTGCCGTCCCGCAAATTGGGGCGGTTTTTTGATTTAAGTTATTGATTGTTAAGTTTTATTTAAACTATTAAAATCAATTTTTGTATCTCGCCAAAATGTCTTAATTTTGCAAGAAAGTAAAGATGTCTATTCATAACAAAATTGTAGAGACAGCCATCACTTTCGATGACGTGCTTCTAGTCCCTTCTTATTCTGAAGTTTTACCTAATCAGGTTTCATTAAAATCAAGACTTACCGACAAAATTACGCTTAACGTTCCTATCGTTTCCGCTGCAATGGATACCGTGACGGAAGCTGAATTGGCGATTGCATTAGCAAGAGTCGGAGGTTTGGGCTTCATTCATAAAAATATGACGATCGCGGAACAGGCTGCACAAGTAAACAGAGTAAAACGTTCTGAAAACGGAATGATCTCTGATCCTGTTACCCTTTCAAAAGATCATACTTTAGGTGAAGCTAAAGAATTAATGGCTAAATATAAAATCTCGGGTCTTCCGGTTGTAGATGCTGAAAACACACTGATCGGAATTATTACCAACAGAGATGTTAAATATCAGGAAAACCTTAATGCTAAGGTAGAGGAGATCATGACGAAGGAAAATCTGATCACTTCTGATAAAAATACAAACCTGGAGAAAGCTAAAGAAATTCTTCTTAAAAACAGAGTAGAAAAACTTCCAATCGTAGACGCTGAAAATAAATTGGTAGGTTTAATTACGATTAAAGATATCGACAATCAGCTTGAATATCCAAATGCAAACAAAGATCAAAACGGTAGGTTAATCGTTGGAGCAGGTGTTGGAGTTGGTGAAGATACCTTAGAAAGAATCGAAGCTCTTGTGAAAGCTGGAGTTGATATCATCGGTATCGATTCAGCTCACGGACATTCTATCGGGGTTTTAAATAAGATTAAAGAAATCAGACAGGCATATCCAGATTTGGATATCGTTGGAGGAAATATTGTAACGGCTGAAGCTGCAAAAGACTTGATCGAAGCTGGTGCCAATGTTCTAAAAGTTGGAGTTGGACCTGGTTCTATCTGTACAACGAGAGTTGTGGCAGGAGTTGGAGTTCCTCAGTTATCTGCGATTTACAACGTTTACGAATATGCTCAGACTAAAAATGTTGCAGTAATTGCTGATGGAGGAATTAAACTTTCAGGTGATATCGTAAAAGCTATCGCAAGTGGAGCAGGAGCGGTAATGTTAGGTTCACTTCTTGCAGGAACCGATGAGGCACCGGGTGAAGAAATCATCTTCCAGGGTAGAAAATTCAAAACATACCAAGGAATGGGAAGTCTTTCTGCGATGAAAAGAGGAGGAAAAGAAAGATATTTCCAAAGTGAAGCTAAGAAATTCGTTCCGGAAGGAATTGAAGGAAGAGTTCCAAGCAAAGGTAAATTGGAAGAAGTTATTTTCCAGTTAGTTGGAGGGCTAAGAGCCGGAATGGGATATTGTGGAGCAAAAGATGTTACAGCTTTACAAACCGAAACTAAAATGGTAATGATCACAGGAAGCGGATTGAAAGAATCTCATCCTCACGATGTAATCATCACTCAGGAAGCTCCGAATTATTCTTTGTAATAATAAATTAAATATAATGAACAAGGCTATCTCAATGATGAGGTAGCCTTGTTTTTTAGGTTAATTGTTATCCATGTTTGTCATTCTGAATGAAACAAAGTGGAGCAAAGAATCCCTTCGTCAGAATAGTAAATGCTTTAAAATTATTTTGATTTGGAAACAGTCAACTAAGAAATTAGTTCAACAAAAGAATTATAAGTTCCATCATAATCTTCCCATCTTTGATTGTTCACGAAAAAAGATGGTGTTCCATTTACTCCGCTTCTTACGCCACCTTCAAAATCATTTTCAATCTTATCCTGAATATCTCCGGTGTTGATATCGTTTTCAATTTTATTAAAATCTAATTGTAGATCTTTTACGCATTCCTTCAACATTTCATTACTCAACTGATCCTGATTTTCATAAATAAGATCATGCATTTCCCAAAATTTTCCCTGATTTCCTGCCGCTTCGGCAATCGTTGCTGCTGCCATCGCAAATTCATGAGAATCTGTTAAAGGAAAATTCCTGAAAACAAAGGCAACATCATCGCCATATTCTTCGACAAACTTTTTTACCAAAGGAAAAGCATGTTTGCAATGTGGACATTGATAATCACCATATTCAACTAAAACAATTCTTGCGGTATCTGGATTTCCCTGAACTTGGTCTTTATCGCCAATTGGAATTCTTAATGTAGCCATAGTTTATGCATTTTTATTTAATTCTTCTAAAGCGTCGATAATTCCATCTGCTCCGGGATTTATTCCGTCCGGCGAAAGATAGCTCCACTGAATTATTCCTTCTTTATCGATTACAAACAATGCTCTTTGTGAAGTTCCATTTTCTTCATTATAAACACCGTAAGCTTTAGCAACTTCACCTTTAGGGTTAAAATCTGCCAGAAGAGGATAATGTAATTTTCTGTCTGCCATAAAAGCATCGTGACACCACGCGCTGTCTACAGAGATTCCTAAAATATCAGCATTGTATTTGTGAAAAATACTCAGCATTTCGTTGTATAATGCAACCTGATCTCCGCAAACCGGACTCCAGTCGGCTGGATAGAAAACAAGAATTAAATTTTTTCCTAAAAAATCAGTTCGTTTTAATTTCTGATCAGGAGTAGAGTGTAAGTCAAAATCAGGTGCTGCTGTTCCTTTTTCTAATATCATTTTTTTGTGGTATTGGTTAAATAATCAACTGTATTGTTTGAATTATAAATTAAAATTAGGGATAAGAATTTAATATTTTATAAAATGTTTACTTAAATTAATATTAAACTTTAAAATAGAGGTTGTGATAAATAATATTTTATGAATATAAATATTTGATAGAATTAATTTTTTATTGCTTTTTTTGAAATGTTGTTTTTACAATAAATTGATTTAAAAAATGTTTATAAAACATTAAATTTGCAAAATTATTCAAGTAAATAAAATTTTTTAAAATGAAGAAAACTTTCCTTTATGGTGCTATTCTATTTTCGTTGACATTAACTGCACAGCAGCAACAAAGACTGTGTGCTTTCGATCAGCATTTAGAAGAACAGGATAGAGATAATCCTGGAGCAAGACAAGCTATTGATGATATTGTAAGAAAAGTTCAGGCGCAGAAGAAGAAGAATCCAAATTCAACCTTTAATAAAACAGTGAATGGTGTGTATGAGATTCCTGTGGTTGTTCACGTTATTTATCCTACAGGAGCTGCTATAGGAAGTACTTATAACAAAACAGATGCTCAGATCCAAGCTTGGCTTGATAGAGCTAACCAGATGTACGCAGGTACTTATGCTTGGCCTTCATCTCCGGCAGATTTTGGTACATCGGCTGCATTTCCAATTAAATTGGTTTTAGCGAAAAGAGACCCAAACTGTAATGCTACAACAGGTATTGTAAGATATGATGGTGGAGGTATTACAAATTATAATACGAGTGGTGTAAGACAGCAAACAACAAACGGTGCTACTACTACTCAAATCAAAACTCTTGCTCCACATTGGCCTGAAGATACTTATTTCAATATTTATGTAGTAAGTATGTTTGATGGTGATACAACTCCCAATGCTGGTTTAATGGGTTGGGCTGCCTTTCCAACAACAGCGAACTCAGGATATGAATCTTTCATGAAGTCGGGTGTTGTTACAAATACTCATGATACAACTTTAGCTCACGAATTTGGGCATGCAATGGGATTATATCATACGTTCCAGGGTGGTAATTATGCTGCGCAAAGTGGAACAACAGGATATTGTCCACCTGCAGGAACGGGAGATTGTACACAAGATAACGATCAGGTTTGTGATACTGAAGTTTCTGGAGCTGCTTATTTCCAGTTTCCTTCACCTACAAACTCTCAGACAAACCCTTGTACAGGAGTAAACTATCAGGGTGTTCAATATAATATTATGAACTATACAAATTCTCCTGCACAGAAATTTACTTTAGGACAAGGCGATAGAATTCAGGATTTGTTTATGTTGATAAGAGGTAGCTTAACGACTTCGAAAGGTGCTACAGCAATTTCAGGATCTACAGGATCTGTAACGCCAGTAGCTTCTACTTGCGCTCCTTCAGGAATTGCAACTCCTGGAAATTATTTAGTAGGACCAACATCAGTGAAGCTAGGTCAAATTAATAATGCTTCGGCGGGATATTGGTCTGGTGCTCCCAATTATTATGTGGATTATACATCAAGAGCTTGCCAGATGAACATTAATACGCAATTGTTGGTTAATCAACCTCAAAATGTTCAGGTAGGATTTTCAGGAAATCCCCAGTCTGTAAGAGTTTGGATTGATTATAATAATAACGGAGCATTCGAAGCATCGGAATTAGTTGCATCAGGTGATAGTGTTGCTTTGGATCCTACGACAGGAGAAGGAAATTTCTCTGGAAATTTTATACCACCAGCTACAGCCGTTTTAAATACACCTTTAAGAATGAGAGTTCTTGCAGATTACAATGATCCTGCAGTTATTTCTGCTTGTGGGCAACTGAATTACGGACAGGTAGAAGATTATTCAGTAACTTTAGTAACAACTCTTCTTGGAACATCTGATGTAAAAGCAGATAATGATGATTTAGTGATTTATCCTAACCCAGTTGCAAGTGGTGATCAGGTATTTATTAAAGCTAAAAATGCTAAAGATCTTAAAGTTATAATTTCTGATATGTCAGGTAGAAGAATTGCAAGTCCATCTTTAACAGAGCAAAATACAGGAGTTTATAAAATCAATCAAACATTGAAAACTGGAGTTTATATGGTTCAGATTTCTAATGGAAAAGACAGTAAAACTTCTAAGTTGATTATTAAATAAGTATTTGATTTAATATATATTGAGCCCCTTTCGAGGGGCTTTTTTTATTTTATCTTATTGTATTTAAATTTTGCTTTAATTACATAATTCAAAAACCTCCCTTTTGACTGAACAGATTTAAATTGATCATAGATTTCCTGAGGTACTTTCAGGTAGTCATATATTGCTCCCGACTGATAAATGATTCGTAAAATTTCAGTCTCAGGGAAATATGTGTATGTATTGACTACTGATGAAGGCATATGAAATTTTGTGCAAAAAATGTTCCTAAATCAATCAAAAAAGCCTCCGAAAAAATTCCGAAGGCTTCAAATATAATTAGTGTTTTATAAAGACAATTGTGTTTTATTTTTTCACAAATTTAAATTCGTGAGATTGAGAGTCTTTTGTGTGTATCCTTAGTATATAAATTCCTGAAGTTAGTTGTGAAACATTGATTTTCTTATCAAATGTCTCCGAAATAACCATTTGTCCGCTGATGCTGTAAACTTGTACAGATTTAGCATTGTCGATTCCTGAAACGGTAATATAATCAGCAACAGGATTGGGGAAAATCTGAATTTTAGCACCAGAATTTACCGCTACATCAGACGTTCCAAGAAATGTAGTATGAACATCTCCTGTCATGGTCGCATTTCCTGTTGTAAGATTTCCGCCGCAACCTCCACCTGTGGAAGTAAAAGCAGTATTTTCAACCCAAGTTCCAATAGTAATTGCGGGTGGGTTCATAGCTGCTGTATTTCCTGTAGAGTTGTAATAAACTACATTTGGCGTCGTGAATGTTCCATTTCCTTCATCAGCTAGAAATTCCCATCTTGTCAGGGTATTGTTCCATTGAATTTTGAATTCGCAGGTTCCAAGACCACTGCAGGGCTGTCCGTCTACTGGTGTTGTTACGTAGATGTTTTTATTATTCGGACCAACGCCCGTTTTCGTAAAAACAAAATTCTGATCGTCAAATATATTGTGACAACCATTGAAGGTTATTGTCTGCGCAAAAGCCGAACTTCCGAGCGCGAGACAAAATAAGTAAAGAATTTTCATAATATTTTAGAATTGTGATGGGAAAACTCCTTGTAATGAAATAATGCATTTCAATGTAACAAATGGAGGCCTGTTTTCGTGAGGCTGATTTCCACCTGTTGGATTGATCATTGTAGATTTCATTGTTGTATTCGCTGTTGCGTCAGAATATTCTTTGTCCAGTCCTTTTGTGTCTGCGGGAAGACTGTTAGTTGGTACATTCTGATTTCCTTCCGAAGTTACTGCAGCTACCGTGTGAGAGTGAGCCGGCATTTGTGATACCAATAATGTTACCGATTCCGAGCCACCTGTTTGTCCCATTGTGTAATTTGTAGGACCTCCGGGAGCTTGTCCTTCGTGTATCAATACTCTTCCTCTCATATCAGGAAGGGCGAAAGTTGTTGTTCCGTTTCCTCCGTAAGTCGTTCCTAAAAGAGCAAAAAGGGCTTGGTTTTGTGCGATAGACATTATTTGTCCGTTACAAGCTGCCCAGTTTTTTGGAACGAAATTGTAAGGTACAAATGCGATTTGTCCAAGGAAAGGTTCGGAAGCTTGTGCTTTTAAAACAGATGTAGATGCAAAGCTCAGTAGCAGTGCGCATCCCAGTGCAAGTTTTTTCATGATGAAGTAGTTTTAATTAGGTGCTGCTAAGTTAGAGATTATTCTACATATTTCGATTATGAAAATAAAAAAACCTTTCAGAATTCACTAAAAGGTTAAATTATACTAAATTAATTAATTATTTATAAAGATTATTCTTGAAATCATCGATTCTGTAATCGGTTGCAGCATTTCCTTTTTCCACCTTTTCTTTGGAATACAACCGGAAATCGTTTTCTGTTTTTTCTAAAAGATAATCGTAAGGTCCAACATGTGAAATTAATTTAATCAAGACCGGCGAAATTTCAAGACAGATAAAAAGTCCCATAATGAAAGCTGCTGCCAAACCAATAATTGCTGAATTTTTGCCTAATTCATCTAATGCCTGAAGCCTCGCTGCAAATCCGTTAAATTTATCCTCAAAGGTTTCTGTAGATTTTCTTTCCGTTTCTAAGTTGGTATAAACTTTTGAAATTTCTTTATCTAAATATTCCAAACGTGGTGCAACCTGTTTCTGATAGCTTTCAAGATCATTTCTTCGTTGTTCTTTTAATTCCTGCTTACGTTTTGCGTTTGAACCGAAACCTACTTTTCCACTCGTTAATCCCGATTGTTTTCCTAAAATTTCTTTTTCAAGTTCTACAGAAGCGGAATCGTAGGATTTTTGATATTGAGCAATTTTGTCTGAAATCTGTTTTTTCTCAGTTTCGAAAGGTCCGCTTTGTTGAAGGATTCTTCCATTCATTTCGCCTTGAAGCTGTTTTTTATTTCGTTGAATAATGGTATTCAATTGTTTGTTCACTTCTTTTTCAAAAATTTTAAGCTCTAAAGGTTTAGAAATAATAATCCCCAAAAAAGTTGCCAATACCAAACGCGGAATTGCCATTAATATCTGATTCCACCAAGTTCCTGTTTTTTTAATGGAAGAAACTATATATCGGTCTAGATTGAAAATCATTAAACCCCACAAAACTCCAAATCCAATGGCTGTCCAAATTTCATCAAAAACAGTATACATCGCATATCCGGCCGAAAGGGTAGCGAAAATGGCAGTGAAAAGAACAATTCCTCCAATTCCTGCAAACTTGTTCCATTCGCTCGGTGTCTTTCTCAAAATATGAATGTTTCCGCCGGAACAGACCATCAGAAACTTCTGGAACCAATTTATTTTATGATTCGCCTGATTTATAGTTTGTTGATTATTTTTCATGATAGAAAATTTATACAAATGTAATACTAAAAATCATACCAATGCTAAAGATAGTATTATGTTTTACCAAGTATACGGATTCAAGTGTGTAAATGTTTGGTTATTAGAGTTTTAAATTATTAATTAAAATAGTCTTATATTTAAGTTACCAATTCACTTAAAAATAGAATTATGAAAAATCTACTAAGACTATCCATGTTTTGCATGATTTTGATCTCATTTTCATGTACAAAAGAGAAAACTATTAATGATGAACTGAAAGAAGCTGCTGCAAGTATGAACAAATCTACTCCGCAAATCCTCAGTGACGGAGTACGCCTCGACAGTGTAACAACACAGCCTAATAAAACGTTAAAATACAACTACACTTTAACTGAAGACGTAAAGGAAAGCGTAACTCCCGAAGAAATTGAAACTTTTAAGAATCAGGCAAAAGAAGGCGCAACAAAAACTATGAAAACTTCCGCAGACATGGAGGAATTCCGAAATAATAATGTTTCTTTAAAATATTCTTATTACGACAAAAATGGAAAACCCATCGCAGAATTTATCGTAACACCTGAAGATTATAAATCAAAATAATTAATTCAATTAAAATTTTATAAATAAAAAAGATCTGCGAAATCAGCAAAATCAGCGAGAGAAAAAGAAAAAATATTTAAAGGAAGCTATTTCAAACGATCCGGATTCTGTTTTAAAAAACTTTCCCAACCCGTGTAAGATTTTGTATCTGCAATCGTTCCCGAATTGAAATGATGACAAACGGCTACTGCCAAACCATCGGAAGCATCGAGATATTTTGTTGGAAATTCCTTTAATTTTAGAAGATTTTGAAGCATTCCGGCAACTTGTTCTTTACTTGCATTCCCGTTTCCTGTGATTGCCATTTTAATTTTTTTTGGAGAATATTCGGTAATCGGAATGTTTCGGTAAAGACTCGCAGCCATCGCAACCCCTTGTGCACGACCTAATTTTAGCATACTCTGAACGTTTTTTCCGTAGAAAGGGGCTTCCAAAGCAACTTCATCCGGATGAAATTCATCGATCAATGCTAATGTTTTGTCAAAAATATATTTCAGTTTGGTTTCGTGGTTCGGGTATTTTTTTAGCAATAATTCATGAATGGAAATCATTTCCATTTTACCTTTCTTAACGGAAATAATTCCAAAACCCATCACTATTGTTCCAGGGTCGATTCCTAAAATAATTTTCTCTGCAATCATTGCATCAAAGATATGACTTTCTAAATTTTTTATGATTGAAAAAAATAAATCAAATGATAAAATTTATTTAAAAATCTTCTTAACTTAACCAAAAATAGTACTATGAAAAATTTGATTATTTTATTAACAATTCCAATTTATTTCTCCTTCAACTTTCTAAAGCTGAAGGGATTGGGTGAGGATCGACAAAATGAACCAAATTTAGCTTTGAACAAAAATTCACAAATTGTTTATCTTTTTTTTAAAGTTGAAAAAAACAATTCAGGTTCAGAAAAAATCACTTTACAGGAAAAGAAAATTACAGATGGAAAATTAAAATCAATCCCAATTTCTGATGAAAATAAAGGTCAGAATGGAGATTTTATTGTTTCTCTGGCTAGCACAAACGGAAAAGAAATCATAAAAGAAATTGTGGAAGATCCGTTGAATCCTTCAAGAGAGGTTTACAATAGAGAAGAAATTAGCCGAGCGAAAATTTCTCTTCAAAATGCTGAATTCAGTGTAAGATATTCACATTCTGCCGAAATTCAAATGGTGAAAATCGAAAAGATTTCAGAAACCGGAAAACAGGTAATATTTACTCAAAAACTTTAATCATGAAAAAAACTTTATTATCACTTTTTATCGGAAGCTTTTGTTTTGCTCAGGTTTTTGAGACAGTTCCGGTTTTACAAAACGGATCGAATGATAAACGAATCAATATTGCAGTTTTGGGTGACGGTTTTACATCGGCTCAACTTCCGAATTTCGTGACTTCTGCACAAAATACGATCAATTATCTCTTCACAAAAAGTCCTTACACAGAATACAAAAATTATTTTAATGCTTATGCCATTAAGGTTATCTCGCCGGAAACAGGAGTTAAGCATCCCGGAACAGCAACCGATGTCACAGAGCCTGTAATTCCGGTAAGCAACCCGAATAATTATTTTAATTCTACCTTCGACAACGGAGTTCACAGATGTCTTTATGGGAATACAACGAAAGTTACACAGGTTTTGGCGGCTAATCTTCCGGATTTCGATATTGCTTATATTCTCGGAAATTCTACGGAATATGGAGGTTGTGGAGGTACGTATGCTTTTGCTTCACTAAATTCTTCGTCGAACGAAATTGTGGTTCACGAATTAGGTCATTCTTTTGGTAAATTAGCCGATGAATACTGGTTTTCCGGTACGGGAGAATCTGCAAATAAAACACAGAATTCCAATCCTGCAACGATAAAATGGAAAAATTGGGTTGGCCTGAATGGAGTAGGAGTGTATGCTCACGCCGAAAGTCCGTCTTGGTATAGACCACATCAAAGTTGTGAGATGAGGTATTTGAATCAGCAGTTTTGTTCGGTTTGTAAGGAGGCAATTATTGAAAAAATTCATGCGTTGGTTTCTCCCGTAGATTCTTACATGCCTGCAAATACATCAACTGTGAATGCGAATTCGAACGTAACTTTTACGGTTACAGAGATTCTTCCGATTCCAAATACTTTGGTGAATTCGTGGACGTTGAATGGAACACCTTTGGCTTCGACAAGCAACACTGTTACCATCACCCCAAGTCAATTGAATAATGGAAATAATACTTTACTTTTTTCGGTGAATGATAATAATCCGCTGTTGAAGATTGATAATCACAGTACAGTACATTTTACCAATGTTACTTGGACTTTGAATAAAACAGCAACTTTAAAAACTTCCGAAATTACAGCAGAAGAAAGAAGGTTTTCAATGTATCCGAATCCTGCAGAGAATGAATTTTATATTAAAGGTAAAAAAGATTTTTCTAAAAATGTCAACGTAGTTTTATACGATGCTTCAGGAAAAATGGTTCCTGTAAAATTCGATTTGAAAGATTCTTCAACATTACAAGTTAATATTCAAAATTTACCTTCCGGAACGTATACTTTCAGTGTTACAGAAAATAAAAGTTTAATTATTTCTCAGGAGATTATTAAAGAGTAATTTTTATTTTAATAGAAATTAACCGGCTTTTCAGTCGGTTTTTTTGTTTTAAATTAAATTTATCCCAACTTTTTTTCAGCGATCGGAATCCAACTAGAGTCATGGCGAAGCAATGTAATTTTATCAACTAAGAATTTAGTTTTGTATTCTTTGCTTTTGTAAATTTCCCAAGCTTTCAGGAAATTTTCATAAGTTAAATTCCTGTAGCCCACCGTCATATGTGGATTGAAGTTATACTTCATAAAATTAAATCTTTCTCGAACCCTCCAGTATAATTCCTGCAGGTTTTCGTTACTTTCCGGCTGTACAAAAAGAACAGGATTTTTTGGATTGGCAAAACTTCCAAAACCATTTAATTTAATTTCAAAAGGAGAATGAAGGGTGTCTATTTTTTGGAATGCTTCATGAATATCGCTTTCCAAACTGACCTCTCTTGAAAACGGTGGAAATAAAGTAATATGTGCATCGTTTTTTAATGCTTTTGAATTTTCATAATGTAAAGCAAGATCTTGCTTAAAAATTTTCACTTCATCAATAATTTCCTGAGGCGGATAAATGGCTATGAAATACAGCTTCTTCATGCAATGAATTTAAGGAAATTAAAAATAATTATAATACATAAGAAAATTATGTATAGATTTGCTAAGTATAAAAGATGAATATTTGAAAAAGAACAGTCTTTATAAAGGAACACTCCAAAATATCATTCTTAAGCTTCTTGCAAAAGAAGTGAAGATGTATGGTTATCAGATTACGCAGCGTGCAAAAGAGCTTACACAGGGCGAACTTGAAATGACGGAAGGTGCATTGTATCCGCTTTTGCACAAGCTGGAAGCAGATGGAATGATCTTATCCGAAATTCAGAAGATTAATGGAAGAGACCGCAAGTATTATCTTTTAACAGAAAAAGGAAAAAAACAGCAAATCGAGCAGGAAAACGAAATGAAAAATTATTTATTTAACTTAAACACGATTTTTAATATATGATTACATTTTTTCAGGAAAGAGAAATTGAAAAATATTTGTGGGAAAAGAAAATCTCAGGAAAACTTTTAAAAGAAATAAAAGATCATATGATTTCCCAGATTTTAGAAATTCAAAATGATAGGAGTATAGGCTTTGAAATTGCTTTCGAAAAGACAAAACTAAATTGGAATAAAGATCTAGCGATGGTTCGGAAAAATCCTTTTTCGAGACAGAAAATCACAAAGATTGCATACGAGATAGATAAAATTCAAAATCGGAATTTATTTTTAAGATCGATGATTTGTGCTTTTGTTTTTGCCGGTTTTTTGATGGCTCTTGCTTTTCTTTTTAATGAGGAAACATATTTAAGTATAAATAAAGCAATAAAAAGAACTTTTTTGATATTGCCATTATTGATGCTGGGAATGTATGTTCGACAGAAGAGATTGGCTTCTAAAAATAAGCAAAATAATGTTGTAGTAAACAATTTTATCCATCCACTTTTGGTTTTTGGGATTTTAATTGTTATGGATAATATGATTGATTATCCAAATACTTCTTCTAATATTATATTCAATTTTGTAAATTTCGGATCTCGAGGAGAAGTTACAACGTATGTTTTTATAAAGATTGTTATGAGAGGGATTCTTCTTCTTGCTCTTTATTTATTTTCATTTTTCTCTTTAATTGAAAACATTAAAAAGTTCAAACAAGATCAAAAAATTTATAATTAAACACAATGATCTCCACAATACAAGAACAACAGGTCACCAATTATTTAATTCTGCATCGACTTCCTTTAGATATTTTATTAGAGGTAAAAGATCATATGATTTCACAAGTTTCAGATATCCAAATGAGTGAAAATCTGAGTTTTGATGAAGCATTTTTAAAAACACAAAAATTGTGGGAAAGCGAATTTAAAATGACGAGTTATTCTGCTTTTTATAACGAACAAATTCCTGTTATTGTTAAAAAAATTGCAAAAGCAAAATATAATAATATTATTAAGAAATCTCTCTTTTATGCGTTAATTTCTTTAATGATAAATTTATTATTTGTTTACTTTTCTACTAATGTAGATGTTTATACAGGACTTTCAAGAATGCAAAATTGTTTATTTGTTTTAACTCCTTTTTTGATTTGGATATTCGATTCAAAAATGAGAAAGTATGTAAAACAAGATTATAAATACCAAGGGAAGTTGTTTTACACCATGTATCAAAAGAATTTAAGTTTATTTGCTGTGAGCTTAAGCTTTATGTTTCAAGTTGTAATTCGAGAGGATAAACATGTTTTTGAATTTTTCAGAACAAAAGCTCCAATGGAAATATTTCCATTAAGTATTTCTTTATTTGTTCCATTTTTGTTGCAGATAATTGTAATTTTTGTTCTCATAAATTTTTTTGAGCATAAAAAAACATTAACCAAAATGCAGAATTTTCTGAAAATTTCAACAGAATAAAATTTAAATTTTAACCAAAACTTTAGTACTATCTTTTCTCATCTCAGCCATGGCATTTTCAATCGCATCGGTGATTTTTTTGATTTCAATATGAGGTTTGAAGATTAAATTTTTCCCTTTCTCTTCATCCGCAATATTGGATAAAATAATGACTGAGGTTTTTGTTTCAGGATAAAAAATATTCAGAGATGGAGAACCTTTTACATAACCACTGTGGAAAAAACTTGCAGGTTTACCAATGTTCATCATGATTCCGTAGCCGTAACCCATTTTCCCGAAAATAGGATGATGCCTTTCTGCGGTTTGTGTCTCAAGCTTTCTTAATGTTTCGGAGTTTAAAATTTTTCCATTGTATAAAGCATTGTTCCAAGTGTGAAGATCGTCGATTGTGGATAAAATTCCACCAGCAGGAATTCCGATGTCTTTGCTGCCTAGTCTTTTGGGCATATTTTGAATTTTTTCGAAAACTTTTCCATCTCCCAAATATGCTCCTGCGAAATTTTTTCCTTCAAACAGAGTTCCCGTAGAAGAATGATACATTCCAATTTTCTTAAAAAGTTCTATTGCGTTTTCATCATAACTCTTACCTGAAACTTTTTCTATAATTTTTCCCAAAGCATTAAAACCATCATTTGAATAAAAAAAATCTGTTCCGCTTTTGAATTGCAGTTTCCCTCCGAAAGTATTTAATCCGGAAGTATGATTTAAAAGCTGATGAATCGTAATGTTTTCGTAATCTTTATTTTGAAAATCATTAATGTATTTTGAAACTTTATCATCCACATTTAACTTCCCTTGTTCCATTTGAAGCAACGTTAAAACTGCAGTAAATTGCTTGCTTACCGAACCGATGGCAAAAATCGTATTGCTGTCAATTTTTGTTTTGGTATTAAAATCTGAAAAGCCCTGATTTTTCCTGTATAATTCTGTTGAATCTCTGAATACGGCGACACTTCCGTTGAAATTATATTTTTTGAAAATAGAATCGATTTGATTTTTTAATAATTTTTTTTCAAAAACAGTCAAGGCGCTGTCGATGACCGCTTTTTTATCAACCTGTTTTATGGGAGTTGTTTCCTTTTGACATGAAATGAAATTAATCAAAAGAGAAATAATTAACGAAAATTGAAATATTTTTTGTGTCATTTTGTGTAAAAAATAAACTTTTAAGCATTTGTTATTTATAAAAATAAGAAAAACCTCCTAATTTTCATTAAGAGGTTAGAATAAATTATTTCGAAATGGTC
The DNA here is from genome assembly GCF_047651245.1 of Chryseobacterium sp. MMS23-Vi53. Lineage (NCBI taxonomy): Bacteria > Pseudomonadati > Bacteroidota > Flavobacteriia > Flavobacteriales > Weeksellaceae > Chryseobacterium > Chryseobacterium sp. MMS23-Vi53. The sequence continues at coordinate 2,172,323 of NZ_CP180265.1, read as the reverse complement.
TTATTTACAAATGTTCAAAAATTTATACATATTATTTTGAAATCAAATCACAAAACCAGAAAACATATTCTCCATTTTCTTCATTGTCGTTAGATTTCGGTTTAGGATAAGTTTTTTTGACTGTTTCCCCAACTTTAAAATCAATCGGATTTTTAAAAATAGGACCATCAAAAGTAAACGTATGAAACTCTCCGTTTTCTCCACAGGGATCTACATTTTCGGGTAAATCTTTAATGAAATTTTTATCAATTATCCTTCCTGCGAAACTTTTATCTAAATACGTTTCGTTCACGCAGGTTACAATGGTTTTAAAACCAAGATCTAAAAACTCATAGATAAGTTCGGTTGTATTAATTTTCCACAAAGGGAAAACACCTTCCATTCCGATGGAGTGTAATTGGTCTTCACGATATTTTCTTAAATCTTCTAGAAAAATATCTCCAAAAATAGAATGCGTAACGCCGTGGGATTTTATTTCATTCATCGTTTTAGACATGATTTCGCTGTATTCTTCCATCGAAGGTTCTTTCGGGATTTCCATTTTAATTAAAGGAAACCCTAAACTTTCCGCCTGTTTTTCCAACAACGAAACATGAACACCGTGCATAGAAATTCGTTGAAATTCTTTATTAACGCTTGTCAGTAAAGAGGTGATTTCAAATTGATTCTGTTTTAAAGTTTTATATAATGCAAAGGCAGAATCTTTTCCGCTGCTCCAGTTGAATATAGCTTTTGGTTTCATATTAAAAATAAAAATCTCCCCAAAATAGAGAGATTTTGTGAATTATTGTTTTTCAATTTCTTTAAGAGGAATAAACCCTCCGTTTAAATAATCTAGTTTCAATTCGAATGAAACTGAAGATGGTCCGGATGCGATTAAACCGCCAATAATACCAAAAAATGCTGAAGCTAGAATCACATCTCCGGTTTTAGCCGTAGATTTTATTTTTCCGGTGAAATAATAATCATCTTCTCTTTTCTCTGCCTTTGAAAAAGCATCTTCCATAGGCAAATAAATGTAAGGCACTCCTTGATAGACAATTGCAAAAGTGTTATTTTTTTTGATTTCCTTATCCTTTCCATCAATGGTCTCGTAAATTTTAATGATTTTAGATGTTTTTCCATAAAATTTAGCGTTTGAAATCGATTTTTCAGATGGCTGCTGATTCTTGAAAGCATTATAATCTGCATATATTCCTTCTCTTAGCTCGGTAGAGTTGTAGAGTGCTAATTTTTGTTTTTCAATTTCATCAAAATTTTTAATGTCTTCGAAAGTATATTGGTCTGTTGGAACCGCTTTTTTAGATATATTCTTACTGATAAAATTACTTACCATTTCGCTGCCTTTTCTCATAGTGGCTTTAGTAACATCCATAGATGAATGATCGATAACAGAATCTATTTTATCAATGTATGAATATGTTCCATTATCATTTTTGGCAAATAAATAGGCTTGAAAATAACAGTAGCCATGCTCGGAAAAAGCTCCTGTAAGTTCTGCAAAATATAATTGTTTAAGGTACATTACAATGGTACCTTCATCCGTATTTTCTCCATTGATTTGATTTAATAAATTTTGAAACTGAACAGCGAGGCTTGTTGTAGGAACCACCCTTGCTTTTGTATTAAATGCTCCTTTTTGCACAATTCCCAACGATGTAGAATCGGCTCTAGCATCTATGAGCTTAATGGTTTTATAATAACTTTTTTCAAGTTTTTTCTCAGGAAAGCTGATTGTAAAATCTTCAGTTCTCTTTTGAGTATAAGCTGAGGATGATACGACGAATCCTAAAAACAATAAAATATACTTCAGTTTATTTTTCATAGTTATTTTTAATTTTAGCGAAATTATAAAAAACTCTCGAAGCTAAAAGAAACTTTGTAAAAATTAACTTTTTAAACAACAAAAAACCTCAAAGAAAATTCCTTGAGGTTTGAATTTATAAATTATTGATACACGTAGTAGTCAACAATTGTCTACGGCACAGCCGTTACATATTTCTTCTGTACTTACCACCCACTTCAAACAAAGCATTGGTAATCTGCCCAAGCGAACAATATTTCACGGCATCCATCATCACTTCGAATAAGTTTTGCTGATTGATGGCTGCGTGTTGTAAGGTTTTCAAAGCTTCTGCAGATTTATCTTCATTCGAATTTTGGAAATTATGAAGCATTTCAATTTGGAATTGCTTTTCTTCCTCTGTCGAACGGATAACTTCTCCCGGACGAACTGTTGGCGAGCCATCTTTTCCTAAGAACGTATTCACCCCGATGATAGGATATTCTCCGGTGTGTTTCAACCATTCGTAATGCATCGATTCTTCTTGGATTTTCGAACGCTGATACATGGTTTCCATTGCTCCCAGAACGCCGCCTCTTTCTGTAATTCTGTCGAATTCTGTGTAAACAGCTTCTTCCACCAAATCTGTCAATTCTTCAATAATAAATGAACCTTGAAGCGGATTTTCGTTTTTCGCTAAACCTAATTCTTTATTGATAATTAACTGAATCGCCATGGCTCTTCTTACTGATTGCTCAGTCGGAGTTGTAATCGCTTCGTCATAAGCATTGGTGTGCAATGAATTACAGTTGTCATAAATTGCATAAAGTGCCTGTAAAGTCGTTCTGATGTCATTGAAATCAATTTCCTGAGCGTGAAGTGAACGTCCCGAAGTCTGAATGTGATACTTCAACATCTGGCTTCTCTCGTCAGCTCCATATTTCAGTTTCATGGCTTTTGCCCAGATTCTTCTTGCAACGCGCCCGATTACTGAATACTCAGGATCGATACCGTTGGAGAAGAAGAAAGATAAATTCGGTGCAAAATCGTTGATGTCCATTCCTCTTGACAAATAATATTCAACATACGTGAAACCATTTGCTAACGTAAATGCCAACTGAGAAACCGGATTGGCTCCCGCTTCTGCAATGTGATAACCAGAGATTGAAACAGAGTAGAAGTTTCTTACTTTTTCTTTAATGAAATATTCCTGAACGTCGCCCATTAATCTCAAAGCAAATTCAGTTGAGAAAATACAGGTGTTTTGAGCTTGGTCTTCTTTTAAAATATCTGCCTGAACAGTTCCACGAACGGTTGCTATAGTCTTAGCTTTAATTTCAGCATAAACATCGGCTGGAATCACTTCATCTCCTGTAATTCCTAATAATTTTAAACCTAAACCATTATTGGAAGGCGGCAATTCTCCGTTATATTTTGGTCTTGCTAAACCTTTATCGTCGAATTTTGCTTTTAAAACTTCCTCAACTTTAGCCTCAAGCTTATGCTCAGCAATATATTTTTCAACATTCTGATCGATGGCCGCATTCATAAAGAAAGCCAGCAACATCGGTGCTGGTCCGTTGATGGTCATTGAAACGGATGTCAATGCATTCACCAAATCAAATCCTGAATATAGTTTTTTAGCATCATCTAAAGTCGCAATAGAAACTCCTGCATTTCCGATTTTACCATAAATATCCGGTGGTAAAGCTGGATCTTGTCCGTAAAGAGTTACTGAGTCGAAAGCTGTAGACAAACGTTTTGCAGGCATTTCCGCAGAAACGTAATGGAATCTTCTGTTGGTTCTTTCAGGGCCTCCTTCTCCGGCGAACATTCTTGTCGGATCTTCTCCGGTTCTTTTGAAAGGATAAATTCCTGCTGTAAAAGGAAATCCTCCCGGAAGATTTTCCTGACCTTTCCATTTGATCAAATCACCCCAGTCGTTGTACTTTGGTAACGCAATTTTTGGAATTCTTAGGTGAGATAAAGATTCTGTTGAGGTTTCCACTTTAATTTCTTTTCCTCTTACAAAATAGGAGTAAAACTCTTCATGGAAAGCCTTTTTCGTATCGTCCCAGGTTTTTAGGAAGTCGATGTTTTCCTGTTGAAGTTCTTTTTCAGCTTTTTGATATTCAGCGTCCAAAGCTTCATTGGAGATTATTTTTTTAACACCATCAATATGATACATTGTTCTGGCTAATTCAGCTTGCTTTTCAATGTTGGCGTCATATTGTCTGTTGTTTTCAACAATTTCAGAAAGGTAACGAACTCTTTTTGGAGGGATGATCGTTACTTCATCAGTAATTTCTTGTTCAACAAAACCTTGTAGATTTAAACCAGCAAATCTATCGTTGACTTTAGAAACCAATCTGTTGTATAATTCAGTTGTGCCGTGATCGTTGAACTGAGATGCCTTTGTTGCGTAAACCGGCATTTCATCCAATGGCTGTTCCCATAATAAATGGTTTCTCTGGAATTGTTTTCTAACTGCCTGAAGTGCATCAAGAGCACCTCTTTTATCAGATTTATTTAAAGCAACCAAATCTGCATAATCCAACATATCGATTTTTTCCAACTGTGTCGAAGCTCCGTATTCAGGAGTCATCACATACATTGAAACATCAGCAAAATCCGAAACTTCTGAACCTGATTGTCCGATCCCTGAAGTTTCCAAAATAATTACATCCGGATGAGCTAATTTCAACACATTCAACGCAGAATGAATAAACGGAGAAACCGAAACGTTATTTTCTCTCGTCGCCATAGAACGCATGTAAACTCTTGGATCATTGATCGCATTCATACGAATTCTGTCTCCCAAAAGCGCACCTCCGGTTTTCTTTTTAGAAGGGTCTATTGAAATGATAGCAATCTTTTTATCAGGATTTGAACGAATGAAACGTCTTACCAATTCATCTGTCAATGAAGATTTTCCCGCTCCACCAGTACCCGTGATACCGATGATCGGAATATTTAAATCTTTTGATTTTTCGTCGATTGCTTTTACCAATTCTGGTTTTTCTTCTGAGAAGTTTTCAACAGCAGAAATGATTTTTGCGATGCTTGTTGAATTTTCAAAACTGATTGAATCTAAATCACTCGCTTCTACTTCTTTTCCCGTTGCAAAATCGGATCTTTTCACCAAATCATCGATCATTCCCTGTAAACCAAGTTCACGACCGTCATCCGGAGAATAAATTCTGTCGATTCCGTAAGACATGATATCTTCGATTTCTTCAGGCAGGATTACACCGCCACCGCCACCAAAAATCTTGATTTGCGGAGAGTTTTTCTCTCTTAAAAGATCGTAGATGTATTTAAAATATTCGTTGTGACCGCCTTGATATGAAGTAAGGGCAATCGCGTTGGCATCTTCCTGAATGGCTGTATTTACCACTTCTTCAGCAGATTTGTCGTGACCAAGGTGGATAACTTCGCATCCCGTTCCCTGAATAACACGGCGCATAATATTAATCGCAGCATCATGACCGTCGAATAAAGACGCAGCTGTTACGATTCTGACTTTGTTTTTAGGAGTATATTTCTGGGTTTCCATAAAAAATCTAGAGAATTTCTGAATTCCAAATATAATAATAAAATAAGAACCCGAATTTTGATTTTAATGTATTGATATTTAAATGTTTAGTTAATTTGAATAATTTGAACCTTCTCTAAAATAATAAACATTCGTTTAGGGTAATGTTGAGACTAAGATTTAGTTTAAGGATGAAATTTAAAAGAGATATATTTGAAACTGTGTCGTTTTTTAATTCTCAAATTAATTTCTCTACTTTTGCATCATATATATTAAGGTATGAAAAAGGCATTGCTATATTTTGCGTTGGGAACGGTTCTGAGTTTTTTAATCAATTATTTCTTTTACAGCTCAGAAAATATAGGTCTGGATATTTATTATGCCCTTGCCTTCGGTTTTGCATGGGGAATTGCTTATTATCTTGATACGCCAAACTTCACCTTACCTCAAAAATTGGGATTGTCTTTTGCTGCAATGGCTGTGATGGTTGCGATTGGGGCTGTTATTTTTAATCTAGAACTGGCGATTCCTTCTGTATTGAAATTTTCAACTGTTTTTGTGGCATATTATTTAATTGCAAGTTTTAGAGCAAACAAGACGCTTCGCGATTAATGCATCATAAAGAAACTCGCATACATTAATAATAGGAACATGCAAAGGATTCCTATAAAATTGATCATAAATAAAAATATCCCTTTGAAAACACTCATTGTTCTGGAGCTTTCATAAACTCTATGATGGGCTATGAAGAAATATACACTCATAAAAATAATAGCAGCGGTGAAAACTAATATATGTAATAAAGTTAAAACACCAACATCTGGAAGATAATCCGTTATTTTATCAAAACAAATCAAAAGGAGCGTTCCCAATAATAAAAAAGAAAAATAATGTAGAGTGAAAATTCCATGATCGAAATACCACCATTTCTTTTTATTATGAAAAATCCACAGGAAGAAAGCAAAAATAGGAAGATAAACAAATAATGCCTTCGGAAGTGTATGAACAATCGTTTCTTTAAATTTTCCGAAAATCTGATCTCTGTTAAAACCCTTTTCCTGCATATGAAAGATTTTCTTTGCAAAAGGTTTCATGAATTTAAAAACCCCTTGCTTATCACTTTTTGCATAAAGGGAATCAAATTGTTTCATATTTTTTGCACCAAGAACGCTTAATCTATTGTCTTCTGTTTCTCCGAAAAAGTCGGTTTCAATCTCGTTTCCGTTTACCTCCGTTACTTTTATGTCTTTATCGGGTTGTATAAGATCTTCTTTTTTTAATTGATTTTTGGTGAGTTCCTGTTTCAAACTGTCGGCAAACTTCGCAACTTTTTCATCTTTTGCTTTTTGTTTTTCGATTTCCTGAGAGGTATGAGTCTTTTCTTTGTGTTCTGACTCTTCATCTGAGCTTGAAAATAGGGAAGGAAGGAAAAATGTAATAAAACTTATAAAAATATAGAGTTTAACGGGTGCAACATACAATTGCCTTTTTCCTAAAAGATATTCCTTGGTTAGTTTTCCCGGACGTACAAGAAGATATTTAATAGTTTTCCAGAATTCTCCGTCGTAATGAGTGAAATCTTCTATGAAATGTGTAAAAAGATAATGAAAAGGCTGTCTTGTCTGAATATTTTCCTGTCCGCAATGTGGGCAGAATCTTTCTTCAACCAAGTGTCCGCAATTCAGACAGTCTTTTTCATCTCTTAATTTACCGTGGCTCATAGTTTTAAAGGATTTTGAACAAATATAATTATTTAAATAAATACAATAATCATATCTGTAAATATTTGAATAAATGTTTAAGGAAAATTAATAAATAGAATTGAAAATATAATAATTGTTTAAATGATTTTGTGTTTTTGAATTTTATTGAAGAATATTCTAGTAAAAAAATTAGATTTAATTTCTAGGTCATATTTTATAGATTAATTCTGTCGGATTGATGAAGTAAAGCACATAATCAATAGATTAAATAAAATATGTTTTTGCAATACAAAAATAATTTGTACCTTTGCACACCCTTTTGAGGGGAAATTATGTTTAATCTTTAACTAAAACGTGTGAATACATTAAGTTACAAAACTGTTTCAGCGAACAAAGCTACTGCTAATAAAGAATGGGTTGTGGTAGACGCTGAAGGACAACCGTTGGGAAGACTAGCTTCTACGGTTGCAAAGATTTTGAGAGGTAAGCACAAAACGAACTACACACCTCACGTAGATTGTGGTGATAACGTAATCGTTTTGAACGCTGGGAAAGTTACTCTTTCTGGAAACAAGTGGAACGACAAGACTTATATCTGGCATACAGGTTACCCTGGAGGACAGAAGTCTATGACTGCGGCTGAACTTCAGAAGAAAGATTCTTTAAAAGTATTGGAAAAATCTGTAAAAGGTATGTTGCCTAAAAACAGATTGGGAGCTGCTTTATTGAAGAACCTTTATCTTTATGAAGGAACTGAGCACAAACACGAAGCTCAACAGCCTAAAACAATTAATGTTAACGAATTTAAATAATTAATTTATGTCTATAGTTCACAAAATCGGAAGAAGAAAAACTTCTGTAGCTAGAGTTTATGTAAAGCCAGGAACTGGTGTTATTACAGTAAACGGTAAAGATGCTGCAACTTATTTCTCTACAGACGTGATGGTTTACAAATTGAACCAACCGTTCATCCTTTCTGAAACTGTTGGTCAGTACGATGTTACTGTAAACGTTTTCGGTGGTGGAAATACTGGTCAGGCAGAAGCTATCAGATTAGGTATTTCAAGAGCTTTATGCGAAATCAATGCTGAATTCAGATTAGCTTTGAAACCAGCTGGTTTACTTACAAGAGACGCAAGAATGGTGGAAAGAAAGAAGCCAGGTCAGAAAAAAGCAAGAAAGAGATTCCAATTCTCAAAACGTTAAGATTTGCTGTTGGCGAATGGCTTTTAGCTATTGGCTTCAGGAATTTATTAAATTTTTTTAAACTTAATCTCGGCGAAAAGCCAATTGCCAAAAGCAAAAAGCAAACCGCCAATTGCCCGTTACGTTTAGCATCCAAACACTTCTCCCATCTAAAGAAGTTGTTGATTGTTTAAAAAACGGAAAGTAAACTAACAAAAACAGAAAACATGGCAAAAGCAAATGTAAAAGACCTTCTAGAGGCTGGTGTACACTTCGGTCACATGACTAGAAAGTGGAACCCAAATATGGCTCCATACATTTTCATGGAGAAAAACGGTATTCACATCGTAGACTTACATAAAACAGCTGTTAAATTGGATGAAGCTTGTAACGCTTTAGAAAAATTAACTTCTGCAGGTAAAAAAGTTCTTTTCGTAGCTACTAAAAAGCAAGCGAAAGAGGTTGTTGCAAAACACGCTTCTGAACTTAATATGCCTTATATTACAGAAAGATGGCCTGGAGGTATGCTAACGAACTTCGTTACTATCAGAAAGGCTGTAAAGAAAATGAACTCTATCGACAAAATGAAAAAAGATGGAACGTTCGAAACTTTATCTAAAAAAGAAAGATTACAAGTAGACAGACAAAGAGCTAATTTAGAGAAAAACTTAGGTTCTATCTCAGACATGGTTCGTCTTCCTTCTGCAATCTTTGTTGTAGATATCATGAGAGAACACATCGCTGTAACTGAAGCTAAGAAATTAGGTATTCCAGTTTTCGGTATTGTTGATACTAACTCTGACCCTAGAAAAGTTGACTTCGTTATCCCAGGAAACGATGATGCTTCTAAATCTATCGATATGATCTTGAACATCGTTTCAGAATCTATCAAAGAAGGTCAGTCTCAGAGAAAAGCTGATAAAGAAAAATCTAAAGAAGAAGGAGAAGTAGTATCTGCTGATAAAGATGCTGACTTTGATGGAGAATAATTAAAGATTTTCTTGAAAATAATAAAACCGCTAAATTTATTTAGCGGTTTTTGTTTTTTTATTTATGGACACATTAAAATTCCGGGAAAATTTGGATTGGGTATACCAATTCTACAAACACCGCCACAGCATATTTCTGTTTCTAAATCGCATCCGTCACTGCAACGTTTGTATCCTCCTTTAATTGTTCTTAATTCATTTCTTGAAACTTTTTTTAAGTTTTTCATAGTTATAGTTTTATAATTTTCCTACTCTATATGCTTTTCGGATTCCGCAATAATGTGATTCAAATATAATAAATAATTCATTATGTCACTTATTTTGGAAAAATAAATATAATTTTTTTAAACTTAATTTTTAAGATAAAATTTAATTGCTCAAGGTAATGTTATAAGAACTCGTTACAAACTTAGTTTTCTGATAAACCGAATTACAAATCATTCCTGAAAGTGTATAATTTTGATTCTTTAAAACCATTGCAGAACCAATTTTATTAGCCCCAATCGGAATTTTCTTGAAATAATTATTCCCACTTATTGTTAGAACCATATTACAACGCGAGTTATTTTCCACCGTAATAGACGTTTTAGGACTGTCTGAAGAATCGTTTAATAAATCTGTTAAAACTTCTGCCGTTTCCGATTTATAGGTTTTTATTAAAGCCTGATATTCTGTTTCGGTCTGAGTTGCAGATGTATTTCTGGTTCCTGTAGGAGTTGTCGGACGAGGTTTCGCTGGTGCCGGACTACTGCTGGTTCTGTAATGAGTTGCTTCACAACTAACTAGCAATAAAGCAATAAGAGCTATGGAAAAAGGAAAATGCTTTTTCATATAAATATTTTTCTTATTGTAAAATTACTCTTTTTAGTTTTTTCCTAAAGAATTTTTATTCCCAACTTGCGTAGGATTGTTTATTGTTAAAAAAATACTCTTTTTAATATCCTTTTGCGAAGAATATAATACATCACAAACATTACTTGTTATAGTATAATTTCCTTTATTAATGACGATAAAGTTTTCTCCCTTCGCTGGAACAGCCATATTGTAGAAATCATTACCCTGAATTCTTACCACCAGATTACAATCCGATTGATTCTTGAATAAGAGAATAACTTCCTTGCTGCTAATATCTTCATTAAACATTGCATTTAAAAGCTTTACGGTTTTATTCTTATGTTCCGTTGAAGTTGACGCAATGAGGCGCTTAAATTCCTCTGCTTCGGCTGCATTATTTCTCATCGCATCCAAAGACATTTCGGAAATAATGGGTCTTGCTTCCATCGGTTTGGCGTCTTTCTTTCCTTTTGTCCATTCAAGATTTTTTAAAGCAATTAATTTTGGCTTTAAAACACTTCTTCTCGGATCATCAGGATGACATGTTTCAAGGAATTTTTCGATTTCCTGAATATTCTTGCTTTCAAGAATATTTTTCGAGCTTTTAGCTACGGTTGAAGTTGAACTGCATGAAGTCAGCATGAGAACTAACGAAATAATTAGGGAACATTTTTTCATAAATCATGAATTTTTTTAATAAATAGATTTTCATTTTTTTAGAGTGTGTGTTTGTGTTAAAATATATATATGATGACACTTGACTGTAAAATTTTACAGCCAGTATTTGTCTAAGTGAAAAATTTTCACTTTAAAAAGCTTAATGGTTTAAATTAATAATTGAAGTGTGTTTAGGAAATTTTTTTTCATCTTGATTGTTTTTTAATTAATTTTAAATTTAATGTATGTAATTGTCTTTCCTTTTGCAGAAAACAATTCCTCATAATAAGTTCTGATATCTCTTAGATGTGGAGTATTCGGATCATATTCTTCTGCTCCGTAAATGTCATGATGCGCACTGATAATTTCATAACCTGCACCTTGAAGATATCCTAAAGTATAACCATGCAAGAACTCAGAATCTGTTTTCAAATGAACAATTCCGCCTGGTTTTAGGAACTTTTTATATCTTTCTAAAAAGTCAGGGTGAGTTAATCTGTGCTTTGTACGTCTGTATTTGATCTGTGGATCGGGGAACGTGATCCAGATTTCATCTACTTCGTTTTCAGCAAAATAATGATCAACTAATTCGATTTGAGATCTTAAAAAAGCCACATTATTCATCCCGTTTTCTACAGCTTCTTTTGCTCCGAACCAGAATCTTGCCCCTTTAATATCGACACCAATGAAATTTTGTTCTGGGAAAGTTTTGGCAAGACCAACCGAATATTCTCCTTTTCCACAGCCTAATTCAAGAACGATGGGATTATCATTCTTAAAAAAATCTGTACGCCATTTTCCTTTCAATTCGAAACCATTTAAAGCTTCATCTCTTGTTGGCTGAATAACGTTTGGTAATATTTTGTTTTCTGCGAATCTTGCTAGTTTGTTTTTACCCATGAATAATTTCTAAAATCCCGCAAAAATAACGAAATTTAACCAAAGGGTGATTTTTTAGTGATAAAAAATAGCTATGATAGGAATTTATTTTTTTGCAGAACTTCCCAAAGCAACCATCAAAGGCTTCTGAATTGTCTTTTGAGACGCGTACTGAGCACCACAAACAATGCTTGTGAAAAGGTAATCTCCTTTTTGTACTACAATAGAGTTATCGCTATGAGCAGGAACAGGAAGTCTGTACTTTGTATTTCCTATACCTTCCATTCTCATGATAAGATTACAGTCGGATTTATTTTCGATCATTACAATGCATTCTTTTGCATTCGGATCGTTATCGAAAAGTGAGTTAAGAATTTTAACGGTCTTATTTTTATGCTCGACAGGATTTTCAGCCATCAGCATATTGAATTCTGAAGCTTCTGTGTCAGGAATTGCAGCAACGGGTTTAGTAGATCCTGAAGCTGGAGTTGTTGGAGCAATATAAACATTTTGCGGGGTACTTGGAGTGTACACGACGGCAGATTGCCCAACCTGCAGTTCTTTCTGATATTTTGCGATTTGCTTTTGTCTGATGATCGCGTTCATCTCGTCGAATGAAATTTTTGTGGAAGGTCTTCTTCTCAACATGGCAAGCCAGTCCTGCATTTGTCTCACTTTCGTATCTCCAGGCTGTGCATTTTTAATGTATTCCTTCATCATTTCCATCACACGAGGTTTCAGAACAGATCTTCTGGGATCATCGGGGTGCGCGTCTCTTAGGAAAGCATTGATCTCGTAGATGCTTTTACTTTTCAGAATATCACTGTAGTCTTTTCCTCTTGACTGAGCCGAAAGACCAATGGAAAGAATTACAAAAAAGAGTAGAAGTAGCTTTTTCATTCACTAATATTAAAGTTAAAAAATAAAATTTTTATTCTTTTACTTGTGTTTGTGTTTGATTATTAGTGTTTAAAATTGCAGCGAAAATTAAGCCAAATTAGTATTAAACACAGAATTTTGAGTTAAAATTAATCATTATTTAAAAAAATAAAAAATGTACACTACAATTTTGTAATGTACATCTAACAGATTTATCTTAAAAAAGTGAATTTTATTTTACAACCTCCTGAAGGTGAGAGTTTCTTAATCTTCGTTGGTAAATAGGTAAATATTTTTCAATCGGAACTTTTATCGCTTCAAAATTACCAACCATTACATAAGGTTCTATGTTTTCTGAACTATAAACGAACTGAAGAAAATTATCAATTAAATTCTCAGGAATCTTGAATTTTGCGAAGTAATCTTTGCCTAAATAATTTTTGATTTGGGCCACGGAACTATTCATTTTTTCATAGGCCATATATCGCTGCTTTTTCTTTCTGTCTCCCGATAAAATATCATAAATACTTTCTAGACTGAACGTAAGACCGCCGTCTCGCAATCCTGCAACCGGAAGCTGTGGAGAAGTTCCGTCGCCTTTCGGCTCAGGTAATCCGATTACTTTTTTGATGGCTAATCCTTTGTCTTCTTTCCTTAAAGAATTAACATCATACCTCAAATTTCCTGTTGGTTTGAATCTGCTAATAACAACTTCCTGAATATCGTGATATGCAATTTTTAATTCAATTAAATTCTTTTGACCGATCATCTGAGGAGTAATCTTAATATCTTTTCTTTCCGTAACTATAGACGTGAAACGAACAACATCACCAACATTCACGGCAAGATTAAAATCTCCGTTATAATCGGTAAGAACAGTTTTCTGAGCATTAAGATTGGTTACATACACCTGATTAAGGTACAGTATGGAATTATCCCTTAGAAAAACTTCTCCAGAATATATTTGAGCGTTAATTTTTGTCAGAAAAATCAACAGCAGTAAAGTAAATAACTTCTTCATACAATTGTGCAAAATTACATAGAATTGCGATAAATTATATGTTATTACAACACGAAAAGTGGTTAAAGTTATATTAAACTTTGCAATAAAATTGTTAATGAGTGTTATAATTTTTTTTTAAAAATTCATGATTTTAAGAAAATATTCTCGTTTTAAATGAAATATTAATAGTTTTTCACTAAAAGCCAACTTGAATATTTTACCGTCGTTTTTCCTCCAAATTCTGTCCAGCTTATGAAATACCAATACGTTGCTGTATTTACAGGTCGCCCGCTTCCAATAACTTTTCCGTCCCAAATGAATCGGTTGGTAGGATTTCCCCTGAAAATTTCAGCACCATATCTGTCGAAAATTCTGAATACAATATTTTCGTTATTCATTAATGCAGAATAATCTATTGCATCATTGTATCCATCTGCATTTGGAGTGATGGTATTAATTAAATTAATAATCACAAAAGTTTGTGTAATTTCCTCACATTGATTAGAATCTCGAACATGGATGATATGATTTCCTCTCGGAACATTTTGGAAAATATTCGAGCTTTGCCAGTTTACGCCATCCAAAGAATATTCGTAAGGAGGAGTTCCGCCGCTTACACCGATTGTAACTTTAGTTCCATCAATTTCAATCATTGTAATGATTGGAAGTGGAGATTCTGTAACATTCACGTGCTGTCTGTAAGTACATCCGTCGAATGTAAGGTCTACCCAATAACTTCCTGCAGGAACGTTTGTGATAGAAGGTGTTGTTGCTCCCGTACTCCACAAATAACTGTCAAATCCCGGACCTGCATCTAAATTTGTAAGTGTTTTAGGACAGATAATCTTATCAACTAAAACTGGGGCATGCTTCGGAATTCTTACCGTAATCGTAATCGATCCAACATTTGGACAGGCACCTGGTTTCTCAAATCTGATATAAATGGTTTGGGTTCCTGATAAGTTCATCGGATTTCCAAGCGGAGCCACATCATTATTTGCATCGGCTTGCGTTGCATGGAAGCTTACAGTCACCAGAGCATCGGTTGTAAACTGAGAAATGTAAGCCATTAGATCAATCTGTTTTACGCCATCAAGATCATCATCGCAGAAGCTTACCGGCAAGGTATTTCTTAATAAAGGAATTCTTCCGCCGATATTAAATACAAGAGGTTTAATCACGGGAGGACATCCATCCGGAGAATCTACTCTTATGTAGATTGTTGTTGTGGTTGTATAAGACCAAAGGTTCGGAAGTGTATTGCTGTTTCCTAAATTGGCATCGGCTAAGTTTGCATAATATCTTACGTTGGTAAAATAAGTAGGATTACTCAACACAATTTGTGTGATATCCGATAAAGTTACAGTCACAGTTCCGTCTAGATTATCATCGCAAAAAGAACCGATGTAATTGTTGATAACATTTGCAAAAGGATATAAGTTTAGTGTGATTTGGGCAATACTTTTACATCCGATTGAATTTTTTACAACTGCATAAACAATCGTTCCGTTTGCAGCAGAATATGTTGTAGGAGTTGTGATTTGAGTTCCCGGAGTTTCGTTTTGAGCCGTTAACAGAGAGGGATAATAAGTAATCGTTACAGGAGAATTGCTTGTAACGTTTGCTGTTGTTAAATTAAATATTCCTTGCCCACTTCCATTGTTACAGGCATTTAAAGTAGCATCATTTGTAATTAATGGTTGAATATTAATTGTAACTGTTACCGTTTCGCAATCAGGGAAATCTGGATTGTTTCCGCAGAAAGTATAAGTAAAAGTATCTGTTCCTGTTGTTCCGGGATTCGTTACTGTATAGGTAATAACTCCGGTTGTTGAATTTATTGTTGCTGTTCCTAAAGTTGGTGTTGTAAGAATCGCAACTGTGGAAGGAACTGGTGTTTGTGTTGATGATGAAAATGTTGGTGGAATTGTTTGTGTTGAACAGACATTATAAGTTGCATTAGACAATTTAGTACAATTCAAAACTTTGTATTGTTCCGTTACCAAAGGTGCGCAACTTCCCATCGTTACAGAACAAGTGTAATATCCTGGCTGAGTCGGAGTAATGGAAGAACCTGTCGCTCCAGGAATCAAAACTCCGCCATTATACCATTGATAAGTGTCGTAAATAATTGGATCGACCGTCAAAACAATTCCCGGAATACAATCTCCACCGGATTTTAAAATAACAGGCTGTGTTGGAAATCCGGCAAAGAAACCTCCGTAACCGACTGCATCACTTCCGGCTGTAATCCCTGCTGTAATGGCTTTAGAAGAAACAATAGTCACCGTTCCGGTTGTGTTAGGAATTCCATAGGTTACCCAGTTGGTTGTTCCCGTCATGTCGTAAGGCCCTGTTGATGGAAGTGGAGTACTACCATTTACCGTCACAACAGCACCTCTTTCTGTAATTAAATTTAATTTGGTTGGAATATTTAAAATACCGGTTGGGTTTCCGTTGGAGTACACAAAATTTTCATCTAAGAAACCAAGTTCATTAATTTGTTTAGGCAAATAGCAATTTAAAGCCGGAATAAAATTAAACCCTCCCGTCGCAACTTCATTTCCCGTAACGCTGGAATCTCCTGCCAAAATCTGATAAATATAAGCGTTTTTGGTAGTTTTAATGTATAAATTGTAATGCCCGTTTGTTCCCTGTAATTGATATTTTGTATCTGGAATTCTGAAATATTCTCCTGCATTTAATGTGGCAATAGGCGTTAATTCGTTGTTGACACGAACTTCGGTATTATTTTCTGTGGCAATTACCAAAGCGCCTTCCATATTGGTTCCCACGACTCCGTTTCCTTTCACTAAAGCGAATTCAGTTCCTAATCTATCGACCGGAACAGATTGATCCATTAAAATATCTGAACTTGTAGGGAAGTTTCCGGCATATTGTCCGTTGAAATTTCCGTTGGTGACATTTATATTTTTAGTGGCAACAATTTTAGCCCCGATAAATCCATCAAAATTTCCTGTATTAAAACCACTTCCGTCGAGAATGTAGGATTGTCCTTTATTTAAAGTAAAAGTAAGGGTAGGTGTTGTAGCTCCTGTCGTTCCATTTGAAAATTGAACGGTTGGTTTATACCCTGAGATGGTCACCACAGTATTGTCTTCCGTTGCCAGGACACTGGTCATAAAATTTAAAATAGGATTGCTGACCGTAATCGGAGCATGCGCAGAATAAAAAAGTTTTCCCGTTGAAGGAATTCCCTTTGATGTAATAATTTCTGCATGATTGTAAACCGAAAATCTTAAGTTGGCGTAAAAAGGGAAGTCTGCTTTTAGATAAAGACCTTTCGTGGTGGGTGTAAAAAGATCGGTTTGTAAGGTCGTAATGATATAATCTCGTAAAACATCAAACTTTTGAGGATTATTTTTACTGATCGTTACCGTTCCGATCACGATGTTATTGTTATAAATCGTTACCGTAAAAGGTGTCGTACGGTTGGTAGATAAATATAATTTTTGATAAGGATTGGGATTTCCAGTTCTATCGACCATAGGCGCAAACCAATGCTCCCTATCCAATTGAGCAAATGTAGAGGTGAAAAAATATAGTATAAATAGAAAAGATAGAATTTTCTTCATTCAGGTCTTGCTTTTATCACAAATTTAATAATAAAATACGGTATTAAATTAAAAAATAAACAAAAAACCATGATTATAAAAATCATGGTTCGTGTGTAAATTTAAATTGAAAGTGCTACTCTAGATTTTTAACTAAAATCCAGCCAGTATATCTTATAACCGTCTGAGCTTTATTTGGCTCTGTCCAGTTGATTTCGTACCAATAAGTCGCAGTCGGAACTTTCTTACCAAAATGAGTTCCGTCCCATTTGTATCCGCTGAATTTATTCGCTTCATGGATTTTGTTTCCGTACCTGTCAAATATATTGAAAGTTAAGTTTTTTTTGTAAGATAATTCAGAATAATCTACATAATCGTTCTTATTGTCTCCATTTGGGGTAATTGCATTGATTAAATTGGGAACAGTTACCGTAACATCAATCGGTTCGCAATTATAAAAATCCTTTACATAAACTGTGTTTTCACCTCTTGGAAGATTCGCGAAGAAATTAGAATCCTGCCATTTTACTCCATCAATAGAATATTTGTAAGGTGGTGTTCCGCCAATTACATTTACGGTGATTGTATTATTTTTAATATCAAGACTAGAAATAACAGGTTGAATGGACGGTGAAACTTTTACCAATTGCTTAGTGAAACATTCTCCCGTTTTCAAATTTACCCAATAGCTTCCGACTCCAACAATGATGCTTTGCGTTGTTTCTCCGGTGCTCCATTGATAGCCGTCGAATCCAGAGCCTGCATCAAGAGTTGTTGTATTTTCGATACAGATAATTTTATCTTCTAAAACTCTCGATTTTACTGGAGGAAGTACCGTTAATGTAATTTCTGCAATGCTGAAGCATCCACCTGTGTTGATCACTTTTACATAAACTGTTCCGCTTGAAGCGATATAATTTGTTGTTTTAGGAGGCAAAATTTCATTAGTTCCATTATTAAGATCTGCTAATGTTGGATAATATTTTTTAATAGTACCAAATTCAGAGGTTACCGCAGCAGATTCAAGATTAAAAGAAGCAGTGCTCGGATTAGCTTCGATATAGCAAGACCTTAAATTAACATTTTTCACAACAGGACTTGGTGCAACCGTCAATGTTAAAGTTACCTGTTCACATCCGGCAACTGCAGGATTTCCGCAGAAATGATAAACCATAAGATCATTCCCTGTAAAACCTGAATTAGGAGTATAAGTAATTGCTCCGGTTGTAGGATTTATAGTTGCTGTTCCATGAGAAGGTGGAGTATCTATTCCTAACGTACTGACAACTAAAGCCTGTTGGCTGTTTGTAAATTGTGGATTTATTGTCTTTGAATTTTCACACAATACCACTGTTTTTACAGTGTAATCGTAGCATAATTCTACAGCATATTCTGTTGAAAATGCCGAACAGCCGCCCATGCTTACCTGCACAGAATATTTCCCGGGCTGTAAAGGTGTATGAGTAGAATTTGTAGCTCCACTAATAGGATTTCCATCAACATACCATTGATAACCTTCAAAATTATCATTCACTTGCAAAACAATTCCGGGAATACAGTTTCCTGATTTTTTGCTAATGACCGGAATAGACGAAAATCCGGCAAAATATCCTCCATATCCCACAACCCCACTTCCTCCTGCAATTCCTGCTGTGACAGCTTTGGTGGAAGTAACGGTTATATTTCCTTTAACATCGGGAATGGAATAGGATACCCAATCCAAAGTTCCGGAAACATCGTAAGGACCTTCTGTTGGGGAAGGATTATTTCCATTTACGGCTACGGTTGCTCCTTTTTCGGTTAAAATATTTAATTTAACGGTATTAATGGTAGGTGGAAGTATATCGATCATTCCGATTTCATCGATTTTTCTTGGAAGAAGACAATTTAAAGGTGGAATATAATTAAATCCGATAGTCGCACTGGAATTAGGAGTTCCCGCCAAAAGCTGATAAACATAAGCCCTTTTCGAGGTTCTTATATACATATTATAATGATCATTCCCCTGATTGATATAGTTGGTATTTGAAGTCTCATTTACTCTGTAATGTTGCCCTTCATTGATGGTTTTAACGGGAGTAAGACTTCCATTGACATAAATTTCAGTATTGTTTTCAGTGGCGACAATTAATGCATCTTCAGTAGCTGCCGAAATATTTCCGAAGCCTTTTACCAAAACAAATTCTTTTCCTAATCTTTCCACCGGAACAGATTGATCCATCACAATATCTCCACCTGTGTGAGCCGTTCCTATATTGTATTCTCCGAGAAAATTTCCGTTGGTAATCGTAATGGGCTTGTCGGATGTAATTTTAGCTCCAATAAAACCTTTTTCATTTCCTGCTGTATTTCCTTTTCCTTCAATAATGTAGGATTGCCCTTTATTTAATGTAAACGAAAAACTTGGGGTAGATGCAGCCGTAACTCCATTACTGAAAACTACGGTTGGAGCATATCCGGAGACAGTAACGACGGTATTATCTTCTGTTGCCAAAACTCCTGTTGTGAAATTCATGAAGTTGCCGGGATTCGTAATTGGAGAGACAACAGCATAAAATTTTGTTCCGATTCCTGCTTTTCCTTTTGATGTTAAAATTTCAGCGTGGCTGGTTACTGAAAATCTGAAGGTCGCAAAAAATGGTTTTTCGGCTTTTAAATAAAGTCCTTTTGTTGTAGGTGTGAATAATTCCGCATCCGTTGTGGCAATCATCATCGATGTAGGAATGTCGAGCGTTTTCGGATTTCCTTTACTAATTGCTATTGTTCCCAGTAATGTTCCGTTGTTATAAATTTCAACCGGAAAGGAAGTTCCAGAATCTGTGGAAAGATATACTGCCTGTTGAGGATTGAATAACTCAAGACTCGTTGAAAGAGGAGCAAACCAATGTTCGGTATCTCTTTGTGCCGAAACAGGTAAGGCGGTAAACAGAACCAAGAGTAAACTGTAGAGGTGTTTTTTCATGGATATGCAATTAGTTTTAACAAAAATAGAATATTATTTCGAAAAAATTGCAAATTGCATAAAAAAAACACGATTTTAAAATCGTGTTTTTAATATTTTTAATCAAATGATGTTATTCTCTGTTTTTCACCATAATCCAACCAGAGTATTTTATAGGTGTTTTTTTGCTGTTAGGCTCGTTCCAGCTTACATCAAACCAATAGTTTCCTGTGGATACTTTTTTGCCGCCAACTGTTCCGTCCCATTTGTATTGAGTGGTTTTGTTTCCTTCATGCATTTTGCTTCCGTATCTGTCATAAATACTGAATACAAAATTAGGTTTATGAGCTAATGCCGAATAATCAAGAATATCATTTACGCCATCTCCGTTTGGAGTGATTACGTTAATTAAATTTGGAATCGTGATTTCAACTTCATTTGGATTACAATCGTAAGAATCTTTTACATAAACAATGTTGTTTCCTCTCGGCACATTTTCGAAAATATTAGAATCCTGCCAATTAATATTATCCATTGAATATTGGTAAGGTGCAGTTCCTCCAATAACATTTACGGTCACTTTATTATTTGAGATATCAATATTTGAAATCACAGGCTGTTCAGAAGCGTACACTTTTACGTTTTGTCTTGTGATACAGTCTCCTGTTTTCAGATCAACCCAATATGTTCCCACTGTAACATTACTGATCGTTTGTGTTGTAGCTCCGGTGCTCCATTTGTAGGATGTAAATCCAGGACCTGCATCTAATGTTGTCGTGTCTTCCATACAGATAATTTTGTCCTCCAAAACATCTGAATAAGTAGGAGGAAAAACTATTAAGCTAACCTGAGCTACTCTGTAACATCCGTTTGCATTGATTACCTTAATATAAACAACTCCATTCGGTGCAACGTAAGTTGTTGGATATGTAATTTCATTAGTTCCGTTTTCTGCATCGGTAGGGGACGGATAATATTGCTTAATAATTCCTGTTGTCGTTGTAACCGGAGCCAGCGTTAAATCAAACAAACCTGTTGCCGGATTTGATGGAATGAAACATGTTCTTAATGTAGCATTTGTTACAGTTGGACTTTCAGAAACCGTTAAGGTTAAAGTTACCTCTTCACAATCTGTAAAATCAGGATTGTTTCCACAGAATTTGTAAACGATAGTATCTGTTCCTGTAAATCCGAAGTTTGGAGTATAGCCGATTACGCCGTTTGGATCAATAATTACTGTTCCATTTGTTGGAGGTGTTACAATTGTTACTGTACTTGGAACATAGGTTTGAGCTGAATTTGTGAATTCAGGAATGATTGATTTAAATCCTTCACAAACAGTAAGCGATTTTGTCGATTTATGAAGACAAGTATACACTTTGTAAACTGGAGTTGTTGCCGGTGGACATGTTCCAACGGTAATTCTCACGGTATAATTTCCTGAAGAAGTTGGAGTATAAGAATTTGAATTTGCACCCGCAATCGGATTTCCATTCAAAAACCATTGGTAGGTTTCGAAGCTGTCATCAACTTCCAATACAAGTCCAGGAATACAATCTCCTGTTTGTTTAGCAATCAAAGGAATTGAAGAGAATCCTGCAAAATAACCACCGTATCCTGCAGAAGAATATCCTCCGTTTACTCCGGCTGTTACAGCTTTAGTAGAGGTTACTGTCACATTTCCTGTAATACCTGTGATCGCATAAGTTACCCAGTTTGCATTTCCTGTCAATGGATATGGTCCTTGCGCAGCTGTTGGTGTCGTTCCGTTTACTGTTACGGCTGCACCTTTTTCTGTTAAAATATTTAATTTTAAAGTAATGGCAGAAGTAATTCCCGGCATTAAATTAATATTACCAATTTCATCAATTTTTCTAGGGAGGAAACAGTTCAAAGGCGGAATGTAGTTGTAACCTCCTGTATTGTTTGCAGTTCCCGCTCCAACCAATTGATATAGGTAAACATTTTTAGTTGTTCTTACATAAAGATTTGAATGACCTCCACCCTGATCTTTATATTGATTGGCTAAAATTCTGTAATATTCCCCTTCATCAATAGTCGCAACCGGAGTTGTAGCATCATTTAAATAAATATCAGTACCATTTTCTGTTGCGATGATGATACCTCCCTCCATGTTTGCCGTACTGGTAGAAATACTTTTTATCATTGCAAATTCATTTCCCAAACGGTCTGTTGGTACAGATTGATCCATGATTAAATCTGCTCCATCGGATGAGGTTGTTGTTGCATAAAATCCGTTGGCATTTCCGTTGGTTACAGAAACAGGTTTGTTGGATTCTATTTTAGCTCCGATAAATCCGTCTTTGTTTACAGCTGTTGTTGAAGATAATCCTGTCAGGATATAAGACTGACCTTTATTCAAATTCACTGTTAGAGAAAGCGGAGTTGGAGAAGGAACATTTACAAAAGAAATATTTGGATCGTAGCCTGAAACTGTCACTGTTGTGTTGTCTTCTGTTGCCAAGATTCCTGTTGTAAAGTTTTTGTCTGTTGCGGCAACAGTTACCGGAGTTGCTGCGGCATAGAATTTTGTTCCTATACCGGCTTTACCTTTTGAGGTGATAATTTCGCCATGTGAAGTAACAGCAGCTCTTAGTGAAACAAAATAAGGTCTGTCACCTTTTGTGTAAACTCCCAAATTGGTCGGAACGGCAGCGCTTGAAGCGGATGTTGTTCTGATAAAGCCTTCATTCAGGGAAAATGTTTGCGGTGCTCCTTTAGCTATGGTTACGGTACCGATTACAGTATTATTGCTATAAATTTTTACGGGAAAGGGTGTCGTAGCATCCGTAGAAAAATATAAAATATGATTGTAAACGCCACCCGTAGAAACATCGTAGTAGGGTGCAAACCAATGGTCTGTATCTCTTTGCGCAAAGAGGGTATTAATACCAAAAAGCAGTAATACCAGACTTAGTAAAAATCTGTTCATAAATATGGAATTAGGATGCGCAAAAATAACAGAATTTTTGAGATTTGGTTTGAATTATTTCTAAAAAGCTTTCGTTGTACAAATAAAAAAACCACGATCTTGAAATCGTGGTTTAAAAAATTTATATTTAAAATTTAGTCTATATTTTTTACTAAAATCCAACCTGTATATTTAATTGGAGTTTTGTCTTTGTTTGGCTCATTCCAATTGATGTGGTACCAATAAGTTCCTGTTACAATTTTCTTGTCATAATGTTTACCATCCCACTTGTAATTGTTGAATTTATCACCCGTGAAGATTTTGTTTCCATATCTGTCATAGATTACAAAAGAAAGATTGTCTTTATAAGATAGCTCACTGTAATCGATGAAATCATTTTTATTATCTCCATTCGGAGTGATCGCATTGATTAAGTTTGGTACAGTTACCTCTACAGAGATCGGTGTACAGTTGTAGAAATCTTTTACGTAGAAGGTATGTTGTCCTCTTGATAAATCTGTAAATACATTAGAGTCCTGCCAATTTGTTGGTGCATCTACTGCATATTGGTAAGGAGCTTTTCCACCTGTTACGTGTACTGTTACTGTAGTGTTAGAAATTTCGATTTCTTTAATGACAGGGTCTTCTGCTTTTTTCACTTTTACGAATTGTTTCACAAAACATCCGTTGTCTTCAAGAATTACCCAGTAATCACCTACTTGTATATTTGTAATCGTTTGTGTAGTTGCTCCTGTACTCCATTCGTAAGATGCGTATCCTGGTCCTGCATCAAGGCTTGTTCTTGCATCAATACAAATTGTTTTATCTACAAGAAGAGGAGATCTTTTTGGAGGAATTACTTTTAAAATAACTTTAGCAATTGCATAACATCCGTTGCTATTGTACACTCTTACAAAAGCTTCTCCGTTTCCAGAGATGTATGTATTTGCCATTAATATTTCGTTTGTTCCATTACTAGCATCTACAAAGGTAGGGTAGTATTTTTTAGTAATTGGACTTTCTGCTGTAACTACTGCAATTGTTAAATCAAATTTAGCTTTCGTTTCATCAGTTTCAAGGAAACATTCACTTAAAGTAGCTTCGTTTACAACAGGAGTTGGAAAGAACGACAATGTGATCTTAGCTATACCCACACAACCTTCATTCGTCATTACCTGTACATAAACAGTTCCTGCTGAAGAAAGGTAGTTTGTAGGATTTGTGATTTGATTTGTTCCTGCATTTAGATCTGCTAAAGTTGGGAAGAATTTTTTAGTTACAGGATTGTAATTTGTTACAATTGCTGTTGTAAGATCAAAGAATCCTTGTCCGTTATATTGACAAGCCTTGATTGTTGTATCTGTTAAAATGAACGGAACAACAGTTAAATTTAATGTTACATGTTCACAATCGATAAACTCTGGAGCATTACCGCAGAACTGATAAACAATTACATCTGGTCCCAAATACCCTGCTGCAGGAGTATAGGTGATCTGCCCTGAAGAATTCACAGATACTGTTCCATGTGTTGGTTGAGTAAGAATTTGTACTGTTCCCGCTACTGGTGTCTGAGTTGTCGTGAATGAAAATGCTGGAGTGATTACTTTTGTAGCACAAGCATTTAAATTGGCAGTTGTATTTCTGATACAGGCAAATACTTTATAAATAGGAGTTGTAATAGGAGGACATGTTCCCATTGAAACTTTTACGGTATAGTTTCCTGCCTGTGTTGGTGTGTATGTATTTTGGGTAGCTCCTGTAATGGCTACACCATTTAAGAACCATTGATATCCTTCATAGCTGTCATCTACTTCTAAAACTATTCCAGGTACACAATCTCCTGTTTTCTTGGCAATAACCGGAATTGAAGAGAAACCTGCAAAATATCCTCCATATCCTACAGCTCCACTACCTCCTGCAATACCTGCTGTAACTGCTTTAGAAGAATTTACTGTAATATTACCTGTTAATCCTGGAATTGAATAGGAAACCCATGCTGTTGTTCCGGTAACAGGATAAGGACCTTGTGCTGCCGTTGGTGTAACGGGTGGCGCACCATCGATACTGTAGTTAACAGTAGCTCCTGCTTCAGTTAAGATATTCAGTTTAATATCCGGACTTGCGCTTCCGTTAAGGTCGTTAATTTTAGCAATTTCATCAATTTTTCTAGGTAAGAAACAGTTCAATGGTGGGATATAATTGTATCCTAAAGTAGCAATACTCGTCGAAAGACCGGCAAGAAGCTGATAAACATATACATTTTTACTTGTTTTAATATACATGTTAAAATGCCCGTTTCCTTGATCGATATAGTTAACATTATTCGCAGGAGTTCCGTTGTTAGGACCGTTTACTCTGTAAAATTGCCCCTCATTAAGGGTTGCAACTACAGGTCCGCCGTTAACTTGTATTTCGGTATTATTTTCAGTAGCAATAATCAAAGCGTCTTCCATTTTAGCATCGACATTACCATTTCCTTTTACTAAAACAAATTCGTTTCCAAGTCTGTCAACAGGCACAGATTGATCCATAATGATATCAGAGCTTCCACCCGTTGTACCCCAAGAAAACTGTCCGTTGAAGTTACCGTTCGTTACAGAAATAGGCTTGTCAGATTCAATTTTAGCACCAATAAAACCCGTAAGGTTTCCTGCATCGGTTCCTTTTCCATCAATGATATAGGATTGCCCTTTATTTAATGTAAAAGACATAGAAGTTGGAGATGTTCCTCCTGCCGGAACATTAGAAAACACCACAGTAGGTGAGTAACCTGAAACAGTAACTACAGTGTTGTTTTCGGTAGCCATAATTCCGGCTGTAAAGTTATATAGTGAATTACCTGCTTCAGTAATAGGTGCTGCTGCAGCATAAAACTTTTTACCGATACCGGCTTTTCCTTTAGATACCAAAATTTCTCCATGACTGGTAATTGAAACTCTAAGGTTGGCATAATAAGGTTTAGAACCTTTTGTATATATACCTCTTGAGATTGGTGTAAAAAGGTCTGTCTGTGCTGTTGCCACAAGGTTAGCAGACGCTGGTGGAGCAGTTGTGCTAGGAGGTGTTGCCCCAAGTAAATTAAATACTTTCGGACTACCTTTAACAATGTTTACTGTACCAATAACAACGTTGTTATTATAAATCTCAACATCGAACGGTGTCGTAGAATCTGTCGAGAAATAAATCGATTGTGCGTGAGATGACATAGAAGCTCTAGACATCATCGGTGCAAACCAATGCTCTGTGTCTCTTTGTGCAAAGAGCGTATTAACCGACAAAAGCATTAATACTAAACTAAGTAGAAATCTTTTCATATACTAGGAATTAGGATTTCTACAAAATTAAAATAATATTTGAAATATTGTTAATAAATTGTAAATAAAGTTGTAAAATTAATCACGATTTTTAATTAAAAGCCAACCTGAGTATGAAACTGGTAATTTTGTGTCTGGCTCCGTCCATCTTAGTAAATACCAGTAAGTTCCGGTTGATAGAGGGCGTCCGTTCAGCTTTCCGTCCCAGATGTAATTTTTGTTTGAAGATCTGTAAACAGGAGCTCCGTATCGATCAACAACTTCAATAGATACATTATCTTTTATTCTTAAATCTGAATAGTTTAAAGTATCGTTAATTCCATCATTATTTGGCGTTATGGCATTAATAAGATTTAAAACTAAAAATTCTTTAATTACGGGTTGGCAACCATCTGCTCCCAAAACATAAACCGTATGCATGCCTCTTGAAAGACCCATGAAAACATTGGAAGTCTGATAATCGATTCCGTTTAAAGAATATTGGTATGGAGCTGTTCCGCCCGTCACAGAAACTGTTGCATTTGTTCCCGAAACTTCAATTTTTGTAATAGTCGGAGCTTGTGCTGTCGTTACATTTACATACTGTCGATACATACATCCATTGAATCCTAGATCAACATAATAATTTCCAGCACCTACAGTTACAGACTGTGTTGAGGCACCCGTACTCCAAGAATAAGATGTAAATCCGGGACCTGCATCTAAGATTACCGTTTCGTTGGCACAAACAATTTTATCTGTCAATCTTGTTGACGCTTTCGGTGTTTTTAAAGTTAAATTTAAAACTCCTGTACTCGGACATTCTGTTGCGCTTGTAAATCTGATATAAAAAGTACTGTTCCCTGTAATGGTTTGGTTGGCAGAAATTGCATTTGTTCCTGCTTGAGCATTTGCCAAAGTTGTATAAAACGTTAATGAAACACCTGCATTTGCGGTGAATAAAGCTTTATAATCATTAAGATTCACATTTTCAGAACCGCTGATGTCGTTGTCACAAACATCGTTGTTTGCCGTTCCTGTAATTAATGTAATTCTGTTTCCTATTTTAAAATTAATTTGTCCGAAAGCAGGAGGGCAACTTCCTGATAATGCATCAACTCTTACATACACTGTGGTGTTTGCGGTATAAGTCCAATTTGCAGGTAATGTATTTGCATTTCCGGCATTCGCATCAGTTTGACTTAAATAATATCTTACATTAAAATTGGTAGAATTTGTTACAATTTGCGGAGAAATATTTGGGAAGTTTACATTTACAATTCCATCAAAATTATCATCACAAAGGGTTGCATTATAATTTGCAGTGTTGATATTTGGAGATGGGGTAGTCGTTAGTACAATTTGAGCCACTTTTGTACATCCATATTGCGAAGTTACATTAGCATAGATAGTTCCTGCAGGGCCATTGTAAGTTGCTGGTACAGCAATCGAAGTTCCCGACAAAGTGGAGTTTGTATAATACTGAACTGTTGTTCCCGGATCTGGCGAAACACTTGCCGAGGTCAAATCGTAAGTTCCGTTTCCTGCTGCATCTGCGCAAGATGATAAAGTTCCGTTGGTTGTCTGTAAAACATCAATATTTATGATAATTTTAAAATATTCAAAATCGGCAGGGCTTCCGTTTCCTTCAACATAATAAATGAATGTATCGGTTGCATCTGCTGTAAGTCCTGCATTCGGAGTATAAGTAATTTGTCCTGTTGTAGGATTTACTGTTGCAGTTCCTGAAGTTGGTGCTAAAATAATGTTCGTATGAGAAGGATCAATGGTTTGTGTAGCTGTTGTAAAAGCTGGTGAAATCGTCTTCGTATTACAAGATCCGATATTGTATGTTGTAGTTGTAATCGGCGGACATAAGGTATATGTGTATCCTGCCGTCAATTTAGATTCACAATTATTTTTTGTCACTAAACAAGTGTAAGTTCCTGCTCCATATAATTCGGGATTGATTGAATATGATGTTGCACCAGAAATTATCGTTCCATTCAAATACCATTGGTAAGCATCATACGTATTATCAACCTGTAATAAAACTCCAAGATAACAATCTCCCGTTTTTGAAATTCCCGGAACGGATGAGAAACCTGCAAAATATCCTCCGTAACCCACAGCACCGCTTCCTGCTGCAATTCCTGCAGTTACAGATTTTGTAGAGTTTACAGTGATATTTCCTGTAACATTCGGAATAGAATAGGTTACCCAGTTTGGATTTCCGGTAACGGGATAAGGTCCATTTGCAGCTGCAATAGCACCTCCGTTGTAGGTAACTGTTGCTCCTGTCTGAGTGATGATGTTTAGTTTTGTATTAAAAGTTTGATTCCCAATTTTATTGATGAATCCAATTTCATCAACTTTATTGGGCATGAAACAACTTAGAGGAGGAATAAAATTCATTCCTCCGGTAGGATATTCATTTCCTCCTGAAACTCCGGCTAATAATTGATAAACATAAATGTTTTTATTGGAGGAAATTCCCATGTTATAGTTTCCATTCCCTTGATTGATGTAATTGCTGCTCGGAACCATATAATATTGCCCTTCATTCATTGTAATTCCAGAAGCAACGCCATTTATGGTAAGCTGGGTATTATTTTCTGTAGCAATAATCAGCGCGGTTTCCATTCCCGACGTTACAGAGCCATTGCCTTTTACCACTACGAAATCTTTTCCTAATCTATCGACAGGAACAGCCTGATCCATCAAAACATCGTTGTTTGTAAAGTTTAAATTGGTATAAATTCCATTAAAGTTTCCATTGGTAACAGAAATAGGTTTTGTGGCCTCGATTTTTGCTCCGACAAGACCATTAAGATTGTATCCTGAATCGGTACTTGTGGCATCCATGATGTAAGATTGACCTCTATTTAAAGTAAAGGTTTTAGTTGGAGTTGATGATCCGTCAGAAAAAACAACACCGGGATTGTATCCTGAAACAACGACCGATGTGTTGTCTTCTGTTGCTGTAATTCCAATCGTTGCATTTACATAATAAGCAACTCCGGTTATGGGAACAACACCTGCATAAAAAACTTTTCCTAAACCTGCCAAGCCTTTAGAAGTTACGATTTCGGCATGATTTTGAAGAGAAAATCGATAATTCGCAAAGAATTTTTTTGAACCTTTTACATACATTCCCATCGTATTTGGTGTAAAAAGATCTGCCTGATTGGTTGTAATTAAAAAATAATTGGGAATTATTAATTGAACGGGATTGTTTTTACTAACCTGTACAGTTGTATATAGCGTATTGTTATTGAAAACCTGAACATCGAACGGAGTAGTTTCATTTGTTGACAAATATAAGTATCCTTCAAGGTTATTGTTTCCTGCTTTTGCAGCCATTGGAGCAAACCAATGATCGGTATCAAGCTGTGCATTGAATAATAAGCAAAGAAAAGTACAAATGGTTAGTAGAAGTTTTTTCATTTTTCTCAATAAGGGATGCAAATGTAAGTATTAAAAATCAGATTTTTAAATAAAATTTTCACTTGTATTCTTAATGTTGTTGATTTTGTTAAATATTTAATAAATTTTTAATATTAGATAAAATCTCGTAATTGTGAAATAAAAAAATCCCGATGATAAAAACCACCGGGATCTGTATTTTAAATCTTAAAAAAAGATTAAAGGCTAATTCTGATAAATCCTGTTACTTTAAGATCAGAGTTTACAGACTTCACATAGTCAGCAACTGAAATAGAGCTGTCTTTGATGAAATCTTGGTGTACCAAAGTGTTGTCTTTGTAGAATCTCTGCATTTTACCTTTCAAGATATTGTCGATAATGTTTGCAGGTTTTCCTTCTTCAACAAGCTTGTGTCTTTCGATTTCTAATTCTTTGTCGATAGTTTCCTGAGAAACAGCCGTTTCGTCAACAGCGATTGGGTTCATAGCAGCAGCCTGCATAGAAACAGCTTTAGCAGCCTCTCCAGCTCCTTCTACGTTAGCAGAAAGTGAAGTGATCGCAGCGATTTTGTTTCCAGCGTGGATGTAAGCTCCCAAGAAAGGTCCTGTAATTCTTTCGAATGCACCGATCTCGATTTTCTCACCGATAACACCTGTCTGCTCGATCAATTTCTCAGCAACAGTGATTCCGTGGAAATCTGTAGCTAATAATTCTTCTTTAGAAGCAGCGAAGATTGCCATTTCAGCCAATTCGTAAGCCAACTCGATGAAAGCTTCGTTTTTACCTACAAAGTCAGTCTCACAGTTTAAAGAAATGATAGCACCCAAAGTGTTATCTTCGTTTACTCTAGCGATTACTGCACCTTCAGTAGACTCTCTGTCAGCTCTGTTAGCAGCAACTTTCTGTCCTTTTTTTCTAAGGATATCTACCGCTTTTTCGAAATCTCCTTCAGCTTCTACTAAAGCTTTTTTGCAGTCCATCATACCTGCACCTGTCTGGTTTCTCAATTTTGCTACGTCTGCAGCAGCTGGTGTATAAGACATAATATCTATTATTTTTTTATTTTAGATTAGTATTAATTTTTAGCTTAATTTTAAAGCAGTGCAAAGATAATGATTTTAATGATAAACTAAAAAATGACTTTTTGCGTTATTTTATATATTTAATAAATTTTTAAATGTTTAGTTAATGAAAAAAATATTTCTCCTCATATTTTTATGCATTTTTACCCTTGGCTTTTCGCAAAAAAAGAAAAAAGCGAAATCTAAAGCCATTGTAGAGAAGGAAACAGCCATCATCTATACGGAAGCAGATGCGGAAACGACAACGGAAGCCAGAGTAATTGCAGGTTTCCTGAAACAAAATCCGGGTCATGCCAAGACAGATTATTTTAAAAGAAGATTGATTACCATCATCACGGCAGGAAATTCTCCGGAAGCAAAACCTACCATAAAACCATTAAGTGAAGATAAAATCAAGCAAATGGTTTTAGAGGAAAATAGTCTTAATAATGCTAAAACAATTGCGGCAAATACAGCTGCAGCAAAAGGAAGTTCTTCGAAAGCAGAAAGAACCGTGAATTATGCAAGTGTTGCGGGATCCAGTAAAAAAGCATCCGGACCAAGTGAGCAAAATAAGAGAACAGCTGCAATGCTGACTCATTTATTTAATGATGATCCGATGGATAAGGAAGCATATATTAATATTAAGAACAGATCGAAATGTAATTTGATTGTAAAAATCGAAGGAAAAAAATATTATA
Organism: Chryseobacterium sp. MMS23-Vi53; assembly: GCF_047651245.1. Classification (NCBI taxonomy): domain Bacteria; kingdom Pseudomonadati; phylum Bacteroidota; class Flavobacteriia; order Flavobacteriales; family Weeksellaceae; genus Chryseobacterium; species Chryseobacterium sp. MMS23-Vi53. The sequence goes on along the minus strand of NZ_CP180265.1, from coordinate 2,140,947 downwards.
ACCTTGATGTTCCTGCAAACGGACAAAACTTTTTGTTGGTAGATAAAGGAAATTATATTTTAACAACGATGGTTTGTGATGCCAAATATTCATCAGTGAAAAAAATTACAAAAGATATCGAGATAGAATTGAATTTAAGTGAAGATTAAAATAATTGAAGAAGAAAGCTAATTAAAAAGCGGTTAAGAAAATTTTCTTAACCGCTTTTGTTTTTTATCCTTTAAACTGTCCCATCGAGATAAATTTATCCTGCCTTTGGGTTTCAAGTTCTTTTCCTGTGAATTTTGAGAATGCTTTAATATTCTGTAAAATTGAATTCTTCAAATTCAAATAAGCCGTCTCAGGATCGTAATGCGCTCCACCAAGAGGTTCTTCCACGATTCCGTCGATGAATTTCTCTCTCAAAGCATCTTTTGGAGTAAGGTTCAATGCGTTGGCTGCATCTTCTTTATGATCCCAGTTTCTCCAAAGGATTGATGAGCAACTTTCTGGTGCAATTACTGTGTACCAAGTGTTTTCCAACATATACACTTTGTTTCCTACACCAATTCCTAAAGCTCCACCACTTGCTCCCTCACCAATAATGTAAGTGAAGATTGGAGTTTTAAGCATCGTCATTTCGAAGATATTTCTTGCGATTGCCTCACCTTGTCCTCTTTCTTCAGCTTCCAAACCTGGATAAGCTCCCGGTGTATCAACCAAGGTTACCACAGGAATATTGAATTTTTCAGCAAGCTTCATAAGTCTCAAAGCTTTTCTGTATCCTTCAGGATTCGGCATTCCGAATCTTCTGTGCTGTCTTTCTTTAGTTGTTCTCCCTTTCTGAGTTCCGATGATCATTACTTTCTGACCATCAAGAGTAGCTAAGCCACCGATCATGGCAGGATCGTCTGCGAAATTTCTGTCTCCGTGAAGTTCCAAGAAACTTCCTTTATCTACCATTCCGTTGATATAGTCTAATGTATACGGGCGATCCGGATGACGAGATAGTTGTACTCTCTGCCAAGGCGTAAGATTAGAATAGATTTCTTTTTTCTTTTCTACAATCTTGTCCTCAATCTGGCTGCATGCTAATTTTACATCAACACCACTTTCTTCTCCTACTAAAGAACAAGTCTGAAGTTGATCTACTAGTTCTTTGATAGGAAGCTCGAAACTTAAATATTCCATTTCTTGAAGTAAATTAAATCTTTCAAATTTATGAAAAATTATCAAAAACTATTTAAAATTATTGATCGCATTGTTTATTCTGGAGATACTTTCCTCTTTACCAATAAGTTCCAAAATATCCGGAACGTCTGGACCTTTCAATTCTCCAACCAAAGCTAAACGTAAAGGCATCATCACTTTACCCATTCCCAAGCCTTTGTTTTCCGCGAAATCATGCATAATTTGCTTTAAATTTTCAGCCTTGAACTCAGCACCTTCAAAGTTTGAAGCTAATTCCCCTAAAATAGCAGAAGTTTCCTCGTTCCAAGCTTTTTTTGATGCTTTTTCATCATAAGAAGTAGGTGATTCGAAGAAAAATTTTCCGTTTTCGTAAATGTCTTTCGGGAAAGTTGCTCTTTCTTTCATCAGATGAATAATTTTTAATAATTTTTCATCTTCAATATTTAAATTTAAATCAGAATTTTTCAAAATTTGAAGCAATTCTTCATCGGATTTTTGCTGAATATATTGATGGTTGAACCATTCCGCTTTTTCTTTGCTGAATCTTGCACCGGCTTTATGAACTTTATTTAAATCAAATTCCTTTGCCATTTCATCCAACGATAAAATTTCTTTATCATCTGCAGGAGACCAACCCAAAAGTGCCACCATATTGATGAATGCTTCCGGAAGATAACCGCTTTCTCTATATCCTTTAGAAATATTTCCTGTCGCAGGATCTGTAAAATTTAACGGGAAAACAGGGAATCCGAATTTATCGCCGTCTCTTTTGCTTAATTTTCCTTTTCCTTCGGGCTTTAAAATCAAAGAAAGGTGCGCAAACTGAGGTGCTTCCCAACCCATTGCTTCATATAATAAAGTATGCAAACCCAAGGAAGGCAGCCATTCTTCACCACGGATAACGTGAGAAATTTCCATTTCGTGGTCATCAATGATGTTGGCGAAATGATAAGTCGGCATTCCGTCGTTTTTCACCAAAACTTTATCGTCTAAAGTATTTGTATTTACCGAAGAATTTCCACGGATAATGTCTACAAGATTTAAAGTTCTGTCAACAGGCATTTTGAATCTTACAACATACGGAGTTTTTTCATCCAACAATTTTTGAACTTCCTCTTCAGAAAGTGCAATGCTGTTTCTCAAACGGTTTCTTGTTTTGTTGTCGTAAGAGAAAACATCACCTTTCGCTTCGTATTCAGCACGGATTGCGTCCAATTCTTCGGCTGTATCGAAAGCGATGTAAGCATAATCCGTTTTCAGGATCTGTTCTGTATATTTGTCGTAAATATCTCTTCTCTCAGATTGTCTGTAAGGAGCAAATTTCCCTCCTTTTTTAGGACTTTCGTCGGCGATGATTCCGCACCATTCAAGGGCTTCCTCGATGTATTCTTCTGCTCCTTCAACGTATCTTGCGGTGTCTGTATCTTCAATTCTCAATACAAATTCACCACCCTGATTTTTAGCAAAAAGATAATCATATAATGCGGTTCTTACGCCTCCCAAATGCAAAGGTCCTGTAGGACTTGGAGCAAAACGTACTCTTACTTTCTCCATTTCAATTAAAATTTTGATGCAAATTTACTTAAAATTATGTTTTTTAATGATGTTTAATGTTTGGGTTATTGGCTTTTTTGTTTTGAATATTTACATTTGTACAAATTAATAAGAAGTAAATTATGTTAGAAATCGGAGAAAGACCGTGGGGAAAATATTTTGTATTGGCAGATGAGCCAAATTACAAGCTAAAAAGAATTGAAGTAAATCCGGGACAAAAATTGTCTTACCAATATCACCACAAAAGACAGGAGCAATGGACAATCATCGAAGGCGATGCAACCGTTGTTTTGGATGATAAGGAAATCAGCTTAAAGTATGGTGAAAGTATTTTCATTCCTCTTGGTGCAAAGCACAGAATGATGAATCTTTCCGATAAACCTGTTGTTTTCATCGAAGTTCAGACAGGAACGTATTTTGGTGAAGATGATATTGTGAGGATTGAGGATGATTATGATAGGAACTAGATAAAATAAAGGTTACTGTTTAAACAGTAACCCTTTTTTATTTAAAACAAACTTTTAAACCAAAGCTTGAATTTTTTCGTTGATGATAAATCGAGCTGTAAATCTTTTTGAGGATATTTTTTAGCAAAAGAAGATATAAACTCATCAATGCTTTTTGCAGGGAAAAAAGAGATCTCTTTCCATTGTGTTTTATCTAATGGATGAAAATCTTTAAAATTTTTATAATTATTTGCATTCAAATCGTTCCAGAGATTTAAGAATGTAGATGTATCAAAATCATTTTTATGTCCCCAGTTATTAATTTTCTCGATAATTTCCTGCACATCTCTTGCCCAAGATTGATGAATAAGGTAAAAATCCAATGGTAAAGTTTTTCCTTTATTGGTAAGTCTTGCGTATTCATATTTTGGGTAATTGGTAATCAGCATACATTTCTCTTCAAATGGAGTAATTACAAAATAACCTTCGTTATTATGTTTAAATAAAGTCACAAAATTTACTTGAAAATTAAATGATTTCTTTTCAGGATTTTTTAAAAGATAGCTATGCCTTCTTAAGAATTGTGCTAGTTTTTTAAAATCATAAGCATATTCGTCTCCATCTATATGAATATGCCATCCACCTGATCCCATTTTTTCAGCCATCATATTTCTTTGTCGGGTTTCCAATTCCATTGGCTGCATTCCCGGGATGAAAAAAGAATCTTTGTAAAATACAATCTTGTTTTGCTTATCTAGATTTTTTATTTCTGAAAAAAAACTTTCAGGAATAAATACTTCATTTCCTGCCCATGTTTTTCCGTTGGCATCATAACTTATGACAATTTTATCTACCTCTTCATAAATTTGTTTTATGGATGTAATTATATACGAATAGTCATAGGACAGAAGATATCCGGCTTTGATTATATTTTTTTTGTAACTCATAATTTGCAATAAATGCTTAATTTCGTTTTCCTAAAAAGGCAGGACAAAATAATAAATTTAAAATGGGAATTAAAAGATTTTTTAAAAATAAAATAAAGGATCGAAATTTTATTAAAAATAAAAGGAAGCTTAAGATCAATCATTTTGAGCTTGATTTTTTTAAAAACTATCGATTTAGTTTTACCGCCGAACCCAATCCTGAGGTTTCCATTATTATTCCTGTTTACAACCAAATAAGATATACTCTTAATTGCCTATATACTATCGAGCAACATGATAAAAATGTTTCAAAAGAAATTATCATCATCAACGATAATAGTTCGGATGATACACTAGAATATCTGAAAAAAATTCCCGGAATTGTAATAATTGATAATTCTGAAAATTTAGGTTTCCTTCGAAATATTAATAAAGGAATTCAAACAGCAAAAGGAAAATATGTTTACTTACTGAATAACGATGTTGAGGTTCAGGAAAATTATTTATCCAGCCTTTTGGATGTTTTTAAATTAAAAGAAAATGTGGGAGCTGTCGGTTCCAAAATGGTTTTTGCAGACAATACTTTGCAGGAAGCGGGATGCCTCATATTTAAAGATACAGAAATTGTAAATTTAGGAAGATGTGAAGCAATTGACACTCCGAAATATAATTTTTTGAGAAAAGTCGATTATTGCTCAGGTTGTAGTTTGCTGCTTAAGAGGACAAGTGAACATGGTAATTTAAACCTTTTGGATGAAGCATTTTTACCTGCATATTATGAAGAAACAGATCTTTGTCAGAGATTAAAATATGAACAAAATTTAGATATTTATTATCAGCCAAATTCTGAGATTGTTCATTTTGAAAATATTTCTTACACCGGAAAAGATAATGGTAAAGAGCTGCTTCTTCAAAAAAATAGAGAGACTTTTATGTCTCGTTGGAACCAATATTTTACCAATGAAAGGTTTTTTGATAAGGACAAACGAAATAATATTAATGCTTTTTACAAAAAACCAAATATTCTTATTTTGGAAGAAAATATGCCGATGCCGGATAAAGATTCTGGATCGAGAAGGTTTCTTGAAATTGTAAAAATTCTTCAGAAAAATAATCATAGAATTATTTTGGCTGTGCAAAAAGTAAATGAGACGGATGATGTGTATGTCAAATTTTTCAGGAGCTTAGGCGTAGAAGTTTGTCAGGATTATGTAAATGCTCAAAATAACATGGTGAAGGTTCACGAACAAGTAGAAGAAGCTATTCATTATATTGATGTGATTTGGATTTTCAGACCTTTGGGATTCGATTTCTGGTATAAAAAGGTTAAGAATAAGATTGCAGGAAAAAAAATTATCTATGATATGGTAGATCTTCATTATTTAAGAATGGAGAGAGAAAATAAATATATAGAAGTAACAAAGAGCAGAAAAAAAGAAATGAAATTTTTTCTGGAAAAAGAATATTTTGGAATGGAAAAAGCGGACGCTGTAATTTCTATAAGCGATGAAGAAAAGAAGATTGTTTCAGAGCAGGGAATAAAAAATGAAAAAATCTTTACGGTAAGTAATATTCATGAACCTGTCATCAGTGAAAATATTGAATTTTCCAAAAGGCAAGGACTTTTATTTATCGGAGGATTTTATCATATGCCCAATATGGATGCCGTAAAATTTTTATATGAAAGTATAATGCCTTTGGTCTGGGCTAAAGATGATTCTATTAAAATTAATATCTTGGGACCAAATTTCCCTGATGAAATAAAAGATAAATACAATTCGGATAAATTTCAAATATTAGGCTACCAAAAAAGTGTTGACTTCTGGTTTGAAAATGCAAGAATATTTGTTGCTCCGTTACGATATGGCGCGGGTGTAAAAGGTAAAATCGGACAAGCTTTAGAATTTGGTCTTCCGGTTGTGACAACAACAATAGGTGCCGAAGGAATGGATCTGGAAGAAGGAAAAACAGCATTGGTTTCGGATGAAGATCCACAAAACTTTGCAGATAAAATTTTGGACCTTTATCATAATGAAAATCTTTGGCAGACGTTGCATAAAAATAGTTCGTTACCGTTAGAAAAATTTTCGATTGGTTATCAGGAAAAAAATATTAAAAACCTACTGAATTATTTAGGTTTTAATGATTAAAAAAATAGGCTTCAAATTTTTGAAGACTATTTTTCTATGATTTGCTTTATCCAATTACTAAAGCCGTATTTTTTTACAATCTCTTCTGATAATTGATGATATGGCGTTTTTAAAAACTGTTCAATATTTTTATAATTGTCATTTTCTACGACAAAGATATTATCAGGATGGTAAAAGTCATAATTTTTCACCATGATATTATCTGTAATTACCTTTTTTTCATAATATAAACCTTCAAAAAAACGTATTGAAAGCCCATTGTGTAAAGGATCTACAAAATCCAACAGAACATCGGAATCTTTTACCAATTCTAAATTTTCCGCAAAACTTATTCTGTTTTGTGTATATCTAATTTTTTCATTTCTTTTCTCAGGTTCTTTGAAATATTGAATGAAAATAGACAGATCAACGGATAAGTTTGAAACATTGTCTATAAACTTGTCAATTTTTTCTTCTCTGCTTTTCCAGTACAAACCCACAAAATACAGTTTTGGTTTTTCCGTATCATATTTTTTGAAAGAAGGAGGAAGAATATCGAAATAAAAGTTGGTAATGGATCTGATATTGGGTTGAGATTCTACTTTTTCGAAACAAAAAAAAGTATCAAACAGATTAAAATAATTTTTAATCTCAGGAAATTTTTCAATTCCATCCCATTGATAAGCAATCAGCTTTTTGGTTTTTTGTTTTAAATTTTTAATAAAATCAATTGGGAAATTATCGGGTCTTATCACCAGAATATAATCCAACTGATCTTTTATTTCAGAAATACTTTTATTAAGTTCTTCAAGAAAATGTCTGCTAATTAGTTCCTGCTTATAATTTTTGTTTCGAAAAACATTCTTAACAAAAAAATTTTTAATGCTTTGCGTTCCTTTATATTTAAATTCTGAAACTTTATCGGTTATTAAATAAGTTTCAAATCCAACCTTATCCAAGTTCTCTAAAAATAATTTAGGGAAATCGGAATAATCTGGCATTATTAAAAGAAATTTTTTCTTTTTCACCATTTTATTTAGAACTAAATAATTTGAAAATTAATATTTTAAAATGTTTTCGAAGACTGTTTACAGGATTATTAAAATATTCTTTTTTTATTGATTGATGATCTTTTAAACTGACGTGATTTAAAAATTTAAAATATGTTTTTTCGATTCTTTTCAGATTAATATTATCATTAAATGCAGGGTTTACTTCTTGAAAAGTTTTTTCCATTTCCCGTAAAGCATCAGTAGAATAATTTGAATGATGCTTGTAATTTCCTATGATTATTTTCTTTAAATAAGAAATATAATAGGCAATAACACCTTTTTCGGGATATTGCAGATAATATTTATTGAAAATTGTTTTAATAACACTCAGATATCCTAAAAGATTTTTATCACTGTTTTTTTTTGTGATTGAGTGAGCATTGTCTACTGTATAAAGATAAGTGATTTCGGGAATAAATGTTACGTTTTCAGCTTTGAACATTGTTTCAAAAAACCAGAGTTCGTCTTCATGATAAATTCCACTTAAAAATTTTAAATTATTTTCTTTTAAAAATGAATTTCTGTATAATTTATTTTGAGCAATTGGACTAAGACCTTCGGTAATATTTTTGATGAGAGCTTCAGAGTTTTTATTATCTAATACCTGTTTTTCTTTTGGATGTGGCAAGACCGAAATATTTTCCTTCTTTTCCCAAGTATAGGTTGCTGTTTTGCCTACAATAATATCTTCTCTCCCAGTATATGATGACAGTAAAGATTCAATGGCATTTAGTGGAAGCAAATCATCACTGTCGCAAAATAAAATAAAATCTCCGATTGCTTTTTCCAGTCCGAAATTTCTTGTATCTGAGAGGCCTTTATTTTCCTGGCTGTAGATGTGAAATCTTTCATCAGAAAAAGTATTGATTATTTCTAAGGTATCATCTGTACTTCCATCATTAATGATAATACATTCGATGTTTTTATAAGTCTGATTTTGAATGCTTTCGAGGACGTCTTTTACATAATAAGACGCATTAAAGCATGGAACTATAATGCTTATAAGATTAGAATTATTCATCCTTAGTTAAATTTTTTTCAATGTAGAGCTTACTTCTTCTATAGAAAACGGTTTCAAACTGTCAATGGAATGATCGCGCAATGTGTTCCAAAGTTCTTCATTATTGTTCAGTTGAAGAATAGCTTCAGCAAAAGATTTTTCGTTGTTGGCAATCAGTACATTTTTTTTATCGATTAATTTCATTCCTTCTGCTCCGATGTCTGTGGTAACGACGGGAAAAAAATATTCAAAGGCCTGACCGATTTTCCCTTTTACACCTGCTCCGAATCTCAATGGAGCAACCATAATTTTTGAATTAATGAAATGTTCTTCAATACTTTCTACAAATCCTAAAAACTTGAATTTCGGGTATTGTTTGATGTCTAATTTATCGGCTACGTTTCCTATGACACTTACTTCAAGTTCTGGGTTTTCTTTCCATACAAGAGGCATTATTTTATCATACAAAAACTTTACGGCATCAATATTTGGCTCGTGAATAGATCCGATGAAAATAATTCCTTTACTTTCATTAAAGCTTTTTCTCTCTGAAACATCAATTTTAGGATAATGGATATTAGAAATTGTTATGATTTTATTTTTATCCGCATATTGACTCATGATCTCTTTCTCTTTGTCGGAAATAGCAATAATATAATCGAGCTGAGGTGCAACAATTGTTTCTAATCGGAAGAAATGTTTATAATTTTTCTTTAAAGAAATACGATTTGGCTCTATCTCTATGGCTCTTTTATATCGTAAAAAATGAATATCCACCATGTCATATATGAATTTTGTAGGCGGTAAAATACTTTTCATCTTTTTGTAGAATAAATTCAAGGCAAGAGGACCATTAAGCCAAACAAAATCTACATTTTTAAAGGAAGATAAAAAATTGTAAATCGTTTTGTATTTATTATTTTCCACAAACACAATCACATTATGCTTCTGATAAAATTTTACATAAGAATCATCCTCAAACATATTTGGCGCAAACAAAATGCAGTTATATCCCAATCCTTTATAAATTAAAATAATTTCCTTAAGTCTGTTGGATCCGGAATCTTTATCATGACTAGGAAAATCTCTCGAAGCAAAAAGAATTGTTTTTTTTGAAGAATCATACAAACTGATGTTTACAATATCCTGTGTTTTCAGTTCTTTAAGTTTTTCTTTTCTTCTAAAGTGTTTTTTCAGTTTTTTTAAGATTCCCATTTGTTAGTTTTTATTACCAAGTTCAAAAACTTTGCTTACCCAACAGTCCAAAGTATAACTGTAATAGATTTCTTCCGGAATTTTTTCATAAGGTATTTCAAAAAAAGATTGATCCAGATTACTGCAAGTTTCATTCAAAACCAAGATGTTGTTCGGATTATAAAAATCATAAGTTTTAATAAATTCGTTGTCTGTGATAATCTTTTTTTCCAACGCCATTGCTTCAAAAACTCTAAAACTTAAACCGTATTGATTTTCGCGCGTAAGATCCAGCAAAGCTCTGGAATTTTTATAAAACTTAGGTAGTTTGTCATGATTTATTTTCTTGATACTGAAAATAATGTGAAGATTTTCAGGAACTGAAATGAAAATATTTTTAAGCTGATGTTTCCAGCCTTTTTTTCCAATTACAATAATTTGAAATTTTAAACTTAATTCAAGAAGCCTTTTTGTAAGCAATTTTATAAAAGCAACTCTTTTATTATCATAAGATGTAATATAAAAAAGATCCATTTTTTGATCTTGCTTAGTATTACAGAGGTGAGGTAAATAAATATAATTGGTTAATTTTTCAAAACCATATTTTTGAACATCAGCAATATCGAAGGAAAAAATTTTATCAAACAGCTTCAGCTTTTCTTTTTCAACGTGTAATCTGTCGAGACTGTCGTACAAATAAGTGATTAATCTATCAGAATATTTTTGGATTTTTTCCAGAGTAGACAAATCAAAAGTATCAGGGTTTAATACAAGAATCTGATCCTGATGTCCTAATTTCTCCAAAGAATCCAAAACAAATTTTTGTCTCTTTTCTGTTTTTAAGTTTTTATTGAGGAAGATCTTACTTACAGCATTGGTCGCCCTTTCACTAAAGTTTGAATGCGTAACATCCGCTAATTTAATATGATAAGCTTCAATGTTTTTGGAGCGCAACGTATCAACGATATGTTCATCATATCCCCAAAAATCGAAACTAATAACGCAAATCTTCATCCAACTAATTTTGCTCTTTTTTTAATGATTCATATGTTTCAAAAACGCTTAACGATTGCAGGTAAGAAAGCTGATATCCTTCTTTTCCGTCCAAAACACCAAGTCTCATTATATAAGCCTTAAAGAATTTAAATGCAGTTTTAATATATTGAATTAAAACATTGAACTTTTTACCCTTTGCAGCCAATTCCTTTCCTTTTAATACACCGTAATGAATCATCTTTTTACGATAAGATTCATAATCTGAAACGGAGTAATGCAACAGTTTATTTCTCAAAACTCCAATAGTTCCTTTCACGTCCAGTGTTTCATGTACTTTTTTATCGGCAATATATCTTGCCTTTGATTTTCGGAACAACCTGAAATTTTTATCAGCCTGAGTCCCCGAAAAATTAATCGGTTTGCCTGCAAAAAAGAATTTCCTGTAAAAATAGTAGGCATCTTTTTTTGTGGGGCTATTCAGTTCTTTTATAATCTCTTTTCGCAATTGCGGGGTTATTCTTTCGTCTCCGTCCAAAAATAACACCCAGTCGTTCTTCGCCGCATCTAAAGCCAGATTTCTCTGCTTTGTAAAATCTTCAAATTTGTGCTGAACAATTTTTACATTCGGAAACGTCTTGGCAATTTCTACGGTTCTGTCCGTACTGAAGGAATCCACCACAATTATCTCATCACAAAAATCAAAACAACTTAATACTTCTTGTATATTTTTTTCTTCATTTTGTGTTATGATTAAACCACTTATATCCATCATAACGTTTTCTTTGATTCAGATATTAAATCTAAAATATCTCTCTAAAACAGTTTTAATCTGCCAAAGATAAGTTTTAATTTGAATTTTATTAACGAATCTTTGCCTTTTATATCGATTCTACACAGCTCGAAAGGTTTTTGTGTAGGAATATAATTCACCTTATTCCCAATTCTTACTGCAAATTCGATTCCTAACTTCTCTAAAACTGAAAAAACTTTCATTTTCTCAGCTCTTTTCTTTGGAAATTTTCCGTATGGGTACGCCAAAACTTTAGAATATCCTATATTTTCGTTATCCAGAATCTGCATGTTGGTTTGAAGGTCATTTTCTATAAAATCGACCGAAATATTTCTGAAATTCTGATGATCGTGACTGTGAAGGGCAATCTCGAAATAATTTTTATCCAGATTTCTGATATCTTCAAAGTTCATCATCATATAATTTTTATATCCTTCCTGAATAAATTTAGTAGGAATAAAAATCGTTGCTTTCAGATCGTATTTCTCCAGCAAAGATGGTAAAAAATTAAAATTGTTTTTATATCCGTCGTCAAAGGTAAGAATAATGCTCTTTTTTCCCAACGGGTTGAGTTCAGAAAAAAACTTTGATTTGTAGTTTTTTTTTCTTAAATACTGGAACTGTTTTTCGAGGTTTTCCAAACTTACCGTAAGATCTTCATCGGTTTCTCTTTCCACCTGATGGTACATGAGAATGGGCAGTCTGTTTTTTGGAAAGAGAAAAAAATACAGCCTGAAATAAATTACAATGAAGATTATTAATGAAAATAGGAGCGAATATAAGATCATGTTACTTTAATGTTCTTTTTTTCAAGTTCTAGTAATCTGATTTTCTCTCTTAGCTTTATATATTTTAAAAATGTATAATAAGACATGGTCTTAGCAACATAGAATCCTGCAAAGCCGTCCAAAAATCCTAGTTTAAAGATAAAAACTTTTATAAATTCAAAGATAGGACTCACAATAATTTTAAAACGGTTGATTTTCTTACCTTTTTCAAACATTTTTTCTGCCATCATATCCGAATATTTATTGATTTTCGCAACATGATGCTGAATGCTTTTGTAGGTGTAATGATTTATCTTTCCGTTTAAAATTCCTGCTTTTTTATCATAAATTAAAAATTCATGAACATTATCATCAGAATATTTTACACAGTCTTTCCTGAAAAGTCTCTCACGGCAAACATTTCCCCATCCTCCGAATTTTATGAGATGTATCCCAAGGTGGTTATTAAACTTTACTTTGTAAACATTTTCTCCGGAGTTTTCTGATGTTATAATCTTTTTTATGGATTGTTTTAAATCTTCATCAGGAACTTCATCGGCATCAAGGAATAAAATCCAGTCGTGAGAGCATAAAGAAAGGGCATGGTTTTTTTGTTCACCATACCCGTTAAACTTTTTCTCAAAGAATTTTACCTGAGAATATTTTTGTGTACAAATCTCTTTTGTTTTATCGGTTGAAAAGCTATCAACGATAATAATTTCATCAACAGTGTCTGTAATTGAGTCTAAAAGCCTTACAATATTGTGTTCTTCATTGTAAGTAATGACTGCAAGGGAAAGGGGCATTTTTATTTAAATTCTTTTATTGTGTTTTCGATAATTCTAACGCAATCAATTAATTGCTCTTCAGATATTACCAAAGGGGGTGCCAATCTTATAATATTTCCGTGAGTCGGTTTTGCAAGAAGTCCGTTTTCTTTCAGTTTTAAACACAAATTCCACGCAGTTGAGCTGTCCGGAGTGTCGTTGATTAAAATTGCATTTAATAATCCTTTTCCTCTTACTTTTGTAATAAGATCTGTTTTTTCTATAATTTTTTCGATTTCAGAACGGAATAATTTTCCTAATTCTTCTGCTCTTTCAGAAAGTTTTTCTTCTTCAACAACATCCAAAGCAGCAACTGCAACCGCACAGGCGATAGGATTTCCTCCGAAAGTAGAACCGTGTTGTCCCGGTTTAATCACATTCATAATCTCATTGTTCGCCAAAACTGCTGAAACAGGATACATTCCACCGGAAAGCGCTTTTCCTAAAATCAAAATATCAGGCTGAACATCTTCGTGATGACAAGCAATTAATTTTCCGGTTCTTGCAATTCCGGTCTGAACTTCATCTGCAATGAAAAGAACGTTGTGTTTTTTACACAATTCTGAAGCGTTTTTCAGGAATCCGTCATTAGGAACGTAAACTCCGGCTTCACCCTGAATAGGCTCAACCAAAAAGGCTGCAATATTTTCTGCTTCTCTGTTTAAAACTTCTTCTAAAGCTGCAATATCGTTATATGGAATTTTGATAAATCCAGGTGTAAAAGGACCATAATTTTGGTTTGCATCAGGATCATTTGAGAAAGAAACAATGGTTGTTGTTCTTCCATGGAAGTTATTTTCGCAAACGATAATTTTTGCAGCATTTTCCGAAATGCCTTTCACTTCGTAACTCCATTTTCTGGCTAATTTTACCGCCGTTTCTACTGCTTCCGCGCCGGAGTTCATGGGCAAAACTTTATCAAAACCAAATAGGGTAGTGATCTTTTGCTCATATTCTCCCAATTTCGAGTTGTAGAAAGCTCTTGACGTTAAAGCTAATTTCTGAGCCTGCTCAACCAATGCTCCTACAATTTTCGGATGAGAATGACCTTGGTTTACAGCAGAATATGCTGAAAGAAAATCATAATATCTCTTGCCCTCTACGTCCCACACAAAAACGCCTTCTCCTTTGTCTAAAACAACCGGAAGGGGATGGTAGTTGTGAGCACCGTACTGGTCTTCAAGGTCAATGAAATACTGTGAATTTTTTACTGTTTCTACTGTTGACATAATTTAGGTTTTCCACAAATTTAAACATTATAAATGAGATGTATAAACAGAAATCCAGCACTGAAAAACGACCTGAACTAAGTACATTTTGAGGGTGATAAAAAGGGTTTTAGAAATTATTGCTTACACAAAATATATGTTGCAGGTATTATATCTTTAAAAAGATGAATTTTATTAATGTTAATTTAATGATAAATAAAAAAACCGCCTCCAAAAGAGACGGTTTAAAAATTTATTTAAATATAATCTTAGTGATTATCATATTTTCTGTCCATTACAAAATCCTCCATGAATTTTGTTGTATAATTTCCTGAAAGATAAGCTTCATTATCCATCAATTGTCTGTGGAAAGGAATTGTAGTTTTTACACCTTCAATATAGAATTCTTCCAAAGCTCTTCTCATTTTTGCGATCGCTTCTTCACGCGTCTGAGCTGTCGTGATAAGCTTAGCAATCATTGAGTCATAATTAGAAGGGATTGTATATCCTGCATAAACGTGAGTGTCAACTCTTACCCCGTGCCCACCAGGAATGTTTAGTCCTGTGATTTTACCAGGAGACGGTCTGAAATCCATGTATGGATTCTCAGCATTGATTCTACACTCGATTGAATGTAATTTTGGATAATAATTAATTCCTGAAATTGGTGTTCCTGCAGCCAAAAGAATCTGCTCTCTGATCAAATCATAATCAATAACCTGCTCAGTGATCGGGTGTTCTACCTGAATTCTCGTATTCATTTCCATGAAATAGAAATTTCTGTGCTTGTCTACAAGGAATTCAATCGTTCCAACTCCTTCGTATCCAATGAATTCCGCTGCTTTTACAGCTGCTTCACCCATTTTTTCACGAAGCTCGTCTGTCATGAAAGGAGATGGAGTTTCTTCCGTTAATTTTTGATTTCTTCTCTGAACTGAACAATCTCTTTCGGAAAGGTGACAAGCTTTACCAAATTGATCTCCTGCAACCTGAATTTCGATGTGTCTAGGCTCTTCAATCAGTTTTTCCATGTACATACCTCCGTTTCCGAATGCAGCCACAGCTTCCTGAATTGCAGATTCCCAGTGATCTTTAAGGTCTTCAGCTTTCCAAACAGCTCTCATTCCTTTTCCACCACCACCGGCAGTTGCTTTAATCATTACAGGGTATCCAGTTTCTTCAGCAACTTTTACAGCATGTTCGTAAGACTCGATCAAACCGTCGGAACCAGGTACACATGGTACACCTGCAGCCTTCATCGTAGCTTTAGCGTTGGCTTTATCTCCCATTTTTTCAATTTGCTCAGGAGAAGCACCGATAAATTTGATGCCGTTTTTCTGGCAGATTCTTGAGAAATTAGCATTTTCAGATAAGAAACCATAACCTGGGTGAATGGCGTCTGCGTTGGTAATTTCTGCAGCAGCAATAATGTTAGGGATTTTTAGGTATGAGTCTTTACTCATCGCAGGACCGATACAAACTGCTTCATCAGCAAATCTTACGTGAAGACTGTCTTTATCAGCAGTTGAATAAACCGCAACGGTTTTGATCCCCATTTCTTTACAAGTACGTAAAATACGCATTGCAATTTCGCCACGATTGGCTATTAATATTTTTTTGAACATCTTCTTCAATTTGAAAATTAGATAATTTGAAAATTAGATAATGTTATTTTAATGTAGAATTTAATCTAACATCTAATGTCTAACATCTAACTTCTAATTAAGATGGATCTACTAAGAATAAAGGTTGGTCGTATTCTACAGGAGTAGCATCATCAACTAAAATCTTAACGATTTTTCCGCTTACTTCAGACTCGATTTGGTTGAATAACTTCATTGCTTCGATTACACAAACCGTTTTACCGATAGAAACTTCGTCACCTACGTTTACGAATACGTCTTTATCTGGAGATGGCTTTCTGTAGAAAGTTCCGATCATTGGAGATTTAATAGTAACATACTTGCTGTCGTCAGAAGCAGCCTCAGCTTTTTCAGCAGGTGCAGCAGCAGGCGTTGCTACTTGTGCAGGAGCAGCTACTTGTTGTGGAGCAGTGTGGTAAACTGCAGGTTGAGCATAAGCAACTTCGCTTCCAGCTAATGGAGTTTTAATAGTGATTTCGAAATCTTTAGTCTTGTATTTCACTTCAGAAACCTCTGCCTTAGATACAAACTTGATAAGATTTTGTATGTCTTTAATGTCCATAAATTTGATATTTGATTTTGAGCCAAAGATACCAAAAAAACATAAAAAACAACAAAAAACCGCCAAATTTTATCAAAATTGGGCGGTTTTTGTATTAAAACGAGTGTTTTTCAGTGAAAAGCGACTCTTAGTTTTCTTCAGTAGTTGCTACTTCTTTTTCCAATACTACTTTTCCTCTGTAGTATAATTTTCCTTCATGCCAGTGAGCTCTATGGTATAGGTGAAGCTCTCCTGTTGCTGCATCTTTTGCTAATTGAGGAACTACAGCTTTGTAGTGAGTTCTTCTCTTATCTCTTCTTGTAGACGACTGTCTTCTCTTTGGATGTGCCATTTTGTAATAACTTTTTTAATTGATGAGCGATGAGATTCATCATCTCATCATTAAACTATTTAATTTTTATTCTTTAAATTTTTTAGTGCGTCCCATCTAGGATCGCTTTCGTGTTCTTCCTCTTCCTCAATTTCTTTCGGACTGAACTTATCAAGAATTGCCAGATCTTCTTCACTTACGTTGGGTGATATCTTTTTCATCGGAATGGAAAGAGCCACATTTTCGTAAATTAAATGAGAAATATTAAAAGCATGGTCGCTGGTTGGAATGGTGATTACATCTTCTTCGCTGTCATCGTATTCTTCGCCAAACTTTACCAATACTTTGATTTCATTTTCAATGGGATGATCGAAATTTTCGTTTGTAATATCACAAACCAATTCCACTGTCCCACTTACTTTGATCTCAAATTCTAAAAAAGTAGTGTGTTTATCAAGCAAAACATCTACTGCAATTCTAGGATTTGCAAATTCCTGTTCAGTGTCAAATAATTGAAAGAACTCTTTATCTATCTCAAACCTGAACTCGTGTTTCCCGGTTTTCAGTCCGGAAAAGCTAATATCATAGTTTCTTAACTTGTCCATAAAATGAGTGTGCAAAAATATGCAATTTTTTTATAATAACAAATAAATTCTCTAACAAATTAATTTAAAATTTGATTTAAAAAATTAACCCTCAGTTTCCTCAGGCAGATCTTCGTCGATTCCGTTATCCACTGCCATTTTTCTGGGCTGAAGGCGGTTGCTCATCAAATCGTTGTACTCGCTTCTGTTTTTGTAAACTTTAATCGCAGTGAAAATAGCTTCCATAAAACTCTGTTCATCGGCAATATTTTTCCCTGCGATATCATAAGCAACACCGTGATCGGGAGACGTTCTGATGAAAGGAAGTCCCGCTGTGTAATTCACACCTTCTTCATAAGCTAAAGTTTTAAACGGAGCCAAACCTTGATCGTGATACATTGCTAAAACCGCATCGAAACTTCTATATTTGCTCGGCTGGAAGAAACTATCGGCAGGGAAAGGGCCAAAAGCCAGAATCCCGTTGTCTGATAATTCTTTAATTGCCGGAGCAATGATTTCGATTTCTTCGTTTCCGATGACTCCGCCGTCTCCTGCGTGTGGATTTAAACCTAAAACAGCAATTTTTGGTTTAGAAATATTAAAATCTTCAATCAAAGTTTGATTTAAAACCCGAATCTGCTTTTTAATTTTCTCTTTAGAAATATTTTCGGCAACCTGAGCGATCGGAATGTGGTGTGTAGAAACTGCTACTTTCAGATCTTCCGTTACCAAAAACATCAATCCTTTTTTATTAAATTTCTCTTCAAAATATCCTGTGTGACCAGCGTGTTTGAAACCCATTTTCACCATCTCATCTTTATTGATCGGTGCAGTTACCAAAACATCGATCTCTCCTTTGATTAAGGCTTCTGTCGCTGCTTCCAAAGAATCGATTGCCATTTTTGTGGATTCTTCCGTTGGAGTTCCCAATTCTACCATCGAATTTTCTTTCACAAGGTTTACCATATTCAGTTTTCCTGCCTGTGCCTGTGAAGCCTCGTTGATGTAGTTGAAGTTTAAATTTAATTTAAAAATATTTTTCTGATAAGTAAATAATTTCCCCGAACCAAAAATCACTGGCGTGAAAAAATCCGTAATGGTTTTATCTGCAAGGGATTTCATGATGATTTCGGGACCGATGCCATTGAAATCTCCGATTGAAATTCCTACTCGTACTTTATGGTTTTTTGGGCTCATTTTGATTATCTTTGAAGATTATAATTTACAAATTTAGCAAAAAATAATATGTTCACAGGAATAATTGAAGCAGTTGGAGTAATTGAGAAGATCGAAGAAAATGGAAGCAACATTGATTTTACTTTAACCTGCCCTTTCACAAATGAATTAAAAATAGATCAAAGCTTGGCTCATAACGGCTGTTGCCTTACGGTTGTAAAGATCGACGGAAACCAATATGTCGTTACAGCAATCAACGAAACACTGGAAAAAACAAACCTTGGAAAATGGGAAGTGGGAACGGTCGTAAATCTTGAACGCTGCATGAAAATGGACGGAAGATTAGACGGGCACATTGTACAAGGTCACGTTGATAAAACGGGTGAAGTGGTAAGCATCGAAAATAAAGACGGAAGTTATTTTATTACCATGAAGTATGAGGATAACGCAAATTTTGTAACAGTTCCTCAAGGTTCTATCACGGTAAACGGAATTAGTTTGACGGTTGCAAAAAGCGAAGACACTCAGTTTTCGGTAGCAATTATTCCATATACTTGGGAGTTTACAAACATGAAATATTTAAAGGCAGGAGATAAAGTTAATTTAGAATTTGATATAATTGGTAAGTATATTGCTAGGTTAATTAATAAACAGAATGTCAATTAATATATACAAAGGATATAGCTTAAGAAATAGGGTCTTTTTCGGCTTCTTATTGGTTTGCCTTTTAAGTGTTGTTGCTTCTTCGTTGGTGCCATACTTTGTTTTAAAGCAAAATTACGAGAAACAAAGCGAAATCGATATGCAGACCAAAACAGGTGCTGTAATGGGCTATTTGGATTATGCACTGAGCAGCACCCGCGTAAAAACAGAGGATCTGAAAAAGGTTTTGGAAAGTAAAATTTTCGAGGTTGCCGACATCAATCATCATGATATTTTTCTTTATGATCTTAAAGGGAATTATCTCTTGTCGAATAGGGAAGAGAGTCTTGTAGAGCAAAAGAAAGTACCCATTAATATTGTTAATAAAATTTTATCAACCAATGCAAGAGTTGATACAAAGGGTTACGATCCTACGAAAGATGCAGTTCTTACTTCGTCTTATTTGTTGTTGAAAAATAATGATTTAGAGCCGGTTGCGATTGTTTATATTCCACTTTATTATGATGAAGGAGCTTATTTTGATGTTTTAAATACGTATATAAAATATATTGTTTTAGTTGATATTTTATTGATTTTATTCAGTATTTGGTTCAGTTGGGTGATGTCTAACAGTTTAGCAAAAACCATAACTAAATTCTCTGACATGATTACGCGTATCACCTTGTTTGAGAATGAAATGCGCCCAATTAGATATTATAAAAACGATGAATTAAATGCTTTGGCGAGAGCTTACAACAGGATGATTCTCCAAATTCAGGATCAAAAGGAAAGGCTTCGCTTTAAAGCATCTGAAGAAGCTTGGCGTGAAATGGCAAAACAGGTTGCCCATGAGGTGAAAAATCCTTTGACGCCAATGAAATTGACGATTCAAAATTTTGAAAGAAAATTCGATCCGGAAGATCCAAATATCCGAGACAGAGTAAAACAGATGAGCAAAACAATGGTGGATCAGATCGATCTTATTGCAACGGTTGCTTCTGCTTTCTCCGAATTTGCCAAACTTCCGGAAAAAAATAATGAAGTCATCAATCTGAATAATGAAGTTGAAGATATTCTTCGTGTCTTTAATGATGATAGTATTTTTATGCATTGCAATAAGAATAATATCATGATCAATATGGATAGAATTTATCTCTCCAGAATTATCACAAATCTTGTTACCAATGCGAAGCAGGCGGAAAGTGAGGAAAGGAAACTCATCATCAATGTCGATGTCGAGCAGCATCAAAGAAGGGTTATGATTTCTATTCAGGATAACGGAATCGGTATTGCTGAAAATATGTATGAAAGAATTTTCGAACCCAATTTTACCTCTAAAAACAGCGGGATGGGACTTGGTTTATCCATGGTCAGAAAGATGATTGAAGATTATAAAGGAGAAATTACCGTGAAATCTGAATTGGGTAAAGGTTCAACGTTTACTATCACTTTACCGACCAATTTATAGTGAAGCCTTTTACGTTTAAACAATTTGAAATTCAGCAATCAAAAAATGTCTTCCGTGTTGGGACAGACGGTGTTTTGTTGGGTGCTTTAGCAAGTGTAGATGATGCTTCTGAAGTCTTAGAAATCGGAACAGGAACGGGCTTGATTTCATTAATGTTGGCTCAAAGAAATCCTAATGCAGAGTTTTTAGGAATTGATATTAATGAAGAAGCGGTTAATCTTACAAAACAGAATTTTGAAAATTCACCTTTTCATTCAAGGTTAAAAAATATTCTTCAAGATTTTAAAACGTTTCAAGTTGATAGTCAATTTGATTTAATTGTTTCAAATCCACCTTATTTTGAAATTTCGGATTCTGTTAAAGATAAAATTGCGAGACAAACGGTTGAATTAAATTTCAGTCAGTTGATTTCCAAATCATCAAAATTACTTTCCAAAAATGGAATTTTCTCTGTGATAATTCCTGTTGAAGCCGGAAATGATTTTATTAAACTGACTCAGGAAAATCAATTATTTTTAATTCGAAAAATCAATATAAAAGGTATTGAAACTGCCTATACAAAAAGGCTTATTCTTGAATTTTCTTTAACTGACAAAGATCTAAAAGAGTCTGAGTTTGTGATAGAAAAAAGTCCGAGACAATACTCGGACCAATATCTTGAACTCACTAAAGAGTTTCATGTTTTTCGTAAATAAATTATATTTTTAAACCATTAAGTTAATTATTAAGGAATTAAGAATATTAAGTCTAGCTTTGCTTTAAAAATTAAAAATCTATTTGATTTTTGCTTAAAGAAACTTAACTTCTTAAATGTTCTTAATGGTTAAAAATTATTTACTCAAATAATTCCGCAGTATCCAAAACAGAAACTTTTCCATCCTCACATCTGATTGCTTCCCCAGGGAAATTCTGGATCATGTGATAATCGTGAGTTGCCATTACCACAGCTGCGCCATTTTCAAGGGCAACCTGCTTCAATAATGTCATAATTTCGTTGGAAGTTTCAGGGTCAAGATTTCCTGTAGGCTCATCCGCTAAAATTAAGTCAGGATGATTTAATAAAGCTCTTGCAATGGCCACACGCTGTTGCTCTCCACCAGAAAGTTCGTGAGGCATTTTGTGCTTTTTGCTCTTCATGTTTACGCTTCCCAAAACCTCGTTGATTCGGTCTTCTATTTTTACTTTATCGCTCCAGCCTGTTGCTTCCAAAACGAATCTTAAATTCTTTTCAACTGTTCTGTCAGAAAGCAATTGGAAATCCTGGAAAACAATTCCTAGTTTTCTTCTAAGATTCGGGATATCTGAAGTTTTCATTTTTTCAAGATCAAAACCTACAACCGCTCCGTGTCCTGAAGCCAAAGGAATATGTCCGTACAAAGTCTTTAAAAGTGAACTTTTTCCTGAACCTGTTTTCCCGATAAGATAGCAAAATCTGCCTTTTTTGATGTTAAGATTAACATCAGAAAGAACAGTGAAGTTTTTTTGCGCAATCTTTGCGTTTTGCAAACTTATGATATTATCTCCGGCGATATTTGTATGTGGCATAATTCAATGTTAAAGTGCTGTTTTTAAAAATATTTTTCAACTTTTAAAAATAGTAAAAAGAACTGTAAGGAAGGTAAATTTTAGTAAATTTTAACAACAAAAAATGCCTGAAAAAGTTCTTTTCAAGCATGATTTGTATATGATAATAAAAAGATTATCTCTTAGCGCGTGATGCACTTACAGTTAAGCTCTTTCTGCCTTTAGCTCTTCTCGCAGCCAAAACTCTTCTTCCATTTGGCGTAGACATTCTTTCTCTGAAACCGTGTTTGTTTCTTCTTTTTCTTTCTGATGGCTGGAATGTTCTTTTACTCATTACTATATGTTTAAATCGTAATTATCTATTAATTTTCAGGTTGCAAATATATGCATTTTTTTAAAGGTTGCAAACTTTCCATACCTTTTTTTGTGAAATTTAATCTGTTTTTTTATCTAAATATTTGGAAAGCCCGATGGGAAAACGACTTCCGCGATATTCAAAAATAATGTTAAATGATTTATTTAAAAGCTCTATCTTTGGAAACTCAAATTTAAAGAAAAAATAAACATCATGATGTTTACACCCGCTGAACTTTTAGAAATCAATACATTACTGAATCCAGAAAACAAAATTGTAATCCTTACCCACTACAATCCGGATGGGGATGCTATTGGTTCCAGCCTTGGTTTAAAACATTATTTAAAAGCAAAAGGGATTTTTGCTGAGGTTATCGTTCCCAACGATTTTCCTAAATTCCTGAAGTGGATGCCGGAATCTAAAAAGGCTCTGATTGCCGAATACAAAAGAAAAGTTGCTTTTGAATTGATAAATGAAGCGGATGTTATCTTCTGCCTTGATTTTAATTCTCCTTCAAGAATCGGTCTATTGGGAGATTGGCTGACGAATGCAAAAGCTAAAAAAATTCTTATCGATCACCATCAACAGCCGGAAAAGTTTGATTTCGTTTATTCTGATACGATCATTCCTGCTACCTGTCAGATGATTTATCATTTTATTGAAGCGATGGGTGACGAAAATTTGGTGAATCAGGATATTGCAGAATGCCTTTATACAGGAGTCATGACCGATACAGGAGGTTTTCGTTTCCGTTCTACAAGCGCAACGACGCATAGAATCATTGCTAATTTAATCGAGCATGGAGCAGATCCTGCAATGATTACTTCCAATACTTGGGATACAAATACGGTTTCTCGTCTTCAATTATTGGCTTTAATTTTAGGTAGGATTGAAGTGGTGAAAGATGGTAAGGTTGCCGTTCTTTATCTTACAAGAAACGAATTGAAAGAATATGGCTTCCAAAAAGGTGATACAGAAGGTTTCGTGAATTACGGACTAAGTATCTTAGGCGTAAAAATGGCAGCATTTTTCATGGAAGATTTATATGAAGATTTTATTAAAATTTCTTTCAGAAGTAAAGATGATATGGATGTGAACCAGTTTTCAAGAAAATATTTTAATGGAGGAGGGCACATCAATGCAGCCGGCGGAAAATCTTTTGAAACGCTACAAGGAACTATTGAGACTTTTAAAACTAAGATAGAAGGGGAGGAAAGTCTGTAATTTAGGTTGAAGCTAAGATTCAGATTAGTTTGAGGTAATAGTATTTGGTTGTCATTCAGAACGAAACGAGAAGAATCTACATAAAAGTTTTATGAATAATACTGTTAAGATTCTCACGGAATGACAAACTGTATGTTTATACAAAAAGAGAAGAGATTGCTTCGTTTTTGGTAATGACACAAAAAACACTCAAACACTAATACATTCCAACTCTCAAACGCAAAAACTCTACAACGCAAATCGCGAATATCCTTTGTTTTCCAACTCTTTGCAGGTATATTCGTAAACTTCCTGAAACATCGTATCCAGAAATTTTTTATTAAATAAACTGAATTTCGTCATCTTTGGAGGATCTAAGAAAATATCACACGATTTTACTTTAGAATAGACAGATTTTGCGATGGCTAGGTGTAAAATTCTGTCAAATTCTTTCATTAAGCTCATGTTTTCAAGGCTGTCGAAGCTGATGGAGTTTACATGAGAAGCAATTAAAAAATCACATTTATCCACTATCGGCTCGATCGGTAAATTGTCTAAAACTCCGCCATCAACATAAATTTTTTCACCCATTCTTACAGGTGGCAGAATAAAAGGAACGCTCGAAGAAGCAAGTAATGGTGCGAAAAGTTCGCCTTCCGAAAAGAAATCTACAATTCCATGAGTCATTTCTGTGGCAGCAACGTAAACCGGAATTTTTAAAATTTTAAAATCATCTTCAGGAAAATGATCGGTAAATAATTTAACAATAAATTTCGAACTGAAAATTCCATTTTTGGAAAGCTTTAAAAACGATCTCGAAAAAAATGTGGTTTGTCTTACAATTTCCATCATTTCATCGGGAGATTTTCCGAAAGAATAAAAAGCTCCAACGATCGACCCTGCGCTGGTTCCGGAAATAATATCCGGTTTTAAATTATATTCTTCAAGAGCCTTTAAAACAGCAATGTGGGCGATTCCGCGCATTCCTCCGCCTGAAAGAGTCAGGCCGATGATTGGTTTCTTTTTTTTGAAATTGAAAATCCCCATTCAGATTGTTATGCTTTACTAAGATACAAGTTTTTTCGAGAAAATTTTACTAAGGTTCGTCGCATTCTGAATCTATTTTAATGAAAAGTGATTCAAATTTTTTATACATATTTTCATCAGCTGCATCTTTGCCGATTTTATCATTCACGCAGTTCCCCCAACCGAAAGTAATGAGATCAATAGTGGCATAATCGTTTTTGTCGGATGAATTTAAATGGCTTTCAAACTCGCTCATAATTCTTTGCGGATCGCTGTTTCTTTTGCTCATTTCCTCACGAAGTTTTCTCCATGTTTCTACCATGTAAGCATTGTTGGAATTTAAAGCTTTAGCGTAATTTTCGCAACCTTTCGAAAGTTTATGATTCATTAAAATAGATGGATCTGAAAATGCCAGAATTTCAGTTTTCTTGAGCTCATATTCATCTTTCAATTCTTGCAATTTGTTGGTTCTGAGATTTTCCCAATAAGGATCTTTTACCACTTTTAAATTTTCTAAAATCTTTTTAGTTTCAGAGAAATCTTTATCAAGCTGAGATAAAATTTTATCTTTTTCAGTTCTTACTTTTTGAAGACTGTTCAAATTAAAGACGGAAGGTGAACTCAACATTGTACCACGCATGTGAAACCAAAGCTTAAAAGTGCCTTCTAATTCTTCTTTTGAGTATTTATTGGCATCAAAATGACCTTTATTGTTACAAAGTTCCGTCTCGAAATTGAAAATTTCTTCCTTGATTTGTTGAGGAGCTGCAGAAGAATCTGCCTTAATATTTTTAACAAAAACTTTCGCAGAATCTTTTGGTTGAGACGCTGAAGTTGTATTTTCTTTTTTACAGCCTAAAACAGATAAAAATAAAGCACAAAAAATCCAGTTTTTCATAAATTCAATTTAAAAAACCAAATGTTTTGGCATATTGTGAAGAAGTTCTGTATTAATAATTTCCGCGCAAATGCTCGGTTTTTCCCAATGCCCGTTGTGTCCGCAATCGAGAATATAAGATTTGATATTGGTTTTATCCGGAAGATTTTTAATCAATAATTCTGTTTTCACAGCATTGTCGTGTTTTCCGGCAATGACTAAAATTTTGGCATCCAGATTTTCCAAAATATGCTTTTTATCGGTTCTTTCTACCATTCCTTTTACTGAAGCTAAAGCTCCAAGATTGTTGGTGGAAAGGGCAACTTCCAAAGCGGTTTCTATTTTTCCTTCGAGAATATCTCTTTCATTGGGGTTGAAAAGATTCGGAACTCCGGCTCTTACGTAATGCGCGAAAGCGTCTTTAATAATTCTGTAACTTTTAATTCGTTGCGCTTTTTTCTCGGCATCATCGGGAAAATAAGTAGAGAAAAATAAGGTTAAGCTTTTCAGGTATTCAGGATATTTTTCAGCAAATCCAAGAGAAATATAGCCTCCCATTGAGTGTCCTAACAAATGAACTTTCTCTAGTTTTTGGTCGTCTAAAACTTTTTTTACTTCTTCTGCTATCAAATCCATTGTTTGAACTTCCGCGATAATATCCGACTGTCCGTGACCCGGAAGATCGATTTTCAACAATGAAAAATTTTCAGAAAGATGCGGTTCCATATCGCTCCAGATGGAAAGATTCTCCATAAAGCCGTGGAGCAGAACCAAAGTTTCCTTTCCGGTTCCTTTTTTCTCGAAGTTTAACATGATTTTAAAATTAAAAGTGGATATCAATATATTCAACAAATCCCGAACCATTTACCATATCCTGAAGTCTGTACGATTTTCCGCCGTCTTTGGACATGAAGGTTTTTGTTCCATTTCTTGTATAAAGTTTTCCGTTGTCGTTGGCAGAAATACTTTCTGTAATTTCTCCTGTAAAATTCATATGCTTGTCGGAAACTACAGCCATAAACCCTTTAATTTCTACTGTATTTTTACCGGATTTAATACTTCCTGAAACATCGTAATGATCTCTTTCTCCTTCAATTTTTTTGAATACAACAGATCCTGAATTGTTAATCGAATTGTGTGTGAATTTATGGATTCCGTTAAAATCTTTAAAATGATTTTTAGACTTAATGCTATCATTTATTTTTGTTCTCGCGGCATTGATGGAATCAACGATTTTCGTACTGTCTGTCTGTGTTGATGTAGAAGTCGTTTCCTTTTTAGAGCAGGAAATAAGCAAAGCTGTAACAGCAAAAGCGGTTAAAAAGTTTTTCATTAATGAATAAAATTATACTCAAAAGTAAATAAAAAAGAGCATTTTGAAAATGCCCTTTATGATTTATTTAGTTAATTCTTCGTAAACTTTCTTTTCCCAAGGTTTGATGTCGGTAACTCCGTATCGTTCTTTTTTGGAAATGGCGATATTATCCAGAACATCTACAAAGTTTTTATAATTTGCATCATCTGTTGGTTTTATAATGATTGTAAACTTATCTTTTGCAGCAGCGTTATTATAAGCTTCAGAAATAACTTTTGAAATATTAATTCCACTAAAGCTGGTTTCTTTTAAATTATTTTGATTTAGATCTTCCGCAGATTGTTGATGATAAAATACTCTATTATCCTTACCTAAGATGAATGTCACTTGATTTTTTGTGTTTATTACTGCATCATCAATTATTGGATGTGGATTGTGATCTTTCGCCGGCAATCCTAAATCCATCACATTGGGTTTTGTAAAGTTTGTGGTAAACATAAAGAATGTGATCAATAAAAATCCTAAGTCTACCATTGGAGTCATGTCTACTCTGATGAGTTTTTTTCTTTGTTTGCTTCCTCCTTGCTTCTCTTGTGCAATTACTTCAGCCATAATTAATAGTTTTTAAAATGTTAAACGGTATTCATGAAAAGTGAAAATTCACTATTTATTTGTTGGAAACTATACAAAGTTTATACCTAAAATTTGAAAATGATATTAATTTAACATTTTAATTATTGGTTTAAATTTAAAAAGGTTTAAAATCAATGCATTAAAAAAGCCCTATCCACAAAAAACGTTGATAGGGCGACTATTAGTCAAAGATTGAATTTTGCCGGATTTAATAATTATCTATATAAATCCTGTTTTTCAGAAATCTTGCATGGGTTTTAGGATAAATATTTAATTAAATTATAATTGATTGATTTTCAATGATTTTTTTTGTTGTGATGGACTTGATTTAAAATCAAAGCATAAAAAAAGCCTCGTGAAGTTTTATTTTCATAAGGCTTTTTGATATTTTAATATTGAATATTTATTTCTTGATTATCAGTTTTTCAGAAAGAACGGTTTTTCCTTTATTCTCTACTCGAATAATGTAAGTTCCTTCTATAAGCTGAGACGTATTTATGGTAATATTTTTCTCGTTATATTTCTGACCGGATAATTTTTTTCCTGATATATCGATAATACTGACAACCGATTCTGCAGGAATATTTTTTAAATTAACAAAATCTTTTGCAGGATTCGGATATACCGTAAGTTTAGCAGATAATTCTTTTTCTGATGTATTTAGAGTTGATGAATTTAGCTTTATAATCCAGGCATCATCATTATTGTCTGTTGTGAAGGATTGTGTACTCCCTGCAATAATATATCCGTTGTCCGAAGTTTGATGAACAGCTCTTGCAATATCATCTTGCGCTCCTCCGAATGTTTCCTGCCATTGAACATCACCCGTTGAAGTTATTTTTGTAATCCAATAGTCATGACGTTCGGTAGTAGGGCTTATCATAGTACCCCAAATTCCTAATACTGCATAACCTCCGTCTGAAGTTTGGCAGATATCGTAGCAATAGTCATTATTAGCTCCTCCATAGGATTTTTGCCATAGGATATTTCCTGTAGCATCTATTTTTACGATCCATGCATCGTATCCTCCATGGTTACCTGTAATCTGTCCATTTGTGGATTGCGAATGCCCGGCAATAATATATCCGTTGTCTGTAGTTTGCAGGATCTTTGATGGATTTTCAGTTGCACTTCCGCCATAAGATTTTTGCCATTGAATAAAACCTGATTGATCGAGTTTTATAACCCAATAATCGCCACCTCCAAATGATTGGGTAATCTGCCCATTGGTAGAAATAGTATTTCCACAGGCAATATAACCTCCATCGCTGGTTTGCTGAATAGATGAAATATTATCTGTACTGCTTCCACCATACGTTTTTTGCCATTGAATATTTCCGGAAGCATCTGTTTTTATGATCCACCCGTCGCCACCTCCATATGTGATGGTGACATCGCCGTTTAAAGAAAGGGTTCTTCCGGCAATAATATATCCACCGTCGGTAGTTTGTCTTATTTCACTTACACCTTCTGTGCTACTTCCTCCGTATGTTTTCTGCCATTGAATATTTCCAGATTGATCGAGCTTTATAACCCAAATGTCAGATACCCCTCCATGATAACCTGAAACGTCACCATCTACAGAACTTGTTGAACCTGCAACAATATACCCACCGTCAGCGGTTTGTTGAATTGAGTTAGCTGCTTCTGTGCTACTTCCTCCATATGATTTCTGCCACTGAATATTTCCTAATGCCGACATTTTTACGATCCATACATCATTTCCTCCATGATTCGTCGTAACATCTCCATTAGAAGAAAAAGTATTTCCTGCAATAATATATCCTCCGTCGGAAGTTTTTTGTAAGTCGCTGGCTCCATCGGTATTACTTCCTCCTATTCTTTTTTGCCACTCAATGGAAGGTCCTTGAGCGAATAGTAATGAACTTCCAAGCGAAATTAAAAATGCTTTCGCCAGTAAAAATTTTTTCATGGTTATTTAATTAAATATTTTTTAGTCAGTCATAAAAAACTCACACCTTTCAGTATGAGTTTTTTTATAATTTTTTGAATTTTTATTTATTCTTTTTAAAATAATCTACACCACATTCCAGGAATTTTTTAAATTTTTCTTTTTCCATATACCCTGAAACCGGAGTATTGATTACTTTTCCATCCGGTGTTAATAAAACATAATGAGGTTGAGAATTATTATTAAAATTAACCTGTTGGAACAAGCTCCATCTGTCACCGATTGTCTTTACTTTTTTCACTTGTCCATCACCCAAATCGATTTTTGTTTTCTGATCTTCAGGAAGCTCTTCTTTGTCATCTACATAAAGAGAAGCCAAAACAACATCGTTTTGAAGGATCGGTAAAATATCCGGTTCACTCCAAACAAATTCCTCCATTTTTCGACAGTTTTCACAACCATAGCCTGTGAAGTCAATTAAGATGGGCTTGTTTTCTTTTTTCGCTATTTCAATAGCTTTAAAGAAATCATGTTCTGGATGCATTCCCAAAATTCCATCTTTTTCGTCATGGAAATAACTTACATTTAATGGAGGTAAGATTCCGCTTAATAATTGTAGTTTCGGACGATCGGATGGCATTAATCCTTGAACCAAATATACTACAAAACCAATTCCTAAAACTCCTAAAAGTTTTCTTGCAATTGAGATTTTCGGTTTTTTATCATCATGCGGGAACTTAATTAATCCAAATAAATATATCGCCAAACCTATCGCAACCACGATCCAGATTCCGATGAAAAGTTCTCTTTTAATTAAAAAAGTTTTAGAAACTAAATCTGCTTTTGATAAGAATTTTAATGCTAAAGCCAGTTCCACGAAACCTAGAACTACTTTCACTGTATTCATCCAGCCTCCTGATTTTGGAAGACTTTGCAATGCTTGCGGAAATAAAGCCAGCAATCCGAAAACAATCGCCCAAGCCAATCCGAAACCAGCCAAAGCAAATGTCAACAACATCGGAACGTTTGCCGAACCTGTAATTGCGCTTCCCAATAAGCTTCCCAAAATAGGACCTGTACAAGAGAAAGAAACGATCACCAAAGTCAGTGCCATGAAGAAAATACCGATAATTCCACCTGCTTCTTCCGCCTTTGAAGATTTATTGGCAATTGAGCTAGGCAAAGTGATATCGTAATATCCAAAAAAGCTTCCAGCAAAGAAAATAAAGATGATGAAGAAAGCGATATTCAGCCAGACATTGGTAGAAATCTGGTTAAAAATATTTCCTGCAATTCCATCAATTAAATGGAAAGGAACACTTAATAAAACAAAAATTAAAAGGATGAAAAATCCATAAATTAATGCATCTCTTTTTCCTTTTGCCGGGTTTTTATTTCCTTTTGTAAAAAACGAAACTGTCAACGGAATCATCGGGAAAACGCATGGAGTCAATAATGCGATTAAACCTCCGATAAATCCTAATAAAAGATAAGTCCAATAATTTTCATCAATTTTTGAAGATCCTGTTCCGCAGTCCGTTAAAGGTTTTTGGAAATCAATCGATGCAATTTTTAAATTTTTCGGATCTAGTTTTGCCGTTTCAGTTACGGTGATTTCTCCTTTTGCGGGGTTTTCAACAACAGTTTCAGTCGTAGCCGGAACTATGGCAGAATCTTTAGCCGTTTCTGGTTTGTCATCTGTTTTTGTTTCTTCAGTTGCACCTTTTGGAGTAACCTGCTTGTTGAATTCTAATGTATTCGGTGCAAGACAAACTCTGTCATCACAAGTCTGATATGTAATTTCAGCAACAACATCTCCCGGTTTTGTTCCGTCTTTTAGTTTAAATTTTTGTTTAAAACCTGCCGAATTGGAATAAAAAATAATCTTTCCACCAAAAGCTTCAGAAAATTCTTCGTGCTTTTTACCAACTTCGGTAAATTTCCCAATCAATTCGATATTTTTTCCTGAAACTTTATATTCGGTCGGAATTCCTGTATCTTCCGGAATATCTTTGGAATAAATATGCCAACCGCTTTCCATGGTTGCATTCAATACAGCTTCGTATTGATTGTCGCCTAATTCGTTGATTGTAAATTTAAATTTTACAGGATTTTTGATTTGTGCATTAATTCCTGTCGCTAAAAACAGCAGAATTAATAAAAACCAGTTTCTAAATTTCATCTTACTTTTCATTAATAATTTTGAGAATTTTACTTGACTTCTCATCCCTCGCATATCGTCTATCTTGTCTGAAAGGAACAACCCCAAGAACGGAATTTTCACTATCAGTTAATATCCATATTTTTTGCCTCGCTAAAATAGATAATTTTTCGTCCCTAAAAAACTTAGAAACTTTCTTTTTCCCCGAAAAACCTGACGGATAAAATTCATCACCGTCCTGTTGTCTTCTCAACCGCAGTGGATAGTGGAGTTTCTGGGCATCAAAATCCCATTCGAGACTTTTATTGATTTCGTCGATTTCTCCTATTATATTTTCGAGATTGATGGTAATTTGGTTTTCTGAAAAGTCAAATTTTTCAATTAAAAAAACTTCATCCAATTTTTCCCCATCATTATTAAACTTCCATCCTCTATCTTCCATCTTCCCACTCAAAATCAATTCATCATAATTAACCGTCAATTGATAATCTTTTGAAAAAAATGTACTTCCATTTTCAGCTTTAAAAATTTTCGAAATTTCTTCTTCCTGATTAAAGCCATACTTTTTTAAAATCTCAAACTTCACAAAATCGCTTTCCTGACTGAGCTTTTCTTTGGATAAAATTTTGTGGTACTTGTTAAATATTGTGATGCGATTTTCTATTTCCTGAATTTGCTGTTGAACAAAATCTTTGGTCTGATTGAGATAAGAACTGCTCTTTTTAAAATTATTTAAAAAATTTTCGTTTGTTTCCAATAATTTAGGAACAATTTCATTTCTGATTTTATTTCTCAGATAATCATTTTTTTTATTGGAAATATCTTCGCGGTATTGAATGTTATTTTCTTTTGCGAAGGTGTAAATTTCTTCTTTTGTGAAGTCTAAAAGTGGTCGCAAAATATTGTTGTTATTTGCAGGGATTCCACTCAAACCATTGATTCCCGACGCTTTAGAAAGGTTAATGATAAACGTTTCCAGTTGATCATTCAAATGATGTGCGGTTACCAAAAATTCCAGATTTTCCTCTTTTTGAATTTGTTTAAAAAAAGAATATCTCAATTCTCTAGCCCAAAGCTGAACTGAATTTTCAGGCTTTTTGTCTTTATCAGAAACTTCATATAAATGAAATTTAATATGATTTTTTTCACAGAAATCCTGTACGACCTTTTGATCGAGATCAGAATCTTCACCACGAAGTTTATAATTAATATGAGCAACCTGAAAACTGTATCCCGAATCGCGTAACTCATTAAACAGATGCATTAAAACCATGGAGTCTGCACCGCCACTCACGGCCAGAAGATAGCTGTGGCTTCCCGGTGAATGAACGAGATTTTTCAATTGTTTTTTTAAATTTAGTTTTCCGGGCATCTATGTGAAGAATTTCTTTTATACAAAGATAATTCATATAATTAAAATGAATTTTCTACCTTTGGTTCGTCTAAAAATGATTATTTATGAAAATTTTTAAAATCTTAGCAGTCTCTGCGATGGTATTGGGACTTACGTCTTGTATCAGCAAAAAGCAGTATGATGCGCTAAGCTCGAATTACAAGCAGTGTATTGAAAACGTAGGGGAAAGACAAAGAGAAATTCAGGATCTGAAGTCTCAGAATTCTGCTTTAGCAAGTGAAAATAATTTACTAAAAAGCCAACATGATGCTTTAAAATCTTCACTTGATGCTTGTTTGTCAAATACAGGAAAAAGCTCTGCAAATATTGATAAATTAGTAGGGGAGATCAATGCGTCCAATTCTTACATCAAGCAATTGATTTCAAACAATGCTAAAAACGATAGTTTAAATTTAGCATTATCAAACAAATTAAAAAGATCTTTGGATAATGTAACTGATGCAGATGTTCAGGTAAAAGTATTGAAAGGAGTGGTAATGATTTCACTTTCAGACAAAATGTTATACAAAGTGGGAGATTACAACGTTTTACCGGCTGCTCAGGAAGTGCTGGGAAAAGTTGCTAAAGTAATCAACGATTACGACAAATATTCTGTATTGATCGAGGGTAACACAGATAACTCACCATTGGCTTCTGCAAATTTACCAAAAGACAACTGGGATCTTTCTGCTTTGAGAGGTACTGCGGTTGCTAAAGTTTTACAGACTCAATTTGGTGTAGATCCTGCAAGAATTACGGCAGGTGGACGTTCTGAGTATAATCCTAAAGCGACAAATATGAGCGTTTCAGGAAGAGCGGAAAACAGAAGAACAGAAATCATCATTATGCCTAAGCTGGATGAATTTATGAAACTGATGGATATCGCGCCAAAGAAATAATTCAAGAATACAGTCATTCAATCAATAAAAAATAAATCCCGAAGCAATTCGGGATTTATTTTTTAATCAAATTAATTCTTCTTTTTTCAATAATGAAATAATTCGCTGAAAAAATGAATTGGATATTTCCGGCTTAGTTTTTTTCAACGAAGAATCCGCTTTACGTTTCTGTATAGCGGCCTTCTGATTCTCTTGGTTAGTTTGTTTTTCCTCTACATTCATTTTATTTCTCTTAGTGTTCTTACCCTTCTCTGCAAAGGTAGAGTTATTATGATATAAAAACATCCGTGTTTTTACGGTAATTGATATGGGGATTTTCCCATGTCTCAGAATCTTTAGGATTGTTCATGCTTTTTGTTTATATTTAAGTAAATTTGAACGAACTAAAATTTGTAGAATGAGCTTTTTTGAAGAAAAGAATCCTGAAATGGACAGGTATCTGGAAACACACGCTTCCTCAGAGCCTGAAATTCTGAGAAAACTGAGAAGGGAAACATACCAGAAAACCACGCAGCCACACATGATTTCTGGTTATCAGCAAGGGAGATTATTAACTATAATTTCTCAAATGATGAAGCCGAAAAATATTCTTGAAATCGGAACTTTTACAGGATATGCCACACTTTGCCTTACAACAGGCATGGCAAAAGATGGAAAAATTATAACACTGGATGTGAATGAAGATTTAGCTTATTTACCAAAAAAATATTTTGCAGAAAGTGAATATTCAGTTCAGATTGATTTTAGACTTCAGGATGCAAAAGAGTTTTTAAGAGAAACCGAAGAAATTTTTGATCTTGTTTTTATTGATGCAGATAAAGAAAATTATGCGGAATACTTCAGATTAATCAAGCCAAGAACAAAATCAGGATCGGTTGTGATGTTTGATAATGTGCTTTGGTATGGGAAAGTTCTTGAAGAAAATCCGAAGCAAAAATCTACACAGGTTATCAAAGAACTCAATGATTTGATCGCAAAAGATGACGATTTTGAAAATCTTATTTTACCTTTGCGAGACGGTGTAAATTTTTTACGCAGAAAATAGAATAAGGCTGAGTTTAAGGTTAAGATTTATTGCAAAATTTATCAGCCTGAACCTCAATCTAAACCTTTAATATAAGTTAATGAATAAAGGAATCTGTATTGTTACAGTAGCGCCCGTTCGTGCAGAAGGGTCTGACAGAGCGGAAATTGTTACGGAAATATTGTTTGGCGAAAGTGCAGATATTTTGGAAGTCAATAAAAACTGGACCAAGATAAAAATGCACTACGACGGCTATGAAGGATGGATGGACACAAAACAATTGAGACCTGTAACAGACGAAGATCTGGCAAAACGAAAAGTTACGGTCGTAACTGAAGATTTTTCGTCAGTTTTGATGAATGACGGAAAAACGTTGCTTTCGATGGGGTCGGAAGTAGAGTTTCCTGTGGTTGCATCAAGAAGAAGTCACGATGTACGGGAAAGTATTGCTTTGACGGCTAGAGAATTTATCAATGTACCGTATTTATGGGGTGGTAAAAGCTTTTTTGCGGTTGACTGTTCGGGTTTTACACAGTTGGTTTATAAAATTCATGATATAAAATTACCAAGAGATGCTTCGCAACAGGTAGAAGTCGGTGAATCGTTAACTTTTGTTGAGGAAAGTCAGCCTGGAGATCTGGCATTTTTTGAAAATCCTGAAGGGAAAATTGTTCATGTAGGAATTATGCTGGACAATCAGAGAATTATTCATGCTTCCGGAAAAGTGAGAATCGATACGCTTGATTCTACAGGGATTTTCAATAAAGAAATGAATAAGCATACGCATAAACTTAGAGTGATAAAAAGCATTTTGTAATGTTAAGATTAATCTGAAATGGAAAATATTTTATTTATAATTTTTGATGTTTTAAATTTCGGATTGCTTATCTTTTTATGGTGGTTTACTGTTAAACATTATAAAACTTTACCCCAAACAATTCCTATTCATTTTGACTTTGACGGAAAGGCGGATAATTTCGGAAGTAAAAAATATGCATTTTTAATGCCGGTTATGTTGGTAGCGCTGTACTTTTTATTTGCCTATATTGTTAGAACTCCGGAATCTTCCAACTATCCTGTAAAAATTACAGCAGAAAATGAGGAAGCGCAATTTCTCATCATGAAAATTTTCATAAGATGGTTGTTTTTATTGATATCACTCATATTTTTAAACAGTCAGGATTATATGTTCAGATATTCGTTTGATGAAAATGCAAAGCCTAAAGTTGCGATGTCTACATCAATCATGTCTGTCATTGGAAGTTTGATTATTTTATTCATTTTTGTAGGTCTTTTCAAATGATAAAATCTAAAAATAATTCCGAGCATTATATTTGGGGAAACGGCTGTGATAGCTGGATTCTGAAGGATTCTCAAAACCTTTCGATTAAACAGGAAGTAATGCCTTCGGGAACCGCTGAAAAGTTACATTTTCACAATAGTGCAGAACAGTTTTTTTACGTTTTAAAAGGTGAAGCTGTTTTCTACATTGATGATGAAAAATTTTCATTAAAACCAGGTGAAAGTATTTCTGTTTTACCGAAATCAAAACATTATATTTCTAATGAATCTGAAAACGATTTGGAATTTTTAGTCATTTCAAATCCTTCAACGAATAATGATAGAATTGAAGTTTAAAACTTAGTTAAGATGGCTTTTCTTTACAACATATTTATCCATTTGCTGATCTTCGGAATGAAGGTTTTTTCGTTGTTTAATGATAAAACTAAAAAAGGCGTTGAAGGCAGAAAAGAATCTCTGCAAAAAGTGAAATCAGGATTTTCAAAGTCAGATAAAGTGATTTGGATGCACGCTGCAAGTTTGGGAGAATATGAGCAGGGATTGCCGGTTTTAGAACAATTGAAAAATCAGTTTTCGGATCATAAAATTTTGGTGACTTTCTTTTCTCCATCGGGATATGATAACGTTGTGAAGAAAAAAAATATTGCAGATATAGTCTGTTATTTGCCGTTCGATAGAAAGTCTGATGTTAAAGAATTTATTGCTCAGTTTAATGTTCAACTATTTTTTACGGTGAAGTATGATTATTGGTATAATCTGTTGCAGGAATTAAAAAATAAAGGAGTAAAAACCTATGTGATTTCTGCTTTATTTTACGAAAGCCAGTCATTCTTTACTTCGTACGGAAAATGGTTTGTAAAGCAGTTGCAAAAAAATATCGACTGGTTTTTTCATCAGACAGATATGTCTTTTGCGTTGGCAAAAAGCGTTGGATTGTCGAAATCTTCTGTTACAGGAGATACTAGGTTTGACAGGGTGAAACAATTGAGAAACCGCAACAACCACGTAGACTTTATCAAAGATTTTATAGGCGAAGATAAAACGGTTGTTTTTGGAAGTTCCTGGCAGGCGGAAGAGAAAATAGCTTCAGAGGTTTCGCAGGGAAATCCTTACGCGAAACTGATTATTGCACCACATGATTTGAAGAGGGTTCAACATTTAAAACAGATATTTACCGATGCTATTCTATATAGCGAAATCAAAGATTCTGTTAAAAATTTTCAGTCCAGCATTTTAATAATTGACAGCATTGGTTTGCTTTCAAAATTATATTCTTATGCAGATATTGCTGTTGTCGGCGGTGGCTTCCATGATGCGGGACTGCACAATATTTTGGAAGCGGCAACTTGTGGTGTTCCGGTAATTTTTGGAAATCATTACAGGAAAAATCCGGAAGCAGATGAGTTGATTTCTGTTGATGGAGGACGATCTTTTGAAAATACAGGTTTAGCTGCTGATTTTGTGATGTTTTTAATTAATAATGAAGATTCGCTTCAGGCAATGTCCGAGAATGCAGAGAAATTTGTTTCAGATAAGCCGAATTCTACGGAATTAATTATCAAAAAAATTCTATCGTAAAAATCCCTGATTTTTAATGTCTTTAACGACCTGATCAAAATTTTGTGGAATTTTATCACTTGTCAGCCAATTAAGATCGATTCCATTGTTGGTGAAAAGCTTCGATAAATAATGATTTTGCTGAATTTTTTCCTTTAGGCTATCTAAATGTTCATCAATTTCCATCCAATAATCTACGTCTAGTTTTTGGGTAAGAATTAATGCTTTTGTAGTTTTATTAATGATATAAATGTAAAGTTTGTAAACATTGTCAAATCTTTGTCGACTAAGAT
Organism: Chryseobacterium sp. MMS23-Vi53; assembly: GCF_047651245.1. Classification (NCBI taxonomy): domain Bacteria; kingdom Pseudomonadati; phylum Bacteroidota; class Flavobacteriia; order Flavobacteriales; family Weeksellaceae; genus Chryseobacterium; species Chryseobacterium sp. MMS23-Vi53. The sequence goes on along the minus strand of NZ_CP180265.1, from coordinate 2,103,029 downwards.
CTTCGTTATATTCTAAAATCTTATTAATCAACAATAAATTAAGTGAAACCTCTCCGAATTTATCGGTTGTAATTTTCACATGCTCGGTAATTTCGGCACTTATTTTTCGAATAATTCCCAAAAAATATTTTTGATTACTGATATATTTTGAGGCAAGTAGAACTTTTTCGGATACAATTTCTTCCATCGCATCTCGCTTGTTGTCGGTTGTTTCGGGATCAATCAGCTCAAAATAAAGTTTTTTAGAAAGCAGTTTATCCTTTTTCAGAAGTCTGAAAATAAGACGATCTTTTTCTATATTGGAAAATGCGCTTAGGGCGGCTTTAAACTCTTTTGAATATTCCATAATTTAAATTTAATTAAAAATTTTAGAATATTTTAAAAATCCGTTCACTGCCCAATTTGCGGTGTAATACAGAGATTTTAAGGTGGAAAATCCCATGAAATCCTTGTACACCAAATATTGATCCTTGATGATGTTTTTCTTCTTTCTTGAGACACTGTTTTGGCGCATTCTGTATTTTGCCATCGTTTTTTTTACGGGATAACCTTTCGGAATTACTTTCAATAAATTCAGCCACATGACATGATCTTCCCGTTTGCTTTTTACCGGAAAGAAAAATTTACCGACTCTTTTGGTGTCGTAAATGGTAGAAACCGGGGCGAGTCTGCACGTTTTAAGCAAATTAGAAAAAGTAACGATTTTATCTGCTTCAAAATCTTTTAAAATCGGCTCCATCGTATGCTCGTCGCATCTTGAATAGTTGCAGTAAGCGAGTTCGGCATTATTTTCCTGAAGAAAATTAATCATGGTTTCCAGATATTCAGGATACCATAAATCATCGGAGTCCAGAAAGGCAATGTATCTTCCCTGTGCTCTTTCAAGGCTGTTGTTTCGCGCATTTCCTGCACCTCCGTTTTGCTCGAGAACCTGTACTTTTATTCTTGGATCGTTGTATTTTTTTAGAATTTCAACGGTATTGTCTTTGGATAAATCATCGGTGATTAGCCATTCCCAGTTTTCATAGGTCTGATGCAGTACAGACTGTATCGTTTCTTCGATGAATTCTGCGGAGTTGTATGATGGAGTGATGATGGAAACAAGATCTTTCATTTGTGTCTTTAAATTTAATTATAAAAATTTTTTCTCATAAAAATGCCATGAGCTTACACCTACTGCAATCACCACCAACATACATACCAAAGCCATTGCATAAGGATTGTAATCTTCAAACAAGCCTAAAGTCTGAAAAGTTCGGATGATAGGAAAGTGGAAAATGTAAATTCCGTACGTGAAATCTCCGTATTTGCCGAAATTATTTAAGAATTTGAATGAATATGCAATATAAAGTACAATAATGCCGATCATTGCGGGAGAGAATAAAACAAATCCTGTAATTAAATCTATCCAAACCGTAAGAATAGCAATGATAAAAAGAATGTTTTTATGTTTAATGAATTGATCAAAATTAAAATAAATCAACATGCCCGGAATGAAATAAGATAAAGTTCCCGGAAGCTGTTTTGCGATTGAGATTTTACCCAAATGTTCAAAGTAATTAAGGTAAACCAAAGACAGGAAATAGATAATAATTAAACTGATATTTCGGTACTTATTGTTCTTTCCGAAAAGCAAAAACAATAATGGAACAGCAAAATAATAACACATTTCTATTTTAAGCGTCCAGAGAGCGCCATTTACAGCCTGATTTCCGAATACTCCGGGAAGCCAGGGTGCTTTAAAATTCAAAAATAAAGAGTTCCAGAAAAGATATTTGTAAACCTGTGTATTGCCGAAATATTCTGCGAAAGAATAGGTGCTTACAAGACTTAATAAAATTGCGCACAAAAAGACAACCAATAAATAAGCGGGAACAATTCTCTTAATTCTCTTTTTTAAATAACTTTTCAAGCTCGAAGATCTGTCATAACTTCTTGCAATAAGAAATCCGCTAACGATAAAGAATCCGAAAACAGCAATTTCTATCGGGCTGTTTTCAAGAATTTTAAGGTCCGGCGAAGCGCTGAGCGTTCCAAGATGTCCGAGGAAGACGATAAAAGCGAGGAGAACACGTAAAAAGTCAAAATTATTTTTCGTTATGTCTTGCATCTGCATTTGCATTGTTTTGTGCAAAAATAGGTTTTTTCGCAGAACCGGGGTTATTTGCGTTCATGAATCTTTGTTAAATAAGGACAATCGATAAGCTTCAAAACAGCAATAAACAAGAAATCGTAAATTTTAATAATATTTTTCTAAAAAAATTGTTTAATAATATAAATAAATCATAATTTTAGCGCTTGAAAAATTTGATATATGAAGAAATTAGCATTATTATTTGCAGGTTTATCATTATTTGTAGCTACGGGATGTAATAACGACGACGATGCAGCGCCAGAAGTGCCTCTTACAGGCGTTTGGCAGCCCATCAAAGAGGTACAGACTGTTGTTCCTGTAGGAGGAACTCCTGTTTCAGATGAAATTACTTACACTACTTGTGAGAAAGATTCCAGATGGAGATTCAATACAGAAACTTCAGGAAAAGTAACTTGGTGGCAAGATTCAGCTTTGAATCCTGGAACTTGTGAAATTGCTGAAGACCGTAACTTTACCTATACTTATGATAAAGGCACTAAAGCTATTCAAATAAAATATCAAGGAATTGTAGAACCGGATAAAGGAAAAATTACAAGACTCGACGATACTACGTTGAACCTTACGATCGAAGATACTACAGATCCTACAGAATATCAATCTGTAACATATACAATGAAAAGAGTCGTACAGCAATAATCGAAATTTTTCATGTACCCTATAAAGATCTCATCTTCGGATGGGATTTTTTTGTTTTTAATATTTAATTCAAAATTAAAATTTCCATTTCTTTTAAATTCATTATTTTTGTGAAAATTAGAATTGGATTTTAATAAATCTAACATCTAATGTCTAACATCTAATATCTATAAAAAAGTGTTTTACGATCATCAGCAGATAGAAAAAAAGTGGCAGAAATACTGGGAAGACAATCAAACGTACAAAACTTCCAATAACACAGACAAACCAAAATTTTATGTTCTCGATATGTTTCCGTATCCATCTGGTGCAGGGCTTCACGTAGGTCACCCGCTTGGATATATTGCTTCCGACATTTATGCGAGATACAAAAGACATCAGGGTTTCAATGTGCTCCACCCGGTTGGCTACGACAGTTTCGGACTTCCTGCTGAACAGTATGCCATTCAGACAGGGCAACATCCGGCGATTACTACTGAGCAAAACATTACAAGATACGAAGAGCAGTTAAGAAAAATCGGTTTCTCATTCGATTGGAGCAGAGAAGTAAGAACTTCGGACGCTTCTTATTATAAGTGGACACAATGGATTTTTATTGAATTGTTCCATTCCTGGTATAATAAGGATACGGATAAGGCAGAATCTATTTCTACTTTAATTAAACATTTTGAAGAAAAAGGAACGGAAGATTTAAATGCCAATCAAAATGATGAATTACATTTCACAGCAGAAGAATGGAAATCTGCTTCTGAAATGGATAAAGAAGATATTCTTTTAAATTATCGTTTAGCCTACAGAGCGGAAACGACTGTAAACTGGTGTCCGGCATTAGGAACGGTTTTAGCAAACGATGAGGTAAAAGACGGAAAATCCGAAAGAGGAGGTTTCCCTGTGTTCCAAAAGAAAATGATGCAGTGGAGCATGAGAATTTCTGCTTACTCTGAAAGATTATTACAAGGTCTTAAAACTTTAGACTGGCCACAGCCTTTGAAAGATTCTCAGGAATACTGGATTGGGAAATCTCAGGGAGCACAGGTGAGATTTAATGTTGAAGGTCATGACGAAATCGTTGAGGTTTTCACAACAAGACCTGACACTATCTTTGGAGCAACTTTTATGGTGTTGGCTCCGGAAAATCCTTTAGTGGAAACTATTACTACAGCCGAACAAAAAGCTGAGGTAGATACTTATATTGAAGAAACTTCCAAAAAATCTGAAAGAGACAGAATGTCTGACGTGAAAAACGTTTCAGGTGCTTTCACGGGAAGTTATGCGGTGAATCCGTTCAGCAATGAGCAAATGCCGATTTATATTTCAGATTATGTTTTGATGGGTTACGGAACGGGAGCTGTAATGGCTGTTCCTGCACATGATGAGCGCGATCACAGATTTGCAAAGAAATTTAATCTAGAAATTAAAAAAGTTGTAGAAACAGAAGAAGACGTTCAGGAAAAATCTTTTGATTCTAAAACCAGCGTTTGTGTAAATTCTGATTTCTTAAATGGTTTAAGCTACGACGAAGCAAAAGCTTTAGTAATTTCTGCTATAGAAAAAAGAGGAATCGGTCACGGAACGACGAATTACAGACAGCGTGATGCTATTTTCTCAAGACAAAGATATTGGGGAGAACCAGTTCCTATATATTATAAGGATGGAATGCCTTACACGTTGCCGACTTCTGCATTGCCTTTGGAACTTCCTGAAGTTGAAAAATATTTACCCACTGAAGACGGAGATCCACCATTAGGAAATGCAAAAACTTTTGCTTGGGATGAAGCGAATCAGAAAGTTGTTGATACTAATTTAATTGACGAAAAAACTGTTTTCCCATTAGAATTATCTACAATGCCAGGTTGGGCGGGGAGCTCATGGTATTTCCTTAGATATATGGATCCTGAAAATGAAGAAGTTTTCACAAACAAAGAACTTTCAGATTATTGGGGACAGGTTGATTTATATATCGGAGGTAGCGAACACGCAACTGGTCACCTGTTATATTCCCGTTTTTGGAATATGTTCTTAAAAGACAGAGGATATATTAATCATGATGAACCTTTCCAAAAGTTGATTAATCAGGGGATGATTTTGGGGATGAGTGCTTTTGTATATAGAATTGACGGGACTAATCAATATGTATCCAAGAATTTAGCAAAAGATTATACGACTCAGGCAATTCACGTTGATGTATCTTTATTAAAAGGAACAACTGATGAATTAGATACTGAAGCTTTCAAAGCTTGGAGGCCAGATTATGCAGATGCTGAATTTATTTTAGAAGACGGAAAATACATCACAGGTCGTGAAGTAGAAAAAATGTCTAAGTCTAAATATAATGTTGTAAACCCAGATGATATCTGTGAAGAATATGGAGCAGACGGTTTAAGATTGTATGAAATGTTCTTAGGTCCATTGGAACAATCCAAGCCGTGGAACACTCAAGGTCTAAGCGGAGTTTATGGTTTCTTGAAAAAATTCTGGAATTTATATTTCAACGGAGAAACTTTTGAAGTTTCAGACGAAGAGCCAACAAAAGCTGAATATAAAGTATTACATACATTAATAAAGAAGGTAGTTTACGACATCGAAAACTTCTCCTTCAATACGTCTGTATCTTCATTTATGATCGCTGTAAATGAATTGCAAAAAATAAAATGTAACAAACGCAATATTTTAGAACCTCTTGCCGTTATCATTTCTCCGTACGCTCCACACATTTGCGAAGAGCTTTGGAGTTTATTAGGTCACAACGAGTCTATCGAATTTGAGAAATTCCCTGTATTGAACGAGGATTACTTAGTAGAAGATGAAATTGAATATCCGGTAAGTGTAAACGGTAAAATGAAGTTTAAATTATCCCTATCTGCTCAACTTTCTGCTAAAGAAGTGGAAGATTTGGTACTTTCGGACGACAAAATGGTTCAAATTTTGGAAGGCAAAACACCGAAAAAAATCATTGTGGTGCCTCACAGAATTGTGAATATTGTAATTTAAAAAAAAATTAACATTGGCAAATTAAAAAAAATGAGGGCTTAAATTTTTTGATTTTTTAACGTAAATGTTAAATTTGAGGATTATTGCCAAAAAAAGAGAAAATAATTATAATATCGAAAGTGTATTAAAATTTCCTTGTCAAAAAAAAGGCAAATGTTTATTTAAGACTCTTGCATTTTAATTATTTTTGCCTTTAATTTACACCCTGTAAAATTTTAAAACAATATAATTTAGTTAAATATGGAAATGAATGTTTCAAAAAATGATGAGCAAGTAGTTGCTAGAAAAGCAGGAGGTCTAAACCCGGCTGTTATTATTCCTATTCTATTTTTAATAGGAGTTGCTATTTATTTATTCGTTCTTGGTAATCCAGGAAATTTCAAAGACGCAGATAAACTAGGTGGTGGTTCTGTAGCTTTTTCAAGTGTTGAAGGGAAAGACATTCACCCAGAATCGTTCTTAGGTATTATCTACAAAGGAGGGGTTATCGTACCAATCTTGATTACTTTCATGATTACTGTAATCGTATTCTCTTTTGAAAGATATTTCGTTTTAGGTAAAGCTGCTGGAAAAGGAAACTTAGACAACTTCGTTGTACAAGTAAGAAGCTTACTAAACCAAAACAAAGTTGATGAAGCTTTAGAAGAGTGCGACAGACAGCAAGGTTCTGTTGGAAACGTAGTAAAAGAAGGTCTTACTACTTACAAAGCTTTATCTCACGATACTACTCTAAACAAAGAGCAAAAAATGGTAGCGCTTAACAAAGCGATCGAAGAGGCTACAACTCTTGAGATGCCAATGCTAGAGAAAAACATGATGATCCTTTCTACTTTAGGTACTGTTGCAACATTAGTAGCACTATTAGGTACGGTAATCGGGATGATCAAGGCGTTCTTCGCATTAGGTTCTGGAGGTGGTACTCCTGACGCGGCTGCACTTTCTACTGGTATCTCTGAAGCCTTGATCAACACGGCATTAGGTATTGGTACTTCAGCTATCGCTATCATCCTTTATAACTTCTTTACTTCTAAAATTGACGGATTAACTTACAAGATCGACGAGATCGCAATGAGCATCCAACAATCTTTTGCTGAATTCAACTAAGAATTAGCAAGGAATTTGCATTAAGTAAAAAGAAGTTTAATTAAAAATCATTAATAATAATGGCGAGAGTCAAACCAAAAAGACATGGAGTAGTGACGGATATGACGGCAATGTGTGACGTTGCTTTCCTACTACTTACGTTCTTTATCTTGACCACTCAGTTTAAAAAACCTGACGTGGAGCAGATCAAACCGCCATCTTCAATATCAGAGAAGTTACTTCCTGATGCAAGTTTGATGACTATCAACGCTACGCCGGACGGAAAATTTTATTTCCAGCCAGTAGAAAATGCATCTGAGAGATTACAGCTTTTAGACAACATGGGTAAAAAGTACGGTGTTACTTTTGACAATAATGAAAAAGCTGCATTCCAAAAAGTACAAGCAATTGGGGTTCCTATGAACCAGCTAAAAAGCTATCTTGATTTGTCAGATGACGAGCAGAAGAATTTCAAGAGTCCTACAGGGATTCCTATGGATAGTACAAATAAGCAATTAGTGGACTGGGTAAAAGAAAGTTTAGCCGTAAATCCTGATTACAAACTGGCAATCAAGGGTGACGTTACAACTGAATATCCAAAAGTTAAAAGTCTATTTGAAGGTTTAAGAGATATTGATTTTCTTAAATTTTGGTTGATTACATCACAAGAAGGTAAACCTAACGAATAATATCGATTAGAAATGGCAGAAGTACAAGTACAGGAAAAAGGCGCCAAGGGTGGCAAAGTCCGTTCCAAGAAGCAGAGTACCAGAGTCGACATGACTCCGATGGTGGACTTAGGGTTTCTATTGATTACCTTCTTTATGTTCACAACTACATTCTCTAAACCGAATGTAATGGATTTGGGTCTTCCGGCAAAACCGAAAGATGAAACAAAAAAACCACCTCCAACAGAAATTAAACTTTCTAACTCTATATCTTTATTATTAGGTAAGGACAATAAGATATTTTGGCATCAGCAGGACAATACGTCTTTGACTGACCAGAATCTTAATGAAACTTCTTTTGATAGAGAAGGAATTAGAAAAGTAATTGAGCAGGCAAAAGCAAACGCGGCAGATAAATCTAAATTTACTGTGATTATCAAACCGACTGACGATGCTGTATATAAAAACTTCGTAGATATTCTGGACGAAATGGCAATCACAAAGAGTGAGCAGTACGGTGTTACTGATCTTAAGCCTTGGGAAAAAGCTATTTACGATAGAAAAGTAGGTAACTCTGGAGCAGCAGCTCCTGCAGCACCGGCTACTAAGTAATTGTAAACCATAAATATTGTAAATCTATGGCAAATGAAAATGCGTACAATCCAAATCTTACTTTAGACGAGATTGTATTTGAAAATAGAAACAAGGAATATGGTGCTTATGATCTGAGACATCAGTATCCTAGGCTTCTGACAAAATCTTTTATTGTCGGTACAGCATTATTCCTTATCGCGGCTTTGTCTCCTTTCATTTATCTTACAATTAAGAGACTTACTGAACCACCTAAACAAGAAGTAAAGGCGGAATTAGTAGATGTTCTTCAGGAAGATAAAATTATCGAGCAGCCAAAAGAAGAAGAACCACCTCCACCACCTCCACCTCCAAAAGAGGAAGAGAAAATTGAAATTATTCAGAATGTGGTTCCTGAGCCTGTAAAAGCTCCGAAAATTGAAACTCCACCTCCACCAATTTCTAAGCAATTAGAAACGACAACTGGTTTGGTAAATCAGGAAGGGGTAAAAGCTCCGGCTTATACACCACCTCCACCACCGCCATCAACTGGGACGAAAGCTTCAACTGCTGAAGTTAAGCCTCAAGTTAATGAAAATCAGGTTTATACCGAGGTAGAGCAAACTGCAGAATTCCCAGGAGGTATTAATGCCTTCAGAAACAAAGTATCTAGTAACTTTGACGGATCTGCTATGAACGGAGATGAAGGTACAGTAAAAACTGAAATCACTTTCGTTGTTGAAAGAGATGGAAGTATTACAGACGTTAAAGCTAATGGTGGTAACTCAGACTTCAATGCTGAAGCTGTGAGAACGATCAAGTCTATTAAAAACAAATGGACTCCGGCTAAAATTAACGGACAATCTGTACGTTATAGATTCAGATTACCTCTGACGATGAATTTTGAAGGATAATACTACATTATCTTTAAATAATAATTAAAAAAGAGAAGCTTATGCTTCTCTTTTTATTTTTTTTGGTATTTTTGTTACATGATGTTCAATTGGTTATCCCTAGTTACGGGATTGTTTTATATCGTTTTAGGAGGTGTAGTTATTGTCTACAAATTCTTTTTTACAATTCTTGAACCTGGGGTAGCGTATGCTTTAGGTGCGCTTCTTATTCTTTACGGTATATTTAGAATTTATAGAGCTATTTCTAAAATTAAAGATTCAGGAAATGAAAAATAGTGTGAAAATTGTAGTACTATTTTTCCTTAGTATTATAGCAGTTAGCTGCAAAAATGAAGACAAATCTCCATCTTATCACAAAGGTGAAATGACGATTCTTACAGATGAAGCTTTTAAAAGTGTTACAGAAGCTTTAGCAGAAGGATATATGATTAATTATCCCGAGACAAAAATCAAAGTGGTTACGAAGAAAGAAGACCTTGGTTTTGTTGATTTATTGAATGATAAGGCTAGAATTGCTGTCATGTCAAGAGATCTTACTCCGGAAGAGGTTAAAACGTACGAAGAGCATGTTGACTTAAAGATTTTACCAGCCAGATTCGCTGCAGATGCAGTAGTTTTTATCGTTCCAAAAGACTCTCCAAAAGAAAGTATTTCAATGGATGAGATCACGAAAGGAATGCAGTCTGAAAACAAAGAATTTATCTTTGGAGGAACAAATTCAAGTGATTTAAATTTTGTGGCTCAAAAACTTAAAAAGCAGCCTAAAGATTTAAAATTCTCCATTATTTCTGGAAGTAAAAATATTATTGAAGAATTAAATAAATACCCAGATAAAATCGGTGTAATCGGTCTTAATACCTTCAGCCGCCCTTACGACAAAGAAGCTGAACAATTAAGAAATATGGTGAAAATTCTTCCAGTTGAAAGCAATGGAAAATTATACAATACAGATTTTGAAAACCTTCGTAAAATGAATTATCCTTTTACAAGAGTATTATACTTTTTAACAAACGAAGGAAACTTTAACATTGCGAACGGATTTATAAGATATTCATGCACCCAGTTAGGTCAAATGATCGTACAGAAAGAGGGATTGCAACCCTATAATTTGTACAGAAGAGAAGTGCAAATGCGTTAAAAAGTATTAAATTAACCTTTTATCCAAAATAATTCTACTATTTTGGTCTGAAAATTGTGTACAATATAATTCGATTGAGATTAGAAAATATAAAATGAAAGATATAATGAATATGAATGTAAATAAGATTGCTTTTGGAGCAGCTGTGGTGTTTTTTGCCAACTTTGCCAATGCACAAACGGTACAGGATGGTATCAACAGTATAGACAGCGATAAATTTGCTCAAGCAAAAACTAATTTTACGAACATGATTGGTACGGCACCAACTGCTGAAAATTATTTCTACTTAGGAAATACTTATTTGAAGCAAGGAGAGCCGGACTTTGCCGCTGCAACAGACAATTTCAATAAAGGTCTTGCTGCGGATTCTAAAAGCTATTTGAACAAGCTTGGTTTAGCTACCGTAAAACTTGGAAAAGGTGATAAAAACGCAATCGCTGAAATTCAGAAGATTGTAACCGATTCTAAAGAGAAAGATGCAGAAGTATTGTTCAGAGCTGCAGAAGCTTTAACATTATTTGAAAAAAATAACTCTCCTGACTTAGCAATCCAATTCCTGAATAAAGCAATTGAAAGAGCTGAGAAAAAAGGAGTTCCTGCTCATTACTATTATACTTTAGGTGATGCCTACAGATTGAAAAGAATGCCTGGAGATGCGATGACAGCTTATGATAAAGCACTTCCTTTAGCAAAAAATAAAGCTTCGGTTTATACAAGAATCGGTACACTTTGGATGGCTGCCCAACAATGGCAACAAGCCAAAACAAGCATTGAAAAAGCAATCGCAACTGATGCTACTTACGCACCTGCTTACAAAGCAATGGCTGCCTACGACATCAGATATCAGCAAAATGCAAAAGCAACTCAAGACCTTATCAACTATACAAAATATGCTGACGAGGATCCATATACTCAATTAGAAATTGCTAAGCTTTATTTTACAAACGAAGATTACGCAAACTCTAAGCAAGTTTTAGATAAGATTTTTGATAAAATTAATGATCCAATTAAATTTAAATTAAGAGCTTATCAATTATATGCTGACGGAAATTACGCTGAAGCAAAACAAAATATGGATAACTTCGTTTCTCAGGCTGAAAAGTCAAGAGTACAACCTGCAGATCAAGGTTTACAAGGTTTGATTGCTGCTGGTTTGGCTAAAAAAGAAGCTGATGCTGCTAAGAAAACTGCTTTAATGACAGAAGCTCAACAAAAAGTAGCTATCGCAAAAGCGGCTAAAGATGAAACAATGAAGTGGGATATGGAATTGGCTAAAATCGCTGGTGGAGGTGCTACTTCTCAGGCTGATATTGATGCAGGACCTACAAACCCTACAATTGAAGGCTTAAAGCAAAAAGTTGCGGCTAATTCTCAGGATACAGATTCGCTATTTAAGTTAGCTACAGCTTATCAGGATGCTAAAAACTGGGGTGGTGCAACACAAACTTGGCAGAAAATGAATGCACTTCTTCCTGATTGGGCTCCTGGATATTATAGTTTAGGATATTCTTATCAGCAAGCTGGAAACAATGATGCTGCAAAAATTGCTTACGAGAAATTTATCAGTACTGTAAAACCGGCTGAACAGGAAGCGAACAAACAAACTTTGGCTTATGCGTATTTCGCAGTAGCTTACATGAGCAAAGATTCTGATGTGGCTAAAGCTAAAGATTATGTTGCTAAGTCTGTACAATTGGATCCAACTTACCAAGATGCAGTAAAATTAAATGCAGAAATCAACAAGTAATTTAAAATTTAAATTATAAATATTAGAACTTCCCATTCGTAATGTTTGGGAAGTTTTTGTTTTAAATCTTATCTTTGAAAATATGAAACGTCTAGGATTAAAACTCTTAAAATAGGGTAATAATTATTGGACTTTCTATCTGACAGATTTAAAATTAAGAAAGAACAGATGAAAACAGATATACTTGCATTTGGTGCTCATCCTGATGATGTTGAATTGGGTTGTGGCGGTACAATTGCCAAAATGGTTTCGGAAGGAAAAATATGCGCTATCGTAGATCTTACGAAGGGTGAGCTTGGAACAAGAGGAACCGATGAAACGCGAAAAGTTGAAGCAGGAGACGCTGCAAAAATTCTTGGTGTAGTCGCAAGAGAGAATCTTGGAATGAAGGATGGTTTTTTGGAGAATTCCGAAGAATACCAAATGAGGATTGTAAAAATGATTCGCAAATACCGACCAGAAATCGTGTTAGCCAATGCAATTGATGATAGACATCCAGATCATGCAAAAGGAGCGAAATTAGTATCGGATGCGTGCTTTTTAGCTGGATTAAGAAAAATTGAAACTGTTTTGGACGGAGAGAACCAAGAAGTGTGGAGACCGAAACATGTTTTTCATTATATTCAGTGGAAAAATATCACTCCGGAATTTTGCATTGATATTTCTGAGCACTTAGATAAAAAAATTGCTGCTTGTATGGCTTTCAAAACTCAATTTTATGATCCGACTTCGAAGGAACCTGAAACTCCGATTACATCAAAAGACTTTTATGAAAGCTTAACTTACCGAGCTCAGGATTTAGGGCGTTTATCGGGAGTTGCTTACGCTGAGGGCTTTACGTCTGAAAAGTTAATTTCTTTGAAAAATTTTGATGGAATAGTTTGGTAATTAAAAAATCTTCTCTATATTTGCACTCACAAAACGGTGATTGTAGCTCAGTTGGTTAGAGCGTCGGATTGTGGTTCCGAAGGTCGTGGGTTCGAGACCCATCATTCACCCAATAAAAGTACACTTTTTGAAAAGTGTACTTTTTTATTTTATATCAATTCTGGTTTCAATATATTTCAATTTTTTAGACAAATTTCATTATTAAAATTTTATTTCGTCAATATTTTTTGTGTAAATGCATAAATATGGGGAAAATTGAAATTAAAATATGCTTCTAAACCAAATTTATCCTTAAACACATATAACTTACTGTAGTTATAAAATGGCTGCAATCGATTAAATTTTCGTTAACCTTTTGATAGTCCATTAGAAAACTATACTTTTGCATTCCGCAACATCAAATCATAGTCATGAGAATGTTGTCATTTAAAAACTAAACCTAATCTTAAAACCATGAAAATCAAAACAACTACATTACATTTTATTCAGATCTACTAATTCATTAGTACTAATTGTGTTCGACAATATAGCACAATGTAAATCTTAAAATTTATTAAAAACCACAGGTTATGCTTGATACATGACGTGTGATCTTATCTCTATGGAGTTCAGAAACCATTTAAACGAAGCGAAACCGAAAAGCTATACGAGTAGGAAAACATCTAAAAACTAAGCATGAAGAGAATTCTTTATTTATTACTGTTGCTAATCAGCATACAGTCGTTTGCCCAATGCTGGAAAAGTATAAGTACCGGATCTTACCATTCGGTAGGGATAAAAACAGACGGAACACTTTGGGCATGGGGAAATAATGGTAGCGGTCAATTAGGAGACGGCACAAGCATGAGTAAAAGTACACCAGTTCAAATAGGAACAGGAAATAACTGGCTCACAGTTTCTACCGGCAGTGCATCTACAGTCGCTATTAAAACCGATGGAACGCTTTGGGCGTGGGGAATGAACATCTATGGACAAGTAGGTGACGGTACAACTTCAAATAGATATTCACCTAAGCAAATAGGTACAGATACAAACTGGAAAAGCATTAGCGCTGAAGGTCCACACGTAATGGCTATAAAAACAAATGGAACTCTTTGGGCTTGGGGCCGTAATCTCTTCGGAGAATTAGGTGCTGGAGTTATAGGTAATAACGTAACGTCTCCTATTCAAGTAGGTACAGATACTAACTGGCGAAGTGTTTCACTGGGAAGTGCTCATACTTTAGCTACAAAAACAAACGGAACACTGTGGACATGGGGACTCAACAGCAGTGGTGAATTGGGTGACGGAACAACTGTTACTAAAACGTCTCCTGTTCAGATGGGAACGGCAAATGATTGGAAAGATGTTGCTGCAGGTAATGGACATTCTTTAGCAACTAAAACAAATAGTGTACTGTATACATGGGGGAGAAACGATGTTGGACAATTGGGAACGGGTACTTCTATACAATATAGTTCGACACCTATAGTAATTTATCAGGGGGTACAGAGTATTGCAGCAAATTCCATCCACTCCGCTTTTATTTCGTCCAATGGCTCTCTTTATACATTTGGATATAATGAAAAAGGGGAATTAGGAGACGGTACAACAACAAATAGAAATGTACCGACACTTATTGGAACAGCTACTGACAGAAAAACTGTTGGATTAGGAATATCAAATACAATGGTCATCAATGTAGATGGGTTTTTGTCAATTTGTGGAGACAATACGGTAGGACAAATAGGCGATGGTACTACAATTCAGAGAAATACACTTACTCAGGTTAATTGTTCGATGGTTTGTAATCCTCCAAGCCAGTTGTATACATCAAATATTACTTCTACAACTGCTACTCTTAACTGGACGGGCTCAGTAACTGCACCTACCGGAGGATATGTTTACGCTTATGGAACTTCTCCAACTATGGGGGCAGCTAATGGAAATACAATTTCAACAACGGCCAGTGCAAACAACTTGTTGCCTAATACCACTTATTACTGGTGGGTAATGTCTAATTGCGGATCTAATCAAAGCGCTTGGATTCCGGGAGGATCTTTTACGACACTTCCTCCTGCGGGTTGTTGGCAAAAAATTAGCGCAGGTAGCACCCATTCTTTGGGAGTAAAAATAGATGGAACACTTTGGGCATGGGGAAGTAACCAGTTTGGCCAGTTAGGTGATGGGACAGCTGTTGATAAAAATACTCCAACTCAGATAGGAACTGCCAATAATTGGAGAAAAGTTGTTGCAGGTGCTCTATATTCAATTGCAATAAAAACAGATGGAACACTTTGGGCTTGGGGCTACAACTGGTCAGGTCAACTCGGAGACGGAACTACGATCAACAGAAATATCCCGACACAAATAGGATTCGCGACTGACTGGACTGAGGTTGATATAGCAAGCAATCATACATTAGCAATAAAAACCAACGGAACACTTTGGGCTTGGGGATATAATAATAATGGACAATTAGGAGACGGTACTACCGTGACTAGACTTTTACCTACACAAATAGGAACAGCAACTAATTGGCGAAGTATAGCAACTGGTATTGAGTTTTCTCTAGCAATAAAAACCAATGGAACACTTTGGGCTTGGGGAGCTAATGGATCTGGTCAATTGGGTGATGGTACGACAGTAAATAAAACATCACCTGTACAAATAGGAACTAGTACGAATTGGGCAAATATTGCAGCGGGAGCTTATCATTCTGTAGCAAGCAATGCAAATGGAGCTCTCTATACTTGGGGAAGAAATACCGAAGGACAACTTGGTGATGGTACATTTAACAATCGATCTACACCAACTTTAGTATTTGATCAGATTAAAAGTATTGATGCAGGATGGTATTATACGGTAGGTACTATAATTCCCGGAAATATGTTTTTTTGCGGGCAAAACGATTATGGACAGCTGGGTAATGGTACAACCAATAATGGTTCAAACTCAATTTCTGTAAGTAATGCTAATGACTTTAACATCATTTCTGCAGGTGCATATCATACTTTAGCTTTAGATAATGATGCTTTTTTAAAAGCTACTGGAAATAACGAATCAGGACGATTAGGAGACGGTACTACAGTAAATAAAACTTCATTCACCTCCGTCACTTGTCCGGTGTCGGCAACTTGTAATCCTCCAAGCCAGTTATATACATCTAATATAACTTCTTCATCAGCTACTCTTAATTGGGTAGCACCAACATCGGCTCCTGGCAGTGGTTATCAGTATCTTTACAGTACAAGTTCAACGATTGGCGGTATAGATGGAAGTACGTATTCCACAACGGCAAATTTGACGAATTTATTACCTAATACCATTTATTATTGGTGGGTAAGTTCTAATTGTGGACCAAGTGGTCAGGTCAATTGGATTCCTGGAGGATCATTTACTACACTTACTACATCTACAACAGGTTGTTGGCAAAACTTTAGTCCGGGAGATACTTATTCACTAGGAATAAAGACCGATGGAACATTATGGGCTTGGGGAGGCAACAACTATGGACAGTTAGGAGATGGTACGACAGTTACTAAAACTACTCCAACACAAATTGGATTAGCAAGTAATTGGTCAAAAGTATCTGCCGGTAAGTTTCACTCTATAGGATTAAAAACCGATGGAACATTATGGTCTTGGGGTTATAACAATAATGGACAGTTAGGTGATGGAACTTTAGTAAATAAATCTACTCCGACACAGATAGGAACTGCAAATGATTGGACAAGTATTGCAACTGGAGACAATTACACAATGGCAATAAAATCCAATGGAACTCTTTGGGCTTGGGGACTTAATGATAATGGACAGTTAGGAGACGGAACAGCAGTAAACAAAGTTACTCCAACGCAAATAGGAACAGCAAATGATTGGAAAACTGTCGCACCAGGAGTATTACATACAGTTGCTATCAAGGCTAATGGAACATTATGGGCTTGGGGACTTAATAGTAGCGGACAATTAGGTGATGGAACTACAGTTCCTAAAAATACACCAACACAAATTGGAACAGATACAAATTGGAAAAACATTATTGGTGGGCTTAATTATTCATTAGCAATAAAAACCGATGGAACATTATGGGGTTGGGGATTAAACAATTATGGACAATTAGGTGACGGAACCACAACCAATAAAATAAGCCCTACTCAAATAGGATCATCAACAAATTGGCA
The DNA here is from genome assembly GCF_047651245.1 of Chryseobacterium sp. MMS23-Vi53. NCBI lineage: Bacteria > Pseudomonadati > Bacteroidota > Flavobacteriia > Flavobacteriales > Weeksellaceae > Chryseobacterium > Chryseobacterium sp. MMS23-Vi53. The sequence goes on along the minus strand of NZ_CP180265.1, from coordinate 2,086,076 downwards.
GAGTATTGATGCTAACAATTTTTATACTTCTTTAGGAATAAAAGCAGATGGAACACTTTGGACATGGGGATATAATGATGTCGGTCAATTGGGGGACGGAACTACAATTAGTAAAATTATTCCAACACAAATAGGGACATCAACGAACAGACAGACCGTAATTGGAGGTTCTTTTAATACGTTTGTAATAGACAACAGCGGGTTTTTATCCGGCTGTGGAAATAACAGCTCTGGTCAAATAGGAGATGGTACATTTGTTCAAAAGAAAATTTTCGTTCCTGTTGGCTGTCCGGTAAGTACATTAGCAGTGGATGAAACTTCAACAAGATCAAATAATGACAGCTTAAAAGTTTTCCCAAATCCGGTACAGGATTATCTAAATATTTCTAACAATGAAAAGATTGTTTCGGTAACAGTTTACAGTGCGGCGGGACAGTTGGTAACAACTAAAATTATTAATGATACAAAAGGAACAGTTGATTTTTCTGCTTTTGCATCGGGAGTTTATCTTGTTCAGGTAAATACAGGCAATAATAAGATGAAGACGGTAAAAGTTATCAAACGATAAATTTTTAAGAAAAACTTTGATGTAATTATTACATTTTAAGTTCAGCAATAATAATCGGCGTATACAATCTTGTGTACGCCGATTTTATTTTAATAATGCGGTAAAAATGATTGAATTCAATTAAATGAATATCACACTTCAAAAATTAAAGAAACAAGATTATTTCTATCTTAAATACATCAAATACAACCGAAAAGTAAAGGCACAAAAAAAGCACCTTTTTCAGATGCTTGTGTTTTTAATTATCCTTTTTTTAAACTTCGTCGTCAGAATCTATTGTGTAAGATTTGCTTTTGAAGTCTTTGTCATGTTTTTCTGAAATTACATCCTCACCCTTTTCGTTAATGATGAAATCTGTGGACTCATTAAACATCTCCTGAAAACTTTTAAAATCTTCCTTGTAAAGGTAAATTTTGTGTTTCTCGAATGTAGCTTCTCCATTCTCTCCGAAATTCTTCTTACTTTCTGTAATCGTAAGATAATAATCTCCTGCTTTTGTCTCGCGCACATCAAAGAAATAAGTTCTTCTCCCTGCTTTTAACACCTTTGTGAAAATTTCATTTTCATGGCGCTCCTTGTATTCACTCATTGTTAGATATTTTTTAATCTTGTTAAGAACAAATATAAAAGTTTTCTTTTAATCACAAAATTTTTTTTATGATTTATTTAACATTTGTGAACGAATCTGCTATGCGGTTACGGAATTGGTAATTTCTGTTAAGTTAAGGATTTTATCTGCTCTCTGAGCGCTAGACTCTCTGTGTGTGATGATTATGGATGTTGCGTTATGAATTTTTCTATCGATATTTTCAAGAATATTTTGCTCGGTTTCGGTGTCTAAAGCCGACAGAGAATCATCAAAAATAATGATATTTGGGTCTTTAATTAAAGCTCTTGCAATGCAAATTCTCTGTTTCTGACCTCCCGAAAGCATCACTCCACGTTCACCAACCATGGTTTTATACTGTTCTTTAAATTCAACAATATTTTTATCTACGTCGGCGATTTTTGCATATTCTACCATTTTTTCGTGAGTAGGCTTGTCGATAGCAAAACCAATGTTGTTTTCAATAGAATCTGAGAAAAGATAGCTTTCCTGAGGAATATATCCGATGAAGTTTCTATAATTTTCTAAGTTATGTTCTTTTAAATTTTTACCATCAATTAAAATTTCACCTTCAGTCGGATCAATCAAACGGCAGAGTAAAAGGGCAATTGTAGATTTTCCGCTTCCGGTTTTACCCATGATGGCTAAAGATTCTCCGGCTTTTAAGGTAAAGCTAAGATTTTCTAATGCCTTAATTCCAGTATTCGGATACACGTAAGAAACATTTCTGAATTCAATATCTCCTTTAATTTCGTATGTGTCAAAGTTTTTATTGATGATCTCAGATTTTTTATCCATAAATTCATTAATTCTCTGCATTGAAGCTTCTGCTCTTTGGTTTACAGAAGTTACCCAACCCACCATTGAGAAAGGGAAAATCAAAGTATTAATGTACATGAAGAAATCGGCAATTTTACCAATGCTTAATTCCCCAGCAATATATTTTTGTCCGCCAATCCAGATGATAGCAACATTTAATAATCCGATTACGAATAAAATAATGGTAAAGAAATATGCTTCAGTTTTTGCTAAATCTAATGCTTTGTCCTGATAATCGGTAACTTTTACACCGTAATTTTTCTTGATGTAATTTTCTCTTGCAAAAAATTTCACTACACGAATTCCAGAAAAACTATCCTGTACAAAAGTGGAAATCGCAGACTGACTTTTCTGCATAATTTTCGACTTTTGATTAATAATTGAACTTACCTTATAGATTGCGTAAGATAAAATCGGCAACGGCAACAAAGTCCAAAGCGTCATCGAAACATCTGTAGTCAGCATATAAATTGCGGTTATAATTACCAAAACGATCAGGTTCGCAACATACATAACTCCGGGACCTAAATACATTCTAACAGCAACAACATCTTCACTTAATCGGTTCATTAGATCTCCGATGGTTGTTTGTTTATAATCCGTTAAAGATAAATCCTGATAATGTCTATAGATTTTGTTTTTCAGTTCATATTCGATTCTTCTTGATGCAACGATGATGGTTTGGCGCATCATGAATGTGAAAAATCCAGTCAGTAAAGAACAGCCGACAATAATGGCAACATAGATTAAAACCTGTTTGTTGAAACCTAAATTCCCGTTTTTGGTAAGCTCATCCACAGATTTTCCTACGAACTGAACTTTATATATGTTGAAAAAATTACTGGCAATGATAAATAATACCCCCCAAAATAGCAATATTTTGTGTTTCCAGAAGTAAGGGTTCAGAGTTTTTAACGCTTTCATATAGTTTTACAAAATTACAAAAATGTCATGAGACTTAGAATTTCATCAATTTTAAATTTTGTATCTTTGCACCCATAAAAAAGCTCTTTGAATGTTAGGAAGACGACAAATCCGTGAAAAAGTAGTACAGACTGTGTATTCATACTACCAGAATCCTGTAAAGTTTGATGTATTAGAGAAAAACATGTTTGCCGGAATAGAGAAAATCTATCATCTCTATATCTACCAGCTCAACTTCTTGGTTTCTCTGAAAGAATTGGCTGAAAACCAAATCGAGATTGGAAAAAACAAATACATTAAAACTGATGCTGATATCAATCCTAACCAAAAATTCATCAACAATCAAGTTTTAATTAAATTGGAAGAAAATCCTGAGAGATTATTTTTCACAGGACAGCACAAGCAATTGAAGTGGGACTTGCATGATGATCTGTTGGTTAAAACTTTCCAAAGAATTACAGCGGGAAAGCGTTATCAGGATTTTATGAAGGAAGAAGGATATTCTTTTGAAGACGATCAGAAATTTATTGGTAAATTATTTTTAAGATATATTGCCGAAAATGATGATTTCCATGATTATCTTGGTGATAAAGAACTTTCTTGGTATGATGATATTCACATCGCCAACTCGATGGTTCAGAAAACAATTGGTTTCCTGAAAGAAGATGAAGAAAGCAGAACTTTAATTAAAATGATTAAAGATGATGAAGATAAATCTTTCGCCATGAAACTATTGAGAAATACTTTGGATAGCTGGGAAGCCAATGAAAAGAAATTGGAAGAAAGACTGGAAAACTGGGATTTGGAAAGAGTTTCTTTGATGGATAAAGTGATTTTATCAACTGCTATTTCGGAACTTGATAATTTTCCTTTTACCCCTTCAAGAGTTATTATTAATGAATATATTGAGATTGCAAAAGTATTTGCGACAGACCGTTCGAATATCTTCATTAATGGAATTTTAGATAAATATTGTAAAGATTTAAATAGAATATAAATTTTAAAAATATGAAAAAGACGTTATCAATTATCGCCTTATCAATCATAGGTTTTGGTTTGGTTTCTTGTAAAAAAGAAAATAAAGAAGCTGCAAGCACAGAAACTGCTACAACAGATTCTACGGCTGCTGCACCTGCAACTCCTGGAGATTCTGCTGCTGTTGCACCTGTTTCTGGTGAAACTGCAACTACTGCGCCTGCTTCAAACCAACCATTAACAACAATTGCTCTTGCTCAAAGCAACTACGATTTTGGAAATGTAAAAAAAGGAGACAAAGTAGAGCATGTATATGAAGTTACAAATACAGGAACAAATCCGTTGGTAATTTCTGAGGTGAAGCCAGGATGTGGATGTACTGCCGGAGATTTTACGAAAGAGCCTATCTTACCGGGTAAAAAAGGAAAAATCACGTTGCATTTTGATTCTACAAATTTCGACGGGAACGTAAGCAAGTATGCTGATGTTTTTGCTAATGTAGAAAAAGCGCCTATTAAATTAACGTTCACTGCGAATATTCAACCATAACATAATGAATACATTATCAATCTTTTTACAGGCACAGCCACAAGGCGGAGGATCTATGATGATGATCATGATGGGTGTGATGATCGTAGGTTTTTACTTTTTGATGGTATTGCCACAGCAAAAGAAGGCAAAAAAGAAAAAGCATTTCTTGAAAACCTTAAAGTAGGAACCAGAGTTGTCCTTACTTCTGGTCTTCACGGAAGAATTGCTCAGATTCAGGATGATGGTTTTGTAATCGAAACATTATCAGGAAAACTGAAATTCGAAAAAGCGGCAATTTCAAGAGAATTTACAGAAAATCGTTTTGGAGACAAAGCGACTTCATCTGATAAATCTGCTGACAAAAAAGAAATCGAAACTGAAAAGAAATAATCCTTTTTTAGTTTTAAAATATTCGTTTCGGCGGGGTGAGCAAAGCTCACCCCGCCGAAACTTTTTTATATTATCTTCTCAAATAAAATATACGAAAATCTGTCATGAAGAACATAAACTGTCTACGAGCATAGTTGAGAAGCGAAATGAAGAATCTAGCTTAAAAAATCTTAACCCCCTTAATTAAACTTAATGGTTTTAAAACAGATTTTTCCTAACGTCGAAATGACAGAATGAATGCACAGTTTTAGTGTTATAGGTGAAAAACATTAGTGAAATTTGTGGTTAATAAAATATCTTTGTCCCATGAATCAAAACACAAACAAAACCGTTCTCATTTTAGGCGCAAATTCGGATGTTGGAAAACAAGCGATCAGGCAATATGTTCAAAAAGGGTTTTCAGTGATTGCAGCGTCCAGAAATACCCAATCTTTAGATGAATTTGTTCAACAGAATAATATCAATGCAAAAGTCAAGGTTTTATCTTTTGATTCAGTTGATTTTGATTCTCATCAAAAATTTTACAATGAACTTCCCATAAAACCTCATATCGTGGTCTACGCAGCCGGATTTTTAGTAGACAATGGAAAAGCATTGACAGACTTTAGAGGAACTCAACAAATGATGTTGGTGAATTATATGGGAGCTGTTTCTATTTTAAATATTATCGCGACAGATAAAAGCAATAAAAATTTGGAAAGAATCATCGGGTTGTCTTCACTTTCGGGTGTGAGAGGAAGAAAAAGTAATTTCGTGTATGGAAGTACCAAGGCTGCTTTTACGACTTATCTGGCTGGATTGAGACAGGAATTGGCATCAAGAAATATCAAAGTTAATGCTTTGATAATTGGCTACATCCGAACCAAAATAAATGAAGGTTTACAATTGAATGAATCTTTAATTATGGAACCTGATTACGTTGCAAAATTCATTGTCAATGCCGGAAATTCTTTTACCATCGTTCCGAATTTTAAATGGAAAATGATTTATTTGATTTTGAAAATGTTGCCGGAGAGCTTGGTGGCGAAATTGCCTTAAAAAATTAATACGCATCGCGTATCCAAAAGAAATCTTCTTCTTTTTTACTAGTTTTAAGTTTTTTAAGTGTCAACTTAAATTTATCAATTTGCTTTTGATTAAGATGTTTATATTTTTTATAAAATATACTTAATCGTTCTATTTCGCTGTCATAGAAATCACTTTGATCTTTGCTGTTGAGATAGCCAAATTCATTAAAATATGTATCCATATCACACATGAATTCGTTGAGCCTTTTTTCAAGTTCGTCAGATAGATAAAATTCTTCTATGGTAAATTGGCAATAATACGGTTTGTCCTTCCTGTCTTTAGGAGGCTTTTGTCCATTAATGTAAGAATTGACATAGTCTTTGTTGAAATATATTTCCTTTTTCTCATTAGAGATATTCAGTAAATCTACTAAATTGAAAATAACTTCTCCTTTACCATTAAACATCATCAATTTTACAATAATATTATTAGTAGGTAAATTCGCACTGTCCAAGCCGAACATTGTTTTTAAAAGAAAATTATTCATTTTAGAATAATCATGATTATCATTATCTTCAGTACAATAAATCATGATGTAGCTATCACTTCCATCTTTATAAAAGCCCTTATAAGCTATACAATTTTTAAAAGAGTCTATATCATAAAGGTTTTCATCTTTTACAAGATTTATTTCTAATAAAGGGCTTAAAGTTGTACTACCGTGTTGATTTAGGAACTTATTATTCAGTAAATCACCGTTTAGATGATTGTTGGAATGTTGCCAATCGAAATGTTTTTTGTAACTAATATCCCAACTTTCACCGTAGCTTATTATCAAATTATCAGTTGGAATTTGATTAGTATAAATGGTAAAGTTGTTATTTTCTTTGATGCTGTAATTGAATGACCTATCGTAAGATAATTTCGTTATTTGGGCATTAAAAGTTGTAAATAAAAAGAGAAATAAGATGAAATAATTTTTTTTATTCAGCATAAATATTATCTGTGTTTATGCTCCCAAAATTACAAAAAAAATGTAAATATTTTTTTATGTACTTAACAATTCCAACCCCTTCATCATATCAATTCCCTTTCCCAAAACGGGCTTAAACAAATCTCCCTTCTCTTTAATTCTTTCTAACGCATTATGAATATTAAAATCCGTTGGCTTTAAACCTTTTTTTAATTCTTCCCATTCCAAAGGCATTGAGACAGAAGCGCCTTCTTTTGGACGCAAACTGTAAGCGCTTGCCAAAGTCTGTCCTGTTCTGTTTTGAAGATAATCGAGATAAATTTTCTTATCATCTCTTTTTTGTAAGCTTCGTTCTAGCGTTGTCAATTTCGGTAATTTTTCATTGACTTGCTTCATCAAAATATGCGCAAAATCTTTCACCTGGTCAAAATCATACTTTCCACCCATTGGAATATAAACGTGAATTCCAGTGCTTCCGGAAGTTTTGCAATAGCCTTTAATTTTAATGGATGTTAAAACTTCATTCACCTGCAAAGCGGTTTCGATCACATCATCAAATGTATTTTTCTTCGACGGATCAAGGTCTAAAACCAGAAAATCGGGATGCTCTAAATCGGGAAGCGAAGAATTCCACGGATTCATGTCGATACAGCCAAGATTATTTAAATAAGCCAAAGTTGCTTTGTCATTACAGTAAATATAATCGATGTATTTATCATTCGATTCCGAATAAACCTGCGTCGTTTTTATCCAATCCGGAATATTGTCACTCGCATCCTTCTGATAAAAACTCTGCTCTTGAATTCCGTTGGGAAATCGGTTCAGAGAAAGCGGTCGGTTTTTTAAATGTGGCAGAATATATTCGGCAACGGATTGATAATATTCAATCACATCACCCTTTGTGATATCATCTTTCGGGAAGTAAATTTTATCCTGATTGGTCAATTTTACTTGATGTTTATTCAGTGTAATTTCCTTTTCTTTTTCAGAATTTTCTGTTTTTTTTGATGAAGTTTTAGCTTTCATTTCTTTTGGTTTTACATTTACATCTTCAGGATTTTTATCTTCACGAATCGCGACAAATACAGGATGTCGGAAGATTCCGTCTTTGGTGATTTCAGAATATTTTATTTCGCAGACCAATTCTGGCTTTGTCCAAGTTACAGGCATATTTGTTTTCGGAATATTTTCAAACGGAGAAGTTTTTATGATTAATTTTTTTAATCTCTCCAACACTTCATGAATCAGATCTCGATTAAATCCGGTTCCTGTGTGTCCGGCATAAATTAGTTTTCCATCAATATATTTCCCTAAAATCAGCGCTCCGAAGCCTTCGCGAGAGCCTCGAGGTTCAGTAAATCCGCAAATAATGACTTCTTCCGTGTTGGTAAATTTTATTTTCAGCCAGTCTGAAGTCCGGTGATTTTCCACATAAAGGCTGTCTGCTTTCTTAGCAATCATTCCTTCCAACTGCATTTTTTTCATTTGATTAAAAAAGTCAATACCTTTTTCTTGAATATGATCGCAGAATTTAATAACATCTGTTTCAACCAACGCTTCTTTTAAAAGCTCTTTCCGTTGAATTAAAGGAATATTTTCAGTTGAGTGACCATTCAGCCATAAAATATCAAAAACCTGATAAACTAAGGCTAAATTTGGATTATCTCCAATCTGCTGTAATAACTGAAAATTTGGTCTTCCGTTTTCATCGTAGGCAACAATTTCGCCATCCAAAATCATTTTGTGTTTCTGATTGGTGAAATCCTGCGAAACTTTTTCAAATTTTGATAGGAAAGAAATCCCGTTTCTGGAATAGAAAAGTGGATTTTTTTTACTGAGATCCGCAACAGCGCGGTAACCGTCCCATTTTATTTCAAAGATCCATTCCTCATCATCAAATGCTTTATCGTGAGGTTTTGCCAACATTGGCTTAATGAAATTCTTTAATTTTTTTTCGTCAACTAAAGAATTAAATCGCTGAAATTTTGGCTTGGTATCGGAAGTTATTACTTCTTTTTGCTGTTTTTTAGGCTTTTTTTTCCTCTAAGAATTTTGTAACTTGAGAATTCTTGGCTGTATTTTCTTCGGCATCATAATGTTCTTCAGCAAATTTATCGTTGTGTTTAATGAGCAGCCATGCATTATTTTCTGCATTTTTCATTTTAACCAAAGCAAATTCTCCTCTTAATTTTTTTCCGTGTAAAACGAATTTTAACGAACCTGCTTTTAGTTCTTTCAACAATTCTTTTTCGTCTGAAAGTTTTGAATTTTGGTCTAAAGGTTCGTATGTTCCGCTATCCCAGACTTCCACTTGTCCGGCTCCGTAATTTCCCTCGGGAATATTTCCTTCAAAATCTTTGTAATCGTAAGGATGATCTTCTACCATCATCGCGAGACGTTTGTCTTTCGGGTCTAGTGACGGACCTTTCGGCACCGCCCAGCTTTTCAGTACGCCTTCCATTTCCAGTCTGAAATCATAATGAAGTCGCGAAGCTGCATGTCTCTGAATCACAAAAATAAGCTGTTCTTTGCTTTTTTTAGTTTTTCCCTTAGGTTCGCTGGTTTCGTCGAACTTCCGTTTTGCGTTATAATCTTTGAGAGCCATTACGATGCATTTTTGGATTTTGGAGTCTGTAAACTGGCTTTTAGCTGAGCCATTAAGTCAATCACTTTGCCTTCTTTGGCAGGTTCTGCTTTTTTAGCTTTTATGCCTTTTCCTTTCGCTTTCTGCTTAATTATTTTCATTAAAGATTCGGAATAGGTGTCTTTGTACATTTCAGGATCAAATTCTTGCGAAAGTTGTTCGATCAAGCTCACCGCCATTTTTAATTCAGCTGGCTTTGGAGCTTTTTTAGCAGGAATTTTTAAATCTTTATAATCTCGAATTTCCTGAGCAAATCTTAATCGGTTTAAAACCAGAACATCATCATTGTATGGTCGAATCATTCCGATGGCTTCACTTTCACGAAGAACAAAAGTTCCGACACCAACCATTTTTGTTTTAGCTAAAGCATTTAACAGCAATCGGTAAGCATTTTCACCATTTTTTTGAGGTTCCAAAAAGTAGGGATTTTCAAAATAAACGGAATCGACTTCCTCTTCTTTTACAAACTGGTCAATAGAAAGAATTTTAGATTTTTCTGGACTTGCCGCCTCGTAATCTTCTTCATCAAGAATGATGTATTTGTCGTCCATGAGATAACCTTTTACAATGTTTTCCCATTTTACTTCTTTGCCTGTTTTTTCGTTTACTCGTTTGAATTTAATATTCGAAAAATCGGATTTATCAAGCATATCCAAATCCAACTTGCTGGTTTCTGTGGCGGAATAAATCTTTACAGGAATATTGACTAATCCAAAGCCAATGGCGCCGTTCCAAATTGCTTTCATTGTACTTTATTTTGTGTAAAACGTACAATGATTGTGCCGTGCGAAAAATATTCGCTAAATGTGGTATTTAATTTTAATTTTTAAACTTTCTTTAAATTGATTTGATGCTCTGAGTTTTTATTCAAATCAATATCAATTAAAAATTCTAAATCGAGATAATAATTGCTAGGAATATATTTATCAAAATAAACTTTTGTTGAAGAATGTTTTTGAAAAATCTCTTTTAACGTAAATTTATCAATGTTGGTAAATGCTGTAAGTGTTGGTAAAGATTTATTGTAATATTCAATAGTAATTTTAGTTTTTACAAATTCAATATCACTTTTATGATAGAAAATATTAGCATAATCATTTTGATCTTTGCCTACGCCAAAAACATGACTTTCTATAACAGCACGACTCAAGTCTACATCTTCGCAGATCTTATGACGCTTTATATCCTCAACAACAATATCTTTATGAAAGTTTTCAATCGGAAATCCTTTTTCGCTTTCAATAATCGAACGGATATACATATAAATTGGAGCAACGATAAGAATTCCTATTACAAAATAACCACCCTTAAAATCAAAAGTTCCACTACTTTTTGAATAGCCAATTCCATAAAAGAGTATAAACAATCCTGCATACCAAAGAATACCAATTGGAATTTGCCAGTCTTTCCATTTTTCTTTTTCCTTCATCATTAAAATATTAAAATTTGTGTTTTAAAATAAAAAAGCGGAGAAAAAATTCCCCGCTTCAGATTTATGCTTTTAAATTTAATTGTAATTCCAATTCATCAAGTTGTTCATTTGCAATGGCTGCAGGCGCATCAATCATCACATCACGACCTGAATTATTCTTAGGGAATGCGATATAATCTCTGATCACTTCGTTTCCATCAAGAATAGCGACCAATCGGTCAAACCCGAAAGCCAAACCACCGTGAGGCGGAGCTCCGTATTTGAAGGCGTTCATCAGGAATCCGAACTGGGCTTCTGCTTCTTCTTTTGAGAAACCTAACAAGTCAAACATTCTTGATTGAAGGTCTTTATCAAAAATTCTGATAGAACCTCCACCGATTTCGTTTCCGTTTAAAACCATATCGTAAGCGTTGGCTCTTGCTTTTCCGGGATCTGTTTCCAATAAATGAATATCTTCAGGTTTTGGAGACGTGAAAGGGTGGTGCATGGCGTGGTAACGTCCGCTTTCTTCATCAAATTCCAACAATGGGAAGTCTACAACCCAAAGTGGTGCGAATACGTCTCCTTTTCTTAATCCTAAACGGTTTCCAAGCTCCATTCTCAAAGCAGAAAGCTGAGTTCTTACCTTGTGCTCGTTTCCGGAAAGAATCAACATTAAATCACCTTCTTTTGCTCCGAATTTTTCAATGATTTTTGATAAATCTTCTTCGTTGTAGAATTTATTCACAGAAGAAGTTTTTACCCCATCATTCTGGAATTTAGCCCAAACCATTCCCGAAGCTCCGATTTGTGGTCTTTTCACCCAATCAACAAGCTCATCGATTTGTTTTCTTGTATACTCTGCACATCCTTCCACATTGATTCCGACAACCAATTCCGCTTCATCAAATATTTTGAAATCTTTTCCTTTTACTAAATCATTAAGCTCTACGAATTCCATTCCGAAACGAATATCCGGTTTGTCATTTCCATATTTTTGCATTGCATCGGCAAATGTCATTCTTGGGAAGGCTCCGAATTCCTGACCCGTAATATCTTTCAACAAAGTTTTAGTCATTCCTTCAAAAACATTCATCACGTCTTCCTGCTCTACGAAAGCCATTTCGCAGTCGATTTGGGTAAATTCAGGCTGTCTGTCGGCTCTTAAATCTTCATCACGGAAACATTTCACGATTTGGAAATATTTATCCATTCCACCCACCATCAACAATTGCTTGAAAGTTTGCGGAGATTGTGGCAATGCGTAAAACTGTCCCGGATTCATTCTGCTCGGAACCACAAAGTCTCTTGCTCCTTCCGGAGTAGATTTAATTAAAACCGGAGTTTCAACCTCGATAAATCCGTTATCTGAAAGGTAATTTCTTACTTTCTGCGCCATTTTATGACGGAAAATCAATTTATCTTTTACCGGATTTCTTCTGATATCTAAGTAACGGTATTTCATTCTCAATTCTTCACCACCGTCTGTTTCATCTTCAATCGTGAAAGGCGGAAGCTGAGATTCATTAAGAACCGTCAATTTTTCAACTAAAATTTCAATTTCTCCAGTTGGAATATTTGGGTTTTTGCTTACTCTTTCGATAACTTTTCCTGTCACCTGAATTACAAATTCACGTCCCAGTTTTTTTGCATTTTCCATCAGTTCCGCTGTAGAACGATCCTGGTCGAAAACCAACTGAGTAATTCCGTAACGATCTCGAAGATCTATCCAAATCATAAATCCTTTATCACGAATGGTTTGTACCCATCCTGAAAGTGTAACTTCTTCATTAAGATTTTTCAGAGATAATTCTCCGTTTGTGTGCGATCGAAACATAATTATTTGTTTAAAGTTCAATGTTTAAGCCTCAATATTCTGAGTCTTTAATTTTCGTTTGCAAAGATAAGATTTTTGAAGGTTTTAAAAACAAAAAAACTCCCCGAAGGAAGTTTTTAAATATTTATTTATAAAAGTTTTTATAAAATCATTGCGACAGTAGACTGTTTGTTTTCCGTAGCATAGTTTTTTGCAGTTTTGCCTTTACTGTCTTTCGTGTCTTTTTTGGCTCCGAATTTTATCAACATTTTTGCTGCGTCCATGTTTCCTGTTGAAGCAGCATACATCAATGGGGTAACGCCGTTACATGCTTGGTTTACATCTGCTTTTTTTACCAAATCATTAAAAATATTTTTCTTATCATTCTTTATGCTTAACGAAAGAAGATTGTAAGATTTTCCTTTTACCTGAAAACATTTTGCAAAATCTGTTTCATTAAAAGTTTTTTGAAAGTTTTCCAGATTATCGGATTGAAAGGTATTCAACTGTTCAGCAGATAATTCCTGAGCAAATAATCCATTAGCAAAAATAGAAAACAAAAATAGCAAAGTACTTGTAATTATTTTTTTCATAAATCTTAGTTTAATTTAAAGAATATACAAAGCTAAATAATTTTTTTTGATAGATGTTGCTAATTTTTTATCCAATTCACTGCTTTTTCCAAAACTTCATCTTTATTACTTTTAATTCCGTCTATGGTCGGTTTTACTTCCACGTCTGGAACGATTCCTATTCTTTGGGTTTCTTTTCCGTCGGGATAATAAACTCCGATTCCGCTAATCATGGTTGAAATATTTCCGGGAAGCATGATTTTAGAAACGTTTCCATCCGCTCCGGCCGTTGTGGAACCAAAAACTTTTGCGTTTGGTGCAGTTCTGAAAGCCATTGTGTGATATTCCGCGCTGCTTTGAGTCGTTTCATTTACTAAAATCGCAATTTTTCCCTGATAAGCATTTTTTCCTTCTCCTGGAACTTTCAGACTTTGTGTAAAAGTGAAAAGTCCCGGCTGGTTGCTATTTGTCATTGTAAATTTTACAAATTCCGTTATGTTTGGCTTTAATAATTTTCCCATTTTAAAAGCTACAAAATCCGATGGGTAACTTCTGAAATCGATAACCAATCCTTTTGTGTTTTTAATTTTGCTAAAAACATCATCCAATTTTTTCGAGTCTACACTTCCCATATAAACGTAGGCAACGTCGTTGTCATGCATTTTGAAGAATTCTTTTTCCTCCTTTTTAAAACCAAGTTCAGAGATTGAATATGTTTTTAAGGTTTTGTCCTCAATTTTTCCGCTTCTTGAAATTTTAATATTAATGGTTTCGGAATTACTTCTCAATAATTTTCTTGAAATATCTCTCAATTGAGTCGGGTAATTCGATGCAGGTAAGTACCTTAGAGAATTTTTAACAAGATTATCCACAGTCTCACCATTGATTTCTGTAATGACATCTCCCTTTTGAAGTCCGGTTTCTGAGCCTAATTTTTCATTACTAAAACCCTCAACAACAGCTTTATTTTCCGCAAAAGTTAATTTTACAGGTGTTCGTTTTTCTCCAAAATATTTTTCAAGAGATTTGTTACTGCTCCAAATATTGGCGTGAGTATCGTGAATTCTACCGATAACTTCCAACGAAGCTAATGCATATTCCGTTTCATCTTTGGCATTAATAAATTTTGGAATGAATTCTGCCAAAACTTCTTTCCAATCTTCATCGATGAGGTTTTTGTAAGGGAAATAATACTGAATGATATTCCAATATCTGTACAACGAAAGTAACCTGAAGCCTTCATCCGGATACGTCATTTTCTCGTACGGATTTTCATTTTTAAAATCAGGATTTCCAACTTTATCAAAAAAATCAACATAATAATTTACCTTAGGTCTTTTCGCATTTTTCAATTGTAAAAGCTGATCTGTAAGCTCTTTTGAGAAACCTGAATTGGTAATCCAGTCAAGATCCGGTTTAATTTTTACATTTTTTGGTTCTTCATTTTTTGTGATTTGATACGTTCCTAAACCTGTAATCCATTCAGATAAAATTTTATCTCTTTGTTGGGCAGAAACTCCTGCAATTTTTGGATAAATTCTGAATAATTCATAATCCCAATTGAAGTTTCCTTCTGCAATTTTCGGATGATAATATTTTAAGTAACCCCAAATTAAACCGAGGTTTTTAAGATTCTCCAAATTGTTTTTATCCAAAGAGATATTGCTAATTTTCGAACCATTATCAAATTCTTTGTCCAATTCTACTTTGGTTAATTTTTTTTCGAAAATCTTAGCATTTTCGATGTCTTTTCCATCAATAGAAACTTTTAGATTATCCACCCACATTTTACCTTTTCCGGTAAGAAGTGCTCCAATCACGATTTTTTGAGTGCTTTCCGGAGCCATATCTAAAGTAATTTCGTATTTTTTCCACGGCGTTGTTCCGACTAATGCTGTTTTATTCATATTGTCGAAGGCAACTTCAGGATCGATTCTCATCCAGAGTCCGGCAAATCCATCTGAAACATTTTCTGTTTTAATGTAACCGGAAAGTGTAATTTTTTTACCAGCATAATTTTCAGGAAGAATGTACATCAAAGCTTTAAAGCCTGATTTATCGGCATCAATTAAGATCGAATTCTGTCCTTCTTGTTTTTCTTTAGTATCTGCAAATACTGTTGCAGAGCCATCTCCTACAATTTTCCAGATTTTCGGAAGATTGTTTTCTACGCTTTCAAAATTTAGATTTTCGATTTTATTTTGAGCAAAAGAAGTCATGCCCAAAACGAGTAATGGGATCGTTGTGAAAAGTTTTTTCATGATTAAATTAAATTTTTTCCAAATCTAAAAAGTTAGATCGGTCGGGTTTGTAATGTGAAATAGGTTTTATAAAATTTTATAAAGTAAATTGTGATTTTAACAGATTATTTTAAATTAAATTCTTAATGAATCTTAATCTTTTACGTACTCAAGGATGTCTCCTGGTTGACATTCCAGTGCTTTGCAGATCGCTTCCAGTGTGGAAATTTTCAATGCTTTTGCTTTTCCTGTTTTCAGAATAGAAAGGTTGGCTTGGGTAATGCCTATTTTTTCTGCCAATTCCTGAGATTGCATTTTGCGTTTAGCAAGCATTACGTCTACGTTGATGATGATTGGCATATAATTAAATTGTTAGGTCAGCTTGATCCTGAAGTTCCAGTCCTTTTTTGAAAAATTCGACAACAAATAATATCAAACCTCCAAAAAATAAGAATACTACAACAGAATATGTTGCTGCAAATATACTCTTTGTTGCAAAAGGAATCGTAGCCAATGTTATTGCTGTATAAATAATATTCAGCCAACCGAATCTTTTTAACCAGAGTAAGGCTTTAGCATTAAAAACATTATCTCTGCTGATTTCTCTTAAAAATTTATAACTGATATAAAAAAACAATGTTATGAAAATAGATCCGAAAATGTGATTGAGAACACTTCCCAAATTAAACATTCCTGTAAGGAGATTCTGCTCTGTGAAAGGAACAAAAAATTTGAATTTCATCATATTATCGAACGGCATTGTCCATTCATTTTTGCTCCATCCAACATCTGTTCCGATGATAAAAAAATCTTCAAGGATATTACTTCCTGTTTTAAGATTATAAAGAGAAATAGCAAAACCTATCAAGATATAAACAAGCTGAATGGCAAAAAGAATTGCCAATAAAATAAGCAGATAACTTGCGTATTGTGAAAGAGAATTTTTTCCAATAATTTTCATGATGTTATTTTATTTATTGCAAATGTATAAATAATTATTGTTTCACGATAAATTTTTGTTGAATTTTTATTTCGAATTTTAATTGAATCTTTTTTCATAAAACTTTTCATATGCCAAGTCGTAATCATTTTCGAATCTATATTTTTGTTGAAAACTTAAAAATGAGAGAATCATGAGGAAGTATTTTGCCTTTATCAAAAAAGCATTGAGTGGTGAAGAAGTAGATTTTACAAAAGCAAGCATCAGAAGTGCAGTGCTTCTTTTGGCGATTCCCATGATGCTGGAAATGGCGATGGAATCTGTATTCGCCCTGGTCGATTTATATTTTGTCGGTCATTTGAAGGAAAGCGGATTTGCCATTCAAACCGTTGGTTTAACGGAATCTGTACTTTCTGTAATGTATTCTATCGCGATCGGAATGAGTATGGCTGCAACAGCAATGGTTGCCAGAAGAATTGGTGAAAAAAATCCCGAACAGGCTTCCAGAAGTGCAGCTCAGGTTTTATTGGTTTCTTTTATTGTGACTTTTATTTTAAGTTTATTCGGAGTGATTTATGCTGAAGAAATTTTAATTCTGATGGGTTCAAAACCAGAAGCTGCGACTTATGGAAAAGAATTTACAAGAATTATGATGGGAAGCAGCGTGATTATTATGCTTTTATTCCTAATTAACGGGATTTTTCGAGGAGCAGGAAACGCTGCCATTGCGATGAAATCTCTTTGGATTGCCAATATTGCCAATATTATTTTGTGTCCGGTTTTAATTAAAGGTTTTGGACCGATTCCAGCAATGGGATTAACAGGAGCAGCTTTGGCAACAACAATCGGAAGAAGTATTGGCGTCATTTATCAACTGTATCATTTATTGATTGCAGATACTCAAATTAGAATTCAATTGAATTATTTTAAACCAGATTTTAGCTTAATAAAATCCGTAGTAAAAATCGCAACACCCGGAATATTTCAGTTTGTGATTGCTTCGTGCAGTTGGATTTTTCTGGCACAATTGGTCGCAACAACAGGTCATGAAGATGCATCTGCAGGATATCAAACCGCTTTGCGATTGATGATGTTCTTTATGCTTCCGGCTTGGGGATTGAGTAATGCAGCATCAACATTGGTCGGACAAAACATGGGAGCCAACGAAATGTTAAGAGCCGAAGAATCCGTTATGAAAACCGTAAAGTATAATGTTATTTTTATGGTAACGGTCAGCCTAATATTTTTCTTCTTAGGTGACTTTTTGGTAGGATTTTTTACACAGGAAACCGAAATTAAAAATATTGCTAAAAATGCACTTCACATCATGAGTGTCGGATTTATTTTCTACGGAATCGGAATGGTAATGATTAATGCCTTCAACGGAGCCGGAGATACGTGGACACCGACTTGGGTGAATGTTTTTGGGTTTTGGCTTTTCCAGATTCCTTTGGCATATATTCTTTCAAAGCATTTTGAAATGGGCCCGAAAGGTGTTTTTATTTCAATTCCTGTCACAGAAACGTTGATAACGATTGTCGCTTTTATTTTATTTAAAAAAGGGAAGTGGAAGACCGTGAAAGTGTAAAGCCTGGAAGTTTGAAGATGGATGCTGGAAGTTTTTAAACCTAAGAAAATTTGCGGTGTAATGATAAAGCTTAAGCCTTTATCTTCAAACTTTCAGCCATTTTTTATAATTATTTTAACAACTAAATTACCTTAATTTCAGACAGGATTTTCTAAATTCGTAATATATCAACTAAAATTTATTACTATGGGAAAAGGAGACAAAAAATCCAGAAGAGGTAAAATCAACAATGGAAGCTACGGAAAAAGAAGACCGAAAAAAGCGTCTAAATCTTTAGCAACCGCCGAAAAATCGAGTAAATAACAATAAAAAAAGACCGGAGAAATAAATCTTCGGTCTTTTTCATTATTACAAATTAAATTATTTTATTTTCCAAAAATACCTCCTAAAAGATCTCCTAATCCGCCTCCGCCTTGTTGCTTCTGCTGATTGCCACCTCCAAGAACACTTCCCAGAATATCATTCAAAGGATTTCCTGAAGATTGGGATTGCCTACCACCCAAGACACTTCCTAAAATGTCGTTCAATGGACTTGATTGTTGTGCCTGAGCCTGGTTTGATGCATTTCCAAGAATTCCTCCCAAAAGATCTCCTAAACCTCCTGCTCCAACATTATTTTGTTGTTTTTCTTTACCAATATATCCCATAATTACCGGTGCCAACATCGATAAAATCGGACCGATTTTGTCAATTGAAATTCCTGATGTTAATGACAATTGGTTTTCTACATTCTGCTTATCTGAACCGAAAATATGGCTTAAAATAGATCCTCCTTCAGCCTGTCTTGCGTCTGCCTGAGAAACATCATCCAAAATACTTCCGTCGTGGTCTTTATCCAAAGCGTTGTTTAGCTTTTCAGCTTCGTTGGCGTCCTGAGATTTGTTTCTAAGGTAAGAAATAATCAATGGGGCTGCAACTGCCAGTAAAGCAATAACTTGGTTTCTGTTGATTCCAAATTTGCTTTCTGCCTGATCTGCAACCTGATTCCCTGTGTTTCCTGTAAGTAGGTCGATTAAACTCATAGTTTGTGTTTGTTTAATTGTTAAGTTTACCAAAGTTATCAAAAAATATTCCGTGGTACTTTATTTTAATTAAAAAACACTGTTAAAGTTTATGAATTTCGTTAAGGTGTTGATTTTTAAATATTAATTTTTCAAAATCGGAACCATTGAACATGCTTCGCCAAACATTAAAGACTTTACGATTGGCTGTAATTTCTCTACTAATTCGATGTAAGCATTTTCTGGAATTTCTTTATCTGAACAGCCTTTTACTAAAACTCTTTTTCCAATCATTTCATCAAAATCATAAGTTTGCATAGCGTTGTGCATTAAAATAACTTCAAGGTCTTCACGATTTCCAAAAACGATTTTTTTAGTAACGCCTGTCAATTTTGCAGTGATTAAAAAATAAGACCAAAGCGGAACGATCGCGTCCGCAGAATTGTATATGTAAACGTAAGCATCGCGGTATTTTTCAACGTTGATGGCAGCTACTTTTTCACGAAAATCTTTCTCTTTCAAAATCATTTCCATGAAAAGAAAATCTTTAAGATCAATCCCTTTTCTTGCACCTTTAGGAACAAGATCTGTAAGATCAAAATTGATTAAACCGCTTTCTGCAACTTTATTTCGGATTTCAAATTCTTCTGACATTTTTATCATTATCTTTGAACAAATTTACAAATTAAGATCTTATAACGTCTTATTTGTTCTCTATTCTAATTATAGAAATGAAGTATTACATTATTGCTGGAGAGGCTTCCGGAGATTTGCATGGAAGTAATTTGATGAAAGCTTTAAAACAAAAAGATCCTAACTCAGAATTTCGATTTTGGGGTGGAGATCTGATGGCTGCACAAGGCGGAACTTTGGTGAAGCATTACAAAGATTTGGCTTTCATGGGATTTTTGGAAGTCGCAAAAAATCTTCGCACGATTCTGAATAATATTAAGTATTGCAAACAGGATATAAAAAATCATAAACCTGATGTTTTAATTTTGGTTGATTATCCGGGATTCAATTTAAGAATTGCAAAGTTTGCCAAGGAACTCGGAATAAAAGTCGTTTACTATATTTCTCCACAACTTTGGGCCTGGAAAGAAGGTAGAGTAGAGATCATCAAAAAATATGTAGATGAAATGATGGTAATTCTTCCTTTCGAAGAAGATTTTTACAAAAAACATGGAGTTCATTCACATTTTGTGGGACATCCTTTATTGGATGCGATTTCAGATTTAAAAGAAATTAATGCTGAAAATTTTAAAGCAGAACATGGTTTAAACGGAAAAGAAATCATCGCACTTTTGCCAGGTTCCAGAAAGCAGGAAGTAGAAAAAATGCTGGAAATGATGCTTTCGGTAAGACCTTACTTTAAAGAATATCAATTTGTAATTGCAGGTGCGCCAAGTCTTCCGAAAGATTTTTATGAAACGTATGTGGATGATAATGTGCATTTTGTTTCAAATAAAACGTACGATTTGTTGAGATGTTCGAAAGCCGCGTTGGTTACATCAGGAACAGCAACTTTAGAAACCGCTTTATTGAATATTCCGGAAGTTGTTTGCTATCGTGGAAGTAAAGTTTCTTATGCCATTGCCAAAAGATTGGTTAAAAATATCAAGTATATTTCTTTGGTGAATTTAATCATGGATAGAGAGGTTGTGAAAGAATTAATTCAAAATGATTTAAATACTAATAATTTAGTTGAAGAATTAAAAAAGATTCTGGAAGGCGAAAAAAGAACTCAGGTTTTGAATGATTATGACCTTCTGAGAAAAAAATTAGGCGGAAGCGGAGCAAGTGATCATGCAGCTGATGTGATTTTAAAAATTTAAAATATTTTAATTAACAATATGAATCGTAGGAATTTATCCTGCGATTTTTTATTTCTGTATGTAATTTTTTATTAAATTTAGTCATGCGTAATTCTTGTCGGATTTAATGTTTTTGGGCGCATTTTTTTTAAACTAATAACCTGAAACATATTATGACAACAAGAAGATCCTTTATAAAGCAAGGATTATTGGCTGCCGGAGGTCTTATGATTCCGAGCTCATCTTTTGCCAATATTCTTATTTCCGGTAAAAAAGATGTGATTATTATCGGTGCCGGTTTTTCCGGACTGGCTGCTGCAAATAAATTAGATCCTAAAAAATTTAACGTAACAGTTTTAGAAAGCAAAAATTCTGTCGGTGGAAGAGTTTTTTCCCATGAAATGAAAAATGGATTGATCATCGAACTGGGTGCAGAATGGGTGGGAAATTCGCATGAAAGGCTTTTGCAACTCTGTGATGATTTTAAATTGAAGTTGGACGACAACCAAATGAGCACCCATCTTTTGTACAAAAATGTTTATAGTCCTGCAAAAACATGGGATTTTAGTGAAAGTTGGAGTAAGAAATATAAAAGTTTGCTTGAAAACTATAGTCATCTTAAAGAAAAAGATAAAACGATTCTGGATCAAATGGATTGGTGGCGATATCTTGTCAATAATGGCTGCAAAGATCGCGATCTAGACCTTCATGAATTGCTGGATAGTACCGACTTTGGCGAAAGCATACGACAGGTTTCCGCAAATTCAGCACTTGGAGAATATGCAGAAAATATTACTCCCGAAAGCATAAAAAATGGAACTCAAAATCAAATGGATCAGAAAATTATCGGTGGAAATAGAAGTCTGGCGAAAAAAATTGAGGAAAAACTCAAAGGAAAAGTTTTCTTAAATCATACCGTAACAAGAATCGAACAAGGAAAGAAAGTAAAAGTATTTTGTGCCAATGGAAAGGTTTTTGAAGCCGATAAAATAATTTGTACGCTACCAACTTTTGCTTTAAAAAATATAGATTGGAAGCCTGGTTTGCCACAAAAGAAGATTGATGCCATCAATGCGCTTCAATACGCTAGAATCAACAAACATGCGATGCTTTTTGACAAGCGTTTCTGGAAATCTGAAGATTTCGATATGATTACCGACCAACTGCCACATTATTTTTATCATGCAACTCAAAAGCAAGGTGGAACAGCCGGAGTTTTGATCTCTTATAGTATCGGTGATAAAGCTGCTGTAATTGCCAATCAAAATAATGAAACCAATTTCAAAAGTGTACAGGAGACTTTGCGTCCGATTTTTGGTGATGTAAGTTCCAATCTGCTTCAACAGGAAAATTATTATTGGGGAAATGATGACCGTTCGAAAGGGGCATATGCGCTTTATGGACCTGGACAAGCCGATCTTATGGGAATTCTGCAAGAGCCTTTTGATAATATTCACTTTGCGGGAGAACATCTTTCAGAGAATTGGCAAGGCTTCATGGAAGGTGCAATTGAATCTGGAGAATTGGTGGCAGAGGAAATTAAATGAGTTTAAAATATTTTAAATGAAAATAGAAATCGTAGAATTTTTTTCTGAAATTTTTCTTGTATAACACAAATTTGAGGTTGTTTTAAAAATTTTAAAATATTGATTTGTTGTTTTTTACTCGAATAAATATTTTTGAACAACACAAATTTTGAATTGAATAAACAGCCTTTTCTCATTCTCGTTACTTGTTTCATCCTTGGAATTATTTTTCAGGATAAATTTTCTTTAAGTGAAAATTTCATTTACTCAATTGCTGGTCTTTGCTTGGTTGTTTTACTTTCAACAATTTTCAAATCCTTTATCTTAAGGCAATTCAAAGCGTATTTACTGGGATTAATGTTTTTTGGAATTGGGATTATTCTGCATTTTTTTAATTCTTTTGAAAGTAAAGAATTAAAATTTTCTTCCAAAGAAACAGTCGTTTTTAAAGTTTCTAAAAAATTAAATTCGAATGAAAAAAATCGTAAATATGAAGCTGTAGCACAAATTGGGAAAGAAATTTTCAATGCTGTTTTGTACATTCCGAAAGATCAGAAAGAATTGGATTTTAATCATTATTATAAAGCTAAAGCATACATTTCCAGGTCAAAACCTCCTCAATACGATTTTCAGTTCGATTATTCTAAATATTTAAAAAGGAAGAATATTGAAATTCAATGTTTTATTAATGATGAGATTTCTTTTGCAACAAGAAATGATTTGAGTTTAAGTGAAAAATTTTCACAACAAAGATTGGAAGTTCTTCAAATGATCGATAAAACTACGATGTTTTCAAAGTCTAAAGAGTTTTTAAAAGGAATTATTCTTGCCGATAGAACGGAAATTGATTCAAATACTGTACAAGATTTCAACAGATCTGGATTGGTGCATTTTTTGGCAATTTCAGGAACGCATATTGTTGTGATTTTCGGATTACTCTACTTTTTGTTGACTAAATTTTCTTCTTTGAAATTTAGAAAATACAGTATTATTTTAAGCTTAATCTGTATTTGGCTTTTTGCTTTTTTCATCGGACTTGGAAGTTCAGTTGTTCGCTCTTGCATCATGTTGACGATTTATTTTATCTACGTTTTGCTACAAAGGAAGCCAGATTTACTGCATTCATTGGCTTTGTCGGCCTTTGCTATTTTAATTTTTGATACGCAACAGATTTTTGATGTCGGTTTTCAATTGAGTTTTATGGCTGTTTTGGGAATTTTCTGGCTCAATCAGCCGATTTTAAAATATTTACCAAGGCAGAATAATTGGCTAAAAAAAATAATTTACAATACGATCTCAATTTCTATCTCGGCGCAGTTGGCAACATTACCTTTAGTTCTGTATTATTTTCATCAATTTTCTTTTATTTCAATTGTAGCGAATTTTTTCATTGTTCCATTTTCGGAAGTGATTATTGTATTTTCATTTTTAATGACAGCTTTAATTGCTTTTAGAATTGATTTTGGTTTAATAAATGCTGTTTATGATTTTATTATTCAGTTTTTATTGAAAGTTATTCATTGGTTTGCAGATTTCGATTTATTATTTTTTGAAAATATTCCGATGAATTTGATTGAAGTTTTTTCGTTGTTTTGGATAGTTTATTGGATGAGGTTCACAATATTAAAATCAAACTTTAAAAATTCTGCGAGATTGATAATGGCGATTTTTACTTTTCTGATAATCAGACTTTGTTTCAATTCTTATGGTAACCAAGAGACAGAAGTTTTGGTTCATGATTTTTCTAAAAATAAAGTTTTGTCGATAAAGAAAGGGCGTGAAGTTTGTTTTTGGTTTAAAGAAAATTCAGATAAAGAGAAAATTACTCAGTTTATTATTAATCCATACTGTTCATCGAGGAGAATAAGCAAATTCAGAATCAAAACTCTTCCGGATGCTGTACAAAAAGTAGTTTGCGACGGTAAAATTTATGAGATAAAATAATTGTTAAGTTTTTTGTCTTTTTCCTTTATTTATAAGATTTTAAACCTTATTTAGAAACATTACAAACTGGCTTTTTCTGAGATTTCTCACTTTTCAATTCTGTTAACATTTCTTAATTTTGTGGAAAATCAAATTTAAACTTATATGGCAGGTTTAACGAGTTCTACGATAGGTAGAAAATATGCTATGGCATTATCAGCTCTATTTTTGCTGATCTTTCTTATACTGCATTTGACGACCAATTTGTTATCAGTTCTGAATCGTGATGCGTTCAATACAGCATCAGATTTCATGGGCTATAATCCTTTTGTGCAGTTCTTAATGCAGCCTATTCTTGGTTTTGCAGTGCTTTTCCATTTCATTATGGGATTTGTGCTTGAGATTAAGAATAACAAGGCGCGTCCTGTAAAGTACGCTTCAAACAATCCTTCTGTGAACTCTTCATGGATGTCCAGAAATATGATTATTTCCGGGGCTGTTGTTTTGGCTTTCCTTGCTTTACACTTTTATGATTTCTGGTTCCATGAAATGGATTATAAGTACATTCAGAGAATTGCTCCTGATGCTGAGCGTTTCTGGCCGGAACTTCATGAGAAGTTTGCAGATATCTGGAGAGTGGCGATTTATGTAATTTCTTTTATTTTGTTGGGATTGCACTTAGCGCACGGTTTCCAGTCTTCTTTCCAGTCAATCGGGGCTAGACACCCAAAATATACTCCGGTAATCAAAGCTTTCGGGAAATGGTATTCTATCCTTATTCCTGCAGGGTTTATTTTTATCGCAATCTTTCACTTTGTAACTCAATAATATCGATATACTAATATGAGTAAATTAGATTCTAAAATTCCAGCGGGTCCTTTAAAGGATAAATGGAAAAATCATAAAGACCATATGAACCTTGTTGCACCAAACAACAGAGATAAGATTGATATTATTGTTGTTGGTACAGGTTTAGCAGGTGGTTCTGCTGCTGCAACTTTGGCAGAGCAGGGATATAATGTAAAAGCATTTTGCTATCAGGATTCTCCAAGAAGAGCGCACTCTATTGCGGCTCAAGGGGGAATCAACGCAGCTAAAAATTATCAGGGAGACGGTGACTCTACTTATAGATTGTTCTACGATACCATTAAGGGTGGTGACTATAGAGCGAGAGAGGCAAACGTTTACAGATTAGCTGAAGTTTCTGCAAATATTATCGACCAATGTGTTGCTCAAGGTGTTCCTTTCGGACGTGAGTACGGAGGTCAGTTAGATAACCGTTCATTTGGTGGGGTTCAGGTAAAAAGAACTTTCTATGCAAAAGGGCAAACAGGTCAACAGTTATTACTAGGTGCATATTCTGCAATGAGCCGTCAAATCGGTAAGGGGAGAATTAAAATGTACAACCGTCACGAAATGATGGAGTTGGTAATTGTAGACGGAAAAGCAAGAGGGATTATCGCAAGAAACTTAGTGACAGGTGAAATCGAAAGACATTCTGCTCACGCGGTTGTGATTGCTTCTGGAGGTTACGGAAACGTATATTTCCTTTCTACGAACGCAATGGGATCGAATGTTTCTGCGGCTTGGAAAATCCACAAAAAAGGAGCGTATTTCGCAAATCCTTGCTACGTACAGATTCATCCGACTTGTATTCCGGTTCACGGAACGCAACAGTCTAAACTGACTTTGATGTCTGAATCATTAAGAAATTCAGGAAGAATCTGGGTTCCTAAGAAAATTGAAGATTCGGTAGCGATCAGAGAAGGTAAATTGAGACCTGAAAATATTAAAGAAGAAGATAGAGATTATTATTTAGAGAGAAGATATCCTGCATTCGGAAACCTAGTACCTAGAGACGTTGCGTCTAGAGCTGGTAAAGAAAGATGTGATGCTGGTTACGGAATCGAAAATAATGATACTAAAGAAGGTGTTTACTTGGATTTCTCAACAGAGATCATGAAAAAAGGTAAAGAAGCCGCTATCGAAAAACATATTCACAATCCTACAGAACAGCAGATTTATGATTTAGGAAAAGCATGGGTTGAGGAGAAATACGGTAACTTATTCGTAATGTACGAAAAGATTACGGCTGATGATCCTTACAAAACTCCAATGAAGATTTATCCTGCGGTTCACTACACAATGGGTGGTGTTTGGGTTGATTATAACTTACAATCTACAATCCCTGGATGTTTCGTAATCGGTGAAGCTAACTTCTCAGATCACGGAGCCAACAGGTTGGGAGCTTCTGCGTTGATGCAAGGTTTAGCGGACGGATATTTCGTACTTCCTTATACGATCGCAGATTACCTTTCTGCAGACATTAGAACAGGCGCGATTCCTACAAATTCTGCGGATTTTGACAAAGCTGAAAAAGAAATTAAAGACAAAGTACAATTCTTCTTAAATAATAAAGGAACTCATTCCGTTGATTATTTCCACAAAAAATTGGGACACATTATGTGGAATAAAGTGGGTATGGGAAGAACTCCTGAAGGCTTGAAAGAAGCTATTGCTGAAATTGCTCAAGTGAAAAAAGACTTCTGGGCAGATGTAAAAGTTCCTGGTGATGCAGATGGAATGAACACTGAGCTTGAAAAAGCGTTCAGAGTTGCAGATTTCATCGAGCTTGGACAATTAATGGCTATCGATGCTTTACATAGAAACGAATCTTGTGGAGGACACTTCAGAGAAGATCATGCTACTCCGGAAGGGGAAGCTGAAAGAGATGATGTTAACTTTAAATATGTTGCGGCTTGGGAATATCAGACAGATGATATCACAACCGAAGTTCTGCATAAAGAAGAGTTGATCTACGAAAACATTGAAGTTAAAGCAAGAAGTTACAAATAATCTCCAACCTATAAATAAATAATTATGAGTGCAAAAAAAAGCCTTCATCTTACACTGAAAATTTGGAGACAAAAAAATAGCAAAACAAAAGGTCAGTTTGAGACCTACAAAATATCGGATGTTTCTACAGATTCTTCATTCTTAGAAATGTTGGATATTTTGAACGAAAATCTTATCAACGAGGGAAAAGAACCAATCGCTTTCGACCACGACTGTCGTGAAGGAATCTGCGGTATGTGTTCTCTTTACATCAACGGTAGAGCGCACGGTCCAGATACGGGAATTACAACGTGTCAGCTCCACATGAGAATGTTCAAAGATGGTGAAACGATTGTTATTGAACCTTGGAGAAGTGCTGCTTTCCCTGTTATTAAAGACTTAATGGTAGACAGAAGCGCATTCGACAGAGTAATGGCCGCAGGTGGTTTCATTTCGGTGAACACTTCAGGAAATACTTTGGATGCTAATGCAATTCCGGTTCCTAAAGAAGATGCAGACAAAGCGATGGATGCGGCGGCTTGTATCGGATGTGGAGCTTGTGTAGCTACATGTAAAAACGGTTCTGCAATGTTATTTGTTGGAGCTAAAGTTTCTCAGTATGCTCTTTTACCTCAAGGTAGAGTAGAAGCGAAGAGAAGAGTTCTGAATATGGTGAAAGCTATGGACGAAGAAGGATTTGGAAACTGTTCAAACACGGGCGCTTGTGAAGTGGAATGTCCGAAAGGAATTTCTCTTGAAAACATCGCTAGAATGAACAGAGAATACATGGCTGCTCTAGCTGACAGAGGATAATTTAATTTATATACCACAAAAAAATCGTCTCCTCAATGGATGACGATTTTTTTTAGTTAAATCTTTCTTAAAAGTGGCATTTAATTGCTTTTAGTTTATTGAAAAACTTATTTTTGCGTAATTATAAAATTCAAAATGAAAAAATATCTTTTATTGTTTATCATCGCGGTTTTTGCGATGTCTTGCTCTAAAAAAGTAGAAGTAAAAGGAAAAATCACTGGCGGTTCTCCATTAGAGAGAATCGAATTTATTGAAGCTTCGGGAGTTGCTACATTACCATTAATTAATATCGGGGTGAAAAACGACGGAACTTTCTCCGGAAGTTTCGATGCTCCTAAAACAGGAATGTACGTGATTTCTTACGGTGGAAAACAAAACTTAATTTATTTAAAAGGAGGTCAGAAACTTGAAATTTCTGGTAACGGAATGACTTTCCCTTCTGAATACGTCATCACTGGAGATGCTAAAAAGAACAACGATTTCTTTACTGCAACTCAAAAATATCTTTCAACGTATGCTCAGACTGTCAACATGAATGAGCTGATCATGAAGGATGAAAAAACTTTTTTAAAAGGAATTGAAAAAGTTCAGGCAGATATCAACAAAAATATCGAAGAGAACGTAAAAAAAATCAGTCCGGATAACGAAATCGTAACTTGGAAGAAAAACGATCTTGCAAGTACGTTGCTTACGATCATGAATCAGTATGACATTAGCCATAAGCAAATGGGAAACCCATCTTTCAAAGTGACTAAAGCATTCACAGATTTTGAGAACAAGCTACAGGAAAACAAAGATGTAATGGTGAAAGAAAACCCTTACTACAGACAATTCCTTTTGGGTAAAATGAGTCCGGACTTCCAAAAGTATGCGGAAGCAAACAGCAAAGGAAAAACTGATGTTACAACTTCTGAATTATTTTCAGAATATTTAAAGAAAAATCAAAAAGATCTTTCACAAACTGCTAAAGATTATTTATTGGCGTTTGTAATGGCTCAGTCAGATATTCATCCGGGAACTCCTGAGAAAACTGTTGAGAAAATCAAGAAGATTATTGATACTGATATTAAAGATGCTACCATTAAAGAAGATCTTAAGAAAATTCAGTTTGCAATCAACGGTTTCAAAGTTGGTGAGCAGGCTCCTGAAGGATCATTAGTAAAAGCAGACGGAAAAGCGTACAAACTTTCCGAAAACAAAGGAAAACCTTATTTGCTTACTTTCTACGCTTCTTGGAATCCTTACATCGGAGAATCTGTAACTCCTGTTTTGAAAGAAGTTGTGAATTTCTACAAATCTAAAATGAACTTCGTTTTTGTAAATGTTGATGATACTAAAGATCAATTTGTAAAAACAAGCAACTCTTTATTAAAAGGAATTACAGGAACAAATGTTTATGCTGATGGAGGATTAAATTCTGATATGGCTAAAAAATACGGTGTTTACGGATTCAAATTGCCTTGTTTCATCATCGTTGATAAAGACGGTAAAATTGCAAGCAAGCCATTCTTCAACT
Organism: Chryseobacterium sp. MMS23-Vi53; assembly: GCF_047651245.1. Taxonomy (NCBI): domain Bacteria; kingdom Pseudomonadati; phylum Bacteroidota; class Flavobacteriia; order Flavobacteriales; family Weeksellaceae; genus Chryseobacterium; species Chryseobacterium sp. MMS23-Vi53. The sequence continues at coordinate 2,056,642 of NZ_CP180265.1, read as the reverse complement.
TAGGAGATCCGGAATTGGTAACTGTTTTAGACAAACAAACAGGTCTTTCTGCTCCAAAAGTGAATCCTAATGTGCAATTACAGCAAGGTAACGGAATGGATCCTGCAGTAGTAGCAGCTCAACAACAAGCGGCTGCTGCAGCGGCTCAGCAACAGGCAAAACCTCAACCTGCTCCAACGAAATAATTTAAAATAATTATAGATAGAAACCTTATCTTCGGATAAGGTTTTTTTTATTGTATTTTTGCAAACTGAAACTTAAGGTTTCTGGGAAAATAGAAAATTTTAGAATGAGTAGAAAGAATAAGAAAAATTTAGTTCTTGAAAATATAAAGCTCTTAAATGCAGGAGCAAAAGGTGTTGCAATCGGTAGAACCGAGGAAGGTAAAACGGTATTGGTTTCGGGTGCAATTCCGGGAGATGTTGTGAATGTAAAAGTAAAGAAAGCGAAGTCTAAATATTACGAAGGAGAAGCTGCTGAAATAATCGAGAAATCGCCTTTCAGAGTGGATGCAAAATGTGTTCATTTCGGCGTTTGTGGTGGTTGTAAGTGGCAGAATATGAGCTATGAAAAACAATTGGATTTCAAACAGGAAGAGGTTTACAATAACATTAAAAGAATTGGTGGAATCGAGAATTTTGAAACAATGCCGATTTTAGGTTCAGAAGAACAGTATTTCTACAGAAATAAAATGGAATTTTCTTTCTCAAACGCTCGTTGGTTAACTCAATATGAAATTAGCTCTGAGGAGAATTTCGGAAACAAAGATGCTTTAGGATTCCATATTCCTGGAATGTGGAGCAAAATTTTAGATCTTAAAGAATGTTTTCTTCAGGAAGAGCCTTCAAACTCAATCAGATTGGCGGTTAAGAAATATGCTGTTGAAAATGGTTTAGACTTTTTTGATGTTAAAAATCATGATGGTTTTTTAAGAACTTTAATGATGAGACAAAACTCAAAAGGCGAATGGATGGTTCTTTTCCAGCTTTACAGAGAAGAAAAGGAAAACAGAGAGAAATTATTTGAATTTTTATTGGAGAAGTTTCCGCAGATTAAAACATTAGTTTACGCAATTAATCCAAAGCCTAATGATTCTATTTACGACTTGGATGTGAATACTTATTTCGGAGAAGGTTACTTAATGGAAGAAATGGACGGATTGAAGTTTAAAATAGGTCCAAAATCCTTCTTTCAGACAAATTATAAGCAAGCGCTCGAATTATACAGAAAAACGCTTGAATTCGCCGATTTAAAGGGTGATGAAGTGGTTTACGATTTATACACAGGAACAGGAACGATTGCTCAGTACGTTGCAAGGAATGCAAAACAGGTGATCGGTATCGAATCGGTTCAGGAAGCTATCGATGCAGCCATAGAACATGCAGAGTTGAACGGATTGACAAATACAACATTCTACTGTGGTGATATGAAGAACGTTTTTAATGATGAATTCATGGAAAATCACCCAAAAGCTGATGTTTTAATTACCGATCCGCCAAGAGACGGCATGCACCAGAAAGTTGTTGAACAGATATTGAAATTAGCTCCTGAAAAAGTGGTGTATGTAAGCTGTAATTCTGCAACTCAGGCCAGAGATTTAGCCTTAATGAAAGACGATTACACTGTTGTAAAAATCTTACCTGTGGATATGTTCCCGCAAACGCACCACGTAGAAAACATCGCCTTGTTGATTAAGAAATAATTTTAATTAAATTTGAATTTCAAATCTAAATATTAATGAAGTACTTTAAATTCCTGATAACCATCTGTTTTATGGGCTTGTTGGTTTCCTGTGGCGGAGACGATGATATTTGCGAAAGCGGAGAAGGAACTCCAAGAATGAAGGTGTCTTTTCTTACAGAGGAAAGTGGCAAAGAGAGGACTTTGGATTCTCTTTACGTTGCTGTAGATTATGGCTCAGGAAAGGTACAGCTAGGAGCTCAGACGAAAATTACATCGCGGGTAATTCCTTTGAGGGTGGATACTTCGCCTTATACAGATATTTATTTTAGAACTACAAAATATGGGGAAGAATCTAAAGTGAGAGTAAATTATACTACAAAATCGTCTTATGTTTCGCCGGGATGTGGGATAAAACTCAATTATGAAAACCTTACTTCACAATTAGATCCACCTACAACAAATTCACCGGTGAAAAGCATTCAAGCCGGACAAAATTTTATAGAGAATGAAGAAAAGACTAATCTATACCTTCTTTTTTAGCATCATAAGCCTTTTGAGTTTTGCTCAGGAGAAAAAGGCGGAAAAGAAAGAAAAATGGAAATACGAACCCAATTTTATGGTTGGTTTTGATGTTCTCAACACGGGAGTTTCGTTTTTTTCGGACAGACAATTGTTTCAGGGTTTCATTTCCTCAAAAGTGAAAGATAATATGCATGCCGTGATAGAAGCAGGTTTTGAATCGAATGTTTATCAGAAAAACAGCTACGATGCAAAAGCAAACGGACCTTTTCTGAAATTAGGAGGATTCTATATGCTGGCAAAAGATCCCGAGAATGAATTCAACGGATTTTATGCAGGAGCCAAAGTTGCAGGATCATTCTACAAACAGGAGTATATGGCTGTTCCTGTTCGTGGTTATGGAGGGAGCAGTTCATCTATTGCGTTTCCATCATCTTCACAATCAACATTTTGGCTGGAAGGAACTTTAGGCGGAAGAGTAGAGTTGTTTGATTCTAATTTCTTTATTGATGTAAATCTTCAGCCAAGATATTTGGTATACACATCTAAGCAGGACGATATTCAGCCCATGATTGTACCTGGATTTGGAAGAAGTTCTTCAAAATTTAATATGGGTTTTGCATGGAATTTAGCGTATAAATTTTAAAACATTATATCTCAGGTAATTGAGATCTTAAAAAAGGCTTGAGAATTTTCTTAAGTCTTTTTTTGTTTATTTGTTAAATATTTTAATTAAAATAAGAATTTTTTGTAGCATTTAATGGTTTAGTTTAAATTAAATCGTTTTTTTTAGCTTTTTATTTTTCATGTAAATATTTTTGAAACAAAATACCTTATATGAATTGTAAAACTATACTTAAATTATTTCGTTTGTTGTCTGTTTTGTTATTTTCAATAACTTTTGCACAGAAACATAATACTCAAGACAAAATCATTTTTGGCAAAACGTATACATTAGAAGAACTGAAAAAAACTTATGGAGTTATTAGATGCGCATCTAGTGAATATGAAGCGATGTTGCAAAAAAAGAACCCGAGAAGAATGACGAATGAGCAATTTGAAGCATGGATTGCCCCTCTTATTGCAAACGCGAAAACTAATAAATCTCAAAATGGAGGAATTATTACAATTCCTGTTGTTGTACATGTTATCCATAGCGGGCAGGCATTAGGAACAGCTCCAAACATTACAGACAATCAGGTGAAATCACAAATTACTGTAATGAATAATGATTACAGAAAAATGGCAGGAACACCTGGATACAATACAAATCCGGTAGGAGCAGATATAATGATTCAGTTTGCTCTGGCTAAAGTTGATCCTAAAGGAAATCCTACCAATGGAATTGATCGTGTAAACTTATGCAAATCTTCATGGCCGGAAAGCGAAATTGATGGTTATGTGAAGCCGGTAACAATTTGGGATCCTACGAAATATATGAATATGTGGAGTTTAAAATTTTCTGATACCACTTTGTTGGGATATGCACAGTTTCCTGATTCTAACCTTCCTGGTTTAGATCCTATTGGAGGTTATGCAGATACAGACGGCGTAGTTGCAAATTATAAGACTTTTGGAAGCAGCGATTATAATGATGGGACTTTCCTTTTATCAGCACCTTATGATAAGGGAAGAACGATGACACATGAAGTAGGCCATTTCTTAGGTTTAAGACATATTTGGGGTGATGCAAGTTGTGGAGACGATTATTGCGCAGATACACCTACGGCTCATACTGCAAATTATAATTGTAATCCTACAATTGCAAGCTGCGATAATCCTTCTGTTTACGAAATGGTTCAGGATTATATGGACTATACTCCCGATACCTGTATGAATATCTTTACGACGAATCAAAAAGATAGAATTACAGCAGTAATGAACAACTCTCCAAGAAGAATGGAGTTGAAAACATCTACAACAGATCAGCCAATTGCATTATTTACAAATGATGCAGAATTAAAGGCAGAAAGAAACTGTAGCCAAACTGCTTGTAGTTCCGGATCTCCTGTTACAGTACAATTTTCTCTATATAACAGAGGAACTTCGCCACTGACTTCGGCAGTGATTTCTTATTCTGTGAATGGAGGAAGTGTACAAACGACAAATTGGTCTGGAAATCTTGCTCAAGATGCATATGCTATAATAAATGTTTCTACTGGTGCTACTTCTGGAGATGTGAATGCGAAAATTGTTTCAGTAAATGGTACATCAGATCAAAGAGCTAGTAATAATTCCTCTTCGTTGGCTATAGGAAATTCTGTTCCTGTTTCCAATACTAATTTTACATTTGAATTACAACTGGATCCATTTGGGTCAGAAGTTTCTTGGAATTTGAAAAATAGTGTTGGTTCTACTCTATATAGTGGAAGCGGATATCCTGATGCTACAACAGCTTTGCCAGCTTTGATTACTCAGAACTGGACTCTTCCAGTAAATGATTGTTATACTTTTACTATTAATGATACATATGGTGATGGGATTTATGATGAAGGTGGTTTCTATAGGATTAAAAACTCTTCAGGTGCAATTGTAGTAACTGGAGAAGCATATACTTATTCTCAACAAAAATCTTTTAAAGTAGTCAATGCAAATGTATTAGCCACAAATGAAGTGAAAAAAGAGACATTTGGCATTTATCCAAATCCAGCTAATGATGTTTTAAATATTACTAATGTTTCAAACAGTGCTAAATTTGAAATTCATAATGCAGTAGGACAACTTGTAAAAGGTGGTGCTATTGGGAACAATCAGGTAAGAGTCGCTGATTTGGTAAAAGGAACTTATGTTATTACAATTACAGATAATAATAAAACAGAAAATATTAAATTTATCAAGAAATAAAATTACTATTTTCCCATAATTATAAAAAAGCTCTGAGATTTTTCTCAGAGTTTTTTTTGAAATAAATTTCCAGTATAAATTTGCTTTTTACTTATAAAATATAAATAAATATTCATTTGGATTTAAAAATTTGATGGATTTTTTGATTTTTAAATAGGTGTTTTAATAGATAAATTATATATTTGTGAAAACATTAAAATCTATTTTCATGCGAAAATCTACTCCTTCCAAAACTTTATTGTTGTTACCTCTATTATGTGCAGGACTTTTTAATGCACAAGTTTATAGTGGTAAAAAAGCTGTAGCAGAAAAAACGCTGCAAGAATTATCTCAATCTAACGGATTCGAGAGATGTGGGACTACTGAATATGAAGAGTTCCTAAGAAAGGCATTTCCTGGCAGAATGTCTGTCGAGCAATTTGAAGCTTGGATAAAACCTTTAATTGAAAAAGCAAAAACAGAGAAGTCACAGAACGGAAACATTGTAACAATTCCGGTGGTTGTACACGTTATTCATGGAGGACAAGCATATGGTTCGGCTCCAAATATTGTTGATGAGCAGGTGATATCTCAGATTACAGTAATGAATCAGGATTTCCGTAGATTGGTAGGAACTCCGGGGTTTAATTCGAATGTTGTAGGAGCTGATACTCAAATTCAATTTGCACTGGCAAAGGTTGATCCTAATGGAAATCCTACAAATGGTATTGATCGTGTTAAAATGTGTCAGTCTACTTTCAAAAGAGATGCTATTGAAGCTTTTGTAAAACCTGAAACAATTTGGGATCCTACTCAATATATGAATATGTGGAGTGTTGCTTTTGCTGCACCAAATACAAATCTTTTAGGATATGCTCAATTTCCTGACGGCTCTGGTTTAGCAGGTCTAAACCCAATAGGAGGTGATTCTTTTACTGATGGTGTTGTTGCTAATTACGCGACTTTTGGAAGTAGCGATTTTAACGTAAATAATACATTTATTCTTTCTGCTCCTTATGATAAAGGAAGAACGATGACGCATGAAGTTGGGCACTTTTTAGGATTAAGACATATTTGGGGGGATTCTGCTTGTGGAACAGATTATTGTGCAGATACACCAACGGCTCATACTTCAAATTATACTTGTAATCCTACGATTGCAAGCTGTGATAATCCTTCTGTTTACGAAATGGTTCAGAATTATATGGACTATACAAATGATACTTGTATGAATGTTTTTACTGTTGATCAAAAAGCTAGACTTACAGCAGTGATGAATAATTCTCCTAGAAGAGCTTCATTAAAAACGTCCACAAAAGATATTGCTATTCCGTTATTTGCGAATGATGCCGAGATAAAATTAGAAAGAGCTTGTGGAACACCGGTTTGTGGAACGGCATCAGCTTTACAGGTAACTATTTTTAATAGAGGAACAAGTGCATTAACATCCGCTACAATTAATTATACAATAAACGGAAATACTCAGTCATTCAACTGGACGGGAAATTTAGCCCAGGATAAATCTCAACTTATAAATCTTCCTGTAGCGGCCAATGCTGCTTCAGGACCTGTAACAGTTGCTATTGCTTCTGCAAACGGGGGAACAGATCAAAGAGGAGCTAATAATACAGCTACAGGAACTTATGTAGGAGGAACTACAAGCGTGGGAACAAATGTTGTTTTCAATCTTCAGTTAGACTATTATGGTTCTGAAATAACATGGACTTTAAAAAATAGTGCAGGTACAACAGTTTACAGTAGTCCGGCAGGAGGTTACCCAGATGCAGCTCCAAATATGCCGGCTTTAATTACTCAAAACTGGACTTTGAATCCTAATGAATGTTATACATTTACCATAAACGATTCTTATGGTGATGGTTTCTATTTCTATGGAGGATCTTACAGTATCAAATCAACTTCAGGAGCAACATTAGTTTCAGGTTCTAATTTCCCAACTACTCAAAGCAGACTTATAAAAGCTGAGCTTTTAGCAACAACTGAAGTGAAAAAAGAAACATTTGGTATTTATCCAAATCCTGCTTCTGATATTATCAATATTACTAAAGTTTCAAACAGTGCTAAATACGAGATTCATAACGCAGTAGGACAACTTGTAAAAGGTGGTGCTATTGAAAACAATCAGGTAAGAGTAGCTGATTTGGTAAAAGGAACATATATTATTACTATTAATGATAAAAATGTTTCTGAAAATATTAAATTCATAAAAAAATAAGAAATATTTTTTCTGATTTTTAAAGAAATAATGAAAAGTCTTGAGTTTGCTCAAGGCTTTTTTTTGGGAATTTTTGCAATTTTTTCAATTCTATTTCCTTTTTTTTGTGTTTGCTAAATGAAATAAACTTTAATTTGTCTTGTTTATCAAGGAATCATTGATTATTTTTGGAATATTAAAATAAATCCTTATATGAAAAAACTCATTACTACTTTTTTATGTAGTTTAATTGGGGGAACTGCACTTGCGCAGTGGACTCCGACTACATTTGAGGGGGGATCACAGAAATCTTCTAACGTGAGAAGTTACTATAAGCTGGATCTGAACAAAATTAGAACTCAGCTTAGAGATGCACAGGAGACAGGAAAAAATGCAAAATCTGTTGAAATCTCTTTACCAACGCTAGATGGTAAGATTGAAAAATTTGCGATCTACAGCTTTCCGGTTGTAGTGAAAGAATTGGCCGATCAATATCAACTAGGATCTTATGTGGGAGTTGGTATTGATGATCCTACTAAATATGTAAGATTCTCAGTTGCTCCAAACGATTTCCAATCGATGATTATCCAAGCTGGGGTGTATCAGTTTATTGAACCTCAAAATGCTGATAAAACAATCTATGGAGTACATTCTAAAACTAATAAAACTGCAGGAGGTTTTCTTTGCAGCATGAACGAAAGTACTTTATCCAAAAAGCAAATAGATGCTTTGTACTCTAAAGGAAAAACTTTTACCAATCAATCTACAAACTTTGCCAAATCTTCTGATAAGAAATATCGAACAATGAGATTGGCAATGTCTGTAACAGGAGAATACACGCAGTTCTTTGGTGGTACGGTTGCAGGAGCTCTTACAGCGATCAATGCGACAATGACCAGAGTAAATGGTGTTTTCGAAAAAGATTTTGCTTTGCACTTAAATGTACAGAACTTCCCTGGTGTAATTTATACAAATCCTGCCACAGACCCTTATTCAAATGCAAATACAGGTGCAGGAGGAGCTTGGAATCTTGAACTTCAAAATACTTTAACTGCAAACGTAGGAAATGCAAATTACGATATCGGTCACTTATTCGGAGCTTCCGGAGGTGGTGGTAACGCAGGTTGTATTGGTTGTGTTTGTACAGATCCGACAACTGCTGAACCGGAAGGTAAAGGTTCTGGGTTTACTTCTCCCGCAGATGCGATTCCGCAAGGTGATAATTTCGATATCGACTATGTAGCTCACGAAATGGGTCACCAATTAGGAGCAAACCATACATTCTCTATGAACTTAGAGGGAACAGGTGTAAATATGGAGCCAGGTTCCGGATCTACAATTATGGGATATGCAGGTATTACAGGAGCAACTGATGTTCAGGCGCACTCTGATGCTTATTTCCATGTTGCAAGTATTTTACAGGTTGAAGATAATTTATCGACTACAACTTGTGATGTTGAGACTAATATTACAAACAATCCTCCTGTAATTGGAGCTCTTTCAGATTATACCATTCCAAAAGGAACTGCATTTGTTCTTACGGGAACTGCGACTGATGCTGAGAATGATCCGATGACTTATACTTGGGAGCAATTTGACAGTGCAAGTACTCCGGTAACAGGTGTTACAGGAAATAATACAACTGGAGCTTTGTTCAGATCATTAACTCCAACAGCTACAGGTAATACAAGATACTTCCCTAAATTATCTTCAGTATTAGCTGGAAACCTTACAGTTCCTGCAGATTGGGAAACTGTATCTAATGTTGCAAGAGCTACAAATTTTGTGTTAACAGTAAGAGATAACAACCCTGTTTCTACTTCTCAGCAAACACAAAGTGATATTCTAACTGTAACTGTAAGCAACGATGGACCATTTAAAATTAATACTACTCAGGTTTATCATAATGCTCCGTCAAATGTAACATGGGATGTAGCAAATACAACAGCTGCTCAATATAATACACCAAATGTAAAAGTTGATTATACAACAAACAATGGTACAACTTGGACAGTACTTTCTGCTTCTACGCCAAACGATGGAACGGAATCATTTACTTTCCCTGCTGCATTGAACGGACAAAATATTAAACTAAGAATTTCGTCTATAGGAAATATTTTCTATGCTGTAAAGCAAATCTTAGTAACAGCAGCTTCTGCTTGTGATGGAACAGCACCTACAGGAATTACAGTTACAAATATTACAGCAGCTTCGGCAACCGTAAATTGGAACACTGTTATTGGAGCTACTTACCAGATCAGATATAAAAAATCTACAGAAACTGTTTGGCAGCAAACAACTTCTACTACAAATTCAGTTACTTTGAATAGTTTAGAAGAAGGAGTGAAATATGATGTTCAGGTAGCTGCAGTTTGTTCTGGAACTCCGGGAGCTTATTCTACAAACAGCCAGTTCATCACATTGTCTTCTGTTACATATTGTGCATTAACATCTGCTGATGCTTCTGAAGAATACATTTCTAATGTAACTTTAGCAAATGTAAACAACACGTCTGGAGCTAATACATATACAGATTATGGAACGGATCCTACAAAATTGATAAATCTTGTAGCTGGATCTACTACTAATACTGTTTCTGTAACTAAAGCTTGGCCAGCGGATATTTATCCTGAAGGTGTAAGAGTTTGGATCGATTTCAACAGAGATGGTACATTTGCAGATTCTGAATTAGTATTGACTTCGCCAGCAAGTACAGTAGCTACCGTAAATTCTACATTTACAGTTCCTGCAACGGCGGTTCTTAATAAAGCTCTTAAAATGAGAGTTGCGATGAGATATAATACGGTTGCTGCAGCTTGTACATCTTATACTTATGGTGAAGTTGAAGATTACAACGTAATGATTTCATCTACTGTTTTGGCGACAAATGACGTGAATGCTGCTAATGATGACATCCAATTATATCCAAACCCGGCTTCAGATGTTTTAAATATTACTAAAGTATCAGATAAAGCTGCTTATAAAATCTACAGCGCTGCTGGTCAGTTAGTAGATAGAGGAACTATTAATTCAGGAAAAATTAATGTTTCAGGATTAATAAAAGGTGGATATGTAATTACAATAGAAGATAAAGGAAAAGATTTATTTAAATCTAAGTTTATCAAAAAATAATTAATATTTTAAATACTAGCAAATCCTCAGGTTTACCTGAGGATTTTTTATTTTTAAGGGGAGTAGTATGAAAAATATACCTTTTTTAATTAAATTAAATGAAAAAATGACATTGAATAGCTGAAAATGTCTATATTTGGCGCGTAAATTTAATTTGAAAAGCTATGAAGAAAATTTTTACTTCTTTCTTCTCTCTTTTGGTATTGGGTACGGTTGCCGTAAATGCGCAATGGTCTCCAACATCTTTTAAAGGGGAGAAAGTAAGAAAAGAAACTAATGACAGAGCCTATTATTCTTTGGATATTGCAGCATTGAGATCTCAGCTGGCAAATGCAAAAGAAACAGGTAAAGGAGCTAAAGCAGTTGAAATTTCACTACCAACAATAGATGGTAAAGTTGAAAGATTTGCTGTATACAGTTTTCCTGTGGTTGTAAAAGAGCTTGCAGACCAGTATCAATTGGGCTCTTATGTAGGTGTGGGAATCGATGATCCTTCAAAATACTTAAGATTCTCAGTTGCCCCAAACGATTTTCAGTCAATGATTATCAAAGGTGGAGAATATGAATTCATTGAGCCTGCTAATTCTGATAAGACTGTTTATGGGATTCACCCAAAATCAGGAAAAGACGGAAAAGGATTTTTATGTTCTACAGACGAAAGCCCAGCTGCTGTAAAACAGATTGATCAATTATTAAAAAAAGGACACTCTATCTCGAATCAGCCGACAAACTTTGCTAAGAGTACAGACCAAAAGTACAGAACAATGAGATTGGCAATGTCTGTAACTGGTGAGTACACTCAGTTTCACGGTGGAACAGTAGCGGGAGCTTTAGCAGCTATTAATGCAACCATGACAAGAGTAAACGGTGTTTTCGAAAAAGATTTTGCTTTACATTTATTTGTACAAAATTATCCGGGTATCATCTATACCAATGCAGCAACAGATCCTTACTCAAATGCTAACGCAGGTGTAGCAGGAGCTTGGAATCTTGAGCTTCAAAATACTTTAACAACAAACGTAGGAAATGCAAACTATGATATCGGTCACTTATTCGGAGCTTCCGGAGGTGGTGGTAACGCAGGTTGTATTGGTTGTGTATGTACAGATCCTACAACTGCAGAACCAGAAGGTAAAGGTTCTGGATTTACTTCTCCGGCAAACGCCATTCCGCAAGGAGATTCTTTTGATATTGATTATGTAGCTCACGAAATGGGTCACCAATTAGGAGCAAACCACACATTCTCTATGAACGTAGAAGGAACTGGTGTAAATATGGAGCCAGGTTCCGGATCTACAATTATGGGATATGCTGGTATCACTGGAGCGACTGATGTTCAGGCTCACTCTGATGCTTATTTCCATGTTGCAAGTATTTTACAGGTTGAAGATAATTTATCGACTACAACTTGTGATGTTGAAACTTCTGTTACTAATCATCCTCCTACAATTAATGCCCTTACAGACTATACAATTCCAAAAGGAACTGCATTTGTTCTTACGGGAACTGCGACTGATCTTGAGAATGATCCAATGACTTATACTTGGGAACAATTTGACAGTACAAATACTCCGGTAACTGCTGTTACAGGAAATAACACCACTGGAGCTTTGTTCAGATCATGGACTCCAACAGCTACAGGTAATACAAGATATTTCCCTAAATTATCTTCAGTATTAGCTGGAAATCTTACAGTTCCTGCAGATTGGGAAACTGTATCTAATGTTGCAAGAACTACAAACTTTGTTTTAACAGTAAGAGATAACAACCCTGTTTCTACTTCTCAGCAAACACAAAGTGATATTTTAACGATCACTGTTGGTAACAACGGACCATTCAAAGTTACAACTCAGTATGCAAACATCAGTACACCAACTCCTATTAACTGGGATGTTGCGGGGACAACTGCTGCACCTTATAATGTAGCTAACGTTAAAATTGATTATACAACTGATAACGGAACAACATGGACTGTGTTAGCAGCTAATACTCCAAATGATGGTGTGGAAAATGTTACACTTCCTGCATCTTTGAATGGACAAAATATTAAATTAAGAATATCTGCTCTTCAGAATGTATTCTATGCAGTTGGCTCAATTAATGTAGCGGCTTTTGCTCCATGTGACGGATCTGCTGTAACAGGTGTTACTACAAGTGGTGTTACATTTAGCGGTGTTACTGTTAACTGGTCTCCGGTTTCAAATGCTACTTACATTATTCGTTATAGAAAAGTAGGAGATACAACTTGGCAACAAACGACTTCTACTTCACCTACAGTAACATTGTCAGGCTTAACAGATGCTACAAACTATGAAGTACAAGTTGCTGCTGTTTGTTCAGGAACTCCTGGAGCTTATTCTACATCTGCTACATTTACAACTTCTGCTGTTACATATTGTACTGCAGGAAGTACTAGCGGACAGTTTAATTATATTTCTAATTTAACATTAGGTACAGTAAATAATACTACTGCTGGAACAACGTATTCAAACTTTACTACAAATCCTTCTTTACAGGCTACCTTATTGCCAAATAGTACAAACAACACAATCAGTGTTTCAATTACTACTACTGTTTCTGGTGCTTCAGTAAATGGTATGGCTGTATGGATTGACTTCAACAAGAACGGTACTTTTGATGCTAATGAAAGAGTACTTAATATGCCGGTAACTGCTCTGCCTATTGGAGCAACTCCTAAAACTGGAACATTTGCAGTTCCTGCGACAGCTGTAACAGGTACTCCACTAAGAATGAGAGTTGTTACAGTTCTTATTAATCCAAACAGTGTAGGTGCTACTATTCCAGATTCATTTGCTTGTGGATCTTTCCCGAACGGAGAAGTAGAAGATTACAACGTTATCGTATCTGCTCCATTAGCAACAAGCGATGTGGCTGGTCCTAAAAACGATATCCAGATTTATCCAAACCCAGTATCAGATATTTTAAATATTACTAAAGTTTCTGATAAAGCTGCTTACAAAATCTACAGCGCTGCTGGACAGTTGGTAAAACAAGGAAACATCAATAACGGACAAATTAACGTTACTGAATTAATTAAAGGTGCTTATGTAATTACAATTGAAGATAAAGGAAAAGAATCATTCTCTTCTAAGTTCATCAAAAAATAATTAAATACACTTCAAATATTATAATCCCCGGGTTTTACTCGGGGATTTTTTGTTTTTATCTTTTTTAAATTTAATTTAATTTTTTAAAAGTGATTTTTTAAAATTGCTACTCTTTACCATATGTAAATAAAATATTTATTTTAATTCAAATTGAAAGAAAATATATCCAAAAATATCATGGATACTATTTAATATTAACTCCTTTTTTTGTGATTTTTTAATTTTAAACAGTTGTTTTAATTTTTTGAGGAATTTGTATAAAAAAAATGAATATATTTTTAAATTAATAACAAAAAATAATTAGATTTGTATAATTAATATAATATATTGAGAAAGTTATGAAGAAAAAATTTACTTCTTTCTTTTTCCTTTTATTGTTTGCGATCACCAGTGCACAATGGAGTTCCACAACATTTAAAGGAGGAGGTATTCGAGGAAGTTCTGAGATCAAGAACTATTACTCGCTAGACATTTCTCTACTAAAGTCACAATTGGCAAATGCACAAGAGACCGGTAAAAATGCAAAGCCTGTCACGATTTCTTTGCCTACTTTAGAAGGGAAAATCGAAAAGTTTGCAGTGTATAGCTTCCCTGTGGTAGTGAAAGCATTGGCAGATCAATATGAATTAGGATCTTATGTAGGAGTCGGGATCGATGATCCGGGCAAATATCTAAGATTTAGCTTGGCGCCTGATGATTTTCAGTCGATGATTATCAAAAATGGTATTTACGAATTTATAGAGCCAGTTGGTCAAAGCAAAACAGTTTACGGTGTGCACGCAAAAACTGATAAAAGCAACGGTGGCTTCTTATGTTCGATGAACGAAAATCAGTTATCTAAACAAGAGATAGCTAAACTTTACGATCAAGGTAAATCTTTTGCAAACCAGACAACAAATTTTGCTAAAAACTCTGACAAAAAGTACAGAACAATGAGACTAGCAATGTCTGTTACGGGAGAGTATACCCAATACTTTGGAGGAACAGTGGCAGGAGCTCTTACAGCTATTAACGCTACTCTTACAAGAGTAAACGGTGTTTTCGAAAAAGATTTTGCATTACATTTAAATTTACAAAACTATCCCAACATCATTTACACAAATGCTGCTACAGATCCTTACTCGAATGCTGCAGCAGGAGTTGGTGGTGCATGGAATGGCGAATTGCAGCAAACGCTTACGGCAAACGTAGGTAATGCTAATTATGATATAGGTCACTTATTCGGAGCTACCGGTGGCGGTGGAAACGCAGGTTGTATCGGTTGTGTTTGTGTCGATCCTACATCCGGAGTACCCAATGGTAAAGGTTCCGGATTTACTTCTCCTGCAGATGGTATTCCGCAAGGAGATAATTTTGATATAGATTATGTAGCCCACGAAATAGGTCACCAATTAGGAGGTAATCACACATTTGCTCATGCTCTTGAGGGCTCGGGAATGAACGTGGAACCGGGTTCCGGATCTACAATTATGGGATATGCAGGGATTACAGGGGCAAATACAGATGTTCAACCACACTCTGATCCTTATTTCCATGCAGTGACGATTACTCAGGTTCAGAATAATCTTACAAGTAAGACTTGTGATGTTGAAACAACAATCACAAATAATCCGCCGGTAATCACTGCGATGTCGGCTTATAATATTCCTAAAGGAACGGCTTTCGTTTTAACGGCTTCTGCCACAGATCCTGAAAATGATCCTTTAACATATTGCTGGGAAGAAGTAGATAATGCGAATGTTACCATTAATAAAAATAATTTAGGAACAACGGCTTCTGGAGCTACGTTTAGATCATTTAACCCAACAACAAGCCCTACAAGATATTTTCCTAAGTTATCTTCTGTATTAGCTGGAGTTTTAAATAATTCAAACAATGGGTGGGAATCTGTTTCTACTGTTGCAAGAAATACAAACTTCAGAGTAACGGTAAGAGATAACAGCCCACAAGCAAATCAGCAACAGACACAATTTGCAAATCAGCAGATTATTGTAGGTAATGATGGTCCTTTTAAAGTAAATACTACTACTGTTTATAATAATGGTCCAACGACTGTTGCTTGGGATGTGGTAAATACTGCCGCTGCACCTTATAACTCACCAAACGTAAAGATTGATTATACTCTTGATAATGGTGTAACCTGGACTGTACTTGCTGCTTCAACGGCTAATGACGGAAATGAATCTTTAACATTCCCGACTACTTTGACTGTTGGTGCTACGGTAAAAATCAGAATCAGTTCAATCGGAAATGTATTCTATGCCATTAGTAGCGCTACTGTTGCGAGCTTAGCTGCTTGTACTGGTGCGGCGCCAACTGGTATTGTTGTTTCGGGTATTACTCAAACTCAAGCTACTGTTACTTGGACAGCTCTTGCTGGTGCGACTTACGTTATCAGATATCGTCCGGTAGGAAGTACAACTTGGGTTCAGGTGACTTCTACAACAAATACAATAAACCTTACTCCATTAACTGATGGAACTCAGTATGAGGTACAGGTTGCTGCTGTATGTTCTGGAACTCAGGGTACATTCTCTGCGTCTACGAACTTTACAACTCCGGGACTTAACTACTGTACAATGACATCAAGTAACTTCAACGATGAATATATTTCAAACGTAACAGTTACTCCGAATGGTGCTGCAGTAATGAGTAATAACTCCGGAGGATCTACTTATACAGATTATACAACAACGCCAAGTGCATTGGTAAATCTTGTTATTGGTTCTGCTAACAACTCAATTTCTGTAACTAAATTCTGGACAGGAAGCACATTCAGTGAGGCTGTAGGGGTTTGGATTGATTTCAACAGAAATGGTGTTTTCGAATCTTCTGAACAAGTAATGAACTCACCTGCAAACACGACAACTCCGGTTTCAGCTACGTTCTCTGTTCCTGCAACAGCTTACAACGGTCCTTCTACGACAAGAATGAGAGTTGTAATGTCTTATAATTCTTCTGCTACAATGTGTACAAGTTTCACATTTGGTGAGGTAGAGGATTATGCAGTTAAATTAATCCAGCCAATTCCTTGTACAAGTAATGCTCCGCTGAACCTTTCGGTTTCCAATATTTTAGCAACTTCTGCATATGTTATGTGGGATCCTGCTGCAGGAGCTACTTATATTTTACAGTGGAGACAGGTTGGTAGTACAACTTGGAATACAGTACCTTTAACTTCGAATGCTTATAACCTTACAGGTTTAACAGAGCAGACTCAATATGAAGTTCAGGTAGCTTATGTTTGTGGTGGAGTTACAGGTACATTTACAAACCCACTGCAGTTTACAACTCCGGCGGTTACGTATTGTAATATTACTTCAACTACGAATACAAATGGTTACATTTCTAATGTGACAATGACTCCTACGAACTCTTATGTAATGAGTAACTCAACAGGTGCAAATGGTTATACAAACTATTCTGCGGATGCTTCTAAACTAATTACATTAGTTCGTAACTCTACAAACAATACACTTTCTGTTTCTAAATCATGGTTAACAACTACTGTTTCTTCAATGGCAGTTGGAGCTTGGATTGATTTTAATAGAAATGGTATTTTTGAAACAGGGGAAAGAGTAATCAATACTACTGCTAGTACAACAACCCCAATCTCTGCAACATTTACTGTTCCGGGAACTTCTTATAACGGACCGCTTACACTTAGAATGAGAGTTATTTTCTCTACAACTACAGTAAGTGATCCTTGTGCTACGGTTGCCAATGGAGAGATAGAAGATTATGCTGTTAAAATTGTTGATATATCACCATGTACAACAGCTCCTCCAACTCCAATTGTTGTTTCAAATATTACAGCTTCTACGGCTTTAATTTCTTGGATCAACTCTACAGGTGCGACTTATACACTAAGATACAGAACAGGTACTGGAGCTTGGACAACGATTCCTTTAGCAACAAACCCTTATCAGATTATTAATTTAAATGCTTCTACAACATATGAAGTACAGGTAGCTACAATTTGTGGTGGTACTACGGGAGCTTGGTCTCCTTCTGTAAACTTCACAACACCTGCACTTACTTATTGTAATTCGGGTACAGCTGCTGTTACAGATGCATATATTAATAATGTAACAGTATCTGGTGCAAATACACCAACAATGTCTAATAATTCAGCATCAAGTATGTATACAGATTATTCTACAGATGCTACTAAGATTATTTCATTGGCTCGTGGTTCTACTAATAATACGTTATCTGTAGGTAGAACTTTCACAGGAACTGCTACTTATACTACTTACGCTTGGATCGATTTCAACGGTGATGGATTATTTAATAATAACCCAACAACTGTTGCTGGTGGTGAGAGAGTAATGGCATTAACGTTCTCTACAACTACACCTGTAACGGCTACATTCCCTGTTCCTGCAAATGCTTACTCAGGAACGAATAAGCCGAAAATGCGTGTAATGACTTATAACGCAACTCCTACTGATCCATGTGCTACGCTTACAGGTAATGGTGAGGTTGAAGATTATCAGGTTAAATTTGTAGATGTTCCGGCTTGTACAACAGCTGCACCTACAGGTATTTCGGTAACGGCTATTACAGCAGTTAGTGCTAACGTTTCATGGACATTTGCTACAGGTGCTACTTATTTAGTAAGATGGAGAACAACCAGTCCTGTTGGAACTTGGAATACATCTACGGTTGTAACTACTAATAACTATACAATTACAGGACTTACTGAGCAAACAGCTTATGAAGTACAGGTAGCTACAATTTGTGGAGGTACACAAGGGCCTTGGTCTACTTCTACAACATTTACAACTACTCCTATTACCTATTGTCCAATGATTGGAACAGGAACTAATGATTTCATTTCGAATGTTACTCTTACTCCTGTTAACCCAGGTCTTCCGGTTGTAAATAATACATCGGTTCAGACAAACTATATTTTATACAATACTCCGGCGACACTTGTTAATTTAGAAATTGGTTCTACAGGTAACAAAATTTCCGTAGCGAAAGGATGGGCTACAGGTACACAAAGTGACGCAGTTTCTGCATGGATCGATTTCAACAGAAACGGAACGTTTGAAACTACAGAGCAGATCCTTGCTTCTGCAGCGAGTACAACAACTCCTGTTACAGCATTGTTCAACGTACCGGCAACAGCATATAACGGACCTTTGACGACTACAATGAGAGTTGTACTAAGACGTACAAGTGCTCCTGTTTTATGTTCGAACCCTGCAAACGGAGAAGTTGAAGATTATACAGTAAGATTGAGACCTTGTAATACTACAATGCCTACAAACTTAACTATTAATACAATTACTCATATCTCTGCAAATGTAAACTGGACTTCACCAGCAGGTACGCTTACTTATGTGATCAGATATAGAGTAGCAGGTACAAGTACTTGGACGGAAGTAATAGCTTCTTCACTTTCTGGAAACCCTCCATATACTTTGACTGGTCTTACTCCAGCTACAACATATGAGGTTCAGATTGCGTCAAGCTGTGGAACTGCACCAGGAACATTTACTGCAACTCAGACATTCACTACGAGATGTGATCCTACACCTCCGAATGTTACAATTGGTACTATAACTACAAACAGTGCAGTTATCTCATGGGCTCCAGTAGTACCAAGTGCAACTTACGTAGTAAGATACAGAGTTGTTGGAACTACACTTTGGACTCAGGTGAATGTTACAGCTGCTCCATTAAATACAACTACACTTACAGGTCTAAGCCCTTATACAACTTACGAAGTACAAGTAGCGAATATCTGTAATGGTGAGACTGCAACTAACCCTTGGTCTAACCCTAAAGTATTTACAACTCTAAGAACTTGTGAATTGCCACCTCCGGGACTTACAATTACCAATCTTACTCCTACAACAGCAGTAGTGGTTTGGGATCCTTTCCCAGGTGCGACTTATATCTTGAGATATAGAAAAGTAGGTATTCCGAGCTGGACATCAGTTACAGTTTCTAACAATACTTATACATTAACAGGATTAACAGAATTGACTCAGTACGAAATGCAAGTGGCAAATATTTGTAACGGTAATCCGGCAAACTATACACCACCATATTTCTTCACTACACCTACTGTAGTATACTGTCAAATGGCTTCAACAACAGCATCAACAGTATATGTTTCAAAGGTAACAGTTGAGCCAAATGGTAAACCTAAGATGGAAAATGTATCAGCGGCTTCTATGTATTCAGATTATACAGGTGTTCCTGCGAAGTTTATCGAATTGGTACAAGGTTCTTCAAATAATAAAATTACTATCGAGAAAAAACCAAGTGGAAGCATTAAAGCTGGAATCGCAGTTTGGATCGACTTCAACAGAAACGGATATTTCGATATTAATGAAAGAATCATGGCTGCTTCGCCTAGTACAGACGAAAATGTAAGCACAACATTCTCTGTTCCTGCAGATGCATTCATCAGCTTAACAGACTATAAATATGTAGTGATGAGAGTGGCGATGGCTAAAGATGCGATCCCTGTAAACTGTACAAACTTCCCTGATGGAGAAGTTGAGGATTACACCGTGAGAATTTCTAAGGCACCGGTTCCTAATGCAATCAACCAGACGGATATCGTGATTTATCCTAACCCTGTAAGTACCGTATTGTACGTGAAGAACATTAGCAAAAAAGCTAATTACAAGATCTACAATGCAGCAGGACAATTGGTAGCTGGTGGAATTATTTTGAACAATATGATTAATGTTCATGCTCTAATCAACGGAGTTTATGTAATAGACATCCAGGATGGAGAAACAACTGTTCAAAAGAAATTTATCAAAGAATAGAACACACTTAATATTAATCTAATTATGGGCTCTCAGTAATGGGAGCCTATTTTTTTTGATTAAAAAAACTTTATACAAATTCAAAGCATCAAGGTTTCAAAAACCTTGATGCTTTATAAGAAATTAAATAAAAAAACTCGCTAGAAAAATATCTAACGAGTTTTTATTTATTCGATATCGAAGATTATTCTTTCGGTTTGATCCTTTAAATCCTCTAAATTGGTATTGTTATAGATAATGCAGTCCGCCAGTTTTATCTTATCTTTTTCTGGCATTTGCTTCTCCATGACAGCCTCTACTTCACGGTAGGTTTTGCCGTCTCTATCCATCACCCTCTTTGCTCTGATATTATCTTCGGCTGTAACTAAAACAGATTTATAACATTGTTTATTTAATTTCAATTCAAACAACAAAGCGGTTTCTTTAAAAACTAAATATTTGGTTTGTTTTTTCACCCAATCTTCAAAATCAATTCGAACGGCGGGATGAATAATTTCGTTTAAATTGTGCAATAAATCTTTATTATTAAAAACTTGATCAGCTACAAATTTTCGGTTATAATGCCCATTCTCATCATAAGCTTCGTTACCTAAAAGTTCTTTGATTTTTGCTTTTAAATCATCGTTTTCATTCACAATATCTTTTGCCCTGTCATCCGAATAATAGACCGGAAATCCGAACTCTTCAATGAATTTCGCAACAGTTGTTTTTCCTGAACCGATTCCGCCTGTCAAACCAATGATTTTAGATTCCACTTTGGCATTAACGTTTAAAAACTGTTCTGCGGTAAATGTATTTCCTGACGATATATCAGAAGGATATTCGGCATGAACGGCAAAATTAGGTTCCTTATAAGTATGACTTACATGGTCATTTGAACCACTGTCATGATTTGTATGATCCATTGAATCATGACCAAAGTCGTTGGTGTCACTCATAATTTAATATCCAAAAACATCATTAAAAGTAAACGTCTCATCCAATCTCACGCCTTTTTCAGTCATTTTAAGACTAGCCAGCTCGTGGTGAGCATCGTGTTCGAAGAACAATAAATATTCGTTATCCACACATTGTTTCAGGAATTTTCCTTTTTCTTCTAATGTTAAAAGTGGACGAGTATCGTAACCCATCACATAAACATGAGGAATATGTCCAGCTGTAGGAATCAAATCCGCAGCAAAAACAATCGTTTTATCCTGATATTGAAGTACGGGAAGCATCTGTTTTTCCGTATGACCGTCAACGAAAATAACGTCCATTTTCAAGTCTGGAGCAAAACCATAATTTCCCGTTGTAGGAAGTGGTAAAAAGTTCAGTTGTCCACTTTCCTGGATGGGCATAATATTTTCCTTCAGGAAGCTCGCTTTTTCTCTTGCATTCGGTTCTGTTGCCCATTGCCAATGGTTTTCATTCGTCCAGAACTGTGCATTTTTGAAAGCCGGTCTATAACCTGTTTTGTCATCATTCCATTCGATCGCTCCACCGCAGTGGTCGAAATGAAGGTGAGTGAGGAAAATATCGGTAATGTCTTCTCTTACAAAACCATATTTTTTTAAGTTTTTGTCTAAATTATCGTCTCCCCAAAGAGAATAATGACCAAAAAATTTATCATCCTGTTTGTTTCCAAGACCGCAATCAATTAAGATTAATTTTTTTCCGTCTTCCACCAAAAGAGAACGCGTTCCAAGTTCGATTAGGTTTCTTTCGTCTGCAGGGTTTGTTTTCTCCCACAGACTCTTTGGGACGACTCCGAACATGGCACCGCCATCCAGTTTAAATTTTCCACATTGTATTGGATATAATTTCATATAATATTAAGTTTTTTATAATGTATTTATAATTATGATTTTTACTGCAAAATATATTTTAATCAAATAAAAGTCTGCTTTTATACTCTTTTAAAAGCTAATTTTTCAAAACTAACATCTTTTGTATCTTTTGTGGTAAAAACAATTTTTTTTTTCAATAGTTTCATTTTTTCAGCAATTCGTTTTCCGTTTTCATCACCATTTTCAAGATTTGAAATAATGTTTTGGAAATCGTTTTCCTTTCTGTTTTGAGATAGTTTTTGCTTAATAAAAATTTCAGTCGAAATGATTTTTAAACCAAAAGCACCTTTCATTTCCTTTTCTACAAATTCCTTTCCCATATCTTTCACCATCATCGGACATTGCTGAAAATTTTCGTATTTCGAAGTTAATTTATCTAAATGATTGTACAATTCATCATCATTCATCAACTCAACTTTTCCATGAATCTGTACCGCTTCATAATTCCAAGTTGATACATTGATATGATCGTACCAACTGCTCGAAATATACGTATGCGCTCCTAAAAAATCACAAAGAACATCATCTCCATTTTTCAGGGTTTTTGCTTGCGGATTGGCTCTTGAGATATGAGTTTCTATATAAATATTTTCTTTATCATCATCATTCAACATCATCATAGAATGTGTCGCACGAATCTTATCCACAGAAGAAATTAATAGCGCAAAAGAATTCTCTCGGATGATTTCTTTCATCAGATTGTAATCTTCGCTTTTATATAATTTAGGAATAAACATTTTAATTATTAATTAGAATAGTTCTCCCGGATTTTTAGGTATCGCAATATTCAAATGTTTATATGCCTTTTCCGTCACTTCACGACCTCTCGGTGTTCTGATGATAAATCCTTCTTGAATCAAAAAAGGCTCGTAAACCTCCTCCAATGTTTCAGGGTTTTCTGCAATCGATGTTGCTAACGCCGAAATGCCTACAGGTTTTCCTTTAAAGTTTTCAATCATGACACGCATGATTTTGTTATCCATTTCATCCAAACCAAATTCATCTACATTTAATGAATTTAAAGCATATTTTGTAATCTCAATTTCAATTTCACCATTTCCTTTAATTTCGGCAAAATCACGAACTCTTCTTAAAAGAGCATTCGCAATTCTCGGGGTTCCTCTGCTTCTTCTGGCGATTTCAATCGCAGCATCCTCATAAATCTTCACACCCAAAACTCTTGCACTTCGGATGATGATCATTGATAAAAGCTCGATCGTATAATATTCCAATCTGCTTTGAATTCCAAATCTTGCCAACATCGGTTTTGTCAACATTCCGCTTCTCGTTGTCGCTCCAACCAATGTAAATGGATTCAAACCAATCTGAACGCTTCTCGCATTTGGACCCGTTTCGAGCATAATATCGATTTTATAATCTTCCATCGCAGAATATAGATACTCTTCCACGACAGGCGAAAGTCGGTGAATTTCATCAATGAAAAGGACATCATTTTCCTCTAGATTGGTCAATAAACCGGCTAAACTTCCCGGTTTATCCAAAACAGGACCCGAAGTAATTTTACAGTTTACCCCAAGTTCATTCGCAATAATATTGGCTAAAGTTGTTTTTCCCAAACCTGGTGGACCATGTAGCAGAACATGGTCTAATGCACCACCACGTTTTTTGGCAGCCGTTACGAAAACCTCAAGATTTTCTAACGTTTTCCTTTGTCCCGCAAAATCTTTAAAACTCTGCGGACGAATCTGTTCTTCCTGTTGAAGTTCTTCGCGGGAATAATTGTCTTTGTCTGGATGTAAAAAATCAGGCATTAATTCAATTTCATTTACCGTAAAGATAGGAAATTTAGGTTAAGACAAAGACTGAGATTTCGGAAAAATTAAGATTTGAGCAGAAGAGATATTTTAAGTATTTTTGAGAGAGAAAATTTTAAAGATACAAATTGCTATGCTTCTAACGATGCTGAGATTCTTACGTAATAACAAAAAGAACGCATAGTTTGTCATTCCGTAGGAATCTAGGCGAAGTATTTTAATCTAAATTTTAGCTTTAAATTAAATAAATGAAATTAATTGGACCTTTCAAGCAAGTTGTGACACTTGCGAACTTACCTTTAAGAGGAAAACTTTCTGACGAACAACTGGAAATCATTATAGATGGTGGAGTTTTAATTAATGAAAATAAAATCCAGCAAGTCGGAAATTTCGAAACATTAAAATCTGAAAATCAAAATATAGAAATTGAAACAATCGAAGGCGAACAAATCGTTCTTCCGGCTTTCGTAGATTCACACACGCATATTTGCTTTGGAGGAAATCGCGCAAATGATTTTGCCATGCGAAATGCCGGGAAAACTTATCTTGAAATCGCTGAAAGTGGAGGAGGAATCTGGAGTTCTGTTCAGCATACAAGAAACGCTTCAGAAGAAGAATTATTAAAAACTTTATTAGAAAGAATCGATTTTTTAATTTCCCTCGGAATTACAACCATTGAAGTGAAAAGCGGCTACGGTTTAGATGTTGAAAATGAACTGAAAATGCTTAGGATCATTAAAAAAGCTCAGGATCAGACAAAGGCAACTTTGGTTCCGACATGTCTTTCTGCGCATTTGAAGCCTAGAGATTTTGATGGAAGCAACGAAGAATATTTACAATATATTTTAAAGGAAATTTTACCGAAAGTAAAAGAAGAAAATTTGGCGAAGCGTGTTGATATTTTCATTGAAAAGTCAGCATTTCAGCCGGAAGAAAGTAAAGAATTCTTACTTAAAACTAAAGATTTAGGTTTTGAAATCACAGTACATGCAGATCAATTCACACCGGGAAGTTCAAGGATTGCAGTTGAGGTTGGCGCGCAATCTGCGGATCACCTTGAAGCGACGATTGATGAGGATATTGAGTTTTTAGCAAAATCAGATACAGTGGCAACAGCTTTACCGGGTGCAAGTTTGGGGTTGGGAGAAAAATTTACTCCGGCAAGAAAATTATTAGATGCGGGAGCCATCGTAGCCATCGCGAGCGACTGGAATCCGGGTTCGGCACCAATGGGAAATCTGATTACTCAGGCTTCAATTCTGGCAACTTTTGAAAAATTAACAACGGCAGAAGTTTTAGCAGGAATGACTTTCCGTTCTGCTTTGGCGCTTGGTTTGGAAGATAGAGGAAGATTAGCGGAAGGTTTGAAAGCAGATTTTGTGACTTTTAAAACGAATAATTTCCAGAATGTACTTTATAATCAGGGAAGTTTGAAGGCAGAGAGTGTTTATATTGATGGAGTTAGGATTTAAAATAATTTATGGTGACTTCGAGGACCTCAGTCACCAGTCATATAATTGATAAATGTCCACCTTGGTGGCTGAGGTTCTCGAAGTCACACAACACACAAATTAAAATTATTAATGATGAACAATATTTGGCAAGGAAGATTAGACGGTGAAGAACTTCTTTACCACAGAATATTTCAGAGAGTAAAAGAAGAAAATAACTACGATGCAATTTCAACTAATGATTTCGTTTTGCACGGATTTGCTGTAGATGAGGGAGTTAAAAGGAATAAAGGTCGGCAGGGCGCTAAAGATGCTCCTGATATGATCCGAAAAAATATGGCTAATTTCCCGGTGATTGTTCCTGATTTTTCGCTTTTGGATTTCGGAAATATAACCTGCGACGATGGAAATCTTGAAAACACTCAGAATGATCTTGCCAAAAGGGTTTCAAAAGTTTTATTAAAAGGCGGAAAATCGCTGGTTTTAAGTGGAGGTCATGAAGTTACCTATGCTCATTATTTAGGGGTAAAAACAGCTTTTCCTGAACAAAAAATAGGAATCATTAATATCGATGCTCACTTCGACAACAGACAACCTGAACAAGAAGTAGGAGCAAGTTCAGGAACCGGTTTTTGGCAAATAGCTCAGGAAGGTGAAATTCATTCATTACATATTGGAATTCAGAGAAATTCAAACACGTTGAAATTATTTGATACAGCCCATCAATATGGAATGAAATATATTTTGGCTGATGAACTTTTCTTTGAAAATCTTCCGTCAATTTATGAACGAATTGATGAATTATTAAATAATGTAGATTACGTTTATTTGACGATCTGTATGGATGTTTTTAATGCATCAATCGCTCCGGGGGTTTCTGCTGCGGCATATAACGGAATTTTTGCAGATGCGACATTCATGCATTTTTACAGACATATTTTAAAAAACGAAAAACTACTCGCATTAGATGTGGCGGAAGTAAATCCCTTATTTGATGTTCAGGACAGAACAGCGAGATTAGCTGCATGTCTTATGAATGAATGGTTTATGGTTTAAGAAAGAAAGCCGTAACTTTGCGATAGAGAAAATCATTATTTTATTTCATTTAAAGAAACTAATTTTGTAGCTCTCAAGATGCTTTTGGATAAAAGGCATTAATAAATTCAATCTTTTTTGAATTTAAAACAGAAATTACATTATGGAACAATCAATTGAAAATAAACTTATCAAAGGGGATAAGACATTTTCAGAATGGAGAAAAGTACCATTCGAAGACAGGCAAAAACTCATTGCAAAGGCAGCTGAAATTTTAAAAAACAATTCTGAAAAGTTTGGTACGATCATTACTAAAGAGATGAACAAGCCGATTTCAGAATCGATTGCTGAGGTGGAAAAATGTGCATTGATGATGAATTATTATGCGGATGCAGAAAATATTTTAAAACCTGAAAAAGTTGAATCTGAATTTTCTTATTCTGAAGTTCATTATGTTCCAAAAGGCGTAATTTTAGGAGTAATGCCGTGGAATTTCCCTTTTTGGCAAGTACTGAGATTTGCCGTTCCTGCTATTTTAGCTGGAAATACAGTGGTTTTGAAACACGCTTCAATCTGTTTCGGAAGTGGAAATGCCATCGAAGATGTTCTTTTGGAAGCTGGTTTTCCGGAAGGTGTTTTCCAGAATCTTGAGGTAGGTCACAAGGTTGTAAAAGAAATTCTTGAACATGATGCTGTAAAAGGAGTAAGTCTTACCGGAAGCGGAACAGCCGGGGGAGAAGTAGCTTCTATTGCTGGTTTAAATATCAAAAAATCTTTATTGGAATTAGGCGGAAGCGATGCTTTCATTATTTTCGATGATGCTGATTTGGATGAAGCAGCAAAAGCCGGAGCGAAATCCAGACTCCAAAATTGTGGGCAAACGTGCACTGCAGCGAAAAGATTTATCATCGATGAAAAAATTGAAGATGAATTTTTACCGAAATTCATTGAAGAATATAAAACGTATGAAGTTGGTGATCCTTTAAATAAGGAAACCAAATTAGCTGGAATGGCAAGACCGGATCTGGCGGATGAATTAGAAGCTCAATTTAACAGAGCGCTGGAAAATGGTGCGGAAATTATTATTCCATTAGAAAGAATTTCTGAAAATGAGTTTAAACCAGGTTTAATTCGCGTTCAGGAAGGTAATCCCATTTTAAAAGAAGAGCTTTTTGGCCCTCTTGGAATGGTGATGATTGCTAAAAGCGACGAGGAAGCTTTACAAATGGCAAACGATATTCCTTTCGGACTTTCAAATTCTGTTTGGACGAAGAAAGCAGACCGTCAATTATTCTTTATCGAAAACCTTGAATCCGGAACGGTAAATATTAACAGAATGACAAGTTCTGATCCTCGTTTTCCATTCGGCGGTAGTAAGGCTTCAGGATACGGAACCGAGCTGTCTTTATTGGCTTTAAAAGAGTTTGTGACGGCAAGAACTATTGTAGGAAATTATTAATAAAGAAAAGAAGCTTGAATAGGAAGGATGAACGTTTATAAAAGTACTGCTTAATAACTTCCTGTTTCATTCTTCCAGCCCATAAAATAAAAAACTCACGAATAATTTTCGTGAGTTTTTGTTTTATAAAGAAAGCAATTTCGCTTTTTCTTAAAATTAAACCGTAGTCAATCTCAATGTATTTGTTTTTCCACCTTCATAAGACGGAGTCGCGTTGATGTTGATTACAAAGTCTCCAGACTCAATGTAGCCGTAGTTGTGCGTCAACATATTAACCTGAATAATCGTTTCATCAGTAGATTTCTTCATATCGTAATGATATGCGTGAACTCCCCAAAGTAGATTTAACATTGTGATTACTCTCTTGTTTCCGCTGTAAACAATGATGTGAGAATTCGGTCTGTGTGCAGAAAGTTGGAATGCCGTATAACCAGAACTCGTTAAAGTAACGATTGCAGAAACATTCGTAGTTTTTGCGATTCTTACCGCAGCAAGGCATACTCTGTTTGTGATGAATCTCTCATCGATGCAGTTGTAATCTTTCTCGATGGGTTCGTTTTTGTGTTGGTAAAAATGTGTCATCTCGATGTTTTTCACAATTTTAGCCATGTTTTCCACAACCTGAACAGGATATCTACCCACAGAAGTTTCTCCTGAAAGCATTACCGCATCAGCACCATCCAATACAGAGTTGGCAACGTCATTTACTTCCGCTCTCGTTGGCGTTAAGCTGTTGATCATCGTTTCCATCATCTGAGTTGCAATGATAACAGGCTTAGAATAGAATCTTGCTTTTTCAACCAAGTTTTTTTGAATTGCCGGAACTTCTTCCATCGGAACTTCAACACCTAAATCTCCACGAGCAACCATTAATCCGTCGCATTCTAGTAAGATTTCGTCGATATTTTTTACACCTTCAGGCTTTTCAATCTTCGCTATAATCGGAGTTTTGAATTTACCATTTGGATGTTTTGCAATTAATTCTTTTAAATCAATAATATCCTGAGCGTGACGCACGAAAGAAAGAGCGATCCAATCAACCTCCTGATCTAGCATGAAGTTAGCATCTTGAATATCTTTTTCCGTTAAAGCAGGAAGAGAAACATTCGTATTCGGAAGATTTACCCCTTTTTTAGAGCTTAAAGGTCCCCCTTGAATTGTTTTTGCTTTTACAGTGTCGATTTCGTTAGTTTCAATAACTTCCAACATTAGTTTTCCGTCATCAATTAATATTTTTTCACCAACTTTTACATCTTGAGGAAATTGTTGGTAAGTCATGTACACCTTTGTAGAATCTCCTTCCATCTTTTCGTTGGTGAAAGTAAGTATATCTCCAGGATTTAGATAAGATCCTTCTTTTACAACACCTACTCTTAGCTTTGGACCTTGTAAATCTCCCAAAATACCAACAGAGTACCCATATTCCTTATTAAGTTCTCTAATGATGTTGATATTTGATTTTACTAGATCGTAGTCTGCGTGCGAAAAATTTATTCTAAAAATGTCAACACCTGCTTTCATTAATCCTAACATCACTTCTTTCGACGATGACGCCGGCCCAAGTGTCGCGATAATTTTTGTCTTCTTTAAATACTTATTCATAATACTGGATAATTTGATAAAGTTCTTCATCAGAACTCAAAGTGTAATCTTGAATTGGAAAGACAAGATTTTCAGGGAGCAAAATTACGGAAAAATCATGAAACTGTTCCGAACTGTGCAAAATATATTGCACATCTACCTGATTATTTAATAAAAATTTAATGTTTTCTTCTTCTGAGAAGAGTTCAGTCTGTAATTTTTTTTGTTTACTTTCAGAAGATTTGTTGGCAATGAAAGTAAAACAGGTCTTTGTAAACTTGTGGTAGGCCTCGAATCTTGGAAAAAAATAATCATAATAATCCCCATGAAGAATGATATCCTTCTTGCGGGAAAAGCTGAGATCGTTTTTTTGATTTACTTTAAAGAAAAATTCATGATCGGGTATATTTTTTGCTAATCTTACCAAGCCTATGGCAATATCTTCAAATTCTATATCGTCAAGATCATAAAGTTTTTGGATTTCCAAGTATATTTTCTTTTTTATTTAAAATATAAAATGCTCGTTGTGCTGCCTTTTCTTCAGCCTTTTTCTTGGAAGTTTCTGTGGCGTTGGCAATTTTTTCATCAGAAAGCCAAACATGACATCTGAATATAATTGCTTTGTTCACCTGAATTTCTTCGCAAGTTTCGTACTTTATATTTACTTTTTTCTTCTGGCTCCATTCCAGCAGAAGACCTTTATAGCTTACAATTTTATTCTCTAATTTATTAATTTCTGACGGCGTAAGCAACCTTTCCAAAATAATTCTTTTGCAAGTATCATATTGGAAGTCCAAATAAACAGCACCAATTAATGCCTCAAATAAATTTCCGGAGATATTTTCTCCCAAAGCTACAGATGTCGATTTTTGCAAAAGATCTGTAAGTTTTAGGTCTTCTCCTAATTTATTAAGGTTTTTCCTATTAACAATCTTAGATTTCATCTGTGTCAGATATCCTTCGTTTGCCTGAGGATAGGTCTGAAACAAATGACAAGAAATAACTGTACCCAAAACAGAATCTCCCAAAAATTCAAGCCTTTCGTAGTTACTATTCTCTTGATTTTTAGAAGAACTTTTAAGAGAAAAAGCTTCGCGGTATAGAGCAACATTTTGTATCTCAGTACCAAGCATCTTGCTGAGATTGGT
Organism: Chryseobacterium sp. MMS23-Vi53; assembly: GCF_047651245.1. Lineage (NCBI taxonomy): Bacteria > Pseudomonadati > Bacteroidota > Flavobacteriia > Flavobacteriales > Weeksellaceae > Chryseobacterium > Chryseobacterium sp. MMS23-Vi53. The sequence goes on along the minus strand of NZ_CP180265.1, from coordinate 2,026,070 downwards.
GCTGAGAAAGTAATCTCTCTCCGTTAATTTTCTTTTTCTGTTTTTGAGAAGGAATTTAGAAAAGTATTTCTGTAACTCCATTCATTGAATTTAGATTTTCGTAAATAGAACGCAAGCATTATGCCCACCAAACCCAAAAGTATTGCTCATGGCTACTTTTACATCTTTCTTCACAGCATCGTTGAACGTAAAGTTCAGTCTGCTGTCGATATTTTCATCATCAGTAAAATGGTTGATGGTAGGAGGAACAATACCATGAATAATAGTTCCCAACGCAGCAATAGCTTCAATCACTCCGGCTGCACCCAAAAGGTGACCCGTCATAGATTTTGTAGAATTAATCTGAATGTCGTAAGCGTGCTCTCCTAATAATCTCGAAATCGCGTTAGATTCTGCAATGTCTCCTAATGGAGTAGACGTACCATGCATGTTGATGTGATCTACTTCATTAGCAGTTAATCCTGCGTCTTCCAGACAATTTTTCATTACCAGATAAGCTCCTAAACCTTCAGGATGAGGTGCTGTCATGTGATGTGCATCTGCACTCATACCTCCCCCTTTTAATTCTGCGTAGATTGTAGCACCACGTTTTACTGCGTGCTCATATTCTTCAAGAATAATACATCCTGCTCCTTCACCCAATACAAATCCATCTCTGTCTTTGTCGAAAGGTCTTGAAGCCGTTTTCGGATCATCATTTCTTGTAGAAAGTGCCATCATTGCATTGAATCCACCGACACCACTTGCTGTAACGGCTGCTTCAGAGCCCCCGCACACAATCACGTCTGCTTTTCCTAGTTGGATAAGCATTTTGGAATCAATTATAGCATTTGCTGAAGATGCACATGCAGAAACAGTTGTATAATTCGGACCGTGGAATCCATATTCAATAGAAATATGTCCAGGTGTAATGTCCGCAATCATTTTCGGAATAAAGAAAGGATTAAATCTAGGAATGTCCGTATTTGCCCATCCTAAAACCTCAGTTTCGAAAGTCTCTAAACCTCCGATTCCTGATCCCCAGATTACTCCGACTCTGTTTTTATCTACATTGTCTTCGATAATTCTTGAATGAGAAACCGCTTCTTTAGCAGCAACTAATCCAAGTTGGGTATTTCTATCCATTTTTTTAGCTTCTTTCTTATCGAAATGGTCTAATGGATTGAAACCTTTCACTTCGCAAGCGAACTTTGTCTTGAAGTTTGTGGCATCAAAAAGAGTAATCGGAGCGGCACCGCTCTCACCTTTTAGAAGATTTTCCCAGTATTCTTTTGCATTATTTCCAATCGGTGTTATTGCTCCAAAACCGGTTACAACTACTCTTTTTAATTCCATAAACTTTGTTTAATTTCTTTTTTGTTGAAGAATATTATTTATTTACTACTTCTTCGATATAAGCGATAGCGTGTCCTACAGTAGTAATTTTTTCAGCTTGGTCATCAGGGATTTGAATGTTGAATTCTTTTTCAAATTCCATGATTAGTTCAACTGTATCCAATGAATCAGCTCCTAAATCGTTAGTGAAGCTAGCTTCAGGAGTTACTTCTGTTTCTTCAACGTCAAGCTTATCAGCGATGATAGCTTTTACTCTTGATGCAATGTCTGACATAGTAAATTATTTTTTTTAATTGTTAGATGGTGCAAATATATAAAATTCTTTACGATAAAACATTTTTTTGGTCTTTTTTGTGGTTTGATGGTACGTATTTTATTGCACAGGTATTTAGTATTTTAATTTTCAGGGATTTATAATTTATATCTAAAATTGCCTTCTTGATTGATTTTAATAATAATTACAAAGGAATATTTTGTCGATCATTCTTTATAGTCTGAATTTTAATAATTTAAATTTAACGGAAGAAAGAAAAATGAAATTTTAAAATTTACTACACTTAAAGGTAACAATGATTTCTATCAGTCGCTTTATTTTTGTAAAAATCACAATCGATATGGAAGAGCGCTATACGAGAAACAGATTATATATTACAGAAGATGAGCAGAAGCATATCAAAGATTTTCCCATATTACTGGGAGGAGCGGGGATTGGAAGCATTATCGCGGAATGTCTGTTGAGATTCGGGTTCGAAAATATTACAATTATTGATGGTGATGTAGTAGAATTATCCAATCTAAATCGGCAAAACTATACAGAAAAAGATATTTCTTTGCCTAAAGTAGAGGCTTTAAAGGAAAGATTGTTATCCATAAATGAAAAAGCAAACATCAAAATTCACAATTGTTTTCTGAGTCCTGAAAATGTGAAGGATTTTATACAGGGACATAGAATTGCCATTAATGCATTGGATTTTACTTCGGATGTGCCCTTGGTTTTCGATCAGGTTTGTCAGGAAAATAATATTCCGGTTTTACATCCGTATAATTTAGGTTGGGGAGCCTTGGTTTTTGTGATAGATACGGAAGGTTTGGGATTAAGTTATTTGTCGAAAAAAGGGGAGAAGTTCAACGAGCTGAATGTTGTAGAATATGCGACAAGCTATATGACTTTCTGGGGAAACCGCCAAAAATGGATCGACGATATTATCCAGAAATATAAAGATGAGAATGAAGGATTACCGCCACCTCAACTTTCGGTTGCTTCTTGGTTGGTAGGAGCAATTAGTACTCATATCGCTTTTGAAATTGCGACCCAGAAAAAAGTGAAAACTTTTCCTGAATTTTATCTTACCACCATAAAATATTAATATCAAAGATTTTAAAAATTTTACTAAATCCTTTTCATATATAAACTAATCGGCGCACTGATCTCAGTGCGCCGATTTTTCACCATATTTTTCAAGTAACAAATGCGTTCCGGTACTTGATGAGATTTGAAGAAGATCTGTTTCGCAGAGTACTTCAATTCTCAGTTTTTTATCACGTTCAGAACGTAAAATTCCTACTTGAGCATCAAATTCAGCAATATTTTCAATCGCATTTTTGATGATTTCTGTTAGCCTTATGAATTCGTTTTCAGAGAGATTCATCCCACTTAGGTAATTTTCCAGTCTTGCTCCTTTTCTGTATTCCGGAAAATTTTCCAGTCCCATAAAAGTGAGCATCCATTTTTTCTGATAATTTCCTGCAGAAGTTATGATTCCTATATAGTCAGCAACCAATTCGTCGTGAAGATTATTCGTTGCAGAGCCATATTTTTTTAAGGTGTAGAGATGAACGCATTCGTGTTCAAGGCGAATGTTTAATGAAATTTTTTGCCATTCATCATTATTTAAGTTTAATTTTTCCGCATCTACATTGCTGTAAGGTTTTGTGCTAAGAAGAATTATTTTGTCTTTATATAAATATGTATTGGGTAAAATGTTGTTCGAAAATTCTTCATTCCAAGATGCTGATGAATTTTTTTCTGTCCATTTTTGTTTTAAATCATTTAATTTTTTCCAGTTGTTGATTCCGCTGATGAGTGTTGCGCCCATCGATTTCGGAATATTCACAGGGTTGTTTTTATAAATTAAAGATTGAATTAAAGTTTCAAAATCACTTCCATCAGGAACTGTAATAACAGGAATATCATAAGCGATATTTTTAAATATTTTTACATTTATTTCAGATTCATTATTCAGTTTTAAAGCAAAATCTGACTGAATGAACATTCCTTTTAAGGTTGCATCCCGATATGACGGATTTTTTTCTATATCTTCTTCAATCGGAAAATTGAGTTGCGGATAACATTCACGAAGTTTTTTAAAGGGAATATTATTCGTTGAATTATCGTTTTCAATATATTTTCTCCAGAATTCTGTATCAGGATAAGGGTCGAATTTATTTTTATTAATCATGAATTTATTAGAAAAATAATCTTTCAATTGGCTTGATAAAACCTCTTCCGGAAAATCAATATTCGTTTCCATGGTTATGCTATTTGGCGTTTTGCAAGTTCGGCGAACAGTCCGTTTTTCTCCATCAATTCATCATAATTTCCGGATTCTACAATCGTTCCTTTGTCTAAAACAAAAATTCTATCTGCATTTTTTATCGTACTCAATCTGTGAGCGATCACGATTCGGGTTGCCTGTAATTTATCCAAACTTTCAGACACGATATTCTGAGTTCTGTTATCCAGTGCGCTTGTTGCTTCATCCATGAAAAGTAGGCGAGGTTTATGTACAATCGCTCTTGCGATCATCAATCTTTGTCTTTGTCCGCCAGAGAAAGTTCCAGCGCCTTCACTTACCATCGTGTGCATTTCCATTGGCATATGTTTGATGTCTTCTTCCATTCCTGCCATACGAGCTGCTTCCCAAGCGTCTTCCAGCGTCAACTCAGAGTTTCCGATGATGTTTTGGAAAATACTTCCCGACATTAAAGCTCCGTTTTGCAGAACGACACCGATTTGTCTTCTTACCAGTTCTTTATTCATCGATTCAAAGCCTTCTCCGTCGTAGTAAATTGATCCCGCTTCCGGATGTTCAAAACCTAGTAGAAGTCTCATGATGGTTGATTTTCCTGATCCCGATGAGCCCACAAAAGCCACCATTTCTCCCGGTTTTATTTTAAAAGAAATATTATTTAAAACCAAAGGCTGATCTTCATGATATCTAAACGAAACAGAATTCAGTTCAATTTCCCCACTCAATTCTCCGGGATCTGTGCTGTGTTCTGCAGATTCCGGTTCGGTTTCTAAGATCGGTTTTACCCTTTCATACAAAGGAATTACGTTTAATGAAGTAATAAAAGCCATGCTGATTCTCAAGCTATCATTCAAAAATTTATTGAATGCCGTAATGAAGGCCATGAAAGCACCAACCGTCAACATACTTGTCTGTGCATCGGAATTTAAAACCGTATAATAAATGAATGAGAAAAAGAAAATACTTGTAAAAAGTGGGTAAGAAGCGTTGAAAGTTTCCACGAAATTCTGGTAACTTCCCGAACTGAAGCCTAATTTTTTCAGTTTTGAAAATTTTTCTGCCCATAAAGTGAAGATTCTTTTTTCACCACCTGTCATTCTGATTTTCGTGATTCCTGATAAAAATTCGAATAAAAAACCTTGAATTTGTCCTTGCTGCTCAGAAATTTGTCTGTCGTGCTTTAGTTTTAATAATCCCATTCCGACTGTGAACAAAGCTGCGATTAATCCCAATGCAACACCTATCCACGCTAGTTTTGAATCGTAATAGAACAATAAAATTAAATTCACAAAAGAAAAAGCTCCACTTAAGGCTGCTGTCATTAAAGTATTTGAAACGATCTGTCGGATTGAATTGATGCTTAAAACTCTGTTTGTAAGATCTCCTGCCGTATAATTTTTATAAAAAGTAACGGGAAGCCTCAAAATATAATCCATCACACCAACTTGTAAATTGATGCTTGATTTTGATTCTAATCTTAATTGTAAAACGCCCTGCACGAGCTGTAAACCTGCTGTTACAAAGCCAATTATTAATAAGATGCTGAAAATTTCGAAGTGTAAGGATCGGTCTGCGGTCGGGATCACATCATCGAACATGACTCCTGATAAAATGGGAATTAGCAGACCAATTAAACTTCCTGCCAATGCAGCTATAATTAAGAATTTTGCATCTGTTTTTGCACCTTGCATGGCAAATCCCAACACTCTTTTCATTGAGGTCATTTTTACATCAAACCCTGAAAAGAACATGTAGGAAATGGGTTCTAAAGTCTCTGCAACATCATTATTAACTACCGTTTCTGTGTTGGTTTGCAGATTTTTCAGAATATATTGAGAAGAATTTTTCTGTATCAAAGCCACAGGAATGTTTCCTTCTTTTGTAAAGGCCAACAGATTTCCATTTTCCTGTTTCCACCAAACACCTCTTAAAATAACTTTTCTTACCCTGATCTTTGAGCTTTTTGCAATTGCAATTAATTGATTGGTGACGCTATTTTGATATGTTTCAATGTGTTTTGGTTCTTCTAAATTGAATCCATTGTGTTCACCAATCAGTTTACAAGTCAAAAAAAGGGTGTTTTTTGATTTTATCTGATGAACCGTTTCTTCTTTTACTGCAGATTTACTCGCACCCGTAACAATTGATTTAATCCTTTCCAGTGTGTGCGTAAGATCGTTGTTTTCGTTTTCAACTTTATTTTTAAAATATTCCTGCTCTTCAACTTGCTGATCGTGAATAATATTAATCAGTTTATTGAAAAAATATTTTTGAAGCTGATCGATTGAAATTAAAAAATTAATGTCATTTTCTAACACTTCACGAGTGCTCAAAACTCTAACTATAGTTTTAGTTGATAATGATTTAATCCAGAGTTTGCTGCTTACAGGAACGGGAAAATTTTCTTCTTCACTAGTTTCTAATGAAACGTTACCTGAAAATATATCTAGTTTACCTTCTGATAATTCGATCCAGTTTAAGCCGGATGAAGGATAAGCTACAATGTTTTTCGTTAAATTAATAACATCAAAATGATCTAAAGAAGTATAAACTCTCGGGCTGTTGGAAGAATCCAAAGCAGAAGAAGTTTTTAAAATCCATGTATCAATCATTTTTTTCAGGAAGAAATGATCGATTTCCAACAGATTGCTTTTATTTATTGAGACTAAATTTGCATCATTTGAAAAGACAATTAATCTTGTGTTTTCTGAGCAATTTTTAGTGATTAAGCTAAATAATAATTCGCCTTTTTTTGCGGTGTACAAAAATTTTAGGGCAGATAAATATTTTCCGTCTTCTCCGATTTCGGTATAAAAAACATTTACCTCGCCCGACAAAATCATCCAGAATTTTTCTGAACTGTCCAAAGAAAAAGGAGTTTCAACGCCGATGTGTATTTTTTCGTTTGTCGTCATTTTTCTGAATTTATTTTGTTTCAATTAATTGTGAGTACACGCCGTTCATATTCATCAATTCCTGATGGGTTCCGCGTTCTACGATTTTTCCGAATTCCATGACGATAATCTCGTCGCAATCCATAATGGTGCTTAGTCTGTGAGCCACAATCAAACAGGTACAGCCTCTTTTTTTGATATTGTCCATCACCTGTTTTTCAGTTGCAGGATCTAGTGCGCTGGTTGCTTCATCCATCACCAAAATGGAAGGATTGCTTACCAATGCTCTTGCAATCTCCAGACGTTGACGTTGTCCCCCACTGAAATTCGCTCCGCCTTCCATCACCTTGCTATCGTAAGCATCTGTTCTTGCTGCGATAACATCGTGAATTGCCGCGTCTCTTGCAGACTGAACGATGTTTTTTTCGGAAATTAAAGTATCCCAAAAGGCAATATTTTCATTAATGGTTCCATTGAAAACCAAAACATCCTGATCGATAACAGATAAAGATTCTGTGATGACATTTCTCGGAATTTCTTTTCTGGATCTTCCGTCGAATAAAATTTCTCCGTCCCATGGATCGTAAAGTCCGGATGCGATTTTGGCAACAGTAGATTTCCCGCTTCCTGATCCGCCGACTAATGCGACTCTGCTTCCCGGTTTTAATTTTAAGCTAAATTTTTCAATCAATGGTGGAATGGTTGGATTGTAACCAAAAGTCACATTATCCATTTCAAAATATCCTACCAGTTTATTTTGCTGTGTTGAATCTGTCTTTACTAAATTTTCTTCTCTGAATTGGTTGTCGATTTCATAATTCATTACATCATCGATTCTGCTCATATCACTTTCTGTTTCGTGGAGCATTGCGCCTACAGAAACCAATTGATTCACGGGAGAAATAAAATTATTCATCAAATAAGTGAAGGCAACCAAAGCTCCCAAAGTCATTTCTCCGTCCATAATTCTTAATGCTCCGATTCCTAAAATGGCACTCGTTGTTAAAGAAGTTAAAAGCGGAGGTATAGTATTTAATCTTGTTGAAAGCCATCCTAATTCCTGTTGAGCATTGGTTACTTTGGCTAAATAACCGATCCAGTTGGTAAAGAAATCATTTTCGCGGCCAGAAGCTTTTAATGTCTCAATCATGCTGATTCCTGAAGTGGTGGTTCCTAATAATTTTCCTGTTTCATTGGTCAATTGGCGGTTTCCGTCTTTTCTCGCTCTTGAAACATATTGTAGAATAACAATGTTGATAACTGCCATCACGATTCCGACAAGGGTAAGAATGACATCGTAGGAAAACATTAATAAAGCATAAAAAATGACAACAATTACATTCAAGGCTGCATTGGCAAGATCACCGCTGAGAAGTTTGGCAACTTTGTCATTCAATGAAACTCTGTTTCCGATTTCGCCACTGTATCTTTGCGTGAAAAATGCGATGGGTAAATGGAAAACATGCCATAGAAATTTACTGGATGTGGCCAACGCCAGTTTGGTTTCGAGCTTTAATAAGTAATATTGCTGAATGTAGACCAAAAGGGAATTTATAATTAAAATTCCGGCCATGATTAAAAGCAGAGGCATTACAAATCCTGAAAAATTATTTACCAAGTATTTATCAATAAAAACCTTTAAGAATGATGGAATCACCAATCCCGGAATCACCAGAAATAAACTGGCAATAATAATAAAAATGATGCTTTGCTTTGAATATGAAATTCTTGAAGCAAGAGAAGCCATTAAACCCCTTTTTTCATTTCCTTTCTCGAATTTATCCGTGGTTTCGAAAGTTAAAACAACTCCGGTGTAGCAATCATCAAATTCCTGATGAGTTACGGTGTATCTTCCCTGAGCAGGATCGCTTAAGTACACTTTATTTTTAGTAAAACCTTCTAAAACCAAAAAGTGATTGAAATTCCAGAAAATAATTGCAGGAGTTTTTATCTGCATCAGTTTTTCGATGGATTTTGCGTAGCCTTTGGCTTCCAGTCCATATTCTTTTGCCGCTTTTATTATGTTGGTCGCTTTCAGTCCGTCTCTGGAAACACCGCAAGCAATTCTTAGCTTTTCAAGAGGTACGAATTTTCCGAAATGCCCCAAAATAATACTTAAAGCTGCTGCACCGCATTCCACGCTTTCCATCTGCAGGACTGTGGGAACTTTGGTAGGACGAGCCTGCTTCTCAATATTTAATGTTGTATTATTTTTCATGGATGTTTTTAGTTTTAATAAAGATCAAAGAACTTTTTGAATGCCGGAACTACGATTGCTGCAGGTGGTTCTTCCAAAATAGTAACTTTTCCCATGCATGAAGTTCCTTCCTTGATAGTTAAATCCGGACCTTTTGCCGATGTCCATCTGAATCCGCTGTATGATGAAGGATCTTTTTCGAATTCTACATGAACTTCAAATAATGGTCCTGAAGCTAAAAGCCCTTTTGCTAACTGATCGTTTTTTACGGACGTCAACATTCCTTTTTCTGTAATTGGGAAATCTGAAACGTAAGTAACTTTAGATTTAATAAAACCATACTCCTGCGGTTGAACAGTGGATGGAGCAACAAGCGCTTCCATTCCTTTTTTAATTTTTTTACCGTCTTTCGATGGAATGTAAAGAACTCCTTTTAAACCTGCTAATTTTGTGTTGGCTGTACCTTCATTTTTTACTTTAAATAAAGGTGTTCCCAATCCTACAACAACACCTCTGTCGGTAAGAACCTCAACAACATCGCCATCGTATGGACTTCTGATGTTTTTCTGAGTGTCGTATTTTTCGGTTAAAAATTGTAATGTTCTTTCTGCTTCTGCAATTCTTTGATTTTGTAAAGTTACTTTCTGCTGAAGATCATAGCCCAAAGTATGTTGTTGGCTGGAAGTTTCCACCATTTGACCTTTCAGTCTTTCGATGTTGTTTTTGGAAGCTTCTATTTGTTGTTTTGTATTGGCTACCTGAGATTTTACAATTAATCCTTTTGATAATAATCCGTTTTCAGATTCTAGCTGATTGTTTAAAAAAGCTAATTTTTTTCTTTCAGATTCTATTTCTCCCTGAATGCTTACTCTTGTCTGGTTGATGTATTCACCCTGTAAATGATTTCCCTGATTTCCATAAGAAACTAGTTTTCCCATTTCAAATTTTCTGTCGGAAAGGACTGCTTTAGCATCTTCAATCTGCTGAGAAAGTTCCGGTTGCTGAATAGTTGCAATGATGTCACCTTTTTTTACTTTGTCTCCGATGGCTACTTTTAGTTCAACCAATTGCCCCTGTGCTGTAGAAACCACTTCATGAACATCGCCTCCTAAAACCACACCCACTACATCCAGCTTGGTTTTTACTCTGCCGAAGACAGACCAGGTAATTCCTACACCTAATGCCAAAGCGATAGTGACAAGAGCGATCCATGCTTTTGGACCGGTAACTTTAATGAGCTGATCCAGCTTTTCCGGAGTGGAGAGCTTTTCTAATGCTGATTTTCTAAAAAAACTTGCTGACATCGTGAATATATTTATAAGGTTATTAGTTATTTGGAATAGTATAATATGATTTTGGATCTACAGTAAAACCTTTTTCCTGTTGAGAAATAAGCGTCCCTGTATCGTGTCTTAAAGTAACAATCTGGGTGGCAAAAATCTGTTGTGCCTGAAGATAATCCAGCTCGGATGAGGTAAGACGCTCCTGAAATAAAATGACATTCAAAAGTGTTGTAAGACCTGTCTGGAATTTTTCCTGTTCGTTTTTAAAAGCTTCTTTGTAAAACATTAAAGCCTGTTCTGCTTTGTTTAAAATAATAACACTGCTGTTGAGATTATTAATATCTGTATTAATATTCAAAGCGATGTTTCGTTTCAAGTTTTCGTTGTTTACGGTCTGATCTTTTGATGCAACGACAGCTTTAGCATAATTTCCTTTTGCCAAATTGTTATTTAATGGGAAATTAAAAGTCAATCTTGCGCCTCCGCCAATATTTCTTCCGTGATAATTTGAGAAAGAATTAAAAGTATTTTCAAGACCATTTCCTACGCTTGCACTTCCGTAGAATACAAATCCTGAAAGATCAAGTTGAGGTCTGAGATTGTTATGGGCAATATCCACTTCCATTTTGATGGCCTCTGCAACATTGGCTACAGCTTTTATATCTGCTCTTTTATCTAAGGCGGTATTAATTAAAGCTTCTTTATCAATCGTTCCTCCAAATCCGGATTCTGCAACGGACGGAAAATCATTAACCGGAATATCCAACATTGCACTTTCATTTTCCGAAAGTCCGACTGCTCTTCCTAAATTTAATTTGGCATTAAATAAATTCTGTTCGGCAGCAATCGTTAATCTTTCCTGATTGGCAAGGTCTGCATTTACCTGGGCAAGATCTCCCGCAGGTTTTTTGTCTGCTTTTACCAATTCTTTGGTCATTTCCAACACATTTCGAACTCTGGATTCGTTTTGTCTGTAAATGTCTAAACTTTTATAAGCGGTGTAATAGCTCCAGTAGGCGTTTGCGATCTGAAGAATTTCATAAGAATTAGAAAACTCAAAATTGTGCTTTGAGTTTTCGATGTATAAAGAAGAAATTTTCTCGTAAAGTGTATTTACATTTCCTCTTCCTCGCAGTAAAGGCTGGCTTAGTGTAAAACTCATGTAGCTGGAATGATTTCCAACATTGGGTCCTACAAACTGGCTGAAATCGTTAAAAGGGTAATTGTTTTTGTTGTATGAATACTGCAACCCAAATTCTGCAGTCTGTCCGGTACGGAACTTTTTGGATAATGTACTGGTAAGATCTACATTGTCGGTAAGTATTTTATTGATGTATTGGTTTCTGGGATCATTTTCAAAAAGATTATATCGACTTTTCTTATATGATAATTCTGATCCTAGATTGAAATCGAACATGCTTTTTTGTATCAAAAGACCAGCTTCGGCATCTTTAATGGAAAGGAAACTTCTTTGGATTGATGGATTTTTATCAAAAGCCATTCCTGATAATACAAACAAATCGCATGTGATTTTGGATTGAGCCACAACATGACCGCCAATACAAAATACAGAAGCAATACAGGCACATTTTGCAAGTACCCCTTTAAAATTTTTCATCCTTAGTAAATATTTAAACTTCCGAAAATCTGTTTAAAATTTGTCCGAATCTCGATCCTGCCTGTGCAACACCGTCCAGAACATTAACGTCGATTAAATCCTCTTCTTCAGGTTTTCCGTATCCCATCTGGTCTGTTGTTTTACGAAGCCTGTTGGAAAGGAAAAGTGCTAAAGCGTAATAGAAATTGGCTCTGAAATCTGAGTTGGTAGAAAGCCTTGAATCCATGGCGTTTCTGGAAATTACATAAGCAATAGTTGGTTGTGTAGCAATCACAGAAACGGAAGGCGATCTCGATTCCAGGAAAGACATTTCACCTACGATTTCACCTGCTCCAAGTGTTGCAATTGTTTCGTTATTCGCACCGTCCGTACATACAACTAGCTGTCCGGAAAGTACGATATATAAATTGTCGATAGGCTGCCCTTTTTGGATAAGTTTGCTGCCTGTTTTTAATTCAATTTTACTTCCATTTTTGATCATCCACTCCACATCAATGTCGTTTAATTGTCCTAAGAAAAAAAGTACGCGTTTCATTATCTTTTAGTTTAAATGGTTATGCCAAATTATTTAATTATCAGTTTACGGATTTGCCATATTGTATGAGATAACGGACATGGTTTTCCGTTTTTTTTGTATTTAATTTTTACTCAGATCATCAAAATCAGGCGATTCTGTTCTTTGTACACTGCTTACCACTTTATTCAGTTTTTTTTCTTTTATTTCAAAATCTGAATAAGGCTTAATAGGAATGTTGATGTACAGATATTCGGGATCTGACTGATCTGTCACCTTGATTTTTTTACCATTAGGAAGACTTTTTCCGAAGAATGCCTCTAATGTTTTTTCGGGATCGGAGAGAAGAGACTGTTTGAAAGTCTCGTTGTTCCATGCCTCTTCAATAATTTTGTGGAGCACTTCTTTTCCTTTCCTTTGTTCATTCGTTAGTTTCATATTAGTAGATATTTTGTGTAATGCTTTTCTTCGCACTACCTGAAATTCTTTTATTTCAAAGAATGAATAAGCTCTTTCGGGGAGACATTGTACTGGGCTACAAAAAGTTTAGAGAAATAATGAACATCGTTGTAACCGACAGCATATGCAACCTGCGAAATAGAATTTTGGATATAATTATCGATCAATTCTTTGGCTTTGTGCAGGCGAAGAATTCTGATGTATTTATTGGGTGAAAGAGACAGCAGGCTGTTAATTTTTCTGTGGAGCTGTCTCTCACTCACTGCCATTTTGTAAGATAAATCGTAAATGTTGATATCATTTTGGTTGATGGATCTGTAAATTTCTTTCTCAAGATTTACCAGCCAGTTTTGATCCAACTTTGTGATTTTGGCAGGGTTGATTTTTTTGGTACACATGCACTGAACATTTTCATTGGCTTCATAAATACTGAAGATATCGGGAAGCTCGTGGAAAGTCAGGCTAACAGATTTGGATTTTATCTCTGTTAAAATTTCCTCTATAAGATTATTAATTTGTTTACTGCTGTTGAAAATGATTTCATTACCCAGCTTTTCGTTGTGTCTGCTTGCCGTGATAATTGTTTCCAACGGATTTTTGATGGTAAGAACAATCTGGCTCAATACATCCGGAGAATTCCAGTCAATAGTGTTAGTAATGGTGTTCATAGCCTAGTGCTTTTTATATATTTGATTCGGTTATTGGCTCTTTTCTATATATTTCAGAGGTTTTGGCTGAAACTTGAAACTTATTTTAAGCTACAGAAGCAAGTTTTCTGCGTCTTATTAATTTTTTGTTTTGCTGATAGAATTCTTTTAAACCTTCATAATCCAATGAAATAGGAATGGTTTCTGATCCTAAATAATTGATGGATTTTCCTAAAACTTTTGCTTTTATTCCTAAAAGTCTCATTACTTTCAGAAGCTTGCTGTCGCATTCTGCAAAGGCAAATCCTCTTTTCTTTTTGCATAAAGGTGCAATGGCGCAAACCATTAATTTTTTAAATAAAAATCTGTCACCAATATCTTTTTTCGTTGCAAACCTACCGATGTGCCAAATCGGAGTACGGCGTTTGCTGTTGGTTACCTGTAAAGGATTGATCTGGAATAATTTCTGAATAGGCAATTCCTGATTATAATCCCACTTTACAATTCTTATAGCTCCTTCTATTTCCCCGGAAGATCCTTTGGAAACAAAAAATTCGGAATTGAAAAAAAGGTTGAGATCTTCGTAGTAAATTTTTTTCACAAGGTCTTGGATGTTTTCCGTTTCCTCTTCTTCGCCTGTGTGGTGCGTCATGTTCTCATTAACTACAAAATTTGCTAACTCGGACAATTGCTCCATTTCAAGCCTTTCTAAATAGTTTTGTGATTTCATGGTTATCAGTTTATATAACAAATCTATCTCATGAAAAAATCAAAGTCATTACACTAAATGGTAGTATGTGTTTGGGAATCAGAAAACTATTCTTTAGTGTAGTTTTTCATTTTAGTGTGAAAAATGTGAGAGAAAAATTTTAATTAATAAATATTTAATTGCGAATTAAAAAGAGTTAAAAATTTGAAAAAAATGTAAAATTTTAACTTCTTTTCACTACTTTTGGAAAAAACCTAAGCGGATGAATTCAAATAATATAAACTCTTTTTTCGACTCGAGAAATACGGTCGAGCCTTCACCAGATTCGGCAGATGAAACGCTGAGCTATCTAGAACCCATAAAGTCTTTTGCACGCGCAACATACACCAGTATCTATGTAATTGATTACGAAAAACAGGGTTTTGAATTTGTCTCGGACAATGCACTTTTTCTTTGCGGAAATACCCCTGATGAGGTACTACAAATGGGATATGCTTTTTACTTTAAGCATGTTCCGGAAAATGATCTCCAAATGTTATTGAAAATCAATACGGCTGGGTTCGATTTTTATGAAAAAATTCCTTTTGCAGAAAGAAAAGAATATAGTATTTCTTATGATTTTCATATTAAAAATCAGGAAGGAAGAATGATTTTAATTAATCATAAACTGACTCCGATGTTTTTAACGAAACAAGGAAAGATCTGGAAAGCGATCTGCATCGTTTCTCTGTCTTCCGGAAAAGAAGCGGGAAATGTAAAGATTTATAAAAAAGGAGAAAATAAAGTCTACAACTACGACCTGAAAGCCGACGCATGGAAGGTTTCTGAGCAGGTTTCTTTATCGAAAAGAGAAAAAGAAATTTTGCAGCTTTCTACAAGAGGTCTTACCATCAATGAAATTGCAGATACGATTTTCGTTTCACCGGATACTGTGAAATTTCACCGAAGAAAACTGTTTGATAAACTGGAAGTTACCAATATCTCAGAAGCAATTATTTTTACGACGAATAATATGTTGATTTAAAATTTTAGTTTAAACTTTAATGCATTAATGATGTAAAAATACGCCTACTTTATTGGCTAAAACATTGATTGCTCCGTTGATTAATAAGATACAAATTGTGATAAGAATTGTTCTGATAATCAATGAAACCTTTTTATATTCAAACGCTGAAAAATATTGATAATAAAACCAGAATATATAAATAATATTCAGGATTGGCGTGATGGCTTTTAAATAGTATAAAGCATCTACATTCGTATAAAATATGGTGATAATGGGAAAAACAAGCCCTAAAATCAACATTCCGATGGTAAGATACGTATTCAGAACAAGATTTTCGGTATAATTTTGCTTTGTCTTTTTGAAAAGAAAATAGCTTACCAACGCATAGAAAGGAATACCCGATAAAATAATTAATTTATAATACTCCTTTAGAACTTTAGAATATTCACTCAATTGTTCCTGATTATAAATTTCAGCGGCCTTTACTTTTGTCGCTCCGGTAATTACCAAAGTAATGGTAAGGACAAAAATAATCGCTGTAAAAGCATTGAAATGTTTTACTCTTTTCCCCTGAACATATTCTCTGATGCTGTGTCCTGGTCTTGTAAATAGCTCTTTAACAGTAAACAGGAAACCTTTATCCAAATGAAATACACCATGAACAAGATCATGTGCCAAAAAATGTTGCAGTGAAAAGCGGTGTGTAGAAGTTTTTTGTCCGCAATTAGAACAATAGTTGTTTTGTATTTCACTATTGCAGTTCAAACATTTGTTGTGATTCATGTGGTATTAATTTTTTGTGGCTTTGCGAAAACAATGATGTTTGTTGCAAAACTATTAAAAATTTTTATTTAGACGTTTAAGAATTGATTAATTAAATTCTATGATTTTTCATTAGGATGTAAAAATTTCGAATCTATATTTTCTGTCAAAATATAATTGTTCTTCTTCGGTTCTTTTGGTAATAATGATGCAATTTTGTCCGTAAGTGACTGTTGAGATCTTCAGTGTATTCTGGATTTTCGAAAATTCATGGTTAATCATATCCGGAAAAGAGCTTATGCTTTTTATTAAATTAAAATCTCCGACAAAACGTCCGTAAAGTCCGGCATTAGGTTTCCAGTAATTGGTTTCAATATCTTCGATAATATAAATGCCACCTTCTTCTAATAGATTTTCAAACAAATACATAAAAGTATCGAACTGATGTCTGGGATTGTGACTTCCATCATCAATGATGAGCTTTGCAGATCTTATCTGTCCTGTTATTTTTTTTAAATCCTCTTTCCTGGATTGGTCTGCTTTTATTATTCGGCATCGGTCACTGTGTACAGCTTCAGTATCAATATCAATACAGAAAAAGTTGGTGTAAGGAAAATATTCGCACCACATTTTTGCAGATTCCCCGGAACCATATCCAATTTCCAGCATGGTGAAGTTCTCATTTCTTAGTTTTTCTAAAAAAGGAGGATAAAAAAAATGATAGCCATGATGCATTACCTTATCGGTACCGGCATCTTTACACAATTCGTAAAATGATTTTTTCATGGTAATAATTTTGTTTGATTGGGATTATGCTAAGGCGTATTCGATAACTTTTTCTATTTTGAAACCGGACATTATTTCTTCTATTTCAGTTTTTAGCTGATCCATCATTTCGTAATCGACTAATGTATTTTTTTCAAATTTATCTACCATATCAAGAAAAATATTCCAATAATCGGAATTATCGTCGGGATGAGGAATATGTGCGGAAACTCCAAGCTCCTGCAGTCTTAGTGCAACATCTTCGCGGTCGTAACATTGTGTTCCTACCGTAAGAGAAGGAACCCGGTTCATAATAGGATAGTGGTACATGCCGGAACCGCATTGGTGGATAACCAGATTTGAAATTCCGCAGATGTAATTCAGTGGAAGCAATTTATTGTATAAAACTTCCTGTTTATATTTTTCGTTGACAGGATGATCGCAGGTTGTAATCACCGCATAATTTTTTTGAACAAAGAACTCAATATAATTTTCAATTGGTGTTTTGTCTATTGTACCCGTTGTGATAAATACAACGGATTTTTTTTCATTGATCTTTAAAAATTCATCTAGTCTTTCGCTTAAATTTTTTGAAGGCTTATCCATTACAATAAGAGGTCCAGAATAGAAATAAGAATCTTTGTTTTCTATATTTTCCGGCAACCGTTCGATGGAAGGTATTCCCGGGACGATTTTGGCTTTTGGCTTTGCATATTGCTGAAGAAAATACAGGTCAGATTCCATATTTGTTTCTGTTTCTGTTTCGTGAGAGCCAGAAAAACCATCAGATTTGCTGCTGTTATTTCCTTTTTCCAGAGAATGAACATGATTGGCATTTCTAAATCGCTTGTCGATGGATCTAAAAATTCCCGTCCTTTGAATTGAAATTCGAGGCAGATTATTTTTTTCAGCAATAAGAGGAGTAAAAAAAGAAGTATCTTCAATAATTACTGATGGTTTCACCATTTCATAGGCTTTTTTTTCCATTTCCAGCAATTGCCCTTTTATTTTCTCCGAGTTCTCGGGAATCAGTGGATTTTCTTCTAAACTATAATTTAGTGGTACACAGGCGACTCCCTGCATGGTTAGAAAATTTTGAGAACCGCTGTTTACTAAAAAATGATTTTTTATTCCGATGCTGCGTTTCAGGTATTTCTGCTGCAAAACATATAAGGGAATCAGGTGTGAAAGCCCTCCTGCGAAATAAGGAATGGTAAGAATATTCATCAGAATTAATTATAAATGTTAAAAAAGGAATGATGTTTTTTTGAATTTAATTAAATCTATACAGAGGTGTTGATGTTCAGCCAATTGCTGATGAATTCTATCTGCTCCTCCTTATGATTTGTAGAGAATAGGTTTATTCTCTGTTCAATATTTTCAATACAGTTTTGGCTGAAGATCTTGAAAGTGTCATTTCCTCCAAGATGATGATCCAGGCTCTCCAGATTGAAGAAAGGAATATCCCCTTTCAGCATTTGCTGCATTTCATGATTAAGAATGAATTTATAATTTTCACAATCTTCTTTTTGGTAAGCTTTCGACATCAGCTCATATAATTTAGATTCGTATGCTTCGAAACTTCTCATAAAAACAGAGCCTCTCATATATTTTAAAATCCTGAAGTACACAAATGTCGGTCGCCATACATACCTTATTTTTTGTTTTTTGAAAATCTGAATCGGAGAATCTGTAGACATCAGTTCATCTTTTGAAGATATAAACAGATCATAAGCTTTGGTAAAGCCTTCAACGAAAAAAGTTCGATAATCATCGGCAAATAGATGCTTGTCTTCGTAGAAAGGAATGTTTTCCTTGACCAGTTTTCTGAAAACAAAACGGGTATCTCTTTTAGAATCTATCGTATTGGGATGTATAACCTTTTTTTCCAGATCCATCACTTCGATATTGCCCTTAATGCCGTATCCTGCATATTCCGTTGGAACTCCGGTATCCTTATTAATAATGAGCATACTTTCCAATACAGAGAAAGGAGCTATTTTATGCTGCTCATCCCAGGTACGGATAGACTGCTGTGATAAAACCGGTTGAATAATCGTTTCATGATCTATAATGACAGGGTTTTTTCCTGATGCAATTACATTTTCATAATGACAATCTTTGCTTCCTAAAAGAAGAGTAACCGCTAAAAGGACTCCGGCTTTTTTATAATACTCCTGAAGGTCGGTGGCAGAGTCTGCAGGATGATGATCTGCAAATTCCAGCCAGCCATAATGTTCAAAATTTAGACATCTTAAAGTTTTTAGATTAAAATTTAATTTTTGATTTATCCAATCGATAAACACATTGTATGATTTGGCAGTATCAATATTTCTTGGTTTATAAATGAGTTTCGTATCATCGGATAATGTTACGGAAGCTGTACTTTCCCCACCATGTCCGTCACCAAGACTCAGATTGATGTCTTTAATGATAATATCACTGTCTAATGCTAAAGAAAATGTCTTTGAGATAAGATGAAGATCTTTGCTGAAATTTGAAAAAATATTTTGAATGTGGATGAGATAATTGTTGACAACCGTTTTTAAAATTTTATCTAAAACAGGATATTTTAAGGCTAATGTTGAATACATTGTTTCTACAAATTCACTGTAAATACTTAGGCCATTCTTTTTAAGCTCATTTAGTTCATCCTGTAATGTTACTTCTGCGACCATACTCATTTCATTCAAAAGTCCTGTATGAAGTTTGTTTACTAGTAAAACCGAAATATCTGTTTTTTTAAGTTCATTTACAAAACCTTCGGTATATGGTACCAGAACGTCTACAAAAGGTATATCTGCATGCTCATCTTTTATCAGATTTATTGTTGGATTATCCATTTTCAATTTGTGATTTTTAGGCATTAGTAATAGAATCAATAGATGATGTAATCTACTGACAGATAGAGTGAAAAGGATTTTTTATTTAAATCTTATTTTTCCAGTTCTTTTGAGCTTTGTCCTCTGCTTCTGAACAGCAGGAAAAGACAGATAACAAAAGTGATGATGTATAAAGTATCCATCCAAGGATCTTTCAATGTCATTGTGCGAAGATCGAGGTGCTTATATATTACAAAGCCTAAGATTATTGCAATAAGTCCTAAAACAGGTTTGAAGGCATTTTTATTCATGATTTCGGTATTATTTTTTTGTAAATATACAGTGAAAAAACTATCAAACAACCACTCAAAAGGGTGGTTGTTTGATTGATATAAAATTAAAAAAGGATCGTATTATCTTACCAGTGAGAAACCACCCAGCTCACACCAATACCTAGAGCAACACCTGCTACATAAGCTGCAGCGATAGGAGTAGCTCCTCCGGCGATCATTTCCAGCTGCTCTTCTGTTAATTCCAATTCATCCAAACTTACTTTTGTAGGAATATTTAAATAGATTACAGATTCATCTGTTTGGTCTTCAACGATAATTTTCTTATCTGTCGGTACAGCCTTTCCTGTAAGCTGCTCGATTGTAGAAGCAGGATTTTTAATTAACTGCTCTTTGAAAGAAGCACTTTCCCACGCTTTTTGTGCCAAGGTTTTTAAAAGCTCAGCCCCTTTTTCTTGTTGTTCTATTGTTAAGTTCATTGTTCTTATTTTTTTTAAATGATTAATTTTTTTAGTGGACGTTTTTTATTGGTGTGTTGCAGCCCATACTGCTACTCCAGCCATAAATCCGTAACCAACAGCGATGAATGTTGGCGTAAGTCCACCAGCTACCTGCTCAAGTTGCTCTTCGGTAAGCTCCAAAGTATCAAGATCCAGTTTTTTCGGGATGTTGAAATAAACTGTAGAATCATTTGATTGATCAACGACTACCAGCTTTTGGCCTTCCGGTAAGTTGATTTTATGACCTGTAAGTTTTTCCATTGCCTGTACAGGATTTGCAATTAATTCGTTTTTGAATTCAGCATCTTCCCATGCTTTTTGTACTACTTGAGCGTTCAGTTTTTGTTCTAGTGTTAATTCCATGTTTGTAATATTTTGTTGTTAGTTTTAAATTAAATTGTTGTTAAAATTGGGATAGTAGGAATGAAAGGTCCTGTTGTTCCGCCAGGGAAAGGAAAAGTAGTATCTCCACCTTTTGGAGGCCAGATTACATTTGCCCCACCAGAAACAGCTTCCAGTTGTTCTTCGCTTAGCTCTGCATCTACAGTGCTTTTAGCAGCGGGGATATTAATGTAAACCACAGACTCATCACTTTGATCTCTTACAACTAGTTTTTTACCTTCCGGTAAATTCAGTTTTTTCCCTGTGAATTTTTCGATAGTGGCAACAGGATTGTTTACAAGCTCATTTTTGAACTCTGCATCGTCCCATGCTTTTTGTACGATTTCTGCGTACATTTTTTGTTCTTGAGTGAATTCCATGTTTGTAATATTTTGTTAGTTTTATAAATTACATAGTTTCTGTAAAAATGATGGGTGGGAAAGGATTGAAAGGTCCTGTCGTTCCACCACCAGGGAAAGGATAATCTGGAAGGCATCCTCCCGGACCGATTCCTCCTGCTACTGCTTCCAGTTGTTCTTCGCTTAGTTCTGTATCTACAGAATTTTTAGGAGATGCCGGAAGATTGATGTATACGACAGATTCGTCGGTTTGATCTCTTACTACCAATCTCTTTCCTTCCGGTAAATTCAGTTTTTTGCCTGAGAATTTTTCGATAGTGGCAACAGGATTTTTTACAAGTTCATTTTTGAACTCCGCATCTTCCCATGCTTTTTGTACGATTTCAGCGTACATTTTTTGTTCTTGAGTGAATTCCATGTGTATTAATTTTTTTGTATTTGATTTTAAATTATTTTGGAGAAAAAAGGCTGAATGAGTATAAAAAATCAACAACATCCTTTACTGTTCCTATTGTTCCTCCCGAAACCATTTCCAGTTGACTTTCACTAAGTTCAACATCTTCATTTGGTTTTGCAGGAATATTGATGTAAATAGCAGAATTATCCATTTGATCTCTCACTACCAGTTTTTTACCTTCAGGTAAATCTAATTTTTTACCTGTGAATTTTTCAATAGCTTCAATCGGGTTGTGTATAAGCTCATTTTTGAACTCAGCGTCTTCCCATGCTTTTTGTACAATTTTAGCGTACATTTTTTGTTCTTGAGTAAATTCCATAATATTTGTTCCTTTGTGTTATAGTTTTATAAAATTTTGTATTGTAGGAAACAGAGTATCAACAATGTTGCTCATAATATTTTGTCCTCCTCCGGCAATGGCTTCCAATTGATCTTCGGAAAGTTCCATATTTTCTAAATCCGGTTCAGAAGGAATGTTTACGAAAATCTTAGAATTGTCAGATTGATCTGCTACCACCAACTCTTTTCCTTCCGGTAAGATGATTTTTGCTCCGGTGAAATTTTCAATTGCAGTTACCGGATTCTCAATTAATTCTTTTCTGAAGTTTTGGTCTTCCCAAGCTTTAGAGATCACTAATTGTAATACTTGTTGTGCAGTTTTTACTTCCATTGTTTCGTTGTTCTGTTGATGTAAAACTACGCAGAATATTCATGATAAATTTGCCAAAATTGCCGACAAGAGTGTCAATTTAAATTAGATTTTTTCATTCCCGATAAAGGCTACAGCAGCGTAAGAAGCCGATGTTTCCACGTTTCTTTCTACAAAATACATCTTGATTTCGCCCTTTCCTTTCACCTGTATGTTCCCTCTGTAGTGAAATGAAAAGTCTTTTTCATCTTTAATATGATCATATAAAAACTCGCTGATATTTACTTTCCCGATCATTCCGTTGCTCTCCATTCTGCTTGCTGTATTTACAGTGTCGCCCCAAACATCATACTGGAATTTTTTTACCCCAACAATTCCGGCAACAATCGGTCCTACATGAATTCCAAGACGCATTTCAAAAACAGGTTTATTGTCATTATTTTCCTGCTTTCTTTTAAGCATAAATTCCTGCATTTCGATTCCGGCCGAAACGATATTTTTTAAAGAGTCTTTGTGTGGCTGAGGAATTCCGCCTGCTGCCATATAAGAATCGCCGATGGTTTTTATCTTTTCAATCTTGTATTTTTCTGAAATATTATCAAATGCCTTAAAGCAGATATTAATTTCCTCAACCAATTCCTGAGGTGAAAGTTTTTCTGAAGTTTCTGTAAACGATTTAAAATCTGTAAATAAAATCGAAACCATGCTGAAATTTCTGGCATCAACATAGCCTTTTTGCTTTAATTCATCCGCAATTTCCTGTGGAAGGATATTCAATAACAATCTTTCAGAATTATCTTTTTCCACACGAATGGCTTCTCTGGATTTTTTCATGAAAGACAAACGGTTCAGTAAACCTGCTGCAATAATTAGAATAAATATTAAAGTAAGAATGATATAATTTTTCTGTCTTTCCTTTTTCTCAACTTCTTCTTTGTGTTTGGTTTCAATTAAATGTTCTTTTTTAACGAAAGAAATGCTGTCCAACAATTGTTTCTGTTGAAATTCCATGCTCATGATTTTGTTGGAAGTCTGCTCCGATTGTAAACTATCTTTGAAAGCCTGATTTTTTTCGTAATAATCCAGAGCTTTTTTATCGTTTCCTAATAATTTATAGGTTTTGTAGAGACAATCGCACGCATCTTTTTTTACACTCACAGCACCTAATTTTTCCGCCATTGAAAGGGCTGTTTCGCATTTTATTTGGGCTTCTTTGGCTTTGCCTTTTTGTAAAAAAATATTACCGATCGCGATTTGCGAGATACTTGTGTATTGAAGATTATTGATTTTTATCGCAGTATCTAAAGATTGATTGTAATAATTCTGAGCTTCTTCAAAATTGTTTTGCATTCTGAAAAGTTCTCCAAGATTGAATAAAACTTCCGTTATTTTCTGTTTATCGTTTAAAGATTTTGCAATGTTTAAGGATTTTAGAAAGTTATCATGAGCGTTTTTAAAAAAGTGTTGTTTCATGTAAATTTCACCAATTCCGTTGAGGTTTTGAGCCAAAGATTTATTATCCTTTAAGTTTTGATAAATAGCATTCGCCTTCTTGTAATACTTCATCGCATTGTTGAAATCTTTAATGTTCAAATAGATTCCACCAATATTCTGAGTTGTCGCCGCAATGATTTTCTGATCCCCAAGCTTCTCTTGAATCGCAACTGCTTTTTTATAATATTCCAACGCTTTAAGATGATTTCCCAGATAATAATGAATTGCTCCAATATTATTCATCGCAGAAGAAACGCCTTTAATATTGTTGATTTTTTGATAAACGACAGCACATTGATTAAAATAATTCATCGCCTCCAAGTATTTTCCTTGATAATAATACATGGTTCCGATCTTATTTAAAGCGTCTCCTATCCCTTTTTGGTTGTGATTTTCTTTGTAAATATCAAGGCTGTTTTCAAAAGAAATCAATGCTTCTGCATAATTTCCGGCATTTTGAAAGTCTTCACCTTGCTTATATATTTCATCTCCATTTTGTTTTTTATTTTGGACTAATTTTTTTGCCGGATCAGCACTTACCTGACCGAAAAATCCTAATTTCTGAGTTCCCAGAATCAGAAAAAAGATAAGCATTAAAAGTATCTGAAACTTTTTCATAATTGTTTTGTACTTTAAATTTTTAAACAAAAACGTATACATTCAAGGCTGAATATATACGTTGAGTTGTTTTTAGTAAATGGAATTTTTTTCATTAATTCCCACCAAATAAATCGCCATTCGAATTGCTTACAATAAGAATTACCGGTGGCGGATCAGCCTGTCCTGTACCTCCGGCTACGATATCCAATTGGTCTTCGTTCAGTTCCATGTCGTCCATATTAGGCTCTGCCGGTATATTAATGAATATTGTTGACGGATTGGATTGGTCAACCACAGCAATGTTTTTACCTTCAGGAATAATCATGGAACGGCCTAAAAAACTTTCGATCGTTTGTTTAGGATTTGCAATCAGATTCTGCTTGAATACAGGATCGTTCCACGCCTTCTGTACGATAGACTGTAGAACTTCTTGTTCACTCTTAGTGCTCATTATGCTAGTTTTTGGAGATATTTACATGTGTAAAATTACCCTAATAACGACTGACATACCCGCCAATTAATCTGATGAAAATTTTTAATTGGACTATTTTTTTAGTAAAAAATGACTTTTTAAACAAACCAATATTGAGCTTTTCAACAAAATAAACACCTCTTGTTTTAGCGGAACTTTGTCTCAATAAAAATCAGTAAATACAATGAAAAAAGTTTGGTTTATCACAGGAAGCTCAAAAGGATTAGGAAAAAGCCTTGTAGAAGCAGTTTTATTAAAAGGAGACAACGTTGTAGCGACAGCAAGAAATCCTCAACAATTGAATGATTTGGTTGAAAAATATCCGGAACAAATTCTTGCGCTGGAATTGGATGTTCAAAATAAAGAACAAATTTATTCAACAGTAGAAGAAGCTGTAAATCATTTTGGAAAAATTGATGTTTTAGTCAATAATGCAGGTTTCGGAATTACAGGTGCGGCAGAAGCATTTACCAACGAACAGGTAAGAAGCCAGCTTGAAGTCAATTTATATGCGCCAATTGAAGTTACAAGAGCCGTTTTGCCTTATATGAGAAAAGAAAGGTCAGGGAGTATATTGCAGATCAGCTCAATTGGAGGTAGAGTGGGGAATGCCGGACTTTCCATTTATCAGGCAGCGAAGTTTGGTTTGGCTGGTTTTTCTGAATCTTTAAGCAAAGAAGTTGCCCCGCTTGGAATAAAAGTTACCTGCATTGAACCGGGTGGCTTCCGTACAGAATGGGCAGGCTCTTCCATGAGTTTTGCCAAAGATATTGAAGGGTATGAATCGACTGTTGGTGGAATAAAAGAACATTTAACTTCAGGGAAATTCCTTCCGATGGGTGATCCTGAAAAAGCAGCAAAAGTAATGACAGAGCTTGTTGATAAAGAAAATCCACCATTACATTTGGTTTTGGGAAGTGAAGCAGCTGCAATTTTGAGAGCAACCGACGAACAAAGAAAACAAGAATTTGAAAAATGGCTGGATGTAACAATTTCTACAGATCATGATGAAGCAGTAAATTTTTTTGATTCGGAGTATGGTGAAAAATATTTAGCCAATAAAGGGTTGAATATGAAATAAATTTTAATATTGAGACTGTAAATATTGCAGTCTCATTTTAATTATCTTTGTACTACAATGAAATCTAAAAGAGAAGACTTCGGAAATATTGTTTATTCATGCTACAATCAGGTGAGTCGGCAGGGAGAACATTTTGTGTCTGATCATGTTTTGAGTTATCAGATTGCAGGTGATTTGGTGCTGAATGACGGTTTTAAAGATTATTCCGCAAAAGACGGATCGATTCGTTTTTTGAAGAGAAATCAGTTGTTAAAATTTACAAAACAACCACCTCCGGATGGAGATTTTAAATCGTTATCGATTTATTTGGATCAGCAGATTTTAAAGGATTTCAGTCTGGAATATGGAATTATTTCGGAGAAGAAACATTTTGATCAACCTTTATTAATGTTAACTGAAAATCCGGTTTTGCAGAATTTTATGCAGTCTTTACTAGTGTATCAATTTTCGGATAAATTATCGGATCCAAGATTGGTTGAAGTGAAAATAAAAGAAGTTTTAATCTTATTATTACAAGAAGAACCGGATTTAAAAGATATTTTATTCGATTTCAACGAACCCGGAAAGATTGATATCGAAGCTTTTATGAATAAAAATTATCATTTTAATGTTAATTTAGATCGTTTTGCGTATCTCACTGGAAGAAGTTTGGCAACTTTTAAAAGAGATTTCGAAAAAATATTTGGAAGTACACCTGGAAAATGGTTGCTTCAAAAAAGGTTGAAAGAAGCACATTATCTTTTAGAAAAAGGAAAAATGGCTTCGGATATTTATTTAGATCTTGGTTTTGAGGATCTTTCACACTTTTCATTTGCTTTCAAAAAGCAGTTCGGGATGTCGCCGAGCAAAATTATTTCAGCTTAAATTTATTGATGAAGAAGATTTTATATATTACTTTATTTTTTATTTCGAATGTCGTTTTTTCTCAGCTTAAAGGAAAAATTATAAAAATCAAAGATGGAGATACTGTGGTCATTTTATTATCAGACAAAACTCAGGAAACATTAAGATTGGCAGATGTTGATTGCCCTGAAAACAAACAGGCTTTCGGGAAAAATGCAAAACAATTTACAAGTTCGCAGGTTTTTGGTAAAAATGTAACTTTTTACAGAACCGGAAAAGACCGTTACAGAAGAACGATTGCGAAGATTTTTTATGATAAGGATAAATATTTATCCAAAGAAATTATAAAAGCAGGTTTCGGTTGGTGGTATTTTAAAGCATCAAAAAATACAGAGCTACAGAAATTTCAGGATGAAGCAAAAGCGAAAAATCTGGGACTTTGGGCAGATCAAAATGCGATGTCCCCGTGGGATTACAGAGCGAGTAAAAAGAAAAAGAAAAAAGAGGTTTCATAATTTGGAACCTCTTTTTCTTTATTTTATAGTATTTTATGAAGGTTAAATCGTTAATCCATGTGTATTTTTCACCTGAGCCATTACAAAAGTACTGTGCGTACTTCCGATTGACGGAACTGCTCCCAAAATGTTGAAAACAAAATTCTGATATTGCTTCATATCGCGAACATATACTTTTAGCAGAAAATCAAAATCTCCGGAAATACTGTAGCATTCGGCAACTTCTTCAATTTCTAAAATTTCCTGTTCAAATTCTACTGCAAGATAGCTGTCGTTACTTTTTAATTTCAACTGACAAAAAACTGTAAAACCAAGATTAAGTTTTTCAGCATCTAAAATAGCTGCATATTTTTTTACATATCCTTCTTGTTCAAGACGTTTTACTCGTTCGAAAACTGGTGATGGAGAGAGGTTTACTTCTTTCGCGAGTTCTTTTACGGTCAGTTTAGCATCTTTTTGAAGTAATCTAAGTAACTGCAAATCTTTATCATCGAGGTGCTCCATAGAATATTATTCTTTTAGGTGTTAGTATTTTGTCAAAGATACAGAATTATATTCTGTTTAATTTTTGTTTTAAAGGTTAATTTGCTTAATTTTTATATAATCGTTATTATTTTGTTCTTTATATCTATTTTTAAACAAGCAAAACGCAGAATGACAATGTTGTTTGGAATTAAATGAAATAAATAAAAAGTAAAAAGGGAATATTTTATAATAAGAGGTCACTCCTCGTAAAGGAGTGGTCTCTTTTTAAAGAACCCGCTCATAGCAATAAATTTAAAGTTTTACTTATTAAATAATCTTAGGGAAGGCAGCCGTACAGTGTATGGCTGCTTTTTTATTAATATGTTTATAAAATTACATTGATGTCATGTTTTGTGTATTTTTTATTAAGGTCTAAGTCTTTGTAAACCTTTATTTTATAATGATATTCAGAATAATATTCTACTAAGTATTAATTTTTATTAATGTTAAAGAATTATATCCTTTTTCGTGTGGTATTTGCAGATTAATTTTCTTATTTATTATCGAATTTTAATTGAATTATTCTTTCTGTTTATTTTTAGCCAAAATAATTAACTGCGATTTGAGAATTTGTGAATGAAGTTTATTGTTTTAATATAAAATTCAGATGTTAGTTGTGCCACGGAAGATTTTTATAGATAAACTTATTTTCAATTTATTTTTACAGTTTCCTATTTTATCAACGAAAATATGATTCATCAAAGTTGATATTTAAAATTTATGTTGTTGAACATAGAAGATTGTACCGGAAACAATGTTATTAAATTTTCTAATAAATAGATGTGGATCGAATGAAAATGATAAAAATGATAGGGTTTAATTTCTAAAATGAAGATACAGAATCTTTTACATTGTCGTAAAATATATATTCAGCAAAAAAATATGAATGATATTTTCAAATTAATAAAAAGAATTAAACTAAATTTTTGTGTATGAAGAAAATATCCCCCTTATTTTTACTCATTTTACTCTCGTTTTTCAACCAATTAAAATCACAAACGTATCAGCTTGCCGGAAATCCTGTGAATACAACGGGTTGGACGATGGTTGGCCCGACAACTGTAAATACTGATTTTATTCAACTGACTCCAGATGTAAATGATAATTCCGGATCCATTCGTTTAAATGAACAGATCAACTTAAAATATTGTGACAAATGGAGAGTGGAATTCGATATGAGAATGGATTCCAACCAAACCTATAATGGTGACGGTATTGCATTTTGGTATCTTGCTAATCCTCCGATTGCCAGTGTTTTGGGATCGGGAATTGGGGTTTCTCAAAATGCAGTAGGTTTTATTGTAGGATTTGATACGTATAATAATGCTACCGGAAGTTCAGGAATGAGCAAAGTGCATGTCGCATATGGACAGGTTCCTAATACAACCGATACCAATAATGTTGAATTTTTCAACGTTCCCGGAAGTTCTTTTCACTCACCGGATCTGAATGCAACAATTCCGTTTCAGGGAACAACTTACAAGCATGTAGAAGTAAGTGCAGAAGTAGATCCTGCAGCTCCGGCAAACTGGATTGTGAAAATTTCCATTAATGGGACAGTAATTTGTAATAACATTTCTTTCGCACCATCGGGTGCAGCAGCCGGGATGACGATCGGATATTTTGGTTTCTCTGCTTCTACAGGAGGTGCGAGATCGAGACATTCTATTAAAAATGTAAAAGTTTTTGTAGATAAAATCCCTTTATTAGAAAGTGCAATTAATAAAAGTATCTGTCCGGATTTGGCAGGGATGGTAACAGTTGATTTAACGACTTATAATTCTCAACTTACTACAAACCCGAACAATTACAATTTCAGCTATTATATTACAGGAAGTGGAACTCCAATTGCGAATCCAACGAATTTTCAGTATAATTCAGATACCAATATTTCTGTTGTAATTAAAGATCCTACGCAGGTTTTATGTGATAATAATGATGCAACAATCACCTTGAAGGTGGCCCCAACAGTGACGGTAAATGACGCTACTCTAAGGGAATGTTTTATTGAAACAAAACCTTCAACAGCACTTTTCAACCTTACAACAGCTGCAGTAACGGGAATGACGGGAGTAACGAAAGAATATTATCCATCATTAACGGATGCTCAGAATCAAACCAATCCAATTGCAAATCCTTCAAGTTATATTGCTCCAACAGGTGTTGCGTACATCAGAGTGAGTAATACTTTCGGATGTTTTGCCATTGCTAAAGTAATATTACAAGTCATTCCACCTGTTTTCTCAAAGGTTTTGGTGGATAAAATTATTTGTATTGAAGACAAGACGACATTGGATGCCGGTTCTGGCTTTACAAGTTATGAGTGGAGTACAGGCGCAACAAGTCAGGTGATTACAAATGTTGGAGTAGGAACATATTGGGTTAAATTAAAAACCGGAAATTGCGTTGCAACCCAATCTGTAAAAATTTATCCATCCGAACAGCCGGTGATTGCAAGCGTTGATATTGCAAGTACAACGGTTACGGTTCAAACGGTAGGAGGTACTGCTCCTTATCAATATTCAATGGATGGAATTCATTGGCAGGACTCGAATGTTTTCACAAACGTACCGAGAGGAGACGCTCAGATTTTTGTAAAAGATGATTATAATTGCGATCCTATCACAATCACGATTGTTGTTCCGAATTTAATTAATGTGATTACTCCAAACGGAGACGGGGTGAATGATTTTATTGATTATTCAGCATTGGCAAGTAAGCAAAACCTTGTATTCAATGTGTTTGATAGATACGGAGCGCAGATTCATAAAGCTGATAAAACCAATAATTACAGATGGGATGGAACAGTCGGTGGAAGAAAAATTTCCACAGGAAGCTACTGGTATTCAGTTTCATGGAACGAGAATGACAAGAAAAGCACGCCAATTAAATATTCTGATTGGATTTTGGTGAAAAACAGAGATTAGAGAAGATTTAAATTTTTAATATTAGTATCAATTAATTAGTCATTAGATTAATAATTTTGCTGGAGGCAACTGCATTTTGTGGTTGCCTTTTTATTGATATTGATATAAAAAAATAAACCACCGATGCGGTGGTTTGTTTTTGTGGAGTTGGAGGGATTCGAACCCTCGTCCAAACAAGCAATACATAAGCTTTCTACATGCTTATTCTGCTATTGGTTTTCGACTAGAGGCAGAGAGCAGACGCCCAACTTCCAGCTTATCTTCTAAATTTTCGTGTTTTGGCCGAAGCTTCCAAAACCTTATTTCTGCATTCCTATATCCCAGGATCAAACGCCGCAGAACAGAGCATTTGTGGAATATCTTGCTTCCCTACTGAAATCTTCGGGAAAACGCTTGATCTACTATACTTCGATATTAAGCTGCAAGAGCGAACTCTTCGTTGCCAGTTAAAATTTTGTAGCAAGGGATTATAGAGATCGCGCTACGGTTCTCTGCATGCTTACTTACCCATTGACCTTGCTGTCGAAACCAGTCAACCCCATAAATAAAGTGAATGCAAAGATAATACTTTTGTTCAAATACCATTAATATAGATGAGCCCTTTTTAATTAATTTTTTTATTAGGAGCTTAATCCCGCTTTCTGCTATATCTTTTGTGTTACGGGCTACGCTACGCTCCGCCCGCAACACAAAAGGATGCCGCGCCAATCGGGGCTAGGGTGGAGATCATTAATTGAAATATTTGAAAAAATCAAGAAAATCTATTCATTTTCAATACACCAGAAAGTAGAAATAATAGTCTCAGATTGTACTTTTATAATTCAAAATTAAGTAATTTATCGTGATTAATTTTGTAGTTCAATAAAAAATCCCTAGTTTTGCAATCCAAAATGAGATGTAAAATATGTTAATAATTCCAGTAAAAGACGGAGAGTCTATCGACAGAGCATTAAAGAAATATAAAAGAAAATTTGATAAAACTGGTACAGTTCGTCAACTAAGAGCTAGACAACAGTTTATTAAGCCTTCTGTAACTTTAAGACAAGCTAGATTAAAAGCTGCTCACAAGCAAAGAAATCTTAGCAAAGAAGAACAGGCTTAAGAAATTTTTCTTAAACACATACTAAATTCACTCTTTAAATAGTTATATTTGAAGAGTGAATTTTTATTTTTATACCTAGACTGTCTTGTGATCTAATTTGTTTATTGTGTAAACACAGCATATTTAGTTAATATAGCCAGATTGACCTTGAAAAGGTGTTTTAAAACAAACTTAGCAGTCTTTGTATTAAAATAATTCAAGCACAAACAATATTCAAAAATAACATGCTAGATAAATTTTTAGAATATTTACAATTCGAAAAGAGGTATTCACCTCACACCATTACAAGCTACAGAAAAGACCTTGAGGACTTTTCCCATTTCTATCTTAGAACAGAATCTTCAGAAGATATTTCCAAAGCCGATAAAAAAATCATCCGAAATTTCATTGTTGATTTAAGCGAAAATGACATTTCCAAACGAAGTATCAATCGCAAATTGTCTTCACTTCGTAGTTTTTATCTTTTCCTTTTAAAGATCGGTGAAATAAAAGTTTCACCAACTGAAAGTATTTCTTCGTTAAAATTTTATCCTGAAAAGCAAATTCCAATGTCTCAAGATGAAATGCAAAAGCTTAATGATCAGGTTTTTGAACAAATCACGGATGTCCTCGATCACTGTATCGTGGAGGTTTTATACCAAACCGGAATCCGAAAGGCAGAGCTTTGTGGTATGACTTTTGAGAATGTAAACTTAGGCGGAAACGAACTAAAAATAATAGGAAAGGGGAATAAAGAAAGATATATCCCAATCTCCGAAGATTTGTCGGTTCTGCTTAGAAGTTATTCGGAAATAAGGAACCCACAGACAGAATATCAATCCTATTTTTTTGTCAACAAGAAAGGCAAAAAACTCACTGAAAAATTTGTTTATGTGGTAGTTAATAAGTACCTTAGTCTTATAACAACGAAAGAAAAAAGAAGTCCTCACATCCTTCGTCATAGCTTTGCTACACACGTTTTGGATAATGGGGCGGAGATCTCCAAAGTAAAAAAAATATTAGGGCATTCCAGTCTTGCAAGTACTCAAGTCTATACGAATGCTAATATTGAACAATTGAAAAAAGTGTTTAATCAGGCTCATCCAAGAGCGTCTAAAAAAGAAGAATTATGAAGATCACAGTACAATCAATTGGTTTAACTCCACACGAACCACTAGAATCACACATTGAAAAAAAAGTAAGCAAATTGGATACATTTTATGATAAAATTGTAGAGTGTAAAATATTTTTAAAAGTAGAAAATAACTCGGATAAAGCAAACAAAACTGCCGAAGTTATATTGGCGGTTCCGGGAGACGATATCGTAGTAAAGAAGACAACTACAAGTTTTGAAGAAAGTTTAGACCTATGCGTTGATACTGCTAAAAAGCTACTAATCAAGAAAAAAGAGATGGCATAGAAAAAAAAGATAAAAAAAGTCATTAAAAAATTTGAGAATTCAAAAAAACCGTTCTATATTTGCACTCGCAAAAAGGGAACAGCGTTCTTTTGAATTCTTTTTGATTTAAAGGCTTCCATAGCTCAGTTGGCCAGAGCACGTGATTTGTAATCTCGGGGTCGTGGGTTCGAATCCCTCTGGAAGCTCATTTTAAGATAAAAAACCTGGGGAGATTCCAGAGTGGCTAAATGGGACTGACTGTAACTCAGTTGCTTCGGCTTCGTAGGTTCGAATCCTGCTCTCCCCACAGTTTTTTTATTAAAAAAAGACTTGCAGGTTTCAAGAATTCTTCTTAGATTTGCAAACCGTTACCAATGATTTTGGAAACAAAATTGCGGAAGTAGCTCAGTTGGTAGAGCGTCAGCCTTCCAAGCTGAATGTCGCGAGTTCGACCCTCGTCTTCCGCTCAACAAAATACTCGGGTAGAGTATTTTTTTTAACTGCTGAAAAGCTCAGAGTAGAATTTTCTCAACAGCTTTCAGTCTAAATATTAAAACGCTTCCATAGCTCAGTTGGCCAGAGCACGTGATTTGTAATCTCGGGGTCGTGGGTTCGAATCCCTCTGGAAGCTCTATTAATATAAAATATCTGGGGAGATTCCAGAGTGGCTAAATGGGACTGACTGTAACTCAGTTGCTTCGGCTTCGTAGGTTCGAATCCTGCTCTCCCCACGTTTTATATTTGAAAAAAAATCTTGCAAGATTCAAGAAAATTTCTTAGTTTTGCAAAGCGTTTACCAATAATTTTGGAAACAAAATTGCGGAAGTAGCTCAGTTGGTAGAGCGTCAGCCTTCCAAGCTGAATGTCGCGAGTTCGACCCTCGTCTTCCGCTCAACAAAAATCACTCTATTATTAGCGTGATTTTTTTGTTTAAGGCCGACTTAGCTCAGCGGTAGAGTGCTTCCTTGGTAAGGAAGAGGTCACGGGTTCAAGTCCCGTAGTTGGCTCGATTCAATCCCGATTTCTTCGGGATATTTTTTTGCCTAAACTTTCCTGGATTTATTTTAAAATTTATTTGGATTAACCTTAATTAAAACCGTTCAGTTTTTATTTATTAAGAAATGTGGGATATTTAGATTTATTTCCTATAATTGGTTAAACGGATAATTTAAAAAAACATTTATTTTTAATTTAATATTTTTGAAAAAACAGAGATAGTGAAAACAGTTTTAAATATTCTTTTAACAGCATTTTTTTTATCTATTATTTCATGTATAAATCAGAAACAGACTTTCAAGGAAAATGAAAATAATGTTTTACTGAAATTAATAAACACAAGACTTCAGGTTGCTCCATTAGTAGCAAAAAGTAAATGGAATACAAAAAAGGCAATATATGACCCTGTACGAGAAAAAATAATTTTGGACAGCATCGAAGTACAATCAAAGAAATTAGGTGTAAATAATATGTTTGCCCATCATTTTTTTCGGGCTCAATTTGAAGCTGGAAAAATCAAGCAACGACAATTACATCATAAATGGCAAACTGAACATCAAGAATTGTTTAGACCGGCTCCGGATTTAGCAATAGAAGTTCGTCCAATTTTAGATAGCTTAAATCCACTTCTATTATTAAGTTTAAAAAAAATAAATTGTAATAATCAATCATTAAAAGTATTTAGGCAAGAGGCTCGAATGATAATTGATAATTCATTCGACGATCGAATTGTAGAAACTGCGATAAAGCCAATTGAAGACTACTGCAAAATGAAATGATCCGTTTTTTTAATAATGTTTTCTGAAACTTAAAATTCAATTAAAACTATTCCCAATAAATCTCTATTCTTTTTAGTCCTAAAAATTTTCTTTACATTCGTATAAAATAAACTTCGATGAATATTCTTTTACTGGAGGACGACCTTATTTTGTCTGCGGAACTTTGCAAGTTTTTAGAATCAAACAATTTTACCTGTGATAAGATCTATGATGGGGAAACATTTCTACGCCAGATTAAAAGCAGTTCTTACGATTTGTACTTATTAGATATCAATGTTCCGAAGATTAACGGACTGGATGTTTGCCAAACCATACGGTCATTCGATAAAAATACACCGATTATCATCATTTCAGCTTACGGAGATCTTTCGGATAAAAAAGATGCCTTTACAAGATTGGCTGATGATTACTTGGTAAAGCCTTTCCAGTTTGAAGAATTGCTGTTGCGTATCAATTCTCTGTTGAGAAGAAAAACACCTTCAGATTCCACGGATCAGGATATCATCCGAATCGATGATTTAATTATCAACAAAACCGAACAAAAAGTTTTCCGCGCAGGAAATGAAATTACTCTTACTTTAAAAGAGTTTCAGTTATTGGTTTATCTGGCGGAAGCACAGGGAAGGACGGTCTCCAAGCAACAGATTACAGAACACGTTTGGGAGCACAATTTCAATACGAATACCAATACTGTGGAAGTTTATATCAACTTTTTAAGGAAAAAAATAGATAAAGATTTCAAAATTAAGCTCATTCACACCCGTTCCGGATTCGGATATTACTTAAGCCCGTTGTAGTATGTCTTTAAAAAGGAAGATCGCACTCAATCTCAGCATTGCCTTTTCATTGCTTTTTGGTATTGTAATGGCGGTTATCTATATGTCTTTCAATGATTTCCGAAGAGAGGAGTTCAAAGAGAGATTCAGACAGAGGTTAGAGTTTACCTCTCATTTCATTGCCAAATCAAAGGATTTTGAAGAGGAGGCGCCCGTTTTTTTTAATGAAAATTCGGATAATATCCTTTTAAACGAAACAATTCTTATTTTCAATGCCGAGAAAGAACTTATCTACAGCACCATAAAAGACAGGAATGTAAGTTGGGATACTTCCTTGTTAAAAGAGCTTGATGATAAGAAAATCGTTTATTCCGAGAAAACAGTTCCTGAAATTTACGCTGCACTTCGAACCATCAATGGCGAAAATTATTATATTCTTACCAGTGCTTATGATACCAATGGAAACTCTAAGCTGGCTTATCTGAAATATCTTTTGATCACGGCTTATGTAATGAGTACGCTGCTTATCGGATTTTTCAGCTATTATTTTATGGGACAGTTTTTAAAGCCCCTCGAAGATCTCAACCAGGAAATTTCTGAAGTTACGGCTCATAAGCTGACTACCCAAATTCCTATCCGAAATTCCAATGATGAGATCGATGTTCTGGCCAAATCTTTCAACACAATGATTGGGCGATTAGATGATGTTTTCCAGTCGCAAAAGGATTTTACTGCGAGTGCATCTCATGAAATTCGAACACCGATTACAAGAATGGCTTTTCAACTGGAGAATTTAATTAAATTTAATGAACATTCTCCCGCAACTTTGTCTTCTTTAAAACAGATTCAAAGAGATGTTTACCAATTGTCGGATCTTACCAATTCGCTTTTGCTATTAACGAAATTCGACAGAGAAAATATCCAGAGCATCTACGAAGAAGTGAGAATCGATGAAGTTATTTTCGAATCTTTTGAAGCAGTGGAAAAAAGTTATCCCAAATTAAAGATGGATTTCCTCATTTCCGAAAACACCTCCGAGAATGCTTTATTAACGATAAAAGGCGTTCAGTCTCTGCTTGATATTGTTTTCATTAATTTGCTTAAAAACGCAGCAGTATATTCAGACGACGCCGAAGTGGATGTTTTAATTACTGAAACGGATGAACATCTCATCGTTGATGTCATTTCCCACGGAGATACGATTCCTCAGGAGGAACAGTCGAAATTGTTTGAAGCTTTCAAAAGGGGCAAAAATTCCCAAAATATCTCGGGCTCCGGTCTCGGACTGCGGATTGTCAAAAGAATTCTGGATTATCACGGAGCCGGAATTCAATATTCTTCTCCGGCGGATTTATTGAACAAATTCAGTGTAATTTTCAATAAATAATTTTATTAGGAGCTTTTTCCCGCTTTCCGTTACAATCTTTTTTTTCAAAAAAGGATTTTTACTGCAATCGGGGCTAGGATGTAGGATTGGCGGTTTCGAGAGCCTCAACCACCATAGAAGTTTTGTGTTTTTTATCGACGTTTTTATTTGTACTCTTAAATGCTTTTAGCATGACAAACTGTATGGAGCTAATAAAAAAAACTCATTTCAATAAAATTTCTAATCATTTTCTCGTTAAACGAACAATTAATTTTCAAATAAAATTCAACACTCAGGGATTAAATATTATCTTTAAATTAAAATATTAACATTTCAAAACCTGCATCAAAAGGGAAATTTAATTTTTTTTTAAGCATTCTTTAAGAGCATTTTAATGCAGTAAAAGCATTTTTGTATCATAAAATCAATAAAATGAACAAATTTGCAGGACTGTTGATTGTCGTTTCCTCCCTTACCGCGGCACAACAGAAAATGTCTCTTTCGGATTGCGAAGAAGCATTCCAGAAGAACAATTTGCAACTGCTTGCCGAACAGTACAACATCAACATGGCTGATGCAGACATTTTGCAGGCCAAAATCTGGGAACTTCCGCAACTGAGCGGACAAATCAATGCGTACAATCCTGAAGACAGAAAAGTTTTCGACATAGGACACGCAAAAGGAGCACAGGTAACGCAGTTAATTTACATGGGAGGGAAAAAGAAAAACGAAATTGCTTTTGCAAAATCGAATAAAGAACTGGCTCAGCTTCAGTTTTCACAACTTCTCGTGGATTTAAGAGCCCAGCTCCGTACGACATATTTTAATCTGTATTACGAAAAATTAAAATTAGAAAATACCGATAAGCAATTGGGGTACATGAACGACCTTCTTGCTGCTTATAAAGTACAGTCTGCAAAAGGAAATGTTTCCCTGAAAGACGAAGTAAGATTGCAAAGCATCGTTATTCAACTGAATAATGATAAAATTGGAATCAATAAAAATATTCTGGAATTCGAACAGAATCTAAAAGTTCTTACCGGAATTGCAGAAGAAATCAATCCACAGCTTTCAGAAACAGAAGCAAAAGAGATTCTGGCTTCACAGCCTTTTGGAGATGAAGCCGAGCTACAGAAAAAAGCATTGGAAAACAATGCCGATTATCAATACAATTTAAAATTGATCGAGAGCAGCAAATTATACGCTCAATGGCAGAAATCTTTAAACGTTCCCGATTTAAATCTTGGGGCGGGATGGGATCAAAACGGCGGAACCTTCAAAAATGAAGTCAATTTAATGGTCGGAATTCCTCTACCGTTGTGGAAATCGAATAAAGGAAATGTGGATAAAGCCAATTTCGCGATTCAGCAAAATCAGAAAAATGCAGATTTCCAGAAATTAAATCTCGAAACAAAAGTTCAGTCGGCTTACAGAACCTGGAAAGTACAATACGATCAGCTTTCGCAGATAAAATCCAATGATCTTAATAATATGGAACTGGTCTATAATGGGATGCTGAACAACTTCAGGAAAGGAAATATCAGCCTTATCGAATTTGCGGATTTCATGGACAGCTACAGAGAAACGGCTCTTCAGATTTACGATATGAAAAACGAAATTATGCAGTCCGCAGAACAATTGAATCAACTAGTACAAACGAAAATCTTCTATTAAAACATGAAAAAATATATAATTACGGTAATGGTGGCTTTGTCCGTTTTATCCTGTTCAAAAAAACAGGAAGAGGCAAAACCGCAGGCAAAAAAAGGCTTCGAACTAAGCAATACCATGCTTCAGTCGATTTCTTTAGCAAAAGTCGAAAAAAAATATATAGAAGACGACTACAATTTCTATGGGAAAATTTCGGCGGATAAAAACAGCTATATCGATGTTTATCCGCTGGTTGGCGGAAATGTTTTAAGTGTAAATGTAGAATTGGGAGATCATGTTACGAAAGGGCAGGTTTTAGCAACAATCCGAAGTACGGAGTTGGCTGAAATTCAGAAAGATGTAAGCGATGCAAAAACAGATATGGTTGTTGCTCAAAACAATCTCCGTGTTGCCAAAGAAATGTATGAAGGAAAACTGAATACCGAAAGAGATGTTTTAGAAGCGAAAAGCCAGTTGCAAAAAGCGCAGGATCAGTTGCAGAGAGCAAGTGCGGTGAGTACGGTTTATAATGTGAAGAAAGGGAATATTTACAGTGTTGTAGCACCGATTAGCGGATATATTGTTCAGAAAAACATCAATAAAGATATGCAATTGAGAAGCGACAGAAGCGAAAATATTTTTGATGTTGCGAATACGACCAATGTTTGGGCAATTATGAACGTGAATGAATCGGATATTGATAAAATCAGTTTGGGAATGAAAGCTCAGGTTTCCACATTGTCTTATCCGGATAAGGTTTTTGATGGAAAAATTGATAAAATCTTTAAAATCATCGATCCGGAAACCAATGCAATGCAGGCCAGAGTGGTTTTAGATAACCAAAATGGGTTATTGATTCCTGAAAGTAAGGCGACAATAAAAGTAACCAGCTCAGAAAACGCCATGGCATTGACGGTTCCTTCAAAAGCAGTAATTTTTGATGATAACAGAAGTTTTGTAGTGATTTTTAAATCCAGAACAGATGTAAAGGTGAAAGAAATAAAGGTTTTAAAGCAAGTTGGTGAAACAACATATATTTCCGAAGGTTTGTCTGAAGGAGAGCAGGTAATTACCAACAATCAGTTGTTAATTTATCGCTCTTTGAATAGTTAAATTTATTTTAACCATTAAGATTTTTAATAATGTACAATTAAGAAGTTAAGTTTAATTAAGTCAATATCTAAAGATATTTTAAAACGAAACACTTAATAATTCTTAACTCCTAAAACATTCTTAATGGTTCAAAATTAATATTTAAATAAATTTTCAGCGCCTTTGCTGAGTGAAACGTCTTAGCGAACAAAAATATGCAGAAAGATGGTCATGAAAAATCTTTGTGAGCTTTGCGTTTAAAAAAATTCAACGACTTTTTTAGGTCATCAAAAAATCTATCATGAATAAATTCATAAAAAATATAATTGCTTTCTCATTAAAAAACAAAGCATTTACCTTTATTTGGGTAGCGATTTTGGCTGTTGCAGGATTTATAAGCTTTAAAAATATGCCTATTGAAGCTTTTCCTGATGTTACCAATACCCAGATCGTCATTATCACCCAATGGAATGGGCGAAGTGCAGAAGAAGTCGAGCGTTTTGTAACGACACCTATCGAATTGGCGATGAGTCCGGTTCAGAAGAAAACCAGCGTGAGAAGTACCACGATGTTTGGACTTTCCATTGTTAAAATTCTTTTTGATGATGGAGTAGACGACACTTTTGCGAGAAATCAGGTTAATAATCAATTAAGAACAGTTAGTCTTCCCGATGAAGTTGACCCCGAAGTTCAGCCGCCTTACGGACCGACAGGAGAGATTTTCCGATATACTTTACAGAGTAAAAAGAAAGATTCCCGTGAGTTATTAACTTTACAAAACTGGGTCATCGACCGTGCGTTGAGAGGGGTCCAGGGAGTTGCGGACATCAACGTTTTCGGAGGTCAGGATAAAGTTTTTGAATTAAGTATCGATCCGAGAGCTTTAGATAAATACAATTTAACACCGCTTCAGGTTTACGATGCCGTTACAAAAAGTAATTTGAACGTCGGCGGTGATGTTATCGAAAAAAACGGACAGGCATATGTTGTTCGGGGAATCGGTTTGGTGAAGTCTATTAATGATATTCAAAACATTACGATTCACAATGATAATGGAAACCCAATTTTGGTTAAAAACGTTGCTGAAGTCCATGAAAGTGAAAGACCAAGAGTAGGACAGGCGGGACTAAATAGTCAGGATGACACCGTTGAAGGAATCGTAGTGATGAGAAAAGGAGAGAATCCTCGTGAAGTTTTGGTAAATGTAAAAGCCAAAATTAAAGAGCTCAACGAAAAAATTCTGCCGAAAGATGTGAAAATGGTCACTTTCTACGACCGCGATAATTTAATGGATTTCACAACCGAAACGGTAATGCACAATTTATTGGAAGGAATCGTTCTGGTAACTGTTATCGTTTTAATTTTCATGGCGGACTGGAGAACGACCTTAATTGTTTCCATCATCATTCCGTTATCCTTATTATTTGCCTTTTTATGTTTGAAAATGGCAGGAATGAGTGCTAATTTACTATCATTGGGAGCTGTCGATTTTGGAATTATTATCGACGGAGCCGTCGTCATGGTTGAGGGGCTCTTTGTAATGCTCGATCATAAAGCGCATAAATACGGTGATGAAAAGTTCAATAAAATGGCGAAAGGTGGCTGGATCAAGCAAACTGGAACTGGATTGGGAAAAGCAATTTTCTTCTCAAAACTGATTATCATTACTTCATTAATTCCAATTTTCTCATTCCAGAAAGTGGAAGGAAAAATGTTTTCACCATTGGCATTTACACTTGGTTTTGCATTAATGGGGGCGTTAATTTTCACCTTAACATTAGTTCCTGTTCTTTCGCATATCCTTTTAAATAAAAACGTAAAAGAGAAAAACAATCCTTTCGTGAATTTTTGGGACAGAATTGTTTTAAAGGGTTTCAATTTTACATTTAAACATAAAAAACTCAGCCTGATTGTTTCTCTGGCTTTCTTGGGAGTCACTTTATTTTCCGGAAAATTCCTGGGAACGGAGTTTTTACCACAATTAAATGAAGGTTCGCTGTGGATCACTGCCGAAATGCCGATGAGTTCATCATTAAAAGAATCATTAAAAACAGCCGATCTTTTAAAGAAAGACATCATGAGCTTCTCAGAAGTGACGGATGTTTTGGCTCAAACAGGGCGAAGCAACGACGGAACCGACCCGAACGGATTTGGATTTGTACAGTTTGCTGTAAATCTACAGCCAAAATCGGAATGGAAACGAAAAATTACCTATGAAGAATTAATTGAAGAAATCGATAAAAAACTACGAAATTATCAAGGAATCACATTCAATTATTCTCAACCGATTTCTGATAACGTTGCTGAAGCTGTTGCCGGATTTAAGGCTGAAAATGGTATTAAAATTTATGGTGATAACCTTCAGACCTTGGATATTCTTGCTGAAAAAGTTTTAAAAGAAGTAAAAGATATCAACGGGGTAAAAGATGCCGGAATCATTAAGAATATTGGTCAGCCAGAAGTAAATGTTGTTTGGGACAGAGATAAAATGGCGGCTTATGGAGTAATGCCCGAAGATGCACAAACTGTTCTGGAAATGGCTTTTGGAGGAAAAACCGCATCGGAAATGTTTGATGGAGAAAAGAAATTCCCGATTCGTCTTCGTTATTCTCAGGAATACAGAAAAAATGAAAATGATATTGCTTCGCTGATGATTCCGACTCAAGACGGATCTCAGATTCCTTTAAAGGAAGTTGGAAATATTGTAAAGGATAATGGTGCAGCCTTTATTTATCGGGATGACATTAAAAGATATATCGGAATTAAATTCTCCATTCGCGACCGAGATTTAGGAAGCACAATCGCCGATGCGCAGAAAGCGGTTGCAAAAATTGATCTTCCGGACGGATATTCTATCGGCTGGACAGGTCAGTTTGAAAACCAGCAGAGAGCTTCAAAACGTTTGACGCAGGTGGTTCCGATCAGTATTTTAGGGATTTTCTTCTTATTATTTATTCTTTTCGGAAACATGAAAGATTCTCTTTTGGTTTTGGCGAATGTGCCATTTGCGTTAATTGGAGGGATTATTGCGCTTCACTTAACGGGCATCAATTTCGGAATTTCCGCCGGAGTAGGGATGATTGCTCTTCTCGGAATCTGTATTCAAAATGGAGTTATTCTTATCACCGAATTCCATCAAAATGTGAAAAATGGATTAAGTTTAGATAATGCTATTTTAAATGGTGTAAAATCCAGAACCCGTCCTGTAATCATGACCGCTTTAATGGCATCGATCGGATTAATGCCTGCTGCACTGTCGACCGGAATTGGCTCGGAGTCTCAAAAACCTTTGGCAATTGTGATTATCGGAGGATTGGTGACTGCGACAGTTCTCACGTTGCTTATCTTC
Source organism: Chryseobacterium sp. MMS23-Vi53 (assembly GCF_047651245.1). Taxonomy (NCBI): domain Bacteria; kingdom Pseudomonadati; phylum Bacteroidota; class Flavobacteriia; order Flavobacteriales; family Weeksellaceae; genus Chryseobacterium; species Chryseobacterium sp. MMS23-Vi53. Next base: position 1,982,947 of record NZ_CP180265.1, on the reverse strand, counting down.
CCGATCATCTTCTGGATCTTCAATAGAACGAAGAAATCACAGCAGATATAGCGATTCTTTCATTTATATTATATTAAACAAGAGGGCGGAAAACAAAGTTTTCCGCCCTCTTCCATTATTGAAATAAAAATATTATGAGGTTAAAATCCTAATCCCACTGCAAAAGCTTTTACCGCATTGGGATAATCTGAAACTGAAGTGGCAGCTCCTGTTGTTGTGTTAATAGTATAAAGTTTAGTTGCTGAACCCACAGAAGCCATTAAATAAGCTTTCTGGCTCATGCTTCCGATGTCGAAACCATTGGCACTGGTAATATTGATTCCTAAAGCACCTGATTCTACCAAAGTTCCGTTATTCGGCGGGTTTTGTTGATATAGTTTATCGGTATTATGATCTATTACAAACAAAGTAGTGGTCGTTGCACCTGCGAAATTATTGGTGTAAGCAGCAGCACCGATCATTGGAGTTCCGGGGTTTAGAGGAAGGTCTGTTGCTGCAATTGTTCCGTCGATAGGATTCAAACGAAGATTTTGTCCTGTATTGCTTACGACACGAATTCTGTCAACAGTTGGATTAAAATCAAACCCAAAATCAGTTCCGGACAATAAAGTGGCAAAAGGAGATGTTCCAACTGCTGTCGCCGCACCTGTTCCTAAATTAATAGTATAAATTCTGCTGGAGCTTCCCAAAGCATATAGCTGTCCGTTTAAAGGTCTGAAATCTATACCTAAAATATTTTCACCGCTCTGCAATCCTGCTACTGTTTTAGAAATTGGCATTGGGTTATTTGGATTAAATATCTGGAGATTATTTGAATTATCTATTGCATACGCTACAGCTTCTGTAGGAATTGCGAGATCAATAATCGCCTGCTGAAGAGATCCGATGTTGGTTGCTTTACCATTATTCAGATCCAATAGATGCAGTTTATCATTTAAGGCTAGTAAGGCTGTGCTGTTATCATGCTTGATATCAAAAGCAGCCTGCCCTGTAAAAGTGGCTCCAATATTTCCTATTTCTACCAAAGTACCATTGTTTGGAGGGTCTTGTTTAAATAATTTTCCGGATGCTGGATCAATATCATACAATACTGTTGTTGAAGCACCTGCTTTGCTGTTGGTATAGGCAACTCCGGTAATGGATGGATTTCCTGTCCCGCTTATATTGGTATCGGTTCCTGCCATAGCTCCTGTTTCAGGATGCAGACGAAGATTTTGTCCTGTATTGCTTACCAAACGTATTCTGTCGACAGTAGGATTAAAATCGATAGATGCTATTGTTCCCGAAATGGAAGGAGAGAATGCTGTTGAACTTACTACTCTTGCAGAAGCATTGGTAGTATTAATGATATACAGCTTACTTGCATTGGATAACGCATACAGTTCTCCCGTGGCAGGTCTGAAATCAATGCTTAATAATTTTTCTCCTGAAACAACTCCCGTCACTGCCGTTTTAGACGTAAACATTTTTGGATTATTCGAGTTGAAATAAACAAGCTCATTCATAGAGGTTAATCCGTAAACCATAAGGTCGGGTCCCTGAGTCATATTGTCCGGCATATTGTAATCATCCGAATCGTCGCAAGAAAAAATTGCTGTAAAGACAAATAATCCCATGCAGATGTGTAATAGTTTTCTCATAATATTAATTTTTATTGGTTGTTTTTATATGTACGAGAAAAAATATAAGCCGGATTTACGAAAGATCTATTTTGCGGTAAAATCTTTTTAAATCCCTATTGTATTCAAAATTAGCAAGATAGTTTGGAATTTTAATAAAAGGTTTACATGGATTTTTTAAATTAAGAAAAATGTGTAAATTTGCAGTCTCAATACTTTGAAATAAGCGGTTTGTATTTCATCGAATTTGAATATTGAAACTTTTTTTAATAAAAAGGTTTTGGTATTTAAAAATTCATTATATTTGCACACCGAAAATTTGAAAAACAATAAATAAATAATTTTAAATCATGGCAAAGGAAACGTTTAATCGTAACAAACCACACTTGAACATTGGTACTATTGGTCACGTTGACCATGGTAAAACTACTCTTACAGCTGCTATTTCTGCTGTATTAGCTAGCAAAGGTCTTGCTGAGAAAAAAGACTTCTCTGCGATTGACTCTGCTCCAGAAGAAAAAGAAAGAGGTATCACTATCAATACTGCTCACATCGAATACGAAACTGAAAAAAGACACTATGCTCACGTTGACTGTCCGGGTCACGCCGACTATGTTAAGAACATGGTAACTGGTGCTGCTCAGATGGATGGAGCTATCGTAGTATGTGCTGCAACTGATGGACCAATGCCTCAAACAAGAGAACACATCCTACTTTGCCGTCAGGTAAACGTACCTAGAATTGTTGTTTTCATGAATAAAGTTGACATGGTAGACGATGCTGAATTATTAGAGCTAGTTGAAATGGAACTTAGAGACTTATTGTCTACTTACGATTTCGACGGAGATAACTCTCCAGTAATCCAAGGTTCTGCATTAGGAGCTCTTACTGCAGCTACTGCAACTCCTGCTAACACAGAAGATCAGTGGTTCAAAACTGTTGAAGCTCTTATGGATGCTGTTGACGAGTGGATCGAAGAGCCAACAAGAGATACAGATAAGCCATTCTTGATGCCAATCGAAGACGTATTCTCTATTACAGGTAGAGGTACTGTAGCAACTGGTAGAATCGAAGCTGGTATTATCAACACTGGTGACCCAGTTGATATCGTAGGTATGGGTGATGAAAAATTAACTTCTACTATTACAGGAGTTGAGATGTTCAGAAAAATCCTAGACAGAGGTGAAGCTGGTGATAACGTAGGTCTATTGTTGAGAGGTATTGAAAAAACTGACATCAAGAGAGGTATGGTAATCGCTAAGAAAGACTCTGTGAAGCCACACAAAAAATTCAAAGCATCTGTATATATCCTTTCTAAAGAAGAAGGTGGACGTCACACTCCATTCCACAACAAGTACCGTCCTCAGTTCTACGTAAGAACTACTGACGTTACAGGTGAGATCTTCTTACCAGAAGGTGTAGAAATGGTAATGCCTGGTGATAACTTAGAGATCACTGTAGAATTGTTACAACCAATCGCTCTTAACGAGGGTCTTAGATTCGCGATCAGAGAAGGTGGTAGAACAGTTGGTTCAGGTCAGGTAACTGAAATCTTAGACTAATCATCTTAAAATAATTAAAGCTTCCGAAAGGAAACTCTCGGAAGCTTTTAATCTACGGGCATCGTCCAATGGTAGGATACCGGTCTCCAAAACCGTTGATCAGGGTTCGAATCCTTGTGCCCGTGCAAATAAAAATTATGAGTTCATTTATCGATTTTTTAAAAGGTTCTTATAACGAATTCAGACATAAAGTTGAATGGCCAAAATGGTCTGATCTGCAATCTTCTACAATTGTAGTTACTATTGCAACAGTAATCTTGGCTCTATTTACTTTTGGGGTTGATGAATTGTTTTCTAAAGCAATCAGCAACATAATAGGAATGCTAATCAACTTGTTCAATTAATAATAAAAGTATTTTCCCACAATGAGCGAATTGAAATGGTATGTGCTGAAAGCAATCAGCGGACAGGAAAATAAAGTGAAAAACTATATTGAGACAGAAATCAAGCGTTTAGGGTTTGAGCAGTACGTTACTCAAGTGGTTATTCCTATGGAAAAGGTAATTCAGGTTAGAAACGGAAAAAAAGTTCCTAAAGAAAGACCTTACTATCCTGGATACCTAATGATTGAAGCTGATCTGATGGGGGAAATTCCTCACATTGTTAAGAATATTCCCGGAGTTATTTCTTTCTTAAGTTTAACAAAAGGTGGTGATCCAGTTCCAATGAGAAAATCTGAAGTAAACAGAATGCTTGGAAGAATGGATGAGTTATCAGAATTCGCTAGTGATGTTGAAATTCCTTACGTAGTTGGAGAAAACGTTAAAGTAATTGACGGACCATTCAATGGATTCAACGGAACAGTTGAGAAAATTCTTGAAGATAAAAAGAAAATTGAAGTATCAGTGCTTATCTTCGGTAGAAAAACTCCAATGGAACTTAGCTATATGCAAGTTGAAAAAGTTTAAAACAGATATTACATCTTACATATAAGACTGCTTGAAAAAGCGGTCTTTTTTATTTTTGTATGCAATCTTAATTACAAATTATGGTTCTGCGTTTAAGCTTAGTATAAATTTAATGATTTTCCTTTTATTGTAGTATTTTTTATAGATTAGAGTTTTTTTCTTTAATTTGAAAAATATTCTATATTAATATTTATCTTATATTTAAGTTTCATTTGAAATTCAAATCTCATTTACTTTAATTTCCCTTTGTATTGATTTATGAAATTAATTTAATTTAACATATTATTTCAGATAACTTTTTGAATAACATTTCTTTATATTTTTTTGTTTAAGTATTTACTATTTCTATTTTTGCTTAATTAATAATTCAAACAGGGATGAATAAAAAATTATTATTTTTAAGCTTTTTCGGTTTATTATCTTTATTTTTTGCACAAGTAGGGATAAATACTCCAAATCCACAAGGTATATTTCATATTGATGGAGGAAAGGACAATCCGAAGACTGGTATTCCTTCGGCAGTACAGCAATCTAATGATTTTACTTTAATTGCAAATTCAGGAGTTGGACAAGGTGCAATTTCTGTCGGAATTGGAACAACAAGTCCAACAGAGCGTTTGGATATTGCAAATGGAAACTTAAGAGTGAGAGATATCAATAATAATGTAGGGCTTGGTAATGATAAATTATTGGTTGCTGACAGTAATGGCGTGATAAAAATTGCTGGAGGTGATGCTTTTTCTGTGACAGATTCGGGGAACAGAGTTTTGTATGCTACAAGCGGAATTCCATTATCAGCAGACTCCGATTGGAATGATAATGAATTTACAACATTAAAATTGAATCAACAATATGATGCATTAAATGCTTATAATCCGAATACAGGAGAATTTATAGTTCCAAAAGACGGACTTTATTTCATGTACGGAGTTTGCGGATTCATTACACCTGCAGAAGGATCAGGAGTTTTTGATGGTACCTCAGGAGATGCATTTACAGCTTTGGTTGTAGATGGAAGTCGGGTATCAACGGCTCATAATGTAATTTACAGAGGAACTAAGAACCCGGGAATGGCAGCAAGCTTATTTTTCCTGGTAACAAATGCCACTCTTTGGCTTAAAGCAGGACAGAAAGTGACATTACAGTTCCTTACTTATGGTACAGATAATATGGTGGATTCTCTTTCTGATTTGAAGATTGATAAGTCGTCATCTAGATTTATTATCAATAAAATATTATAAACAGTTTTTTTTGAATATGTGTGTGATCCTTTCCTGCCTGTTTTGGGTAGGGAAGGTTTTTTAATTTAAGAATGAAAATTTTTGTAAAACTTTTTAAAAATCAACAGTTTCCATTTGCTAATTCAAAAATATTTCATAATTTTGCAGTCCGAAAAGTAGGATTATCTAAGGTGAGATATGGATAACCTGCTGAATAATAAATGCTTCCAAACTCATTAATTATTCAAATTTAAAAAACAAACAATGGCTAAAAAAGTCTTTAAAATGGTAAAGCTTCAGGTGAAAGGTGGCGCAGCTAACCCTTCTCCACCAGTAGGTCCAGCTTTGGGTTCTGCAGGTGTGAACATCATGGAGTTTTGTAAGCAATTTAACGGAAGAACTCAAGATAAGCCAGGACAAGTTTTACCTGTAGTAATTACAGTATACGAAGACAAATCTTTTGAATTCGTAATTAAAACTCCTCCTGCAGCAATCCAGTTGATGGATGCGGCTAAGATCAAGGGTGGTTCTGGTGAACCGAACAGAAATAAGGTAGGTGCTGTAACTTGGGCTCAGGTTCAGAAGATCGCTGAAGACAAAATGGCAGACCTTAACTGCTTTACAATGGATTCTGCTGTTTCTATGGTTGCAGGTACTGCAAGATCTATGGGATTAAGAGTAACAGGAACTAAACCAACTTTTAACGCTTAATACTTAAAGAAGAAATGGCAAAATTAACAAAAAAGCAAAAGGAAGCTTTAAGCAAAGTAGAAAAAGGAAGAATCTATAACCTTGAAGAAGGTTCAGCTCTTGTAAAAGAAGTAAACACTGCAAAGTTTGATGCTTCTGTAGACATCGCTGTAAGATTAGGAGTAGATCCAAGAAAAGCAAACCAAATGGTAAGAGGTGTTGTATCTCTTCCTCACGGAACTGGTAAAGATGTTAAAGTTTTGGCTTTAGTAACTCCAGATAAAGAAGCAGAAGCTAAAGAAGCTGGTGCTGACTATGTAGGTCTTGATGAATATTTACAAAAAATCAAAGACGGTTGGACAGATGTAGACGTTATCGTTACTATGCCGGCTGTTATGGGTAAATTAGGACCATTAGGTAGAGTATTAGGACCAAGAGGTCTTATGCCAAACCCTAAATCAGGTACTGTAACAATGGAAATTGGTAAAGCAGTAACTGAAGTAAAAGCTGGTAAAATTGACTTTAAAGTAGACAAATACGGTATTATCCACGCTGGTATTGGTAAAGTATCTTTCGATGCTGCTAAAATCAAGGAGAATGCTCAGGAATTGATCTCTACTTTGATCAAAATGAAGCCAACTGCTGCTAAAGGAACTTATGTGAAGTCTATCTATTTGTCTTCTACAATGAGTCCTGGTATTGCAATCGATACTAAATCTGTTAACTAATACTAAATCCTTAAGACAATGACAAAAGACCAAAAAGTTGTAGCGATACAAGAGATCAAAGATTTGCTTCAGGATGCTAAGGTAGTATATGTTGCAGATCTAGAAGGATTGAATGCTGGTAAAGCATCAGACTTCAGAAGACAAGCTTTCAAGCAAAACATCAAAGTAAAGGTTGTAAAAAATACACTTTTACAGAAAGCAATGGAGCAAATCGAAGGAGTAGATTACTCTGAAATGTTCCAGTCTTTCAAAGGAAACTCTGCGATTATGATTTCTGAGACTGCAAATGCTCCAGCGAAATTAATCAAAGATTTCAGAAAGAAAGACGAGAAGCCGGCATTGAAGTCTGCTTTCGTTCAGGAAACTTTCTATATTGGTGATAACAACCTTGATACTTTAGTAAGCATCAAGTCTAGAGAAGAAATGATCGGTGAAATCATCGGATTACTTCAGTCTCCAATCCAAAGAGTTGTTTCTGCTCTTCAAAACAAATCTGAAGCTGTAGAAGCTACAACTGAAGAAGTTGCTGCTCCTGCTGTAGAAGAAACTCCTGCTGCTGAGGAAGCTCCTGAAGCTCCAGCTGCAGAAAGCACTGACGAAACGCCAGCTGCTGAATAATTACACTCAAAAAATAATAAATAATCAACAAAAACATTACAACAATGTCAGATTTAAAAAATTTAGCTGAAACGCTAGTAAACTTAACAGTAAAAGACGTAAACGAATTAGCAACTATCCTTAAGGATGAGTATGGAATTGAGCCAGCTGCTGCTGCTGTAGTAGTTGCTGCAGGTGGTGCAGGTGAAGCTGCTGAAGAAAAGACTGAATTCGACGTAATTCTTAAGTCTGCAGGTGCTTCTAAATTAGCTATCGTTAAATTAGTAAAAGATTTAACTGGTGCTGGTCTTAAAGAAGCTAAAGATATCGTAGACGGTGCTCCTGCTCCAATCAAGCAAGGTGTATCTAAGGACGAAGCTGAAGCTCTTAAGAAGCAATTAGAAGAAGCTGGTGCTGAAGTAGAATTGAAATAATTCTAGTTTACCTAAAAATACTAGGCCTGAGCAATTTGCTCGGGCTTTTTTTATTTTATACTTTTTTGAAATGAGTGTAGAATGTTTAAATGTATTTCAATATTGTTGATGTCTAAATATAAGTAAATAATTATTTTTAATAATTTCGTATTTTAAATATTATTTTAAGAATAATAAATTATGTTTTTACATATTCGCTTAATTATTTAATAATAAAATTAAAAATTAGTTAAAAATTTACTATATTTGTACTGAAAAAAGACACACACTTTGGATACAAATTATTTTCTATTACCAAGTTATGCTTTGGCGTGGCTTTGTATTTTGCTTGTCATGAGTTTGATTGCTTTCATAATTTATCATAGACTTTCTGTCATAAGGCAATTTAGATTTTCTTTCATTAGATAAATCCTTTTTTTATACTGAACTTTATTTGGCTTAAAATAATTCAATTTTAGCTGAATTCCTATAAATTTCATTTTAATCTAAAATGGAACGGCTATCCTTCTGTCTTTTTCAAAAAAACACATAAAAAAACAACAAATATTACTAAAAATGAGGAACAAATTATTCGGAATTGCAGCTTTGGCTTTTGTCGGTTTCCAGGCAAACGCACAAGTTGGAATCAATACAAATCAGGGACAGGCTACATTGGATGTGGTAGGATTTCCTTCTAATACAGCCAAACTCGACGGAATTATTGCGCCAAGATTAACCGGGAATCAATTAAGAGCAAAAAACTATACAACAGCTCAAATTGGAGCATTGGTATATGTGACTGCGGCAGATCCTGCTCCGGCTGGTCAGACGGTGAATGTAACAAATTCAGGATATTATTATTTTGACGGATCGATTTGGGTTTCTTCGGGTGTAGATCAATCTACAGATTGGAAAACGAATGGAAATTCAGGAAGTACAGGAACAACGGTTACGAGTACAGCTTTAGGATCAACAATTTCATCAGGAAATTTTTTAGGAACGACAGATAATCAAAATTTAGTGATAGGAACTAATAATTCTGTGAAAGCCATTCTTGATGTCAGTGGAAATTTAAGAGGCGGTAATTCAAACACTTCTGCGCCATATGCTTCAATAACTTGGGGTTCAAATAATATTTTATCAAATAATACTTCATCCAATATAGCTTTAGGAAAAGATAATACAGTTGCGGCACAGGCTGCCAATTTTCCAGGAGCGGCAGTTGGTTCGGGAAATAGTGCTTTGAGCGGTGCGAAAGTTATTGGTAACACAAACTTCGCAACGGGTGCAAATACTTTTGTTTTGGGAAATAATAACGGAACATCAAGTGCAAATGTAAGCGGAATAAATGTAGGAAACTCAAATGTGAATTCTGGCGGATTTGCTTTCGGAACGGGAAATAATGTTTCTACCAATAATTATGCTTTTGGAAATGCCAATACAGCAAGTGGAGCAGCAGGTGCTGTTGCCTTTGGATTTAGTGCTAATGCAACAATTGCCAATCAGACAGTGTATGCCAACACAGCTCATGCTTTTTCAGGACAAGGTGCGATTGGAACTGCGATTACTGATGTTGGAATTAATATGACGCCAAGTTCTACCAACATTCCTGATTTGGAAGTAAGCAAAGGAATTTTAATAAAACCAGCCACTGCAAATCCACCAGCTTCTACAGATTGTAATGCAGCTAATGAAGGAACAATTGTTTATGGAAAAAGTGGAACAACAGGGAATTTCTACGGCTGTAAAATTTCGGCAGGAGTTTACGCATGGCAACAATTCTAAAAAACAACACAAACTTTAACATAAAACAAACTAAAATGACTAAAAAATTATTCGGAAAGATGACAACATTGCTGATGCTTTTCGCAATGTCTGTGATGGCTTTCGGACAAGGTTACACACCAATTCGAGGGATGGGTGTAGAAGCAAAACCTGTTAACGGAAGCGGAATTTGTCTGGCGTGCTACAACGGAAGCATGAATCCTGTTATCGATGCAAATCTTGATAACAGCGTAAGTATGGGAAGTTTTGCAACTTTAGTAAGTGGAAACGGAATCTCTGTAAAAAACACAAATACGATATATCCTGCCGGCTTTATTACCGGTTTTAATGTTGATTTGGGAACAAGCGTGATTACGGCAAGTTTTTTAAGCAATTTAAGAATCAGTACGTACAAAGGCGGCGTTCTTCAGGAGACTTCAAATAGCTCGACTTTACTTTCTGTTCCTGCTTTTGGTGGGACGAAGACAAGGATTTTCTTACATTTTAAAACTACAAAAGCTTTTGATGAAGTAAGATTGTATCAGGTAAATGTACTTTCTGTTTTCAGTGCATTGAATATTTATTACGCGTTTGCCTTTGATCCAAATAAGGTTCCTGTAGAAAACAACGGAATTTGTGACGATATCATTGCTGGAAACGGAGTAGATGGAAATGTTTCGGGAAGCAGTAATTTCTTAGCACCACTTTCTTATGTGAATGACAGAGAAAAAATAGGTGACGGAGACAAGAATTCTTACGGATCTATCGTTCTGCCGGTCGGATTATTGGGATCTTATTCTGTCGGAGTTTTAGACAAAAATCAGGTGTATCCTTCAGGAAATAAAGCCGGATTTGTTATTGAACCTGATGATCAGGGCAAATTATTAAGTGCCGAGTTTTTAAAAAATATAACCATTGAAACTTATTTATTCGGGCAACTACAGGATTCTAAAAACCTATCTGATGGAGGAGGACTGATTAATATTAAAGTATTAAGATTCGGTTCCAACAAACAAAAAATTTCCCTTACCACGACAAAACCTTTTAATGAAGTTAGATTAAAAATAACGCAGACTGTAGGTGTTAACTTCGGTGCATTGAAGGTTTTTTATGCATTTGAAGAACCTCAGAGTTGTGACTGCAACGAATATATTCAAACTACGGGAACAACAAGATTGGGAGATATTGTTCCGGGAGCTTCATGGACGGGAACTTCAGGTACAATTTTCGGATTAACGAATATTACGAATACGGGAAATGTTGTTGATACTAACATATCAAACTTTTCTACGGTAAATTTTTCGCCTATTAATTTATTACTTCCAACTGCAAGATTAACGGTGAAAAGCAATACCGGAGATTACCCAGCTGGAACTTTCGGAGGCTTTACGTTGACGAAAAGTGCGAATTTATTTTCCATTAATGCTTTAGATTATATAACTATTACTTTTTATAAAGGCACAACGGCTACAGAAAGTCGAACTGCGGGCGGATTATTCAGCGGGCAGTTCTTTACCTCGGCAACCAATCAGTTTTATGTAGGTTTTACAGCTACAAAACCGTTTGACAGAATGAAAATTGAAATTAATCCAGGAATTGGAATCACCCTAGCTCAGCAGTATTATATTTATAATGCTTTTGTGCAGTTGGATGATGATCAGGACGGAGTTCCGAATTGTAACGATAAATGCCCTAATGGAAATGATAGTATTGATAATAATGGAAATGGTATTCCGGATTGTGCTGAAGGTTGTTCTGCAGTAAACGACAAATCACCAATTTTAGACAGCGACGGCGACGGAATCCCGGATGCTTGTGACGGAGACTCTGATAACGACGGAATTCCAGATGTGTTGGAAGATCTCAACGGAAACGGAAAATTTGAAGATGATGATGTAGACGGAGATAAATTAATTGTTGCTGAATTAGGCGACGGAATTTCAAGTTATCTTGATTTGGATTCTGATAACGATGGAATTTTAGATTTATTTGAATCAGGAATTCCAACTTCAATCATTGACCAGATCGATGTCGATCATAATGGAGTAATTGATGCTAATGTTCCGACCGGAAATAACGGAATTGCAGATGTTTTAGAAACTTCACCAGATTCCGGAATTATGAAATATCAGTTGAAAAATATAGATGGAGACGACAAACCGGATTTTATTGATTTAAAATCTAATAATATTGATTTCGATCTTTATGCCATCGGAAAAGACAATCTTGATACTTTGGGTGGTGGATTTATTTCAACAATAAATGATGCCGATGCCGACGGAATTCAAGCAGTTGTAGATACAGATCTTGTGAAAAAAGGTTCTCCAAATTCACCACTTTCTCCGTACGCTTCTTTTGCTAAAAATGCAGGATTAATGGCAAAATCGATTTCGGAATCGGATGTGAAAAATGTGATTAATGATGTTAAAATATATCCAAATCCTGTAAAAACTGGTGAAAATTTAAACATAAAAACAGAAGAGGAGGGAACTTTCACGATGTTCTCGGCTCAAGGACAATTAATCAAATCGGGCAAATTCTCAGGAAATGCTGAAGTAAATACCGCTTCTTTGCCTACAGGTGTGTATATTATTAAGGTAGAAACGAAAACAACTGTAAAATCATATAAGGTTATCGTGAAATAGTTTTCAAAAGCAAAGTTCTACTGTTTAGCCATCCGAAAGGGTGGCTTTTTTGTTTTAATTATTTTTAAGCGAAAATTAAACTGGCAATTGATGTACCAAGTAAAATTCTGATCTCAAAACAATAAAAGGTTAATAGAAAATAAAAAACGTAATTACTTCAAAATGAAATAATTTATTTGTGAATATCAGAAAAATATTGTAAATTTGCAGTCTCTTTTGGCGCGAATAATTGTTTGTAAATCTATAAAATATTGAATATCATCTCTTTCATTAAAATGAAAGGGTTTTCGTGTATATAGATATTGCGGCGATTTCTGCCTCAAAAGTAATAAAAATATTTTGCATTACGCTGTGAAAAGATATACCAGCGTTGCAGTTAGAAGTCGGATAAAGACTTAAAAGATTGATAATAAAGATTAAAGACTTGATCATTGCGCCAAAATTTTCTTACTTTTTTCTTTCTGTTAGTCGATTTTTCTTTACTTCTTCTGATATTTTTGTAATAAATCAAAATATTTTTTAACCTTTCTTAAAAGTTTTATGAGTAAAACAACACCTACAACTAGGGGAAATCAAAGAGTTAATTTCTCTTCAGCGAAAGGAAAGATCATCACTCCGGACTTCTTGGATATCCAAATCGAGTCTTTCAGTGAGTTTTTTCAGCTTGATACGCTTCCTGAAGACAGAACTAACGAAGGTTTGTACAAAACCTTCCAAGAAAATTTCCCGATTACCGATTCTAGAAACCAATTTGTATTGGAATTCTTGGATTATTTGGTAGATTCTCCACGTTATTCAATCGATGAGTGTGTGGAAAGAGGATTAACGTATTCAGTGCCTCTTAAAGCAAGACTTAAATTGTATTGTACAGACCCTGAGCATGAGGATTTCCAAACTGTGGTTCAGGATGTATATTTAGGACCTGTTCCTTACATGACTCCGTCTGGTTCATTCATTATCAATGGAGCAGAGCGTGTTATCGTAACTCAGTTACACAGATCTCCGGGGGTATTCTTCGGACAGACTTACCACGCTAACGGAACAAAACTTTATTATTCAAGAATTATCCCTTTCAAAGGATCTTGGATGGAATTTACGACAGATATCAACAGCGTAATGTACGCATATATCGATCGTAAGAAAAAATTACCATTAACGACTTTATTAAGAGCAATCGGGTATGAATCTGATAAGGATATCCTTCAGATCTTCGACCTTGCTGAAGAAGTAAAAGTTTCTAAAGCTGCCCTTAAAAAAGTAGAAGGAAGAACATTGGCTGCGAGAGTATTGAACACTTGGTTCGAGGATTTCGTAGACGAAGATACAGGTGAAGTAGTTTCTATCGAAAGAAACGAGATCATCCTGGATAGAGAAACGATTCTTGAAAAAGAACATTTAGATCTTATTCTTGATGCTGGTGTGAAGTCTATTTTGATTCACAAAGAAAACAGCAACGAGTTCTCTATCATCCAGAATACATTACAAAAAGACCCTACAAACTCTGAAAAAGAGGCAGTAGAGTACATCTATCGTCAGTTAAGAAATGCAGATCCGCCAGATGAGGAAACTGCAAGAGGAATCATTGAAAAATTATTCTTCTCTGAGCAAAGATATTCACTTGGTGAAGTTGGACGTTACAGACTAAACAAAAAATTAGGTCTAAACATTCCTACTACAACTGAGGTTCTTACAAAAGAAGATATCATCGCTATCGTAAGACACTTGATCGAGCTTGTAAACTCTAAAGCTGAGGTTGATGATATCGACCACTTATCAAACAGAAGAATTAAAACTGTTGGTGAGCAATTGGCAGGACAGTTCGGTGTAGGTCTTTCAAGAATTGCAAGAACAATCAAGGAAAGAATGAACGTTAGAGATAACGAAATCTTTACTCCGCTTGATCTTGTTAATGCTAAAACTTTAACATCTGTTATTAACTCGTTCTTTGGTACCAACCAGCTTTCTCAGTTCATGGACCAGACCAACCCGCTTTCAGAAATCACGCACAAGCGTAGACTTTCTGCACTAGGGCCTGGAGGTTTATCAAGAGAAAGAGCAGGTTTCGAGGTTCGAGACGTTCACCATACTCACTACGGAAGAATTTGCCCGATTGAAACTCCGGAAGGACCAAACATCGGTTTGATTTCATCTTTAGGTATTTATGCTAAAATCAACAGACTTGGTTTCATCGAAACTCCGTACAGAAAAGTAGAAGAAGGTAAGATTGATCTTGCTGCAGATCCTATCTACTTAAATGCTGAGGACGAAGAAGACAAAGTAATTGCTCAGGCAAACGTTGAATTGAGCGATAATGGTGATTTCTTAACAGACAGAATTATTGCAAGATTGGATGGTGACTATCCGGTAGTTGAGCCATCTCAGGTTAATCTAATCGATGTTGCACCGAACCAGATTTCTGGTATTTCAGCTTCATTAATTCCTTTCTTGGAGCATGATGATGCGAACCGTGCATTGATGGGATCGAACATGATGCGTCAGGCAGTTCCTCTATTGAAGCCACAAGCTCCAATCGTAGGTACAGGTCTGGAACAACAAGTTGCAAGAGATTCTAGAATTTTGATCAATGCTGAAGGTACAGGTACTGTAGAGTATGTAGATGCTGATAAGATCATTATTAAATATGAAAGAAGTGAAGACGAAGATTTAGTACAATTCGAGTCTGCTACTAAAACATATAACTTAACTAAGTTTAGAAAAACTAACCAAAGTACAACAATTACCCTAAGACCAAACGTAAGAGTAGGTGATGTAGTGGAAAAAGGACAGGTACTTTGCGACGGTTATGCTACTGAAAAAGGAGAATTGGCTCTTGGTAGAAACTTAGTGGTTGCGTTCATGCCTTGGAAGGGTTACAACTTCGAGGATGCGATCGTAATCAACGAAAAAGTGGTTCGTGAAGACTGGTTTACTTCAATCCACGTGGATGAATATTCTCTTGAAGTTCGTGATACTAAATTAGGTATGGAAGAGCTTACAGCAGATATTCCAAACGTTTCTGAAGAGGCTACTAAAGATCTTGACGAAAACGGTATGATCAGAATCGGTGCTGAAGTGAAGCCTGGAGATATCATGATTGGTAAAATCACTCCAAAAGGTGAATCTGACCCGACTCCTGAAGAAAAACTTTTGAGAGCAATCTTCGGTGACAAAGCTGGTGATGTAAAGGATGCTTCATTGAAAGCAGACTCTTCATTAAGAGGTGTTGTGATCAACAAAAAATTGTTCTCAAGAAACATTAAAGATAAAAAGAAGAGAACTGAAGAAAAACTTAAACTTGAAGAAATTGAAAACACTTACAAGGCTAAGTTTGATGATTTGAGAAATACTTTAATTGAAAAATTAAATACACTGGTAAGCGGTAAAACTTCTCAAGGGGTGAAAAATGACCTTGATGAAGAAATCATCGGTAAAGGTGTGAAGTTCACTCACAAATTATTAACATCAGTTGAAGATTACGTAAACGTTAGTGGTTCAGACTGGACTGTTGATAACGATAAAAATGAATTAATCAAACAATTAATTCACAATTATAAAATCAAATTCAACGATATTCAGGGAGTTAAAAACCGTGAGAAATTCGCAATTTCAATAGGAGACGAATTACCAGCAGGTATCATGAAGTTGGCTAAAGTTTATATCGCTAAAAAACGTAAACTAAACGTAGGGGATAAAATGGCGGGTCGTCACGGTAACAAAGGTATCGTTTCGAGAATCGTTCGTGAAGAAGATATGCCATTCCTTGAAGACGGAACACCAGTAGATATCGTATTGAATCCACTAGGGGTACCTTCTCGTATGAACATCGGTCAGATTTATGAAACAGTTCTTGGATGGGCTGGTCAGAAATTAGGATTGAAGTTTGCTACACCAATCTTCGATGGAGCAAGCTTGGATCAAATCACTGAGTATACTGAGAAAGCAGGTCTTCCTAAATTCGGTCACACTCACCTTTATGATGGTGGTACTGGAGAAAGATTTACTCAGGCTGCGACAGTAGGTATCATTTACATGTTGAAACTAGGACACATGGTTGATGATAAGATGCACGCACGTTCTATCGGTCCTTACTCATTGATTACTCAGCAGCCGTTAGGAGGTAAAGCTCAGTTCGGAGGTCAGAGATTCGGGGAGATGGAGGTTTGGGCTCTTGAAGCATTCGGAGCATCGAATATCCTTAGAGAAATCTTGACTGTGAAGTCGGATGACGTGATTGGTAGAGCAAAAACTTACGAAGCAATTGCAAAAGGTGAATCGATGCCTGAACCAGGTATTCCGGAATCATTCAACGTATTACTTCACGAGTTACAAGGTCTTGGATTAGACGTAAGATTGGAGGAGTAAATTAAGATTTAATTATTTAAAAATTAAAGTATTAATTAACTCCGAGATGATAAGAGCGAAAGTGTAACAGCTTTCAATCTTTAATCTTTATAATCAAAAATAAAATTATGTCAAATAAAAATAAATCAAGTAGATTTAATAAAATAACCATCGGTTTAGCTTCACCGGAGTCTATTTTACAAGACTCAAGAGGGGAGGTTCTTAAGCCGGAAACTATTAACTACAGAACGCATAAGCCTGAAAGAGACGGTTTGTTCTGTGAAAAGATCTTCGGTCCTGTAAAGGATTACGAATGTGCTTGTGGTAAATACAAGAGAATTCGTTACAAAGGGATCGTTTGTGACCGTTGTGGTGTAGAAGTTACGGAGAAAAAAGTAAGAAGAGAGAGAATCGGGCACATCAACCTTGTTGTTCCAATCGCTCACATCTGGTATTTCCGTTCTTTACCGAACAAAATCGGTTACCTTTTAGGAATTCCTTCTAAGAAATTAGATATGATCATCTACTACGAAAGATATGTAGTGATCCAGCAAGGTATTGCTAAGAAATTAGACGGTTCTGATTTCGAAAGCATGGAGTTCTTAACAGAAGAAGAGTATCTTGACATCATGGAAACTCTTCCAATCGAGAACCAATATCTTGATGATTCTGATCCAAACAAATTCATCGCTAAAATGGGTGCTGAAGCTGTTGAGGAATTATTAAAAAGAATCGATCTTGATGCATTGTCTTTCGACTTGAGACACAAAGCTCACAATGAAGGTTCAAAACAAAGAAGAACTGAAGCTCTAAAAAGATTGAACGTTGTAGAAGCATTGAGAGGTGCTAATACAAGAATGATCAACAGACCAGAGTGGATGATCATGCGTGTACTTCCAGTTATCCCACCAGAACTAAGACCATTGGTTCCGTTGGATGGTGGACGTTTCGCTACTTCCGATTTGAATGACCTTTACAGAAGAGTTATTATCAGAAACAACCGTTTGAAGAGATTATTGGAGATCAAAGCTCCGGAAGTAATCTTAAGAAACGAGAAGCGTATGCTTCAGGAATCAGTAGATTCATTATTCGATAATACAAGAAAATCTTCAGCTGTAAAATCTGAATCAAACAGACCATTGAAATCTCTTTCAGATTCATTGAAAGGTAAGCAAGGTCGTTTCCGTCAGAACTTATTAGGGAAAAGGGTAGATTACTCTGCACGTTCGGTAATTGTTGTAGGTCCAAACTTACAACTTCACGAGTGTGGTATTCCTAAAGATATGGCTGCGGAACTTTACAAACCGTTCATCATTAGAAAACTAATTGAAAGAGGTATTGTAAAAACAGTAAAATCTGCAAAGAGAATTATTGATAGAAAAGAACCAGTAGTATATGATATCCTAGAAAACGTGATGAAAGGTCACCCTGTTCTATTGAACAGAGCACCTACGCTTCACAGACTAGGTATCCAGGCTTTCCAACCTAAGATGATCGAAGGTAAGGCAATCCAGCTACACCCGTTGGTAACAACAGCATTCAACGCCGATTTCGACGGTGACCAGATGGCGGTACACTTGCCGTTAGGTCCTGAAGCGATCCTTGAAGCTCAGTTATTGATGTTAGGTTCTCAAAACATCTTGAACCCTGCAAACGGTTCTCCAATTACGGTACCTTCTCAGGACATGGTTCTTGGTCTTTATTTCATGACTAAAGAATTAAGCTCTACAGAGACGATGAAAGTAAAAGGAGAAGGTCTTGCATTCTATTCTCCTGAAGAAGCGGAAATCGCGTATGCTGAAGGTAGGGTATCTTTAAATGCTAAAGTAAGATGTAGACTTCCTGTAAAAGAAGATGGAGAAATCGTTACAAGATTGATCGAAACTTCTGTAGGTAGAATTTTGTTCAACCAAATTGTACCTAAACAAGTAGGATATATTAATGAACTTTTAACTAAAAAATCATTAAGAAACGTTATCGGTAAGATCCTTGCTGATACAGATTTCCCTACAACAGTGAAGTTCTTGGATGCAATGAAAGATTTAGGGTATTCAAATGCATTCAAAGGAGGTCTTTCTTTCTCATTAGGTGACATCGTAGTTCCTGTTGAGAAAAAGCAGATGATTGCACAATCAATCGAAACTGTAGACGAAATTAGAGCTAACTATAACATGGGTCTAATTACCGATACAGAACGTTATAACCAGGTAATCGACGTTTGGACAAACACAAACGCAGGATTAACTGAAATGATCATGAGCAGAATGAAAACTGACCAAGGTGGTTTCAACTCTGTATATATGATGCTTGACTCTGGGGCGAGGGGTTCTAAGGAACAGATCCGTCAGTTATCAGGGATGAGAGGTTTGATGGCGAAACCGCAAAAAGCTGGTTCTACCGGTGCGGAGATCATCGAAAACCCGATCCTTGCAAACTTTAAGGAAGGTCTTTCCATCCTAGAATACTTTATCTCTACCCACGGTGCTCGTAAAGGTCTTGCGGATACCGCTCTTAAGACTGCCGATGCAGGTTACTTAACGAGAAGATTGGTAGACGTTGCACAGGACGTTATCGTAACAGAAGACGACTGTGGAACTTTAAGAGGTACAGAAGTTACTGCACTTAAGAAAAATGACGAGATCGTTGAAAGAATCTCTGAAAGAATCTTAGGTAGAGTTTCTTTACATAATATCTATGATCCTGAAAGTGATGAAATCATTGCTGAGGCAGATCAGGTAATCAACGAAGCATTAGCTAAGAGAATTGAAGAAGCTGGATTGGAAGCGGTTGAAGTTCGTTCACCACTTACTTGTGAAGCTAAGAAAGGTATCTGTGCAAAATGTTACGGTAGAAACTTAGCTACTGGTAAAACAATCCACATGGGTGAAGCAGTAGGGGTAATTGCAGCACAATCAATCGGGGAACCGGGAACTCAGCTTACGTTGAGAACTTTCCACCAAGGGGGTACTGCAGGTAACGTTTCTGAAAACCCATCAATCGTTGCAAGAAGAGACGGTATCGTAGAAATGGATGAGGTAAGAACAATTAGCTCTGAAGACGAAAACGGTAATGTAACTGAGGTTGTAGTTTCTCGTTCAACGGAATTCAGATTAGTTGCTGATAATGAGTCTAGAACTCCATTGATGGTGGCTAACGTACCTTACGGTTCGATATTATCTGTAAAACCAGGTGATAAAGTGAAGAAAGGAGATACAATCTGTAGATGGGATGCGTATAACGCGGTTATCATTGCAGAAACTTCCGGTAAGGTAGAATATGAGGATATCATCCAAGGTATTTCATTCCAGTTGGAAATCGACGAAGCTACAGGTTTCGAAGAGAAAGTAATCTCTGAATCTAGAAATAAGAAAGCGGTACCTACTTTAAAAGTAGTAGATTCTAAAGGTGTTGAACAAAAAGGTTACAACTTACCGGTAGGAGCCCACTTAATGGTTAACGACGGTGAAAAAATTAAAGCGGGTAAAGTTTTAATCAAGATCCCAAGAAAATCTGCAAAAGCAGGGGATATCACAGGAGGTCTTCCGAGAGTTACCGAATTATTCGAAGCAAGAAACCCTTCAAACCCGGCGGTTGTTACAGAAATCGATGGGGTAGTTTCTTACGGAAAAATCAAGAGAGGTAACCGTGAACTTATTGTTGAGGCTAAAACTGGAGAGAGAAAAATTTATTTAGTTAAATTATCAAACCAGATCTTGGTACAGGAGAATGACTTCGTAAGAGCAGGTTCTCCACTTTCTGACGGTTCTATTACACCGGAAGATATTCTAAGAATTAAAGGTCCAACTGCGGTTCAGGAATACCTGGTAAACGAGATTCAGGAAGTTTACCGTCTGCAAGGGGTAAAAATCGACGACAAGCACTTCGAAATCATCGTAAGACAGATGATGACAAAAGTATCTATCGTTGATGGAGGTGATACTCAATTCCTTGAAGGAGCTCTTGAGCACAAATATGACTTCTTAGAAGAAAACAACAGAGTATTCGGTCTTAAAGTAGTTGTTGATGCTGGAGATTCTAAAGTATTCCAACCAGGTCAGATGATTACTGCAAGAGAATTAAGAGACGAAAATTCTAAATTGAAGCGTGAAGATCAGGCTTTAGTTGAAGTAAGAGAAGCTTTACCTGCTACAGCAACGCCTGTACTTCAAGGTATTACCAGAGCAGCTCTTCAAACTAAATCATTCATGTCTGCTGCATCATTCCAGGAAACAACTAAAGTTCTAAACGAAGCTGCAGTTGCTGGTAAAGTGGATGATCTGAACGGTCTTAAAGAAAATGTAATTGTAGGACACAGAATTCCTGCAGGTACAGGTCTTAAAGAATACCAAAACGTGATCGTAGGTTCTAAGAAAGAATTCGAAGATCTTAACTAAAATTAATGATTCGGAAATTTGAGGTTTGAAATTATTTTTATATTTTCACAACCTCAAAATTTCGAATAAAAAAAATATTTTATAACAATGGACAACAATCAAAATCCGCAAGACGGAAACATCAACATCGAATTAAACGAAATGGTAGCTGCTGGAGTTTATGCAAACCTAGCTTTAGTAAACCACTCTCCATCTGAATTCGTTGTAGATTTCATCCAATTAATGCCAGGTGTACAACAAGCTAAAGTAAGATCAAGAATCATTCTTGCTCCACTTCACGCTAAGAGAGTACTTACTGCTCTTCAACAAAACATTACAAACTACGAGCAGCAATTCGGAGAAATCAAAGAAGTTGAACCTTTCGTATTAGGAGGAAACAACGTAAACGCTTAAGATTTTTCTTAATCATAATAAAGAATGCTTCAATTTCTATTGGGGCATTTTTTTTGTACTATATTTTTTGCATTATCATTGAAAAAATAATATGAATTTAGATTTATAGAGTAAAGATTAATTCATTATGTTAATTTTGTTTGTTTTAATTTTAATTTAATAATTTTTCTTGTGTTTTTGTGTGATTTTAATACTTACTGAAGTATATTTGCTGAAAATGTAAAAAATGAAACGGTACTCTATTTTTTGTGTAATGTTGTGTGTTGCCGGAAACGTTTATGCACAGCAAAATCCTACACTTCAGGCTAATCAAAAGCGACTTCAGGACTTATATGCCAAATATGATAAAAGTCTTAAAAAGAAACATAAAGCAGGAAAATCTGCTGGCATTCCACCAGATTTGTACAATGAAGAAGATTATAAAAGAACAATGGATCCTGTTACCGGGGGAACCAATTTCGATAAACTGGTAAAACTGAATAAAGAAATCGTTCAGGGAAAATATGCTCCTGCAAAACCAATGTCTTTCCTTTCCGGAGGAAATTCTTCAACCAATAAAATTGTAAACGAACCATGGATAGAAAGAGGTCCTTATAGCGTTGGCGGTAGAACCAGAGCAATTATGTACGATCCGAATGATGCGACAGGAAAAAGAGTTTTTGCAGGTGGAGTTTCTGGTGGTCTGTGGGTAAATCAGGATCCTTCTGTAGCCTCTAATGAATGGCAGCCTCTAAGTACGTTTTGGGCAAATACTTCCGTTTCATGCATTACATATGATCCAAATAATCCACAAGTTATATACGTAGGAACAGGAGAAGCTTCAACTGCAGATGCCATAGGTTCCGGAATCTGGAAATCGGCAGATGGAGGAAGTACATGGACTCAAATTTTCACCATTCCGGTAACGTATTCCAACGGCATCCGAAGCGGAAATTTCTATATTAATGATATTAAAGTAAGAAATAATGCAGGGGTTTCGGAAGTTTACGCGGGAGTAAGCGGTAATTATAACGACGGTGCATTTCAGGGATTGAGCCAGGCCGGATTATATAAATCGACGGATGGAGGAGTTACCTTCACAAAAAACACAAGTTTACTGGCACTTAATACAACTACGAATGCAACAAGTAGTACGGGATATTCTATTCAGCAAATAGAGATTGGAGCAGATAATTCTGTGTGGGTCTCTACAAGAAGCTCGAGATTTTCGAATATAGATTCGGGAGGTAGAATTTTGAAGTCAGCAGACGGAAATACGTTTACTCAGGTTTACAATGTTGGAAGTGCCGGTGCGAGGGTAAATTTTACACTTTCCAGAACAGACGCGAATAAAGTGTATGCTTTTATGCAGGGAGCCACAACTTCGGAACCGATACGTATTGCAAGATCTACAGATGGAGGAGCAACATGGCAGGCTACCAACGATGCATCGCCGGCTGTTACGCTTCCTACAGCGACAGATACAAGTATTCCTGCTAATGACTTTACCAGAGGACAATCTTTCTATGATCTTATTATTGCCACAGATCCTATGGATGATAATACGGTTTATATCGGAGGTATCGATTTGTATAAATCTACAAATGGTGCTGCAAGCTGGACGCAGATCTCAAAGTGGTCAAATAACAATAACATGGCTGCATTACAGGTTTCGACGGTACATGCAGATCAGCACGAGATTGTTTTCAATCCATTTAATAATTATTCTACCAATCAGATGCTGTTTGGAAACGATGGCGGAATTTATTTTGCGGCGAATAAAAATAATATTGCTACGACTTCAGGCTTTGCGGCGAGAAATACGAGATATAACGTTACTCAGTTCTACGGCGCTATGTTGAACCCGATTAAAACTCCTGCTGATGAGGAATTACTGGCAGGAGCACAGGATAATGGTTCTTGGTGGCTGTATGGAGCTCCACAGACAAATAATTTCCTGACAAGTCAATCTGCAACTTCAGGAGACGGAATGTATACAGAATATGATGATCAGGATAATTATGAAATTGCAAGTTATGTGTACAATAACCATTATTTATTAAATAGTACTACAAGTTATTTAATTTCTAGTGCGAATAGGAATGCTTACGGGCATTTTGTCAATGAAATTGCTTTAGACAGAATTAATAATGTTTTCTACTCTTACCGTTCAGGATTAACATTATTCCGAACAAGTGGATTATCGGCTACTTCCACATCATTTACCAACAATATAGTTACCGTAGGAACGGCACAAACAAGCGAACAGATCTCTTGGATGAAAGTTTCTCCTTATACAACGGCTTCTACAACATTATTTGTGGGAACAAGTTTGGGAAGAATCTTTAAAATTACCAATGCCAATACAACGTCTTATACGTCTACAGCAATCTCTTCGCCTGCGACAGGTACCATCTCTGATATCGAATTCGGAGCCAATGAGAATGAGATTATTGTAACATTGTCCAATTATAACCTTACAAGTATTTTCTACTCTACAGACGGTGGAGCAACATGGCAAAACAAAGAAGGAAATCTTCCGGATATGCCTGTAAGAACTGTCTTAAGAAACCCTGATGATGCTAATGAGGTTATTATAGGAACAGAAATGGGCGTTTGGGGAACAACGAACTTCCTTGCTTCCTCGCCAACATGGGCTTCTATTACTGGAAATATTGGAAATATAAGAATTACTAATCTGGATTATAGACCTGCAACGAGAACAGTTTTGGTGTCCACTTACGGAAGAGGAGCGTGGACGACGCAAAATACTACTGTTACTTTAGCAACGGGAGAGGTAAAATCTAAAAAAGATGAGGTAAGAATATATCCGAATCCTTCAAAAGGCATCTCGCATTTAAGATTTGATGCAGCTAAATACAGCACTGTAGATATCAGTATTTTCGATGGGTCGGGAAGATTGGTATACAGTAGAAAAAATGTTAAATCTGATGAAGAATTTGGTCAAAGACTAACACCTGGAAATTACGTCCTGAAAGCTGAATCAAAAGGACAGATTATTTACAGCGGAAACTATTTGGTTTTAGGAAAAGTGAGTGCTGACGGCGATGATGATTAAAAATGAATAATCAGTTATTAATAATGATATTTTGGATCCTGGCGTTTTCTTGTAAAGCGCCGGTTTCCTCATTATATCAGGATGGAATTTCTGTGATTTCTGCAGAAAAAACAGATTGGTTTGGCGGCAGACCCGGAATAAGAGGAACGGTTTATACCATTCGATTAAAATTAAAAGATAATAAAGATCTTATCACAATAAAATCTTTAAAAGCCGAAGGAAACAACATCAGTTTTACTCAGGCCCGTTCAGGAAATACGATTACCGTAAGAGGAAATTTGCAAAGTACACCTCAGCTCGAAAATTATGGAGATACAACTTCCGGATCTTCTGCTGAAAATTCTAAAGATTCGTCAAAATTAAATCCAAAAGACAATAGGATAGAATACACGACAAAAGATTCAAAAAAAACGTATAAAATAAGCATTCCGGAATTCGTTCCGGTAGAACCTATCGGAGAATTAATTCCCCAGAGACAATAATCATCTTTTTTTTGCATAAAAAACTATTCTTTATATTTTTATTTATTCCTTTAGCGATCGTATTTCTCAATATGATTCATCCTTTTATTTCCTTTATTAAAAACGAAGTATACGAAAAGACACAATACAATATTTCAAAAAAGACATTCGATAAATCCAAAACAATCTGCTTTTCAGAAAAAGATTTAACGAAAGCTGAATGGAAAGAGGAAAAAGAATTTATCCTGAATGATTTTTCTTACGATGTTATCAGCATTAATGTGGTCAATGGAACAAAATATTTTTATTGCTATGTGGATAAAAAGGATTTAGTCATCAATTCAATATTAAAATTATCAGGATTTTTTACATCTAAAAAAGTATACGCGTGGCGACATTTCGAGTTGCCGATGCAGGGAAAAAAACTGATCAAAACATCTAATTCCTTTGCAATATTTGATTACCGGGAATTTAATTTCAATAATTCATTTTATTTAAAATCAAAATCAGATTATTCTAAAAGATTAGAAAATACGTTTGATTTGTCGATAGTTATTCCACCACCGGAAAAAGTTCTAGATTCGATTCTGTTTAATGTAATTTAAAATTTAACCGCAATAGAAACAGAAGATCTTATTGAATGAATGTAGAGCATCTTTAAAAGTCTATAAAGAAAAAAATCTTTGATTTTTTAACTTATGTGTACTTCTTTACAGTTTATTATAAGCTTGAAATAACTAAAAGTGCCGAAATCTTTTGTGGTAAAATAAAAACTTAAACAGGGTTATTATAAGAAACTTAAACGACAAATAATTAATTTTTAATCAATGAAAAAATATATATGTGTTGCGGCTTTATTAAGCTGTATCATCGCTAATGCACAACAATCCCCGGACAGCACGATTGAGGAAGTAGCCATACAGGGAAGAAAAAAATCAAACAGGAACGCGCAGAATTCAAAAGGCACGGTCAGTCGGTAGAAACACTCTCCGAAGAGGAACTGAATAGAAACAATCCTGCAGCAATAGACCAGACTTTATCCACAATGCCAGGCTTACAAGTGGATAAGAGAACAAATTTCGGAGGGCAGAGACTGGTTGTTCGTGGTTACGGAAACGATCAAAAATTCAATAACTGGGGTGTAAAAGCATACTGGAATAATATGCCTTTGACAAATGCCGAAGGAATTACCATTCTGGATGACATCGATTTTGCTTATGTAAATAATGTTGAGGTCATTAAAGGACCGGCTGCAACGATGTACGGCGGTGGCGTTGGTGGAGTAGTACGCTTCTATACGCGTCCCGACTTTACAAAGGGAGTTACTGTTTCAGAAAATGCTTTGGTTGGAGCTTTCAAGACTTTCCAGACAAGAACACAATTGAATGTGGCTGATGAAAATTATTCTGTAAATGCCGCTTACGGACATCTGGAAACCGATGGCTACAGACCAAACGGAAGCGGACTGAAAAACTTTTTTAATGTAAACGGAACGGTTAAGCTTGGGAAAAATGATCAGCTAAGTTTCTTCGGAAGTCAGGCCTATTCGTACGAACATACTTCGGGGCAGATTTCTTACGATGATTATTATGCCGGGATCGATAACGGAAATCCTGCTTATATCCGTAAAAATTCTGGAACAAAGATAAAATCTACAAGAGTAGGACTAAGCAACTCCGTGAATATCCTTCCGAACCTTAGAAATTATACAACATTGTTTTATTATAACGGAAATACAGAAAGTGTTTCTGCGGGAGCTTATGGAGTGACAAGTGCGCCGAACGTCGGATTACGTTCTACATTTACCTTGAAAAATGATTTCAAAGACTTTGAGAACAGATTAGATTTCGGTACTGAGATTCAGAACTCTATGTCTACGGCTTCAAGTTACCGTTTCACGGGATCCATTACCAATCCTTTGGAAACGACGGGGATTTCCGGAGCTACCTATTTTAAGTTTAATAACAATCAGGCAACGTATTTTGCAATAGATTATTTAACGTACAAACCTTGGGGTGTAACGTTACTTGCAGGAATAAGTGCGAATAAAACAAATTACGACAGAAAAGATCTGTATGCTGTTCCCGGGTTAATTCCTGGTAAAAAAGACCAGTCATTCGGAAAGCAATATGAAACAGCCTATACGCCACATTTTGCACTACAAAAAGAATGGAAACATCAGATTTTTAATCTAAGTTACAGTGAAGGATATAATGCACCTACTGCAGGTTCGTCTTTCATTAATTATACCAATACAGCGAACAATGATCTTAAACCGGAACGCGCAAAAATGGTAGATTTCAGTGTGCATGGATTGTTGTTGGATACCAAATTGGACTATCAGGTTTCTGTATTCAGAATCGATTATTCTGATAAATTAACGCAATTAACTATTCCGAATTCCGGCAATCAGACATATTGGGCAAACACGGGAAACCAGAAAAACACTGGTTTGGAAGTAAGTGTCGGTTATCAGTATAGAAACGATAACTCATTTATTAACAGGGTTGTACCGTTTGTAAATCTTTCTTATTACGATGCGAAGTATAAGGATTTTAAAACAAGATTATTAGGAGCAGATCAGGTGTATGATCATCAGACTGTAGTAGGAGTTCCGAGAAATAAATATGCAATTGGTTTGGATGTGTACACGAAGCCTGGCTTTTATCTTGTAAATACATATAACTACTTAGGAAATGTATATACAGATTTTGCAAATACAAATATGGTAAAAGGTTTTGGATTGCTCAATTCAAAATTGGGATACAAAAAATCCTTTGGAAGGTTTGATCTTGATGCATATGTAATGGGAAATAACTTAACGAACCAGATTAATTATACATTCTTATTCTTAGGAAACAGTATCAATGATTCAGATACAGGAAATGGCTATCCGAAAGGTGTTGCGACCGATCTCAACCCTGGACCAAGTAAAGCATATTTCTTTTATGGTTTGAATTTAAAATATAGATTATAAGATTTAAAGTAAAAACTGTTTCATGGATAAATGAAGCAGTTTTTTTATTTCATTAATTGTTAAACCTTTTCGGTATTCTTATATTGATAATTGTTTAAATTTGTTTTTAGATATGATACACAGGATATGATAAATAATCAATTTATTCTTAATAAATTCGGCTTTTTGGGTGCAGATTTTTCAAATGAACTTCATAAGCATGCAATTGTCACGGATATTAAGGCAAAGACGGAAATCGTAAGAGAAGGTCAGAAAAATAAATTTGTACCCTTTTTAATAAAAGGATCAATCAGAGTTTTCACGCTAAATGATGGTCGCGAACTCATCTATTATTACATCAGGGCAAATGATAGCTGTCTGATGACGTTTTCATCTATTTTTACAGACTATGTAAGCAGAATTTATGCAGTAGCGGAAGAAGATTCTGAAGTGATGCTGATTCCTGTTTCGGTTGTTCATGAATGGCTAATTAAGTATCCGGAAATCAACAAGCTTTTTTACAGCGAATACGACAAAAGATTTTCGGATGTGATGAATATGGTAAATGATGCTGTTTTCCATAAGCTTGATAAAAGAGTTGTGAATTACATCAAACAACAGATTTCGCTCACAGGAAACAATCCTGTAAAGCTTACACACCGTGAAATTGCCAATAATCTGGGAACTTCAAGGGAAGTGGTAAGCCGTGTATTGAAAAAAATTGAAAATGAGGGAGAAATTATTCAAACAAAAGAAGGGATAAAAATACCTGTAAATGAAAATGTTAGACAGGTCTAATAAATAATGTTTTAATGATTTTAAAATCGTGATCGATAAAAACTATATAGTCGGTGACTTTTATCACACGATTTTGAATTCATAAGTCTATAAGTTTGTCATACTAATACTCTAATTAAAATTTTGTATGACAAAAACTCTCTTATTTTTGTCAGTATTTGCTTCAGGTCTTGTCTTTGCACAGGAAGATCTGCTGAAAGATATTGACACCATTCAGACCAACACTGAAACTTCCCAACCCGCCTTTAAGGCGCTCCAGATTGTCACGGGACAATCGACAAAGCTCCCCGCAAAGAACGAATGGTACATTGTTGTAGCACACCGTTTCGGAGACGTAAGCAAAGGTTTTAAAGATTTTTTCGGGTTAGATGATGCTTCTACAAAGTTAGGGGCAATTTATGGTATTACTGATGGAATTTCAGTAAGCCTTTCCCGAGAAACAAACTTAAAAACTTTCGAAGGAGCCGTAAAATACAAATTGGTGAAGCAAAGTGAAAATTTCCCTGTTGATATTGTGGGCTACAATGTTTTGGCGGTGAATACCGATCTTAGCAAAGACAATTATCCGCACCTTCAATTTGGAGACAGACTTTCTTATCTTACACAGGCTTTAATTTCAAGAAGATTCAGTGATAATTTTTCTTTGCAGTTAACGCCATCTTATGTTCACAAAAATCTTTATGAGCCGGCGATTGAAGACAAAAACCAATTCCTGACGGGTTTGGGCGGTCGTTATAAGATTTCGAAAAGAATTTCCATCAACGCGGAATATTTTGTGAATTTCGACAATCACAGTTTTTATAAAAATCCGCTCTCTTTGGGGATGGATATAGAAACCGGGGGACACGTTTTCCAGCTTTTATTCACGAATTCCCAACTCAATTCAGACATTGGTTATTTAACCAACGCTGCAGGAAAGTGGGAGAAAGGACAGATTTTCTTTGGGTTTAATCTTTATAGAGTTTTTTAAGTTATGAAAAAATTAATGTACTTAATTTCATCGGCAGTTGTATTCGTTGCTTGTGAAAGCAGAACCTATGAAGAAATATCGGATGCAACTCCTATCACGGAACAGGTGACGTATACAAAAGACATCAAACCTATTATAGATGCCAATTGTATCAGCTGCCATTCGCCGGGAGCACAGGCTTTAACCAATTACAGTCAGGTTAAAAACAATATCGATAACATCATCGACAGAATAAGCAGACCTAATGGAGATCCCGGAAAAATGCCTCAGGGCGGAAGCTTATCACCAACACAAATCAATATGTTCACCAAATGGAAAGCGGACGGGCTTACCGAAAATTAAAAAATTAATATGAAAAAGCTAGTATTACTAATGGTTTCGTTGCTTTTTGCCAACCTTGTTTTTGCTCAGAAGTATATGTCGAAAACAGGAAAAGTAACGTTTGAAGCGAGTGTGCCTTTATTTGAAGATGTTTTTGCACAAGATGATAACAATGTAGGCGTTATCAATGCAGATACGGGAGATTTTGCCTCGGTTTCTGTAGTTAAAAACTTTCATTTTAAAACAAAATTAATGGAAGAACATTTTAACGAAAGCTATGCTGAAACCGGAAAATATCCAAAAACAACTTTCACAGGGAAAATCGCTAATTTTGATAAGTCTAAATTATCTGCAACACCTCAGAAATATACTGTTCAGGGAACTTTAAATTTTCACGGTGTAGATAAAGCATATACTTCAACAGCAACAATTTACGCTAAAGACGGGAAAATCTATATGACAGGAGGTTTTGTTGTAAGACCGGCAGATCATAAAGTTGCAATTCCTAAAATGGTAACGAAAAAGATCGCTGAAAGTGTGAATGTTCAGTACAATTATGTTCTTTCAAAACAATGAGAAATTTAATTATATTCATAGGAATTTTTCTGAGTGTTACTTTCGTTTCTGCTCAGGAAAAGGCAAAATCTATTTTTGATATTGCCAGAACCGGAACTGTTACTGAGGTAAAAGAATTGATGAAACAGAATCCGGATATTATCAATCAAACCAACGAGGGTGGCTTCTCTCCGCTGATTTTAGCATGCTACAGAGGTAACGTAGAAGTGGCTAAGTTTTTGATGGACAATGTGAAAGATGTAAATTATAAAAGCCAGGAAGGAACTGCTCTTGCAGGACTTGCGGTGAAATATAATAAGGATTTGGTGGAGTATATTTTAAATAAAAAAGCCAATCCTAATATTGTGGATGCAAACGGAGCTACCCCTTTATTCTGGGCTGTGAAATTTGGTAATAAAGAATTAACAGAATTATTATTACAACACAAAGCCGACAAATCTATAAAAGATTCTCAAGGGATGACCCCTTTTGAATATGCCTTACAAACAAACAATACAGAAATCATTAACCTACTTAAAAATTAAAATATGAAAAAAGTTTTACTTACATTATCAATGGCTCTTGCATCTTCGCTGGGAGCGCAGTTTTTCTCGACAGGAACGGTAAATTTACCGACAGCTTCTATGACTGTAAAAATCGTTACAGATCCTACAACAGTTACAATGACTCTTACAGGTGATAGTACTTCAATGTTAGGCATTGGTTTCGGATCTAGTGGAATGGCAAGTGGAGCAGACGGATTTATTTATAATTCTTCCGCAAACAGAGATTATACTTTTAGTGGAATAGGAGTTACCCCTTCTGCCGATGCTTCTCAGGATTGGACAGTAACTTCTAATAGTGTTTCTGGAAGTACAAGAACGATTGTTGCAACAAGAAGTTTAGCAGGCGGATCAGGTGATTTTGCCTTTACAAATTCTAACTCTAGTATAAATATTTTCTACGCAAGAAGATTAGGAAATACAGGTTTGGGTTATCATAATGGAGACAGAGATTATGCAACGTTAACAAGGACATCTGTGCTAGCTGTTAATGATGTAGTTGCAGAAAGTAAAAAAGTTACTCTTTATCCAAATCCTTCTAAAGGTGAAGTAAATTTCAAAAATGCAGATAAAATTAAATCTGTTGATATTTATGAAGCCACAGGAAGAAAAGTGAAATCTGTAAAAATGGATGGACAAAACATCAGTATTTCTGATCTGAAATCCGGAAATTATTATCTTGAAATTACGTTGAAAGATGGTTCTACTTCTTTTGAACAGTTGATTAAAGAATAAGTTTTTTCTTTTTATAAATCTTGAATCCTGCGTTATTGGCAGGATTTTTTTGTATTGCCGAGACGAATTTGTTTATATAAAATCAGGCTGCCTTGAAAAGACAGCCTGATTGGTTTTATTCTGTTATACGAGCAAGACGCTTACATCTGCGGGTTGTACTTTTATTTGATGATTTGGAAAGGATTTTTTCGGTTCCAAAAATATATTTTCAAAATTGAGGATAAAATAAAACAGCTTCTGCTAAAAGCAATTGTTCTTCTATTTAGACGTTTTAGATGGGGTTCTAAGATTGAGGTTTTGTCTTTCGATTCCGTTTGTTCCGTATTTTTTGTTGTATGAATTTTCTTTGGAATCAGATATTGATAATTGATTAATCTGTCGGTATAGATTTTCTCTGCTTTTGCATTGAGTAGGGTCTTTACAACAGCATTTAAAGTCTTATTACTTCTTCTTCCGATATAAAAATTGGCGACTTGTTTTGTGTTTTTATTGATTGCATATACTAGCCATTGTGGATAGGATTTTTTACGGATAAAGAATCTCATTTCATCCAGTTCATACTGTTGATGGTTCAAAGTAATGGTTCGTTGAATATTGTTAGCAATAGAAATAATTCTTCTAAGCAATGTTGTTGCTGAAATTTTTAAGATTCTTGCTGTGCTGCGAATACCTAAACCTTCTTTTGTCAGTTGAATTATCTTGTAAAGGCTGCTCTATTTTTATGAATTGTTGAGTATTATTTTTTTGTTTGTGTTGATTGATAAAGGAAACCAACATGTTTGGTACATTACCACCTCCTGAGCGTAGACCAAAACTGTGCATAAGAAAAATGCACTACTGTAGAATTTCTTCATACTGTGTTTTTTTGAGTTGTTAATTATTAATTTTATAAGTTGTGCAAAAATATTATTTTTACTTCACGCTGAGAAGATTTATGAATAATATTTAATGTGAATGTTATCACATTTTTAATCCGTCTAAATATTCTGTCAAATATATTTCTACGAAGCGACAAAACCTGTCGTATTATTTATAATATATTGGTAAATTAAATTTAATGCAGGTGTTTTTCCGGTTTAAGAATTTATTTACACTAATTCCAAAAAATATTTTTAAAGTTTTTTTAACCCACAAAACTTTCCCCAACAAAACAGACACAGTAACTTTGACAAAAATTTACAATGAAGCGAGGATTACAATTTTTATTATTAATTATTTCATTCACTGTTTTTGCCCAGAAAGGTAATGTGGATACGACTCAGATCGTTATTCCTAACCGATATAACAGTTCTGAAGCGCAGACAAAACCTTATGTAATCATGATTTCTACAGACGGTTTTCGATACGATTATGCTAAAAAATATAATGCAGAAAATCTTTTAAAATATTCAGGTGAGGGAGTTCAGGCAAAGGCAATGATTCCCAGTTATCCGAGTATTACTTTCCCT
Source organism: Chryseobacterium sp. MMS23-Vi53 (assembly GCF_047651245.1). Taxonomy (NCBI): domain Bacteria; kingdom Pseudomonadati; phylum Bacteroidota; class Flavobacteriia; order Flavobacteriales; family Weeksellaceae; genus Chryseobacterium; species Chryseobacterium sp. MMS23-Vi53. The sequence goes on along the minus strand of NZ_CP180265.1, from coordinate 1,949,808 downwards.
AATCACTGGACTTTAATTACCGGATTATATCCTTCTCATCACGGTTTAATTGATAATTATTTTTATGATTATAAAAGAAAAGAAGCCTATGCAATGAGCGACCGCAAAAATGCAGAAGACGGAAGCTGGTACGGCGGAACTCCACTTTGGGGATTGGCTGAAAAGCAAGGAATGGTCTCTGCTTCTTTAATGTGGGTTGGCTCTGCAAGTGAAGCAGGAGGGAAAAGACCAACCTATTATTATCCTTATCATGAAAAATTTTCACCTTCTGAAAAAGTGGATAAAGTGATTAGTTGGTTGAAATTACCAATGGACAAAAGGCCTCATTTTATTTCATTATATTTTCCTGAGGTTGACGGAAGCGGACATCATTTCGGACCCGATACAAAAGAAACAGAAGATGCCGTTCATTTGATCGATAAAGCGATTGGTGAATTGGTTCAAAAAGTAAATGCCTTAGGATTAAAGAATGTAAACTTCGTTTTCGTGTCAGATCACGGAATGATAAAAGTAGATGGTGGAAGTCCTTTAGAAATTCCAGAAATGCTGTTGAATAAAGATAAATTTGATATTTATAATTCTCAAACTTTGTTAAGAGTTTACGTTAAAAATTCTGCTGAGGTTAAAAACGTTTACAAAGAATTAAAAGCCAATAAAACAGAAAACTACGAAGTTTATTTAGATAAAAAGCTCCCAAAATATCTTCACTTTGCAACTAGAGACGATAAGTATAATAGAATCGGGCAGATTTTACTGATTCCAAAAGCTCCGAAAATATTTCTGGAAAAAGGAAAGAAAACATCAGTTGGAAAACATGGTTACAACCCAAGAATTGTTCCTGAAATGAAAGCAACTTTCTTCGCTTGGGGACCAGAATTTAAAAATAATCTGGTAATCGATGAATTTGAAAACATCAATGTTTATCCTTTAGTAGCCGATATTTTAGGTTTAAAAATCGATCAACCTATTGATGGAAAATTAAAGGTTTTGAAAGAAACATTGAAAGAATAAATGGGAGTCCCGAAGGGACGACTTAAAACAGGGTAGAATTAAACTCTATCAACCCATCAAAAATAAAAATACAAAAATTTCGGCGAGCCAAAGGCTCGCCGAAATTTTATCTGATTAGCAAATAAATTAAGCATTAAACTTATCAGCAAATTCCTTCGCAAACTCCTCCAATTTAATCTCTCCATCAACCACAGAACCATGCTCAACAAAATCTTTCTGTACAACACCCGTTCTGATTCCTCGTCCCATTTCCGTGTACAAATCAGCGATTTCCTGTGGAAGACCAGCTTGAAGCATTCCATTTAGAGAATCTTCATCTTTAAATTCAACCCACGGAAGCTCTAGTTTTCTGATTGCGCTTCCAAAAACTTTAGCAAAATCACTTCCGGAACGAACATCACTTACAATATATCTTACATTTTTACTTTCAGAATTTTTCACTAATTCCTGTGCCGCTACTTTAGCAATATCTTTCGGATGAACTAATGGAATTTCAACATTTTCAGGGAAGTTTGCTCCAATAATTCCTGCATTTTTAATCAATGGAATATCGTTGAAGAAATTGATATAAAAATATCCGGCTCTCAAGAAAGTCACTGAAGTATTTTCCAGTTCATTGTAGAATTTTTCAATAAAATGAAGACCTTTGATGGGACCATTTTCGATTGGAGATTCAACACCGATGCTGCTTAACATAACAACTCTTTTTAAACCAGTTTGTTTTAAAGCTTCAGCATAGTTTTTCCCTGCATTAATGGTGTTTTCAACAATGTTTTGAAATCCCATATTCGGAGGAGTCATTAAAAATGCGGTATCGTTTTCTTTAAAAGTTTCAATTAAGAAATTTAAATCTGTAATAGAACCAATCGCTGCTTTTGCGCCTAAACTTTCAATTTCACTTTTTTTAGATTCGTTACTGCTGATTATAGTGATATCATGTCCTTCTGCAATTAATTGTTGTGCAAGTGGTTTTGCTACATTTCCTAATGAACCTGTGATTACAATTTTCATAATAATTTTTATTGTTTTTTGTTGATAAATATTTTTTTATTTCCTGATACAAAGTTATATTTGTACTTACTTTTATACAAGTACTTACCCTAAAGTATGTATTGATATGGCAGAAATTAAAGAAGCATCAACGATTCAGCAAAATAAGAAATACGCACTCGATTCTTGTCCGGTAACCTATGTAATGGAAAAAATCGGTGGTTTTTGGAAACCCATTATTTTGTATCATCTTTCAAACAGTGATAAAAGATATAGCGAATTGAAACGTGCAATTCCGGCAGTAACAGAAAAGATGTTGATTCAACATTTAAAACAATTGGAAAATGACGGATTGGTGATAAGAACAGCAAAACCTGTCGTTCCTCCACACGTAACTTATGAATTGAGTGAAGCAGGAAAAGGTTTAATTCCTGTTATCAATTCAATGGCGGAATGGGCGTTTAAAGATATGGAAGGGAAATATGAATTAATGTAGCAATTTAAAAATGTAGCAATCTAACAATGTAATAAGTGTAAATAATTTCAATAAAATCATCAATAGGAAGGGGTTTTTAGCTCATTTTCAAAAAAATAAACAAGTAAACTTGGCTTTAGCCAAAACATAAAAAAACAAAAAAGGCTCTCAAAAAAGAGAGCCCTAGTTAAAAAATATACGAAGAATTACAAAGATTGCATATCAATTACAAAACGATATTTTACATCGCTTTTCAGCATTCTTTCATACGCATTGTTGATGTCCTGAATTTTAATCAATTCAATATCAGAAACGATATTATGTTCACCGCAGAAATCCAATAATTCCTGAGTTTCAGCGATACCTCCGATCAAAGATCCTGCAACAGAACGACGTTGGAAAATCATTGGTCTTGTGCTTGGAGATTCATTTTCGAATTCACCTACAAATCCTACCAAAACTAAAGTTCCGTTCAATGCAACAGTCTGCATATAAGGATTGATGTCGTGTTCGTAAGGAACGGTATCGATAATTACATCAAATTTCCCTGCAACTTCTTTCATTTGAGACTCATCTGTAGAAATTACTACATGATCTGCTCCCAATTTTTTAGCATCGTCCGTTTTTCCTGGTGTTCTTGAAAATAAAGTCACTTCAGCACCTAAACCTTTTGCTAATTTAATCGCCATGTGTCCCAAACCTCCTAAACCTACAACGGCAACTTTAGAATTAGGACCAACGTTCCAGTGTCTCAAAGGTGACCAAGTCGTGATTCCTGCGCAAAGAAGTGGTGCAACTGCCGCCAAATCTAAATTTTCTGGAACGCTAAGAACGAAATGCTCATCAACAACCACTTTCTGAGAATATCCACCGAAAGTATGACCTCCCAAATGTTTGTCCTTTCCATTATAAGTGCCTACAAAACCATTTTGGCAATATTGTTCTAAATCTTGTTTGCAACTGTCGCAGTGTCCACAGGAATCCACCATACAACCAACTGCGGCTAAGTCCCCAACTTTAAACTTAGAAACCTCGCTTCCAACATTGGTGATTCTTCCTACGATTTCATGTCCCGGAACTACAGGATACAAAGATCCGCCCCAGTCGTTTCTCGCTGTGTGAAGATCCGAGTGACAAACCCCGCAATATAGAATTTCAATTTCTACATCTTTTGCCGTTACCTCTCTTCTTTCGATATTAATTTCCGCTAAATCTGCAGTTTTAGATTCTGCTCCGTAAGCTTTTACTGTGAGTGTGCTCATTTGCTTTTTTAATTTAAGTGTTAATTAAGTTTAGTTTAAAATATATTTTGTGAAGAATTTTTTGAAATTAAACAGCTTGAATTTACGACTAAATTTGATTTCATTTGATTTAAAATTTCATCACGGTTACAAAAGTCGAAACTTTTAGATAAACTCAACTTATATAAATTACAGAAAGATTTACCAATTTTACAGACCTTATAAAATGTCAACCGAGAAAGTGGTAATTTTGAATTGTAATAAAAATGTACTTCATGGAAAATCAGAAGGTTGAAATATTTAATACCGTTGCCGAATATAATAAAATGATGAATCACGAAACGATGCATCCTTTGGTAAGCGTGGTAGATTTTTCTAAAGCTAATCCTATTTGTCAGTACATCAGGCAATTTGGCTTTTATACTGTTTTCTTAAAAGATGTCATGTGTGGAGATATGCAGTATGGAAAACACAGTTATGACTATCAGGAAGGAACGTTGGTTTTCATTGCTCCGGGACAGACTTACGGGATTTATAACGCTGATACATATATTCAGCCGGCAGGTTTTGCCTTAATTTTTCATCCAGATTTATTGAAGGGAACCAATTTGGGTAAAAATATCAACAATTACAATTTCTTTTCTTATGAAGTTCATGAAGCACTGCACCTTTCAGAAAAGGAAAGAGAAATCATTCTGGAATGTTTTAAAAATATCAAACACGAACTTGGACAGGCAATCGATAAGCACAGCAAATCATTAATTGTGAATAATATTGAGTTATTCTTAAATTATTGTATGCGCTTTTATGACCGCCAGTTTATCACAAGAGATCACATTAATCAGGGGGTTATCGGGAAGTTTGAAAACTTATTGAATGATTATTTAAAATCTGATAAACCTAAAAATATTGGTTTTCCAATGGTGAATTATTTTGCGGAACAACTCAATCTATCAGCGAATTATTTTGGTGATTTAATTAAAAAAGAACTTGGCGTTTCCGCACAGGAATTTATTCATAATAAACTGATTGATGTCGCAAAAGATCAAATTTTCGATCCTGCAAAATCCATCAGCGAAATTTCTTATGATTTAGGATTCAAATATCCGCAGCATTTTACAAGATTATTCAAAAGTAAAGTCGGGGTTTCTCCTAGTGAGTACAAAACTCTGAATTAGCCTAAACACAAATTTCTACAAGTATTTTTCAGAAATAACACGAATATTTTAAGTAATCTATTAGTAAAATTAGTGTGAAAAATTGTGTCATTTGTGTTTAATTCAAAACAAAAAATCACTAAATTTAATATGAAAAAATAAATTTTGTTTCTGTCATGACCACACAGCAAAATATAGGAACTCATACATTTTTTACATCTTTCGGAAAAATTTTAGCTTTAAAAGAAAATGGAGTTATTAAAGCTAAAAGTATTCGTTATGCTCGTTCGGAAAGATATAAAATGCCAATTCCTTTAGAAGCTGCAGAGTCATATGAAATTTTAGATAAAACTCCTGTTTGTCCGCAACATATCAGTCCGTTGTTGGAAAGATTAATTGGTAAAACGGATATCGATAAATTCCTGCCGGATGAATCTCCACAATTTCTAACGATAACGCGTCCTGAAAAATTTAATGAAAACGAAAAATTACCCGTCGTAGTCTGGATCCACGGAGGTTCGTATGAAATTGGGTGTGGTGATTTACCGACTTCCGATCCTACACTTTGGGTAAAGGAACAGAATATCATTTTCGTTTCTATTTCTTATCGTCTCGGGCTTTTCGGATTTCTCGGCGGCGATGAAAACAGACCTGCTAATTTGGGGTTGTTTGATATTATTGAATCTCTAAAATGGATTAAGAAAAATATTCAAGATTTTGGAGGAGATCCGGAAAATATTACACTTTTCGGACAATCCTCGGGAGGTGATGCAATTGCCCACTTGATGATTTCTGAGGGTGTGGATAACTTATTTCAAAGAGCAATTATTCACAGTGCACCCCTTGGCTTTCGTATCAAAAGAAGCAAAATGTCATTTGATTTTTTTCAAAAAACAGAATCATTAAAAAACGAAATTGATGCATTGAAAATGACAGAAAGCTATGCGGAATTTTTACCATCATTCATGAAATATGGTTTAAAAACTTCGATGCCTTTTTGTACGCAGTATGGCTATCCTCCTTTATGCAAAGAAGAAGAAAGCCTTCTGAAATGGAAAGAAAATGCAAAAAAATATGATGTCTTAATTGGCTTAAATAACGACGAAACCGCTTTCTACGTAAAAACTGCCGAAGAAGGTTTATACACTTATTTACATGAAAAAATTCTTAATAAAATAGTTCGGAAAACGACAGAATCAATCTATGAAAAGCCCGCGAATATTTTTGCTCAAAACTACAAATCAGGAGATGGAAATATTTATCAGTTTAAAATTAAATCAACTTTAAAAAATAATTATATCGGAGCATCTCACTGTGTAGACCTCCCTTTAATTTTTGAAAACGAAGCAGCATGGAAAAATTCAGGATTACTGAAAGATGTTCCATGGACTCATATTCAGGAAAACGGAAAAAAATTACGCTCACTTTGGGCGGAATTTGCCAGAACCGGAAAAATATCTGATCATTCAGAAAGACCTGAAATTCTGAATCTCCGAAAAGTTTAGTTTTATATTTAAACAAAAATACCAAGAATTTTACACAAATAAAATATTCACAAATTTGTCTTTCTATAGGAACCCAGAGATAGTATTAGAGATAAAAATTATAAAAATATCAGTCTAGATTCCTACGGAATGACAAACGTTGGGGAAATGTGTGCGTATCAAACTTCCATTTTCCAGCACTCATCTTCCGGTCAAATTATTTAGCCACCCAAACACTCACATTTCCTGCCGGAGCCGGAAAATTTCCCCAACCATTTTCATCGATCGTTACTTTTTCTTCAAACCTTCCCAACAAATCATAAAAAATTTTTCCAACATATCTATTGCCCATTTCCATTGGCTTTTCGTAGGCATCTTTATTGCTTAAAACAACCGCACAACCCGAATGTTCGTCGTCTCCTTCACGAGTCCAGCCAACGCAGTTTGTGTCTTCAAAATAATCTCGTTGTTCGCCGTAAGCATGATCTTTTCTGGCTTTTAAAAGTTCTTCAATTCCATCAACTTTATTTAAAAATATTTCCTGATCGTTGCCTTCCTTATCTTTATCAACATAATGTGCACCATACAAATCAGGATAAAAAACGCAAGGATAGCCGTCTTTTCTCAACAAAATCAAAACATAAGCGATTGGTTTAAACCATTCTTCAACAGGCGCTTCCAAATCCTGCAAAGGTTGTGTATCATGATTATCCACCAAACTCACCGAATGAAGCGGATCTGCTTGGGTAAGGCTTCCATCAAAGATTTTACTTAAATCATAAGAATCTCCTTCTCTGGATGCATTGTGAAAATTGTTTTGCAAAGAACTGTCAAATAAACTCATGCAACCCTCAGTCACTTCAATATATTTTTGGAGTAAATTCAAATATCCGGGAGCCCAATATTCGCCTACAGCAAAAATGTTTTTTCCTGAATTGGAGCGGAGTAGGGTGATCCATTCTTTGTAAAAATCAAAGGAAATATGTTTTAAAGCGTCGAGTCTTACTCCATCAAAATCGGTCTGTTCAAAATACCATTTCGCCCAATTGTTCAGTTCTTCGCGTACGAAAGGGTTGCGATGCTCAATGTCGTTATACATCAAATAATCATAGTTCCCTTTTTCGTCGTCGATCATTTCTTCCCAGTCGGTTCCGTATTCGTTTTTAATTTTGAAAATATGAGAATCCATTCCCTCGGCATAGTCTACACCGCTGAAACAAGTGAAATTCCATTCGAAGTCTGAATATTTTTTATTTCTTCCGGGAAAGGTAAATTTTGTATAAGATTGAATTTCAATTTCTTCGGAAATTATTTTTTCGCGATTTTCCTCGTCTACTTTTACTGCCTTAAAAGTTTCGAGTTCGTCGCCGCCACCTTTGTGCCCCAAAACAATATCAACAATAATTTTAATATTTTTCTCTTTAAGCGCTTTTATGGCTTTTAAATAATCGTCTTTTGTGCCGTATTTTGTTGGGATTGTTCCTTTTTGATCAAATTCTCCGAGATCGTAAAGATCGTAGGTATCATATCCGATCGAATATCCTCCGCTTGTACCTTTGTATGCAGGTGGAAACCAGATTGTTGTGATTCCTAAATCAGATAAATATTGTGCTTGTGTTTCGGCTTCTTTCCAGAGCTTTCCTTCTCCTTCCGAATACCAGTGGAAGAATTGAATCATCGTTTCATTCATAAATTGTAAAATTTGGTTACTACAATGTAGTGAAAATTTTTCAACCACTGAACTTCAATTTCTTTAAACGAGATTTTTAGTTTAATGAATTGACTATGAATAAACAGAAAAATAATATTTTGGGATTTAATTATTCGTTTTCGAATTCTTTAAATGGTATTTTTAGTTGGACAGAAACCAATTTTTTTTCTTCTGTATTAAGATGAGAAAGAGACAATCCCAACAATCTTACTGGTTTATCGAAAGGGCGAAGTTCCCAAAGTTTTTTTCCAGTATTAAAATATTGCTCAATTGATGAAAAATATTCTTCTTTTGTAATGCTTCGTGTAAAAAGCGAGAAATCTTTATATTTAATTTTTAAAGTTAAAGATCTTCCGAGAATATTATTTTTCTGTAAACGCTGATGAAGCTCTTCGCTTAAGCTTTGTAATTTTTCGTTAACCTGCTGTTCATCAAAAAGGTCTTCAAAGAAAGTTCTTTCCACCGCAACGCTCTTTTGAATACGATGAGGTTTTACTTCAGAATTATGAATTCCACGAACGACATTGTAATAATACGCTCCAGATTTTCCGAACATTCTTGTTAGATCTTCAATGGATCTTTTCTTTAAATCTTTTCCTTTATAAATACCTAAACTAAACATTTTGTTAGCCGTAACCTTTCCGACACCGTAAAATTTTTCAACGGGTAATTCTTCCAGAAATCCTTCAATTTTATCGGGATGAATGGTTTTTTGTCCGTTGGGTTTATTAATATCAGAAGCTACTTTTGCTAAAAATTTATTCACTGAAATTCCGGCAGAAGCGGTCAATCCAGTTTCCTCGAAGATTTTCTGACGAATTTCTTTCGCAATCTGATTGGCAGATTCTATCCCTTTTTTATTTTCCGTAACATCTAAATAGGCTTCATCCAATGAAAGCGGTTCTACCAGATCGGTATATTCATGGAAAATTTCTCTAATTTTTCGCGAAATCTCTTTATAGCGGGGAAATCTAGGGGGAACAAAAATAAGATGCGGACATTTTTCTTTTGCCGTTTTACTCGGCATTGCAGAACGGACTCCGAATTTTCTGGCTTCATAACTCGCCGCGGAAACAACACCGCGATGTCCTCCTCCTACAGCAATGGGTTTTCCCTTTAATGCAGGATTATCATGCTGTTCCACGGAAGCATAAAATGCATCCATATCAACATGAATTATTTTGCGGATAGGAAAAGAAGAATCCATACCGCAAAGATATGGATTCCTGTATTTTTAATTATTTTCTTTTGACTTGAATTATTTTAATCGCAAGGCTACACAAAGATTGATAAGATTCAAATGTTTTTAAGATAAACAATGCTATTTCACTTATTTACTAAATACAATTGAATAAATTTGGTATTACCTTGTTAAGCGAAACACCATTGCATAACTTAAAAATAAATATCATTAATAGTAAAAAAGGCTTTGTTTTACTTTGCGATAAAAATAAAAATTATTTCAAAAGCTTATCAATAGTAGTTTGAATTTCAGGGTCTTCAGGAGAAATAGCGTAATATTTTGCAATGGCAGATTTTTGATCAATCACCATATATCTCGGAATCCAATTAAGATCAACGTAATTATTGAAATCATTTTTCCAGCCGGAAGCGAACCAATAATTTTCTTTGTCTTTCATTTCAAATCTTTCTAGACTTCTATCGAAACCTTCTTTAGAACTGTCTAACGAGAGGAAAACAAAATCAATATTTTTATTGTTTTCTTCTAATTCTTTGGCTTTGGGAAGGGCTTTCAAGCAATCTCTGCACCAACCTGCCCAAAAATCAATCACTAAAACTTTTCCTTTATGTTGATCTAAAATTTGCTGAATTGTAATGCTTTTCCCTTCTTCATCTTCCAGTTTTTGGTTTAGTGCTTCTTTAGAAAAGCTAGTTTTATTCGTATCTGGAACTTTTTGCGAGCAGCCTAATCCAAAAATACTTAACGTAAGAATTAATAATAACTTTCTCATTTCTTCAATTTCATTTTATGCAAATCTAAACAATGAAATGCAATTAGGGATTTATTTTTGATGATTTAGTAAAAATTTATGAGATTGAGGATTTCTATTGAGTTCAGGTTTTAATAGAGATGACCTTAATATTTAGCAATATTCAAAGCATTTGTCATCTAGGCACGAATATTTCCATACTATTTTTCTAATACTATATTTAGATCCTGTTAGGATGAGAAACGGAAAATAATTTATAATAAAAAAGTAGAGAATAATTTAAACTAAAATCTATGAATAATTTTTCACCAGACCTTTTACAACAGTAATCACATTCGGCATTGCTTTATTGGCAGCATTCAAAACTTCCTCGTGAGAAACAGAATGCGCAATATCCGGTCCGCCCAGATCTGTAATAATAGAAATTCCGAAAACATCCATTCCCATATGTTTGGCAACGATTACTTCAGGAACGGTGCTCATTCCGACCATGTCACCGCCCATAGCTTTAATCATGCCGTACTCTGCGGGAGTTTCGAAAGTTGGCCCTTGAAGAGCAAGATAAACACCCTGATGAATTTTAATATTGTTTTCTGAAGCAGCTTTTTCGGCAACTGAAATCATTTTTCTGTTGTAAGGTTCGCTCATATCAACAAATCGAGGACCGAAAGAATCGATGTTTTTGCCACGAAGCGGATGTTCGGGCATCATGTTGATGTGGTCTTTTATAATTGCGATATCTGCAACGTTATAATTTCTATTAATACCACCGGAAGCATTAGAAAGAATCAAATTTTTGATTCCTAATAAATGAAAAACACGAATCGGGAAAACTACCGTTTCAATGGAATGCCCTTCGTAGTAATGAAAACGGCCACTCATCATCAAGACTTTTTTACCTTCAAGAATTCCGTAAATAAGCTTTCCACCATGACCGGCAACTGTCGTCTGAGGAAAGTGTGGAATTTCAGGATATTCCAAAGTGTGAATTGCTTCAACTTCTTCCTGCAATTTTCCTAATCCCGAACCAAGAACAATCGCGAAATCAGGGGTTTCTTTAATGATGTTTTTAATAAACTCGGCGGTTTGCTTAATTTTTTCTAACATAATCTAAGATGATTTGATTGAATTCTTCCTTTCTATCAATAATCACATTGATAGGCCAGTAGTAAACAATGTCTCTAAGATAGTCAAAAGTTTTAAGACGAACGTAGTCTTTTTCGGTGGTTAAGATTAATTTATATTCACCTAATTTCTTATATTCTGCAACGATATTTTTGATATCCGCATCTGTAAAATTATGATGATCCCTGAATTTTAAATGCTTTACCCTTTGCGAAAACTTCGCAAGATGCGTCAGTAAAGGTTTCGGATTGGCGATTCCTGTGATTAAAAGAATGTCGTAATAATTCAGGTTGTTATCGGGAAGCATTTTTTCTCTTCCGTAGACATTTTCGTCGTATCCGATGGATGAAAAGAATACTTTTTGGGTACGATCCGGACGTATTCTGGAAATATAATATTGTTTGGTTTCCTCCGTTAATTCATCAGGACATTTGCTCACCATGACGATGTCTGCTCTTTTGGATCCCGCTCTGGATTCTCTCAAATCTCCTGCAGGAAGAAGATGATCTTTAAAATAAGGATCATTAAAATCCGTCATCATAATATTAAATCCTGGTTTGATGGCTCTGTGCTGCATCGCATCGTCCAACACCAGAACATCAAGATCCATATCATCGATTACTTTCTTTGCTCCGGGAACTCTTTCTTCGGAAACGGCGATCACAAAACGGTTTTTGAAACGTTCGAATAATTGCATCGCTTCATCGCCTACCATTTTATAGTTGCTTTCGTAGTTGGTGACGGCGTAACCTTTGGTCAGTCTTCCATAACCTCGGGAAAGTACTCCTGTTCTGTAATGTTTGGATAAAAACTGAGCAAGATACATCACCATGGGTGATTTTCCGCTTCCGCCCACAGAAAGGTTTCCGACACAGATTATCGGAGTTTTGAATTTCGTTGATTTAAAGATTCCCAGATCATACATTGTGTTTCGGATACCCGTTACCATGTGATAGCCGAGGGAAAAAGGATAGAGGTACCATCTTTTCATACGTTTGCAAAAATAGGAAATTTCGCATGGATTTTACTTAATATGGTAGCTACTTTTCAATATTTATTTTAAAAATTCGATTATTGATTATCATTAAATTAAAGTATTTTTGTAGAGTTATTTTATTACATTGAGGTATTTTATTGAATTTTCCTACAACGGCAAGAATTATTTCGGCTACCAGATCCAGCCGAATGCGATTTCCGTGCAGGAAGAACTGGAAAAGGCACTTTCCACGATTTTAAGAGAAGAAATTAAAACAACGGGAGCGGGAAGAACCGACACCGGAGTTCATGCGAAAAAGATTTTTGCACATTTTGATACAGAAAAAGTATTGGGCAATGAGCTTTCAAGAAGACTGAACAGTTTTCTTCCGGCAGATATTTCCATTAAAAGAATTTTTCCTGTTAAGGCTGATTTTCATGCAAGATTTGATGCAACTTTCAGAACATATGAATATTATATTTCTCTGGAAAAAAATCCGTTTACCGAAGAATCGGCGTGGCAACACTGGAGAAAGCCTTTAGATATTAATAAAATGAATGAAGCCTGTAAAATTCTATTTGAATATGAAGATTTTACAAGTTTCGCAAAACTACATACCGACAACAAAACCAACCTTTGTAAAATGTACAAAGCAGAATGGGAACAAAACGGAAGCGAACTGAAATTCACGGTTTCGGCGAATCGTTTTTTAAGAAATATGGTGAGAGCGATTGTCGGAACAATGGTAGAAATCGGTTCAGGAAAATTAAAACCTGAAGATTTACGAAAAGTAATCGAAGATAAGCATCGTAATTCAGCAGGAACTTCTGCACCGGCTCATGGATTATATTTGGTGGATGTTGGGTATGATTTTGATTGATATTTAAACACAAATGTCACAAATAATACCACGAATATTCACTAATAATTTGAAAATTGCTTTAAATAGATTTGTGTTATTTGTGAAAAAATTAGTGTAAGTGTTTAAACAAAAAACAAAAAACCATGGATGAAATCGAAAAACTAGCCTTTGCCCTCAATCATTTTGCCGGACTTACGGAAGAAGATTTTAAACTGTCTGAAGATTGCTGGCTTCCCAAAAGTTACAAAAAAGGAGATTTTTATAATCTTCGCGGAACAGTTTGCACCTATTTCGGATTTATTGTAGATGGTGTTTTCCGTTCTTACACAATCGACGAAAAAACAGGCGAGGAGAAAAATGTTTTCCTGTATTCTGCCAATGGTTTTGTGGTTTCTTTTAAAAGTTTTATCAATCAGATACCCTGCGATTATCATACACAGGCTTTGACGGATGCTTCTATCATTTATATTAGGTATACAGATTTGCTCGGGCTTTATCATCAGTCGCACCGATGGGAAAAGTTTGGAAGGCTTCTCGCGCAGGAAGCGTTTAATATTACGATGTCTAGGATTGAAGGATTTATTTTAAAATCCCCTGAAGAACGCTATTTAGACCTTATCAAACAGCATCCGGATATTTTTAACAATGTTCCGTTGTATCATATTTCCTCTTATTTAGGAATTCAGGGACCGTCTCTTAGCAGAATACGGAAAAGAATTTCGGGCAAGTAATACGATTTTAACCAAGGTTAAAATTATCCTCATTTAATTCGCGGAACTTTGTCTCATAATTTAAAACCAATAAAAAATAAAAGTTATGAAAACAAAAACTATCGTATTAATTCATGGATTATTTGTGAACAATACAAGCTGGAAAGAATGGAAAACTTATTTCGAAGCACAGGGTTACACCGTACATACACCTGCAAATCCGGGACACGCCGGAAATCCTGTTGATCTAAAGAAAAATATTCCCGCAGATCTGAAAGATGTAGGATTTGATGATGTAGTAAAATATTTATCAACATTTATCGATACCCTTCCGGAAAAACCAATTATTATTGGTCATTCATTCGGCGGATTGATGGTTCAGAAATTAATTGATATGGGGAAAGCGGTTGCCGGAGTAAGCATCGACGGCGCTCCTCCAAAAAATGTAATGGCTCCTTTTTCTACCGTGAAAATCGTTTGGCCTGTTGTAAATTTCTTTAAAGGAAACACCGTATTTATGGGTTCTAAAGAATGGTATCACAAAGCATTTTTCAATAATTATTCTAAAGAAGAAAGCGATAAATTATATGAAACCGTTGCTGCTCCTGAAAGCAGAAAACTGGCAAAAGATCCTTTATTTAAATCTTCCGCTAAATTAGATTTAAAGAAACCTCACGAACCATTATTGTTTATCGCAGGCCAGAACGATCATATTTTCCCAGCCGAATTTTCAAGAAAGATTGCCGGAGCCTATAAAGATAAAAACAGCATCGTAGATTTTAAAGTATTCCCCGGAAGAAGTCACTTTATTGCTGGTGAAAAAAACTGGGAAGAAGTTGCAGGATACGTTTTGGAATGGCTGAAAAAAGTAAATTAATAAATATTTTTCTTTAAAATCGAACCTTCAAAGTTTTCAAAACCTTGAAGGTTTCGCTATCTGTAAAAACCATCTACTCCATAAATAACACCGATCAGAATTTTTCATCACGAATTCATAAAGTTGTAAAGGCAGACAAATTATAAAGTCTTATTTTTGCATAGAATTTTATTTAATTCTTTTCTTCAATTCGTACAATGAAAAAACAAGATACCTGGGGAATTGTAAAGAGGCTGTTCTTTATCGGAATGAAGTTTCGTTCTTGGTTCATCCTTACTTTAGTCATCTCCATCATACTGGCAATGGTTTCCACGTACAGACCTTATCTTACTATGGAAGTGGTGGATAACGACATCACCAAACTGAAAGATAAAGCTCTGATGATGAAGCATATCTACATTTTGGTAGGTTTGGTGTTTGCGGAAACTGTTTTAAACTTTTTCTTGGTGTATTTCTCCAATTATATTTCACAAAATGTAATTCGTGATATACGAGAAAGGTTATATAATAAACTGATTTATTTCAAGACTTCATTTTTCGATAAAACTCCGATCGGGCAATTGGTAACAAGAGCGGTTGGTGACGTTGAAACCATCGCAACGGTTTATACAGACGGATTCCTGATGGTTTTCGGGGATGTACTGAGAATTGTTTTCGTTTTGGTAATGATGTTCAGTACAAACGTTCACCTGAGTTATATTACGTTGGCAATTTTACCTTTAATGGTTGTAATCACAAGATTCTTTCAGAAAAGATTGAAAACGGCTTTCGGAGACGAAAGAAACTGGACGTCTAATCAAAACTCTTTTGTTCAGGAAAGATTGGCGGGAATGCCAATTATCCAAGTATTCAACAGACAGGAATCTGAGTTTAAAAAATTTGATGATATTAATATTACATTAAAAGGAGCTTTGCTGAGAACGGTTTTTATCTTCTCATTGTTCTTTCCTGTGGTTGAATTAATTTCGTCACTTTTCATCGGATTTATTCTTTTCTACGGAGGTTATATCACGATCAGTGCGGGAGTTGTGATTGCATTTATTCAATATATTTCGATGTTGATTCGTCCTTTGAGACAGATCGCAGATCGATTTAACAATATTCAGAGAGGAATTGTAGGAGCTGAAAGAGTTTTGGGATTAATGGATGAAGACAATGCAATGCCTAATACCGGAAAAGTAGAAAAAGATCACTTTGACGGAAAAATTGAATTTAAAAATGTTCATTTTGCCTACGATGAAAAGCAGGAAGTTTTAAAAGGAATCGATTTTAAAGTGAATCCTGGAGAAACTGTCGCGATCGTTGGAGCAACCGGAGCCGGAAAATCTACAATTATTAGCTTGATTACAAGATTGTACGATATCAATTCAGGAAATATTTTAATCGATGATGTGGATTTGAAAGATTATGAACTGTATAATTTAAGAAGCCACATCGGAGTCGTATTGCAGGACGTTTTCTTATTTCACGGAAGTATTTTTGAAAACCTTGCTTTTGGTGACGAAACCATTACTTTAGATAAAATAAAAGCCGGAGCAAAAGAAATTGAAGTAGATGAATTTATCGAAAGTCTTCCTGGTGGTTACGATTATGTCGTAAGCGAGAGAGGTTCATCGATTTCTTTGGGACAGAGACAATTACTGTCCTTCCTGAGAGCTTATTTATCCGATCCGAAGATTTTAATTTTAGATGAAGCGACATCTTCCATCGACCACGAAAGTGAAAAATTAATCCAAAGAGCGACTGAGAAGATTACGAAAAACAGAACGTCCATTATCATTGCGCACAGACTTTCTACCATCGAAAAAGCAGATAAGATCATCGTAATGGAGCATGGTAAAATCGTTGAAGAAGGAAAACATTTGGAACTTCTTGATAAAAACGGATATTATTCTACTTTATATAAAGCTCAGTTGAGACATGAAATAGAATTGGAAGAGGAAGAAAAATAATCTTATTAGTTCAATTAAATAAAATTAAAAAAGTAGTTTGTAAATTTCAAACTACTTTTTGTTTATTCAAGATTTTGCCAGGCAGATTTTCCGTCTTTTGTAATTTGAAGGATTGCAAATAATACTCCAACTCCCACCAAACCTATTAGCGACTGAACAATTCCAAAATTTATATTAATATTAATTATCAGAGCACAGATTCCTGTGACTGTAAATCCCCAAAAACCAATTTTTTTCCACTGTAGAAGCATTCCTGCAAAAACTGCATTGGCTAAAGCAAGTAAGCCTAATAAATAAATCATTAGCGGAGATGCATCTGGAGCACTTTCACGAATTCGATCATTGGCAAGAAGATACAGAAGTGCTGTAAGTGAGTTTCCAAGAATAATTAATACAAGCCATGCTGTAACACAGCCGTGTCTTTCTTTGTTGTAGTTGTAATTTTGATTCATGAATTAATGATTTTTGTTAAAACTACAAAAAAAAATAGCTTTATCAATCAAACATTTTCCCATAAAACTTGCTTACATTGAAGTACATTCCTGGAATTTTGTATTTATCTTTTTCAAATTGCTGATAATCACATTTTCCATCAAAACTTTGTGATTTTGATTCCAGCTCAAACATATTCATCAAAACATATTCGTGGGTAACGGAAATGACATGGAAGCCTGTTTCGCATTTCAGTCCGTCTCCGGAAGAGAGAATTGCACCCAAAAGCCCATGAAGATTTCTTGAGATTTTTTTTGCTGTATTATCATCATTATTCAAATGATTCAGATACGCAAAATAATTCATCGCACGCATATCCAAAGGGTTTTCATCCAGTGCTTCTTTGAAAAGTTTAATTCCTCTTGGAAGATCCTTTTCAGTAATATTTTCACCACTTAAAAATTTTTGCATTTCATCCATTTTCTTACTTATTTTATAAGGTTTGTAATCGGGTTGAAATATTTGTCCGAAGTATAAATGACGATACTGTTCTGCTGTCATCACTGTATCGTTTTCCTTTAGTTGCTTTAAAAGATTAGGATAATAAAATTCTGATTTTTTGTTCTCAATATTTTTATGAATTAAATCATAATCAGGAGCTTTAAATTCCGGTTTCTGTGCATGGAAAATATTAATTAAAATTATAAGTAGTAATGTAAAAAATCCTTTGTTGTTCATGGTTTTAATAGTTTTCTTGTAATTTTTCTAAACGTGAAAAATATGAATTGCGTATGTTTATTGTAAAATTAATTTCATATTTTAAAATAAATTGCAAAAATGTTAACGAAATGTTATATTTGTATTGATAAATTTATTAACTTTAATGAGAAATTAAACATCACCCCTATAAAATGGTAGGGTGTTTGATATAAAAAGATAAATTTTCTAATTAAATCCAAAAATATAGATGAAGAATATCCACGACGAATTTCAAGTTTTTAAAGACGAACTGAGAAAATTGAACATTGATGTACAAAAAGTAGTGAAAGTAGGAAACGGAAGCATGGATTTCCATGAGGTTTTTTACAAATCGCCGCGGTACGAGGAAGTGAAGAGTGTATATGTTCAGCGTCATAATCTGGACAATATTCTTGCAAAGTTCAAGCAAGCTTATCATTAAATAAAAAAATGCGGCTCAGGAAAACCTGAGCCGCATTTTTTTAGGTATATCAATTAAGATCAATCTTTATCCAAAGTTGAGGTTTCTTTTGTGTCTTTCATTCTTGCGTATACTACGAACGAAAAGAAAATACAGGCGGTAATGTACCAGTAAAAATAATGCTCAACATTTTCCTGCTTAAACCAAAGTGCAAGATATTCTGCAGTTCCTCCAAAAATGGCCACCGTCAAAGCATAAGGTAATCCAACACCCAGAGCTCTAACTTCTGAGGGGAAAAGTTCGGCTTTCACCACGGCGTTGATGGAGGTATAGCCGCTCACAATAATTAAAGAGGACATGATTAAGAAAAATGCACCCCACATGGATGTTGTATGGCTCAAAGCATTTAATAAAGGATAAGTACAAAGCGTTCCCAAAATCCCGAAACTTAAAAGCAAAGGTCTTCTTCCGATTTTATCCGACAAAGCTCCGAAAACAGGCTGTAGGCAAGCGAAAATAAATAATGAAATAAAGGAAATTAACGTAGATTCTTCTTTTGTAAGATGAACCGTATTCACTAAAAATTTTTGCATGTATGTGGTGTAAGTATAAAAGGCAAGGGTTCCGCCCAGAGTCAATCCAACAACCGTCAATAATGCTTTTGGATGCTTTAATAATTCCGAAATCGATCCTTTCTTTTTTTCGCTAATGTCTTTTTTATTTTCAAAAGCTTCGGTTTCGTGAAGGTTAGCTCTTAAATATAATGCGATCACAGAAAGCAAAGCTCCGAACACGAAAGGGATTCTCCATCCCCAATCTTCGAGTTGAGCTTCTGTTAATAACAATTTTTGTAAAATTAGCTGGATTCCCAAAGCGATCAATTGTCCGCCAATCAGCGTTACATATTGAAAGCTGGAATAAAATCCACGTCGGTCGTTGGTTGCCATTTCGCTGAGGTAAGTTGCAGAAACGCCATATTCGCCGCCAACGCTCAAGCCTTGTAATAATCTTGCAATCAACAATAATAATGGTGCTAAAACGCCAATTGTTTTATAAGTTGGAGTTAAGGCGATTAATAAAGATCCGAATGACATTAATAAAACAGACAGCGTCATCGCTTTTTTTCTCCCGATTCTATCGGCAATGCTTCCGAAAAGCCATCCTCCGACTGGTCGCATCAAGAAACCGACTGCAAAAATTCCTGCTGTATTCAGCAATTGAGCGGTAAGATCCGAATCCGGAAAAAAAGAGTGCGAAAAGTAAATAGCAAACGCTGCATAGGCATACCAATCGTACCATTCTACCAAGTTTCCGATTGATCCGCCGACAATAGCTTTGATTCTTTGGGCGGTGGTGATTTGTGAAGTGTTCATGAATTTAATAATTAACCTTTACCAAAAAGCTTTTTAATCTTACCCAAAAATCCTGAATCAGATTTTTGTACAGTGGAATTTAATTTCGTGGATTCCTTAACAGGTTTCTGTTCGTGATTATTGTAATGAGCTTCTTCTTTTTGAATATTCTCGCTAAGATCCTTTGCGGCTGGACTTTCGTTGATATGAACTCTTTTGGGCTCTTCAATTTTTTGTCCTGTTAATCTTTCGAAATGCTCTTTTGCCAGATTATGAATTGCGATTTCACTTTCGGGTCTTTCGTCTGTGTAAGAAATTTCAGGGAAAAGCCCACTGCTTAATTTTACCGATTCACTTTCAAAATCATTCATAATTCCCTGATAAATTCTGATTGCGGTTTCAGTTTCTCCTACACTTTCATAAGAACTACCGAACTGAAGCATATCTTCTCCAATTTGATATTTCTCAATAGTATGTCCTATACAATTGCTTATTCTGGCTTTTGCAGCAGCTAAATTAGCAATCGCTTTTTTCTGATCAGAATCATTTTTTAAAATTTCAATAAGCTCTTGTATTCTGTCTCTAAGAATGGGATCAACTTTGTAGATATGTTCGATGTGTGATAAATTCAAACCTTTATTCATCGCATTTTCTGCCATAAGCTGAATAAAACCACTCATTTTAAAGGTTAATTCTACCAGCATGTGCAGAAATTTTTGTAGATATTCTTTATCAATTGTTGAAGTTTGAAGTGCTTTGTAAATTTCAAAACCTTCCAAAAATTCTTCCTGATATTTATCTGCATCAAAAGTTTCCGAATCAACTGCTACTATACTATCTCCATTTAAGATTTGGAGGAAATAGGTATGAATTTTTAAGTCTTTTGAATGATGTAGAATTTCTTTTAATTCCTCAAATTTATTTTGTTTAATTAAATCAATCATGTTGCCAAGATACAAATTTCAACAAAATAAAAACCGTCCTCAAAAGAACGGCTTTTAAAAAATATTTAAATAAAATATTAAAATCTATATCCAAGCGAAACCCCGCTTCTGAAACCAATCCAAGGACCATCCACTTTTACAACAGCTCCATTAGCATTGGTTTCTACGGTATAATTTATATAAGGAATATCAAGATCCTCAATCTCTTTTTTCAGCTGAGCCTGCATATCGGGCGTTAAAACAACATCGCTGGTCATCGTAAAATCACCTTGTCCTTTTCCGTAATGTGCTCCTGCAATCCATAAATCGAGCACTAAATTTCTACTTGTTGTAAGGAAAAACTGAACTCCGACCATCACTCCGCCACTGTGTGCGCTTGTATTTCCATTGCCTTTGACCGGAATTTGATACGTTGTTCCGCTAAAAGTATAATCATAATAAAAATCAAAAGTATTGGATGTTATTTTTGAATATCGGTAATAAGGAGCTACATAAAATCCTTTTCCGTAACCTGCTCCGAGATAAAATCTAGGTTCGATGGTGAAATTGAAAGATTTTACTTCAAGATTCTGAAATCTTTTTTCATCCGCATCACTCAAAAAAGCGTTGATAAAAGGAACTTTTCCTTCCGGCATGGCTCCAAAGCCCATATTTACGGAAAACCATTGATTGAAAGCTCTTTCATAAGAAAGATTGATATTTCTGAAAGCATAAGCTGTAACGTTCGTTTTAATGATATTCATCTTTTCCGAAGATTCAGCGCCTGATGTTTCCTGTGCATTTATTCCTGAAAAAACAAAACAGGGAAGTAGAATGAGGTATTTTTTCATGATTTTATATTTTAAGATGGGTGTGTTTCATAAGTGAGTACAAAAAACGGGCAAAGATGAAAAATTTACATTTTTTAATAAAAAAATAATTTTCTGTTTACTAGTTAATTACAATTTAATTAAAGATTTAAAGTTGCTTTGAATGTAACAAATATCGGATATTGACTGTCTTAAAGAATATATTATTCTATTTTAATATGAAAAAAACTATAAGTTCATTGCTTTTTCTTTGTGGGATTTTTGTGTTTTCGCAGGAAAAAGTAAAGAACGATACCATCGACGAAACCAAAACCGCAGAGATTCAGGAAGTGATTTTAAAATCTCAACGAAAAAAACAATTCGCAGATAAATCGGTTTATACTTTTGATAAAGAAGCACTTGATAAAGCACGTTATGCCAAAGATTTGATACAAACTTTACCGGAATTACAGCTTGACCCGATTTCAAACACCTTAAAAAGTACAAAAGGCGGAACAACTTTATTTTTAATCAACGGAATTGAAGCAACCGATATGCAGATGCGAAGTGTTGCGCCTTCGGAAGTTGTAAAAGTGGAGTATTACGACATTCCTCCTGCTAGATGGGCAACGAGAGCCGATGTTGTAGTGAATTTAATTACACGTTCTACCGAAACGGGATATGTTTTTGGAACAGATGTAAGTTCTGCTTTAAATACAGGCTTTGTTAATGGAACAGCGTATGCGAATTATACAAAAGGAAAGAACAATTTAGGTTTAGAATATTCCCTTAATTTCAGGGATTATGACAACCGTAAAGTGAACAGCATTTACGATTATTATTTGAATAGCACCCACTACCGTTCTGATGAAGATAAAACCGATCATTTTGGATACACTTCTCAAAATGTTGCGCTGAGGTATACAAGAATGGTTCCCGATAATTACGCTTTTCAGGCCAAAATGGATGTAGATATTTTCTCAAGTTTTGTGAAGGGAATTGGACAAAGTATTTTCACAAAAGATAATCTTTCGGAAGAACATGCGATGTTGAAAAATGGGTCTTCTAATTATACAATACCGAAATTAGATCTTTATTTCTCAAAAAATATTGGAAAGAAAGACGAATTCAGCATCAATATCGTAGGTTCAACTTTTAAAACAAATACGGTAGAATTTGCGAAGAAATGGATTATTTCTTCGGGAGATTCTGTTTTCGATAATGATATGAATCTCCAGACCAAACAAACAGGAATTGTTGGAGAATTGGCTCACGTTCATACTTTTGAAGCAGGAAAATTATCTTCCGGTTATCGAGTTTCAAATACGAATATATCGAATGATCTTCAGAATTTAGCAGGATTTTCAGAATACAATGTAAATTATCTCGAACAATATTTTTATACAGAATTTTCAGGAAAAGTTGATAAATTCAGTTATCGAATTGGAGCGGGACTTACGAATATTCACAACAAAAGTGCAGAAAATACTTTCGATCAGTGGTCTTTTACTCCAAAAGTAATTTTGGGGTATCAATTGAAAGATAATCAAAGTCTTCGTTTTACGAGCAGTTACCGACCAGTAAGTCCTTGGAGTGCGGCTTTGAGCAGCAATATTGTACAAATGGCTCCGAATATTGTACAAAAAGGAAATCCGTTTTTAAAGTCTCAGCAAATGTTTGCGAATAATTTTATTTATTCATTTAATAACAAAAAGTTTGATTTTAATGCGAATGTATTTTACAGATACACAGACAGAACGATCAATCAATATTATGTGTTGGATCAGGATTTTGGATATGCTTTGACTTATGAAAATGCTAAAAATTCTCAGCAATTTGGGGTACAATTGTCTGGTTTTTATAAACCTTTCGGAAACAGCCTTCTGGTGGCAAAATTGTATTTAACTCCGGCTACGGAAACGATCCGAACAAGTAGTGGAGCTTTGATTAAAAATAATTATCTAGCGAATAATTTGGTGTTGTCGTCGGAATACAAATCTTTCAGTATTCAATATCAATTAAATATTCCTGTTTACACTTTGAATGGAGCTTTTCTAAGTACGAATGAAAATCAGAATCACGCTTTCGCGAGTTATAAAAATAAGGAATGGACTTTCATGGCGGGAATGTACTGGATCGGAATGCCATCGGAATATAAAACAAAAAGTTTACCCGAAAGTTTGGTAAATTACAGTCGTGTCAACCAGATTATGAATAACAAATCAATGTTTGTTCTAGGTTTCAGCTATGATTTTTCAAAAGGTAAAAAGACCGAATTACAAAAGAAACTCAACAATTATACAGCTCCGGCTGCGACTTTCTAATTTTTTATCTTGATTAAATAAAAAGTCCGCTCAGAATTTTGGGCGGATTTTGTTTTTTATTGAGCTAATTTTTATTTGGAGCAATTTCCCGCTTTCTGCTATATCTTTTTTGCCAACGCCTTTGTCTCTGCAAAAAAAGATGCCACGGCAATCGGGGCTAGGTGTAGCCTATCAAATCTGTACCATACAATAACCACAAAGTTTGTCATCCTGAAAGGATCTAAACATAAATTTTTTATTTTCTAATACTACGCCTAGATTCCTACGGAATGACAAACTGCGGGGTATAAATTTTATTTCTTGATAAATTTCGTTGTCTCCGCCTTATTATCTTTTCCAGAAACTTCAATGAAATAAGATGCAGAAGGAAGATCAGAAACCTGAACTTTTCCGGATTTTAAATCAGAAGTTTTCACCAATTTTCCATCTAAGCTGTAAATTTTTGCTAATGAATAATTTTCACCATTTCCTTTTAATTCAATAAAATCTTGAGCAGGATTTGGATAGATTTTTAAACTTTCTTTTTTAACAGCCAAATCTGCCGTTGCCAAAGTTGTAAGACTTAAAGCTTGTGCAGCGTTTGTCGTTTGATTGTTGATTCCCGCCAAAGGAACATTCACAACGACTTGAGTTGTACTGAACAAAGGAAATTTGTGAGTCGTATCATAATAAGAGTACGCTGTATTTACAATCGTTCCGATCGGAAATGTGAAAGAAGTATCGTTAGGTAAGTAAAGATTGAAATTCTGTGTTGATTTCACTCTTAAAACACTAGTATATGTTGATGAACCTAAAACTAAAGTTCCCCATGCATCTGCGGCAATATTAATCGTTCCTTTACACAAACCATTAGCACTTGAAGATGAAAAAGTTCCTTGTGCCTGATCTGTTTCTGTGTAACCGAAAGCTGCGGGATAACTGATAAAAGTTCCATTATTTGCAGATAAATTCAAAGTTGCATCAGAAGTTACCAACCCTGTAATCTCTAATTTTGATGCAGATTGTTTATAATAAACTGTATTTCCGCTTCCTACCATTTTTAAAGTTGAACCTGGAAAAGTAGAAATTTCACTTGCATTTGGAGTAGAATATGCTGTTGGAGTTGCAGATCCTAATGTCAAAGATGCGTTGTTGAACGTAGTATTTGCTCCGGTTGCAGAATTATCGGGTGTTCCACTTACGGCTAAATAGTTTGCTGTTTCACCAGAAATAGGATCGTGAAATGCCTTGGTAATTGTGGTTTGCGCCGACAAAATGCCAGAAGCTGCCAGTAGAAAAAGTAGAGTTCGTGTCATGTTTAAAATTTTCATTAAAGATAATTAAAAACCGATATTGAAAAATAAATTTTCTTTAAACAAACATTAATTTAAATATGATTTTTGTATGTAATAAATATTTAAGTTGAATTACAAAAAGTTTTTCATCTTCTTGATTGGATTTAATTGAATAAAAAAACCGCTCAAAGAAATTTGAACGGTTATTCTGTACGCTAAATTTTGGTTAGGAGAATAAAGATGGATAATGGAAGTTTCAGGCATAAAAATATCCACAATAATGGTAACTTCCAGCCTCAATCTTCCAACTTCCAGCCAATTCCTAATTCTGACTAATGATCATCTTTCGGTAAGAATAAATATCTTCGATTGTAACGACCGTCATTTCTTTTTTCTCGGCGAAATCTACAATTTCAGGAAGTCTTGCCATCGTTCCGTCTTCGTTGGTGAGTTCACAAAGAACAGCATCATCACCGAGATTCGCGAGTTTTACCAAATCCACACTTCCTTCCGTATGTCCGCGTCTTTCGAAAACACCGTCTTTTCTTGCAATTAAAGGAAAAACATGTCCCGGACTTGCAATGTGTTCGGCAACTGCATTTTCTGCAATCGCTGTTCTGATAGTTGTTACGCGATCTTTTGCCGAAACACCGGATTCGACACCTTCTTTAGCTTCAATGGAAATGGTAAATGCCGTTTGATTTTTTGAATTGTTGGTTTCCACCATTGGACGAAGATTCAGAAGTTTGCTTTTCTCTTCAGAAATACAAAGACAAACAATTCCGCTGCATTCGCGGATCAAAAGTGCCATGTCTTTTTCTGTAATCGTGGAAGCGGGAAATATGATGTCGCCTTCGTTTTCGCGGTTTTCATCATCGACTAAAAGAATACCTTTTCCCTGTTGTAATGTAAAAAGTGCTTTTTCTACACGTTCTATCGGAGTTGCTCCGAATTTTTCTAATAATTTTTCCATGTTATTTTACTTTTTGAAAGTTAAAATACACTTCGGTACATGGAAATGAAATACAATACAATGAGTCCATCGAAATAGCCTCACTGATTGCTCCATTTTCTTCTCCCATCCAGACTCTAACTGTCGGTTTTGGAATTTCACCAAATCAGTCCCTTCAAAAGAAAGGAGTCGCGGACTGTAACCGCCGGTAGGGAATTTCACCCTGCCCCGAAGAAAACTTATACTAAGTTTTTACTGTATGTTTTGTTTAAATTTTTCTTTAATTCATTAATTTTTTATTTAACGCACAGAAGACAAATTTCGGGAAGTTTTTTGTAATGGAAAAAAATTTATGAATAATCATTTTGTATTATTTTTCTCTGCAAGCGCATTCATGATTTTCATTTAAATAAGCAATCGTTGCTTTGCAGATTTTTTCTAAAGTATCAATATTGATATCAGAAAGTTTTTTAACATAAATACAGGCTTTACCCATCTTAAATTTTCCAAAATCGTTTAATAAAGGCTCGCTTTCTTTCGTTGGCGAATAAACGTACAATGAAAATTCAGCTTTGCGTGGTGAAAACCCAATTAAAGGCATATTGCCTTCGTGTCCACTTTCATATTTGTAATGATAACTGCCAAATCCGATGATGGTTGGTCCCCACATTTTCGGTTCAAATCCTGACCAGTCGCTCATGAGTTTAATGAGTTCAAAACTGTCTGCCTTTTTTTCGTCTTTTTCTACGTATGAATTAATGAAATCTTCTACGCTGACTGTTGTTTCTGTGGTTTTGTTTTTAGCCATGACTGTTGGATTTTTATTACTTTGTTTCGAAAGTTTTTAAAAAAATTAAAAAATACTTTTAACTAAGTTACATGGATTCTATTTCTTTTACAAGATGTTTATCTACATAAAATTTGTAATTATGTGTTCTTAAACCTGCGAAAAATAGAGGTCTTGTTTTGATAACCGTAACAGTAGAATTTCCAACTTGTAATTCATAAGCTCTGGATAACTGAACGGAAAAATGAGTGAAAGGATTTAAAGCACTGTCTAAAGTTTTTGTTCTTCCATCTATTGTGTAAGTAAAGCTTCCTGTAAACCAGTTTCTTTCGAATTCAACGGTTTGGCTTTCAATTTCTAAAACTATTTTAATTACTTGTAATTTTAATTCATATAAAAATAAAAAATGCTCTATAAATCAGAGCATTTTTCTAAGTTATTCTTTCATAATTTTCTCTTTTTCCTTCTGAAATTCCTCTTCCGACAAAACTCCCGAATCTTTCAGTTCTTTTATCTTTTTCAATCTATCATATTTGGTTTCGGAATTTTGATTTTGAGATTTTTCTTTGGGTAAAAATTCATCAGGAACAGTAATTTCACCTGATTTTATCGCGTTTTCAAGATCAACTTCATAATTAATCATTCCGCTTCCGATTTTAGCATAATAAATAAAACCATTCTTTTTGCTTCCCCGCGTCATGATTTTCTTTACTTTAAAAGTCAATCCGGAATTGCTTCTTCTGAAAGAGTTGGCTTGATTGGCTAAGCCTTGATAGCCTGTCGTCGAATAATAATTGAACATCGAACTGGCGTTGGTTCGGATGAATTTAAAATCGCCGTCGTTCATAGAACCTGTTCCAATCTTTAAATCTAAACCTACGTAAACCTTAAATCCTGTTGAAGTTGTCAAGGTGTCGTTTTCGAATTTAGGAGCAGTTTGAGAATAATAAATTCCGAAAAATAAAAGTGTAAAAATTAATAATACTTTTTTCATTGTTTTATATTTAATTATCAAAAAAATTGAAAATCAAAAGTAAAACAAGCTATCAAGCTAACCTTACGGAAATCCTTATTCCATCGGTGTTTTATTAATTGTTATTGATTTTTTTTTGTCAGCTGATCTATATATTTTTTCAAAGTAACAGAAACCGAACTTGAGTTTGAAAGTTTCAGCGCTTTTTCATAATTTTCAATGGCTTTTAAATCATCAATATCTGTGTAAAGATGTCCCAGCAATGAAAAATAAAAAGGATTGTCGGTGAGTTGAAGTTTTTCGGCTTCGGAAATAGCGGCAGATTTTCCTCTTACTTTCGCAAAGGCAAAAGTTCGGTTGAGTGCGGCGATAGGAGAGTATTCGATTTGTAAAAGCTGGTTGTATAATTGAAGAATATTTTCCCACTTTTCATCGGTGTTTTGTTTTTTTGTATGCCAAAAGGCGATGGCTGCTTCGAGGTGATATTTAGTTAAAAAATCTCCGGATGCACTTTGATTTAGATATTCAATTCCTTTTTCGATGAGGTGGTAATCCCAAAGTTTGTCATCCTGTTCTTCATACAAAATACTTTCTCCTTTTTCGTTGAATCTTGCATTAAATCTGGAAGAGTGAAAGGACATCAACGATAATAAAGCATTCGTAGCCGGAGTGTTTGTCATTTTATTTTCGATTAAAAGAGATGTCAACCGAATGGCTTCCAGACAAAAATCCTGTCGGAGAATTGTGTTTTGGGAAGTGGAATAATAGCCTTCGGAAAATAACAAATACAAAGTGGTAAGAACCGTTTGTAAATTGGTATTGATTTGTGAAACAGTAGGCTGTTCGATTTTAATGCCTTCCGTTTTTAATTTCTCTTTGGCGCGTTGTAGTCTTTTGTAAACCACTTCTTTATTAATTAAAAAAGCATCTGCAATTTCCTGGGTTCCGAACCCGCACAATAGATTTAAGGCTAAAGAAATCTGAGAATCTTTTGAAATTGAAGGATTACAGATTGTAAACATCATCGCCAACTGACTGTCGGCAATATTTTTCTGAGAAAGATCGATTTCAAATTCTTCTCTGTCGTTGGAAGAATATTTTATCTCAGTTGAAATTTTTTGCTGAAAAAGCGAATCTCGTTTAAAATAATTTTTCGATTTGTTCTTTGCAACAGTATACAACCAAGCAGTCGGATTTTCCGGAATTCCATTGATGCTCCAGGATTCTGTGGCAGAAAGAAAAGTGTCGCTTACGATGTCTTCAGCGATTTCGATGTGATTAATACCAAATGTAGAACAGAGCACAGAAACTATTTTTCTGTACTCTGTTCTGAATAAATTGGGTATTAATGCTTTTTCTTGCATTTAATTTAAATATAAAAATTATTCAGTTACGGGTGGGATCGCCATTCTCACTTCTACACTTGCTCCCCACTCAAGAATAGGGCATCCTTTTGCAATTTCTACCGCTTCATCATAATCATTGGCTCTGATGATAAACATTCCTCCGATTGATTCTTTAATTTCTGCGTAAGGACCATTGGTTACGGTATTATTTTTTACGACTCTTCCACCAAGATCCCATCTTTTTGGAGGTACGACCAGTTTGTTTTGAGCTGCAATTCCTCCTAACCAATCCTGAAAAGGTTGGATTGCTGCCTGCATTTGCTCAGGAGAAGGCGATGCGTCTTTGTTGATGATATCTCTGTGTATGGCAATTAAAAATTCGTTCATGATATTAGGTTTAAAATTTTAATAATTGTAATTGGATTGTATAAATTTAATAATAAAAAAACGGTTGTTTTTATCTCTGATTTTCAGGGTTAGAAATCCATTCGTCATAATGAATTGTTCCCAATTTTGCATCTGCGTTTGGAACTAAAGTTGAATCATTCAAGGGTGCTCCAAAGTAGGTTGCATCAGGATTTGAAACGACTTCGTCTGTATTTTTCATGATCGTAGTGTATTTTTTAACCAAATCTGATAATTTAATTTTATCAGGACCTCCAATTTCTATGGTTGTGTTTTTCGGTTCGCCGATGGCAACTTCTGTCATTGCCTTTACAACATCGTCTGAAGCGATAGGCTGAATTAATGCCGGAGAAACCAAGATTTTGTTATCAACCGTGCTAGATTTTACAATTCCGCCAACAAACTCGAAAAACTGTGTTGAATGAACGATTGTGTAAGGAATTCCCGCAGATTTAATAATGTCTTCCTGAACCTGTTTTGCTCTGAAATATCCGCTGTCTTGTAAACGTTCTGTTCCTACAACAGATAGTGCGATGTGATGATTAACACCTGCTTTTTTCTCTGCTGCCATTAAGTTTTCGCCCGAAGTTTTGAAGAAGTTCATAACGTCTTCGTCTGCAAAAGAAGGGGAATTGGCAACATCTACAACAACATCTACGTTTTCTAAGGCTTGGTCTAAACCTTCTCCTGTAAGTGTATTTACCCCTGAGTTTGGGGAAGCAGCCAAAACTTCTTGCCCTAAATTTTTAAGGCTGTTCACCAGTTTGCTTCCAATCAGTCCTGTTCCGCCGATTACTGTGATTTTCATTATGTATAATTTTATGGGTTATATACTTAATGACAAACGAATTTTGACGATTGGACAAAAATTGTGAAAAATTTTATTGGAATGGAAGATGGAGGAGGGAAGTTGGATGTTTTGAACTATATATTAAGTTTTTAAACAAATTTGAAAATATTTTATTCAATCAACCAAAAACTATCAACCATCAACTAGTTTATAATTTCAGCTTCGGGATTTTCGCGAAGTTTTGCGATTCTTTCTTTCCAGTTTTGAAGTTCTTCATCTGTGAGTTTGATCCATTCTTTTACTTCGCCAATAATTTTCACAGGTTGTGAACTTCGATAAGATCTTGTCGGGTTTCCCGGGAATTTTTTATCGGTTACATTGGGATCATTTTCGAATTCTCCGGTTGGTTCTACGATGTAAATTCGTTCATCTCCATTTCCTTGTGCCAATGCAGCAGCCAAACCAGCTCCGTTTTGTAAGGCTGTGAAATAGATGTGATTCATAATGATTTCGGGATAATAATTTGATTTGAATCCTGCAGTAAGTAGATCTCCGATTTGCAGATCGGCTTTTGTTCCGTGGTAGAATGGTCCGTTGTCTAGAATGTTTTCTTTTTTATTTTCCATTGTGATTTTGTTTATTGAAAAATTCAGAACCTGTAAACTTATGCATTTGTTTTTGAATAAAAAAACCGCTCGGGAAATTGAGCGGTTTATTGATTTTAATTAGTCTTTTATGCTTTTACATTTTCTTCTTTGTAAATATTCCAGAAGTTGTAGTCTGTCATTGGAGCATCCGTGATTCCGACGTTTCGTCCCATTGTTACTATTTGTCCTCTGTGATAGGTTCCATGTAAAACAATATGCTGAATGTATTCATATTTTGAAAAATCGCACTGAAACCATTGTGATTCTATTTTCACATTTTTCGTAAGGTCTTCTTCGGATAAGCTTTCTACATAGTTCATCAGCTTCTGAGAATTGTTTCTGATGCCATCGAAAATTTCTTCTTTGCCGATTGTAGCTGAGACTTTTGCAAAATCAAAATCATCATTTTCTCCGATATAACTCCACCAGTATTCCTGTGTCTGCCAGATGTGATGCAATGTTTTCATAATCGTCGTAAAGCTGGAAATAACTTCCTGATTAAGCTGCTCATCGGACTTTGTTGAAAGCCAGTCGATGTACTTATTGACCACCCAATTGTTGTACTGAACGGTGTGGGTGATTAGGGTTTTGAGATTCATTGTGAAATATTTTATAGTTTGGTGTTATAAAATTAATAAAAAGTCTTTGATTTTGATTAAAGAAAAAACCGCTCTATTCATTAAAGAACGGTTTCATATTATTTTGATGAATATCTATTTTTAATTTTGATTAGTCACGAGCGGGGAGTGCTCCTTCGCTAATATCCGCAACCTGAATGCTTTTAATGGCTGATTTAGTTGAAGACGTTGTACTTCCACCCATGATGTATAATTTATTGTTATAAACTTCTGCAGCAGCATGTCTTCGCGGAATCATGTTTGAAGATAATTGATGCAGTTTATTAGTTTCAGTATCAAAATAAGCCAAAAAAGTTTGATTATTGGAACCGCCTACAATAAAAATCTTATGACCTGATACCGCTAATGCATGACCGGATATCCCAACAGGCATCGTATATTGCTCAGTCCAGAGATTTTTGTTGAGGTCAAAAACATTAACCAGACGGGAAGAGGTACCGTTGAAACCACCAATGACATACAACTTATCATTCACAATTTTGCCCTTTGTTTCTCTGGCTGTAGGCATATCCGGTAATGGATGCCATGTATCGGAAGCAATATCGTAGTATTGGAATCTGTTAGAAAATATGGTGGTTGCAGCATTGTTTAGTCCGCTACCGCCGAAGGTATATATTCTTCCGTTGTGGATGGCAGAACCGGCATTTCCTGTGTAGGCACGATTAACAGCTCCCTTTGTTATTTTATTAGTTTCAAGGTCTACTATTTCAAGATGGCTATTTCCCCAGCCATTAAAAATATAAATTTTATTATTGTAAGTCTCCGAATTGGCGAATTTTCTGGGAAGCAATTTAGAGTTGATGATACTCCAGCGGTTATCTTTAATGCTGTATTTCTCCATAAAGTTGGCATTGCCATCAGTGCTTTTATACCCATTGCTCACATAGATATTATCATCTACAATGACACTGCTTGTAGCTCCTCTGCCCACAGACATACTCGCGAGATGTTTGAAATTTAGGGTTTGTGCATTCGCGAAGAATAAGCCGAAAAGTGAAAGGAGGAATAGTTTTGTTTTCAAGGGTGGTGGGATTTGGTTTTAAAGATAGGGAAAAGTCAGGGATTGTGAATCTGTGATGTTGAGTTTTTGAAATGGAAAACCGCTCTTGAGTTGAGCGGTTTTTTATATTTCTTGGCAGATACGAGCGAGGGATTTAGAGATAGAGAGAATCCATGAATTTTAAATTCATGACATTGGGACTATGTAAATAGTTGAATGCAATTTATACAATTATCTTTAAGAAAAGAAATTAATTTTTTACACTCATCATAGAATTCATCCCAAGTATAAATTTTTTCATTAATTTTTAATTTACTTGGAGCTTTACTTGAATTCTTAAATTCATCATCTGTAATTTCGCTGATTTTCTGAGATATCATTTTAAAAGTTTCTTGAATTAACATTTTCTCCATATTTTTTTTTATTTCCTCATAGGTTTCTTCTGGTTTGTTATCATATACTAAGTTAATATCAAAGTTTTCTAAAATTGGAACAATGTCAAAGTTGGAAATATTAGGAGATATAGTTTTTTTTTCTTCTTCCGATAAATTTAAGCGAGATAAAAGATTATTTCCTTCAATTGGAAACGGTGAATAAGTAGTTTCTGATTGAAAGTATTTATTAATAGTCTTTACATCAATAATATCTGGGAATCTATTCCCTTCTTTTTGATTAGTATTTCTAATATCGACTAAAACTTTAGCAAAATCATTTTGTTTCAGAGCATCTTGTACTCCTTGATACCAATCATCAAAACCCTCAACCTTATTTTTAAAGCATTTTTGAATAACAAAGGTTACGCTTCTACAACTGTTAACAAAGGAATTAAATTCATATTTAAATTCCCTTGAAATAATATTTTTTTTTGCTCCATCTGTTTGAATTTCAAACCATTTATCTTTCATCCTATCCATATGATAGATACATTCAAGCCATTTATCCTGTAAAATTTTCTCTTGTATAGTCATTTAAGATTGTATATTAAAGTTCAAAATTAAAAATTATGTAAAAAAAACCGCTCCACAAAAAGCAGAACGGTTTAATTTATTTATAGCAGTTAAGACTACATCATTCCCGGCATTCCACCACCCATTGGCATAGCTGGCTCATCTTTTTTCACTTCAGTGATCACACATTCAGTTGTTAAAAGCATTCCAGAAACAGAAGCTGCGTTTTCAAGAGCAACTC
This sequence comes from Chryseobacterium sp. MMS23-Vi53, assembly GCF_047651245.1. NCBI lineage: Bacteria > Pseudomonadati > Bacteroidota > Flavobacteriia > Flavobacteriales > Weeksellaceae > Chryseobacterium > Chryseobacterium sp. MMS23-Vi53. Next base: position 1,916,286 of record NZ_CP180265.1, on the reverse strand, counting down.
TTGTTACTTTCGTAGGGTCGATGATACCTGCTTCAAGCATGTTTACATACTCGTCAGTTTTAGCGTTGTATCCGAAGTCTCCGCTTCCTTCTGCCACTTTAGCAACGATTACAGAACCTTCACCACCTGCATTAGCAACGATTTGTCTCAATGGCTCTTCGATTGCTCTTTTTACAATTTTGATCCCTGTATTTTCGTCTGCATTTGACCCGGAAAGAGCCTCTAAAGAAGCGATCGCTCTTACCAAAGCAACACCACCACCTGCAACGATACCTTCTTCAACAGCTGCTCTTGTAGCGTGAAGGGCATCATCTACTCTGTCTTTTTTCTCTTTCATTTCAACTTCAGAAGCTGCACCTACGTAAAGAACGGCAACACCACCAGCTAATTTAGCCAGTCTCTCCTGTAATTTTTCTTTATCGTAATCAGAAGTAGATGTTTCCATCTGAGCTTTGATCTGAGCAACTCTTCCTTTGATTTTGCTTTCTTCACCACCACCGTTTACGATCGTCGTGTTGTCTTTATCGATAGATACTTTCTCAGCAGTTCCCAACATATCGATTGTAATGTTTTCCATTGTGAAACCTTGTTCCTCAGAAATAACAGTACCCCCTGTAAGGATTGCGATATCTTCCAACATTGCTTTTCTTCTGTCTCCGAATCCTGGAGCTTTTACAGCAGCAATTTTAAGAGAACCTCTCAATTTGTTTACCACTAAAGTTGCCAAAGCTTCACCTTCAACTTCTTCAGAGATAATTAATAAAGATTTACCACCTTGTGCGATTGGTTCAAGAACCGGAAGTAATTCTTTCATTGAAGAGATTTTTTTCTCAACTAAAAGGATGTATGGATTTTCTAGCTCAGCTAACATTTTTTCAGGGTTTGTGACAAAATATGGCGACTGGTAACCTCTGTCAAACTGCATACCTTCTACAACGTCTACTGTTGTATCGATACCTTTAGCTTCTTCTACCGTGATAACACCTTCTTTACCCACTTTTCCGAAAGCTTCAGCAATCAAAGCACCGATTGTTTCGTCGTTGTTAGCAGAAACTGAAGCAACTTGCTTTACTTTATCTGTAGAATCTCCAACAGCCTGAGACTGAGTTTTTAAGTTTTCAACAACAGCAGTTACTGCTTTGTCGATTCCTCTTTTCAAGTCCATTGGGTTTGCACCTGCAGCTACGTTTTTAAGACCTTCTCTTACGATAGCCTGTGCCAATACAGTAGCGGTAGTCGTACCGTCTCCTGCGATATCATTAGTTTTGGAAGCAACTTCTTTTACCATTTGCGCTCCCATGTTTTCTACTCTGTCTTCAAGTTCGATTTCTTTTGCAACAGAAACACCATCTTTAGTTACGTGAGGTGCACCGAAAGATTTTTCGATTACCACGTTTCTCCCTTTTGGTCCTAAAGTTACTTTTACTGCATTAGCCAATGCATCAACCCCTCTTTTTAAAGCGTCTCTTGATTCAATATCGAATTTTATTTCTTTTGCCATTGTTTTAAGCTTTTGGCGAATAGCTTTTGGCTGTTGGCCTTAGCGATTCGCAGTTTTGATTTTATAATTTGATTTTAATTTCCGTTGAGCCTGTTCCAAAGTGTTACAAGCTTTTTCTTTAAGATAGTTAATTCGAGTAACAGATTTTGGTAATCATTTTCATTAATGTAACCTAAATCTTTAGCAATAATTAATTGGTTTTCAGCTTCATTGGACGATCCTAGCGCAATATTGATAAAATTAGCAAATTCTTTATCCGAATTTCTTCCGCTTCCTTCCGAAATATTATATCCGATAGAAGCAAATGATCTTCTGATTTGAGAGGTCAATCCAAAAATTTCTTCCTTTGGGAAGCTTTTGGTTGAAGTATAAATTTTCAAAGTTAACTGATGGCTTAGTTGCCAAACTTCAAATTTTTTAAAATCTCTCATGCTAATTTATATGCAGTCACGCCATTAGCCAAAAGCCAACAGCTAGAAGCATCTTACCCGATGATACCCAATAAATCCCCTTCTTTTACAATTAAATAATCTTTCCCTTCCAATTTCAATTCAGAACCTGAATATTTTCCATAAAGAACTTTGTCACCTACTTTCACAGTTGTTGGCTCGTCTTTTTTACCAGGACCTACTGCTACTACAGTACCTTCTTGTGGTTTTTCTTTTGCGGTGTCCGGAATAATAATACCTGAAGCTGTTTTAGTTTCTGCTGCGATTGGCTCTACCAAAACTCTGTCTGCTAATGGTTTAAAGTTTACTAACATAATATATTTAATTTTTTAATTATTTCTGTGTTGAAATTCTCTAAATGTGTGCCATCGATTGTTCGTGACGGAAATGGCAGAATTTATTTTTTGAGAGTGGAAATTTTGGCAGAAAAAAAGTCACCTCGTTTTTGAGGTGACTTGTATTTTATTGGTGACAAGAATCTTTGTAATCGTCAATTAATTTTTTGTAAATATCAGTATAAATTGCCGATCTGTATTTCATATTGATTTTCGATGCTTCAGCGCCTCTTTTTCCTTTTAATGCAGCTTTTCTTTCATCATCTGTTGCTCTTTTCTTTTCCTTAAATGTTTTATTGGAAAAATAATCTTGCTGTCTTGCCTCATCCACTTTTTTCAAGAATTCAGGGCAGTCTGCTCCGACAATTTCGTAGGCTGTATAAAACTTTTTGTAAAGTGTTTTAAGATTAAATAAATCTAAAGGACTTAGCGAAGGATAATCTACCGGCGCGATAGCAACAGTGTCGTCCGGTTTGCTCAGATAGATCATTACATAGGTCAACTGACAGTCATTTTCATTTCCATTAGAAGCAGCAGAAAAATTATTTCCAAAATCTGCTTTACACAACATGCTTCTGTAACCATAAAGATTAATTGGTCCCTTTTCCATTAAAGGAAGCATCAGTACTTTTCCTTCCGATTCCAGTTCCTGATCTTTGTTGATTTCTTTTACGAGACGTTTGTCTAATTGAAATTGTTCCTGCGTCTCTTCATTGGTATAAAGCAAACTTTTAATAGTAGAAACAGGAATCAACTGTACCTGAGTATCGCTTTTAGAAGATTTAAATTTTACTTCTGTTCGGTCTAAGTTTGCATATTTAGGTCCTTTTCCCATCATGCTGAAAGTGGCAACATCGGGTAACATAAAATCCTGTGCAAATCCTTTTTTCGTACTTCCGTCTTCCATTAAAATTTCAATAGGAATAAAATCTCTTTTTCCGGTGTAAAATTGTAAAGATTGAGCAAAAAAGTTTTGTGCAGAAAGAATGAACAGCACAAAAAGACTAAGTTTTTTCATGGATATTTTTAAAGTTTTTTATTGAGGGCAAATCTAAAAAAAAAGTATCCAGATTCTGAATACTTTTCAAAGAAATTATATTATTGTTTCTTATTTCACAGTTTCCATGACCATTTTTCTTCCATTAGAGTCAATTTCTTGTTTTAAAACTTCTCTTGTTGCGATATCTAAATAATACGTAACAATGGTTTTTCTATCCTGAATATCATCCGTTGTTTTTACAATCCAGATTTGTTTGCCGTTCAGTTCTCCTTTATTTATATCTTCAATATAAGCTTTTATAATTCCTTTTTTTGCCGTTGGATTATAATCAAAAATCGGCATTTCAGTGGAATAATGCTCTTTTAAAGGTAAATATCTTATTAATCCCGGATACGCATTGCTGTCGAAATATTCAGTAGAAATATTTTCATTAATATCATCTTTTTTCTGAGTTTTTTTATCTAAATAATAACCGGTTGCTTTGTTTTTTTCAAATTTTAAAACCATTTCTCTCGACAAATTGTAAGACGAATGATAAATCGGCTGAAAGTTTGGAATTTTAACCAATGTTGAATCTACCCAAGGCTTATCCGGAGCCTGATTCATTCTTACTGTTGTTTCAATGAGAAGAGTTGCTTTATCTATTTTTTTAGTTTTTGTAGAAATCTTTCCGATTTCCATTTTCTGATCGCCCTTTTCAACATACCAAACAGCATTAGAAGTTTCATCTTTTATGAATTTAGATTCAAGTTTTACATTGCTGGGATTCAATGTTTTTTGAGCAAAAAAATTGGCACTGCTCATTATTAAAATTATCAGAAATATTCTCATGATTTTTTTAATAATAAGTAGTGCCTTTTATGTAAAAGTTACATTACTTTTTGTTTACTTTTTTCCTGCTGCCTGCATCGGATTTACTTTTCCGTTGGAGGCGCCTCTTACGTTTCCGCCTTCTTTTTGCTTAAATAAATCGAATTTCGAAACTGGTGTCGTTCCGCCATCATTTGTCCAAAAATTGTTGGAAGTATCAATATCGGCAGTTTCTCTCATCGGATCTAGTTGAATAGATTTTAATTTCTTTTCAAAATAATACGTTTTAGAAACTTTCTGCTCGTTCATTCTCCAAATTTGCGCTGAAGATTTATCCGTTAATTTAGTTCCGTCTTCAAAAGTAAATTCAAGAATAATCGGCATTACCAAACCTCCCTTGTTTGTAAAATCGATCTGGTAAGCGGTAATATTTTTAAACTTGTCCTTTTCTTTCTGCGTCAAAGGTTCTGTTCCGTCGAATTTTGAGGTATATTCTTTATTGTTATCAACTTTTTCCTGACCTCTGTCGTATCTGTAGTAAAAATCCTGAGCTTCTTTGTCCTTATCTACATAAAAAGTGATGTTCTTATCTTCTCTGTTTCTGATTTTTGAAATATCTTCAAATTCATTTACAGCAGGTTTGTCAACTTTATATTTGTTTTCTTTTGCCTCTCTTGGTGCTGTGTTCAAGTCCGGAGTTGCAACCGTTACTTTGTCGATCGCGATATCTACAGGATCTGTTCCGTAAAACCAACCTCTCCAGAACCAGTCTAAATCTTCACCACTTGCATCTTCCATTGTTCTGAAGAAATCTGCAGGTTCAGGATGTTTGAAAGCCCATCTTTTCGCATAAGTTTTAAATGCTTTGTCGAAAAGTTCTCTTCCCATAATGGTTTCACGAAGAATATTTAATCCTGTTGCCGGTTTTGAATATGCATTTGGACCAAACTGAACGATGTTTTCAGAATTCGACATGATGGGTTCCAATTGATCTTTCGGAAGCTTCATATAATCAACGATTGTCCAAGCCGGACCTCTTTTTGACGGGAATTTGTTGTCCCATTTTTCTTCTGTAAGATATTCAACGAAAGTATTTAAACCTTCATCCATCCAAGTCCATTGTCTTTCGTCGGAGTTGATGATCATGGGGAAAAAGTTGTGTCCAACTTCGTGAATTACCACGCCCAACATTCCGTTTTTAGTTCCCTCGGAATACGTTCCGTCTTTTTCTGTTCTTCCGTAGTTAAAACAAATCATCGGATATTCCATTCCGTTGGCTGCTTCCACAGACTGAGCAACCGGATACGGATAAGGAATCGTAAATTCAGAATACGTTTTTATCGTATGTGCAACAGCTTTTGTCGAATATTTTCTGTACAATCCATAAGCTTCTTTTGGATAAAAGCTCATCGCCATTACTTTATTATTGTTTTCAGGAATCGTGACGCCCATTCCGTCCCAGACAAATTTTCTTGAAGAAGTCCAGGCAAAATCTCTCACGTCATTCGCTTCGAAAATCCAGGTTTTTCTTTGTTTTGAATGATTTTTTTCTGCCTTTTTAGCTTCATCTAACGTCACGATTTCAACAGGTTCAGTTGATGTTTTAGCTTTATTGTATCTTGATAATTGGTCTGAATTTAAAACCTGATCGTAGTTTTTACATTCTCCTGTTCCGCCCACAACATGATCTGCAGGAACATTCATAGAAACTTTAAAATTTCCAAAAACCAAAGCAAATTCACCTCTTCCTGTAAACTGATGATTCTGCCATCCGTGGAAATCGCTGTAAACGCACATTCTAGGATACCATTGTGTCATCGTGTAAAGATCGTTTCCGTCTTCAGGGAAGTTTTCGTAACCACCGCGACCGCCCATTTTCATTCTGTTGGAAATATTGTAATTCCAATCTACTTTGAAAACAAGTTTTTCGCCTTTTTTAAGAACTTTAGGCAAATCAATACGCATCATGGTTTTGTTCACCGTATATTTTAAAGGATTTCCGGAAGCATCCGTTACTTTTTCAAGATTTACTCCAAATCCGTTATCCGAAACGGGGATTTCGGAAGCTTTTAGCTGCTGATCTGTCGAAGCTTTCGGAAGGGTAGAAGAGAACGGGAAATCTGCTTTTTTCACCGTTGATAACTGGTTTTCATCCAATTGCAACCAAATGTAATCCAGATCGTCAGGTGAATTGTTGTAGTAAGTGATGGTTTCCGAACCTTTTAAATTTCTTTTGTCTTCATCAAGATAAGCGGTAATGTCATAATCGGCTCTGTTTTGCCAATATGCGTGACCAGGGGATCCCGATGCGGTTCTATAAACGTTTGGTGTAGGAAGGATGGTCCCTAGCTGTTCGAATTTATTTCCGTGGTTGCTCCCTGGATTATTCTGAATATTTTGTGCGGTGAAACCTGTATACGCGAATACAGAAAGAGAAAGTATAGCAACTTTTAGTTTCATAACCGATATTGTTTTAAGGATTGTCAAATATAACAATAAGTAGTTGAAAAGTCAGAAATGTTTCAGACCTAAAAAGGAATTCTTTCTAAAGTCATTTTTAATGATAAGGCAAAGACTCCCGAAGAGACAAAAAGTACCCAGTCTTTCTGGTTAACCTTAAAGATTTTAAGCAAAATAAACAATAAAATTAAAATGCCTAAAACGATAGCAATTTGCCCCAATTCCAAGCCAATATTAAAGCCTAAAAGCGGAATAGCAAGACTCTGGCTTTTCGCTATCATTACTCTTGCGGTGTTCGCGAAGCCCATTCCGTGAATCAAACCAAAGATTAATGCAAGGTAATAATTGGCTTTCATCAACGTATTTTTTTTATTTTTCATTAAAATATTATCTAATGAAGTTAAAACAATGGTTAACGGAATCAGAAATTCCACCCACGCAGAATTGATTCTTACAATATCGAAGGTGCTTAACGCCAGGGTTATGGAATGTCCGATGGTAAAAGCTGTTACGAGAATCAGAATTTTCTTTAAATCATTAAAAGAATAAACGGCAATTAAAGCCAAAACAAATAGTTGATGATCAAGCGCATCCAAAGAAATAATGTGTTCCCAACCAAGGTTTAAGTAAAATAAAAAATCCTGCCACATAAACTGAAAATATAATGCTTACGAAAATAATGATTAATTTCGAACCAAATTTTAAATGTTCGGACTTATGAAAAATTTGTTGTTTTTCCTTCTTCCTGTATTCTTTTTACTGTCTTTTTCCAGAGCGAAACATCCCTATCATGTAGGTTCGGTGGAAATCAATTACAGTCAAAAGTCGAAAACATTCGAAGTGACCGGGCGTTTTTTTCTCGATGATCTTGAAGATGCTTTAAGCAAAAAATACGGAAAACCATTGCATTTTAATGATCCGAAATATAAAACTCAGCTTAACGAGTCGCTTAAAAGCTATTGCAACGAATATTTTAAACTTAAAACCAATAATAAGTTTTTAAATATAAATTTTATTGGATACGAAGAAGATCATGAGTCAGTAAATGTTTATCTGGAATCTGAAGTTGTGAACAATCCCCAAAAAGTAGAGGCCGCCGTAAGTTTTTTATATAATTTATTTGACGATCAGCTTAATATTGTGCATATTATTGTAAACGGTGATCGAAAAAGTGAGAAATTAACGTATCCGAATCGGTATTTATATCAACAATTTTAAATTTTTAACTAAAATTTTTATAATGCATTGCGCTTTTTAATGTCTAAAAATTACTAAAAATGTTAATTCTAAATTTGGTTATTTGTTTTTCTTATGAAAAATTTATATTTGCCATTATCGAAGGTTAAAAACAATACAAAAGCTTGTTTTATCCGTCAATAGTCTAAATAATTAAAAGCACAACCTTATGAAAATTAAAAATCTAATATCAGGCGAGTCCTCATTGTACAAATACTGTACTTAAAAAAATCAATTCAATTTTAAAACAATATTCTTTAAAATAATTCCCGATTTTAAAGATGATTTGTGATGTATTGATATAAATTTTCTGCTGAAACTATTCAGCAAATTAACTGTTTTCCATTAAAGGTAATTTTTAATCAATCTTTCATGTTCCCAATTTGAAAGGCTGATAAGGCATTTCTCTATTCAATTGAAATAAACTTATATAAAACAAAAAACAGTTATGAAAAAAAAGTATGTAATTTTAGTAATGCTTTCATCTCTTTGTACAGTAATGCATGCTCAGGTTGGCATTAATACGCCTTCTCCACAAGGCATCCTTCATGTGGATGGTGAAAAAGATAACCCAATTTCTGGCGTACCGAATGCTACTCAACAATCGAATGATGTAGTAGTTACAAAGACAGGAAATTTAGGGGTGGGTATTATAAATCCAAATCTTAAAATGCATGTAGTTGCGAATGCAGCCAATTCTTTCAGGTATACATTAATTGATGCTCCAGCAGGTGCTGGTTCGGGTACTGTGCTATCATTAAGAAATATTTCACCATTAGCAACCGGAAATATGTCTCTTTTAGGATTTAGTAATAGCGGACCTACAGGAAACGGTTCTGGATGGGGAATTGGTACCATTAGAACAGGAGCTACAATTACTACAGGAGCTGAGGAAGATTTTTATATGGCAAACACTGGTGCTCCCGGAATTTGGTCTGAGCGTTTGAGAATCAATGCTGTAACCGGAAATGTTGGGATTGGCTTAGGAAATAATGTTACTCCCACCAATAAATTACACCTGAAAGATACTGCTGATCCTTTAAAATTAGAAGGTGTTTCGCAGGGTGTTACTACAACAGATAGATTACTGGTGATTGATCCTACAGGAGTTGTAAAAAGCATCAATACTTTAGGAGGGTTGTCTATTCCTAATCCCGCTGTTTTCAGATTGGAAACACAACAGACGGATTTTTTAAATGGTGTAATTGCAGGAGCGTCTCAGGTTGTTCCTATGTCTGTGGTAAAAAATACGATTCCGGGACTTACTTATAATGCGGCAACAAGCACAATAACCTTTCCTGTAGGAACTTATGAAATGATGCTCGTTTATGAAGGAGATCATGATGCTCCAGGTTGTACCATTAGTTCATATTTTATTGATTTTCCTTTAAATACAGGAACCCAAAGAATCCATAGTACTGCATCGCATATACAGGGAGGATTATCAAATCATGGTGGCTCTATTGCCTATGCTAGTGCTATTCCTGAGGGAAGGCAATGGCAAATAAGATTAGGAAGAGGGCAATCCGGAAATTGTTCGGGTTCGGGAATGAAACTTTATGCTAGATCTACTCAATTATTGGTTTTCCGAGTAGGAAATTAATTACACTTCTATTTAATAATAAAGCATCTACCATGGTAGGTGCTTTTTTTTGTTTCTAGGCTTTAATTTTTGTTAATAAAAGAACTTTTTATGATTTTTTTTAAATTTTTAGCTGTTAAATTTTTTGTATTCACTTTATAATGATAAATATTCACTTTTTTAAAGTGCTTAATTTTTTCTTTTTTTTCTTTTAACCAAGCATATTAGATTTAATATTTAAAATCTAAACGATGTGATTTATAATGCTTTATTAAGAATGCTTATTATTTGTGAATTTTTTTTGCTTTATAGCCGAAAAACATTATATTTGCTTTATTGTAAATACGTTAAAATTGTATAAATTATAAATGTTTATATAATAAATATTTCACTTTTTTTCTGAATATCTTAAAAATAGTTGAAATAATGACTGAAATTCTTAAAGCTTAAATGCTTAACCAAAAAAATTAACAATTAAAATAAAACTTGACATGAAACTTAAAAAACTCTACTCCTTAATAACTATAGTTGGCGGAAGCTGTTTTGCTTTTGCTCAAGTAGGGATTAATACAACTACTCCACAAGCCTCTCTTGATGTTATCGGAAATGTTGGAGATATTTCCACAAAAGATGGTATTATGGCTCCCAGAATTTCAAAGCAACAATTGGCTGCAAAATCAGCAGGAACATACGGAACCGGGCAAACAGGAGCTCTTGTATATGTGTCGGATGTGACTCCTCCTACCGGTGTTACGCCAAGTTTGGTACAGGTTTCCGACATCACTGCCAATGGGTATTATTTTTTCAATGGAATTCAATGGAAAAATGTGAACGATAGTGCTGTAAACATTTATAATTCAAACGGAACACTTTCTGGTATAAGAACAGTCGCAACAGGAGGAAATACGCTAACTTTTAATAATGCTTCTAATAGTAGTGTGACGGTTGCTACCAGTGCTACTGAGGGTCGACTTGTTGCAACTGGTTCAAATAGAGGTTCAATTGGTCTTACATCGGGTACTTCTTTATTAAATGTTTTCCAGGATACCGGTTCTTTGGGACAGATTGTTACGTCTGGAGCTTCCACAGGTTTAAATGTTGCTACAAATAATGCAACTCCTATAAGCTTGCTGACCAATGGTGCCACAAGAATGACTGTGGCAAGTGGTGGAAATGTTGGCATTGGGACAACCGCTCCTTCCAACGCGTTGCATGTAAATGCAACCGATCCATTACGTTTGCAAGGGCTTACAGCTGGAGTTACATCTACAGATCCACTAATGGTTGTTGATGCTACAGGTGTTGTAAAAACGATAGGTACTCTTAGCAGTCTTTCAATTCCAAATCCTGCAGTATTTCGACTAGAAACAGCACAGACCGATTTTTTATCCTCACAAGGAATAGGTGGTTCACAAGTTGTTCCTATGTCGGTTGTAAAAAATACCATTCCAGGATTGAGTTATAATTCAGGAACGAGCACAATTACATTTCCTGCCGGAACTTATCAATTGACTTTTGTGTATGAAGGAACTCACAACCAAACATCATGTACACTAAGTTCTTATTTTGTAGATTTCCCATTAAATGCTGGATCAGCAAGGATTCACAATACTGCTGCGCACAATTTGGGAAGTACATCAAATCATGGAGGAACCATTACATATGCAACCACAGTTCCAGCGAATAGGACATGGACAATAGCCTTAGGAAGAGGACAGTCAGGAAATTGTTCGGGAACTGGAATGTTATTATTCGCAGGCTCCACTCAGTTACTAGTCTTCAGAATTGGAGATTAATAATTAATGAAAAAATAAAATAGGTACGTTCCCAATTACCTGCATCTATCTAGGCATAAAAAATTCTAATGACACAAATATACAGCACTTACTTCGGTAAGTGTTTTTTTATTAAAATTTGAAGATTTATTGTTAATCAATTGATAAAGATTAAAATAAAAATATTTTTATATGATTTATAATCTTTAATTAATATATTTGTTTTTAACAAAATTTAGCTAAAAATTTAAAATTATTATTATTTTATTAAGAGTTTTATTAATTAAAAAACTAAATATAAAACCAAACTAAAATAACTCAATATGAAAATTAAACAGATTTATTCTTCACTTACGATTTTAGTGACAACTACAGTCGTGTACGCGCAAGTAGGGATTAATACACCCAATCCACAGGCTACTTTGGATGTTGTCGCAAGTACAAATACAGCAGTACAGGACGGGATTATGCCTCCCAGAATTTCAAAGCAGACATTAGCATCAAAAGCAGCCGGAGTTTACAGCACTGCTCAGACTGGAGCTATTGTATATGTTGATAATGTTGTTGCACCTTCAGGAATCACTCCAAGCTTGGTTCAGGTTGCTAATATCAACAATACAGGTTATTATTATTTTAACGGAACACAATGGTTATCTTATGCAAACCTTTACAATTCTGATGGAAGTCTTTCGGGAAACAGAACTGTTACGCAGGGAACTAATACACTTTCTTTTCTATCTACTTCAGTAAATGGTTTTTCTGTAGATGGTACAACTTTTTCAATAGATGCTTCAAATGATAGAGTAGGTATCGGAACAACGACTCCGGAAACAAAATTTCATGTAGTTTCTACAGCACCTACAAGTGGAAGATATAATGTAATCGATGCACCACAATCTACAACTGAAGCTCCTATTCTTACCTTTAGAAATAATTCGGCACTTGCTACAGATAATAAAGCCTATATTGGGTTCAGCAATGCCGGGCCTACGGCAGGAGGATCAAACTGGCAAATAGGGAGCATCCGTACTTCTGCTTCTGGTGGAGGCGGACAAGAAGATTTTTATGTAGGTAATTCGACAGGAGGAGGTCTTATAGAACGCTTAAGAATTCTTCCGAATACAGGTTTTGTAGGTATCGGAGTTTCTGTTCCTACGAATAAACTTCACATTAATGCAACCAATCCTTTAAGATTAGAAGGTTTACAAGGAGCAGCAGCGACAGCAGGAAGTTTAACTGTTGACAATACAGGTGTGGTGCAAACTCGTAATTCATCAAACATAAGTGCAGTAAGAGCAACAGGAAATATAACAATTAGTATTAATAATACATTTACAACAATAGGAACTCCATCAGAAACATTTGATAACCTCAATGAACTAAATGCAACTACCTTTACAGCAGCTTCAACCGGACTATATAAAGTTGATTTTATAATCAATTACCCTCAAAGAGCGTCTACAGAAGATACCGGAGATGGATATTTAGGATATGCAAGAATTGCAGTGAATGGTACAGATTACGCAATAATGAATGTGAAAGTTACATTACCGGAAACAAGTGGAGCACCTTCATATAATACTTGTACGAATTCTTCTTTGGTAAAACTATCCGCAGGTAATACACTTACATTTCAGGGTTTAACGTTCGGATCAACTCCGGCAACTACAAATATTGTTGCTCCATACACAATTAATATTGTAAGAATCGATTAGAAAGTAAACAGGGTAAGTTCCCATACCTTTTATCAGTCAAAAATTCTAATTACACAAATAAAAAACACTTATCGAGAGGTAAGTGTTTTGTTTTTTAATATAATTTTAGTTATCAGTTTTCCAATTGTAAAAGAACATTCACGCCTTTTGCGTGTTCTAGCAAATCTGGAAAAAAATTATCATAACATTCTTGAAGGAAATCTTTATTCTTCAAAAAGGCATCATGTACAGGAATATCTGTATTTAAATATTTTGCTTTATTGAGAACGTTTCGCATACTGTAGCCAATATTTTGCTCTTTTCTATAATTAAAAAGCCAATCTCCTTCTTCCATTTTTTCCAACATTATTCTAAAATTTTCAGGAAGATATTGGTAGTTTTCATTCAAAACTTTGTAGACGTGAAGAGAATGAGCTTTCCATTGTGCTAAGGAATTTAAGCTTAAATCATTGGCCACAAAATAATCCATCGAAACATCTACAAAAGCTCCTGCGTACAATCTTACCAAAGGTGCAAAAACCTTTTTAGCTTCATGAATTGCAGGATGAGAATCTGTGAAAGTATCGATCGCACGATGTAGTGTAATTCCGTCCTGAATGTCTTTTGGAAAAGAAAAACGATCTTTGTTTCGGATAAAGTCTTCCAGAAACTGTCCTACAATTTGTCCGTCTGTAAAAGTAAGAAAAGAATGCGCCAGATAATTCATGTATTAAAGTTATGAATTATGAGTTATAAATTATGAATTGATCGCAGTAATTAATATAAACTATCAGCAGTAAATTAATAACACATAATTTATGACTCACAACCTTTAAAAAAGCCTTTCATGAAAATCTTCGATTTTACTTACTTCCTCTATTTTAATTCCGAATTTTTTCTTTGGAAGTTTATTCAAATTAGAAATAAAAATTTTCTCATAACCTAATTTTTCGGCTTCAGTTATTCGCTGTTCTGCCTGTGCAATAGGACGAATTTCGCCACTCAAACCAATTTCTCCTGCAAAACAGTAATGCTCGGAAATCGCAATGTCTTCATTCGATGAAAGAATGGAAGCCACAACCGCCAAATCCAAAGCCGGATCGTCGGTTTTTATACCTCCGGTGATGTTTAAGAAAACGTCTTTTGCACCTAATTGGAAACCTGCCCTTTTCTCTAAAACGGCAAGAAGCATATTCAGTCTTTTAGCATCAAAACCGGTGGAGCTTCTTTGTGGAGTTCCGTAAACTGCGGTACTTACTAATGCCTGAATTTCCAGCAACATCGGTCGGTTTCCTTCCAAAGTTACAGCTACCGAATTTCCGGAAAGTTCTTCGAATTTTTTTGTAATTAAAATTTCCGACGGATTTCTGATTTCTTTTAAACCTTGAGAAATCATTTCATAAATTCCAATCTCGGAAGTCGATCCGAAACGGTTTTTGTTGGCTCTTAATAATCTGAAAAGGTGATTCCTGTCGCCATCAAAATTCAAAACGACATCTACCATATGTTCCAAAACTTTTGGTCCTGCAATTTGTCCGTCTTTCGTGATGTGACCTACTAAAAAGACGGGAACGTTGTTTTCTTTGGCGTATTTAATGATTTCATTCGAGCATTCTCGGATTTGGGAAACCGTTCCGGGAGAACTTTCAATCAACTGAGATTGTAAAGTCTGAATGGAATCAATAATGACAAAATCTGGCTCTAGTTTTTTGGCTTCATGAAGAATTTTTTCCAAGTTGGTTTCTGTAAAAAGAAAACAATTCGGGTTTTGAATATCCGTTAATCGATCGGCTCTCATTTTAATCTGAGACGCGCTTTCTTCTCCTGAAACATAGAAAACTTTTTTCTTCATTTTCAGGGCAAGTTGAAGAAGCAGGGTCGACTTTCCGATTCCAGGTTCTCCACCGATCAACGTGACAGATCCTAAGACAATTCCACCTCCCAAAACCCGGTTCAGCTCTTCGGAGGGTGTTTTGATTCTTGGTTCTTCGTTGGTTTCAACTTCAACGATATTTATTACGTGTTGTTTTGTTTTTGAAAAAGGCGGTGTTTTATGTGAAGTGTTTTTTTCCACAACCTCTTCCACCAAAGTATTCCATTGTCCGCAGTTTTTGCACTGTCCCATCCATTGGGAGTATTGTGTTCCGCAGTTTTGACAGAAATATGCTGTTTTTAATTTTGCCATGATGTAAAATTATGAAAAACTTAGAGTTTATTTAAATTGTGATTTGAGAATTATAAAATTTAGATTTTTAAAATCCTCCGACTCTCTCAGATGAATCTTTTAATTGAAAAAAATTAATGGTTCAAATTCAATTTTAAAATGATTTTAGCAAAATCAAAAAAATATCATACATCAATGTCACGTTATGAGAACTAACGTATTTTTGTATCAGAAATTAATTTAATAAACAATATATAATGAAAAAGGTATTTTTAACTTTCGTATTTGCGTTTGTAAGCATTTTAGGATTTGCACAGACAGATTGGGTAGTAGATCCAATGCACTCTTCTGTTAATTTCAATATCAAACATATGGGAATAAGCTTTGTACAAGGCAGATTCGATAAATTTGACGGTAAAGCAGCGATCAAAGGTAATACTATTGAAAACGGAGATTTGAACGTTACGGTTGATGTAAATACGATCAACACAGGAGTTGAAATGAGAGATAAGCATTTGAAAAGTGCAGATTTTTTCGAAAGTGAAAAATATCCAAACATGAGTTTCGAATCGACTTCTATTAAAAAAGATAAAAATAATTCTTACATCTTGAAAGGAAAACTTACCATTAAGGATGTAACAAAAGAAATTACTGTTCCATTAATTTTCGGAGGGATTACAAAAAATCAGCAAGGAAAAGAGGTGATGGGAATTCAGACAACATTTAAAGTAAACCGTTTAGATTATAATATTAAATATGATCCAACGGGGGCTGGCGTGGCTAAAGACGTTGACGTTAACTTATATTTTGAGTTAATTAAGCAATAGTTTTCATATATAATTTGGTTTAGAAAAGGTTTTCAAGTTTTTTGGAAACCTTTTTTTGTTGTTGGATAATAGCAAAGGCGCAAAGATTTTATCAATTAGAATGTTTTTAAGGCGCAAGAAAATCAAAGATTTTCAATTAAGTTTTAAAAGAAAATATTCATTGTTAAATTTTATCAAAGATAAAATCCTTGCGTCTTAGAGATGGGTAATAATCAAGTAATAAACCTTTGCGTCTTTGCTATTATCCAACAATAAAACTTAAAATTCTAAAATGAAATTGCTTTGTATTTCTTTTTCCCCTAACTTTGCACAAACCTAATCTAATGAGTAAAAAGAATACAAAGTAC
Organism: Chryseobacterium sp. MMS23-Vi53; assembly: GCF_047651245.1. NCBI lineage: Bacteria > Pseudomonadati > Bacteroidota > Flavobacteriia > Flavobacteriales > Weeksellaceae > Chryseobacterium > Chryseobacterium sp. MMS23-Vi53. The sequence goes on along the minus strand of NZ_CP180265.1, from coordinate 1,900,106 downwards.
ATCTTTGTGACAGGAGGTGTAACTTCATCTTTGGGAAAGGGAATCGTTTCAGCTTCTCTTGGACTTCTACTAAAATCACGTGGCTTCAACGTAACAATCCAAAAGCTAGATCCTTATATTAATATCGATCCCGGTACTTTGAATCCTTATGAGCACGGAGAATGCTATGTAACCGAAGATGGCGCGGAGACGGATCTGGATTTAGGACACTATGAGCGTTATCTTGATGCTCCCACTTCCCAAAACAACAACGTTACGACAGGAAAAATCTACCAGACTGTAATCGAAAAAGAAAGAAAAGGAGACTTCCTTGGAAAAACAGTGCAGGTAATTCCTCATATTACGAACGAAATTAAACGTAGAATTAAAATTTTATCGAAACAGAACTACGATATCATCATTACTGAGATCGGAGGAACTGTTGGGGATATCGAATCTTTACCTTACATCGAAACTGTTCGTCAGTTGAAATGGGAATTGGGTGAGAAAAATTCTATGGTTATTCACCTTACTTTGTTGCCTTATCTGGCTTCAAGTGGAGAATTAAAAACAAAGCCTTCTCAGCATTCTGTTCGTCAGTTAATGGAAAGCGGAATTATGGCAGATGTTTTAGTTTGTAGAACAGAACATAAAATCCCGAAGGATCAGAGAGCGAAATTGGCCCAGTTCTGTAACGTTCCTTTAGATAACGTCATTGAATGTAAAGATTTGGAAACTATATATGAAGTTCCAATGTACCTTCAAAAGCAAAACTTTGATGATGTAGTTCTTAAAGAATTGGATCTGAAAAGTGATAAGGAAGCTGATCTTAAAGACTGGAAATCTTTCTTAAAGAAATTCCAGAACCCTAAAAAATCTGTGGAAATTGCATTGGTTGGAAAATATGTTTCTCTTCAGGATTCTTATATTTCAATCGCAGAGGCTTTCAAACATGCAGGTGCAGATTTGGAAACTGAAGTGAAAATAAGATGGGTTTACAGTGGAGATCTTACTGCTGAAAATATTAAAGAAACTTTAGCTGGCGTTAGCGGAATTCTTGTTGCTCCAGGTTTTGGTGACAGAGGAATTGAAGGAAAAGTTCTTACCGCTCAATATGCAAGAGAAAATAAAGTTCCGATGTTGGGAATTTGTTTAGGAATGCAGATTATGACGGTTGAATTTGCGAGAAATGTTTTAGGTTATACTAAAGCAAACTCAATGGAATTCGATACTTCTACGGAACATCCTGTAATTTCATTAATGGAAGAACAGAAAAATGTAGTAGATAAAGGAGGAACAATGCGTCTTGGAGCCTGGAAATGTTCTTTGAAAAACGGTTCTAAATTAAACGACATCTACGGAGCAAAAAATATTACAGAAAGACACCGTCACAGATATGAATTCAACAGCGATTATATCGGTGAATTCGAGAAAAACGGTTTCTTGGCAACAGGAACAAATCCGGAAACAGGATTGGTGGAAGCATTGGAAATGCCGGATCACCCATTCTATGTTGGTGTACAGTATCACCCGGAATATAAGAGTACGGTAGCAACTCCGCATCCGCTATTCAGAGCTTTTATTAAGGCTTGTTCAGGGAAATAATTTAAATTAGTAAACCTTCAAGATTTCAAAAGCCCTGAATGTTTGATGGATATAAAGTAATTTAAATATTACAAACGTCATATATAAACTCAGACTGATCTTTCTCAGCCTGAGTTTATTATATAGTAACATATTATAGTATAGAGTTTTGATAAAAAAACAGTATTTTTGTCGACTCGAAAATGTATGTCATTTTGATATACATTTAAATAGGTAAAAAATTTTAATTAAAATAAAATGCAACAGAACAACGGACTCGATAAAAGTCAAATGATTAGTTTTGGGGTTTTATGCTTGGTACTTTTTGGTTTCATGTTTTATTTTCAAAACAAGCAATCGAAAGAAGAAGCATTAAAAGCTCAGCAGCAGAAAACTGAACAGGCTAAAAATGCTGTAAAACAAACTCAGGCAAGCAATATCAATCCAAATGTAACTCCGAATGCAATTCAGACGGCAAATCTTTCCAACAAAGAACTGAATATTGAATTTGCAAGTCTTGGAGGGCAGGTTTCTAAAGTGGAACTTGCAGAATACAAAGCATACGATCGTAAAACAGATAAGGCAGATCTTCCGCTTAATCTTATTACTAAAAATAATTCAAACTACGGTTTCCAATTCAAAGATAAAACAGGAAAAGTAATTAATACTAAAGATTTAGTTTTTGCTCCGACTGTTAACGGAAATGCTGTGACGATGACGGCTAATTATAATGGTGCGGTTATCCAATTCATTTATACTTTACTTCCGAAATATACTTTAGACTTTAAAGTAAGAACGCAGGGTTTAGCAAAAATCACCTCTGATAACAAAGCAGATTTTATCTGGAATTATAATGTAAGAAATTTAGAAAAGGGTAGAGCTCAGGAGCAGTCTCACTCAGAATTCTCTTATGCTTTCAATAATTATAAAGATTATGATTATGATGGAAGAACAACGATGGAAGAAGATAAAGAAACATTGAACTGGATTGGTGTAAAACAGCAGTTTTTCGCGTCTGTGATTGAAGCTAAAACAGGTTTCACACAAAGTAAAGGAAATCAGGAAACAGTAGAAGAAGGTGAATATTTGAAAAAGCTAAATTATGAAGGTTTTGTTCAAATGACAGGAAGCGAGCTGAATCAGGATTTCACTTGGTACTTCATGCCATTGGATTTACCATTATTAAAATCTTACGATAAAAATTTCGACGAAATTCTTCCATTAGGATGGTCTTTCATCGGATGGATGAACAGAGGATTTTTCATTCCTATTTATAATTTCATTGCGTCTTGGGGATTAACTGCAGGTTGGGCGATTTTCTTATTGACAATCTTGGTTAAATTAATCTTATCACCAATTATGTACAAACAACATAAGTTGAGTGCGATGATGAGAGTAATCCGTCCTGAAATTGATGAAGCAAACGCTAAATTCAAGGATGCAGATCCAATGAAAAAGCAACAGGCAACAATGGAAATCTATCGAAAAGCAGGTGTTAATCAAATGGCGGGATGTCTTCCGGCGTTGGTGCAGATTCCGATTTTCTATGCATTATTCCGTTTCTTCCCGAACTTTATTGATTTAAGAGGAAAAGGATTCTGGTTTGCTAAAGACTTGACGGCTTATGATGATTTAATTAAATTACCATTCAAAGTTCCATTCTTGGGAGATCACTTAAGTATTTTTGCATTGGCTTGTACGGTTGTAATTTTAATTTATACCGTAATGACTTCAGGAAATATGCAACAGCCACAGCAAGAAGGAATGCCCAACATGAAAGTGCTAATGTACATTTTCCCAATTACATTCTTATTCTTCTTGAATACGTCTGCATCAGGTCTTTCTTGGTATTATTTTGTATCAAACGCGATCAACATTTTAATAATCCTTGTTATTAAATATGTAATCTTGGATGAAAAGAAAATTCATGCACAGATTCAGGCGAATAAAGAAAAGCCAAAAGCTGAAGGGAAGTTCCAGAAACGTATGAGAGAAATGATGGAGAAAGCTCAGGAACAACAAAAAGTTCAGGAAAAATCGATAAAAAAGAAATAATTTTATTGATCATAAATAGAAAAGAGAAGCAAATTTGCTTCTCTTTTTTTGTATAAAGTTGAAATCTTAAATTTCGTTAAAATTTCACGATTTATAGAATTATATTTTTAATCGTATTTCAACCTGAAAGACTGTCGGTGATGCTTTGTCGGTCCAAACTTTATTAAAGCTTCCTGATGCTTTTTTGTTGCATAGCCAAAATTAGTATCCCAGCCGTACTCAGGATGCTCCTCATGAAGTTCAATCATTAATTTATCCCTGTAATTCTTCGCTAAAATAGAAGCAGCTGCAATCGACAAAACCTTTGAATCTCCTTTAATAATGCATTCATGAGGGATGTAATTGTATGGGTGAAATCTATTACCGTCAACCAAAATCAGCTCTGGTCTTACTATTAATTTATCTAAAGCCTGGTGCATTGCATGAATGCTAGCATTCAATATATTATGCTCATCTATAAAAGCCGGAGAAAGTTCGGCAATGGCATAATCTTTCACATTGTCTTTTATATAGCTATCAAGATCCATTCTAGTTTTAAAATTTAATTTTTTTGAATCATTAACCAGATTTTGGTTAAAATTTTCATCTAAAATAACTGCGGCAGCAACCACAGGTCCACATAAACAGCCTCTTCCGACTTCATCACACCCTGCTTCGACATAAAAAATCGACCATTTTTTTATTAAATCCATAAATATATTGAGTATCAAAACATAAAAACATTCAAATTTAAATATTTTTAACAAAATATTTGGTTGTTTTAAGAAAGTTTTACATATTTGCAGGTAATAAAAAAATAATCAATTTAAATATGAAGAAATTAACAGCAAGTGTTCTACTGGTAGTTTTGTCATCTTCTGTAGGGTTTGTAAATGCACAAAATCGAGATACCCTCAGAACACAAGACATAACAGAAGTAGTTATGACTGGTGCAATGAATAGAAAAATGAAGCTTGATGCGCAAACTTCAACTGCAACAGTTGTAAGTAAAGAAAAGCTTACTCAAGCTGGTGCACCAAATGCAGTAGCAGCTTTAGTAAGTAAGGTTCCTGGTTTGACAATTAATAAAACGAATAGTAGTGTTGATGGAACTTATGATATCAAAATTAGAGGTTCTAGAACGTTAACAGGAAATACTTCTCCATTGATTGTTATTGATGGTGTAATTTCATCAATGCAGATTTTTCAAGCTTTGCCAGCAGATGCTATCGAGTCTACAACTACTTTGTTAGGTTTACAAGGAGCAGCTCTTTATGGATCTCAAGGTGTAAATGGAGCTATAGTTATAACTACTAAAAAAGGTAGTGGCTCAAGAAAACCTAGAGTTTCATTTAATAGTAACATTGAGTTTGATAATGTACTTTTCACTCCAGCAAGACAAAGAAAATATGGTCAGGGATGGTATGGAGATAAAATTCATTCGGAGAATGGTTCTTGGGGACCTGCATTTGATGATCCTGCCTATGCTGGACAATCGTTTGGTATCGGGGTGCCATTTTATGATGTTAATGGTGATGGAAATATTTTTATATCTGATGGTATAATGCCATCAGAAGATGCTGCATCAGCTGTTTATGGTACTTATGCGGCAAGAAAAAAAGATAATGCAAAAGAATTTTTTCAAACAGGTCTAAACTTAAATAATACTTTAACTGTTTCAGCGGGAAGTGAAGGTGCTTATGCAGGATTAACAATTAACCGTCAGGATAGAGAATTTATTGTTGCTGATGATAAGTTGAAGAAAACTTCAGTGTCGTTAAATGGAGGTTTTAAGGCTGGTAAATTATCTTTAGACGGTACTGTTACTTATATCAATAGATCAGTTTCTACAACAGATCCTGGATTATATACAAACCTTCTTCAGTCATCTGCAGAGATTCCAATCACAGATTTTAAAAATAGTCCACAGCCATACGCATGGACTATATATTATGCGAGTCCATATTGGACAATGCGTAATGTTAGAAATAATTCTAAAATCGATATTCTTAACGGAACAATTTCATTGGGATATAAAATTAATGATAATATCTCCGTTACAAATAATGGCTCGGCACAGATTACTTCTACCGATGTCTTGAACTATAATAATGGTTATGTCGCATCTCTTGCGATGCCAAGAATTACCTATGATGATGGATCTACAGCTGTACAACCTATTGGATCTTCTCTTTCGCAATCTAATCAGATTAATAGATATTTCTATAATGATTTGATGGTGAACTTGAATTATGATCTTACATCTGATATCAATCTTAAAGCAAATTTAGGATGGAATGTTCAACAGACAGAATTAAAAACTACACAAGTTTCCGGGACAGGTATAAAAATACCTGGAATATATCAGTATTGGAACTTAACAACATTAACTATTCCTTACAATCTTAATAACAGGAGATTCAAAGATAACAAATTTGCATATTTTGCAAATGTAGACTTAGGTTATAAAGATTATCTATATTTAAACCTTACTGGCAGACTTGAAAATTCATCAAAATTATATCATTCTGAGGCTAATTTAGAAAGTAATTCTAGCTATTTTTATTATTCAGGGGGTGTTTCATTTATGCCATTAAAAGCATTTAATATTCAAAGTGATTTGCTAAGCAGATTAGTTGTAAAAGGATCTTATACTAAGGTAGGTAATGATCCGGTGAATGTTTATGCAATTGAGAATACTGTTACGTTAGCTCCTGGATATCCTTTTGGAACTGGACCATTAAGTTTTTATGATCAAAAGTCTCCTACGGATAGAAATATCAGACCTGAAAAAGTGGATAACACAGAAGTGAGTTTAGGATTAGGATTTTTGAAGAATAGAATTACTTTAGATGCAAGTGCCTATATTCAAAATACTAAAGATCTAATAACAAATCAAACAACATCTAGTGCTACAGGTATTACCTATACACCAGTAAATGTTGGGAATATTAGAAATAAGGGTATAGAAGTAACTTTAGGTGCTACACCAATAAGAACAAATGATTTCTCTTGGGATATGAACCTTGCATGGACAATTAATAGGACAAAGGTACTTGAACTTGCAGATGGCCAAGATGAGGTTAATTTATCTACTGGAGGTTATGCAGGTATTTATGCAATTAAAGGTCAAGAATTCCCAATGCTGAAAGCAACTGCTTATATGAGAGATGACCAAGGTCGAATTATTATTAATCCAGATAACGGGAATCCTTATATTACAAATAATTTTGTCAATTTTGGCAGAGTTACTCCGAATTATACATTGATGTTTAATACAAACTTTAAATATAAAAACTTTGGATTTTATGCAGTGTTAGATTATAGAAACGGTGGTGTATTATACTCTGGTGCAATGCAAGGTCTTGCTTTTAGTGGAGGTCTTGAACAATCGGCTGAATTTGACAGAACTCAAGGGGGGTATATTATACCTAATTCTGTATACCAAAATTCTGCAGGGCAGTATGTTGCAAATACATCTATAAAATCTGGAGGGAATGATTATGCAGGTCTCCCTGATTACTATGGAAGTGTATACAGCAGAGTAGGTGAAAACTTCATTATCAGTGGTACGGCGTTCAGAGTAAGAGAATTAGGATTATCTTATACTTTAAGCCAAGATGCAGCTAAATCTATTGGTTTAACAGGATTAAGTTTTAGTATCTATTCTAGAAATCCATTCTATAAATTTGCAGATAATAATAGAGGTTATGCAGATCCTGAAGCATCTTTCACAACTGGAAATATTTCTGGTTTAACAAATTCCAACCAATATCCATCAACAAGAACAGTAGGTTTTACAACCACAATTAATTTTTAAATAAATCGTAATGAAAAAGATATTATTATCAACTTTAGGAATTGCTGCGATGTTAGCCTTTAACTCATGTAGCGATGATTTCATTGACGTAAATAAGAACGTTAATGATGCTTATGCTGATCAAGTTACTCCAAAAGATAGATTGTCTGCTGCGGAAACGGTGATTTATAGAACGCAAGCAAATACTATGAATAGATTTGGTAATCTAATGATGAATGCTTGGGCAGGAAATATTTATTTTTATGCCTCTCCTTATGGTGATGAATTCAGAATGAGAGCTGATTCTCAATTTTATAGTGGGATCTGGGATAACTTATATTTAGGTATTGCGAACTATCAGGCTATTATTGATAGTCCTATGGCTTCAAATTATCCTCATCATGTTGCTATTGCTAAGATTATGAAAGCATATTATATGCAAATGATCGTAGACTTATATAATGATGCACCTTATACTGAAGCATTTAAAGGTCAAGATAATAAGCATCCAAAATATGACTTAGGTAAAGACATATATAAAGGATTATTTGCAGAACTTAACCAAGCTTTAGTTTTATTACAGCAGGCTCCTAGTACTACTTATGCCGTAGCTGCAGCAGAAGATCCGATTTTTGCCGGTGTTATGTTAAATTGGACAAGAATGGCTAATACTGTAAAGCTTAAAATGGCTGTTAGATTATCTAATTGCACTGATCCTGCTGTTATTGCTTATAGAAATGCTGAATTGGCAACTTTGGCTCCATTAACTAGTAATTTAAGTAATTTTATAATTGCCGATGTTAGAATTCAGCCTGGTTATAGTAATGCAGCAGTGTTACAACAAAATCCTTTCTACACTACGTATGGTATCTATGATATCTCTACTCAGGATATGTCTACTGGTTATAGATTAACATTTGCTTCAGATCATATTATAAAAGCTTTAAGAGGACAATTACCTGAAACATCTGGTACTCTTGATAATAGAATTAATAGATTATTTCTGAATAATGGAGTAACTCAAGGATTTGATTATCTTCATGGTATAGCTGCACCAACACCTGATCCATCACAGATGATAGGTCAGCCTCAAGGAGGTCTTAAAGATGCTAGTAAAAATGAAGGAAGCTTTGCAACTTTAGGAACATTTGCTGGATTTGGATCTCCATCAGGGGGCTCTGGGCTTGCTGGTTATATTTTGACACTATCTGAAGTTAGGTTCCTACAGGCGGAAGCAGCTGTAGTATATCCGACTACGATGGCATTTAATGCTCAAACTATGTTTAACGATGGTATTACCCAATCATTTACAACATTTGGAGCAGGATCTGCTACAGGTTATCTTAGTAATATTGCAACTAAGCCAGGTATTGGTTGGGCAGCATCAACGAATAAAATTCAAGCTATTCAATATCAGAAATGGATTGCTTTAACTAATATTAACCCTACAGAAACTTATATTAGCTATACAAAAACAGGATATCCTGTTTTGCCAATGCCTCAAGGTTCTTATTATCCTTCTAGACCGAAGAGATTAATGTATGCGCAGTCAGAATATATTTCAAATACTGCGAATGTACCAAATCCAAGTGTTGATGAAATGTATACTATAAATCAATATTCTCCTTTTTGGTTAAAATAATTATTTTGTATTATATCAAAAACCGCCCTCGTGGCGGTTTTTTTATTTTTAAATGTTAAAATTTCAATTATTATAAAAATTAATTATATGCAATACATTCTTTTAACTTGTTCCAAAAAATAATTTTTTAGCATAATAAACTGTATATCACATATATTAGATATTATTTTATTAATGTTATGGTATAGATAATATCAATAGCTAAAATTAGATTTAATTCATTTTTCAGTTTTGTTGAATAATTTAATTTTGTTAAAATTGCGTTATTTAACAAAAAATATTAATTAAATAATAAAATTTGGTTAATAAAAATGATTAATTGTTAATTTTAATCCTTTTTCTTTTGTCATTTTAAGAAAGTTTTACACCTTTGTGCTAAGCAAAATTTAATTTGATATGAAGAAACTAACAATGGGTGTACTTGCTTTGGTGCTATCCTCATCTCTAGCTGTTGCTGAAGCTCAGCAAAAGAAGGATACATTAAAGACACAAGACATTGAAGGTGTAGTTGTAACTGCACTAGGTATTAAAAGAGAGAAAAAATCTCTAGGTTACGCTTCACAAGAAGTAAAAGCAGATAAGCTATTCGAGGGAACAACAAATACTGGAAATATTGCTTCTCAGCTTTCCGGTAAAGTAGCTGGTTTGAATGTTAACACTAACTCTAACTTTGGTGGTTCTGCAAATTTAGTTATTCGTGGAGTTAAATCTCTCGGTGGAAGTAATCCTCTAATTGTTATAGACGGATCACCTGTTAATAACTCATCAACTTCTTTTGGTAATCAGAACGGAGGTTTTGATTTAGGAAATGCTTTATCCGATATTAATCAAGAAGACATTGAATCAGTAAACGTTCTAAAAGGTGCTGCAGCATCCGCGTTATATGGAGAGAGAGGTTTGAATGGGGTAATTGTTATTACAACCAAAAGTGGAAGAGGAAAAGATGATGATTCTTGGGGAGTAACATTATCCTCTTCAGTACAGGCTGGATTTATTGATAAATCAACTTTTGCCAAATATCAAACAAGATATGGAGGTGGTTATGATCCTTCATTCTATTATGGAAGTGCACCAGACGGTATTGATTATGCTAATTTTGGAGAAGATGCTTCATGGGGTCCAGAATTTAACCCTAATCTATTAGTTTATCAATGGGATTCTTTTGATCCAACATCACCAAATTACAATAAAGCAACTCCTTGGGTAGCTGCTAAAAATGGACCACTTAAGTTTTTTGAAACTCCAATGTCATTTGTTAATTCCATTTCACTTTCGAAAGGAAGAAAAGGGTTTAATTTTAATTTAACTTATGATAACAACTTATCAAATGGTCTTTTACCTAATTCAGATTTAAGAAAAAATACGATTTCAACAAAAATCAATTATGACTTAAATTCTAAATTACACGCAACTGTATATTCAACTCTTACACTTCAAGGGACTACAGGTAGAACTGAAACGGGATATAATGATAATGTTGTTACCGGCTTCAGACAATGGTGGCAAACTAACGTTGATTTAGAGGCTTTAAAAAATGCCTATTTCAATAATATAGGTAATCCTACGCTTGCTAATAACTATGGTAATGTATCATGGAATAGAAAAAGTGCGGGAAATGGTGTCCCTGCATTTTGGAACAATCCATACTTCCAACGTTACCAAAATTATTCAACAGACGACAGAACAAGAACTTTTTCATATGCCCAATTAACGTATGATGTTGATAGTCATATCAATATTACAGGTAAATTAAGTTATGATAATACAAATCTGGTCTTTGAGAGAAGATTAGCGCTTGGATCATATCCTCAAAATTTTGGAGTGTCAGGAAAAGCTGTAGGTTCAGGATATCACAGATATGATTTGAAAAGAAGTGAAACCAATTATGATTTATTTGCTAATTATAAATATGATCTTACATCTTGGTTGAATTTAAGTGGTATTGTAGGTGGAAACGTCAGAAGAAATCATGAGAGCTCCATTGAAGCTTCTACAGAAGGTGGTTTAATTAAAGCGGGTTACTATTCATTAGATAATTCTAAAGCACCTGTTTTGAACCCTGTAGAATTTGAAGCTACAACACAAACAAATAGTTTGTATGCGACTGCATCTTTTGATTTTAATAAAATCTTTTATTTAGATGGAACGATTAGAAGAGATGTTAGCTCTACATTACCTGCCGGAAATAACAAATATACCTATGGCTCAGTATCCGGTTCAGTAATTTTATCAGAACTTTTAAAATCTCAAAAGTCTGTAATGAATTTCTGGAAAGTACGAGGTAACTTCGCGGAAGTGGGAGGAACCGCTAATCCTTATCAATTAAATTATACTTATTATACTGCTGGATATTTTAATACAGGGAATGGTAATATTAATATTTACAGACCTCAAACTATTTTAAATAACCCAAATTTGAAACCTCAGCGTTCTAGAGAGTTTGAATTTGGTACTGAAGCTCATTTCTTCAGAGACAGAATCATTTTCGATGCTGCTTATTACGATACAAAAACATTTGACCAACTTATCACTCCTGATATTTCAGCTGGTTCTGGAAGCCTTGGAGCCGCAATTAATGCAGGTCAGATAAACAATAAAGGTATTGAGTTACACTTAGGAATTACTCCAATTAAAACAAAAGATTTTGGTTGGGATATAGATGCAAACTGGGCTAGAAATAGAAGTAAAGTTGTTGAACTTGCAGATGGCTTACAGGTATATCAACTAGTAGGTTTAGTAGGAGGTGCTTCTATTGTAGCTTCTGTAGGTAACCAATGGGGTGATATTTACGGAAGTGATTATGTATATTTGAATGGACAGAAAGTAGTTGATCCTACTACAGGATTATATCAAACAGAAAATAATAAGGTAATTGGAAATGTTCAAGCTAAATGGACTGGAGGTTTAAGAAACTCATTCAGATATAAGGATTTTTCATTGAGCTTCTTAATTGATGTTCGTCATGGAGGTGATGTATTTTCTTCTGATATGTATTACGGACTTGCGAGTGGATTATTCCCAGAAACTGCTGTTGATGGATATAGAACAAATATTCCTGTGTTAGCAGGAGTGAATCCAAATGGTCAGGTTAATACAACTCCAGTTGATACAAGTGTAATTAATCCAAATGAGTATGGTAATAACCCGAATGATGGATATGCAATAGCCCCAGATAAAAGATTTGTATATGATGGTTCTTTCGTAAAGCTGAGAGAAGCAAGTATTACTTATTCTCTTCCAAAAAGTTTATTAGCAAATACATTTATGAATGAAGCTAAAATATCTATTGTAGGAAGAAATCTTTGGATCATTCATAAAAATCTTCCATATGCAGACCCTGAATCTTCGCAAATGGGAGGCTTATACTCGTATGGATCATCAGTAGGAGCTTTGCCTACTACAAGAGAACTTGGAGTAAACTTTACGTTTAAATTCTAAAATTTAAGACTATTTAAAAATGAAAAATTTCAAAAAAATATTATACGCAGGAGGAGTTGTCGCTTCATTGTTGATGTTTAATTCATGTCAAAGCGATATTACTTCTTTAAATGAGGACCCTAAACACCCGTCGAGTGTGCCTTCTGGAAATATGTTGGCAACAAGTATGTATCAAGGTTTTTATTATATGTATACGGGAAGTGTAAATTTTAATAATTATCGCTTTTTCACACAACAATGGACTGAAACCACTTATACTCAGGAGACTAATTACAACCTTACTACAAGAAATCAGCCTAGAAACCATTTCAGAAGAATGTATGTATATACATTAGCTCCTCTTGAACAAGCTAAAAAAGATCTTCCATCAGAAATTAATGCAGATCCTGATGTTGTAGATAATAAATGGGCAACTCTAGAAATCGCTTCAGTCTTTACTTGGGAAAATATTGTAGACACTTTTGGAAATGTACCTTATAAGGAAGCTTTGCAAGCAGAAACAATTAAATCTCCAAAATATGATGATGCGAAGACTATTTATTTAGATCTTATTTCTAGATTAAATGTGGCTATTTCAAAAATTCATACTACTAAGGCTGGTTATCCGGAAGACTTGGTTTATAAAGGAGACATGTCAAAATGGGTTAAATTAGCAAATTCTATAAAACTAAGGTTAGCAATTAACTTGGCAGATGTTGATCCGGCTACTTCTAAAGCTGTTGCAGAAAGTGCAATCAGTGGAGGAGTATTAGCTTCTGCTACTGATTCTTACTCTTTGAAGTTTGATGGAAATACATTTACTAATCCGTTGTTTGATGATTTAGTAGCAGCAGGAAGAAATGATTTTGTTCCTTCAAATGTAATTGTGAATCCAATGAATGCAAAATCTGATCCAAGAAGACACAGTTACTTTGATGAAAATTTGGTTAAGGCTACTGTTACTGGCGTAACACCTCCGACTTCTCCATCTACATCTACAACTGTAACTCTTAGCAGCTTGCCTACAAATATTGCTGTAGGGCAATCGGTATATGTAGCGTCGTCTGTACCATCTATATTTGTAGGAACTGTGTCATCAATTGGAAGTAATTCAATAACAATTAATAATGCCGGATCTATAGCTATCAATAATTCTCTAGCTTTTGGATACTATAAAGGAGGCACATATGGAACTCAAAACTCATATGCAAATAACTCACATGTTAACCCTACTTATTTAACAGGTAATGCACCAGCAAATTTATTCAGTTATACAGAAGTATTATTTTTAAAAGCTGAAGCGGCTCAAAGAGGATATAATGTAGGTGCAGGAACTGCTGCTAGTTTATATGCAGATGCTATCACTGCTTCAATGTTAGAAAATGGATTAACTGCTGGAGATGCGGCTACATATATTACTGCTAACCCATATAACGCTGCAAACTGGAAGCAATCAATTGGTTACGAAGGTTGGGTAGCAATGTGGAATAATCCATTTGCTGCTTGGAACTTCGCAAGAAGATTAGATAATCCTGTACTTACGCCACCTCCATCATCTTATATTGGCGGTATTCCATACAGAATGCCATATTCTGATCAGGAATATGTTACGAATAATGCTAATGTTAGTGCTGCAGCTACCGCAATTGGTGGTGACAAAGCAACAACGAAATTATTCTGGGATATTAATTAATCAAATAAATATTAATTTCCTTCATATTTATTCCGCCTTCGGGCGGTTTTTTTATTTCCGTATATTTGTACTTTAAAATTTTTAGACAGGAAAAAGACTGTAACATATGTTCGTGGTCTTTACAAAAATTAAAACTAAACAATGAATATTAAAAATATAATAGAAGAAAAACTTTCGGAGGTTATTTTGAATGTTTACCAACTGAAGGAGATTAATCTGGAAGTTCAGGAAAATAAAACTGAGTTTGAAGGAGATTTTACGATCGTGACTTTCCCTCTGGTAAAACAATTGAAGAAAAACCCTGAAAGCATCGGGGTAGAATTGGGAGAGGCATTAACAGAGCAAACAGAATTACTGGAAAGTTTCAATGTAGTAAAAGGATTCCTTAATGTTAAAGTTAAAAATCAGTTTTTTGTAGATAATTTTACATCTATTAAGAACGATTTCGATACTATAGAAAAGAAAAATTCTACGGTAATGGTAGAATATTCTTCCCCAAATACAAACAAACCTCTTCATTTAGGGCATATCAGAAATAATTTATTAGGATATTCTGTAGCTCAAATTTTGAAGGAAGCAGGTTATGATGTAATTAAAACTCAGATTATCAACGATAGAGGAATTCATATTTGTAAGTCGATGTTGGCTTGGGAAAAATTTGGAAAAAATGAAACTCCTGATACAACAAATACAAAAGGTGATAAATTTGTTGGAAATTACTATGTAAAATTCGATAAGGAATATAAAGCTGAAATTGCTGAACTAGTAGCTCAGGGTGTTTCTGAAGATCAGGCAAAAAAAGATGCTCCTTTAATGAAAGAAGCTCAAAAAATGCTTCTGGATTGGGAAAATGGAGATGAAAAAGTAAGAAATCTTTGGAACGAAATGAACTCTTGGGTTTATGATGGTTTTAATAAAACATATAAAAGACTAGGTGTTGATTTCGATCAGGTTCAGTATGAGAGTAATACGTATATTTTAGGAAAAGACCTTATTCAGGAAGGTTTGGATAAAGGCGTTTTGTACCAGAAAGAAGATGGTTCTGTTTGGTGTGACTTGACAGATGAAGGTTTAGATCAAAAATTATTATTACGTTCAGACGGAACTTCCGTGTATATGACTCAGGATTTGGGGACTGCCGTAGAACGTTTTAAAGAAGAAAATATCCAAAAGTTAATTTACACTGTTGGAAACGAGCAAGATTATCATTTCCAAGTTTTATTTAAAATCTTAGGAAAGTTAGGATATTCTTGGGCAGATCAATTGTATCACTTGTCTTACGGAATGGTTGAACTTCCTAACGGGAAAATGAAATCTCGTGAAGGAACTGTTGTAGATGCAGATGATTTGATGCAGGATATGTATGAAGAGGCAAAATTAAAAACAATAGAGCTAGGAAAATTAGAAGGTCTTTCGGAGGAAGAAAAAGAAATTTCTTACGAAATAATTGGGCAGGCTGCATTGAAATATTTCATGCTAAAAGTTGATCCAAAGAAAAAAATGCTCTTTAATCCAGAAGAAAGTATTGATTTTCATGGGAACACAGGTCCGTTTATTTTATATACTTATGCTCGTATTCAATCTTTATTAAATAAAGCAGATTATAAGTATGAAGAAATTTCCGGTGTTGAATTCAATCAATATGAAAAGGAATTAATTATGCTTTTATCCAATTATAAAGGAATTGTTGAGAAAGCTGCAGAATCTTTGAGTCCAGCTTTAATTGCAAATTATGTTTATGATTTGGTTAAATCATACAACTCTTTCTATCAGAGCAATAAAGTTTTAGCATTAGAAGATGAAAATTTAAAACAAATTCGTTTGAATTTATCCGATCTTACAGCAAAAACTATAAAAAAATCTTTACAACTTTTAGGAATAGGAACTGTAAACAGAATGTAAAAAAATTAAAACTAAAACCTTGAAAAAAATTAAATATTTAGTAATTATAGGCCTTGTTACGATAAGCTGTGGAATAGTAAAAGCTCAGTCAATTACTACGGCTATGGGAAGTTTTGTACCCGGAACAGGAGAAAATATTCCTCCTACATTAACTTCTTTGGGAGATCCTATTG
The DNA here is from genome assembly GCF_047651245.1 of Chryseobacterium sp. MMS23-Vi53. Lineage (NCBI taxonomy): Bacteria > Pseudomonadati > Bacteroidota > Flavobacteriia > Flavobacteriales > Weeksellaceae > Chryseobacterium > Chryseobacterium sp. MMS23-Vi53. The sequence continues at coordinate 1,883,883 of NZ_CP180265.1, read as the reverse complement.
ATGTTTTTATGGATTCTACGGGTAATTTATATGTAACAGAATTTCACAGGATCAGAAAATTTACTGTAAGCACAGGACTTGTGACGACAGTTGCGGGGAGTGGAGCAATGGGTTTTACGGGAGATGGATCTCCTGCTACAAATACTGGGGTAAGAATGTATGCGCCGAATGGTGTTGCGGTCGACAGTCAGGGAAATATCTATATTTGCGATACTTTGAACAACAGAATTAGAAAAGTTACTAAAAGTACGGGAATTATTTCCACGATCGCAGGTAACGGTGCGGGTATCACAACTCCTCTTGGAGATGGGGGTCTTGCTACCGCTGCAAGGCTGAATCAGCCTTTGGGAATTTTTATAGACTCATCAGACAATATTTATTTTGCTGATAGTTCCAGCCATAGAGTACGAAAGATAAATCATGCGACCGGAATTATCACCACTATTGCAGGTACCGGATATTATTCTACAATCTCTAGCGATGACGATTTAGGCTTGGCTACAGCTGTTAATCTGTATTATCCTACCGATGTCACGATGGATAGTTCTGGAAATCTATACATTACAAATTCAGGATCGCATAATGTCTTGAAGCTAAATGCCAGTACCCAGATATTAACAAGAGTTGCAGGTCATTTTGATACGGCTTCTTACTCAGGAGATAACGGACTTGCAATAAATGCAGGTTTGAATGCTCCAAGAGGAGTTGTGGTAGATAATGCAGGAAATGTTTATTTTTCAGACCGACTGAATCATAGAATCAGAAAGGTAAATGCTTCTACGGGGATCATTACGACGATTGTAGGTACAGGTGTACAAGGATTTTCGCCTGATGGAACTCCGGGTGTCTCGGCAAATATTAATACTCCGGAAGATTTATTCATGACCAATAGTGGAACTCTTTATTTTGCAGACAGAGGTAATAATAGAATAAGAAAAATCGAAAGTGGAAATTTAAGTACTGTAAGTTATGAAAATACTTTAGAGGCTGGTATTTATCCGAACCCGGTTGTTGATAAAATTCATTTTAAAGCCAAGAAAGATGGGTTAGCAATTATTTACTCTTCTACAGGAAGTTTTATAAAGAATCTTCAGTTTAAAAAAGGAGATAATAAATTTAATATTTCATATCTTGAAAAAGGTGTTTATTTAATTAAAATAGAAGAGAAATCTTATAAATTAATAAAGGAATAAATAAAAAAACTCAGAAACTAAATCTGAGTTTTTTCTTTTTTCAAACTATCCTCATACAATTTCGCATCGCTCCATTTGGCATGTTTTGAAGGAGAAATTTTATACCCTTTTCGATAAGCATAAACTTTGGTATATTCTGCGCCGAAGAAAATCAGCATACAAGAATAATTGATCCACATCATAATTAAAATTACGGTTCCGGCTGTTCCGAAAGCAGATGTTGGTTTTGCCGTTCCGAAATATAAGCTCAATAAAAATTTTCCTAAAGTAAATAATGCGGCCGTCAAAAAAGCGCCTTTCCAAACGGGTTTCCAGCTAACTTTCACATCAGGAAGAACTTTAAACATTAATGCAAAAAGCAGCATCACAAATCCAAATCCAACCACGAAGTTTACTAATTCTACCAGTAAATAGGTTTCAAAACCGAAATATTGTGTAATAATTTTATTAAAAACACTTACTAGAGACGATAAAATCATAGTAATCATTAATAAAAATCCTAAAATCAGGATCATTCCCAATGAATTGGCTCTGTCCAAGAGAAATTTCACTAATGCTTTTTTGGGAGCAGACTGCACATCCCAAAGACTGTTTAATGAATGTTGAAGCTGAAAAAAAAGTGTGGTCGATCCAAAAACTAAAGATCCTACTCCAACCGCCTTCATGAAGATGTTCTGTTTATCGATCAACGCTCCGGCAATCATATTTTCGATACTTTTTGATACTTCAGAACCCATAATTCCGCTTATTTGTTTGCTGATTTCACCACGAATGGCTTCTTCACCAAAGAAATACCCTGCAATCCAGATTATGATAATTAACAAACCGGGAATGGAAAAAATTGCATAATAAGCCAGACTTGCAGAATCTTTTGAAGCAGAAGATTTGTTCCATTCGGAAAAAGTCTCTTTTAGCGTTTCCCAAAAAAAATTTACATGCTTTATCATTTGTTGTGTTTTTAATATTTGAAAAAAAAATTAAATCATAAAATTTAAATTATGTTTTGGCTAAAGCCAATTGAATTTTGTTTTATTTTAAACGGGCTAAAGCCCGTTCCTATTGATGAGATTTTTATTTTTAGATTTTTAGAATGGATATCCTATCGCAATATTCAGAATAAGATTATCTTTTCTCCAGCTTGCATCTCCGAAGTTTATTCTGTCAAACGCCCACCTGTCGCCTCTTTCGTAGTAAGGAACTCTCAAAGGCATTGCCAGATCTAGTCTTAGAATAAGGATAGAAAAATCAAGTCTCAGACCAACTCCGGCTCCTACGGCAACTTCGCTTAAAAATTCCTTAGAGAATTTCGCTCCCGGTCTGCTTGCATCTTCGTTTACAAGCCAAACATTTCCTGCATCAACAAAAGCAGCAACATTTAAAAATTTATAAAGATTGGCGCGGTATTCTGCATTTAATTCCAATTTAATATCACCGGATTGATCAAAATAATATCCTGGTTGAATGGTTCTCGGATCAAAACTTCCAGGACCCAAGGTTCTTGCACGAAAAGCTCTTACACTGTTACTTCCTCCTGAGAAAAACTGTTTAGAGAATGGAATATGATCCGAATTTCCATATGGATAAGCAATTCCTGCAATAAATCTTGTTGCTAAAGATGTTTTTTCTGTGAATTTATGATACAGTCTGAAATCATTTTCAATTTTTGCATACTGACTGAAAGGTATTCCGAAAATCGTTTTTTCTTTATCTTTTTTTACATTTGCACCAGTTACCAAACCAGTGATGTTTCCTGCCAAATCCAACGTTCCCTTGTAATAAATAGTGGTTGGCTTCGTGAGCATTGTATTCGTGTAAGTGTAAGAATAAGTTGGTCCAAAAATCAATTGTTTTTGAACAACTCTTTGCATGGCATCGCTTTGTTTTGAAATTGAATCGTACAAAGCAGTCACGTTTGCCGGAGAAACATACGTTACATCAAAGATTTTCAGATCATGTTCCTTTCTTGCATTCTCTTTCCAGACGTATCCAAATGAACCTGTGAAAGTATTCAAACTATAATATTCTGTACGATTCTGGAATTCATATCCCAATGCAATATTTGTTCTGGGAACAAACGCACTTGAAGAATTAAACCTAAATGGCGCAACAATTCTAGGAATCGAAAGCTGAACATTGCTTCCGGCTCTGAAAAGGTTTTTCGCATTTTCAGGACCTCCCATCTGGAAATCGAAAGCTCCGTATACAGATGTTTTAAACTGCTCTGCTCCACGGAAAAAATTTCTGTGTGTCCAGTTTAAATTCAATTCACTTCCTGCGTAATTGGCGGAATTGGTTCTTCCTAAAGCTTCCAAACGAAGCGACTGGATCTGTCTCGGAGTTAATAAATAATAGGCATCAAATTTATGTTTTAAAGAATCTGAAACAACAAATTCATTTTTTACAAATTTAAAAACGCCTAAGCTGATCAATCTGTTTAAAGTAAGGTTATGATTCGTCCTGTTATAAAGATCTCCCTGCTTAAAATACAAAGCTCTGTCGAAGATTTTCGGTTTAAATTTATGTTGAGGATCAATGACGTAAATATCTTCATGAGCATATTTCTGAAGAGAATCTTTATCCATCGGGATTGTATATTTTCCGTCTTTTACATCCTGAATATTGTAATTTGGAAAAACGACAACTTTATCAATACTGAATTGTTGTGTAGATAAATCCGGCGTGTTGTCTTTCAGTTTTACATTAAGCTCAACTTTATGATTTTTAGCGACCGTACTGTCTGCCTGAACCAAAATATTATCGGGATGAAAATAATAAAAACCTCTTTCTTTTAAACCATTATCAATTCTTTCTCTTTCACTTTTAATGACATCAAGATCGAAAGGATTTCCTTTTTTAAGGAAAGTTTTACCCGTAAGATTCTGAATTTCCTGGTTCACCAAAGAAGAATCCTTTTGAAATTTTACATCACAGATCAGATATCTCGCTCCCGGTCTCAAAGTATAAATGACCTGAGCTTTTTTATTTTTTGAAACCGTGTCATATGTTGCCTTTGCATTAAAATATCCCTTGTTTTCGGAATAATTTACAATAATATCTTTGTTGAATTCACGATCCACATCACTCAGCAAAACAGGTTTTTCTCCCATTTTATATTTCAGCCAATAGTTGAATCCTTTTTCTTTTTTAGGTTCTTTGGCGATATTATAAAAGTATAATTTAGGTCTTAATCCCAAAAATGTTGAGTTCGGCTTTGGGGTAAGATTGGCTTCCAAAGCGGTTTGAAGTTCTTTTTTTCTTTTTTCGAAATGGTATCGTTTTCAATTTTTACATCTGCTCCCGTGTACAACATTTGCCCTTCTTTCAAATATTTTGTATTGCTGCACGAGAGCGTTACCGAAGCGAATCCGGAAGCGAATAAATATTTACAATATGTATGGAACTTGTTTTTCATTATTTAAATTCTACCACTTGGTTTTGTTTATTTTTACGAGATTCTCTCTGGTTTTTGTTTCTTGTTTTCTGGAAAATTTCACGGAATTTATCATAGTCTAAAGTGATGATAAATCCGGCTCCCGTTTCCACGATCTGTCCTTGAAGAGCTACCTGATATTCATTCTTGCGATACGCGCGAAGCATATATCTTCCATCTTTGGAAAGACTGTAATCTACCGTCACGTCACCTGCAATATTAGTCATGTTTTCATTTTGGCGGGCTTCTCCCTCCAGTCCGAAATTACTTCCTACAGAAACTTTTAATCTGTCATTTAACAATCTTTTGCTTACACCAACATTCAGGTCAGTTCTTGTATTTTTATTTCCGGTTGAATAATCTTCGGAAGATTCCAAATCAAAATTCAATTCAACACCTTTTATTAATCCGGCTGCCAAATTGTTTAATTGTTGAGAAAGAAGTTTACTTACACTCTGTCTCGCCATCATTTCTCCGGACATTCCAGCTCCGGATTCAAAAGGATTTTCGCCAATAAATCTGTTCAGTAAAAGCAAAGCAAAAACCTGTTTGTTCATTTCAGATTCCTGAGTTCTCAACTGTGCCAGTTTTTGGTCAACAATATCAGTTACGGTTGAAGAAACGGCATTATTTTTATCATCGGTTGTAATGTCGAAAGTGATAACAGGTTTCAACAATTCACCTTTCATTTTTAGCAATGTATTGAAAGGCATTCTTTGTTTATATTGATTTAAAGTTGTTGCAGCTTCACCACTGATTTGTTGTTCAACTAAATCTATCGGTGCAGCTTCTGTTTTATAAACGGCGGTAATATCCATTTGCGCCATCGTCGGTTCACCTGTCCAGGTAATCGTACTTCCTTTTTGAATATCGAATTTTCGTTTAAGAACACTTACCGACATTTCGTAGGCTCCTTTTTCCACTTCATAAACCCCCACCAACGTTGTTTTTCCTGATGGATCAACACCTCCCGTCAATTCTGCTTCACCCTGAAGTTTTACAAAATCTCCGTTGGCTTTATCAATGATAATCGACATTTTGGCTTCTTTGCTTACTTCGATATTTACACTCACGTCCATTCCCTGAATACGACTTTTTGAGTTTAAAGAATCTGCTTTTATCGTCTTATTCAAAACTACCTGATCCTGATCGATAAACTCCACAATTCCGTCTCTTTCCTGCAAAGTCGGTGAAGATTGAGGAAGAACAAACGAGAAATCTGTATTGTCTGCAACAGCCAATCTTCCGTCAACTTTTGGTAGATCCAGATTTCCACGAACGTGTAAATTCGCATCAATTGCTAAAATTCCGTACATGATTGCGTCGTTGGATTTTTCTGAATTCACGACTTTGAAATCTTTAGCATTTACATCTAAATTAAATGCGAAATCTCGATATGTCTGCGTTAAAACCTGTCCGTTGATTCTTAAAGAATTTCCGTCTTTATCATTAATTTTAAAGTTATCAAACTCAATTCCACGGTTGGTAAAGTCGATTTCGTCGTTCAGTTTTCTGAAATCACTTCCTGTTTTGGCAATTTCCAATCCAACATCATTAAATTTTACTTTACCTAAAATATTCGGTTTGTCCGCTGTTCCTGTAATTTTTAAATTTCCTGAAATATAACCTTCCGTATTAGTGATCGCATTCATCGAGAATCCCTGAACGGATTTCATTTGCAATTGATTGATTGCCATATTCAGATCAAACGTGCTGGAAGATGTGTTGTAATCTCCCAAAATTTTCACATCATTATTATTTCCGGAAAGTACAACATCAGCATTTAAAAGATTCGGTGAAGTGTTGTTGACTTTAACGGCAAGGTTTCCGACTGGATTTCCATAAACAATTAAATCTGAAATATTTAAATCAGAAGTAAAGGTCATGTTTTTCGTTAAATCCTTTAGCTGTGCTGTTCCGTTGATGGTTCCTCTCGCTAAAACCGTATCTTTTTTAATAAGTTCTGTGATGGTTTCAATTTTAAAATCTTTCAGCGAAACATTTAAAGGAGAGTTCGGAGATTGAGATTCCGATTGTAATGAAATTTCGCTTCCGCCATTGGAAAGCCTGAAATTATCTGCTAAAATTCCTTTGCTGCTGATCTGGATTTTGTTTCCTTCTGCAACCGTCCAATCGGCGTAATTTAATTTTAAACCATTTGGATTCAATGAAATTTCTGTAATGTCATTCAACGATTTGGCGTTACCGGCAATCAGGAATTGGGTTGCATCTTTTTCGTCCTTCGTTGTGATGTTGTAATTGATAATATTATTGGAAACATCACCACCAACATTCACTTTATTTAAGGCAAAGCTGGAGCTCTTCAATCCTGCAACATATAAGTTATATTGCAAAGCTTGATTTTCATTCGTTACCTTTAAAGTTGCATTTTCAATGGAATTTTCACCGTATAACAATTGTGGAATCTGTCCGTCGATTTCAATTTTTTGGGAATCGGCATCATAGTTTCCGTTTAAATTAATGGTTTCAAAACTTTTAAGATCCGGAACAAATTTTCTGATCAGATCATCATTTTTAATTTTTGCATTAAAGGTGAAAAACTGTCCGGCCTGAATTTTTTCTGCTTTTCCAGGCTTCTGGAACTGATAATATTGATTGATTGTATTCGCTAAAGAGCCAAAAATCTGCGTCAGCTTATATTTTCCTTTCAATTCAACATCCGCAATCTGCGAATTGAAAATAATATTGGTAGAATCGTTGGTTGAAGATGCCTTCAAATTTACTTCCTGAACCGGATAAACTTCTTTGGTATCTGAGAAAGCAAAATCTTTTAAATTTAAATAACCATTCAAGTTATCAGGATCTAGATTGGTGAAATCGCCATCTATTTTTCCTGCAAGAATCATTGGATCTTTGTAGAAACCAAGTTTATTTAGATCTAATTTAATGACCTCACCATTTACTTTTACCGTAGGATTTTTTTCGTTATAAACGCCGGAAGCAGTTAATGAAAGATTCGCATTCTGATCTTTTGAGTTTAAATAAATATTGTATGCTCCACGTCTTATTTTTCCCGTTAAATTCATGTTTTGATAACGGTAACCTTTGTAAACAGCGGAAGCAACATGACCTTTCAGATCGGCGTTGGCATTTTTGAAATCAAAACTTTCTCCTTTTGCATAAATCTGTGCAGAGATCGCTCCAATATCTTTATTCTGAATGATTTTTCCGATTTGTAAGCCTTGAAGATTGGCTTTTACATCATACAATTCATGATTTTTTCTGCGCATGTCAACTTTAGCAACAACAGCGGCATTTCCAAGAGTAGAGTAGAGGTTAAGATTCGCGTCTACAACTTTGGTTGTTCCTTTTGCCGTTCCTTTGATGCTCATATTTGAAGGCAGAGAAATATTGGATGGAATTGTATTTTTCGGAACTAAATTGAATATCGTTTTTGCTGATGAAGACAATTCAGCTACTCTCAAGTCATAATATAAATTCTCAGGATTCATTGCATTTTTGATTCTTCCTGAAGCGGCAACTCGCAATTGGTCTAAACCTGAAACTTTAAGATTGTTGATCAGTAGATCATTCACATTTCCTTTTACATTGGCATTGACATTTAAAATCGCATTCGGATATTTATTGAAAGGAACTGTATTTCTCAATGTTGGAACCAGATTCAAAATATCTGCGAAACCAATTCTTGAATCTTTAATATTGGCAGCAATTTTTACAGTTCCTAAATTTGAACTTAATTGCTCAATCGAATTGTAATTTAAAACAACCTCATCTCGCAGCAATGTTTTCGGTGTTTGCAAATAAAGATCTTTTAAATAGGCTTCCTTCTCATTATACACAAAATCTGTATTGAATTTCTGAATATTCAAACCTCTTTCCTCCTTGATTTCTGCTGAGTTTACCGTTCCTGCAAACGTATTGTCCTGCATTTTGAAACTTCTCACCTCAACATTCATTTTAGAAAAATTCATGTGGTTGAAATCAATTCCCTGTTTTGTAGGAGCGATGGCAGTATTGTTGTAGGCAACTTTTACATCGTTTAAAACCAGTTTTCCTAAAAGAAGCTGCATGGCTTTTTCTTTATCGGTTGGTTTTGAAACCCCAGATTCTTTGGCGTTTTTCGGATTGGCATTTTGAGCCGGAAGGTAAAGATTGGCGTTGATGTCTGCTCCGGAAAGGAAAACATTGGAAACGTTGTATGCATTATTTTCCAGATCCAATTTGTTGACTTTCGTGCTCAGTTCTTTAAATAAAACCTTTGCAAAAGTTTTGGTGTTATCGTCGCCGTAATCGATATCGAAATTGGTGAGTTTAATTCCTCTTAAACCAATCTGCATCGGCTTTTTATTGTTTAACGAATCGACTTTCTTTTCAACTTTTTTAGAAACTTCTTCTATAAGATCCTGTTTCAGTTTTAGTTTTAATCCGTCGAGATTAATGTCGTTGACGGCGTATTTGTTGTTGCTTAGATCAAATGTTTTTACTCTTGTGTCAAACGATTTGAAATATAGTTTAATATCATTTCGGGATTGCTGGTCGTTGAACGTAACGCCGATATCTTTTAATTTAATTTTATCTAAAGAAATAATAAATGGCTTCGACGGACTTTCTTCCTTATCGCTGGTCGCAAAAGCATCAATGATATAATCGAAATTGAACTTTCCATCAGGTTTTCTCACGACATTTGCTCTTGCGCCTTCCAGATCTACCGAAGTAATATCTGCTGTAGAATTAATCAGCTTAAGCATATTCAATCCAACATCCAGTTTTTTTACCGCTAAAAGAGTATCGATATCCTGACCTTTTAAATACAAATTTTCCATAACAAGGCTGTTTGGAAATCCTATGTAAACCCTTTCGAGGCTTACTTTTGTCTTGATTTTTTTCTCAAGATATACGACCAGTTTGTCTTTAATAAAGTTCTGAACAGCGGGAAGTCTTAGGCTCAGAATAAGCAGAATAAGAAAAACCAGTATAGAGATAATGGTTATGATGAATCGCCGGAAGAGTTTTCGTTTATTTATTTTCAAGAGTAATTTGGTTTTTAACAAATATAATAATACTATTTTATTATTTGTCTGTTTATGGTAATTTACTCTTAGCGAATACAAAAATCCTGCCTCGACTGCCCTATTATGGAATTTAGTTTAGTTGATTGTCTAGTGAATTAGTTGATAAAGACAGTCAAAGCGCGGATTTATAGTTCTTTAAAAAAGCCCCCTTTCATCATTTTTAAATGTTGAAAAGGTTAGCAAAAATGAAAATTCAAGTGTTAGTTTAGTTATTCAAAGGGGGCTTCGGCATGGTTTGTATGTTGAGATAATAAATTTTCTATTCGTTTCCGTTTTCCCATTTCACATCTTCTCCCTGCGGAGCTGCACCTCCCTGAGCCGGAGTGATGGGCGCGGTTTCCTGATTGATATGATAAACGTAAGCCGCAATTTTTTCTGCATCTCTTCCCGTAATTGTTCCTTCCTTAATGAAAGGCCGCATCGTAGGATTATTTGGTGAACCGTTTTCGAGCATCCAGAACACATTCTTGAATAAACTTTTTTCTTTGATGTTGATCCAGTGCGTGTCCGTTAAATTAGGACCGATTCCCCCTTTTCCGTTATCGCCGTGACAGGTTACACAATTGGTTTTGAATAATTCCTGACCTTCCGCAATATTGTCTGCGCTGTATTTTGCCGATTCTAAATTGATCTGAGGTGCAGTTTTTTCAAACTCTTCGATGGAAGCTAGCATTGTTTTCGTTTCATGATTCAATTCTGCTTCTGGATGTGCATAATCTGTGAAGGCAAAAGCTGTAAGATACACCGCACAGAAAATACATCCGAAATAAAACAGACCGATCCACCATTTGGGAAGCGAGTTGTCAAGTTCCGTAATACCGTCGAAACCGTGATCTATCAGAATATCTTTTTCCTCTGTCGCAGACTGCTTTTTGAACGCCGAGTTCCAAAGTTTTTGATAATATGGCGTGTTTTTTTCTTTTAAATAAGCCGCTTTTTCTTCTTCAGATAATTTTTTGAAACTTTCATTTTCAATTAAATCTCCGATAGCGTTGAGGATAAAAAGTAAAACAATCGTGATTATAATTAATCCCCAGAAAAATGACGAAGATAAATATTGAGTGTCATTGGCAAACATTTCGAATGCAAGGACGGTTATTCCAATTGTAACGGCAATATATATTAATAAAGGTGTTCTTGTTTTCATTTTAATTCCAATTTAAATTAATCAGCACTTGCCGTTTGAATTTGCGTTGTCTTAATATCTGTTCCCAATCTTTGCAGATAAGCGATCATGGCTACAATTTCTCTGTCTTCAAGCGGAATAAATGTTGCTCCTTTTGCTGCTCTGTCTTTTTCAATTTGTTCTTTAACATCGGTGGCTTCAGAATAAATTCTTTTCACAATTCCTCTTGCTTGATTATTTGCCCATTGATTCGCAGAATCTATTTCAGCTTTTGTGTAGGGAACGTCGAAATAGTTTTTCATTAATTTCATTTTATCCACCATTTGTGTTTTGTCTAGTTTATTGGTAATCAGCCAAGGGAAACGAGGCATGATAGAACCTGCAGACGTAATTCTTGGGTTGTACATATGTTTGAAATGCCATGAATCTGGGTTTCTTCCACCTTCTCTGTGCAAATCCGGTCCTGTTCTTTTTGATCCCCAAAGGAAAGGTCTGTCGTAAACGAATTCTCCAGCTTTTGAATACTGCCCGTTTTTCCCTTCAAACCTTACAATCTCATCACGGAATGGTCGGATCATTTGTGAGTGACAGGAATTACAGCCTTCACGGATATATAAGTCTCTTCCTTCCAATTCCAGTGGTGAATAAGGTTTCACTGCTGAGATTGTCGGCACACTTTGCTTTAAAGTTAATGTTGGAATAATTTCAACTAAACCTCCGATAGCGATGGTGATTGCTGCTAAAACTGCTAATAATTTAGGTGTTCTTTCAATCCAGAGATGTACGCCTTCGCCTTCTTTTCTTGAAGTGCCGATGTTCGCTAAAGCGGGTGCTTCTGCCGGAACATTTTTCTGGAAAGATCCTGCTCTAATGGTTTTGAAAACATTTACCACCATTAAAATTGCTCCCGAAAGATAAAGGGCACCGCCTAAGAATCTCATTTTAAAGTAAGGAATAATCGCAGTCACCGTATCCAGCCAGTTTTTCCAAACCAGAGTTCCGTCGGGATTGAATTGTTTCCACATCAATCCTTGTGTAAATCCTGAAATATACATCGGAACGGCGTAGAAAATAATTCCTAAAGTTCCCAGCCAAAAATGCCAGTTGGCTAATTTTTTAGACCAAAGTTCAGTTTTCCACATCACCGGAATCAGGTAATAGACAACTCCGAAAGCCATAAAGCCATTCCATCCGAGCGCGCCCAAATGTACGTGCCCAATAACCCAATCTGTGTAATGCCCTATTTTATTTAATGATTTTGTAGCTAAAAGTGGCCCTTCAAAAGTTGCCATACCGTAGCAAGTCACGGCAACTACGAAAAATTTAAGTATCGGATTTTCTCTTACTTTGTCCCAGGCTCCTCTTAAGGTTAAAAGTCCGTTCAGCATTCCACCCCAAGACGGTGCGATCAGCATGATAGAGAAACCTGTTCCCACTGCCTGAGCCCAGGCTGGCAAAGCGGTGTATTGCAAATGGTGTGGTCCTGCCCAAAGATAAACGAAGATTAAAGACCAAAAGTGAATAATAGATAATTTGTATGAAAATACAGGTCTGTCCGCTGCTTTTGGTAAGAAATAATACATTAAACCTAAAACCGGAGTTGTTAATACGAAAGCCACTGCATTATGACCGTACCACCATTGAACAAGCGCATCTTTAGCTCCGGCATAGATTGAATATGATTTCCATGTCGTGAATGATAACGGAACTTCAAGATTATTGAAGATATGAAGCATTGCTACCGCAATCCAAGTTCCCATGTAGAACCAAATGGCAACATATAAATGTCTTACTCTTCTTTTCGCGATCGTTCCAAACATATTGATTCCGAAGATTACCCATGAAATCGTAATTAAAATATCAATCGGCCATTCGTGTTCAGAATATTCTTTTGAGGTATTGATTCCCATTAGGAAAGTAATGACCACAGAAATAATCATGATTTGCCATGTCCAGAAATGGATCCATGAAAGGGTATCGCTATACATTCTTGTTTTCAGCAATCTTTGCATACTGTAATACGCTCCGCAAAAAAAGGAATTACAGACAAACGCAAAAATAACGGCACTGGTGTGCAACATTCTGATTCTTCCGAATCCTAATGCTCCTTGTGTATTAATCAAACCCTGAATATTACCAGATGCTAAACTTTTAATGGTTGTATCATCTGTACCGAACAAAAACTCCGGTAGTTCGGGATAAAAAAGCATTAGTGCGGCAGTAAGCCCCAATAAAAAACCTACCAAGCCGAATGCAATTGTAGCATACAAGAATGCCCTGACAATATTATTGTCATAATTGAATTTTTGCGTCTCCATAATTCCAAATGTGTTGCAGAACTGATAAATATCTCCTTATTACACTTGTGGAAATCAGCAAAAAAGTGTATCTTGAAAAGGAAATAAATACCGTTTTTAGTATATATAATGTTTTGTCAAAGGTATTTATTAAGTCGGGTGAAGTCTAGTAGGAAAACTTCTAAACTATACCAAAAACTACTAAAAATAAACACTATGAAATTGTGTGGAGAAAATATCAGGAAAGTAAGAAGAAGCAGGGATTTTACACAGGAATATATGGCTTTTGAGATGGGCATTTCTCAGAAAGCTTATTCTGATATTGAAAATTCTAAAGTGAAGATTAATCTGGAAATTTTAACCAAAATCTCTAATATTCTGGAAATTAAACCTTCAGAAATTTGCAGTATTTCGCACAAATGCAGCAACGATGAATATGAGGATAAGTTTAATGATCTTGTGGAGTACATGAAGAAAAATAACATTTCGGTTCCGAAAGAATATTTGTAAATATTGTTAGATATAAAATCAGAAAAAGCTGCTTCTTGGGAGGCGGCTTTTTGTGTTTTTTTGTTTATTAAATCTTCAAGGTTTTGATAGGATGAGTTTTTGGTTTCGGCGGCGAAGCCGCCGAAACCAAAAACTCAAAAAAACTTATTTCTTCAACAATCCCGGATACAAAATCCCGTCTGTTTTTAAATTAAGATGTAATAAATTTGCAATCAACGGAGCGATATCTTCCTGTCCCATTAAAGGCAAAACTGTTCCTTCCTTGATATTTTTTCCGAAAGCTACGAACCCTGTCTGAATTTCTTTAAAGTCTGTCGGTAAATATCCGTGCGTTCCTCCGTCTGCAGCTTTTAGTAAATCACCGGTTGCTGTTGCTCCGAAACTTACTCCTTGATAAGCAGCCAAAGCCAATGCAGCAGTAGGATCTCCCTGTGCTTCTGCGACCTGTTGCTTGTTTAAAACATGGAATAATTTTTTATAACCATCAGGTAAATTATTCAAAAGCTCGTTTACTTTTGCCAGAGTTGCTTTGTCATTTGGATTTTTTAAATGCAGAAATGCGGAACCTCCACTAGCCTGAAAATAGGCTTTCCAGTCTTCTTTTTTATCATTGTTGTATAATCCGGCCTGTGCTAACATTACATTTGGATTGAATTGCGAATTGATATCCACGAAACCATGATCTCCAGTGATGATAAATGTTGTGTTTTCGTCGATTCCTGCTGAAGTAGCGGCGTCAATCAAAAGTTTAATTGCAACATCTGCTCCTGCTATAGCAGAACGAACTTTATCTCCGTCTCTTCCTTGTTCATGTTCAAAATGATCGACTGCGGCAATGTGAAGTGCCAAAAATGAAGGTTTGTATCTTTTTAAAATGTAAGCCGCCATTCTTGCCTTGTTTTGGTCGGTCACGGCATAATCTAAACTGGCTCCATATTCTCCGAATTTACCCACCGCATAATCCTGAACTTCCTGAAAAAGTTCTTTCGGAGTAGATTCCATGCTCATGGCTTTTACTTCGTCTTTTTTCTCGCCTTTGTTTTTGGGAAGATAAACGTATTCCGGTAAGTTATAAGTGATTGGTGCACCAACGGTTACTGGCCAGCTTACTCCTGCTGTTGTCAAACCTGCATCTTTTGCTGCTGTGAAGATTGTTGGAACTTTAATATCTTTATAGAACCAAAACCATTCTCCCGTAATTCCCAAAGGCTGAACCGGAGTGTTGTAATAAATTCCATGCTTTGCCGGTAAAACTCCGCTAATCATCGTTGTGTGCGAAGGATACGTAACGGTAGGAAACGAACCACGAACGCCGTTTGCATAAGCGCCTTTCTTCATCATTTGTCTTAAATTGACCATCGACCATTCCGGATTGAGATAGAACTCTGGTCTAAGACCATCTATACTTATTAAAACGACATGGTTGTTATTGTTTTGAGCTTTCGCTAATCCCGTAACAAATGCCAGAAAAAGTAATATTTTTTTCATTGTAAAAAATTTTTGCAAGATTAGGACATTAGTGTTAATGGAGTGTGAATAGACTATTAAGTTTAAATTGTTAATGTAGATTAGTTGTTATTGTGAAAATCATTCATGTTTATATTCATGTTTAAAAAGTTTCTAGTACGATAAGGAATAAAAGTTTTTATATATTTAAACCAAATTTTTTCCATTTATGAAGAATGAAAATAAAGAGGGGCAACAGGATTCTCTTGTAAGAGGGCTTACAAACCGACATATTCAGTTGATTGCTCTTGGTGGTGCAATTGGAACAGGTTTGTTTTTAGGAATTGGTCCGGCTGCTGTTTTGGCAGGACCATCTGTGATTTTAGGCTATGCTTTGGCGGGGGTGATTGCATTTTTTATCATGCGACAGCTTGGTGAAATGGTTGTACAGGAGCCGGTTTCAGGAAGTTTCAGTTATTTTGCTTATAAATATTGGGGGAATTTTCCCGGTTTTGCATCGGGCTGGAATTATTGGATTCTCTATATTTTAGTGAGCATGGCAGAACTTACGGCGATTGGTCATTATGTTCATTTTTGGTGGCCGGATATTCCGCTTTGGGTTTCTAGTTTATTCTTTTTTATTGTTATCAATGCATTAAATCTGGCTTCCGTAAAAGTTTACGGTGAAACAGAATTCTGGTTTTCCATTATAAAAGTCGTGGCGATTATTGCGATGATTGTTTTTGGAATTTATTTGTTGATCAGTGGAAGTGGAGGAGAGAAAGCGACGGTTTCCAATTTATGGAATGATGGCGGATTTTTTCCAAAAGGTTTGTTTAATAAAACTGAAGGTGGATTTTCCGGCTTATTTGCAGCAATGGCGATGATCATGTTTTCATTTGGTGGATTAGAATTAATTGGAATCACGGCAGCAGAAGCGAAAAATCCCGAAAAGACAATTCCAAAAGCAACCAATCAGGTGATTTACAGAATCTTGATTTTTTATGTTGGAGCATTGGTTATTCTATTTTCGTTAAGTCCGTGGAGAGAAATTACAGAAGGAACAAGCCCGTTTGTGATGGTTTTTCAGAACTTAAATGGCTTTGAATTCAACCTTTTCGGAAAAGTAATTCAGTTCAATGTTTTAATTGCAAATGTGTTGAATCTAATTGTTTTGACAGCCGCTTTATCCGTTTATAACAGCAGTGTTTACAGCAATAGCCGAATGCTTTTCGGATTGGCGCAACAGGGAAATGCACCGAAATTTTTAACGAAATTAAATAAAAGCAGTGTTCCCACAAACGCAATCCTAGTGTCGTCTTGTTTCGCGGGAATTTGTATTGTCATTAATAAATTAGTTCCGGAAAAAGCTTTTGAATATTTAATGGCTTTGGTGGTTTCTTCATTAATTATCAATTGGATGATGATTTGTTACACGCATTTGAAATTCAAAAAAAGCAATATAAAAGCTGGAGTTGATTTGAAATTTCCATCCATATTTTATCCGGTTTCCAACTATATCTGCATTGGTTTTTTATTAGTAATTTTAGTGTTAATGAGCATTACAGGTATGGGAATTCAGGTAATTCTGATTCCGGTTTGGCTGGCATTTTTATTCTTAATGTATATAATATATAAGCCGAAATAAAATCATATTTTTAAATATCAAAAAAGGATTTACCGTAAAGGTTTATCCTTTTTTTTGTGATTTTAGCTACAAGAAAATTACTAAAATACTTATAACTTTCATTATGAATAATCCAAAAAATTCAAATGCTTTGATGGATATATTCTTATCCGTTTCATTAATATATAATTTATTGATTGTTCTAAATTTTAATAATCAATAAAGAATTACTTTTTACTTTTTATTACGCCTTTCAGAAAATTGAAATCCTTTTTTATATTAAATTTCAATAAAAACTAAAAATATAAATCAAATTAAGCACTGCATAACTACTTCATATCATATTTTGTTTACTGAGAATCAAGTGTTTATTTTTCTGTAGAACATTTGTAGTAGTAGCTTTTTATTTGGAGATAATAACTTTGCTTATCAATAAGCGAAAATGTTTTCTATTCAGTTCATAAAAAATTAATAATTGACTGTAAAAAAATATTTATTGTATTATCCTATTGTTTTCCAATTTATTTTGAAAAAAACGTGGTATTAATTTATGATTATATTTTACTGATTAATTCCAGATAAAGTGAATTTTTTTCATAATTATTGGGTTTTTTACTTTAAATTATAGTATATTTACTACATAATTCATTATTGATAGAGATATTGTTTTCTGAATTTTGGATTTTAAAAACTAAAGCCGTGATTAGACAGTATTAAAAAATTAATATTATTAAGCTAATCGATAACAATGAAAATTTCTGTAATAATTCCAGTTTATAATGCTGAAAAGTATGTTGCACATGCTGTGGAATCTGCATTACAGTTTGACGAGGTATGCGAAGTGATTTTGGTCGAAGACAAATCACCTGATAACGCATTGTTGGTGTGTGAAAGATTAGCCGAAAAATATGAAAGGGTAAAACTTTTCCAACATGCTGATAAAAAAAATCATGGACCAGGTGCGAGCCGCAATCTTGGAATACTAAAAGCCGTAGGAGATTTTATTGCTTTCTTGGATGCCGATGATTATTACTTACCTAACCGTTTTGAAGCAGAAAAAGAAATGTTCCAAAACCCTGAAGTAGAAGGAGTTTATGGGGCAATTGGTGTAGATTATTATTCTGAAAAAGCAAAAGAACAATATTTTGATATATTTAAAAATGACCTTACAACTGTTCACCGAAAATATCATCCTAAGGAGGTATTTCCAGGACAAATGAATATGTTGGGAAGTTTTGGACTGTTCACTATGGATGCCTTAACGATCCGTGCTTCGTCTTTGAAAAAAATGAAAACCTTGTTTAAGCCACGTTTCAGATATCATGAAGATACGGAGTTTCTTTTTCGTTTATCTTATTACTTAGATCTTTATCCCGGAATTTTGGATGAAGCTGTTGCCATGAGAGGCGTACACGAAGAAAACAGAATCACAAAAGTGGATACGGGAAAAATAAATCCAGCCACTACAAAAATCCTTCTTTGGAAAGAAATTTATGATTGGGCACAAACCGAAAGTGGAATTTCGGAGGATATTAAGCTTCATATTAAAAGAATGTACCGCAGTTTCGAGATTGCTAATGCTCCGCGAACAACAAAATTAAAAATGATTCTTACTTATCTTGTGAAAGACTACCGAAGCATTCGTTCGGGACTTTATAATATCAATTTCAGATCACTACTATAGTATTTTGTTAAATACTTCTAATTTATATTGATTGGCAGAATTTTTTCTGCTTTTTTTGTGAAAGGTGTTTAAATTTTCTATTAGAAGCTATTTCCTGCTTTTCATTATATCTTTTTCACCAACGCTTTTTCAAGCCATTTCCGAAAAAGGATGTCATTTCAACCAGGGCTAATGTGGTAGTCATAAATTAAAAATCATGTTTCAATTGAGAAGAAATACACAAAGTCACTAAGCTTCCTTTTTTGATTTGAACATGGAACGTATTTATGACGAAACTATTTTAAAAAGATAAAATAACAAAAAAACCATCCTCAAAAGGATGGTTTTCGTAGACTCACAGGGATTCGAACCCCAGATGACTGAACCAAAATCAGTAGTGTTACCGCTACACCATGAGTCTCTGTTTGTTTTAGTGGTGCAAATTTACAGCTTTTTTAATTATTTGCAAGAAATTTTTAAACTTTTTTTTAAATTTACTACACTTTTTATTAAAATGATCATGCAGATAGACTTCAATAATCTCAATACGAGCAAATTATACTTCAAAACAGACTTTGAAAAAAAAATAGATCATTTTCTTGAGGATTGGTTCTCCAACTCCGATACGGTAAAAGTGCAGACTTCCGGTTCTACAGGAATCCCGAAAATTTTTGATATTGAAAAAGATAAAATGATTAATTCTGCAGAAATGACCTGTAATTTACTTGGTTTAAAAGAAGGTGACACAGCTCTAATTTGCCTTCCCGTCGAGTATATTTCCGGAAAAATGATGGTCGTGCGTTCTATTCAAAGAAAATTAAAATTAATAATTATAGATCCAACTTTAAAACCATTATCAGATATCAACGATGAGGTTAATTTTTGCGCAATGACACCGTTACAAGTAGAAAATTCATTAGATAAACTATATTTAATTAAAAATTTAATTATCGGAGGAGCAGCGGTATCTGAAAATTTAAAAACAAAAATCTTCAAAGAACTATCAACCGACAACCGACAACCGACAACCAAAATCTTCGAGACTTACGGAATGTCAGAAACTCTTTCTCATATTGGATTAAAACAAATTTTTCCAAAAGCAGAAGATTATTTCACTGTTTTTGAAAATGTTGAAATTTCAAAAGACGAAAGAGGTTGTTTAAGAATTTTTGCACCCAATTTAAATTCTGAAATTTTGCAGACTAATGATTTAGTTGAAATTAAGAATGATAAACAATTTAAATTTTTAGGAAGAATAGATAACGTCATCAATTCCGGTGGAGCGAAAATTTTCCCGGAACAACTGGAATCTTTAGTAAAAAAAGAAATTCCAAATGAAGCAGTTTTCTTAGGAATCGATGATGAAAGTTTGGGACAAAAATTGGTATTAATTATCGAAGGAAAAGAATCTGAATTTATAAATCAAAAATTAGCAACCATCAACTATCAACAAAAATTTCATAAACCGAAAGAAATTATTTTCACCGAAAAAATTCCAAGAACACCAAATGGAAAAGTAAACAGATTAAAATTAAAAAGTATCATCACCAAAAAATAAACGATATGAAAATTTCCCTCCTCTGGAGGGGTGGCGAAAATTCAAAGAATTTTTGTCGGGTAGTTAAATAAATATTACACTTATAAAAGTTACCAAATCAACAAAAAATGAAAGATTTCACAAAAGAACTC
Organism: Chryseobacterium sp. MMS23-Vi53; assembly: GCF_047651245.1. Lineage (NCBI taxonomy): Bacteria > Pseudomonadati > Bacteroidota > Flavobacteriia > Flavobacteriales > Weeksellaceae > Chryseobacterium > Chryseobacterium sp. MMS23-Vi53. The sequence goes on along the minus strand of NZ_CP180265.1, from coordinate 1,863,848 downwards.
AACTTCAAAACTTCCCGCAGCAGTGGAGCAGGAGGTCAGAATGTGAACAAAGTAGAAACTTCCGTTACCGTTCTTTGGAAAGTCGAAGATTCTGAATTTTTTGATGAAGATCAGAAGGTTTTAATTCAAAATAAACTTAAAAACAAAATCAATGCAGAAGGATTTTTGTTTTTAACGGTTTCCGAAAGCAGAACACAATTAGCCAATAAAAAGAAAGCGATTGAAAAAATTCTTGAAATTGTGGATAAGTCTTTATTTATCCACAAAAAAAGAGTGGCAACAAAACCTTCAAAAGGACAAAAACAAAAAAGGCTAGACAATAAAAAGAAGCTTTCCGATAAAAAAGAAAACCGAAAATTTAAGTTTTAAAAATAGCAGGAAATACGATAATAGTTTTAAAAAGTGATATGCTCAAACACTTTAAAAATAATTATCTTTGCAAAAATTAAAAAAATGAGCAAACCGATTACCGAATTCATAGAAAAATATTATCTGCACTTCAATGCAGCAGCATTAGTGGATGCATCAAAGGGATATGTTGCACACCTTAAAGATGGTGGGAAAATGATGATTACTCTTGCCGGAGCAATGTCTACCGCAGAGTTAGGGAAAATCCTTGCTGAAATGATCCGTCAGGGGAAAGTAGATTTTATTTCTTGTACAGGAGCGAATCTTGAAGAAGATTTGATGAATCTTGTAGCGCACTCTCACTACGAAAGAGTTCCTCATTACAGAGATCTTACGGCTCAGGACGAGTGGGATCTTTTGGAAAGAGGTCTGAATAGAGTTACAGATACTTGTATCCCTGAAGAAGAGGCTTTCAGAAGATTGCAGAAACATATTGTTGAAATTTGGAAAGATGCTGAAGCTAAAGGAGAAAGATATTTCCCACATGAATTCATGTATAAAATGATCCTTTCGGGAGTTCTTGAGCAGTATTATGAAATTCCTAGAGAAAATTCTTGGATGATCGCAGCAGCAGAAGCAAACTTGCCAATCGTTGTACCAGGATGGGAAGATTCTACTATGGGTAACATCTTTGCTTCTTACTGTATCAAAGGTGAGTTGAAAGCTACTACAATGAAATCAGGGATCGAATATATGACGTATTTGGCAGATTGGTATACTAAGAACTCAGGTGGAAAAGGTGTTGGATTCTTCCAGATTGGTGGAGGTATCGCAGGAGATTTCCCAATTTGTGTTGTACCGATGTTGTATCAGGATATGGAAATGCACGACATTCCTTTCTGGTCTTATTTCTGTCAGATTTCGGATTCTACGACTTCTTACGGTTCGTATTCAGGAGCAGTTCCGAATGAGAAAATTACTTGGGGTAAATTGGATATCACGACACCGAAATTTATCGTTGAAAGTGATGCAACAATCTGTGCACCATTGATGTTCTCTTACATCCTTGAAAACTAATTTTATAATTTCAAATTAATTATATGTAAAAGGCTTATTTATTAAGCCTTTTTTAGTATCATACTTTTAATTTAACCGCAAAAGAGTCAAAAGAAATCATTGAAAAAATAGAAATTCAAAAGTTTGCAAAATGTGACTGTGTTAATTTTTTGATGTTTTGTAACCTTTTGAAATACTCTTTACATTTAAAATTCTTTTGTTTCTTTTGTGGTTTAAAAACTAAATAACTTATACTGTTATAAAACTTGGAAACTCTTCAGAAAAATAAATTCGACGCTCTTACAGGAATGCGTGCCGTTGCTGCCATTATGGTTTTTGTATATCATAACCGTAAATATTGGCGCAATGATTTATCTTTTGAGATCATGCGATTCATCAGCGAATGGCATATCGGAGTTACCGTTTTTTTTGTATTAAGTGGTTTTTTATTGGCTTATCGATATGAAGAATCTCCTTTAAAATCAAAAAAATCTTATTTAAAATATATTTTGCTCCGTATAGCAAGGATTTTCCCACTGTATTGGATTCTGTTAAGTGCTTATTTTCTCGACACCCCTTATTCTAAAAATGTAGATACTTATTTTCTGCAATACACCCTTTTTTATTCCTTGTTTGAAAAATATTCGGTTTCCGGAATTGTACAGGCTTGGTCGCTTACAGTGGAGTTTTTCTTTTATATTCTGGCTCCGTTTTTATTCTTGTTATTAAAGAAAAACTGGAAATACTGTGTTTTATTTTTACTTGGATTTTTTCTGTTAGGTTGGGGAATCGGTTATGGTTTGAATAGGTATAATGTAAATCCTAAAGGTTTTTTATATCCTTTGAAGTTTATTGTTGGAAGCACATTTTTCGGAAGAAGTTTTGAATTCTTTTTTGGAATGGTACTGGCTTATTTAATGAAAATGGAAAAAGGGATTTCATTCTTAAACAAACTTAAAAAACCGACATTTTTAGGTGGAATTTCAATGGTAATTTTAACGATCTCAATTGCCTTTTTTGCAAGAAATAATTTTGTACACGGTATAGAACGTTGGGAAGGAAGATTGATCCACGAACTTTTTCTGCCTGTTGCTATTGCCGTCTTCTTTTGGGGATTGATGACAGAAAAAACTTGGCTTTCCAAGATACTTTCAACAAAGTTTTTTATTCTTTTTGGAAATGCTTCATTTGTTTTTTATTTGATCCATCTAAGCTATTTCAACTTGAAATTAAAATCCTACGTCTATCTTCCGGATCGAAACTTTGTGTTGTTATGGATATGTTCAATCATCATTTACTTATTGATTGAAAAACCGCTTTATAATGTTTGTCGAAATTTAATCGCCAAAATCAAATAAAAGAAAAGGTTTAAAATTTTATTCCAACGAATTAATCAATACAAAATATCGGTATGCCAAAATTCCCTTTTGGATTTTTGTTAGTTTGTTAGGGTCTTTATCACTTAATTTGGGTAGAATTGCTTTATTAATCCTGTTCATTATTCTAAAAAATGACTTTTTCATGATACAATATTTTAGGGATTGAGATATTACATTCAAAAATTATGCAATCGCAATTTTAGTTTAAAATAAAATTGCCCACATTTCTGCAGGCAACTTAAACACTTTATCACATATACTTACGGATTTCCGTACATATTAGATTCGCCACCATCGATGGCAATCACCTGTCCGGAGACATATCCGTTTTCATCACTTAATAAATAGGCTACAAGATTTCCGACATCTGTTGGATCGCCCAATCTTCTCGTAGGATTTCTGGATGCATATTCTTGTTCGGCAGATTTGGGATCGTCAGGATTTACCTGTTTGAAAGCTTCTGCAACCATCGGTGTTAAGATCGCTCCCGGAGCAATAGCGTTGGTTAAGATATTATCTTTACCATATTCCAGTGCTGCATTTTTAGTCATTCCGGCAACCGCATGTTTTGTTGCGACATAAGCGGTTTGATTCAAAACTCCACGTATTCCGCCAACGGAAGCTACATTTACAATTCTTCCGCCACCGTTTTTCTGTAATTCAGGAATCACATATTTCATTCCATAATAGACTCCCAATAAATTAATATCAATTACTTTTTTGAACACTTCAATATCATAATCAATTAAAGGAGCCTGTTTTCCTTCAATTCCAGCATTGTTGTAAAGTCCATCTACTTTTCCGAATTCTTTTACAGTTTGATCTACATAATTTTTTACATTTTCCTCCACCGAAACATCGGCCGCAACTGTCAGAAATTTTGTTCCCGGAAATTTCGACTGTAATTCTTCTTTGGTTTTATTTAATGCTTCACCATTATAATCTACAAGAGTAAGATCTGCTCCTTTGGATGCTAAAACTTCTGCTGCAGCCAAGCCTAAGCCCATTGCTGCCCCTGTTACAATTATTACTTTTCCTTTTAAATTCGCCATAGTTTTATGAATTTTTATTGTAATAAAGTTACAAACAATACAAGTATTTCGTCTTGATGTATGATAAGGAATCTGATTTTAGTGTTATTCATCATTCGAATTTCATTCTTAAAAACCGAACATATTTCTTACATTTGATTCTTATCAATTCATAAAATATGGATGAAATTTTCAAAAAACAGGTTTGTGAAATCACCAAATTAGTTCCCAAAGGAAGAGTAACAAGTTACGGAGCTATTGCAAAAGCGGTTGGTTATCCCAATCATTCACGACACGTAGGAAAAGCAATGGGTGGCTGTCCGAAAGATGTCCCTGCCCATCGCGTAATTTCAAGTTCCGGAGCTTTATCTGTCCCAGAATTTCAAAAAAGATTGGAAGCTGAAGGAGTTGTTGTGGAGAATTTTAGGATTAAAAATTTTAAGAATCTGTTTTGGGATCCTTTGCAGGAGCTGTAATCAAAGTGTGAAGGGAGCTACAAAGTGGGGACTTACATCAGGGATGGATGCCAATCCAATTAAAAAGATTAAATGATAAAAGGTTTCGGCGAGGCTTTGCCGCGCCGAAACCCAAATAAAAAATCTCGGCGGAGCATTGCTCCGCCGAGATTCAATATAAAATAGTTAAATTATTTATTAAGATTCTGATAACTTCTTTGAATAAAGTCCGTCAAATCTTTTCCTTTCAATAAATTCTGAGAAAGTTTAGCCAAATCCAAAGCATATTGAATCAAACCTTTTTTCTCTTCAACATTTTCCGATTTTAAAATCTGGTTTGCAAAATCACTGTTAGAGTTTACTACCAGATTGTACATTTCAGGGAAACCGCCCATTCCAAACATTCCGCCACCACCTGTTGCTTGCATATCCTTCATTCTTCTCATAAATTCAGGTTGAGTGATTGTAAATGGGGCATCATTGCTATCTAAATCTTCAAGTTGAACTGTAAATTTCGTATCATTAATAGCTTCCTCAACATTTTTCTTTAATGATTCTTTTTCCGTTTCATTCAATTTAGAAATAACAGGCTCATCTTTTTTAATCAAGTTATTTACGTGATCTGCATCCACTCTTACAAAAGAAATTTTCTCTTTTGAAGTTTCCAGTTTTTGAATAACATGAGGTACAATATGAGAATCCAAAAGCAAAACTTCATATCCTTTATCTTTTGCAGACTGAATATAACTGTGTTGTTCATCTTCATTTGAAGCGTAAAGAATTACCAAATTTCCATCCTTATCCGTTTGGTTTAATTTAATTTTTTCTTCCAATTCATTCCACAAGAAATACTTTCCATCTGTTGTTGGATATAATGTGAATTTATCCGCCTTTTCAGCAAATTTTTCTTCCGTTACGATTCCGTATTCGATAACGATTTTAATGTCATTCCATTTTTTCTCATAATCCTCACGATTTTCGTTGATTAAAGAAGACATTTTGTCGGCAACTTTTTTTGTGATGTAAGAAGAAATTTTCTTCACTGCTCCATCTGCCTGTAAATACGAACGGGAAACATTCAACGGAATATCCGGAGAATCGATCACACCGCGAAGAAGCATTAGGAAATCAGGAACGATACCTTTCACTTCATCCGTAACAAATACCTGATTTTGATATAATTGAATTTTATCTTTTTCAATATTTAAATTATTGCTCAGTTTCGGAAAGAATAAAATCCCTGTTAAATTAAACGGATAATCAACATTCAAATGAATATTAAACAAAGGTTCCTCAAATTGCATCGGATACAATTCGTGGTAGAATTTCATGTAATCTTCACTCGTTAATTCACTCGGAGCGATAGTCCAAGCCGGAGTAGGGTTGTTGATGATATTGTCAACTTCCTCAGTTTCTGCAACCGCATCTTCCGGAGCGTCTTCTGGTAAGGGTAATGTGTGCGTTTTTGTTCCAAATTTAATCGGAACAGGCATGAATTTATTATATTTCAATAACAATTCACGGATTTTTCCTTCTTCTAAAAATTCTAAAGAATCTTCTGCAATGTGAAGAATAATTTCCGTTCCTCTGTCTTTTTTATCAGCAGTTTCTTCTAAAGTAAATTCAGGACTTCCGTCGCAGATCCAACGAACGGCTGGTTCGTCTTTGTAAGATTTAGTTAAGATCTCAACTTTTTCTGCAACCATAAACGCAGAATAAAACCCAAGTCCAAAATGTCCGATAATCCCTGAGTCTTTTGCGGTATCTTTATATTTTTCCAAGAACTCTTCCGCTCCTGAAAAAGCTACCTGATTGATGTATTTTTCAACTTCTTCGCCAGTCATCCCAATTCCCTGATCGATAATGCGAAGCGTTTTATTTTCTTTGTCGATCTTAACCTCCAGTTTCGGATTTCCGTACTCAACTTTTGCTTCTCCAATGCTTGTAAGATGCTTTAATTTTAAAGTAGCATCCGTCGCATTAGAAATTAATTCTCTCAGGAAAATTTCGTGGTCACTGTAAAGAAATTTTTTGATAAGCGGGAAAATATTTTCCACAGATACATTAATATTTCCTTTAGTCATAATATTTTTAGTTTTAATTTTTTTCTTCCAAATCTTTCTCAAAAAAAATACCGTTTGACTAAAAGTGACATTTTGACATTTTTTTAATGATGCTCTATCATTTGGTTTTGATTATATTTATCGCAATTAATTAATAATATGGGAATTTTTGATATTTTTAAAAAGAAAAATAAACAACAGGAAACGAAAGTTGTTCAGGCTGAACATGAAGAAAAAACAGAAGTAAAACCAATTGAAATTTCGGAAAGCAAACCGATAGAAACTTCTTTACAAAAAAATGAGGAAGTGAAATCTTCCGATTTATACCAAAAAACTAAAATCTATAACGACTATATTGTTTATTCAATCTCTCTGCAACTAAAAGGCGATTATGCTCCAATTGCAGCATACGAAAGGCAAAATGGGGAAATACAAGGTTTTCTATACTTAATTACCGATGAATCTTATTCTCCTTCTTCAAAAGATGTAATTGAAAGAATGGAGGAAAAATTTGAAAACGAACTTAGAGAAGACAAAATAAAATCATACATTATCCTGTATCATTCGCAGTTTGAAAATAACGGAAATCATAGTTTAGCAACAAGACAAGAGGAGTTAAAGGCAATCACCATGGCTTATCATTTTAAAGATTCTGAGGCTGCAAAAATAGGACTGCCTTACGTTTTTGAAAATGATGAAATCAGCTACAGAGGATTTTCAGAGTTTTCTAATAACGAAAATAATGAGATTATGTTGACCGAGCTTGTGGAAGGAAAAGATTATTTTGCAGACAGAGAAGAGATTGAGGTTCCTGAAACGATCAATGAAATTGGAATTAAAATAAAAAAATCAAATTCAAATACACTTGGAAATACATGGGGCGGAATTTTTGGATTTGAACATTTTCAAAACAGCAATATTTCCGATTATCTGATTCAAACGATGGCTTTGTGTAAAATGGATTCACCGGAATATGATGATGATAAAATTAGGCTTACAGATTTTAAAGACGTTCAATTTAAAAATGTTCTTACAGAAGATTTCAGCACCATTTATCCTGAAGTGAAAACCGACTTTTCATTGGATTTTGAAATGAAAGAAATTAATGAATGGGAAAATGCACAGAATCTGGAAGCAGTTGTTTGCGGAAAAGGGAGGGATACCTTTGGTGTTTGGTTTTTTGCAACAGATTATGCAGAAAATAAAAATGTTTATCACTTTCAAAATAAATTAAACGTAAATATCAGCGGAATTGTTTTCGTATTGGATATTCACCAAAAGTTTGACTTACCGGACGGAACGAAATTAAGCGACGACTTTACAACTTATATGCCTAATAATGATATTCCTAATTATGCTCTTTTCGACTTTGTCGCTCAGTTGATTGATTTTAGAGAAACAGAATTGCTGGAAGATCGAAGTATCAAAGGATATATGTTGAAACTAAAATTGATCACCAATTCTGAAATGGAAGATTTCTTTACCATTGATGCTTTTGTAAATAAAGAAAATATGAGATTTGAAACGCTTACAAAAGGAATGAAAGTTACGGGAGCTATTCAGCTGCAGGGCAAAATTTCACAATAATACAAATAAAAAAAAGTCTGAAATTTTCAGACCTTTTTTTATTATTTGTTTTTCAACTCTTCTTTAATTTTATTTTCCAGTTCTTCGGAAAGTTCAGGATTGTCTTTCAATACATCTTTTACGGCATCACGACCTTGTCCTAATTTTGTTTCCTCGTAGCTGAACCAAGAACCACTTTTCTTCACGATTCCCTGTTCTACAGCCTGATCCAAGATTTCTCCTGTTTTAGAAACACCCTCTCCATACATAATGTCGAATTCTGCCATTTTGAAAGGTGGAGCAACTTTGTTTTTCACAATTTTTACTTTCACTCGGCTTCCAACAGCTTCATCTCCATTTTTGATTGGCGCACTTGCTTTTCTAATATCAACTCTTACTGAAGCGTAGAACTTCAATGCGTTACCTCCCGTTGTCGTTTCAGGGTTTCCGAACATTACACCGATTTTTTCTCTCAACTGGTTGATGAAAATTACCGTACATTTTGTTCTGTTGATCGTTGCCGTCAATTTTCTTAACGCTTGAGACATCAATCTTGCGTGAAGTCCCATTTTAGAATCTCCCATTTCGCCTTCAATTTCGGCTTTCGGAGTTAATGCAGCAACAGAGTCAATGACAACAATATCGATTGCTCCCGAACGAATCAGGTTATCAGCAATTTCTAATGCCTGTTCACCGTTATCTGGTTGAGAAATAATTAGGTTTTCCAAATCGATTCCCAGTTTTGCAGCGTATGTTCTATCGAAAGCGTGTTCCGCATCGATGAACGCAGCAATTCCTCCTGCTTTTTGAGCTTCTGCAATAGCGTGAAGCGTTAAAGTTGTTTTACCTGAAGATTCAGGTCCGTAGATTTCGATAATTCTACCTCTAGGATAACCACCTACTCCAAGAGCGATGTCTAAACCTAAAGATCCGGACGGGATTACTTCAATTGTATTGTCGACGGAATTGTCTCCCAACGTCATTACAGTCCCTTTTCCGTACGTTTTATCTAGTTTGTCAAGCACCAATGCAAGTGCTTTTTTCTTATCGTCTATGTTACTCATCTGTTGTTTAAATAATTTATCAAAAATACGGAAATTTAGAATCAAAAACTAATTTTATTTGCTTTCAAGCTTGCTTTTTATAGTTAAAAAAAGATAAAGTTTTTAGAATCAATTTGGTGAAAATTAGACATGAAATTATTTTATTTGGAGCTTTATCCTGCTTTCCACTATATCTTTTTGGTTACGGCTTCCACTTTGTTCCAGCCGCAACCAAAAAGGATATCGTTTCAATCAGTGCTAATGATAACGTCCTGTAAGACCAATCTTCAAGGTTTCGAAAACTTAGATTTAGAAATAGTAAAACGAATGATATCAATCGGAATAGGGTATAGCCGTTTAAACAAAAAAATATGAAATCAAATCGGCTTTAGTCAAAACTTATTAAAAAGAAAAAAATTAATGAAAATTAGAATTTTGTGTAATATTAAGATAATCGTTCAGCACTTTCATTTGATCTTTATTCCCTCTATTGATTCTCGCTTGTCGACTTATTAATTTATCATAAATACAATTGATCATCCATTTGGTATAAGGAAACATTTTCTTATTGGATACGTTTGGAATCTCAAGTCGTTTACAAACTTCATCATCCAGCAAAAACCAAGTACAGCAAATATGAAGATAACGTAAATTTTTTCGTTGAAATTTATATTTTAAAATAGGATTTTCCAAAGATTCATTCAATAAAGAATGTGCCAGCAAAACAGAATCTTTATCTGAAGGGGGCTGAACGGAAGTCCATAAATAAAAATATTCTGTTGCCTGTTTTTTATCATTAGGTAAAAGATTTTCCGGAATTCCTAAAAGATAACCGACATATTTCCAAAGGTGAAAAAGTCCTTTTTCTTCCTCAATTGAAATTATGTTTCCTAATTTTTTCAAACTATGCAAAAAAACCAAACTGAAACCAATATAAGTGGCCATCATATCCCATGAATTAATCGGTTCGCCCCAGTTTTCGGTGTCCCAGCCTTTATAGTGTTTTTTAATGGAAAGTCTCGCGTAAGAATGAATCAGCCTTGTTTTGATGGCGAATTCGTAGCCCTTTTTATGAATTTCTAAGGCGTTGTATCTTGTCACATTTACCCAAAAATTCAATGTTTCGGAAAGACGTTTTACTGCTCCTTTTTTTAATGCCTCAGTCGCAATAAGAGGTTTGTTGAGATAAGCATAGTCGTAACCTCCAATTAAGCAGTAGTCTCTTAAAGAAATCAATGAATCGAGGCTGCTTCTCATACAAAGTTCTGCGCCACTTTTAAGCAAATCATAATCAAGCCAATCGGGAATTTTCTGAGTTTGCGCAAAAAGTTTTTTTACACTTTCAGGAACATTATGATTTTCCAAAACACCATTTCGGATATAATTTTCAATTTCACGGGATGCCTCATGAAATTTTTTCGTAAAATAAACATCTTTTACAACTTCATCTCCAATTTCATCGACATGATAGAAATAAGACGAAAATTTATCAAATTCCTTGAAATTCACTTCTGCACCAGAAAGTTCTGTCAATTGTTTTCCGTTGCCCTTTTCCCAAAAGTCTTTAAAATGCTGTGAGTCTTTGAAGTGTGGCTGTAAACTGTTTATTTTCATCAAGTATAAAAATACAAGTTTTGCGCCGAAATTCTACTGTGAGATTTATCATTTTTTATAGTGAATTGTCAAATTTGAATTTGCTTTGCTTGTAAATTATTGAAGAGAATTTACAATTTACTTATTCACTAGTCACATTAAATAATCCCCCATTCAAAAGCTTTTTTCAATAATTCTTTGCTGTTTCTTGAATTGGTTTTTGCTAAAATATTTTTTCTGTGCGTACGAACGGTATGTTCAGATAAAATCAACATTTTTGAAATTTCCGGTCCTGAATATCCTTTAGCAATAAGAGACAAAATTTCAGTTTCTCTTTTGGTTAAATTTATTTCAGAAAAATTCTTTTTGGAAGAAATATTTTCAATTTTCATTTGATGGAAATCATTTCTTGAACCGATCCCGGAAAGTAAAACGGTATATGGATTTTCATTCGTAATATGATTAATATTAGTATGAATATTAATGGTTTGGATCGGGTTTTTGTCATCATCTTCTAATGTTAAAATTGCCTGATGATGAAAAAGTTCATAGTTTCCGGCTGCGGTTTTCATCCTAAAACAGTAGCTTGGTTTAAGATACATTTGATTTTCTTTGCCTACTTCCAGCATTTTTTCAACCACTTTTTGTTCGGCTTTTATGATAAATTCGATATCGTCTGGATGAGTAAGATCAATAATATCCTTTAAATGTTCAGGATATTTTTTTAACCCGTGAAGCTTTAAAATGTTTTCATGATGGTGAGAAACTGTACTGTTGGTGAGATTTAAAACATAATAATAAAACTCTCCGATAGCGAACATTTCTCCTATAATACGCTCAATTGGAGGGATGATGGAAATGTTTTTATTTTCTTTTCTAGCGCCGGGATAACTGTTCCAGACCTCTATAAGAGGGTGGTTTTTTTCTGAATGATCCAAAGTGTAAGTTTTGTGCTAAAAATAGTTAAAGTTTTCTTAAAAATACCACAAAAGGGGGATTTTTTTGCATTGATAAAATTTTAAAATTTGTTGTGGCTAATAACCATGAAAGCTTAATACCAAAACTGTCCTAAATTGGATCTTGCTTTCTTACATGTTTTTCATTAATTTTAATCACACATTTACCCAGATATGTAGAAATAGTTTAGAATTTTCTGTTAGCTGTTTGAAAATGATAAACTGGAACCTCTTGCAATTTGTAAGGGGTTCTTTGTTTTTTAGTAATCTCCATGAAAATCACACAAACGGGTAATTTTTTCGTGTTCCTGGATTTTGAAAATTTGTATTAAAAATTGATAGCCATGAAAACAAATTTATTATTGCTGTTTCTGCTGGGATGGGTAGGGATGGCTTTTGGACAGGATGTGAACGAAAGAAGTATATTTGAATTAAGCTTTGAAAATGATACTATAAAAGTTTCAAAAACATCTAAAGATGAATATATTTCAATTCCTATTAAGATTGGAATTGTAGATGCAGCGACTTGGAAAGATTACAAACTAAATGTTGAAGTGGATGAAGTAAGTACGTTACCTCTTTCAGATTACGAATTCGAAGAAAAAAATTTTAACTTTTGTGATTTACAGAAAAACAAAGTTATTAGTATAAAATTAAAGAAAGATGACGTTGTAGATCGGGATAGAATTCTTGTATTGAAACTAAAAACTTATAATAAAGATAAGGATATTGAGGAAAGGAATATAGGCTTAAAGAAAAAAATTGTAATTATTATTCATGATGGAAAAGATCACGTCAATCTTTTTAACGAATATAATATACTTGCTTATCTAGGAACCAATTTTGATATAGTTGAAAGTAAAACAAAAGCTAAAAATTTATTTTTTGCTACAAATATTTTCATTCCCCCTATTGAAAGAAAAAATAAAATAGGTTTTTACTTCAGTTTGTATGGGAATAGAACGATGAGTGATATTGATTCTACTGGTAATGTTAGTAGGGTGTATAAAATAGAGCCTCTAACAGATTCTACACATACAAGATATTTTTCTCAAAATAAAATGGTTATAACGAGAGTTTCGGATAATATAGGAGCGTTTATTAGTCCTCTAATTAAGATTTTTAAGTCCTCTAATAAGCATCTTAATTTATATTATTCTCCTTCGCTAGAATTTATTTGGAGAAAAGTAGATATAACAACAGAATTTAAAGACCCATCAAATCTAAATTCAAATATTGTTACAGGAGGAGTTCCTGGAACTATGGTTATGGATAATATTTCTAGGAAAATTCAAAATGAATATACCTTTAATTTTGGAGCAGCAGGATTGTTTCTCGCTTACCAAACTTCAGCTGTAAGTTTTAGAGTTCATGCGTCTGTTGGATATTCTTCTCATTTTTATCCAAGCAATTCCTTAGTAAAAGGAATGGAGGATGAGTCGGTAGGAAGAAAACATGATATATTTTTCTTAGGAAGAGCATGGTTAACTGAGGCGAAAACAGGAGTTACTCTTCAAGCTGAGATAATGAATACAGCTCTACATCCTCGCCCATTTTTCGGTGTTACACTTTCAAAAGCTTTCAGATTAGAAGAAATAGGAAGTATTTTTACACCTTTGACAGACCGATCAAAATAAAAACAACCTCCCAAAAGGAGGTTGTTTTTATTTAAGTCAAAACTTTATTAGTTAGACAAAGAAGCAGCGTGGATCAACATATCAACCAACTTGTTAGAATAACCCATTTCGTTGTCATACCAAGAAACAAGTTTTACGAAGTTAGGAGAAAGCATGATACCAGCATCTTTATCGAAGATGGAAGTTCTCTTATCTCCTACGAAATCCTGAGAAACTACAGCATCTTCAGTGTATCCAAGGATACCTTTTAATTCACCTTCAGAAGCAGCTTTGATCGCAGCACAGATTTCATCGTAAGAAGTAGCTTTTTCTAATCTTACCGTTAAATCTACTACAGAAACGTCAACTGTTGGTACTCTGAAAGACATACCAGTTAATTTTCCGTTCAAAGAAGGAATAACTTTTCCTACCGCTTTAGCAGCACCAGTAGAAGAAGGGATAATATTGTTTAGAGCAGCTCTACCACCTCTCCAGTCTTTCATTGAAGGACCGTCAACAGTTTTCTGAGTTGCTGTTGTAGCGTGTACCGTTGTCATCAAACCTTCTACGATTCCGAAGTTATCGTGGATTACTTTAGCCAAAGGAGCTAAACAGTTTGTTGTACAAGAAGCGTTTGATAAGATTTTAACATCGTCTGTAAGCTCTGTGTGGTTTACACCCATTACGAACATTGGAGTATCATCTTTAGATGGAGCAGAAAGGATTACTTTCTTCGCACCAGCTGTAATATGTTTTGCAGCACTTTCTTTATCTAAAAATAAACCTGTGGATTCTACTACGTAATCAGCACCGATTTCGTTCCACTTTAGGTTACTAGGGTCTCTTTCAGCTGTTACTCTGATTCTTTTTCCGTTTACTACAAGGTCATTACCTTCTACAGAAACTTCACCCGGGAAAATTCCGTGTACAGAATCATATTTAAGCATATAAGCCATGTATGTAGCATCGATAAGGTCATTGATTCCTACTACTTCGATGTTATCTCTTTCAGTCATTGCTCTGAAAACAAGACGTCCAATTCTACCAAACCCGTTGATACCTACTTTAATTGTTGACATAATAGTTTGTTTTAAATTATATTAAAATATTAGATTGCTAAAATTTCTGAAATCAGTAAAAGATCCTGATTGATTTCGTTATGTTTTTTAATGGCTTCCTCAATCGGTGTATAAACCAATTCATTAGAACGCATTCCCGCCATTACGTTTGTTTGCCCTTCCATTAATCCGGTTACAGCACCATAACCCAATCTGCTCGCCAAGACTCTGTCGGCACAGCTTGGAGAACCTCCTCTTTGCATGTGTCCCAAAATCGCTACACGTATGTCATAATCTGGAAATGCTTCTTTGGTTTTTTCTGCAAGCCCATAAACGTTGGCCACTTTTTCACCTTCAGCTACAACCACGATGCTTGAAGACTTTCCTGATTTTTCAGCAATTCTGAAATTGTTGAAAAGTTCATCAATACTATCTTTTTTCTCAGGAATTAAAATATCCAAGGCACCGGTTGCCAATCCGCTGTTTAAAGCTATGAAACCAGCATCACGACCCATTACCTCAACAAAGAAAACTCTGTTGTGAGAAGTCGCCGTATCACGGATTTTGTCAATCGCATCCATTGCTGTATTCAAAGCAGTGTCGTAGCCGATGGTATTGTCTGTTCCGAAAATATCGTTGTCGATTGTTCCTGGAACACCAATAACACGGATTCCGAATTCTTCATTGAAAACTTTCGCCCCTGTGAAAGTTCCGTCTCCTCCGATACAAACCAATCCGTCGATTCCAAGCTTTACGCAGTTTTCGTATGCCTTCTGACGACCTTCTTTGGTTCTAAATTCCGCGGAACGGGCAGATTTTAGAATAGTTCCACCCTGGTTAATTATATTTTTTACGGAACGAGGTCCCATTTTCAGGAAATCGTTGTGGATAAGCCCATTGTAACCTTCTCTTACTCCGTAACATTCGATATTATAGTAATTTGCGGTTCTTACCACCGCCCTCAATGCTGCATTCATACCCGGAGAATCTCCTCCAGAGGTAAGAACTGCAATTTTTTTTACAGCACTCTCTTTCATCTAGTAAAAAATTTCGAACACAAATCTACAAAAACAAGTTCAGATAATGGCAGTAACTTTATAAGAGTTTTGAATATAAATTATTAAAATTGTCTAAAATTTGTCGGTTTAAAAATAAATCTTGCAGTTTTCGTCTCAGAATTATTAACATCCAAATTATACCATGGCGAAATATTTTTTTCAAAAGGATTGGAAAGCAAATGAATAGACTAGGCAGGAGTAAAACCCTCACTTAATAAGAATAACCTTTCTCCGTTCTTATTTTTACAAACTCCGGAAATAAAAACAACATGTCCTGTACTTCCCGGTGTAATTAAAATGTCTCCCGTTTTCAAATGTGAATTTTTTCGTAACATTTGTTGTTCCTTTATTTAATGAAATGGTTCCTGCATAATTGAAATCAGATTATTTTTTGCCACGAATGCACAAATTATCTTAGATGAAACTACAAAATTTATTTATTTCAAAAAAGCCAATTATGAATATGCACAAACATTTGTTGAAATTTGTGTATTCATGGCAAATCTATGTAAGTGAGAATAAAAATCAATGCTTTTCTGTCAAATACTTCCAATACCTCCTCGGAACATGCTGAATATGCAATTTCAAATTCTTCCTTTCCACAATATTGGTCTTCGTAAAATACCGTTGCCAAAGTGTCTGATAATTTTTTTCCTCGTCATGAAATTTTTGCTGATATTTATTCAAATCTATTTTTTCATCAGGATAAAAGAAATCGCAGGTTTCCAGGTCATACAAAATCCCATAGTTTCTTCTCAGATCATAAATCATCCATTTTTGATCCTGATAACGATCTTTAAAATGTTTTCTAATCAAAGGAAGGACATTAAAATCAGGATCGATTTTAGCAAAGAAAACACCATCCTGCATTTTTTCAAAACGTACAAAAGCGTTCATACGATGCCTTTCTCTACTCACGGATTTGCAGATTTTTGAAATTTTTAAAATATCATTATCAGCATAATTTTGCAGAATATTTTCATTCGGATGTTGAATAGATTGCTTTATTGCCGAAAAAATAAGCTGTTCCAATTCAGTATCTTCCGATAAATAAACCTTAAGCAACTCATGAATTCCCGATTTTCCGATATTTTGTTCTAATTTATTTAAAACCCTTTCAGACTTATCATTTTGAGTAATCACTTCATGGATTTCAGCGAAAATATTTTCCTGATGAAATCTTTCTCTACTCACAATTTCCACATCTCTATAACGATATTCAAAAACCTCGAATATTGCCGTTAGAAGTCCGTCGAAACTGCCGTCGTAGAGTAGTGTCGTCATTTTATATTTTTTGAATTTCTAAACTATTTGTTTAAAAACTGCATTTTGAGTAATGTTTCCTGAATCATCTAATTCAGAAGATTCAACGCACAGGTAATAATCTGTATTATCCTTTTTTACATCTCCAGCTTTTCCAACAATTGAAGCTGCAAGAAGGTTGTCATTTATTTTAAAATAATTAGAAGGGTCTGTTGAACCTATATTTACTGAAATAGGATAGTAAGTATTGGAAAAGAAACTATTGCCTTTGCTGGTTGATGTTAAATTGACTAAATTTTGAGATACTGTAGAAATAGTTTTTTCAACAGTATTTTCAAATACAGAATTAAAGTTTCCATCTAAGTTGAATACAGCATAGACATCATAAATATAGCATGGGTTAATGATTGTATTTCCAGACACAATATTATGATCACCAGTCACAACGATAGAAGTAGAAGAAGTCTTGTCAATAATGTTATTTTTAAGAGTATTATTATTACCTCCTATTGCTATCCTTACAATATTATAAAATTTATTATCTGTAAAATTACTATTTTTAATATTCGGAAGATTTATCCCTGCGCCACTTATATTGGTAACATTTCTGTAATCAACAACATTATTTCTGAAATTTATGCTAATTTCATATTCGCCATCAGTGTAAACAGGAGAATCAAAATTAAAATCAGAAATGAAAAAATTATCTGTAATGTCTATCCCATTATTACTTCCATTTTCTACTGTTGCAATTTTTAATAGACCATTTTTAATAGTATTATTTATGAATTGAATGTTGGAACCATTAATTAAGGCAGCTCCACCTGCTTCAACTCCATCACCGATTAATGTATTTCCGAAAATTTTTATATTTCCGATATTATTGTATAATTTTAATTGACCTTCTAGGTCTTTATTGTTTTCAAATTTACAATTAAGAACACTTGCACCATCTACTCGGCTCATTATGAGAACCCCACTCGAAAAGTTGTCTCTAAAAACACAGTTTTGTATTATTACATTTTTTACTATGCTATTAATAGCGGCTGATTCTACATCAATTCCGCATCCCGGTCCTGTTCCATTTGTTTTTTCGAATAAAGAATTTTGAACAATTACATCTATTCCGCTTTCAATGGACATTCCTTGTCGCCTGTTATCATAGCAGTGAACATTTGTAATCTGCACATTTTTACAATCAAGATGAGTATTTGTATCAGGTTCAGCATATTGTAAATTAATACCGTCTCCCCACATATCAATAGATTGAACATCTTGTATATAAACATTTTCACTTCCTGAAACAGCAATACCATAACCCCATTCTCCTGTAGTCATTCCGTTTTTCTCAGAAGAATACCTGTCACCAATTAATATTCCACCTTTTATTTTTACATTTTTTTTATTATAAATTCTAAATAAATTGTATTGCCCTTTTTTATTAGGAATGACATAAAATTTAGCATCATTTTCTAAAAATAAATCTGAATTATTCTGTAAAGCAAGACCTCCGGAATCTCTCAAAAAATCGACATAATCACCTAAATCACCATCGGCTTTTATATAATATGTTCCATTCGGAAAATATAATTGTTTTCTTAATGTTGCTGCTTGATTAATAGCATCTTGTATAAGTTCTGTCTGATCTGCAGTGCTATCAGGATTGATGCCGAAAAGGCGAATATCTAATGTATGTCCAAATACACTTCCCATAATTATTAAGTTTTTATTGAAGTAATAATAAGGAAATAATTTTATTCTGTTAATTGGAGAAATTTTAAATTTTTGTTAAAATAAAGTCAGCTGCTGCGAAAACTGATTATTAAATTTAGAAGAACTCCCGCCAATCAACAATTCTTTCAGATTTTGATTCGTTAAATATTTCAGAAAAGCATTTCCTGCATTAAAATCAATAAAATATTTTGCGCGATTTACAGCTGCTCCCAATTTTTTCAGATGATCCATATTCAGAACCTGAAAACGTCTCGCGCTTACAATTTTTTGTGCGGTTTTTACACCAATTCCCGGGATTCTTAAAATCATTTGATAATCGGCAGTCTGCAAATTCACTGGAAACTGATCGAGATGGCGCAATGCCCAGCTTAATTTTGGATCAACTTCCAAATCTAGAAAAGGCATATTAGGATCTAAGATTTCCTCTGCTTTAAAACCATAAAAACGCATCAGCCAATCCGACTGATACAAGCGGTTCTCCCTAAGCATCGGAACTTCCGTCGTTAGAGAAGGTAATCTTTTATCTTCCAAAACAGGAACATAGCCAGAATAATAAACTCTTTTCAGACTAAAATTTTTATAAAAATGATCGGCAACTTTAATGATCTGTAAATCGTTTTCATTGGTTGCTCCAACAATCATTTGCGTTGACTGGCCAGCCGGAGCAAACTTCGGAACTTTTCTGAAAATTTTCTTTTCATCTTTGTATTGAGCGATTCCGTTCTGAATATACTTCATCGGATTCAGCATATCCTGTCGATTTTTTTCAGGTGCTAATAATTTTAATCCGCTTTCGGTCGGAATTTCAAGATTTATTGATAATCGATCGGCGTACAAAGCGGCTTCCTGCATCAGTTCATCACTCGCTCCCGGAATCGATTTTAAATGAATATATCCGTTAAAATTTTCTTCCAAGCGTAATTTTTTCGCTACACGAACCAATCGCTCCATCGTTGTATCCGCATTTTTGAAGATTCCTGAACTTAAAAATAAGCCTTCAATATAATTTCGTCGATAAAAATTGATCGTTAAATCAACAACTTCTTCTACAGTAAAAGCCGCTCTCTTAATATCGTTTGAACTTCGTGAAACACAATATGCACAATCATAAATGCAGTGATTGGTCAAAAGAATTTTGAGAAGCGAAACACATCGTCCATCTTCAGTATAGGTATGACAAATTCCGCTTGCAGAACTGTCGCCCAAAGCGCCTTTTTTATTCTTTCTCGAACCTCCGCTTGATGAGCAGGAAACATCATATTTCGCTGCGTCGGCAAGGATTTCGAGCTTTTCTTTTAGGCGGTCAAAATTCATTTTTATTAATTGAAAATTTAAATTTTAAGTATAATTTTAAGTTCAAATTTAATTCCAAAATTGATAAATGTCAATCTTTTTTAATGGAAGTTATCCACAATTTACAGAGACAAATTTAGTATATTTACGGTCATTAATTTATGAGTGTAATCGTAAATCGGTTACATTTTATCTAAAATTACAGACTTATGAATCATAAACCGGTAGAAGGTTTTTCTAAATTAACGAAACAAGGAAAAATCGATTGGCTTGTTAACGAATACCTCGATGGAAACTCAGAATATCAACATATTTTAAATCAATATTGGAACGAAAATGCAGAGTTGCAGAAACTTCACGATGAGTTTTCTGAAAATACGATTTCCAACTTCTATATGCCTTACGGAATTGCACCAAATTTCTTAATCGACGGAAAATTATTCGCTCTTCCAATGGCAGTTGAAGAAAGTTCTGTAGTTGCAGCGGCTTCAAAAGCAGCGAAGTTTTGGATTGATAAAGGTGGTTTTAAAACAACAATTATCAACAACGAAAAACTAGGTCATACTCACTTTATTTTTAATGTTGAATCTCATAAGCTGCTTCATTTTTTTAATTTTAATTTAAAGAAAAAATTAATTGAAGCAACCAATGATATAACTGCCAACATGAGGAATCGCGGCGGCGGAATTTTAGATATCAAATTAATTGATAAAACTGCTGAAATGCCGAATTATTACCAATTGAAAGCAAGTTTCGATACGGTAGATTCGATGGGGGCAAACTTCATTAATTCTTGTTTGGAGCAATTTGGAAAAACTTTAAAGCAGGAAGTTGCAATCAGTGAAGATTTTTCACAAGACGAAAAGAATTCTTTGCAGATTGTGATGAATATTCTTTCCAACTTTACACCAGATTGTATCGTAAGAGCTGAGGTTTCTTGTAAAATTGATGATTTAAAGGACGACAGCGGAATTTCTAATGAAGAATTTGCTGCAAAATTCAAACAGGCGGTTACGATTGCTGAAATCGAGCCTTTCCGTGCAACCACTCACAATAAAGGAATTATGAATGGAGTAGATGCTGTTGTTATTGCAACCGGAAACGACTTTAGAGCGACGGAAGCTTGTGCTCATGCATATGCTGCAAGAAACGGAAGATATTCTTCTTTAACACACTGTACGACGGATAACGGTATTTTTAGATTCTGGATCGATCTTCCAATTTCTGTGGGAGTAGTCGGTGGTTTAACGAATCTTCATCCTCTTGTAAAATTCTCTCTGGCACTTCTTGGAAAACCTTCTGCTCAGGAATTGATGAGTATTTTGGCGGTTTCAGGATTGGCGCAGAATTTTGGAGCATTACGTTCTTTGGTGACCACCGGAATTCAAAAAGGTCACATGAAAATGCACTTGCTGAATATTTTAAACCAATTAGGCGCAACAGAAGAAGAAAAGCAACATTTTGTGACGTATTTTAAAGATAAAACAGTGAGCCATCATGAAGTTATCAATGAGTTTAACAGAATGAGAGGTCAATAATGCTACAAATTATTCTGCCAATAATATTTCTCCTTTTCGGATTGTTTTTAAGGAAAACCAATCATCCGGGATTCAGGAGTTCTAAAAAATTTGCCATCATGTTTATCATTTTAGGGATTTCAACGTTGGTGGCGAAATTTATTTTAATCTATCTGAAGTCGAAATAATGAGAAGCAAAATTTTATTCTTTCTCTTGATTTCTGGTTTAAGTTTTTCACAGCAAAAAAATGTGAAGATATCTGATTTGCAACCTAAATCTGAGGATTTTACTTTTCCTAAAATTTCTTACACTGAAAAACCATTAGTAGAGAATAAAATCAATACCTTTTTGCAGGTTGATCAGCTTGAATATATTCCCAATTCGGAAGGAAGTCCTTCGAAATTGGTTTTTTCTGGAAAAACGTCATATTCCAACTACGTCTATTTTTACAGTTGGGAAAAATTGGAAACACCTAAAAATATTTTAAGCATTGCAATTGACGGTGAAGCTTCAGGAGCATATCCGGAAGGTTTTTCTATTTGGAAGAATTTTGATTTGAGAACGGGAAATTTAATTAATGCAAAAGATTTATTTCAACCGAATTCAATAAAAATAGTTGAAAATTTAATTCGAAAAAGCATTGAAAAAGAAGTTGATGATTTTATTGTTCAATTGAAATCTGATAAAAATCCTTCAGAAGAAGTTTTAGACCAAATTTCCATTTATGAAGGATGCTTTACCGATTTTACTTTAGATGGAATTGAATATTATTTTGCAAAAGATAAAATAAGGTTTATTGCTGGAAGATGTTCAAATCATGCGATGAGAGCGTTGGATGAATTGGATAGTCATGTCGTTGAATTTCCTTACAAAGAGTTAGAAAAATATTGGAGTTCTTACGCGAAAAATCTTTTGTCTGATTCCGAAAAAGTGGACAAAACAAGTTTTAATAATAAACTATACAAAGGAAAAATCGATGGAAAATATCCCATCACGGTTTTGATAGATAAAGTTTATGAAGACGGTTCTTTTTCTGCAAAATATTGGTATGATAAAAATAAAAAACTGATTGAGTGGAACGGGAAGTTGAAAGGAAATCATATTTCAATTATTGAAAACGATTATTACAGTGAAGAAACTCGTCAGTGGATTTTCAAAGCGTTGGTCGAAGCGGATTTGCAAGGCAACAAAATTATCGGAACTTGGCAGGATTACAAAACAAAAAAATATTTAAAACTAGAATTAGAAGAATTATAAAATGAAAACAATTACTTTAGTTTTTGGAGCTGTTTACGGAATGTTATCCGTTATTTTAGGAGCATTCGGAGCACACGCTTTAAAGAAAATTTTATCCGTGGAAAGGCTGGAAAGTTTTGAAACAGGAGTGAGATATCAAATGTATGCTGCATTCTTTTTATTAATTGTCGGGTACGTTTTGAAATTTGAGACTAAAACCGAAAATTGGATTTCGTGGTTAATGATTTTCGGAACGATGCTGTTTTCTTTCAGTATTTATGGATTAAGCATGCAGGATTATCTGGGTGCAAACTTGAAATTTTTAGGACCAATCACTCCGCTTGGCGGCTTATTCATGATTTTAAGCTGGGGAATGTTGATTTTTTATTTTTTTAAAAATAGGATTTAGGCAGAAAACAATGTTTAGAAAAGCAATTTTATTGATGTCAGCACTTCTTTCTATTTTCGCATTGGCACAATTACCAAAAGTAATCAGTGGAAAGATTGAAAGAGTAGCAGATTTCAAATCTCAATATGTTTCGTCACGAAATGTAGACGTTTGGTTGCCGGAAGGATATTCAAAAAATAAAAAATATTCGGTTTTATATATGCACGACGGGCAGATGTTGTATGATCCCGAAACGACATGGAATAAGCAGGCATGGAATGTAGATGATGTAATGGCAGAACTTCTGAAAAAAGGAAAGATAGAAAATGTAATTGTCGTGGGAGTCTGGAACGACGGAAAGTTGAGGCATTCGGATTATTTTCCGCAAAAGCCATTTGAGAGTCTTACAGTCAGTCAGAAAGATACACTAAGAAATCAGTTAAAGAAATCGGGGAGATCGGAGGACGAATTTAATCCGAATTCAGATAACTATCTTAAATTTCTTGTTAAGGAACTTAAACCTTACATTGATGAAAAATACTCTGTTTACAAAGACCAAAAACATACTTTTGTTGCCGGAAGCAGCATGGGTGGACTCATTTCTCTGTATGCAATTTGTGAGTATCCCGAAATCTTTGGCGGAGCAGCCTGCATGTCTACACACTGGCCGGGAACTTTTACTCTGGAAAACAATCCGTTTCCCGATGCTATGCTGAATTATCTTAAAAATAATATTCCTGATGCCAAAAATCATAAGATTTACTTTGATGTGGGAGATAAAACATTGGATGCATTGTATCCTCCACTTCAGAAAAAAGCAGACATCATCTTAATGGATGCCGGGTTTTCAGATCAAAATTTTAAAACGCTTCTTTTTCCGGGAGAAGATCACAGCGAAAAAGCATGGAACAAAAGATTATTTCAGCCTTTAGAGTTTCTTTTAAAAAAATAAAAAGCCTTAATTAACTGAGGTAAAAATCCGTTTATGTATTTATAATCTGAAAAATTATACAGAGAATAAGGCAAATTTCTTAGATATGTTAAAAATCAAGTCGGTTGAGGTTTAAATTTTAAGTCAATAAACTTGAACTTCCGTGTCTTTTTAGTAAATTTGTCAACCTTTAAATTTTAAAATAAAATAATAAAAATAATATGAATCTTCACGAGTATCAATCAAAAGAGATTTTATCAAAGTACGGAGTAGCAATCCAACGTGGTTTTGTAGCTAATAATGTTGACGAAGCTGTAGCTGCTGCAGAAAAATTGACTGCTGAAACCGGAGCTCAGGCTTGGGTTGTAAAAGCTCAAATTCACGCAGGTGGTCGTGGTAAAGGTGGCGGTGTAAAGTTCTCTCCAAACATGGATAAACTTAAAGAAAACGCTCAAAACATTATCGGAATGCAGTTGGTAACTCCACAAACTTCTGCAGAAGGTAGAAAAGTACATTCTGTTTTGATTGCAGAAGATGTGTATTATCCTGGAGAATCTGAAACTAAGGAGTTTTATGTTTCTATTCTTTTAGACAGAGCTGAAGGTAAAAATACAATCGTATATTCTACTGAAGGGGGTATGGATATCGAGCACGTTGCTGAAGTAACTCCTCATTTAATCCACAACGAATTGATCGATCCTGCTTTGGGTCTTCAAGGTTTCCAAGCTAGAAAAATTGCTTTCAACCTAGGTCTTGAAGGTAATGCTTTCAAAGAATTCGTAAAATTCATCTCTTCTTTATATAATGCTTATACAGGAATTGATGCTTCTCTTTTCGAAATCAACCCTGTATTGAAAACTTCTGATAACAAAATTATCGCTGTTGATGCTAAAGTAACTTTGGATGGTAATTCATTGTTCCGTCACAAAGATCTTGCTGAACTAAGAGATACAAGAGAAGAAGATCCGATCGATGTTGAAGCTGGTGAAGCTGGTCTTAACTTCGTAAAACTAGATGGTAACGTTGCTTGTATGGTAAACGGAGCTGGTCTGGCAATGGCGACGATGGATATCATCAAATTATCTGGTGGTAACCCGGCAAACTTCCTAGACGTTGGTGGAACTGCTGATGCTCAGAGAGTACAGACAGCTTTCGGAATCATTTTGAGAGATCCAAATGTAAAAGCAATCCTTATCAACATCTTCGGAGGTATCGTAAGATGTGATAGAGTTGCACAAGGAGTTGTAGATGCTTACAGAGCTATGGGAAGCCTTCCGGTTCCATTGATCGTAAGATTACAAGGAACTAATGCTGTTGAAGCTAAACAATTAATTGATGATTCAGGTCTTCCGGTTCACTCTGCGATTACTTTGGAAGAAGCTGCAAACAAAGTAAAAGAAGTTTTAGCTTAGTCTAAAATTTTTATATAAAATTAGAAACCGTTTCATTTTTGGAATGGTTTTTTTTTGCAGAGCATTTAAGTGTTTACTTATTCTTTTGAAGCTATTTCCTGCTCTCCGCACTCGCTATTTTTTTGATTTTGGGTCGGCGCGGCGAAGCCGCGCCGACCCAAAATCAAAAAAATGAGCTCAAACATTTGCTGCGATCAGGGCTAGGGTGAAGGTTGTAAATTCAATATTACAGGGAAAATACAAAATTTGTCATCCTGAAAGGATCTAGACACGAATCTTTTAAACCACCATTTCTAAAAACTTTGTGGACTTTATGTTAAAAAATAAAAGTCGATAAAATAATTCTAACCAATTCATTTTAAATTTTTTATTTTTACAATAAGCACCACTGAAATGAAATTATTTTTATACTCTTTCCTTTTTTTATTCATAAATTGTCAATCTCAAACTGGCAAAAGCAAAGCGGTGCAGAAAAAAGATATTTCATTCGAAGACAACTATCATTATCCTTTTACCTTAACTCAAAAAGAATTTCTCATAATCGACTCTCAGAAGAAAATGGATGAGGTTTTTAATCTTATTCATCAGAAAAATCAAGGTAATCGATATGCTGCCATTCCGACGGTGATGGAAAATGAAACTTATATTATCATTAAACCTCACTTAAAAAATTCAAATGATGTGATCATAGAAAATATTAATTTGAATAAAAATATACTTTACATCAAAATAAAAGAATTCGAAAATCCCGATTTTAGTAAACGCAGCCGAATTTCTCCCAATATTCTTTTAAAATTATTGGATCGAATTTTAATTAAAAAAATTATCATGAAACATTAAAACATTAATAAATTAAAAACCTCCCACTCATGAAAGCTAAAACATTTATCGTCTCGTGCCTCCTGGTCGCAGCGCAAGGTTTTGCACAACAAAATTATTGGTCAAAATTAAATGAAAACAGAGTTAGCAAAGAAAACCTTAATCCAAGATGGACGATTCCGAAAAACTATTCTCTGTATCAATTAGATTTAAGCAAAATCAAAGCAGATCTTAAAAATGCACCACAACGTTTCTCAAAAGATGAAAGTTTAGTCATTAAATTTCCAGATTCAGACGGAAAAGTAAGAGATTACATAGTTCAGGAAGCCTCTGTAATGGAACCTGAATTACAAGCAAAGTTTCCTGAAATGCGAGCTTACTCAGGTTGGCAAAAAGATCATCCTGAAAATAGTATTCGCTTCAGTGTAACTCCACAAACAGGAATCAGTGTTATGTATTTCGATAATTGGGATGTGAGTTATTTGGATAGTTATACTAAAGATAATTCATCTTTCATTTTATACAAAAGAAAAGATTTACCGAAAAATGACAGACTTTTCGAATGTAGTGTCGAAAGCGAATTGGATGATTTAAGTAATAACGGATCAACCAATAAAGCACCATTGGTTTCTGACGGACAATTCAGAAAATACAGACTAGCTTTATCTGCAACCGGAGAGTACACAACTTTTCACGGTGGAACGGTTGCTGCAGCAATGGCAGCAATGGTTACATCTATGGCAAGAGTAAACGGGATTTATGAAAAAACGATTTCTACAACGATGCTTATGGTTGCGAACAATAACCTTATCGTTTATACAAACTCTGCGACAGATCCATTTACAAACGGAACTCCAGGTACGATGATTTCACAAAACCAAACCAATACAGATACTGTTATTGGTGCTGCAAACTACGACATCGGGCACGTTTTCGGTACAAATAGTGGTGGATTGGCTGGTTTAGGCGTTGTTTGTGTTTCCGGAAACAAAGCTCGTGGAGTTACAGGTTCGGGTGCGCCTGTTGGAGATCCTTTCGATATCGATTATGTAGCTCACGAAATCGGGCATCAATTTGGAGCAAATCATACATTCAGAGCGGCGACTTCTTCTTGTAGCGGAAATGCCAATAACAGTACAGCTTATGAACCGGGAAGTGGAACAACAATTATGGCTTATGCAGGAATTTGCGGAGCGAATAATAATGTCCAGAACAATAGTGATGCATACTTTCATGCTGCAAGTGTAGTAGAAATGTATGCAGTCCTGCAAAGATCGACAGACTGTGCTGTAAAAACTTCTAATAACAATGGAGTTCCTACAGCAGATGCGGGAGCAGATTTCAGTATTCCAAAAGGAACAGCATTTGTCTTAACAGGTACAGGAACAGATCCTAATGGAGATCCGCTTACATATTTGTGGGAACAGTATGACAACACCAACAATACACAACCTCCTTTGGCTACGGCAACAGTTGGACCTGTTTATCGTTCTTTAATGCCTACAACTTCACCATCAAGATATTTTCCGGTATTGAGCTCTGTTGTGGCTAATAATTTAGTTCCAAAATGGGAAGTTACACCAAGTGTTGCAAGAACATTGAATTTCTCTCTTTTGGTTAATGACAATAAAGCAACAGGAAATCAGGCTGCAAGAGATGCGATGGTTGTAACTGTAACGAATGATGGTCCTTTTACTGTGACTTCTCAAACAACCAACAATACTGTATTTGATGGAAATTCTACAATTCCTGTAAGCTGGAATGTTGCAGGAACAAATACAGGAGCGATCAACACTCAGAATGTGACTATTTTGTTATCTAAAGATGGTGGCGTTACATTCAATACAGTTTTGGCGGCGAGTGTTCCTAACAACGGTTCTGCAACAGTTTCTTTACCGAACGAAAATATTTCTTCGGCAAGAATTATGGTGAAGGCGATCGGAAATATTTATTATGCTTTAAATTCAGCAAGTTTCTCAGTGAATCAAATTGTATTGGCAACGGCAGAGGCAGATATTAAGAGCTTCTCAATGTATCCGAATCCTTCACATGATGTTGTGATTATTTCATTGAAAAATGCTTCTCAAAAAGCAAGTTACACATTATTTGATGCTTCAGGAAGATTGCTTAAAAATGGAAATTTTAAAGGTGAAACTCAATTAAAAGTAAATGATTTAATTAATGGAAATTATTTGATTTCAATTATCTTGGATAACGGAACAAAAATAACTGAAAAATTAATCATTAAAAAATAATTATTGATTTAAAATAAACAGAAAAGCAGCTTGTAAAGGCTGCTTTTTTTATTTTAATTATGATTGAATTTGATACTTATTAACGTCGTCACTTCAAGTAAATTTTAAAAAAAATTATATAGACAAGTTTTTACAATAAAGGTTCTCGATACATTTTTCTTCATTTCATTACGAAAATCACTCGAACTAACGGGATTTTTCAGCCTATGTTCAGATTAATCATGATTTTCATTAATCAAACTTTCTCCTCCTGTAATACTTATACTCGTCGGTGTTACCAATTGAATATTATCAGAATCCAGTCTTTGTTTAATTTTTAAAAAAGCCTCACTTTTTAATTGAACCATATTTGCGCCGACTTTCATCCAGAATTTTGCTTGAAGATTGAAAACACCTTGTTTCAAATCTGTGAAAATAACTTCAACAGTATCTAATTTATCCACATTTTCCAGACTCTTTACGACGTCTAAAATTCCTTTTTGAGCTTTATTAATGTCTTCATCGGCTGGAATTTCAAAATTTAAAATTATTCTTCGTTGAGGTGAAGCCGTAATATTGTAAAACGGTGCGTTAAATACAACCTGATTCGGAATGTATGCTTTCTTTCCGTCGTCTGTAATGATTTTTGTTGTTAAAAAACCAATTTCCTGAACCGTTCCAGAATGCGCGCCAATTGTAATATAATCCCCAACTTTAAAAGCTTTATCAATCCCGATCAACATCCCGGAGAAAATACTGGAAACCAGATCCTTTAATGCAACTCCGGCAATCACCCCGGCAACTCCTAAACTTCCGATAAATTTCCAAAGAAAATTACTGAATCCCATAATCTCCAGGGCAATGAAAGTTCCCATCATCATGATGATGAATCTGAAAATTCCGATAATAGTACTTAAAGAACTTTCTT
The DNA here is from genome assembly GCF_047651245.1 of Chryseobacterium sp. MMS23-Vi53. Lineage (NCBI taxonomy): Bacteria > Pseudomonadati > Bacteroidota > Flavobacteriia > Flavobacteriales > Weeksellaceae > Chryseobacterium > Chryseobacterium sp. MMS23-Vi53. The sequence continues at coordinate 1,834,870 of NZ_CP180265.1, read as the reverse complement.
TTTTGCTTTTTGGAAATAATTTGTGAAAAATCTTTACCGCCAATTGGCTTAAATATTTACTTGAAATCAGGAAAAAAGTGAAAACTAAGATTCCTACAACTAATTTTGGGGTAAGTTCTGCAAATTTTAAGTACCAGTTTTGCAAAACTTTATAAACAACATCAATATAACTTAGACCGTTTTTTTGCATGAAGTGAAATTATTTTACATTAAATATAGAAATTTTCAACAAAAATTTTGCCAGTTTCAAAAACTCTACTAAATTTGTAGACTAATAAGAATAAAATATTATGTCAATTAAACTAGGAGATAACGCACCCAATTTTCAGGCTGAAACTTCTGTGGGTGATATTAATTTTTATGAGTATCTGGGAGATTCCTGGGGAATTTTGTTTTCGCATCCTGCAGATTATACACCGGTATGCACAACGGAATTGGGATATACTTCAAAGCTGAAGGAGGAATTTGAGAAGAGAGACACCAAAGTTATTGCTTTGAGTGTAGACGGAGTAGAAGATCATCAAAACTGGATTAAGGATATTAATGAAACTCAGAATACAAATGTACAGTTTCCTATTATTGCGGATAAAGACAGAAAAATTTCTGAGCTGTATGATTTTATTCATCCGAATGCTTCTGCTACTGCGACGGTTCGTTCTTTATTAATTATCGATCCGGAGAAAAAAGTAAGATTAATTATCACTTATCCTGCTTCAACAGGAAGAAATTTCAATGAAATCCTGAGAGTTCTGGATTCTTTACAACTTGTAGATTCGCATAAGATTGCAACGCCTGTCAACTGGAAAGATGGTGACGACGTCATTGTCCCGCCCAGCATTTCCACGGAAGATGCAAGAAAAATCTTTCCTAAAGGAGTGACAGAAATAAAGCCGTATCTAAGATATACGCCTCAACCTAATACATGATTTATTTGATTTTTTATAGTTTAGTTTTAATTTGTACGAAAATCGCCGGAGAAAATTTCCCCGGCGATTTCATTTATACGTGTATGTGAATGTGAAGTGATTGCTTATTGTGCAACATCTCTTGCTACTTGCTTAGCTTTTGATGTTGGAATATAGATACTGAAACCTACATTGAATGTAATGTTAGAGTTTAGCCCTTCGCTACCGAAACCAGCCTGTCCCTGATATTTTACCAAACCTTCAAGACCAATATTTGGAGTAATAAAGTAAGAATAACCAGGACCAACACCGAAGTCAAGACCTGTCGTAGAATTTCCGTTTTCTACAGAAGATCCACCGATACCTACGTTACCTTCGAAGAACCATCTTCCGTGCTGTAATAAATTGTCTACACCCTTTTCTCCAGGAGAAAGATAGTAACGACCTAACCCTCCAACTGCATAATCAAATCTTGTAGGGCTACCGTTGGTAACTTTGCTGATACCTAAATTTACATATCCCCCAACTGATACATTATCTTTAATGAAATAAGCACCTTTTGGCTGTAAAGCTATGCTGTAACCACCACCAGTGTTTAATCCGAAATTACTAGATAGTAAGCTACTACCTACCAACCAGTTTCCTTGCTGAATTTGTGCATTTGCAGTTGTAGCAAGACCAGCTACGGCTAATATTCCTGTTAAGATTAGTTTTTTCATAATTTATTATTTTTAATAATTAATGTTTATCACTTGATAAGGATCTAAAAACAATAAATGTGCCATACCAGCCAAGGTTGAGTGATTTTCAATAAAGAATGTTAATTTAGCTAAAATTAATATTCTTTTATTTTAATATTATGATTAAAATTATTATAATATTAAAAAAATAACAAAATAATAGAAACTATAAGTCCTGCGATTGTGAAAATTATACCTCTTTTGAAAGCTTTGGTTTTAGGATTAAACATCCAAAAGCTCGATATGACAAAAAAGAATAATGATATGCCAAAAAATGCATTTAATGGTGAGAGTGTGTCTTTGGATTGGGATTTGTGAAGTTTTGTCATCTTATCCAATAAGAATGGAAGTTCTTTTTTAGAATATTTTGCTTCACCAGTTACAGCATTATAAGTTCCCTGTTTGAATTTCAGAATGGTACCTTCTGTTTTTTCAAATTCAAATCCTTTTATTTTGAGTTCTTTTCCAAGAGCTTTTTCATCAAGATTTTTTTCGATTACCTTGTCGTATTTTTTTTCTTTTTTTAGAAAATCGGTGTCTCTGTAAATTAGTAGTATTCCGCTTAAAGAATAAACTGCCATAATTCCGGCAAGAAAATATCCCAGATAACGGTGAGTGATTCTCATAAAACTTCTCGTGTCTTTAATTTTATCCATATCTTATCGTTTGTTTTTTTAAAGTTCAAAAGTGGAAGCTGCAAAATTGCAACTTCCACTTTACTGTAGAAATTATTAAATAGTATTAAAAATTTTAAAGTTTGTAAGTCAGTGTGAAATAATAATTTCTCGGTGTAATGGGGTTTACAGAATAATTTTCGTGAACGTTGTAGTTTACAACATCAAATAAATTACCCACTTTTCCTTGAAGCATGAATTTCTTCCATTCGTAGCCAATACTTAGGTCTACAGTTGTGAAACCATCAACGTCGATCATTCTTGTAAGCTGTGTTTGACCTTTTACGTCGTTCCATCCTGCTTTTCTCTCTCCGGTATAAAATGCAGTTGCTCCAACTTTTAATCCTTTTGCAAAATTTGCAAATGTGTAGAAAACCGATGCATTTGCAGTTACAGCAGGTGTTCTTACCAGTCTTTGGTCTTCTACAAAACCATTATCCGGAGTTTTTGTATAAACGGAGTTATTATAAGAAACCCCTCCTATTAAAGAAAGATTTGTAAATGGGTTTCCTGTGATATCTAATTCTACACCACGACTTCTTACAGCTCCTGCATAAATTCTTAAAGTCGTATCACCTGTAGGATTGTTTATTGGAGTTGTGTAAGTATTATTGTTATTGATCTGATAAGCAGTTAAATTAACAGCAATTGCATTATTCCATAAATTCTTTTTAATACCCACTTCATATTGATCTACAGTAGAAGGCTTTAATGCAGACCTTGTATCAAAATCAAAACCGGTATTTGGGACAAAAGAATTTGTGTAAGTAGCAAACACAGAAAGGTTTTCATTTGGGTTATAAATTAAACCTACTTTAGGAGAAAAAGCATGATCTTCTGTTTTGGCACTTGTTGCAGGAGGCGTAAACCCTTGCATAAATATTTTATCTGACGATTCACCATTCGTTAAGTATGAATAACGAATACCCGCTAAAACTTTAAAAGATTTTGTTAATTCAATAAGATCCTGGGCATAAACTCCAAATCTTCTCGTGGAAATTCTTCTTCTGTAAGTTTTGTCTGCAGTTGGCATTACTCCCTCATTAGTCCAGGTTGAAGGATCATTTAATAATAGTGTACCTAAATTCGCGTTACTTAGTTTAAAATTTTGCGCATCCGCTTGGCCAAAATCGCCATCGGTTCCAACCAAAAGTTTGTGAGCAATATTTCCTGTTTTAAATTCACCATTTAAATTAATTTGAAGAGAGGTGTAATTCTGCTCGTTGTAGCTTCTTCCTACAGGCCTTGTCCAGCTTGGATTAAAATTATTTGTTTTTGAATTGTAAGTCCACTGAATTCTTTCTGTAGAAAAATAATCTTTAGTATAATTTTGATAAGAAGCAACAGTATTTAATGACCAATTATTATTAAATTTATGATTTAAAATAACATCGGTGGTAGCTTGTTGATTTGTCTGATATTGCCAGTTTGCTCCAAAAAATTGTTTTCTATCAACTTCAGTTGCTAATCTTGAAATTCCTGTAGCGTTATCTGTAACACTTCCGATTCCGAAATCGGGCGTGAAAGTATGGTATAAATAATCTCCTTCTACAATTAATTGAGTGTTTTCGCTTAAATTAAAGACAAAAGAAGGGTTGAAGTAGTTCTTTTTAGATTCTACAAGATTCCTAAAGCTTTCGGCATATTCATAAGCTCCGTTTACTCTGAAAGCAATATTTTTAGACAAAGGTCCGTAAATATCAACCGTCGGTTTGTAAGAATTCCAGCTTCCTGCACTGAATCCCAAAGCTCCTCCAAACTGGAATTTAGGCTTTTTTGTAATTAAATTAACGATTCCTCCAGGACCAACATTACCATATAACATTGCATTAGCACCTTTTAAAACTTCAACTCTTTCAAGACCAGTTACTTCAGGGAAAACTCCGCTGTTGACTTTTGCTCCATTTTTGAAAATATTATCGTTTCCAAAAGTAAATCCACGTCCACCAAAACTATCCTGGGATCCTCCTCTTGCAGAAGTAAGATAAATTCCATTTACGTTTTTAATGACATCACTCAACTGCTTAGCCTGTTGCTGTTCAATGATTTCATGAGTAACGATAGCAATGGGTTGTGGCGTTTCCATCACTGTCAGATTCGATTTTGTAGAAAATGATTTGGCTTTGTTGGGATTTCCTGTTTTATGAAGGTTGACATCCTCGATCGTCTGGATCTTAACGGTATCAGCTTCAACGTTTTTCAATTGTGCACCCAAAGATACGGCTGTGAATAGTAATCCTAAGGTAACTAGCTGCTTTCTCATTTTACGTTTATTATTATTTAGAGTGGTTTTAAATAAGGCGCAAAGATATTTGTTATTTAGATTTATTCAAAATAAAAACAATGATTTTTATCATTTATTTTCATTATTAATTATTTGTAAATCATGAGTAGGATTTTAATGTAAAATATTTATAAATATATTTGTTAAAAATAATAGTATGCAATTGGTAAAAGTTGGTCTTTGCGCCTTTGGAATGAGTGGAAAAGTATTTCACGCTCCTTTTTTGAAAGAACATCCGGGATTTTTTCTGTCGGCAATCGTCGAAAGAAGTAAGGAGGATTCTAAAGAAAAATATCCCGATGCAAAAATTTATCGTTCGGTTGAAGAAATGCTTGTAAATGCAGATATTGAATTGGTAGTTGTAAATACTCCCGTTCAGATGCATTTCGAACATACAAAAATGGCTCTGGAAGCCGGAAAAAATGTTGTAGTTGAAAAACCTTTTACTGTAAATGTTGCCGAAGCAGAAGAATTGGTAAGACTGGCTGAAGAAAAAGGTTTGTTTTTAAGCGTTTATCAAAACAGAAGGTTCGACCGAGATTATCTTCAGGTTCAAAAAATCATGAATGAAGAAAAATTAGGAGCTTTAAAAGAAGTGGAAATTCGTTTCGATAGATTCCGTACAACGGCGAGTGGAAAAGCCCATAAAGAAAATCCGGAAGCTACAGGATCTGGATCTCTTCATGATTTGGGATCACATTTGGTAGATCAGGCGGTGCAATATTTTGGTTTTCCTGAAAAGTTATTTGCCGATGTTTTTTCAATGAAAGGAAAGGAGTTTGCCAATGATTATTTTGAAATTATTTTATTCTATCAAAATGATTTAAGGGTAAGATTAAAATCTTCAGTTTTCACTAAAGAAGCACATTACGCTTATGCAATTCACGGAGAAAAGGGAAGTTTTTTACAGGAAAGAACGGATAATCAGGAAAATGAACTGGTTTCAGGATCAATTCCAACTTACGGTGAAGACTGGACTCAGCCTTTAAAAGAAGCCGACGGAATTTTGAATTTTTTAAATGAAAATTCAGAAACCGAAAGAATTTTTACATTCAGCGAGCCCGGAAATTATATGAATTACTATCAAAATATTTATGAACATATCGTTTTCGGTTATTATTTGCCATCACCCGGCGGAGAAGTGATTAAAAATATGAAGATCATCGATGCGGCAATGGAAAGTTCGAAAGAAGGGAAGATTGTTACTTTGTAATCATATCTTAGAATTATAGAGTGGGAGAGTTCTAGAGTTTGAGTGTCGGAGAGTATTAGAGTTTGAGAATTAAACTTCAATACTCAAACTCTAAAACCCTACAACGCTCACACCCTTCAACACATTAAGCTTCTCCCAAAATTTCCTGAATTTCCAACCATCTCATTTCGTGGTTTTCCAGTTTTTCGGATATATTTTCTAGATCGGCAGAAAGTTTTGCAATTTTTTCATAATCATTTTCATTATTCAATTGATCTAGTATTTTTGCTCTTTGCTCTTCAAACTCAGGCATTTCTTTTTCAATGGTTTCCAGTTCTTTTTGTTCTTTAAAAGAAAGCTTTTTCTTTTTTACAGAATTTTGAGGTTGAACAGGAATTGCAGCAATTTCTTTAACAGGCTCTGTTTTTTGATTTGAAGATTTTTCTAAAGCTTCTTCACGGCTTTTGGCTTCGCGATATTCTGAGAAATTACCAATAAAATCTTTGATTTTTCCTTCTCCTTCAAATGCTAAAATATGGTCAACAATTCTGTCCATAAAATAACGGTCGTGGGAAACGATAATTAAGCTTCCCTGGAAATTCAATAAGAAATTTTCCAAAACCGTCAACGTTGGAAGATCCAGATCATTCGTTGGTTCATCAAAAATCAAAAAGTTTGGGTTTTGATATAAAATGTACATCAAATGCAGTCTTCTTTTTTCACCACCCGAAAGTTTTGAGATTGGTGAATATTGCGTTTGGTCATCAAATAAAAACAATCTCAAAAACTGCGATGCAGAGATAGTTCTTCCATTGGCCAAAGGAAAATTTTCAGAAATTTCTTTAATAAAATCAATTACGCGTTCATCTTCTTTATATTTTAGTCCTTTTTGTGAAAAATAACCGAATTTTATGGTTTCTCCGGTTTCAATTTCTCCGGAATCTTTAGGCTCAAACCCTTGAATAATATTTAATAAAGTCGATTTTCCGGCTCCGTTTTTTCCTACAATTCCTATTTTTTCGCCTCTCTGAAAAGAATAGCTGAAATCTTTTAACAATAGTTTATCACCGTAACTTTTAGAAATATTTTTAAGCTCTAGAATCTTATTTCCAAGCCTTTTCATTTCGAAATCAAGCTCCAGAGATTCTTTTCTGGTGTCCGTTTTCGCTATTTTTTCAGTTTCGTAAAAGTCTTCTTGTCTGGATTTTGACTTTGTAGTTCTCGCTTTGGGTTGTCTTCGCATCCATTCCAATTCCTTTCTGTAAAGATTGTTGGCTTTGTCGATGGTTGCATTCAGATTGTCCTCACGAATCATTTTATTTTCAAGATACGTTGCGTAAGAACCATTGTGAACATAAAGATTTTTATCCTCCATTTCCCAGATAATTCCACAAACTGCATCCAAAAAATAACGGTCGTGAGTAACCAAAAGTAAAGTGATTTTTGCTTTGCTTAGATAGCTTTCTAGCCATTCTACCATTTCTACATCAAGGTGGTTGGTTGGCTCATCCATAATCAATAAAGTATGGCGATGTTCAGCTCTGGTTTCTGTCAAAAGTTTCGCCAATGCAACACGTTTGATTTGCCCTCCCGAAAGCGTTCCCATTTTTGCATCCAGATCGGTGATTTTAAGCTGCGAAAGAATCTGCTTCATTTCATTTTCAAGATCCCATGCTTTGTGGGCTTCCATTTCCAGTAAGGCTTTTTCAATGAAATCATTATCGGTGGAATGTAAGGATTTATGATAGTTTTTTAAAGCTAAAATAGGCGCTGAATCCAAAGTCATCATAAATTCATCGATCGTAAGATTGGAATCGAACTCAATTTCCTGATCAAACAAAACTACTTGAATATCCTTATTAATAACGACTGTTCCGCTGTCTGCAATTTCTTTTCCCATCAAAATTTTCAGAAGGGTAGATTTTCCGCTTCCGTTTTTGGCAACGATCGCTATTTTATCACCTTCATTTACATGGAAAGTGATGTCTTGAAATAAAACTTTGATGCCGTAAGATTTTGTAAGATTTTCAGCCGAAACGTAATTCATTGGAATTGAGTTGGTTTAATTTAATTAAAATTGAGCCGCAAAAGTACGAAAATGAAATAAGAAAGATCCAGATAAATAAGCAATCATGTGGAGTTTTAAAATCAATTGGCTTGAATTTAAATTAGTAATTAAATTTTAAAATATTTAAATTATTATTCATTAAATAGCTTTTTGTTTGTCAAATATTAATTAAAGTTATTAAATATTTGATTTTAATGTATTTTGTATTGATTTTTAATGTAGCTTTATAATGATTATTTAAAAAATTAAAACTATGGTAGAAATTAACTTTTGGGCTATTCTTGTAGCCGCACTTATCCCTTTGATCATGGGATTTATCTGGTATCACCCAAAACTTTTCGGCACTATTTGGATGAAAGAAGCCGGACTTACACAAGATCAAATGCAAGGTCAAATGATTGGCGTTTTCATTTTTTCCCTGATGTTGTCTGCGTTGATGGCATTTTTCCTACAAATGATTACCATCCATCAATTTGGAGCGATGGGAATGGTTGGAGGCGACGAAATGAATGCAAAAGAATCTTATGCAGCCTTTATGAAAGATTATGGAATGGCTTACCGTTCCTTTGGTCATGGTGCTTTGCATTCTTTTATGGCTGGAATTTTCTTTGTATTTCCGATGATTGCCATTAATGCAATGTTTGAAAGAAAATCGTGGAAATATACAATGATTAACACCGGATTTTGGACCATCACCATTACCATCATGGGCGGAATTGTTTGTGGTTGGTACGCTGTGGACGGCTTTTACTGGGTTACGCAAAAATAATTTAACGGTTTAAAAAGATAAGGCTACATTTGTGTGGCCTTTTTTATGTCATATAATTTAAGAATTTACAACACAACTTCTGCATTGCCGGAAAGTTGGAATGCTGTCATTGGAGATCATAATATCATGCTTTCCAAAGAATATTTTCGTGTCCTTGAAATTTCAAAACCTCAAAATATGGAATGTTATTTCATGGGATTTTTTGAGAAAGATGAATTAATTGGTGGTGCTTTATTTCAATATTTAAATTTTATTCAGCATAAAACTTTTCAGAAAAATGAAGTTTGGTGCAGTGTCCGAAATTTTTTTGCGAAACAGTTCAGCAAAGATGTCATGATTCTCGGCAATAATATGTTAACAGGACAAAATGGATTTTATTTTGATGGTTCAAAGATTACATTGGAAAAGGTTATTCCGTTGTTGGATGAAGCGGTTTGTAAAATGCAGAAGGAAATAAGGGAAACGTCGTTGGTAATTTATAAAGATTATCAGTCGAATTTTGTTAAATATTTTCAGGATAAAAAGCATGAAGCTTACTTTAAATTTTCTGTTCAGCCGAATATGATGTTGAAAATCAAAGAAAACTGGCAGGACTTTGAAAGTTATGTAAACGATTTTTCTAAGAAATATAAAGCGAGAACAAAAACCGCAAAGAAAAAACTCTCAAGAATTGAAAAACATGAATTGGCTTGCGATGAAATAAGAAAACATCAAATTGAAATGAATCTTCTCTATCAAAATGTTGCTGAAAATGCACCTTTCAACACATTTTTCCTTGCCGAAAATCATTTTGAAAGCATGAAGGAAAATTTAAAGGATAAATTCAAAATCTTCGGATATTTTTCAGAACAAAAACTGATTGGTTTTTATACTTTAATTTTAAATAATGAGGATATCGATACCTATTTTTTAGGCTATAACAAAGAATTGCAGAAAGAAAAACAGATTTATCTGAATATGCTTTTTGATATGGTGGAGTTTGGAATTAATCATCAATTCAAAAGAATAATTTTCGGAAGAACAGCTTTAGAAATAAAATCAACCATCGGTGCAGAACCGGTTGATATTTTTGGATTAATCAAACACAATAATTTTGCTTTAAACCCATTCATGAAAAATATTTTTCAGTCACTTTCCCCAAAAACGGAATGGATTCAACGAAAACCTTTTAAATAGTTTGTTTTAAACTCGAATTGCACAAATATTTTCACAAATAAAAAACGAATTAATTCTAAAAATATTCTCAATCATCTGAGTAATCAGCAAAATCAGCGAGAGAAAAGAAAATAAAACAAAGGTGAAGATCAATAGAAACGGGCTTTAGCCCGTTTAACAATTTAAAAATATCCGAATTGGCTTTAGCCAAAACATGTAAATCAATCCAGAGTCAACCTTTTCAAAGACCAAGAACTCCCATTATAAATATCCAAATCCACTTTCGTATTGATTCCATGCACAATTCCGTTTTCCGTAAACTGCCAAAAATCCCAATCCGCGTCAGGTGATGGAGTAGGAACATCATTATAATTCGCTAACCACAAAGGATAATCATCAAATTCACCTTTCAAAAAGTCCTTGTAATAATGATAATACGTATAAATAATTGGTTTTTCACCATACGTTTCCTCCACGATTTTGCACCAGACTTTCAGGTCTTCTACCAACTTTTTATTCGTTTTGCGTCTTGGAATTTTCTCAATATCAAGAATTGGCGGGAGGTCTCCGCTTTCCAATTTTACATTTTCCAGAAAATTATTCGCCTGAATCACGGGATCTTCATCTGCTCTGTAAAAATGATAAGCCCCGCGAATCAAATCCTGTTTCTTTGCCTGTTCCCAAAAATCATTAAAATGTTTATCGGCACTTCGGTTTCCCATTGTTGCACGCATGACAACAAATTCGAGAGGAATTGTTTTATTTCCGATGGTTAAGCTATCCCATTTGATATCTTCTTTATTTTGATAATGAGAAATATCAAAACCATATGTTTTATCAAGATTATTAGAGAGAATTTTTTGAATTCTTAAAGTTTCGGTTTCGTTGTTGTGGAGCTTTTTATGTACGAATTTATTAAAGTACAGCGCATAATAGTAACTGATTGATTGCTTAAGGTATAAACCCGTTCCGATTAATGCAATGACAAGAATTGCCAACACCACTTTCCGGCGGAAAAAATAATTCTTTCGACGTTTTTTATGGATCTTTTTGGCGGTCTTTTTGCTGTACATCTTTTGTGAATAAAGTTTACAAAACTAACTTTTTTTACTACTAAATGCTAAAATAAAATCAGTAAATTTGTCACTATGGAAACACGCGAAAAAGTCATCATCATAGGAGGAGGTTTTGCGGGGCTGCAACTTGCAAAAACATTGAACAATAAAAACAAAAAAGTAATTGTTCTGGATCGAGTAAATCATCACATGTTTCAACCGCTTTTCTATCAGGTAGCGTGTGGAAGGATCGAACCTTCCAATATTTCCTTCCCATTCAGAAAGATTTTTCAACGTTCCAGAAATACGCAGTTTCGTTTAACGGAAGTTAAGGAAATTGATGCAGCGAATAATAAAGTAATTTGCGACGGAGCTGAATTCAGTTATGATAAATTGGTGATCGCAACAGGTTGTAAAACTAATTTTTTCGGTAATAAAGATCTTGAAGGCAAAGCTTTCGGAATGAAAAATACTCAGGAAGCCATCGGTATTAGAAATCATGTTTTAATGACTTTTGAAAAACTGATTCTAGAGAAAAGCCGAAGCGACGATGGAAACTGGAATATTGTAATCGTCGGAAGCGGACCGACAGGAGTGGAATTGGCTGGAGCTTTCGCCGAAATGAAAAAGGAAATTCTTCCGAGAGATTATCCTTATATGAATTTCGATCATCTTAAAATCATTTTGGTAAGTTCTACTGAAAAACCTTTGGCAGTGATGAGTCCTGAAGCTCAGACAAAATCTGAAGAATATCTGAAAGACCTGGGAGTGACTTTTCTTAGTCAGGAATATGTGACGGATTACGATGGCGATAAGGTTTACATGAAAAGCGGAAAAGAAATCGCTTCCAACAATGTAATTTGGGCAGCCGGGGTTACGGGAAATGTTGTTGACGGTTTTCCCGCAGAAAATTTAGTTAAGAACAGATATATAGTAGATAGATTTAATAAAATAAAAGGTTACGAAAATATTTATGCAATCGGAGATATTGCCTACATGGAAACTCCAAAATACCCACAAGGTCATCCTCAGGTTGCAAACGTAGCAATTAATCAGGCGAAAAATTTAGGAAAAAATCTTTTAAAGAAAACTTCTGGAGATTGGATTGAATATGAATACGATGATAAAGGATCATTAGCAACCATCGGAAAACACAGAGCTGTTGTTGATTTACCATTTATTAAATTCCAAGGTTTTTTGGCTTGGTATTTTTGGATGTTTTTACACTTAATGTTGATTTTGAGCGTAAGAAATAAACTTGCAGTATTTTTTAACTGGATGTGGAGTTATTTCAACAAAGATTCTTCTTTAAGATTAATAATTTCGCCAAATAAGAAAAACGAAACAGTACAATGAGAATTGATATTATAAGCGTACTTCCGGCATTGATGGAGAGCCCATTCAAAACTTCTATTTTGAAAAGGGCGATGGATAAAGGATTGGCAGAAGTACATTTTCATCATTTGAGAGAGTGGGGAATTAATAAAAAAAGGCAGATTGATGACGAGCCTTATGGAGGAGGAGCCGGAATGGTAATGATGGTGGAGCCTTTGGATAACTGCATCTCAGAACTAAAATCTCAAAGAGAATATGATGAAGTGATTTATCTTACACCAGACGGAGTTACTTTAAATCAAAAAATAGCCAATACACTTTCTATTAAAAAAAATCTCATCTTTTTATGCGGTCATTATAAAGGTATCGATCAGCGTGTGAGAGATTTACATATAACAAAAGAAATTTCAATCGGAGATTACGTTCTTACCGGTGGAGAGTTGGCAGCTTGTGTTTTGGCAGATTCTGTGATTCGTTTGCTTCCGGGTGTTTTGAATGACGAGCAAAGTGCATTAACAGACAGTTTTCAGGATGATTTGTTGTCGCCACCGATTTATACAAGACCCGAATCCTATAAAGGTTTAGATGTTCCAAAAGTTCTTTTAAGTGGAAATTTTGCTAAGATTGAAGAATGGCGTCACGATGAAGCCGTAAGAATTACGAATGAAAAACGTCCCGATTTGTTGGGAAATTAGTTGCTAAGTTTTACCATTCAGAGTAATTTTTTTTAATTTTTGAATAAACACTTTAAAAAATGGAATAATAATTGCTAATATCTGTTTTACGATTAAAAGATTATTCGTTTAATCTTATTATAATAAATTTTATACTAAGATTTTCAAAAAAAATATATTATTTTATTTTGTTTTTAATAGGTGATATATTAGAAAGATTAAAAATTTTAATCACATAATTAAGTTATGGTTATTATTTTTCATATAAAAAGATATGTTTTGAATATAAAATTAATATGAAAATTTTATAAAATAATTAATGATATATTAAAAAAAATAATAAATTTACATTCTGAAATTAAGATGTGAATTTTAATTAATTTAGAAAAGCGTGTTGATGGAGCTGTTCAGTTTTTACAACGTTGAAAATTTATTTTTACCGGATCCAATTCCGAAACATAAATTAGATCCTACAAGATCAGGACTAAGGAATTGGGACGAAAGAAAATATAAGAACAAACTTCATAAGATTTCACATGTTTTTCATTTGATGAAGGAGGAAAATGGTGTATTGCCATTTATGATCGGTTTATCTGAAGTTTCCGGAAGGAAAGTATTGGAAGACCTTGTGCAGATGGAGCCTTTTAATTCTGAGTATGGAATTGTTCACTACAATTCTATGGATGAAAGAAAGGTAGATGTAGCTTTTTTGTATGATAAAACCAAAGTGGAAATAATAGACTCAGAAACTATTACCTTCTTCTTTGAAATAAATAATAAAAACACTGAAAACTACGACACAACTAGGGATGTACTGTATTCAAAAGTGAGATATAAAGGAGAGACTGTAAATATTTTTATCGCCCATCTTCCCTCTAAGCGCGAGAAAGATATTAACAGACCAAAACGCTCTTTTATATTGAACGAGATTCGGGGGCGAATCATGAATATAGTGAATGAAGAGAAAGAACATGTAATACTGTGTGGTGATTTTAACGAAAACCCGGATGATGAAAATTTAGTAAAAATTCTCTATGACGACGAGCATGGCAAAGTATTAGAAAATCCTTTCCAGCAGTTGTTTTCCACAAGAAATTATTCTACTTTTCATTATAAGTCTGGACTGCTGTTTGACCAGATCATATTATCGAAGTCGCTCTTCAATGATAATAATGTGCTGTCTTTTCTGAATGCGGAAGTATTCAGTTCAGAAAAAATAAGCAGTCACAGAAGGAATTTTGAAGGCAGACCCTTCCGAACTTATGCAGGTACACGGTATTTGGGAGGTTACAGCGATCATTTTCCTGTTTTCGTGAAGTTTAAAAGTTTTTAAAAACCAACGTAAAAACATAAATAATAAAAAAAAGTAGAAAATGAAAAATTCAAGCAACACAAACTACCATTTAGATTCAATCGACAAAGAAATTATCTATATGTTGATGGATAACGCTAAAACGTCATTAGCTCACATTTCGAAAAATGTTGGAATTTCAACAACTGCTGTACACCAGAGAATTAAAAAGCTGGAACATGCAGGAGTAATTGAAAATTCAATTTCATTCCTTAATCCTAAAAAAATCGGTTACAAAGTGATTTCGTATATCGGTGTATTTTTGGATCAGCCAAGCCACTATCCTGAAGTGGTAAAATCTCTAAAAGATATTAATGAGGTTGTGGAAGCTCATTATACAACAGGAAATTATACTATTTTCTTGAAAGTTCTTTGTAAGGACAACGATCATTTGATGCAAATCCTTAGCAAACTTCAGAAACTAAAAGGCGTTACAAGAACAGAAACTTTCATATCTTTGGAACAAGGTATTTACAGACAATTGAAAGTATAACAGATTATGAATATTGCTCAATATTTGGATTCAACATATCTGAAAACTCCTGCTCAGTCGGGGATTTCAGACGAAGAAACTTTACAGAAAGATAAAGATCTTGCTCAGGAAGCGATCGATAACGGGATTTTTGCCGTGATGATCCGACCAGATTATGTATCTGAAATCAAAAAGTATATTCAGGAAAAGAATTCAAATGTTGTGGTAGGAACTGTAATTGGTTTTCATGAAGGAACGTATTCCATTGATGAAAAACTGACAGAAGCTACAAAAGCAATTTCTGACGGAGCCGATGAACTGGATTTTGTCATTAATTATAATGCTTATCTGAAAGGAGATTTAAATTTAGTAAAAGAAGAATTTGTAAAATGCACACAATTGTGTTTAGAACATCATAAAGTTGCAAAATGGATTATCGAAATTGCAGCTTTAACGGATGAACAAATTGCAGATCTTACTAAAAATATTTCCAATTGGGCGGAAGAGAATTTCTCTGAAAACGACTTATCGAAAATTTTCGTAAAATCTTCAACAGGCTTTTATGAAACTACCGGTGGAAAGTCTAACGGAGCAACATTTGAAGGGATTAAAATAATGCTGGATAATGCCGGAAAACTTCCTGTGAAAGCTGCAGGAGGGGTAAGAACTCCCGAAGATGCCGAAAAAATGATTGGTATGGGCGTAAAGAGAATAGGAACTTCTTCAGCATTAGGTTTAATTACAAATCAATCTGCTTCGGAAGGTTATTAATAAAAATTAATTTATTTTAAATAATGCAAAATAAAACCCATCAATTCATTTTGATGGGTTTTTATTCTTAAGCTTGTTGAGCTAAATATTCGGTATAAAATTCCTGAGTTTCTTTAATTAAAGCGTCCATTTCTACTAGTGTAAATACTTCTAAGAATTTTTTTCTGAAATCCTTGAAATGAGGAACACCACGGAAATAATTGCTGTAATGTTGTCGCATTTCGACTAAACCTAATCTTTCACCTTTCCATTCTGCACTCCATTCTGCATGTTGACGAACAGCCAATAATCTGTCTTCAATGGTTGGAGCAGGTAAATGTTCTCCGGTTTTAAAGAAATGTTTAATTTCATTAAAAATCCAAGGATAGCCAATCGCTGCACGACCAATCATAATTCCGTCGCAAGCGTATTTTTGTTTGTATTCTAAAGCCTTTTCTGGAGAATCGATATCACCATTTCCGAAAATTGGAATTTCGATATTAGGATTTTGCTTAATTCTTGAAATATGTTCCCAATCTGCTTCACCTTTGTACATTTGGGCTCGGGTTCTCGCATGAATTGTTAATGCTTTAATTCCTGTTTCCTGAAGACGTTCTGCAACTTCATCAATATTAATAGAGGTACTGTCCCAGCCTAAACGAGTTTTTACCGTCACAGGAAGACTTGTAGAACTTACTACAGCTTTTGTTAAACGAACCATCAAATCGATGTCTTTCAAAACTCCGGCTCCGGCTCCTTTACAAACCACTTTTTTTACAGGACATCCGAAATTAATGTCAACTAAATCGGGGTTTACAGTTTCCACAATTCTTGCAGACATGGCCATTGCTTCTTCATCTCCACCAAAAATCTGGATTCCGACAGGTCTTTCGTAATCAAAAATATCCAGCTTTTTTCTACTCTTGATGGCATCACGAATTAAACCTTCTGAAGAGATAAATTCAGAATACATCAAATCTGCACCATGCATTTTACATAATCTTCTAAACGGAGGATCGCTTACATCCTCCATCGGTGCAAGTAAAAGCGGAAATTCCGGCAGTTCTATATTGCCAATTTTTATCATGGCGCAAATTTACAAAATTCTATTTTATGTCTTGATAGAGTTTATAAGTGGATATTATTGGAGTTTTTAATTTAGTTAAAAACTCTTAATTTATTAGGGTTTTGGTGTGTTTATGGTTTTTGTGGTATTTAATTTTAAATTAATTTGAATTTTTATTAAATAATTTACATATATTTAAGATAGAAAAATAATATCTATGAGAAAACTTCTATTTTGCTTTATGGCGGGATTTGCCGCTGTGAATTTTCAAGCACAAGTGAATGTTGCCTCCACGGCAGGCACAACGACAGGAACTTATACCACATTAAAAGGTGCTTTCGACGCTATTAATGCTGGAACACATCAGGGAGCTATCAATATCAGTATTACAGCGAATACCACAGAGACAGCAACAGCAGTTTTAAATGCGAGTGGAGGAACTACAAGTTACACATCTGTAGTTGTGAAGCCTGCAGCAGCTACAACTCCGACTGTTTCAGGAAGTATTGCAAGTGCTGCATTGGTAAGAATTCTTGGGAGTAATGTTACATTAGACGGAAGTAATACTGCATCCGGTACAACGAGAGATCTTACATTTACGAATACAGCAACCACAGGTCCGCAGGTTATTACTTTTATCGCAACTACTGCAGCTGCTGCAAATACTAATATTGTTGTTAAGAACTTAAATATCGTAAATGGTATCAACACATCATCTGCATTTATTATGTATGATGGAAATACAACTCCTACAGGAGGATATTTTAATAATGTTACGATTCAAAACAATTCAATTAAAAAATCTTATATAGGATTGTACTTGTTTACGGCTATTGCTGCTGGAAATGGAGGAAATACTTTAGTTACAGGTAATGATTTCAGTACTTCCGGAGCAGATGCCAACAGACTTGTAGGGATTTATCTGCAAGGTTTGGACGGAGCAACGGTATCAAATAATACTATTGGAAATTTTGAAACTGCCAATGCGGAAATCAAAAGAGGAATTTGGTTGGCTACAGGAACAGTAAACACTACCATTTCATCCAATACAATTACTAATCTTGGCTACGCAGGAACAGGAGCAGGTGGAGCAACTGGTATTTCTGTAACATCTGGAAATACGGGGGCATCTCCGGTTGCAGGAATTATTATTAGAGGTAATAATATCAATAATTTTACTTCAAGTGGTACTGGAACTTTGTTCAGTGGAATTTATGTTGCAGGTACTTTGACTAATGGTGTTATTATTGACAGAAATAAGATCACTTCTATTAAAAATACCAATGTAAGCGGATATGGTGCACAGGGAATTTATGTTGCATCTACAAGTACAGCTGCAAATACTTTAATTGCCAATAATATCGTGAGTGGAGTAGCAGGATACGGGTATGTTACAACAGGAGGTGTAAACGATAACGGAAATGGAATCGTAGTTGGAACTGGCGCGGGTTATAAAATTTATTACAATACGGTTGTAATGGATGCAAGCCAAACCGTTTCTGGTAGACCTTCTGCATTGAATGTATTATCCACAATTACAACAGCTAGTGCCATTGATTTAAGAAATAATATTTTTGTAAATACTCAAACTCAAGCAGGAGATAGATATACAATCTACTCAAGTGCAGCGAATACTGTTTTCTCTAATATTAATTATAATGATTATTATTCTACAGGAGCAAATCTTGGATTTATTGGTTCTGCAAGAGCTACTTTAACAGATATTCAGACTGGCTTTGGAGGAAACGTAAATTCTCTTAATATTTTGCCGTCGTTTGTTTCTGCTTCGGATTTCCATTTAGCAACAACAGGAAATTCGGCATTGGATAATAAAGGAACTTTTGTAGCAGATGTAACTGTAGATGCGGATAATAATCCTAGAAGTGCAACAACTCCTGATTTAGGTGGATATGAATTCACTGCTGTTGTTCTGGCAACTCAGGATGTGAGTACGAAAGGTAGTAAAATCAGCTATTATCCAAACCCTGTTGTTGATTATTTAAACATCACAAACGATAGTAAAATCAGAAATATTGAAATCTACAGCGCAGCCGGGCAAAGAGTAATGAATGAAACAATAAATGCAGAAAAAGGTTCTGTAGATTTAAGAAAATTATCTCCGGGAATGTATATTTTAAAAGTAAATTCAGACAAAAATTCTGAGTCTCTTAAAATTCTTAAAAGATAAAATTTAGTATTTGAACTTTAATATAGATCCCTGATTCATTTTGAATCAGGGATTTTTATATCTTGTTTTTAGTTCTGATAATTATGAGTAATGGTCTATGCAAAACAGCGGAATCTGTTTAAGAAACATACATTAGAAGCTCGCCTTTACCTGCATACTTCCAATATGAATCGTACGATCTCCGGAATTTCTTCCTTCATAATTTAAATTTAACTGTAAGAAAGAATTAATAGCCTGTTGAATAAATACACTCCAAACCTGGTTCTTACCAGGCTTCAGACCATCCAGCATTTGGTTTCCGACGATACTGAAATTATTTCCTGTAAAATCATTATTAATAAAAGAAAAATTACCTCTGATGGTCGTCTTTTTACGCTCCCACTGAATCGTTCCTGTAACATCAAAAGCTTTCAACAACTCCTCACCATCCACTCTGTCTTTTTGACGGAAAGCGGATGAAAGCTCAGCCTGAATTGCATCGGTAAATTTATAAGTTGCTTTTGGCTTGGTCTCAAAATTATTTAAACGGTAATCTCTCGTTGCAAACAATTGCGATGAATTTTGAATGTCATGAACAGAGTTTTCCCAATCGATCCTGAATTCTTTATTAAACCAATATCCAATGTTCAGGAAATGTGAAATTTGCTCTCTTTCTTCATTGCTGAAATTGGCATTAATTAAATTGTCATTCGAAATAAAACGATAATTTCCGTTCCATCCTGATTTTTCGGTCGGACTAAATTGTACCGACGCTAAAATATTCTGATTTTTAAGGATCTGATCATCATTTTTCTCAAAAGGATTTAATACTAAAACCTTATCCTTTTTATAGAAAGAGTTTTGTGAATTCAAAGAAATATTGAAATTCCAACGCTTTAGGAATTTATTTTCAGAATTAAATACAACTGAAGGATTCACAAATAAAGCCAACTGAATTTTATTTTTATTGGAAGCGATATACCGTACAGAATTAGTATAAACCCTTATATATTGAGCCAAATCTGAGTATTCTGCAATCTCAAATTCATCAAGCTGCTGAACTCCATCGCCGTTGTAATCTGTCCATTTGTAAATACCTTGTCCATCTGTTACCTTTATATACTGGAATTCTCTTTGTGCTTCCTGCCCATTTCCCAGCTCATAGAAAGCCTGCAAACGCATTCCATTTCTGAATAATTGTTGATTATAAAGTATATTTCCAACCACAAAATCATTATTTCTGGAAACATCAACATCTTGGTTCTGATAGAAGAATTTTCTGTAATGAAGCAACACGTTCAATGTAGTTTTCTCATTTTTGATAAGTTGACTTTCTGCCATGAAACCTAAAATGTTGTTCATGTTTTGAAGCCTGTTATCACGTACAGAGTCATTGTCACGCATGTAAACTTTCGCCAATAATTTTGTTCGGGTACTGTCGCCGATTTTCTTCTGAACAAAAAGTTCTTTCCAACTGAAACTTGTCACATCCATCAACTGGGTGTCATTGTATTTTTTCTCGTTGTGCTCCATGCTTCCGCCGACTGCCCAACTTCCTTTTTTGCCCGTAAATTCAGTAGAAACACCCCCTCTGATAAATTTAGTATCCTGAAGCGTTGCATTTGTATTTAAGTAAGAAAGATTTCCTTTTGTGAAAAATTTACCTTTAATCCATCCAAAATCAAGATCATTTTTAATCCCTTTGTAAGAATCTTGCTCATCCAGATAATTGATTCTATAGTTTAGGGTCGATTTATTATTCCATTTATTTAAAAAGCTAAAAATAAATCTGTTTTGAGTTCTTCCGCTAAATTCCTGAGCAAGGTTGAAGTCTCTCGAGAATTCTACATCATTGATTCGATCTAAAATGTGGAATTGTCTGTCGATATATTGATATTCGAAATTCGGAGTTCCTTTCCAGCTGTTTTTTGTAAATGTTTTATTTCCAAAAATTCTCCACGCATATCCAATATTTTGATTGGAATCTTTTGACGAAAATAAATTCACATCATAATTACTCAATGAAATATCTGCCCCTATTTTTCCGTCTTTCAAAAGATATTCAGAATTTAATGAATATACTTGAGATTTCTCCGGAGAAGGCAATTTTCTTACGGCACGATAATCTCCCAAATTTGGACCAACATATTCAAAAACACGTCCGTTATTAGTTGTTTGCGTAATTTTATAATCTCCTAAATTCGTCCCGAAATACGTGTAAGAAACAGTATACAAGGTCTGAGTTTGATCCGTTGAAAATTCATAATAATTTCCATTTGGGCTTTGAACCAATCGGTAAAGAATTTTATTTACATCATATTCTGTGACAACTCCGGAAGGAGCGTACATCAAATCAGGGTTGTTTCCTGCGTTGGCTAAAATTTGTTCGTCTTCAGGTGAAAGATTTAAAGAAAGTGGGGCGTTTTTATTGTCATTTTCCATGAACCAGTTTAAGCCTAGTTTCAATTTTTCTCTCTTATGCTCAACTTTTCCAGTAAATAAATATCTGGAATAATTTCTATTGGTATAGTTATAAGATATTGTAATGAAATTCTGCTGGAAAATCGGTCGGAAACTGGTAAATGTAACTTCACCTGTATTGTAATTAATGATATAATCTTGATTTTCACCACGTTTCATTAAAATTCCATCAATAAAGACCTGTTCGGAGCCCGAAATCAAAGTAATGAATTGTTCCCCATTTTTCCCTGTCAAACGATAAGGACCTTGGTTACCTTCAACCCCTTGAAAACGAATTCTATGGAATTCACTTCGCGCTACACCTAATGAAACATCAACAAAAGTTTTATTTTCTTTTCCAAATTCCGTCTGAAATTCGAGTCCCATGCTTCGTCTCTGGAATTTGGCAAAATAATTTTTAGCTTCTACCAAATCCAAATGCCCTGCTCTAAGAATAGATTTATCCTTAATATTAAGCTGCATGTAAATTTTATCGAATTCCTCAAGTGTTTGCGTATATCCATCCGCCTGAATTGGTAAATTGTGGTCTGAAATACTTGCTAA
Organism: Chryseobacterium sp. MMS23-Vi53; assembly: GCF_047651245.1. NCBI lineage: Bacteria > Pseudomonadati > Bacteroidota > Flavobacteriia > Flavobacteriales > Weeksellaceae > Chryseobacterium > Chryseobacterium sp. MMS23-Vi53. Next base: position 1,813,189 of record NZ_CP180265.1, on the reverse strand, counting down.
AATGGTTACATCTTTTGAAAGCCGACCGGAAATCTGCAAATCCATTGAGCTTTGCACAGACTGCCCCTGATTATTTCCAAAGGTAATCCCTCGGATAATCGAACCCTTGGAATTTAATTCTCCCAAAAATCTTTTTTTATCATTTCTTGCAAGAACGGCTTCATCTACCACAACCCTGTTGCTTGTTTTTACAAAATCCATGGTGTCCTTTGCAAAAATATCCTGCTCAAATTTCATAGCAAGAATGCTGTCCTGCCGAATAATGCTGTCCTGTTTTATACTGTCTTGCGGTAGGTTGGGATTTTTCCACGAAAACACCTGAGCATTACCCGAAAATATGCCCATGAAAAACAGTACGAATAATAGAAAATAATTCCGCAAGCCTTCTAAATAATTGGTAAAAATAACTAAAAAATGTTAACGAGAAGGGTTTTAACATTATTAACAAAAAATTAATTCAATTATTGTATTGTATTGAAAAATAGCTGTAATTTTGCTATGTAAATTATTAATAATTAAAATTTTAAATCATGAAAAAAATCTTTACAGTTTTGGGTATAGTTGCTGTATCTGCTGTTGCAAATGCACAAATTGTAATTAATGAAATCTATGGAGCAGGTGGTGGAAGTAATTCGGCTATTCTTTATAAGTATGATTTTGTAGAGCTTAAAAATATCGGATCTACATCTGTTACTTTAACGGGAGCTTACTTGCAGTATGCGTCTGCAACAGGAAATTTCAATGGAGGTAATAGTAACCATGCTTTACCTAATATTACTTTAGCTCCGGGGCAGACATATCTTCTTCAGGAAGGTAGTGCGGGAACTGCCGGTGGCGATTTACCTACTCCTGATTCTGTAGGAACGATCAATTTATCAGGAACTGCAGGAAAACTTGCTTTAACTACTGATAATACTGCACCTACTGCTGCTACAGGGTCTAATATTATAGATTTTGTTGGATATGGATCTACAGCTAGCTATTTTGAGGGAACTTTTGCACCTGCACCTTCAAATACAACTTCAATTGCAAGACTTGCAGGAGATACAAATAATAATGGTACAGACTTCACTGCCGGAACACCAACTCCTAAAAACTCAAGTAATGGTACTTTAGCTGTTTCAGACTTATCTGCAGCAAAATCAAACTTCGTAAAAAATACTTTTGTTACGACAGAAGAAATCACTTTCGGAACTCAGGTGAAGGATGTAAAAGTTTACAATATGTTCGGACAGGTTGTAAAAACAGCTTCTGTAAGAGAAAATGAATCTCTGAATGTTGCAGAATTACAAAAAGGTAACTATATTGTAACCGGAACAGTAAACAACAAACCGGTTTCTCAAAAAATCTTGAAAGATTAATAAAATATTTACTATAAAATATTTCCTAGTTATTCTACAGCCGCTTCAATGAAGCGGCTGTTTTTTTTAATTTATTCTTTACATATAAATTTATATTTTTATTAAAAATCTTGTTTTAATGAGTTGTTAATGCTATTTTAGATAATAATACCGGGTTATTGTTAAATTTAATTCACTCATGTGGTACTATTTTTGCATTTCATATGTCACATCACACAAAAATAATTATCATGAGAAAAATTTTTACTTTTATCGGATTCGTTTCGATGATTGCATTTTCAAATGCCCAGATTGTTATCAATGAGATCTATGGTGGAGGTGGAAATGCTGGATCTACCCTGAAAAATGACTACGTAATTCTTAAGAATATTGGCTCTACTCAAGCCTCTCTTAATGGCGCTACTTTGCAATATGCTCCTGCAGCATCTACTTTTACCCAGTATCATACCTTGCCTAACATTACTCTGAATCCCGGACAAACTTACCTGATTCAGGAAGCTACCGGAGGAGGAGGAACAGTGAATTTACCTACACCGGACTTTATCGCAACTACAGTTATCAATTTTGACGGGTCTCCGAATCCATCCGTCGGGATCGGAATTGCAGTAACTTCAGGAAAAATAGTTATTGCCAACAATGCAGTCCAGGTTACCGGACCTACCAGTTCAAATGTTGTGGATTTTGTGGGGTACGGATCTGCAGCCAATCAGTATGAAGGTTCCGGACCGGCTCCTTCTCCTACGACGACAACTGCAATTAAAAGAATTTCAGGAGATACCAATGATAATACAGTAGATTTTACAGTTGGAGCAGCAAATCCTATCAACTCAACAGGCGGAACACTTGCTATTGCTGATGTTGATTTTAACTATTCGAAATTTAATTTTATTAAAAATTCTTTTGTAAAAGACAATGAAATTATTTTTGGAGGTGAGATCAATAATGTGAAAGTTTTTAACATGTTTGGACAGGTTGTAAAAGAATCTCCTACAAAGTCGGCCTATAACCTTGATGTAAAAGAATTACCCAAAGGAAATTATATTGTAACAGGAACCATCGATGACAATCCTGTTTCTCAGAAAATTTTAAAAGATTAAAACTAGTCGGTAACTTTATATAAGTTTGAATTTGAGCAGTTGTACATTCTTTGTACAACTGTATTTTTTAATACCAGCCTCTTCTCGCTGCATTGATAATGGTATTTAAATTCAGAATTAAGGTATACCTGATGCGCTTTCCGTAGTCTTTAAACCCGGGTTCAAAGCCTAAAGAAGACTGAATCGGGAAATAAATTTCAAGAAAATCAGGAATTACCCTCACTTTTACACCACTATCCCAGATAAATTTTGTCGGCTGGTTTTTGTTATCATAAATTCCTGCATCAGCATACACATGGAAAATTTTCCAAACGCTGGTGTCAACGTTTAAGGAGGTGATCCATTTATTAACACTTCCGGGAATGAAAGATTTAAAACCACCATCTGCCAAAATAAACTGCTGCGAAAGAATTCCCCCAGTTGCACTTTGTCCTAATAAATTATAAGAAAAAGAGTAGTCGGAAACTCTGGAAATACCGTAGTTGAAAGTATTATTTCTTGTATCATTTTTTACAAAATATCCTGCAAATAATCTTACACTCAGCTTCTGTCTTGGGGCAAATTCCCATCGGTAAAAGCCTTCTGCGGTTACTTTATGGAAATCTTCCATCCACTGCGTGCTTACACTTAAACTTTTTTCATGAATACTTTGATTGTCGGAATATCCATAACCAACGCTCCAAAGATTATATTTAGAATAATCATTATTGGCAACCATCAGCGGACTCAAATCTCTTTCAAAATAATTGTAAGAAACTCCAATTCCACGACTTACCGTACTTCTCGGATTTTTTCTGAAATTAATATTCGAATAAATCGATCCTTTACGATACGCCAAATCATAATCATAATGAAAATACGAACCAGAAACTCCGAAAGTCAAGCTTCGGATAATGCTTTCAGCAGGGAGAAAGGAGTATGCAACTGCTCCGGAACCCGTCAGTTTTCCTGTTCCTGTACTGTAAGTTGGCGTGAACGAGTATAAAAATTTCTGTTCAAAGAAAGACTGATTTTTAAAATTTAAACCAATCAAAAATTTATCATACGTATTATTAAAGCGAACTCTCGGGCTCACATAGATCTCGTTGAATTCAGGATTCGGAATGTCCTTAATTAGTTTTAATTTAATTTTTTTTGTGTTGGAAAAGAAACCTTTAGCATATAAAAAGTTGTCTCTATACTTCGATTCAGGGAAAATATAATCGTCGTTCAACGTGATTTTGTAGGTGTCTAAAGCGGGAATTGAAAAAGTGGTAGCCTTTTCACCTTCTTTAGTTTCTACCCAATATTCTTTTTTATCGCCGTCTTTAGATTCTGTCTGAAGTTTTACTGGAATATTAGCTAACGTATTTCTCTGAATTTTAATATTTAAAGAATCTCCTTCTTTTTTGAATTTTCTTAATCTAAAATTTACTCTGTTTTTATGCTCTAAAAAATCAGCGATATAAGTTGTTCTTTTATCTTTTTCTGCTAATTCTTTAATAAAATCCTTCGGATCAATTTGTTTATCAGTATTTTTTGCAATGAAATCATGAACTAAGTTGTTAAAATTCTCATAACCCATTTTATCAGCAGAATAATTGAACAAAGTTCCTGTTTCAAAGCTGCTGATTGCCATGTCGTTAAAATTACTCAGAACAGTATATTTTTCATCAATTTTCTGATCCAGATTTTGAGACATGATATATTGATACGCCAAACCATATCGATCAACCAATTTTACTTTGGAAGCATGAAATAATTTCAAAGGTTTTACACCGAAAATTTTCGTTTCAGGAAGAGTTCCCAATAATTTTGTATCTGCGTAAAATTTCTTTAAATATTGAATTTCAAGATAAGATTTTAAACCATTTTTAAACCAATGGTTGTCTTGTTTATCTGTTATGATACTTTCATCTAAAATCTTTTTAGCAATAATTCCAAAATAATCGAGATCTACTTTTTCAGCATCCGTAAATAGCTGAAACCTGAATTTCCAGAACGTAATATCATTGTTTCCAAAAAAATCTTCTTTTCCCCTGAATTTATCCGAAATAAAAATTCTGTCCGGAATTGATCCGATTCTTTCTTTTATAAATTTTAAATGTAAAGGAAGATAAAATTCAAGGTTTTGTTTTTCCTCAGGTTTTAAATTATATCCGAATTTTACCTCTGTGTGAATTCCTTCCGTATTAATGTTAATCGACGGATATTCGTTTTGTGAAATAAGAAATTCAGGATCAGAATCAAGATAACCTTTGAAAGAATTCATCTGAATCTGCTGCAAATTACTTTCAATAAAATAATTTACAGGAAGATCAAAATTGATCGTCCAGAAAGTATTGAAACTTACGGATTCCTCAATGTCGTGGTAATCTCTTTGGGAAATATTGTCCGGATCAAAGCGATCCGGAACAATAAAGAAGTATTTTAAAGCTACATTTTTATCAGACGTTCCGTATCCTGTAAATTTTTTATCAGGAAGCTGCATCTGATACTGCAGTTGTAATTTTATTTTTTCTCCGGGTTTCAACGCTTCGTGCAGAGGAAGAAAAAAGTTTTCGTTAGAAATATCGTTTACATTAATTTCTTGGTTGTCAGAATCTTTTATTGTCAAATTTAATAACTTTCCCAATTCTTCTTTTTTGGCAAAATGAAGATCGGTATTTCTGTCTTCCAGTTTTCTGTAAACCAACGATGTTCCTCGTCTGTTGTAAGCCGAAACCCAGTTTAAAAGTTTTATCGTGTTAAGATCTTTTTCTGAATTGTTGTAATAGGTAATTTCCTGATTGATGTTCAGCGTTTTTTTATCCGAAGACAATTTGGCTTCAATATAAATGCTGTCTTTCTGCGCAGAAACCTCTACAACACCCAAAAACAAAATAAGACAAATACTAATCCTTTTCAATATTCCTGATAAAGTATCAAATATAACTTATTTTGTAGAAATTCGGCAAAGATTTTAATTTTGGATTGCTTTTTTTTCTAAAGAATTCAAATAAGCGTTCCAACCTTCATTTTTGTAAGTCTGTGCTGCCTGTTCAGGATTTTCAGATTTGTAAATTCCTCGTCCTACGATAATAAAATCTGTGTGAAGTGTCTTGAATACATGCTCTGGAGTATTGTACTGCTGTCCTTTTCCGTCACCAGAATCCGCCAAGTTTACGCCTGGAGTAAACAACAACATCTCTTCAGGAAGTTGATTTTGAGAAACTCCACCGATCACGTTTGGATGTGATGAAGCTACTTTTAAAGCCTCTTCTCTGTAAGCACTTGTCGTTAATGTTCCTTTTGAGGACATTCCGATAATGGCAACAACACCTACATTTTTGAAGCAGTCTAAAGATTCAAAACCTCCGATAACCTGTGAAGTTACGAAATCTGCCCAATCGGTAATTTTAAAAACCCCACTTGTAAACTGAAGTTCCTGAGTATTTCCGATGTCTGCAAATTTTCTGTCTTCCATCAATAAGAAGTTATGTTTCGCAGCCAAAGCTTTTAATGGAGTAATTGTTTTTTCGTATTCGAAATCTGAAATAATATCGATATGGGTTTTTAAAGCAATCACATGCGGACCAACTTTTTCAGCCAAATCCAATAATTCCTGAGTTGTAGTAACATCTGCAGAGGCAATAAGGTTGGATTGTTTTGCTAAAGCTGTTTCCAATAATTTTTTAGAAACCGAATGTTGTGCTGTATGTAATTTCTGTTCGTAAGAAGGTCTGATTTTTTCTTCAAACTGAATGTGATTTCCCTGTAAAAAATCCTGAATTCTTTTCACCTCTTCATCAGATAATTCTCCATTTTCCTGAAGAATTTCGCATACCTCAGAAATATTGAAAAGTGTATGAACTCTGAAGCCTTTGCTTTCCAGAAGCTGCTTTCCTCCTTGTTCTCTGTCTAAAACAACAACAATATCGGCAACTTTCAGGTCTTCCTGCTCAACTTCTGCAATCGTTTCGATCAGAGATTTTCCGGAAGTAATGACGTCTTCTACCAAAAGACAGTTTTGTCCTTTCTGATAAATTCCTTCGATGAGCTTTTTGGTACCGTAGTTTTTAGCTTCTTTTCTTTTAATAATTAATGGAATATAGCTCTCCAAAGACATTGCCGTAGCCATTGGAAGTGCGGCATACGGAACTCCGCAGATCAGATCAAAATTATCCAGAGGAAGCATTTCCAATAAATAATTAGCCAAATTTTTCAAAATTTTTGGATCTGAAGCCAAAGGTCTCAAGTCTACATAAAACGGACTTTCAATCCCACTTTTTAATGTAAATCTTCCGAATTTAATGATGCCCAGTTTGTAGCACTCCAAAAAGAATTCTTTTTTACTTTCCATTATTTTTTATTAGATGTTGCAAATTTAAGGAAATGATATGAAAGGGTAAAAGTGAATTGTGAATTTTGCTTTGCAAGTCAATTATAATTTTTTTTAAATGAAAAATATTCAGTTTAATTTAAAATTCACTGCGTAGCAATTAGCGATTGACCATTCACAAAAAAACACCCTCAAAAGGATGTTTTTTATTACTTTATTATCTCGGCGTTGATGATTTTCGTGACACCAGAATTGTATTTTTGCTCAGCTTCCCAAAGGAGAAATTTGTCTACCTCCTTGATCAGTTTAGGAATTGTAAGGGATAAAACTGCGAAATCATCCATAATTCCTATTACAGGTAAAGCGAAATCCGGCAACAGGTCAATCGGGGAGATGACATATAAAAGTCCCAATAATGGCAGAATAATGTCGATGGATTTTGTTGGATACGATCCTTTTCTCCACATTTTTATCATTCTGAAAATATCAGGAATCTTTCTTACGAAACCTTTGTGGCTGATGGCTTCTTTTGCCAGATTTAATTTTGAATACTTCATTTTGTGTTTAGTTTAAATAATTTTTTAACAGTACAAATTTCGCAAATTTTGTACCAACTAATTATAAAATTTAGTTAAAAATTATTTAATAATATTATCAATGAACTGATGTGTAGATTCTGTGTTCCAGTCTCTTGATGCATCTTCCTTGATCAGAATTCTGCCGTCTTTATCCAATAAATACGTTGTAGGAAACACTTTTGGAAGTATTTTCTCCGAAATCGGACTTTGGGCGATATAAACGGGAACATTATAATTATTTTCCTTTAAAAATTTTCTCACTGCATCCTCCTGATCGTTCATCGCAATCAACACAAAATTTACATGATCTTTTCTTGTATCATATAATTTCTGAATCGAAGGCCATTCTTTTCTGCATGGAGGACACCATGTTCCCCAGAAATTCAGGAAAACAGCTTTGTCCTTAAATGCTTTAAGATTAGTGTCGGGAACATTCATCCCTTTAAGATCGATATCGTAATCTTCATCACTGATATGGACTGCATTTTCGATCGTCGCAATCGGAAAAAATGTATCCTGTAATTTTTCTTTTACGCCCGGAACGAATGCTATCACGGCGATAATGGCGATTAATACAAGATAAATGATATTTTTTTTCATTTTTACTTTTTAAAAATTAAAGCAATTCCAAAATTTCCTGAACCGCATCTTTTCCTCTGTTTTTTGCATAATACAATTGAAGATCATTATAAAACTGATCTTTTGTATAAACTTCTGGATCGGCTTTGTATTTCATTAACAATTCTTTACCGTATTTTGGACGAGGACCCCAAGAATTTTTTACGTTAAAATCTTTATCCAGAATAATAACTTTCGGAATAGATTCCGTTCCGTTTGTCAAAAATTGATTAATTAAACTTTTATCGCTGTCTCTCAGGAAAATTTTAACTTCGTTTTTACCTTCGAAAAACTTAACCAAAGCAGGAACAGTCGAGCTTGCGTCGCCACACCAAACTTCTGAAATAATTAAAATTTTTCCATCAAAATTCTTGGATTCTAATTCTTTTAGCTGATCTTCATCCGGAACATATTTTTTCAGGGTTCTGTCAATTCTTTGAAGTCCCAACTGATAATATTGTTGATAATCAATTTCTTGTTGATTTGCAGGATTCTCAAGTCTTTCTCTTCCTATTTTCAAGTATTCTTCGAAAGAAATCCCATTCTCCCAGTAATTTTCCATTACTAAAAATTTAGATTAAAAATTATTGATATTTCTTGTTTTATTAATCAAAAATAAATCTGCCAAAACAAAAGCAGCCAAGCTTTCAACAACAGGCACCGCTCTTGGAAGTACGCAAGGATCGTGGCGACCTTTTCCTTCTACAATCGCAAGATTTCCAAATTTGTCAACACTTTCCTGAGGTCTTAAAATAGTTGCGATCGGTTTGAAAGCAACGCGGAAATAAATATCCATTCCATTTGAAATTCCACCCTGAATTCCCCCTGAAAGATTAGATTTTGTTGTAAAATCTTCGTTGAAAAGATCGTTGTGTTCGCTTCCTGTCATTTTTGCACCGCAGAATCCGCTTCCATATTCGAAGCCTTTTGCAGCATTGATATTTAACATTGCTTTTCCCAATTCTGCCTGAAGTTTTGAGAAAACAGGTTCACCAATTCCTACAGGAACATTCTTGATGACACAAGTAATAGTTCCGCCAATCGTATTCCCTTCTTTCTTGATTTCTTTGATTCTCGTAATCATTTTTTCTGCAGTTTCTGCATCCGGACAACGAACTTCATTGCTTTCGGTTTTAGAAAAATCCAAAGCCTGATAAGGTTTTTCACAGAAAATATCGCCTACTGAAGAAACATAAGCGTTGATCTCAATATTCGACAAAAATTGTTTTGCTAAAGCTCCTGCTACAACCCAATTCATTGTTTCTCTTGCTGAAGATTTTCCTCCGCCGCGATAATCTCTCAAACCATATTTTTGATCATATGTAAAATCTGCGTGACTTGGACGATATGAGTTCGCAATATGATCATAATCTTTTGATTTCTGATTTTCGTTTTCGATGATAAAACCAATGGGAGTTCCGGTCGTTTTTCCTTCAAAAATACCTGAAAGAAATTTTACAGTGTCACTTTCTTTTCTTTGTGTAACAATTGCAGATTGACCAGGTTTTCTACGATCCAATTCATATTGAATTTTCTCGAAATCAACCGATAAACCTGCCGGAAAATTATTGATTATTCCACCATAAGCCAGACCGTGGCTTTCCCCAAATGTTGTAAGACTGAGAAGATTACCTAGAGTATTTAACATGACACAAATTTAAGGCTTTTTATTCAGATAAAAATGTCTAAGAATTTACTTCTGTTTATATGAATTGTTGATGGAATTGATAATGTTTTCGGCTTCTTTTTTCTCTTCTAGGTTTAATTTTTTCCAGATAAATCCTTTTTTGATATTTTTTTCGTCAATCAATTGTGGAAAAATGTTTGCTTCAATATCTTGGAAAATAAAACTTTCAGAAATAGAAGGAAGTTGTGTGTCAAAATTATAAGGATATTTTGTTGAGACATTGAATTTTAAATTTCCGATTTTATAAGATTGAAATTTGTTATAATCGTAAGTTGAAGGTTTGTAAAGTTGTTTTGCTTCAAATTTCCCCATGAAATTTCCCAATTTAAAACTCGGTAAATAGGTTTGAAGAATATTCGGTAAAGTAAGGAATCCGATGAAAATAATACTTAAAACAGAAAATACAGCAATTGACTTTTTTTGATTAAAATAATTAATAAAAACTATAAAAAACATGACAAAAAATACATCAATGAAAAATCTGTACTGAGCCGAAAATAATAAAACTAAAATACTTTTAATAATTAAAGAAAAACAAATCAAAGAGATTATTTTGTTCTTTTTAATAAAGCTAAAAATGATAAATCCAATTAGACTTAGAATAAAAAAAAGATTTATTTTGGCTTTGATTCCATTTAAGAAAAACCAGTTTTTGATATAATCAAACGTAGAAAATTTTTGAATTTCTTCGTAAGAATATTGCATATCATACGTCTTCTGAATTGCGTATTGTGAAGAGATTTTCAAAACTTCAGGATTAGGCTTCCAGCTTATCCCAAGATCTAAAATTGAAACCGGAAAAATTGGATAGCCGAATGTGTAAATATTTTTAATGAAAAAAAGCAAAACAATTAAAATTCCCGGAACCAAATTTTTAAATTTCGATTTAACAATAAAGATAGAGTAGAAGAATCCTAAAATCGGAAGCCAGATCATGGTTGGTTTTATCGCAAAAACAAAAACTGAGAAAGCGAATAGGAGAGAGGTGTTTTTATTCTCTTTTAGAATTTCATTTAAAATAATTAATGAAAAAACAATTACTGGTAAATCAGGACTTGGAGATTGAGCAAACAATAGTAAAATCGGAACAAAGCATAATTGAATCCAGCTTTTCTTTTCTATTATATATAAGGTATAAACAATTAATAAAATTGAATTGATTCTTAAAAATGGATCAGAAAAATTAGAAAATCCTGCTTGAAAAATATGCCAGATCGACATTTGTCCTAAAGTGAGGTCAAGATTAGAAATGCCTTTCACCAAGCCGTATTCCGTGATCCACTTTATGGTTGGAACATAATATCCGAAATGATCCAATATATAAGGATAGAAAGATCCAGATAATAAAATTGTTAATGAAATAATTGAAATTGATGTAAATTCTTTTTTTGAAAACAAGTAAAACTCCTGATATAGTTTTTCCTTGAAAAAATAAATCAGTCCCAACAAAATTGTAGTAATTTCTACATAGATATTTAAAGGAATAAAAAAAGCAATAACTGTCCAAATTAAGTTGATTCCTAAAATACCTAATAATATTTTCCCTGAAATTCCATCAATTGCTTTTCCTGAAAAAAATTCTACAAATTTCCCAATACCCATTAAAGCAGGAATGATGAAAATTGTTGAAATCAGTAGTAATATCATAAAAAAAAGATTGCCTAAAAATAAGCAATCTTTCTTTGTTATCGTGAAAAATAATTAATTACGTGGTTGTACTCTACCGCTTTTTCTATCTTGTGAACGACCCAGTGTATAACCTGTCGCACCACCAATTACACCACCGATTGCAGCACCTGCCCCCGGACTTTTCTTATTGACAATAGCACCTAATGCGGCACCACCTACAGCACCGATAATAGTACCTTTGGCAGCTTCACTCATACCTTTTTTCTTCGCTGCGGTTTGAGTCCCGCTGCTGGCAACAGAACTGTTGCCTGAACTTTGAGGTGCATCTCTATATACGGTATGTGTTTCTCGTATTACTTGTGGTCTTGCATTTGCCGCTGCTGTCGCAGCTGCAGTTTTAGCTTTTTGAGCTTCTACTGTGCTATCTGCTTTTTTCTGAGCTTCATAAGCCATTTTCTCTTTCTCGATCGCTAATTTTTGTTTTTCGATTTCCAATTGTCTCATTTGAAACTCTACTTTTTGCTGTTCCAAAGATTTTTCTGCGATCTGATCATCTTTTTTACAGGCTGTCATTAAAAATACTGACAATAAACCTGTTAACACTATACTTTTCATAACTCAAATTTTAATAAGGATTTCAAAGCCAATATCGACTTCGATTTTATATTATTTTCAATTATGAAGCCAAGTTTTAGTTAAAGGATGTTAAAAATATAAAATTATTTAATTTGTGGTTGTTCAGAATTAGATAGAATGCCCTGTTTATTTAAGAATATAACTTTTTTATAATTAAATTTTTAAATCAAATAAGCTATAATTAACTAAAATTTAAAATGTAAAATCGTAATTATGGGAAAAATATCAAGAAGAAAGTTCTGTTTTATATGGATATTTGAGTTTTGTTCGAAAGAAATACGAAAAAAATTTCATTCATTATTTTTATAGATGTAAAAAAACAACTTTATGGTAAGCTTTTAATAAATGTAAAATGATTTATAATAATAGAATATGGATTTAAAATATTTAATAATAATGTTTTTAAATTGATTTGTTTTGTAAATAACTTTAATCATTTTGAAAAGAAGTAAATTATAAATTTTAAGCAATAAAAAATTGAATATCTGTATTATGGAAAATTTTCACTTTTTGTTCATTTTAATGCTAACTATTTTGTTTATTTCATTAATGCTTGTTATCTTTGGACTCTACCAACTTTAAAAGAGCGAAGTAGAAGATCATCAGAATTTTATATTACAATTACATCCTTATTGGAAAAATATTGTAAAAAGAAAATATAATGGCTTTTGCCATATACGAGTTCTGTTCAGAACACTCTGAATAGATTTTTTTCATCATTTGTGTTTTTACGGCCTCCTGAAAAGGGGGCTTTTTTATTTATTGAGGTATTATGATTTAACGCATAAGTTATCCATAGCATAATACTGTATTTTTGTAATGAGCTTTAACACGGGCTCATTAATAAGGGAAACATACGAGATCATTGAATCAAAAACTCCTCTTTTAAAGAGGAGTTTTTTTTAGTTTAAATATTTAAGTAAAGCGTGGATTTTATCCTGCTCATAATCCTATAAGAAATTTTGGTCTGATAGCTAAGCAGTTCATAAATTTCTTCAGCGTGTGTATAAAACTCGGGAACAAGTCTATTCTGGATTCTGGTTATATTTCTTCGTTTCATGGCCTTATGAATTACTTTTGCGAAAGATTCTTTGGCGCTTAGTTTGGAAGATTGCTGTGAAATTCCGTTTGAGTGCAGTCTGTACTTATATAAAACTTCTTCAATAAATCTTGCGTCGCCAACCTCCAGCAATTTCAGGTAAAGATCTTGGTCTACAGCATTTTTTAAGGATGGATCGATTCCCACTGTCTTTATGTAAGCTTCCTTTCTGAAAACAAAAAACGCGGAAAGTTGTATCGGACAATTGAAGAAATATTTACTATTATTAATTTGCTTTATCTTAGTAAAAGTTTCTTTAGGGTTGAGGTTTTCATCGCAAAATATTAATTGCGAGTATGTTGCAATTGCTTTGGGATACTTGTGAAGCTCATCAATTGAACATTCTATAGAATAGTAAAGCAAAGCATCGTCGGGATCTAAAAAGGCACATAAATCTCCTGTTGAGAGATCTATACATTTTTTCTTTGTATATCCGCAACCATTATTGGTTTCGTTTTGATAGAGTTTAAAGCGGTCATCATTCTGAATGATTTCTTTTATAATATTTACGGAGTCATCAGTAGAACAGTCATCTACAATAATAGCCTCCCAATTTTCATAGCTCTGCGAAATGATAGAATCATAACAATCTCTGAAATATTTTCCGTTGTTATAATTGGCAATTAAAATAGATGTTTTATTCACTTTGTTTTGATTTAATTTAATAACAAAACAAAAATAATCTTTAATAAATGGGGATTTTATGACTCGGGTCATGAAAAATATTAATAATAAATCATATTTTATTGAATTATATACATAATCTAACAAATTGATTTATCTGATTTTCGTTAAATGAATTCTTATAAAAATGATAACTAAAATTGATGAATGTTTATAGAATTTAAAAATTGAAATGTTGGGTTATGTACAAAAATATCCTATTTGAAAGTATTATTTTTTAATGATTTTGAAGTATTTTCAATTTATTTACTTTAAATTCTTATTAATTTTTTCAAATATTTAATTTATATGCGTTTTATTTTTTATATTTAAAGAAACAAAAATTGATATTATGATATTAGCAGTACAAACTTTAAATGTTCAAACCTCCGAGTTTGATCTTTCGCAGCAAATCCTTATCGTGGGGGCTGTTGTATTGGTAGGACTTTTAGGTTTTGCTTTCATCAACAGCTGGAACAAAAGATAATGAATTGTAGATTATTTCTTTCGACAAATATTTTTATAGTTATTTAGCTTCATTTTTCTGACTTTCTCATACTCTTATGAGAAATAATTTTTGTTTTTAACCATATCAGATTTCTAAATTAATTTTTTGATTATGACTGAACTCATAAAAATCTGAAATTTTAACATTTAATTTTACAAGTATAATTTAAATATCAATTCCCGATATAAAAATTTTTTTTTCATCATTTGTGTTTTGAGGTCTCTTTTGAAGAGGCCTTTTTTATGTGTATAATAGTACAAACGACATCAAATGTACTGGAGGAATTTCTATATTATGTAAATTAATAGGGGTTTTAAGGGTAGTAATAAATTTTTTTCTATAAAAATTTCAAATTATATAATAAAAATAAATACTAAACGTTTGTTTTAAATAGCGCATTTAGTTCCGTTTCAATAAATTCTCTATTGTTTTTCAGTAAAAATTCTGTAAAAAATTTGATGATTTATACTATATATTATTAAAAAACGAATTAGATTTGCAACGATTAATATTAAACGACAGCCTATGGTGAATTCTTTTACCCTTTTTCACGTGTGCAATGCACGCGATCTTTTGTATATATCCAATTCAAAAGATAATTCTTTACTTAAAACGTATAATTTTCAACCTTTAAGAGGATTTAATATTTAGTAACATGAAGAAAATTCTATTATTTTTTTTCTTGGCGCTTTCATATATAGTGAATGCACAAGTAAATGCTTATAGCTTTGCGCAGTCTTCGGGAACTTACACTCCTTTGCCGAGTACTGCAACTGTTGTGGCAACTGCGACTGGTAATACCGGGGCAGCTTCATTGGATAATGTTGTTTATCCTGTAACGCTTCCTTTTGGATTTTCATTTAACGGAAGTACTTATACTTCTATTAATGTTTCCACCAACGGTTTTATTACATTCGGAGCTACTGCGCCGGGAACCGCTACTTACAACCCAATTTCCAGTACAGATGGCTATGCAGGTGCAATATCTGCATGGGGAAAAGATCTTAACACTGTTTTCAACATTGCATCTGTAACAGGAAATATCAGTTGGAGTGTTGTTGGAACAGCTCCAAACAGAGAAATCGTGATACAATGGACAGATTTCAGACCAGCTTATGCTACGTCTGCAACAAGTGCTTATACGATGTCTTTTCAAATCAGACTTAGAGAAACTACAAATACTATTGCGGTAGTATATAAATCAGGTTCATACTTGGCAGGTACTACTTCTGTAAGCGGTACTGCGCAAGTTGGTTTGAGAGGTGCTACAAACGCCGACTTTAATCACCGTACTAATGCTACGACGGTACTATTTACAAGTTCAGCATTAGCAACAGCAAATGGTAATTCACAAGCCTTCAATACAACTGCTGCTACTCCGGGAATGCCATCGAATGGTCTTACTTATACTTGGACTCCGCCAACTTGTTTTGGACCAAGTGGTTTTGTTGCTACAGGAATTACTTCAAATACAGCTTCTGTTAGCTGGACTTCACCTACAACGCCTCCTGCGAATGGATATGAGATATATTACAGTACAACAACAACTGCTCCTGCAACTCCACAGATTACTGGTGTTGCAAGTACTGCGACAAGTTATACAATCCCAGGATTATCTCCGAATACAACATATTATATTTGGATTAAGGCAAAATGTAGTGCAACAGATCAGAGTACATTAATAGGACCAATTACTGTTTATACAGGATACTGTGTTCCTACAGGTGGCTCGTCTTCTACAACTTATTATTTAAATAATATTACAACAACAGGAGGCTGGACAAACCTTGCTTATACAGCTTCTACATTCCAGGGGTATGTAAACTCACCGGGAACTATATTGAGTTCTCCAGGAAACAGTATAACTACAAACTTAGCATCTGCTGGTAATAATACATATTTTTATTATGTATGGGTTGACTGGAATAATGACTTAGATTTTAACGATCCGGGTGAAACTATTATTGCTACAACTACATATACTGCAACAGCAACAGCAACTATTGCTATTCCTGCAGGACAGGCATTAGGAAATTATAGAGTTCGTACAGCAGTTTCAGAAAGTGGTGCAATTACAGCTTGTGGACCTGCTAACTACGGAAACTATGTAGACTTTACTTTATCAGTTATTGCTCCTCCTACATGTTTACCTCCGACAGGTTTGGTAATTTCAAATGCAACGACGACAAGTGCAACTATTCAATGGACGGTACCATCTCCGGCTCCGGCGGGTGGTTATGATGTTTATTATAACACAACAGGTGTTGCTCCTGCTGCAGGAACTACTCCTCAGTTTACAGGTGTAGCAGGACCAAGTCAGTTAATCTCAGGATTAACTCCAAATACAACATATTATATTTGGGTAAGAGCAAAATGTAGTGGTTCAGATATTAGTTATTGGTCTGGTCCACGTACAGTTTACACCAATTATTGTGCTCCTACAGGTGGCTCGTCTTCTACAACTTATTATTTAAATAATATTACAACAACAGGAGGCTGGACAAACCTTGCTTATACAGCTTCTACATTCCAGGGGTATGTAAACTCACCGGGAGTTGTATTGAGTTCTCCAGGAAACAGTATAACTACAAACTTAGCATCTGCTGGTAATAATACATATTATTATTATGTATGGGTTGACTGGAATAATGACTTAGATTTTAACGATCCGGGTGAAACTATCCTTGCTACAACTACCTATGCAGCAACAGCAACAGCAACTATTGCTATCCCTGCAGGACAGGCATTAGGAAATTATAGAGTTCGTACAGCAGTTTCTGAAAGTGGTGCAATTACAGCTTGTGGACCTGCTAACTACGGAAATTATGTAGACTTTACTTTATCAGTTATTGCTCCTCCTACATGTTTACCTCCGACAGGTTTGGTAATTTCAAATGCAACGACGACAAGTGCAACTATTCAATGGACGGTACCATCTCCGGCTCCGGCGGGTGGTTATGATGTTTATTATAACACAACAGGTGTTGCTCCTGCTGCAGGAACTACTCCTCAGTTTACAGGTGTAGCAGGACCAAGTCAGTTAATCTCAGGATTAACTCCAAATACAACATATTATATTTGGGTAAGAGCAAAATGTAGTGGTTCAGATATTAGTTATTGGTCTGGTCCACGCACAGTTTACACCAATTATTGTGCTCCTACAGGTGGTTCTTCTTCTACAACTTATTACTTGAAGAATATTACAACTACTAATGGATTTACAAATTTAGCTTACACTGCTACTACATATAGTGCATACGTAAACAATTCTGCTACAAGTTTCTCTGCTTTGCCTGGAACTACGGTGAATGTGAGTATGAATTCAGGAACAAGTTCATATTATTACTATTTATGGATTGACTGGAATAATAACATGGTGTTTGATACTGCAACAGAAACTGTTCTGGCTACAACTACTTATGCTACGAATGGAACTGCAACCATTAATACAGCTGGTCGCCCTTCAGGTTCTTATAGAGCAAGATTTGCAACATCTTTCAGTGGTGCGATCAGTCCTTGTGGACCGGCTCCTTATGGGAATTATGTAGATTTTACATTTATTATCAGACCTTGTTCTACCACAGCTCCTACCAATGTAAATACAACTGCAATTACTTATAACTCTGCAACTGTTAATTGGACTGCTTCTCCAGATAACTTAAACTATAAAGTATATTGGAGAAAACAAGGAACTACAACATGGACGAACTCATCTGCAGTAATTGCTGCACCTACAACCAATTATGTAATAAATACAGGATTAGATCCAGCTACCGCATATGAGGTAATGGTTGTTTCTATTTGTAATACTACTGAAGGTACTGCAACTCCGATAGTATTTACTACAAAATGTGATCCGACACCTCCAAACGTAACGATAAGTAACATTACAACAACTTCTGCACTGATTACTTGGTCGCCTCTTGCAGCTAGTTCTCATTACTTCATGAGATATAGAATTGTAGGAAGTGGAAACGCTGGATGGAGTGCAAATATTGCATTACCTGTATCTCCAACGAATACATATACGTTATCGGGATTAGATGTTTATACAACGTATGAAGTTCAGATTGCAAATATGTGTGATACAGATACTACGCTAAATCCATGGTCTAATCCTAAAGTATTTACAACTGAAAGAACATGTCAGATTCCTCCTCCGGGACTTACCATTACAAATATTTCTACTACTACAGCAGAAGTAACTTGGGATCCTTTCCCTGGAGCGACGTATATTCTGAGATACAGAAAGGTAGGTATTCCAAGCTGGACAAATGTTCCTGTTTCTACAAATACTTATACAATCACAGGATTATTAGAATTAACTCAATATGAGATGCAGGTTGTAAACGTATGTAATGGAACTCCAGGAACGTATACTCAGCCTTATTTGTTTACAACTCCAACTGTAGTATATTGCCAAATGGCTTCTACAACAGCATCAACAGTATATATCTCTAAAGTAACTGCTGAGCCAAACGGTAAGCCTAAAATGGAAAACCAATCTCCGGCATCAAACTATACAGATTATACAAGTGTTACAAACAAATTTATTGAACTAATACAAGGTTCATCAAACAACAAAATTACTATTGAGAAAAAACCTGCAGGAAGTATTAAAGCTGGAGTTGCAGTTTGGATCGACTTCAATAGAAACGGATATTTTGATATAGATGAAAGAATTCTTGTAGCTTCGCCTAGTACAGACGAAAATGTAAGCGCTACATTCTCTGTTCCTGCAGATGCATTCATCAGCTTAACAGACTATAAATATGTAGTAATGAGAGTGGCAATGTCTAAAGATGCGATCCCTGTAAACTGTACAAACTTCCCTGATGGTGAAGTGGAAGATTACACGGTGAGAATTACTAAGGCTGCAGTTCCAAACGCGATTAACCAAAATGATATCCTAATTTACCCTAACCCGGTAAGTACAGTATTGAACGTGAAAAACATTAGTGCTAAGGCTAATTATAAGATCTACAATGCTGCAGGACAAATGGTATCAAGCGGAATTATCTTAAACAACAAGATCAACGTTCACAATTTGATCAATGGAGTTTACATGATTGATATACAGGATGGAGATACAATTTCTGCTCAAAAGAAATTTATCAAAGAATAATATAATCTATCATCCAATATATGATAAGCTCTCAGAAATGAGAGCTTATTTTTTTGTGATTTTTTAATAGATGAAAAAGTAGAGTTATTAAATTTTTATAATAGAAAAAAGCTCTGAATAATCTCTATAATTAAGAATTTCAGAACTTTATAGTAGTGTTTTTTTTAAAGTCTATTTTAATGAATTATAAATATTTGTTAATTGATTAAATTAATGCTGATAATAGATGTGTGTAAGCTATACATTTCTTACATTTGCAGTCACTCATGTTTAATTTGAGTTTTCATGGTTATTAGTTTTTAATCCTCGTAGAGATACGGGGATTTTTATTTTCTGTAATACATGTAAAATAAGTTCGAATAAGATATTAAAAAATACCACATTCACCCCATTACGATTTCAATCATATAATCTTATATAGATCCCTGTTATATTTGCTTATATCCTTATTAAAAGGATTCCTCAGTTTATTAGTTTTAGATCCTCGGCTCTGGCTGGGGATATTTTGTTTAGAATTATAAATATTAAGAAAAAATATACAGTTTTAAAGAATAGATACCACAAAAAGTCACTTTTTCGGGAAAGCCTCTGTTTGTGGCATAACACTTGAATAATCTAGAATAACTATTAAAAAATAAACACAAAAGATCTACAAATATTCTCGGAGCAATCTGAGAATATTTTTAAAGGAAACCACACCACAAAATAATAATTTTTTCATTTAGTCCCTGGCTTTTGGCTGGGGATTTTTGTTGATTTTTTATTAAGTATAGGAATTTTTAAAGACAAAAAAACCTCCAATCAATCGATTAGAGGTTTTCGAGGTGCCTAGCGGATTCGAACCGCTGTAGATGGTGTTGCAGACCACTGCCTAGCCGCTCGGCCAAAGCACCGTGTTTTACCATTTTTTAGGTGTGCAAATATAGCAAAATAAATTATTCAACAAAAATTTTTATGCAATTTCTTTTGTGCCAAGGCTCTCTATTTCGCTTTTTGCCTGTCTTTCAGCTTCATAATTTTTGATGTTTACAACCCTCGTATCGCTCCAACTGTCGTGCCATCCGTTTTCTCCTAAAAATGAAAGTCCATCAAAAGGTACAAGCCTAGAAAGGTTTCTTATAAAAAGCTCATTAAAGGGAGGAGCTTCTCCGTCTGTCATTATAACTTTAGTTCCGGTAATATATTTCCCAATTGTTCTTCCTTGGGTAAAGTATTCCATCAAAAAGGTGTAAATAAAGTAAATTATCGACGTTAAAACAATATCAGCAAGTCTGCCAATTTGTGAAAGCCGGTAAATAAATCGTGTAAAATGATAAGTACCCAAAAGATTATCAATAAAAACGCCCACAAACCCAAATAGAAGAAATGCAATGTTGATAACAAGTTTATCAATGAAATAATTGGCAAATCTTTGCCATTTGGTCGCTCTGTTATATTCCACGACCTTTAAAATTTTTCTCATGTATTAGTCTATAGTTTTTAAGATTACATCCCGTTCAAAACAAGCTTTAAAGTCGCATTTGTATCAATAACAGCCGTTATTCCATAAGGATTTAAAAGAATTTTGCTTGGTTTTAAATTAAAGACTTTTCCGTTCATTTTTAACCCTTTATAATATTCTTTATTAAAGGCTTCTTCAATGCTTTTTCTCGATGTATTTTCAAGATCTTGTGTAGGAATTCCGTATTCTTCCTCAATCATCTTTACAATTTTCCCTTTGAATAGGAGAGTGGCGGTCTTTTGTAAGAAGTTGGAGGTTTTTAAATTAAATTTCGTATTTGATAGAACAATTTTCTTTTTTGTTTCATCATAAACAGGAATTCCCGAAATGAAAGCTTTGCCATTAACATAACCTTCCGTTTCTGCTTCTATCATTACTTTATCGTCCACACCATAGACTTTTATATCTGTGATTTTTATAGATGAACCTCTTACATCATATTCTTTATTCAGAAACATATTTTTTGCAATGTTTGTTGCTTCTGTAAACGGAACATTTGCAGTTGTCTGCAATAAAAACTGATTGCCCAATGTCGGAATAAAATTGAAATTCGCAGCCGATTTTATCATTGGTGAAGAAGCTGGTTTGCTTCCTGTAAAAGTTTCTGAAAAAACATCAATTCCTAGATTGGTATCAATTTGATTTCCATAGAATTTCAATGGAGTAATATTTACACTCATCGGTGTCACTTTCAGCCAAGTGTTATACTCTTCTGATATATTGAATGGATTTGAAAAAACATTCCATGCCATCACCGCATATTGCTGGAAATTCAGTTGAGTAGCCATCTGTTGATCGATGGTTTTACAGAATTTTTGCTGTTGTTCAACCAAGCTTTTTTCGACCAGAGAAGTAATCGGAATTTTAATTCTTCCATAATCCAAAACAGGTTTTGTAACCCATCTGAAACCATTGGGTTTCGTGCTGGTCGTGATGGTCCAGTTATTTTGAAAATTTAAGGAGGTATTGAACGACATTACCGTTTCAAAAGTCGTGTTTTGATAGGTGTAAACACCCAATGTTCCGATGCCTTTTTCTGCCCAGATTTTCAAAGGAACTTCAATCAGTAAATTTTGATTGGTTCCTCCTACAAGCCGTATTGGTCGCGTTTTCCAGACTTTTACCTTAAACTGATCGTTGTTGTTATCCGTGTAGGAATCGTCCTGATAAATAAGCTCTTTTACCGAAGCATTAATCATATTGCTGATCTCCGAGAGCGGGATCGTGACAGGCATTGTAATGCTCGATTTTATCTTTGGAAAATTATAGTTTGGGACTTGATTTTCAACGTTGTTTTGACCAAAAATGTTGGCACAAATCAATAGAAATAATATTTTAATGGATTTCAATTGTGTAAATTTTTAATCAAACTAAAATAATACTATTTTAATTTTCAGGTTTAAAGCTTTTTTCCAATTCAATACTTGCGCCCTTCATTTCGCCTTTCATTGGTGGAGCAGTTTTGGTTATTTTTAATTTAATATAATCAATTTGCGAAAATTTTTCATGAATCCTGAAAATGATTCTTCCGGCAACATGCTCCAGTAATTTAGATTTAATTTTCATTTCACTGTGGATGATTTCATTGATATCTGCATAACTTATTGTATCATTCAAATCATCAGATTCCGCAGCTTTCCATAAATCGGTATGAAGTTCTACGTTCAGAATATAATATGTTCCGATAATATTTTCTTCAGGTAAAACCCCGTGATAAGCATATATTTTTACGTCTTCAAGATAAATCTTGCTCATATTTTTCTAATTTTTATTAAGCAAAAATCGTTTTAATTCTTCAAAATCAGGCTGTATTTCAGTACTTTTTTTCTCATTTTTCATTAAATTTTCTAAAGCTTTGGGAAGCTCAATTGTAATTTGAGTTGCCTTTTCCACAGCATCAGGAAATTTTACAGGATGAGCTGTTCCTAAAATAAACCCTTTTTTACCCGGATTTTCTTTCAAATAGTGTTCCATCGCTGTGTAAGCAACCGCGCTGTGAGGTTCAAGCAGATAATTATATTTTTCATAAACTTCTTTGATGGTCTGTAAAGTTTTCTTGTCATTGATAGAATAACCGGAAATTTTACTTTTTAAATCTTCAAAATGATTTTCAAAAAGTTCTAAAATTCTCACAAAATTGCTCGGATTTCCAACGTCCATCGCATTGGAAAGCGTCGGAATTGTTTCTTTTGATTCTAATTTTTGTGTGTTTAAATATCGAGTAACAACATCATTTTCGTTACAGGCAGCAATAAAATGTTCAGCGGAAAGTCCTCTGAAATGTGCTAAAATTCCTGCGCAGATATTTCCAAAATTCCCACTGGGAACACAAATGACAGGATTTCCTTTTTCCAGTTTCTGCCATTGTTTTAAAGCTAATAAATAATAAATCTGCTGAGGAAGCCATCTTGCTATGTTAATGGAATTCGCCGAAGTCAGAAATAATGTTGAATTTATTTCGTCATCAGAAAAAGCTTGTTTTACCAAACTTTGACAGTCATCGAAACTGCCGTCAACTTCTAGAGCGAAAATATTTTCGCCAAGTGCGGTCAACTGCTTTTCCTGAACTTCACTTACTCTGTTTTTAGGATAAAGAATAACAACATCAATATTTTCCATTTTATAAAATCCATTGGCAACTGCTCCTCCTGTATCTCCGGAAGTGGCGACCAAAACCGTTACTTTTTTATTTTCATCTTTCAAAAAATAAGAAAGACAACGACTCATAAATCTTGCGCCAACATCTTTAAAAGCCAAAGTTGGTCCATGAAAAAGTTCTAAGGAATAAATATTTTCATTAATTTTTTTCAAAGGAATTTCAAAGTTGACTGTTTCAGAAACAATTTGTTTTAAAACATCTGACGGAATTTCATCACTTACAAAATCTTTCATGCATTGAAAAGCAATTTCTTCATTGGAATATTGTTGTAAATTTTTAATAAATTCTGGATCAAATTGCGGAATATTTTCAGGGAAAAATAGACCTTTTTCTTTGCCTTGTCCTTTTATAGTAGCTGTTTTAAAATCAACAACTTCTTCTTTATCTTTTAAATTATAATACTTCATTTTGATTAAATTTTTAATCTTTAATAATTTTAATTCCCGACGGATTTATTTTTGAAACATAGACAAAACTTTCAATGTAAATTTCATCATAAACAGATTTCATCATTTCTGCAATTTTGTTTGAAATTTCTTCTTTTTCTGAAAGCATAAAAATCGATGGACCAGAACCTGAAATCCCTCCACCCAAAGCTCCTAATTGCAAACTTTTTTCTTTGATTTCATTAAATTTCGGGATCAAAATACTTCTTACAGGCTCTACAATAACATCATTTAAACTTCTTCCAATCAACCCAAAATCATTTTTTTGAATTCCGGCAACCAATCCTGCAATATTCCCCCATTGTTCTATTGCATCTTTTAAAAGAATATTTTTCTTTAAAATCTGTCTTGCATCGGAAGTTTTTACTTCGACCTGCGGATGAACAGCCGTCACAAATAAGTCAGGAGTATTTAAGGGAATAATATCAATCGGATTTGAAGATTTAACTAAAGTTATACCACCGAAAATACAAGGTGCAATATTGTCCGCATGCTTTACCCCGGAAGCCAATTCTTCCCCAAACATTGCAAAATAAACCAATTCTTCTTTGGTGAAAATATTTCCTAATAATTCATTAGCTCCAACGGCGGCTCCGGCGGCACTTGCTGCGCTGGAACCCAATCCGCTTCCCGGTTTGATCTTTTTATTAATGGTAACTTCAAAACCATTTTTCAAATTTAAATGTTCCTGAATTTTCAATAAAACAACGCCGGCAACGTTATTTGATGGTTCTTCCGGCAATCCGAAATTGTCTTTATGCTTGATGATAATTTGTGGAGTTTCCAATAATTTTAATTCCATTTCGTCAAACGGTTCATGGATTGCCATTCCCAAAATATCGAATCCGCAAACCAAATTGGCAACCGTTGCGGGAACTTGTAATTTTACTTTTTTCATAATTAAAATTTTAAACAGAACGAACAATATCAGCGAAAACTCCACTTGCAGTCACTTCTGCACCGGCTCCAGCACCTTTTACCACCAAAGGCTGTTCAGAATATCTTGATGTTTTAAAAATCACAATATTATCTTTCCCATACAAATGAAAAAGGTCACTTTCAGGTGCAATATGCTGTAATCCAACTTTAGCTTTTCCATCTTTAAATTCAGCGACATATTTTAAAATTTTTCCTACATTTTTAGCTTTTTCCAGTAAATTTTTAAAATGACTTTCATATTTCAACATTGAATTATAAAAATCTTCAACACTACCTTTCATACATTCTTCAGGAAGAAAACTCTCATTTTCAATTTCATTAAACTCTAAGGAATAGCCTGCTTCTCTTGCCAGAATTAAAATTTTTCGGGCAACATCTGTTCCTGCTAAATCCAATCTCGGATCTGGTTCTGTGTACCCTTCTTTTTGTGCCTGAGAAACAATTTCTGAAAACGGTTGGCTTCCATCATAATTATTAAAAACAAAATTTAAAGTTCCACTCAAAACCGCTTGAATTGAAGTGATCTTGTCTCCACTTCTTATCAAATCATTAATTGTTCCGATGATAGGAAGGCCGGCTCCGACATTGGTTTCAAAGAAAAAATTGCAGCTGTGATTTCGGGCAATATTTTTTAGGTTTTTATAGTTTTCAAAATCTGAAGAAGCTGCAATTTTATTACAAGCGACAATATTTACACTCTTTTTCAATAATTGTTCATAAATTTTTGGAATATCAGAATTTGCGGTCACATCCACAAAAATTGTGTTTCTTAAATTTCGGGAAATAATTTCCTGAACAAATTTTTCCACGGAAGCGTCTTCTCCATTTTGATTAAAATCTGCAAATTCATTTTCTGAAATTCCTGTTTCTGAGAAAATCATTTTACGACTATTGGAAAGTCCTACAATTCTTAAATTAATTAAAAGATTTTCTTTAAGATATTCGTTCTGATCGTAGATTTGCTGAATTAATTTCATTCCCACATTTCCTGTTCCGCAGATATAAAGATGAACCTGTTTTATTTCGGATTCGAAAAATTCTTCATGCAAAACATTGACAGCTTTTTTGATGTCCTTTTCTGAAATAACAATGCTTATATTTTTCTCCGAAGAACCTTGCGCAATCGCTCGAATATTGATGCCGTTATTGCCTAAACAGCCAAACATTTTTGCACTTACGCCACTTCTACTTTTCATATTTTCACCGACCAAAGCGACAATGGCAAGATTGGTTTCAATTTTTACGGGTTCGATTCTTTTTAGTTTTAAATCATCCTCAAAAGCGGAGTTAATAGCATTTTTTGCATTAAAAACATCATTTTCATGAATAGCAACAGTAATAGAATGTTCGGAAGAACTTTGTGTAATGAGAATAACATTTACCTTTTCATTGCTTAAACATTGAAATAATTTTGCTGAAATTCCCGGAATTCCAATCATTCCGCTTCCTTCTAAAGTCAATAAGGCGATGTTGCTCATATTCGAAATTCCGACTGCAATCTGTTGATCTTCAAAGTTGTTTTTTTCCAATTGATGAGAAACTAATGTTCCGAATGCTTCTGGTTTAAAAGTATTTTTAATTCTTAGATTAATATTTTTCGCCATTACAGGCTGAATGGTAGGAGGATATAAAACTTTTGCTCCAAAATGAGAAAGCTCCATTGCTTCAGCGTATGAAATTTCTGCAATAGGTTTTGCGTTGGAAACCAAGCGAGGGTCGGAAGTCATCATTCCGCTTACGTCTGTCCAAATCTGAAGTTCATCGGCATTGATGGCAGAAGCAATAATTGAAGCCGTGTAATCTGAACCTCCCCGCCCTAATGTTGTTGAATTACCTTTTTCATCTTTAGCAATAAATCCTGGAGCAAGAATAATTTGATTTTCCTTTTTACTTAAAAATTCCTTTAATTTGTTTTCTGTGGCTTCAAAATTTACTTTTGCGTTGGTATAGTTGCTATTGGTTCTAATGCTTTCAGAGGAGTTCATCCAAATGACATCAAGTCCTTCGAATTTTAATCTTGCTGCAATTATATTTGATGAAAGAAATTCGCCGTAAGAGGTGATTTTGTCTTTAATTCTATCCGTAAATTCTCCCAAAACGAAAATTCCATTGCAGAGATCTTCAATATCGTTAAAATGTTTTTTTACAAAACTCAACCATGAACTTTGGTCCAAAATCGGGATTAATTCTTTAACCAAATTCAAATGTTTTTCTTCAAGGTTTTTAATAATTTGTAGATAATTTTCATCATTTTGAGAAGCTAATTCCGCGGCTTTTATCAACTGATCTGTTACACCATGAAGTGCTGAAACTACGACAACAATTCTATTTTTCAGAGATTCTTTCTTTATAATATCTTCGACCTGTAATATATTTTGAGCATTGGCGACAGAAGTTCCGCCAAATTTTAAAACTTTCATTATGTTTTATTTTAAGTTATGAAAAAATGAAATTTTACTCTTCAGAAAAAAGAGTACACGATTGTGAATGATATGTGAAAATTTACCCCGTTATGGGGTAGTCGTAGTTGTTGTAGCAATGATAGAAACAAAATTTCCTTCCGAAATCGAGAAATTCGGGGTAGAAATATCAGATATGTTTCTTAAAAAATTCATTATTGCTGGGACAAATGTACAAATTATTTTGAAACCACAAAATTTTAGAAAAAATCTGAAAAAGAAAAAGCACTGCGAAAACAGTGCTTTTGGTTTATTTTATACTTTTTGAAAGATCAAGCATTGCCTCGATGGGCTTTAATGCTCTCAATCTTAAATCTTCATCGATAAGAATCTCAGGAAGTTCATATTTCATACATAAATATAACTTTTCCATGGTGTTACGCTTCA
This sequence comes from Chryseobacterium sp. MMS23-Vi53, assembly GCF_047651245.1. NCBI lineage: Bacteria > Pseudomonadati > Bacteroidota > Flavobacteriia > Flavobacteriales > Weeksellaceae > Chryseobacterium > Chryseobacterium sp. MMS23-Vi53. The sequence goes on along the minus strand of NZ_CP180265.1, from coordinate 1,785,497 downwards.
TGTAGAAACATTCTGAACAATTGCAGCTTTCATCAAAAACCAAAGCCGGAATCAATTCTTTGTGAGGTGCACGTTTTTTCATTTCGTGCAAAATCCCTTCTTCCGTTGCAATAATAAATCTCTGACAATCATCTTTTTGAACATAATCCAATAATGCGGAAGTCGAACCGATAAAATGAGCCAATTTCAAAACAGATTCTTCACTTTCTGGGTGTGCGATTAATTTTGCATCCGGATTATCTGCCAATTGTTTCGCAATTCTCTCCATTGAAAATGCTTCATGAACAACACAGCTTCCGTCCCAAAGAATCATATCACGACCTGTTTTTTGAGAAAGATATCTTCCCAAGTTTTTATCTGGCGCGAAAATAATCGGTCTGTCTTTTGGTAAAGCTTCGATCACAGTTTCAGCATTTGAGCTTGTTACGATGATGTCACTTTCTGCTTTAGTTTCTGCATTACAGTTAATGTACGTTGCAACCAAAGCGTTCGGATGTTTCTCACGCATTTTTCTCAAACCTTCGCCTGAACAACCATCTGCCAAAGAGCATCCCGCCATTGTATCAGGAAGAACAACTTTTTTTGTCGGGTTCAGAATTTTCGCTGCTTCTGCCATGAAATGTACTCCGCAGAAAACAATCATGTCGGCATTCGTATCTTTTGCCTGTCTCGCCAATTGCAGGGAATCTCCCAGAAAATCGGCAATATCCTGAATTTCTCCAGGTTGGTAATAATGCGCTAAAATAACCGCATTTTTTTCTTCTTTCAATTTAAGAATTGCCTTTACAAGCTCTTCTCCTTGAGGAATTACCAAATCTTTAATATCCAAAAATCCTCTTACAGGAATCGCAGATTTAGCTTTTTCTAATGTTTCGGTACTCATATTAACCTCAATGTTTTAGAATTAGAAATTAGAAGTTAGAAATTAGAAATTAGAAATTTGACGTTATTTATTAGACCTCAAACTTCAATCATCCAGCTTCCATCCCTTTTAACTCCCAATAAAATTTTTTATTAAACTTTCTATTTCTTCTTTTGCAATATCTAAATCGGAATTAATCACGATTTTATCAAATTCATTCGCGTAAGACATTTCTTCTTCTGCCTTTGCTACGCGCGTTTTGATGGTTTCTGCATCATCTGTGTTTCTTGAAATCAATCTCCGTTCCAATTCTTCGATGGAAGGTGGTTCTATGAAAATTGATAAAGCCTGTTCTCCGAAATATTTTTTTAAGGAAATTCCGCCTTTTACATCAACATCAAAAATTACAACCTTTCCCTGGTTCCAGATTTTTTCTACTTCAGATTTCAACGTTCCGTAATACTTATCCGTATAAACCTCTTCAAATTCTACAAAAGCATCTTCCGAGATTTTCTGTCTGAATTCATCAGGTGTTAAAAAATGATAATCTACAGCATGAACTTCACTTCCCCTCGGCTGTCTCGTTGTACACGAAATAGAGAACTGCAATTCATTAAAAACTTCCAAAGAATGCTTTACTAACGTCGTTTTTCCGCTTCCAGACGGCGCTGAAAATATGATAACTTTATTCATTTTTTTTAGTTATGAATTATGAGTTATAAATTATGAGTTATTAAAATCGCGCAAAAAAGACAACTCATAACTCATCATTAATAACTTATAACTTTTACAAAACGTTTAACGTCTGTTCTTTAATTTTTTCCAAATCATCCTTCATCATTACGACCAGCTTCTGGATTTCTGCGTGGTTGGCTTTTGAACCTAAAGTATTGATTTCACGACCGATTTCCTGAGAAATAAACCCAAGTTTTTTTCCATTGAAATCTTCATTATCCATTACTTCTTTGTAATATTTTAAATGTTGTGCAAGTCTTACTTTTTCCTCAGAAATATCCAATTTCTCTGTGAAGTATGCCATTTCCTGATAAAAACGAGTTTCATCAACGTTTTCAAATTCTTTTAAAGATTTCTGGTAACGCTCTTTTACTGCAACAATTCTTTCTTCTTCAAAAGGAATAACCTCACCTAGATATTTATCAATATTCTGAATATTTCTTTCCAGTTCTTCGTGTAAAATTTTACCTTCCGTTTTTCTGAATTCTTTGAAACGATCAACCGCAGCATTTACGATTTTCGCCAAAGCTTCCCATTCACCTTCCGACAATTCGTCCGGTCTTGAAGTAATTGCATCCGGAAGTCTTACTGCCATTTTCAAATATTCGAAATCGGGACCGTCAGAAGCGATGTTTCGCAATTCATTGATGTAAGAATCAATTAAACTTTTATTAATTTTTACATCGTTCGTTTCCTCAAGATTCTCTATATTGATGTAGCAGTCTACTTTTCCACGGATGAGTCTATCGTTAAGAATTTTTCTTACTTCAAATTCTTTTTCTTTGTATCTCAAAGGAATTTTGATATTCAAATCAAAGCTCTTGCTGTTCAATGATTTAATATCTATAGTAATTTTTTTTCCTTCAAAAACGTCTTCGGCTCTACCAAAGCCTGTCATTGATAAAATCATAGTTTTTTATTGTCGTACAAAGATAAACATTTAAGTCTATGTATTAACTAAATTCCGTTTTTACCGTAAAAGAGACAAAAGATTTTCATTGTTTTTTTAGATACTCAAAAGTTAAAAAAAGTTTAATACTGCTTTTTTGAGCTTTTGAAAAACTAAATGTTTGCAAGATTTTCTTTTGTCTCTTTTGCGCTAAAAACAAAAAAATCAATTTTTCGTAAATTAGCGCTGTGAAAAAGAAAAACTTAATTTCTGTTGTAGGCCCTACCGGAATTGGAAAAACGAGATTGGCGATAGATTTGGCTAAATATTTCAATACGGAAATTATTTCCTGCGATTCTCGCCAGTTTTTTAATGAAATGAAAATTGGAACAGCTTCGCCTTCTGAAGAAGAATTGTCTGAAGCACCTCATCATTTTATCGGAAATCTTTCGGTTGAAGAATATTATTCCATTGGGCAATATGAAGAAGATGCTTTAAAAAAACTCAATGAACTTTTTGAAAATCATGATACCGTTATTTTGGTTGGTGGAAGTATGATGTATGAAAAAGCGGTAATTGAAGGTTTAAATGACTTACCGGAAGCTGATGAAGATAATCAGAAAAAATTAAATGAAATTTTCGAAAATGAAGGAATTAATAAACTTCAGGAAATTTTAAAAGAGCTCGACCCCGAATATTTTGCGGTGGTAGATTTTCACAATCACAGAAGGCTTTTGCGGGCGATTGATGTGATTTGGCAGACAAATAAAAAATATTCTGAATTAATTGCTGTTTCCCAAGATTCAAGAGATTTTAAAACCATTCGAATTGGAATTGAAGCGCCGAGAGAAGAGTTGTACGACCGAATCAATAGGAGAGTGGATATGATGATGGAGAAGGGTTTGTTGGAGGAAGCTAAAGGTTTAGAAAACTTTAAACATTTGACGGCTTTGAATACGGTCGGCTATGCCGAGTTATTCAAATATTTTGACGGTGAATGGGATTTGGATTTTGCTGTCTCTGAAATTAAGAAAAACAGCCGAAGATATGCAAAACGTCAATTAACCTGGTATCGAAAAGCGGATGATATTCATTATTTGCAATTGGGTTATTCGCAGGATGATTTTGATGGGTTGATTGGGTATATTAATGAACAGTTTCAAAAATAAATGTAACGCACACTTTGTCATTCCGTAGGAATCTCAACAATAATTTTAAAATTTTATAAATATTGCTTAGATTCCACGCTACACTGCGTTTCGCTCTGAATGACAAACTTTGTGGATAATTTTTTGTAGCATTTTTGTCATTCTGACGAAGGAAGAATCTCCACAAATAACTATAGATTCTTCACTCCATTTTGTTTCATTCAGAATGACAGAACGTAAAAGCATCGTTTAAAGATTTAATTCAAAAACAAAAAAAATGCGATCCCGAAAGACCGCATTCCATTAACAATATAATTTTAATTTACTACTTCCAACCGCCTCCTAACGCTCGGTACAAGTCTACAATACTGCTTAATCTCTGTCTTTTTACGGACGCCAAATTAAGCTCAGCCTGTAGAGAATTTCCCTGAGCTGTTATTACTTCTAAATAGTTTGCCATTCCGCCTTTGTAAAGCATTTCGGCACTTTTAATTCCGTCTTTTAAGGTTGCTACCTGTTCGGTTGCTTTTTGTTCCTGAACTTTTAAACTTTCGTTAGAAACCAAAGCATCAGAAACTTCACCCACAGCATTCAAAACAGATTGACGGAAAGCCAAAACGTTTTTCTCTCTTTGAATTTTAGCAACATTAAGATCCGTTTTCAATTGTCTTTTCTGGAAGATAGGTTGAGTCAAACCTCCTAAAACAGATCCGAACAACGAAGCCGGAATCTGAAACCAGTTATCAATTTTAAATGAATTTACTCCTCCGTTTGCCGTGATTTTCAATGAAGGATACATGTTTGCCTGAGCAATTCCCACCACTGAATTTGATTCCAATAAAACCAATTCCTGTTGACGAACATCCGGACGACGGCTCACCATCGCTGCTGGAAGTCCTGCGGAAATATCCTGTGGTAAAGATGTTTCAGACATTTCAATGGTTCTGGTGATTTTGCCTGGGTTTTCCCCAATCAAAATACTCAATGCATTTTCCTGAATGGCAATATTTTGTTCTAATTGAGTGATCAACAATTCTGTTGATTGCTTTTGAGCCGTCGCCTGCTGCACTCCCAAAGATGTTGTGTCACCGCTTTTCCATAATTTTTCTGTTAAAGAAAGAGTGTTTGTGCTTAATTCTAAATTGGAGTTGGCGATCTGCAATTGTTTGTCAAGCATCAATAAGTTGTAATACCCTTGAGCAATCGCTGCAACAACTTGTGTCTGAATCGCTTTTGTCGCTTCATAAGTCTGCAGATACTGCATTTTTGAAACTTCCTGCTGATTTTTAATTTTACCCCAAATATCGGCTTCCCAAGACAAATTAAACGCTGCATTGTAATCTTCTACATAGCTTTTTCCTAAAAACAGGTTCAAGCTTTGTCCGTTCATACTGTTTTTTGAAGGCTTTGAAATCTGTGCAGTCACTCCAAAACCAACATCAGGATATTGAAGATATTTTGCTTGTTTTAGTTTTTCCTGTGATGAAGCAACTTGTTTTAAAGCAATTTGTAAATCGTAGTTGTTTTTAATTCCTTTTTCAATCAATGTTTGTAACATCGGATCGCTGAAAAATTGTTTCCATTCCAAGTTTGCAACGCTTGCTGTATCAGCTGTTGCAGTATATTTAAACGTTTCGGGAAGATCAACTTCAGGTTCACTTAATGCCAGTTTGGGCACACAGGAAACCGAACCTATAGCGATTCCGAAAGCGATGATTATATTTTTTACTCTTTTCATAATTTAATTTTTAATTGAATACAAAACTTTGAGAGGTTTTGTTTGGGCAAAGTTGTCTTTAGTAGGAGAAATGCTTTGCTTTTTATATGATATAGTTTGAATAGTTTGCTTCTCTATTTTTTGTTTTGACCACAGATTTCACGGATTTTCACAGATGATTATTTTAAATCTTTGATTTGAAAAAACTTAAGTGTTCTTTTTATTTTCAAATCTTTAAACTTCAAATAACTTAAGTGTAAAGTCTTTTGTGACTTTTGTGGTTAAATAAAATCTCTCAAAGTTTGTAATTCATTTTTTATTAATGAGCCGCAGCTAAAAGTTCTTCTTCTAATTTTTGTCTTTGAAGTCTTTTCTTTCTTCTGCTTGGCATTTTTTCATGTAAATATTGGAAGATCACAAACATTACCGGAATAATGAAAATTCCAAATACAACTCCTGTCAACATTCCGCCAACAGTACTGAATCCGATGGAGTGGTTTCCTTTTGCAGAAGCTCCCTGCGTAAATACAAGCGGTAGCATACCGACAATAAACGCAAATGATGTCATTAAGATCGGTCTCAAACGTAATCTTGAAGCCTGAAGCGCAGATTCCAATAATGATCTCCCCGCATTTCTTCTTTGTACGGCAAATTCTACAATCAGAATCGCGTTTTTCGCTAGTAATCCGACGAGCATGATTAATCCAACCTGAACGTAAATATTATTATCAATTCCTGCCAATCCTGTGAAAGCAAACACCCCGAAAATACCTGTTGGAATCGTTAAAATAACTGCAAACGGAAGGATATAACTTTCATACTGAGCCGCCAACAAGAAGTATACAAACAAAATACTTAAACCAAAAATAAATGCTGTCTGTCCGCTTGTTTTGATCTCTTCACGAGTAATCCCCGTCCATTCGTATCCGAAACCTCTCGGTAATGATTTTTCTGCAACTTCTTCAACCGCTTTAATTGCGTCTCCGGTACTGTAACCAGGTTTTGGTGTTCCATTGATCGTAACGGCGTTGAATAGGTTATTTCTTGTCACTGTTTCAGGACCGAAAGCTCTTTTTAATGTTACTAATGTTTTTACAGGAACCATTTCGCCTGATTTATTTTTAACATAAATTCCTTCCAAAGAATTCGCGTCAGTTCTGTAAGGAATATCCGCTTGAGCCATTACTCTATAATATTTCCCGAACCTGTTGAAATCTGAAACGAAGCTACTTCCGTAATAAATCTGCATCGTCTGCATCAATTCTGTGATGGAAACTCCAAGCTGATTGGCTTTGTCATTATCGACTTCAATTGTAAATTGTGGGTTTCCGGCTGCATATGTTGTGAAAGCAAATGCAATTTCCGGACGTTTCATCAATTCCCCAATGAAGGCTTGAGTTGTTGTTCCTAAATTCTCCAAAGAACCGTTTGTTTTATCCTGAAGCATAAATTCAAACCCGGAAACGTTACCAAATCCCTGAACTGTCGGGAAGTTGAAGAAGAATGCGCTTGCATCTTTTACTTGTGAAACTTTACCTGTCAATCCTGCTGCAATTTGATCCGGATCGGTGATTTCACCACGTTGATCATGATCTTTTAATTTAATGAAGCCTGCAGAATACGGTGAAGCGTTTGCGTTACTAATGAAGTTCAAACCATCAGCAACCCACAGGTGATTTTTAGCTTTTTCACCGTTAATGATTTTATCAATTTGCTCAGTTGCTCTGTGTGTTCTATCTAATGAACTTCCCGGAGGAGTGTTCACTGCATACAAAATAAATCCTTGATCTTCTGTAGGAATAAATCCTGACGGTGCTTTTTTAATTAAGAAAACACTTGCAGCTGTAATTAATACTAATCCTCCGACTGCAACCCATTTATTTTTAATTAAAAATTTAAGACTGTAGATATATTTTTTAGTCATGTTATTAAAACTTGCATTGAAAGCATTGAAAAATCTTGCCCCAAAACCAGTTTTTTTACCATGTTCTCCGTGTTCACCCTGAGGATCATTTAAGAACATTGCACATAAAGCCGGACTTAATGTTAATGCATTAATCGCAGAAATCATAATTGCAATTGCCAATGTGAAGGCAAACTGTCTGTAGAAAACTCCCGCAGGACCTTGCATGAAACCTACCGGAATAAACACAGCGCACATCACCAATGTAATGGAAATAATTGCACCGGAAATTTCGCTCATTGAACTCATTGTTGCGTGTTCTACAGGCATTCCCGTATGTTCCATTTTGGAGTGAACGGCTTCTACTACAACGATTGCGTCATCCACAACAATACCAATAGCAAGTACCAAAGCGAACAATGTTAGCATGTTGATACTGAAGCCAAATAATTGTAAGAAGAAGAACGTACCAATAATAGCAACTGGAACTGCGATAGCAGGAATTAATGTAGATCTGAAATCCTGAAGGAAAATATATACTACAATAAATACCAGAATAAATGCAATGACTAATGTCTCAACAACCTGATGAATTGAAGCATCCAAAAAGTCTTTGGAATTATACATGATGATGGGTTCAACTCCTTTTGGAAGGGTAGTTTTAAATTGATCTACCTGTTTTTCAATCTCAGTTAAGATTTCGTTGGCATTAGATCCTGCGGTCTGCATAATCGCGAAACCAGAAACCGGTTTGCCGTCTACTCTGTTGGCTGCTGTATAAGTATACGAGCCGAATTCTACTCTAGCCACGTCTTTCAGTCTTAAGAAAGAACCGTCGCTATTGGCTTTAATGGCAATATTTTCGTAGTCTTCGTTTTTATTTAATTTACCTTTATACTTTAAAATATATTCGTAAGTTTCCTTACTTCCTTGTCCCAAACGTCCCGGAGCTGCCTCCAAGTTATGATCTTTTACGGCACTTAAAACTTCCTGTGGAGAAAGGTTGTTAGCTGCTAATCTGTCTGGTTTCAGCCAAAGTCTCATTGAATAATCTCTCGTTCCGAAAACCTGCGCCTGAGCAACCCCTGGAATACGCTGGATCTGTGGAATGATGTTGATCTTCAAATAGTTTTGTAAGAAAAGTTCGTCGTATTGCTTAGGATCATCACTTGTTAATCCCATGAACATAATCATACTGTTCTGAACTTTCTGCGTCGAAATTCCCGCCTGCACAACCTCCTGCGGAAGCTGGCTCATCGCTTTCGATACACGGTTCTGAACGTTTACGGCAGCATTATCAGGATCAGATCCCTGCTTGAAAAATACGCTCAGCGTCATAGTACCGTCATTACTTGAGTTGGAAGTCATGTAAGTCATGTTTTCCACACCATTCACCGCTTCTTCGATTGGGGTTGCAACCGAACGGGCTACAACTTCCGCATTCGCACCCGGATAGAAAGCCGTCACCTGAACGCTCGGTGGCGCAATATCCGGAAAGAGGGCGATTGGTAAATTAAAGAGGGACAATGCCCCCAATAATAAAAGTATTATGGATATGACCGTTGAAAGTACCGGTCTTTCTATAAATTGTTTTAACATAAGAAGTTTATTTTTTAATGTTGTTTAAACTTTTTAGCCTAAATTTTAAACAATTGACTCCCTGTTAGCTTTAATTAAAAAACTAATGATGAGGGTCACTTTAGATAAAAATCAAAAGATTTTCAAAAACTTATATGATCTTCATAAGAAGAATATCAGTTTAAATCTAATGTGACTATTGTGTTAAAAAAGATTGTGACTTTTGTTATTTTTAAAAAGTTTAAACAGTTCTTATAAAGGAGTTTACAAAGGTTTTGCTTTCAACAAACTATCAGAAGAAATAGCTTTTGGCTGAATAGCAACCCCGTCTTTCAACGCACCGATTCCTGTGAATACAATTTTATCTCCTACAGAAAGTCCTTCAGAAATGAAGTAATAGCTATCTGTTTTTCCAGAGATTTTTACAGGTTTTCCGGTTACTTTTTTGTCCTTTCCAACGACATAAACGTAAGTTTTATCCTGAATTTCGAAAGTAGATTCCTGTGGAATGACCAATGTTTTGTCGAATAACTGTGGCATACGAACTCTACCCGTATTTCCTGTTCTCAGAACTCCGTTTGCATTTGGGAATACCGCGCGAACACTGATTGCTCCGGTAGTTTTGTCGAATTGTCCGTCAACAATACTCATTTTTCCTTTTTCAGGATAAGTGCTGTTGTCTGCGATTACCAAATCTACCATAGGCATATTTTTCAGTTTTTCATTTAAAGTTGCTCCCGGATATTTATTTTGGAAGGCAATGAAATCCAATTCACTTAAAGAAAAGTATGCGTAAATTTCGCTGATATCAGATAATAAAGTCAATGGACTTGCATCTGTTCTTGAAATCAGGCTTCCTTTTTTGTAAGGAATTCTTCCGATGTATCCGCTTACAGGAGCTGTAATGGTTGTAAATCCTACATTTATTTTTGCGCTTCCAACCGATGCTTTTGCCTGTGAAGCGGCTGCCACTGCGGCTGCGTAATTTGCTTTTGCAGTTCTCAATTGTACGTCTGAAACTACTTTTGCTGCAACAAGAGGCTCTAATCTGTCTACCTCAACTTTTGCTTTTTGAATATTAGCGTTGGCAACCTGTAAATTGGCGCTTGCCATATTCATCTGCTCGCCGTAGCTTCTAGAATCTATTTTAAATAAAGGTTGTCCCGCTCTTACATAAGCGCCTTCTTCTACATAAATTTTATCTAAATATCCATCCACCTGAGATCTGATTTCTACATTGTTTTTTCCTTCCAAAGCTGTCGGAAATTCTTGGTAAACAGTAGCAGGAGAGGTGATTACGGTATAAACTGGTAACTCTGGAGCAGGTGGAGCAGCGTTTGATCCTTCTGCTGCTTTTGTGCAATTTTGTAAAAGGATAATACTTGCGATAAGTACGATGATCCTCGTTTTTCCAAATATTTTCATTTTGAGTTTAAATTTTTAATGAAGTGTTAAATTAAATAATGTCGTTTTTAAATTCGAATTCCGTTATATTTCCTAACAGTGTTAATGATTTGTTCAAAAAAAATTTCAGAATTCTTAATACTCGATTTTAGATCGGTGTTTTCATAATTGAAACTTGTTTTTTAATGTTGGTTTAAGTATGACTAAGATGAGATGTAAATTGTGTTATTTTTACTAACGGTGTTAATTGCTTTGGTAAAAAAAATTAATTTTTACGATTAACTTTCTAATCTTACATAAGATGATTTTTAATTTAAATTTTGTTTTAAGTGAATAATTTTCATTAATTCAGTGTTAATATTCCTAACGGTGTTAATTTTTAATTCAAAAAAAATTCTACAGAGACTTAATGAAAGCTGAAACAGTTTCGTCCAAAGTCGTTTTGTTCATTGTAGAAGGAATATCGTCATTACGCATCATCATGATCGAAATCAAGCCATGTACCGCTGAAAATAAGGCGTGAGACATGTGACAAGCATTTTCCGGTTTTGATCCGTTTTTCTTAATAATTTCATACGTGCAATCGTAAAGCATATCCTGAAACGACGAAAATTCTTCTTTCATCATCCCTTTTCCGCTACATTGCATTCCCAATCCGAACATCAATTGGTAATACTCTTTATTTTTGAATGCAAATTTCCAATAAGCATCCACAATAGCTTTCAATTGGTCTTCCGGATTGTCGTGTTCTCTCTGAGCTTTCAACAATTCGATATGTAAACAATGGAAACCATTCAACGAGATTTCGTATAAAATAGCTTCTTTGTTTTCAAAGTGATCGTAAACTACCGGTGCACTGTACTCAATAGCATCGGCAATTTTTCTCATGGAAAGTGAAGCCCACCCTTCGGTTTTTGCCAAAGAGAAAGCCGCGTCCAGAATGCTGGTGCGTATGTTTTCTTTTTCTCTTTGTCGACGTTCATGTAGACCCATGATTTTTAATTACTAACAGTGTTAGCAAAACTACAAACTTTTTAATATAACTTCCAAACAAATTTCAGAGTTTAACTTTTGGCGAAAGGTTTTTTGAAGACTTTTAAAATTTGCTGGATACTGAAATAATCGGGGATTGAAGACGTTTTATGTTATTGTTTTTTTAATTATTGTAAAAATTAATGAAGTTTATAGCCAAGCTCAATTAATAACTTCGATTCTCCTGTATCTATCTTCCTTGCTAGAATAATCAATAAAATATTTATCTTTGTGGCTAAAATAAAAAAGATATGAATACTCCCTCAAATATGATTGATTTGGGTACTAAAGCTCCTTTTTTTGAGCTTCCAAACCCATCAAAAAGCAATGAAATTCAGTCATTGGATGATCTGAAAGGAGAAAAAGGTACATTGGTGATCTTTATGTGCAACCATTGTCCGTTTGTTCTTCATGTAATTGATAAATTAAACGAATTATATGAAGATTATAATGAGAGAGGGATTGAATTTATTGCCATAAACTCAAATGACGTAGAAAAATATCCCGCAGATTCTCCGGAAAAAATGATCGAATTCCAAATTGAAAGGAAATTCGATTTTCCTTATTTATATGATGAAAGTCAGGCAATCGCTAAAGCGTATGATGCAGCCTGTACGCCGGATTTCTTTTTCTTTGATGAAAAATTAGACCTTATCTATAGAGGCCAAATGGACGACTCAAGACCTGGAAATCATAAAGATGTAACGGGTGAAGATTTAATTATAGCTTTTGAAAATCTTTTGTTGGGCGAGCCACAGGAGGAAATTCAGAGACCAAGTATGGGTTGCAATATTAAGTGGAAATAATTTGGTTGATTGTTGCTTGTCGTCCGTTGATGGCTTTGCAATTTGATAATATATAAAGCTGTTCTTTGGAGCGGCTTTTTTGTTTTCTCTCGCAGATTTAGCAGATTGCGCAGATTTTTATTCGCGATCATCTGTGAAATTTGTGTGATCTGCGGGAAATTTTAAACGTAAAGATTTATATAAATTTATGTTTGATTTTAGTAAAGCAAAGGCAAATAAATTTGCTACGCGAAGCGAACGTTTAGCTTCATCAAATCAACTTGTTGATTCAATCTTTGCTCCTTAGAATATATATAAAAAAGAGATAAATCTTTGCGTTTAAAAAAGATCTGCGTCATCTGCCAAATCCGCGAGAGGTTTAAAGCAATTAGTATTAGAGAAATGTCATGTTGAGCTTGTCGAAACATCTTACAAATATTTTAAAAACTCGCTTTCACTTTAACCTCATTCTCCACCTTCAGATCCACATTCACCTTATTCTGCGCAAAGTTCTTCATGAATTCCGAAGGTGTTTTCTCCGTATATTTTTTAAACATTCTGTTAAAATAAGTTACGTTATTAAAACCACAGCTATAACTGCATTCCGAAATACTTTTATCTTGCGCCATTAGCAAACAGGCCTTATTAATTCGGTATCGATTCACAAATTCTGTAAAGGTAATCTGAGTTGCTTTTTTGAAAAAATTGCAGAAAGCTGGTAGCGTTAAATTTGCCAGTTTTGCGACATCTTCAATATTAATTTCTTTATCATAATTGTGTTCAACGTAGGTAAAAATATTTTCTAAACGAGTTTTATTTTTTGAAATAATGGTGTAAGGCATGATTTCCTTATTCAGGAGCTCATAATCTTCACATTTTGAAAGTTCAAATAAAATTTCCAACAACAATAAATACCTTTTATAACCTTCAGATTCCAGCATCAATTTCAATTTCGGAAGCATGGCTTTCTTGATTTTATGATGAAAATGAATCCCATACTTTGATAATTCCAAGAGGTTTTTAATCGATCTGGCTTCCACTTCCTGTTGCGGAAATTGCAAAATTTCTTCTTTAAACTGAAGGACGATTTCTTCATGCGGATCAATAGAGTTCAACCCAAATCCGGAATGTGGAATGTTTGAACCGATCAACACCAAATCACCGTTCGTATAATTGCTTTTATGATAACCGACGTGTCGTGTTCCGCTCCCGGAAATCACACACACCAACTCAATTTCGGGATGGTAATGATATTCCCATTTGAATTCCGAAATAGGTGAATTGTTGTGAATCGTGCGAAAAGAGCTCTTTTCATCGGGGATTACTCTTTCAAATGTAACTTTCATTTAGTTAATCATATTTTGTTTCCTAAAATAATAATTATATTAATATAGTTCAAATATTCATTTATGATGTTAAATTAATGTTAAGTCAAATGCATTTATCTTAGCCCACAAGAAATTATATGAATGAAAAATTTCAACATTAAAGCAGTTTTATTTTTAAATTATTTTGTTTTTGCAATTCTTTTGAATTCTGTAGGAACAGTGATTTTACAAATGCAGCAAAACTTTGGGATCTCAAAACCTTCTGCAAGTGTTTTGGAAGGTTTTAAAGATCTTCCGATTGCCATTTGTTCATTCATTTTAGCATCATTTTTACCAAAGATCGGAATCAAAAATTCAATGTTGATCGCTTTGTTATTGGTAAGCTGTATGTGTTTTGTGATGCCTTTCGCTAATGATTTTTGGTTTTTTAAATTATTATTTACCATTGTCGGAATTTCTTTTGCTTTAATTAAAATTTCGGTCTTCACATCCATTGGATTGGTGACGAATACAGATAAAGAACATTCAAGTTTTATGGGTTATCTGGAAGGTTTTTTTATGATCGGCGTGTTAATGGGAAATGTTTTATTCAGCTTGTTCATAGACGACCACAATCCAAGATCGACCCATTGGCTGAATGTATACTGGGTTTTGGGAGGAATTTCAACCTTATCGTTTTTGTTCTTATTCTTCACAAAATTAGACGAACATGAAGCGAAAAGCGAGAAGACCGATTTGCTGGGTGATTTAAGAAACAGTGTAAGTTTGTTCGGTTACAGAAAGGTTTTATTCTTCTTATTATGCGCTTTCCTTTTTGTTTTGGTTGAACAAAGTTTTCAGACTTGGACACCCACTTTTTATAAAGAAATTTTAAAAGTTCCGACCTCGATGAGTATTCAGGCGGGAGCAGTTTTGGCGGGAGCTTTTGCGTTAGGAAGGTTTTTGTCGGGTTTTTTCTCGAAAAAATTCAGCTGGATTTATGTGGTTTCTTTTTGTGTGGTTGGTTTTGCCATAAGTATTTTATTGGTGCTTCCATTAACTCATGACATTAATATTGACGCCGGAACAACATGGTTGAATGCTCCATTGGTTGTGTATTTATTTCCATTGATGGGAGGTTTGTTAGCACCGATTTATCCAAGCATCAACTCGGTAATTTTAGCCTCAATTCCAAAATATTTGCATAGTGCGATGTCTGGTTTAATCGTGGTATTCTCTGCCATCGGAGGAACGATCGGATCGATTATTACAGGTTTTGTGTTTCAGGAATTTAGTGGACAACAGGCGTTTTACCTTTCATTAATTCCGCTTTCATTGTTGATTATTTCAGCAATTTTCATGAATAAATTAAAAATAAATCCTAAAAAATAAAAATGAACAAACAGCTATATATAAACGAAATTCAGATTCTTTTTGATGATGTTCAAAGATCAAAAGTTTTTGAGGATCAGAAGATGATGACAGATGCGGTTCCATTATTTCCAATTGCTGAAATTAATGCAAAATATGAAGCGGAAAAACAGTCGGAAAATTTTGATTTAAAGGAATTTGTGATGTCGAATTTTGACTTTTTAGGAGCAAAAGTTTCGATTCACAGGGAAGAACAATTGCCTATTGAAGAACATATCGAGAAACTTTGGGATGAATTGACAAGAACAGCTTATGAAGAAAAAGGGACATTGCTGAAACTTCCAAAACCTTACGTGGTTCCGGGAGGTCGTTTTAACGAATTTTTCTATTGGGACAGCTATTATATCATGCTTGGTTTGCAGGTTTCAGGAAGATTGGAAATGATGGAAAATATGATTGAAAACTGTTCTTATTTAATTCAGACAGTGGGATTTGTGCCGAACGCAAGTCGAACTCATTTTTTAAGCCGTTCGCAGCCTCCGTATTTTTCGTTGATGTTGGATTTGCTTTTTGAAGCCACGAAAGACGAAAATATCTACATCAAATATCATGATACTTTAGAAAAAGAATATGTTTTTTGGATGAATGGTGTTGAAAATTTGGAAATCGGGTCAAGCTCAGAAAGAGTGTTGAAAACCATTAACGGAGATCTATTAAACAGATATTACGATGCAGAAAACGAACCGCGTCCTGAAAGCTATTTGATTGATATTGAGGATGCAGAAAATGCTGGTGAAGAATTTTACAGAAACATAAGGGCTGCCTGCGAATCGGGTTGGGATTTTTCCAGCAGATGGTTTGCAGACGGTGAAAATATACAGACGATCGAAACTTTGAATTTGGCTGAAGTTGATCTGAACTGCCTTCTATGGCATTTGGAAAAAACACTGGCAAAATCTTCATCGCTTCAAAATATGTCTGAAAAAGAGAATTATTTCAAAGAAAGAGCAGCAGACCGAAGACAGATGATCGACAAATATTTCTGGGAAGAAAATTCCGGGATGTACAAAGATTATCACACACAAAAAAACACAACCACATCGTCTGAACATATTGCTGCTCTTTATCCTTTGTTTCTTGGATTGGCGAGTGAAGAACAGGCAAAATCCGTTGCGAAAAACATCGAAGAAAAATTCCTGTATCAAGGCGGATTGGTGACTACCACAAAGAAAACCGGACAACAATGGGATCTTCCGAATGCCTGGGCACCATATCAATGGCTTGGTTTTAAATCTATGAAAAATTACGGTTTTGATGATTTAGCGGAAAAAATTAAAAATAATTGGTGTGCGAATGTAGAAAGAGTTTACAAAAACACAGGAAAACTCATGGAAAAATACAACGCATTAGATATAGAAACTGTTGCCGGAGGTGGAGAATATCCAAATCAGGATGGTTTTGGTTGGACGAATGGCGTTTATCTTAAATTAAAAAAAGAATTAAAAAACAAAATTAAAACTAACTATAAAAAATTAAAGGCTATGAAAAAAAGATCGATTTTCTTACTTGCCGGAATTGCAACGCTTTATTTTAACAATACGTATGCACAGGAAACGACTCCGCAGGATTCCACAAGATCAGCATCTATCGAACAGGTCGTAATCACAGGGAACTCCAATCCTAAAAAGAAAATAGAATCCAGTACGGCGATTTCTACATTTACAGCAAAGGAAATTCAGAAGCAAAACCCGATCAGTGCGGCTGCTTTGTTGCAGAGAGTTCCCGGTTTTGCCGTAGAAACTTCGGGTGGTGAAGTGGGAAACAACCTTTTCGCAAGAGGTATTCCTTCTGCGGGAGCGTATGAATTTGTGCAGGTTCAGGAAGACGGACTTCCTGTTTTTGAAGACGGCGCTTTGCAGTTTGCGAATGCCGATAATTTCTTCCGTGTAGATAATTCTGTAAGCAGATTGGAGGCTTTGAGAGGAGGTTCGGGATCGATTTATGCCAACAATTCTCCGGGAGGTTTGATCAACTTTATTACTAAGGAAGGTGGAAATGATTTCCGTGGAACTGCAAAGCTGGAGACAAGTACTTATGGTTTAATGCGTACCGATGTCAACTTGGGTGGAGCTTTGGTTCAGGATAAATTATTCTTCAATGTCGGTGGTTTTTACAGAACGGATGACGGAATCAGAAAAACTGGTTTTAAAGCCAATAACGGTGGGCAAATCCGAATGAATCTGAAATATGTTTTCGACAAAGGTTATGCAAAAGTTTATTATAAAAAACTGGACGACAGAAACACGTTCTTCCTTCCGATTCCTTTGGTGCAAAATGGTAATGATTTGAAAGAATTTTCAGGATTTGATGCCAATTACGGAACATACAGCTACAGAACAATCAGTCAGTTGAATATTCCACAAGCTGGAGGAGGATTTTTTAATAGAAATTTAGAGGACGGAATTCATCCGAAAGTTGATGTTTTAGGTGCTGAATTCAAATATGATTTAGGAGGTAATTTCTCAGTTATTAATAAAATGAGATATACTAATATTAATATGAATTATACGGGAATTTTTCCGGCGGGAGGACCTCAAACGATGTCTGCTTTTGCACAGTCTGAAGGAATTGCAGGAAATACATATCAATATTCATTAGTGAGTAATGGAGCTATTGTGAATCCTGCTTATGTTCAGAAATTAGGGTTTTGGGCAATCGACAAGCAGATGAATAACTTTGTAAATGATCTACAATTCAATTATAAATTTGATAAAGGAAATGTAACGGCAGGTTTCTATAAATCTAATTGGAAGTCCCACCAATACTGGAACTGGAGCAATATTTTAACAACTGCAACAGACAGACCGGAACTTTTAAATTTGGTTGATACTTCATTAACGCCAACAAGTACAGGCTATTCTAAAACGTATAATGGGGTTACGGATATGTCTTTCCTAATTAGAGATTCCCAAGTCCAGGGTAGTTTGAATGATCTTTATTTGAATTTAGATTATAACATTACAGATAATTTAAGCTTCAATGGAGGAATTCGTTACAGTCGTGATTTTTACAAAGGGTATGGTGTAAATACTACAACTTCGAACCTTAATAATTCTGGATTAACGACAGATGGAACACATTCTTTCTTAACGACAACAGCAGATGACAATATGGCTGTGTTAGGAAATAAATACACTTACTGGAATTATAACGTAGACAGAGTTTCTTTTACAACGGCTTTGAATTATAAAATCAATAAAGAAAATGCGGTGTATGCCCGTTTTTCTAATGGTTTCAGATCGCCGAATGAGGAAGCGTATTACAATAATATGACGAATTTATCTGCAATAAAACCGGTGACAACAAATCAGTTGGAAGTTGGATATAAATATTATTCGAGAACGTTTGATGTAGCGGTAATTCCTTTCTATTCTACATTGAAAAACCTTTCATTTACAGACGTTTTCTCTGATGGAACTTCCGAAAATAAATTTGCCAACACGACAAACTTTGGGGTAGAATTGGAAGGATATGCAAGATTGTTCAATAATTTATTGGAAGTGACTTTCAACGGAACCATTCAAAATCCGAAGTATAAAGATTTCACAGGAAGAAATGCGGACGGAACAACATTTAATTATGATGACAATACGGTAAGAAGAATGCCAAAATTCTACTTTAATATTTCTCCAGCCGTGAATATCACGAAAGAATGGAGAGCTTATGTAAGCATGAATTATTACGGAAAACGTTTCCAGGATGAGAAAAATGCGCAGACTTTACCTTCGTTCTCAGAATTCGGAGCGGGAACTTCTTATCAGTTAGGAAAAATCCGTTTTGCAGTAGACGGTACGAATATTTTCAACACCATCGGAATTACAGAAGGCGATCCAAGAGCAGGATCTCCAACCGGAGACGGAATTATTATGGCAAGACCAATCATGGGTGCTGCTGTAAGAGCTTCGATTACATTAGACTTCTAATAGTAGTTTCTTCATAAATTGATAAAACCGTCAGAAAAAATTCTGACGGTTTTTTGTTTTAACAAATTATATCTTAGTTCTTCTCATTGCTTTCTTCAAATTTTCCAAATCATCATCTTCGAATTTTCTTGATCCAGATAAATTTAGTTCTTCTAGATTTTTAGGAAATAGGTTTGGATTCAAATCTGTTAAATCAGTATCACTAAGTCCTAAGCTTTTTAAGCTCTGCATTTGATTTAATGTTGAAGGTAATTTATTTAACTTACAATTTTCAACACGGAGTGTTTTTAAATTATCTAATTGACATATTGAATCTGGAATTGAATCTATATCATTTCCTCTAATCATCAAATATTTTAATGATTTTATATTTGTTATCCATTCCGGAAAAGTTTTGAATGGAAGATTTAAAAGCCAAATCTTATTTAATTTTTTTAAGCCTGCAATTTCTTTTGGAAGTTCAAAATCATCCAAATCATAAATGCTTGGATCGGCTTGAATTTCCAATACGTTTAAATTTATAAATTGTGAAAAGATGGCACCTTTATCCTTTAAATTATATTCAATAAATCTTAGGCTTAGTTTTTTACAATTCTTTGGATTTTGAATTGCTTCATTTAATGATGAAAATTTAGTTTTTTTAAAGAAATACATCTTTCTGGATAATTTTTTTACTTAAAAAACGGATTATACTCCCTCTCAAAACCGATTGTCGTTGGATTTCCATGACCAGAAAAAACCTGAGTTTTATCGTCAAGAATAAAAAGCTTGTTTTTAATTCCGTTGATTAATTGTTCATAATTTCCCTTGTAAAGATCGGTTCTCCCAATACTTCCTTCAAATAAAACATCACCCGAAATTATAAAATTTTGATTTTCATTATGATAAACCACACTTCCCGGAGAATGTCCCGGAACATGATAAATTTTAAATTTTTCTCCGTCAAGATCCAGTTCATCGCCTTCGGTGATGTAATTAATTTCAACATTAATATGATCTAGCTCGAAACCAAATCTCATTCCGCTTATTTGAAACATATCCAAAACTTCTTTGTCATCCTGATGCATCAAAACAGGGACTTTATACGTGTCAAAAGCCCACTGTAAGCCCAAAATGTGATCAATGTGAGCGTGTGTTAATAATATTTTCTGAATTTTTAATTCTTTTTCAGTAATGAAATTTTCAATAGCTTTGGTTTCCTGTGCGTTCATATTTCCAGGATCAATTAGCCATGCATTTTTATTTTCATTATAAAGGATATAAGTATTTTCGCTCGCAAAATTGAACACGAAACCTTGAATCTGAAGCATACTGAATATTTTTTATTGAAACAAAGGTAGGTACAAAAGTTTTAGTTTAAAACAGTTTAGTTTAATTTTCAGCGCAAAAGGATCAAAAGACATTTTAATTGTTAAAATAAAAATCTAAAGTCTTTCAAAAGCAAAAAGTCAAAGAATTTTTCAAAACTTATATGATCTTCATTTATAGTTTGATTATAGACTTAAAATAACTAAAGTGCTAATCTTTTGTAACTTTTATGGTTTAAAAACGATTTTTCTTTATCTTCGTCATAATGAAAACTTTGCGAATATTTTTACTTTCTTTGAGCGGTTTGGTTTTTGGACAGAACATCCAGAGTATCCAGCTGTTCAATCCTCAGACGAATGACGAAACTCCGGTTATTACTTTTAATCAACAATTGGTTTTAAGCTTTGATGACCTTACGAATTCAAGCGAGATTTACCGATATACTTTAAAACATTACAATAGAAACTGGGAAGACGATAATCTTTTCTTTACTGAATTTGCAAATGGAAGTTTGAATGGTTTGTTGGATAAATTTCAATATTCATTCAATACATTGCAACCTTATACACATTATACTTTAACGTTTCCGAACGAAAAAATTCAGCCGAAAATTTCAGGGAATTTTGAGCTGATTGTCTATAAAGATTCTGCTGAAAAACCACTTTTCAAAAGAAGATTTTATTTGGTGGAAGATGCGGCAACTTTGGCTGTTGGAGTTTCAAGATTTGCAGATGCAAGAAATCCGAATGCGAATCAAAGGATAGAAGTGAAAGCTGTTCCGAAAGGCGGTGATCTGTCATCAAACGTAAATTCCATGACGTTGAATGTGATGCAGAATAATAACCCGAATGTTACAGTTAATAATTTAAAACCAAGTACAACGCTTGGAAATCAATTGCTTTTCCAACAAATGTCTTTGGTTTTCCCTGGAAATAATGAGTTCTATTATTTCGATAATAAAAATATGAACATGGCTGCAGATATGGTTCGCGCGACCGAACAGATCGAAGGCGTGAATCAGACTTATCTTCATCCGGTTTGGGCATTTCCTCTGAATTATCAATATCAACCGGACGTAAACGGAGCTTGGTATTATAGAAGAAATGACTTAGGAAGAGAAAGAGATGCAACGAGGGAAGCAGATTATTCTTGGGTATATTTTTCCCTGGATTCTGAACCTGTGGATAAAGAAATTTATGTTTTAGGAGGTTTTAATAATTTTAAACCGAGCAAAGAAAATCAAATGCAATATGATGAGGCTTCTAAAAAATATGTTGCGAAAATTTTCCTTAAACAAGGTTTCTACAATTATATTTTAGCTACAAAAAATTCTGACGGTAGCCTGAATTTCGGTGAAGTAAACGGAAATTTCTGGCAGACAGATAATTTGTATCAGGCATTTTTATATTATGCTCCGTTCGGAAGAAATTATGATGGTTTGATGGGGTATGGCGAGTTTAGAACGCCGGTGAGATAGTTTTGGGTTTGAGGGTTTTAGTGTTGGAGAGTTTTTGTTTTATTTAAAAATTTCCATAAAGTTTGTCATTCAGTAGGAATCTAATCTTAGAATAAAAACAAGATAATTTTTTTTAATACACGATATCAAAGCTTCAAGCTTTTTAAAACCTTGAAGCTTTTAATTTTAGAAGTATTTTGATTTCTCCTGAGTTGAAGTTACAGCAACAAAAAACCTCACAGAAAAATCCGTAAGGTTCAATATAAAAATAGTCTGGAAGTGCTAAGTTATTTAATCTTAATCCATTAAATTTTAAAAATGGCTGTTACCAGCATATTCTCTTCATCCTCAAATATATAATGAATATTCACGGGAAAATTTTGCATAGCATTTACGGTAACTTCCTTATATTTTGTTTCATGGTTATGAGTATTTTGTAGGATTTCACCGATGGATTCTTTCAAATCCTCCAGAAAATCTATTCCTTTATTTTCTTGTTCCGCGTTGAATACCCGCATAAGAAGCCTTATGTCGTTTTTTGCAATGGAAGAGAGGAGAACGTTCATTTTATGCACAACTCTTTTTCAGCTCAGAAATATTTTCATAAAAATCTAGTTTTGTTGTCGGATTTTCTTCGTGAAACTGAATTCTGTACAAAATTTCATCCAGATGAAATTGTGAAATAACAGTTTCTTTTTTCACTTCAAAACTTTCTACCATTTTAGCAAATGCATCCAGAATTTCCGGACTGAAGTTTTCGATCTTTGTTTTTAAAATTTCGGCAGTTGCATTCATCATTTTAGATTTTAAGATTAATGATGTTCTTTTGATGGGGTAAAGGTAAGAAAAATATTTAAATTTTGTAATTTTATTTAAAAATAATAGGGGTGTATCTTAAAAAAACAATATTAAATCGATTTTTATTTGTTTTTAATGGGGGTAAATATAATTTTTTTAAAAATTAAAATAATTTATAAAAATTTTCAAAAACAATATAATTCAAATAGTTTTGAATTATATGTAGGACATAGTGAAAAATAATAATTCATAAAATGATGATTTAAATTAAATATTTTAATTTAAAATTAGTATTGATAGTATATTTTTCGTGATTAATCTTTTTTGTTTTAAAATTATTATTATGGTTTTTTTATTAATTTATAAATTCTATTAAATTTTTACTATTAAATTGTTTAATTTCATGTAAAATTTTAGTTAATTAATTTTAAAACCATTAAATATTTATTATGAAAAAGAGATTTATCCTAACATTAAGTGTTGCAGCGTGTTCTTTTGTTTTCGGACAAAATGCTCCATCGAAATTACTTCCGGCAAAAGACGGACTTCACAGTGAGTTTATGAGATTTGAAAAGGACAGACCCGCTTTTCAGGGAAATCCTGTTTTATTCGACGAGACTTCTCAAAGATTTTCGCAAGCACAAGGTCGCCAATTGGGAATTGAAAAAGATCAACTGGGCTTCGAAACGTATAGATTCCAACAGACGGTTAATAATATTCCTGTAGAATACGGTATGATGGCTGTCCAAACCAAAGATGGCAAAATTGTAGGACAATCTGGAAAATGGATTGTTAAAGTTCCAAAGAATATCGAAAAACAAGCTAATATCTCGGAAAGTATAGCTTTACAGAATGCTTTGGCTTTCATAGGTGCGCAAACTTACAAATGGCAAAATAAAGCAGAAGAAGATTTCATCAAAACTGAATCGAATGATTTCAGTGCAAGTTTTGCTCCGAAAGGTGAAGTTGTTTATTATTCAGATCCGACGGATGAGAAAATGAGTGATTTAAAATTAGCTTATAAATTTGATATTTATGCAGAACAACCTTTAAGCAGACAATACGTTTTCGTAGATGCCAAAGACGGGAAAATATTGGGAGTAGATGCAATCATTCATGATGTAAATGCTCCGGGAACGGCTGTCACAGGGTATAGCGGAACTAGAAGTATCGTTGCAGATTCTTATAACGGAAGCTACCGATTGAGAGAAACCGGAAGAAACGGAGGAACTGCCGTGCAGACATTTAACTTAAAAAAAGGAACCAATTATTCTTCAGCAGTAGATTTTACGGATACCGATAATACTTGGAACAACGTGAATACCAATAAAGATCAATACGCAACCGATGCACATTGGGGAGCAGAAATGACATTGGATTATTTATTTACAAAATTCGGAAGAAAGAGTATCGACAACAATCATTTTGCGATAAAGTCTTATGTGCATTATTCTACGAATTATTTTAATGCTTTCTGGGATGGTTCGAGAATGACGTACGGTGACGGAAGCGCATCGACAAATGGTGGAAAACCTTTAACAGCTCTTGATGTTTGCGGTCACGAAATCACTCACGGAATGACTTCCAAAACAGCAAATCTTGCTTACCAAAGAGAATCGGGTGCTTTAAATGAAGGTTTCTCCGATATTTTTGGAAACTCAATAGAAGTCTGGGCAAGACCAACACAGGCAAGCTGGAAACTGGGAGAAGATTTCAGCTACATCATCAGAGATATGGCTAATCCGAATGCATACGGTCAGCCTGATACTTACTTAGGAACATACTGGAAACCTACGACAACTTCCGGCTGTTCGAGCCCTACTCAATCCAACGATTATTGTGGCGTTCATACCAATTCGGGAGTTCTTAATTTCTGGTATTATTTATTAGTAACAGGAGGAACAGGAACGAATGATAAGGGATTTGCTTACAACGTTACAGGTATCGGTCTGGATAAAGCAGCGGCGATTGCTTACAGAACATTAACGACTTATCTTTCTTCTTCTTCAAATTACCTTAATGCAAGAACGTATTCGCTTCAAGCTGCTGCAGATCTTTACGGTTCAGGAAGCAACGAAGTTACTCAGGTTACCAACGCATGGAATGCTGTAGGAGTAGGAGGCGGAACTTCTGCTGCAGGAAAAGTAGATTCTGCTGCACTGTATACGATCAGTCCAAATCCGGCAACAGACAGATTTACAGTTTCATTCGACGGTAAAGCGGGTAATGGAGTAGTAGAATTGATGAGTTTAACGGGAAAAAGAGAAATTTCCGAGAAAATTAAAACAACAGACGGGGCAAACCGAGTGGAAATCCAATTACCATCCAACATGCTTCCGGGAATATATGTGGTTACTGTAAACGGACAAAAAGCAGGAAACTTAATCAAGAAATAATTCAAATTTAGAATAACCATTTAAAAAGCTAAGGCCACAGGAAATTTTCTTGTGGCCTTTTATTTTGTCTGAATTTTTTTCGGGAGCTATTTGATTACATCGAAAAGCAGTTTAATTTTCTATTTGAAGCTTTTTCCCGCTATCCACTATATCTTTTTTGTCACGGCTCCGCTTCGCTACGCCGCAACAAAAAAGGATGTCGTTTCTATCGGGGCTAGGAACTTGCGACTGTTTTAATAACACAGAATAATAATCAAAGTTTGTTATAAAAGTCGAAATGACAAGGGAGTATTAAAGAACTTAGCGGACTTAGTTAAGTGAAACACCTTTGTGAACTAAAAAAAGTATAGTGGTCAAAAAAAATCTTTGTGACCTTTGCGTTAAAATTCAAAAGTTTAAATAGTAGAAATAATTTAAAAAGATTCAAACGAAACATAGAATCAGAAGAAATAAAAGAGCAAACCATCCCAAAATACAAGTTCAAGCCGTCGGAACTTCCGACAGTGCAAACCCAAACCGATTCATACAATCGGAAGCTCCGACAAATAGAATTTAAATTGATTTTAGCTGTCGGAACTTCCGATGGAAAGAAATTAAATATGTTGAGACTTTCGGAATTTCCGACGATGCAAACCAATATTTAAGCAAAAAAAAACCTCCGTTTCCGAAGGTTACTATATTTTAAACTAAATAAAATTCATTGAGTTTTTCCTCACAAAGCGTTTTCACGACTTCGATCCATCGATCTTCATCATTAAGACAAGGAATATAATGGAAGTTTTCTCCACCGCCACTCATAAACTGATGCTTTCCTTCCACAGAAATTTCTTCCAATGTTTCCAGACAGTCTGAAACGAAGGCCGGACAAACAATCGCCAGATTTTTAATTCCTTTTTTACCGATACTTTCAAGAGTTTCGTCGGTATAAGGTTCCATCCATTTATCTTTTCCTAACCTAGATTGAAACGTAACCATCACTTTCTCTTTAGGTAATCCCAATTTTTTAATAACAGAATTGGTTACATCAAAACATTGATGGCGATAACAAAACTGATGACTCGGATTACTTTCTCTCGAACAGCAGTCGTTCAGATTACACGTATTGGTAGGATCGGTCTTGTAAATATGTCTTTCCGGAACTCCGTGATAAGAAAATTGTAGGGCATCAAAATTTTCAGGAAGTTTCTCTTTAATGCTTTCCGCCAAACAGTCAATATAAATATCTCTGTTGTAAAAAGGCTGTATATAATTGATTCTTACATCAGGAAATTTTTCTTTTCTTACTTCCTCCGCTTTTTCAATCACCGTTTCAGTTGTACTCATCGCATATTGCGGATACAATGGGAAAAGTACAATTTCCGAAACTCCTTTCTCAACCAGTTTTCTGATTCCTGTTTCAATGCTTGGTTCTGCATATCTCATCCCGATTTCTACCGGAACATCCACCAACTTCTGAAGTTTTTTCTGGATTTGTTCGGTAATAACAATTAATGGTGAACCTTGCTCCGTCCAAACCGTCTTGTAAGCTTCGGCAGACTTTGCAGGTCTTGTATTTAAAATAATTCCTCGAACCAATAATGCACGGAAGATCCATCGATAGTCGATCACCCTTTCATCCATCAGGAATTCATCCAAATATTCCTTTACATCTTTTACATCCGTAGATTTTGGCGAACCAAGGTTTACTAATAAAATTCCTTTCATAAAATATAAATAATGAGTAATTGTAATGAGTAATTTTTATTGCTTATTAATTATTACTAATTACTTATGTTTTTATCCGTTTACAGCTTCCACTCTTTCTACCAAATCCGGGACGAATTGTTTTAAGATATTTTCGATTCCGTTTTTCAAAGTAGCGGTAGAACTTGGGCAACCTGAACAAGCGCCCTGTAAAAGCATTCTTGCAGTTTTACTTTCCTGAACATATTCCATTAATGAAATTTTTCCGCCGTCGTTTTCCACTGCAGGAGCAACATATTCATTTAGGATATCAGAAATTTTCTGTTCATCGTCTGTGTAATCTCTGTTGATGATTTTTTCAACCGGATTTTCATGTTTCTGAGCTTCGATGTTTGAGATCTCACCTCCGTTTTGAAGATAATCTGCAATTAAAGCACGTACAGCAATCATTACCTCATGCCATTCTACAGAATTATCTCTGGTAACGGCAACAAAATTATCAGAAATAAAAACTTCCTTGGCAAAATCGAATTCCTTGAAAATAGCCTGAGCCATCGGAACACCTTCTGCTTCTTCTCTTGATTTTACTTCCACAAAACCTTCTATCAGCATTTTATTGGAAACAAACTTCATCACATTAGGATTAGGAGTCATTTCTGAATAAATCTGATACAGTTCTTTTTTCTTCTGAAGGTAAATTCTTGGGTTTGCCAATAGTTCGTCTTCAATTACATTTTTCAGGCTTTCAGCTACATGTTCCCACTCCATCGTATCTTGTTTGGCAACCGCCACAAAATTTGCAGTAATGAAAATTCTTTCCACAAAAGGATAATTGAAAAGTTCCTGTGCCAACGGAATTTCCGAAATATCTGAATCTCTATCCAACTCCAAAGATCCCGGAATAAGGTTGTAATCTGCAACAAATTTCATCACTTTCGGGTTTTCGGTTGGTTCTATAAGTATGGTACGCATTTTTTCGTTAAATTTGAGATACAAAAATACGTATTTAGAAATTAGAAGCTGGAAGTTAGAAGTTAGATTTTTGCTATCGGTATCATTTTAAAATTCTGAAGGATAAAATTTAATTTTCAAATCAGCTCATTATCAAAATATCAAATTAAAAATATGGCACTTATAAAAGAACTTTTAGGCAAAGCACCACAAATCGGGGAAAATACATTTCTTGCAGAAACAGCAACGATTATCGGAGATGTTACGATGGGAAAAGATTGCAGTATTTGGTACAATGCAGTGATTCGTGGAGATGTTCATTATATTAAAATGGGAGATAAAGTGAATGTTCAGGATAATGCAATGTTGCACTGTACTTACCAAAAACATCCTTTAAATATTGGGAATAATGTATCAATCGGTCACAATGCCATCGTTCACGGATGCACAATAAAAGATAACGTTTTGATCGGAATGGGATCTATCGTAATGGACGATTGCTTGGTTGAGGAAAATTCAATTGTAGGAGCAGGTTCTGTGGTAACGCAGGGAACTCACATAAAATCTGGGGAAGTATGGGGCGGAGTTCCGGCAAGAAAAATAAAAGATATCAATTCTCAATTATTAGAAGGCGAAGTGAACAGAATTGCAGATAATTATGTGAAATATTCTTCTTGGTATAAAGAAAATGTGAAGCATGTTGAAAGATAGTTTTTTAAGTTGATTTTATTAAATGAAATTTATATTAACGTTAATAGCATTTACACTGTTTAATTTTTTGAAATCTCAAGGTAATGATATTCGAGAATTTAATTTTAAGGAGTATGATTCTTTAATTAAGAAATCCTGTCCGATGGATTGTGAAATTAAAACTTATCATAACGCTGACTTTATATCATTTAAAAGAAAAGATTCTATCATTAATATGTCATATAATAAAGATGGCATTTCTAGAATGAATAAAACTTTTGGAAATTATCACGTTAATTATCAATTTTATCCGAATTTAAAAATTAAATCTAAGAACGAATATTTAATGGGAATTAGCCAAGTCGGTACAATGGAGGTTGGGGTTGAGAGAAATTATGATATAGAAGGAAAAATAATCAATGAAACTGATTGGGAAAAAGTTCCTTATGATACAGGTATTCCTGGACCTAAAATTAATGTCTGGAAAATTATAAAACAAGTAAAACAGGATTTTGATTTTGATATTCTGTTGGATGACTGTTTTTTTAGCATTCAGTATTATCAAGATGATTTAACAAAAAAAGTAAACTACAAAATCATTAAATTTATTAGTGATAATAATGAAAAATTAAAGTTGTTAGTTTACCATTATGATGGCGAATTTGGTAAATTTATTAATATTGAGAACTTAGAAAGTGAACTTCCTCCGGGTGGATTAGTTCATTATTAGAATTCACATTTCAATAATTCACAAAAAAATCTCTGTCCCAAAAGACAGAGATTTTTTAATAATCCTTAGTGAAAAAACTCCTGAGTGAGTTTTATATGTTTATGTTAATAATGTTTTTTATTTAAGAATTGACTAATTCTGCTTTTCCTTTCACACATTTAATGGAAGTTGGTGGATTGACCATCATACAATCCGACATGATGTTGTATTTTTGGTTGAAAGCCTTTACTTTTTCCGTATAATCATTGATTTTGGTTAAAATTGTTGCTTCCAATTTCTTTGGATAAGCAATATAAGATTGAGGCCCTCCACAAGCTTTTGCGCCCATTGGAGCAAACGCCCAGTCGTTGGCATTCTCACATTTTTCTTTGGAAATCTCTGTTTCTATTGATGCTTTTATTTTATCCAACTGAGCCTGATCGTATTTCTGACTGTTTTCATCTGCCGGTCTTTCTGAAATATCTATCGGTAAATTGGTATTGGCATTTTTTGTTGAGGAACAAGAAGCCATAAAAAGAACCGTGCATAAGGCTAAAACAGGGATTTTCATAAATAATTTTTCTCAAGTTATATTGTACTATTTTCAAAAGTTGTGCCAAGGTAAGGATTTTGAATTTCATTTTCCGTAATTTTGGCAACGATGAACAATCATTTTTTTGACTTAATAGAGCACACGAACCGAAGCGTATTTTTAACGGGAAAAGCAGGAACGGGAAAGACAACTTTTCTCAACGACTTTGTAAAACGCACCAGAAAAAAACACATTGTAGTCGCACCTACCGGGATTGCGGCGATCAATGCAGGTGGTGTTACCATTCACTCGATGTTTGGCCTTCCTTTGAGAACTTTTTTACCGACAACAGACAGAATCGACACCAGTCTGGCGAATAATATTGCCGACTTGATGCCTCATTTTAAATACAGAAAAGATAAGCTGAAGCTTCTTCGCGAAGTTGAAGTCATTATCATTGATGAGGTTTCTATGTTGAGATCTGATGTATTGGATATGATGGATTTTTCTTTGAGATTTATTCGAAGAAATAATCAACGTTTTGGAGGGGTGCAGATGTTGTTCATCGGAGATTTGTATCAGCTTCCGCCTGTGGTGAGAGATGAGCATATTTTAAGGATGTACTACGATTCTCCTTTCTTTTTTGACAGTCATGCGATCAAAGAAATTCCTTTAATTACAATTGAATTAACGAAAGTTTACCGTCAATCTGACGAAGAATTTTTAGCGATTTTAAATGCAATCCGTGACGGGGACGTTGCCAATATCGATTTTAATCATTTAAATGAAAGATTCGATCCTGATTTTAATGCAGGAGATGAGCCTTACGTTTATCTGTGTTCGCACAACAAAATGGCAGACGACATCAATCAGGAAAAGCTGGATGAAATAAAAGTTACGGCAACAACTTATGAAGCCAAACTTTTTGGAGAGTTTAAAGAAAATCAGTTTCCGAATGAGCAGTTTTTAGATTTAAAAATTGGAGCTCAGATTATGTTTATCCGAAACGATATTTCCGGAGAAAAGCGATATTTTAATGGAAAACTGGGCGAAATTTCTGCTTTAGACGAAAATGAAATTAAAGTCATTCTCGATGGAAGCGAAAGGGAAATCACTGTAAAAAGGGAAGTCTGGGAACAGAAAAAATATTTTCTCGATACCGAAAAAAATATTGCAGAAGAAGTTTTAGGAAGCTTTGAGCAGTTTCCAATTAAATTAGCTTGGGCGGTTACGATTCATAAAAGTCAGGGTTTGACGTTTGATAAAGTGATTATCGATGCAGGAAAGAGTTTCACGGCGGGGCAGGTTTATGTAGCGTTGTCACGCTGCCGAACGTTGGAAGGAATTGTTTTGAAATCGAAAATTACCCCTGATGTTATTTTTAAGGACAACAGAATTTTGAAATTTCAGGGAGATACTCATGCCAATGATAATGTTGAAGCGATTTTAAATAAAGAAAAATACGATTACAGCATCAGAAAAGTTCTTCGAACTGTTGATTCTCAATGGCTTTTGAAGGAAGTTGAAGACTGGAATAATCTTTCAATTGTTACGAAAAGTCTAGATCACCTTAAAACGAAACAATTATATAATCAGTTAAAACCTGAAATTGTAAACCTAGGAAAGATCTTCGAAAAATTAGAAAGGGTAATTTCTCAAAAGATTAATAATTTTATCGATCAGAAAGAAGAATGGTCGGAAATTGAAAGCAAAACGAAAGGAGCAGTTAATTTCTTTTTTACTGAAATCCGGGATAAAATTTTCAATCCACTGAAAGAATTTTATGCTGAAATAAAAGGTACAAAAGGTTTAAAACAATACAACGAAGATTTTCGTGTCTGGTTGGAAGACGTTGAAGAATATTTGAACAGTTTAAAGGAAATTCATTTATTGGAAACCAAACTTTTAGACGAAAAAAACGACAAGGAAATCACCATGAAAATTGCGAAAGTTCCGTCTCAGGTTCTGACTTTCCAATTATTCGAACAAGGAAAAACTATCGGTGAAATAGCCTTGGAAAGAGGTCTGGTAAAGGAAACGGTAATCGGACATTTGGCGAAATTTGCAGAACAGGGCTTACTGGATATCTCCAGAGTGGTAACTTCCGACAAAATAAAAGCTTTTGAAGATATTTTTTATAAAGATCCAAAAGAAACGCTTACGGAATGGAAAAATGTGTTGCCAAGTAATTTTGAATTTAATGAAATCAGGATTTTGATTAATCATTTTAATTATTTGAAGGAGAAAGCGAAATAAAAAATAGAAAAGGATTCAATTTAATTGAATCCTTTTTTTTTATGTTGAATGTTGCAATTTCAAGCTGAATAATGTCATTTCTTCAATTTTTCAAAGTCATACAGAGTAATTAGATCAATTTTATGACCCCAAATTTCGTTTGTTTTTGCATTGGGAAAAACTCCAGATATAGAAGTATTTTCAAATTCGTTTTTAAAATAATATTTTATATCTGCCTTATAATTTAATGGAACTTTTACATTACTTTTTAAAGATAAAAGAGATTTCCAATCTTTATCTTCTTTTCCTTCATTATAATAAGCTCCTGTAAAAAATATTTCAATAGTATTTTCTTTTATTTTCTTTGAAAAAAGATTTTTTTCTTTACTTAATGGATAATATTCTTTATATGGTTCTATATTTAAAACACGGTATTTGTATTTATTACCATTTTCTTTTAATTCTAAAGTTATTTTTGAGGCTAAAGGAAATGTGAAGATACCGTAATCTGTAGGGAATTTTGTGGGGATGTTAAGATTTTCCTGAGAAAATAATCTGCTCCAACAAAGTAGAATTGTAAATACAAACAGTATTTTTTTCATAGTTAATGTTTTAAATATAAAAAGTTGAATTAAATATACATAAAAAGTGGCAGTGGTAAAAGTAAAGTGAAATTCATGCAATTTCCAATAGTTTTTTTCTGAACTATACCATCAATCCTATCAATTACAAAAAGTAACTAATGCAATTTATTAGCCTTACATTTGTTTGGTTTTTTAAACCTAAAATTTAAAATATGAAAAATTTCGAAATATCGGTGTTGGATCTTGCGCCTGTAAAACAGGATAAGACCATTCACGATACATTTCAGGACAGTTTATCTTTAGCAAACCATACTGAAAATTTAGATTATAAAAGATTCTGGCTTGCCGAACATCACAATATGGAAAGCATTGCCAGTTCTGCAACATCGGTTCTGATCGGTTTTATCGCCAACGGAACAAAAAAAATCAGAGTAGGATCGGGCGGAATTATGCTTCCGAATCACAGCTCATTAGTCATTGCCGAACAATTCGGAACATTGGAATCTCTTTTCCCGGGAAGAATCGATCTTGGATTGGGAAGAGCTCCGGGAACAGATGGTTTAACAGCTCAGGCATTGGGTAGAAATCCGGCAATCATTAACGAACAATTTCCTAGACAAATCTTAGAATTGCAAAAATATTTCTCCAAAGAAAATTCAAATGCATTGGTTCGAGCAATTCCCGGAGAAGGATTGGATATTCCACTATATATTTTAGGTTCTAGTACAGACAGTGCTTGGTTGGCTGCGGAATTGGGACTTCCATATGCATTTGCAGGACATTTTGCTCCCGAACAAATGGAAATAGCATTCAATATTTACAGAGAACATTTTGAACCTTCAAAATATTTAGATAAACCTTATATTTTAGCTTGTGTCAACGGAATTGCTGCAGAAACTTCAGAAGAAGCTCACAAAATTTCTACGACTCTGTTTCAGGCTTTCATTAATATTGTTCGAAATGACAGAAAACCTTTTGCACCGCCGGTTGATGATATGGATACTATTTGGTCAGCAATGGAAAGATCGATGGTTTTACAGAAATTAAGATATACTTTTATCGGAGATCAAAGTGAAATTGCTGAAAAACTGAAAAGCTTTCAGGAGAAATTCAATGTGGACGAATTGATCATTAATTCTCATATCTACGACCATCAGAAAAGGCTGGAGTCTTACGAAATTATCAGAAAGGCAAAAGACTCTTTATTCACTGCTTAACAAACCATTTATATTAATTGGAAGATGCCTTTTTTTATGAGTATCTTTACGCAAATTTAAAAAGTAAAAATGTCTGATATTAAGTTAAATACTATTCCGGAGGCTATTGAAGACCTTAAAAATGGTAAAATAATCATAGTAGTAGATGATGAGGACAGAGAAAACGAAGGCGATTTTCTTTGTGCTGCCGAACTTACAACACCAGAAATCATCAATTTCATGGCGTATCACGGAAGAGGTCTTATTTGTATGCCACTTCCTGAAAAAAGATGCGACGAATTGGGGCTTGAAGTGATGGTGAGCCGAAGCAGCGATCCGAAAGAAACAGCTTTTACGGTATCGGTTGACCTTTTGGGGAACGGAACTTCTACTGGAATTTCTGCGAGTGACAGAGCGAAAACAATTTTAGCTTTGATGGATGAAAAATCTAAGCCTACAGATTTCATGAGACCAGGTCACATTTTCCCACTTCGTGCAAGAAAAGGTGGAGTTTTGAAAAGAGCAGGACATACGGAAGCTGCCATTGACTTGACTTGTTTAGCTGGTTTAAAAGAAGGTGGTGTAATCTGCGAAATTATGAATGAAGACGGATCGATGTCTCGTTTGCCGGATCTTTACGCTTTTGCTCAAAAACATGATATGAAAATTGTTTCTATCGAAGATCTGATTCATTATCAGCTTAAAAAAGGAAACCTAATCGAAAGAATAGAAGAGAGAAAAGTAAAAACAGCTTACGGAGAATTTGATTTCTTTGCTTTCAGAGAAACTTCTAATGATCAGATTCACTTTGCTTTAACGAAAGGATCTTGGACGGTTGACGAGCCTGTTTTAGTGAGAGTTCAGTCTTCTGATTCTTATTTTGATGTTTTAACAAGATTGAATAATGGTGAAAAACCTTTATTGGAGAAAGTGACAAGCATGGTAAATGAAGCTGGAAAAGGTGCAATTATTTTCATCAATAACGTTTCAAATTCTGAGAATACATTGAGAAAATTGCAGCAGTTCATTAATTATCAGGATGGGCAGCAACAGCATCCGACATTGGCATTCAACTACAGAGACTACGGAATCGGAACGCAGATTTTGAAAAATCTTGGAATTAATAAGTTTAAAGTAATCACTCAGAATCCAAACATTAAACCTCAAGTTGGTGGATACGATGTCGAGGTGACGGAGATGGTGCAACTATAAAATGTGAATGGTCAATTGTGAATTAACTTTGTTGTCAATTTTTTTTTGATACGTTTTTAAATTTATTTGCGAAGCAAAATTGACAATTCACAATTCAAATAAAAAAATGGCTTGATTTCTCAGGCCATTTTTATTTCGTCAAAATTTCTAAAACCATTTAGAAAATCTTTAATATTCATTCTTTTTTTTCCTTCCAATTGTAATTCTAAAGGAAAATATACACCGTCTTGTGTGTGGATCTTAAATTCATTTTTTGAAATCTCTAAGCTTCCTGCAGTTTTTCCGTGGCTTAAAATTTCAAATTTTCCACTGAATATTTTTAATCCTTTTTCGTCTTCTCCAATTTTTAAAGTGGTAAAAGCAGCCGGATAAGGTGACATTCCCAAAATAAACTGGTGAACTTCTTTTGAATTTTTTGTCCAGTCGATTCTTGTATCTTCTTTGAAAATTTTAAAAGCATTTTTTGGATGCTCAACGTGCGGTTGAGGTCTTTCAATAATTGAATTTTCTGCCAATCCATCTAATGTTTTTACGACTAATTTAGAACCCATTTCCATTAATCTGTCGTGAAGACTTCCTGCATTTTCATCTTCCAAAACGGGGATTTCTTCCTGAAGTAAAATATTTCCTTCATCAATTTTTTCATTGATAAAGAATGTTGTCGCACCCGATTTTTGTTCACCGTTAATCACTGCATAATTGATCGGAGCCGCACCTCTGTAATCAGGAAGCAGGGAAGCGTGAAGGTTGAAAGTTCCCATTTTTGGCATTTCAAACAAAACTTTTGGCATCATTCTGAAAGCTACAACAACAAAAACATCGGCATCGAGTTTTCTAAGCTCTTCTAAAAATTCAGGATTTCTCAATTTTTCAGGTTGAAAAACAGGAATATTATTTTCTACTGCAAAAACTTTTACAGGCGATTGATTGATTTTTTGTCCGCGTCCGCTCGCTTTATCCGCAACCGTTACAACGCCTACAACTTCGTGATGAGATTGATGAATGGCTTCCAAAGAAGTTTTTGCAAACTCCGGAGTTCCTAAAAATACAACTTTCAATGATTTCATGGTACAAAGATAAGGTCTTTGATTTATAAGTTATAAATTATGAGTTATGAATTATTTGCTTAAGCCAACATATAAGTCCTAAAATTCAACATTTTCACAGTTCCCGAATCAAGCAGGAAAATAAGATTTTCCAAAATATTTTCTTTTGAATGATAACTCAACTGAATGGAAAGTTCTTCGATTGTCGCAGGTCTTTTGCTTAATAAATTAATGATTTGATTTGAAATGTTTTTTCCGAAAATCGATTGTTTATTTCTTTCACAAACAGAACATTCTCCGCAGTTTTTAGAATTTTTTTCTCCAAAATAAGCGAGAATTAATTTCATTTTACAATATTGATTGTCTTCCACGAAAAATTTCATCTCTTCCCATTTTTGCATTTTATTTTTCTGAATATGCTCAAAAAGCTTCCAGTAAATGGAGCCATTCATTCTCTCGTCTCGTGGTTTTAGAAATTTAATGCTCGATAAAGCACCGTCAATATATTCAACATAGCCTTTTTGCTGAAGCTCTTTTAATCTTTCTTTTATTAATTCTATACTCACATTGATTTTAGAACTGATTTGTTGCTCACTAAACATCACTTTATGCGTTGTAATTCCAGAAATCGAACGAAGCATTAATTCTAAAAAGTAAGCATCTTTTTGAGGTAATTGATCGATTTCATCAGCTTCCATTAATAGTTGTAAAGATGAAAGACTTTTATATTCATTCAAATAAATAATTTCCTGATTGTGGAGAAAATTCAAAACATTTTTAATCTTTGCGTTCGACAGCTTTGTGAAATTCTGGATTCCGGTTGTATTTAATTGAAAAACTTTTTCAGGCAATTCAAATTCTGCAACTTGAAAAATAGAGTAGAGGTAGGAGATAATTTTTAAAAATTCGGCTTTATTCGGAATTTGATTCTTTAAAATTTGATCGAAATTTAAAATTTCCTGTTTATTCCAAAGTAAAAATGCAAAACTTTCATTTCCGTCTCTTCCCGACCTTCCGATTTCCTGATAATAATTTTCAATCGACGGAGCGGGCGAATAGTGGATCACAAAACGAACGTTGTCTTTGTCTATTCCCATTCCAAAAGCATTGGTTGAAATCAGGACGTTATTATTGCTTTTATTCCAAATGTTTTGTTTGGTGTTTTTTTCTTTTGTGGATAAACCAGCATGGAAAAAATCTACATTTTTCAATTGGTTTTTCTGTAAAAATTCGTTGAGTTGTTCGGCTTCTTTTCTAGTTCTTACATAAACAATTCCCGATTCATTAGTGAATTTTAAAATGTCAAAAACCTTTTGAAATTTATCAGAAACTTCTTCCGTGAAGATTTTAATATTGTCTCTTTTAAAACTTTTTTGAAAAACTTTTGGATCTTTTAATTCAAGCTTTAATTTAATTTCATCTAAAACTTTTGGAGTCGCCGTCGCCGTTAAAGCCAAGCATGGAATCTTTGGGTTATTTTTTCTGAAATCTTTGATATTTTGATAGCTTGGACGAAAATCCTGTCCCCATTCCGAAATACAATGCGCTTCGTCGACTGCAATAAAAGACAATGCAATTTCTTCTATATTCTGGATAAATTGTTTATTAGTCAATCTTTCCGGAGAGATATAAAGCATTTTGGTTAAACCTTCCTTACAACGATCATAAATGGTTTCTGCATCATATTCATCCAATTCAGAAGACAAATATTCAGCTTCGATTCCCCTTGATTTTAATTGATTTACCTGATCTTTCATTAAAGCTAAAAGTGGTGAAATAATAAGACAGGTTCCCTCCTTCAATAAAGCCGGAAGCTGGTAACAAAGTGATTTTCCTGCTCCCGTTGGGAGAAGAACAAGCGTGTCTTTTTCATTGATCACCGAATCGATAATTGCTTCCTGAGAATCTCTAAATTGATCATACCCCCAAAAATATTTCAGGGTGTTAAACTTTAGCTCTTGAAAATCTTGTTGAGAAATCATAGGGTAAAAGTAATGAAAGTATCAAAACAAAAAAAGTCACGCACTGCGTGACTTTAATATTATTAACAAATTAGTTTATTTTGCTTCAAAATATACTCTTCTGTTTGCTCTGTTTTTCCATTCCGGACACTTAGTAGCAGGGTCACACTCAGGATATTTAAGATCTTTTTCACCTCTACCTTCTGAGTTTAATTTACCAGACTGAACACCGTTTTTAATTAGATAATTTTTAACGTTGTTTGCTCTTCTTTCAGAAAGCTTTTGGTTGTAAGCATCAGATGCTCTTGTATCCGTAGCTCCGATTACAGTATATGTACCGTTTGAAGAGTTGATGTAATTTACAGCGTTGTTCAGGATTGGTGTATTAGAAGGTAAAATTCTGTCTGAGTTCAAATCGAATTCAATTCCTTCCAATTTCGTTTCAGTTTCTACTACCGGTCCAACAGGAGTCGTTGAAGTTGTAGGACAACCTTGGTTTTCTACCGGTCCTGGAACCGTTACACACTTATCGTAAAGATCGATAACTCCGTCAAGGTCAGTATCAAGAGCAACACCAGCACCGTCAACTCTTGCACCAGCAGGAGTATCAAGCTGTCTGTCCCAATCGTCACAAACACCATCGTTATCAAGGTCACCTTTTTTACAAACTTCAATATCTTGGTTTTTATTAGCCAATACATCTAGCTTGTAATAGATTTCTTGAAGTGGATCATGCCACATTAAGTGAGATTCGTGTTTTCCTAATTTCAAAGATACCCCTAAAGTAGCATTGAAGAAGTTATCAGAAACCTGCTCTTCTCTTTGGTTGATCGCACTATATTTTTGTCCTCCACCATCAAATTCATCATCGCCAGTTACAACGTACATCAATCTACCTTCGATGTCAATTCTTCGGTTTACTTTAAATTTAACACCGGCACCTGCCTGAGCAAACATAGATCCAAGTTGGAATGGCTTAATTTCAGTTACCATTCTTTGCCCCATTTCGTCTTTTTGATAAGCTCTGTACGCAATTGTACCGATACCAGCATATCCGTGCAATGCCCATCTGTAAGGAGAATGGTTATCAACTCTTCTTAGTAAGTTTGAGAAGTTGATGTCTCCTAATAATGAAATTGCATCATATTGAGTTCTAGCTCCTACTTGCTGATACGCTGAAGCATTTGTAGGCGCAGCATTTTTAGTATTAAACCAACCTTGTCTAGTTTCCCCTCTGTCATATTGTAAGTTAATACCAAAAGCATGAGTAATCGCTTTATCGATACTTACATATGCGGAATATCCGAAAAGGTTTTTACCGTTACCGTTCTTTATAGAAGTTAAATCTGCAGATTGAATCAATGGTACACCTGCACCAAAAGAGATTGCCCAATCATTGAATCTTTTCGATTTATTTGTAAACGGGGAAACATTTGCAGAGCCTGAAGAGAATGTATTTGGATATTCTCCATTTGAAACTACTGCAGTTGAGTCTTGCGCAAAAGCAACCGTAGGAACAGTAAGTGCTAATGCAACAATTGCTAAACTTAATTTCATAGTGTATTTTTTATTTAGTTAATTAAATGATTTATTTATTAGTCGGACAACCTTGATTTTCAACAGGTCCCGGAACAGTTACACACTTATCGTATAAGTCAATAACTCCGTCAAGATCCATATCTAATGCTACACCGGCACCGTCAACTCTTGCTCCTGCTGGAGTATCAAGCTGTCTGTCCCAATCATCGCAAACACCATCGTTATCATTATCTCCTTTTTCGCAAACAACAAGCTCTGTTGATGCATTTTCAAGAACGTTTGCTCTGTAATAAGCTTCTTGTAAAGGATCATGCCAAGCAAGGTGAGACATATGCTTACCTAGTTTGAACGATACTCCAAGGTTTACTGTCCATGCATTGTCAGATCTTCTTTTATCCAGCATATTGTATTTTGCATTTGCTGAACTTGGATTATAATCTGCAGGATCGGCCCAACCGCCACCGTCAAATTCATCATCCCCACTGATAATGTACATTGTTCTAAGCTCAAGATCTACAAGTCTTGAAACATTATATTTTAGACCCACACCA
Source organism: Chryseobacterium sp. MMS23-Vi53 (assembly GCF_047651245.1). Lineage (NCBI taxonomy): Bacteria > Pseudomonadati > Bacteroidota > Flavobacteriia > Flavobacteriales > Weeksellaceae > Chryseobacterium > Chryseobacterium sp. MMS23-Vi53. The sequence continues at coordinate 1,745,936 of NZ_CP180265.1, read as the reverse complement.
AACTGGTAATAAACAGAGTTGATGTCTAATTTTTGGTCAATAAATAAAGGAGCTCTCGCCGGAACGGTACTCCATCTGAATTGATCGTTGTCGTGTAATGAAGTGTTATAGTTCATTAAACCAATACCTCCATAACCATGCAATGCCCATCTATATGGAGAATGATTATCAACTCTTCTCATTAAATTTGAAAAGTTAATATCCCCCATCAAAGCAATTTGGTTATACTTTGTCTTAGCTTCTGCTACACCTGCAGCAACACCGGCTGCACCCTCTAGCTGAGCTTTTTGCGTTGTTTCACCTCTCTGATAAATAAGGCTGATTCCTACAGTGTGTGTGATTTGTTTATCCAAACTCACATATGAGTTGTACCCCCAGTTTACTTTTTTGTCTGTAATAGACTTAAGATCTGAATGTACCATAAACGCAGCACCACCACCAACTGAAATAGACCAGTCGTTGAATCTCCTAGCTTTGTTATTGAAAGGCTGAACATTGGCAGAACCCGATGAGAACGTATTCGGATATTGATTGTTAGAACTAACAGCAATACTGTCCTGTGCGTAAGTCGCAATAGGCAGAGTGGCCAATAATAATAAACCTAATTTCATACAATATGTTTTATGTTTTATTTTAATAGTTTATTTAATAATATTTGCGAAAACTCTCTTTCAAAAAGATGTTTTTTGTGAGGGATTTCTAATCTTTCTGAGACAAATTTTAATTCATTATACTTCACGATATCTATATCAATTATTCTATCTGAATAGCCTCCAGAAGCCTTAGAATCGCAAATTCTTCCCATTTCTATTTCAATACTTTTAACAAAATCAAGCAGTTGAATAGGTGAAAGATCTGTACATATTATCATTGCAATATTACAAAAAATATTGGAACTGGCAAATTCTACGGGGTCAGATGTCAAAAATTCACTTATTTGTAATATTTCTATTTTGCCTTCTTTTAACTTGTCTAAAGCGTTCTCTAAATTTTTTTTTGATCTCCAAGGTTACTTCCCAGTAACAAAACTACCTTATGCTGCGACATATTGGAAAAATGATTGATTTATGAAAAGTTTTTTTAAAAATGTACTGGCAAATATAGTGGCTATTGTCCTATTATGTGTCGTGTTTTTCTTCTTTTTTATCATAATGCTTGTGTTCAGCGCAATGGGCAGCGACAAGTCTGTGGTGGTAAAAAAGAATTCTATACTTACCATTAATTTAAAAACAAATATAATAGACAGCCCTACAGAAGAGCAGGGAAGTATCTTTAATATCAATGACCAAAATAAAAGTGTTTTAATTTATGATGCAATCGAAGCTATTAATAAAGCTAAAACAGATGATAATATTAAAGGTATAAGCATTGAAGCGGATGAGTTATCTGCGGGAATTACTCAGATCGATGATCTTAGAAATGCGATTCAGGATTTTAAGAAGAGTGGAAAATTTGTTTACGCTTATGGAAATACGGTTTCTCAGTCTTCTTATTATTTAGGATCAGTTGCAGATCAATATTATTTGAATCCGGCGGGAATGATCGAGCTGAAAGGTTTAGCAACGGAAGTCGCTTTCTTCAAAGATTTTGCAGATAAATACGGAATCGGAATTCAGGTGATTCGTCATGGGAAATTCAAATCTGCGGTTGAACCGTTTTTAAGAAACGATATTTCTCCGGAAAATAAAGAGCAGTTAAGCACATTATTAAATGACATCTGGAAAAATACTTCCAGTAGAATTGCAGTTTCAAGAAAAATGGATACTGCACAATTCAGAACGGTTGTTGATAGTTTATATGGAATGATTCCTGAGTTAGGATTAAAATATAAATTAGCAGATAAATTGATTCAGAAAACTGAATACGATCAATTAATCAAAACAAAATTAAGTTTAAAAGAAAACGAAAAAATCAATAAGATTTCTTTAGGAAAATATATCGATTCTTATTCTGACGATGATAAATCCGGAGATAAAGTTGCTGTTTTGTATGCATCAGGATCTATCAATGGAGGCGATAAATACAATGACATTCATTCTGAAAAATATATTAAATATATCAAAGATCTTCAGGAAAATGATAAAGTAAAAGCTGTTGTTTTTAGAATTAATTCTCCAGGAGGAAGTGCAAACGCGTCTGATGAGATCTTATTTGAACTTCAACAATTAAAAAAGAAAAAACCATTGATCGTTTCCTTCGGAGATTACGCCGCATCAGGAGGCTACTACATTGCGATGGCTGCGGATAAAATTTATTCAGAACCCAATACACTTACAGGATCGATCGGAGTTTTCGGAGTGATTCCTTATTATAAGGATATTGCAAATAAAAATGGAGTTCGTTCAGATATTGTTTCTACGAATGCGAATTCTCAGTATTATTCTGCTTTAAATGGCGTTACACCATACGGAGTAAGTTTAATTACAAGAAGTGTAGAAGGAACTTATAAAAGATTCGTACATTTCGTGACTCAAAACAGAAAACAGACTTTTGACCAGATCGATAACGTTGGTGGCGGAAGAGTCTGGAGCGGAACCAGAGCAAAACAAATCGGTTTGGTAGATGATTTGGGAACTTTGAATGATGCAGTGAAATTTGCAGCACAGAAAGCTGGTTTAAAATCTTACTCAGTTTCATCTTATCCAAAAAGAATGACTCCGTTTGAGCAGATTTTCCAAGATCTTAATGAAGATGATATCTCTGCGAGAGTCATTAAAAATAAAATTGGAAAGGCAAACTATGAAATCCTTGAGCAGGTTGTAGAAGAAAGAAAGCTACAGTCTGAAGTGAAAATGGAAATGCCATATCAGATAAAAATCAACTAAATTATATATTGTACAACGAAACGGCGGATTTGAATTTCAAATCCGCCGTTTTATTTTTATTTAAATTAAATTTTTTAGCTGCTCTTCTTAGTAGCCATTCCATAAATCCAGAGGATAATAAGTGCTCCTCCGATTGCTAAAATCCAGCTTCTTGGGTTCCAGAAAGAAGTTACATCACCCCAGTGTAGAATATAAACTCCGATAGCTCCTCCAACGAAAGCGCCTACAATTCCAAGGATAATGGTGATCAACCATCCACCTCCCTGAGTTCCAGGCATAATTAATTTTGCGATTGCTCCGGCAATAAGTCCGAATAAAATCCATGTTAAAATTCCCATAGTTTGCAAATTTTTTAAATTGTTAATATTTAATGAGTTTGTTTTTACTAATTTAGGGAAAACATGATTAAAATCATCTTTTCTTGAAGAACGAATCTACAAATTCCGTACCATTGAAAAGTTGCAGATCCTGCATTTTTTCTCCGACACCAATGTATTTTACCGGAATTTGGAACTGATCGGAAATACCAATTACAACACCCCCTTTCGCTGTTCCGTCAAGTTTTGTTACAGCCAAAGCGTTCACTTCCGTAGCTGCTGTAAATTGTTTTGCCTGTTCGAAAGCATTCTGACCTGTAGAACCATCAAGAACCAACAAAATCTCGTGAGGAGCATCAGGAATCACCTTTTGCATTACTCTTTTGATTTTCGAAAGCTCATTCATCAAATTAATTTTATTGTGAAGTCTTCCCGCTGTATCGATAATCACAACATCTGCATTTTGAGCAACCGCACTTTGTACCGTATCAAAAGCAACAGAAGCCGGATCAGAACCCATATCTTGTCTTACAATCGGAACTCCGACTCTTTCACTCCAAATTACTAATTGATCAACAGCAGCGGCTCTAAATGTATCTGCAGCACCCAAAACAACTTTCTTACCTTCAGATTTGAACTGATGAGCCAATTTTCCGATAGTAGTGGTTTTTCCGACTCCGTTTACCCCTACAACCATGATGACATAAGGTTTTTTAGAAGTGTCGATATTTCCTGTTCCTGCATGAGGATTTTCAAGTAAAAGACTTGAAATTTCTTCACGAAGAATTTTATCCAATTCATTTACACCGACAAATTTATCTCTTGCTACACGCTCTTCAATTTTTTCGATGATTTTAATGGTTGTGGATGCACCAACGTCGGAAGCAATAAGAATCTCCTCCAGATCATCCAGAACTTCATCATCTACTTTGCTTTTGCCGACTACGGCTTTCGTCATTTTTTCAAAGAAACCCTGACTGGATTTTTCCAATCCTTTATCTAAAGTTTCTTTTTCTTCTTTTTTAAAAATATTTTTAAACCAACTCATCTTATGAATTACGGAATTTTAATGTTTAAAATGATGGAAGCTGTAAGACGGAGGCGTGAAGTTTACAAACCTAGCTTCTAAGTCTGCTATGAACTTCCAGCATCCAGCTTCTGACTTCCAGCTAGATTAAAAGCAAAGATAACAAAAAAACTACCCAAAATCTGAGTAGTTTTTTTATATTGTAAATAAAGTAGGGATTATTTCTTCAAAAATCCGTCTACTTCGTCTGCATTCATTACTTTTTCTTCGAAAACGTAAGCTCCTGATTTAGAAGACTTCACCATTTTCACAACTTTGGTCATTTTTTTAGACCCGGTTTGTAGGGTTGCTACTACTTTCTTTGCCATGGTAAATTATATTTTATAAATTACTTGATTTCTTTGTGAAGGGTAGATCTCTTAAGAACTGGATTATACTTTTTAAGCTCTAATCTTTCTGTAGTGTTCTTTTTATTTTTAGTAGAAATGTATCTAGACATTCCTGGCATACCGCTTTCTTTGTGCTCTGTACATTCAAGGATTACTTGAACTCTATTTCCTTTTTTTGCCATGATTTAGTTCTTTTTAATCAATCCGTTTCTTGTAGCTCTTTCAATAGCTTCCTCGATTCCAATCTTGTTAATTACTCTCAATCCATGAGCTGATACTTTCAGTGTTACGTGCTTATCTTGCTCTGGAAGGTAAAATTTCTTCTCCAATAAGTTAATTTCAAAACGACGCTTCGTTTTGTTATTAGCGTGAGAAACGTTGTTACCAACCATTGCACGCTTTCCTGTTATTTGGCAAATTCTTGACATATCTCGATGTTCTTTATTTGTATAATATTTGAGGTTGCAAAATAACGAAGAATTTTTTAGATAGGCAAATCTTTTACAAAATTATTTATAAATAAATTAGTAATTATTGATCTTCATTTTTAGATAAAGGGTTTGAAAATGAAACTAGAAAAGAGGTGTAGGCTGTTTTGCTGATGCAAGTTTTATTTTACAAACGAAATCTATTTACAATTCTATTTAGGCTTTGATCTTATGTCTTCTTGATATCTCAAAAATTTAAATGCTACTCTTTCTTCATTTTATTTTGAACTCTTTTGATCAAAAAATAAAACAACAAAAACCCCAACGCAAAAATCGAAAATCTCGAAAGCAAATCTCCAGCTCTTGTATAAAAAGTCTGCTGATCGTAAAGATTTACTTTCGCAAATAATGTGGTTTTATCTCCATAAAAAGTATCTTCCAAAATCTCACCTTTTGCGTTAATGTGCGCGGAAATTCCACTATTTGCGGCACGAGCGATTTCTCTTCTGGTTTCAATAGCTCTTAATTTTGCGTACGATAAAAGCTGCTTATGCCCTTCCGTTACCCCCCACCAGGAATCGTTCGTCATGATGGCCAGGAAATTCGCTCCTTTTTTCACATAATCTCCTGTAAATTCACCATAAATACTTTCATAACAGATAATTGGAGCAATTTTTCCTTTATTGAAGGGATTCGAAAAAGCAACTCTTTCTTTATCAGTTCCCAAAGAAGCAACCGTTCCTCCCAAATTTAGCATGGCATCTCCTAAAAGAGGCTTTAAATAACTCATATAAGGGAAAATTTCGACACCGGGAACCAGCTTTCCTTTGTGATAAACTTCCACTTTCTGATTTGGAATAACCTGAACAGCCGAATTGAAATTTTCAACCCAAAGTTCTTGATTTAGCTGATAGGCTTCTTTGGGTAAATCTGTGTTATTTGTATAGAATTTATGCGAAGAAATTCCTGTTGTGAAAACAGAACCTGGATGTTTAGATAGAAATCCTTTAAGATTGTTTAAAATTAAACTCTTCTCAAAAGCCCTCTCCGAAATAGATCCTCTTCCCGGAAGTGCGGTTTCAGGAGCAATGTAATAATCTATTTTTCCTTTCGAATTTCTTTCTGCTAAACTTAAAAGATCATTCTCAATCGTCAAGCTGTCCTGTGAATATTTTTCAGCGTAAGGATCAAGATCGGGTTGAAGCATCAAGACATTTACCTGTCCGATTGGTTTTTCATTAAAATTATTAAACTTAACAAAAGAAATAACCATTGGTATCGCAATTAATCCTATTACAATAGAAGAATTTCTGATCAAATCGTTTCTTTTTCTTCCTGCTTCCCAAGTTCTTACGGTATAAAAAATCAAGATATTAATTACTAAAATCCAAAAACTTCCGCCTGTCGCTCCTAGTGTGTCATACCATTGAATAAGTTTCGGATATTCTGAAAAAGCGTTTCCAAGATTCAGCCACGGCCATGTGAATTCCCAATTCAAATGAAATTTCTCAAAACTCATCCAGATTGCAATGAAAAATCCAAGTCCCCAATACGTTCCCTGTGCATTTTTGTACCAGTGGTAAAATTGAAAAACCAAGGAATATAAAAGAGAATTAACCAAAACCGGAAAAGCAACTGCAAGTACAGAATTGCTTCCGTCGGGATTTTTAGCGCCGTATAACCAACCTGTCGTTACGATATTCCAAATGACAAAACATAAGTAGGAAAGTCCGAAAACCACCCAGCTTTTTCTTTTATAATTTGAAAATTTCGAAACACCATGCTCCATCATCAAAAGTGGAACTAGCGCAAAAAATATAAAAAACGGAACCCCGTAAGTTGGCCACGAAATGGACAATAGCATCGCTGAAATGAGCGTAAGTAAAACGTATTTCATTAAATTTATTTAACACACAAATTTAATGTTTTTGAAATGAATAAATTTGCAATTGATGTTAAAGAAATTTTATAAAATTATTATCGTTCCCTATACTTTATTTTTGCTGTATCTCATGTTCTTTGGGATGGGCAGAATTCAGTATGATGATAATTTACTGACGATTGAGCCCATTATTTCTACGATTAATTTTATCAAAGGAGCCGTTTCGATGCGGGATATCATAGTAATTGTTGTAGGAAATGTGGTGATGTTCATTCCATTCGGTTTTCTGGGTTGGATTTTTCCTAAATTTAATGATCTTAAAACCTTACTTTTTGCCTTTGTTTCTACAATTACGATCGTTGAAGCACTACAATATTTTACAAGAATGGGAATTTTTGAGTTGGATGATATTTTGATGAATACTTTGGGAGTGTTTCTTGGGTTTTTGCTTAGGAAATTTGCAGAGAAGCAGCTGGTAAATTGGGTTTAGGACTAATGTTTTAATGAGAGATGCTGAGCTTGTCGATGCATCTAATATAATTTTACCCGTTTAATTCCTTTGCACGTTTCTCTGCATTCAGAATTCCGTCTTTTAAAATATCTTTAAAATTATTTTCGTTAAAAGTTTTCAAAGCGGCTTCTGTTGTTCCGCCTTTTGAGGCAACGTCTTTAATTAATTCTTCTAAGCTTTTATCAGAATTATTAATCAAATGATAAGCTCCCAACATCGTTTGCTGAACGAAAAGTTTAGATAAGTTTTCATCAATTCCCATTTCCACTCCGGCTTTTATCATCGCGTCTACGATGTAATAAAAATAGGCTGGTCCGCTTCCGGAAAGTGCTGTTACGCCATCCAACAACTCTTCATTTTCCAAATAAACCGATCTTCCGGTGGAGTTTAATAATCTTTCAATATTAATTAGCTGACTGAAAGAAATTCCAGCTGCAGAAGTATATCCTGTGATTCCCATTCCGAGAAGAGTAGGAGAATTTGGCATAGCTCTTACAACCCAAGGATGATTTAATAATTTTTGAATTTTCTCGATTTTAATTCCCGCCATGATGGATAGAACCATTTGATTTTCCTGTAATTGAAATTTGAAATTTTCCGCAACGTGTTGGAAATCCTGTGGTTTTACGGCGATGATAATTAAATCTGCCTCCAATTGTTTTACATCATCAAAAGTTGAGATTTTCGACTTTGGAAATTCTTCTGAAATTTTGGAGAATTTGGATTCGTTTCTTGTAATTAAATGTAAATTTTCCGGTTTTATCAGATCATATTTTAAAAATGATTTTGAAAAAGATAAACCCATATTTCCGGCTCCGAGAATTGCGATTTTCATGTTTGTGTTGCTTTATATTATGAACCTTGTCAAAGTTCAAAACTTTGACAAGGTTAGGTTAAAGTACCTAAATTTATTAAAATTTTAAATAATATTCACTTCTCTCTCCAATTCAATCCCGAATTTTTCTTTTACGGAATTAATAATCTCCGTCGAAAAATCAAAAATTTCCTTTCCTGTAGCTTCTCCGGTTGCATTTATAATAACCAAAGACTGTAATTTATGGGAAGCGACATCTCCAATTTGTTTTCCTTTCCAGCCACATTGTTCGATCAGCCAACCAGCGGGAACTTTTACAAAATCTCCGTTTGGGTAACCCTGAATATTTTCAAATTTTTGTTGTAATTCTTCAAATTGAGTTAAAAGGATTGTTGGGTTTTTAAAGAAACTTCCTGCATTTCCAATCTGCTTTGGATCGGGTAGTTTGCTTTGTCTAATATTGATTACGGCTTTTGAAACATCCTGAATAGTCGGGTTTTCAATGCCTAAATTTTCCAATTCAGATTTTATCGCGCCATATTCTGTTTTGATGTGGTGATTTTGTCTTGTTAATTTAAAAATGACTTCTAGAATTACATATTTTCCTTTTCCTTCTTGTTTAAAAACAGAATCTCTGTAACCAAATTTACATTGTTCCAGATCGAAAGTTTCCAATTGAAGATTTTCCAGATTCAGAACGGTGCAATTCACAAAAATGTCTTTGATCTCTGTGCCGTAAGCTCCAATATTTTGCATTGGTGAAGTTCCCACATTTCCAGGAATTAATGATAGATTTTCCAATCCACCGTAATTTTTATCTAAGCAAAATTGTACAAATTCATGCCAGTTTTCTCCCGCTTTTGCAGTAACTAAAACATGATTTTCGCTAATAAGATCTTCATGAATTCCTTTTAGATTTAATTTAACAGCCAACCCATCGAAATCTTTTGTCAATAAAATATTGCTTCCGCCTCCCAAAAAAAGAAGTGGGAGATTGTGATCGGTTGAAAAGTTTAAAGCTTTTTTTAATTCTTCAATAGAATTTATTTCAGCAAAATATTTTGCTTTTGCTTCTACACCAAATGTATTATATGGTTTTAATGAAAAATTTTCGTGCATTGGTTTAATTGTATTCTGTTGGAAGAATGGCTTGAATTTGATCTTTTAATTTTTGGAGTTGCTTATAATAAACGGTATCAACGTATGAATTTACATAAGCGTGGTACTTTTTCTGAGTTCTGATCTGGAAGGTTTCGTCGAAACCATCTACAGATTGTTTGCTGGGCGAACTTTTAATTTTATCTAAAGTTTTTACATCGATTGTTGATGTCAATTTTTTCCAGACTTGAGGTTGGATTGCCGATTTCCATTCTTTGTGAGCTTTATTATTGGTAGCTCCCATTTCAAGATGAATAGAATCTTTTGTGACTTTTACAATTTTATAGTTTCCGAGTTCTCCACCAATATCAGAATAACTTATAGAAATAATGTCATTTGGATTTGAAGAAATATTTTCGGGTTTTTTGCTGTCACAGGAAAAAAATATCAGCAATAAAACGGATAGAGAGAAAATTTTCAAACTAAAATATTTTATTGCTGACATGTCTGTTTTTAATTTAAATTAAAGATTGAATTCTAATTTATATTTTTCAAGTGCATCTTTCAAAATTACGGCACTTCTTTTTAAATCCTCTTCTTTTAAAACGTAAGCGATTCTTACTTGTTTTTTACCCAGTTCAGGATTGCTGTAGAAACCTCCCGCTGGCGCAACCATAATGGTTTCATTATTGTTGGTATAGCTTTCAAGCAACCATTGTGCGAATTTTTCTGTATCGTCAACAGGAAGTTCCGCAACACAGTAGAAAGCTCCTTTTGGCTTCGGGCAGATAACACCCGGAATTGCATTTAAAGCATCAACCAAAACATTTCTTCTGTGTGTATATTCTTCTCTTACCGCTCTTATGTAAGCTCCGTCGTTTTGATGAGCAGCCGTTGCAGCGATTTGTCCCAACAAAACAGGGCTCAATCTTGCCTGTGCAAAAAGCATAGCTGCATCGTGGATTTTTTTAGAACGGGTAATCATACAACCGATTCTTACCCCACACATTGAGTAACGTTTTGATTCTGAATCAATGATGATGCAGTTTTCTGCCAATTCAGGAAAAGCAAGCATTGAAACTTGTTGCTTTCCATCGTAAACATATTCTCTGTAAACTTCGTCTGAAATAACAACGATATCATGTTTTAATGCAATTTCTGCAAGTTGTTGAAGTTCTTCACGAGTGTAAAGGTAACCAGTTGGATTTCCAGGGTTGCAAATAACAATTGCTCTGGTTTTTTCTGTAATTTTTTTCTCAAATTCTTCGATTGGAGGAAGGGCAAAACCAGTATCAATCGTCGATGGAACGGCAACAACATTTACATTGAAAGTGCTTGTAAATCCGTTGTAGTTTGCATAATATGGTTCAGGAATAATTACTTCATCGCCATCATCGCATAAAGTTGAGATGGCAAAATTTAGAGCTTCAGATCCTCCGTTTGTTACAATAAAGTTATCAGGCGTAAGATCTGTAAAATCTAAAGAATGATAATATTCTGTAAGTGCTTTTCTGTATTCGATATTGCCTTCAGAAAGAGCATATTCCAATACTTTTAAATCAATATTTTTTAAAGCATTAAGAGCCGTTTCCGGAGTTTCAATATCCGGTTGCCCGATATTTAGGTGATATACTTTTGTACCTTTTTGTTTTGCTTTAAGGGCAAAAGGAACTAGTTTTCTTACCGGCGATGGCGGCATGTGTTGTGCTCTGTTTGAAATATTCGGCATTGTATCAAAAATTTGTAGCACAAAAATAAGATTTAATTTCTCAATATTAAAATAAAGGTTGTATAGAACGGTTTTTTAATAGGATTTGATAATTCGTAATAATATTTTTTATATGTTATTGATTTTGTAGTTTTAAATTAATTATAGCTTTAATTATTTATTTCATTTTAATGTGAATAAATGTAAATATTTTTATAAATTTTAAAAATATTTTGAAATAATTTTATTAAAATGTTTTTTATATTGTTTTTTTTATAAATTTACAGCGACAATAACTAGTAAATATGAATTTAAAACTACTTTTTGGAGCTTGCAATGTTGCAGCTCTATTTTGTGCATCTACAATGATGGCGCAAAACTACCAACCAATTCCAATTTCATCGGGTTTTACAGCAGACGTAGTTGCTAATGGTGTTGGTTCTTCAGCGATTACAACCAGTTCTGATGTTGACGGAGTATCTTTCGCTTTCGTATCAAGGGATTTTCAGCTAAACTCTTCAAGTACGGCACTTACATACGGTTTACCTATTGATGGAACTGTGAATAGTGTAGTAACTTCTACGCCTGGACTTACGTATAAGCTGGCGAATTATAACTCCAACAACTCCCTAAAGCTGGCTAGCCAAAATGATACAGGAACGCTGGTGTTTGCAACGCCTACTCCTGCTTTTAAATTGTATATGCTTGCTACAAGTGGAAGTGGGGCTTCAACGGTTTCTGTGGTTGTGAATTTTACGGATAATACTTCTCAGACTTTTACCGGAGTAACTATTGCAGATTGGTATAATGCAACAGGTTTTGCAATCCAGGGATTCGGAAGAATCAACAGAACGAATGATACTTTAGAATCCGGAAGTGGAACAAATCCTAGGCTTTATCAAACTTTGCTGACGATTGATCCTGCAAATCAAACTAAGCCAATTCAGAGTGTAACTATTACAAAAACTTCTACAGCACAAGGTTACAGCAATATCTTCGCCATGTCTGCAGATGTGTATTCAGATTGTGCACCTCCTGTATTGAACGCGGTTGGAACGCTTACTGCAAATTCAGCAGCAGTTTCATGGACGGCGGCGGCGGGAACTTCGCCTTCAAGCTATGATATCTACTATAGCACTACAAACACAGCTCCTACGAGTGGATCTACTCCGAATATTACGGGACTTGCGGCAACTTCTACAACGATTCCGGGTTTAAATTCAAATACGACCTATTATTATTGGGTAAGATCTCATTGTAGTACGGCAACAAGCCAGAGTGCTTGGTCATTCTCAGGAACATTTAAAACTTTGTGTGGACCTATGACCACGATGTTTGAAGATTTCGAATCTTATGCATCAGGAAGCATTGTTCCGGATTGCTGGGCAAGAATTATCGATACAAACGGTTCTCAGACAATTTCTACAGCTACACCTGTGGCTTCAGGAACAAAACATATTTATCAATATAGTTCAACTACACAAAATCCTACCACGGTTGTTCTTCCGCAATTCAGTAATATTAATGCTGGAACGCATTGGTTGAGATTTAAAGCAAGAGTAAGCTCTGCAACAGGAACTTTAAATGTAGGATATGTAACAGATGCTGCAAACAGCTCAACTTTTGTTCCGTTACAAGCATTAAGTATTGCAAATACAGTGTATGCAACGGCGGGTAACGAATATTCTGTTATCGTTCCATCTTCTGTTCCTGCGAATGCAAGATTGGCTATCAGAAATACAGCGGATGCAAAATCTTACTACTATGATGATGTGTATTGGGAGCCAAAACCAACTTGTTTTGCACCATCTGCATTAACGTCATCAAATGTATTGGCAAATTCTGTGGATATTTCCTGGACTGCTCCATCTTCCACACCCGGAAATGGATACGAATATTATTATTCAACAACCAATACAGCTCCTACAGCAGCAACTGCAGCTTCAGGAACAAGCACTTCTACATCAACTACAGTAACTGGACTTGCTCCGGCAACTACTTATTATATGTGGATAAGATCTGCATGTAGCAGTTCTGATAAGAGTTCTTGGTGGGGATCTGTAACGTTCACAACAGCTTGTGCTACTTTAGCGGCTCCTTTTGCTCAGACATTTGATAATGGAACAGCACCTAACTGTTGGACAAATGTAAATCCTACAGCGACTACTACAAATGCAAACCTTCTGTGGAAATTCGCAGGAAATGCAGATTATGGTGCAAACCTGGCAAATAACGGAAGACCTGCAGGAAGTTATGCTTGGGTAGATGCAAGTTCTCCTTACAGTGGAGCAGGAGCAAATACAGTACAGTTGGTTACTCCATATGTAAATTTAGCAGGATTAACAGCGCCTTATATTTCATTCGATTGGTATAAAAATCATTCTACATCAACTTCAACAACAGTAAGTCCTACTACGTACGATAACAATAAACTTACAGTAGAAGTAAATGACGGTTCCGGTTGGGTAAATGTATGGTCGGATACTTCAAACTTGAATCAGTGGAGAACAGTAGGTGTTCCTTTGGCGGCTTCTTATGTAGGGGCAACCATTCAGGTGAGATTTACAGTTGATAAAAATGTAAATGGGAATGGTTATTTCTACGACGATTTATTATTAGATAATGTAGAAATTAAACAAAACCCAACAATCTTGGCGGCAAACGAAGTTTCAGCAACTAAAAATGCTATTAAGATCTATCCGAATCCATTCAGAGATGTATTGAATATTTCTGATGTTGAAAAAGTAAAATCAGTTGTAGTAAATGATATTTCTGGAAGAGTAGTGAAAACTATTGAAAATCCTGGTAAAGAATTGAATTTATCTGAACTGAATTCCGGAATGTATTTAGTAACAATTATCTTCAAAGATGGTTCAAGATCAACAATGAAGGCAATTAAAAAGTAAATAATTTTTAGATTTATAATTTCCAAAGACAGCTATACAATGTGTGGCTGTCTTTTTTGTTTAAAAATTAATAGTGTGGTACTTAGGCTTTCAATTAAAAAAAGAAAATATTAATAAAATATCATACTTTTGCTCAAAATTAATAGCCAATGAAAAAAATAACTCTACTTTTTACTATTTCTATATTTTGTTCTCAATTTTCTTTTGCTCAACGAATTGATAAAGAAACAATCAGTTTTCAATTATTAAAAGAACCGGTTTTTGCGACGGATATTCCGAACAGAAACTATACTTTGGTTGTAAATTCTCCTTACAACATTACAAAAGATGATGTTTTGAAACAATCAAAAGAAGATTATCAAAGACAGGTTGATAATTATCAGACTAATGTTGAAACTGCAAAAATCGAACATCAGGAAAGATTAAAAGATTACGAAGCAGAAGTAAAAAAGCTTCAGGAAAAATATAAACTGGAATCTGCAGAATACAGTAAGTTATCCGCAGTGGAAAAAATTGCAGCAACCAATGGAGCTCCTGTTTTAAGGCTGCCTTCAAGACCTGTTTTGAATATTCCTCCAATGCCGATTTACAGACAACCGGATTTAAGAGACGCTTTAATCGTAGATAACAAAATCCTTGCTTCACAAATGGATGTTGCCGGTTTTTCGAAAGGTGGAAATTATCTTGATCTTGTCGTTGAAATGGAAAGAACCAATTTTCAGGACAATCAGGGGAAAACATTTGCCAATCAGCCTGTAAGAATTATTGGAAAACAAAATGGGATTGTAAAGTTGGATAAAACTTATTTTTCAGACTTTTCTGAAGTTGCGAGTGTTCCAACGAATGAAATTAACCTAAGTTTCCAGGAAAAATTGTATTTACAAAGAACAATGGATCGTACAAGAAATATTATTAATGATAACTTCGGTTATCGTACAATAAATTCTACGGTTGCATTAGAAACTGTAAAAAATAAAGGAGATTACGATGATTTAGAAAAAGCGTACATCTACGTTACAACCAATCTAAAGAAACTTCAGGCAAAATCCGATTACGCTCCTAATAAAGTAGCGATGGAAAATATGCAGAAAGGAGTTGATATTTGGAAAAATGCTTTAACGAAGATAAATTACAACGACAAAAAAGCTCTTTACAACCAAAAAATCGGAGAATATCTTTATTTCAATTTAATAAGATTAAATATTGCACTGGGAAATTATTCTGAAGCAGAAAAATATTTAAATGAATTACAAGAGCATCTGGTAGATATTAAATTATCTTACGATGCCAATTTGGAATTAAAAAAACTAGAAGAAAAAATTTATAATAACTAAGAAAATATGATTAAACAAATTATTACTTCGGTACTCATTACGGCTTCGGTTTGTGCTTTTGCGCAGACAAAAGTTGTTGAAGGAACAAAATTTACGATCGATGATAATCTTGAAACTGATGAAAAACTGGTTTTAGCAGACGATTACAATTCTTATATGTTTAGCGCAATCAACATCGATGGATTGATGAGAAATGTTTTTCCTCACAAGAAATTATTGATGAGAAAGCTCGATCAGAATGGAAGTCTTCTCGATACGTATGTTCAGGATTATGCGAATAAAACGAATGGTGTTCTACATAATTATCTGGGGTCTCAGCAAATAGATGATGATAAATTAGTCGCTTTTACGGAAGAATACTTCGGAAAAGAAAACAGAAAAGAAGTTTTTCAACATGTTTTCAGCAAAAAAACTGGAGCTTTTGAAAAGAAAAGTATTGCAAAATATACAATAGAATCTACCAACAAATCTGGAACAACCTACGTTCTTTTCTCTGAAAATGGGAAATATGCAGCAGTTTTCAATGACAGATATGCGAGTAAAAAGACAGACAATATCAATGATGTATTGGTTTTAGATCTTAGAACTCTTACTCCGGTTTGGAATAAAGAAATTTCATTGAGCAGCGATTATGTTGAAAAATCTTTAACATTAACAAATTCTGGAAAGATTATTTTACTTCGTAAAGCAGCAGGTTGGAAAGAATCTTACAAATTGGAAATGGTTTCCAACACAGAAGATAAAGACCTTCCTTTTGACGACAAATATATTCCTGAAAAACTTTACGCAATCAGTAAAAATGATAATGATTATTTAGTGTCTTTCGGAAGAAAAAACCAGGCGGTTACTCTGGGCGGAAGTACTTTTGGAACAGTAATGTTTTATGATATTAAAACAGGAAAAGCTGTGATCAGCAATACAAATTTAGCCGGAGCAAAAGATATGAGCGACGTAAAAGTGATTAAAACAATAGTGAAAGGCGATGAGGTTTTAATGGCAATTCAGCAGGAAACTGTTTCAAGACCTTTACCGACTGCGATGAACCGTTTTCCGGATCCTGTTTACAAACTGGATGTTGGCGTTTTAATGAAATTCAATAAAGAAGGTGAGGTGAAGCAATTCGTTCCGCTTGGAAGCAATCCGATGGGAAGAAGAATCCAAGTGATCGAGTCGGGAGATAATTTGTATGTTTCGTCGTTCTATCCGAAAGGAGCGTTCGGAAATACAGGTTTTTCGATGAAAGCATTCGATTTCAGCGGATTGGCTGGAAGAGAATTGACAATGGATTATAAAGGAAGAAATTTCTTTCAGAATTATGGATTTACAGACGGGAATTTAATTCAGTTTGTTCCTGCAACCAACAAAATTTTATTCCTTCAAAAGAATGGAAAAGACTTACAAATGTTCAATGTGTACAATTTTGTAAAATAATTTTCATTGCATAATAACTAAAATCAGCTTTGCAACTTGTAAGGCTGATTTTTTTATGTGACAGGTTTAAATTGAATATTTCAATCAATTTTTGTTAATTTGAATAATTATTAAAGCTGACTAAAATGCAAATTCCATCAACTTCCGTAGTAGATTATATCTCCAAAATTCCTGAAGAAAGACAGGAGATTTTCAAAAAAATGTTTGATACGATTAATGACAACTTACCCACAGGCTTTTCACAGGGCACAAGCTACGGAATGATCGGTTGGGCGGTTCCTCTGGAGACTTACCCTGCAGGATATCACTGCACACCTGGCTCTCCGCTACCCTTTATTAGCATTGCTTCACAGAAAAATTTTATTGCGCTGTATCACATGGGAATGTATGCAAAACCGGAATTGCTGAACTGGTTTGTGGAAGAGTTTCCAAAATATTCCAAACGAAAGCTGGATATGGGAAAATCTTGCGTTCGATTCAAAAAAGTGGATGATATTCCGTTTGAATTATTGGCTGAATTGAGTAAAAAAATGAACGTTGAAGAATGGATTGATATTTATGAAACCAATTTTAAAAAGAAATAATTTTTTATTGAAATCTTTTGCGATCATTTTTCTCTTGAATCTGATTTTAAGTTGTAAAAATTCACATTTTTCAGGATTAGAGAATGGAGATCTGCTTTTCGTAACGGCAAAAGAAACCGGACTTTCGGGAGCTATCAATAATGTTACCCAGAAACAGAAAAATGCCTCTTTCGATCATATCGGGATTTTAGAAAAAGATAAGAATGGTCTTTTTGTGCTTCATGCTGCACCAAAAGGAGGTTCCCAAAAGCAAGGTTTAAAAGATTTTTTGAAAGATCAGGCAAATGATGGACAAAGAGTAATCGTTTATCGCTTGAAACCACAATATCAAAACACCATTCAAGGCGCAATTGAAAATGCAAATTCTATGTTAGGAAAACCTTACAATTTTAATTATATTTTGGATGAAAACTCATATTATTGTTCAGATTTTATAGAGAGAGCTTTCAGAAGTGACCATATTTTCAAACTAGAACCCATGACTTTCATCGATCCGAAAACGGGAAAGACAAATACTTTTTGGGAAGAATTTTATCAAAAGAAAAATTTAAAAGTTCCGGAAGGTGAGTTAGGTTGTAATCCAAATGGGTTGGCGGCTTCTGACAAATTAGAAAGAATAAAGGAGCTGAAATAATTTAACGAAAATATTCACATCAATAGAAGCGGGCTTTAGTCCGCTTTTTTATGTAATAATCAAATGGTTTTAACCAAAATTTAAACTTCAAAGAAAATATTTAGTTAAAATTAAAAATTATTACCCTACTAATTTGGTAGACTAATATTTTTTTATATTTTTGTCAAAGATTTAACGCAAAGAGCAATGAATATTAGTATTTAACCAAAAAAAGTTTTGTTATGATTACACCAAATCCAAACCTGCAGGTTTTACAAAGCAAAATAAACCTGCCAAAAAAAGAATTGATATTGGAAATAGAATTGAATGGGAAAATGAAATTCGAGCATTTGATGAATGCCATTTACAATCAGTTTGGAATATGTCATAAGGTGTTGTCGGCAAACGTTGAATACGTGGACGGAAGAAGTTTTGGCCCCGTTCAGCTATATATAAATGTAAATTCAGAGGATTTCGAACAACTGGAATTTTATCTGAATAAAAATAAACTTTTGAGTACCACTGTGGAATATACCTGCAGAAAATACTCTTAGGCGAGATTCATATAGTTTTAATTACAACAAACGACCGTTACATTTTTGTGACGGTCGTTTTTATTTATTTTTCGTTTAAAATTAAAATTAGAAGTCCTGAAGAGATGACTTAAAAAAGGGCAGGATATAATTCTGTCTAAATGTAATAAATGATTTTACATCATAAAAAACCACCCAAAAGGTGGTTTCAATATTTTAAAATAAGAATTAAATTCTTTCAATATCCGCTCCGATTGCCTTCAATCTTCCATCGATATTTTCATATCCTCTGTCGATTTGTTCGATATTGTGGATAATCGATTTTCCTTCTGCAGAAAGTGCTGCAATCAAAAGTGCATTTCCGGCTCTGATATCTGGGGAAACCATTGTTGTTCCTCTCAACGGTGCTTCCTGATTCAATCCGATAACTGTTGCTCTATGCGGATCACAAAGGATAATTTGAGCCCCCATGTCGATCAATTTATCTACGAAGAATAATCGTGATTCAAACATTTTTTGGTGAACTAATAAACTTCCTTTCGCCTGAGTTGCCACTACTAAAATAATAGATAATAAATCCGGTGTAAATCCTGGCCAAGGTGCATCAGAAATTGTCAGGATCGAACCATCAATAAACTTCTGAATTTTATAATTTTCCTGAGCCGGGATGAAAATATCATCATTACTCTGCTCAAGTTCAATACCTAATTTTCTGAATGTATTTGGAATAACTCCTAATTGATTCCAGTTTACATTTTTAATCGTAATTTCAGATTTTGTCATGGCAGCAAGACCAATCCAAGATCCGATTTCTACCATGTCCGGAAGCATTGTGTGCTCAGTTCCGTGAAGATGAGAAACACCTTCAATCGTCAATAAATTTGAACCGATCCCTGAAATATTGGCTCCCATTCTGTTCAACATCTTACAAAGTTGTTGAAGATATGGTTCACAAGCTGCGTTGTAAATTCTTGTTTTTCCTTTTGCTAAAGCTGCAGCCATTACGATGTTTGCTGTTCCGGTTACAGAAGCTTCTTCAAGTAAAATAAATTTACCGTTAAGCTCTTTGGCTTTTAAAGAATAGAAGAATTCTTCCTCATCATAATGAAATTCTGCACCCAATTCTACAAGCCCCTGAAAGTGAGTGTCTAATCTTCTTCTTCCGATTTTGTCACCTCCCGGAGTTGGCATGTATGCTTCACCGTATCTTGCCAACATGGGTCCCATCAACATGATAGAGCCTCTTAGTTTTGCTCCGTCTTTTTTAAACTCGTTAGATTTTATGTAATCAAAATTTACCTTGTCTGCTTTGAAAGTATAATCTCCATGTCCGTTCTTGGTTACTTTTACACCGAAGTCTCCAAGTATTTCAATTAATCGATTAACGTCGTGGATATCAGGAATATTTTTAATTCTAATTTCCTCATCAGTTAACAAAACGGCACAAAGAATTTGTAGAGCTTCATTTTTTGCTCCTTGTGGAGTGATTTCACCTTGCAGTCTTTTTCCTCCTCTTATTTGAAATGTTCCACTCATGTCTACTTTCTTTTATTATTATGATTGTTGTTGTTATTATTGTTGTGTCGTCTTTTGTTATTTTGGTTGTTTCGGTTGTTGTTCCTGTTGTTATTGTTATTATTTCGGTTGTTATTATTGGTGTTGTAATAGATCTTGCTTTTCTCAAGAGAATCTATTCCGGTAAGATCCAATCTGTTTTCCGAAAGTTCTTTCAGGTGACGGAAAATTACATCATCCGTTACGTGTTCCTTATTATATACATTGTAGGATTTCTTCATATTGTTGGCAATCACTTCGATCAAAGCTTCTTTTTCGTCGCCTTGTTCCAATTCAATTGCTTTTTCAATAAGCTGAAGAATACTTTTTCCGTAAAATTTAAAATCACCTTGAAGTTTAGGATATTCCATCCTTTTTGGTTTTTCTTCAAGTTCTTCTTTTGTAGGGAAAGGGTAGGGAGAGTCTACATCCAATTCATGATTGGCTAAAATATATAGATGATCCCAAAGTTTATGTTTATAATTTTCTTCGTCGCGTAGTTGTGGGTTTCTTTGACCCATAAAATCAATGATTGCCATTGCCATTTCGTTTCTTTCTTCTTTTGTAGAAAGCTCTTTGCAACGTTCAACCAACTGTTGTATTATTCTGCCATATTCCGGCAAATGAAGCTGAGTTTTTTGGGTATTGTATTCCATAGTCTGCAAATATATGCAATAATGGAAAAATTGTACCGAAAATCTTAAAAGTTTATAAATTTTTAATAGAAAATTTAATGATGAATTTTGAATGATTATTGTTAAAAGTGAAAATTATTTCACCTCGATTAGAATTTATTTCAATAAAAGTGTAATTTAGTTAATAGTTTAATAATTAAAACTTTCGATATGAAAAAAACACACTTCTTACTTTCTCTATTGGCTTTAGGGGTAATTAATTCCTGTCAGAACAATGATGAGATGATGACGGAAACATCAAAACAGCTAGAGATTCATAACAAAATAGTGAATGTTACCAACCACGACGGCCGACCTTTCAGCACAGGAACGTCTTCGAATATTAATTCTAAATTTGTTGCCGGACCTGGAGGAAGCGTTTTAATGCAAGGATTCTACTGGGATGTTCCTGACGGAGGAAATTGGTGGAATACGGTAAAAGGAAAAGTTACCGACTGGTCAAACGCGGGGATCGGCGCAATTTGGTTACCTCCGGCTTCAAAAGCTCAGAACGGAGCCTATTCAATGGGATATGACCCAACGGATTATTATGATTTTGGAAATTTTAATCAAAATGGAAGTGTTGAAACACGTTTTGGCTCAAGAGCAGAATTAGAAGCATTAATTACAAAGGCTCATACCGAAAATATGCAGGTTTACGCCGATATTGTTATCAATCACAACAGTGGTGGTCAATCGGAGGCAAATCCTTACACGGGAACCAATACCTGGACGAATTTCTCGGGGGTTGCTTCTGGAAAATTTCCGAGAAACTATAATGATTTTTACAAAAATGCTTACGGGAACAATGATGAAGGTGCCTTTGGAGGTTTTCCGGATCTATGTCATGCGAATCCCTACGTTCAGGACTGGCTTTGGGGAAGAGATGATTCTGTCGCAAAATATTATAAAAACGTCATGAAATTTGATGGTTGGAGGTTCGATTATGTAAAAGGTTTTGGACCGTGGGTTGTAAATACGTGGAATGCCAATGTTGGCGGATTTTCTGTTGGCGAATTGTGGGATTCTAATGTCAATACCTTAGAATGGTGGGCAAATAATGCAAACAGTTCCGTATTCGATTTTGCAGCGTATTATAAAATGGATGAAGCATTTGATAATGGAAATTTAAATGCACTAAATGACGACATGATGTGGAAAAGAAATCCTTACAAAGCCGTAACTTTTGTAGCCAATCATGACACCGACATCATTTATAATAAAATGTTGGCATACGCTTATATTTTAACGCATGAAGGTTATCCGACAATTTTTTACAGAGATTACGAAGAATGGCTGAACAAAGAAAGACTAAACAATTTGATTTGGATTCACAACAATAAAGCAACCGGCACAACTTCGATTTTGTACACTGATAATGATGAATATATCGCGAGAAGAAACGGCTACAACGGAAATCCAGGGTTGGTGGTTTATATCAATAATTCTTCAAGTTGGCAGGAAAGATGGATTCAGACGAATTGGGCAAATCAGCAGATTAAAGATTTTACAGGAAGCTCAAGTTGGTATCCGACAACTCAGGGAGATAAATGGGTGAAAATCCAATGCGCTCCGAATTCTTATTCTGTTTGGTCTTTGAATCAATAAATTAAACATATTTAAAAATATCAGCGCAATCAGCTTGATCAGCGAAAATAAAAAGACTGTTTCTTAATTGAAGCAGTCTTTTTATTTTTATAATATGTCATTTAGACGAAGGAGAATTTATTTAAGGCAAAATTAAAAGTAGATTGTTCACTCCACTTTGTTCCGTTCTGAATCACAAACGTTGACTATTTTCATTTAGTTATTCGTGAAAAAAATTAAACCTCAATAAATTTCTTTCTTTGATGAGGTGTTGGCAAATAACACTTTTGATTCGCCAGTTTCATTCTGTTTCTGGAAATCAAATCATACACTTTATTACTTACCGCAGGAAACATCAGTTTGCCAAACAGACTTCCCACTTTATAAATTCCGCCTAAAATATTTGCAATTTTAAGAACTGCCTGAGATTTTATCAAATAATATTGATGCGGTTTCCAAAGATACATTGTGTTAAAAACATTCGTTTCCAAACCTCTTTCGGATAAAAATTTTTGTCCGAAATCTGATTGAAGAGAAGCAAACATAAACTGATCTTTTTTGTCTCTTTCCAAAATCCATTGCACCCAGAAATTGCAGACCCCACAATCTCCGTCAAAGAATACAATATGTTTTTCCTGCCAATTCTCCTGCATGATTTTTTTGCTTTAAAATACCATTTTTCGTTCCGTTTCTTCTTTCTCTTTTTTGAAATAATCGATTAAAATTTTTCTTTGCTCTTCCGTCAGTTTTGCATCCTGATGTCCTACAAAATAAGATTCCAAAGGCATTTCTTTTTTTTCTAGCATTTCAGCACATTCGTCAAGTTTATGAACCTGTTGTTTCGGTAGATATGTTGCAAATGTAGAGAAATTTAAATGCTTTCTTCCTTCATTAATATGATTTTTTAGAAACCACGATGCCGGAGCAAAATTAGAATACCAAGGATATTTTGTTTCGTTGGAATGGCAATCATAGCAGGAAGTATTGATTAATTGGGCAACTTCAGGTTTTACATTTTTTATTTTCAGAAAATCCATTCCGGGAGTCGGCGCGGGGTTGGTTTTATCAATAGGAAAGAACTGAAGTATAATAAAGGCAACGAGAAGTACTACTAAGATTTTTTTCATATTTTAAATTTGATGTTTTCTGAATAGATAAAGTTAATTAAATTTTTGATAATTAAAAACTTTAAAATTTATGAAAATCTTAACACTGTGTTGAATTATTCTAAATATGTTTGTTGCAGTTTGATTTTCATTTAAATAAATGTAAAATTTTACTAACTTAATTGCATTATTGTGTTTTTTAACCATATGCTGTCAGTAAATCAACGATTTAAGATGTGTTATTGTTTTTAGCTATTGTAAAAATAATTTTGATAGATTGTATTTATTTTATAACTGTTGTAAGTTTGCCTTGTCCATGAACAGATGGAATTTTTGACTTTTAAAAAACGAACATAAAAAATTTAAACGATATGGAAAATAATTCAGGAGACATCAGTAAATGCCCGTTCCACAACGGAACATTGAAAAAAGAAAATGTTGCAGGTGGCGGAACTAAAAATCTAGATTGGTGGCCGGATCAGCTCAGGGTAGATATTCTTCGTCAGCACTCAAACCTTTCAAATCCGATGGATCAGGATTTCGATTACGCAGAAGCTTTCAAAAGTCTCGATATTGAAGCGGTAAAACAAGATCTTCATGCATTGATGACGGATTCTCAGGATTGGTGGCCTGCTGATTTTGGACATTATGGTCCGTTGTTTATTCGTATGGCTTGGCACAGCGCAGGAACGTATCGTGTAGGTGATGGTAGAGGAGGAGCAGGAGCGGGACAACAGCGTTTTGCACCATTAAACAGTTGGCCGGATAACGTAAGTTTGGATAAAGCAAGAAGATTGCTGTGGCCAATCAAACAAAAATATGGAAAGAAGATTTCTTGGGCAGATTTATTGATTTTGACTGGAAATATCGCCTTAGAATCAATGGGTTTCAAAACTTTTGGATTTGCAGGAGGAAGAGAAGATGTTTGGGAACCGGATCAGGATGTGTATTGGGGAACGGAAAAAACATGGTTAGGTGGAGATCTTCGTTACGCCCACGGTTCGGAGGGGGTTGTTGAAAACAGAGGTGTACTTCCTACAGATGATGATGCGGATGGAGACATCCACTCAAGAAATTTGGAAAAACCTTTGGCCGCGGTACAGATGGGATTAATTTACGTAAACCCTGAAGGACCGGACGGAAATCCCGACCCGATTGCAGCAGCAAAAGATATTCGTGACACGTTCGGAAGAATGGCTATGAATGATGAAGAAACCGTTGCTTTGATCGCGGGAGGTCATACTTTCGGTAAAACTCACGGTGCAGGACCTGCAGATCATGTAGGAAAAGAGCCTGAAGCAGCAGGAATTGAAGCGCAAGGTTTTGGATGGAACAGTACTTACAAATCAGGAAAAGGAGCTGATGCAATTTCTAGTGGTTTGGAAGTTACCTGGACAGAAACTCCAACAGAATGGAGTAATTATTTCTTTAAAAATTTATTTGAAAACGAATGGGAATTAACGAAAAGTCCTGCCGGAGCTCATCAATGGGTGGCTAAAAATGGACAAGAAATTATTCCTGACGCCTTTGATTCTACTAAAAAGCACAGACCGACCATGTTGACAACGGATTTGTCATTAAGATTTGATCCGATTTATGAAAAAATTTCAAGAAGATTTTACGAAAATCCTGAAGAATTTGCAGATGCATTTGCAAGAGCTTGGTACAAACTGACGCACAGAGATATGGGACCAAAAGCCCGTTATTTAGGGAATGATGTACCTTCTGAAGAATTAATTTGGCAAGATCCAATCCCTGAAGTAAATCACGAATTGATTGATAATAATGATATTGAATCTTTAAAATCTAAAATTTTAAATTCAGGATTAAATGTTTCTGAATTGGTTTCAACAGCTTGGGCATCGGCTTCAACGTTTAGAGGAAGTGATAAAAGAGGGGGTGCCAATGGATCGAGAATTCGTTTAGCTCCTCAAAGATATTGGGCTGTGAATAACCCTACTCAGTTACAAAAAGTATTATCTGTTCTGGAAAATATTCAGAATGATTTTAATAATTCTCAATCTGGAAATAAAAAAGTTTCATTGGCAGATTTAATTGTTTTGGCAGGAAGTGCAGGGGTTGAAAAAGCAGCAAAAGATGCCGGTCATGAAGTGAAAGTTGGTTTTGCACCAGGAAGAATGGATGCTTCACAAGAACAGACCGACGTAGAATCCATGGGATATTTGGAACCGGCAGCAGATGGATTTAGAAATTATTTAAAGAAAAAATATTCAGTTTCTACAGAATCTTTATTGATTGATAAAGCGCAATTATTAAATCTTACAGCTCCTGAATTAACAGTTTTAATTGGTGGAATGAGAGCTTTAAATACAAATTTCGACGGTTCAAATCATGGAATTTTCACGCAACGTCCGGGAGTTTTAACAAATGATTTCTTTGTTAATTTATTGGATATGAGTACTCAATGGAAGTCTATTTCTGAAAATAATGAATTGTACGAAGGAACAGACAGAAAAACGGGTGAGAAAAGATGGACGGCAACGCGTGCTGATCTTGTTTTCGGCTCAAATTCTGAATTGAGATCCATTGCTGAGGTTTATGCAAGTTCGGATGCTCAGGAAAAATTTGTAAAGGATTTTGTTTCTGCTTGGGTAAAAATAATGAATACAGACAGATTTGATTTGAAATAATTTAACATAATTTTAAATATTTAACATAAAAATTAAAGGCAACATTATAGTTGTCTTTTTTTTTATGCGATGTTTTGATTTTTTATCGTAAAAATTTGTGATTAATTAAAATTAAAATATACATTTGTCTCGAAAAAACAACAAACTTCAAAAAATGATTAAAAAATTATTTCCTGCCTTTTTATTGGTAGGCACTTTTACTTTTGCCCAAGTCGGCATTAATACAGCTAGTGCAAACGCTTCTTTACACGTAGTCGGAAATCCTACAGATACTACAAAGTATGATGGTATTATCGCTCCAAGAATTACAGGTGAGCAATTGAGAGCAAAAATTTATACTTCTGCACAAGATGGGGCATTAGTTTATGCTACTCTCGCAGATACAGCTCCGGCAGGACAAACAATCGACGTTGTTTCACCGGGATATTACTACTATAGTGGAAGTCTCGAAAAATGGGTAAAACTTATCACTTCAACAGATAAAAAAATCAGAACATTGAATAATGGAATTATTGCTAATGATGATTTTACGCTCCTTTTAAATGGTGATGTTTCTCTTCCTACTGCTACTATTTCAAATCAGGGTAAGATTTATAATTTAATTAATGACACAACAGGAACTGTAACGATCAATGGAACTTTCAGAATCAATGGAGGTAATTTCTCTAATTATGGACTAAATAACAGTAATATGGGAAGAGGAATTGTGGTGCAAAGTACAGGAACGGCTTGGTCTGTGATTTCGAGGTATTAAAATTTAAAATATTAATAAATAAAAAACCATCCTGAAAAAAGGATGGTTTTTTAGACCATGTTCCTAAAATCTTTTTTATAGCTACATCTGTCTTATTTACATATTTTAGTTATAAGATTATCTGAAAAGTCATCATTTTAAATCGAGTAAATATTATCTTATTTTTTTTCCATCATAGATAAGAACATTTGTCTGTGTTACTGTGGTAGTTGAATTTACACTGATAACACCTCCTGAATAAGAGAAAATTAAATCTGGTTGTGTTGGTGCATCAAAAGTAAGTGTATTTGTTCCTTCTCCATTAAGAGTAAAAGGCTCTGTAAGAGTGTCTCCAGAAGAGTTCCAATCTTGAGATACACGGAATCCATTTCTTGCAGTGAAACTTATTTGACCGTATAACATTGCCCTACTTCCGTTTCCAAAAGCTAAGTTTGTAGCAAATCTAAAAGAGACTACTGTATTATCATTAATTCCTGTAAAAATAGGAACCGAACCTCCTCCGATAGTTATAGGAAAACTTCCATCTAAATAATAGCTGTTTCCTAAACTTACTGGTGTAAATTGTTTTATCATTACTCCATTACTGTCTGCAAGGATAGGAGATAACGTTTGTTTATTTGCAAGAACAGTTGCATTAGATGTTTCCATATTTCTTGCTATAATAGGTGCAGTAGATGCATTGCCTATAATATCAATTTTTCCTGCAGGAACAGTTGTTCCAATTCCAACATTTCCTGTCGATAATATGGCAACATCATTATCTTGTTGTATTACTGTAGGAGTTCCTGTCAAAGGATTATCCTTAGCTCCATCTACGTTAAATACTCCTTGGGGGGTTGTTGTGTTAATTCCTACTTGTGCGTTATAGTATACACATGAAATTAGAGATAATAAGGTAATTTTCCTTTTCATTTTTATTAATTTATGTTATTTCCATAAAAAATCAATAATTTTATATGATTAGTAAATTTTCATATATTTATGACTTTTGCACGTGACAAGACAGATTTCTCTCTGTCAACAAGTTTTTTTTCGGAGTACTTAATTCTCAGATTTTGTTTTTCTCAGACTGGTTTTGTTTTCCTGCACTCTTAGTGGATAAAAAGTTTTTAAGACCGGTTGATATTTGGACGAGAAGTGCTGTAAACCTATATTTATGAGCTTTTATCGTATATCTATAATGCTAATAAAAATAGATGGCAGAAAAAAACTTGTTCCTACGAACGAAAGGCTTGGAAATTTTAATTCTGAAAAGCAAAACATATCATATAGTGGTGATTAATTTGTAAATAAGAGCAGAAACGAGCTAAAAAGTTCTTTAAGATTATTTTCAAGTAATTATTTTCTGTTTAAGATATAATTGTGTAAAAGTCTTTTTATTTGTGGAGTGCGACTATAAAATTGCAGAGAATCGTTAAAAGGATAATTATGTTCTTATATCAAAAGTAAAGAGGATATTGAAAGAAAAGTCTTCATTTATGGATAGTTTTATGAACCTTCCAAACTTTGAAATTATGTTCGGCAGACCATTTTACGGTATGGAAGAACTTAGAAAATACACTAAAAACAAATTTTTAGCGAACTAGTTGCGGGAAATAAAAACAGTAAATCATCTACTAAGAAAGTATAACCTAAATACCATAAAATTAGAGCTACGGGATTTGCTTGTGAGGAAGTTTCAAACTTTGATAGGGTGTGATAGGTAGGTTTGGGTTGGAAGTTTAGGGGGGATAAAAGGACAAAATCGGACTATATAAAAATCAAAATGATTGGCTTTACCTGGTTGCGGTAGAGCCAATCATTATATAATATATTTTAAAATAGTAAATTATTTCTTTTTATTTTTTTTCTTAAGTTCTAATTCAAGTCTTTCAATTTTTTGATTCAAGGCTCTTATAGCTTCTACCAGTATTGCATCATAATCTCCATATGCTGTTTGTAAATAACCTTTAGAATCTGTAGTTACCTTATCTGGAAAGATTTCTTTGATATTCTGAGCTATAAAGCCTATTTGTTTTTCTTTAGGTCGATTAATTCCTGTTTTATTATCATTCCAATAATAATAAACGCCTTTCATTCTTAAGAGTTTATCTAGAGCTTCATTACTTGGGATTTCTTGAATATCTTTTTTAAGTCTTGCATCAGAATTTGCTATCCATGAACCAGCAGTTGTTTTAGAAGCATTTCCTTCAATTTCTAAAATGTTTGTAGTTGGCACTCTGCCAATTCCAACTTTACCATCATTACTAATAGTCATTCTCTTAGCGTTAGATGTCATTCCATTACGTACAGTAAAAAATGCAAGTTCTGAGCCTTGTCCACTATTTGAAAAATTCTCTGTTGCTATGCTTGCTATTGTTGTATTTGTTTGAATAGTATTATCCTTAAATTTACTACCTGCTACACTTCCTGCAAAGGTAATAGCTCCTAAATATTCATCTTTTGTAACACCATAAATAGTTTCTCCTATTGCTGGAACTCTTATCTTTCTTAACGCAAGTGAAGGTGCGGATAATGTATTGCTAGATTCTCGTTCATTTACAATTCCATTATCATCTGTTGTGTGAATGTGAAGCTGAGCGTCTATAGATGATGTTCCTATACCAACTTTACCTTTATCAGTAATAGTCATTCTTCGATATGCAGTAGCTGTTCCAGCACTAACAGTATTGAAAGTTAATATAGTCCCTTTAGCTGTTGGAGAAAAGTTCTCTATAGCATATGCTGCAACAGCAGCCTTGGAATTAATTCCAGTTCCTGTATAACCATTTCCTGTATTCCCATCAAAAGTTATAGCACCAAGAGATGCGCCTGCTGGTATTGCTCCATTTGTCAATGGATTATCTGAATAATTTCTTTTTAAAGCCAAATATGGACCTCCTAAATTTATCGTTGAATTTGCTAATTCAATTACTGCCGCATCTAAGTTTTTATCTTTAGCTACAACATGAAATGGCCATAAAGGAGTTTTAGTACCAATACCTAGTCTGTTATTAAATGCGTCAACATTGAAAGTGTCATCATCTATTGTAAAATGACTTGTTCCAGAAGTTGCTCCCGTAGTATTAAATGCCAAAGTGTTATTTCCTTGTGTAACAATACGGTTTGCAGTAAGAGTACCATTATTAGTATAAATATTAGTATTATTATCTGTTGGAAGGTCTTTCCAACTTCCTACGCCATTTGCATCGGATGTTAAAACTTTATTATTTCCCTGTGTTCCATCAGTAATCTTTACAGCTCCTGCTGAAGAAGAATTAACATGTAATAAATTTGTTGGAGATGAAGTTCCAATACCTATTTTACCATTTTCATCAATTTTTAACCTGTCTGTATTAGAAGTACTAAAGGTAAGGTCGGTAAGATTATTTAAACCATTTCCTTTGTAAGTTGCTTTAATAGATGAACCTACAGCACTAGAATTGTTTGCCTGAGCATTGAACTGCATTATACCGATAATGTCATTGTTTGCAAGGTTGGAGGGTGCAGATGCAGTACCATTAGCAGAGCTTAGAAAAATACCAGGAGTTTTTGATGTTCCAAAACCTCGTATATTAATGTCATTTGCTACTGTTCCTCCTTCATTATCCGAAACTATTTCAAGCTTACTTGTAGGAGTTGGTGTTCCCAATCCCAAATAACCAGCTCTTGTTAAGGCCATTGCTGGTGCTGCATCTGGCGCTGAGCCTGCATGCATTTGTAGAGTATTTGAGCTAATTCCAAGACCATAAAAAGAGGTGCCTGCAGAATTATTATATACGGCTAATTTTTTTCCTCCGACATCTGTAACTGTTGCTGGTGCATCCTCTCCTAAATGGAGTCTATTTTGAGGAACATCAGTTCCCATTCCTATTCTATTATTAACTGCATCAACACTTAGCGTTTTCCCGTCTACTGTAAAATGACTTGTCCCACTAGTAGCTGTACTTGTAAAAGCTAATGTCTTATCAGCCTGCGCAACAGTCCTATTTGCAGAAAGAGTTCCATTATTTTTATAAATACTGGTATCTGAAAATAATGTAGGGTCAGTAACAATCTTTGTCCAAACACTTCCGTTAAAATAATAATATCCTATTACATCTATTTGGGATGCCGTTCCAGATTGTGTCCCTGTTGCCACACTATTTACATAAATTAATGTTGAAGTTTCAACACCTGTCATCGACTGAGCTCTTTGTCTGTCTACTCGAGGTACCAAAAGTCCTTCTGCAGTTCTAGCAGTGCCTGTAGGATTTTTTGCAGTAATATCAAAAGTTGATTTTGGATTTGGTGTATTGATTCCTACTTGTGCAATAGCTAATCCAGAAAATGTTATCATAGATAACAATAAAATGTTTTTTTTCATTTTTTAATTAGTGTTTAAATGAATTTTAATGTGTTTTTAGAATCTAAATTTTTGTGATTCGATATATACAAAAATGATTTTCATTCACTGGGAAATTGTCCGCAGCAAAACTACATCCAAAATAATTTCATTGATATACTGTATTTATACTTTATGAATTTAAAATATTATATATCAGTGTATTGAAAAAATAAATAAGTATGAATGCAGTATGTTTTTTTAAGGGGATTTAGTTTAAGAAATAGTAATAAGAAAAATAACTCTAATTTTTGATATTAGAAATTATAAAAGCAGAGTAATTTTTTATTCAAATTTTGAAATAAAACATTTTAATATATGTAGATTAAATTATCTTGAAGTATTTCTCTTTATAATTTAAAAGAGAGCAATTTACAGATATCAGTAGAAATGCAGTAATAGGTGTGAAAATAAATTGTTATTATTTTGTATAAGGATATTTTTTTTCATCCTTAGTGTTTGTGAGGAGGTTACATTGTATAGTAATCTCCTTTTTATGATAGAAAGTTTTTAGTATCATTAGAAGTAATATAAACCTCAACCCATAAGGTTACAATACATTTCTTACCGCTTGAATCTACGCAATAATAATCCTGTACGCAAACTATCATCAATATATTGTGTTGGTTTGAAATCAAGGATTCTTTATGTTTCCTGCGGACTTGGATGTACTATTATTATTTGTTCATCAGCATTTATGGTTACTGTAACGGTTGTTTTCTTTAATCCGCTCCACTCAGTCCAATATCCTCCTTTGTTCTGCCTATATTTGACGTACTCTGTCTTCATTTGTGATTTTTGCCCGACACAGATTGCAGATACTATGAATAATACAGCTACTAATAGATTTTTCATAGTTAATTACTTTTTGAAAGTATTATTTCCTTCTCTCATAAAAACTGTACCGATCTTTTGGTATTGGATTGGCTGACCTTTTACGCAGGCTGTATAAATACCACTTGTTTTTATCGCATATTTATACTGCTTTATAAGCAACTTTCTACTAAAATATATCTCAATATATACATAAAAAAGCCTTGAAGCATTGCAATGCGACAATGCGAAACAATAAATTTTAAATGCAACTTAAAATTTGATTGGGAAAGTACAGCACGGAGCATAATGTTTGATTATTTTGAGAGCAACGGTCATTATTTCCGTAGGTAAAAATGCAATCAGATTCTAATAGATTCAATCAGGTTCACTTCAAGCAATTTTTTAGAAAAACAGTGACCAAAATCGTGACCAAGTGACTAAAAAGATGACCAAAATAAAAAGCAACTTACAGTAATTTAGTAAATTGCTTTTGTTTTGTTGTAGACCCACAGGGATTCGAACCCCAGATGACTGAACCAAAATCAGTAGTGTTACCGCTACACCATGGGTCTGTATTTCTGTTCCGCGAAATTAGAAAAATTATTTTAATAATAAAAATAAAAAATTAAGAAAAGTGTCTACTGATGGGGTTATGAATTGATTTACAAAGATTTATTTTAGCTAAAATTTTCATTGGAAGCTGGGAGAATGGATGCTGGAAGTTTTAATTTAAGCAACAGTTTTACACAATTGGCGATTTTGCACTTTAGCTATTTTCAAATAGCAAGTAAAATAAAAACCTTATCTTTGCAAAAAATTGGGCTCCAAAAGTTGGAGAAACCCATTAATAATTAAATTATTAAACATTTTTATGTCGAATATTGTCGCAATCGTTGGGCGCCCCAACGTAGGAAAATCCACGTTATTTAATCGTTTATTAGAAAGAAGAGAGGCTATCGTAGACTCTACTGCAGGTGTTACCAGAGACCGTCACTACGGAAAATCTGATTGGAACGGTGTAGATTTTACCGTAATCGATACAGGTGGTTATGATGTGAATAATGACGATGTTTTCCAAGGAGAAATTTCTAAGCAGGTACAGTTGGCAATTGATGAAGCTACGTCTATCATTTTTATGCTGAATGTAGAAGAAGGTCTTACGGATACAGATCATGAGATTCATGAAATGTTGAGAAGATCCAACAAGCCTACATACATTGTCATTAATAAAGTTGATTCTGCTAAAGAAGAATTGGATGCTACAGAATTCTATCAGTTAGGAATTGAAAAATATTATACTATTTCTTCTGCAACTGGTTCTGGAACAGGTGAAATTTTGGATGATATTGTAAAGGATTTTCCCACTACAGATTATAAAGATCCTTTTGAAGGATTGCCTAAAATTACAATTGCAGGTCGTCCAAACGTAGGGAAATCTACTTTAACAAACGCTTTGCTTGATGCGGAAAGAAACATTGTAACCGATGTTGCAGGTACAACAAGAGACAGTATTCAGACGCTTTACAATAAATTTGGTCACGAGTTTGTGTTGGTAGACACTGCCGGAATGAGAAGAAAATCTAAAGTGAATGAAGATTTGGAATTCTATTCCGTAATGCGTTCTATCCGTTCTATCGAATATTCTGATGTTGTAATTATCATGGTAGATGCAACTCTTGGGTGGGAATCTCAGGATATGAACATCTTCGGTTTGGCTCAGAAAAATAGAAAAGGTATCGTGATTGTTGTAAACAAATGGGATCTTATCGAAGATAAGCATACCAATACGGTAAGAGATTTTGAAAAATCGATTAGAGATAAAATCGGTCAGTTCAGCGATATTCCAATTCTTTTTGTTTCTGCTCTAACGAAACAGAGAATTTTGAAAGCAGTTGACATGGCGATGACGGTGTATGAAGATCGTAAGAAGAAAATCAAAACTTCAAAATTAAATGAAGTAATGCTTCCGATTTTCGAAGCAACACCACCTCCTGCAAACAAAGGAAAATATATTAAGATCAAATATTGTGTACAGCTTCCAACGCCTTCGCCACAATTTGTGTTCTTCTGTAACTTACCACAATACGTAAAAGAACCCTACAAGAGATTTACTGAAAATCAGCTAAGAAAAGAATTCGGATTTACCGGAGTTCCTATCGAAGTGTATTTCAGACAAAAATAAAATTACAATCCCTTTTAGATTTTTCTAAGAGGGATTTTATTCTTATAAATATTAATAATTTTGATTAATTAAAAGCTTTGCGAACTTATTTAAGTGAAACGCCTTTGCGAACTTAAAAACGAATAGTAGTCAAAAAAAATCTTAGCGACCTTTGCGTTAAAAAATAGTTCTTCAAAAAATTAAAATTAAACCTAAAAAGTTATTTCAAAATAATGAACACAATCGTTTTATCAGAACAATTTTCTTTAGTAAACTCCTGGATCAACGAATTGAGGAATGTAGAAATTCAGCATGACAGAATGAGATTCCGCAGAAATATGGAGAGAATCGGAGAAATTGCAGCTTTCGAGATCAGTAAAAGTTTAGAACAAAAAGATATTGAAATTCAGACCCCTTTAGATACAATCAAAGCAAAGGAAATTGCAGTTCAACCCGTTATTACAACTATATTGAGAGCAGGAGTTCCATTATTTCAAGGGATTTTAAATTATTTTGACAGAG
Organism: Chryseobacterium sp. MMS23-Vi53; assembly: GCF_047651245.1. Lineage (NCBI taxonomy): Bacteria > Pseudomonadati > Bacteroidota > Flavobacteriia > Flavobacteriales > Weeksellaceae > Chryseobacterium > Chryseobacterium sp. MMS23-Vi53. The sequence goes on along the minus strand of NZ_CP180265.1, from coordinate 1,711,348 downwards.
CAGATTGTGGTTTCGTAGCAGCTTATAGAAAACATGATGCGAACGATTATTTTTCGATCAAACAAGATTATTTAACTTGCCCAAATATCGACGGAAGACCTTTAATCGTCGCGGATCCAATGTTAGCAACTGGCGCTTCTTTAATTGAAGCCATCAAAGATTTATTAACCAACGGAAACCCAACTCAACTTCATATCGTTGCAGCCATCGCTTCAAAACAAGGTGTCGAAACCATCGAAAAAGCATATCCAAATGCGAAAATTTGGGTAGGAGCGATCGACGAACAACTTACTTCAAAAGGTTACATCACACCAGGATTGGGAGATGCCGGAGATTTGAGTTACGGCGAAAAACTTCAGAGATAATTTAAAGCAAATTTAAAATAATCTTCGTGTTCTTTGTTAAGTGAAACGCCTTTGCGAAATTAAAACAAATAGTAGTTGAAAAAATCTTTGCGCTCTTTGCGTTAAAAAATATAATCTAAGAAAGACTCCAAAAATCTTTCATCAAATTCAACAATAAACTTTGTCGTACTTTATCCAAAGGATGTTTTGTCTCGGGGAGTACGGCCAATTTTGCATTTGGAAGACTTCTGTAAACTTCAATGCTTTGCTCAAGCGTCACCATATTATCCTGATCTCCAACCATAATTTGCACTGGAGTATTGATTGTTGATAAATTTCCTTTCAAGGGTGGATTTTTACCCAAAGAAATCATCATTTCTGCAATTTCGGGTAATAATTTTCTCCATTTAGAACCGTGTTGGGCTTCCAATAATTCAGCATATTTTGGAATTTTTTCTGCAATCACATCTGGATTCAGCATTTTACTTTCCTTTGAAGCCTGATCTTCCGTCCAATCGAATTTTGTTCCCAAAGTCATGATTGAATTTAGCTTTGAAGAATCCTGCAAAGCATAACAAAGCGCAACATAACCACCCATGCTGTGACCGAAAATATAGATATCATTTAAGTTTTCTTTTTCAATGAATTCTTTTAATTCCTGTGTATATTTTTCTATCGTAATTCCATTTGAAGGAATTTCCAAATTTCCATGCCCTGAAAATAAGGGCGTGTGAATGGTAAAATATTTTGAAAGTTCTTCTTTAAAAGGTTTAAAAATATCATTGTGACCTAAAGCTCCATGCAATAAAATGAGATTCAGCATAATTATTTGTTTGACGGAAAATTAAAGAAAAGATTTGAATGCTGAAAGATAAGCGCTTTGTAATTAAGACTCATAATTCATAACTTAAAAATCATAACTAACTATACGTCAACCGCCATTACAAGAACGCTCACTTTATTGTCTCCTGATTTCAAAATTTCCCATGCGATCGAGGCGAGTGTATTTCCGGTTGTAAAAACATCATCAATCAAAAGAATATGTTTTCCTGAAATATTTTTGGTAATAGAAAACGTGTTTTCGGTTTCCAGACGATGTTGCTTATCTTTCAAAGCCTGAGCTTTAGAATAATGATTTCTTTTTATTAAATCATGATCAAAAGGAATTGTATAAAATTCCGACAAGGTTTCAGCGAATAAATGCAACTGATTATAACCTCTTTCCTTTAATTTTTTCGGATGTAGCGGAACAGTTACAAGCAAATCTGGTTTTGCTTCCTGAAAATTCAGCCTTTCTGCTGTCCATTCGGCAATAACTTTCCCAACTTTTTCTCTGTTTTTATATTTTAATGTATGGATGATTTTCCGGCTTAAATTTTCCTTAGAAAACTGCATCAATGCAAAAGTATTTTCAATTGGAAACAACAATTTGCATTTTTCTTTAATGAAACTGTCATCAAAATAATGGTCGTGTGTAAAATGAATTTGTTTAAAACAGAGATTACAGACAATCAGGTTGCCATCAATAATCTGGTTGCAGTTAAGGCAACGATTCGGGAAAAGTAAGTCTAAAATCATTTGTGTGTTGTGTAGAGCGAAGATAAGTATTTTGGCTGGAAGTTGGAAGCTTGAAAATAGAAGTTTTAAACATTACGTTTTTAAATTCAACATATTCAAACGTCTCTGTGTAAAAATATTCTTAAAGCATTAAACTTTCATCTTCCATCTTCCAACCTCAAAGCGAGAAATCAAAAACCCTTCCGAATCCTTTCAATCGCATTTTTCATATTTGAATTAAAATACTCCTTTTCCAGACGGATCGGCGGAGCCTGTCTCACTTCGCAATCCGCAATACTGCAGGATTCGCATGTTACACCAACGTTTATTGTTTTTAAAGTTGGAGATTTAATGAAATTAATTTTTTTAATTGTTTGGGAATTCAATAAAATCCCTAAACAGTAACTTCGGTTACTTCCGTCGGAAAACGGATTTTTTTGCGAAGTTGAAATCACAAGATAACTGAATCCCTGATCTTTATAATGTGAAATCTGTGCATCTGTCAGGGTTTCATTTTCTTTTAAATGATGAAGGTTTTTTACGGCAATCCATCTCCTGCAATAGTGTTCGTTGGTTGCATTTGCATGTGGAGCTTGTTGGTGATTTAAATGTAATTCCTTTAAAATCTGTATTTTATCTGAGTTTTTCTTTTTAACTAAACATAAATAAAACAAATCCTTAATCCCTAATTCCGAAGAAAGTACATTCGTCAAACGATAGTAAAATGTTTCAGGCGAATGGGTAAAACTTTCAATTAGATTTTCGAAATTACTTGGTTGCCAGTCGTTTTGAAGGAAAAATTCTGAAGTTTTTTCAATCGTTTTTTCTTTGGAAATTAGAAGTGCCCCGGCGAAATATGAAGCGTAAAAATTATTTAAAATTTCTTCAAAACTTCCAAAATCCAGCCATGAATAGGTGTTTGGACGTACTTTTAGTTCCAGAACATTAAAGCCTATTTCTTTAGACAGGATAAAAGTCTTTTGATCTTGTTCCAATTTTCTGTTTAAAAGCAATAATTTCTTTTCGGGAATAAACAATGAACGAAGATTATCCAATGTTCCATATAGCTCAAAATCTTCAGATTGAATTTTATAATTAAATTTTTCAGTCAAAATCTTTTCTAAAATATCGGATCGTAGATTTTTACCGATTTTTAATTGATTCTTGTCGGCAAACTGTAAAACTTTATCTTCAATCTCCGGAAAATAATTATCATACAATTCCTGAAACGAACGCAAAACAGCAAAATAGAATCTCTCTTTTCCTAAATTATAATTTTGCGAAATTTCAATCAGAGCGTTGATAAATGCCGTCACCTTTTTTGGTGCATCACTAATGATGCTGATGAGGTTATTTTTATTAATTCCGAAAAGTTCTAGAGGGATTTCTTTAAAAAAATCAGATTGCAAAATTTCATTGAAAGGAGCCAAACTTTTATCCAGTTTTGTTGAAACCAAATCATCAAAGGTGCAGTTCAAAGCATCTGAAAGCTGAATGATTTTATCATGTTTAGGATATTTTTTCCCGTTTTCAATTTCATTCAGGTAAGATTTTGATAAACCTGTTTTCACAGCAAGGTCTTGCAAAGACCAATTTTTCTTTTGTCTTTGTTGTTTTAGTTTCAATCCGAAAACCGTTTTGATAAAGTCACTGTCAGAATTCATAATTCAAATATAATATTTAGAAGCGATTTTTCGCATAATAATTTTAAAAATAAATTTAGCGAACGTTCGCTATATGTGAAAATTTTTATTTAGGTTTGTAATGTTGAATTACAAAATCAAAATGATATGGAAACCAAAACTCAATTGAAAATCAAAGCTCAACAACAGTTTGAGGGAGTTTTTACCAATGATTTAATCGATTTTTTGGTAGAGCTTCATCAAAATTTTAATTTAAAAAGACTAGAGCTCTTAGAAGAAAGAAAAAACACTCAACAGGAATTTGATAAAGGTATTTTGCCAAAATTTTTTCCTGAAACTGAAGAAATTAGAACGGGAAATTGGGTTTGCGGTCCTCTTCCCGAAGATTTGTTGGATAGGAGAGTAGAAATTACCGGTCCTGTTGACCGAAAAATGATTATTAATGCTTTAAATTCCGGTGCTTCAACTTTCATGGCAGATTTTGAAGACAGCAATTCTCCAACCTGGAAAAACTGCATAGAAGGGCAAATCAATCTTTCGGATGCCATCAACAGAAAGATAGATTTTACGAATGAGCAGGGAAAATCATATCAATTGAATGACAAAACTGCTGTTCTGCTGGTTCGTCCGCGAGGTCTGCACTTAAATGAAAAGCATATTGAAATTAATGATGAACAGACTTCGGCTTCACTGATTGATTTTGGAATTTACTTTTTTAGAAATATAAAACAGTTGATGGAAAATGGAAGCGGGACATACTTTTATCTACCAAAATTAGAACATTACAAAGAAGCCCGTTGGTGGAATGACGTTTTTGTTTTTTCGCAAAATTATCTTGGAATTCCTCAAGGAACCATCAAAGCAACGGTTTTGGTCGAAACAATTACAGCTTCTTTTCAAATCGATGAAATTTTATTTGAATTAAAAGAACACAGCTCCGGTCTGAATTGCGGACGTTGGGATTATATTTTTTCATTTATTAAAAAATTCAGAAACCTGCCAGAATTTATAGTTCCCGACCGCGATCAGGTGACGATGACTTCACCGTTTATGAGTGCCTATTCAAAACGTGTAATTGAAGTTTGCCATAAAAGAAATGTTCATGCAATTGGTGGAATGGCGGCACAAATTCCGATTAAAAATGATTATGAAGCGAACAGTCAGGCTTTCGGAAAGGTGAGAAACGATAAAGAACGAGAAGTGAAAAACGGTCACGACGGAACTTGGGTGGCGCATCCGGCTTTGGTTTCGGTGGCAAAAGATATTTTCGATCAGTTTATGCCTGAGAAAAATCAGATTAATAAAAAGTTTGAATATCAAATTACAGAAAAAGATTTATTGGAAATTCCAAAAGGTGAAATTACTGAACAAGGTGTCCGAAAAAACATCAATGTTGGAATTCTTTACATTGAATCTTGGTTAATGGGAATTGGAGCGGCAGCGATTTATAATTTAATGGAAGACGCAGCCACAGCCGAAATTTCAAGAACACAAATTTGGCAATGGCTGAAAAATGAAGCGGTTTTAGGTGATGATCGTACGTTAACTCGTGAAATGATCCTTCAATGGGAATTCGAAGAAATGGAACGTATCGAAAAATATGTAGGTGCAGAAAGATTCAAAAATGGAAAATTTAATCTTTCAAAAGAACTTTTCAATGAACTGATTTTCTGTGAAAATTTTGCTGAATTTTTAACCTTAAAAGCTTATCCTTTTATTTGAGTGGAAGTGTTTTAGTGTTTTAGGATGAGAGCGTTGTAGTGTCTACGGATTTTAAAAACGATCAACTAAAAACTAACAACAAGAAACTATCAACCAACAATAAATATCAATTAACTAAACCAAAAATAGTATGAAAACAAAACAAGAACAAATCCGGGAAATAGAAAAAGACTGGCTGGAAAATCCACGTTGGAAAGGGGTGAAAAGACCTTACACAGCCGAAGAAGTATTGAAGCTTCGTGGTTCATATCAATTAGATTACACTATTGCGACTGAAATGTCGAAAAAATTCTGGAACAAATTAAATACTCAGGATTTCGTTGCAGGATTGGGTGCTTTAACGGGAAATCAGGCTGTACAGGAAGTTGATGCAGGTCTGGAAGCAATTTATCTTTCAGGATGGCAGGTTGCTGCAGATGCGAATTTGTCCGGTGAAATGTATCCCGATCAATCGCTGTATCCTGCGAATTCGGTGCCTTCTGTTGTCAAAAAAATAAATAACGCTTTATTGAGAGCAGACCAGATTCAATCTGTAAATGGAGGTGGAGAAAAAGAATATTTAGTACCCATCATTGCCGATGCGGAAGCCGGTTTTGGCGGAAATTTAAACGCTTATGAATTAATGAAACAAATGATTGAAGCCGGAGCTGCGGCGGTACATTTTGAAGATCAGTTGTCTTCTGCAAAAAAATGCGGTCATTTGGGTGGGAAAGTTTTGGTTCCTACTCAGGAAGCGATTAATAAACTGATTTCAGCCCGTTTGGCAGCAGATGTTTTGGGAGTTCCGACTTTAATTATTGCAAGAACAGACGCAGATGCAGCAGATTTACTGACTTCAGACATAGATGACAGAGATAAAAAATTTGTTACCGGCGAAAGAACTTCCGAAGGTTTTTATGTGGTGAAAAACGGAGTGGAGCAGGGAATTGATCGCGGTTTGTCTTACGCACCTTACGCAGATTTGATTTGGATGGAAACTTCAAATCCCGATTTGGAACAGGCAAGAAAATTTGCCGAAGGAATTCATGCGAAATTTCCGGATAAAATGTTGGCTTACAATTGTTCGCCTTCTTTCAACTGGGCTGCCAAGCTTTCTGTTGACGAGATGTTGAATTTCCGTGAAGAGTTGGCAAAAATGGGGTACAAATTCCAGTTCATCACATTGGCAGGTTTCCACGCTTTGAATACGGCGATGTTCGAATTGGCTTTAGCTTACAAAGAAAAAGGAATGGCAGGTTATTCCGAATTGCAGGAACGTGAATTTGCTTTACAGAAGCGTGGTTTCAGAGCGGTGAAACATCAGTCTTTTGTCGGAACGGGATATTTTGATGAGGTTCAGAATATTGTGACAGGTGGTTCTTCAGCAACAGTTGCGATGAAAGATTCTACGGAGACAGCGCAATTTCATTAAAATAATTAATTAAAAAATAATCTGTTGGAATTTCACAAAGGCACAAAGTTTTATGAAATTCATTTTGTTTTTAAGTCGCAATAAAATCAAAGATTTTAATTATTTACAGTTAAATTTCATCGAAGATAACATCTTTGCGTCTTAAAACATAAAGTTTAAATATCCTTGTGCCTTTGCATTTTCCAACAAATCAAACAAGAAAACACCAAAAAGTTCCATTTTAAATAAATTTAATTGTTAAGACCTTCTCGATTTTGAGGAGGTTTTATTTTTTAAGTCCTATTTTTGAGTAAATATTTGAAGAAGATGAGTTTGATTTTTGAAAAGCAAATACAGGTTAAGGAGCAGCATATTGATGGAAATAATCACGTAAATAATGTTCAATACGTTCATTGGGTTGAAGAAATTGCAGGTGAACATTGGGATTTTGTAAAACATAAAACCGATTTTCCAAACGATATCTGGATGCTTCTCGATCATCATATTCAATATAAAAAGCAGGTATATTTAGGAGATATTATTACCATTAAAACGTATCCGAAAGCTCCGGAAGGCATTCGTCAGCCCCGAAAAGTTGAATTTTATTGCAATGATATATTGGTAGTGGATTCTTTAACGCTTTGGGTTTTTGTGGATAAAGAAACGCAAAGAATTAAACGATTGGAAAGTGATTGGCTAGATAAATTGTAATTAATTATTCACTTAAAATTTTTGCAATCGTGTCAAATTTAGTTTCATCAATAACATCTGTTATTTCCTTGATATTTCCGTTTTTATCAACAATAAAGGTCATTGGATTTCTTAAAACAGGAAAATAAGATTTCAATTCCGAAATAGAATTTGTAATGTGTTGAAAATTAAACGTATGGTTTGTTAAAAACTTTTTTACCTTTTCATTGCTATCTTGAGTAATGGCAATAAAATTGGCTTTTTCGTTTAAAGTTTCTTTCAATTTATTTAAGTACGGAAGCTCTTTAATACAAGGTTCACAAGTCGTTGACCAAAAATTAATTAAAGTCATTTTTCCTCTTAATTCATCAGACTTAAAATTTTCACCTTTCTGATTTTTATAATTCTCTATGGGAAAATGTTGTCCGATTTTCTTTTCAAGATCAGGATAAGTCCAGAATTGTCTTTTTTGAGCAGTGAACAAAGAGTAAATTAATATTGAGAACAGGATTATAGTTTTTTTCATGATTGAATAACGTTAAACAAAAAGATATATTTTAACCCAATCTTTGATTTTTACTTTCAAATAGGACAATATTAAACTCAAACCAAATTCCTTATCTTTGCACTATGATACGTATTACAAAAATTTTTACATTCGAAACCGCTCACGTTTTGTACAACTATGATGGAAAATGTAAAAATATGCATGGACATTCCTATAAGCTGTTTGTAACAGTGAAAGGGAAACCGATAAATGATTTGGAAAACCCTAAAAATGGGATGGTGGTTGATTTTGGAGATATCAAAAGTATCGTAAAATCCGAGATTGTGGATGTTTGGGATCATGCAGTTTTGGTCAACGGACTTTCACCTCATAAAGAGTTGGGAGATTCTCTTGAAGAGCAGGGGCATAAAGTGATTTATTGCACTTTTCAGCCAACTTGCGAAAATATGTTGTACGCCATCGCAGCCAAAATAAAATCGAAGCTTCCGGAAGGAATTTCTTTGGCCTATCTTAAACTTCACGAAACGGAAAACTCTTACGGAGAGTGGTTTGCGGAAGATAATCAGTAATTTACTCAATAAAACTTAGAACGGTGCTTAAAACAACCATCAATTTAGAACCTGGAAAAAAAGTATATTTCGCTTCAGATCAGCATTTTGGTGCGCCCAATCCAAAGGAAAGTAAGGTGCGCGAAGAGCGATTTATCCGTTGGATGGACGAGATCAAGCATGATGCTCAGGTTTTGTTTTTGATGGGTGATTTGTTTGATTTCTGGCACGAATGGAAACACGTAATTCCCAAAGGATATGTTCGTGTTCTAGGAAAAATTGCTGAATTGAAAGACCGTGGAATTCATATTTATTTTTTTGTCGGAAACCATGATCTTTGGATGAAAGATTATTTGGAAGAAGAAATAGGATGTACGGTTTTCTACAAAAAACAATATTTCGAAATGGGCGGGAAGCAGTTTCTACTGGCTCACGGAGATGGTTTGGGACCAGGTGACAAAGGGTATAAAAGAATGAAGAAAGTCTTTACCAATCCTGTTGCTCAATGGCTTTTCAAATGGCTGCATCCGGATATTGCGATGAAAATTGCATTGTATATGTCTCAGAAAAATAAAATGATTTCCGGAGATGAAGACAAAGAATTTTTGGGTGAAGACAAAGAATTTTTAATTATTTATTCTAAAGAAAAGCTGAAAACGCAGAATATCGATTATTTTATTTACGGTCACAGACATCTTCCAATGGTTTTGGATCTAGAAGGAAAGGCGAAATATATCAATTTGGGAGACTGGATTTCGTATTTCACATACGGAGTTTTTGAACATGATTTTGAATTGAAAACGTTTGGAGAAAGCACAAAAAAAATTACCCCATAAGAGGTAATTCTCCGAATGAACCGAAGTTCACTCTTGTTTTTAATCCATATTCCGCATATTTCATTGCAATAACCTGACCAAAATTTTAATTTTAATATTAAAAAAAACTTAAAAACGATTCTTGTTTTATTAACTTACTTAAAATGAGATAATAAGAGTTTAAAATATTTTAGAAGTGGAAAATATATTCGACATACAAACTGAGCAGGACTTTTTGACTGCATCATTGAAAACCTTTCGTTATCAATATGAAAATGTTGAGATATACAGGCGTTTTGTGGATTATCTGAACATTAATCTTGATGAAATTGACAGTCTAACAAAAATTCCTTTTCTGCCCATTGAGATGTTTAAGAACCACCAGATTCTAGACAAAAATGTTACAACCGATCTATTTTTTCAAAGCTCGGGAACGACACAGATGAATTTGTCTAAACATTTCATAGCAGATGTAAATATCTATGAAAAGAGTATTTGTAAAAGTTTTGAACAGTTTATTGGTAAGCCGGAAGACTTTATTTTTTTAGGTCTTTTGCCAAGTTATCTTGAAAAACAAAACTCGTCTTTAATCTATATGGTAGATTATTTAATGAAAAAATCTGCTAAGCCGGAAAACGGATATTTTCTTTACAATCATGAAGATTTATTTGAATTATTAAATACTTTAAAAGATAAAAAAGTCATTCTTTTCGGAGTCTCATTTGCACTTTTAGATTTCCTGGATTTTTGCGACTTGAACTCTAAAACTCTCAAATTTTCCGACTCTCTAACAATAATTGAAACCGGCGGAATGAAAGGCAGAAAAGAAGAAATGACAAAAGATGAGTTACTGAAAATTTTACAGGAAGGTTTTAAAACGCATAAAATTTATTCAGAATATTCGATGACCGAGCTTCTTTCACAGGCCTATTCTTTGGGTGAAAATATTTATGAATGCCCAAATTGGATGAAAATTATGGTAAGAAATGCCGAAGATCCGTTCAATTATGAAAAAGAGGGAAGAACCGGAGCGATAAACATTATAGATTTGGCTAATGTTCATTCTTGCTCGTTCATTGCAACGCAGGATTTAGGAAAAACAATTGGAAATAAATTTCAGGTTTTAGGAAGAATCGATCATTCGGATATCCGAGGTTGCAGTCTACTTGTAAGTTGATTTGTTTGTTTGGGAGGGTTTTGGAATTGTAGAGTTTGAGTGTTTTGGAATTTAAAATTCAGCTATCATTTGCTAAGTGAACGCCATTGCGATCAAAAAGTATCTACAAAATTTTCAAAAAAAACTTAGCGATCTTTGCGTCAAAAATCAATTAAAAAATTAAGATAAATCAAAAAAATCAAAGTGTTAAAAATCGAAGAATTAGTTCATGCATTCATCCATTCTCAATGCGATTTTGAGAAGCAAATTGTGTTGACTAATCATTTTCAAGCGGATTGGGAAGCTGATATTTTGATCGTTGATTCAGAAGGTTTCAGTCATGAAATTGAAATCAAGCTATCAAAAAGTGATTTTAAAAATGACTTTAAAAAATCTTACACCAATTCAAATACAGGCGAAAAATTTTTAAAGCACGACAAAATTTCCTGTGGCGATTATGTCTGTAATGCATTCAGCTTTTTGCTTCCGATGGGAATGGTCGATCATGAGCTGATTCCCGACCATTGCGGCATCATAGAGTTCTACCACAATGTTGATTCTTGGGATACAGAGTTTTATCTGATCCGAAAACCACGGAAAGTACATGAAGATTCTTACTGGAAGCTTAATGACAAAGATCTCTTCATCCGAAAAATGGCTCTGAATTTATTACAGCGAAAACTGGAAATCAAAGGAAAACATGAAGAGCTGATTTTTAAAAATCCTTTTGATATAAAAAAATAAAACCTGTCTTTCCGACAGGTTTATTTTTATATTTTCTATTTTTTTTAGTCTCCCAAAGGAGTTTCAACAGCATTTTGAAGTAAATATTTGTAGATTAATCCTCCGACAATACCTCCTAAAATTGGTGCTGCCCAGAACAACCAAAGTTGGGAAATTGCATTTCCTCCAACAAAAACTGCCTGAGAAAGTGATCTTGCCGGATTTACCGATGTATTAGTGATTGGAATTGAAATTAAGTGAATTAACGTTAATGCTAATCCAATTGCTATTCCTGCAAATTTTTTGTGAGCGTAATAGTCTGTCGCTCCCATGATGATGATCAGGAAAAAAGCTGTTAATAAAAATTCCGCTAAAAATGCTGCTCCCATAGAATATCCTTTACCAAAATAAACGGCATCGCCGTAAAAATTGGTAGCAAAAGCGCCCGGACCTGTAAAATCCGGAGTTCCGGAGCCGGAAAGAATTACGTACAAAGCTCCTGCTGCAACAATTGCTCCGACACATTGTGCTACAATGTAAGGAACAAGATCTTTTGCAGGAAATCTGCCTCCGGCAAGCAACCCGAAGGAAACAGCAGGATTGAAATGTCCTCCTGAAATATGACCAACAGCATACGCCATAGTAAGAACGGTAAGTCCAAAAGCCAGGGCAACGCCAACTAATAGAATCCCTACTTGTCCAGTAGATGCGGGGGCAATTTGCGAAGCGAAGATAGCGCTACCGCAACCGCCGAAAACAAGCCAAAATGTGCCGAAAAATTCAGCGAATAGTTTTTTTATCATATTGTTTATTTTTAAAATGTATTTCAAATTTATAATTAAAATATTAAATTAATAAGGATTTGGTTAAAAATATTTTATGATTATGCATTTTAAGATTGTGAATTTAATAATTTTACAATTTTATTTTTTTAGTAAAATATTTGTTCAAGTTGGCATTGTAGTTGATTTTGATAACATAAATGTTTATTTTTCGTTTATAAATTTTAAAGCATCTTTAATGAAAAAGTTTCTGTGTGTGATTTTTGCGTCTTTTATGTATGGTTCTCATTATTCTCAAACCGCAAAAAAAATGCTTCCATGTTATGATCTTACAGACGTTTTAAAAGTCGAACCGACATCGCTTTACAAACCGCACTTAGATGCTTCCAAAAGTTTTGGAGTTCAATTGCTTAAAGATTCAAAAACGGTTTCAAAATATATTAACAACGGTAAATTTCACAAAATAAAAAAATCAGGAAAAGGCTACAAAGTTCAAAAACTCGATTATAGCAGAGCCTGGATGGTTTCCAAAGGTAAATTGATGTTGGAAAGGATGGGGGCACGTTTCAGCAAGGAAACCAAAGGTCATACTTTTACAGTTTCTTCAATTACAAGAACGTTGGAAGATCAATGCAGGTTGCGAAGAGTAAATTCGAATGCTTCATTGGGTATCAGCTCGCATAATTATGGTAATTCTTTCGATATTTCTTATATCCGCTTCAATGATGTAGTAAAATATAATCCTAAAATGGAGGCCGCGCTGGAGAAAGTTTTAAAGTATTATTATGATGCAGGAAGAATTTATTACATCAAAGAAAAGCAGCAAAGCTGTTACCATATTACGGTTAGGAATTATTAATTAATATTCAATTATACGTGAGATACTTGCACAGGTAGTTTAGTTTATATAATTTTATCCAACTAAAATTACCGTGAATTTATGAGAGCAACATTTAGCAGAGAAGAGTACGACATAGCAATCCAAGGATGGTCTATGAACTGCGGAAACTATTCAACAATCCAAAATCTTATCCCTACCAATTATGTTTTCTACCTAGGACATGAAGAAATCGAATGGCTGAACGCAAGAAATGAGAACCCAAAATTCTGTGTAGAAATGGGACTTTACGAAAATCAGGTTATTATTATTCTGGCTCCATTAGACGCTGCAGGTCAAAAAATTCCTATGGATGACTACTGTTATGCTCCTCTTCAGGAATTGGAAAGTGATTTAACACTTACAGAGACAGAAGAGTATGTTTTGGTAAAAAACGCAGTTCTTTCGAAAGAGCTTACACAAGTTGATAACAGTTCGAATATGTCTTATCCAATCGCTAATCAGCCAATGTTGGAACAGGATAAAGCTCTGGACGCAATAGAATCCTGGAGAACTGAAGCCATGAGCTGGTTTTACAGAGAATGTGACGAATTTAAAGGGGCTAGAATATTTAAGAAGTTCTTTGTGCCTGCGCAGGATCTTCTCCCTTCAAAACCTGGATTTACACATGCTGTATGTTCTTTTGGACTAAAATTTTCTGACGTTTATCAGAGAATGTTGCCAACGCTTATTTTCATTTCTTTTTACGAAGATATTGAAAATACAGGAAGCATTCAGGCAACATCGAATACATACGACTGGTCACAGGCTTGTCCGCCATTATGTGGATAGATGAAATTTTTTAACTAGATATATTGTGGATATTTACAACGTAATACTTTATCTCAATAACAGTTTACTTACGATTTGTGCTATTATTGGAATTTTGAAGTACAAATCTTTTAAAAATACAGAAAAATGGTATGTATATTATATCATTTTTCTTTTTTTGATAGAAGCTAATGTTAAAATTGCCCTTCATCATTTTAAGATGAAAGAGCTGAATTTTATTTTTCCTTATTACGTTTCCGGAGAGCTTCTGCTTTTGGGAATTTTATTTATAAGGAAATTAAAGATATCGTATTATTGGTATATTCCACTTGTCATTTTGGCAGGTTATCTTTTCTTTGATACTCATACTTTAACGAATGAAATCAAAAAAGTAATCTCAAATATTGTAGTGATATGTTTTGCAGGTTATGCCTTGCTGATGGAAATTAAAAGCAGCAAAATCAATGACAGATTTATGCTCGCAGACAGCTTTATTTTTCTTTATTATGCATTATCTGTTTTTTTATTTTTCCTTCTCCGTCAGTTGGCTAATTTAGGAACAGAAGAAGCGAAAATTATTTGGAACGTCAATAATCTTTTGTGTTCCTTCCTTTATTTATCAATTATTTATACCTTTTTAAGATTAAAGAAATAACTTTAAATATCACCTTTTTCATTACGCTGATCGTCGTTCTGGCAATCGTCGTAGCTTTCATTTTGCTTGCTTACAGGAGTTTTATTCAAAGAATTGTAAAAGAAAAAAATGCTCAGTTCGAAGCGGAAGTTTTACATCAAAAAAGGCTTGTTCTAGAAAATATTAAAGCTCAGGAGTCGGAAAGGAAAAGAATTGCCGTAATGATTCATGATGACATCGGTAATCGTCTGAACATCCTTTCATTATGGCTGAACAATCTCGATACAAAAGGAGATGAGATCATCAAAAAAAATATTTCTACACAAATGTCTTCTTTGATTGATTCTGCGAGAAGCATTTCGCATTCATTGTATCCGGTGAATCTGGAGACGGTGGGATTGGTTCTTTATATTGAAGAATTGATTGCAAATTTATCAGGTAGAATAAATATTTCATTAAATGTAAGTCCGAAATTTCAGAAGAAAGATATTTTTATTGAAGTTCAGCTTTACAGAATTATTCAGGAATTTACGACCAATGTTCTCAAACATTCGGAGGCATCAAGAGTCTGGATCTATATTAAAGACAATCATACCAATTTGGCAGTTGTAATCTCGGACAACGGAGAAAGTTTCGATTACGAAGCCGTAAAAAAAGGAATGGGAATCAAAAACATCGAATCCAGAATAAAATCTATGAACGCGGCACACAAGTGGAAAAATATTTTACATCATGGCAGCCGTTTAATTATAAAAATTCCATATCACAATGAATTCCAAGATCAAAATAGCATTAATTGATGATGAGCAATTAATTCTTGAAGGTGTAAAAATGTTATTATCCTCCGAACAGAACATTTCGGTAGGTCTTACGTCCAACAATGGACCGGATTTCTTAGAAAGTTTAAAAAGTGTTTCGCCGGAAGAATTTCCAGATATCGCTTTGGTAGACGTACAAATGCAACCTATGAATGGTTTTGAACTGGTTGAAATTTTAAAGGAAAAATATCCCGATCTTAAAATTATCATCCTTTCTTCGCATTACAAAACAACGATTTTAGGGTATATGGTAAAGCTGGGAGTTGCGGCTTTCTTGCCCAAAAATTCTAATAGAAATGCTTTTATAGAAGCCATTACGATGGTGTACAAGAATGGGATTTTTTTTACTGCTGAAGACCACCAGATGATTTTTTCTTACATGAACAGTCCGACAAAAAAACGCACGCTTTTCGAAATGGACGACGAACTTTCCGACCGCGAGAAAGATGTTGTAAAGCTGATTTGTCAGGAATGTACCAATAACGAAATTGCTGAGAAATTATTCATCAGTCCGAGGACGGTGGAAAGCCACAGACAGCGAATAGTCGAGAAAATCGGTGCTAAAAATACTGTTGGAATTGTAATATATGCCATCATCAACAATATTTATCCGCTAGAAAGAATATGATTCCGTAGAAATACGGAATTTTTTATTTAGTACTTTCTACTCTAACCTCACTTTTTTTTTCATCGTTACTTTGAGGAGTTCATTAAAATCATGCTTCAATTAAATAGTTGAAGATCAAAATAAAACCACAAAGTGACATGAAAAGCAACATAATCTCTGTCGGAATTTTCTTCGACGGAACCGGAAACAACGGGAAGAACGCAACTTCCTCCCAACGACCTCCGAAAAACAATGAAAGCTATTACGGTAATATTACCAATATCTATAAACTGTTTGATCTATTCAATGGTGATAAAAAAATTTATGTAGAAGGAATCGGGACTGTCACTGGAAAAGAGGACAGCGATTTCGCAATGGCTACTTGCCAGAATCCGGTGGGATACGAAGGATATTCGTCCAATGACAAATTGGAAACGGCATTTTCTTTCACGAAAGGAATTGTAAAGGATCACACAAAAGAATATCATTTTTATGTTTACGGATTTAGCAGAGGTTCTATGTTGGCGAGAAATTTCTGCTATGAATTATTAAAAACTGAATCAAAATTTTCAGGAAATATTAAGGTAAAATTTCTAGGTGTTTTCGATACTGTTGAATCTTCTCCTTTCAACGATTATAATGTTACGGTTTTGCCCGGCACGGAAAGAGCTTTGCATCTTTGTGCAATTAACGAATGTCGATATTTTTTCCCACTAACAGGCTTTTTTGAAGACTCCAAAACCATGGAAGACACAAAATCCGAAATGGTAAATTCGGTTTGGAAAGAAATTTTCGTTCCCGGTGCTCATGCCGACGTTGGCGGTGGATATTTGGAAAGCTCACAATCTGTGTACGTTTCGCCAAATATTATGAGAACAAACGATCTTAATGCCTATATGGAAAATGTAAAATCTAAAGCAAAAGATTCGGAGGGAAACCAGATTTGGAAAGCGCTTTTACAGAATTTTAAAATAGAATCAGGAAAAATATTTTCTCAGGTTTACGTTTCAAGAGATTTGGTTTACAACGAACTTTCAAAAGTTTACGGAAAACTGATGCTGACGGAAACCAATGCGCAGGATAAAGTTTTCAACACAGATTTTACAGATAACAATTTCAAGATTAATCTAGAAGAACATCCTTATTTAATCGAGCTTTCAGACGCGTTGGAATATTACATCAAAAATCTTTCTCCGAATCTGAAACCCACATATAACTATGAAAAACTGGCAGATTATACTCATATTTCAGCCAATTTTGGATTGTATCATTCAGGATTGATGCTGAACTCAAAGAGAGGAATCCATGCAGAACTAATTAACAATGGCTTGAACGTACCGAGCAATGCGGACGATCAATACAATGTCAACGAATCAAAATTACAATCAGAAATACATCATATAGAAGATTCTATTGTGGATTATGCTTACGGAACAAACATTCCGAACAACGATAATTGGAACCGTACAATATTAATAAAAGAGAATTTTTATAATAAATGTTAGTACTTTTTCAGTTTTAAATTTAGGTGTAGAGCTGTCCTGGTTAGACAGCTCTTTTTTTGTGCCTTGTTTTAATTTTATCAAAAAAACTAAAAACCAAATTCCAAAAACAATCAACAAACAACAGTTAAACCCTCAAACTCAATAAGGAGCTATTTCCCGCTTTCTGCTATATCTTTTTGGTTACGGGCTCCGCTTTGCTCCGCCCGCAACCAAAAAGGATGCCGCGTCAATCGGGCTAGGTTGTAGATGTTTAAATCAACATTAGAAAAAATATCCGAAAGGATCAAGACTCGAATCTTTCCATTATTTTTTCTAATACGAGGTTTAGATCCTTTGAGGATGACAAACTTTACAAAAAAAATAAAATTCAGTTATTTGATAGTTAGTAAGTAACGTAAAAATACTTAAGTCTAAAATTAGTGATTTATACTGTTTCTTTTCTCTCTCTTTCGTCGTTACTTTGAATTGTTCTTTAACATGAAGCTTCAAAAGAATAAAAAAACAAAATCATTAACACCATGTCTGGAAACAGACTCACAAAAACATAGAAATCATGGAATATAGAGACAACGAAGTGTATTTCGATACTGCTTCAAACAATTTAGTAAAAGGATCATTCACCGTAAACGAATTTTCGATCACAGAAGGACAGGATCCAAAAGGACACATTTACGTAGGCTTCACTGCAAGCTGCGGAAGCGACGGAAAATTTATTTTTTCCATTGGTAGAAAAGGATCTTCAACGGTTGCAAAATGGTTCTCACAAAGAGTTCCGGCAAACAGAACAACCTTCAACCACGATCCCGGAGAACTGAATTTCGCCATGATCGGAACATTAGTCCTTGAATTTAAAGGAGGAAAAGTCTGTACTTTTTACAATGTAGCTTTGGCACAAGGACATAGCGGCGCAAGCAACAACTGGTGGTTTGGCGGAAAACAGGGAATGTACAACGGAAGCGACACCGCAATTTACGGAGCATCAAGCAACGGAATTGTAGAATTGGCATCATTCCTACGAGGGGGAAATTCGGTAGATCATGTAAAAGTAACTCCAAAAACTTTTTAAAAGGCTCATACTTTAGCTTAATTCATATCCAACTCATGTAAGGCTGCTCATCTTTTTGAGCAGCTTTTTTATTCCAAAAGAGCAAGATCCATTTTGAATTCTTTTTCGAGGTCAAGTAGAAATTTATCAATCATATTTTTTGTAATCCCAGGCTTTATAATGATATGGCTTAGCTCACCATGGGTTGCCACTTGCCATTTGTTTTGAAGCTTTTTGCTGACTCGGGGAATTAATATGGTTAAGGCATTTGGATTTCTCCAGGCTTTTACTTCTAAATTTAATATTTTTTCAAAAGTATAGCTGGTCAATTTTAAGCATTTTAATAATTTGCTTTTTAGACCTTCTTTTCCAATTGTTTTTATAGCATACCACATGAAGAGTGCTGAAATAGCATTGCGCGAACCTGTAATTGTATCATCAAGACTATCAATAATATTCACATAGTTTGAAACTTTTTCTTTATTACTTTTTCGGACAATGATGATTCCGCATGGAATAGGAGAGCCAATAAATTTATGTCCGCTGATAATAATAGAATCTGCACCTTCACTGAAATCAAAGCTTGGTTTCGGGGTGAGAAATTGTGCAAAGCTTCCACAAAAAGCAGCATCACAATGGATGTAATGATCTTTTATTTTATGGATTTTAAGTATTTTCTGTATTTTTTTAATATCGTCTTTGGCTTCTTTTACAGTTGTTCCAATATTTGCAATAAGAATGGCGGGAAGTGTTTTATTCTCTTTAATTTTTTTCTCTAAATCTGAATAATCAATTTCTCCATTTTCTAAAGCTTTAATTTTTTCTGATCTCAAGCTTAAAAGATCAATATTTTTCTCAATACTGTAATGACATTCTTCAGAAAAATAAACAACGCCGGAAGGATATAATCTTTTCGTTAAATACAAGGCATAAAGATTCCCTTCGGTACTTCCGTTAGTAATATAGCCCCAGTAATCATTTTCAGGAGCATTAAATAATTGTGCATAAAAATCAATGACTTCACGTTCAAAATCATGGGTGTTAATTTGGTAAGAACCTCCCTCATAATAAGAATCACCAATATTATTCATCGGATATTTCAGGAATTTGTAAAGACAGGAATAATCAAAATCAAAAGTAACGGGATAGCCAAAAAAATGATTGGTTTTCTTAATTAAATAGTTCTCTAGCTGGTCAATCTTCGCTAGTTCATCTGTTGTTAAATTGTTTTTCATAGTTTCAAGTTTTTTTGCAAAGTAAAGTTACATCTTATAAATGAAAATACGAACGTTATTTTCACACTAAAGAGAATAAATTTCACACATGTTAATAATGTGATGTAAAATTTTCAAGAAATAAAGAGAGAAATGAAATTTAAATAAACAATGAGGATACAGTAAAATGAAATTCTGCTATTCATTTCTTTTTCCGTATTTTTGCACCCTGAAAATTCATTATTCACTATTAATCATTATTTAAAATGCTTTCGGTTCAAGGTTTAGGATTACATCATTCGGGAACATATTTGTTTCAAAACGTGAATTTCACGATAAAAAAGGATGATAAAATTGGTTTGGTCGGTAAAAATGGAGCGGGGAAATCCACTTTATTAAAAATGCTTTCCGGAGAAATTACTTTCTACGAAGGAAACGTTGTTCCGGAAGGAAATATCACCATCGGTTTCTTAAAGCAGGATTTGGATTTCGTAAAGGGAAGAACGGTTTGGGCAGAAACAATGCAGGCTTTTGAGCAAATTAATGCATGGAAGAATGAATTGGAAGATGTCAACCATCAGATGGCGACAAGAACCGACTACGAAAGCGATTCTTACACAGATTTGATTAATAAGATGACTGAACTGAATGATCTTTTAATGAACCACGACGCTTACAATCTGGAAGGCGACATGGAAAAAGTATTGTTTGGTCTTGGTTTCAAAGCAGATGATTTTCAAAAAATCACCGATGAATTTTCCGGAGGATGGAGAATGAGAATCGAATTGGCAAAATTGCTTCTTCAAAAGAACGACATTATGCTTCTCGATGAGCCGACCAACCACCTGGATATGGAATCGATCATGTGGCTGGAAAATTTCCTGAAAGACTATCCGGGCGCAATCGTTTTGGTAAGTCACGATAAGCAGTTCATGACGGCAGTTTGTAACCGTACTTTTGATGTGAATAACAGAAAAGTAGACGATTACAAAGCCAATTATTCCAAATATTTGGTGATGCGTGAAGACCGTCGCGAGAAGCTGATTCAGGCTAAAAAGAATCAGGATGCGGAAATCAAGCAAATGGAAGATAATATTAATAAGTTCCGTGCAAGTGCTACCAAAGCTTCTTTTGCGCAGTCGCTTATTAAAAAACTAGATAAAATCGAGCGTATTGAAGTTGATAATGAAGACGTTTCAAAATTCAATATTCGTTTCGTTCAGTCACAAGTTCCTGGAAAAGTTATTTTCGAAGCGGAAAATCTTGGGAAATCTTACGGTGAAAAACAGATTTTTGATGATGTAGATTTCATCGTTCAGAGAGGTGACAGAATCGCGCTTCTTGGACAAAATGGACAGGGAAAAACGACATTGGCGAAAATTCTTGCGGGAGATATCAAAGATTATTCAGGTTCTTGGAATCTCGGACATAATGTAAATATCGGTTACTTCGCTCAGAATCAGGAGGAAGTTTTAACACCGAATAAAACGGTTCAGGAAGAAGCCGAAGATGCTGCAACAGAAGAAACAAGACCGAGAGTTCGTGATTTGTTAGGATCTTTCCTTTTCCAAGGTGAAGCCGTGAACAAAAAAACAAAGGTGCTTTCCGGAGGGGAAAGAAACCGTCTGGCGCTTTGTAAATTGTTGCTTCGTCCGTTCAACACGTTGATTATGGACGAACCTACGAACCACTTGGATATCCAGTCTAAGGAAATTATCAAATTAGCTCTTCAAAAATTTGAAGGTACTTTAATCGTAATTTCGCACGACAGAGAATTCTTACAAGGTCTTTGTGATAAAATCTACGAATTCCGTGATGGTAAAATGAAAGAATTCTTGGGAGATATCAACGAATATCTTGAATTCAGACAAAAAGAATCTATCAGAGAAATTTCTGCAGAAAAGGCAAAACTTCACAACGAAGTTCCAAAAGTTGAGGAAAAAAAGGTTGAAGAAAAACCGGCAACCAACAATCAATCATCAACCATTGTAAGTAAGGAGCAGAAAAATATTCAGAATAAATTAAAAAAAGTAGAAGAAAAAATTTCTGAGCTTGAAACAAAAGTTGAGGAGTTTGAAGCTTCTTTTACAAAAGAAAATCCTTCTGAAGAAACGTTGGAAAAATACAACAAAACCAAAGAAGAACTGGATCTTGCTTTGCAGGAATGGGAGTATTTGGGAACTCAGCTGGATTAATTTAAAAAATAACCTTCCAGTTTGTTATTCCGCAGGAATCTATACAATTTAAGATTAAATACTTTGCTTAGATTCCTGCAGAGTGACAAACTCGGTGTAAAACAAATTCTTATTGATTGTTTTGATTTTTATAATTAAAAAAGTTGTAACAAAATCTCAATACCTTCTACATATCAATTAAAGTATTTTAATAAAACTTTAATCTAAAAACTTAAATTATTTTTATAATTTTGACGGATGATTTTTAAAGAAAGCAGAAATCTGAAGAATTTTATTTCCAAATTATTGTTTGGAATATACTTCATTGCGCTTTTTTTTCAAAATTTTCACAACCACAGCTCTGAAGAAGTTTTTAAAAATTTTAGTTTAAAAAAATCAGAAAATACAATCTCAAAAAATTTGGTAAAAGAAAAGGCAGCCGACTGTTTGGCTTGTCATTTCTTAGCTACGGGACATACTTTGGTTCCTGAAGAATTCAGTTTTTCTTTTGAAAATTATACGCAAGAGGTAAAACAAACGATTGCCATTCAGGAGAAAATCTGGTCACAAACCAAGTTTACTTTTCAGCTTCGCGGTCCTCCCGCAATTTCATAATTCATAGATTTCTTTGGCTTTAATTGGGTTTAGAGTTCAATGTTTTTGACTTAATGCTTGAAATTTTATGTTCAATTAGGAACGTTTACATTTTGATATTAATTCATTTCGTTGATTATTAATTCAAATTAATTAGCCAATATTTTTCACAAATTTTTTCGAAAAAAAGTACTGTTAAACGGTACACAATCAATCTATTTAACAATGAAATTGATATATAGCTTTATGCTGATCCTTTGTGGATTTGCATTAACAAACGCACAGCAGACTTACGCGGTGGAAGGAACTGTTCAGGATTTTCATGATAAAACGATGCTGGAAAATGCAGTCGTGAAAATTGGAGATTTTTCTACAAAAACCGATAAAAACGGTAAGTTTTCATTCAATAAAATTCCTTCAGGGAAATATATACTCATTGCTAAACATCCTGATTGTAATGATTATACTGAAAATGTAGGAGTTACCCAGGATTTGCATTTGAAAATTATCCTTGAACATCACGTTCAGGATATCGAAACAGTGACGGTTCACGGAAGTCACAAGAATAACGGAAGTATGGTGGTAAAGACCCTTGATAAATCGGATATTGAGAAAAATTCTACCGAAAATCTAGGAAATTTACTGACTAAAATTTCGGGCGTTTCTGCTTTAAAAACGGGGAATAATATTTCAAAACCCATCATTCATGGACTGTTTGGAAGCAGAGTAAATATTATGGCAAATGGGGTAAGGCTTGCCGAACAGGAATGGGGAGTAGAGCATGCGCCGAATGTTGATATTAATAACTTTCAACACATCGATGTCATCAAAGGAGCTTCTGCATTACGATACGGAAGTGATGCTGTTGGTGGCGTTGTGGTAATGGATCCGGAAGTTTTTCCTAAAAAAGATACCATTATGGGATCTGTAAATCTTGCCGGAATTTCAAACGGAAGAGGTTTGATGCTGGATGCCAATATTGCAAAAGCATGGAAAAACGGATGGGCTGTAAAGTCGGGAGGAAGTATCAAAAAATTAGGCGATCAGAAAGCTTCTGGATACTATTTGAAGAATACCGGAATGGATTTTTCGTCCTTTAATTTTACGGTACAAAATAACAACTACGAAAGAGGAATTTCTTTTGATTATTATCTGACCGACCAAAATATCGGAATTTTAAGAGACTCGCACGTTTCTTCTAATGAAGATTTTTACAGAGCCATGACGACTAAAGTTCCTTATTATTCGGGAGATTTTAGTTATGATATTAATAATCCGAAACAGGTAATTCAACATCACATTGCAAAAGTTTCTGCTTTCAAAAGATTTGAAAATATTGGAAAAGTTTCTGCGACTTATAGCTTTCAGTACAATCACAGACAGGAATATGATATCAGGAGAGGAGATCTTAATGATATTCCGTCTTTGGATTTGTCTTTAATGACACATCAGTTTAACCTTAATGATTTACTGGAAAGAGGAAAATGGTCGTTGGAAACAGGGATCGATGCAGGATTTCAAAATAATTATTCGGATCCGGCAACAAAAGCGAGACGTTTGATTCCGAATTACGATAAATATTCTGCGGGTATTTATTCTATTTTTAAATATAAAATTTCTCCGGATTTAAATGCAGAAGCAGGGGCGAGGTATGATTTTGCCCGTTATGATGTTACGAAATGGTACGACAAAAGCGACTGGGAAAAATTGTATGCAGATGCATACCCGGAGTTTTATGTGAAAACCAATCAGAACAGAGTTTTAACGCGTCCTCAACTGAATTATAATAATGTTTCATTCAATGCAGGTTTGGAATATCATCCAAACGGTAGTTTTAATTTGAAATTTAATTATGCCAAAGTTGGAAGAACACCGAATGCAGCAGAACTATTTTCAGATGGATTGCATCATTCTGCAGCAATTATTGAATTGGGAGATTTGTCGCTTAAAAACGAGCAGGGACACCAGTTTAATTTAATTGCAGATGCAAAATTTAATGTATTAAAAGGGCTGAATGTTTCCGTAAATCCATATTTCTATATTACCAAAAACTTTATCAATGAAGTTCCTACAGGAATCCAAAATACCATCAGAGGAATATTTCCGGTTTGGTCGTATCAGCAGATTGATGCCAAAATGTATGGGATAGATTTGGATATCAATTGGAAACTTGCTGATAATTTATCATATGTAGGAAAAGCAGGATATGTTTATGGGCAGGATGATACGCATAATGAACCATTAATTCTAATGATGCCTCCGAATTTTTCCAATGCTTTAAGATTCAATAAAGATGATTGGAATAAATTTTATTTAAATATTGAAAATCAGACTTTTTTAACGCAGAAAAGATTTCCGATTCGTAATGCATCCATTACAATTTATGACAATGGAGAAGAAGTCGAGAAAACCGTTGACTTCAGTACACCTCCAAAAGGCTATTCGCTCTGGAATATACAAACAGGAGTCGATATCAGCAAAAATCTTTCTGCAGGTCTTATCGTAAATAATATTTTTAATATTTCTTACAGAGATTATCTCAATCGTTTGAGATTTTTTGCAGACGAAGCAGGAAGATACTTTATTTTAAACTTTAGATACAAATTCTAAAGATTTTTCAAAAATTATTAAAACAAATTTTACAACCTTAAAATTTTAAAAATGAAATTATTTAATACTAAAAATATAATCAAATTATTAGCTGTTTTATTCATCGCAATTACTGTCGTTTCTTGCCAGAGAGACGGTTCTTCAGAAGAAGACGATATTCCCCAGGAAGATCTTACCAATATTCTTTTAAATATTAAAGATAAAACTACAGGGGAAGTAAAAACGTATAATTACAGCATGGGAGCAGGAGGTGCACAGGCAATCCAGCTTACTGACGGGAAAACTTATGAGGTAACTGCACAATTCAAAAATGGAAATGAAGATGCAACACAGGAAATAAAAGATGCGAAAGACGAACACTTTTTAGTCTTTAATTTCCCGAATTCAGATATTACTTTAACCCGTACAGATGACGCTTCTTCTACAAGAGCAGACGGAAAACGTGTCGGGTTGAGAACTGAATGGGTTGTAAACAAGGCTGTGAAAAACGCATCTGCAACAAGCCAGTTAATTTTCACCTTATACCATGAGCCGGCAAGTGTTTCTGAAGATTCTCAGGCAAGCGGAAACGGAATTGTTTACGGAACGCAGGTTGGAGGTGAAACAGATGCTCAGGCAAACTATACTATTACGAATTAAAATTAAATTTTAATATATCTTTAATCTTGTTAGCAAACCATCGAATTTTTCGGTGGTTTTTTGTTTGATGGAATTAATTCGTAGGGAGGCTGGAAGTAATAGGATGGAAGTTTAATCATCATCGAAAAATTACGGTCGAATATAAACTTTCGGCATCCATCTTCCAACCTCCAACCAACAGATTCTTACATTTAACAATATTTAGCTTTTAAGTTGATTTTAAATGAGTGATTTTCATAAAATTTTCATATTTTTGCAACCTAAAATTTTAATCAATAATGAAGGTTACTGCAAAAAACCATGATGATGTAAGTGCATTGCTTACAGTGACATTGGAAAAATCTGACTATAAGGAAAAAGTTGAGAAACAATTGATTAATTATGCTAAAAATGCACAAGTTCCTGGTTTCAGAAAAGGGAAAGTGCCTTTGAGTATGGTTAGAAAACAATATGAAGCAGGTATCGCTTTTGAAGAAATCAACAAGCAGGTTTCTGATGCTTTGAACGGGTATGTGAACGACAACAAACTAAGATTAGTTGGTCAGCCGGTTCCTCAGCCAGTAAACGAATTCGATTACAATGCTGATCAGTTAGAAGTTGCTTTTGAAGTAGGATATGAGCCTGCATTCACTATAGATTTAGCTAAATATGAAGCGCCTCACTACAAAGTAGAAGCTTCTGAAAAAGAAATCAACAAGAGTATTGAAAACATGCAGAAGCGTTTTGCAGAGCAGGTTCCTCAAGATAAAATCACTAAAGATTCTTACATCGCATTAGAGGTTTCTCAAGTTGTAGAAGAAGATGCTGAAGGAGAACACCACCACCATCCAAAGAATGTTACCATTACAGCTGAAAACAAAGAAGCTTTCAAATTGGTAAAGGCTTTGAAAATGGACGGTTCTGTAAAAGTAACTAAAGAAACTCTTGCCGGTGACGAAGAATTGGCTAAAGAATTAGGTTTCTCTAAAGAAGAAGTTGAGCACCTACACCACAACGAAGTTGAAGTAAAAGTAAAAGATTTCTATTCTTTGAATCTTGCTGAGCTAAACCAAGACCTTTTCGATAAAGTTTATGGTGAAGGAAACATCAAGTCTGAGGAAGAGCTGAAAGAAAAAGTAAAATCTGAATTAGACGAATACTTCCAGCAAAATGCTGATGTTCACTTTGTGAATAAAGTATTGGAGCAGGTTTCTGAAAAAGAAGAAGTAAAACTTCCTGAAACTTTCTTGGTAAAATGGTTACAGTTCTCTAACCAGAACATCCAGTCTGAAGAGCAAGCTAAAGAAATCCTAGAAGCAGAGAAAAATCAATTGAAATATCAAATCATCGAAGGTAAATTGATGACTGATAACGAAATTCAATTAGACTATGCTGATGTTTTAGGACAAGCTGAGCAATTGGTAAGAAACCAGTTAGCAATCTATGGAATCCACCATTTAGGTGATGAGGAAATCCAGAAATATGCTGTTGAAATGTTGAAAGACCAAGAGCAGGTAAGACAAATTTCTTCTGAAGTTGCGATGACGAAGCTGAAGGATGTTATCTTGGAAAAAGCGACTAAAAAAGAAACTGCAATCTCTCACGACGAGTTTTTGGAAGAGCTTAAGAAATAATCGAGTTCGATATAAATATTATAAAAACCACCAAGAAATTGGTGGTTTTTTTATTTGACTCGTCATAAAATTATTCCCACAATATTCATATATTTACGCTCAATAAACTTAGTATATGAAAAAAATTATCATTCCGTTTTTCTGTGCCGTACTTTTCTCTACTTCGGTAGCTGCACAAAAGACTACTGCCGCTGCTCCCGCAAAGACGGAAGCTGTGAAATCTAAACTGACTTCTAAAGAGGTAATCGACAATTATCTGAAAGCTCTTGGAGGAAAAGATAAATTGGAGAGTATAAAAACTACTCTTATTGATAACACAATTTCTGTTCAGGGAATGGAAGTTTCTATGACTACAAAGAAAATGGGTAACAAATTCAAGTCTGAGCAGTCTGTAATGGGACAAAAAATGGTTCAGTTTTTTGACGGTGAGAAAGGATATTTTGAGCAAGGTGGTCAGAAAATGGATATTCCAGCTGATAAAATCGCAGATTTGAAAAACGCTAAAGTAATGGATGCTTTAAGCTACGATCCTGCGAAATTTACAACAGTTACTGTAGAGAAAGTTGACGGTAAAGATTATAATGTTTTAAGCTCAGAAAAAGGCAAACATTATTTTGATGCCACTACAGGATTATTATATAAATCTACTGCTGCTGAAGGAAATGCAACAGTAAAAAGCTATATGACTGTTGATGGAATTAAATTCCCGCAGGAAATTGAAGCAGAAGGGAACGGACAGAAAGTTACGATCAAAACTACGAAAGTAACCATCAATTCAGGAGTTTCTGATGCTGATTTTAAATAAAAAAATCTTATTTAAGATAATAAAAACCAGGCTTTTGTCTGGTTTTTTTATTTAACTAAAGTTTAACTAGATATCATATAGTACATTTCTTAATAATTAATATTTTTGCTTCCGAAACAACACAAACAATAAATAGATGAATAAAAAATCATTACTCTTTAATGAAATCTTTCTTGATTTCAAAAATGAAAATTCTATTATTTTTTTTGAACAAATTTTTAAAGTAAATCTTTTTTAAACCCTATTTTTTCGTGATTTAAAATGCTTTTGAGAGCAGATCATTATTTACATCGAAAAATTAACTTTATTTAACTGAGTTTAACTTTAAATAATATTCTAAACATTTCCTCGTTCTGTGAATAAGTGATATTTTTATCACCGAAAAAATTAATAATCAAACCATATGAAAAAAATGTTATCGTCGTTTGCGGTAGTCTTTTTGATGTCCGCAAATGCTTTCGCACAAAACATTCCTACAGATCCTTCTGTAAGAATTGGTACTCTTTCAAACGGAATGAAGTACTACATCAAGAAAAACAATTTACCTGAAAAAAAAGTAGATTTTCGATTGGCAATCAATGCCGGATCTATTCTTGAGGATGAAAACCAAAGAGGTTTAGCCCACTTCATGGAGCACATGAACTTTAACGGAACAAAGAATTTTCCGGATAATAAACTTGTAGATTTCCTACAGTCAATCGGGGTGAAATTCGGGCAGCATTTGAATGCTTACACAAGTTTTGATGAAACAGTTTACATGCTTCCCGTTCCTTTAGATAAGCCCGGAAATCTTGATGCAGGTCTGAAAGTAATGGAAGACTGGGCTTTCAACGCAACACTTTCTGATGAGCAAATCAACAAAGAAAGAGGGGTAGTTTTAGAAGAGTTAAGACTAGGTTTGGGAGCTGACAAAAGAATGTCGGACAAATATCTTCCTAAATTATTGTACAAATCTCAGTATGCCAACAGACTACCTATCGGGAAAAAAGAAGTATTGGAAAATTTTAAGCCAGAGGTAATTAGACAGTTCCACAAAGATTGGTACAGACCGGATCTGATGGCAATTGTTGTGGTTGGAGACATCAATGTAGATGAGGTTGAAAAGAAAATTAAGACCAATTTCAGTTCATATAAAAACCCTGCAAAACCAAGAGAGAGAAAGGTTTTTGATATGCCGAATCATAAGGAAACTTTAGTTGCAATTGAAACAGATCCGGATGCAACAAGATCGATGGTACAGTTCACGATGAAGGATTCTGAGGCTTACCAGCCGGATGTGACTGTTGAACAGTACAACCAAAGTCTTATTGAGCAAATCACCACAACAATGTTGAATAACAGATTGGGTGAATTGGTAAATTCTACAAATCCTCCTTTCACATACGGATCGGTTTATCACGGTGGAACGTATGCAAGAACCAAAGAGGCTTTCCAAGGCTTTGCGATGGTAAAAGACGGAAATCAGTTAAGCGCTTTGAAAGTTCTTTTAGAAGAGGTTGAAAGAGCAAAAAAATTCGGATTTACACAAAGTGAGCTAGACAGAGCAAAGGCTCAGGTAATATCGAATGTAGAAAGGTCTTACAACAACCGCGACAAAACAGAAAGCGACATGTTGGTAGATGAGTATGTAAGAAATTTCTTAGAGCAAGAACCAATTCCAGGAATTGCTTGGGAATATGAAGATACAAAGAAATTCTTACCTTCTGTAACGTTGGCTCAGACGAATGATGTTATCAAAAAAATGGTAAAAGATGACAGCAGAGTAGTGGTAATTACAGGTCCTAAAAAAGATAACGTTCAGATGCCGACAGAAGCAATGGTACTGAATACTTTTGAAAGTGTGAAAATGGCTGATCTTAAACCTTATCAGGAAAAAGCAACCATCAAAAATTTAGTAAAACCATTTAAATCTGAAGCTAAAATCGCTAAAACTGAAACCGATGCTAAATTAGGTACAACAACCTGGACTTTAAGCAACGGCGCAAAAGTGACTTTCAAAAAAACTGATTTTAAAGATGACGAAATTGTTTTTGCAGCGAGAAGTTTAGGGGGAAGTTCATTAATTAATGATGCAGATTTCAACAAAACACAGTTCGCATTTTCTGCTTTATCTGAAGCGGGTGTAAATGGATTCTCAAAAGCTGATCTTACGAATTATTTAGCTGGAAAACAGGTAAGTGTAAATCCTTCAATCGGAACAGTAACGGAAGGTGTTTCTGGAAGAACAAACCAAAAAGATCTAAGCACTGCAATGGAATTGATGTACGCTTATTTCACAGGATTAAATTATAACCCGGACGCATTTAATGCTTATAAAACAAAGCAGTCTGCAATGTTGGATAATTTATTGTCTAATCCTCAGTTCTATTTCTCTAGTGAGCATGCAAAATTTATGAATCAGAAAAACCCAAGATTCATCGGAATTATTCCAATGGAGAAAGATTGGGCGAATACGGATTACAAAAAGGCATACGATATTTACAAGGAAAAATTTGCAAATGCAGGAAACTTCCAGTTCTATTTTGTAGGAAACATAGATGAAGCAACATTCAAAAATGAAGTTTTGCAATACATCGGAAGCCTTCCTACAAGTGGAAAAACTACAACTTTCAAAGATACTGGCTACAGACCGATGACTGGAGATTATTCTAAAGTTTACAAAAAAGGAAAAGATCCGAAAAGTATGGTAACGATCGCTTACAGTTGTGAAGCACCTTACAATGAAAAAGATGCATTGGCTTTGGAAGCGCTTGGTGAAGTAGCGACGATTAAAGTAATCGAAAAATTAAGAGAAGACGAAAGCGGAATCTACGGAGGTGGAGCAAGAGGTGGAATGAATAAAGTTCCTTACAACACGTACAACTTCAGCATCCAATTCCCTTGTGGTCCTGAAAATGCAGATAAATTAACGAAAAGTGCAATCGCAGAACTTCAAAAATTAATCGACAAAGGCCCTGAGCAAAAAGACCTTGATAAATACAAAGAAGGCGAATACAACGATTATAAAACGAGTATGAAAGACAATATGTTCTGGATGAATTCTCTTACTAAAAATCAGTTGGATGGAAGCGACAAATACGAAATCCTGAATTATCAGGACAAAGTAAAAGCCTTAACGGTAAAAGATCTTCAGGACGTTGCTAAAAAATACCTTACAAAAGGAAGAATTGTAGCGACTTTGATGCCGGAAGATGGTTGGGAAAAAGCTAAAAAAGATGAAGCAAAAGTAGAAGCAGCAGTAATAAAAACTGGAGCATCAAACTAATATTCATTATCATTTCTAAATAAAAAGCGTCTCGTAAATTTTAGGAGACGCTTTTGTTTATGTTTATAGCAATTTTAAAATGAAAAATTTACATCAAGTTGAATCTTAGCAAAGAAGATTTAAATAAAGTTTTTAAAGAAAAAACTCTCATACACTAAAACCCTCAAATCCAACTAAGAACCATACTCACTTTTCCACTCATCCGCAACCTCGCTCAATACATCATAAAACTCTTCACCATACTTTCTGATCAACGGTGTTTTAAGGAATTTATAAATAGGAACCTGCAGTTCTTTTCCTAATGCGCAAGCGTCGTTACAAACATTCCATTCATGATAATTTAAAGCTGTGAAAGTAGAATAGTTGTTCACACGAATCGGGTAAAGATGACAGGAAATAGGCTTTTGCCAGTCAACAGCACCGTCTTCATACGCTTTTTCTATTCCACATTTTGTAATTCCTTTTTCGTCGAATGTTACGTAAGCACATTCACGATTTTCAACCATCGGTGTTACATACATTCCGTCCATTGGATCGGTTGTCCACGTTCCAATTTCTTCGATGGATTTTATACCTTCCGGAGTAAGATATGGTTTAATTTTGTCAAAAATATTATCTAAAATTTCCAGTTCGTCCTTATCCAACGGGGCACCTACGTCTCCTTCCACACAACATGCACCTTTACATTTTGAAAGGTTGCAAACAAACTCTTCAGAAAAAATATCTTCGGAGATCAATTTATCGTCAATCTGAATCATAATCTTTTTTTAAAAAAACTTAATATAAGTTCCGGCTTTAAAACCGATTAAACTTAAAATAATTAACCAAAAGCAAACTTCCTGCATCCAGTATTTAGGCAAAAACTTCAACATTCTGCTAATGATAATGGTTGAAGGAAAAGCAAGAAGAAGCAAATATTCATAACTTTTATTCATATAAAGAATAATAGTAACCAGCTGTGCCACGGAAAAAACCAATAAAAAAGTGTATTTATATCGGCTTATCGGGCTCTTTTTATTATAATTTTGAAAATGGTCGTAAACTGCATAAATCAGCATCAAAGCAATCGGAATCAAAGGTAATAAACCATTGTAATCTGTCATTGGTTTCATCTTTCCAAAAGGGAAATAATCGATGTTCCAAGTTCTAAAATCCATGAAAAACATGATGGAAAAGTAAGCGAATACAATTAAAATAATTCCAAGCAAAAACCTGAAAATATTCAATCCAATTCTTTCCGAAGTTGCAATTACGTGAATGATCACAAAAACAGCCATTGGCCATGTTGTAGGAAGGAAAATAAAATTCAAAGCTACAATCGAACCTACCAAAACGTAAGATTTTTTTCGGATATCTTCATTGGTACTTGTCAAAAGCAACAAAAGAAATGAATTGGTCAACAGGGAAACCGCAATTCCGAGATCTAAATTTCCCGGATACAATCCAAAAATGAAGATCGTATACAGGAATAATGGCAAATGCGTTTGATAATTAAGCGCAATACTGTGAAAACAGAAATATCCTAAAGCAATTCCCAGGAAAGTAATTCCTGCGATGATTGCTTCATAAGTGTTGAAATTCAGTATGTTAAAAAATATTACTATTAAAAGAAGAAAACCAATATACACAGGAATTGAAAAAATATTGCTTTCTTTTGAAAGTAATTTAAACATTTTTTATAAATTTGTACAAAGTTAATTTAAAAAAGGAAAATAATGACGTCTTTCTTTCTATTCTTGAGCAAAGTTTTCAAATGGTCTTTCGGTTTTTTTGATACTTTCGGTAATGTTTTAAACTGGATTCTATTTATCGTTTGCTGCGTATTGTTCACTTATTGGTGCTACGTATTAGTTGTTACATTAGGTGGCGATAAAGATAAAGACTACTATTCTCCAACGGAAGGTAAGCATCCTTACTACGATCCGAATATCTACAAAAAAGAAGGTTAATTAATTGGTTATATAGTAAAAAGCCGATCAAATTTTATTTGGTCGGCTTTTTTATTAACGATTAAAATTTAATTTTTATCTATATTCTAGTCATGAATTGGAAGTACCAAAACCGGAACACTCGAATCTTTCGTGATTCCTTTCGTTAGGCTACCCACAAAAACATCGTAGATTCCGCTTCTTCCGTGCGAACCCATCACAATGAAATCTGCATTGTTTGTCTTTGCATAATCTAAAATAATATCTTTGGCAAGACCTTGTTTCAAAAGGTGTTCGCATTGAACATCATGAGCAAGAATTATTTGCTCAATTTTATTCAACTGAATAAGTTCTTCTTTTATCTCATTCTCTTCAACTTCCGGAAAATATTGAAATCCCATATCACCAATGGCAAAACCAATATCCGAAGGCGCAACATGGATCAGGAAAATTTTACCATTTACTTGTTTCGCGAATTTTACCGCTCCTTCTACAAGCTGTTCTGTTTTGTCCCCAAAATCTACGGGTAATACAATATTTATCATAACCTTTAATTTTGTTTATTAAAGATAGGAAAATTATGCCAAAATTTATATTAAATTACCTATAATATTCGAATATCAAGAATTTTTTCATCTTCCAGATAAGCCTCCAAAATATCATTCTCTTCTACCTTTCCGACACCTTTCGGAGTTCCCGTGAAAATAAGATCACCGACTCTCAACGTAAAATATTGCGATACAAAAGCAATAATATCATCAATTGTGAAGATCATGTCTTTCGTATTTCCGTCCTGAACCTTTTCTTTGTTTTTTAATAACGAAAAATTCAGAGATTCCAGATTAAAATTTTCTTTCTTAAAGAAATTTCCAACCACTGCAGAACCATCAAAACCTTTTGCCAGTTCCCACGGAAGACCTTTAGATTTCAACTCGCTTTGAAGATCTCTCGCTGTAAAATCAATCCCCAAACCGATTTCTTCATAATGTTTCTGCGCCGTTTCTTTCTGGATGTATTTTCCACCTTTCGAAATTTTCACTACAACCTCCAATTCATAATGAACGTCGTTTGAAAACTCAGGAATATAAAAATCATTTCCTTTCAAAACCGCCGTATCGGGTTTCATAAAAATTACCGGTTTCTCAGGGATTTCATTTCCCAATTCTTTCGCATGTTCGCTGTAATTTCTTCCTATGCAGATTATTTTCATAATTTTTTTATTTTGTCATTGCGAGAAGCGAAGCGCCGAAACAATCTCATCTCACAATTATTTTATTTATTTTTTAGGAGCTTTTCCCGCTTTCCGTTGCAATCTTTTTTTTCAAAAAAGGATTTCCACTGCAATCGGGGCTAGGAGATTCATGCTGTTGAAAACCACCCCGTCAAAAATTCTTTGAATTTTCGCCACCTCTCCAAAGGAGGGGAATTTCACTCGTTAATTCAAAATCTCAGAAAAACATAAAGTTTGTCATTCCCTAGGAATCAAGGCTGAATCTTTTTTTAATTATTCTTTAATAGCTTTGTCTAGATTCCTACGGAATGACAAACACCGTGGAAATTTAGATAAAATAGATTCTTCACTCCACGTTGTTCCGTTCAGAATGACAAGATAGCAGTTATTATTAGCGATGTCATGCTGAGCTTACCGAAGCATCTATTTAACGTGTAAACTCATTTCCACAATAATAACAAACAAACTTATGGCTCGTTAAAATTGAAATTCCAAAAAAACTTGTCGCACTATCATCCCTGTAAATATGATTCGAACCACATTTAGGACAAACAAAATCGAACTCCGGATTTTCAATCGTATGCTCTACTTCTAAAGAAAATTCTTCATGTTCTTTGTAATCTTGCAAAACCTGATTCGCTTTTTCAAGGTCTTCCTCAAAAACCTGCAACTGAATTCCGCCAACTGCCTGAGAAAGCAGCCAATCCGACTGAATCAACAATTCATTGGCAATAAAACTATTAATTCCGTTTTCTGCCAGAATTTGTTTATCACGATTCGCTTGAAGCGCTGTTTCGTAGAACTTGAATTTTACCAGCTCGCTCATTTCTAAAACTTACCTGTAAGTTGAATTTTTGTAAAAACCTTCTTCGTATACAAAGGGAAATCTGCATTTTGCAGCCATCCGTAATAACCAAGATCTTTTTGGAAAACAGCTTTTACACCCTGTCCTTTATATTTTCCGAAGTTGAAAACCGCTTCGTTTTTATCATTAAATCCGATGAAACCAGCCAAATCCGCATTCTTATTATGGAAAGTATACTCGCTCAACTGAGCAATTTCATTCGGAATATCATCATATTTTCCGACCTGAGCATCCAAAACCTCGAAAGTTGCCATTACATCGGCTTCTGCGGAGTGTGCATTTTCCAATACTTTTCCACAATAAAATTGGTAAGCAGCACCTAAATTTCTAGGTTCTTTTTTATGAAAAATCGTTTGTGCATCCACCAATTTGAATTTGCTTAAATCGAAATCCATTTCTACTCTCAACAATTCTTCAGCCAACAACGGAACATCAAATCTGTTTGAATTAAAACCTCCTAAATCGGCTCCTGTAATCATTTCCATCACTTTTGAAGCGATTTCTTTGAAAGTAGGTGCATCTTTTACATCTTCATCATAAATTCCGTGGATCTCGCTCGATTCCACAGGAATTGGCATTTCAGGATTTACTTTCCAAGTTTTACTTTCTCTCGAAGCATCCGGATTTACTTTTAAAATACAGATTTCAACAATTCTATCTTTTCCGATGTTCGTTCCTGTTGTTTCTAGATCAAAAATACAAAGAGGTTTATGTAGTTTTAAATTCATTTTTTGTAAGTTATGAGTTGAAAGTTATGAATTATGAGTTAAAAGAAAGTCGCATATTTTTCAACTTATCACTAATAACTCAAAACTTACAACTTAGTTAAGCTGTTTTTGAAAAATAATTGATATTAAAATATAATAAATAATCACTATCGGAATTCCGACAGTTTTAAAGATAATCAAAATAATAATCGAACCAACCAGTAAAGCAACTTTCGGATAATTGTCCTGCAATTTCATCGACTTGAATTTCATCGCGATCATTTTTATGGATGAAATTAAAAGCCATGAACAAACTGCTGTTAACAAAACCAAAAACAATGAATTTTCAAACAAAAACGAAAAAGCTCCGACTTCTTTAAAAGCATAATACAATCCGAAAATTAAAATCGTATTCGATGGTGTATTCAATCCTTTAAAGTAGTATTTTTGATCTTCATCAAGATTAAAAATTGCTAATCTTAAACAAGAAAAAAGGGTTACAAATAATCCTAAATATTTGATTTCAAAAGGTAATTCGGTTCCTAAAAATAATCTTCCAAAAGGTTCTAAAGCTGCATACATCGTCAACCCTGGAAGTAAACCGAAACTCACCATATCCGCCAAAGAATCTAGCTGAACTCCTAAATTGGAATTTGCCTCCAGTGCTCTCGCCACAAAACCATCAAAAAAATCTAAGATCAAAGAAAGAATAATGCAGATCGCAGTCGTTTGATAATCACCCAAAACAAGATGGATTGCGCCTACACATCCCGAAAATAGATTTCCCAATGTGATCGCGTTGGCAAGATTATTTTTAATAAAATTCATAGCCACAAAATTAAAATAATAAATCAGTTTAGCAATGTAACAATTTAACAATGTACCGACAATTGTTACATGGTTGCATTGGTAAATTGTTACATTTATTTGGTAAATTTGCGGCATGAAATTGTTTAAAGAATTTAGAAAACAGGAAGTTCTGGTGCTGTTGTACCGAATTTTTTTAGCATATTTTTTCTATCAGATCGCAAGACTTTTGTTTTGGTTTTTTAATAAAGATTTAATTAAGATCGATTCGGTGTCGGATTATTTCAATCTTTCCTATCATGGAATTGCCTTTGATACAACGGCAATTTTGTATGTGAATGCCTTATTTATTCTTTTAAGCATTATTCCAATCATTATCAATACGAAAAAGGGATATCAAAAATTCCTTTTCTGGCTGTATTTTATCACCAATGGAATTGCGTATGCGATGAATTTTGGAGACATGGTGTATTTCAAATTTTCTCAGACAAGATTGACAACGGCAGCATTTCAGGTGGCTCAACATGAAACGAATATTTTTAAGGTTTTTACGGCTTCTGTAGTACAAAATCCTTTGGTTTTAATTGGGTTTTTGGTGTCAATGGTACTTTGGGTTTTCCTTTACAAAAGAGTGAAAATTCAGGAAAATAGGCCTGTGAAATTAATTCCTTATTTTATTTGGTCGATCGTTACGATTTGCATTGTCACGGTTTTGGCGGTTGGTGGAATTCGTGGAGATTTCAAGCACAGTACAAGACCGATTAATTTGGTGGATGCCAATCGTTTTGTAAAATTACCATCTCAAGGAAATATTGTTTTGAATAGTACGTTTTCATTTTTCAGAACCATAAATACTAATAGTTTTAAGGAAGTTCATTTTGTTGATGAAAAATTTATTAATGACAATATTCAACCTTATAAAGAATACGACAGACAGGTTACGAACAAGCCAAACATCGTTATTTTCATTGTTGAATCTTTTAGCAGAGAATATTCCGGGGCTTTTAATAAAGATAAAAATATTAAGGATTATGTTTCCTACACGCCATTCGTCGATAGTTTGGCAAATGAAAGTTTAATTTTTCCTAATACTTTCGCCAACGGAAGACAATCAATCCACGGGATGAGCTCTGTTTTGGCAGGAATTCCGAGTTTGACGGACGCTTTTACAAGTTCACCGTATTCCAACCAAAAAATTCAGTCAATTGTTTCGATTTGTAATGAAATGGGCTACGATACTTCGTTCTATCACGGAGCGCCGAATGGTTCTATGGGCTTTTTAGGTTTTGGAAATATTTTAGGTTTTAAACATTATTTCGGAAAAACAGAGTATAATAATGATGCCGATTTCGACGGAATCTGGGCAATTTGGGACGAACCGTTTTTACAGTATTTTGCCAAAAATGTAGGAAAAAAGCAACCTTTTATGGCAACGGTTTTTACGGCTTCTTCTCATCATCCTTTTAAAATTCCTGAAAAATATAACGGGAAATTTAAAAAAGGAAAAAATCAAATGCATGAACCTATTCAGTATACCGATTATTCCATTAAAAAGTATTTTGAAACAGCAAAAAAACAACCTTGGTTCAACAATACAATTTTTGTTTTCACAGGAGATCATACGAATGAAATTTATTATTCTGAATATGAAAAAGCAATGAACCGTTTCGCTGTTCCGTTGATTTTTTATTCTCCAAATCCGGAATATAACTTAAAAGGTGTAAATCCGGAATTTGCTCAGCAGATCGATATTTATCCAACTTTGGCCGATTTAATTGGTTATCATAAAAAGATCAGAAGTTGGGGTAGAAGTTTGGTAAGTGAAAAGAAGTATTCTCCGATTATAGCGAATTCTGATGGGGGAGTTGAACAATTTATTATTGGAAATTATATTTATCGTTTTGATGGAAAAGATATAGTTGGAATTTTTGATAAGACAGATCTAGGTTTAGAAAAAAATATTAAGGATCAAGTGAAAAATAATCCCGATGTACAAAAAGGAATGCAGATTGCAAAAGCTTGGTATCAGGATTATATGGATCGGGTGATTAATAGAAAAATGTATTGATAATTAAGTTTTTAATAAATAAATATTGTACCGAATAATTTTGATTTTAATTGAATTTTTTCGGTATAATTTTTTTAATGAAGTAAAGTCAAATTCAATAGGCTTTTGCGGCAATTAGTTCTTTCGCATTCTTAACCATTTAGGATTTTGGTACATCACTTGTAATATAATATGTGTAGTATAATAAAAGTCTTTGTTGGTTTGAAATTAATTTATACTTTTAACAGTAAATAGACAACGAAATTCTTTTATTGAAATTAAAACTATAAAAAATATGAGAAAATTATTATTAACATTCGTTCTTTCACTATTTGGAGTGATGTCATTCGCGCAAATTGAAGGAAAATGGAAAACAATAGATGATGAAACAAAACAGGCAAAATCTATTGTAGAAATCTATAAAAAAGGAGATCAGTATTTTGGGAAGGTTACTCAATTGTTAGCAAAACCAGACAATCCGAATTGTGTGAACTGTAAAGACGACAGAAAAAACAAACCCATTTTAGGATTAGAAATTATCAGAGGTCTTAAAAAAGACGGGGAGGAGTTTAGTGGAGGAACTATTACAGATCCGAAAACAGGTAAGACATACAAGTGTACAATTAAAAGAGAAGGCGACAAGCTGAATGTAAGAGGATACATCGGTTTATCTTTAATCGGAAGAACGCAGACTTGGCAAAAAGTTAATTAATTACATTAAATAAAAATTAATAAACGGCATTTCATTAAATGAGATGTCGTTTTTGTTATTAGAATAATAAAAAAACACTATTTTTGTAGTCTAAATTTTTCAAATAAATATGGCAGAATATACTTTTCGTGAGGTAATTGCACAGGCAATGAGCGAGGAAATGCGTAAAGACGAATCCATCTTTTTAATGGGGGAGGAAGTTGCAGAATACAATGGTGCATACAAGGCTTCAAAAGGAATGCTGGATGAATTTGGTCCTAAGAGAGTAATCGATACACCAATCGCTGAGCTAGGTTTTACAGGTATTGCTGTAGGAGCTGCGATGAATGGTAACAGACCAATTGTAGAGTATATGACGTTCAATTTCTCATTGGTGGGGATTGATCAAATTATTAATAACGCGGCGAAGATCCGTCAAATGAGTGGTGGCCAGTGGAACTGTCCTATCGTTTTCAGAGGACCTACTGCTTCTGCAGGACAATTGGGAGCAACGCACTCTCAGGCTTTCGAAAACTGGTTTGCAAATGTTCCAGGACTAAAAGTTGTGGTTCCTTCAAACCCTTACGATGCGAAAGGATTATTGAAATCTGCGATTCAGGATAATGATCCGGTAATTTTCATGGAATCTGAGCAAATGTATGGTGATAAGATGGAAATTCCTGAAGAAGAGTACTACTTACCAATCGGAAAAGCAGATATCAAGAGAGAAGGAACAGATGTAACTTTGGTTTCTTTCGGAAAAATCATGAAGTTGGCGATTCAGGCAGCTGAGGATATGGAGAAAGAAGGTATTTCTGTAGAAGTTATCGACCTTAGAACTGTTCGTCCGTTGGATTTCGATACAATCTTGACATCAGTTAAAAAAACAAATAGATTGGTTATTTTAGAAGAAGCTTGGCCATTTGCTTCAATTTCTTCTGAAATTACATATATGGTGCAACAGAAAGCATTCGATTATTTGGATGCTCCAATCAAGAGAATTACTACTCCTGATGCACCTGCTCCTTACTCTGCAGCTTTATTTGCAGAATGGTTTCCAAAACTTGAAAAAGTTAAAGAAGAGATCAAAAAAGCGATGTACGTTAAATAATTTAATGATTATAGAAAAAAACTTCCGAAAGGAAGTTTTTTCATTTATTATATTCATGGATAAAAATTCATGGGGTTGTAAATTTGATTTAAATTTGCGCTTTTAAAAATAAAATTAGCTGATATGGCAGAAGTTACAGAAGGCGGTCATCATTTTGACATTAAGAAGCTTTCTTTCATTGGTGTTTTAGTTTCTCTTGGGATCGTTTTTGGTGATATTGGTACATCACCGCTTTATGTAATGAAAGCGATTGTAAACGCAAGAGGAGAAGGCAGTACGATGCCATTCAATGAATACATCGAAGGGGCACTTTCATGTATTATTTGGACTCTTACGCTTCAGACTACAATTAAGTATGTAATAATTGCGTTGAGAGCAGATAACAAAGGTGAAGGTGGAATTTTAGCACTTTTCTCTTTGGTTAAGAATCTTAAAAAGGGTTGGTTGTACCTCATTGCGATTGTTGGTGCAGCAGCGCTGATTGCAGACGGAGTTATTACACCTTCGCTTACAGTGATGTCGGCCATTGAAGGTCTTCAGATTTACAACCCGCATACGCCGGTAGTGCCGATTACCATTGGTATTTTAATTGTCATTTTTGTGGTTCAACAATTTGGAACAAGTTTCATTGGTAAATTTTTCGGACCTGTAATGGTCATTTGGTTCTTGGTTTTGGGAGGATTAGGAGTTTCTCATTTAAGCGAAAACTTCGAAATCTTAAGATCATTTAATCCTTATTATGCTTATAAACTTATTGTAAACTCACCAAGTGCCATCGTTATTTTAGGAGCAGTTTTCCTTTGTACAACGGGAGCAGAAGCACTTTATTCAGATTTAGGACACTGTGGTGCAAAAAATATCCGAGTAAGTTGGGGATTTGTAAAAATCATGTTGATTTTAAACTATCTTGGACAAGGTTCTTGGTTATTAACAAATTACGGACAGCCTGGAGTTGCATCTATCAACCCCTTCTTTGGGATCATGGAAGAGTGGATGATCGTTCCGGGAGTTATTATGGCGACTGCAGCGGCAATTATTGCAAGTCAGGCGTTGATTACAGGATCGTTTACAATCTTCTCAGAAGCAATGTCTTTGAATTTATGGCCAAACCAAAAAATCGATTATCCTTCTGGGGTAAAAGGACAAATGTATATTCCGAGAATTAACTGGGGATTGCTTATCCTTTGTATCATCGTGGTTCTTCACTTTAGAGAATCTGGTAAAATGGAAGCAGCTTACGGTCTTTCAATTACAGTAACAATGTTGATGACAACGATTCTTTTGATGTATTGGCTACTAAAACATAGAGTAAATAAAGGTTTAATTTTATTATTTGCTTTAGTATACATGTCGATCGAGCTTGGATTCTTCAGTGCAAATATCATCAAATTCTTCGAAGGAGGTTGGATTACGGTAATTCTGGCTGGATTCATCGGGGTTTGTATGTATGCTTGGTACAATGGTAGATCCATCAAAACCAAATTCATCAAATTTATTAAATTGGAAAATTATATTCCGATTATCAAAGACATGAAACTGGATGAGACGATTCCAAAATATGCAACGAACCTGGCTTATTTAAGTAGAGCAAAAAGAAATGATGAGATCGAATCAAAAATCATTTATTCTATAATTAAGAAACAACCGAAAAGGGCGGATCATTATTTTATCTTAACGATTACCAATCAGGAAGATCCGTATACTTTTAAATATGCTGTAGATGAGGTTCTTCCGGGAACAATTTATAAAATTAACTTCATGTTAGGATTTAAAATTGATAGAAGAATCAACGATTATTTCGATATGGTATTAAGAGATATGATGGCAGACGGAACGATTCCTTCAAGAAGCAGTCACCCTTCATTAAGAGCTCATAATATTCCACCAGATTTGAAATATGTGATTATAGATAACACCTATATCAACGATATACTTTTGACGGTAAAAGAGAAAATTATCCTAAATATCTACAATTTTGTTAAATATATAGGCAGTGACGACTTTAAAGCATGGGGTATCACCTCACACAATGTTGTTGTGGAATCTGCGCCTATGACGGAAGATTGTATCGGTAAATCCAGAATAGAGCAATGCGAATTCATTCGTCATAACAGTTAAATTCTTTAACATAGTCGTTCATTACGTATTTAAATAAAAATCAATAAATTTGTAGATAATTTTTTTGATGGATACTTTACAAAAAGAAAAAAATATTGCGTTAATTAAAGATGTTTTAAGAAACTACCTGCTAGAAAAGGGTTTCAGAAACACTCCTGAACGATATACGATATTAGAAGAGATTTATAATATGGATCATCACTTCAATGTTGATGATCTGTATCTTCTGATGATGCAGAAAAAATATCACGTTTCCAAAGCGACAATCTATAATACGATTGAAATTTTCCTTGATGCAGGTCTGATCCGTAAGCATCAGTTTGGAGAAAAAACTTTAACGTCTTCATCTTACGAAAAGTCTTATTTTGATAAACAGCATGACCATTTGGTGATTTACAAAAAAGACTCAGACAAGGAGATTGAAGAAATTATCGAGTTTTGCGATCCAAGAATTCAAGGCATCAAAGAAGCAATTGAAGAAGCATTTGGCGTAAAAATTGATTCTCATTCGCTGTATTTTTATGGCACTAAGAATGATTAATCAATGAGGCTAATTTTTGTTTTATTAGTTTTTATTTCAACGTTTACATTTGCTCAGGTTCAGCCACCAAAACCTGCGCAAAAGGATCCGTATTTCACTCCGAACACTCCCCAAAAAAGAATGCTCCACCTCCTGAAACGGTAAAGCACAGACATTCTGATGAGCTTAGGAAAGATGAAAAATACGACGGAAACAATTATTTTGTTGGACATGTGGAATTTGAACATCAAGGTTCGGTTCTTAATGCTGATTTGGTTATTGTATACGAGGAGCAGAATTTCATCAAAGCAATCGGAAATGTAAGGCTGCAAAACGCAGACGGTTCTGTAATCACAGCAGACGAAATGGAATACGATGGGAATACTCAGAAAGGTATTGCCCGCAAAAATGTTGTTTTAAATGATCCTAAAGGGACAGTTATCAAGACTGAAACCATGTATTATGACAGGGTTGCAAATCAGGCTTATTTCAATACTGGAGGTACAATTAATGATGGAAAAAGTACTACTTATGCAAAAGTTGGAACTTATTTTCTATCGACAAGAACAATCGATCTTACAGGAAATGTGAAAATTGAAGATCCTCAATATATTTTGGAAGGAAGAAATGTAATTCAAAACCAGAATACAAATATTGTCGATATCAACGGACCTACCACAATTACCAACAAGAAGAATTACAAAAACCGTATTTACACGGAAAAAGGAACATACAATACAAACTCTAAAGAAGCTTTTTTATACAAAAACTCGAAAGTTTTTTACAATGATAAAATTCTTACAGGAGACGAAATGTATTATAATCAGCTGACTGGTTTCGGAAAAGCTACCGGAAATGTAACATTGGATGATCCCAACGAAAGAAGATGGATAAAAGGTGGTTACGGAGAAATTTTCGAAAAGAAAGATTCTGCAATGATGACGAAAAATCCTTACGCTGTAAAGGCTTTGGAAAAAGACTCAATGTATTTTGCTGCGGAAAAAATCATTTCTTTCCAAAAACAGGATGCTGCAGATATTACTAAAAAGAAAAGTTTTTTACGAGCTTTCAGAAAAGGAAGATTTTATAAATCGAATGCACAGGGAAGAGCAGATTCTATTGCGTTTAATGAAACAGATGGTGTTCTTCATATGTACACA
Organism: Chryseobacterium sp. MMS23-Vi53; assembly: GCF_047651245.1. NCBI lineage: Bacteria > Pseudomonadati > Bacteroidota > Flavobacteriia > Flavobacteriales > Weeksellaceae > Chryseobacterium > Chryseobacterium sp. MMS23-Vi53. The sequence goes on along the minus strand of NZ_CP180265.1, from coordinate 1,667,114 downwards.
GATCCAATTCTTTGGAGCAACGGAAAACAAGTAACCGGAGATAAAGTTGAAGGGTATTTTGATACCGAAAAGGAGAATCTTGATTCTTTAAAAGTTATCGGAAATGCGTTTGCCATCAGCAAAGTGGACTCTCTTGATATGAAAGATGAATTCAATCAGGTAAAAGGGAAGTTGATGACGGTTTATTATGATGACGAAAATAATATTAAAGAAGCAAAAGTAATCGGAAATGCACAGGCAATCAGCTATTCTGATGATGTGAATGAGCAGACGAAGGAAAAAGAAAGAATCGGGATTTCATTAACAGCTTGTGGAATTATCGATGCTATTTTTGAAGAGAAGGCATTGCAGATCGTTTCTTGTAATATAGGAGCTACTTCAGACACCTATCCGATGAGCAAAATAGAACCTGCCCGAAGGAAGTTCCAGGATTTTAATTGGAATACCAAAGACAGGATTAAGAAATGGCAGGATATTCTCGTCGATACCCCAAATTATCCGGAAGAAAAGTATGTAGCCGATGATGCTTTATACAACAAGGCTCAGGAAGCTATCGACAAAGAGAAAGCAAAAGAAGAAGCTAAAAAGCCAAAAAGAGTAAGAAGATAAGTTCTAAAATCACTTAAAATTTTCGCTAAAATATAAATTCACCATTTTCGTTATAGGAAATGGTGAATTATTTTTATATAAAACCTTTAAAAATGGTAGCTTGTGGTACTCTGTAAAAGTTAAAATTCGATTTTTTTCTAAACTGTTTATTCAAGGTGATGTGAAGACTAAATCCCTATTAGAACAATACTTTACATTATTTTATTTTTATCTCACAGCGAATTGATTTTAATTATTTTTAAATTTTTATTAAAATTATTGACGATAGTGTATTTTGAATTGAAATTTTCCATATATTTAATATAGATATAGATTTGAAACTATATATTAATATTTTGTGATTTGGTGGTTCGCTCTCGATATACTTTATTGAGAGCGATTTTTTTATTCTATCGGTTTCATTTCGAGGTTTGGCGAATGTTTTTTAGTTTTGCTAAAATTTTTTTATGAGTTTTTTTAATAAAATAATAATAGATTTTTTATCAAAATCGTCAGACTATGCAATACAATTAACAGGAAACTGGGGAGTTGGTAAAACTTTTTTTTATAAAAATGTTATTGAGAAGCTAGTTGGAGAGATAAAAGTTTACAATAATGCTACAAAAAGCTATAAACCAATTTACATTTCTTTATTTGGTTTAAAATCAATAGAAGAAATACAAGAGAAAATTGTGTTTGAATTATTTGAATCAAAGTTGTTTGATAAATACAAAGAAAACAAAGTTTTTAAGATTACAAAAAATATTCTAAAAATTGGTCTTAAGGGTTTTCTAAATTTTAATAAGATTGGAACTGATTTTAACACTGAAATTAAAGATATTGGTCAAAATGTTTTAGGCTCTAATGAATTATTTATTTGCTTTGATGATTTAGAAAGAATAAATTCAAAGCTAGATATAAATGATTTTATTGGATATGTAAATAGTCTCGTCGATGAAGGTGTAAAAGTACTTATAATTACTAATGAGAATATAAATTTAGACCAAAAAGAATATAAAGATGTAAAAGAAAAAGTTATAGGTATTACGATAAATTTTGATATTGATAAGGAAGAAATTTTAGAAAATATAATTTCTGAAAGATATAAAGGTTTTAATAATTATAAAGAGTTTTTAATTGAGAATATGCATATTTTATTACAAGTTGCCGATTGTTCACAATATAATTATCGGAATTTAAAATATGCTTTAGATAACCTACATTATATTTATTTATCTATTAAAAAAGATATAATTGATGTAGATGATGAAATACGTGAAACAATTTGTCAAAAAAAGAATTAATTATAAAATTAATTCTTGCGTTTTCAATAGAATATAAGTTATCTATAATAAGTATTAAAAATAAAGCTGATTTCGGAAATGAAAATAATGATACTTTAGGTATATCAAAATTGATAGCTTCTCAAAATGGAAAAGAATATACGAAAAATTCAATTGAATTATTTTGTGAAAAATATAAAATTGGTCAAAATGAATATTTTTTCTTCAACTCCATTTTTGATAATGTAATAAAATTAAAAGATTTTGAAGCAAAAGAATTCAAAGTAGAAGCTATCGAGAATTTTAAATTAAAAATTGAAAATGGAGAATTGTTAGAACATTATAAAATTTATAATGAGTTAAACTTTGATAAAATTGTTAATTATACAGAAGAACAATATAAAAATTTATGTGATAAACTATTGGCATTTGCTTTTAATGGAAGTTTTAAACCATATGAAATGTTTGGAGTCTATCAGAGAATTATATTTCTAGATAATATTTTAGGATATGACTTAGAAGACATAACACAGAAACTTATTACAGGCATTCAAAAATATGTAGATGAAAATGAAATTGAAATCGATGATTTAAGACAATTTCAAGCGCATTCAAGGAGTGAATACACATCACGAAATACTGAAATAAGAGAGAACGGTTTAAGATTACTAAAAAATAAAAATGATTTTCAACTAAAAGATAAATGCTTGCAAGAAATCAATAAAATTATTAATAATGAAATAAATGTGGAAATTGGAAATAAGCTTGATGGGATCTCCTCGCTTTTAGAAAATGACTTTTTAGTATTAATAGGTCATAATACATTTTTTGATTTAACAAAAGATAGTACCAATTCTGTTTTTGAGTCATTAGTTGAAATTTTCACGCTTAATAATAAATTAGATAAAGAGATCTTAAAATCATATATTTCTTTACTTGAAGATTATCAAGAAGAATTTGAAGAAAAGCATAATGATAAGTTAAGAAATTATTTTTATAAACGATATTTGAAATTTATTAAAGAAAATTAGAACTTAGAGAAAATGGAAATGCAAAAAGATTTTTTTATATATCAGGCTCAAACCACAAAATTTGCAGCAGGTTTTGAAGTTGAAAAAGCAGAAGGAAGCTACATTTATGGAAAAGACGGAAGGAGGTATTTGGATTTCGTTGCCGGAGTTTCTGCCAATACATTAGGGCACTCTCATCCAAAGGTCGTTGATGCGATTAAAGAACAGGCGGAAAAATATCTTCACGTTATGGTTTATGGCGAATATGCGCAGGAAAAACCAGTGGCTTTGTGTAAATTATTAGCCGAAGCAACTCCAGATCCTTTAGAAATTACCTATTTGGTAAACAGTGGAGCAGAAGCCATTGACGGAAGTTTAAAATTAGCCAAAAGATACACCGGAAGAGAAGAAATTATTTCTTTTAAAAATTCTTACCACGGAAATACACATGGAGCTCTGAGCGTTTCAGGAAACGAAACCCATAAAAGAGAATTCCGTCCGTTGTTGCCGATGGTTTCTTTTATTGAATTCAATAATGAAAAAGATTTCGACAAAATCACAGAAAAAACAGCTTGTGTTATTCTTGAAACCATTCAGGGAGCGGCTGGATTTTTAGTTCCAAACGATGATTATTTAATTAAATTAAAAAAGAGATGTGAGGAAGTCGGAGCGCTTTTAATTTTGGATGAAATTCAACCGGGATTTGGAAGAACCGGAAAATTATTCTCTTTTGAGCATTTTGGAATCGTTCCTGATATTTTGGTGATGGGAAAAGGAATGGGAGGCGGTGTTCCTGTGGGAGCCTTCATGAGTTCGAGAGAAATAATGGAAACATTGGCGCATTCTCCGAAGTTAGGTCATATCACAACTTTCGGTGGAAATCCTCTGATTGCAGCTTCAAGTCACGCGACTTTAAAAGAAGTTTTAGAAAGCGGTTTGATGGATGAAGTGGCAGAAAAGGAAAAATTGTACAGAGAACTTTTGGTTCACCCAAAAATTAAAAATATCAACGGAAAAGGATTGATGTTGGCCGTAAATTTAGGCTCACCGGAATATACTTTAGATGTTGCAAAAAGATGCATGGAAAAAGGACTGATCGTTTTCTGGCAGCTGTACCGAAACGAATACCTTAGAATTTCTCCACCCCTAACAATTTCTCTCGATGAAATCAGAGAAGGTTGTCAGATAATTTTGGATGTTTTAAACGAAAATTAATATAAAAACTCTTCAATTCTGAAGAGTTTTTTGCTGACAAAAATCTCAATTATTATGTTCAAAATAATATTAAACACTTATTTGAAATTCTCTGATAAATATCATGAAGATTATGTAAAAAAGTAAACAGAATTTTGTGTAGTAAAAAAATTAATTTATATATTGCGGGACGATAAAAACAAAGATTATATGGCGAAACATAAAGTCCATTACGAATTTCCAATGCATTGTCTTTCAGAGATTTTATACGAATATCTGGCAACTGCAGAGGGATTGTCTGAATGGTTTGCGGATGAGGTAACAGAGAAAGGTGATGACTTCTTTTTCAGTTGGGGTGGAGGTCCTGCTGAGAAAGCGACTTTAATTAGGTATAAGCCTGAAGGTTTCGTGCGTTTCAGATGGGAAGAAGATGAAGGAACCAAAAATTTCTTTGAGATGACGATCACAATAGACGATATTACGGAAGATTTAGCATTAAATATTACAGATTTCTGTGAAGAAGGTGACGAGAATGAGAACGCGATGTATTGGGAAAACCTTATCGAAAATCTTAGAATAAAACTAGGTGCAGCTTAATGTTTAAGCTGTATTAAAAATGGTAAAACTGATGAACGATTTATCGTTCATTATTTTTTTATAAATAAATCAGATTTAAAATTGGAAAATCAATATTTTACATCAGACGAATTAAATGTAAAAAACAGAGCGTTTCTTTTGGGCGACGCCGTGAAGGTGTCTTTCTTCCTGAGAGATTCTAAACTCATCATGGATGAAGAATGTTATTTCTTCCTAATGGCTTCCATGAGAAAAATGAGGATGAATATTCCGTTGACATACACGCTTGAGTTTTTTCAGTCACTTTTTCAGAAAGATATTATTGATGAAAAAGGTATTAAAAACGGGATTATCAATTTTCAGGTTTTTAGAAATTCTGATGGAATAACACTTTCAAAATCTTCGATTTCTTATTTCTATGAAGTTGAGGAAATGAATGATGTTTTGTCTGTTCACGATAGATTATTGGAATTGGATGTAATAAAGGAGATTAACGTTAATAATAATCTTCTAAGCAATATTCGGGTTCCAAGCCCGGAAAATATCTATGGAGGAATTTACGCTCAGGAAAACGATCTTGATGATGTTATTCTGCTAAATCCCAATAAGAGAATTGCACGCGCTACAACCGGAAATCTTTTATTTTTGGATGGAGATGTCATTAAAGTTCCGAAACAGACAGAAGGAGCCTATATTTCGCCTTTAATGGAGAATTTTGTTACTTTTTTACATAAAAATAATCTTGCGGATATTCAGGAACACGAAATTATCGCATTTGAATCTCAGAAAGCCGAAGAAATTTTATTGATTTCTGATGAGAAAGGCATATTTTCTGTAGGAAAGATTAGGAATAAAACTTTCGGAAACACCCGCTTTTTAGAATTGGTAGAAAGCTGGAAAGGAAGTTTCTAAAATTGACAAACCCGGTAAACAACAAAAGTTCCAAAAGTCCTTTACCGGGTTTTTTTCTGAATAAATCAGAAATTGTAATTTTTATTTAATATTCATTGAAAACTTCAACGAATTTTTGTGCAGTTTCTTTTTGACCTTGTTCGCTCGTGATAAACTCTCTGTCCTTTGTATTATTGATAAAACCAAGTTCTACAAGCACTGTCGGAGCTTTAGATTCTCTTAAGATATGAAGATTTTTCTCACCTAAAACTTGACTAGGATTAAATTTTTTAGAAATTTTCTCAGCCAATCTTTTAGAAGCCTCCGTATTTTGAGTGTAAATTTCCTGTCCCTGTTGTACAGATTCCTCATGAGGACTGCTGTTGATGTGAAGGGAAATCACCATTTCAGGATTCAATTTATTAATCAAAAGAGTTCTGTCGGATAATTGAATGTAATTATCATTATCTCTTGTCAAAACAACCTCAAATTTATCCTGAGTTTCGTTAAATTTTTGAATTTCTTTTCCGATATTTAAAACAATATCCTTTTCGTAAACCTGATTTCGGTTGGCTCCCATATCATTTCCGCCATGTCCTGCATCGATGATGATTAATTTTTTATTTACCGGAGTAAAAGATAAAAATGCCGCCGAAAAAATTGATATAGCAAGTAATTGTGTTCCTTTCATATCAGTGATGTTTTGGTTTAGCAAATAACGTGAATTCTTTATTAAAAATTGGTTAAGAGATTCTTAAAGTTTGTTAAATTTTTATTCACTTTACAATGAATAGTTTTTATCAGTTTAAAGAAATATCTTCAGGAGAATTTGCCCAAAGCAGATATTCTCCGCCAAGATTTTGCATGATCGATTTCCAAAGTGTTTGATCGTTTGGAAGAGTATAATCTAGATTATAAACATCCACAACGGTCCACAATTTTCGCTGAATTTCTTTATCAAGCTGCATTGCCGACCAACCTGAATATCCTGAGAAAATTTTAACATCATTAATATCCAGTTCGCCACTTAAAACCGAACTGATAATATTTTCGATGTCTTCCGTTAAATAAAATTCATCTGTAATATCGGTGTAAATTTCGGTTACTTTTTTACCTTTTACAATAAAAAATACTTTATCGTTCTCTACAGGACCGCCGTCATATACCTCAATTTTGAAATCAAAGAAATTTTTGAACTTACTACTCATCTGGCTGTTTTTTTTGTTTAATATTAAGCCAAATGCACCCTGCTCGTTATGTTCAATAACCAAGACAACAGATCTGGAAAAAATATCGCCGGAAATGTCAGGGGTGGAGATTAATATTTTACCTTTGTATGAGTAATTCATACTCAAATTTAATAAAAAATATTTATGGAAAACCTGCACGATAAGAGAAAAGTGTACGAGAAATCCCAACTTATTGAAAGTGAGATAAAACAAAATCCGATTGAGCAGTTTCGCGACTGGTTTTTGGAAGCCAGCGAGAACCCAAACATCTCAGAATCCAATGCCATGGCGATTTCTACGGTGGAAGAAGATGGTTGTCCGCGCACGAGAATGGTGTTGCTGAAATCTTACACGTATGAAGGATTTATTTTTTACACGAATTACGACAGCAAAAAAGGAAAAGCAATAGAGAAAAATCATAAAGCATGTCTTCATTTTTTCTGGCCCAATCTGGAAAGACAAATTATTATTAAAGCTGATCTGGAAAGAATTGCTGAAAATTTAAGCGACGGATATTTTCATTCAAGACCGAAAGGAAGTCAGTTGGGAGCGGCTGTTTCTCCACAAAGTCAGGAAATTCCAAATAGAGAGTATCTTGAAGAGAAACTGAAAGATTTAGAAAAAAAATACGAAAATTCTGAAGTTCCAAGACCTGAAAATTGGGGTGGATATCTCGCAAAACCTTATGAAATAGAATTTTGGCAAGGAAGACCAAACAGACTTCACGACAGAATTATTTATACTTTAGAAGATTTGGATTGGAAGATTTCGCGATTAGCTCCGTAGTTTTAAATACGAATTGACACAAATATTTTCACTAATATCACAAATGAATATGTGACATTTTTCTCAATTTATACCATTCTGTTTGTCATCCCGTAGGGATCTAGACATAGTATTAGAAAAAGGATGGGGAAATTCGAGCTTAGATCCCTACGGGATGACAAACTTGGCGAATATTTTCCTATTATACTGTATATACAAAAAAAGGCCGTTTCAACCGAAACAGCCTTGATTTTTTTCTAATCTGAATGATTATTTTTTCTTAGCACCAGAAACTGCGTTAGAAAGATCTGCACCAGCTTTGAACTTAGCAACTTTCTTAGCAGCAATTTTAATTGGTTTTTTAGTTGCAGGGTTAATACCTTGTCTAGCAGCTCTCTCAGCTACTGAGAAAGTTCCGAATCCTACTAAAGAAACTTTTCCATCTTTTTTCTTTAGAGTAGAAGTTACGTTTCCAATGAAAGATTCTAAAGCAGCTTTTGCTGCAACTTTAGTGATACCTGCATCTTTTGCGATTGCGTCGATTAATTCAGACTTGTTCATAATTTTTAATATTAAAGTTAGTTCGTAATTATAGCAAATATAATACTATTTTCTAATTGTGCAATTTTTTTATTAAAAATAGTAAAATATTTTTGATTTTCGGTAAAAACAGTTAAAATATGATAATTTGGGTTTTCACGAAAAATCTACGTTGTACGCCACTAAAATCATGCCAAATGCTTATGTGTATTGACTTTAGCAAAAATTAAAAATTATCCCTTACATTTATTAAATCCTGAATTTTGTATCAACTCTTAATAGTTTTATCGATATAGTTGTAGATTTTGTAAGTAAAATCAATAAAAATTATTTTTAATAAAATGAAAACCCTGTGTATCTGCCACTTTTAAAATCATTTTAAAAACCCGTTTTGTAAATTATTATTAATAAATTTGCACCATGTTAATAGAAGTTTTTAAGTCTAAGATTCACAGGGTGAGAGTTACGGCTTCTGACCTTAATTATATTGGGAGTATTACGATCGATGAAGATCTTATTGAAGCTGCCGGATTGGTAGTAGGAGAGAGAGTTTATATCGTAAATGTGAATAACGGTGAGCGTTTCGATACGTACGTCATCAAAGGAAAAAGAAAATCAGGAGAAGTTTGCCTGAACGGTCCTGCAGCAAGAAAAGTGCAGAAAGATGATATCATTATCATCATTGCATATGCTCAGATGACGCCGGAGGAAGCACAGACTTTCCAGCCGAAGATCGTTTTTCCGGATGAAAAGACCAATCTTTTGACGTAATTCGATGGAGAAAAAATCTAAAAATCCTTTAAAATCAATTCTTACAATAGTAATTTCGCTTGCTTTTGCAGGCTTTTTTTTATGGTTTGCGCTGAAAGGTTTAGACTTTAAGGTGATCCAAAAATCATTATCAAAGGCAAATTACTGGTGGGTGCTGTTTGCAGCTTGTTTTGGAATTTCTGCATATTGGTTCAGAGCAATTCGCTGGAATCTGATGCTGGAACCGATGGGACACAATATTTCAAACTCCAATTCACTTTGGTCGATTTCGTTTGGATATTTAATGAACCTTACAATTCCCAGAAGTGGAGAAGTAGCGAGAGCAACGGCTTTGTATGGGGTGGAGAAAGTTCCTGTTGATCAATCTTTCGGAACGATTATTTTGGAAAGAGTAGTCGATTTGGTTTGTATGATCGCCTTTTTGGGATTGACTTTAATTTTTAAAGGAGAAGCTATTTATTCATTCTATAAAAATTCAGGAATCAATTTTAATCCGACTAAAATTTTAATAATTTTGGGAATTTTGGTTGCAGGAACAGTTTTGTTTTTTATGTTTAAAAAGAAATTGTCGAAAGTTCCTGTTTTAGATAAAATTATCAACTTTATTGATGGGATTTTCCAGGGTTTAACTTCAATATTTAAATTAAAACAAAAAGGAAAGTTCATTATCTATACAATCGGAATTTGGGTTTCGTATTATTTTGCAGCCTATTTGGTATGTTTTGCATTACCAGAAACATCCAGTTTTACATTTGCAGACGGATTTCTAATTATAGTGGTCGGAACTTTAGGAATGATGGTTCCTGCAAGTGGTGGAATCGGGGCTTTCAACCTTGCAATGAAATACGGTTTTATGGCTTTATTTATTTCAATGGGGAAAAATGGCGAACAAGGTGCTGAAATAGGATTAACGTACTCTTTCATTTCTTTACCAATGCAGATTGTTATTATGCTAATTATGGGACTAATTTCAATTCCAATGTTGGCGAAAGCAAGAAATAATATGACAGATAAAGAAACTCAACAATAATTATTTTGAATTAAAGTTAAAATTTTAAATATAAAGTAAAGTCCGATCATATTTTGACCGGACTTTTTTATGTTTAGCAACCACAAGTTCCGACAATTTCCTTTTGAAAAAGCGTTTTTCCTTTTTTATCTTTAAGTATTAATGTGGATTCAATATGCCAAATCTCGTCACTGGTTTTTGTGATGCTTTTTTGATTGATAATTAAATCAAATTCTCCATTGGTAAAACTTTTGGATGTAGAAGAAGCTGTCGTCATCATAAACTTTGTAACTTTTCCATTGAGACTTACATAAGCAAAATTTTCTTCCAATTTAGGGAGTGAACCATTATTATCAATAAAAATGAATTGATTCTTTTTAAAATCTTCTTTATTAATAGACATATGACAACTACAACCCATTGATTCTGGGTATTGTGAAAATACATCAAGGCTTATTTTCTCGTTGTTGTTTGCAGGTACCGATGTTTCTGCTTTAGCATTTTCTTTTTTTGGATTTTCTTTACATGAAAATAATAATGTCGAAATCATGATTGCCACGAAAAGTGACTTTTGTGTATTTTTTATCATTGTACGTGTTTGTATTCGATTGACATAAGCAATAATTCTGCCAATTTTTTTAACGGGTTTATAAGATTTATTCTATCGAATATATTTGGAAAATTCCTAAAACAGCCATAACTTCGATTAAAACTACACATAACGTTATTATGGCAATTAATTTACAGAAAGGACAAAGATTAGAACTTGGATTTACAAAAATGACGATCGGCCTCGGCTGGGATCCGAATGAAGGAACAGGATATGACTTTGACCTTGATGCTTCAGCAATCATGATTGATACAGACAGAAAATTGGTGAGTGAAGAATATTTCGTTTTTTATAATAATTTAAATTCTCCTGACGGCGCTCTTGCACATACAGGCGACGATCCCAACGGAAAAAGCAGCGATGGAGATGATGATGAAGCCATCATCATAGATCTAGAAAAAGTAGATCAGCGAGTACAGGAAATTCTTTTCGTAGTTACCATCGAAGACTTTGAAAGAAGAAAGCAAAACTTCGGGCAGGTAAGAAATTCGTACATCAGAATTATTGATAATGCAACTCATCAGGAAATTGCAAAATACGAACTGGATGAAGATTTCTCTATCGAAACAGGCGTAGAATTCGGAAGACTGTACAAACGCGGAGGAAGCTGGAAATTCGAAGCTTCAGGATTGGGTTACAGAGCGGATCTTGGCTTCTTCCTCGAAAAATACTACAAAGGACAAATCATCAAATAAATATGGCAATCAATTTGCAAAAAGGTCAGACGATCAATCTTAGAAAGAATGATCGGGGAGAAAGTATTTACGATCTTTCTTCGGTTACGATTGGTTTAGGTTGGGATGTTCGCAGACAGGGTGGATTTTTCGGTAGATTATTCGGCGGAAACGAAGGACCTGAGTATGATTTGGATGCGATCGCTTTTCTTCTCGACAAGAACGGAAAAGTGGCAGATATGGGAAAAACTTTGCCCGGAAGTTATGGAAGGGAAGTGGTGTTGTATCAGAGTGATGTTATTTATTTTAATTCGATGCAGCATCCAAGTGGAAAAATTTGGTTGACGGGAGATAACAGAACCGGAGCCGGTGATGGAGACGATGAACAGATCATTGTTAAACTGGATCAGCTTGATGAACGATATCAGAAAATTGTTTTTGTGGTTTCAATTTATCAGGGACTAATCAACAGGCAACATTTCGGAATGATTGAAAATGCTTTCATTCGAGCGGTGGATGCGAAAGGAAGAGAGATTACAAAATTCAGTCTTTCTGGTGATGCAAGTATGAACGGGATGTGCTCCATGACTTTTGCGGAAGCGTATCGACACAACGGCGACTGGAAATTCAGAGCGGTCGGAGAACCGCATCGAACGGATAATTTTATTGAGGTTTTAGTGCCTTACACGTATAGATAAAAGAAAAGTATGCTGAAAAGGCATACTTTTTTATTTCGAAAATTCCATAAAATAGGAATGCTCGTTTTCATCGATGATTACAAAACCCAAACTTGAATACAAATGTTGGGCTTTATTGGTTTTTAAAACGCTTAGAGTTACCGTTTTTCCAGTATTTTCAGCTTCTTCCAACATGTCTTTTAGAATAAATTTTCCAATTCCTTTTCCTTGTAAACTTGGATCAATTTGCAGTTGAATAATATAAATCGTTTCGTTATTTCTGCTTACTTTTAATAACCCGACAGATTCATCATTAAAAATAATAATCTTTGCATTGTCATATTCATACAGAACTCGTTGTGTGTGAACTTCTCTGGTTGCCGGAAGATTTGAACTGATGTAATGTTCGCTCATCGTTTTTTCTCTTAGATCAATTAGAAATTCGATGTCGTTTTCTGTGGCCTTGCGGTATTGGAGGTTAAAACTCATTTTTGAATAATTTTTATTTCAATCCAATTTTCAACCCCATTTCTTTTTTCATATGCAGCAAAACTTCCGCGTTTCCTCGTGCATCATCAACGGGATGATGTGTATGTTCGGTTTTTCTTAAATGTTTCCATTGTGCAAAAGTATCCTTTTCCAGTCCGCAATAGAGATCAGAGAGCCTTCTCGACGAATATCCGAAAGGGTTTTTACCGATAAAATGATGAAAATACCAACAGATAAACATCCAGTCGAAACCATTATTGTCACTAATGAAAATAGGTCTTCCTTTTGAATTCTCTTTAATCCATTCTTCAAACTGAAGCATTACTTCTTTCGGATCATCAAAACTCATCGTTTCCTCTCTCGAAAAGCCAGAAACAGCCAATGCATCAGGATTGAATTTTTCCGAAATAGGTTTTAATTTTCCATAGAAAGTTTTATCCAGATTTTCATCGACCAGCACAGCTCCGAAACAGATCATTGAGAAGTCTCCGGGAATTGGACCGTCCGATTCTATGTCGACCATGATGTAGCTCATAATTTTGTGTTTTAATAAATTTACTTATTGATATTTTATTGCTTTATTTTTTTCAATAGGATTGTTGTATTTTAGAATATATTTTTGTTCATCTTTTATTAGTGGAACCAGTTGCTCTGCATTAGTATATCTTATACCACTGTCATCATAACTTTTTGTTGTTCCATTTCTTAAACTTTCTCGAATCCTATGCAAAGGATCATTAAAATATTCTTTCGCTTTAGTAATATAAATTTTTTCAGTTACTGGAATAGGTTTGTTTCCATATCTAATCTCTAAAATGTTTTTTGTATCATAGGTTTTCTCTAGTTTTTCATTTTTTACCAATGCAAAATTATATTGTTCTTTACTATCCTGAATTTGAACAATCAACCCAGGTAAACCTTTAAACTTATAAGGTCCTTCTGAAAAAGGAATTTCCTTGGTAAACCACGCAGTCCATTGTCTTCCGCCAAAATTTGAAGTTGCTTTTTGAACTCTAAACTTATCGTATTCTTTTGTTTCGTTTGTAAGATTCCAAACAATAGGGTCTTCTGTGACGTATGAATAAAGTTGAAATTCTATCATTGAATAATTGATATTCTTATCAGAATTTTTCTTTCTGGTAACTGGGATTTGTTTTGTCCAACTTGTATTTTGACTTCCTGTTTTTTCGTTTTCAGCTTCTTTTTCTAAAAATGCATTATCGTAAAATTTGATTTCGTCAGGATTAATATCAAGTATCATCAATGATTTTGAAGGTTCAATTTGAGTAGAATCTTTTTTAAATTTAAGATCATAATAAAAACGATGTGTTTGGGAAATACAAATTCCGAATGCTAAAATTCCTGCAACATAAAATATCTTCATGGTTTGTGATTTTGAGTTTTGGTTAAAACTTTAATAGTTAGTTATTAAAAGCTAATTTATCAAAAATATTTTTCACATGTTAACATTTACAAAAGTTCAAAAAAACTTCTTTTTCCGATTTTTATTTTGGTTTCTTTTATCAGTTCAATTTCCTGATTTGGGTCGGTTATTTTTTCATTATTAATTTGAATTCCGCCACTTTCGATCAATCTTCGGATGAATGATTTACTTTCATTGTTTTTTAATTGATGACATAATTCTACCAAAATCATTTTATTGTTAACGTGATTTAAAGAATGAATTAAAATAGGTTCAAAAACTTTCTCCTCAAAATTTTTATTTTGAAACTGATTCACAAAAAAATCCTCTGCACTTTCTGCAGATTCAAAATCATGGTATTGAGAAATGATATTTTTAGCAATTAATTTTTTTATATTCATCGGATTTTCTCCGTTTTTGATTTTTAGCTTTAAATTTTCCCTTTCTTCATTTGAAAAATCTGTTGTTAAATCAATAAATTCTTCAATCAAAGAATCGGGAATAGACATGGTTTTTCCGAACATTTCATTGGGCTCATCTGTTAATCCGATGATGTTATTCAATGATTTACTCATTTTTTCTTTTCCGTCAAGCCCTTTTAATAAAGGCATACACATCACAATTTGTGGTGAAATTTGGTGAGTTTCCTGCAGTTGTCGTCCCATCGTACAATTGAAAAGCTGATCGGTTCCGCCCATTTCGATATCACATTCAATTTTTACAGAATCGAAACCTTGCAAAATTGGGTAAACAAGCTCGTGCATTGCGATTGGCGTATTTTCCATGAATCTTTTATTAAAATCATTTCGATGCATCAATTGAGCAACCGTTACTTTCGACATCAGTTGAATGACTTCTGAAAAATGTAAAGCATCCAGCCAATCTGAGTTAAAAATAATCTTCGTTTTTTCAACATCGATTACTTTTGAAAGCTGATTGATGTAAGTTTCTGCATTATGCTGAACTTCTTCAACCGTTAAAGGTTTTCTTGCTTTATTTTTTCCAGTCGGATCGCCAATTCTTGCGGTAAAACTTCCAACAACAATTATAATCTGATGTCCAAAATTCTGAAATTGTTTTAATTTTTTCAATACAACAGCGTGTCCCAAATGCAAATCGGGAGCAGTGGGATCAAAACCAAGTTTGATGATTAATTTTCTGTTTTCTTCTTTGGCTTGTTTTAATTTTTCTTCCAAACCGTTTTCCGGTAGAATGATTTCTACATTTTCTTTTAATTGATTGATCATTTTGATGAGTTTTTAGCACAAAAAGCCCGAACAAAATTGTCCGGGCTCTGTATGTTTTAGATTAAATTTTTACTGAATTTAAGCAACAAAAATTTTTCCCGAACGATAGATCGGGTAGTAATATTCGCTGAAAAATGGTACGCGTAATATGTTGTTGAGTTGCTTCATTGCTTTGCAAATATAGAAATTACATATTAAAAATCCTGAAGTTTAATAATTGAACCTTTGTAAAATTTGGTTGAATCATACAAATCGATGAAATTATTATAAATATTTTCCTTTACAATAAGATCATTATTTTTAGAATGAAATTCACCTTCTGCGACTGCGTATAGATTTTTATGATCCAGTTTTAAATAATCAACAAAAACATTTTCTTCGCCTTTTTCCTGATTAGCAAAACCGGTATAAAATATTCCGTAAATCAAAAATTGGTTAAATTTTTCCGCATCAGAAATGTATTCTAAATTTTGATGTGAATATTTTTCGTAATCTGAAAGAATTTGCTGAAAGCTCTCAACTTTTGCTGAGGTTTGAATTTCATAGAAAAGGTCGATTCCATGTACAAAAAGCTGAGTTTTTACTTCTTCATAATCTGAATTATATTTGGCATTAAACCATTCCAGAAGATTTAGCAATTCCTGTTTCGAAAGGCTGTTAACATCCTCCTGAAGCTTTTTTTTAATGAGTTCCAGACTGGTTTTTTTGTCATCATCAAGATATTGAAGAACACTAGATTCTTCACAGCAGAGTTTGTTGTACAAATTGATTTTTGCCGCAACAGGATTGGTTTTTATGAAATAAAGTTCTTCTGCCATAATCTTATGTAACGCCTGGTTTTTAAGGTATTTTCTACTCTAAGGTAGCGAAAAAAATTACATAAAATGAAGATATGGTATTATTTCGTAAATATTTTATAATGAGTTGATAAAAGAGGAATTTATTTATTAAAAAGGGGAAGATCTTTTAATTCATCATGAAACACAACTTCTTCAATTGCCTGATTAATCATATATCGAACCTTTGTAAGAGGATGTTCCGGAAATTCTACGTCGTATTCTTCTTTTTCAGATTTATTCATCGGAGTTCCTTCTTTGAATGTGGGATCGTAAGGATCTTCAAACCAATTTTTAAGTCCGGCATCATCAAAGGTAACTTCACCGCTTCCTAAAAATCTATCTAATACAAAAGCATCACGAATTCCCGTGGTTCCTACTTCAACGGCTTGTGTTTTAATCACAAAACTGCAATTTTCGAAAGGAATGGTAACCGATGCAAGGTAGCTCATCCCTTTTTCAGGCTGAGGAAATTTAAATATTGTTTTTACACTCGGAAAACTTTTAAGATTGAAAGTAGAAACTTCGATGATTCCACCTCCTGAATCTGCAACTGAGCGATGAAAACTTCTAAGAGCATCAACATCTTTAATCGTTGGCAAATCGGGAGGGATATTGAAAAAGTATAGTGAAATCAACGCACTTTGTTCAGGGTTTACCCAAACGATTTCTCCATCGTTTTTCTCTACAATGTCCCATCCAAAAGTAGGAATAGAAATGGAATTGATATTTACAGGATTTGTATTTGTAGGTTTGTCAGCGGGTTTTCTTTTCTTGAAAAAATTGAACATATTTTGGTTATAGTTTTTAATTGAAATTATCTTTTATTTTCTTTCATCGCACGAATCAGTTTATCATTTCGTTTGTCTGCTCTTTCATTATTTAAAGACAAAACAGCCCAGATTGCAGCAGGAAGCTAGCCGATAAGTGTAATTTGTAATATTAAACATATGATTCCTGTGAAAATTTTTCCACGAACCATAAAAGATAGAAAGGGAAGAAGTATTGCGAGTAGCATGATTTTTAGGTTTTTAATTTTTTTACAATTTACAAATTAAGATTAAAATGCTCAAAACTAATAAGCTTGTGGATCAAAATGCGCTTTAAAAGTCAACGGATCTTCTTCTTTATCTTCTGCAATCTCAAGATATTCGTGATATTCTTCGGCATGCATTCCCATATCGACCATCACAATAGCTATATTGATGTAGAGATTTTTATCCTCCGAACCTAATTTAAAAGCTTTTTTAAAATAAGAAATTGCTGTCTCATTTTCTCCCATATCAGAATAAATGGCTCCGATATTGATTAAAGCTGCCGTATTTTCAGGTTCAATCAATAAAATATCATCCAGTTCTTTGATGAGAAGATCGTTGATGTCATCCCAATAATCTTCGTTTTCGATTTTTTTGGCTTGGAGTTTTTTTGTGTTTTCTAATCTTTGTTTAATATTGTCCATTATGTATTATTAATGATTAGATTCTATAGTTAATAAATTAATTCAATTTTTCCCAATCTAATATATCGATTTGAAATAGACCCATTTTCGCTTCCGAGTATTCAATTTCTTTTTATAATAAGTATTTAAAAAAAACATCAAATTTTCTAATTCGAAGAACTATTTTATCTTATCAAATTTTTCAATAAATCTTTGTTCAAGTTCACTGCTAAATTTTTTTTGTGGTTCATCATTTTGTAAATCAAAACTATTTTTATCAAAAAGAGGTTGCTTGAATCTATGAACTATATATACTTTATTAATTATTAAATTTAACTTATTACTTGAAAAATCATAAACGTAAATTTTAAAATTTCCATAAAGTAAAGCCCTTGTAGGAGTTTTTTTATGAGTTTCAAAACCTAATTCGTGATTCAAATTCTCATATATGAGCATTGGATCATTTACATCAATATACTGTGTGTTTTTTAAAACAAGTATTATTTTGCTAAAATTATTTTCAGAACATATTTTTTTTAAATCTAAGATTGCCGACTTAGATTCATAAAACATTTTGTAATCAGTGAAATGATTGCTGTAGAATTGTTCAGTCTGTATATTCTTTGATTGAAAGTGATTTTCGATGAATTTAATGAAATTATAGTCAACATCTTTTTCTAAAATTGGTTTTTCATTAAAAAATTCTCCTTTAAAAACTACATAACCCATTTGCGGATTTATATCTGATATAATTCCTATTTTTTGAGTGTAAAAAAAATTAGCAAAAATGCTAAGAAATAATATAAGTATTCTTGTTATGATCATATTTTATTTTTCTAACAATTCTAAGGTAGTTTAATTTCTTTAAAATTGAAAATCCAGACTTCGATAATTATGGTTTTTATATTAAATTAATAAAAAACTCCAAAAAGCCTTAACCTTTTGGAGTCTTAAATTTAATATTAAAATCCTATCCAAACGCTCTCTTCAACAAACTCTCCACTTTAGGCTCGCTTCCTCTGAAATTCTTATACAATTCCATCGGATCTTTTGTACCACCGGAAGAAAGAAGAACTTTATATTTCGCGGCAATTTCAGGATTGAAAATTCCGTTTTCTTTAAAATATTGGAACGCATCGGCATCCAAAACTTCCGCCCATTTGTAAGAATAATATCCTGCAGAATATCCACCCTGGAAAATATGCGAAAAGCTCGGACTCATCGCTGTTTCAGGATTCGTCGGATAAAGCTGAGTCGCTTTCGTGTAATAATCCTCAAGCTCCTTTACGCTCTTACTCTCCAATTCTCCAACCTTAGTGTGATAATTCATATCCAATAATCCAAAACCAATTTGTCTCAAAGTCTGATAACCTTCCATAAAGTTTTTCGATTGAGCAATTTTCTCGATTTTTTCATCCGGTAAAATTTCACCTGTTTTGTAATGTTTGGCGAAAGTTTTTAAGAATTCAGGTTCGTAGCAGAAATTTTCCAAAAACTGAGAAGGCAATTCCACAAAATCCCATTTCACAGAAGTTCCTGAAAGTGTTGGATATTGAGTATTTGCCAACATTCCGTGAAGGGCGTGACCAAATTCATGGAACAAAGTTGTCACCTCTTGGAACGTCAGTAAACTCGGTGTATCTTTCGTCGGTTTACTAAAATTACAAACAATAGAAATATGCGGACGGGAATTTTCGCCATCCTTTTTATACTGATTTTTATAGCTCGTCATCCAGGCTCCGGCTCTTTTGCCTTTTCTCGGGAAATAATCAACATAAAGCAAAGATTTGTATTCTCCATTTTCTTTAACCTCGTAAACTTTTACATCTTCGTGATATTTCGGAATTTCATTCCTTTCTTCAAAAGTCAATCCGAAAAGTTGTTTTGATAATCCGAAAACAGCTTCCTGAACTTGTTCCAATGGAAAGTAAGGTTTTAATTCCTCATCATTAAGATCGTACTTTGCTTTACGAAGTTTTTCTGCATAAAAAGCATGATCATAAGCTTGCATTTCATCGATTCCGTCAGCTTTTGCTAAAGATTTTAATTCTTCGATTTCTTTGTCTGCATAAGGTTTTGCTTTAGTTAAAAGTTCGTTCAGAAAATCAATTACTTTTGTTGGAGATTTTGCCATTCTTTCCTCCAAAACATAGTCAGCATAATCTTTATAGCCTAATAATTCAGCTTTTTGCTGTTTTAAATTCAGCAACTCTTTAATTAAATTCTGATTATCAAATTCACCTCCGTCGAAAGATTTTTTACCGTTTGCTAGGGCAATTTCTTTTCTCAATTCACGGTTTTCAGCATACGTCATAAATGGAATGTAGCTTGGGTATTGTAAAGTTATAACCCAGCCTTCCAGATTTCTTTCTTTCGCTTCTTCGGCATATTGTTCCAAAATGGCTTCCGGAATTCCTGCCAAATCTTCTTTGTTTGTGATGTGTTTGAAATAATTATTGGTTGAAGCCAATACATTTTGTCCGAATTGAAGCGACTTTAAAGATAAATCCATGCTGATTTTCTTTAATTTTTCCTTGTCTTCTTCATTTAATAAAGCACCGCTTCTTACAAAACCTTTGTAAGTTTCATTCAAAAGCATTTGCTGCTCTTCATTCAGATTGTATTTCTCTTTTTCATCGTAAACTTTTTTAATTTTATTGAAAAGCGCTTCGTTTTGAGAAATTTTTGAAGAATATTCCGTTAAAATCGGAGAAACTTCCTGAGCGATTTCCTGAATTTCATCACTCGTTTCTGCTGAGTTTAAATTGAAAAATATATTGGAAACCGCATCCAGTTGTTCTCCTGAATAAGCTAATGCTTCAATAACGTTTTCGAAAGTCGGTTCTTCGGGATTGTTGACTATAGCGTCGATTTCTTCTTCTGATTTTTGAATTAATTCCTTAAAAGCAGGAAGATAATCTTCATTTTTAATTTGATCAAATGGTGCGGAATGATATGGTGTAATAAATTTTTCAGTTAAAATATTCATATTCTAATTTTTAATTAATGTAAATTTAATGATTCTAGTGAATCGACAGCAGAAATGCTCAAAAATGATGCCTGATTGGGAAGTTGTGACAAAAATGCTTTATCTTTAATATCTTGTCATATGCAAAGTTAAAATGTAGTGGGAATGACTAATTTTGAAACGGATTTAATGCTAATGATGTTGAAAAATTTAACCCAAAATATATTTAAACTATGAAAACAATCTTAAAAATTATTGGTGTAATCATCTTGTTGATTGTGGCTTACGCAATTATTGCGATGCTGGCTTTCAGTAAAGATTACCATTTCGAAAAATCAATTGTCATTAATGCACCGAAAGATAAAGTCTGGCAGCATGTAGGCTCTACAAGGGCTTTCAACGACTGGAATCCTTTTGCAAAAGCGGATCCAAATATTCAAATTACCTATTCAGGAACGCCTGGAACTGTTGGTGATGCTTACCATTGGAAAGGAAACGATCAGGTAGGTGAGGGGGAACAGACTGTGACAGCCGTTGTTCCGAACGAAAAATTGTCGAGCGATCTTCATTTCATTAAACCATGGGACGGAGTGGCGAAAGGAAATTTCATTTTAACTCCTGAAGGAAATGGGACAAAAGTAACCTGGTCAATGGATAACGAGCTTAATACCATGATGAAAATAATGAAACCCATGATGGACAGCCAAATGGATAAAATGTTTGGTCAGGGATTAGATGAACTGAAAAAGATTTCTGAAAAATAAAATGAAAGCCTTGTAAATTTTACAGGGCTTTTTTATTATCATTTAAAAAAATATTATCTTTATATAAAGATTTGATTTATGGAGAAGACAATATTTGAGAAAAACGACATAAGAAATTATGTAAAAAACGTGATTGCCGAAAAGATCGAAAAACTGAAAAACTTTATCGAATTTACTCAGGAAGCAAGTCGCGATATCAAAAAAACTCCGAAATATGACAGTATGCGTGAAGAGATGCAGGAAGAAATATATCAAATGCAGCGTCAATTGGGAGCATTAAATGATCTTAAAAGAAATATGGCTAAGGTTTTAAACAACTCAACAGAGAGGATTCAGTTAGGTTCTTTGGTCATTACTAATAAAGCACGTTTTTACATCTCGGTTTCGCTTGGGGAGTTTTTTTTTGAGGGTGACCGTTTCTACGCCATTTCTCCCGAAAGCCCGATGGCTAAAAAAATGATGGGAATGAAATCAGGAGATGATTTTACATTGAATAAAATACATCAGGAAATTGTAGAGGTGATATAAAACTTATCAATGATAAGTTATGAATTTTTCTTCTCAAAGTCATTTTGACGAAGGAGAAATCTATTGATGTTAAGAGTGAAAAACTATCAAGCATCAGCAGTCAGCTATCAACTTTTTCGTAATTTTGCGCTCATGAATAAAGCAGAAGTTTTAAAAGGAATCATAGAGCAAAGAAGAAGTATCTTTCCAAAAGATTATGCAGAAACAGGAATTTCTCAGGAAATTTTGGATGAAATTTTGAATTCAGCGACATTTGCTCCCAATCATAAACGTACAAAACCCTGGCGTTTTAAAATATTCAGAGGGGAGGAAAAGGCAAAATTGGCTTTAGAAATGCAGTCGATTTACAAGACTTCTCAACCAGAACATCTTTTTTTAGAGAAAAAATACAATGACATCGGTTTTAAAATCAATAAAGCTGATGCCGTGGCTTCCATCGTTGTTAATTTCAGCAGAATGGTTCCTGAATGGGAGGAAATCGCTGCGGTTTCTATGGCAGTACAGAATATGTATCTTACTTGTACAGCCAATGAGATCGGATGCTACTGGAGTTCTCCGAAAATCGTTGAACAGTTGAAAGAATCTTTAACAATCGAAGAAAACCAGAAATGTCTTGGTTTATTTTACATGGGTGTTTCTAATGTAACAGTATAACAGTTTATCAATGTATCAATTCTAAAAAAGTAAGATCAATATTATTATATTACTAGATTGATAAATTGTTACAGATATTAATTGTTAAATTAGATTTTTTGTTTATCTTTGCACTCTTAAATATTTAACTGGGACGAGTTCCCATAAAATTCAAACATTATGTCAGTAAAAATCAGATTACAAAGACACGGATCTAAAGGGAGACCTTTTTTCCACATCGTGGTTGCAGATTCTAGAGCTAGAAGAGATGGTAAATTCATCGAAAAAATCGGAACTTACAACCCAATTACTAACCCTGCAACTATCGATTTGAACGTTGATTCTGCTGTAAAGTGGTTAAACAACGGTGCTCAGCCAACTGATACTGCAAGAGCAATTCTTTCTTACAAAGGTGCACTTTACAAAAAACACTTACAAGGTGGTGTTGCTAAAGGAGCTTTTGATGAGGCTGAAGCTGAAAAGAGATTCAATGCTTGGTTAGAAGCTAAAGAAGCAAAAGTACAAGGTAAAGTAGAAGGTTTGGCTCAATCTAAAGTTGATGCTAAGAAAGCTGCTTTAGAAGCTGAAGCTAAAGTAAACGAAGCTAGAATCGCTGCTGCTGCACAAGCTGAAGCTGATGCTAAGGCTGCTGAAGAAGCTGCAAACGCACCTGCTGAAGAAGTTGCTACAGAAGGAGAAGCTCCTGCTGCTGAATCTACAGAAGAAAATACTGAGGCTTAAGAAAAATCCTGTATGCGTAAAGAAGATTGCTATTTGTTAGGAAAAATCACACGCAGACACGGACTTGCGGGAAATGTAATCCTTAAATTGGATACAGATCAACCCGAGCTTTACAATAAACTGGAATCAATATTCGTTGAAATCAACGGATTATTGGTTCCTTTTTTTATTGCAAAATCATCTTGGAGCAAATTAGATGCTCTGAATATTGCTTTCAAAAATTCTACAGAAATGCTGGTAGACCAGTCTTTAGGTAAAAATGTCTATTTACCCTTGGCTTCTTTACCAAAACTGACAGGCAAACAATTTTACTACCACGAAATCATCGGTTTCGAAATTTTTGATGAAAATAATAATAACTGTGGTGTGATTCGATCTGTAAATGATCAAACCGCTCAGGTTTATTTTATCACCAATCTTGATGGAAAGGAAGTCGTTATTCCTATGATCAAAGACTGGATTCTTGAAGTTGATCGTGAAGAACGAACCATCAAAATGCAGCTTCCTGAAGGTCTTATTGATGTTTTTTTGGTTCCTTCTAAGAAAGACGAATAATCTTCTCGTGAGATCTCAATTCACGATTGACCATTCACATTATTGACCAAATTTTTACTACTCATTACCAATTGCTTATTACTCATAAACTGCGGGTAATATATATTCCTGTATAATTTTATCAACCTGAGAATGAGCGTAAGGTTGTCCATATGCACTTGCTGTAATTACGATTACCAGTGGCTTGTCTTTAAAAATCAAGATATAGTTTCCTCCGTTTCCTGCACAATAGTAAGCTTCATATAATTTGTCTTTTGATTTATAGCTTTTATTCCAGAACAGATAACCATAATATTCATTTTTTCTGTCGGGTATTTGCTTTTGTTTTGTAAAAGTGCCGTTTACCCAACTCTTGGAGAGAATATGTTTTCCATTCCAAATCCCGCCGTTTTTATAAAGCTGTCCGTATTTTGCGAAATCCAAAGCATTCATTTTAATTCCTCCTGCTGTATTTGGTACATTCTGGGGTGTATATTGCCATTCGTAATGATTTATTCCGAGGGGTTTGAATAACTTTTCATCAGCATAATTCTTCAAACCATCTGGAACAGATTGATCAAGAATATCTCCTAAAAGAACCACTCCTGCAGTAAAATAATGCCATTGATGATTAAGCTTCTCCTGAAATGGCAAATCCAGCGTAAATTTTATCCAATTTTGAGTAGAGTACATATTCTCCTCGTTTCCGGGACTGTTTCCGTCTTCATCATTTCCGTCGAATCCGGAGCTCATCGTCAGCAGATCTTTAATGGTAACCTGCTCTTTGGCTTTACTAAAATTTTCAAATTGATTAAGCTGATAAAAATCTTTAATGGGTTGTTGTTCATCTTTGATATAACCATCTGAAATTGCCTGTCCCATTAACGTTGAAGCAAAAGATTTCCCAACAGAACGCGGGTCGTGCAGCGTTTCTCTATTTTCGCCATTGAAGTATTCTTCAATTAATATTTTTCCGCTTTTTATAACGACAACGCTATTTATCTTTTTAAATATTCCCTCATCTATAGAACCTTTTAGTAATTTTATTTTTTCGGTATCATATTTTTCTTTGGAGATAGAAAATCCATCGTAAGGAACTATTTTATTTAAAGTAATATTTGAAATGTCAATTTTGGGATTTCTTACAACATTCAGTTTCAGGCTTCCGGAAGCAATTATCTCGCCTGTTTTTAGAATTCCGTTTTTTACATAAGGTCGGATTTCCATTTTCAGAGTATGACTGCCGTCCGAAAGAGCTTGATCTCCACCATTATTAAGAAATCGATTCCAAAAAGATTCGCTCCAGGAACCTTGACCATTCATATTATCTATAAAAGGGCGATTCAGAAAGGTAGCCCTATCTTGAACTTCAGATTGTGGAGCTCCCGGCATTAGATTACTTTTATAAATTTCGTTTCCATCTACGAATAATGTAAATTGATAATTTCCACTTTTAAATAAAGAATCGACAGGAATTTTCGGCGATAAAAAGTGCTTATAATTGGTCAAAGAATTGTCAAAGTAAGCGACAAAAAAGAGATTACTCTTATTCGTAAGCGTGTAAGAATTCAGAAAATCTTTCTGCTTCAAAATATCATTCCCTATTTTCTTATCTGTAAAAAATATTTTGCCAATATTATTTTTATGTAATTCTGTTTTTATACCTTCAGTTTCGACAATATTTAATTTTTGACCGAAAGAAAAAAAATGAAATATTATTGATAGAACTAAAGATAGAGAGAATTTAGATTGTTGTGAGAATTTAGACATGATGATCTTTTTTGTCTGACAAAATTAGACTTTGACTTTCAAAAAAAATAGAATGAAATTAACGTTTTATAATTTACGCAGATTATACGGATTTCACAGATTATTGTACATATTTTTAAAACTTACAAAATTAAAAGATAAACATCAGTGAAATCCGTGTAATCTGTGGGATAAAAAATCATTTCAAAATCTTCCGATATTTCAATGGAGTAACTCCCATATTTTCCTTAAAACAGCGAATAAAATGACTTTGATCCGAAAATCCACATTCTAATGCAACCTCCGATAAAGACTCAAATTCATTCAAAAGTTTTAGTGATTTTTCAACTTTTAATTTTCTCAGATATTCTCCCAAATTACAATGAAAATATTTTTGAAAATCCCTGCTCAAATGCATTGGATGAATATTTAAATCTTCTGAAAGTTCATGTAAACTGAGTTTGTCTGTACAATTTTCATGTAAGATTTCATCAATTTGTTTTACCCAAATCGGTTTTTTCTCTGAATTTCCTTTTTGATTGGATAATTGATTAAAAATATTCAGTAAAAGCTGATGAACACTTAATTCAAATGAATCAACACCAATTTTTGTTTCTTTAAAAATCTGATACATCAATAATTTTAAAGACGGATTTTTAATATTAAAACTTCCTTCAATCTGATTTTTCGAAAGTTGAAATTTTTCAAACCAATCTTCTGTAATTTCAATGTGAAATCCGCGTGTAAAAATTTCAGGTTTTAAGTTGTAATGCGCATCTTCCCAATGATGATAAAGTAACGTTCCGGATGAACAATCGTAGATTTCTTTTTTATTTCCTTCCTTCATATTTCCCTGTAGCAGAAAGGTGAAATAAGGATTTTCATGATAATGCCAATCAACGAAAGGATGGGTGTATTCCGTATCCGTAATGGTCAATCCATCGAAACTGAATGTCGCGTTGGTTTGCCCAAAAAATTCACCATTACGAAGGTTTTTCATATTATAGTTTTTGCTTTAAATTTTCAATCTGTCTATATATTTTATTGAAAAATATTTTTCTGTCACGATTTCCCGAAGTGTTCAGTGATTTTGAGTTTTGAATCTGATGTTCAAAATAATTCTTCGTTTCATTACAGGTTTTAGCATCATTAATCAAAATATATCCGAACATATTCGTAGGCAACGCAAAAAGCGACTGTTGCGGATGATAAAAAAATATATCGTTGGAAAGATGCATCAATTCATTTTCATAAAGATGAAATTTAGGATTATTTTCTGTCTTTTGCTCGATATATTCGATTAAATCTTTTAACTAATTTAAAATAATTTCGGCTTCATTTTTCTTTAAAAGTCCGGTTTCGTAGTAAAATAAAATTTGCTGCAAAATACTGGAAACAGTCATATCATTCCATAATTCAACAACATTTTGCTCTTCATATTTTTTTCTTAGTTCTTTGGTATTGGGTTCAGAATCCGGTGGTGAAAACTGCAAGAAAGGAATGAAAACCTGTTTTGAATTCAATAAATTCATCCAAACATAAATTTTGAAACGGGAAAGCAAAGTATCTGAAAGCGTATAAAAAAACGGAATATCTTTCGCCGAATAATAAATCGTCATCCCATCCGATAGCGGAAGATTTTCAAAAACATTAAGATTATTTTGAAAAAATGACTGTAAATCATTCGTTTCAGTAACTGCCGTAGTTTTTTGCACAACAATTTGTTGATCGGAAGTGATGAATTGATTTAACGAGATTTGATAATATTTTGCCAATTCCAAGCCTTCTTCAAAACTGAATTTTGCTTTAAGAGAAGTTCTTCTATGTGCTGCATCATAGCTAATATTCAGGATATTCGCAATTTCGTCATTCAACGATTTATCGCCAATTTTCTTTCGAATTTCCTTAAGCAAACGTTCCTGATGCATGGTTTTGTGATTTTCACAAATTTAGTTATTTATTTTAATTTTTTTTCGCATTTGTTTTCGCGTTT
Source organism: Chryseobacterium sp. MMS23-Vi53 (assembly GCF_047651245.1). Taxonomy (NCBI): domain Bacteria; kingdom Pseudomonadati; phylum Bacteroidota; class Flavobacteriia; order Flavobacteriales; family Weeksellaceae; genus Chryseobacterium; species Chryseobacterium sp. MMS23-Vi53. Next base: position 1,639,954 of record NZ_CP180265.1, on the reverse strand, counting down.
TTCGCCAATAATTTTGAGTCATAAATTTTAAAATAATGAATTATGAGAACACGGATTTTATTAATAATGAGCCTTTTATTAATTAATTTTTTTAAAGCTCAAGATAGTTTAAACCTAAAAAAAACAAAAGTTGTCGCTTTTTCTCCATCGAAAAATGTAAAAAACGTAAACGGATTATTGTTTAAGTATTTTGATGAAGAGGGCGAAAATTTTAAACCTAAAAAAGTAAATGGATTAGGAATGGGAGTCAACTTCATTGGTGTTTTTTTTCCTGCGATGATGTTGTTTAATTTACCGGAAGCTAATAAATGGAATTTTGAAAGTACGGGGATTGCCAATAAAGATAAAATGAATAAAATCAACGGGATGCAATTGTCACTAATAAATATGGAACCTACAATCACTAATGGTTTGGAATTTAATATTTCCAGCAATATTGGAAGTCATGCGATAACAAATGGAGTAGCAATTTCTCCAATTTTGAATATTCACGATGAAATGAAAGGGGTTTCGGTGGCAACTCTCGCCAATGTTGGAAAAAAATGCAGAGGTCTGCAAGTCGGTGCCTTCAATAAATGTGATGATTTTAGAGGGGTACAAATAGGTTGGTGGAATGAAAATGAGAAGAGAAAACTGCCTCTTATCAATTGGAATTTTAAGGCTAAAAAAAATTAAAAATCATGAAAACAATACCATATCTATTAATCGCTACAAGATTTATTCTGGCTCCAATTATTTTATCATTAGCTTATTTCAAGGGCGAAGAATCCCGATTTTTAATTTTAGGATTAATGTATTTCGGATTATTGACAGATATTTTCGACGGAATTATTGCCCGAAAAGTCGGCGTTTCTTCTGAAAAATTAAGAAGACTAGACAGTCAAACCGATTTGATTTTCTGGCTTTCATTGGGATTTGCATCTTATTTTTTAAGCCCTGAATTAATAAAAAGCGAATGGAAAGGAATTGTTTTAATCTTCGTGATGGAAGCACTTTGTTATGTCGTAAGTATTTGGAAATTTGGAAAAGAAACCTGTACTCATGCTTTTTTATCGAAGATGTGGGGATTAAGTTTGCTGATTGCCTTTACTTATTTAATCGGATTTCAACAGGCAGGTTGGGCTTTTTATCTTGCTGTGATTTTAGGATTTATTTCTCATATCGATGTTATTTTGATTGTTTTAATACTTCCAAAATGGCAATATGACGTTCCAAGTTCTTACCATGCCTGGAAAATCCGAAACGGTAAAAAACATAAAAAGTCGATCTTCTTTAATTAAAATAATATTTAAAGCATAGTTTTTCGTTAAATAATTGATAAATGATTTTTTAATTAAGACAGCGTCATCATCAAATTGCGCTGTTTTTTTGTAACTTTGCACTCATTAATTTTTATAGAAAATTTTAATCAACAAATGAAAAAGCAGACAATTAAGGAAATCCTACAGGATTACAAGAAAGTATTACATCATGACATTACGGTTTACGGTTGGGTAAGAGCGTTCCGTTCAAATCGCTTTATTGCGCTAAATGATGGTTCTACGATTAATAATTTGCAAATAGTTGTTGATTTCGAAAATTTTGACGAAGAAATTATTAGCAAAATCAGCACTGCAGCTTCTTTGAAAGTTGTAGGAGAGGTTGTAGAAAGTCAGGGAGCTGGACAAACTGTTGAAATTATCGCTAAAAAAATCATTATTTTAGGAGATAACTTTACAGAAGAAAGAGATAAAACGATTCTTCAGCCGAAGAAACACTCTTTAGAAGTTTTAAGAGAACAAGCACATTTAAGATTCAGAACAAATTTATTCGGGGCGGTTTTCAGAGTACGTCACGCTGTGAGTTTTGCGGTGCATTCTTTCTTCAACCAAAACCAGTTCTTTTACATCAACACACCTGTCATTACAGGAGCTGATGCGGAAGGAGCAGGTGAAATGTTTGGAGTAACGAACTTCGATTTAAACAATATTCCAAGAGATGAGCAGGGAGATATCGATTTCGCTCAGGATTTCTTCGGTAAAAAAACGAACTTAACGGTTTCCGGACAGCTTGAAGGTGAAACTGCAGCAATGGGATTGGGAAGAATTTATACTTTCGGACCAACTTTCCGTGCAGAAAATTCTAACACAACTCGTCATTTGGCGGAATTCTGGATGATCGAGCCGGAAGTTGCCTTCAACAATCTTGAAGATAACATCGACCTTGCGGAAGATTTCCTGAAATATGTGATTCAATATGTTTTAGATAATTGTAAAGATGATTTGGACTTCTTAGACAAGCGTTTCGAAGAAGAGCAAAAAGGAAAAGCAGAAAAAGACAGAGCGAAAGAAGGTTTGATTGAAAAACTTCAAAATGTGATTGCTAAACGTTTCAAACGTGTAAGCTATACAGAAGCAATCGAAATCTTAATGAACTCAAAAGAGAATAAAAAAGGGAAATTCCAGTATCCGGTGGAAAACTGGGGCACCGATCTTCAATCTGAGCACGAAAGATATTTGGTTGAAAAACATTTCGAAAGTCCGGTAGTTTTATTTGATTATCCGAAAGAAATCAAGGCATTCTACATGAAATTGAACGACGATAACAAAACAGTTGCAGCAATGGACGTTCTTTTCCCTGGAATCGGTGAAATTATCGGTGGTTCTGAGAGAGAAGCTAGATTAGATGTTTTAAAACAGAAAATGGCAGATATGCATGTTGATGAGCATGAGCTTTGGTGGTATTTAGACACAAGAAAATTCGGTTCTGTTCCGCATGCAGGATTTGGTTTAGGATTGGAAAGATTGGTTCTTTTCGTAACAGGTATGACGAACATCAGAGACGTGATTCCTTTCCCAAGAACACCGAAAAATGCAGAGTTTTAAAAAACTTTAGGTATAAATTATACAAATCCTTCTCATTTAATGGGAAGGATTTTTTATTTGAAGCTATTTCCCGCTTTCCACTGTATCTTTTTTGTTACGGCTTCGCTTTGCTCCGCCGCAACAAAAAGGATGTCGTTCCAATGGTAAGTTTGCATTAAGAAAAACCGATTTATAAATTAGTTAAAAAAATTAACTTTAAGAAAAAGCAGCAGGATAAAGACAGACGTTCAATTGATAGATAGATATCGCCCCTGATTTTATTCCCCTGCTGCTGTTTTCTTCCAAATCCGGATAGAACATTGTTGGTAATAACTTTTACCATGATGGATCAGAAGAAAACCTCTTTATAAAAAAGATTTATGATGGCAAAATTATCAAAAAAAGTGATTGGAGTAGATGTAGGGTCTAAGTTTTTTAACGTTGAGTTTTAATGATCACAATGGTCAGGATCAAATTAGTAATATCGAAAACAATCAGCGCTCGATATTATCATTTTTAAAGAAAATATCCTCAGATGATTATTGTTTTGTTATTGAAGCTACCGGTAATTACAGTAGTAGAATTCTTCATTTTTCTTTGGGTAAAGATTTTAAATCCAACCTTATAAACTGTATGTCTGTCAAGCATTTTGCAAGGATGAAAAATATTATTACAAAAACTGATGCCGAAGACGCCAAGTTGATCAGGCTTTATGGTGAGATGTTCCGTCCTGAGAATTACATGCCCAAAAGTATTGAGATTGAACATCTTGACCAAGAGATTAAACTGTTGAATGATTTGGAAGAAGAAAAACGCCGATATGCTGTAAAACTAAAATCGCTTCGTTTTAATCCTTACCTAAATCCAGATACAGAAAAGCATTATGAAAGGAGGTTGAAACAGTTGGAAAAAGAAATCAATGAAGTTGAGCAACGCCTTCCAAAACTTCAGGATGAAGAGTTTAAGGAAGTGAAGGATTTAATACAAAGTGTATCGGGAATTGGCGAAAAGACTTCATTACAATTAATGGCAGCAACTTCCGGTTTTAAGAATTTTGAATCTGCAAAGTCATTGGTTAAATATTTTGGATTGGCTCCCAGAATTTATCAGTCTGGAAAAAAATGTTATTCTCCGGGAAAGTGCAGAACCTCTAAAACTCATATCAGAAGTCTACTGTATGTTTGCTCGTGGACCGCAATAAAACACAACGTTCACTGCAAAGAACTTTATTTAAGATTATTGGCCAAAGGCAAACCTAAGAAATTGGCATTGATTGCCGTTTGTAATAAACTCTTAAGAATCTGTTTTGGTGTGGTCAAAAATAAAATAGCTTATCAAGCAGATTATCAGAAAAACTTTAAAATTTTAACTTGAAGAATTTGCATATTAACATAGAACATCGGGGCTATGGTGTAAGTTATCCATAAAGCATTCGGTAAATTTTCACAAAGTTTGTCATTCCATAGGAATCTCAACACCATTTTGCTAAAACTCGAGTCTAGATTCTTACGGAATGACAAACCGTATGTAACGAAGAAAAATTAAAATAAATAAAAAAAACCACAAAAAAAGCCTTTAAAAATCAATTAAAGGCTTTTTTGTTTATTTTAAATAGTTTATCGTGGTATGTTGAGTGCAAAAATCGTGCTAAAAATTATTTTATATCAAAAAAATGACTAAATTCGTAGAATATGTTATGTTAAAACACAAAATAGTAATATGCTTAAACAACACTTACAACTCAAATTAGGACAGAAGATGGCGCCTCAGCAAATCCAGTTGATGAAGTTGATCCAGCTTCACACCTTGGAATTTGAAGAAGAGCTGGAAAGGGAGTTAGAAGAGAACCCTGCTTTGGAAATTGTAAAGGAAGAGTCGAAAGAGGACGATTATTCTTCTCTGGAAGATGCGTATCAAGACGAAGGAACGGAAAGCATTGAGACTGATTTTGATGTAGACCAATATCTTTACGACGACGAACCGACTTATAAAACTGCGTCCAGCAACTATTCTCCGGACGACGAGGAATTCGATAACGAAAGTCTTTTGACGGAAGGACAATCTTTATATGATTATCTAACAGAACAGATTCATTTATCAAGCATCAACGAAGAAGATCTTAAAATCGCTGAATATATCATCGGAAACCTTGATACAGACGGATATTTAAGAAGAGAAATAAAATCTATTGTTGATGATCTTGCGTTTTCCCAGGGAATTTACACCACGAAAGAAAGAGTAGAAGATATTCTTGAAAATTACGTTCAGAAGCTGGATCCGCCAGGGGTGGGAGCGAGAGGTCTGCAGGAATGCCTTTTATTGCAAATCGAAAAGAAAGTGAGTTCTGATAAAGCAGTTTCTTTGGCGGCCAATATTTTGAGACATCAGTTTGATGCTTTGACGAATAAGCACTACAACAAGATTATTCAAAAATATGATATTGAAGAAGAAGATTTGAAGGACGCTTTAGATGAAATTTCAAAATTATCTCCAAAAGTAGGTGGAAACTTCGATACACAGACAATTACGATCAATCAGGAGATTATTCCGGATTTTGTGATTCAGGTGAAAGACGGTTTGGTTATTCCAATGCTGAACAGCAAAAATGCACCAACTCTAAGAGTTTCTGAGGAATATAAAGATATCTTAACAACATATTCTCACGATAAAAATTCATCTGAGCACAAGCAGGCTGCTTTATTTATCAAACAAAAACTGGATGCTGCAAAATGGTATATTGATGCAATTAATCAACGTCAGAATACTTTACTGCAAACGATTACAGCGATTGTGAAATTCCAGAAAGATTATTTTATTACAGGTGACGAAAAGTCCTTAAAACCAATGATTTTAAAGGATGTTGCTGATATTACAGGATTTGATATCTCAACAATTTCAAGGGTTGTAAAAAGTAAATATGCGGATACACCGAATGGAATTGTTTACTTAAAAGATTTATTCTCTGATAGTTTAACGAATGATGATGGTGAAGAGGTTTCTACGAAAGAAATTAAAACACATCTTCAGGAAGTGATCAGCAAAGAAAATAAGCGAAAACCTCTGACGGACGATGCTTTGGTAGTCATCTTAAAAGAACAAGGTTACAATATTGCAAGAAGAACGATTGCAAAATATCGTGAACAGCTAAATATTCCTGTCGCAAGATTAAGAAAAGAATTATAAAATAGAAAGCAGTTCGGTTTGAACTGCTTTTTTATTGTTTTTAATTTGAATTGAAATTTTATAGAATAATTTTAAGTTTTGGCTAAAGCCGATAGGTAAATTTCCTTTTTTGAAAACGGGCTAAAGCCCGTTCCTATTGATGAAAAACGTTGTGTTTATTTGTGAAATATTAGTGCAATTTGTGTTTAAACAAGTTTAAACTTTTCCAATCCAAGCTCCTTCATAGAAACCTCACGCATTTCAACTTTCCTAATCTTTCCTGAAATCGTCATTGGAAATTCATCCACAAACTTCCAGTATTTTGGAACTTTATAATGGGCGATTCTGCTTTTGCAATAGTCTAAAAGTTCAGCTTCGGTTACGTTAAAACCTTTTCTCACTTTCACCCAAGCCATCACTTCTTCCCCGAATTTCTCACTTGGAACTCCAATAATCTGAACATCTAAAATATTAGGATAAGTATACAGGAAATCTTCAATTTCTTTAGGCGAAATATTTTCACCACCGCGAATGATGAGATCTTTTATCCTTCCGGAAATTGTGATGTAACCTTCATCATCCATCACAGCCATATCTCCAGTGTGCATCCAGCGCGAATCGTCTAAAACCTTTTTGGTATTTTCGGGATCGTTCCAATATTTCAGCATGACGGAGTAACCTCTTGTGCACAATTCTCCATGTTCGCCACGTTCTACGATTCTTCCATTTTCGTCGATAATTTTTATTTCTAAATGATTCTGAACTGTTCCCACCGTATTCACCTGTTTCTCAAAAGGTGTTCCGATCAAAGTTTGCGTTGAAACAGGAGATGTTTCCGTCATTCCGTAGCAGATGCTCATTTCTTTAATGTTCATTAAATTTTCAACCTTTTTCATAATCTCTGGCGGACAAACAGAACCAGCCATCACGCCTGTTCTTAAACTCGAAAAATCAAAAGTATCGAAATTTTTTACGGCTAATTCGGCGATAAACATGGTAGGAACTCCATATAATGATGTACATTTTTCATCAGAAACGACTTTTAACGTAATATCCGGATCAAAACTGTCATTCGGAATCACCATACAGGCGCCGTGAGAAGTGCAGCAAATATTTCCGATCACCATTCCGAAGCAATGATAGAATGGAACGGGAATGCAAACTCTGTCTTTTTGTGTATATTTTAATCGAATTCCGATAAAATACCCGTTATTTAAAATATTGTGATGAGAAAGCGTCACACCTTTTGGAAATCCCGTTGTTCCGGATGTATATTGAATATTCACAGGATCATCAAACTGAACATGTTCTTCAAAACTATGCAAAGTATCGTCTGAAATTTCCTGGCCGTTATTCAAGAAGTCTTCCCAATTGTCATCAAAGAAAATTTCTGATTTTAAAGTCGTGCAGAATTCTCGTGCATCAGCAATCATTTTTCTATAATCGCTTGATTTAAAATTTAATGACGAAAAAATATGAGACATTTCCGACTGATTGATCACGAAAATAAGTTCGCTGGTTCTGTAAGCCGGATTGATATTCACTAAAATAACTCCGATTCGAGCCGTTGCATATTGCAAAAGAACCCATTCGTAACGGTTTGCAGCCCAAACTCCGACACGATCGCCGGTTTTTGCTCCTAGAAAAATTAATGCTTTCGCGACCGCCGTTGTCTGATTATAAAATTCCTGATACGTTGCGCGATAGTCCTGGTGTACGCAGATCAGCGCGTCTTGATTGGGGTATTTTTCAACAGTGTGTTTTAAGTTGCTTCCGATGGTTTCACCTAGTAATGGGATGTCAGAAGCACCATGTACGTAAGATAAGTGCATAAAGTGAAAGATTTGGATAAATAAAATTAATAATTTAATCCCAAACTGCCACTTTTTATGTTAAATTTCCTGTGAATCTATTTCTCGAAGTTGCTTTAAATTCCGATCAAGTTTTTTAATGATAATTCCGTAAACTAGCTTGTAGTAAAGCCAAATCAATAAAATACTTAAAACCATACTTACTACAATTCCAACGATAACGATGGTAAGATCCGCAGTTTTTGGTTCAATATTCTGAGTATTTAAAGCATAAAATATAAATGCAGTGAAAACCGATGTAAACGCCACCAACAAAACAATGCTAATTAGAATGAAAGCATTTACGGTTTTTTTAAATTTAATAATTCTTGTAATCAGCCCTTTTAAGTTTTCCTCAATCTTGATTTTTCGATAATTCTGATAAAATTTAAACACAAAATAAGCGGTAACCAATAAACTTAAAATTTTTATGGCTAAATAAGTATTATCGAAATTATTTTCAACTTCTGGAGTTTTTTGAGCTCCCAATCTTTCTAAAACCTTTATAAAGCTATTAGATTCTTCACCCTGGAAAAAATAAAACAATCCCAATACAGAAAAGAAAATAAATTCTGCAACACTGATCCAGAAAATATACTTCACATAATTGCGCGACTTTCTGTTCAACATTTTTAAGATTTCGTTGTCGTCGTATTTTTCCTGAACAGGCTGTTCCTGCCACGTTTTCTTAAAGCTGTCTAAATCAAATTCAGGCATATTTTTCCATCTGTTCTTTAAGGGTTTTCTTTAATCTGTTCATTTTCACACGCGCATTTACTTCGGTAATCCCGAGGTTTTCTGCAATATCCTTGTAAGGCAAATCATCCAGATACATCATTACGATCGCTCTTTCCACGTTGGGAAGCGTCTTTATTACAGTATACAAAAGTGATACCTGCTGTTGTTTTTCGTCATCATCTTCGATAAAATCTGCATGATTGATGTCTAATTCGTTTGTAGGCAGGCTCTTGCTTTTTTTTCTGAAAAGGGTAATGGCTGTATTCAGAGCAACACGGTACATCCACGTAGAAATTTTAGAATTTCCTTTAAATGAGTCATAACTTCTCCACAATTGTAACACAATTTCCTGAAAAAGATCTTCCTCGTCCTCCAAAGAATTGGTGTATAAACGCGAAACTTTAATAATCAGTCCCTGATTATCCTTAATAAGCTGCGCAAATTCTTTTTCCTTTGAAGCCAATGTGAATGAGTAGTTTAGTTGCACGAAGATAATAATTATGTGGTAATTATTGAGAGTTATGAATTATAAATTATGAGTTATAAGTTTTTTGACAAAAATGTTCTTTAAAGAAGGCTCTTGAAGACTCATAACTTATAACTTTCAACTCATAACTAATTTGTATCTTTGCAGCCACGAGAAAGTCGGCTTGTTGATTCTTATTTCGGTAAGGGTAGGAAAGTCCGGACACCATAGAGCAGCAAAGCGGATAACATCCGTCACCCGCGAGGGTAGGACAAGTGCAACAGAAAGAATGTACAGTTCGGCTGTAGTGAAACCAGGTAAACTCTTTGTGGTGCAATGATAAGTATATCGGTTCTTTTCAGCAATGAAAATAGGAGTTGCTCGCTCTGAAAGCCGAGGGGTAATCAGCTCAAGTTTTGCAGTAATGTACGACGTAGATAAATAACAGGCGCTTCTTTCGGGAAGAACAAAATCCGGCTTATAGATTTTCTCGTGATTTTTAATAATATGCCACGAATACACGAATTTTATAATATCATCCGTACATTCGTGACAATTTAATTTCTTTCTTTTACTCGCTTTCCAACTGCTTTTTCGCTTCTTGCAAACCAAGAACTTCTTCTTTCGAAAGCTTCGGATATTTCAAATCCATTTTTTCCAGAGTATCAATGATAATCTGTATTGCAGCTACTCTTGCAAACCATTTATTATCTGCCGGAAGAACATACCAAGGTGCATCATCTTTTGAAGTTTCGTTGATGGCAGTTTCGTAGCACTCCATATATTTATCAAATAAAGCTCTTTCCGGAAGATCTGCAGTGGAAAATTTCCAGTTTTTATCCGCTTCATTGATTCGGTCTAAAAGTCTTTTCTTTTGCTCGCCTTTAGAAACATTTAAAAATATTTTAACGATGGTTGTTCCGTTTTGAGCAAGATGTTTTTCAAAATTTCGGATGCTTTCGTAGCGGTTTTCCCAAAATTTATTGTCAAAATCCTTTACAGATTTCCATGTTTTTTCACTTAAATTATATTCAGGATGAACTTTACAAACCAACACACTTTCATAATGCGAACGGTTGAAAATTCCAATCATTCCCTTTTGAGGCAATGCCAGATAATGTCTCCATAAGAAGTCATGGGTATATTCTTTGGATGTGGGAGTTTTAAAACTTGTCACATTACAGCCCTGCGGATTTACTCCTCCAAAAACATGTTCAATCATGCTGTCTTTTCCTGCTGCATCCATCGCCTGAAGTACCACCAAAAGAGATTTGCTTCCATCTGCATACAATCTTTCCTGCAATTCGCGAAGTTTTTCCTTTTCCTGAATCAACAATTGAGTTCCTTCTTCTTTCGTGAGCTTTCCTTCATATTTCGTTGAAGTTTTTTTGATTGAAAATTTTCCTTTTACTAAAAAGTCATCTGAGAAATTGGTGTCCATATTTTTTATAGTTATTAAAAGATTAAAGATTAAAGATTAAAGATTAAAGATTAAAGATTAAAGATTAAAGATTAAAGATTAAAGATTAAAGATTAAAGATTAAAGATTAAAGATTAAAATTATATCTAAATTTAAGCTTTTAGTAGTCATCTATCAACCAATAACGAGTAACCATCAACTAAACCCAACATAAATTTAATAAAAAACCGCCTCGATGGAGACGGTTTCTTTATTTTTAAAGTAGAAATTTACTATTTTGCAGCAGTTTTAGCGGCTTTTTTAGCAGCTTTAGCGGCAGCCTTTGCAGCAGCTTTTTCTTCTTTAGCCTTCACTTTCAACTCTTCTGGAGTTAATGGTTTTGGTTCCGGAGCGTTTGCATCTACGTTTCCTTTGATGTAAATTACGCTTCTGCTGTTTGCAGGGTCGTTAGAAAATACCTCGATCATTTTGTTGAAACCACCATTAATAGCTGTGTTGTATCCAACTTTGATCTGAGCAGATTTTCCAGGCATAATAGGATCTGTCTTGAATTCAGGAGTTGTACATCCACAAGATGCTTTTACATTTGAAAGAACAAGAGGCTTATCACCAGTGTTTGTAACAGTGAAAAATCTTGTACCATCTGAGTTGGGCTTTATTGTGCCATAGTCAAATGTAGTTTTATCAAACGTAATAGTCTGTGCAGATGCTAGAGCGAATGTTCCAAATAATGCAATTCCTGCGATTAATTTTTTCATATTCTTGAATGTTAATATGTTTGTTAGATAAATTTTGAGAAACAAAGTTAAAAATTATTTTAATTCATACTCAAAATTTTTTTTCTTTAGCCTATTTTTGCAAATTGTAAATTAAAGAAATAGAATTTATGCAGATTTCAGAAAAGTACAATCCACAGGAAACAGAACAAAAGTGGTACAATTACTGGTTGGAAAACAAATACTTCCATTCAGAGCCGAATGACAAGCCGCCTTACACTGTTGTAATTCCTCCGCCAAACGTTACGGGGATCTTACACATGGGGCATATGCTTAATAATACCATCCAAGATGTTCTGGTCCGTCGTGCAAGAATGCAGGGCTTCAATGCTTGTTGGGTTCCGGGAACAGATCATGCTTCAATTGCTACTGAAGCTAAAGTTGTTGCTAAACTGAAATCAGAAGGGGTCAGTAAATCTGATATTACCCGAGAAGAATTCTTAAAACATGCTTGGGACTGGACCGATAAATATGGAGGGACAATTCTTGAGCAGTTGAAAAAACTAGGTTGTTCTTGCGATTGGGACAGAACCCGTTTCACGATGGAGCCAAAACTTTCTCAGCAGGTTATCAAATCTTTTGTTGATTTATACAATAAAGGACTGATTTACCGTGGCTACAGAATGGTCAACTGGGATCCTGAAGCGAAAACCAATATTTCAGACGAAGAAGTAATTTTCAAAGAGCAAAACGGAAAATTATATTTCCTAAAGTATAAAATTGAAGGTTCGGAAGAATTCCTTTCAGTTGCTACAACGCGTCCTGAAACGATTTTCGGAGATACTGCAGTTTGTATCAATCCTAATGATGAGCGATATGCTCATTTAAAAGGCAAAAAAGTAATTGTACCGATCGTTGACAGAGTAATTCCTATCATCGAAGACGAATATGTTGATATTGAATTCGGAACAGGCGCATTGAAAATTACACCGGCTCACGACATCAATGACTACGAAATCGGACAAAAGCACAATCTTCAGATGATTGATGCTTTGGATGATGACGGAAATCTGAATGATTACGGTTTACATTACGCCGGAAAAAACAGATTTGATGTAAGAAAACAAATCGCGAAAGAATTAGAAGAAAAAGATCTTTTGTTAAAAGCAGAAGATTACGTAAATAAAGTAGGAACTTCTGAAAGAACAGGTGCGGTGATTGAACCTAAAGTTTCTGTTCAATGGTTCTTAAAAATGTCTGAAATTGCAAAGCCAGCTTTGGATGTTGTAATGGATGATGAGGTTAAATTTTATCCTGAAAAGTTCAAAAATACGTACAAACACTGGATGGAAAACATCCGCGATTGGAATATTTCCCGTCAATTATGGTGGGGACAGCAAATTCCTGCGTTCTATTATGGAGACGGCGAAAATGATTTCGTAGTTGCAGAGACCATTGAAGAAGCATTAGAACTTGCAAAACAAAAAACAAATAACGATCAACTAACAGTCAGTAACCTAAAACAAGACGAAGATGCTCTTGATACATGGTTCTCATCTTGGTTGTGGCCAATGTCAGTTTTTGACGGATTGCTAGATCCTGAAAATAAAGACATCAATTATTATTATCCAACTTCAGATTTGGTAACAGGTCCGGATATTATTTTCTTCTGGGTGGCAAGAATGATCATGGCAGGTTTGGAATACAGAAAAGAAGTTCCGTTCAAAAATGTTTATTTTACAGGAATTGTAAGGGATAAACAGAGAAGAAAGATGTCAAAATCTTTAGGAAATTCACCGGATCCATTGGAATTGATGGATAAATATGGAGCAGATGGAGTTCGTGTAGGAATTTTATTAAGTTCTGCAGCTGGAAATGACCTTCTTTTTGATGAAGATTTAATGCTTCAAGGAAGAAATTTCATGTCAAAAATCTGGAGTGCTTTCCGTTTGATTAACATGTGGAATCATGAAGATAAACCTGCGAACTCGACAGAAATTCAGGCAATTGAATGGTTTGAAAATAAATTGAATAAAACAATCGTTGAAATTAATGATCAGTTTGAGAAATTTAGAATTTCTGATGCTCTGCATTTGATCTATAAATTAATCTGGGACGATTTCTGTTCATGGTATCTGGAAGCGATTAAACCAAATTACGGTGAAGGAATTTCTAAAGAAGTTTACAACAAAACTGTTGCTCTTTTTGAGGAATTAATGAAACTATTACATCCGTTTATGCCTTTCTTAACAGAAGAATTGTGGCAGACGATTTCTGATAGAAGTATTGAAGATGCATTAATCATTTCTCAGCAGAAAAAAGCGGAAGCTTTCAGTGAAGATATTATTAAAAACTTCGAAACGGCATCCGAAATTATTTCAGGTGTAAGAAATTACCGTCAAACGAAAGGTATTTCTCCAAAAGAAGCCGTTGAAATTTATACCAATGCTTCGGAATTTGCAAACGAATCGGTTATTAAAAAATTAGCCAACGTTTCAGAAATTCATTTTGGAACAAAAACAGATAAGCCGAGCTTTACATTCTTGGTTGGAGCGACAGAAATTTCTATTCCATTAAGTGAAAACTTAGATTTAGGAGAAGAGAAAGCTAAAACAGAAGAAGAATTAAAATATTTAAAAGGATTCTTAATTTCGGTTGATAAAAAACTTTCAAACGAAAAATTTGTTGCCAACGCAAAACCAGAAGTTGTAGAAGTTGAGCGTAAAAAACAAAAAGATGCTCTTGACAAAATTGCAATTTTGGAAGAGAAATTAAAAACTTTATAATAAATAAACCTTCAAGGTTTTTAAAACCTTGAAGGTTTCAAAATAAAATGACACACTTAAAAAACATACAAAACCTATTCTCAAAAAACTTCGTAGAAAGTCCTTTATTGGAGAGCTTCGAGGTTGGGAAGATCTATCTTTCAAGTGGGAAGCTGGTATCTTGTGATCCGTTGATTACAAACGATATGCAGCCTTTCACAACAGAATTTCCAAAAGGAGATTTTTCTGTTTTGTTGCATAAGGAAAGAGAAAGCAATTGTGTGGCGTATGCCGAAATTATTTTCAGCCAGTCTGAAATTACAGATTGGAAATTGGCAACAACAGCAGGACAAAATATAAAAGATCTGGCAGATGGTGAGGTGTTCGGATATCCTGTGGAAAGCGGTATGGGATGCTTTATGGATGTTGATACACAGAATAATTTAAATGAACTGGAGCAAAAACTGTATCGTAGAAAAGGTGTAGATTTCATGGGAATTTATGAGGAATTTTTCCATGATTATTTCTTTGATGAAAATGGTGCAATCGATCAATATGCATTTTTGAAACCATCGGAAGAACATCCTGGAACTATTTTTGCCTTTGAAACAGGATACGGAGAAGGTTTTTATGCAAGCTACATCGGGTATGATAAAAATCAGGCTCCCGTAAAAATTGTAACTGAATTTATAGAAATTAGTTAATTAAAGTTAATTATTTTTGAAAGACAGTTCCCAAACTATAAATTTGCCAGAATCAACACACAGATAATAAAACTAATTTAAAACACAATGAATTTCTCATCAGAACAGCCCAAAATCATCGTTGTAGGTAGCTCTTCCATCGATCTTGTTTTAGAAACGGAAAAAGTTCCATGTGCCAACGAAACGGTTATTGCCTATAATTCCGAGAGCTATTTCGGAGGAAAAGGTGCCAATCAGGCGGTTGGAGCAGCAAGGCTGGGAGCCAGCGTATATTTCATCGGCTGTGTAGGAATGGATCCTCTCGGTCAGCAAATCATGAGAAATATGGTTGGCGAAAATGTGAATGTAGGTTTTGTTTTCGAAACAGATCAGGAAGCGACAGGTACAGCCTATGTTACAACTTCCGAAGGAAACGCTGCAATTGTCGTAGTTCCTGCGGCAAATAATTATTTAAGCATCGAGCATGTTGAAGCTGCCGACAAATATTTTCACACCGCAGATCTTGTTCTTGTTCAGCTTGAAGTGCCAATGAAAGTGATTGAATATACCATTAAAAAAGCCAAAAAATATGGCAAAAAGGTTGGTTTATATGCTTCGCCGGCACAGCGATTGAGCGATGAGGTTTTAAATAATGTAGATTTTATAATAGCTAAAAGCGGCGAACTTCATATCATTTTCGGAGAAGATCAAAGAGAAGAAATTCTTAAAAAATATTTCAATAAAGTTTTTGTTCGCGACGATATAAATTCTACCATTTATTTCGATGGAACCGAGATGAAATATTGTCGTAACGATAAAGACAGAACCGTTCACAAGATGGGAATGGGAGATGCTTTTACCTCAGGGTTTGCGGTCGCTTTATGCCACGGAAATTCTATTGAGGAATGTGTGAAATTCGGAAATGAGGTTTCGGCAAGAGTTTCGGCGAAGAAAGGTTCGCAGACCGGGCTGCCTAGAGTTTCGGATTTTATTTAATACGTTATTTGCTACATATCGAAAGTTTTAAACTGAACATAAAATATAAAGTAAAATTTCCACTTTTATAGTGGATTTTTTCTTTTAAAACATGGAAAAGTTAACACTTACAACTCACGATCATATTTCACTTACAGCGCATCTTTTTTTACCTAAAAAAAGCAACCACCGACTATTGCTTATTAATTCTGCGACTGGGGTAAAACAGCATATTTATTTCTCATTTGCCCAGTTTTTTTCTGAAAAAGGATTTACAGTAATTACCTACGATTATCGTGGAATTGGACTTTCAAAACCAAAAAATATGAGAGGTTTTAATGCTTCTATGAGAATTTGGGGGTCGGAAGATTATAAAGTGGTAACAGATTATATTAAAGACAATTTTAATGATTATCAGAAATATTGTTTAGGACATTCCGTCGGAGCTTTGATTTTGGGAATGAATGAAGATTCAGAAATATTTGATGAATTTATCTTTGTAGGAACTCAGAATGCTTTTGTCGGTAATTTAAAATTCAGAACAAAAATTGAGGCTTATCTTGGATTTGGAATTGCCCAGCCTCTAACTACCGCATTGCTAGGGTATTTCCCCGGAAATTGGTTTGGACTTGGAGAAAGTCTTCCAAAAAATTGCGCATATGACTGGAGAACCTTAATTTTAAACAAGAAATCAACCAACGGTTTGTTGGAGAAAATTGATGATTATTCTAAAAATTTAACGCAAAAAGTGTTCGTCATTCGGGCAGAAGATGATGTGTGGTTAACGGAAAAAGGAGTAAAAAGTCTGTTAAATGACACGTATCCAAATCTTCAACCAACCTACAGATTAGTAAAAACTTCCGAGTCGGAAAAGGGCGAAATTGGCCACGTTAATTTTTTTAGAAGCTACAACAAAAATCTCTGGAATATTATTTTAAATGAATTGATATAAATGAAGAATCTGATCGAAAACACGGTAGAATTTGTAAAAGAAAAACTGGAAGGTGCGGAAGCTGGACACGATTGGTTTCACATCGAAAGAGTGTGGAAATTGTCAAAAAAAATTGCTGAAATAGAAGAATGTAACCAAGAAGTTGTAGAATTGGCAGCTTTGCTTCATGATATTGCCGATCCAAAATTTCACAATGGTGACGAAACCATTGCACTAAAGGTTTCCCGTGAGTTTCTTGAAAGTCAGAATGCTTCAGAACACGTTATTGAGCAGGTTTTATTTATTATTAAAAATATTTCGTTTAAAAATAGGGGGGAAGTTCCTCAGAATCTGCCGATTGAATTAAAAATTGTTCAGGATGCCGATAGAATCGATGCAATTGGAGCGATTGGAATTGGAAGAACGTTCAATTTTGGTGGTTTTAAAAACAATCCGATGTACGATCCTAATGTCGAACCTAAGCTAAATATGACCAAGGATGAATATAAAAAATCAAACGGAACGACAATCAATCATTTTTATGAAAAGCTTTTATTGTTAAAAGATTTAATGAATACCGAAAAAGGAAAGGAAATTGCTGGTGAAAGACATGATTTTATGTTAAAATTTCTCGATCAGTTTTATAAAGAATGGAATGTTGACTAGCATTGCTTCCAAAACCCTTTTAAAATAAGTATCTTTGCAGCATGGTATTCGTGATTTTAGTTATTTTCTGGGCATCGGTTTTTTCTCTTATTTTATTTAAAGTAAAAGGAGGAAAACTGGCACAGTGGGCTAAATTATTCCGAATCATAACGCTTGTTTTCTCGATTTCATTTTTTACGTATTGGTTTATCAAAAAAAGCTCTATCGGAATTGTTGAAGATTCGCTTTCTTTACAAGTGATTAACAAGCTTCCGCAGCCTTTGGATTTTTACGTAATCAATCTCAATACGCATGCAGATTCTACAAAATCTTTTGAGACAAAACATATCGGAAAAGTTCGCCCCGAATATTACCGGATCGAACACCTTAAAATGGAAAGATCCGATGAATATTGGGTTGTAGGATATTTAGGAAAAAAGAACCTTGTATATTTCTCACAACATTCCGTTCCGAACAAAAATATTGATCAGATTATTGAGGTTCAGAATTATATCAATCAAAGCGTAAGGCTTTCAGATACTGCTAAAAAGCAGATCGACGCGTATAATTATGAAAACGTAAAAATTGGGATTTGGGTGGCGTTGGATTTTCTTTTGATGTTCCTTAATCTGGTTTTACTCATTAGAAGTAGAAAATAAAGTCAATTTTTATTTTTGCTCTAATATTTTAAGGATAATCTAAAATGTGCATAACTTTTTCCTTAAGCTCTTCAGGACAATTTTTTACCAATCTATCCTTATTTTGCTTATTGATCTGGTTGGGTTTCAACCATTCCGTTACATCAGAGCTCAGGCTATTATTATCAAAATTTCTTTTTATTCTGTCATCTTCATAAAAAGTATACTCATCAGTCAACCAATTATTTGTGATGCTGATGGTGCAAATTTCCTTTTCCATGTTGTAAGTGTTTTTAGGTGTTCAAAAATCAGTTAAGTTTCCTGTACTCTCTAATTTACTAAATTTTACAATATGAAATGAGGAATTGAGACTTAATTTTTTTAAGTCCCAAAAGTGAATTATTTTTTATTAAAACTTAATTTTTTAAGATAAAAGAATCTGTTTTAGATTTAAAAAACGAAAAAATTATCGGGACTAAAATAAAGTACCTGTACTTTCAGTCGCCATTTTTGGTATTGGAAGATCAGTTTTCCAGTCGTCGTTCAATTTTTTAATGAAATATGCGGATAAAAGGGGTGAGGCTTTCTCAATATTCTGGTGAACAAAAAAATATAGATTCTGAAGACCTTCTTTTTTCCACTTTGTGAGGTGTTTCAGCCAATCATCAAGCCTTTCGTAATCGCTTTCTGCATTGGCTCCAACGTAACGGATAAATGCATTTGGAGTCGTTAATCTCATGTGAAGCATATCTCGTCTTCCCGCTGTATCTACAATGATATTTGTGATATTGTTTGCTTCAAAAAGCTCGCAGGTTGTATTTAAAATTTCCTCATCGGTAAACCATTCAGTATTTCTCAATTCGATGGCAAGAGGTACTTCTTTTGGCCAGGTTTTTACGAATTTTTCTAACCTTTCATAATCTTTTGGTTTAAAATTATCATGAAGCTGAAGAAAAACCATTCCTAATTTTTCGTCGAAATTTAGAACAGCTGTTGCAAACTGAGTCACAACATCGTCGATATTTAACAATCTTCTGAAGTGTGAAACGGTATTCGTTATTTTCGGGAAAAATTTAAAATTTTCAGGCGTTTTTTCTTTCCAGGTTTGTACCTGTTCAGGGGTTGGCATTCCGTAGAAAGTAGCGTTTAATTCGATGGAATTGAACTGAGTTCCGTAATATGTTAATTCGTCTTTAGTTCCTTTAGGATAAAATCCTTTCAAATCGGTTTTATTCCATTTTGCACATCCTATAGAAATATTTTCTAAACCTTTTTTGTTCTGGCTTAAAATTTCTTTTGTTTTTGGATGATCTTTAGGTAATGTGAAATCTATTTTTGAAGGATCTTCTACTTGCCCGAATTTCATATTTTTCGTTTTTAAGAATTAAACATTGTAACAAATATAGCACAAAAACCACAGATAAATCGATGGTTCTTGTTTAAAAAACTGCTAATATGAATGTTATTTTTTTATGATCTTTTTAGAGATCTCTGTATTGTCTGTTTTTATTTTTATGATGTAAGTTCCCGTTGGATAATCCGAAAGGTTGATTTTCATCATCTCATGATTCAAATCCTGATGGAAAGTCATTTTTCCTTGTACATCGAATATTTTTACATTTTTAATATTTTCTTCAGCTTTTATCATCACAAAATCTTTTACTGGATTTGGTGCAATTTGGATCTTATTTTTGATTTGTGAGTTATTTGTACTTAAAAAATTTCCGCAGTTGGTGGTGAATGTAATATCCGGATAAAGCAATTGTAGGTCACTTAATTGGGCGTCGTCAATACACATATGTAGATTCGTGCTATAGCCACTGTAATCGTTAAATTCCTCTATAGATCCGTTTCTAAGATTAACATAATTGAGATTTGGCATATTCCAAAACGAAAGTCCTTCGAAATTTGTTGCTGTAGAAAAATTTAATTGTGTTATTTGAGGACAATTGCTAATAAATGCAGATTTTAAATTAATATTATTTAGAGTATTCAACTGTGAAATTAAAGAGAGCGATTGTAAAGTAAGAGATTCTAAATTTAAATTATTAGAAATATCAATTGAAGACAGTAAATTATCTCCTTGAAGTTCTAATGTTTTTAAAGAAGAACATTGTGAAACATTTAAGGTATTGATTTCTGTATTATGAATAATGATTTCTTTAATACCAGGACATTGTAGTAAATTAATTGAATTTAACTCAGGAAAAATACCATCACTTTCCTGAACATAATAACCGATAGCTATTCTTTGTAAACTTGGACAATTTTGCAAGTCTAGTTCTTTCAAATGACCATTGCCATTAAAAACGAAATTTGTTAATGAGTTGCAATTTTTAGCAGTAATTTTTTGTAAATTGCTATTTACATTTGTTCCGGCTGAATCTATTGTATTTGTTTTTAAAGTGTTTAAATTCGTCAAATTACTTACATTTACTGTATTCATGGATGCACATGAATTCGTAATGTCAATATTTTCTAACGCTGTAGCTGTGCTAAAGTTTACATCGTTTGTAATAGGCTGATTGAAAGCTTTTAAAACTTTAAGTTTTGGTAATCCTGCCAGATTTAATGTAGTCACTTTTCCAAAATATACAAAACCATCTTGGTGACCGGTATATATATACCTGTTATAGTAAGCGCAATCCAGTTCTTCTAAATTGGTTAATCCGGCAATGGTAAAATCAATAGAAGGAGTATTCAGCCCTTTTATTTTTTTTAGATTTGTACAGCCATTTACATTAATATATCCTATATATAGCCCTGTCGAATAATAGTGGTCCGCATCGGTCGTAATTTCCTGTAAATTGATACAATCATTAACTGTAAGATCAATGTGTTGACCAAGATTGTTGTATGGCTCACCTGTATATCCTTCTAATGTTATTTTTGTCAGTGAGTTGATATTTGGTAGTTGTACCTTTTTTAGTGTAAAACAAGAAATAGCACGAAATGTTGTGATATTACAATTTTCAATAGAAATTTCTTTTATTGCTTTTCCTGAAATTAAAATATCACCATTTAATTGCGGACAATTTTTGAATGTTAATTTTACCCCTGCTGGTTGAATTAAATAGTAAGTATTTAGATTAACCAAAAATTGATTAACATCATGTACAGCAGAACAATTATCAAAAGAATATTTAATAGGTATTTCCTGTGCAGTTCCTGTACTGTCCGTATATGTTTCTGATCCGGTAAAAAGAATTTTTTTGATTTTGCTATTATTAACGAAACTAATTACAGCAGATTTTGTATCATGGATAAACAATTCTTCCATATTTGTAAATAGAGTAGCATCAATAATTTGATCTGGAAGTTTATTTAAAGTAGGCGTACCATTCAGTTTTATATTTAAAACTTTCACCTGCTCTGCTTCAGCAACCTGAATTTCCCCATCCCCATTTGCGTCTATTGCGATAGCATTTCCGTTCAGATCTTTTGCTATTTGATTCGCTGGGCTTGAACTCAGCAATAAAGCCTTAAACTTTGCATCAGTAAAATTAAGATTTTGGGAGTGTGCTATAGAAAAACATCCTACAGCAATCGTAAGTATAATTTTATTCATTTAGTGTGTTTTTTTCTTTATATCAAAACTCTAATTTCAGTGAAATTTCTGAGCTTGACTCTGCGAAAATAATCTTTTTTTTAATTGTAATTTTTTAAGATCTGTGTTAAATAATCTATTTATTAATCTATTTGGTTTAAAATATTTTTTATTATCTCAATCTAAAATTAAAAATAAACAAATAATAAGGTGTTGGATTTAATTTTTACGGCTGCGGAATTTTTTTCATTTTTTTTGAACATAAAAAAACACGCCTTAAAAAGCGTGCTTTTAATAAATATGTTGATGTTTATTATTTGTGAAATCTTATGCTTCGCAAGCTGAACAGGTAACGAAATTTACCATCATTTCTTTTGAAACAGAAGAACTTCTTTGATAATAAAGGGTTTTTACACCTTTTTTCCAAGCCTCGATATAAAGATAGTTTACGTCTTTTACCGGCATTGTTGATGGAATCTGTAAGTTCAGAGACTGAGCCTGATCGATGTACTGCTGTCTTTGTGCAGCCTGAGAAATAATTTCCATCGGAGAAATCTCTTTAAATGTTTTGAATACTGCTTTCTCTTCGTCGGTCAATTCTTTTAAATGCTGAACAGATCCGTGATTCAACATGATCGTTCTCCAAGTTTCCTCGTTATCAAGACCTTTTTCTTCTAATAATTTTGCCAAATACTTGTTCTTACGCATAAAATTTCCTTTTGCCAAACCAGCTTTGTAATAGTTAGAAGCAAACGGCTCGATTCCTGGAGAAGTCTGTCCCAAAATTGCAGAACTTGAAGTTGTAGGCGCGATCGCCATTGTTGTTGTATTTCTCAATCCGTAACCCTTCAACAACTCCGGTTCTCCGTAGATATTTGCCAATTCTCTTGACGCCTGATCTGCCTGTTCTTTGATATGTCTGAAAGCTCTCGCATTGAACTGAGTCGCCTCAAAACTTTCAAACGGAATCATATTTTTCTGTAAATACGAGTGGTATCCTAAAACTCCCAATCCTAGTGCTCTGTGACGCATTGCGAAGTTTCTTGCTCCCTGTAAATAATAATTTCCTTCTGTTTTTTCGATGAATTCTGATAAAACGGCATCTAAGAAATAGATCGCTAATTTTACAGCATCTGTATCTTTCCACTCATCATACAACTCTAAGTTCATTGATGATAAACAGCAGATGAAAGATTCTTCTCTTGTAGAAGGAAGCATGATTTCAGAGCAAAGGTTACTTGCATTTACAGTAAGTCCTAAGTCTTTGTAAACCTGTGGCTTATTTCTGTTTACGTTGTCTGTAAAGAAAATGTATGGAAGACCTTTCTGCTGGCGGCTTTCCAAAACTCTAGCCCAGATTTTACGTTTATCCATATCACCATCGATCATGTCCTGCATCCAGTAATCAGGAACACAAATTCCTGTAAATAGGTTCTGAATCGGGCTTCCGATGTCTTTAATTGATAAAAACTCTTCAATATCTCCGTGGTCGATATCCAGATAAGCAGCAAAAGCTCCTCTTCTTACACCGCCTTGAGAAACGACATCCATTGCTGTATCAAACAACTTCATGAAAGAAACAGCTCCCGAAGATTTTCCGTTGTCTGTTACGGCAGTACCTCTGTTACGAAGTTCTCCGAAATATCCTGAAGTTCCACCTCCGATTTTCGTCTGCATGATAACTTCACCCATTTTATGAGTAATTCCTTCGATGCTGTCCGGAATGTGAACGTTGAAACAAGAAATAGGAAGACCTCTTTGCGTTCCCATGTTTGCCCAAACCGGCGATGAGAAACTGATCCATCCTTTCGTGATCATTTCCTTGAAAGCAGGCTGAAGTTCTGGTTTATATAATTTTTTAGCAGCAGCAGTGGTGATTCTGTCGATTGCTCCATCTACAGTTTCTCCTTTTAGAAGATAACCTCTGTTAAGCATTTGCTCAGACTCCTCGTTGAGCCACCATATATTGTTGTTCTGTTCTTCCATAGTTGTTGTATATTTTCGAATTCCCGAACGGTTTTAAGGCTCAGGAATTTTGTTGTTTATATTAATTAAAAACCTCTAGCGTATACGAGTTTAATAGCGCTATTTTTTTATTATTGAAGTTTATTTGTGATAAATTATTTTTTCACAATAGGTAAATCTTCACTCTTTTCTCTCCTATCACCTGGTAATTGAGGTCGAGGTTTTGGCTCTGATGGCTTATTATTAGTATTACTCATTTCAATAAATTAATTAAAGTGATTATTATTATATTAATTATTGTAATTATAAAATTGATAATTATAAATCTTCTTGCTCGAAATAGGCTATCTCCTCTTTTTTCATTAATTAAAGTTGATTCATCAGCATATATCACTAATTTTTCTTTAACAACTTCTTCTAAATTTATTTTGTCATTATCGTCTTCACAATCCTTATTAAATAATTCAATTTCTCGATATTTTGACATTAAATCAAAGTGAGGATAATCGAATCCTTTAAGAAGGTTATTACTAGCCAAAAATATAAAATAAGAAGAAATTAGGATTAGCACAACACTCAATGATAAAAAGACAATGACTAACCAGTCTGAAAAATTCCATCTTGAATTGAAAGTGTAAGTTTTTAGAATATAAGAATTCAATCCCATTATCAATGTTAAAACAAGTATAGGGAGATTCATTGCGCTATCTAAATCAACTCGTCTTTTCTGTTCTCTTTCGAACTTGTTTTTGTAAAAATCTAAATTCAATTTTATTAATTAAAACAAATCGTTCGCAGTAATACTCTTATCGTGTTTTGTATAATCTACTGGTCTTTTCGCAAAGAAATCGTCCATAGAGTTGGCAAAAACTTCTTCTTCGAACCAAACCATCGGTCTGTATTGTTCCGGAGTTACGTTGTATCTAGTTTTCATGTTGATTTTCTTTAAACTATCATCAACACGGTATTTCATGAAGTTTAATAGATCTTCTTTAGATACATTATCGATTTCTCCCAATTCGAAGATCCAACTTAAAATATCACCTTCTCTTTCGATAGATTCGTCAACCAAAGTATAAATGTCTTCGATATCGCTGTCTGTTAAAAGATCAGGTTGCTCTTCACGGATTTTGTTAATTAAATAAATTCCGGCGTTTGCGTGAATTTGTTCATCTACAGAAGTCCATGCAATGATATTGGAAACATTTTTCATGAATCCCTTAAATCTTGTGAAAGAAAGGATGATGGCAAACTGTGAGAAAAGAGATACATTTTCTACCAAAATACTGAATAGCAATAATGCAGAAACATATTCTTTAGGCGTTGCAGAATTGGCATGTTTCAGAGCATTTCCTAAAAACTCGATTCTGCTTTTTACGGCAGGAATTTCAACAACGTTCAGAAACTCGTCATTATATCCTAAAACCTCCAATAGACGGGAGTACGCTTCCGAATGACGGAATTCACATTCTGCAAAAGTAGCTCCCAAACCGTTCAGTTCAGGCTTCGGCATGTGAGTGTATAAATTTCCCCAGAATGTCTTTACAGACACCTCGATCTGTGCAATGGCTAAAAGTGCATTTTTTACAGCATGCTTCTCGTGCGGCTCCAACTGCGAATGAAAATCCTGAACATCTGCAGTAAAGTCCACTTCCGAATGCACCCAAAACGATTTGTTGATCGCCTCTACGAATTGAAGAACCTCAGGGTATTCAAATGGCTTATAACTTACTCTTTTATCGAAAATTCCCATGTTAAAATGTCTTTAAATTAAATTAATTTGATCAATGTTGATAAGTTCAAAAAATAACCAACACTTTGATTTGTTGTAACTTATGAATAAAAGTTATTAACAGAGAATGTGTGTTTATCTTTTGTGATGTGCAAGCACAAAGTTAGAAAACAAGAACTGTAATTAAAAGGGGAAAACACTAATTCGTTGAGTTTTAACCTTAAAAGTTTTCCACATTTGCACGGAAAGCCCTTAAATATTGACTTACAAACCTTTACTGTGGAAAAATAGATGTTATCAGCAACTTAGTATTAAACAAAAAAATATAAAAGCCTATGGATAAAGGTTTAAATAGTTAAACATTAAATTATTTAAAGAAATTTTTATTCTTCGTAACAAATTAAAAATTATATCTACTTATTGGGTATAAAATCATACATCACTTAATGTTAGTAATTCAGGATTTACATAAATCGTACGATACAGGAAAGAGTAAGCTGCACGTTCTCAAAGGTATTAATCTTAATATCGCTGAAGGTGAATTCGTTTCTATCATGGGAAGTTCCGGCTCCGGAAAGTCTACCCTTCTTAATATTATTGGTATTCTTGATGAGAAAGATTCAGGAACTTACGAATTGGACGGAGTTCCGATCGAGCATTTGTCTGAAGTAAAAGCTGCAGAGTACAGAAGTAAGTTTTTGGGATTCATTTTCCAGTCATTTAATTTGATTGGATATAAAACTGCACTGGATAATGTTGCCCTTCCTTTGTATTATCAAAATGTTCCGAGAAAAGAGCGTGAGAGAAAAGCCATGGAATATCTTGAAAAGGTAGGTCTTGCACAATGGGCAAATCATTTACCGAATGAACTTTCCGGAGGACAAAAGCAAAGAGTTGCCATCGCAAGAGCTTTGATTACCAATCCGAAAGTTGTACTTGCCGATGAACCAACCGGAGCATTGGATTCTAAAACAACACATGATATTATGAAGCTTCTTCAGGATATTAATAATGAAGGAAAAACAATTATCGTTGTAACCCACGAACCCGACGTAGCCGCACAGACAAAAAGAAATGTCATCCTGAAAGACGGAATTATTGAAAGTGATGAGTTTATTAAGCAGTTGGTGCTGTAAGGTGAATTGTCAATTTTGCTTCGCAAGTGAATTTTTATAAGATGATAGGATTGAGGCTTTATGCAAAGAATTGACAACGAAGTTAATTGCTTCAAAGAAAATTTGCAGCGCAGCTAATTCATTTTTTTACAAAGTAAAAAACAAAAAATATGTTCGACCTAGATCGTTGGCAGGAAATATTCAGTTCGATTCGCAGTAATGTATTGCGAACGGTGCTTTCTGGTTTTACCGTGGCTTTGGGATTATTTATTTTCATTGTGCTTTTCGGGATTGGAACGGGATTGCAGAATGCCTTTACAGAAGGATTTGCAAGAGATGCCCAAAACCTGATTACCATTGTTACAGGGAAAACCACAATTGCTTACAATGGACTTCAATCTAACCGACAAGTAACCATGAACAACGACGACTACGATTTTTTGGTAGGCGTTGATAAAGAAAAAGTAGGAAGCTCCACTCCAAGATATACCACAAATTTATTGGTAAAATACGGTAAAGAAAGTGGAAATTATCAGATTAATGGAGCACAGCCGGAAGAACAAATCATCGAGAACCGAAAAATGTTGGAAGGACGTTATTTGTCGCCGACAGATTTAAACAGAAAACAAAATGTAGCCGTAATCGGAAGGATGGTTCAACGTGACTTGATTAAAAACGGTAGCCCGGTTGGAAAAGAATTAGATATCAATGGAACCATGTTCAAAGTTGTTGGAGTTTTCTCCGACGACGGTGGTGACTGGGACGAAAGACATATTACAGTTCCGATCACGACTTTACAACAAATGAAAAAAGGTTCGGATACAGTAACAACCAATTTCATTGCTTATGATGAAAAACTGGATCCGCAACAGGCTATAAAATATGGTGATGAATTAAAAGAAAGATTAAAAGCCAGAAAAAACGTAGCTCCCGACGATGAAAACGGAGTAAGAGTCTGGAATAACGCTCAAAACATGAATGATACATTTACTTTCATGGCGGTTCTTACGGCAATTGTCGGATTTATCGGAATGGGAACATTGTTGGCGGGAATTATCGGAATCAGTAACATCATGGTGTATATCGTGAAAGAAAGGACCAAAGAAATCGGGGTGCGAAAAGCAATTGGTGCAAAACCAAGAAGCATTGTTGCTTTGATTGTTCAGGAAAGTGTTGTAATAACCGTGATTTCAGGATTTGTAGGCGTAGGAATCGGAGTTTTGACTTTAAATTTAATTGGAAACAGTCTCGAAGAATATTTCATTAAAAGTCCGAGTGTGGGTTGGGGAACAATCTTTATGGCATTCATCGCCTTGGTTTTTTCAGGATTGATTGCAGGATTTGTTCCGGCATACAGAGCATCAAAAATAAAACCGATTGAAGCATTGAGAACAGAATAAGAAAGATGAATGGTGAATCGTCATTTTGCTTACCAGTGAATTTTTGAAAGCGAAAATTGATAATGAGGTTAATTACTTCAAAGAAAAATTCACTTTTATATTATAAAAAATTGACATCAGGAAATGAATATCATATTTAAAAGAGATACGTGGCAGGAAATTTATTATTCGTTGAGGAATAATAAGCTTCGAACATTCCTTACCATGATTGGAGTGGGCTGGGGTATGTTTTTGTATGTAAGTTTGCTTGGGGCAGCAAAAGGAATGGAAAATGGTTTCGACAAATTATTTTCAGGATTTGCGACCAATTCTATTTTCCTTTGGGCACAAAATACATCTATTCCATACGACGGTTTTCCCAAAGGAAGACAGGTACATTTGCATCTTACCGATATGGATATGTTGAAAAGAAAAATTTCGGATATCGATTATATTTCTCCTCAGAATGCAAGAGGAAGTTTCACAGGAACTCCGGGAGAATCTATGTCGAGGAACGGTAAAAACGGGACGTATTCTCTATCGGGAGATTATCCGGTTGGAAATAAAATTTCAGAAAAAAAACTGATTTTCGGAAGATATATCAACGATGCCGATGTTTCAGGAAATAAGAATGTAGCCGTAATCGGTGAAGAAATTTATAAAAACTTTTTCGATTCTAAAAAGCAGGAAAATCCACTTGGAAAATCAATTAATATTAAAGGTATTTTCTTCAACGTAATCGGAGTTTTCAGAGTGAAAAAAGGTGGAGGTTTTGAGAATGACCAAACTGTGTTTATTCCACTTTCCACGTATACGAAAATGTACAATGCGGGAGACCAGATTGATATGTTTGCAATTGTGAGTAAACCAAATGCAAACGTTAATGCGGTTGAAGAAAACGTAAAATTAGAATTAAAAGCAAAAAATAAAGTTTCACCTGAAGATACGAATGCTTTTGGAAGTTTCAACCTTGGAAAAGAATTTAAAAAACTGACAGGCTTTCTAACCGGAATGCAGCTTTTAACAATCATCGTGGGAACATTAACGATCCTTGCCGGAGTTATTGCGATTTCAAATATTCTTTTAATTACTGTAAAAGAAAGAACAAAAGAGATCGGAATCAGAAGAGCATTAGGCGCAAAACCGGCTGAAGTAAGAAATCAGATTTTGTTGGAAAGTGTTGTGATCACGCTGTCATCCGGATTGCTCGGATTTATGTTCGGAATTTTTGTCTTAATGATTTTAAATATGTTAACCCAGGGGCAGGACGCATTTCCATTCTATAATCCGACTGTAAACTACGGAAACGTATTTGCAGCGATGGCAGTAATGGTATTTTTAGGATTAATTATCGGAATGATTCCCGCGCAGAGAGCCGTTAAAATAAGACCAATTGAAGCATTAAGAACAGAATAAGAATTATGAGTTGAAAATTATGAGTTATGAGTCTTCGAGCGAATAATTTTAAATCATTTAATTAAATAAAAAAAGAAAAACCACTTAATAAAAAATAAACTATACATATGAAAAAGAAATTCACTTGGAAAAAAGCCATTTATATTGTCTTGGGGCTTTTATTTGCAGTGGCGCTGTTCTCAGGGATCGGATATCTTATAAAATCGAATTCTAAAGAGAGCGAGGCTTTCCTTACCCGCAAACCAACCGTTCAGAATATGGATGATAAGGTGATGGCTACAGGAAAAATTGTTCCTAAAGAAGAGATCGAAATCAAACCAAACATAGCAGGGATTATCGACAAAATTTTGGTGGATGAAGGCGATAAAGTAGAAGTTGGACAGTTGATCGCAACCGTGAGAATCGTTCCGAATCTTTCCGATGTAAACAGTGCTCAGCAAAATGTGGATAATCAACAATTACAAATAAGCAATGCTAAATTGAATGTTGATAACATGCGCAAGCAATTTGAGATGCAGGAAAGATTGTATAAGCAAGGTGTGGCTTCAAAACAGGAATATTTGAATTCTCAGCAACAATTATATTCTACACAGCAAACGTTGAAAAATGCTCAACAAGCATTGGTTACAGCTCAAAAGACTTTACAGATTGCAAAAACGGGCTCAACTCCGGAATTACAGGGTTTGGCAACAACTCAGATCCGTTCTAAGGCTTCAGGAACTGTTCTTGAAGTGCCTGTAAAAGTGGGAAGTCAGGTAATCGAAGCCAATTCTTTCAACGCAGGAACTACGATTTGTTCAATTGCAGACTTGAATTCATTGATTTTCCAAGGTGAAATCGACGAAGCTCAGGCTGGAAAATTAAAACAAGGAATGGATATGAACATCGTAATCGGTGCTCTTCAAAACAAAACATTCCCTGGAAAACTTACGATGATCGCTCCAAAAGGAAAAGACACAAGTGGAACCATTAAATTCCCGGTTGAAGGTGATGTGAACAATCCAAACAACGAATATATCAGAGCAGGATTCTCTGCGAATGGAGAAATTGTTTTGAGTTCTCAGAAAAACGCTTTGTTATTGGATGAATCATTGGTTCAATACGAAAAGAAAAACGGAAAAGACACTCCTTTTGTTGAGGTAAAACAGAAAGATGGTAAATTCAAGAAAGTGTACGTAAAACTTGGTGCAAGTGACGGGATCAACGTGCAGATTTTATCAGGAATTGATAAAAATGCAGACGTAAAAGTTTGGAATCCTTCCGATAAAGACAAAGAAGAATTAAAAGAAAAATCAAAAAAATAGTAAACTAACTATATATTTTTTAAACTTGAGTCCTGAGATTTTTTCTCAGGATTTTTTTTGAAATTTAAATTTAAAAATGTCATTTCGACGCAGGAGAAATCTATCAACAATCAACAAGAAAACATCAACTATTGGAAAGCAGGGATAATATTGTTTATTTGTGGAGTCGTTAGTGTAATTTGTTTTCAGAGTTAACAATCAATTCGAACAATCCGCACAGTACCCCGAAATAAACCCATTAAAATTCACCGATTGATAACCTTGCGGGAGTTTTACTTCCATTTCATTGGGCAGACATTCGATCTTTCCACAAGACAAGCATTTGAAATGAAAATGATTATGCTTGTGTTTTTTCTCCGTACAATTTAAGCAAATGGCAAAATAATATTTCCCGTCATCGCCTAGAATTTTGTGAACAATTCCGTCTTCACAAAAACTATTCAGCACTCTGTAAATCGTTGCGCGATCTACAGCTTCACCTAATTCTTTCTGTAAAATTTCCTGACTCAATGCCGATTTTGAATTCTTCAAAGAATCTAAAATCAATTGTTTCGTGATGGTATTTCTCTTTGCCATGTTACAAAGATAAAAATTATTATTGCGATTAAGTCGCATTAGTGAAAATTTATTCTAACTTTGCAACAACCTACAATCCAAAAACTATGAAGCAAAATTTTGATGTTATTATACTAGGAGGAAGTTACGCCGGATTATCCGCGGCAATGTCTTTAGGAAGATCTTTACGAAATGTTTTAATCATCGATAGCGGAAAACCTTGCAACCGACAAACTCCACATTCTCACAATTTTATTACACATGATGGAAAAACGCCACAAGAAATTTCCGATTTAGCGAAAGAACAGGTTTTGAAATATGAAACAGTAAAATTTCATGATGGAGTAGTGGTAAAAATGGAAAAAGATTCTGAAAACTTTACTATTAAAACTGAAAACGGAGAAATATTTAATGCTAAAAAGATAATTCTTGCTTCAGGAATTAAAGACATTATGCCCAATATTTATGGATTTTCAGATTGTTGGGGAATTTCTATCATTCATTGTCCGTACTGTCATGGATATGAAGTGAAAGGTGAAACAACAGGGATTCTTTCCAATGGAGATATGGCGTTTGAGTTTTCAAAACTGGTTTTTAATTTAACAAAAGATCTGACATTATTCACTAATGGAAAATCAACCTTAAATGAAGAACAGGTTGAAAAGTTTAATCAAAATAAAATCAACATTATTGAAGATGAAATAGAAAAAGTTCAACATGAAAACGGACACATTCAGAAAATCATTTTTAAAAATGGAAAGGAAGTTTTGTTACAAGCATTATATGCGAAAATTGGTTTCGAACAAAACATTAATGTTAGTGATCTCGGAATTGAATTAAATGAAAATGGATTCATCAAAGTTGATATGATGCAGAAAACAAATATTCCCGGAGTTTTTGCATGCGGAGATAATGTTACCATGATGCGATCTGTTGCCAATGCCGTTGCACAGGGGAATTTTGCAGGAGCTGTTGTGAACAAAGAGCTTTCAGACGAAGAATTTTAGAATTTTACATATAAAAGCTGTATAAACTAAATTTTTATTTAACCACAAAAGTCACAAAAGCGATGTATACAGCTTTTATTAGATAATCAAAAGCGCTCAAAAAATAAAAATCAAAGATTTTTAAACTTATGTTGTCTTTTTTTCACGCTTAATAATAAGCTTTAAATAATTTTCTAAAAACTTTTGTGACTTTTGTGGTTAAATAAAAGTTTAAACGAGTTTATAATTATTTTAAGTTCCTTTCAATTTTTTTTGAGAGGATTTTTTTGAAATTACTTTGTTATAAAAATTTATTATCGTAATATTGCGATATAGTTTTGAATCATGGGAGCAACCAAAACCGACTTTTTTACCGAACAGCAAAACAAAATGGCAACGATTGCAAAGGCATTGGGACATCCAGCAAGAATTGCGATTATTGAATATTTGTTGAAAGTAAATGAATGCATTTGTGGAGATATCGTAAGCGAGCTTCCTTTGGCACAACCTACTGTGTCTCAACATTTGAAAGAATTAAAGAATGCGGGTTTAATTAAAGGAAATATTGAAGGAAATTCAATTTGTTATTGTATAGATGAAAAAGCATTTGAGGTTTTGAATGTCTTTTTTTCTAATATTATTTCAACTGTACAAAAGCAAAACTGTTGCTAAAATTTTTTGCAATTAATTATCGTAATATTGCGATATTGTAATTTAAAATAAACTAAAATATGACAATAGAACAAATCAAAGAAATCCTTCCAACATTGAACAATGTGGAATTTGAACTTGAAAACGGACAATTTGTACCGGAACATTTTCATGTTACAGAAATCGGAATGGTTACTAAAAACTTTATCGATTGTGGTGGAACGATCAGAAAAGAAGAAAAAGTAAATTTTCAACTTTGGAACGCCGATGACTATGAACATCGTTTAAAACCGGGAAAATTACTTCATATTATTCATCTTTCAGAAGAAAAATTAGGAATAGGAAATTTTGAAATTGAAGTAGAATATCAGGATACAACAATTGGAAAATATGATCTTGAGTTTAACGGAAAAAATTTCGTTTTAAAAAATAAGTTAACGGCATGTCTTGCGCAAGACGCTTGCGGAATTCCTCCACAAAAACAAAAAGTGAATCTAAGTGAACTATCCGGAAATAAACAAAATGCTTGTTCGCCTAATTCCGGTTGTTGCTAGACCATGAAAAATGCATTCATTAAATACAGAAAACTATTAATAATCACAACCTCAGTTATTGTTTTGCAACTCATTTTTGGATTCGATCCAAAATTTTGCATCATTAATATCATTTGGTTATTTGTTTAAAATATGAAAAAGAAAATATTGGTACTTTGTACCGGAAATAGCTGTAGAAGCCAAATTGCAGAAGGTTATTTAAGATATTTCGCTCAGGAAAAAGCAGAAATTTATAGCGCAGGAATTGAAACCCATGGAGTAAACCCAAAAGCGATTGCAACGATGAAAGAAGATGGCATCGATATTTCTAATCACACATCTAATAATATTGATGAATATCGAAACATCGATTTTGATTTTGTCATTACAGTTTGTGACAATGCAAAAGAGAACTGCCCTTATTTCCCGACAAAAGCAAAAATTTTTCATCATAATTTCCAAGATCCTGCAAAAGCTGCAGGAATGGAAGAAGAAATTAATAAAACATTTGGTAAAGTACGTGATGAGATTAAAAATTATTGTGAAAATTTCATTAATAACGAGCTTTCGTAGGATTTTATTAAATTTTAAAACAAAAAATCATATTTCGCAATACCAAATTCTCAAAGGATTTTCCGTACATTTGGGGTGAAAAATTTCTAAAACTAAAAGTAAAATGGACATTATTTTCGACCTGATTGAAAAAGAGAGACAAAGACAAACGCATGGTATTGAGATGATTGCATCAGAAAACTTTGTTTCTGATAATGTAATGAAAGCGATGGGAAGCGTATTGACTAATAAATATGCAGAAGGATATCCCGGTAAAAGATATTACGGAGGGTGTGAAGTTGTAGATGAGGTTGAAACTTTGGCAATCAACAGAGCTAAAGAACTTTTCGGAGTAGATTATGTAAATGTTCAGCCACATTCTGGTTCTCAGGCAAATGCGGCGATTTACTTAGCTGTTTTAAAACCTGGAGATAAAATCATGGGAATGGATCTTTCGATGGGAGGTCACCTTACTCATGGTTCGTCTGTGAATTTCTCTGGTATTCAGTACGATGTAGTTTCTTACGGAGTTCAACAGGAGACTGGTCTTATCGATTACGATCAAATGAGAGAAGTTGCTTTGAGAGAAAAACCCAAAATGCTAATCGCTGGTTTCTCGGCTTATTCAAGAGATTTGGATTATGCTAAATTTAGAGAAGTTGCTGATGAAATTGGAGCTACACTTTGGGCAGATATCGCTCACCCGGCAGGTTTGGTGGCAAAAGGTCTTTTAAATAATCCATTTGAACATTGTCATGTTGTAACAACTACGACTCACAAAACTTTAAGAGGTCCAAGAGGAGGAATGATTATGATGGGGAAAGATTTTGAAAATACTTACGGTCACAAAACACCAAAAGGAGAAATCAAAATGATGAGTCAGGTTCTTGATGGAGCTGTTTTCCCAGGAATTCAAGGAGGTCCGTTAGAGCATGTAATTGCTGGTAAAGCGGTTGCTTTCGGTGAAGCTATTGATGATAAATTCCTAACGTATGCTAAACAAGTCCAGTCTAACGCTCAGGCTTTAGCTAAAGCAATGATCGACAGAGGATTTGACATCGTAAGCGGTGGTACTGATAATCACCTGATGTTGGTTGACCTTAGAAATAAAAACGTAAACGGTAAAGAAACTGAAAAAGCGTTGGTTCTTGCTGATATTACTTGTAACAAAAACATGGTTCCGTTTGATGATAAGTCGCCATTCACGACTTCCGGAATCAGATTGGGAACTGCTGCTATCACCACGAGAGGATTAAAGGAAAATGATATGGATACTATTGCAGGATTTATTTCTGAAGTTGTTGATAATATTAAAAATGAGGAAGTTATATCTTCTGTAAGAAAGAAAGTAAATGAATTAATGGAAGGTAAAGCATTATTTAATTATTAACAATTATCTTCGTTATAAAAAATATAAAGAATGGGCATTTGCTCATTCTTTTTTGTATCAATGAATATGGAAAAAAAGTCTTTCACTTTTGATGAAATTAAACTGAAACTGGTAAATTACTGCGTTTATCAGGATCGTTGTCATTATGAAGTGGAACAGAAAATGAAGGAGTTTTTGTTAATAGATGAAGCGAAAGAAGAGATTATGCTTTATCTTTTAAAGGAAAATTATCTGAATGAAGAAAGATTTACAAGAAGTTACATCAGAGGAAAGTTTTATATTAAACATTGGGGAAAGACGAAAATTAAGATCAATTTAAAACAAAAGCAGATTTCAGAAAAATTAATCAGCAAATGTTTTGATGAGATTGATGAGGATGATTATGAAAAAACGATCCGAAAGTTATATGAAGATTACTATTCAAAACAAAAAGGACTAAAAGAATATCAAAGAAAAATGAAGACCACAAAATATTTAATGAGCCGAGGTTTTGAATATGAGAAAATAAATGATATTTTTGACTAAATATATTTTTTCAATATTAGAAAGTTGATTTAAAAACTTTAATATGAAATGTATATTGATTGAAACTATATTAATTAAAATAAAATATTGTCAGTAAAAACATATTTCCACTAAAATCAAATAAAAAAAGATTTGAAAGGATTCTTTTTATTGGTACAATTTTTGGAATTGGTTTGAGCCTTTAGCTTAAAAATAAGTTTGGAAGAGATTATGGTAAAACTCATATAAATTTATTTTTAAATTTAAAGGATGGATGAAATTTTATTTTAATTTTGCATGAATGCCTCAAGATTATTTTTTTTAAGATAGTCGGGTTTTATACCTTATTATATATGAACACAAATAATGACAATGTACGAATCTCTTAGGAAGAAAATTTTTAGAGGAGATAATGTTGTCAATCTCTCAGATGTAAGATATCTTCCCAGATGGATAATACTTGTAATAGATATTATTATTCTGGTTATATCCTTATTTCTTTCAACGTATATCATCGAAAAGATCAGTCAAAAAGAATTCATCTATCATGAAGAAAAGGGCGTGATCTTTCTTTCTATTATTATCACGAATGTAGTATTCATGTATGTTTTCAAAACATTTGCGGGAATTATAAGACATTCAACTTTTATCGATCTATTTAAATTACTGATTTCTTGTTTCTGCACAATGTTAGCTGTAGGAACAATTAATCTCCTATATTTTTGGTTTACAGGGAGTAAGTTTATAATGACTCCTTATCTGATTCTTTATTTTATTATATCTTTCATGGGATTATTTCTTTTCAGATTGTATGTGAAGGAATTTTTCCATATTGTAAGAGAGTACAGAAGAAGTTCTTTAAAAAGAAGAATCTTGGTTTTGGGAATTGATGAACAGTCTATTGCCATTGCAAGAGCTATTCTTGATAATCCGGGACTACCTTATCAGGTCGTAGGTTTTCTAACACAAAGAACCGACTCAAAAAGAGCATCATTACTTGGAAAACCAATTTTTGCTAAAGAGAAGATCGAGAAAAATTCAAAAGAAGAACTTCTTATCGACGGTGTAATTATCATTAAAGAAATGATGTCTAAAGATGAAATGAACTCTTGGGTAAATTTATTTTTAGAAAAAGACCTTAATATTTTCAAGGCTCCGTCAGTACAAAAACTTAGAGATAGCGACTTGGGGGGATCAATCAGAAACCTTCAAATTGAGGATCTTCTGAACCGTAAGCCAATTAAAATTCAAAATGAAGAGCTTAAAAGCAGACACTTTAATAAAGCAATTCTTGTAACAGGCGGCGCAGGATCTATTGGAAGCGAAATTGTGAGACAAGTTGCGCAATTTAACCCGTCTTTAATCGTTGTATTAGATCAGGCAGAGACTCCGTTATACGATATAGAACTTGAAATGAAGGAAAAGTTTCCTCATATCAGATTTAAATTTGTTTTGGCAGATGTTTCCAATAAGCATAGAATTGAGCCATTATTCCAAGCATACAATTTTGCCATGGTGTATCATGCTGCGGCCTACAAGCATGTTCCGTTGGTAGAAGAAAATCCGCATGAAGGTATTTTGGTGAATGTTTTGGGATCTAAAATTGTTTCAACACTATCAAGCAAATATAATGTAAACAGGTTTGTAATGGTTTCCACAGATAAAGCGGTGAATCCTACAAACGTAATGGGAGCTTCAAAAAGAGCGGCAGAATTGTTTGTTCAATCCTTACAAAATGTTGAAGGAAATACCACAAAATTTATTACAACAAGATTCGGAAACGTTTTAGGATCAAATGGTTCAGTAATTCCTCATTTTAAGAAACAGATTGAAGCGGGTGGTCCGGTTACCATTACCCATCCGGAAATTGTAAGATATTTCATGACGATTCCTGAAGCCTGCGAACTGGTTTTACAAGCCGGAACTATGGGACAGGGAGGGGAAATCTTCGTATTTGATATGGGTGAACCCGTAAAAATTCTTGATTTGGCTACACGAATGATCAAATTATCCGGATTTGAACCTAATATTGATATTAAGATTATCTACACAGGTTTAAGACCTGGAGAAAAACTATATGAAGAGCTTTTAAGCGATGATGCCAAAACTCTTCCTACACATAATGAAAAGATTATGATTTCAAAAGATCCGAGTATGGATTTTCCTGAAATAGAATCATTGGTAAATTTAATTACAAAGGCATCCTTAAGAAGAGATAAGGTAGAGGTTGTAAAATTATTAAAGACAATAGTGCCGGAGTTTAGAAGCAATAATTCTATTTATGAGGTACTGGATAAATAGAAAAATATAAATGTATATTTGTACAATTTTAAAATATGATGAAAGGTAAAACACTGTTTGTAATATCAGCATTTGTATTGTTTTCATGTAAAACGAATCCAAAAGCACATAATGATTTAAACTATATGCAAAATATAGAACAGGTTGCTATAGAGGCATCTGCTAAAAATTCTAATAATACAATACAGGTTGGAGACCAATTGGTTATCCTTGTTACAGCAAAAGATATGGATGTTGTAAAACCATTCAATCAAAATTATTCTTCATCAGAAATTGTACAGACAAACGCTTTAGCAGGAGGAAATACTCCTAATCAAGGAATGGTGAGTGTGTCTGGTCCTACTTATATTGTTGATAGTAAAGGTGATGTTGATTTTCCTATTTTGGGGAAAATCAATACAACTGATAAAACACTAGTAGAATTTAAGAATGAAGTAAGAGACAGAATGACAAAGTTCGTTATCAATCCTACTGTAAGTGTAAGATTAGTGAATTTTAAAGTTACAGTACTAGGAGAAGTAAACAGACAAGGAGATTATACTATTGCCAACGGACAAGCTACAATTATGAACGCTTTAGGTCTTGCAGGTGATTTAACAATGTATGGAA
Organism: Chryseobacterium sp. MMS23-Vi53; assembly: GCF_047651245.1. NCBI lineage: Bacteria > Pseudomonadati > Bacteroidota > Flavobacteriia > Flavobacteriales > Weeksellaceae > Chryseobacterium > Chryseobacterium sp. MMS23-Vi53. The sequence goes on along the minus strand of NZ_CP180265.1, from coordinate 1,601,583 downwards.
AAAGAGATAATGTACTGGTAATAAGAACTGAAAACGGACAGGTAACTCACGGAAAAATAAACCTGCAGGATGCTAATTTTATAAATTCTCCATACTACAATTTAAGACAAGGTGATGCAATTATTGTTTCAGCTAACAATACCAAAGATCTTACCGCAAAACAAAATCCGAATACAGCTCTTTATCTTACCGGAATTTCTATCGCCGTTACCGCAGTTGCTGTAGTAATAAGTTTATTTAAGAAATAAAATATTAATGAGTAATAAAAATTACCCAAAGAAAGAAGATTTAAATTTAAGTGAAATACTAAAACCATATCTGAAAAATTGGTACTGGTTTATTATTTCAGTTGTATTGGCAGTATTCATAGCTTATATAAAATTAAAATTTGTTGTACCGGTTTATAATATACAGTCAACGGTTTTGATTAAAGATTCAAAAAACTCAACTTCTTCAAGTGATACGGACGTTTTAAAAGATTTATCAGGATTCGGAGGAATGAAAACTAATAGTGTAGACAACGAAATCCAGATTTTTAAATCAAAAAAACTCATGCGAAATGTTGTCGTGCAACAAAATCTACAAGCAGATATTTATGGAGAAACAAAATTTCAGACTGTTGAGCTATACAAAAAGACATCTCCAATCGAGATTAAAGTAATCAATGAAAAGCCAGACACAGGATTTTCAGTAAAGTTTTTAGATATTTCCATAAATGGAAATCAAATTACACTTTCATCAGAAGAATTAAAGAATCCGATTATTTCGGATTTTGGCAGAACAATTAGTCTACCTTATGCCAATATAATCATTCTGAGAAATAAGGATTTTGATCAAAAACTTGTGAAAAGTATTGATACCAATAAATTAAAACTTACATTATCATCTACAGAGGCAAAAACAAATATGCTTCAGGGAATGCTAAATGTAGGATTGGTAAACAGAGATGTTACCGTCGTTGAGCTTACAATAAATTATCCACAGATTCAAAAAGCAAAGGATATATTAAATCAACTTGTCGCCGCTTATAATAATGATGCTATCATTGATAAATCTTCGGAATCCAGAAAAACATTAGATTTTATAGACGACAGAGTAAAAAAACTTGCTGTAGAACTTGGTGATGTTGAAAATCAGAAGGAAGATTTCAAATCAAGAAACCAATTAACTGATCTTGAAACAGAAGCTAAAATAAGCCTTGAAAGTTCTGCTGCAGCAAGGCAAAAACAATTAGAATTGGATGCTCAGCTTGAACTTACCAATGCAATTTTAAATTATGTAAATAAGCAGGGCCAATATCAGGTTTTACCTACAAATGTGGGGCTTACTAATACTGAAGCTGTTTCCAATATTGATACTTACAACCAATTGGTTATTCAAAGAAAGAGACTGCTCGAGTCGGCAACTTCTGAGAACCCAGTTGTTGTGGATATTACCAGACAGCTAGATCAGATGCGTAATGCAGTAATGCAAAGTCTCCAAAGAAGCAAAGTTGGTTTCGAACTTGCTAGAGGAGAATATATTGGCGAACAAAATAAGGTTTCGGGTAAAATTTCTAAGCTTCCGTCTATTGAGAAAATTTTCAGGGGTATAGAAAGACAGCAACAAATTAAGGAAAACTTATATTTATTATTACTTAAGAAGAGGGAGGAAACTGCTATTGCAGAATCTATAACAGCGCCAAAGGCAAGAGTAATCGATGAAGCGTATGCTTCACAATCTCCAATTGCTCCTAAAAAAATGCTGGCATTGCTTGCTGCGGGTATTGTTGGTATGCTTGTCCCTTTTGCTTTTATTTATTTGAGGCAATTATTTAATAATAAAATTAAAACAAGGCACGATCTGGAAAAACTTTCTTCAACCTCGGTTATCGGAGAAATCCCAAGTCTTACAAAAGGAGAAGGAGATATTGTTCGTGTAAATGATATTACACCATTAGCTGAAGCATTTAGAATTCTTATTACAAATATGAATTTCATGCTTGGCAAAAAAGATAAGGGTAAGGTAGTATATGTTACTTCCACAGTTCAGGGTGAAGGAAAAACATTTGTTTCTGTAAATCTTGTACTCACGCTTGCCAACCCTAATAGAAAAGCTATTATTATTGGTGCGGATATTAGAAATCCACAGTTACAACGATACAATACTGCTAGAAAAGGTTTGGAAGGATTGACAGAATATCTTTATTCAGATCATACTAAGTTAGAAGAGATTGTCCACGTAACTTCATTTAATCCGAATTGTGATGTGATATATTCCGGAACCATTCCACCAAATCCTACGGATCTTCTTACTAATGGAAGATTTGAGATCTTACTTAATGAATTAAAATCTAAATATGATTATATTATTGTAGATACAGCACCGTTGATGTTGGTAACAGATACTTTCCTGATTTCAGCTTTGGCAGATGCTACTTTATATGTAACAAGATCAAGATTTACAGAAAAAAATCTTATTGATTTTGCTAATTCAAATATCGAAAGCGATAAGATTAAGAATGTAGGTTTTGTTCTTAATGACATTAATAAAGATAATTTTGGCTATGGAAATAAATATGGTTATGGATATACAGCTAAAGAAAAGAACTGGCTTGAAAGATTGAAAGAAAAACTATAATAAAAAAAACATGATTGTTGATTTTAACATATTAGAAGGAAAAAAAATATTAGTCACCGGAGGAGCTGGTTTTATTGGATCTAATCTGATCGAAAAACTTTTAAACTTAAAAGCTGAGGTTGTCTGCCTGGATAACTTTGCAACAGGTAAAAGAGAAAATATAGAACCATTTTTAGCAAATCCCAATTTCAAATTAATAGAAGGGGATATTCGTAATATAGAAATATGCAAAAAAGCATGCGAAGACCAGGAGTTTGTTTTACATCAGGCTGCTTTAGGATCTGTACCAAGATCTATCAATGATCCTATAACAAGTAATGAAGTAAATGTTGGAGGGTTTTTGAATATGTTGGTTGCAGCAAAGGATATGGGCGTGAAAAGAATGGTATACGCGGCATCATCTTCTACATATGGAGATTCTGCTGCTTTACCAAAAATTGAAGCTAATATAGGAAAACCTCTTTCACCATACGCTATCACAAAATATGTAAATGAGCTTTATGCGGACGTTTTTAAAAAAACATATGATTTTAATACAATTGGCTTAAGATATTTTAATGTTTTTGGAAAAAGACAGGATCCGAATGGACCTTACGCCGCTGTCATCCCAAAATTTGTTCAGATGTTAATTAAGCATCAGTCTCCTGTAATTAATGGAGGAGGAGAATATTCCCGAGACTTCACATATATTGATAATGTTGTGCAGATGAATATTTTGGCTATTACAACAGATAATGAAGCGGCTTTAAATGAAGTTTATAATGTTGCCTGTGGTGACAGAACGACTTTGAATGATCTTCTTGATTATCTTAAAGAATATTTATCTGAATATGATGGAAATATAAGAAACATTCAGGCGGAATATGGACCTTACAGAAAAGGTGATGTTGCCCATTCATTAGCATCAATAGAAAAAGCGGAAAAACTATTAGGATATAAACCAGAATATACAGTAAAAGGAGGGCTTGAAAAAGCCGTAAACTGGTATTGGGAAAATTTAAAATAACATGATGAATTACAAAATTTCAATTATAGGTCTCGGATATGTAGGTTTACCGTTGGCAAGACTTTTTGCTACAAAATTTCCTGTTGTCGGATTTGATATCAATAATCAGCGAGTTGAAGAGCTGAAGAAAGGAATAGATACAACATTGGAAGTAGAAGACGATGTATTACAATCTGTTCTTACCAATAATAATCCATCCTATGGAGATAAAGGATTATTTTGTTCATGCATTTTAGAGGATATTAGAGATTCCAATATTTATATAATCACAGTTCCTACGCCAGTTGATAAAAACAACAGACCAGATCTTACACCGCTTATAAAAGCAAGTGAAACTGTTGGAAAGGTAATCAAAAAAGGGGATGTTGTCATTTACGAATCTACGGTTTATCCTGGTGCTACAGAAGAAGACTGTATACCTGTAATTGAAAAAATTTCAGGTCTAAAATATAATGTGGATTTTTATGCAGGATATTCTCCTGAAAGAATTAATCCAGGAGATAAGGAGCATACAGTTGAAAAGATTCTAAAGGTAACTTCCGGATCGACTCCTGAAGTAGGGCAAATTGTGGATGATCTGTATAAGGCTGTAATTATTGCCGGAACACATTTAGCTCCGACGATAAAAGTGGCAGAAGCAGCAAAAGTTATCGAAAACTCTCAAAGAGACATTAATATTGCTTTCGTGAATGAATTAGCTAAAATCTTTAACCTAATGGATATCAATACTCATGATGTGCTTCAGGCCGCTGGTACAAAGTGGAACTTTTTGCCATTTAAGCCAGGATTAGTAGGAGGACACTGTATTGGCGTAGATCCTTATTATTTGGCTCAAAAGGCACAGCAATATGGCTACCATCCTGAAATAATTTTAGCAGGTAGAAGATTGAATGATTCTATGGGAAAATATATTGCTGAGCAGGTGGTAAAAGCTATGATCAAAAAAAATATTAACGTCAATGGAGCTGAAATTCTTATGCTGGGAATTACTTTTAAAGAAAATTGCCCTGATGTAAGAAATACAAAGATTGTAAATGTCATAGAAGCTTTGGAAGATTTTGGTGTGACGGTAAAAACATATGATCCTTGGGCAAATCCTGAAGAGGTAAAACATGAATACGGAATTGAGAGCCTCGATAAATTACCAAAACAAAAATTTGATTGCGTAATTCTTGGGGTGGCACATAAAGATTTCCTGAATATTGATATGGATATTCTTAAAAAAGATAATGCTGTTGTATACGATGTAAAAGGTTTGCTGGGCAAATGTGACGCTAGATTATAATATGCTTAAAAGGATAAAATCTTCCCTGTTTTTTAAGAATTTTTCAATTTATTTTATTGGATTATTAATAAGTGGTTTAATTAGTTTTGTTACAATTCCGATTATAACTCAAAAATATACGGTGGCTGTATACGGAAAGTTTTCACTTATTCAAAATGTAATTTTGATATTGATCTCCTTTGGTGGTGGGTGGATTAACCAGTGTGTTATAAGGTTTAATGATAATAGTACAGGCTTTAAAATAAATATCTATCAAATATTTTTTACTGTTTTTATTCCATTATCATTAATATCATTATTTATTATACTTTTTTTAAATAACAATATCTTTATTGCTGTCTTAAGTATATCAACGTTTATTTTAGGAGGTTTATCAGCATTGGGAATAGTATTTTATCAGTCAAATTTCAAAGCAGGACAAACACTGGCACTGAATTTAATAAGGGCAAGTATTTTTGCCGGAACCCTATTGTTTTTTGTTTTATTTCGGGATAAAATCGATAATATATTCATTCTTATCGTTTGTTTTTTTTTGAGTTTTGCGATATCTATTTTGCCTTTGCTGAAGAAAGAATTTAAAATAATAAATCAGTCATTTTTTACTTTAATAAGGAGATTTGATAAGAGATATATTTCCAATCTATACATTGAAAATAAAAGATATTTCGATTATGGCTGGCCATTGGCATTATGGTTTACGATATCTACTATCTTGAATGTAGGAGACAGATATGTGATCAATATGTTTGAAACATCTTATAAAGTGGGAGTTTATTCTTCGATTTATGATATTTTGTCAAAAAGTATTACAATGATTTGTTCCCCAATACTTATTGCAGGATTTCCAATGATGTCTCGAAAATTTAACGAGGGTAGACAAAATGAAGCCTTAAAGCTTATATGTTACTTACTTATTGTAGAAATTACTTTATTAGTTTTTACTATATTTTTTGTTGGTATTTTTAAAGAATTTTTTTTAAATATATTGGGAGTCGAAAAAAGTGCGGAAAATTTCAGACTTTTAATACCGTTGGTCTTTAGTGTATTTTTATGGCAGTTTGCAATGCTTGCACATAAACCTTTAGAACTATATGAAGATACTAAATTTATGCTTTTTGCGGTAATTGTATCTGTAGTTTGTAACTTTGGATTAAACATGTTTTTTATTCCAAAATTCGGAATCGTATTTGCTGCATATAGCTCTATGCTTGCGTCGGTATTATATCTTTTGCTAGTTACAGCAAAGGGATTTATACTTTTTAAAAAAAATAAGATTAGTAGTTGAGACGAGATTAAATGGAGAAATTTATTAATGTACTGCTTATAATTTTGGGTGTTTTGGTAATGATATTTCCCAATGCATTCCTTAATCCTACAATTGTTGTAATGATTGTAAGTACATTGGCTATTATCGTACGCGGTAAAATACATTATAACTATAAAATTCTTTTATTCTGGGGAGTTTTATCTACAATTTTCACTTGCTATATGCTCGGAAATACAAAATATTCAAGTTTCTTTCCTGAGCTGTTTTTCAAATACTGTGCTTCTCCTTTCTGTTGGATTGTGATCGGAACATATCTCAGATCCACCTTTAATTATGAGAAGGTTATTAAATTATTTGCTACAATTTCGTTTTTTTCCATCGGAAGTGTAATCGTGTTATACATACTTATGTCTTTTGGATATATTTCCATAGTAAAACTATTTATTGCAAATCCTAATATTGATACTAATAAATTAGGATTTACACTGCACGTATATGGAACTTTGATCTTTTTTGCAATTAATTTCAAAACTATTACACAGCTTTTTCCAAAGTTTTTAGTTGTTGTATATGTACTACTTTTTATAGTTACAATTTTTCTTTCAGGAAGAACTGCATTGATCTTTACCTTTGTATTGGGAATATTGTATTATTTCATTTTTAATTTTTTTAATATTAAAAAGAGCGTAGCAATATCAATGATATTAATGGTTTTTCTGTTTATAGGATTATTGTACAACTATAAAGCAATTGAAGATTATTTTTCAATCGATTTGTCCCGATATATTGAAACCAACCTGAATAAAGTAAAAGAGTCAGGTGGAGAAGAAAGAAGCCAACAGACTAAGCAGATCATCGATGCTATTATAGAATATCCTTATGGAACAGGTTTCGAAGAGGTATTTATTATCAGAGATTATACAAAGAGATTTAACTACGAAGTTTTGATTCTGGCCACGATTATGAGATTCGGAATTTTTACTTTTATCATCATCTTATCATCTCTTATAAGCATAGTAGGATGGAACATCAGGAATATATTTAAAGATAAATCAGAAAATTTCTGGTTGTTGGGGCTAATATCTATTTTGCTGAGTTCCTTTACTAATCCTTATCTGGAGTCTATTGCTTTTCAATGGATGTTCTTTCTGCCTATTGTTTTCCTTGCCAAAAATAATGTTAAAATTTCTTTCCGATGAGAGTTCTGTTCCTAACAAAATATTCAGAAAAAGGGGCAAGTTCTAGATACAGATTTTATAATTATAAAAAATATTTAGAAGAAAATAATATTACACCTTCTTATAAGCCACTGTTCGGAGATTCTTACCTAAAGTATCTTTATAAAGGTAATACCATAATAAAGAATTTATTGGCAATATATTTTGTGATTAAAAGAATTTTTTTTCTGGCATTTAATATAAAAAGATATGATCATGTAGTAATAGAAGCAGAATTGTTTCCTCATTTTGATTATAAGTTTGATTATTTCTTTCTAAAAAAGATAAAATCTTTCAGTTTAGATTTTGATGATAATATTTCAGCTAATTATCAGAATACATCAAGAAAAGATAAAATTCCTCAACTTATTAAGATGGCTAATTTTGTAACAGTTGGAAATCATTGGTATTTTTCAGAATTTAAAGGAAATCTTATTTATCTCCCTACTGTTATAGATTTAGATCAGTATTCTCAACATAATGTTCAGGAAAAAGATGAGATGCCTTCCGTTGTTTGGATAGGCTCTCCGTCGACACAAAAATATTTACTTCTTATTGAAAAATCTTTGGTCAATATATCGGATAAGTTTAATTTTAAACTTAAAATAATTGGAGGAAATATTTCTTTGGATCGCAAGATAAATGTAGAATACATCCAATGGGATAGTAAGACTGAGAACTTGAACCTTGCAAAAAGTGATATCGGAATCATGCCTTTGGAAAAAACATTTTGGGAAAATGGAAAGTGTGGTTTTAAACTAATTCAATATATGGCGAGTGGAATAGCAGTAATTGCTTCAGATTTGCAAGCAAATAAAGAAATCGTTGAAAATAATGTTTCCGGATTTATTGTAAGTAGTCTTCCACAATGGGAAAAAAAGATTTATGAATTATTGCAGAATAAAGAGCTGCGATACTCAATGGGAGTTGCTGGTAGAAAAACTGTTGAAGAAAGATATTCTTATCAGGTCTGGGGAAAAAAGTATGCTGATATAATTAAAAATAATAAATGATGAGCCAAAATATTTCAGTTGATATACTTCTACCAACATATAACGGAGAATCTTATCTTAAGGAACAGATTGAAAGTATACTTAATCAGTCTTATAATAATTTAAGGCTTATTATAAGAGATGATGGAAGTAAAGACCGTACAATAGAAATCATAAACGATTTCCTGAAAAAAGATTCAAGAGTCATATATCTTGAAAATAAAGAAGGAAATTTAGGTTTGGTGAAATCTATTGAAAAAATGATGATGTTCTCTGATGCAGAGATTATTTTCTTTTCCGACCAGGATGATGTCTGGATAGAAAATAAAATAGACATTTTTTTGCAAAAATATAAAAATCAGGATATTCCAGTTCTTATTCATTCGAATTGCAATGTAACGGATGAGGCATTAAACGTTCGTGGACTTTTCTTTTCGGATGCTCCTAAAAAGCAGGGATTACAAAATTCTTTTTTTAATTATTTTGTACAAGGAGCGTCTGCAATGATAAATAAAAAATTAAAAGAATCATTGTTACCATTTTCAGAGGAAGTCTATATTCACGACAGATATTTTCATTTAATGGCTGAAATTTTAGGGAAGAGGATTTATATAGACGAACCGACCATGCTTTATAGGCAGCACGGAAAAAATTTAATTGGAAGCCAAACTATATTTGAAAAAATTAAAAATAATTTAAATCTTAAAAGATTTTATATAAATCAGGATAAAGTGCTATTTTATAAATTAGCTGTAAAATTTCCAGATAATAAAATTCTAAAACTTTATAAGGATCTTACATCGGATAAGGTTTCAAGATTTAAAAAAATCAACTTGATATCAAAAAATAACATAAATCTAAGGTGGAAAGAAAAGATACTATTACTAATTAAAAACTAAATGAAATGAAATATAGCACATCTATTTTACTACTTAATTTTATATTATCTTTTTTTGGTAAATCATATGCGCAGAAAAATGATTATAAAGTTGTTCCTTCAAATTACTCAAAATTAGTAATGGTGAGTACTAAAGAGAGAGATAGTATAAAAAAAACACTTAAAAATCCATTTTATATAGAAAAGATATTACCTAAAGGGTATACGAAAAATGGAACTAAGAATTATACAGATGTAATCCAAAAGGCATTAGATGCCAATCGTAATGTCATTTTCCCGGATTTTCCACTTCTAATTTCCCCAAAAGGATTAACAGTTAAGTCAAACTCTAATCTTTTTTTTGAAAAAAATTCTCAGTTAATTTTGCAGGCGAATAGCTTAAGAGAATATGAAGTATTAAGAATTCATGATGTAAGCAACGTAAACGTTTTTTTTGCAAATATAAAGGGAGACAGATTTTCACATACAGATCAAGGTGGAGAGTGGGGAATGGGAATTTCAATCAGAGGCACCGAAAATATTTTATTGTACGCACCTAAAGTTACAGAGTGTTGGGGAGATGGCATATATATTGGTGTTGCTCCTGCTACCTGGAGTATGAAAAATAATAATATTACTATTTTAAAGGCCTTTATTGATCAAAGTAGAAGAAATGGAATGTCAATTATTACAGCGCAAAATTCTAAATTTAAAAATATTTTAACCTCAAATGCATATGGAACAAATCCTATGGCAGGTATAGATGTCGAACCAGATCAGAATACTAATATCATCAAAAACCTTGATTTCGATAATATTGTTGCCTATAATAACAAAAATACGGGATTTATTTTTTCACTAGGAAATCTATATGGTAAAGATAATAATATAGGAAAACTTAATTTAAATAATTTTACTTGTGTTTATAGTAATTATGGAATAGGATTTCTTATCGGACAAGAAAAGAAATTTGCCCAAGTAGCAACTGGATCAGTTAATATATTCGAACCCAAATTTGAATATATTTCACAAGAATATTCAACCGACGATAAATTGAGTAATAATTATAGCATTACAGTAAATATCAAATCAAAACGCAATGAAAATTTGAATAAATATAGAAATTTTCTTAAAAACTCAAAAAACATAAATTTTACCCAATAGACAATGTGCGGAATAAACGGAATTATAGCAAAAAATAAAAATATTCATCAGATACAGGAAAACTTGGAGCTGATGAATGAGAGAATATTTCACAGAGGGCCAGATGAAGATGGTTTTTTTGTTGATAATATTGGAGACGCTGCACTCGGCTTTGCCATGAGAAGACTTTCAATCATAGATTTATCTTCAGGTAAACAGCCAATATTTTCTGACGATCAGCAGAAAGTAATTGTTTTCAACGGTGAAATTTACAATTACAGAGAGCTTAAAGAAGAGCTTATTTCTGCAGGATATCATTTTCATACAAAATCAGATACAGAAGTTATCTTAAAACTATATGAAAAATACGGAACTGATGGTTTTAAAAAGCTGGATGGGATGTATGGTTTCAGCATTTTAGATAAATCAAAGAATAAAATTTTTATAGCAAGAGATTTCTTTGGAGAAAAACCGCTTTATTATTTTGCAGATGAAAATAATTTTATCTGGGGGTCAGAATTAAAGTCTTTAACTTCTGTAATACCTTCAAAACTGAGTATTTCAAATACAGGCCTTAATCTGTTTTTTCAGCTTACTTATATTCCGGCGCCTTTCTCGATTTATGAAAATGTTCGTAAGCTGGAAGCAAACAGCTTTCTGGAAATAGATGTACAAAATTTAGATTTCAAGATTCATCAGATTTCTGAAAGCCAGAAAAATCAAAAAAAAATAGAGATCGGATTCGAGGAAGCAAAAAGAAAAGTAAGAAACCTCGTTGAGAAAAGTGTAAACAGCAGAAGTGTTTCGGATGTGCCAATAGGAACTTTCCTTTCCGGTGGAGTAGATTCTTCTATCGTGACATGGAGTCTTTCGAAAGATTTGGATCAGAAAATTAATACTTTTTCGATTGGTTTCGAGAAAAAATCTTTTGATGAAACAGACAGATCACAAACAATAGCCAAATTAATTAATAGCAATCATCACGAATTTATTATTGGTGAAAAAGATTTTGCTGAAAATTTGGACGAGATTCTTCTAAATTTTGATGAGCCTTTTGCAGATTCTTCTGCTTTACCGAGTTTTTTGGTGGCGCAAAAGACAAGCCAACATGTGAAGGTTGCTTTAACGGGCGATGGTGGAGACGAAGTTTTTGGAGGATACAATAAGTATCTTATTGGGAAAATTAATCAACGATATACTAATTTTATTTCAGAAAAATCACATAACAAACTTCTAAAAATTTCCAATCATTTTTTGGCACAAAAAGAAGATAAGAGAGGATTCAAATTTAAGGTAAAAAAAGCATTAGATTCAATCAGCTACTCGGGTGATTTCTTTTATAATATTGTAAAACTTGGTTTTCAAAAAAATGATTTGGATAAGATTTTAAAAACAAATTATATTTCTGATAATTCAGTTGAGTATTATAAATCTAAATTACAAAAACCCAAAAGTCTTACTGATTTTCGTGAGGTTGATAAAATGATGAGTCTTGAAGGAGATATGCTGGTGAAAGTAGATAGAACGAGTATGCTTACTTCTTTAGAATCCAGAGCTCCGTTTCTGAACAAAGAAATTTGGGAATTTACAAAACAATTACCAGAGAAATACCTGATAAATGGAAATAGCAAAAAACACATTTTGAAGAAAGCGTTTGAAGATGTTTTTCCAAATGGGTTTTTAGAAAAATCCAAAAAAGGTTTTGGGGTTCCGGTAGGAGATTGGATGAAATCCGGGCTTAAGGAAGAGCTTCTATCTTACGTACAAAAATCAAAAATAGAGGAACAAAACATTTTCAATTTTAATGAAATTCTAAGGCTTGTAGATAATCATTTAAATGGAATTCAGGATAATGCTTTTAAAGTATGGACATTTTACTGTTTCCAGAAATGGTATTTTCAAACCTATTTAAAATAATTGAATGATGGGAGTGACCAAAGATATGATTAATGCGAAAAATATATTATTGTTTTTGGTACTCCTGGAGCATTTGCTTTGTTTCTATTTTAATAATATTATTAATAAAGGAAATCTTCTCGATTCTGTTGAATATTATACGAGAGGTTTAGAAGTTAATCTATCAAAGGATTTACCATATTTACTAGTTCCAGGAAGAGGAATACTTTTGGTAACTTCATTACTGGTGAATATTTTCAGTAATTTCCTTATATTAAGTTTGTTTTTTTCTTTTGTTTCTTTTATCCCTTACTATGATATTATTAGAAAATATTTTGAGAAAATAAATAATGAAAATAATGTATTTTTAAAATTTACATTTTTATTTCTCTTATTTATTCCGAGCGCACATATTTGGTTGACAGGTATTTTTAAAGAAGCATTAATTTTTCCTTTAATGTATTTTTTACTGCTAAGTCTGGTAAAAAACAGAGATAAATTTCTAAAGGCGGATATACTTTTCTATAGTTTTCTAATATTCTTATTAAGACCCTATTTAATCTGTCATATTTTATTAGCTTATTTTATTACAAATTTTAAATATCTAAATAAAAAAATAATATTAATTGTCTCGATTTTGTTTATGTTCTTCTCTTTAATGTTTTTTAAGGTGACATCCTCTTTTGTAGATATATCCAATTTATCTAAACTAATGAGTGAAATCAATCGGTTTTCTCAGGCACAGGGAAATTCATTTATTGATGTTGAGAAGACAAGTTATTTACAAAGGCTTATCTACATGTTATTCAGACCATTGTTTTTCGATGTATCTACAAAGTCTCAATATTTATATTCTTTCGAAAATGCAATACTTATCATTTGGTTTTTAGTATTTTTGTACAATATTATAATAAAGAAAATAAAAGCTAATTTTTTATTTTTAAATATATATTTTATCTTGTCATTATTGGTTTGGTTGTTTATAGGAATTTATATTTACAACTACGGTCTGGCTTCCAGAATGAAGGTTATGATTGTCCCTTTTATGATGATAGGAGTTATAATTTCAATAAAACAACAATTGGGTGAAAAAAATAGTTAGGATTACTACAGTTCCGGTTTCATTAAAAATACTTTTAAAAGGACAATTGCGATTCATGTCTCAATATTTTACGATGGTTGGCATATCATCGGATATTAATGAAATGAATGCAATTGCTAAGGAAGAAAATATAAAAACCCATACGGTAGATATGACCAGAACAATAAGCCCTATCACGGATTTAAAATCTGTTTACAAATTATATAAAGTTCTAAAAAAAGAAAAACCAGATATAGTACATTCTCATACTCCAAAGGCTGGTATTGTCGGTATGTTGGCTGCATATCTGGTGGGAGTTCCGATCAGGCTTCATACAGTTGCCGGCTTACCTTTAATGGAAGCAACGGGAACAAAAAGAAAAGTATTAAATCTCGTTGAAAGTCTTACCTACAGATTTGCAACAAAGGTTTATCCCAATTCCAAAGGATTAAACGATTTTATTCTCGAAAATAAATTTACTCAACCCAATAAGCTTAAAGTTATTGGAAACGGAAGTTCAAATGGTATTTCTGTAAAAACTTTCGATCCTCAGCTCTTTTCAGAAGAAGATAATTCCAAATTAAAAAAAGAATTAAAAATATCAGAAGAAGATTTTGTATTTATTTTTGTTGGGAGACTAGTAGGAGACAAGGGTATTAATGAATTAATAAAAGCATATTCTAAAGTAAGAAATGCACACACGAAGCTTTTATTAGTGGGAGGTTTCGAAACAGAACTAGATCCTTTACACGAAGAGACTTTACAAAAAATTGAGAATATACAAGATATTATTTCGGTAGGTTTTCAAAAGGATGTAAGACCTTATTTTGCTATTTCCAATACGCTTGTTTTTCCAAGTTATAGGGAAGGATTTCCAAATGTTGTGATGCAGGCAGGAGCAATGGGTCTTCCAAGCATTGTTTCAAATATTAACGGTTGCAATGAAATTGTCATTGAAGGTAAAAACGGAATTATTGTACCTGTAAAAGATGACGTAAAATTAGCAGAAGCAATGAAAATTATTCTTACAAATAATGAAGAATACAACAATATGAAGCTAAATGCCAGAAAAATGATTGTTGAGAGATACGAACAAAGTGTCGTTTGGAACGAACTTTTGAACGAATATAACAGACTTTTAAAAGAAAAAAGCAATGTATAAATTTTTTTAAAAAGGGTTATTGATTTTTCTATTGCCATTATTATCATGATTCTTTTATCACCCGTTTTTTTATTTGTTTTAATTGGTCTTTTTATTGCAAACAATGGGAAACCTTTTTTCTTTCAGAGAAGACCAGGGAAGGATGAAAGAATTTTCAGTATTATAAAATTCAAAACGATGAATGACAAAAAAGATGTAAACGGTATTCTTTTACCAGATAGCGAAAGACTTACGCCGATTGGGGCTTTCGTTCGCAAAACATCTTTAGACGAATTGCCGCAGTTGATTAATGTTTTAAAAGGAGATATGTCGATTATTGGTCCAAGACCTTTATTGCCCGAATATTTAGAATTGTATAACGAAAATCAGAAAAGAAGACATGAGGTTAGACCTGGCATTACAGGATGGGCTCAGGTAAATGGCAGAAATGCTATTTCTTGGTCGAAAAAGTTCGAATTAGATGTTTGGTATGTAGATAATGCTTCATTTGTTGTAGATTTGAGAATAATTTTTTTAACAGTAAAAAAAGTGTTCTTAAAAGAAGGAATATATGCTGATGGTCACGCAACAACAGAACCATTTAAAGGAAATTAAAAATAAGTTATATGTATTTATTTGGTGCAAGTGGACATGGCAAAGTAGTAGCAGATATAGCTATTGACAAAGGCATAAGTATTACGGCCTTTATTGATGATGATACCAATAAAATTGAGTGTTATGGATTTCCTGTAATTCAGAAGATAATGGACTCAAAGATACCTTTAATTATAACAATTGGAGATAATCTTATCAGAAAGAAAATTGCAGGTAAAATAATAAATAATTTAGAAACTCTAATTCATTCAAGATCCATAGTTTCTCCAACGTCAAAAATAGGCAAAGGAAGTGTAATAATGGGTGGAGTTACAATCAATGCAGATAGTTTCATTGGAGAACATTGTATAATAAATACAAATGCTTCTATAGATCACGAATGTTATATCGAAAATTTTGTACATGTTTCACCTAATGCTGCTTTAGCGGGAAACGTTCAAGTGGGAGAAGGTTCACATATTGGTATTGGTGCAACTGTAATCCAGAATATTAAAATAGGTAAGTGGTGTATAATTGGTGCTGGTGCTGTAATTTTAAAAGATGTTCCTGACTACTCAGTAATCGTTGGAAATCCGGGTAGAGTAATTAAAAATATAAATAAGATTTAAAATACATAAATGAATTCAAAAATCTGGTTATCATCCCCACACATGGGAGGTAACGAACAAAAATATATCAACGAAGCTTTCGCTGAAAATTGGGTTGCGCCTTTAGGTCCGAATGTAAATGGTTTTGAAGAAGACCTTGAGAAATTTTTAGGACAAGATTCGAAAGTTGCTGCTTTGTCGGCAGGAACTGCTGCCCTCCATCTGGCTTTGGTTGAATGTGGTGTTGAATATGGTGATGAGGTAATCTGTCAATCCATGACGTTTTCTGCATCTGCAAACCCGATCGCTTATTGCGGTGGAATTCCTGTTTTTGTAGACAGCGAACCGGAAACATGGAATATGTGCCCAAAAGCTTTAAAAGAAGCTATTGAAGACAGAATTCAAAAAGGTAAAAAGCCAAAGGCTATTATTGTTGTTCATCTTTACGGGATGCCTGCAAAAATGGACGAAATTATTGCAGTTGCAAAAGAATTTAATATTGAATTAATTGAAGATGCAGCAGAAGCTTTAGGTTCAACATACAAAAATCAACCTTGCGGAACCTTCGGGCGTTTCGGAATTTTAAGTTTTAATGGAAACAAAATTATTACAACTTCTGGAGGTGGCGCATTAGCTTGCAAAACTCAGGAGGATAAGGATAAAACAGTTTTTCTTTCTACTCAGGCAAGAGATAACGCACCTCACTATCAGCATTCTCACATTGGTTTCAATTACAGGATGAGTAATATCGTTGCCGGAATTGGGAGAGGACAGATGGAAGTTTTGAAGGATAGAGTGGAAGCTCGTCGTTCAATGCACGATTTTTATGTTGATCTTTTTAAAAATATTGATGGAGTAACAGTTTTCTCGGAATCATCATCTGATTTTTATTCTAATCACTGGCTTTCTGCGATTATTGTTGATCCTTCTATCGTTGGTAAAACAAGAGAAGATCTTCGTTTAGCTTTCCTTGAAGATAATATTGAATCCAGACCATTGTGGAAGCCTATGCACCTGCAGCCGATTTTCGCAAACGCACCATATTACGGAACAAATGTTTCAGAAAAATTATTTGGTGATGGGCTTTGCCTTCCGTCAGGATCGAATCTTTCTGAAGATGAGAAAGTGAGGATTGCAAAAGTAGTCAACGATTTCTTTGGAAATTAATCTAAAATAAATGAATCAATACAGGTTTTGGAAGGGTATTTTTGATTGCTTTTTTTCTGCAATTCTAATAGTATTGCTTTTTCCTTTATTGATTTTGCTATTCATTATTGCATGTATTGATACATCCTCCAACGGAATTTTTTTTCAAAAAAGAATCGGGCAATATGGAAAGGTATTCATTATTTATAAGTTTAAAACGATTCGTGATAAAGATGAATTTTGTTCTAAAACAGGATCTGTATTAAGAAAATATAAACTTGATGAGCTGCCGCAATTGTTTAATATTTTAAAAGGTGAAATGAGCTTTGTAGGTCCTCGCCCAGATATTGAAGGGTATTATGATATATTGAAAGGAAAAGATCGGAAAGTTTTGAATTTAAAGCCGGGAATAACTTCTGAAGCAAGTATTAAGTATAGTAATGAAGAGGAACTTTTAAAACAGCAGCAAGACCCTTTATATTATAATGATGAAATTCTGTTTCCGGATAAAGTAAAAATGAATCTGGATTATCTTGAAAATATGTCTTTTTCTAATGATTTTAAAATTTTAACGAAAACTATTTTTAAAGTACTCATAAAATAAAATTCAACTATTTAGTTTATTTTTGCACTATTATTTAAGATATGAAAATTAAAGAAACACCTTTAAAAGATTGCTACATCATCGAACCGACAATATTTGAGGATGATAGAGGATACTTTTTTGAAAAATTTAATGAAAAAAAATTCGAAGAACTGACTGGAATGAACGGTCACTTCGTTCAGGATAATATTTCTAAATCATCTTATGGAGTTCTACGTGGTCTTCATTTGCAAAAAGGAGAGCATTCGCAGGCAAAGCTGGTTTCTTGTCTCGAAGGAAAAGTTTGGGATGTTGCGGTTGATTTAAGAGAAGATTCACCAACATTTGGACAATGGTTCGGAATTGAATTAACGGAAGAAAATAAGTTGCAGCTATATATTCCAAGAGGCTTCGGACATGGTTTTTCTGTATTAACTGATACTGCTGTCTTTGCTTATAAATGTGATAATTTTTATAATAAAGAATCTGAAGGCAGTGTAAAGTACAATGATGCAGATCTCAACATCGACTGGAAAATTGATGAAAAAGATGCTGTTCTTTCAGAAAAAGATCAAACTGCTCCAAGCTTTAAAGAAAAGAATTATTAAAAATACATTGAAAACCACTTTATTAAGGTGGTTTTTATTTTTTAATTAAGACTCTATCAATATTTTGTATCTTTGCAAACTCAAAATCAAAAAGATGCGCACAAAATCTGTAGGTAAGAAGAAAATTAATGTTGTAACTCTTGGTTGTTCCAAGAATGTTTATGATTCTGAAGTCTTAATGAGTCAGCTTAAAGCCAATGGCAAAGAGGTTGTTCATGAAGACAGAGGGGATATTGTGGTAATCAATACCTGCGGATTCATCGATAATGCGAAGGAAGAATCTATTAATACAATTCTAGATTATGTTGATGCTAAAAACAGAGGCGAAGTAGAAAAAGTATTCGTTACGGGTTGTCTTTCTGAAAGATACAAACCAGATTTGATTCGTGAAATTCCTGACGTCGACCAATATTTCGGAACGAGAGATCTTCCTATCTTATTAAAACATTTAGGCGCAGACTACAAACATGAATTGGTTGGCGAAAGATTAACGACTACTCCAAAACATTATGCTTATTTAAAAATTTCTGAAGGTTGCGACAGACCTTGTTCTTTTTGTGCAATTCCTTTAATGAGAGGTGGTCACGTTTCAACTCCGATTGAAAAATTAGTTGTTGAAGCTCAAAAATTGGCTAAAAAAGGAACAAAAGAATTGATTTTAATTGCTCAAGATCTTACTTACTACGGTTTAGATATTTATAAAAAACGAGCTCTTGGAGATTTATTAAAAGAATTGGTGAAAGTAGAAGGAATTGAATGGATTCGTCTTCACTATGCTTTTCCGAGTGGTTTCCCGGAGGATGTTTTGGATATTATCAGAGAAGAACCGAAAGTTTGTAACTATATAGATATTCCGCTGCAGCACATCAATTCAGATTTATTGAAATCGATGAAAAGAGGAACTAATCACGAAAAAACAGATGCTCTTTTAGCGAAATTCAGAGAGAAAGTTCAGGATATGGCAATCAGAACAACCCTTATTGTCGGCTATCCAGGTGAAACAGAAGAAGTTTTCCAGGAATTAAAAGATTGGGTAAGAGAACAGAAGTTTGACAGATTAGGTTGTTTCACATATTCTCATGAAGAAAATACAAGTGCTTATGTTCTTGAAGATAACATCCCACAAGAAGTAAAAGAAGCTAGGGTAGAAGAGATCATGGAGATTCAATCTCAAATTTCTTGGGAAAAGAATCAAGAGAAAATAGGTAATATTTATAAATGTATATTCGACAGAAAAGAAGGCAATTATTTTGTAGGTAGAACGGAATATGATTCTCCGGATGTTGATAATACTGTTCTGGTGTCTGCAGAAAATACTTATATTTCTATAGGAGATTTTGCAGATGTAAAGATAACCTCAGCTGAAGAATTTGATCTTTACGGCGAATTAGTTTAAATTATTCACATATAATTGATATTTTTAGGAATAAATTTAATAATAAATTATTTTTGAAAATATTTATTATTGAGTTAATAAAAATTAACATAATTTAATTAATTTTAATTTTTAATTTAGTTTATTGATTTTCAATTGGTTGCGAAAACGGTAAGTTAAATTAATAAAACTTTTCTATCTAATATTGTGTATATTAAATAATAAAGTATTAACTTTGCCCCAAGAATAGATTTAAAGAGTTCTATTCTGAATATTAGATATTTAAAAATAAATCAAAACTGGTACGGTTGTTGCAAGGTAATGCCTTGAAAAAACTTTTAAAGTTTTGTTAGATAAGCACAAGTTGGGATATTGTCCCATTTGAATATAAATATCATTGATGAAAAATGTAATTTAAAATCTTTAAAAACTTATGAAAAAAATTTTATTAACAGCGACTATGTTAGTCGGCTTTGCAGCGGTTTCTCAGGCTCAGCAAGGACGAGTTGGTATTAACACAACCAACCCTGCTGGTACGTTAGATATTACAGCTGATGTATCTGCAGCAGGTAATGCTAAACCTGACGCGCTATTAGTCCCTCGTATGACAAGAGCTCAATTAGAAGCTAAGAATGCAGCTTATGCTAACGGTACTGCTGCAACTAATCAAAATGGTGCTCTTGTATTTGTATCAAGTATTGCAGATGGTACAGGAACTGGTAAAACAGTGAATGTTACTGCGACCGGATTCTATTATTATGATGCTCCAGCTGCGGTTTGGAGAGCTATGGGTGGAGGTGCACCAGCTGTTCAAAGGTATGAAGGTACTAGAGGTAGTGTTACAATTTTAACCAATTCTGCGACCTATACTGCAACTGCATCTGACTTTTTTATTATTACTAAAACAGGGGGTGGTGCTATGACTATTGAATTACCTGATCCTGTTGCGAATGTTGGTAGATTAATTTATGTAGCGAATGCTAATACAGGTACAGGTACATTAACTGTACAAAATGCTGGTGGTGCTCCTACGGCATTAGTTGGTTCAATGGCTCAAAATAGAGCAAAAGCTTTTGTTAGTGATGGTACTACATGGGTTTCTATTTCGTTTAATTAATAAAAACATAAATAATAATGAAAAAATTTAGTCTATATATAGTCCTTTTTGCTTCTATTTCATTAGCAAAAGTTTCAGCGCAAGTTAACTCTAATCAGTTGGTTGCTAATAATATTGGAGATACTAATGCTTTTTTGGATGCAAGTACAAATTTTAATACTAGTGCTTCATCATCAAATAGCATTGGAAAAGGTTTAGTATTCCCTAATACAGATTTAAGATTGTTCAGATTTGATACAACTCCTTCTGGAGGTGCTGATGGTATCACATTCCCTTCTTATTTTGATGGTATGGTAGTTTATAATACTGCTACTACTGGTACGACAGCTGATCCAGCTTTGACTACTCAAACAGCAAATTTAACACAAGGATTTTATTATTTTTCTAATCCAAATGGAAATGCTAATGGTAATGTAACTTCTGGAGTCTGGGTTCCAATCGGCGGAAATCCAAGAGTAAATGTAGCTTCTGCTGAAACTCCTACAAATACAGCGATCAACGGTAATACTATTTACGCTAGAAAAGGAACATTTACTACAAACGGAACTTCTACATCTCCTACAGCATATAGTCCTGCAGGAGGGTTTCCTATTCCCGCTACTGCTACTGCTGGAATTTACAGAGTAACAGTATTCAAAGCTGGTACAGGAAGTGTTTTTGCAAACGGAGTTTATTCTTATGATATTACAAACGGTAATCTAATTACTGGTTCTCCAAGTATGTCTGTAGTTTATCCGGCTGGTACTTACGACTATATAGTTGAGTATACTAAATAATAAGAAATTTATTCTTTATATATAAAACCGATGATTTATTCATCGGTTTTTTGTTTTACCTGGTAGAGTTTAATTTAGAATTCTTAAGCATATTCAATTATTAAATTTTTAAAAGTAAAATCATAGGTTTAATTATTTTATTATTTATTATAAAGAATAGAAGGAAAGGAAAACCTTTATATACTTTTTTGATATAACCAATTCCAGAATTAATTTGTTAGTTCATCAGTTAAAATTAAATGAAATAAAAAATATGATTTTAAAACATTTAAATGTTACTTAAAAATCATAATAAAAGTTAAATGCTTGATTTTTAAACTTTTGAAAAATTATAAAAGAAAAATTGTACAGAAATTAGTTAAAATTGTTAACTTTTTTATTTCTTTTTTAACACTTTTTAACAATAGTATCTAAATGCCCTATTAATAGGGAATTACAGAACTATTTAAGATAATATTAGTTTTTTATTAACGTTTGTTAACAAATAGAATAGGTTCTTAAGAAGATTCCTGATACATTTGCCCTGTCAAAACCAATAAAAGTTCAAAATGATGAAAAGATTCATTCTCGTAATCATAATGATGATTTCAACCTTTGGTATTTATTCTTTCAAAATGAATGCCACAGATGCGAAAAAAACAAGTTATGCATCGTACTACCACGATAAGTTTAACGGTAGAAAAACTGCAAGCGGAGAAATCTTTGATAACGCAAAGTTTACCGCAGCAAACAGAACGCTTCCATTTGGAACAAACATTAAGGTAACGAACCTTAATAATGGTAAAGAGGTAATTGTGAAAGTAAATGATAGAGGACCTTACCATTCATCAAGATCTTTAGATATGTCTAAAGCTGCGTTCGATGAAATCGGAGATACCAATAGAGGTACAATTCCGGTGGAATATGAAATTGTCGATTAAATTTTATGATTTAAATTAAAAAAAGCCAACTACTAAGTTGGCTTTTTGCTTTGTATTAAAGGCTTAATTCTACCAAAGCCGGGCAATGATCGGAATGTACTGCTTCTTTCAGAATTACAGCTCTGGAAAGTTTGTCTTTTAAACTGTAAGAAGTGAAGTTATAATCTAATCTCCAGCCTTTATTTCTTTCTCTTGAATTTTGTCGATAGCTCCACCAGGTATAATTGTCGGGTTCATTATTAAAAAACCTGAAACTGTCGATTAATTCACATTCATTAATGAAATCTGTCATCCATTCTCTTTCCATAGGTAAGAAGCCGGAAACATTCTTTAAACCAACTGGATTGTGAATATCAATCTCTTCATGACAAATATTAAAATCTCCGGAAATAATAAGATTAGGAATCGTTTTCTTTAATTCTTTTATGTAAGCTAGAAAATCATGACAGAATTGCATTTTAAATTCTAATCTTTCAATATTCGAAGCAGATGGTACATATACTGAAATCGCCGAAAATCCATCATAGTCTGCACGAATGATTCTGCCTTCATTATCGTAGCTTTCGATACCGCAACCGTATTCAACATGATTGGGTTTGATTTTAGATGCAATTCCAACGCCGCTGTAGCCTTTTCTTACCGCCGAATGCCAGTAACTGTGATATCCCAGTTTCTCAAGACTTTCGATGTCTATTTGGTCGTTTCCTGCTTTGCTCTCCTGAATGCAGATAATATCCGGATCTGCAGTTTTAAGCCAGCCTAAAAAGTCTTTGGTAAAAGCGGCTCTGATTCCGTTTACGTTATAAGTGATTAATTTCATAGCTCAAAAATATTAATAAAAAAGAAGCGGAAAAAATCATTTGACTTTTTCCGCTTCCACCCTTACAACCCAAGAGTAAATAAACTATGAAAAAACTACTTGGGTTCTAAAATACTGAAAGGAATAATACATTCTTCCAATGAAATTCCTCCATGTTGGTATGTTTCTTTATAATAATTTACAAAATGATTATAATTTTTAGGATACGCCAGGAAAATATTATTCTTAGCGAAAATATATTTTGAGCTTAAATTTCCTTTAGGTAAAAATAATTTCTCAGGGTTTGTAATTGCCCAAACATCACTATCATCATAGGTTAAACTTTTTCCGGTTTTATAACGAATATTTGTTGACGTTTCTCTGTCTCCAACCACCTTGCTTGGTTTTTTAACGTAAACTGTTCCGTGGTCGGTTGTAATCACTAATTTAAAGCCGTTTTCCGCTGCTACTTTGATAATTTTCATTAATGATGAATTTTCAAACCAGTTCAATGTCAATGATCTGAAAGTTTTATCATCACGAATCAACTGATCTACAATATGATTATCTGTTTTCGCGTGAGAAAGAATATCAATAAAGTTGTAAACAATCACCAAAAGGTCGTTGTTTTTATGCTGATTGAAATCATCGTAAATTTTTCTTTCGAAATCGGCATTTAAAACTTTCAAATATTTCATCGATTTAGAACCTAAACCAATTCTTTTCATTTGATCTTCAAGGAAATCACGCTCAAATTCATTTTTATTTCCTTCCTCATTGTCATTAAACCATTTATCAGGAAAACGTTTTTCGATTTCAGAAGGCATTAAGCCGGCAAAAAATGAGTTTCTCGCATATTGAGTCGCTGTAGGAAGAATACTATAGTAGTAATCTTCTGAAACCTTGTTATAATATTTTGTAAACAAAGGCTCAATTACTTTCCATTGATCGTAACGAAGGTTATCGACCATCAAAAGAAGCACTTTTTCTTTTTCAACTTCCGGCTTCACCTTTTCTTTGAAAAGTGTATGACTCATAATTGGCTTTTCTGAACCTTGCAGCCAATCTTCGTAATTTTTTTCGATAAATTTTGCGAACTGGATATTTGCTTCTTCTTTCTGAGATTGTAAAAGATCTGCAAATTCGTTATCTGTTACTTTATCAAACTTAATTTCCCAATTAAGAATTTTCTTATAATATTCAGCCCAATCCTGATATGTTCTTAAATAAGACAATTCCATAGAAAGATTTCTAAACTCCTGCTGATATTGCAGAATTGTTTTTTGTTCTACCAAATTATCCTGTTGAAGATTCTTCTTTAATGATAATAAAATCTGGTTCGGATTTACAGGCTTCAAAATATAATCGGCTATCTGTGACCCGATGGCTTCCTCCATAATGTGTTCCTCCTCACTTTTTGTCACCATTACAATTTTAAGGGAATTATCTTTCTCCTTAATCATAGGAATGGCTTCTAGCCCCGAAATTCCGGGCATATTTTCATCAATAAGTGTTAATGCAAATTTTTCTGAATCCATTAATTCAAGTGCCTCATTCACGTTGTTTACAGGCATTACCTGATATCCTTTTTTTTCAAGGAATACGATGTGAGGTTTAAGTAAATCTATTTCATCATCTATCCATAATATCTTTTCCGACATAATTTATTTTTTACATGGTTAATAGTATCAAATTGTTGACCAATTCTTTCTAAAATCTGCCAAAATAAGCAGATATAAAGTTAAATATAAGTTAAATGAAACCATAACGAAATATTAATCTTTTTGTTTCATTTACTCACCATTTTTTATATATTCCAAAGCCCTTTCCAGAACTTCGTCTTTTCCTTCCTGAATTCCTTTGACGGTGGGCTTTATAATAATATCAGGAATAATCCCGATTCGCTGTGTCTCTTTTCCGTTCGGATAATATGCTCCCAATCCAGTAAAACTGGTTTCCAGATCCGCAATGTGAAATTTTATGACATCACCGTTTGCGCCGGAAGTATTACTCCCAATAATTTTTGCTCTTGGATGTTGCTTAAACATCATTGTAGTCGTTTCGGCCTGACTTTGTGTATTTTCATCAACCAAAACAACGACGTTGCCTTTATAATATTCAGAATTGTGTTTTCCTATAGGATTTTTTCGGCTATAAAATTTACTCAAATATTTTGTCTCAGGAAAATTAAATTGATAATAAATTGAACTTTCTGGAAGTAACAATACACTTAGTGGTAAAATCGTCATTTTTGGATAATTTCTTAAATCAAAAATGATGGATTCGGTTGATTTTAATTGGCTGTACATTTCATCAAGATCTGCCTTTTCAATAATTCCCATGTTGACGTAACCGATTTTCTTTTCATTATCAATAAATTTCCATTTTTCTGGCTGAATTGGCTTTTCAAAAATAATATCTTTCAACAAATATGTTTTTACTTTTAAAGCCAGATTTTGTCCGTTTCTTTCCAGTTTTAAATTGATTGAATCATTATTAGTCATCAAAAACAAATTTTTCACTTTTTTAATTTTTCCCCAAGAATTCGAGGCGGGAATATATTTTCCAAAAGCATTTACTTTTTGTGGAATCGTTAAACCATTGATATCATAAATAACATCGCCGACCTTTAACGGATTTTCTTCATTAAATTTATTAGAATTAATCTTGGTTATCACCAATTTTCCTTCGGCATAAGAATATTCAACCGCGACACTTCTTCTTCCGTATTGGTTTAAGCTTATTAATCTTGAATACAAAAAAGCATGTGAATCATCGACTTTGGTTACCAATTCGGCTAATGTTAAATGATAATTTTCATCATTATTAATCATTAAAAACTTTGGAATCATTTCTTTTAAAGCATCATCCCAGTTTTCGTCGGTTTTGTATTTGTAGGGAAAAAAATATTCTACATAATTCCAATACCTGAATAATTCTAATAAAGCAGTTTGCTTTGAAGTAAATTTTGAACCATAAGAATTTTCATTTCTAAAATAGACTTTTCTTCCATTCAATCCGAAATAATGATTTTCACCAAGATTTCTATTGTTCTGAATAAAATGTAATTTTTGAATTACATTCTGAGAAAATACTTCCGGATTGTTGATCCAGCTTAAATCGAAATTTTTTAAAAAATAAACTTTATTTTCTTCTTTTAAACATTTTTTGCATTTATCAACCTTTCCCAGACTTTCAATCCAGTTGGAATATAATTCGTTTAATTGATTTTTTTCATTAATATTTTCAAGCTCATTAATTTTCTGGAATAATTGCTGATCCCAGTTGAAAGTTCCTTTGGCAACGTTCGG
Organism: Chryseobacterium sp. MMS23-Vi53; assembly: GCF_047651245.1. Taxonomy (NCBI): domain Bacteria; kingdom Pseudomonadati; phylum Bacteroidota; class Flavobacteriia; order Flavobacteriales; family Weeksellaceae; genus Chryseobacterium; species Chryseobacterium sp. MMS23-Vi53. Next base: position 1,575,222 of record NZ_CP180265.1, on the reverse strand, counting down.
ATGATAATATTTTAAGAATCCCCAAACTTTACAAAGCGATTCCAGTTTTTGGGTTTCTGTTAACTTCTGCGCCGAAAATTGTAAGCCGAAAAACAAGATGATGAAGAGTGAGAATTTTCTCATTAAAAAGTATTCGTGGTTTTATTTCATCAAAGATATATCTTAAACACTAATTGCACTAATATTTTCACAAATAACGCGATTGAATAAATTTTGGCTAAAGCCAATTGATGGAAGCTTATTGAGTAAATGGGCTAAAGCCCATTCCTATTGATAAATAAAACTAAACAAGGAAATTTGCATCCACCCTTTGCTGAGTGAAACGCCTTTGCGAACGAAAAATATACAGATCAATTTAAAAAAATCTTTGCGGACGTTGCGTTAAAAAAAATTCAACAAAGAAAATTATGTTTAAAACAACAAACAGTTTAATAAAAATTAATCACCTTTAAAATTTAAAATCCCTAAATTTGTTTACTAATACTGAACTTTTCAATGCAGAATAAGCTAAAAATCATCAACGATCCCGTACACGGATTTATCAAAATTCCACATGAAATTTTATTCGATATCATCGAGCATCCTTACTTCCAGAGATTAAGAAGAATAGGACAGACCGGACTTTTGAATTTGATTTTTCCGGGTGCAACACACACAAGATTTCATCATGCTTTAGGTGCGATGCATTTGATGTTTACAGCTTTAGAAACCTTGAAACAGAAAGGTGTAAAAATTTCAGAGGAAGAAGAAAAAGGCGCGATGTTGGCAATTTTGATGCACGATATTGGTCATGGTCCGTTTTCTCATGCTTTGGAAAGTATGTTGATGGACGATTGGCATCATGAAAATCTTTCGTTGTTATTAATGAATCGATTAAATGATGAATTCGGTGGAGAGCTTTCTGTTGCGATTGAAATGTTTCAGGGGAAATATCATAGAAAATTTTTTAATCAATTAATTTCTTCTCAATTAGATGTTGATAGACTTGATTATTTAAAGCGAGATAGCTTTTTCACAGGAGTTTCTGAAGGAAGTATCAATACTCAGCGAATAATTTCAATGATGAATGTTTGTGAAGAAGGAGAATTGGTAATCGATGCAAAAGGGGTGTATTCAATCGAAAACTTCTTAACGGCGAGAATGTTCATGTATTGGCAGGTTTACTATCATAAAACTTCGGCTTTAGCAGAATTTATTTTAGTTAAAATTCTGGAAAGAGCGAAATATCTGGTTTCTCAAGGTGTTGATTTACCTGCAACTGAAAATTTACAATATTTTTTACATCGAGGAAAAAGTGCTGCAACAGATGAAGATGTAGAAAGATTTACTCAATTGGATGATAATGACATCATCCAGGCGATGAAGAATTGGCAAAATGCAGATGATATGATTTTGTCTTATTGGTGTAAATGTGTGATTCAGAGAAATCTGCCAAAGACGATTATTTCATCCCACTCTTTTAGTAGAGAATTCATTGAAGAAAAAGTAAAAAATGTCAACGAATTTTTCGGAATCGATAATGGAAGTGAATTGGTTCATGAAATCAAACGAAAACTTCTTCCTTACGATACCGAAAAACAGCCTATTTATTTGTTACAGAAAAACGGAAAAAAAATCAGGCTGGACGAATCGGAAGATCAGCTTTTATCAGGGTTGATGGTAAACAAGACTACAAGATATATCCTGACTTTCCCAAGAGATATTCCAGACCTAAATTCTTAAATAATATTAAAATTTAACATCCGAAAACTAAAAAATGTTTGCGAATTATAGAATTTCTTATCTTTGCAGAATATGGAATTTACAGCTTCGCAAATTGCAAGTTTTATTGACGGAAAAATAATAGGTGACGAGAATGCGCTTATTACTGGAGTTTCACCTATCGAAGGGGGAGAAACAGGACATCTTTCTTTTATAGCACAAGATCGATTTTCCCATTATTTGGATACTACCAAATGCTCTGTTATCATTGTTTCGGAAAAACTTTTATCAAAAGATATATATAATCCTACCGTGATTGCGGTAAAGGATGCTTACCTTTCTTTTCAGGTTTTAATGAACCTTTATCAGGAAATGCAGGGCAGAAAAGAAGGTGTTGAAGATGGTTCTTCAATCCATGAAACTGCCGTTCTTGGTGATAAAGTATACATTGGTGCATTTACATACGTTTCTGAAAAAGCTAAAATTGGGGAAGGAACTCAGATTTATCCTCAGGTTTATATCGGAAAAGGTGTAAAGATCGGTAAGAATTGTAAAATCGACAGTGGTGCAAGAATTTATGATTACTGCATTATTGGTGATAATTGTGTGATTCATTCCAACACGGTGATTGGAGGTGACGGATTTGGTTTTCAACCGACTCCGGAAGGTTTCAAAAAAATTCCTCAACTGGGAAATGTTATCATTGAAGATGATGTTGAAATCGGTTCAAACTGTAGTATAGACAGAGCTACAATTGGTTCTACCATTATTGGAAAAGGAACTAAGATTGATAATTTAATCCAGATTGCCCACAATGTAAAAATCGGTAAAAATAACGTAATTGCAGCTCAGGCGGGAATTGCAGGTTCTACAACAATCGGTGATTGGAACCAGATTGGTGGACAAGTTGGCGTTGTAGGTCACATTAAAATAGGAAATCAGGTTAAAATTCAGGCTCAAAGTGGCGTGAATTCTAGCGTAAATGATAAAGAAACATTGTACGGTTCGCCGGCAATTAGTTATAACGACTATCTAAGAAGTTATGTACATTTCAGAAATCTTCCGGAAGTCGTAAACAGAATAAATAATCTTGAGAATAACTCAAAAGATAAAACTAATGAGTGATATGCAAAAAACACTTCAGCAAGAAGTGACACTTTCCGGAATCGGACTTCACACTGGTAAAGAAGTAAAACTTACCATAAAACCTGCAAAAGAAAATACAGGTTTTGTATTCGTAAGAACAGATTTGGAGGGACATCCTCAAGTCGAAGCTGATGTTAATTATGTTGTAGCAACAGAAAGAGGAACGACATTAGAGAAATTAGGTGTTAAAATCAATACATGTGAGCATCTTTTAGCTGCATTGGTAGGATGTGATGTTGATAATGCCATCCTTGAAATGGATGCTTCCGAGCCTCCAATTTTAGATGGTTCTTCAAAATTCTTTGTTGAAGCTATCGAAAGCGTAGGAATTGTAGAGCAAAATACGGCCAGAGAATATCTTGTTGTAAAAGAGGTTCTTACGTACAGTGATCCTGCAACGGGATCAGAAATTACGATTATCCCTTCGGATACATACGAAATTACAACAATGGTAGATTTTGGGACTAAAGTTTTAGGAACGCAAAATGCTACACTTAAAAATATTTCAGAATTTAAAGAAGAAATTTCATCTGCAAGAACGTTCAGTTTCTTACACGAATTAGAAATGCTTTTAGATCATGGTTTGATCAAAGGTGGAGATATTTCTAATGCGATCGTTTATGTAGATAAAGATCTTACTCCTGAAACGACAGAAAAATTGAAGAAGGCTTTTGGTAAAGATAATGTATCAATCAGACCAAACGGAATTCTTGATAATTTGAATCTAAACTATCCAAACGAAGCTGCGAGACATAAATTACTAGATGTCATTGGTGATTTAGCTTTGGCTGGAGTGAAAATAAAAGGTAAAGTAATTGCCAATAAACCAGGGCATTTTGTTAATACTCAATTTGCTAAAAAACTGAACCGTCAGTGGAAATTGCAGAAAAAGAAAAACGTTCCTGATTTTGATTTAACAAAAGAACCGGTTTTCGATATCAACGGAATCATGAAGTTGATGCCTCACAGACCGCCGTTTTTGTTGATTGATAAAATTCTTGAACTTTCAGATTCTCACGTTGTAGGTCTTAAAAATGTTACAATGAATGAACCTTTCTTCGTTGGACATTTCCCGAAAGAACCTGTAATGCCGGGAGTTTTACAAGTAGAAGCTTTAGCACAAACGGGAGGAATTCTTGTATTGGCAAGTGTTCCGGATCCCGAAAATTACTCTACTTACTTTATTAAAATTGATAAAGTAAAATTCAAGAGAAAAGTAATTCCTGGAGATACGCTTATTTTCAAGATTGAATTAATAGAGCCTATCAGAAGAGGAATCGTTCATATGCAAGGTTATGGTTACGTAGGAGATACGGTAGCTGTAGAAGCAGAACTAATGGCCCAAGTTGCAAAAAATAAAGTTGATTAAATGATTCATCAATTAGCAGCCGTAGATAAACGTGCGAAAATCAGCAAAAATGTAATCGTAGAACCATTTACTACCATTGCAGGGGATGTAGAAATAGGGGAAGGAACATGGATTGGTCCCAATGTTACCATCATGGATGGTGCAAGAATTGGTAAAAATTGCAGAATTTTTCCAGGGACAGTAATTTCTGCGATTCCTCAGGATCTTAAATTCGATGGTGAAGATACACAGACGATCATTGGAGATGATACTACAATCAGAGAATGTGTAACAGTAAATAGAGGTACAAAAGCTCTTGGTTACACAAAAGTTGGAAAAAACTGTCTGATTATGGCAACATCTCACATCGCCCACGATTGCGTTATCGGAGATCACGTTATTATTGTAAACGGTTGTGGAATAGCAGGGCACGTAGAAATCGGAGATTACACTGTAATGGGAGGTTTATCAGCTGTTCATCAGTTTGGTAAGATCGGAAAACACGTAATGATTTCTGGAGGTACTTTGGTGAGAAAAGATATTCCGCCTTACGTGAAAGTAGCGAGAGAGCCGATGTCTTATGCGGGTATCAATTCTGTTGGTTTGAGAAGAAGAGGTTTTACAAACGAAAAAATCTTTGAAATTCAGAAGATCTACAGAGCGATTTTCCAGATGAAAATGAACGTTTCTCAAGCAATTAACTATATTGAAAAAGAAATGCTTCCTACTGCTGAAAGAGATGAGATTTTACAATTTATTCAGAACTCTCCAAGAGGTATCGTAAAAGGATACGGGACTGGAAAGGAATAATTTATAAACTAAAAACACCTAGCAAATGAAAGTTTTAACTCTAGTATTTATGTTTTCCACAATCTCAATAGTTTGGGGACAGCAATCAGAAGTTGTTAAAAGTGAAAAAACGACGGGTGTTTCCATAATGGAAAGAAGGCTTCCTGAAAAGTCTAATGATAGTATTGCTAAGAATAATTTAAACAATATTCTGAAACAGCAGAATATGGGAGGAAGTTCCGTTTTAGGAACAGCCAATCAGTATAATTCTGAAATTCAGACGAATGTAAACAGATTGAATAATAATGTCAATACTTTCAATAACAATACATTCAACAGAATGCTTCCTCAGGGACAGGGCATTGAAATAAAAAAAAGAAAATAAATACATACAAAAATTAATGGCAACAAGTAACGATATCAGAAAAGGACTTTGTATTGAGTACAGCAACGATATTTTTAAAGTAATCGAGTTCCTTCACGTAAAACCGGGAAAAGGTCCTGCTTTCGTTAGAACAAAATTAAAATCTGTAACAAACGGAAAAGTAATTGATAATACTTTCTCTGCAGGTCACAAAATCGAAGAGGTAAAAGTTATCACAAGAAAATTCCAGTATCTTTATGATGATGAGAACGGATTCCACTTCATGAACAATGATGACTTCTCTCAATTATATCTAAATAAGGACATGATTGAAAACTCAAACCTGATGAAAGCTGGTGAAGAGGTGACAATCATTTTGAAGGAGGTAGACGAAACTCCGCTTTCTGCTGAATTACCGCAGTCTGTTTATTTAGAAGTTATAGAAGCAGATCCGGGTGTGAAAGGAAACACAGCAACAAACGCTCTTAAAAACGCTATCGTTGAAACAGGAGCAAGAGTAATGGTTCCTTTGTTCATCGAGCCGGGAGACAAAATAAAAGTGAGCACTGAAGATGGTTCTTACTTAGAAAGAGTAAAAGAATAAATTTAAATAAAATTTACATAAATTCGGTTTGCTATTGCATTCCGAATTTTGTTTTATAAAGCAGTAAAGAGTCCCGAAGGGACGATTTAATACAGAATTGGATGCAGTCCAATTTTAATTATTTTGCGAAAAAACAAAACCGTGTCAAGATTTCAAACCTTGACACGGTTGAAAATTTAAAAACATCATTAAAAAAATATGACGTTTCATCAGCCACAAAAACTGAAAACTATTGCAGATCTTATTGGAGCTAAATTTATTGGTTCTGAAGATTTTCAGGTATTAGGAACAAACGAAATCCATATGGTAAGACCTGGAGATATCGTTTTCGTAAACCATCCAAAATATTATGATAAAGCTTTAAATTCTGCTGCTACTATTATTTTAATTGATAAAGAAGTAGAATGTCCGGAAGGAAAAGCATTATTGGTTTCAGATGATCCTTTCAGAGATTTCAATAAAATCAATACTCATTTTACGAGAATATATAATTTCACGGAAGAACTTCACGATGTAGAAATTGGTGAAGGAACAAAAATCCATCGTACTGCTGTCATAGGAAATAATGTTGTTATTGGAAAAAACACGCTTATTTTCCCAAATGTTGTGATCGGTGACAGAACAGTTATCGGCGATAATGTGGTAATTCAATCGAATACAGTTTTAGGTGGAGACGCTTTTTATTACAGAAAAATAAATGGAAATTTCGACCGTTTAATCTCTGTGGGAAATGTGGTTATCGAAAACAATGTAGAAATCGGAAACGGATGTACCATCGACAGAGGGGTTACAGATTCTACAATCATTGGTGAGGGTTCTGTTTTAGACAACCAAATTCAGATTGGTCACGATACGATTATCGGTAAAAAATGTCTGATTGCTTCACAAGTAGGAATCGCAGGATGTTGCGTGATCGGTGACGAAGTTACTTTGTGGGGACAAGTTGGTATCGCATCTGGAAACAAAATAGAAAGCGGATCTGTACTTTTAGGCAAAACCGGAGTCAACAGAGACCTTGAAAAAGGTACTTATATAGGAATGTTCGCAGAGGATTTTAAAACATATCTGAAGAAAGAGGTAAAACTGAGAAATCTCAAATAAACAAATTGTTTAGATTTATCTTTAATCAAAGAAATTTAATTAAATTTGTGAGCATTAATAAAAATAATAAATAAATTAAAATTATAATAAAATGTCAATTTTAGTAAACAAAGATTCTAAAGTAATTGTACAAGGATTTACAGGGAATGAAGGTACTTTCCACGCAAGTCAGATGATCGAATACGGAACAAACGTAGTAGGTGGTGTTACTCCAGGAAAAGGAGGAAGCGAGCATTTAGGAAAGCCTGTATTCAATACTGTTGCTGATGCTGTTGCAAAAGCTGGAGCAAACGTAAGTATCATTTTCGTACCGCCTGCATTTGCTGCTGATGCTATTATGGAAGCTGCTGAAGCGGGTATCAAAGTTATTGTATGTATTACTGAAGGTATTCCTGTAGCGGATATGGTAAAAGTAAAATCTTACATCGCTGACAGAGACTGCAGATTGATCGGTCCAAACTGCCCTGGAATCATCACTTCTGAAGAAGCTAAAATTGGTATTATGCCAGGTTTCGTTTTCAAAAAAGGTAAAGTAGGTATCGTTTCAAAATCTGGTACTCTTACTTACGAAGCTGCAGATCAGGTTGTAAGAGCTGGTTACGGTATTTCTACAGCTATTGGTATTGGTGGTGACCCAATTATCGGAACTACTACAAGAGAAGCATTAGAATTATTCATCAACGATCCAGAAACTGAAGCAGTTGTAATGATCGGAGAAATCGGTGGTGGTCTTGAGGCTGAAGCTGCAAGATGGTACAAAGCTAGCGGTTCTACAAAGCCGGTTGTTGGTTTTATCGCTGGACAAACTGCTCCTAAAGGAAGAACTATGGGACACGCAGGTGCTATTGTAGGTGGTGCTGAAGATACAGCTCAGGCTAAGATGGAAATCATGAGAGAAAACGGAATAAACGTTGTAGATTCTCCTGCTGATATCGGTGCAACTGTGGCAAAGATTTTAGGATAATTAACTATTACAAAACATAACGATATGAAAAAAATTTTATTAGCCTCTGCATTGGCACTTTCTACAATGTCTTTCGCACAGATCGATTTTAGTAGCACAAGATTCGGTATCACTGCAGGAGGTAACTATTCCAGAGTGAAAAATGCTCACAATCCGTCAGGTCCTAGATATACTTTCCAGGGAGGTGTATTGGCTTTAATTCCAGTGGGAAAAGAAAACCAGTTTTTCTTGCAGCCGGAGGTTTTATATTATGGAGCTGGAGAAACAGGAAAAGATAAGGATGCAAAAAGTATGGATGGCTACAATGCCGTTTATGCAAATAGTTATATCAGTGTTCCGATTAACTTCAAAGGATATTTTTCAGAAGATGAATCTGAGTTCTTTGGAATGGTTGGGCCAAGATTTAATTTCTTGATTAGTCAGAAAACTACAGGTGCTCCGGCTACAAGACCTTATTATGACCAAAACGTTTCTTATACAGATCCTACAACAGGAAAGGAGATCAGTGGAAAGGCAGCAGGATTCAACTTTGGTGTAGGAGTAGGTGTGGGTTACAGCTACAAGAGACAATTGGAAATTGCTTTAGGTTATGATTTTGGTATTTCCAATACATATCCGAAACTTATCGAGTCGTATACAAAATCGGCAGATACCGAAAAAAGCAAATCTGAACAGGTTCTTAGCTTAAAATTAAGCTACATCTTCGAATAATAATTTATTTCAATCATGATATAAAAACTCCCGAAACAACTAAGTTTCGGGAGTTTTGTTTTAAGATTACCCTTTAATCCACTTCCAAATTTCCTTCAAAGTAGCTTTATTACCATACATCAAAATTCCAACTCTGTAAATTTTACCCGCTACAAAAATCATGAAAATAGTTGTTCCTAAAAGCAGAGCAATCGATAAAGCAATCTGCCATGCCGGAACACCAAACGGAATTCTCGCAATCATCGCAACCGGTGAAGTGAATGGAATAATTGACAACCAGAATCCAAGTGGACCATCAGGATTGTTCATTAAAGAAAAACTTCCGTACATTCCCAGCATCAACGGAAGGATCGCAAATAACGTGAATTGCTGCGTTTCCGTCTCATTGTCTACTGCAGAACCAATCGCTGCGTAAATCGAGCTGTAAAAAATGTATCCTAAAAGAAAAAACACAATGAACACGAAGATAATTAAAGGGAAATTTAATTCCAGTAAACTATGAGAAACCTGTGTTGCAATCTGAGCTACATCAAATTTACTCGCCAATTCTTCATTTCCACCAGGAATATTTTTTTGCATTGATGAAAAACCTGTGTTTAAAACCAAAGCTCCAACGACAGACATTGCGATCCAAACCACAAACTGCGTTAAAGCAACTAAAGTCACACCCAATATTTTTCCCATCATCAACTCAAAAGGCTTTACGGAAGAAATGATAATTTCCACAACGCGATTGTTTTTTTCCTCCAGAACACTTCTCATCACACGAACTCCATAAATAATGATAAACATAAAAGTTACGTACATCAAAAGAATGCTCAAGCCACTTTTTACCCCGAAAGCAAGGTCAGAATCTTCTTTGTTGTTTTCAGAAACGTTGATGGTTTTTAAAGTAAAGCTTTTATCAAGATTATCCAGTTGAACTTCAGCAATACCCAATTGTTTTATTTTCTCTTTTTTAATAACTTCAGTAATGTCTGAAACGATTTTCTGTTTCGTATCAAAACCAATTTTACTGTTGATCACCAATCTGGAATTCTGCTGTAATTCATCATAATTCTGATCTTTTAATTCAGGTAAAATTAAAATTCCGTCTAATGATTCATTGCCCTTTAAATTATTGATTTTAGATTTTTCATCCGCTGCGGAAACAAAAATATAATTCAGTTGGTCATCAGATTTCAATTGATTTTTAAACAAACCGCTTTTATCAACAACTTCAATCACGCTGTGAGATTCGTTTGCTTTAAACATCAAACCGATTACCGATCCAAAAGCGATCAATAAAATCGGAGCCAGTAATGTTAATATAATAAAGGATTTTTTCTTAACCTGCGTAAGAAATTCCCTTTTTGTAATTAAAAAAATGTTATTCATAATTAAGAGTTGTTGCTTACGGCATTAATAAATACTTCATTCATACTCGGAATTTTTTCGTCGAATGATCTTACTTTTCCCACATTTACCAAATCCAGGAGAATGTGATTTTGGTCTGCTTCATTTTTTAAATCAAAAGAAACCAGATTATTCTCATTTGTCATATTGAAAACTTCATATTTATTTTTAAAACTTTCAAATTGAGAATCATTAATTTCAGAAAGTGTAATACCAAAAATATTTTTCTTGAATTTTTCCCTTACATCAAAAACTCTTCCGTCGATAATTTTTTTAGAATTATTAATTAAAGCAACATAATCGCACATTTCTTCCACACTTTCCATTCTGTGAGTCGAAAGGATGATGGTTGTTCCGTTATTTTTAAGGTCGATGATTTGATCTTTAATTAGGTTGGCATTCACAGGATCAAAACCAGAAAAAGGTTCATCCAAAATCAAAAGATGCGGTCTGTGCAAAACAGTTACTACAAACTGAATTTTCTGAGCCATTCCTTTGGAAAGTTCGGATAGCTTCTTTTTCCACCACTGGTCGATGTGAAGTTTGTCGAACCATTTTTTAGCTTCATTTAGAGCATCGTTTCTACTCATTCCTTTCAGCTCTCCGAAATAAAGAAGCTGATCTCCAACGGTCATATTTTTGTACAATCCTCGTTCTTCCGGCATATAACCGATATCTTTGATATGATGAGGATTTAGAGCTTCTCCATTAATTTGAATTTCTCCGGAATCAGCCTGAGTAATCTGATTGATGATACGGATGAAAGACGTTTTTCCCGCTCCGTTCGGGCCTAAAAGACCATATACACTTCCTTTCGGAACATGGATGCTGAAATCATCCAAAGCTACCTTTTTACCGGCATTGTAAGTCTTTCTGATATGTTCTGCTTTTAGCATTAAATTGTTTTTTTACAATTAGTATAAAAATATCCCGAAAGTTACGGAATTATTAAAACAGAATAAGGCTAAAAGAAAAAATCCTGATGATTATCAGGATTTAATTTATTGTTTTACGATCTGGGTAACTTTCATTGTGTTATCGCTCAAAATATAGCGAATCAGATATTTTCCGGGTTTTAATTTTTCAATATTAATCTCACCGGAGTTCATATTCACTGAATAACTAGCAACCTGAGTACCCAAAATTGAATAAAAGATCACACTCTTGATCCTTAAATTAGGATCTTTAGCCTTCACAATAAGAAAATCCTTTGCAGGATTTGGATAGGCAACAAGAACTCCATCGTCAGATTTCTGAGAGAAGGCAGCAGGCTCTTTTATTTGTGCTTTCATATTGTTGGAAAACCCAACAAAAGCGCCTAAAAAGATAAATAAAAGTAAAAGTTTTTTCATCAAATTATAATTTCTCAAGTATATTAAAACAAAAATAAACAATTCTGCAATTTCCTGCAATAGTTTTTTGTAGAAGTTGTAGTAAATTTGCATTAAATTTCATTCAAAAAGTATTCCAAAAATGATACATTCAAGAAATAGAAGGCTGAGAGTAAATGAATCTTTGAGAGGTTTGGTAAGAGAATGCTCGCTTACAACTAATGATTTTGTAATGCCGATCTTCGTAATGGAGGGCGAAAATATGCAGGAGCCTATCCCGTCGATGCCGGGAATTTTCAGGAGGAGCATAGATCTGACGGTGAAGGAATGTAAGGAATTATTTTCTTTAGGAGTAAAGGCTGTCAATCTTTACATGAAAGTTTCTGAGGATCTGAAAGACAACACCGGAAAAGAAGCGTGGAACAAAAACGGGTTGATGCAGAACACAATCAGGGCAATTAAAGATGCTGTTCCTGAAATGGTTGTAATGCCCGATGTTGCTTTAGATCCCTATTCAATATACGGGCACGACGGAATTATAGAAAACGGAAAAATCCTGAACGATGCAACGAACGACGCTTTGGCAAGAATGTCTGTGTCACACGCAGAAGCCGGAGCCGACATTGTGGCACCAAGCGACATGATGGACGGAAGAGTTCAGGTGATTCGTGAAGCGTTGGAACAAAATGGATTTACAGATGTTGGTATTTTAAGCTATGCTGCAAAATATGCAAGTTCGTTCTATGGCCCTTTCAGAAGCGCTTTGGATAGTGCTCCAAAAGATAATATGGAAATTCCAAAGGATAAAAAAACATATCAGATGGATTTTCATAATTCGCGTGAAGCGTTAAACGAAGTTTTCAAAGATATAGATGAAGGTGCAGATATTATTATGATTAAGCCGGGACTTCCATATTTGGATATTGTTTCTAAAGTTCGTGAAGCGATCGATCTGCCAATTGCAGTTTACAACGTAAGCGGTGAATATGCAATGGTAAAAGCTGCTGCACAAAATGGCTGGTTGGATAATGATAAAACGATTATCGAAAGCTTAACTTGCTTCAAAAGAGCCGGAGCCGATATGATTTTTACCTATTTTGCAAAAGAAGCTGCAATGATATTGAACAGGTAATTTTTTGTTATAAATTATGAGTTATGAATTATGAGTTTAAATTATTCTGTGAATTCCGATAATGAACTCATAATTCATAACTCATAACTCAAAATTATTTTAAGAGATATCAAAATCCTTTCCCTTCGTAAACTTAGCTGCAAAAGGCGACTGATTTCCCGTATATTTCAATACAAAATTCTTTTTTGTTTCGGTATCAACTTTAGCCTGAACTTCAACGTCCTGAGTTTGAAAACTTACATCCAAATTGACTCCGGATTCTTTTTCGAGATTAATTTCCACACTTTCTGCATAGAAAAGGGAAGTGCTTAAAAAATTAAACTTAATATTTTTTCTGTACGATTTTGATTCATTTTGGGTAAATTCAGAATAGCTTTTCAAAATTTCAATTCCGGGTGAATCGATGTTGGTAATTCTGGATTTTGTCACACCATTTACCCTTACTGAAAAATCTTTTGCATTTTTAATATCTCCCGTTACTCCTATATTGAATAGAGATGGAAGCGAAAGACCAAACTCGATCATGCTGTCTTTCGTGAATTCAAAGTCGGGAATAAGAGCAGGAAATTTCTGAACATTGACTAATTCATTTTTAATTTTACTCAATTGATCCCCTTCAAACAAAAATCCGATTAAATTATTTCCTGTTGTTCTCCAGTTTCTGCCGTTCCATTCGAAAATTTCACAAAGCAAAGTATCCACAGAAGAATGAGGAAGAAGATCCATATCCTGCCATTTGAAAACTTCCTTTGCATAAGGTCTTCTGTTTACAATATTTACTCCAAGATCTAGAGCTAAAAGTTCTGTGAGTTGTTGATTATTGGCCATATTAATTTTATGATTGATTTTTTATAAAATTATGGAAATAAAACAAAACTGCTAAAATTTACATTAAATTTTATAACCAGCCTTTTTTGCCATAGACATACGTGTCATCAAATTGTTTATCACTCATAAACAAATATAAAATACCTTCAATAAAAGGAATGATGGAAGCTGCTCCGAATGTGATAATATTGAGCACCAATTGAATGATTCCTTCTTTTGTATATCCAAGATAAAATTTATTTAAAGCCAGCCAGCCTACAAGGATTCCAAGCAAGGCAGCAGGAATTTTCTTTTCCGAACGATAAGGCACATTGTTCTGCTGATTTTGATAATTGTCCGTTTTTGTATAACCGTAATTTTCCATTTTAATAATTTTTTTGATGTTTTTTGATTGTATTTAATAAGTGTTTTTTAATTCTAAAATGTTACATATTAATTAAATAATAAGCATACAAAAAAACATGTATCAAGTGATGCTGGTGTTCTCTATAAGTTCAGGGGGCTTAAAGAATGTAAAGTTGTGATATTAAAATTTCATAAAACTTTTATACACAACCTTCAATCTAAAAATTGAATTCAAAAAAACTTTATCTTTGCCCTTATGATTTTACGAGGAGAAAACTTAATCAAAGAATACGGTCCTAAAAAAGTTGTAAAAGGCGTTTCTGTACAGGTTCAGCAGGGAGAAATTGTTGGTTTGCTTGGTCCGAACGGAGCAGGAAAAACCACTTCGTTTTATATGATTGTTGGTTTGGTTAAGCCTACTTCAGGAAAAATTTTCCTGGATAAACAGGAAATCACGACCGATGCGATGTACCGAAGAGCACAAAAAGGTATCGGTTATCTGGCTCAGGAAGCGTCTGTTTTCCGTAAACTTTCGGTGGAAGAAAACATTATGGGAGTTTTACAGTTAACAAAACTTTCAAAACGCGAGCAGCAGATGAAATGTGACGAATTGGTAGAAGAATTTTCACTTCAACACGTTCGTAAAAACCGTGGTGATCTTTTATCTGGAGGGGAGAGACGTAGAACGGAGATTGCAAGATGTTTGGCGACAGATCCAAGTTTTATCCTTCTGGATGAGCCATTTGCCGGAGTAGACCCGATTGCAGTAGAAGATATTCAGAAAATTGTAAGAAGTCTTACCGATAAAAACATCGGGATTTTAATTACCGATCACAACGTACAGCAGACTTTGGCAATTACCAATAAAACATACATTATGTTTGAAGGTAGAATTTTGAAAGAAGGTCTTCCTGAAGAATTGGCAAATGATCCGCAGGTAAGAGAAGCATATTTAGGAGAAAATTTCGTTTATCAAAGTATTTTCGACAAGCCAAAAAAGAAAAGTTACGCATATAATATTTGGGCTGGAAACTTTGACTCCAGAGCACAGTTTCAGAGTTTTGTAGATGAGAATTTTGCTCAGTTTGATGACTTGAGATTGATACATGGTTTTGAAGATATTAGTTTTGCTGCATTGGGAAGCAATGTAGAAATCAGACATATTCTTAATGAGGTTGTGGATAAAAATGCTAATAATTCTTTTGTTTTACAGAAAAAAGAAATCAATTCTCTTTACTCTTTAGAACAAGCAAAAAAAGAATCTGAGGCAGCAAGTAAACCGGAATTACATTACTTAACAACAGAAGCTTTTGAAGGGTAAATTTTATTCTAAACAACATTATTTTGAAGAATATCAAATTAAAGAATTGTTTGCTAAATTATACTTGGCAGAAAATCTTCTAAATGAAATAACTTTATCTAATTCTGACGGAAAATTTCTCGTTTTTAAAGAAAACTTTATCGATGAATTTTATGAAGCGGAAGGTGATAATGTTGCCAATTTTACGCAAATATGGAATTGGTTTAAACCCAATGCTGAATGGAATACTTTTACTGGTGATAAAGGATTAAAACTTGGAGAAGAGATTTTTGAAATTGTTGATAAATGGAAACAAGATCAATAATTTTTTTAAGAATATAATTTAAAACTAAAAGAATAATATAATTCGTACCTTTTCTCTGTAAAACGGTACGTTTTTTAGTTAAAATAATTCCTATGGCAAAACCTTTTAACAGAACAGTCACTTTATTTGGAATTTATAAACAGCTGGTTCCTTTCATTAGACCTTATCGATTAATGATTTATGGAACGTTATTTCTGACGTTTTTAGGCGCGCTTGCCGCTCAGGTGAATCCGCTTGTGTTGAAATATACGGTAGATGAGGTGACAAAATTAACTCACCTTCCGCATCCGATGTCAGAGGGAATTCATGTTTTGGTGTTGATTTCCGTGATTTTATTGGGTAAAGAATTATTAAATATTTTCATCAATTTTGGACAGAAATTTTATGGCGAAAAAATTAGAATTAATGTAAGTTCAGTTTTAGCACAATCGGCAATTGATAAGATTTTAACGTATAGAGTTGCTTATTTTAATGATGAAAACCACGAATCGGGAAAATTACAAATCAGAATCGATCGAGGAATTGAAAGTTTAACAAGATTGGTTCAAAACTTCTTTATCGATATGTTACCGCTATTTTCAAACGCAATTATTGCTTTGATTATCATGTATCTGCAAAATGTTTATGTTGGAATTGTTTCCACGATTATTGTTCCGATTTACTTTTACATCAGTTCATTACAGGCGAAAAAATTAGGTGGTGTCAGACGAACTTTGAGAAATCAGCGTGAACAAAAAACTTCCGGGCTTTTAAATTTAATCAATTCCATCATGGTGATTAAAAGTTTTGTTCGCGAAAAATTTGAAGGAAAAAAGCAATACGATTTGCAGATGCAGTTGATGGAAAGCCAGATGTTCACCCGAAAAACGAATTTTATTTATGATGGCTTAAAGACTTTTATCGAACAGTTTGGAGTGGTTTTAATTATCCTTTTAACGGTTTATCTTGTGTTGGATCAGCAAATGACAATCGGTGCAATCATGCTACACATCATGCTTTTTAATAATGTTTCGGCTCCGATTCGCCAGCTTCACAGAATTTATGATGATATGAATGACGCGATGATTTATGCGGAAGGATATTTTGATATTTTAAATGCTGATGACGAAAAAGAACCGAACGGAAATTTCGTAGAAAAAGAAATTAAAGGAAATTTTGAATTAAAAAATGTCAACTTTTCTTATCCAAACGGAACTCAGGCTCTGCACGACGTTTCTATGAAAATCGAAAATGGAAAAACAACCGCTCTTGTTGGTTTGAGTGGTGCCGGAAAATCAACAGTTATTAATCTTTTGTGTAAATTTTACCTGCCAAATTCAGGAGATATTTTATTGGATAATGTTGATTTAAATGATTATGACAACACTTTTCTCCGTGACGATTTAGGTTTAGTACTACAAAAAAATCACATTTTCCAAGGAAGTATCGAAGACAATATTCGCTACGGAAATATGAACGCAACTTTTGAAGAAATTGAAGAAGCGGCGAAAAAAGCCTATCTTCACGAGCAAATCTTGGATCTTCCGGAGGGGTATAATCACGACGCAACTCAACTTTCGGGAGGTCAGCAACAGAGAATTGCAATTGCTAGATTATTCTTAAAAAATCCACCGATTATTTTCCTTGACGAGCCCACTGCAAGTCTCGATGCAATTGCCACAGAACAGATTAAAAATTCTTTGGATGCGATAAAAGAAGGCAGAACAGTGATTATTATTTCGCATTCTCTGTCGCAGATTTTAGATTCGGATAAAATTTATGTAATGAAAAAAGGTAGAGTAGTGGAAAGCGGAACTCATGATGAATTGGTACAAATCAATGGAACATATAGAGAAATTTTTGATGCTTCTGCAAGAAGTTTAAATTTAGATAAATTGGTGAATACTTTTAAAGAAAATTAATAAAATGTAGTAATTTATCAATCTAACAATGTACCAAAGGGAGCCACAAAGTGGCGACTTAACTCAGGGCAGGATGTAATCCTGTTAAATTATAATTTGTAAATAATCATCAATGAACCATCAACAGCCAACTATCAACAATAAATGAATGACCATTATCTAAAAAAACTCGATCGAGTAACCGCAATTCTTACTCAATTACAGTCAAAACCGATAGTAAGAGCGCAGGATTTGGCTCAGAAATTTGATGTAAGTATTCGTACGATTTATCGTGATGTAAAAACATTGGAAAATGCAGGGATTCCAATTGTTGGAGAAGCGGGAAGCGGCTATTCTTTGATGGAAGGATATAAACTTCCACCCGTGATGTTTACGAAAGAAGAAGTGCTGAGTTTTATTACCGCTGAAAAATTAATGCAGAAATTTTCTCATCAAAGTTTGGGAAGTCATTACCAAACAGCGATGGAAAAAGTACGTTCTGTGCTTAAATATTCCGACAGAAATTTAATCCAAAATATCGAAAAACAGATTGATATTTTTCAGTATCACGCGGCAACCGAAGATACCATAAAAGACGTTCTTCCTACGATTCTCGAAAGTATTGGAGAAAAACGTCAGTTGATCATGGAATATAAAACCGTTGATGATAAAATTTCCACAAGGACCATAGAAGCAGTCGGTGTTTTCTTTGAATTTAATTATTGGTATATCATGGCGTTCTGTACATTGAGAAATGATTTTAGACAGTTCCGTATCGACAGGATTTTAAAGATTACAAAAACTCAAAATCCGTTTTTAGGAGAGTACGGACAAATCAACGATTACAGAAAAAGTGGTAACGGAAACAAAACCACTGTGAAGCTTTTAGTAGAGAAGAAAATCATGGGATTTTTGGTGAATTCAAAGAAGTATTATGGCTTGACCCAAGAAGTCGAGGCAGAAAATGGAATGGTAGAATTAACGTTTGAGACGGAATCCATCAAAGACGGATTTCCACGCTGGCTAATCACTTTTGCAGATTTTGCAACGATTCTGGAGCCCGTAAGCCTTAAAAAACAGTTAAATGATTTATTAAATGAAATTGCAAGTAAACATCGATAAAAACCCCAACATTTCTGTTGAGGTTATGAGCAATATTTAATTGAATTTGAAGATGGCTTAATGAAAAAGGCGAATCTGCAGTCTTAAATTGTTCGTCAAAATTTAATCTATAGAAAGCATTTCCGCCGGTAATTTTAAGATTAATTTTTCAAATTAAACTGTATCAAAGATTTTAGTCTCCACAAAGGCATCAGGGAACCTAAAATCTCTCCCAAAAAAAAGGTGGCTCGATTCCCAAAGCTCTTAAATAAACATATCCTTGTCCACGGTGATGAATTTCATTATCAACGAAATACAAAATATTCTGATACACCGGGAATTCATATTGACCGAATAAATTGAAAGTTTCCTGAAAACGTTCTTCCGAAATCTGAGCAAAATAAGTATTGATTGTTTCCGTTTCTTCGTCCCATTTTGTCAATAAATCCTCTTTTGTTTTTGGGTTGAAACCTTCTTCGTTGTAGGCTTCCATGTTTTTGTTCACGATCCCTTTCAAAGCTGGCCCTCCTATACTGAT
The DNA here is from genome assembly GCF_047651245.1 of Chryseobacterium sp. MMS23-Vi53. Classification (NCBI taxonomy): domain Bacteria; kingdom Pseudomonadati; phylum Bacteroidota; class Flavobacteriia; order Flavobacteriales; family Weeksellaceae; genus Chryseobacterium; species Chryseobacterium sp. MMS23-Vi53. The sequence goes on along the minus strand of NZ_CP180265.1, from coordinate 1,556,319 downwards.
TAATTCAATTGCCAATTTTGCAAACGGCCTCATTCCACCGATTGAAAATTCGAACAAATCCTTTTCCGGAAATGCTTCAATTACTCTTCTTGTCAGATTTCTGTGACCTTGCCAATGTTCTAATAATTGTTCAGATGTCATAAATTGTTTTGTGATGGTTGCTGTAGTTGTCATAATTTTAATATTGTTTGTTATTGTTGATACAAAGATAAAACCGAGCTATGACAACAGTTTGTCAGTAGGATTTTTAGAAATAAAAAATATTTTTTTCTTCTTAAAATAATATTACAGATTTCTCCGTTAATGCTTATACTTAAGCAATGTTAGGTAAATAAATAATTTGAGAATGGTCGATCTTTTTGATCGATCATTTTTATTTTAACAAAACAAAAATCGACCAAAAACTACCAACTATTGTCTGCCTTATTTTAAAAAACTAAATTAGTCCTATGAAAATTTATACAAAAACAGGAGATAAAGGTCAGACTGCATTGTACGGGGGAACAAGAGTTTCAAAAGCGAGCGCAAGAGTCGACAGCTACGGAAATATAGACGAACTGAATTCATTCATCGGAATTGCAAAAAGCCATATCGAAGATGAAGAGGTTTTAAGACAATTAAAAAAAATCCAGTTCGATTTATTTACGGTCGGTTCAGAAGCTGCAACTCCGGTTGATAAATTGATGTTGGCAAACGGAAAATCGCGTTTACCACTGGTAATTTCCGATGTCGAAATCGAAGAATTAGAAAATTGGATGGACGCTTTTGATGAAAAAGTAGAACCGTTACAATACTTCATCCTTCCCGGAGGCGGCAAACCAGCGACATTTTTACATGCAGCAAGAACAATCTGCAGAAGAGCAGAGCGTTCTTTGGTTTTCTTAAACGAATCGGAAGAAGTTCGTCCTGAACTGATTAAATATTTAAACAGACTTTCAGATTATCTTTTTGTATTAGCAAGATACATTTCGAAAATAAACAACGAACCGGAAGAATATTGGAATCCGAATGAAAGATAAAGCATTACTTTTCATCAACGGAGACGCGCCAAAATCTTTTCCAATTCCCGATGAATATGGCTTAATTGCCTGTACAGACGGTGCTTTTCATTATCTTAAGAATATGAATTTCCCATTGGATAAATTAGATTTTATTTCCGGTGATTTCGATTCACATTCGGGGAAAGATGAAAATATATATGATGAAAAATTCATTTATACACCCGATCAGGATAAAACAGATTTTCATAAAGCCTTGGAAATTATCTTGGAAAAAGGCTTTTCAAAAGTTGATGTTTTCGGAGGAAGTGGAGGAGAGCAGGATCATTTTTTAGGAAATCTTACGGTCGCTTTTGGATGTAAAGATCAATTAAACATAAAATTTTATGACGAATTTTCTGAATATTATTTCGTTCCGAAAAATTTCAGTTTAAAAGGTGTAAAAGATAAAATGATTTCATTATATCCTTTTCCAGCAGTTGAAAATATTACAACAAATGGACTTAATTGGCCTTTAACAAAAGGAAGTCTAAGCATCACTTCAAGAATTGGAACAAGAAACTTTGCGATAGATGATGAGGTTTCCATTGAATATGAAAAAGGTGATTTATTGATTTTTATTGGAAGAAATTATCTTTAATTTAAACACTAATTTCACTAATATTTTCACAAATAACACAATTTTATTTTCATAATTAAATTTAAAAAATCATAACAAAACATTTGTAACATCAATAGGAACGGGCTTTAGTACGTTTTCAAAATAAAACAAATCAATTGGCTTTAGGCAAAATTTAAAAGTATTACACAAACATCTGTGTAAATCCGTGAAATCCGTGGGAAAATAAAATGAAAAATTCAATTAAAATATCATTTCTAATTATTTCAATATTCTGCATTTTCTCCTGTAAAACGCAGAATTTCGCCATACCCGAATACGGAAAAAAAATTACAGAAAAGGATATTCAGATTAAAAAAGTTTATAATTTTCGAACGATTGGAGACATTAAAAATATTGACGGAAGAACTTTAAAATCAGGGAAATTTTACAGAAGTGGACATCTTCATAAGTTAAATAACAAGTCGTTTAATGATCTTGAGAATCTAGGAATCAAAGAAATTATCGACCTTAGAAATTCAAAAGAAATTGCTCAAAAACCGGACAATCTTCCGAACGGAATTTTATATAAAAATTATTCTGCTTTTGAAGATGAAGGGGATCAATTAGATCAGGCTAAAAAATTGGTATTAAAAGGAAAAGTCAACGGTTCGGATGCAGATAAAAGGATGCTTGATTTCTACAAAGATTACGTTACAGAAAATCCTGAGGTTATCAAAAAAATTATCACCGAAATTTTAGAATCAGATCAACCGGTTTTATATCACTGTACTGCCGGAAAAGATCGCACAGGAATTACTACTGCTTTGATTTTAAGTATTTTAAAATTTGATAAACAAAACATTTACAACGAATATCTTTTATCTAATAATTACAGAAAAAAATTAGTTAATAAACGTCTTAATCTGGCAAATAATTTACATTTCCTTTATCCAAAAATGGATATCAATGTTTTAGAAAAATTGAGTTGGGTAGAAACAGATTATCTGGATGCTTCTTTTAATGAAATCAATAAGAAATATGGTTCGATTGATGTTTATATTCAACAGGTTTTAGGAATCTCTGAAAATAAACGGGAAGAATATGTTCAGAAGTTTACATATTAATAAATTAGGCGAAATTTTTACTGAAAAACACCTTAAAAATTATAAAAATTTTAACGTTAAAAAACCAAACTTTTTTAGCAATTTTGCATTTCTTAATTCACCTTTTTAGAAATGAAAATAAAATACTCGGAACTTATTGATCAGACGTTGTATTTCCCTACTGAGGAGTTCAATGTATCTGAGAACAATTTGTCGTTTCACGATATTCCTCTGATGGATGTTGTTGAACAGTTTGGCACTCCGCTAAAAATTAGCTACCTGCCGAGAATTTCTCAAAATATCCAAAAGGCCAAGAGTTGGTTTAAGGAAGCTTTTGAGAAAACCGAATATAAGAAGAATTATAGGTACTGCTACTGTACAAAATCAAGTCATTTCAAATTTGTATTGGAAGAAGCTTTGAAAAACGACATTTCTATAGAAACTTCTTCTGCGTATGATATGGATATTGTGAAATCTCTTTACAAAGAAGGGAAAGTAACGAAAGACATCGAAGTAATCTGCAACGGTTTCAAAACGGATGATTATTTGGCGAAAATCTCGGATATGATCAACAGCGGTTTTGAAAATATTACGCCAATTCTGGATAATTACCGTGAGCTGGATAAACTGACAGAAAGCATCGACACAACATTTGACATCGGAATCAGAATTGCATCTGAAGAAGAACCGAAGTTCGAATTTTATACCTCAAGATTAGGAATTGGATACAAAGATATCATTCCTTATTACAGCCAGAAAATCGCTGAGCATCCGAATGCAAGGTTGAAAATGCTTCACTTTTTCATCAATACAGGGATCAAAGACACTGCTTACTACTGGAACGAATTGTATAAATGTCTTCGTGTTTATGCGCGTTTGAAGAAAATTGCTCCGGAAGTAAATTCACTGAATATCGGTGGTGGTTTCCCAATCAAAACATCTTTACAGTTTGATTACGATTATCAATATATGGTTGAAGAAATTGTTTCTCAAATCAAGAAATTCTGTGAAGAAGAAGGGGTTGAAGAACCAAATATTTATACAGAATTCGGAAGTTTCACGGTTGGAGAAAGTGGAGCAAATATTTACAAAATTATTTCTCAAAAACGTCAGAACGACAGAGAAAAATGGAATATGATCGATTCGTCTTTCATGACTACTCTTCCGGATACTTGGGCGATTTCAAGACACTTTATCATGCTTCCGTTAAACCGTTGGGATGATACTTATGAAAGAGTTTTCTTAGGTGGATTAACTTGTGATTCAGATGATTATTATAATTCTGAACAACATACCAACGCCATTTACTTACCTGTTTTCAGCGATACAAAACCTTTGTACATTGGTTTCTTTCACACGGGAGCTTATCAGGAAACGATTGGCGGTTACGGCGGTGTTCATCACTGTTTGATGCCTCAGCCAAGACACGTTTTGATTCAAAAAGATGAAAACGGTGAACTGCAATACGAGATTTTCCGCGAAAAGCAGGAACCGGAAGATGTATTGAAGCTTTTGGGTTATAAATAATTCAATAGGAACGGGCTTTAGCCCGTTTAACTAAAATCGAAATCAAATTGGCTTTAGCCAAAAAGTTATAAAAATTTAAGCTCTCAAAATCTGAGAGCTTTTTTTATTTAAAAATATTTTGAGATTTTATCTAATTGTAATTCTTCATAATCAGAAACCACTGTATCAGCCAGCGTATAATCCTGATTTTTAGAATGCGGACTTCTATAGGCTGCACAAAAAATATTCGCTCGGTGTGCCGCCAAAATTCCATTCGTGGAATCTTCAATGACCATGCAGTTCTCAACAGGCTCTTTTGCAAGTTTTGCCGCCAATTGAAAAACTTCAGGATGAGGTTTTGATTCTTTTAAATCCGCGCCACTTATTTTTCCGCTAAAATATTTTTCGAGCTCAAATTTTTCGAAAACCATGTCGATTGTGGTCATCGTCGCAGAGGAAGCTAAAATTAATTTAATTCCGTTTTCAAAATAATGCTGAATCAAATCTTTTACTCCTGTAATTAAATCAAATTCTTCATCATTGTAAAAATAATCCTTAAAATAATCTCTTTTGATTTTTGCTATTTCTTCGTAAGTCTGAGTTAGATTAAAAGTATTAATCAAAGTCTCTGCAACTCTTTTCGTAGAAGCTCCTGTAAAGGATGTATATAAATCTTCGGAAACTTCAATTCCCAAATCTTTAAATGTTTTAAAATAGGCTTTTCTGTGCAATGGTTCTGTATCCACAATTACGCCATCCATATCGAATAGCACAGCTTTTAACGACATAAAATTTTGTTTTGAACAAAAATAACTTTTAAAATTTAAAGATTCAAGGATTTAAAAATTAAAAAATTAGAATGAAGGTTAAAAATTCATAACTCATCGCTCATAATTTATAACTCGAAGAGTATTTTGTATCTTTGCCAAAATCATTTAATTTTTAAATAAAGACATGAAAACATACGCAGGAATTCCTGAAGAGAATGCATCATTAGAGAACTCGAAAGTAATGTTGGTGACCGTTCCTTACGACGGAACTTCAACTTGGGGAAAAGGAGCAGATAAAGGCCCTGAATTGTTCTTAAACGCTTCTGAAAACATGGAGCTTTACGACATTGAGACCCAAACTGAACCTTACTTAGAAGGAGTTTATTTAGCCGGAGAAGTTTCTGAAAATTCTACACCGGAAGCTATGACAGAAGCGGTTTACCAAAAAACAAAAGAGCTTTTGAACAATGATGGAAAATTATTCACGCTTTTCGGTGGAGAGCACTCAGTTTCTATCGGTTCGATTCGTGCGGTAGGTGAGAAATTCGAGAACTTAACTGTTCTTCAGTTGGATGCCCATACAGATCTTCGTCCGGAATTCCACGGTTCTACTTCTAATCATGCTTGTGCGGTTTTTGAAGCCAATCAGAAGCACAATTTGGTGCAGGTGGGAATTCGTTCTATGGATATCGAAGAGGCAGAATATTTGCCGGAAGGAAGGGTATTTTTCGCTCACGAAATTGCCAATAACGAAAACTGGGTAAATGATGTGTTGGAAAAAGTTTCAGGAAATGTTTATATCACCATTGATTTAGATGCTTTCGATCCGTCAATCGCACCGTCAACAGGAACTCCGGAGCCAGGCGGTTTACAATGGTATCCAACGTTGGAATTATTAAGAAAAGTATTCGAAAAATGTAATGTTGTAGCATTTGATATTGTAGAATTAATGGATTCTCCGATGGCAAAGCCAAGTGCATTCCTTGCAGCGAAGTTATATTACAAAATGCTTGCTTACTATCATATTTATAACAACAACTAAATTCCGCAAGAATCGGATTTTTTCTGCCATAAATTCTTTGGAAATTTGTGAGGTAAATTCAATGTTATGTCCACACAAAATCAGATCGATTACGAAAGAATTGCAAAAGCGATAGAATATATCCAGAGCAATTTTAAGCTTCAGCCAAGCTTGGAGGAAGTGGCGGAGAAAATTCATTTAAGTCAGGCTCATTTTCAGAAGATGTTTTCTGATTGGGCGGGAACGAGTCCGAAAAAATTTTTACAGTTCATTAGTCTTGAACATGCTAAAAGTTTACTGAAGGAAGAAAAAGCGAGTTTATTTGATACCGCTTACGAGACAGGATTTTCAAGCACAAGCAGATTGCACGATTTGTTTGTGAAAATCGAAGGTATGTCTCCGGCAGAATATAAAAACGGCGGAAAAAACCTCAACATCAATTACAGTTTCTCTGAAACACCTTTTGGAAATGTAATTGCAGCTTCCACAGAAAAAGGAATCTGTTATATGGCTTTTGAAACCGATAAAAATAAAGCATTGGGAGATTTAATTATTAAATTTCCTAATGCTTCTTTTTTTGAAAAACAGGATGATTTTCAGAAAAATGCTTTGTCCATTTTTAATAAAGACTGGACGAAACTCAACACCATAAAACTCCATTTAAAAGGAAGTGATTTTCAATTAAAAGTCTGGGAAAGTCTTTTAAAGATTCCAATGGGGAAATTATCAACGTACGGAAATTTAGCCGAAAAAATAGGAAATCCAAATGCGTCAAGAGCCGTCGGAACTGCGATAGGAAGCAATCCTGTGGCTTTTTTGATTCCTTGCCACCGTGTGATTCAATCTTCCGGAAATCTTGGCGGTTATCGATGGGGTAGTGAAAGGAAACAATTGATTGTGGGTTGGGAGAGTTCTAAAATATATTCTTTAACTTAAGCAAAAATTGCGCTATTTTTCACTTGCAACTATTTTAATACTAAAAATTTAACATACAGTTTGTCATTCCGTAGGAATCTAGGCTAATTTATTAGAGGTTAAAAATTAAACATACTTTGCTTAGATTCCTACGGAATGACAAAATGATGAATATTACCTAAACACAAAATTTACATGCTTAACCTATTCGAAGACATATCCGATTACCCTTTAAATATCCTCCCAAACGACGGAACTGTTCATTACTACGGAAAAGTTTTCTCTAAAGAAAAATCCGATTTTTATTATGATTATTTATTCAATCAGATTCCATGGGAGAATGATGAAGCGGTTATTTTCGGAAAATTAATTTTAACCAAAAGAAAAGTCGCATGGTTTGGAGAAAAACCATTTGAATACACCTATTCAAAACGAACAAAATATGCAAAATTCTGGACCCCCGAATTATTGGAATTAAAACAAAAATGCGAAGAAGTCACCGGAGAAACTTACAACTCTTGTCTGTTGAATTTATACCACGATGGAAACGAAGGAATGGCCTATCACAGCGATGCCGAAAAAGATCTGAAAAAACATGGAGCAATCGCATCATTAACTTTCGGAGCAGAAAGAAAGTTTTTATTTAAACATAAAACCACGAAAGAAAAAGTAGAGATATTCTTGGAGAACGGAAGTTTATTGGTGATGAAAGGAACAACACAGGATCATTGGCTGCATCGACTTCCGCCCACGACAAAGGTGAAAACTCCAAGAGTGAATTTGACTTTCAGAACGATTGATGAATGATTCTTCACATGAAATTTTAACGTCTAGTTTGTCATTCCGTAGGAATCTAGGTTTATTATTAGAGATTAAATTTTAAAAAATACTTTGCTTAGATTCCTACGGAATGACAAAGTGTATATTTAATCTGCGAGACACAAAAAACAAAAAAGCTGTTCAAACCGAACAGCTTTTAAATTATTTCAAAACTTCAACTTCAATCGTGCTATCTTCAAATATCTTGATAAACGCCTTTGTATAATCTTCCTTCGTTGCAAAATTCGGATTGTCCATGAATTTTTGTGGATTAATCGCAAACAACGGGAACCAGGTCGAAGAAATCTGTATCTGGATTTTATGTCCCTTTTTAAAAGTATGAACAACATCCTGCAATCTGAAATTCACAGCCGTTTTCTGATTAGGAACCAACGCTTCCGCTTTTTCTCTTGAATTTCTAAATCTTGCAGGCATAATTTCACTTCTTACCATTTGATGATAATTTCCGTAAACTACACCGTCTTTCTTCTCAACCGGTTTGAAATCTTCGGGATAAACGTCAATTAATTTCACCGCAAAATCAGCATCCGTAGAAGTTGATGCGATATTTAATTTAGCCATAATTTCCCCTGCAAAAGTCATATCATCCGTTAAAACATCAGTTGTAAATGTCAAAACATCAGGTCTTCCTTCTGCAAATCTTTGATCTTCCGACATATAGTTTCTTGGAGTAAATCCATTGAAATCTTTCAGATTATCAGAACTTAAGACAGGATTATTCGGATCACTGTAATATTCAGAAGAGCCTTGTCCTGCTGTATTTTTCAATGTTCCGTTTGCTAAATAGAAATTCACTTTCTGCCCTTCTTTAGGAGGATAGGTTGCAAATTCTCTCCATTGTTTTGCTCCGGTGTCATACATCAAAGCTTCTGGTAAACCAGCATCTTTTTTTGTATCACCTTTTAAATAATGGTTAAAAAATTTCGTTTCAATATTTTTCTGATAATAGGTCGCGATGCTATCTCCGAAATAGATCTGATTGTGGAAATGCTTTCCTTCTTCGCGTCCCCATCCACCGTGTGAGAATGGTCCCATCACGATTGTATTTTTAGCTTTCGGACTTGTTTTTTCAATGGCTTTATAAATGTTTAACGGCCCTGAAAGATCTTCTGCATCAAACCAGCCACCGACAGTCATTACTGCATGATTTACGTTTTTAAGATGAGGCAAAAGACTTCTTTTTTGCCAGAATTCATCGTAATTGGTGTGGTTCATAATTTCCGTCATAAAGAAGTTATCCTTATAATATTTTTCATAACCGTCTTTCAGCGTTCCCATATCTCTGTAAAATTTCAAACCGTCCTCAGAAGTGGTTTTAATCATAGAATCTGTGTACCAAGCTTTATTTTCTGGCTTCGTTTTCTGAACTCCGAAAACCGGAAAAGTTCTGAAATATCCCATCATAAATCTTCCGTTATGAAGAAAATCGTCATTCCAAAAGTCTGAAATTGGAGCTTGCGGAGAAGACGCTACCAAAGCCGGATGCTGCGCCAAAACGCCTACAGCAGTATAAAATCCTGGATAAGAAGTTCCATATTGACCGACTTTTCCATTATTATCTTTAATGTTTTTAACCAACCAATCAATCGTATCGTAAGTATCGGTACTTTCGTCAACATCTTTCTTGGTTTTATGGTCAACCTGTGGTGTCATATTAGTGAAAGTTCCTTCACTCATGTATCTCCCACGAACGTCCTGAAACACAAAAATATATTTGTCTTTCATTAAATATTGGTTGGGTCCAAGTTTGGTTCTGTATTCATTTTCACCGTAAGGAGCGATGCTGTAGCAAGTTCTCTGCATCAAAAACGGATACTTGTTTTTGTTCGAAATATCTTTCGGAATGTAAACCGCCGTGAAAAGTTTCACACCATCACGCATCGTAATATACATTTCCTTTTTAATAAAATTATCTTTTACAAATGTGTCGGGCTGTTGTTGTTTATTCTGTGAATTCCCAAAAACAAACAGGAAAATAAACAGGACTGAAAAATGAAGCTTCATTACATAAAATTTGCCGCTAATTTAATCATAAAAATGATTTTAATTAAAAGTATGTTTTGAGATTAAATTTTAAAAGTTTCATTTATGAAATTTTTTATCCACAAAGTTTGTTGTTCCATAGAAATCTCAGCAAAGTATCTTTTTAATTTAATCTCTAATAATAAGCTTAGATTCCTACCGAATGACAAACTTTATGTTTATTTTTATAAAAAAAATATTAGTTTTATTTGTGAAAAAAAATAGTGCTATTCGTGTTTCAAATTTACATTTTTCGTCCACCAAACTTATTCAATTTAAACGTTAAAGAAAACATCAGGTAACGTTTCAAAATCAGATCTTCACGGTCTTCTACATAAGAAGCGGAAATTGTTCTTCTCACACTTTGGTTTTGGTTTAAAACATCATATACTCTTACTCTTGCAGTTAATTGTTTTTTATAAAATGTATAACCAATGCTTGTGTTCCAAAAATAAAAATCTCTTTTGAACCCAGGACTGATATTTGAACTTGTGTTGTACTCAAAATCGTTTTCGAAAAGAAGATTGGTTTTCAGGAAATAATTTGTGAGTTCAAGTCTAAAAGTCTGATAAATATTTTTAATGCTGCTTACTCTATAATTTTCATAATTGGAGAATGAATAATTTACATTATAAGAAGGCTTTACATTAATTTTATCCTTTTTATCATAAATAAAACTAATCCCGGGAGTAAAAGTATACGAATTTCCTATAAATTGCTGTCCGTCTACAAATCCTTTTGTGTATCTATAGTTTAAATTCGCTTTTGGTCTGATTGTTAATTTATTATCACTCCATTTATACGTTTTCCCAAGACTTCCTCCCAAAGTTACAGTTTTGTTTCCGCTTATATTTCTGTAAGTTACGAACTGTTTACCCGATTCGTCATAAAATGAGAAATTCGTAATGTCATTATTGTTGTAGGTAAAACTTAGATTAATATTATAATTGAAACTCGTTTTTGTATTAAAATTATTAAAATAAACACTTGTTCTGTTACTCCATGAATTTTTAAGATCCGGATTTCCCTCGTAGGTAATCAAAGGATTGGATTCATCTCTGTAAGGAATTACGTTTTCCGGTGTCGGAACAGTGAAACTTGCTGAATTATAAATACTTAATTTTGAAGTTTCTGAAATTTTATATTGAAAACCCGCATTGTAATCGGGTAAGGTGAAATTTCGTTGAAGATCATAATGTTCTCCGTTGAAGACCGCATTGTATTTTAAATCCGAAATATTTACAGTGGTAGAAGCCCAAACGCTGTATTTTTTCTTATTCAGTTCAATATTAATTTCCGGCGAAAATTGATTGTTTTTTTGATCCGAACTGTTGGACAAAAGCACATTGTATTTAGAATATTGTCCTGTACTTTCGTCGAAATCATTTACATTTCTGATGTTTGAAAGGTTTTTTGAATTATAATTTAACCCAAAAGTCACATTAAGAGAATCGGTTATCGGTTCGGAATATTTTGCATTAAAAGAGTAATTATTACTTTGGTTTTTACTTTTTGACAACTGATCTCGAACGTCTACGGAATCCGTCGGAATCCTGTATAAAATTGTTTTGGATTTGGTGAGGTTATCACTTTTTGATTCTGATATTGAGGTGTTTAGGCTTGCATAAAACGAACGCCCTTTCTTTTTAAATTTTTTAGAATAATAAAGATTTGGACTAAAATAATTATTTTGAGAAGTTGAATTAATTGCAGATTCACTTTCATTGGCAAGCGCATCGTCTTTGTAAGTGAGAGATTTTGAGGTTCTGTAGTTTGTTGTCTTAGAAAGAGAAAGTTTCGGTGAAAAGTAAATAGTGCTTAAAGAATCGGGTCTTATTTTTACGGATGAGTTAAAATTATACTGCTCCGTATTATTATCAGCATGATTTTCGGAATCTGTTTTCAACGTAGAATCCGGCAGAAAAGTTGTTCTTGAAACTTTTGAAGCCGTTTCCAGATTGGTTTCCGTGCGGGTCGCTCCAAGAGATTCGAGATCAACATCCGGACTTATCTGATCGCTGTAATTTACCCCTATCATCGTCGATTTCTGGATACCTTTCATATTATTTCCTCCTCTTCCGCCTGTATTTCCTCCTAAATTTTGCGCTTCATCATTAGTGAAACCCTTGGTATTGATGTTGTTTGATGAACCGAGTAAACTAATTTTCGTTTTATTTTTAAAATAGCTTAAAAACCCACTAGATTCATATCTTTTATCTGTTCCATATCCTCCTGTAAGTCTGGAAATAAATCCTTGGTTTTTCTTTTCGTCGATATTAAAATTGATAGTAGATTTTTCCGATTTTGGTGTCTTGCCTGTTAATTCTTCCTCTTTGGTTTTCGTGGAAGTCACTTGAATATTTTTAATAATATCAGCCGGAATATTTTCTAATGCAATTTTTCCTGTAGTATCAAAAAATGGTTTTCCATTGATCATAATTTGATCGACTTCTTTTCCGTTAACCATAATTTTTCCATCACTGTCGATTTCTACGCCGTCAATATTTTTCAGTAATTCCTGGATATTGCTGTCGGGGCGAACTTTTATGGCATTGGCATTAAATTCAATTGTATCTTTTTTAATTTTTACGGGAGAAACGGTGATAACAACCTCTTCAATATCGGAAATTTTATCTTTATCAAGTTTAATTTCATCTAAATGTAATGACTGATTTATTTTATCGAAACTTTTAGAATACGAAATTAATTTCGCAGCATCAACTTTTAAGATGGAAGGTTCGTTGAGTTCATTTATTTTTAATGAAAAATTTCCATCGCTGTCAGTCTTGGTAGATTTTACAATAGAAGAGTCTTTTTGTTTGATGATGTAAACGGTTGCACTTTCAACGGGTTTGCTTTCAAAATTTGAAACTTTTCCGTTGACTGTAAGGTTTTGACCATTTAAAATTAAAAAGCTGAATGAAAACACAAGCAGCCATAGAATTTTTTTCATAAAAATATTTTGAATCACGAAATTACAAAAAAAACATCCCTGAAAGAGATGTCTTTATTTAACTTTTATTTTAATCTATAATTTATTTTGCCTGCATTTTCTTTCCTGCAAATTTGTTCAGTTTCATCGTTAAAGAAAACATAACGTAACGCTTTAAAATAAGGTCATCACGATCCTCAAAATACGTACTTGAGATGGTTCTTCTCACACTTTGGTTTTGGTTTAAAACATCGTAAACTTTCACTTTTGCAGTCAATTGTTTATTGAAAAAAGAATAGCCTAAACTTGTATTCCAGAAGTAAAAATCTCTTTTGAAGCCAGGCGCAATATTAGTGTTTGTATTGTATTCAAAGTCGTTTCCGAAAATCAGTTTGCTTTTAAAAATGTAATTGGTAAGTTCCAATTTCAAGGTTTGGTAACTTGTTTTCACTTCATTAATACTTGAATTTTCATAATTTGAGAAATTATAATTTAAAGAGTAAGAAGGTTTTATTGTCAATTTATCTTTAATTTCATAATTTAAATTCAATCCTGGATTGATGTTGAAAACATTGCTGGCAAATTCTTGTCCTTCAATAAATCCTTTTGTTAGGGCATAGTTCATATTAAATCTCGGACTTATCGTCAGTTTATTTTCTTTCCATTTAAAAGTTTTGCTAAAACTACCTCCTAGGTTAAAATTTTTATTTCCGCTTACATTAGAGTACGTTACATGCTGTTTTCCGTCTTCATCGTAGAAAGAATAATTGATGACATCGTTGTTTCTGTAAGTGAAACCAACATTCAAATAATAGTTAATATTTTTCACAATATTAGAATTATTGAAATATAAGTATGTCATGTTGCTCCATGTGTTCTTCAAATCAGGATTTCCCTGATAAGTAATCAATGGATTCGACAAGTCTTCATAAGGCGTCAACTGCTCTGCCGTCGGAATGGTGAAGTCTGAGAAATGGTATAAACTCAATCTTTTGCTGTGAGAAAATTCATAATTCATTCCTAGATTATAAGTAGGAAGCGCAAAATTCTTTTGTAAATTGTATTGCTGATTATTGAAAAACGAGTTGACATTCATATCTGTAATATCTACTCCAAAAGATCCCCAAGCATTAATTTTTTTCTTGTTAACAGAAAAAGATAATTCAGGTGAAAACTGGTTGATTTTCTGATCCATTCTGTTGGATAAAACCGTATTGTAATCGGTATATTGTCCTGTGTTTTCATCGAAATCATTAACGTTTCTTAGGTTCTTCAATGTTTTTGCATTGTAATTTAAACTTAAACTGACATCGATGGAATCGGTAATAGGTTCTGTATAACCGGTTTTAAAATTGTAACCGTTGGTTTGCTTTTGGTTTTTGGCAAGCTGATTTCTGTTGTCACTTCCTGTTGATCCCTGATAAAAAATATTTTCAGACTTGTTTAAATTATTCTCTTTTGTTTCAGAAATAGTGCTACTCATATTGGCATACATTACTCTTCCTTTTTTCTTGAATTTTTTAGAAAAATAAATATTTGGATTAAAATTATTCGTTTCTGTATCAGATTTGGTGAAAGAGCTACTTTCATTAAGAAGCGTATTGTCTCGTAAAGTTGATGATTTTAAATTGTTGAAATTCGAAATTTCATTTCTCGAAAAAGAAGGAGAGAAGTAAATACTCGTTAGAGAATCCAATTTTACTCTTGCTGCGATATCGAAATTGTACTGTTTGGATTCATTTTCACCATTACTTTCATAATCTGTTTTCAATGTATAATCGGGAAGCAGGGTGGTTCTGGACACCTTCGATCTGGTTTCAAGATTGTTGTCGGTATGAATTAAACTTACATTATCCAAATCCACATCTTTTCCAAATTTATCACTATAGTTCAAGCCAATTGTCGTCGACTTTTGGATGCCCTTATTGTTGTTTCCGCCTTGCACATAATAAGTTGTTCCGCCGCTCGTGACGACAGATCCTCCCTGCATAATCCAAGAATTTCTTCCACGACCCATGCTGTCAAAAACCTCATCGTTGGAAAATCCCTGTGAGTTGATGTTGTTGGACGAGGCAAGCAGACTTACCTTTGTGTCTTTCTTGAAATAGCTTAAAAGTCCGCTACCTTAATATCTTTTGTCGGAACCGTAACCAAGCGTTAATCGTGAGATTAATCCCTTGTTTTTCTTTTCATCAATATTAAAATTAATGGTCGCATTATTCGATTTTGAATTTTTCCCGTTGAGCTCTTCCTCCTTAGTTTTTGTCGTAGTGAACTGGATGTTTTTAATAATATCAGCCGGAAGGTTTTGCAGCGCAATTTTTCCGTCTTTATCAAAGAACGGTTTTCCATTGATCATAATCTGGTCAACTTCTTTTCCGTTGACTGTAATTTTTCCTTCATTGCTAATTTCCACACCTGGAATTTGCTTTAAAAGTTCCTCGATTTTGCTGTCGGGACGCACTTTTATGGCAGAAGCATTAAATTCAATCGTATCTTTTTTAATTTTTACCGGAGAAGCCGTAATCGTAACTTCCTGAATATCTGTAATTGAATTTTTCTCCAGTTCAATTTCGCCTAAAGAAAAGGATTGGTCAATTTTTTCAAGATTTTTAGAATAAGAAATTGATTTGTCGGCATCAATTTTAAGGATGGTAGGATCTGTAAGTGGATCAGTCTTTAAGGAAAATTTTCCTTCCTTATTGGTTGCAGTGTAATTTACAATCGACGAATCTTTTTGTTTTAGGAGATAGACAGTTGCGTTTTCAATCGGTTTTTTTTCGAAGTTGGAGACTTTTCCGTCTATGTTTAATTTTTGAGCATTCAGAATAATGAAATTCACTGCGAAAAGCAGTAGAAATAATAGCTTCCTCATTTATTTTAATAGTTATTAGACCGCAAAATTATGAAAAAACCTTTCCCAGTGGGGATTTGCTGTAGTTAAATAGCGTTAATGTTTTTGGTGATTTTTTTAATTTGTGTTAAGATTTAGTTTAAATTTTTTTTAATAGTTGGAAAATCGCAAAGGCGCAAAGCTTTAATTTCTCTTGAAAAGATATTTTAAGACTGCAACTATTTTAAAATATTTGTTGAAAAATTTTTGATTTTTTTGTGTCTTAAAAACAATAAAAAATGTAAAATAGCTTTGCGCCTTTGCGATTTTCAACAAAAAATTATATAGTTTAAAAAATAAAAAAACACCCCTTAAAAAAGAGGTGTCTATGATTAATTAATGTGGTTTAAATAGAATTATGCTCTCAAATATCTTGAATAAGCGTAACCTTCCTGTCCGTCATCGGTTTTTACTTTCCACCAATCGTCGGAAGTCTGCTCGATTAAAGTAACTGAAGATCCTTTCGCAGCCTTACCAACAACAGCAGCTTCCGTAGAAGGCTCTTGTCTGATGTTTAGGTTAGACTCGTCCGTAGCTACTGTAAGAGCAGCACCTGCAGCAAGACCTGAAACCTGTACATCGATGTTGATGTCTGATGCAGAATATGTAGAATCAATTGCTCCTAAAGCATTCCAAACTGCATCTTTTGCAGCCATGTTGGAAGCGCTTCCTGAAACATAAAGAATTCCGTCCTGCTCCTGAACCTGAAGATTAGAGATTCCTGCAGACTGAGCAGCAGAAACAACGCTTGAATATTTATCTTGTAATGTACTCATTTCGAATTATTTTACAGTGTAGTTATAGTTTACTTTTCCAACTTTCAAAGCATCAACAGATTCTTTTACTTTTCTTGCATTCGCAGAAGACACTGTTCCTGTAAGCGTCAGTTCTCCATTTACAACCTCAACTTTTACTCCCGGAATATCTTTAACAGCGTCCTGTACTTTTTGCTGAACAGCAGGATCCACAGCCGATTGTGTAGTAACCGGTGCAGCAGCTGGTGCAGCAGGAGCTACAGTTGCCATATCCATAACGTCTTTTACACCGTTAATAGCTTTCAGTTGCTTGATCATTGCATCTTTCGCTTCCTGAGTTTCGAAAGTTCCGCTTAGATGAGCCACCCCTTCCTTCACCTCCACAGAAGCGTTCGGGTTAGAAACCACTACAGTTGTTGCCTGAGTTTGAAGATCGGCGTCAGAAACTTTCTTTTTACAAGAAATCGCCCCGAAAGACACAGCTACAGCCAATGCAGCCATTGCGATAGTTTTTTTCATAGTTGTATATTTTATTAATGTTGTTAATACAAGTAAATGTAATAATAAAATTTATACCAAAAGAATAAAAATTAAATAAATATCAATTAAAATTATTGCAATATTTTAGGAATCAGATTATTAATTTTAGCTTGTCTTTAATTTAACATAAAATTAATCAAGCTTAAAATGAAATCTCGCACCAATTGTAAAAATATTATATTTGCGAAACTTGAATTATCTATATGAAAGGACAAAATAAACTATTTATAGCCATCGTTATCGCACTTATTATCGGTGTAGGAATTGGTGGGTTTGTGCATACACAGTATCCGGAAAGTGCAGAGCCATTTTCTAAAAATATAAAATTGCTGGGAACTGTTTTCATCCGTTTGGTTCAGATGATTATTGCTCCGTTGGTTTTCACGACATTGGTGGTAGGAATCGCCAAAATGAGCGACATCAAAATGATCGGTAGAGTAGGAACAAAGGCAATGCTTTGGTTCATTTCCGCTTCATTGATGTCTCTTTTTATCGGTTTAGTACTGGTTAACTGGCTGGAACCGGGACACGTTACCAAGCTTCCCATTCAGGATGCTGCCTCTGCCGAGGAGCTTTTAAAAAGCAGTAAAGGTTTTTCAATGGAAGATTTCGTAAAGCACATTATTCCTAAAAGTATTTTTGAGGCTTTCGCGACCAATGAAGTACTGCAAATAGTAGTTTTTTCGATCATGTTCGGAATTGCTTTGGCCAATATGGGAGAAGAATATTCTCAGCCCGTTATCAAGTTATTCGACATTGTAGCACACGGAATTTTAAAAATGGTAGGTTTTATCATGTGGTTTGCTCCGCTTGGTGTTCTGGGTGCGATTGCTGCCGTGGTGGCGACCAATGGTTTTGAAATTTTTAAAGTCTATGCTATCTATTTAAGAGACTTTTTCTTTGCCTTGGCAGTACTTTGGCTGGTGCTTTTATTGGCGGGGTATTTAATCTTGGGAAATCGCCTTTTCGAATTATTAAAAAGAATAAAAGAACCTTTACTGATTGCGTTTTCTACCACAAGTTCGGAAGCAGTTTTCCCGAAATTGGTAGAAGAACTGGAGAGATTTGGGTGTAACAAGAGGGTAGTTTCTTTCATTTTACCTTTAGGATATTCTTTCAATCTGGACGGGAGTATGATGTACATGACGTTTGCATCCATTTTCATCGCGCAGATTTACGGAATTGAAATGACTGTTGGACAGCAAATCACCATGCTTTTGGTATTAATGTTAACTTCAAAAGGAATCGCGGGAGTTCCGAGAGCTTCTTTGGTAATTATTGTAGCAACGTGTTCTATGTTCGGAATTCCACCGGAAGGAATTGCTTTAATTTTACCAATCGACCATTTCTGCGATATGGGAAGAAGTATGACCAATGTTCTTGGAAACGCTTTGGCAACGTCTGCCGTTTCAAAATGGGAAGGACAGTTGGAAAATCATGGCGGGGAGATGTAAAAAATTAATTTAGCTTTATACTAAAGAATGGTCAATAGTGAATTTATACTTCATTGTTGACCATTTTTTTTGAAGCTTAATCCCGCTTTCCACTGTATCTTTTTCGCCAACGCTTTTTTTCAAAGCCTATTCAGAAAAAGGATGTCGTTGCAATCGGGGCTATGGTTGCAGTTATTATTATCAGCATCGAAATAAACCACAAAGTTCGTCTTTCCGTAGGAATCTAAGTGTGAATCTTTCCAGATTATATTTTTTTTAATACTATGTTTAGATTTCTACGGAAAGACAAACCAAATGGAAATTCATTTTCAAGAAAATCTTTGCGATCTTTGCATTAAAATTAGATTCAAAACAATCAAATGAATTTAGAAAATCATAAAAATTTAATTCAAGAAAACGGCTTCACAGTTATCAATAATATTTTTTCGGATGAAGAAATTGATAAGATCAGTGAGATTATTCAAAATATAGATACTTCAAAAGAGACCTTTAGAAAATCGGAGGATCTGTTTGCCATCAGACAGTTTTTAAAGGAAATTCCCGAAGTCAATGATTTGATTTTTAATGACAATATCAAAACACTCATCAAAGAAATTTTCGGAGAAAAATATTTTGTGGTAAAAAGTATCTATTTCGATAAACCTGAGAAATCTAACTGGTATGTTGCCTATCATCAGGATTTGACGATTTCTGTAGATAAAAAACTGGAACTGGAAAACTTTGGACCTTGGACGACAAAACAAAATCAATTCGCTGTTCAGCCACCTTTGAATATTCTGGAAAATGTTTTTACGATCAGAATTCATTTAGATGATACTGATGAAAATAATGGAGCTTTAAAGTCGTTCCAAAATCCCACGTCAAAGGAATTTACAGACCTGAAACCATCAATTGGAACGTAGAAACCGAAACCATCTGCAATGTAGAAAAAGGCGGAGTGATGATTATGAAACCTTTAATTCTTCACGGCTCCAACCGAACAACAAATGGTAAAAAAAGGAGAGTCATTCACATCGAGTTTTCTGATATGGAATTGCCGGAAGAATTGAATTGGTCTGAAACAATAAATTAAATCAAAAACCTCTTTCAATTCGAAAGAGGTTTTTGATTTACCATTCACTACTAATGACTTCTCCGTACTTTTTATCTATATTGTCTTTAAAATATAAAAGCAGTATAAAGAATTCTTTTTGAGGTTCTTTATTTATGAGCATAGGAATGTCAACAGTCATATTCTTTCTTAAAATATTTTCAATTTTGCTATCCTGATTTCCAAATCTTGTTATGGGCGTTAATTTCTCGATTTGGGAAAGTTCATTAATTTTGACTTTATAAATTGCAAATGGATTTTTAGGTGAAAAATTCTTAAGGCAGGAAAGTGTAGACTTATCACCTTTCTGCAATTCATCATAACATGTAGTGAACTCAAGACCTGTGAATTTATATTTATTTTTTTCTATATAAGCAAAGGTTTTTTCTAATGCTTCTATTGTTGATTTCTCATTCATATTAAAACTGTACTTTGGTGAGCATAGCGAAAGAGAATAATCATTATTGTATTTGTTTAATAAGATAAGGTATGTTTCGTTTGGGTTAATATTTATTTCGCAAGCTCCGGAATAAGAATTTCCGATAAGGCCACGCACATTCAAGGTTTTAAACTTCTCACCTTTATAGAGCTTTTCAAATTCAACATCAGCTTTGTAAGTTCGTTGCTCGGAGTTTTCATCGTATACTTTTATAATTTTTACGATTCCCACGACATCAGCCGCTAAATAATTTTCTGCCAAAGGAGCTCTGTGACAGCTACATGCAGACATTTTTATAAAACTTACTACTAAAAATAAGATAAACAATGATTTTTTCATCATTAGAATTTTTTTATTTAATAGAAATCTCATCAACAAAGATATAAGCTTCTCCGCCCGATCCCTGATGCCACTCAGGAAGTTTTCCGAAATGATAAGCTTTTACTTTAATATAACGAGCCTGAGTCGGAAGAATTTCTGCTGTGAAGTCTTTCTTCTGGATCGTTTCGTCTTTCGGATCAAGCGTATTGTCAACTGTTTTTAATAAAACGAAATCTTTTCCATTGTTGGAAGCATAATATTCCACTTTTTTCGGCATTAAAATCCATGCTTTACTGTCCTGAAGATAAGATGAAGATAATTGCGTGATCTGTTGGGGTGATTTCATATCGATGATCGCTTCAAAAGTCTGTCCCTGATAACCCAGCCATTCGCCTTTTCTCCAGTTGGTATCGCCTAGAATTCCATCAATTAAAGATAATTTTCCACTTGCAGTATATTGCGGAGTCGGAGTAGAATTTACTGTAATATCCCAATTGTTCGGTCTTCTGTTGAAGTTGGCTGTTACAATCGAACTTTTCTCGCCATTTCTTTCTGCATATGCCGAAACCTGAGTTGTTTTTGTAATGGTAAATGGTCCGTTGTAAGCTTTGAAAGTTTTTCTCACATTAGCATCACCTTCATCCAAAGTCATGTAGTAAATTTTATCATTCGGATTCAAAGCGGTGATTTCCACTTTTGTATTCAAATCAAAAATTCTAGCGGCAGCAATAACAGGAGTAGCCGTTAATTCATCATATTTAAAATCTTTGAACGATTTTGCATTTTCAAAACCTAATTTTTTAAGTTCATCTCTGCTTGTATTTTTTGTGATCGTTCTTGTCGTTCCATCTTCTAGGTGAATTTTAACCTCATCGAAATAAGGCTTTGTTGTCTGCCATTCCGGTAATCCCGGAGTTACAGCATAAATTCCCATTGAACTTAAAATATACCAGGCGCTCATTTGTCCGCAATCCTCGTTTCCGATCAAACCATCCGGAGCATTTTTATAATTATTATCAAGAATATACTTGATTTTTGCATCCGTTTTTTCAGGTTTTCCAACATAATTATAAAGATAGGCAATGTGATGACTCGGCTCGTTTCCTTGAGCGTATTGTCCGATCAAACCTGTGATATCCACTTGTTCTCTGCCTGTCGTTTTGTCCGGAGCAGAGAAAATAGCATCGATAAATTGTTCGAATTTTTCTTTTCCTCCGTGAGCCGCGATCAATCCCGGAATATCCTGCTGAACAGAATAAGAATAATGCCACGAATTTCCTTCTGTATAATTATTGTTAACTTCTCTCGGTTCGAATGGTTCGTACCAGTTTCCGTTCTTTCTAGGCTGCATAAATCCGTTCTTTGGATTGTAAAGATTTTTCCAGTTTTGAGAACGTTTCATGAAATACTGGTAATCTTCTTTTTTGCCTAAAATTTTAGCCATCTGAGCGATACACCAATCGTCGTAAGCATATTCCACTGTTTTAGAAACACTTTCGTGTTCGTCGTCAATAGCGATATAATTGTTTTGTTTGTAAGCATTTAAACCAAAAATATCCAGCATTGCAGAATTTTTCGAAGCCTGAAATGCTTTTTCATAATCAAATCCGGTGATTCCTTTAGCCATTGCGTCTGCAATAACAGAAACTGCGTGGTAGCCGATCATACATTCCGTTTCGTTGGAAGCCAGTTCCCAAACTGGAAGTTTTCCGCCTTGTTCATATTGCTTAATGAAAGTATTGATGAAATCTGCCGTTCTTTTTCTATCAATTAAGGTCATTAAAGGATGCGCTCCTCTGAAAGTATCCCAAAGCGAGAAAACAGAGTAGTAGTCGAATCCGTTTGCCATGTAAAACTTGTTGTCGCGACCTCTGTATTTTCCGTCAACATCCATATTGATGTTCGGTTGCGTGAAAACGTGATACATTGCCGTGTAGAAAACTGTCAGTTTATCTTTATCTGAAGATTTAACTTCAATTTTTGATAATTCTTTATCCCAATCAGCAACTGCATTTTTTTGAATTTCAGCAAAATCATTAGACTTGCCTTCAGCCAGCATATTTTTTCCAGCACCTTCGTAGCCTGTAGGAGAAATTGCCACTTTTACATTAATTTTTTCTCCCTTTTTAACGGTTGTTGAAAATGCCAAAGCCAGTTTCGTTCCTGTGAAAAGATTTTTTTCGTCTTTTCCATTCACGATTTTCTTTGAAATTTTTAATGGTTTTGAAAACTCAATTCTTGCGTAAATGTACTGGTTGGTTGCCCAAGCCTCACTTCTACGGAAAACTTCGATGGTTTTGTCGTCGATTATTTTAACCTCACCTTCAAGCAATTTATCTCTATGGTTTAAGTCTAAAATAATATTTGCATTTCCTGCATTATTGAAAGTATATTCATGATATCCGACTCTTTTGGTTGTCGTTAGACGGACATCGATGTTGTTTTTGTCTAATTTAACGGAGTAAAATCCAGCAGTTGCTTTTTCGTTTTTGTGCGAAAATTTAGATGAATACTCTTTATTATCCAAGCTAGGATTTCCCATGGTCGGCATCAACATGATGTCTCCGTAATCCGAAACTCCCGTTCCGTTCAAGTGGGTATGAGAAAATCCGTAAATCACAGAATCTGAGTAGTGATACCCGCTGCAACCGTCCCAGCTTCCGTCTACTCTTGTGTCTGGAGAAAGCTGTACCATTCCGAAAGGAACAATAGCGCCCGGAAATGTGTGTCCGTGACCGCCTGTCCCAATAAAAGGATTTACATATTGCGAATAATTTTGCGAAAACAAATTATGGGCAACAATTCCTAAAAGAACGACCAATATTTTTTTCATCATATAAAAAATTAAAATTCCCCTAAAGTACTACAAAATTTGGTTTCACAAAAGAAAATATCTATCATTGCGTTTACTTATTCTAAATAGGTAAAATTTCCGTAAATTTGTAAACAATTTATTTAGTTTATGTTGACGAAAGAAAAGGTACAAAATTTCCTTAAAGAGATAGAAGTTGACGACTTGGTGAGTAATTTTCAGGTTATGGGCAACGATGTATATATTGATATGACTGCACATTCACCTGCAATGCACGAAAAAAAGAAGTTGGAGGCAGCAATGAAACAGGCATTCGCAAGCGAATTCGGAGATGATATTGTTTTAAAACTAAAGATCGTTTCTCCTGAGCCAAGCGAAATTCAGCAAAGTCAGATCAAAGGAAAACAAATTCCTGGAATTCAAAATATTATTGCCATTGCTTCCGGAAAAGGAGGAGTTGGTAAGTCTACAGTTGCTGCAAATATGGCGGTAACATTAGCAAAAATGGGTTTCAAAGTAGGTTTATTAGATGCCGATATTTATGGGCCGTCTGTTCCTACGATGTTCGATACAGAAGGTCAAAAGCCAATTTCTGTTGAAATCGATGGGAAAAATTTAATGAAACCTATCGAAAATTATGGTGTGAAAATGCTTTCAATAGGATATTTTTCAGGTTCTAATCAGGCTGTAGTTTGGAGAGGTCCGATGGCTTCGAAAGCTTTAAACCAAATGATTAGAGATGCAGCTTGGGGAGAATTGGACTTCTTATTAATCGACCTTCCTCCGGGAACGGGTGATATTCATTTGTCTATTATTCAGGAAGTTCCTGTGACGGGTGCAGTAATTGTAAGTACACCTCAACATGTTGCTTTGGCAGATGTAAGAAAAGGGATCGCGATGTTCCAGATGGAAAGTATTAACATTCCTGTTCTTGGATTAGTCGAAAATATGGCGTATTTTACACCGGAAGAATTGCCGGACAATAAATATTATATCTTTGGAAATCAGGGAGCACAATATTTGGCGGATGATTTGGGAATTCCTGTTTTAGGTGAAATTCCATTAATCCAGAGCATCAGAGAAGCGGGAGATGTTGGTAGACCGGCTGCTTTGCAGGAAGGTTCTAAAATTGCTGAAATCTATACAGAAACTGCCCGTAAAATGGTAGAAAGTTTGGTTGAAAGAAATAAGTTCCTTCCTCCGACTGAAGCTGTAAAGATCACAACAATGGCAGGATGTTCACCAAAAGCAAAATAATAATTTCAAATCTTGAAAAAACCGATTGAACTGAAAAAAATATGGAAACAAATATAACACACGAAGATACCGTAACAAGAGTAATGGAGGCTCTGGAAAGCATTCGTCCGTTTTTGAATAAAGACGGCGGTGATATCGAGCTTATTGATGTGAAGGATAACTTGGTTTATGTAAAACTTTTAGGAAACTGTTCTGGTTGTTCTCTTAATTTTTCAACGTTAAAGTTAGGAGTAGAGAATACTATAAAACAACATGCTCCCGAAATCGAAAAAGTAATAAGCGTAGAGTAAGAAATTAAAAAATATATTTTTAAAGACAGGTTTTTTTTTTGAACCTGTCTTTTTTTGTGGTGTTTCTTTTTTCCCATCATTTAGCTTAAATTTTTTATAATTTCCTTAATCATCTTCAAAACTTCGGTCGATTTTTCTCTAATAATTAATTTATTCTTTTTATTTTTAATCAACTCTGTGAAATTATTGTCTTCCGTGTTAATGTCAACAATGGTAGAACCATATTTTATAGCTGTTTCAGCGATGGCAAGAGGAAGATTTGTAGCTCTGGAAGTTCCGACAATGAAAAGAATTCCACTATTTTTCGCAACTTTCAATGAACTGAATTTTTTATTCGTTTTCTCGTCATAATATTCATCAAACCAAAGAATATTTGGACGCATCCAATGGCCGCAATTTTGACAGGTTAAAAGTTCGATATCTCGTTCCGTGAGATCTTCATCTATATTTTTTCCTTTAATTTCTTCAGGAAGGTTTAAAATTTCCTTACAGCCGTTTTAACATTTAATTTCACGATTGTTTCCATGAATTTCATAAATTCTCTGCGTTCCCGAACGTCGGTGAAGATTATCAATATTTTGAGTAATTAAATGAAACCTATCCTGCAACATGTTTTCAATTTCAACCAATTCAAAATGACTTTGATTAGGCTTTGATTCTTCAAACATTTTCTTTCTGAACAAAGAATATTGTAAAACTTCCTCAGGATTTTGCTTAAAGTATTTCAGTGTTCCAAATTCTTCAGGCTTATGAAATTGAGTTCCTTTTACCCAAATTCCATCGATTCCGCGATAGGTCGGAATTCCGCTGTCGGACGAGATTCCTGCGCCAGTCAAAAAAGTAAAAAGATTTCGTTTCTCTTTATGATAAACCTGATGGATAATTTCTTCTAATTGCTCATTCATGGTATTTTAAAGTTTAAAACTACTGAATTTTAATATTATTTTAAATATTTTAATTAATAAAGCTCATCCAAAAATCTTGTAAAGTTGTCTCTCGGCATTGTAAAGTACTGATAAGCTAAAAAATTATACCTTTTGTATGTTTTTAATTTCAAATATATTTTTTTAATGCATCAAAAAAGCCCCGAATAAATCCGAGGCCATTAAATCAACTAAATAATATATTCTACTTTACAATTACTCTTTTTAATTGTCCTTCAGAAGTTTTCACAAGATAAACTCCTGTAGAAAGTTTCGAAGTATCTATTGTTAAAGCATTTTTCTCTTTTCTGATCAGTTTACCGGACATATCGTACAATTCGTAATCCTGCGCTCTGTTGAAATAAAGTGTATTTCCTTTATTTACCGGATTCGGGAATACATTGAAGGTGGCTTTTTCAGATTTCACTTCATCTGTAGCCAAAGTTCCTGAACCTGCAACTTCATACATCGATAAAGTACCACTGATTTCGTTCGCAACAACTACATATCCTTTTCCGGTCGTTGTATTTTGAGGAGCGATATAAATTATTCCTTCAGGTCCGTTATCTCCACCATATGCAGAGGTTGAGCGGGAATTTTTATAATCCGTAAAAGTAGGGTTATTAGGATCTGTAATATTATAAACCATTACACCTCCTGTCCTTTCGATCGTGATGAAGGCGTAAGTCTGTCCATTAATAGTTCCTAAAGTAACACCTTCCGGTTCCGGACCTTTTGCACGGCTTCTGTTTTTTACAGTATTAGATTCATTATCAGCATTAAAAATTAATGGATGATTGGCTGCAATATATCTTTCGAATCTGTCGCCACTGTCGTAAACGATCTGTTTTGTATCTGCATTAAATATAGAGAATGAACGAGCTCCCAGTGCTGAAATTTCTTCAAATTCAGAATCTCCGTCTGTATTTCCAGTTGCATTTGTCACTCTGAATCTTCCTAAATTGTAGGAAGCCTTTAAAATAGATGATTGTGGGAAAAGGGCAGGATCTAAAGTGTAATCATTCGCTCCAACTGTCGTTCTTTCGCTGAATCCTGAAAGGTCTTTTTCATCGCCTTCGTTAGCTGTTATGATATAATTCGTATTTCCCACTTTATAATTCTGAACAGCATCTGGGGTGTAATATGTTTTTACAGGCCAGTTTGCAATGAGAACTTCACCATTGTTATCAGAAGCATCGAATCCGTTTCCTGGAAGGCTCATGTCTTTTTTACCTAATCCCCAGATTCCTGTGATGGTTTTTGTTGCTAAATTCACTTCGGCAATCGCATTGTTTTCCTGAAGTGTAACCCAAGCTTTTTGGCTGTCTGCACTTATCGTGACATATTCGGGTTCCAAATCCTGAGAAAGGGTATTGTTGGTTCTTACTTTTCTTAATCCTGTCGCCGCTAAAGCTGCAACCTGAGAATCAAAAGCATTGAAGTTTAATGTCATAACATTACTTTGATTTAAGCCAGCAATTCCTCCAGAAATATCAATAATACTGATTGAACCTTCAGGATCTACCGTGTAAGCATCGTTCGGTTCACCTTCATTGGCAGCCATTACTTTTGTTCCGTCGGGAGAGAAAGTAACCATGTCTGGTAAAGCTCCGACTGTAATTTGTTTCAGGAAATTTCCATTAATATCAAAGAAAACAACCGAACCGTTTTGTTGCGGGTTTGCATTTGGAGAAGCTGCTGCGATAATTCCATTTTTCACAGCGATACTCGTGATTCCACCGTAAGGAGCCATGTTGATTGTGTTTACAACCGTTGGCGCTAAAGGATTACTGAAATTAATAATATCAAAAACATCGGTAATCGAACTGATGGTAAATAATCTCTGTGTTGCAGGATCATGAACTACAATTTCAGTCGAACTGTTATTGCTTCCGGATGGATCAAAACTTCCAATATAATTTAATGAAATTTGATTTGATGGAACCGGAGCTGGTTTATCATTATCAACAATATAAATTGTTGCGTTATTGTCACCGGAAATCGTTGCTCCAACAGGATTTTCAAGGCTTACTACAAAATATTCTGCCTGTTGTTCCTGTAAAGTATCATCAATAATAGGAATATTTACCGTATAACTTGTCGTAGATGGTGTAATATTAATAGTTTGATTCGTTAAAGTGAAATCATTACTATCCGCAGTGCTGAAAGGCGCAGGTTTTACAACCAAATTCACGGTTGAATTTGATGGATTATTAACATTGATTTTAAATGCCAACGTTCCTTGATTTTCATTGACTTTAATGAAATTTTTATCCAAAGAAATTGAAGTTCCCGCCGTTGTAAACGTTGTAGAAGTTGCTGTTGTCACCGCATTATCACTTGTATCTTCCACCATATTTGGTTTTAAACCTAAATAATAAGCTTGATTTGGAATCAAACCTGACGTAGGAATTACAGTGATTTTATTGTTAACGAAAGTCGTTGTGAAGGGAACTTGTGTACCTGAAGCATTTCCAAGACGGAAATCGACAAGTGTTTGTGCATTAGAATCGTTGATCGTGGAATTGTCTATTAATCTTACATTTTCATTGAAAGAAATGGTAGGATTTACAGTCGTTGAAGCATTATTTGTGTTGTTTGTGGGAAGGTAAGTTACATTCGGTGGGGTAGTGTCGGTTGCGCTTACTGCTGTTGCATCTACCGTGAAATTGTCGAAACGGTTGTTCCCTACAGTACCATTATTTGGTCCTGCTGTGAATTCAACTTTAAGTTTAAAATTAGGATTATTGGAAACTCCTGCAATATTTGAAAAATCAAATGTAATTAATTGAGGATTTGCATCTTGTGGAGAAACCGTTTGATACGTCTGGAAAGTTGTTCCGTCCGTAGAATATGACCAAGTCTGTGTTCCCGCTCCCGAACCTGATCTTCTTGTCGTAAATTTTACAACCACATTATTGTAACCTGTCGTTGGCAAATTGAACTGTAAATTACCATTGATAGGAAAATTATATCTTAAATGCGTTCCCGAAACGTCACCATTTCTTGCATTCAAATTATCAACATTGAAGTTTTGTCCTGTTCCGCCTGCGAAATCGATTTCGGTCGTTCCGCTTGTTACGGCAGTCATTGTTCCACCAACCAAAGTTGAGGTTGGCGTTGTGATGGCAGCAGCAGAAGCATTGTTGTTAAAATTCCAGTAGTGGATAAGAGATGTCTGTCCGAAAGCCGCTCCCTGAAGGAAAAATGCGGCAACTACAGAGCCTTTTAACAAGTAGTTATTAATCATTTTTTACTTACTTTAAATTTATGCAAAAATGAAGTTTCTACTTTGCAAACATTTTAAGCAAATTTTAATAAATGTTTAATAAATAGGTAATTATTGAGAAATTGAATTAATATTTAATAACTAAGAACTGTAAAACTGCGAAAAGGCAATATAAAACCAATAAAGTAAATAAGCCAATCAACAGAATTGTGGCTGTTTTATAATTTGCCTTTTTGCGATTTTACTATTTTGCCGCTTTCCCTGAAAAATTTAGGTGTTTACCAGTAGTTTTCTGTCCTTCCATAGGATGTTTCTGCATATAGAAAAATCCTGAAATAGCAACCAAAACGAGTAATACAAAAGCAACCAAGAAAATTCTTTTTAGCATTTCTTTCATATTGCCAGATTTTTAATGTCCTTAATCTCCAAATTTGAGGTTGGATACCCTTTTTTCACGGCATTGATCATTGCTTTGCCGACTTCATGTAAAGTTAATGATTTTGAAGGTAATAGCACAGGAAAAAGCCAAATAAGTGGTTTGAAGAACCATTTTACATTTTCCTGACCTTCAACGGGTTTCATAAATCCGGGACGGAAATTGTATGCAGATCTAAAACCTAATTTCTTCAAAGCGTTTTCTGTTCTGCCTTTTACTCTTGCCCACATAATTTTTCCGCTTTCAGTTTTGTCGGTATGTGCTCCTGAAACATAATTGAAAACCATGTTTGGATTTTGATTCAGAACGGCTTTTGCGAAATGCATTGTGGTGTCGTAAGTGATTTTGGTGTAATCTTCTTCGTTCATTCCAACGCTGCTGATTCCGGCGCAAAAGAAAACGGCGTCATAACCTTTCAGATTTTCATCATTGATGTCGATGCTTAAAAAATCTGAAACAATATATTCTTTTAATTTGGCGTGTTTTTTTCCAGAAGGCTTTCTGCTTACACTTAGTATTTCTGAAATGTTCGGATTCTCAAGGCATTCCATTAAAACGCCTTCTCCTACCATTCCTGTTGCTCCCGTGAGAATTATTTTTATTGAATCCATTTCTTTGATGTTGTTAAAATTGATGACGTTTTATACTTTCTTTTTACTTTAAACTGAAAGCAAAAATTATACAGTTTTTTTTGTTATTCTGAGGAGCAAAGTCATGAAGCAATTTCTTGAGTATTATAGTTTTAAAAATCAATAAGTTATATTGTTGAAGTTCCCTTCCTTTGTAGGGTTGACAAAAATTCCGACAGAATTTTTGACGGGATGGTCTATCAATTTGATAAATAATGTTTGCTTTAATTTCAAATACAAATCTTGAAAAAAAGTATTACGCCTAGCCCAGATCGCAGCAATTGTTTGAGCTCATTTTTTTTGTTTCAGGCTGCGGCGGCGAAGCCGCCGCAGCCTGAAACAAAAAAAATAGCGAGTGCGGAGAGCTGGAAAAAGCTACTAAAAAGAATGGAAGGATAAAGATGGATGATGGAAGTTTAAATGATCGAGAATAAAGATGCTTTTCTTCGTTCTCAATGACGAAAAAACCGATCAAATAGACCGGTTTTTAAAATATTTTTATGCAAAAAAATTACTTTTTATCGTACAATTTACTGTAAATATTGTGGATCAAACCATCTGCCACAGAGATTTTAGGAACAAAAATTCTATTGATTTCCGACCACGACATCACATTATTGAAAATCTTCAAAGCATGAACCAAAACATCGGCTCTGTCTTCTCTCATATTATATTTTGTCATTCTTTCGTCGATCGTCATATCGTCGAATTCTTTGTATACTTTTTTCAGATGAGAAAGCGACATTGGTTTGCCGTCTTTTGTTTTGCTCATCGAGAAAACTTTGTTGATATTTCCACCCGAACCAATCGCCACAATTGGCTTTTTACTGTTAATATTTTTCCTGATTTCCTCCTTCATATCTTTCCAGTTATCCGGGGTCACCAAGTTATTCAGCAAACGAATTGTCCCGATGTTGAAAGATTTTTCATAGATCATTTTTCCGTTTTCATAGAAAGTAAGCTCGGTCGAACCACCTCCAACATCGATGTATAAATAAGCAAACTCTTTGTCAAGACCTTCTGCAACGTGATTTTCAAAAACTAAAGTAGCTTCCTCATCTCCGGAAATAATTTCGATATTAATTCCCGAAGTTTCTTTTACTTCTTTAATAATGTCTTGTCCGTTTTCAGCGTCGCGCATCGCACTTGTGGCACAAGCTCTGTAATGTTCAACCTTATAAATTTTCATCAGATCGCTGAAAATTTTCATGGAATCGATCACCATTTTTTTCCTTTCGTCACCGATTTTGTTGATCGTGAAAACATCCATTCCTAATCTCAGAGGGATTCTCAGAAGATTCAGTTTAATGAATTCAGGCTTTTTGTTGTTGATTTTCACTTCATTAATCAACAGTCGAGCCGCATTACTACCTATGTCTATGGCTGCGATTTTCATTTTTTGCTAGTCTTTGCTTTTAAATATCTATACGTTTCAATCTGAGAACGGCATTCTTCTTTGTCGTTGTGAATGTATTCGTTGCTCAATTTTTTGTCTAAAATACGAGCTTTTACATTATCTTTCAACTGTATGTCGAGAATATCTTTCAATTCTCTCTTTAAATTTTTATCGGTGATTTTTGCAGCAGCTTCAATTCTGTAATCCAAATTTCGCGTCATCCAGTCGGCTGATGAAATGTACATATCTTCCGAACCTTTGTTATAAAAATACATCACTCTCGCGTGTTCCAGATATTCATCAACAATACTGATTGCTTTGATTTTTTCTTTAAATTCTTTTTGGTTAACAGCACAATAGATGCCTCGTACGATCATTCTGATGTGAACTCCAGCCATTGCTGCTTCATATAATTTTTCAATTAAAGATCTGTCACTTACAGAATTGGCCTTAATGATCATTTCGGCTCTCCTTCCTGCTTTTGCCTCTTCAATTTCTTTGTCGATATGGTGAACGATTTTTTCACGCATGAATTGAGGGCAGACCAATAAATTTTTGCAGGTTTTTAAAACAGGTAAATAATCTTCTTTCGGTTTCTTTAAAACATTAAAAACTTTATTAATGTCAGCCATTACACCACGATCTGAAGTCATAATTAAATGATCTCCGTAAATTCTCGCCGTTTTTTCGTTAAAATTTCCTGTGCTGATGAAACCATATTGAATGGTTTTGTTGTGCGATCTCTTTTTAATAACACATAATTTAGCATGAACTTTTTTATCAGGAATTCCTACCAGAACAGTAATTCCTTCCGGCTCCAGCATTTCTTTCCATTCAAGATTGGATTCCTCGTCAAATCTTGCCTGAAGTTCAAGCATTACCGTAACTTCTTTACCGTTTCTTGCCGCATAAATCAAAGCATTAATGATTTTCGAACTGCTCGCCAAACGGTATGCCGTAATCTGAATCGATTTTACATCCGGATCCATTGCAGCTTCACGAAGAAGATCGATGACAGGATTGTATTTGTGGTATGGGAAAGTGAGAAGAACGTCGTGTTTTAAAATAACATCCGTCACTCTTTCGCCATGTTCAAACGCTGGATGGGTGAAAGAAGTTCTTTCCACAGGTCTTTCATATTTTTCAAAAACATCAGGAAAATCCATAAAATGTTTAAAATTATGAATCTTTCCACCTGGAATAATGCTGTCTTTTTTCGTTAAATTCAGTTTTCGGATAAGCATTTCAAGCAAGGCTTTATCCATGTCTTTATCGAAAACAAAACGCGTCGGTTTCCCTTTTCTTCTGTTTTTTAAACCTTTTTCAATTTTTTCTGCGAAGTTGGTTCGGATATCATTATCCAAATCCAATTCGGCATCTTTTGTTACTTTAAAGGCATTCGCAGAGAATTCATCATATCCAAAATACGAAAAAATATGCGGTAAATTGAATGTAATTACATCTTCCAAAAGCATTACATCTTTTTCCTCAGGATCTTCGGTTGGAAGCAAAACAAATCGGCCAACAAAACGTGAAGGAATTTCAATAATGGCATAATTGCTGGAATATTGCCAGTCTTTTTTCCTCATTGCAACGCCCAGATAAAGACTTTTGTCTCTGTAATAAGGCATTGGCGTATTTTCATGAAGGAGGATAGGAATGACGTTGGATTCTACAACTTCATCGAAATATGTTCTGACAAATTCTTTTTGTTTTGCCGTTAAATTTTTAGAAGTTTTAATGAAAACCTTATGATCAGCCATTTCAGACTGGATTTTTTTCCAGGTTTTATCGAAGTTCTGCTGTTGTCTTATTACAATGTCATTAATTTTTTGAAGGATCTTTGATGGCGGCTGATAAAAAGATTCAGCGATTACTTTTTCCTTAAAATCCATCGCACGTTTCAACCCTGCTACACGTACTCTGAAAAATTCATCTAAATTATTTGAAAAAATTCCTAAAAAACGGATCCTTAAATGTAATGGAACGTTTTCGTCCATCGCTTCCTGCAAAACCCTTTCGTTGAAGGCAAGCCATGTAATATCTCTCGGATTGAAGTGTAATGACATTAGTTAGTTTATAATTTGGTAAAAATAATGATTCACCGGCTGTAACAAGGCATTTTAACATTAAGGTTTGTTTAATTTTTTTTATGTTAAATCCCTTTTTAACTGATGAATTTTTAATATTTATTGTAATTGATTAAAGTTATTAAAAACAAACGGAAAAGCGAGGTGTTCAATTAAAATTTTTAATGGATGATTTGATTTTGTGGGTGATTTACAAAGATGCTAAGCTTTTTCTGTAAGGGTAAAATAAAATCCTTCAAATAGCCTAAAAGAACAATTCTTTGCGCCTTTGATAATTAGCAACAAATAGTTTTCAACACCTTGACTGACAAAATTGATAGCATCTTTTTTAATTATTTAAAATTCATGACAAAAATTCAACGTGCGATAAAAGAGAGATTTAGCTTATTCTAAACAATAAATTCAACTTTATTTTTCTTTAGAATGTTTATGATACAACGATTTTTTAATTCAAATATGTCAATTTGTCATAAAAGTTTGAATGGTACAAATATTGAGAAATTGAGAGTGTAAATTAAATTTTAAAAATTAGAAAAAATATAAATATTATGAGTAAAATAATTGGAATTGACTTAGGAACAACCAACTCTTGTGTTGCTGTGATGGAGGGTAAAGACCCTGTTGTTATTCCTAATGCAGAAGGAAAAAGAACAACTCCTTCTATTGTAGCATTTACAGAAGATGGTGAAAGAAAAGTAGGAGATCCTGCAAAAAGACAGGCTGTAACGAATCCAACCAAAACTGTTTACTCTATCAAAAGATTTATCGGGACTCACTTTAAAGATGATGCTTCTGAAATCACAAGAGTACCTTATAAAGTAGTATCTGGACCAAACGATACTGTAAAAGTAAAAATCGACGATAGAGAATATACTCCACAGGAAATTTCTGCAATGACGCTTCAGAAAATGAAGAAAACTGCTGAAGATTATCTTGGACAAGAAGTTACAAGAGCGGTAATCACTGTTCCTGCATACTTCAATGATGCTCAAAGACAAGCTACTAAAGAAGCAGGTGAAATTGCTGGTCTTAAAGTAGAAAGAATTATCAACGAACCAACTGCTGCAGCATTAGCTTATGGTCTTGATAAAAACCATAAAGATCAAAAAATCGCTGTGTATGACCTTGGTGGTGGTACTTTCGATATCTCTATCCTTGATTTAGGTGATGGTGTATTCGAAGTATTATCTACAAACGGAGATACGCACTTAGGAGGTGATGACTTTGATGATGTGATCATCAACTGGATGGCAGACGAATTCAAAGCTGAAGAAGGTGTTGACTTAAAATCTGATGCAATCGCATTACAAAGATTGAAAGAAGCTGCTGAAAAAGCTAAGATCGAATTATCTTCTTCTCCACAAACTGAAATCAACCTTCCATATATTACAGCTACAGCTACAGGTCCTAAGCACTTAGTGAAGACTTTGACTAAAGCTAAGTTCGAGCAATTATCTGCTGATCTTGTAAGAAGATCTATGGAGCCGGTTGCAAAAGCGTTGAAAGATGCAGGTTTATCAACTTCTGATATCGACGAAGTAATCTTGGTAGGTGGTTCTACAAGAATCCCGATCATTCAGGAAGAAGTAGAAAAATTCTTCGGTAAAAAACCTTCAAAAGGTGTTAACCCGGATGAGGTTGTGGCAATTGGTGCAGCTATCCAGGGAGGTGTATTGACAGGTGATGTAAAAGACGTTCTTTTACTAGATGTTACTCCACTTTCTTTAGGTATTGAAACCATGGGTTCTGTTTTCACTAAACTAATTGAAGCAAATACTACGATCCCAACTAAAAAATCTGAGGTATTCTCTACAGCGTCTGACAATCAGCCTGCAGTAAGCATCAGAGTAGGACAAGGGGAAAGACCAATGTTCAATGATAACAAAGAAATCGGTAGATTCGATCTTGCAGATATTCCACCAGCGCCAAGAGGAGTTCCTCAAATCGAAGTTACTTTCGATATCGACGCAAACGGTATTCTAAGTGTTTCTGCTAAAGATAAAGGTACCGGTAAAGAGCAGACAATCAAAATTCAGGCATCTTCAGGACTTTCTGACGAAGAAATCGAAAGAATGAAGAAAGAAGCTCAGGAAAACTCTGCAGCAGATGCTAAGAAGAAAGAAGAAGTTGAAATCTTCAACAAAGCGGACGGATTGATCTTCCAGACTGAAAAGCAATTGAAAGAGTTTGGTGAAAAATTATCTGCTAATAAAAAAGCTGCAATTGAAGCTGCTCATGGAGAATTGAAAACGGCTTTCGAAGCTAAAAATGCAGACGATGTAAAAGCTAAAACTGAAGCTTTGGATGCAGCTTGGATGGCAGCTTCTGAAGAATTGTATGCTGCTGGTCAACAGCCAGGTGCAGATGCCGGAGCTCAGAATGCAGGTAATGCCGGAGGTGAAGATGTACAGGATGCAGACTTCGAAGAAGTGAAATAATTAGATTTATATCTAAATTTTAATAAAAATGAATCCTCAAGTGAAAACTTGGGGATTTTTTGTGTTAAAGTTCGGAATGTTTTTCTTTTTTTGATAAATTTTTAATTTTTGTGATGTTTAAATAAATATTTTTGAAAATTAATTCACTTCAAATTGAACTCTAATTTTTAAAAACATCATGAAAAAAAATTATCTTATTTTTTTATTGCTCTTATGTATGCAAAATATTTTTGCACAGTATAAGATGCCGGTGGCTTTTGTAAGCTCTTTGCAACCAGCTCAATCCGGACAGGAAGCGGGAAGGGCTATTGATAATAATGTAAATACGTTGTATCATTCTCAGTACAACCTAACGACAGCAATGCCGGATCAATTAAGTTTTACTTTCTCAAATCGTGTAAAAAGTGTGAATAGGTTGGTATATAAGCCAAGACCAAGCGGACCAAACGGAATTTGGACAAGTGTGAAGATTTCATATTCCACACAATCCAACCCCACAGCTTTTACAGATGCAACAGGCGTTATAACTTGGGCGGCAAATAATACTGCTAAAACCATTGATTTGGCGACTGCAATTATAAAACCTGCAGTCATTAAAGTTGATGTTTACACGGCTCAAAATAACTTTTCCAGTTGTGCCGAAATGGAATTTTATTCCAACGAGCAAATAGACCCGATACAATCTGAATGTACTCTTGCAACCAATGAGTTTGCAGCCTATACAGATATTCCGGTTTTACCGCAAACTGCAGGATCTTCGGCTTCAAGTTTCCAACCGGGAGAAGATATAAACATGTCTTTCGATGGCGATGTAAGTACGTTGTACCACAGCGATTGGAATTCCACTGCTGCTACATTTCCAATTTCTTTAATTTATAAGTTTGATGGACAAACAGTAATAAATTATTTAAGATACACTCCAAGACAGGATGGTGGACCAAATGGACTTTTCGGAAATGTGAAAATAAGTTATAATACAGTTTCAAATTCAAATTATATTGATATTTCAACTCAGAATTTTGGACAGACAAACACCATAAAAACAGTAATTTTTCCAACAGCAATTACCCCATTAAATATTAAATTTGAGGTTCTTGATGGTAAAAACGATTTTGCAAGCTGCGCTGAAATGGAATTTTTCCAGACAAATCCAAATAGCTTTAATCTTTCTGCATATTCAAATATTTTTGCTGATTCTATTTTTAGCACTTTAAAGCCTTCGGTAACACAACAAGATATCGATGCTATTACTTCTCCTTTTGTTAAAGGTTTAGCACAATGTTTATTTAATAATACCTATAATAAGAAATATCGAGTTCAGACTTTTTCATCTTATAAAACGCTTGAATCCATCAATGCACAATATAAGATAGGAAATTATAACAATTACGAAAACCCGACAGGAATTGCATTTCAGAACAATACCACGGCAATTGTATTTGCTAAAGATATCACAGCAGCGAATAAAGTTTACTTAAAAATAAGAGATTTCGCAACTGAAGGAACATCTCCTGAAAAATCGTATGAACTGCAAAATGGAATCAATATTCTGAAAATTACTAATGCAGGATTGGGATATATTTCCTATTACTCTGATGATGTAAATGCGGCACCAATTTCTGTTAATATTACTGCAGGAATTGTAAACGGAATTTATAAAAATGGTACACCTTCATCAGAATGGACAGATATGTTGACTAATGATGTTTATTCAAAAATTGATATCGAAGGATATTATGCGAAATTAGTAATGGATAAAGTCGCGGTGAGCAGTTTCCATTTCACAAATCCTCAGCCTTTAATTGATAAATATGATGCCATTACCAAATCTGAGAGAGAAATGATGGGCTTCTTTAAATTCAATAAAAACATTAAAAACAGACAATTGGTGTATACAGAATCTACTGGTGGTTGGTACGCAGGAGGTCTTGGTGTACATTTGGATCTTACTTGGGGACTTTCGAATTCTGCTTCAGCAACGGGTCTTGATATTTGGGGAGTTGGTCATGAATTAGGTCACACTAATCAAATAAGACCAGGATTAAGATGGATTGGAACTACAGAAATTACCAATAATTTATACTCATTGTGGGCTTATTATAATTTATATTCTCCAACAGGAAGCAATAGATTTACAAGACTAGAAGGAGAAATTGCCGATAAAACAAGTTTTCCTAAAGTTGCCGGAAATAGATTTGGAGAAATTATTATCCAAACTCAGATAAATGGAAAAAATATTATGGATCAGTTCAGAACGGATTATGTGAATCCGTTGGATGCTAATTTCAGAAGTTTGATCCCTTTCTGGCAGCTGGAATTGTATTATCAATTGGCAGGTGCATCAAAAGGCGCTCCAACATTGGCTTTCGATGCAGATATGTCTGATGAAAGTACACAAACTCCTCCGAATCCTGTGACTGGCGTAGATTATGCACACTGGTTTGCAACCGTAGCAGAAAAGGTTAGAAATACCAATGAATCTCAGCTTACAAATGGACAATTGGTGATGAATTTTGTTAAAAATACTTGCGATGCCGTTCAGGAAGATCTTACAGATTTCTTTACCAATACAGGTTTCTTAAGACCTATTAATGGTAATATAAATGATTATGGAGTGGGGCAAATAAACATTACACAAAGTATGATTGATGATGTAAAAGCTTATGTTTTATCTAAGGGATATGCAAAACCAGTTTCTCCAGTGATCAATTATCTTTCCGCAAACAGTGTAAATTCATTTAAAAACCTTCTTCCGGTAACGGGTGTGACAGGGGTTGGCGCACAGGTAACTACAAATGCTCAAGGGCAATTTTTATTGGTCAATAATCCTCAATGGGCAAATGCTGTAGCATTTGAAACTTATGATGCAAACAATCAGTTAATCAGTGTTTCGATTGTGGGAACAGGTGATACAACATTGGCAAAAACGTATGTCGATTTCCCTTCAAATGCACAAAAAGTATATGCTGTTGGTTATAACGGACAGAAAATTTTGGTTTATCCGGCAACAACTTTGGGTGTAAATGATGTTAATGAGAAAAATAATGGTTTTACAATTTCGCCAAATCCATTAAAAAGCGGACAAAAATTAACCATTAATATCAAAAACTTAAAAGGCAATGTAAATGCAGAAATTCATGATATGAACGGAAGATTGCTAATCTCTGCAAAAGGAGATCTAAGTGAAATTAATAAACAGATAAATGATAAAGTTTCTGGTTTGAAAACGGGAGTATATGTTGTTTCAATAAAAGATGGAGCAAATAAGTATCAATCAAAAATAATTAAAGAATAAAGTTTTCATCAATCAAATTATAATTTGGATTCCCCGAGCGCAAGTGAGGGGAATTTTTGTTTTGAATCTATTTTTCAATTTCCTTTAAAAAATATTCTAAATCTTTCTGACGGATTTTTGAATAACCTTCTTCTTTAATACTTTTCAACTGAGCATTCGAAGATTGAGATCTATTT
This sequence comes from Chryseobacterium sp. MMS23-Vi53, assembly GCF_047651245.1. Taxonomy (NCBI): domain Bacteria; kingdom Pseudomonadati; phylum Bacteroidota; class Flavobacteriia; order Flavobacteriales; family Weeksellaceae; genus Chryseobacterium; species Chryseobacterium sp. MMS23-Vi53. Next base: position 1,517,148 of record NZ_CP180265.1, on the reverse strand, counting down.
TTCTTTAACAATAATGAGTCTCTTATTGAAATAATCTCTTTTGCAGAATATAACTCACTTTTCAAATAATAGGCGATATCTTCTCTTTTACCAACACAGCCTTCCCTATATTTCATTTGTAAAAGATTGTCGGAATAATATTTATAAATTTCAATAAACCGTTTGTCATTTCTTTTTAATAATTCCTTGCTTGAATATAATTTTAAAGCATTACTTCCATTTTTAGCAAAATAATAAAGCTCATTATTTGTTGCAGTTTTAGATAGCTTTTTAAAAGAATTATAAATTTTACTTTCTTCGCCGTCAATTCCTATATGTGAAGATTCTGCAAAGGAAATAGTGTCTAAAGGTTTTGCTAATGTTCTTACTTTATTTGAAAGTTGCGCATTCAAAATACAGGTTTGACTCAATAATATAAAAACAAATTTAAGTTTCATAGAATAGTTTTTAAAAGAAAATTTCCTTCCAAATAAAACAAAAAAATAACTACATTCGTATAATTTTAAACCAAAAAAACAAAATCAAATGAAGTTTTCTAAAATATTGATGATTCTGGGATTATTCCTGTTTCAATTAAATTTCGCTCAGGAAAAAGCAGACGTTGTTTTAAGCAAAGCACTTAATGAAGCCAAAGCAAAAAACAAAAATGTACTTCTTATTTTTCACGCTTCATGGTGCAAATGGTGTCACGTGATGGAAAAAAATATGAATCTTTCCGAAACAAAACCAATTTTTGATAAGAAATTTGTCACAGCATATCTTGATGTTCAGGAAATGAAGGAAAAGAAAAACCTTGAAAACCCTGGTGGTCAGGAATTAATGAATAAGTACAAAGGCGAAAATGCAGGACTCCCATTCTGGCTGGTTCTGAATCCGAAAGGTGAGGTTCTTGCAGATTCTTTTGATTCTAAAGGTGATAATTTAGGTTGTCCTTCAACTGTGGATGAAGTCAATATTTTTACTGCTAAATTGGAAAAATCTTCCAGGATGAATAAAAAAGAGCTGGAAACGATACAAAAGGTTTTCACAAAGAAAAATTAATAGAAAACTCCCCAAACAATATGTTCGGGGAGTTTTATTTTTAAATTAATTCTTATTTACCAAAGAATATCTTATCCTGTTTTCGCTGATCGTTGTAGATCACCTGAAAATTCACAGGCATATACTGATAAAGCAGCTTCCAGTGCTGGATTTTCGTGTGTTTTTTAAAACTTTCGAACGATCTCACAAAAATATTTTCGATCATGTCTTTCACATAAGTATCTCCACCTTTATGGATCATATCCATCAGCTTGATGTGGTGGGCGATAATATTCACTTTCGATTCCTGCAAAAGATTTTTCAGATAATTTACCGTTGCCTGCATGATTCCTGCAAAGTTGTCCTGTTTAGACAATTGTGTTATTTCATTGCGAAGTGGTGGATAGAAAAATTTTAAATATTCAATAGCTATTTTTTGGTTAATAGTCTGCATTTGTACATTCATCATAATTAATATTTTTCAGAACACCTGTACTGTGGCGAAAACTGTACCAAAGTTTATAAACACGCCGCAAAAATAAATACACCGAGAATTACAGCAATATGTGTTGCCAAAATTTCAATATTGTGTTTGTTGGTCGTGGTTTTGAAGGTTTTCCAATCGGAAATTTTTCTTATTTTAGTTTTCATAAATGATTGATTTTTAATAGGTTTTTATTTTATGAATTTTCTTGAGTTTGTAATGAAATACATGAAAAATGTAATAAATCTATGTACCATGACTGTAAATCTGTCTCGAATAGATCTTATGTAAGTCCTTTGAAATATGACTAAAAATCATTTTTCGATATTCTTCGCTGCAAAAAGCTGTAGAATTGTCCAATGAATAGATGAAAGTATTTTCAATGGCATTTTTTAATAAGTTGTCGCCGTTTCGATATATTTCATCCATCTTTTTTAAACTTTTAAATAAAATATTTCTATCGTTTTGTCGGATCAAATTTTTAATTCGACAAGTGAAAGTCTGGATGATACTGTAAGAATTTAGGGTCTTATTTTCCTTCAAATCATTCTGGATATCGGGAATTATGTCTGTAATTTCCTGAGCAGCTTCTAAATAGTTCATATTTTAAATAATTTTGGTTTACAATTTTTGGAAAAAGAACCATATTAGCATTAATCCAAAAGCCAATGCCAACATTTTATAGGATTTAAGCCATTTCGGAGTTTCCGGTCCTCTGCTTTTTAATCTTCTCAACTTGTCGATTCTGTTTAATGTTTTTAAGTCCATTTTCTGATGTTTTGAAAATCATAATGCCAAATTGTATTCCTTTAGAAATTATTTTAATGTATTTAATTGAATTTCATTTGATTAATTAATTTTAATTGAAAATTTAATTAAAAAAATCATGTCAAAATGATAAGGTTTTTATCAGAATGAAATACCATTGATTCTCTGAGATTATTAATATCTTTGCAATCCAAAATACGTAAAAGATGTTTTCAAAAATAGTAGTACACAGAGTCGGAAATAAGATCAATGGAGAATCGTTAATGCTTTCTCAGGAGGAGTTGCAGTTGGAAGAAGGAATGGCAGAATTGCTTGAGGATTACTTTTTAGGTTCGTTCAAGTCTGAGGAAACTTTCCATTTTTACAGCGATTCTTATCTGGTGAACAACCCGGTTTACAGCGCTGTGTCCGAAATTTTTGATGATAAAGCTAAATTTCTTTGGGAAGCTGAAAACATTGCAAAACATCTTTTCGAAGCTGCTGAAAATCCAAGAGTTCAGGGCGGAGAATTGTTCATCGTTTATTTCGAAGACGAAAGAGAAGGAACAGAAAGAGTAGATAAAATCGGGATTTTTAAAACTGAAAAAAGAGAATCTTTCCTTAAAATTTCTCCGACTGAAGAAACTTTTGACATCGAAAAAGATCAGGGAATTGGTTTATCTAAAATTGATAAAGCAGCTTTAATTTACAATAACGACAAAGAAACCGGATACGTTCTTTCTGTAGTTGATAATAACAAAAACGGAGATATGTATTATTGGTTTGAGGATTTTTTAAAGGTAAAACAACGTGACGATGAATATTTTCATACACAGGAATCATTAATGGTGTATAAAGATTATATCACGAAACAATTGCCTCAGGAATTTGAAGTTTCTAAAGCAGATCAGGCAGATTTCTTAAATAAATCAATCAATTTCTTTAAAGAGAAGGAAGAATTTAAACTTGATGAGTTTGCGGCTGAAGTTTTAGGTGATGAACATGTAATTGAGAGTTTTAATAATTTTAAAACAGATTACGAGCAGGATATGCAGATCAACATTGCAGAAGAATTCCCAATCAGTGAAGCTGCAGTGAAAAAAACTCAAAGACATTTTAAAAGCATCATTAAATTAGATAAAAACTTCCACATCTATATTCACGGCGATCGTCAGAAAATCGCGACAGGAGAAGATGAAAAAGGAAAATATTATATGTTGTATTTTGATAAGGAAGTTTAAAATATAATACTCAAGCCTTCAAGGTTTTTGAAATCTTGGAGGCTTGATTGAATTTCCTATATTTTTTAATAGTATCCTAAAATCTTCATCCAGAGTCCACCGATTCCCATGTAGATAATCAGCAGGACAATTCCTATTTCTAAACCGCGAAGCCACCACGCTTTCAGATCAACATAACCACTTCCAAAAAATACAGGAGCAGGACCGTGACCGTAATGCGTCAGAACTCCATAAATAGAACCTAAAAATCCAAGCATCATCGCTAATAGCATTGGTGGAATTCCAACCGCAACGCCAACACCCAACAAGGCAGCATACATCGCAGCAACGTGAGCCGTCGCGCTCGCAAAAATATAATGACTGAAAAAGTATACAAGAATAATTACGGGAAAAGCGACTGTCCAAGTCATATGTCCTATTTTAGCTTTAATTAAATCACTAAACCAGCCAATAAATCCTAGTTCGTTCAGGGAACTCGCCATCATTACCAAAACGGCAAACCAGACAATCGTATCCCAAGCTCCTTTTTCGGATTTCACATCTTCCCAAGTTAAAACTGAGGTTAAAAGAAGTAATGTTAAGCCAATAAAAGCCGTTGTTGTCGCATCAATAGATAAAGCTCCACCGAAAATCCAAAGAGCTAATAAAATGAAGAATGCCAATAACATCAACCATTCGTTTTTGGAAATTGGTCCCATTTCTTTTAATTTTTGAGCGGCCATTTTCGGAGCATCGCCGGTTTTCTTTAATTCTGGTGGATATAATTTGTATAAAACTAAAGGAACCACAAAAAACGCTACCAATCCCGGAACAAAACCTGCGGCTGCCCAAGACATCCAGGTGATATTAATTCCCAAATTCGCTGCAAATTTCTGACACATCGGGTTACTCGCTGTTCCTGTCAGAAACATGGATGATGCAATAAGGTTCATGTAATAACTATTTAATGTTAAAAAAGAACCTAATTTTCTATGTGTTTCAGGTTTTTCGGGAACAGAATCAAAACTTATTGCCATCGATTTCATAATGGGGTAAATAATTCCACCACCTCTGGCTGTATTGCTGGGAATTGCGGGAGCCAGACAAACATCTGCTAAACCTAATCCGTAAGCCAAACCTAATGAACTTCTTCCAAAAATTCGGATGAACAAAAAGGCAATGCGGTTTCCTAAACCTGTTTTAATAAATCCTCTCGCGATAAAAAATGAAATCCCGATCAGCCAGATTACTTTATCTCCAAATCCGGAAAGTGCTTTTGTGATTGATTTTCCTGCATCTCCGGGAGCTACAACCTGAGTAAGGGCAGTAAAACCTATTGCCATCATACACATCGTTCCCATAGGTGCGGCTTTTAAGATGATTCCTAAAATGGTAGCTGCAAAAATGGCAAAAAGATGCCACGCATTTTCTGCCACGCCTTCCGGAGCGGGAATAAACCATATGATCAACGCCACGGCAAATGTAATGGCAACAGCTTTGATGTTTATTTCTTTCATAATAATTGGTCTTTAATGATTAAAATCTACTCTGTACCTGAACAATGAATAGATTATTATTGTATTGTGTGGTGTTTGCAATGCTGTGTTTGTATCGATCGAATTGTACTCCCAATTGAATTCTCGCACCGTAATTTTTCAAAAATTCTAAACCAAACATTGGAGTAATGGTCTGTCTTGGATTTGAATTTAATCTGAAATTTGTGTCCAAATATTCATAACGACAAGATAGCTCGAAAGCACTCAGATTTCTGTGATTGATTTCGTATCTTAAATTCGGAAGGAAATAAGCACCGCGAATCAAATATTCATCAGGATTTTCTGGTCTAAGTTCTGGAGCAACTGCAAAATATAAAGGATGATTGGTTGCCTGTTTTGCTTCTAACTGCATATCCAAACTCCATTTTGGATCAAACTGAACAAGCGAACTTAAATCAACTCCGACAGCATACACTTTTTTGCTTAAAACTTCGCCGTAACCACCATTTAAACCAAGATTTAAATTATATTTTTTAATTAAACCAAAAACCAATCGTGATGAATATTGTTTTCCGTTATCGTTATCATTAATTTGATTTTTTCCGTTTCCATTTACTACAGAAAGAGCGTACTGAAAAGGCATTCCACCCAATTCCAATTGTCCGGTTGCGGAAAGTCCGATCTGGAAACTCGTCCAACCCAATTTTCCAAATTCAACATATTGGTTTGACCAGTCTAAAGATTTAATAATATCAATAGGATAAGTTTCTTCAATCCCAAACCATGGTCTGAATTGTCCAACGGTAAAAGCCAATTTCGGATTGAAAGTGTATTTCAGATAAGCATTTTCAAGAACTCTGGATTTGGGATCGTTTTTAAAATCGGCGAGATTGGCAAGAACGACAACTTCCGTTCGTTTGCTAATTTGGGCACGAAGCTGAACCCTCATATATTTGATCATGAAATTGTTATCCGTTCCACTGTTGTCGGTATGATGAAGTCCGTTTACGTCTACATCTTTCGACATTCCGACCAGATATCTGGCTTGGAAAAGACCTTTGATCTGCAAAACAGGATATTTTACATTATCTTCTTTAGATTCGGTTTGAACAGAATCGGGGATCTGTGCGATTGCGTTACAACAAAATAGTATCAGGCAAATCAACAGACTTTTTTGGGTTTCGAAAAAAATCATATGGTTTGTGTTTTGGTGAGCTTATTTTTTTTAATAGTTTATTTTTTACCGCGAAAGAAACAAAAGATGTATGTTGTATTGATGAAAGCTGAATGTTTTCAAAAGCTTTAAAATGAATTGTTTTTTGAAATTTAAGTAATGTTCTTTTGCAATTTTTGTGGCTAAAAAGATTAATTTAATCCTAAAAATTTGAATGGTTTTGATTCTTTAAAATTAGAATTCGCTTTTCCATTATATGTTTGGAAGTTGCTCAAATCCAATTTCATGACTTTTCCTTTCTGGCTTAAATCAAATTCTTTAAGATTTACCCAAAAAGTATTCGGCGTGAATACTGTTTCAAAATAATACACAAGATTTTTCTGATCAGAAACAGAACGCCATCTTGTGGAAGAAATATTGGGTTCGGTTTCAGAAGAAATTCCGTAAGGTACAGAACAATTGCGGATTACACTGAAGACACTTGCAATTGCAGTTCTCGGATCTGGAGTTTGCGGAATCGCGTTGATGTAATACGATGCTCTTACAAAACGATCTGCAGCACGGTTTGTTCCCGGAAGCATTACCGTTCCCGGAATTCCTTTCCAATAATTGTTTAAAGCCAATTGTTCGTTGAAAACAGGGGAATTGGTCATTACCGTATAATCCGGAGAATGGTGAATGATGAGCTTTCCGCCAAGATATTCGAAAACGGCGTTGTCACCGGAAGCATCGGAAAGCGAAAGGTGAACCGTTGTAAATCTTTCCGTTCCAGGAATATAATCGCTTACAATCACAAAGTTTTCTTTTTGAGCTTCCTCCACAGCTTCTTTTACAGTGGCAAAATTATCTAGAAAATATTGCGCCCATAGGGAAATTGCGATCCCTTTCTGTTTACCTTTTGGGTCGAATTTCGGATATTGAGATTCTCCCAACCAAAGAAGATTGGCAACCAGACCTTTTTCATTCATACCATCGGAAGATGCAATATCCCAGGAAGTTGTGACTATGCTTCCGTATTTGGATTTCCACTTTTGGGAAGGAGTGCCGACTTCACCGGTTCTGTCGATTCCTTTTGGGAGAATCCATAGATTAGCTGGGATTTCCTCGCGCCAGTCCATAGAACGAGCTGTAATGATGGTGTTTTCGGGACCTTTGTAAACGACCCGCGTACATGCTTCGGAGGGGTTCCATAATCCTATAGAAAGAATTAATGAAAAGAGAACTAATGGAAACTTTTTCATAATAATATCTTTGATTTGGGTGAAAAAATAATGGTCAAATTATCATTGATAATCCGATAATTTTTAAATGATTTTGGTGGTTTGGTGTTATAAATTTAATAATTTTTGTTTAATTAACATAAATTTTTTAAATTTTAGTATGTATTTCATGTCAAAAATCATGATCTTTATGTTATTCTGAGAAATCCGCAATTTTTTCGCTATATTTTGAATATATTTCAATGAAAGTTTCTAAAAAATAGATGATTTTTAATGTTAAAATCATATTTTTAGTCATGAATTTGTTAGAATTGGCAGTTTTTCAGCACATTAAAGATTTCATACCACAAAGTAATATACATTTAAAAAATTCGTTATCTTTGATATATCAAAGTGTTATATGAATTTTGTAGAGTGTCATGAAGAGCCCATCCATATTCCGGGTTATATACAAAGTTTTGGTTATCTGATTGGCATTGATGCAAATTCTCATTCCATTACTTTTTTTTCCAAGAATATTACGGATATTTTTAATATCGAAAACCCTGAACAGCTTTTCGATAAGAAGATTACGGATTTCCCTGAAAGTCTTAAAAGTATTATCGAGTCGGATATCTACAATTCGCTGGATAAATTTACAAGAAGAGAAAACGAGACCTATTTTGATAAAGTTGTTATCGGAGACAAAGAATATCATTTCTCTGTTTTCAGAAGTAAGGGTAATATTTTTCTTGAATTTGAAAAGGTTATAGCCAATCCCAATAAAAGAATTTCCAATAAGTATGATAATTTTTACATTATTGATGATGAACAGGAAATTTGGGAACAGCTTCTTACAACCCTTTCCAGTATTGTGAATTATGACCGGATGATGGTTTATAAATTCATGATGGACGGCTCCGGAAAAGTAGTTGCCGAGAGAAGAAGCGAAAATATGGAAAGCTATCTCGGACTTCATTATCCGGAATCTGATATTCCGAGACAGGCGAGAGAGCTTTATCTTAAAAAAAGAAAAAGGATTTTCAGTAATGTTTATTCGGAAACCGTTCCTATTTTAAGCAAAACTCACGAAACGATAGATCTTACGTATTCTGCATCTCGCGGAATGTCGCCTATTCATGGGCAATACATTAAAAATTCGGGAGCGTCTTCGAGTTTCAGTGTGTCGATTATTATTGATGATCATCTTTGGGGGCTAGTGACTTGTCAGAATCCTGAACCCAAACATATTGACCTTGAAGATCGCGTACAAGCAGGAATTTTTACCGCTTTGGCTTCGAATGCATATTCTTCATTTAGATCCAAAAATGAATTAAAATATCGATTAGAATTAAACGAAAAATCGTCACAATTAAAATCGGAATTTTTAAAAAATAACAGCTTATTCGATTCTTTAATTCAAAGTAAAAAAGAAATTAATGAGCTTCCTGAGGCGGATGGTTTAGCCATCGTTTCAGAAGAAAATATTGTGACGGAAGGTGTTGTTCCGAGCCGCGACATCATTGAAAATATTATTCACTGGTCGCATGAAAATGTTGAGGACAATATCTACATCAGCCGCAGTTTTTTGAAAGATCACGGGGAAAAACTAAATTTGGATGAAAATGCAGCCGGAATTATCGTTTATTTTATCGATAGAGGCAAAAAAAATATGTTGATATGGTTTCGAAAAGAATTTGACGAACACATCAATTGGGCAGGAAATCCTGAAAAAACAATCGGTGTATTTACTCAGAACGGAGAAGAAAAGCAAATTGTTTCGCCAAGAACTTCATTCCAGATTTTTACGGAAAATATCAAAGGAAATTCAAGACGCTGGAATTCCAGAAACATCGCTGCGCTGCAGTCTGTACGTGATTTGATTCTTGAAACTTCTCATAAAAATTACAATACGATCAAAAGGCTTAATGATGAGCTTAAAAAAGTGAATGAAGAACTCGACAGTTTTTCGTATACGATTTCTCATGATTTGGGAACACCTTTAACGGTGATGAAACTGAATGCTCAAATGCTTTTGAACAGCCTTACAGATGGTTCGGAAAAGAGTAAAAGTAAGATCAATTCCATTATTGAAGAGATTGACAATATGGCTGTAATGATGCATGATGTATTGCAACTGAGCCGTGCAAAACACAGCGAAATTCAGTTGGAAAGCATTAAGACCAATAATACGATTGAGAAGATTTCGGAGAATGCTAAAATTACTTTCAACAGTCCGAAAAGCGAAATCATCATCAAAGAATGTCCGGATGTTTTGGCAGATAAAACGATGCTGCATCAGGTATTTTTAAATATCATTAATAATGCTGTAAAATATTCCTCAAGCCAAGAGAATCCAAAGATTGAAATTCACGGAACGGAGGATGGTGACTGTATCATTTACAAGATTTCGGACAACGGAATCGGAATTCCTGAAGAGGAAAAACATAAGATGTTTAAAATTTTCAACAGGATGGATAATGCGAAAAAATTTAAAGGAAATGGAGTAGGATTGTCCATTGTTCATCGCATTATGAAACGAATTGGTGGAAATGTTGATTATGAAAGCAATAAAGATGGCACTTCTTTCATTTTAAAGTTTAAAAAACCTTAAATTTGGGGAACTTTTAAACCCCTTGTTATGGTATCTGAATATCTTAAACAAAATACGGCAGAATATCACGATGCTGCTGAAAAGCTTTTCAACTCAGAAAAAATTTTCAACAAAACTTTTACACTTGAAGATTATAAAAAAATAATTGGTACTAATTATTTGATGCTTCTTCATTCGGAAGATAAAATCTTTAATCAACTTTCCGATAAGTTTTCTGAAAAGCTTCAATTGGGAGACAGAAAGAAACTTCCTTTAATTGAAAGAGATCTGGCAAGTTTGGCATTAGAAAGTCAATCGATTTCACACGAACTGGATTTTACTAACGAAAACGAAGCTTTGGGAGCAATGTACGTGATTGAAGGTTCTACTTTGGGTGGAAATGTGATCGCCAAACAGCTTTCTAAAACGGAAGGTTTTGATGATGTAACATTCAATTTCTTTGGCTGTTATCATGAAAATACCGGTCCGATGTGGAAAAATTTCAAAGAAGTTCTTGATACGGAAGTTGCGGAAGAAAATTACGCTGAGGTTTTATCCGGAGCTAAAAAATTATACATGTTTTTACTGAACGTAAACTAATTTATATCATACTTAATTAAATTCCTGAAAGATTGCTCAATTTTTCAGGAATTCTTAAATTTGGACGTTTTCAATTTTAAACTAAACTTAAAAACAATAAATAATTTAAATAAATCAAAATGAAAGTAACTGTAGTAGGTGCAGGCGCTGTAGGAGCAAGCTGTGCAGAATACATCGCTATGAAAAACTTCTGTTCAGAAGTAGTTTTAGTAGACATTAAAGAAGGATTTGCTGAAGGTAAAGCAATGGATTTGATGCAGACGGCATCTCTAAACGGATTCGATACGAAAATTACCGGAACAACAGGAGATTACAGCAAAACTGCAGGTTCTCATGTAGCGGTCATTACTTCAGGAATTCCAAGAAAACCGGGAATGACGAGAGAAGAACTGATCGGAATCAATGCGGGAATCGTAAAAGATGTTACTGAAAATTTAGTAAAACATTCTCCCGAAGTAATCATCATCGTGGTTTCTAACCCAATGGATACAATGGCTTACCTTGTACACAAAACTTCAGGTCTTCCTAAGCACAAAATCATCGGAATGGGTGGTGCTTTGGATTCTGCACGGTTCAAATACAGATTGGCTGAGGCTTTGGAAGCTCCAATTTCTGACGTTGACGGTATGGTAATCGCTGCTCACAGTGACACAGGTATGCTTCCTCTATTAAGCAAAGCAACAAGAAATGGTGTTCCTGTAACTGAATTCCTTGATGCTGAGCAACAGAAATATGTAATCGAAGAAACTAAAGTAGGTGGTGCAACGCTTACTAAATTATTAGGAACTTCTGCTTGGTATGCTCCAGGTGCAGCTGTTTCTGTAATGGTTCAGGCGATTGCTTGCGATCAAAAGAAAATGATTCCTTGTTCTCTAATGCTTGAAGGTGAATACGGACAAAACGATATCTGCCTAGGTGTTCCTGCTATCATCGGAGCAAATGGTGTAGAGAAAATTGTAAACGTAACGCTTACTGCTGAAGAGCAATTGAAATTCGCTGAAGCTGCTAATGCTGTGAGAGAAGTGAATGGAGATTTGAAGTTTTAATTAGACTTTATATAGCTATATATAGATGCCGCGCCTGTGAAGGCGCGGTTTTTTTAGTTTTAATTATTTTTTATTGTTCCGAATTGTTTGAAGAATTTTTCTCGTCCTTTTTTATCATAAATATAAGGATCAGCAAAACTTTTTACCCAATCATTTTCAATTTCTGATATACTTTTACCGACAAATTTTTCTAATTCAAATTTCGTAATATCAATTTGATAAACCTTATTTTCGAATGGTAATATTATTTTTACTTCATTAATAAAGTCAAGTTTTTTCATTAATCTTGCAGGACTACTAACAAGCATTTTTTGAATAGCATTACCAGTTGACCAATATGATTTTAAATCATTTTCCGTCAAGCTAGACTGAGGATTTAGATCTTTATATTCTTTGTAACTTTTAACATAAGTAATGACAGCTTTAGTAATGACAGCTTTTCCATTTTCTAATTCAATTGTTTTAATTGAGCCTCCTCCACTTAATCTGGATGCTTCTGTTTTTAATTGTTCAAGATTTGTCTGAACCTCAGATTTAGCTTCTATTGGTTTGGGTTCGGTCTGTTGTAAACTATCTGTATCAATTATATTTTTATTTGTGATTGGAATTGATTTTTTATTATCAGTACAATTAAATAATGCGTATAAAGCGATGATTGCGAAAAATTTCTTAATGGTCATATTCTTAGTTTTTGGATTTAATAATTGTTTTATTTTTTTCTTAAAGCATTTTTAATTATTAAAATAATTATCATTGCAATTACTGTAAATAAAGCTGTTGCCCACGTTGGTGTGCGAGCTTGTTCAAGTAGTACTATCATGATCAATATTATTGAGATTTCATTAATATATAACATAATGCCGCTATCTCTGATATTTGCATATTGTCAGCATAATTATTATTGTGCGTTCCTTCATCAATGCATGCTTTTAAATTAATTGCATCAACTTTCATTTCATTGAGCGATGTATATTTTTGATGATCTGCGTCCTTTATATTAGCCATAAAATCTGCGCACGTAGCAAGTTTATTTTCGTCTGATGCAGTTTTCCACTCTGTAATTGTTTTTTTATGTAATGTTCCATTTTTCATCCACTCCAATTCTGGATCATTTTTTTGATTGCACGAAATTGAAAACAGTATTAAAGGAATTAAGTATACAATTTTTTTCATATCAATTGATGTTAATTGTTTGTGCTAAACTTTCCCACTCATTTTTTTCGTAATAATCAAGTTTACTATATCCGTTGATATTATTAATTTTATAAACAGCTTTTATATTTTTCAAATCACTTTCTTCCATAAATAATCCGGTAAGTGGATTATTGGGAAATCTTGCGCTACCTGGCTGTTTAAAGAAAACTAAAATTTGGAAATATCCATTAGAATAATTTGGTTTTACTGTTGAGCAATATTCTTTTAACTGATCTAAATTAATACCCTTATCAACTTCAAAAAGAGTCATTTGGTTAAAATTTCCATCAAGCTCCCTTATTTCTTGCTTACTGTCAATCAATTTAATAATACTATTATTATAGGCGGGTTCTGAATCTGTTGGAGATTCAATAGTACGGTTTGTTTCTTCTAAATCCAGAATTGTAATGCTGTCAATGTCTGTATTTTTTATGGATTCTTCTTTTTTATCGTTACCATTACTGCAACTCAAAAAAATTGCAAAAGCTGCACAGGAAATAAGAGAAAGTTTTATGTTCATGATGAATAGTTTGTAATATTCCAAAGCTAAAGAAACCTGTAGCTTTATCATTACGGTAAACCGTAATTGAAACCTCTATTCAATCTTAAAACATTTTCGAATATTTTTCCGTTTTTCAAGCAGTGATGGCCTCTTCTGAAGTCTTAATCCCCCTCCCCCTTTTTTTCCGGAGGGTAAATCCCTCTCTTCAAGGGGCTGCATGTACTTATCAAACGGGCTGCAGACCGTTTATGAAGGGTTTGCTGACGGTTGTAAAGGTGGTTGGAGGGAGTTATCAAACGGGGATTCAGCTGGTTTTAAAATGATTACAGGTGTTTTTGTGACTTTTTGTAGAGTTTTGTAATTAATAATACTCCTTAACTCCGGGGTCAGATTGTCCTGCAACTATTTTACCATCCATAGTATAAATTCCTCCATTTACACTGAAATAAACATCGTTGGCGAAATTAATCCTCCCTTTTTTCGGACCGAAAATAGTTTTCCCTGAGCGAATATCCAGAATAGTACCGATGTAATCTCTTCTTTTATCTTCGTCTTTTCCTTCGTAGATCGTTGCGCTGACAAATTCATTTTTATAGGTTCGGGAATTGGTTTTTTCCAGATCATCATATTTGAAAGGAATGATCATTTTACCAAGTTCAAAATCGTATAATCCCATCTTTTGGGTCTTGGCTGATTTTAAAATAACAGCCTTTTCAAAAATTCCGGATGGATAATATACATTGAATAATTCCGGATACAAAAATCGTTTATCAATCGAGATTGGTTCAGATACAAGAATTTTTCCGTCCTGATCAGAGAAATAATACTGATTATTATTTTTTACGATAGAGTAGTGTTTATCATTGGAAGTTGTCACAAAAAGTGCATCTTCATAAACTGGAGCCAGCAATTCTTTTTCATGATAATCTACGAATCCCGTTTTCCCATTTTCTACGTAACTGAAAATATTAATGCCTAGTTTTGGATGATATTGTTTAAGGGCATACTTTCTTTCCGTATGCTCAAATATATTGAATAAATTGGGAGAAGTGAAGCTCTGGATTAGCAGGTAATAATTCTTTCCATTCTGTGTTGCGCTTAAAGTTTGGTTGTCGTAAACCTGTATATCTTCATACTCCGCAGGCAGAATGTAGTTGAAATTCTTATTCATCAAACCATACTTACCGTCTTTTTTTACTCGGAAAATAGGATCATCCACAAAATCAAAATAGTAAGCCTTAATATCTTCATATTCATAGTTCAGAATGCATTGGTAGTTCTCATCAATCAAACCCATTTTCCCATTTAAAGTAGCTTGAAAATAATTTCCCTTTAAGTATTTTATAGAATCAAAAAGTGCAGGATAAGAAGCTTTGATGTCTTCCTTGCCATTGGAGTCATAGCTTATTTTCATTCCGTATTTATCGTCTGTTTTTGTAAATTTGTAGAGTTCTAAAGGGTATGCAGGTGATTTTTTGAGGGCATAGATTGATCTGCTTCCGTACTCCATGATATTAATATCAAGATCTTTGAAAAAACTTGTGACGGTTTTCTTCTTTTTAATTTCAGTTTTCTTTTCGGTATCTTTATTAGCTTGGTAAAAATTCTTTCTGTCATCCTGAATGAAGTTTTCCGCCTGCTTATAGACTTCCATAGAATCTGCCGCAAAAATATTTCGTTTAAAATACTGTTGGTTTTTATAAGTGTAATAAACATCTCCTTCATATGCACCCATAGGAATTAAATCGTAAACGGTTCTTTGTATAAGCCTGTCATTAAGGTTAATAAATCCCCATGAATAGCCGTTTCGTAGAAACAGCAGATTTCTTTTGTCATCAACATTATTTCCATTCCAATTGTAAAATTCATCATATTCGGCATTGAGGATTGGTTGGGCTTTGTAATTCATTAAGCCTATTTTGCCTTCTTTTTCGAACATCAAAGTATTATTTCGTACAATTGCAGAACCATAATTAAAAAGGGAAACAGGATAATCGAACAGAATATTTATTTTTTTTCCGTTTGCAATTCCGTTTCCGAATTCGTCAATATCTTCTAAAATTGGTTCCTTATAAATGCTGTTATCATCAACACAATAGATGCCGATTTTTCCGTTTCTTTTAAAAGGAATATAATGTTTCGATTCTTTGTATTGGCTTAAAGGATTTTTAGCAGATTCATAATTATTGATGATCTTATCAATGTTTCCGTTCTCGAAATAAACTTCTTCGAATTCATTAATATATTGTAAACCAGATTCATTAGATAGCGCATAAAGTTTTACGGATGAATTATTTTTAACTTTAATAAGTTGAATATTCGATTTATTGAATGCTCTTCTGTTGAAAAATATTTCCTGAAGGCTCGCCTCAAAATTGCTGAGCAAAGCAGCCTCTATGGAACTGCCCTGAGCAAGCACTTTCAATGTTTTTTTCTCAATAAGACGAACGTCACTTGTGGTTTTATAGGCTAAAAAATAATCGTCGGAATAGTCGAGATCTACGAATTCAAAATAATCTTTAAGCAATAAATTAAGATCAACATCATAAAGGCTGTGCCTGAAATCTAAACCTACAACACCGATAAAATCTCTCATATGCTGCCCGATGTTGTGGTATGCTAAAGGGAGAAGAATTTTTCCATTGATATCTACAATCCCGGATTTTCCGTTTTTTCTCAGCAGGATAAGATCTTTTTTAAGACTTAAAGCACCAACTTTATCATAAATAGGAGGAATAATATACCTTTTTTCATTAGCACTGTAAATTCCCATTGTGGAAATTATACCTTTCTCAAAGGTAACTCTTTCGATGCAGTGATCAAGATTAAGAATTGCTTTTTGGGTAAAATCATAAGCAAGAATACTTTTCAGATGGGTTTTATATTGCCAAATGTCACTTTTTGTTTTTTCGTCGTCAGGATAGTTTTCCAAAAAACATAGAGCATTTCGTATATCGCCAATTTCGTAATATTGGAGTGATTGTTTTTTCAACGAATCAATATTCTGAGCGCACAAAAACTGATGGAAGAATATAATTAATAAAAGTAGATTTTTTTTCACCACAATATTTTTTATTACAAACGAAAGTACAAAAAATAGAATGATCGCCCACAACTAGAGTTTATTGTTTAAAAGAAGTTGATTGCGTTGTAGTTTTTTCAACGTAAATAATTCACAACCAACTCCTCTTGATTCTAAAACAATTTTTATATCGCGATGTTCTTGTTCTATTTTATTGCTTCCATAATCATGGACATAGGCTTTGGTATCATTTCCTGAAAAATATATATTTAAATATAAAACAAAACACACCGAAGTACGTTTCAATATCATAAAAAATGAATTCTAAACCTTCAACCTCCCAACCTCCGAAGGCGAAACCCCAAACTCCTTTTTAAAAACAAAAGAAAAGTGGGAGAGATCCTCAAAACCAAGATCGATATAAATGTCTGTAGGTTTTTTATGCTCTTTATTCAACAAGAAATAGGCTTCCTGAAGTCTTCTGTTCATTAACCATTTTCCTGGAGTTGTATTAAAAATTGCTTTAAATTCTCTTTTAAAAGTTGATAAACTTCTACCTGTCAAAAATGCAAAACGCTCCAAACTGATGTTGAATTTATAATTGTGATTCATAAATAATTCCAAATCAATTTTATGAGGAACATTGAAATTGAAAAATATATTTTTAAGATCAGGGTTGTTTTTCATTAAAATCATCAATAATTCTTCTCGTTTGATATCAACAAAAGTATCATCCAATTGTTCAGATCCATTGTAATAAGGTTCTAAGGATTGAATAAAATTATGGATCAATTTATCTTCTTTAATGAATAAAAACGAATCATCATTATCTGTCGGTTCAATTTGATAAGGATGACGTTCCAAAAATTTTTTCAAAAATGCTTCATCAAAAGCGATAATGACTTTCTCAAAATCGCCGTCTTCCTTATATTTTGTATATCGAACCAAATGATTTTTCCGTGCAATACAATAATCGCCGGGTTTCATCGAATAATATTTGTAACCATCATACGAAACCATCGATCCTTTAAGCAAAAGCAAAAAGAAATGCTCTGGGATAAATTGTTCTGGAGATATTTCGGGTCCCAAATGACAGGATTGTATGTTGTTGAATTTCAATTTTTTCTTTTTTTGACGATCTTATTTTGTCTTGAAGCCAAAGAACGAAAAATTCAAGACTTGGAAATTTTCTTAACGCTTAATTTTTCTATGTCGGTTAAAATCAGTTATAAATTTATGACTTTTTCATCAAACTATCTGCACTTGCCAACAACGCTTCTTCACGGCTTCTTGGATTCCAGTTGAGGATAGTTTTTGCTTTTTCGTTGGACATTTCTTTGTAGAATTCTTCGCCAATCGGTTCTAATTTCTGAATATTTTCTGTGTATTGAGGTCTTTCTTTTTTGAACAATTCGGCAACATCGTAGAAGCTCATTACACCTTCTGAAGTTGCGATAAAACGTTCTCCAGCTGCTTTCGGATTCAACATCGCTTTGATATGAATATCCACAACATCTCTAACATCAACAACGCCCATCGTAAAGGTCGGAGTGTAATTTAAAGTTCCGTTCAGAATTCCTGAAACAGCGATATCCAATGAAGCAGAAGTAATTCCGCCAATGGCAGGGCCGAAAATTCCGACAGGATTGATGACTGACAATTCTAAACTATCACCCTCTTTTTCGATGAATTCCCAAGCCGATTTTTCCGCAACCGTTTTCGATTTAATGTAGGCCGGAAGTTCAGCATTCACATCCGTCCAGTCTTCTTCCGTGAAAACATGGTCTTTAATATCTTTGCTGTAACCGACTGCCGCGA
This sequence comes from Chryseobacterium sp. MMS23-Vi53, assembly GCF_047651245.1. Classification (NCBI taxonomy): domain Bacteria; kingdom Pseudomonadati; phylum Bacteroidota; class Flavobacteriia; order Flavobacteriales; family Weeksellaceae; genus Chryseobacterium; species Chryseobacterium sp. MMS23-Vi53. The sequence continues at coordinate 1,499,033 of NZ_CP180265.1, read as the reverse complement.
AAGAGGAGGTCAAAATCACTCTTTTTACACCTGCATCACGTGACGCTTTCAACACTCGCAAAGCTCCGTCTCTCGCAGGAATGATGAGTTCGTTTTCATCCTTCGGATCTTGTGCGGGGAAAGGTGATGCAACATGAAGAACATAGTCACAATCTTTTACAGCTTCATCCCAATTGTTGTCGTTGGTAAGATCTGCTTCAATGAATGAAAGGTGTGAAAAGTCTGTAATTCCACCTTCTTCTAATGCTTTGATGATAGTGTCTTTCTTCGACAATGAACGAAGTGTTGTTTTTACTTCATATCCTTGCTGTAATAATTGCAGAACGGTATGAACTCCCAAAAATCCTGTTCCTCCCGTTACCAAAACTGTTGTTTTTGTCTGTACGTTTTCCATTTTATTTAAATTTTACAGTACAAAGTTGGGGATTATTTGAGTTGGGGATTTTGTTGTGGGGTTCAAGTTTTGTTTGTTGTGGAGGTCAGTTATTAGTCGTCAATTCCAGATAGTTTATTTAAAATCCAATCATATTCAAAATTTATTTTAGAAGTCTTAATTACATTTTTTTGTATCTCATTAATAACAAAAACAAGACCTTGTATATCAGAATTGGTTTTACTTGGAATGTATGTGCCTTCTACAAAGTTTTGAAGTTTCCTTGTTTGTGCATTTTTAAATTTTAAACCAAATCTAACTCTTGTTATTATGTATTTTCCAGCAACATGGATAATGTCAGGTCGCCTATTCATTGGTATATCTGGGTTGTCAAGATAAAATTGATTTATATGTAATAGAATGGTTTCTACTTCTAATCCATCATTAGAGTATATTATCTTTAGTGGACAGTTATCATAATCAAGAATTTGTACTGTAAAACTTAGTCTATCACCTAAATCTTCCATTGGTGGAATTGAGGAAATGTTATTAAGCGAATCAATTAATTCTTTTTTATCTAATTTTGACTTTACAGAAGCAACTGCCAATGTTCCTTCTATTGGGCTAAATGATTTACCATTAGAATCTTTATTGTCTAGATTAAATTGTGGTGTTGTATCATTTGTAACAATAATATCCAATTGTTTAGATTCATTGCCGTTTCTATCAAATAAAAATCCACCGAAAAAAATATTGCATTTAGATGGAGCATGTGTTTTAATAAATTCGGCATATATTTTTTCTCTCGAAATTCCTCTATCAGTTGAGTTAGGAAAAATTGAACTAGCTTCTGCATTTCCTTTTAAAACCTCACCAACTTTTGTGTAATAATCGTTTAAACGTTCAAAAAAATCTTTTGCCATTGTAATTGTTATTTAATCAAATATAATAATCTTTAATTAATTGTTGACAAAAAAATCCCCCACGAAAAACCCGCGAGAGATAAAATATATGGAATCAACTCCTAATCAGGAATGATGAATTTTTAGTTGTTGAAAGTTGCGAAAGCGCCTTCTGTAGCTGCAAAGAAATTATCGTAAATTAAACCTGTGTTTCCTACACGAATTTCGTAAATGTTTTCCTGCAATGCTTTTACAAGATCATTGGCAACATCTGAAGCCGGAATTCCGTTTTCCAAACCGCCAATTTCTGCGGAGAAATCTGTGGCAACTAAAGGTGGCATCAATTCAAAAACTTTGATGTTGGTTTCTTTTGCCAGTTCATATCTCAACAATCTTGTGTGCGAGTGAAGCGCCGCTTTGGAATCCGAATACGTCGGAAGATGCGAACCGGGAACGAATCCTACAATGGAAGAAACATTCACGATGGCTGCTTCGTTTTGTTCTTTTAATAAAGGTAAAAATTTGTCTGTCAATCGAAGAGGCGCGAAGTAATTTGTTGTGAATTCTGCCATTGCTTTGCTATAAATATCTCCGTCTGTTGCAAGATTATACACATAAGCATTTCCTGCATTGTTGATCAGAATATTGATATCTCCGAAAGTAGTTTTTACTTCTTCATACAATTTGTTAACATCACTTTCATTCGTAATATCCGCCTGAATAGTGAAAACATTTTCTAAATCTTTCGCCGCAGCGTCCAGTTTTTCTTTGTTTCTTCCAACGATGATGATTTTATTCGCCGGGCTTAATGCTTTTGCAATTTCTAATCCGATTCCTGAACCTCCGCCAGTAATTAAAATTGTGTTGTTTGTAATGTTCATAATAATTTGTTTTTGTTTGATTTATATTCAATTTAAATATTGTACTATTTGGTACAAAATATGATAAAAAATTTTATTCTAATAGCTTAAGATTCATTTCAATCATTGAACGAAGGATTTCCGGAGAGCTTTCCATTCGTCTTGTGACATGAATTCCATTCCATAAATTGGTTAAATGCCAAGCCAGAATTTCGGTGTCTTCTTGTGTTTTCAATTGTCCGTTTTCCTGCGATTTTTTGATAGATTTAGCGAAAATTTTCTGTAAACCTCTCAACAATTCTGCTGTTATTTTTTTGATATCTTCATCTTTTTCAGATAGCTGAACCAAAGCATTTCCAAGATAACAGCCTCTCTCAATATCACAATCTTCAGCATTGGCAAGCATAAAAAAAAACTGTCTGATAAACTCAATCTGATCTTCTGAATTTTCAATTGCCAATGCAATTTTTTTATTGAAATTTTCAGCAAACTGTTTTATTGATCGGACATATAATTCCTGTTTTCCACCTTTAAAAGCCAGATAAAAACTACCTTTTCCAATTCCCATGGCTTCCAACAATTCATCTGCAGAAGCTGTGTCGTAGCCTTTATTTCTAAAGACTTCGGTCGCTTTTTGGATCGCTTCCTGCTCGTCGAATATTTTTGGTCTTCCTGCCATTTTTTTATTTTGATGAGACAAAGATATATAATTGTACTGATTGGTACAAAATAAAATTTCAAATATCATTTATAGTTTTTGTCGATAAAGTTTTTGACTTGTTTGTTATTTGCGAAGGCACAAAATTTTATTTAATTTTTTCTCAAAGCTGCAAGGATTTTATCTAAGATAAAAATAGAAGACTGAAAAAACAATCATTCAGTTTGTCATCCTGAAAGGATCTATGCACAAATCTTTAGAGTATTTAGATCCTTTCAGGATGACAAACTTTGTGAAAATTAAGAGTAAAATTATTTAACAGAATTCAAAACCTTTTCAAATTCGAGATCGTGTTTGTCGAGGATATCCTGATCTTTATATTTTATCAACTCATCAATTCGAATTCCGGTTTGTTGAGTTTGTGAATGATCAGGATAGAAAATTCCGTTTCCTGTGAATGGCAAAATGTAATCTCCCGGAAGGTTTACTTTGACGAGATCTCCGTCTGCTCCGGAAGTTTGTTGACCAATTGTTAAAGATTGCGGGAAAATTTTCTGCAGACTCATAGAATACCATTCACTCGCGCTTCTTGTATCCGGGTTTACCAGAATGAAGACTTTTCCTTTGTAAATATGAGTTATTTTGTTTTCAATGCTTGGAAAATAATCGTAATCTTTGTAGACAAAAGTGCCGATATTTTTCGGATTAGGTTTGTAATATTTTCCGAAATAATTTTCTTTTGGTGAAAAATATTTATAAATGTAATGATACACAAAACCGCCCCAATCCGGATAACCTCTCATATCGAAAACGATGACTCTTTTCTGTGAAGCACTATTCAAAATACTGTCCATTTTTGGATCTATTTTATTATCATCAACGTTATTAATAAAGTCCAGAGTTCCATCTGTTTTAAAATATGCAATGTCTTTATCAATCAAACTTCGGTTTTGTATTTTGCGGTTTTTGTTATTAATATAATTGGAAAGAATAGCAACTTGTGATTTTTCCGTTGCACCAATTAATGAGATTTCTGTGGAAATTTCTTTAGAACCTGATTTTACCTTTAAAATTTTCTTTGGAAGATGATCCGGCCAAATCAAATTGTTTTCATATTTTGAAAGAACAAACAACAGTTTTTGATGATTGGAAACAGAAAGTAATTTGCTTTTCTCTTTAATGATTTGCGGAATGCTTTTTCCATTAATTTCCATGATTTTATCACCAACTTTAATCTGTGCTTTAGTACAAATTTCAGGGAAAATAAGATTTGTTACCAGCAAATGATCATCTACAATCTGAAAATCGAATGGTGAATAATAAGAAGAGGAGAATAAAATTTGGTCTCTGTAATTCAATTGGCGGTAAAATTCAAAGGCGTGACTGTCCTGAAATTGCGAAACCGTTTTGGCAAGAACAATCTCAAAATCCTTTCGTGAAGGTGATTTTACAGCTTCGTCTAACAAAATATTAAAGTAAAAATCGAAATTTTTATCCATCAAATATTTGTGCGGAAAAATATAATCTACAATTCCTTGAATTTTTGCCATCGTTAATAATCTGTATCCCAATGGAAGGTTTTCTTCTTTCGGAAACATATATTTTTTCTCGTCGCTTATCGATTGTCCCTCTTTTAAAAGTTCGTAATTAAAGCGATTCTTGTAAATATCATTAAGCAAATTTTTATTTTCTTGACTGATTTTTTTATTCTTTTCAAACCAATCGAAATTTTGATTGACAGAAAGGATGTCTTTTTGATTTTCAATAATGGGTGCTGCAGAAAACTTGGTGTTTAAGTTCTGTGTTAATTGTTTAATAATTTCATTAAAATCCTGTTTTAAATTTATCTTTTCAATATTGATTAAAAACAGACTATCCGCATCCATTTTTCTGCTGGCGAGATCGGGATGATAATATTTAATGAAATTCCATGTTTTAATGAAATCTGAATATTGATTTTTCTGAGCGAAAATAAATTGCTGAAATAAGAAAAATAGTATAAAAATTTTAAGTTTTTTCATAATAATAAGTAATTTTTAAAGATAATATTTATATATCAATAAAAATATTTATTATCATTAATGAAGGAGTCATATTTAAATCAACACATCAAAGCTCATAAATAAAGCAGTTTCGGTCGAATCTTTATATAATTTTGTGTTGATTCCTGTGATGGTAAATCCTGCGTTTTGATAGAATTTTATAGCCGGATAATTGGTGTTTTGAGTTTCCAATTCGACCAATCTGCATTGCAGTTCTCTTGCTTTTCGGTTAATATTTTTGATGAATAATTTTCCGATATTTTGTCCGCGAAATTTTTCAGTGATTAAAATATTTTCAATGAAAAGACTGTTATTCCATTCTCTGTAATCGCAGATCGCCCAGCCGATTAATTCACCATCTTCAAAAGCTCCGAAAGAATTTCCCTGTTGAATAATTTCATTTAAATCAGCAATATCTTCATTATTTGTCTCCCAAATTTTTTTATAATATTGATTTTTTTCTCTGAGATTAAATTCAAAAGAGTTTCCGATTTCGATGGTGGAGACGGCGAAGATTTTATCGGTTTCGTAACCGTTGAAACCCCATTTTAAAGTTGTGTTGGAGCTGAGTTTTTCTAGCTTTTTAATTTCGATCATCAGACAATGAAATATTTATGAATTTAGTACAAAAATCGCTTTTGTCATTCTCAAATTTGTTTGGTGTTGTTTCTTTTATATTATATCTTCTAAGTTCAGCAATCAGTTTGATACCGTTAAATGATTTTACAATATTATAGTTTTTTATTTGGTATTGAAGTGGAATTGACAATTCTGTGTAATCTACTTTATTGTTGTTAAATTTATAATATTTAAAAGAGTTTAATCCGTATGAATATCCAATATCAAAGATCAATTTTCCATTATTTATAATTGTCGGATAATGATGTGAGGAGTAAATTGTTTTATCATTTGTATTGAAAATTAAATAATCATCTATTTCAAATGCTTGAATTTTAAAGATGTAAAAATTATATTCCTTAGAAATTAAGAAAATTTTATATTTATTATTACAAAATGATGTTTCATCCACAATTCCTTGCGAAAATTCTTTAGAATGAATGCAGTGTTCTGTAATTGAATTCGGAAACTTTTTTTGAAATTCTTCATTTAAACTTTTATTTTCAACAACAATTGGACTCTTGCTTTTAGGAATGCTATCCTTTATCAATTCAAAATATCTTTCTTTATTAAAAAATTCAATAGTATTTTTTGTGTTAGATTCAATGCCAAGTGTAAAATCATCACAATTAAAATCTTTGACTATTTGTGCTGATAATTTTAAAGTGATAAAGAGTAATATTATAGTGAATAGAAATATCTTCATCAATTGTTCTAATTTTTAATATTTATCAATAAATGAAGTTACCAAAATTAATTATAATTTCACACACCAAAACTTTCAAAACCCTTAAATTTGTCCTCAATAAAAATTTACTGGATGCTTAGGAAAATTTCTATTGCGGCGGCTACGTTCCTGTCCGTAATGACAATCAATGCACAGAAGAATAAAAATTCTCAGTTAGAAAGACCAAAATTAGTAGTTGGATTGGTGGTAGACCAAATGAGGTGGGATTATCTATACCGTTTTTACAACAAATATGGTAACGACGGCTTCAAAAGGCTTTTGAATACAGGGTATTCTTTAAATAATGTTCATATTCCCTACGTTCCTACGGTGACAGCTTTGGGACATACCTGTATTTATACGGGTTCGGTTCCTGCAATACACGGAATTGCCGGTAACGACTGGACGGATAAAGAAACGGGGCAAAATGTATATTGTACAACAGACGAAAGCGTAAAACCGGTTGGAACAACCAATGCGAAAGTAGGAAGTCACTCTCCAAAAAACCTTTGGTCGACAACAGTTTCAGACGAATTGAGACTGGGTACAAATTTCCAAGGTAAAGTAATTGGAGTTTCATTGAAAGATAGAGCTTCAATTTTACCAGCTGGTCACACGCCAAACGGAGCTTTCTGGTTTGATGATTCTACGGGAGATTTCATTACAAGTACTTGGTACATGAATGATTTGCCACAATGGGTAAAATCCTTCAACTCTCAGAATTTACCGGATAAATTGGTTGCCAATGGTTGGAATACTTTGCTTCCGATCAATCAGTATACGGAAAGTGCACCGGACAATTCTTCTTGGGAAGGCTTGTTGGGAAGTGCCAAAACGCCGACTTTTCCTTACAGCAACTTAGCGGCTGATTATCAGGCTAAAAAAGATAATATCCGTTACACGCCTTTCGGAAATACTTTGACTTTGAAGTTGGCTGAAGCGGCTGTAGAAGGGGAGAAATTGGGTAGTGACGATATTGTGGATATGTTGGCAATTAATTTGGCTTCCACGGATTATGCAGGACATAAATTTGGGCCGAATTCTATTGAGGTTGAAGATGTTTATTTAAGATTGGATCAGGATCTGGCTCAGTTTTTCAATTATTTAGATTCTAAAGTGGGAAAAGGGCAGTACACGGTTTTCCTTTCTGCAGATCACGGTGGAGCGCATTCTGTAGGATTTTTACAGGAGCATAAAATTCCGACAGGTTTCTTTGGAGAGAACAGTCAGAAAGATATTAATCAGAAATTAAAAGATAAATTTGGGGTCGATAAATTAATCAATGCTGTCGATAATTATCAGATTTATTTTGATAGAAAATTACTGAAAGACGATAAAATCGAGTTGGATGATGTTGTAGATTTCACCGTTAAAGAACTGGAAAAAGATCCGACTGTTTTATATGCGGTTTCTGTAACGAAAGTGGCACAGTCTTCTATTCCTGAACCAATTAAACAAAGAATCATCAATGGAATCAACAGACAGAGAAGTGGAGATATTCAGTTGATATCTCACGATTCTATGCTTCCTCCATATTCAAAAACAGGAACAACGCACAGTGTATGGAACTCTTATGATTCTCATATTCCGTTGATTTTCATGGGATGGGGAATTCAGCATGGTGAAAGCAATAAGCAGTATTTTATGACAGATATTGCACCTACAGTTTCTTCACTGCTAAAGATCCAGTTCCCAAGTGGAAATGTTGGAAATCCTATTACGGAAGCGATTGGAAAGTAATTCAATTATAATGTAAAATATAAAATCCTTAACGTTATTGTTAAGGATTTTTTTGTTGATTGAAATTTAATAATAAATTTTTCCATTGTCGATTTTTACCAGTTTGTTTCGCTCCATTTTTTTGATAGTTCGAATGACGGTTTCTATTCTCAAACCCGTAAGAGATGCCAGTTGCTGCCTTGTATATGGGATGGGAAAAGAAAGTTTCTCGCTATAACCAAAATAATTCTTAAGATGATTCATTAAAGTATTAAGTTTGGTTAAAGGATCCTGAAAAGAAAAAGATGCAGAAGTAAGATATCTGTAATGCATTCTGTCGGCTGTGTAAGAGTACAGATTAAAAGTAATTTCCGGATTTCCCCGCAATAGTTCTGTTAATTTTTTTTTCGAGTTTAATGATTTCGCAATCATTAATTGCGATGGCATTAAGTGCATATTTTTTATCATGAAACAGGTAAGTTTCTGCAATACAGTGTCCTTCAAAAGGAATTCCGTGGATAAATTCTTTGCCATCTTCCAGGAAGCTGCTCATTTTTACGGTACCGGATTTTATCTGTAAATAATATCGGGGGATACTGCCTTCTTCAAAGATATATTCGCCGGAATTATAGTTTTGCAGTTCTGCTCCATGAGAAAACAATAGGTTTTCACAGATGATCATAAATAGGGGATTATTAATTAATCATAAAAGTAATAAATAAAGGTATCGACTAAAAACTTATTAATACCACATAGATGCCTCATAAATTTCTTTCTTTAATGATTAAAATGATATAAAAAAAGAAAAACCCGCATTATAAAATGGGGGTTTCATTATGATTAAAATTAATGGGTTTAATTTATTTCTTAATCACCTTAAATGATTTTGATGAACCATTTGAGGTATTTTTTATAACAACCAGATAATTTGCTGTAGGCTTATCAGAGAAAGGAACTTTTAATGTTCTTTCAGAAGTTGTAATTTGGTAGATCATCTGTCCTGCAGCATTGTAAATTTGTACTAAATAATTGTTTTTCCCTGAACCTAAATTTACATTCAATTCATCTTGAACGGGATTTGGATAAACACTTTGAGAATCCTTGCTATCAATTTCATTTACAGGTTTGTCGGTAATACTTTTATTATTTTTTGAGGTCGTAACAGTTTTTCCTGTACAATTTGTGACTTTCCAAACGGTTGTAATGGTTCCTATATTATATCCGGTTGTTCCGTATACAAGAAGTCTTGCTAACTCATCATGGCTCGTATATATTCCTCCTATATTGGAGACCGTTAAAGTGGAAGATTTAGTTCCAGTAAATGTTCCATATCCGGCTATAGTTCCTTCAGTGTAATTGCGCCAAATTCCGTCAGATCCTAAATACTGCCATTGGTAAGATACTGCTTGTGAGGCTTCTACCGGAATGCTTAATGTTCCTCCCACACAGCCTGTAGTTAAAACAGCTGGTTGCTTGGTAATTGATACATTGTCTGCTCTCCAGGTTACTGGATTGGATGCTGCGGTACAGCCTCTTGCTCCGATAGCCAGTAACCTTGATTTTTCAGGATTTACATACGCACCTGAAATATTTGAAATCGTTAATGTAGGAGTTTTTGTTCCTGAGAAAGTAGCATATCCGCTTACGGCTCCTTCGGTATAATTGTTCCAGTTTCCGTTGCTGTCCTGAAATTGCCACTGATAATTTGAAGCACCAGAAGCAGAAGCAGATATTGTTAGGGATCCGTTAACTCCTGTTACCAGCGATACTGGTGGTTGATTCGTAATGGTTACATTATTTATTTGCCATTGTGCGGTATTGGTAGGCTTATATCGACCATTTTTTCCATATACTAACAATCTTGCTTTCTCAATTGTATTTGCATATACTCCTGAAATATTTGAGATTGTTAATGTTTTTGTTTTCGTCCCTGAAAATGTTGCATATCCGGGAATGTTTCCCTCCTGAAAATTAGCCCAGGCTCCATCAGCAGTTTGATATTGCCATTGATAATCAGTTCCTGTCGCTTGAGCACTAAGTTGTACACTTCCTCCCACACAGGTGTAAGTCATCGGCGTCGGTTGACTCTCGATGTTGTAAACATACCAAGTTTGAGGAGTTGAATAAATAATACTTCCATTCGCCTGTGTTATAGCCAATCTAGAGGTATCGGGACTATTTACATAAGCACTTGAAACATTCGATATTGTAAGGGTATTGGTTTTTGTCCCAGAGAAATTACCATAGAATGATGAACCATCATTATAATTCTCCCATCCTGTAGCTGTCTTATATTGCCATTGATAGCCAACTCCTTGAGCCGCAGATTTTAAAGTTATTGATTCTCCTACAAAAGTACTATTTTCAAAATCGGGAATTCCGTTATTATAATTAAATGGATAATAAGAGAAACTGGTTTCTTCATTATTTAATATAAGATCAATCTGTAAATTATAAGGTGAATTAATATTTTCCAGATCACTTACTGGCATACTTGCAGTAAATGTATTTCCAACAGGCTTTACAGACCATGCAACTTTATAATATCCTGCACTTGGCGTAGCAAAAGGATCCTGATAAATATTTACATCAGTCACTGTTCTATTGGATTCAAATGTTCCGGTAACTACCAAATTACCATTGTCAAAAGAAGTATTAAGACTTGTAATTCTTGATGTATTTCCATTTCTATAAGTGCCGCCCGGAGCACTGGAAAATAATTCACTGTTATTCAAAAAAGCACATCCTGCACGATTGATAAATGTAGGTGTAATTGTCCCGATAGTACCATTACCGGCAAACATCAAATTCATACCTTTAGTAGGATCATTATTTTCAGTGATTGTCTGATGAGAATGAGGAAGACCAAGACCATGCCCAAGTTCATGGAGCATCCCGCCGAATCGACTTCTGAGAAAATCGCCTGCCACACCAACAATATTGAGATATTGCAAGTCAAATCCAGGATAGTCAATTGCGAAACAATTTAAGCCTAGCCCAACAAATGCGACATTGGAGTTTGAATTTTTTCCAGCTGTAAAAATTAAAGATCTTGCTGCCGTTTTTTGTGAAGGGTTGTTGGTGAAATAACTATTAACTTCCTGTAGAATATTTGTCATATCCTCATAGGGATAAGAAAGGATAGGACGAGTACCGTGTATGACAATTATTTTAACATTATTCGGATTTGTAGCTTCTTTGTACAGCCCAAAAGTCTTAGGACCAAATCCATTAGCAATCATATTTTGCTTATAAAAATTCTGTGCCCAAATCAACATCTCACTCAGTCTTTTTTTATACGTAGTATCCAACGGAACATCATTCGGAACAAAATAAACTACATTTAAGTTGTAAGGCTGAGTTGAAGTGTAAGTTACATTGTTATAAACACTCGTGTACTGAGCATTCACTTTTGCATTTGCAAAAAGTAGGCAGAAAAGCATGAGTAGCCATCTGCAGATAGTGTTGTTTTTCATCGTATGTGTGTTGTTTTTCGAAATCCAAGTTGGATATCTTTTGCAAATTTCTGGTTTTTTTTCAAAAAATCAAATTAAAAACCAATTTTTTGCATTTTTTTTGTGAAAAAATCAATTTTAAAATAATCTTTATTTGTTGAATAAATCTTGAAATGCAAAAATAAAATCAGCTTAAGCTTGTTTTAAAAATAAATTTAATTAAATTTTGATATTTGGTTGAAAATTTTCTAAAATATCTAAATGTGCTTTCTTTGGGAAAAAATTATCAGGAATGAATCATTTGTTGAATTTCTTTCTGGTATTTTTTGTTTTTGTTTCTAATTTTAAAAATAAATGATAAAAGTACAGCAATAACTAATATTCCGAATCCAACTAAAGCAGCAAGACAATAATGAAAACTATTTTTTATTTCCTCGCTTTTAATTAAAGTTTCTTTATTATGGTTATCTATTGCTTGATTAATAGAGTTAAGCTCATTTTGCTCTCTTTTGAAACGCATTTCAAAATATTTTTTATTGAAAACCTGATACAAATTTTGATTTCCTATGGCTAAATAATTGTCTGCCATTTCCTTATAAATTCCTTCATTCAGAACAAGATCGTTGGTGTTTTGTGAAAGTTCTTCCGCCTTAATCAACATATTCAAGGCATCCTGATTTTTGCGTTTTTGCTTGTAAACTTCCGACATTCCCTTTAGTGCAAAAGCTTCGAGACTTTTCGCCTGATTTTTCCTTGCGTAGTCAATAGATTGTAAAAATGCCTGTTCCGCTTTATCAATTTGGTTAAGATTTAAATAACAATAACCAATATTGTACAAAACCACACTAATATTGGCGTAAGTTCCCGATCTCGGATTTACTTTTTTAAAGCTTTCAATAGACTTTAGAAATTTTTCAAGCGCAATTTCAGAATTAGACTGACTTTTATAGATCATACCACGAATGGCGTAACTACGTGCTGTTTCAATATTTTTTTCAAACAATCCATCAGGAAGTTTTACCAAATATTCATCAGCTTCATTCAGGGTTTCCAGACTTTTGCTGAATAATTCCATTTGTTGGTACTGAATGGCAACAGAAATTAAGACACTTGTTTGTGTTTTAAGGTCATTTGACCTTGTGGCTAATTCTTTGGCTTTTAGAATATATTTTAGTGATTCATCGAAATCACGTTTGGCAATATTTGCTGTAGAAAGAAGCATATAAAGTGAGATTGATTGGTTGATATCTTTCTCCTTTTTAAGCAAATTTTTAGCAATTATGATTGTATGCTCAGGATTGTTGTAAATTTCTTGACGTGCATTTTTCAATAAAGAATCATCCGAAATTTTTTGTCCATATGTTGAAATATGACAGATCACTAATAAGCTTATTAAGATTTTTAATACAAATTTCATGATGTTCTGTTTTTACTGATTTCCTGAATATAAGCATTGGGTGACATTCCTGTTACAGATTTAAAAATCGTTGTAAATGCGCTGTGAGATGAGAATCCTGAGAATTCTGCAAGATAGCTAACCTTATAATTTAGATATGTTGGATCTGTTTTTAATAGATGTGCAATATGATTGATTCTTAATTCATTAATATATCCGTTAAAATTCTTCCCTTTACTATTATTAATAACCTCAGAAAGATATTTTGTATTAACTCCCATTTGAGCAGAAAGCATAGAAAGTGACATGTTTTTACTTAAATATTGATCAGATTCTTCCCATTCTTCCAATTTTTGAAGGATTTCATCTTCTTTTTCTTTTGAAATTTTGTTAGAATCTTTTTCTATGATTTTATCAATTGTAATAATTTTTTCCTCTTTCGGAACATCAATATTTGCAGGAAATGTTTTTTGCTTTTTCTTTTGTTTTTCAAAGAAATCAAATTGTTTTTTTAAGTCTTTGTTTTTGCTTTTTAGGCTTAAGAAATAAATTAATAAACAAATAATAATTAGAGAAAAAATTAAAACTAATGTTCGAAATTTATTAACCTGATTCTGTTTTTGAAATTCAAGACTTTTGTTTTGTGAACTCTCAACCAGTTTTACAATATATCGAATCCCCTCTTTGGTACTGGCGTCGATTTTTGTTCTGATTTCGCTGTATAGTTTATTGTATTTATGGTATTTTTCGTCATTATGAATGGCAAAATAATTTTTAGATAACGATTCATAAATCTTCATTTTTAAATTATTAAAAGGCAGATTCTCGATTTTTGAAAGTCCTTTTTCTAAATTTTCTATTGCTGAATTGTAATCTCCTTTAAAAAAATAGTATTTTGAAAGATTTTCATAAGCTAAAGCTGTTAAAAATGGTTGGTCTTTTTCCTTTTCGAGATCTAAAATTACATTAATTACGATGCCTTTTGCTTCCTCTAATTTATTCTGCCTTAGCAAATATGTAGCCCGGAAAAGTCTATTTTCAATACCAATGATTTTATTTTCCTCATTTTGATTATCAAGAAACTGATTGCTTCTATCAAGATTTTCTAATGCAGATACCGTATTCCTGTTGATTCCAAAATTGAGTGCCTGAAGTTGATAGAGTTTTGCAACAATTATTTTTGTTTTTTTATTGTCACTTTTAAGTAGTTTAATATCACTTAAAAGATTAGAAATAATTCTTTGTGACTGATTATATAAATCCAGATTCTGATACTGGTCTGCCAGATTGTATTCTGTGAACATCTGCATGAAGTAGGAGAGGGTTTCCTTTTCGCCTGATTCTTCTTTTTGGCTCGAAATATTGACCGATTGTACATAATCACCCTTCATTGCATACGCCTGAGAAATGATGTTTCTTAAAACAATTTTATGTTCATTATTTTGATCACTGATCAGAATGCTCAAAGAATAATTGATGCAATCGTCCGGATTTTGATAGATCTTCTGAAAAGCTTTGTCTGCCAAGATGCCGAAGTCAGGACTAGATTGTGCTTTCATAAAAACCGAACACAGCAGAAAAAGCAATATTTGGGTCGTTTTTTTCAACATTCTTTTTTTTAAAAGAACGCTTTTATGTTGATTTTTTTCAATCTTCTTAAAATCTGTCTTCAAAGTAGAGTTTTTGTATGATATTGATTTTTAGTTGTTTAATTTTTTAATTCTTTTAAATTTCACGAATTCTGTAAGTCAAAAGCTTTTGAAAAGGTAAATATAATATTAATATTGTTTCCACCAATTCAAAATATTAAACCAAAGAAAGTATGAAAAAGATTTACCAAACATCATTTAAGATTTTAGCTGCTTATTTCTTGTTCAATGCTTCTGTAATGGATGCTCAATTGACGGTAATGGCAGTTGGAAATTATACAGTAGGAGGTGTATCAGATAACGGTGTGGTAAGTATGCACACCAGCGGAGGAGGAATTTTTAAATGGGATGCGACCAACGGAATTTCTCAGATCGGAGCTCTTACCAATGGATATCCTCAGGCGGGAAGAACGGTGATTTCAAACGACGGGACAAAGATTGCTTCTACGATTACAAACGGAACAACAAGTTTCAATGAAATTGCAACGTACAATGTCGGGAATTCTACATGGACAAATCAGGGAGGACTGGTTCCTACCGGTTGGGACGGAAGTGTAAGTTCTACCTGGGGAATGAGCTCAACAGGAAATGTGATTGTAGGTTTAGGTTGGCTTACTGCAGCCAATGCTCATGCTGTAAAATGGGACGCTGCAAACGGAATGGTGGATCTTGGAAGTATTATTGCGGGAAGAAGTTCAAGAGCAAATGCTGTGAATGCCGATGGAACGGTAATCGTTGGTTGGCAAGACGAAACTGATGGAACGAGAAGCGGTGCAAGATGGGTAAATGGTATAGAAAGCTTTATTACAGATAATAATGGTGATAATGTAGGTGAAGCAGGTGATGTTTCGGCTGATGGAAATACAATAATAGGATCGGCAATGCCAAATCCTTATGTCTGGAACTCAACTTCCGGACTTACATATATAACACATCCAAATTCCTCTGCCTTCTTCAGAGGTGGCGCAACGGGAATTTCCGCGAATGGCGGAACGGTTATTGGCTTTTTTAGACCTTCACCCGGACCGCCAATGGCTGGAGAAGGCTTTATATGGACAGCGGCAGGGGGACGTGTGAATTTAAATGATTATGCAACCGGTTTGGGAATTGCGACCAATGGAGTGACGATGTCTCTTCCACTAGCAATCTCTCAGGATGGAAAAAAGATTGCAGGAATTGGGATGAACTCATCAAGTCAGATTGTGGTGTTTTATCTTGATATCACCCAATATCTTGCAACAAATGAAAGTATTAAAAAAGAAAAAGATATATCTATTTACCCAAATCCGGTGAAAGATATCATTTATATTAAAGGAAAAGAAAAAATTGAAAAGGCAGAAATTTATAATATGGTCGGTCAAAAGGTAAGGACGTTGTCGTCTGTTGAGAGTCAGATTGATGTATCGTCTTTATCCATGGGGAATTATGTGTTACAATTATTTGTGAAAGGGGAAGTTTCACAGAGTTTTAAATTCATAAAACAGTAAAAAATAAAATTAGGCAATACACTTAATGACTTAGACCAAAAACTCGCAGTGCACAACCTGCGAGTTTTGTTTTATAAGATATGGTCTAGTTTTCTTAAACTATATCTGAAATGATTAGATGGATAACTACAACTCTAACCTTCATTGCCGCGACATCCTTTTTGGTTATGAGCAGAGCATAAACTGAAGGTTTAGGACCGAATGTTCAGGAGCCCGTAACTAAAAATATATAGAAGAAGGCGGGATTAAGCTCCCAAAGTTTTGATAAATTAAAATAAAGATTAAAATTATTTTAAAGGAGTAGCTTTTATCTGAATATTGTCATAAGAACCACCTCCGAAAGTTAATTTATAAGCTGTACTACTTGCTCCCCCACCTCTTAAAACGACAGAATATGTTCCGGCAGGTAAATTTAAGGTTGCTCGGGGAGCCATATAAAAGTAACCGCTAATAACAGTTCCTGTGGAAGAGGAATTGGTGTAAGAAAGAGAATTGTTACCAAATCTTGTATTGGTCGTAATTCCAGCCGGAGCATTTGTAAAACTAAAATAAGTAAGTGCCATTTTTACAGCACCATCTGTTAAAGGGTCGTCAGTATTTGTCGTAAAATCTGTTGAAACATTGGCGCTAAATTCTACCAAAGATGGTTTATCCAATACGAAATTGGCCACTGTTGCCAAAACAGATTCGCTGTAAACGCTGTTGCTCGCTATATTTACGGATGTTGTCGGAACTTGATCGGTGATTGTTCCACCCGCAATCATTTTTGTTTCCGAAGCAGAAATTTTTCTCACCCATTGTGTTCCGTCATTATAATATTCTCCGGGATAAACGGGATTTGCTGCCACAGAAGTATTTGTTGCGGTGTTGTAAACCGCCATTCCTGCGACATGAGCGCTGAGGGGAGAAGGATTGTTGGTTGCCAGTAATGCAACTCTTGAAAGTAATAAACCTTTACTACTGCTGCTCAGTTCTAGAACTGCGTTCGAGTTTGGATTTGATACTCCAATTCCTACTTGTGCATACATTTGAAATTGATAGCCCAAAAAGGCTAAAAGAAATAATTGAATTTTTTTCATGTTGTTTTTTTAATGAATTGCAAAAGTATAGATTATTTCCCTTTGGTTTGATTTTTATTGCTTTACTTCAATTGATTTTATGTATAATTATTATTAAAAAACATATTTTATTGTTAATTTGATAATTTTAAAATAATATTTATTTCGTTAATAACAAAAATTTGCAGGAATATATTTTGTGGTAATTAAATTTCATTGAAGTTTTTAATTTAAAATTTATGCTTTTAGTTTAAATAAAAAAGCCGTCACAAATTGACAGCTTTTATAATATTATTTCTTTTAAATTATTCTTCGATATCTTCCTCTTCATCATCGTATTGCTCTAGAAAATAGGTGAATGTAAAAGATTCCTCCAACTCATCTTCTGCATCTTCCAGAGTAATTAAAAGATCTTCGAAAGTTTCTAACTGATCAACAGTCATGTTCACAAATTCGATATGAAGCGGCATTTCCAGCTCACCTGTGATAACGTCAGAAAGTGCATCCAGATTATCTCCAAAATGCTCCGGAAGCGGAAGTTTTTCTTTTACTTGAGCATAGAAATCTTCGTAATCTCCGATGTCTGTAAAATCTATATATATTGTTTTCATAATTTTTTATTTTTAAATCAGTGAGCTTAGGTCATTGCGAGGAGTGAAGCGACGAAGAAATCTCAATTAAAGTCACTCCGGTATAAAGAGTTGTATTATTTTTATTGGTCATACTATAATAAAACCTACCTTCATATTTACTGGATATTTCTTTGTTCCTCACAATGACAATTACTGCTTCTCAAAACTCTTATAATGGTTTTTCGTTAAATAGACATCTCCATTTTTCGTGAAAATAATTCGATCTGCATTTCTGCTTCCACAATGATAATTCACATCTGCTTCAAAATATTTTTCTCCTTGAGGCAACGTTCTTTCTCTGTTATTAAATTTATCTCCACCAATTGCACGTCCTGGTAAAACTTCGCAAAGATTTCCTTTCGAAGGATTCCAGCCCTGTTGCCTGGCTTCGTTTTTTGTGATGTAATAACTAGGAAGCTGATGATTTTGTTTAACATAATTAATCACCGTTTTCTCATTCGTTAACTCATCAATCGATTGTTGAGAAGGAGAACTCCCGGAATCATTTACTGTTCCGTATTCAATAGTAGCTTTATTTATCGAAGCCGGATTTTTGTCTTTAATAAAATTATTATAAACATACATCACAGACATTCCAAAAAGAAGTCCTAAACAGATGAAAAACAGAGATCTTGTTTTACCATTCATAAATTAAAATTTTAAATGTAATAATCTAGCAATTTAACGGTTTACCATTAATTGTTACATTATTACATTGGTAAATTGTTACATTAATTTCTCCATTCCTCCGGAACATCGCAGATCGGAATCGGAACCATTTTATGCTTTGCAGCTTTGTGCATTCTGTCGAAAATTTCAAAAACTTCTTTATCGCGACCTTCGTAATCTTCGGCAGTTTTTGTTCCATATTCTTTCTGAATTTTTTCCAATTCAGGATATGTTGCACCGATTTGATCTTCGTCTGTTCTTTCTGCGTCCCAAAGTCCGTCCGTCGGAATGGCATTTTGAATGCTTTCAATTAAATTTAGGCCTCTTGCCAATTCATAAACCTCAGTTTTGTAAAGATCCGCGATGGGCGACACATCAACACCGCCGTCACCATATTTTGTGTAGAAACCGATTCCGAAATCTTCTACTTTGTTTCCGGTTCCGCAAACCAAAAGCCCGTGAAGCTGACCAAAATAATACAAATTCAACATTCTAAATCTCGATCTTGTATTGGCCAAAGCCAGATTATTGCTCCATCTTCCTTCTACATGATCATGTACAACATTCTCAAAACTTTCGAAAACCGGAGTCAGATTGATTGTTTTTGCCTGTACATTCGGAAATTTTTTCTTTAAATCCTCAATATGATCCTGCGCTCTGTTTACTTGATCTTGTTTTTGACGGATTGGCATTTCCAGAAGCAAAACTTCAAGTCCTGTCATTGCGCAAAGCGTAGAAACCACACCGGAATCTACACCTCCCGAAACTCCAATTACATATCCGTTTACTTTTGCTTTCGTAGCATAATCTTTCAGCCAGCTTACAATATGATCTATTACTTTTTGTGTCTGCATGTTTATATTTTTTAGTCTGTTTTAATTTAGAATGTTCAAAATTAAAGTTTAGTAAGTATTTAAAGAAATTTTTCGCGTTTTAATTCATACCAAAAGCAAATTCCGTCCGGTTCGGTGAATTCGTCTGTCTTTTCGAAACCTAATTTTCTTAAAATATGATTGGAGCCGTCATTCTGGGAGTGAGCATGAGCATAAATGGTATCAATTTTTAAATCATTAAAACCAAAATCAAGAGAAGCTTTTGCAGCTTCCAAAGCATAACCTTTACCCCAAGATTCTGGGAGAAAGCGATAACCGAGATCGTAAACATTTTTATAGCCATTGATCTCTTGGGTTAATAATTTTAATCCGCTCCAGCCAATTAATAAATTACTTTCTTTTTCGATCACGGCTAATCTTCCAATACCATTTTCCTGATATTGTTGCTGAATCATTTTAATAACGTTTTTAGATTCGTTGATATCCGTAAGAACTGGAACACCAATATATTTCATGACTTCTGGGTTAGAATCCATGAGAAACATTCTTTCAAAATCGCTTTCTTCGAATTTTCTTAAAATCAGTCGTTTAGTTTTTATTAACATCTTTTGGTCTTTGAGGAAAACCTCCGGAACTTACTGGAGTAGAGGTATTAATTACTTTTCCTCGCTTAATATTTTGTTCCGTTAAAGGGTTATTATTATAATTTAAAGATTGAAGTTCAGGATTTTGAGAAACATCAAGATTTTTAATTTGATTATCTGCAATATTTAAAGTTGCCAATTTTTTAAGTTGAGTGACATCAATGGATCCCAATCCGTTCGAAGCAATCACCAATTCATTGATAGCAGGTGTGTTTTTCAAAGAAATGCCCGTCAATTTATTTCCCGTTAGATACAAAGAAGTTAAATTTTTAAGATTTTCTGCTTTAAATGTTAACAAATTACATGCTTCACAAGAAAAAAGTGTAAGATAATCGAGGTCTTTCAAATCAACACCAATTAAAATAGAACCATCTAAAACGACAGTCTGTACATTTTTAAAAAGATTAATATCTTCCGCAGATCTTACCTGTATTTTGTTGGATACGAATAAATTAACAACTCTGTCTGCTTCGGATTTATCAATTGCGCCGTCTTTATTAATATCATAATTAGCAAGAACGGCTTTCTCGAAATTTTTATCGGTAAATTTTAAATTTTGCGCGCTGAAAAGGGACACAGCGAACAAGGAACAAAGGATTGTAATTATTTTCTTTTTCATCATTAAATTATCTTTAATTCATTATTTTTGTAAACTTTAATTTCATGTAAAAATATGAAGATTTTCAAAATTACTGCGCTTTCTTTAGTATTAGTTTTGGGTTTAAATTCTTGTAAAAAAGAATCTCAAAATCAATGGAAGGTTGAAGTCAAAAACCCTGCCGAAAAGGTTGAGATCACAGATATTTCAAAAGAATTTTATGATCAGAATGTTCCTTTGGAGCAATTTAAAGCCCGGTTTCCATGGTTTCAGGGAACAGTTTCTGACGCGGATTTCGGAAAAAGAAGAGTAGATTCGAAAGAAGTTTCTGTTTATAAAGAAGCAATCGGGAAGATAGATCAAAAAAAACTTCAGAGTGATCTTCAGGATTTGTTTTCACATATCAAGTTTTATTTCCCGAAATTCAAAAGTCCGAAAGTATTTTTGTTTTCATCGGCTTTACAGATGGTGCAGGATCCTATTTTTTATGATGAAAAAGGAAATCTCTTGTTCATCGATATCACTGGCTTTATGGGAGAGGGAAATCCGAATTATAAAGGTTTGGAAATGTATTTCCAGAAGTCTATGAATCCGAATAATATTGTCCCGAAAGTGTCACAAATTTTTGCGGAAGGAATCGTAAAAGAATCTCCAGATCATCAAAAATTCATCGATATGATGATTCTGAATGGAAAAATAATGATGCTTCAAGACGCATTTTTACCGGATTATCCAGAGTATTTAAAAATTAATTATACTCAAAAACAATACGAATGGGCGGTTTCCAACGAAGCGAATATCTGGAATTATTTTGTTGAAAATAATCTTCTTTTCGGAGACGACCATAGATTGGAAGACCGTTTTCTTTCTCCTGGTCCGTTTTCAAAATTTTATACTGAAATTGATAACGAATCCTCACCACAAATCGGAATTTTCACAGGGTGGCAGATTTGTAAGGCTTATTTCAAGCAAAAGCCGGATACAAAGTTGCTGGATTTCTTGAAAATGGATGCAACGGTTATTTTTAATCAATCAGGATATAAGCCGAAGTTGGCAGAATAATAGTCTCGAAGAAAGTTTTAAAATTAGAATTAAGCTATAGGCAATAAGCAAAAAGCCAACAGCTAAAAATAGAATTAGAAATAAATAGAAAGTTATGAGAAAAACTCAGATTACGATAGATGTAGAATTGGATGAAAACCACATCCCGGAAACAATGACTTGGAATGCTCAGGATGGTGGAGTTGAAAAAGAAGAAACGAAGGCTGTAATGATTTCCGTTTGGGACGAAAAAAATATGGAAGCCCTAAGAATAGATCTTTGGACAAAAGAAATGCCTGTTGACCAAATGAAAATGTTCATGCATCAGATTTTCGTTTCTCTAGGAAACACTTATCAAAGAGCAACAGGAGAGGAAGATGTGGCACAATGGATCGAGCAAATGGCTGAGGAATTTGCGATAAAATCTGCAATAAAAATGTAAATAATAAATGTAACAATGTATCAGTCTAACAATGTATCAATCATTGGTAAACTGGTAAATTATTATATTGGTAAATTATACAAATTAT
Organism: Chryseobacterium sp. MMS23-Vi53; assembly: GCF_047651245.1. Classification (NCBI taxonomy): domain Bacteria; kingdom Pseudomonadati; phylum Bacteroidota; class Flavobacteriia; order Flavobacteriales; family Weeksellaceae; genus Chryseobacterium; species Chryseobacterium sp. MMS23-Vi53. Next base: position 1,477,142 of record NZ_CP180265.1, on the reverse strand, counting down.
GAATTTTAATACAAAAGTTATTCACGGAGGACAACACCACGAATCTGCAACAGGTTCTGTGAACGTTCCTGTATTTTTAACGTCTACATTCGCACAAAAATCTCCGGGGGTACATTCCGGTTACGAATATTCAAGAGCGGCAAACCCTACAAGACAGGCTTTGGAAGACTCTTTGGCAAGCATCGAAAACGGAGCAAGAGGTCTGGCTTTTGGTTCTGGTTTGGCTGCTATCGACTGTGTTTTAAAATTATTAAATCCTGGTGATGAGGTAATTGCAGTTGATGATTTATACGGTGGAACTTATAGAATGTTCACGAGACTTTTCGAAAAATATCAATTGAAATTTACATTCGTGAATTTTGATGATGTTTCTAAAATTGCCGATGTCATTACAGATAAAACTAAATTAATCTGGGTGGAAACTCCAACAAACCCGTTAATGAAATTAGTTGATATTAAAGCGGTTGTAGAAATTGCAAAAGGAAAAGATATCTTGGTTGCAGTTGATAATACTTTTGCAACGCCATATCTTCAAAGACCAATCGATTTGGGAGCGGATATCGTAATGCATTCCGCTACAAAATATTTAGGAGGTCACTCTGATGTTATCGCGGGAGCTTTGGTGGCAAAAGATGCAGAATTGGGAGAAAAACTTCACTTTATTCAGTTTGCGAGTGGTGGAATTTTAGGACCTCACGATTCTTATTTGGTGTTGAGAGGAATTAAAACTTTGGCGTTAAGAGTTCAGAGACATTCAGAAAATGGAATGGCTGTGGCAAAATATCTTGAGACTCATCCTGCAGTTGCTCAAGTGATTTATCCGGGATTAGAATCTCACCCACAATACGAATTGGCAAAATCTCAGATGAAAGATTTCGGAGGAATGGTTTCTTTCACTTTCAAATCGGGGAAAAAAGAAGACGCGATCAAGTTTTTAGAAAAAGTAAAAGTTTTCACTTTGGCTGAATCTTTGGGTGGAGTGGAATCTTTGGCCAATCACCCTGCGTTGATGACTCATGCTTCCATCCCAGCTGAAAAACGTGCTGAACTTGGGATTACCGACGATTTAGTTCGTTTAAGTGTTGGAATCGAGGATGCAGAAGATCTGATTGCAGATTTGGAAAGAGCTTTTTCTTAATAGAATAAATCTTAGCGAGCTTAGTTAAGTGAAACGCCTTTGCGAACTTAAAAACGTATAGTAGTCAAAAAATCTTTGCGAACTTTGCGTTAAAAAATTAGCTTTAAAGAATTATTTAAAAATAACCATAATGAGAAAGATTCAGATTTTATTGTTATTCATTTTAAGTCAAATTGCATATTCTCAGGTAAAAAATACCGATGAATTATCCAAAACAGCGAAAAAATTAGACAGTCTGATATTTGATATCGGATTTAACAAATGTGACCTTTCTCATTATGATTCTATCATCAGCGATGATTTAGAATTCTACCACGACAAAGGTGGGATTACTTCTGGAAAAGCGGCTTTTACAGCTTCCATTAAAAATAATATTTGTGGCGGACCCAATAAAGTAAAACGTGAACTGGTTCCCAACAGCATGAAAGTATATCCCTTGTACAACAACAATGTTTTATATGCTTTTATTCAGGAAGGAGAGCACGATTTTGCTGAATTTTACAAAGGAAAATGGAATAAAGGAAGCCGCGCAAAATTTACCATTCTCTGGATACTAGACGGAAAAGACTGGAAAATGAAACGTGTCCTAAGCTATGATCATCACTTATAATTAACTATGAAAAATACAAGAAAAGCAACCATTCAGGATATACAACAATTGTCCGAATTGTTCGATCAATACAGAGTTTTTTACCATAAAAGTTCTGATATTCCTGCCGCAGAAAAATTTCTAACGGAAAGAATCAAAAACAACGATTCTGAAATTTTTGTTGCCGAAAATGAAGGGAAATTGGTTGGCTTTGTTCAGTTATATCCATTGTTTTCATCCACAAGAATACAGCGTTATTGGTTGTTGAACGATTTATATGTGAATGAAAATTATCGTGGAAAAGGCTTTTCAAAAGAATTGATTGAAGAATCTAAAGAACTGGCAAAATTTACCGATGCAGCCGGAATTCTTCTTGAAACAGGAAAATCCAACGATATTGGAAACAAACTATATCCTGCTTGCGGTTTCGAAATTTACGATGAGGTGAATTTCTACGAATGGACGAATAAATAAATTAATGTAACAATGTAATAATTTAACAGTTTACCAATATTGTTACATTATTAGACTGATAAATTGTTAAATTTAAAAAATTATGACTGACTTTCAAAAATACGTTCAAAGATATTTAGACAATATTCCATCAGAGAATTGGCTGGAAGAATTAAAAAAATCGGGTGAAAAAACCGTTGAAATCTATTCTAAACTTACAGAAGAACAATCAATTTTTGCTTATGCAGAAGGAAAATGGACTTTGAAAGAGTTGCTTTTGCATTTATCGGATACAGAAAGAGTTTTTCAATACAGAATTTTAGCTTTCGCAAGAGCAGATAAAAATGAACTGCCAGGTTTTGATGAGGAATTGTATGCAGATCAATCTTTTGCCAATGAAAGAAGTTTGACTTCTTTGTTGGAGGAATATCAACTGGTGAGAAAATCTTCTCAGATTTTATTAGAAACCGCAAATTCATCAGCTTTAAAAAATATTGGAATAGCTAATGGAAATCAAATTTCTGCCGAAACAATAGGAAAGCTGATTGTAGGTCACAATATTCACCATTTGAATATTATTGAGGAAAGATATTTGCCGAAGTTGCGATGAGACAGGTAAAAAATAAATTAATTTTAATTAGCTTATTAATTTTTATAGCTTCTCTTTTCTTTGATGCTTTCAAGGTTGAAGATATGGGGAAAATAACTAATTTTCAATCGTATGCAGTTGCTCTTATGGGAGTTATAAGCTTTCTGGGAGGTGGTATTTTTGAATTTTTTGTTTGGACAGCAAATTGCTGGTTTTTTCTTGCTATTTTATTTGTTTTTTGGAGAAAGTATTTAATTTCTTTTTTATTAGGATTAATTGCGTTACTTGTTTCGAGTTCTTTTATTTTGTGGCATCAGATTTTAGTTTCGGAAAGTGGAAGAACAGCAGAAATTCAAAGCTTAGAAATCGGATATTTTTTATGGCTGGCTTCAATTTTATTTGTAACGTTTTCTTCAGTTTATTTGAAAATTACAGAGAAAAAAATGCGTAGTTTAAAGAATTTAGATATTGAAAAAAGTATTGAAACAAGAAAACTAATTTGTGAAGAAGGTTGGTTTGATAGATTAGATACTTTTACAAATTATTTTATGTTTCTTAGTTTCATGCTTCCTGCAATTTTCGGTTTAAAAGATATTAAACCATCTGCAAACAGTGATTTTGAATATTTTTTTTATATCTGCTCATTTCTCTTTGGATTATATGGACTTTATTGCAAATTCACAGAAAAGAATTTAAAGGAAATCAAATTCAATATTCATAAGGAAGAAGCAAAAAGAAGAATTCTTGAATATGGAAAAAAATATAATTATAGAATTTCTAAAATTTCAAATAATTGTATTTTTCTTAATGAACCAACAGATAGCTTTAGTTTTGGGAATCATGAAACAACAACGATGATTTTTTTTAAAGATCAATCTATTTTGTATACTTTAATCAAGGATGCTTCAAGACTGAATGTACCCGTTTTAATATCTCAACATATTATTCGAAATGATTTAAAAAGATTATTGAGTTTGAAAAAAATCGAAACAAACAGGAAAAGAAGCTATTTTAGTTTATTCTTTTTTAAAGATTAATTTTATTTATTATGGAAAATATCATAGAAATACTAAAATCAGGCGGAACAATTTTATATCCTACAGACACAATCTGGGGAATTGGTTGTGATGCCACAAATATAGAAGCAGTCAACAAAATATTTGACATCAAAAAACGTGAGAAAAACAAATCCATGATCATTTTGGTGGAATCTGAAAAGAGGTTACAGGATTTGGTGGACGTTCCAGAAATGGCTTGGGAAATCATCGATTTGAGTGAAAAACCGGTTACGATCGTTTACGAAAACCCAAGAGATTTACCAAAAGAATTATTGGCAGAAGACGGAAGTATAGGAATTCGTTTGGTAAAAAATGATTTTTGTAAAAAATTAATTACAAAATTAAATAAGCCATTGGTTTCAACTTCCGCAAATTTCAGTGGAGAAAAAAGTCCGTTGAAATTCTCGGATATTTCCCCTGAAATGATCGATTTGGTAGATTATGCTGTGGAAGAGAACAGGGAAGCGGTTTCAAAATATTCCGGTTCTTCGGTGATCAAAATCTGGAGCGATAACAGAATAAAAGTTCTTCGCGAGTAAAAGAAAAGATTTTAATTATCTTTGCAAAACCATTTAACCATTAAGAAGTCGGAAATTTAATTTTTTAAACTTAAAATCTGATTTCTTAGTGGTTTTACATTAGATATAAGTTAACAATTATAAAACATATAGTTGTAAGTCTAATATCTAGCATCTAATATTTAACATCTATAAAAAAATGTTCATCAATTTAAATCAAAATAAAAATCTTAAACTTTTCAAAATAATTTCTGATGTTGCAGCCAGAAATAATCAGTCTGTTTATATTGTTGGCGGCTATGTAAGGGATTTGCTGATGAAAAGAAAAGCTTCAACGGATATTGATTTTGTTACTGAACAAAGCGGAATTGAACTGGCACAAAATGTAGGAAAAGAAATCGATCCGAAAATGAAGGTTTCTGTTTTTAAAACCTACGGAACGGCGATGATTAAATATAAAGATCTTGAACTCGAATTTGTCGGTGCAAGAAAGGAAAGTTATACCGAAGACAGCCGAAAACCAGAAGTGGAAGGTGGAACAATTGAAGATGATCAAAAAAGAAGAGATTTCACGGTGAATGCGATGGCGATTTCTTTAAACAAAGATAATTTTGGAGAATTGATCGATCCATTTAACGGAATTGATGATTTGGAAAAAGGTATTTTGAGAACACCTTTGGAACCTGCTCAAACGTATTCCGATGATCCTTTGAGAATGATGAGGGCGATTCGTTTTGCTTCGACATTGCAGTTTCAGATTGAAGAAAATTCTTTGGAAGCGATTAAACAGGAAGCAGAAAGAATCAAGATTGTTTCGATGGAAAGAATTATGGTTGAATTCAATAAAATAATGCTTTCGAAAAAGCCTTCGATTGGTTTAAAATTAATGGAACAGACAGGTTTAATGAAATTAATTATTCCTGAATTAATTGATCTAAAAGGTGTAGAAGAAGTTGAAGGACAAACCCATAAAGACAATTTCTATCACACGTTGGAAGTTGTTGATAATATTTCTGAAAATACAGATAATCTGTGGCTCCGTTGGTCGGCTTTACTACACGATATCGGAAAAGCTCCGACAAAAAAATTCGTTGAGGGTACAGGATGGACGTTCCATGGACATGAATTTTTAGGTTCGAAAATGGTAAAGTCATTATTCCAAAGATTGAAATTGCCTCTAGGGCCAGATATGAAATATGTTCAGAAGATGGTGAAGTTATCATCACGTCCAATTGCTTTGATCACGGATGATGCTTCGGATTCTGCTTTAAGAAGGTTGCTTTTTGATGCTGGAGAAGATTTAGAAGCTCTTTTCACGCTTTGTAAAGCCGATATCACAACGAAAAATTCCAAAAAACAGGAAAAATTCAAGAAGAATTTTGAATATGTTGCTGTAAAAATAAAAGAAGTTGAAGAAAAAGATCAGGTAAGAAATTTCCAGCCGCCGATTTCCGGTGAAGAAATTATGGAAATGTTTAATCTAAAACCAGGACGTGAAATCGGAATTTTGAAAGAAAAAGTAAAAGAAGCCATTTTGGAAGGCGAGATTGGAAATAATAGTGAAGAAGCTAGAAATTTTGTGATCACGGAAGCAGAAAAATTGGGTTTAACTTTAGCTTAAAACTTAAATTTAAAATAAATAAAAAAGCAATGGATTTCTATCCGTTGCTTTTTTATGATTAAAATACAACTTATAATAAAATCTTAAATTTTTGTTAATTAAATCTTAAAATTTGCATGAATTTTGCTATACTTGTTTGAAAAATATAAACTCAAATTTGTCGAATTTTAAAAATTAATTGGTGAAAAAAATACTGTTGTTTCTGCCGTTGCTTTTTATTTTCTTATCGTGCGAAAATAAAGTGGAAAAGGTAGAAAATGCTTTTTATTACTGGAAGACTTACGGAATATCCGAGAAAGAAAATCAGATTATTAAAGATCAGAATGTAAAAAAGCTTTACATTAAATATTTTGAAGTAGACTACAGCGAAGCGATGGGAAATTATCCTATTTCCAAAAGTGATGCAAGTCTGTCTTCATCTTATTGCGACAAAGAGAAACCTATAAATTATGAGGTTGTTCCGACGGTTTACATTAAGAATATTGTTTTCCGGAAAAGTTCTGATGGAGATTTGGATAAATTGGCTGACAATGTAAATTTTCTCATTAATAAATATTCGAATGAAAAATTTGATTCTGTAAAAGTTTCTGAGATACAGATAGATTGTGACTGGACTGCTTCTACAAAAGACAAATATTTTTATTTCCTTAAAAAATTAAAACCTCTTACTCGGAAAACAATTTCATGTACATTGAGATTATATCCGTACAAATATCCTGATAAAATGGGAGTTCCGCCGGTTGATAAGGTCACATTAATGTGCTATAATCTCATTAATCCCTTGGAAGACGATTCTAAAAATTCGATTTTGGATCTGAATGAACTAAAAAGTTATTTGAACTTAGGAAAAAAATATCCTCTTCACATGGATGTTGCGCTTCCCTTGTATTCTTGGATGCAGATTTATCAAAACAATAAATTTGCCGGAGTTCTGTACAATGGGAACGAACTGAAAAGTATGATGAAGGAGATAAAACCGCTTTGGTATGAAGTGACAAAAGATACAACTATTGATTACAGGTATTATCTGAGAGCGGGTGACAAAATAAAATATGAAGAAATAACAACTTCTCAGGTCGATCAGGCGATTGCAATGATCAAGAAAAATGTAAAGCTTGATAAAGAAATTACAGTAACACTTTTCCATTTGGATGAAAACCAATTAAAAAATTACACAGATGCAGAAATTAGTCATTTTTATAGCGATTTTACTAGGTAATGTTCTTTTGGCATGTGGTTTTTATCCTTACGGCGAAGATGTACGGATTTCATTTCTAAATCCTGATTACTTTTCTTATCAGAAATACAAATCTTTTTATTATTCGTCTTTAAGTTTTGGAGACGAATATTACAATCCGGAAAGTAGAATTTTTGATAATCAGAATGAAGAACTTTGGAGAAAGTACTGTAAAAATAAAGTTACCATTGATGATATAGCAAATGTACTTTTCAATTATACTTTTTCAGATATTAACCCGAATCATTCTAATATTTTTCTTCAATATTTATATAAAACGAATGATGTTGAGGCTGTTAATTACTTGAAATTTGCCAAAAACTGCGAATATTTTAATACCTGGCAGGATGATCCCTGGGAAAGAAATACCCAAAATGTAAAAGTTAATAGAAGCGCATTGGTAAAAAAAGCGTCGACCTTGGCTTATCAATCAAAAAAGGCTGAAATTAAGAAAAGGTATGCATTTCTTGCGATTCGTATGGCTTTCTATAATGGAGATATGAATATTGTTAACCAAATTTACACTCAATATTTTAAAGTAGATAGATCTGATGATATTATTGATGTCTGGGCATTGTATTTTAAGGCAATTGAAGAAAAAAATCCTGCGCTTCAAAATCTTTATTTTGCGGAAGTTTTTGCAAAATGTCCTGAAAAACGTTTCGTTTCATGGCAATATTTTTCATCAAAATTATCTGAAAAAGAAGTTTTACATTATGCTAAAAACGGGATGCAAAGAGCAAATGTTTTAGTGATTTACGGACTGTACAACTCGGGGAAAAATCTTGAGAATTTAAAGAAAATTTACACTGAAAATAAAAATTCTGAAGGACTGGGTTTTTTACTTTCAAGAGAAGTTTCCAAACTTGAAGACTGGATTTATACGCCGTATTATACTTTGTTTTACCCTTCTATTAGCAGCGAAGAATATGCATTGGGTAGAAATATGGAGAACGAACCGGCTCAGCAGGTTTTGAAAAGGTCGGAATCTGATCGAAAATATGCCGCTGAAATGTTGGAGTTTGTTAATTCTGTGGATTTATCTAAAGTTCAGAATCCTGATTTCTGGAAGTTTGCAAAAGCGGAGTTATTATCCATGATAAAAGATTATAAAGGCAGTCTGGAGCAGATTTCAAAACTTGAAAAGTCTTTACCGCAAGATTCAGAAATTCGGACTAATCTGGAGCAGATTAAAGTATTGAATCTTTTTGCCAATCAACAATATGGAAAAGCGATTATACCTGAAGTCACAAAAGATATTATTCTTAAAAATAAAAATGACAAACGTTTCATTTTTGCGCTCGGAAGAGAACTTGAATATCTTGGAAATACCGATGATGCAGCTCTTTTATATGCTTCATTAGACGAAGAGAGATTGGAAAATGATTATATGAATTATAATTATATTTATTTCAAATCTTTAAAAGATAATAAGTACACTTACGAAGATTATTACTGGAATTATTTTAATTATCTGGATGCCGTTTATACGTCTGAACAGGTTTTAAGTTTCATAAAGAAAGTTCAAAGTTTAGACGGGAAAACTGATTTATTTTCTCAAAATTTCACAATGAAAAAAACAGCGGTTAATGCTTTGTATGATTTATTGGGAACAAAATATTTAAGACAAAATAAGCTCAAGTCGGCGTTAAATACATTTCAGAAATTGGGTGAAGATTATTATGATATTCAGTATTCTCTTTGGGAAAAAAATGGTAAATACACATACGATCATAGTACTGTTATTTTTGATGACAATCCTTTTTATCAGTTAAAATACACTCCCGATTTTGTCCCTGAAAAAGAAGAATTCAGAGTAAACAAAATTACGATTGTGCAAAAACTGATTGAATATATTAAAAGAGCCAACAATCCAAACGAAAAAGACCGTGATTACTATTACTTTTTGATAGGTAACTGTTATTACAATATGGCTCAATATGGCAATGTCTGGATGATGAAGAGGTATTTTCTCAGTTCATACAGTAATTTTTCCATTCGTGAAGATAATGAAGAGTTTAATTCATCTAATCTGGCAAAATTCTATTATGGTAGAGCGCTGGAAAATGCAAAAACAGATAAATTTAAAGCGTTATGTCTGAGAATGCAGGGAAGATGTGAAAATAACAGACTTGAGTTTGAAAGAGAGAAAACAGGACAGTTTCCCGATGATTCTCTTAATACATATTACCGAAGACTGAAAGAAGAATATCCTCGTCAATACAATGATATGATGAGCAATTGTGATTCTTTCATTTCATATTTTAAAGTAAGAAGAGAAAGTTAAAGACAAAAAAATCCGGACAGTTTAAAAAACCGTCCGGAAAAAAAACACAAATGATGAAAAAAAAATAAAATTTATATAAACACCGAAGTGTAAATTTATTAGTTCCAGTAAGCGCCGTTAGTACCTTTTCCTGCTGTAAAAGTCTTAAGTAAAGATCCTGTTGTTGAATATACGCTGATTTTACTATCTTCCGTAAATCCATTCGCATCTGAAGTATAAATTCTACCGTTTACAACACTGAATCCATATAAATTAGAATAAGGATCAACACTGTTTGCAACAGTAAATAATGGAGTAGTAGGAGCGGTTGTAGCCGTTACATCCATTGTGTAAACTTTAAGACCAGAAGTAAAATATATTTTCCCGTTTTCGATTTCAAGATTCGTAGCATCTGTGATACCTGTTAAAGTATATGTTTTTGTGATGCTTCCTGTGTTTGAAATTTGATAAATGTAAGAATCTGTAGTACCTGCAGCAATTGCATAAACTGATTGATTGTTTGCAATCATTTTGTTGATGTTTCCACTAGGTAAAGTGATCGTATTCTGAACTTCGTTGGTTGAAGTAGAGATGTAAGAAATCTTGTTTCCGAAACCAAAAGATGCATTTTGAACAAAAACATAATTTCCGGCTGCCACAATTCTTTCCGCATTATCTGTGAAAGTGATTTTTTTAACGAAAGATAAATCAGAAGCTTTGTAAACACTTACATATTTATCTCCATTATATTTATCATTCGTTACATAAATATTGTTATTAGCAAAAGCGATGTAACGAGGAGAATTCAGTTGAGCTGTGATTTCTCCAACTTTTTTGAAATTGTAGCGATTTACAACTTGAATTTTGTTTGAATTATTTAATAAAAGATAAGCATTTTCACCGCTAAAACCGATTGTTTGTAATACATCTCCCAAGTTAGAGCCATTATTAGCTGAAAAAATATTGTCTTGCTTAGTGTTTAAATCTGAACTTACGAAAGTTACATCGGCATTTGGCTTACCAAAATTCCCTTCATTAGAAAGTAAAACCCCGCCTCCGTAGTACATATCATTAGTTGCATTATTGTCATCAGTACAAGCAATATTGAAAAGCAATGCAAATGCAAAAACAAGCGTTAAAAGTCTAGTTAGTTTCATAATATTTTAATTTTAAAAATTAATGTTTGCGTAAACACTGTAGTTTCTTTTCGGTAAAGGATAGTAAGAAACCGTTTGGTAGACAGTGTTTGTAATGTTGTTTATTTTAAATCCTAAAGTGTATTTCTTTAAAAGTGTTGCCGAAATTCCTGTATTTAAAACAAAATAAGGATCAATCGCATCCGCTCTTTTTTCGTCAGTTGTGGTGTAGGTTAATCCATTGAAAAGTCCCTGAGCGTAAACATTCAGGAATTTGTAGCTGTAATTGATATTTCCGTTGGCTTTATGAATCGGGACGTAAACCATCTGATTGCCCGTTTCTTTATTAATGGATTTTGAGTAAGTGTAACCTGCATTTAATTTAATACTATGCTTCCCAAAAGTTTTATGATAAGTAATCTGAGAATCCAGCCCGTAAATTTCAACTTTATATGTGTTAAAAGCCGACCAATAACCATATTGAGTTGGAAGCCAATTAATATAATTTTTAACATCCATGTAATACGGACTTAAAGTCACTTTAAAATTTCCAAAGCTAAATTCATGGTCCATGTCGATATTGTTGGATGTTTCCGGAACAAGATTCAGATTTCCTCCCGGTTGCCAATAAAGATCATTAAAAGAAGGAATTTTGAAGTTTCGAGAAAAACTTGCGCCGACATTGTACCATTTTAAAGGATTCCATTTTCCTGAAAAAGAATATAAAAACGGAGAAGTAAGACTTTCAACAAAATCTTTCTTTGCACCGGCTTCAAAACGAAGGTTTTTTGTTGCGAAATATCTCACCAAACCAGCTACAGAACCCATGTTTCGACTGATGTCTTCGATTCCGGATTGATAACCCAATCCTTTATTTACCTGAAATTCTCCAATAACATTTACATTGATTTTCGGAGTGATGAAATAATTGAAATCATTTCTGAAAATATAATTTTTCCCTTCCGCACCGCTTTCTTTAGGTTTATTAATATCTCCAAAATATTGAAAATTATCTTCTGTATAAGCAGCTTTTAAGCTATTGGAAAAGTTACTTTTATTAATATCCCAAGCCAATAAACTTCTTAAAGTTTGAGATTTATATTTGGTTTTATTTCCGTTTTCTGTAAAAACAGGGTAGTATTGCGAACCATCGAAAATTTGGTTTTGCCATGAAATCGTCTGATGAGGTGCAATTTTGTAAGAAGCTCCAATGTTGATTGAAGTATTGTAATATCTTCCGTTCCAGTTGACGTATTCCTTTTCCGGAACTTCATATTGATTTTGACTGATAAAATAATTCCCCGAAACCTTAAAGCTGAATTTTTCATTGCTAAAAGAAGCTTTCAAAAAATTATTATAGGTATCAAAAGAACCCACTTCCGAATAAAGTGAAGCCTTTAAACCTTTATTAAAATCAAGATTATTATTAAGGTGAATACTCCCACCGATTGCTGAACTTCCGTATTGTACGCTTCCGCCACCGGCTTTTACCTCAAGTTCATCATATCCAAAAAGCGGAATATTATTGATGTCTCCCTGTCCCAGAAAATTGGAATTGATGTTGATTCCGTTCCAGACGAAAGCTGTGTGTCCCGCACTCGTCCCTCTAAAAGAAGGTGAAGAAACAGCACCACGACCATTTTCTTTAATGTAAATCTGAGATTGAAAACGCAAAAGTTCGGAAAGATTGGTGGAATTTTTCTCAATATCTTTTGGCGTTATGGTATTGACTTTATGAAAAAGTTTTACTTTATTCATTTGGCTGTCAAAAACATAAACCGTATCAATTGTTTTCTCCTGTCCGAAAAGAAAACAATTATAAGACGAAAAAAGCAGTATTAAAGATCTTTTTATATCCATTCTATTTCACTTTTCCTCCGAAAGCTATTTTTTTTATAATTGATAATCTTGGCAGGTCTCCTGACTTTCGCTTTTCTACACCTTCCCGTTTGCACAGTGGTTTTTTGTAGAAATTTTGCTTGCGATCTACAGTTGCGGGGACAGTTTGGGATTTTCGCCCAATTCCCTTTTCATTCCAAATGATTGGAAACCAAAATTTTTGCAAAGATAAACTTATTCGTCGGAAATGCAAAAACAAGAAAAAGATGGATGAGGTAAATTTTACTTCATAAAAGTCAATCAATTTTATTGTTAATTTTTAAAATTCACTAAAAATTGACCATTTACCATTCGCATTTTCAGCGGTCGCATTTTCCTAGCCCTGATTGCAGTGAAAATCCTTTTTGAAAAAAAGATTGCAACGGAAAGCAGGAAAAAGCTCCAAATAAAAATTATTATAACTTGTATTTAAAATAAATATTACAAAAACGTAGCATCAAAATAAAAAGGAAGCAAATCCTTAATCGCGTTAACTTTTACTACTTCTTCGTTCATACTCGAAAAATAGAGATCAATGTTTTCGTTTTGTTTAGTTTCGTACTCCATTAAACTTTGTCTGCAAGCTCCACAAGGCGGAATTGGCGGATTTTTCTCATGAAATTCTTTCGGACCTCCCACAACGAAGATCTTTTTAATTTTTACATTCGGGAAATTGGCAGCAATCCAGAAAAGAGCGGTTCTTTCAGCACAAAGTCCGGAGGGATAAGCCGCATTTTCCTGATTGTTTCCGGAATATATTTCACCATTTTCAAGTAGCACCGCGCAACCTACCCAAAAGTTGGAATAAGGAGCATATGCATTTTCGCGAGCCTGTTTTGCTCTTTCGAATAATTCTCTTTCTATATCGTTCAGTTCAGCGCTATTCTTAAAATATTCGTAACTGATTTGAGTTTCTTTTTTCATATATTGTGGAATCAAAAAAGGGGATAAATTTACTTCTTTTTAATGAGGTGGGCAATTATATCTCATTCTTCAAATTTTAACTTAAAAATATTCACAACAAAAATGTTATACACTCCAATCAAATTTAGAAATATTGAGTTGAAAAACCGTTGGGTAATGTCTCCAATGTGTATGTATTCTAGCGAAAACGGTCTTGCTAACGATTTTCATTTTGTTCATTACGGAAGTCGTTCTCAAGGCGGAACAGGTTTGCTGATCGTTGAAGCAACCGGTGTGGAACCTCGCGGAAGAATCACCAACCATTGTATGGGAATCTGGAATGACGAACAGGCAGAAAAACTTCAAAAAATAGTAGAATTTGTACATAAAAATTCCGATAGTAAGATTGGAATTCAACTGGCTCACGCCGGAAGAAAAGGTTCTACTTGGAATAATCTTCAAATTCCGATTGAAGAAGGTTGGGAAACGGTTGCTCCAAGTCCGATTCCTTATCATCCGACGGAAAGAATTCCTCATGTTTTAACGGCTGATGAAATTAAAGAACAAATTCAAAATTTTAAAGAAGCAGCAAAAAGAGCTGTGAAAGCAGGTTTCGATGTTATTGAAATTCATGGAGCACATGGATATTTGGTTCATCAGTTTTTATCTCCGCTTTCCAATATAAGAACAGATGAATATGGTGGAAGTTTTGAAAACAGAATCAGGTTTTTACTGGAAATCGTAGATGCTGTAAATGAAGAATTAAACGAAAACGTAGCTTTATTTGTAAGAATTTCAGGAACTGAATATGCCGAGAACGGCTGGGAAATTGAAGATAGTGTTGCTTTAGCTAAAATATTAAAAGAGCACAATGTAGATTTGGTAGATGTTTCAAGTGGTGGAAATATTCATGGAGTAAAAATTCCTTTATTTGATGGTTATCAGGTTCCACTTGCTTCACAGGTAAGAAATGAAGCGGGAATTGAAACAGGAGCAGTTGGTTTAATTAAAAAAGTGTCTCACGCGGAAGAAATTTTACAAAAAGGTGATGCTGATTTAATTTTTATAGCAAGAGAAATTTTAAGAAATCCATACATTGCAGTTCAGGGTTCATTTGAAATGAACGAAGATTGTTTTTTTCCACATCAGTATTTAAGAGCTAAGATTTCTTCATAATTTTTATATATTTGAGAGCCAAAAACATATATTTAAAATGAAAATAGAAGACTTCATGTTACCCTGTCCAATCAAGAAACTCTTTGGAATAGAGTGTTTTGGCTGTGGTACACAGAGAGCTATTGTCATGGTTTTTGAAGGTAGGTTTGGGGATGCTTTTCATATGTTTCCTGCTGTTTATACCTTGTTGCTTTTTTTCGCAACGGTTTTTCTCAATTTTGTAGATAAGAAAAGAAATTACGGAAATTTACTGATTGTTTTGGCTGGTCTAAATGCCGTAATCATGGTGGTTTCTTACTTTTATAAACATTATTTTATGAATCATTAAAAACAACAAACACTTATAAAAATTAAAACTATGGAACAAAAATTGCCAAACGCACAGACGGTGCTTATTTTAGGAATTATTTCGGTGGTAGGAACTTGCTGCTGTACTGGTTTGATCGGGATTATCTGCGGACTGATTGGTCTTAGCAAATACAAGAAAGATAAATTACTTTATGATGCAAATCCTGGTGGATATTCAGATTTCAATAACTTGAATACAGGACGTATTTTATGTATTATTGGTCTTTGTTTAGGGGGGCTTCAGATTCTTTACTTTATCTTTATGCTCGCAACTGTGGGTTGGTCTGGTTACATGGAGCAAATGCAGGAGCTTTCGAAAATGGGAAGAGGATAATCCTTAAAAAATAATAAAAATCAAGACCGCAATTACAGCGGTCTTTTTTATTGCTTCATAATGAAACTTTATGATAGATTTAACATAAATAAAAACTAACAACTGTTAGATTATAACTAAATTGAAATATAAATTTTCAAAATTAATTTTATGAAAGCAGTACGTTTTTTTGGACATAAAGATGTCCGTGTTGTGAATGATTTGGAAAAACCAAAACCAAAAGGAGAAGAAGTTTTGTTAAAGATTGGTGGAGCAGGAGTTTGTCATTCAGATTTGCACATTATTGATGAAGGTACGGTTGGAGGAAATGTTTTTACGTTGGGCCATGAAAATGCAGGCTGGATCGAAGAAGTTGGCGAAAATGTGACAGGTTATAAAAAAGGAGATGCAGTTTTGGTTTACGGACCGTGGGGATGTGGTCATTGCAAGCCTTGTCAGCAGTCAAAAGAAAATTATTGCGATCATCAGTCGGAAATGGCGTATGGAGGCGGATTGGGATTAAATGGCGGAATGGCAGAATATATGTTGGTTCCTTCATCCCGACTTTTGGTTCCCATTTTCGATCTTGACCCGGTAGTTGCAGCTCCATTGACAGATGCAGCTTTGACTCCATATTCAGCGATAAAACGTTCACTACATAAATTAATGGCAGATGAATTTGTTGTCGTAATCGGAGTTGGAGGTCTTGGTCACGTTGCTTTGCAGATTCTAAAAGAAATCAGCGGTGCTACGATTATTGCTTGTGATGTTACCGAGGACAAGTTGGCATTTGCAAAGGAATTGGGTGCAGCTTTTACCGTTAATTCTAAAGATGCCGATGCAGCCGAACAAATTCAGAAAATTACAGGGATAAAAAAAGCAAAAGTCGTTCTTGATTTTGTGGGCGCAACTTCAACCATCGAATTAGGAACTAAAATTGTGAGCCTTGATGGAGATTTAACGATCGTCGGATTAGGTGGCGGGCATTATCAATACAACATGAGCGGGCTTCCTTTCGGAGTGAGCATGACGAATCCTTATTGGGGATCGAGAACTGAATTGATGGAGGTTGTAGGCTTGGCAAGACAAAAGAAAATCCACATTGAAATTGAAAAGCACAGCTTGGATGAAGCCAATGAAGTGTACGAAAGAATGCGACAAGGTAAGATAAAAGGTAGAGCGGTTTTGGTTCCTTAAATTTTTTTTGATAAAAATTTTTAGAAATATTAAATATTGTCAAATAGATCTAAAACAAAAAATCCTTCTTTCATGTGAGAGAAGGATTTTCATTTAAGTTAAAAAAATAACAGGTAAAGATATCCGCTAAGGAATTAAACCTCTAGCTTCAATTAACCCATCATCCAAACTTCACTAGTTCACTATAAAATTCAATACAGAATTATCCAGTTTTAAAATATAAAATCCCTGTCCAAGATTTTTAATTTTAATTGAATTTCTACTGTTTTTAAAAGGTTGATCAATTGTCTGAACAACTTTCCCTTGAAGATTATAAATCTCAGCTTTTTTAATATTTTGAGTTTCACCTTTTACAAAAATTTCGTTGTTTGAAATCGGGTTAGGTGAAATCTGTATAGTATTTTGATTTAAATTTAATTCAGAAGATGTATTTTGAATCTGTCGCGAAGTTCCCGAATAACAAGTCCAGCTCAAATCATCAATAGAAACTCTGTTTGTTGAAGAATTATTTTCTAAAGTTACAATTACGTTTCCTGAAATATTGATATTATTGAGTGTAGTTGTTGTAACATTGGTGTTATAAGGAATTGTTCCAACGGTCGTTCCGTTTACTTTCACATTAAAAGTTCCGTTTGTACCGGAAAATTTCATTTGCGTCGATACCGTCAATGCACCGATTCCGTTTGCTGTGCTGCTTGAAGTTAATGCTCCGTCTCTTATTGTAATTGCTCTTGAATTGATGGTTTGATCCGTTCTTGCATCTGTTGCCGTCCATGTAATTCCATTATTCGTCCATGTTCTTGTTAAGTAAGTAGTCGCTACTGCCGGAATATTTTCAAATGTCTCATTGGCACAATTTGTTGGGTTCACCACGATCGCATTCGTAGTTCCCGATACTGTTGAGCTGTTTTGAGAAGAATTTCCTACAGCGTCTTTTGCTACAATATAGAAAGGATAAGTGGTAGAAGCGCTTAATCCTGTGATGGTTGTAGAAGTTGTGCTTACTGTTGTTTTCAGACTTCCGTTCATGTAAACAGCATATGAAGTAACTCCTACATTATCTGTAGAAGGATTCCAGGTAAGAGAAATACTGCTTGATGTAGTGCCTGTAACAGCCAGACCCGTAACAGTGGTTGGTGCCTGTGTATCTGAAGACCATATAAGATTGGCATAATTTGGATTATCAATAAAAGGGTTTCTGTTCCCCTGATAAAAATAAGATGCATTATTTCTGTTAATTTCTGCTTGAGAAACAGGATCCTGATTATGCCAAGCCAAAAGAACATACAGTTCCCAAGTTTGTAATCCCGGAAAGGTAGAGTTACCCAGCATATCTCCTGAAATGAATGTGGAAAGTTTACTTTGATAACGTGTTACAAAATAAAAAATCATACGGGCAACATCTCCTTTAAATTCATCAATGGGCTCAAAAACAACTCCCGAATATCCTGATGAAATACTATTTCCAAGTTTTGAACCATTGTTTGAAGTAAATGTAGTGGTTCCTACTTTTCCAAAAGGATAATTTGAACGTATTCCATTCACTTTTCCGTCGGTAGCTCTGATGAAATGTATGTCGGAAACCATTGGTGAAGCCTGATTAAACAAGCTTTGAGGAATAATATGTTCTCGGTTGTAGCAATCTCCTTCTACGGAATAAGTTCCGCATTGACCTGATCCTGGAGTAAAGTTGTATGAATCGGCTCCTATAGGATTTTCAGAATAAATATCTAAAATAGAACCGTCATTTTCATAATTTTTGTCGATGTCGGTTGTTTTATAGCCGTTCCAAAGTGCATTATAGCCTTTGTCCTGATGACCATTTGTAATAATTGTACTTAAAGCCGTCTTTAATGAAGGACCTGACAATCCATTTGCTGAGTTATAATAACCCGAAGGAGCTTGGGCATTTGTTAGAACCGAAACAAAAGCCAGAAGTGGTAATAGTTTTTTCATGCTAATATTTAAGATCATAAGATTACTATAAATTTATGAATAGAAAATTACGAAATTGTTAATTTTAATTATGCGATGAATTTTTAGTTTAAACATAAATTGCAGTAAATTCTTTTCATGAATCTCCGTAATCGTATGTTCAAATTTGCTAAATTGATTTTATAAACATAAAAGAAAATTAGAGCCCATTTGTGTGTAATTTGTGTTTAAATAAAATTCAATATTTCAATTCATAATAAATAATATTTACATTAATCAATTTTAAATCAAAGATTAAGTTTCATTTAATTGATAAAAGTCATGAAATTTTAAATTAAAATTAAACATAAAAAGAACTAATTTTGTATTTATTATTTTTATTTAGAATGATTAAAAATTTATCTTTTAAAATTTGTCTTCCTCTTTTGGGGATTTTGGGTGGAATTTCTGTGAATGCTCAGTGTAATGAAGTCAGCAGTTTTTCCGAGAATTTTGATGCATACTCTTGTTGTGCAATGGGCGTTGTGCCGACCTGTTGGGACAGTGTTTTACTGAATGGTGCAAGCCAGATTATTTCCTCGACTTCGCCTGCTTCAGGAACGAGCCAGATTTATCAAAACGGTTATGGAACGGGAAAAATTTCTATCGTTGTGATGCCTCCTATTTCAAACATCAATGCAGGGACTCACCAGTTGAAAGTGAAAATGAAAGCCAATTCTGCCGGTTATCTTGAATTTGGTTATATTAAAGATAATATTCCTGAAACTTTTGTGGTTCTTCAAGGAATTAACATCAATAATACCAGTTACAACGATGCTGCTTCACAAAGAACTTTTACGGTTCCTACAACTGTTCCGGACGGAATGAGATTGGCGATTCGTAATCCGGGAACTTCTTTCGCGGGACATTATTGGGACGATGTAGTTTGGGAACCGATTCCAAATTTGGCAACAAACGAAAATGATATTTCTTTTGGAGTGAGTATTTATCCCAATCCGTTTAACGAGACTTTAAAAATTTCCGATATCAAAGATGTGAAATCGATTACAATTAATGATGCAGTTGGTCGTGTAGTAAAAACTATTGAAAAACCAACCGCTATTTTAGAATTAAATGATTTACAAAAAGGAGTGTATTTCGTGAATTTACATTTCAGAAACGAAACGGTAAAGTCTTTCAAATCAATCAAAAACTAATCTTTAAAAAAAATTAAACTGAGAAGGCTGTCGATTTATATTGACAGTCTTTCTTTTTTGAATGTTTTGTGAATTTTGAAATTGCTTTGGCAGATATTTTGTCTTACTTAATAAAATCACCGTTATGAATCACAAAATAAAAATCGCTCTGGCTTTAATAACAGGAGGAACCTTAATTTATCTAAGCCGAAAAATAAAAAGCAAGGACAGTAAATTACGAACTTTTACTGCTGAAGATGGGAATACATATCAGGAAAATGAAATGTATTTTACCGCTGATGGAAAAGTTTTTAAAAATGGAAAACAAGTCCACTTTAAAACACCTGAAAGCAATGAAAACATAAATACGAAGACAAATTTTAAATTTGATTCAGTACCGCAAAATTATGATTCTCAGCCGAAAAATGTTGAATATCATCAAAAAGGAATCAGACATCATTAATTAAAAACAAAATTAAAAACAAAAAAAGTCAATGCAAATTAAGCATTGACTTTTATATATTTGATTGATTTTAATATCGATTATTTTCTTTGTGGAGGATAATTTTTCATAATCTCCGCCATGATTTCAGGAATTTGTCTTTGCTTTGCCTTTGGAGAATCAACAGAAATTCCGCTTCCGATTCCCTGCCAAACCAATTTGTTTGATTTCGCATCAACTAGATCTACAATAATAGCTCCTTCATTATAGTTGCTTGTCCAGGTTCTGCTCATTCCGACACCCCAACCAAAAGGACCGCCCCAACCGTACATTCCATAAGGAGAATTGTTGGTAATGTCGGTAATTTTTTTGTGGTTTGCTTTTAAGTTTACGATCAAATCAGGATTTTCTCCGGACTGAAGACCTTTGCTTTGAAGCTGTCTCGACAATTCATTCAAAACTCTGTCTTTATCAATATCATTCAATTTCAGATCGTCGATTCTTATTTTATAAGTTTTATAAGACGTGAAGTTTGCCGTATCAGCATAATCAGAACGTACCTGGAAAGGACTACAAGATGTTAAACCCAGCGTAGCCGCAGCTAACAAAATAAAAATATATTTTTTCATTTTATTTATTTTTTTTATCGTTTTTAATGAATGTATCGGTCTTTTTATCGTATCCATAAGGACAATGTCTACAACCACTTTTACAGCAATGTCCTCTTTTCAGATGAAATTTCTCCGTAAAAACCTTATACCCTTGCTCGTTGTAGTAAAAGTCTTCACCTTCTTTGATGTCAAAAAGTGCCATAAGTTAAATCTCTAAGTCAAAAAACTTTATATTTGTTATCATGATAATTGTATGCCAAAAGCCATTAAAAAAACTTAAAATTAATGGTATTGCTCTTTTTCCCTTTATCTTCATTAGGAGACTCGAAGATAAGGAAAATAATGTATTAATTAATCACGAAAAAATACACTTGAGACAACAATTGGAAATGCTTATTATTTTCTTCTATATTTTCTACGTTATCGAGTATTATTACTGGGTTTTTAAGCTGAAAAATACCGACTCTGCGTACAGAAGAATCTCCTTCGAAAGAGAAGCCTACGCCAACGAATCCAATTTAAATTATCTTAAAGAAAGAAAATTCTGGAATTTTAGGAAATACCTTTAGCGGTTATAAATTATAAGTTGTAAGTTATGAGTTTTGAACTTTGTATCCATCATCATTAGTATAAATTCGTAAAATTAGTGGTAGAGAGTCATTTTTGACGTAGGAGAAATCTATTAAGAGCTATAAAATAGATTCTTCACCACACTTTCTCTTTGTTTTGAATGACAAACGTCACACAATTCAAACACAAAAAACACTAATTTTGCAAAACATGATTTAAGCTAAAAAATGCTACTACAACTTCCAACACAAAAAGTCCCGATTCAGGAAATTCCTATCAACAAAAAAGTAAAGCTTTTCATTAAAAGAGAAGATTTAATTCATCCTCAAATTTCAGGAAACAAATATTGGAAGCTATTTTTTAACGTTAATAATTATTTAACAAAAAATCATGAAAAACCTTATATCATTACTTTTGGAGGAGCATTTTCAAATCATATTTCTGCCGTTTCAGCTGTCGGAAATTTAGCTCAAATTCCAACACTCGGAATTATTCGTGGAGAAGAATTAAAGAATAAATGGCGTGATAACCCGACTTTGATTTTTGCCAAAAGAA
This sequence comes from Chryseobacterium sp. MMS23-Vi53, assembly GCF_047651245.1. Classification (NCBI taxonomy): domain Bacteria; kingdom Pseudomonadati; phylum Bacteroidota; class Flavobacteriia; order Flavobacteriales; family Weeksellaceae; genus Chryseobacterium; species Chryseobacterium sp. MMS23-Vi53. The sequence continues at coordinate 1,455,434 of NZ_CP180265.1, read as the reverse complement.
ACGGGATGAATTTACAGTTCGTCACACGTGAAGAATATCGCCACAAGGAAAAATTAACCGAATTTTTGCAGACAGAATTTCCTGAAGCGCTCATCGTTCCTGAAGGCGGAACCAATGAAGAAGCCGTTGCAGGCGTAAAAATGATGCTGAATGACGAAACAAAAGATTTTGATTATCTTTGCACCGCAGTTGGAACCGGAGGAACCATTGCAGGGATTTCAAAATATTGTGAAGAAAATCAGAGGGTTATAGGATTTAAGGCGGTTGATGATGATTCTCTTGAGAATAAAATCTTTGAATTAACTTTCAGGAAAAATTTTAATCTAATAGATTCAGGTTTTGGAGGTTATGGTAAAATAAAAGATGAAAATATCCGTTTTATCAATGATTTTAAAGAGAGATATGAGATTCCTTTAGAACCGATTTATACAGGAAAGATGATGCAGAGGGTTTTTGAGCTAATAGATGAAGATTATTTTCCTGAAGACAGCAAAATTTTGTGCTTTCACACAGGTGGATTGCAAGGAATTGAGGGAGCAAATTTGCTTTTAGAAAAACAGAATAGAAATTTAATTATATAAGTAAAAAATGAAAACATGAAACATTAAGTGTTCCATCTTTCATTTTAAAACAATAAAAATTATAAGATGAAAAGACTTTTCATATTCGTAAGCCTTTTAGTTTTATCAAAATTCTCAGCTCAATCTTGGGCAACTGAAGACCAATACATCCAAAAATTTGCAAAATATGCGGTAGAAGAGATGGAAAAATACAAAATTCCGGCTTCTATCACTCTTGCACAAGGACTTTTGGAAACAGGAGGCGGACAAAGCCGATTGGCTCTGGAGGGCAAAAATCATTTTGGAATTAAGTGTAAAGAAGACTGGACTGGAAAAACAATGAAGCATACCGACGACGCTCCCAACGAGTGTTTCCGTGTGTATGACGATCCTAGACAATCTTATGAAGACCATTCTATTTTCTTGTCAACAAGAAAATATTACGCGAATCTTTTTAATTTAGACATGAAAGATTACAAAGCGTGGGCAACCGGATTGAAAAAGGCAGGATACGCCACAAACCCGCGTTACGCTTCGATCCTTATTGGTAAAATTGAGAGATATAAATTATATGAATTCGACAATACAAGTTCAAAAGAAGTATTATATGCAGTTTTGAAAATGTATCCGGATTTGAAGGACGACAGAGCTTTCATGGCACAAATGGAACCTGAAAAGTATATCAAAAAGGCAAAAGATCCTGTAACGGTTGAAGTTCCTTATAAGCAAACTTCTTACGCTCAACAACAGAAAAGAGTAGAAAGAATTAAGACAAAAGCGGAAATTCTTAATTCAATTTTAATTAAAAGTCATCCAAATGATGGTTTAAAATATATCATCATTCCTGAAGATACAAATGTTCAGTTTATTGCTAAAAAAATTCAAAATAAGCGAAAGCAGATTGATGAAATGGAACGAACTGGATAACGATGTTTTAAAGAAAAACGAAATTATCTTCCTAGAATCTAAAAATTCCGAAGGAAATACACCAACTTATAAAGCCGAGTCTGGCGAGGATATGCATGATATCGCTCAGAAATTCGGAATTAAATTAAATAAATTATACGCAAAAAACAGAATGGATGAAGGCCAAAAACCTTCTGCCGGACAATTGATTTATTTAATTGATAAAAAACCTAGAAACTAAATAAATAGTTACTTGCTGATAGTTGTTGGTTGACAGTTTAATGTTTGCTGATGAACTATCAACAAGTAACCATCAACTATCAACCAATAACAATGAAAATTTTCAATGTGAAATCCAGATTTTTGTGGATATTTTTACTGTTGATTACATGTAAAATATTTTCGCAGGAACAGAATTATATTCCTTATAGAAAAGGGAAACTTTGGGGATTGTGCGATTCTTATAAAAGAATTGTAGTTCAGCCGCAATATTACAGTATAAGTTCATATGATGGTTCTGTTGGAGGATTTCATGCTGAGAAAAATGGGAAATTTGGGATTATAGATCAAAATGCTACTCAAATTATGCCTTTTATTTCAGAAGGTAAACCGATTACGGTAAGTGACGAAAATTATGTAGTTTTTGATGGGTTTGATTTTTATAATTATTCCATAAAAACAAAAATGAGGATGGATAGAATTGTTGAAAATCCGCCTCGTCAAATAGAAGATATGGGGTTCTCAAATAAAGGAGGGGCTAAAGATGATGGTAAATTAAAAAGAAATTTATTGGATGATGAGGATTTACAAATGATATTGCCTTTTGATAATAATTCATATCAAATTAATTATAAAGTGAATTGTCTTGAAATCGTTTCCGGAAAAGAACTTATCGGGATTTACGTTCCAAAATTGAAAAAGATATTCAGAGATACTTCTGGAATCGCTTATATTGATATTCAGCCTTACAATGGAAAGTTTTATATTTTAACGACGGATTCTTCAGGATTATTTGGATTGGTTGATGAAAATTTACATGAGATTTATCCTATTAAATACACTTCAATTTCTTTAATGAATAGTACAAATACCGTAATTTTGTCCGAGCCGGATCCAAAAAATCCGAATCAGGTTGTTTTTAAAACAATTCTTCCGAATGATAAAATTTTAGAAGGAGAGTTTTATCCTGAAAATAAGATTTTAAAAGACGAATATCCGTTTCAATTATACTATAAAATTGTTGAAGGACAAAAAAACTATGCAGGAGAAGATGGAACCCTTTATTTTGAGGGCTAAACTATAAAGAAAAAATAGAAAATGAAATATCAAAGAAGTTCTGCTTTATTCGATGAAGCGTACAAATACATTCCGGGAGGAGTAAATTCCCCGGTTCGTGCATTCAAATCTGTAGGAGGAGTGCCGGTTTTTATGAAATCTGCAAAAGGAGCTTACCTTACGGATGCCGATGACAACACTTATATTGATTATATTAATTCTTGGGGACCAGCTATTTTAGGTCACACGCATCCTGAAGTTTTAGAAGAACTAAAAATTCAGGCGGAAAAAGGATTTTCTTTCGGTGCACCAACCGAATTGGAAACTGAAATCGCAAAATTTATTGTAGAAAATGTTCCAAATATCGACCAGATCAGAATGGTTTCTTCGGGGACAGAAGCTTGTATGAGTGCGATCAGACTGGCGAGAGGTTTTACCGGAAGAGATAAATTTATCAAGTTTGAAGGTTGTTATCATGGTCACTCAGATTCATTTTTGATTAAAGCGGGAAGTGGTGCCGCAACATTCGGAAATCCAAATTCTCCAGGTGTAACGGCTGGCACTGCAAAAGATACTTTATTAGCAAGATATAATGATTTTGAACAGGTTGAAGATTTGTTCAGACACAATCAGGGTGAAATTGCCGCGGTAATTATTGAGCCGGTTGCAGGAAATATGGGTTGCGTTCTTCCGGAAAATGAATTCCTTCAAAAATTAAGAAAAATCTGTGATGAAAACGGTACTTTATTGATTTTCGATGAGGTAATGACAGGTTTCAGATTGGCTTTTGGCGGCGCTCAGGAACTTTATAATGTAAAAGCAGATTTGGTGACTTACGGAAAAGTAATCGGAGGCGGACTTCCGGTGGGGGCTTTTGCGGGTAGAAACGAAATTATGGATCATTTGGCTCCAAAAGGAGGTGTCTACCAAGCCGGAACATTGAGTGGAAATCCTTTGGCAATGAGAGCTGGTTTGAAAACACTTCAATTGATTAAAAACGATCCTGAATTTTTCAACAGATTAGCAAAAACAACAGAAACGCTAGATTTCGAAATAGGAAAAATTTTAAATGAAAAAGGAATTGCACATAAAATCAATAGAAAAGGTTCGATGATGTCTGTGTTTTTCCATATTAATAGAGTTTCTAATTTCGATGAAGCTCAGGAAGCAAATCATGCTTTATTCAATAATTTTTTCCATCAAATGTTGAAAAACGGAATATATCTTCCACCAAGCGGCTACGAAACGTATTTTATAAGTGATGCAATAAAAGATAAAGAAATTGATATGACTTTAGAAGCAGTAAGAAAATTTGATTTTTCTTAAACGCTTGAAAATATAAATTTAAAAAAGGATGAGGTTTTGCTTCGTCCTTTTTTGGGCTTAAACTGTAATTGCGTAAATATTTTTCACAAATAACCATATGCATTTGTGGCAGAAAAATCAAATAGCTTAACTTTTATTTATGAATGTACCCATATTTTGCAGAAATCCATTTGTAAATATTTTTATAGATTCTTATCGGAATGAAAAACTTTAGAGGTATTACTTTATAAAGATGATAATAATTACCAACATTAAATTTCATTAATAAACTTCCAGAAATATTTAAATAAAATAAATTTGAGTACATAAAAATAACCAGAAAATGCAAAAAGTAATTAAAAAAGGAGAGTGGAAATATTCCGGAAATACATATTTGCCGATCTTGTTGGTAGAGCAGGATTGGGATCATTTTTATGAAGAAGGATACAGTAATTTTCCTTCACATACCAATAAAGAAGGATTTGTTTATTATCTGCATTTTGGTAAACATCGTATTAATGAATACGGAAATATCTTGTCCGACAGCAGCTCGCAACCATTTTCGTCAGTTGAAGAAGCAATGAATTACGCAGAAAGAAATATCGAAGTATTGAAATGGATCATTGAAGACCAAAAATAAACGGCATCAAAAAGTATTTTTGGTGCCGTTTTTTTATGAAAATTATTTCTATTTTATTGTAAAGTAGACCATCCTGTTGCCCAAGTCGGTGTCAGAAGTCCGTTTCCTGCGCCTGTTGCATCAGACTTTTCCGTGAAAGTAGTATCTACAATCGGGACATTTGTTCCTGCTGTGGATTTTAAAGCAACTTTTGTCGTGGTATTATCAAAATGAGCATTAGTGATTTTTTTATGTCCATTGAAATAAGCTACAGACGGATCTTGCTCAAGACTTATTCCTGTTGCCCAGTTTGAGGTCACAATGTTATCAATCGTAGCATAACTTCCCTGATTTATTTTCACTCCAAAAGAATCTCCTGTTGTTCCACCAATTAAAGTTACGTTTTTGATGGTTGCATTTGATCTTGGAGCTGCATCGTAATTGCTGATATTATTGATGCCTTTTAAACCTATATTTCCTGTTCCGTCGGATTTTCTTTTGGTGTAAATATTACTGGCTGTTCCGATCCATCCATCTGTCCAGACTAAGGCATCGTTGGAATTACTTAATGAAACAATATTGGAAACATTTACTGTTCCACCATATATTTGTATGCCATCTTCTGCATTAGTTACTAAAGCTACATTTTCTATTTTGGTTTCGCTTCCGACTCCGAAAAGGGAAAGTCCGTTGAATTTTTTTCCAAAATAGTCTGCGCCGGCATATTGAATTCTCATATATGTTAAAGATCCTGAATTATCTGCACTTTCTGCACCACCGTAGGTTGCACTTGCAATTTCAGAGATTGCTGATGTTCCTGTGTTGATAGGAGCTTTTCCACAGATTACAATTCCGCCCCAGCTTCCTGCTGTTGCTGGTGCAGAAGTAAATAGAACGGGTGATCCGGGAGTTCCGTTGGCGAAAAGCTTTCCGCCCTGTTCTACAATAATATATGACGATGCACCTGCTGTTGCTGTAATTCTTGTTCCTGCAGGGATTACCAATTTTCCGCCATCTTTTATTTTAACAATACCGTTTAAAACATATACTTTGGTAGGGTCGAGTGTCACAGTTTGTCCGCTTGGAATATCACCTTTGAAATTATTTGGATCTTGAGCGATTCCTACAGGAACGATAGTCACTACTTCATCATCATCTTTGCTGCAAGAATGAATAGCGAATGAAGTTCCTATAATGAAAGCTGCAATCAGTAATTTAAAGTGATTTTTTTTCATAATTTTTTAGATTTTACTTTCTCAAATGAGATTTTTATGAATATCTGAATTGAGAAGACCAAATTACAGTTTTTCTGTTTATTTTCCCAATACTAAATGTAATCGTTTGATATTTTAATGCAAAACCTTGAATTGAATAGCTCCAAAAAATAAAACGCCCTCAAAGAAAAATTCCGAGGGCGCTTTTTAATTTGATATGAAGAAACTAATTACTTCTTATTGTAAACCAGCTAAAAGGTTAACACCGTCTACTGTTGCCCAAGCCCCTGGAGTTAAAGAAACTTTTGTAACTGTAGTTGTGTTTGTGAAAGTTTTTCCACCGTTTGGAGTATAAGCATATCCCCAAACACCTGCGTTATCAGAGTTTACATAATTAAGAGGGGATACCACAACTTTACCAGAAGTTACCTGGCTTGTTTCTGTAGCAGCATCCTGAATAAGTACTGAATATGCCTTCTGAGTACCGATATTTTTATATCCACTCACATAAACATTAGTGAAAATACCTGTTCCATGCTTCTTGAACTGAATCGCTGAAATTTCTGGAGAGTTAGCTGTTTCAGGATTAGTGTTCGTATCTCTGATTAAAGTGATATTTGAAATCTTTGGAGCTACATTGTCTATATTACTTGAAGCTTCGATTTCCATTCCGAAGTTACCTGTTCCAGTCTGGAAAGCGTACCAGTTTGTATTGTTTTGTCCGCTCCAAGCGTCCTGCCAGTCAAAAGAATCGTCATAGTTTCCATAGGAAACGATATTTTTAGCACTTACAGTTCCTCCGAAGAATTCGTATCCGTCATCTGTTCCTTTGTAAGAAACAAGGTTTTCTAAAGTTGTACCTGCACCTACTGCATAGAATGTCATAGAGTTGGTTTCAGAAGTACCATCTCCGATTTTCTTACCTGCATATTCTACACGTACATACTTCATTGTACCAGAGTTATCGTTGGCATCATTTCCTCCATAGTAAACGTTGTTACCATCTTCAGAAAGAGCTTGTGTATTTCCATTTACGGCTTTAATCGGAGCATTTCCATACAAAGTAATTCCACCCCAATCTCCCGGAGTTTTTGTAGAAGTCGTAAATACGATTGGCTCGGAAGCTGTACCTACTGCATTAATATTACCGTCCTGAAGAATAACCAATCCACTTGTTTTAGTCGTTACAACGTTGAAAGTTGCTCCAGCCTCGATAGTGATTGTAGCGTTGTTAGTTATTTTTACGATTCCGTCTAATGTATAATTTCCTTTTTTAATTAAAAGATCTTTTGTAATTGTTCCAGATAATGTTCCGCTTCCGCTTAACACACTTTCAGTAGTTCCTGGAGTAGTAACAGTCGTTCCCTCTCCCAAGCCGTCATTCACATCAATTGTACATGAATTTAAGGCTAATGTTAACACTGCTGTTAACGATAATAATGATAAAACTCTTCTTTTCATTTTTATACTTATTTTATTTTTTTATACTTTCCTTAATGTTTTTGTTAAAATGTGTAGCCAACTGTGAAGTTGAATGTTACTCCTCTGTAGTAGTCTGTAAGAACGTTGCTTCCATCTTCTACTTTCAGAGGTAAGTAGCTTTTGTCTTCGCCCAATAAGATTCTGTATTTACTGTCTAGAATGTTTTGAACGGCAAACTTAACGTTCCAGTTTTTCGTTAATTGTCCTTGATAAACGAAATCTACCTGATGGAAAGGTTTTTCATAATAATTATCAGTACCTGTTCCACCTGTTGCATAGATTTTACTTCCTGAAACATTATATACAAGGGAGAATGTCTGAGCCAGGTTGTTACGATTTTTTATTTCGTATTTTAAATCTGCATTTATTGTGTAAGGAGCAGCACCCTGTAAGCCTCTTTTGTGTAATGTTTCACCTGTATTTTTGAACCATGTCGGTTCCTCCATGTTTAATTGTTCCTGACTTCTTTCAACATTAGAATGCATAATAGTTGCATTAGCTCCTAATGTGAAATTTTTAAGAGATTCTGAGATTCTGCTTAAGCTTAAAATTCCCTCTAATTCTATTCCATACAATTCAGCTTTTTTTGCATTAAAGAATGTAATGGTAGAACCTGTTGCATCTGCAGATGCTGTAAGAGAACGTTCAATTGCATTATCGATTCTTTTTGCAAATAAATTCACAGCGAACATCTCTTTTGCAGTAGGATAGTATTCCCATTTTAAATCAAAATTATAGTTTTCACTATTTTGAATATTTTGATTTCCTACAATATTTACGTTATCAGGACTAATGTATTTAATAGGCATTGTCTCAATAAGAATAGGACGTGTAACAGTTTTACTGAAAGCAAATCTTAAATTATTCTTACTGTTAAGAGCTTTCTTAATTGCCAATGACGGTAAGAAGAAATCCTTATTTTTCTCAAGGTTATTTTTTGTAGATGCTCCTTGATCAGAATAACGTATAAGTGTCATATCGTTTTCGTATCGCGTTCCCAATAATACATCCCAAGAGTCTGTAGGCTTGAAATTCACATTAGCGTAACCTCCATTAATGATCTGATAAAAGCTAGAGTAGAACTGAGAAACGTCAGAACCTTCCTGGTAGAATAGATCTCCATTCCTGATTGATGCATCAAATGTGTCTTGTGGTGTATCCACATTTACAACAAATGGTGCTAAAGAAGCATTGGAAGTACGTCCGAATAAAAATCTGTAAGAAGTTTTTCTAAAATCAGAGAAACCATTATATCCTAATGAAATTTGTATTGGGTAATCTTTTCTATCTCCTTTTTCACCTAAAGACAATTGATACTCCGCAAATGCAGAACCATAAAATCTGGAGTCTACATCTAAATATTGACGAATAAGGTTGTTTCCGCCATAACGCATCTGAATCATATTTTCAGGAAGAATAGCTCCTGTGCTTGGATCTGTACGGTTACCATCAATAATTTTTCTGTCTGGTTGACTATAGTTGTTGATTACATAACTTGCCCCTGCTTTTACCTGATGTCTGTCCGTAATTTTTTGTGAAGCTGTTAATTGCAGATCTAAAAATCTAGAAATATCCAATTGATTGGTTCTGAAAAAACCTGAATTTTTATTTTGAACTAAATTGTCCTTATATCCAAAATTATCTTCAATAATGTTATTGGTATTTTGTAGATAAATTGCGTTTAAATTAACAGCAGTTCCTTTATTTTTATATCCAAGACCTAGTAATGCCGAAGATTCTGTTTCGTAATTGTATTGCTTACGATTTAAAAAGTTCATATTATCAATGAAAGAATCTTTACCTTGTGATCTAAACTGATTATTAGCACCTTCTTTATACTCAAATTTAGTCCCTTGATTCAAAGAAAACAAAATTCCTAAGTTTCCGGATCCCATTTTCAATTTCTGAGCTGTTGTAAATCCAATGCTTGTATTAGGCATCGATTTTACATTGTCTACATTCCAAGAATCTTTAAATGAATTTAATGATTCATTTGCCGTAAATCTATAATTATTAGGTCTTGAATTTCTGATTTCACTAGGTAATTTTCTGTCTTCAGAATTTAATCCCAGATAGCCATCAAATCCGCTTGCATTTTCTGCTCTTTTAAAGTTATCTCTGAAGGTACTTAAAGTATTTACCCCGATTCCGAATTCTATCTTTGTAAAAGGCTTATCAATCGTTAAAGTCTCAATATCAAAAGTAGCTCCTGCAAAATCTCCGTAAAGGTTTGAGTTGAATGTTTTATAGATATTCAGTTTACCCACAACGTCTGTCGGAAACTGTTTCAAAGCAATGATTTTCTGGAAAGGGTTGTTGGATGGAGATCCAAGACCGTTAATTAAAAGATAATTGTATCTTTCTTCCAAACCTCTTACAAAAAGACCTCTGCCTTCCACAGTGGTGATACCTGTAACTTTAGTAAGACCCTGTTCTACGTTGGAAATTCCTTTTCTGGAAATCTCTTCAGCACTTACGGCCTGCTTTTGAATAATCGCTTTCTTTTGTTCCACCAAAACTGCAGTCTCAGTTTTTTTGCTGGTAGTTCCCTGGATTACGACACCTTCGATTTTCTTCTCTTTCTTTATAGTGTCATTCTTGGTTTCTTGAGCGTATGCTACAGTTCCGGATGCTGTTAAAAACAAAACTGCGATACTCAGTTTTCTAAAATTCATTTCTTTTTTACTATATTCTTTCGGTGCAAAGGAATAAAGAAATGATGGGGTAAATGGTTTACCAAAATTTAAATTTTCTTTAACTAAACATTAAGAAATGAATATTATTATTAACTTTATGTGAACGATACCGGTTTTGTTAAACAGTGATTAAAATATTATTAACTTTGACGCGTAAAAATTGAAAATGAACCAAAAGAAAATCCTCTTAATAGACGATGAACTGGATATTTTAGAGATTCTGTCTTACAACTTAGAAAAGGAAGGCTACGACATTTACACTGCCACAAACGGTAACGAAGGTATCGATAAAGCCAAGGAAATCGTCCCTGATTTAATCTTATTAGATGTAATGATGCCCGAAAAAGACGGTATCGAAACATGTCAGGAACTTCGCAAAATTAAAGAGCTTCAGAAAACACTTATTGTTTTCCTTTCTGCAAGAAGCGAAGAGTTCTCACAATTGGCAGGTTTTCAGGCTGGTGCAAATGACTATATCGTTAAGCTAATCAAACCGAAAATTCTGATCTCTAAAGTAAATGCCTTATTACAATTAACTTCTCAGGTTTCCGATAATGCTAAATTAATCGAAATTGGTGATCTTGTAATTGATAAAGACAACTTCAGAGTTTCGAAAAACGGACAACAGTTCTTACTTCCGAAAAAAGAATTCGATTTGCTTTATTTATTGGCTTCAAATACAGAAAAAGTATTTAAAAGAGAAGAAATTCTGGAAAAAGTTTGGGGAAATGATGTAATTGTAGGAGAAAGAACCATCGATGTGCATATCAGAAGATTGAGAGAAAAACTGGGAATCAATACGATCCAGACATTAAAAGGAATTGGGTATAAACTTATTGTTTAATACTCAATTTCAATTTCTTACCTTTACATAAACCAATAAAAACTTTGTAAAATTGAAATTTTACAGACTTACCCTTGTCGCCTCTTGTCTTCTGACATTGGTGATGTTTCTATTAGTAATCACTTTTGATTCACTAAAGGATATTTATTATAATACTCCTTTTTTTAAAGTAGGACTTTTCATTTGTCTTGTCGCGATTTTTATCATTAATTATGTAGTACTCGAATTACTGTTCAATTATTATGGTAAAAAACAAGTTCGCGGACTTTCTCAGCTTCTTCCACAGGAAATTGTTCATGCAGACGATGAAAATATTACCATTAAAGAACTGGGCGAAAGATTTTCAGACCTCAATCAGCAGAAAGTAACCGAGCTGGATATGATGAAAGAAATGGAAAGCTACCGAAAAGAATACATTGGCAATGTTTCTCACGAGCTTAAAACACCATTATTTTCCATTCAGGGCTATGTTGAAACCTTACGTGATGGTGGAGTAGACAATCTTGTGATTCGCGATAAATATTTAGAAAGAATTGATAAATCGGTTGAGCGATTAATTGCCATTGTTACAGATTTGGATATGATCAACAGATTGGAAGCCGGAGAAATTAATCTTACTGTTTCTAAATTTGACGTAAATTTATTAATCAAAGAAATTTTCGATCTTCTCGATCTCGAAGCTGAGAAGCATAACACGACATTGCAGATTCAGACCTTGCATCCGCAAATTTTTGTGGAGGCAGATAAGCAGAAAATGTCTCAGGTTTTTATTAATCTTGTTTCAAATGCCATTCATTATGCCAACAGACAGGAAGCAAAAGTAGTCGTGAAAACAAGTATTCTTAAAAATAAAGTTTTAATCGAAGTCATAGACAACGGGATGGGAATAAAACCCGAAAGTCTGCCAAGAATTTTCGAAAGATTCTATCGTGTGGAAACCAGCCGAAGCAGACGTGAAGGCGGTTCGGGACTGGGATTAGCGATTGTAAAGCATATACTTGAAGCTCATAATGAAAACATTACCGTGGAAAGTGTATATCTTGAAGGCACGAAGTTCAGTTTCATGCTTGAAAAAAGTAAATAATTTTTGCAAAATGTAAGAAAAAAAATATTTTAAAAAATCCTGAAATATTTTTTTGTCACATCTCATTTATTTTATATTTGCAATAGAGATTTATCATAATAACAAAGGCAAAAAAAGTAATTTAAAAACTGATGGTTTACAAAATCCGCGTAATATTAGATGCGAAAGAAGATATTTTCCGAGATATCGAAGTTAAAGGAAAACAGACGCTATGGAACTTACATTTAGGAATTAAAAGTGCGTTCAGCTTGCAGGGAGATGAGCTTTCTACTTTTAATCTTCTGGAAGAAGATGGAACGATTGTAAAAAATGTTCCGTTGGAAGATATGAGTGATGATGGTGATGGAGAGATTATGTCGGATGTTTATATTGATGAGGCTTTCGAAAATGTAGGAGATAAAGCTCAGTTCCAGTATGGCCTTCTTGACCTTTGGGAATTTTTCTGTGAACTGATCGAGATTATCGACGAAACGAAAGGGGTAAATTATCCGATTACAGTATACAGATTTGGAAACGTTCCTTTGAAAGCACCAAGCAAAAATGGTAGCGCAGGAGGATCTAAAAAGAAATCTGCAATGCCATTAATGGACGATGATTTCGGTTTCGAAGACGACTTTGGAGGAAACAACAACTTTGCAGATGAAGACGATGACAATTTTGATGACGAGGAAGAAGAAGACTACAATGATGATGTTTTCGATGATGAAGATGACAGCGATGATGAAAGATAGTCAATAGACATTTCAAAAATATATAGCCCTGAATGAAAATTCGGGGCTTTTTCTTACAATGAATTTTAGAGAAATTAAAATTACTATACATATATAGTATAAAATTTCAACGTATCATCTATAATAAAGAATAAAGAATAAAGAATAAAGAATAAAGAATAAAGAAACCTCATAACACACCCACTCAAAAACTCTCCAACCCTCCAACCCTCATTTTTTTCTCAGGAGCTAAATCCGGCTTTCTGCTGTATCTTTATGTCTACGGCTTGCGCTTTGCTCCATCCGCAGCCAAAAAGGATGCCGCTTCAATCCGGGCTATGGTTGAGGAATGTCCATTCCGCTTTCGTCAATCATCAAAAAGCTTAAGTTTTCAAATAAGACAACAATTTCCATCCAGCTTGTCATTCCGAAAGAATCCAGGCATATTATTAGAATAAGTTTACGTCATTGCGAGAAACACAGTTCCGAAGCAATCACTATCATATAAATACAAGAACACAAAAAATCACAAACATTAGCGTCATCGGCAAAATCTGCGAAAGATAAAAAAATAAAAAGGGGGGGGTATCCCAAATGACTATCATTCCAAAAATCACCCATTCTCATACCCAAATCCCTGTAACCCCAACTTAACAAACATTAGTTTAAAATTATTGTGACTAAGATTCAGTAGTTTAGCTTTAAATATTACAAAAAAGTAAATTTTATGTTAAATAAATTAGGATTATAAAGGAATAAATTTCTACTTTTGCCCCACTGAAAACGAGAGGAAGTAGGAAGCGCAGAAGAGCCTAAAACAAGGCCAATAACAAGAAACACTTTTAGATAACAAACGATTACATCAAACACAATTTTATTTAAGCTAATTGCAAAATTAAATTAGATAAAAAGTTGTGAGATTAGAAAAGTTTTGTATCTTTGCAGTCCGGTAAAACGGGGAGCAGGAGTGAGATTGACGGAGTGGAAATAAAGAGAATTAAGGTCATCAAAAAACTTTAAAAAATCTTTAAAAAGATTTGGTCAATTAAAAATAAGTTATTACTTTTGCACACGCAAATACGGGGTGACACTGACAGAAAGATTGTCCCGTTAAAAAGCGAAAGAACGAAGTTCATTGAAATACAATATAACAACCAAGTAAGGAAAAACTAAAGCGTTAAAAAAAACTTTGAGTGAGTCAAGAACAAACATACAATGGAGAGTTTGATCCTGGCTCAGGATGAACGCTAGCGGGAGGCCTAACACATGCAAGCCGAGCGGTAGAGATTCTTCGGGATCTTGAGAGCGGCGTACGGGTGCGGAACACGTGTGCAACCTGCCTTTATCTGGGAGATAGCCTTTCGAAAGGAAGATTAATATCCCATAATATATTAACTGGCATCAGTTGATATTGAAAGCTCCGGCGGATAGAGATGGGCACGCGCAAGATTAGATAGTTGGTGAGGTAACGGCTCACCAAGTCAATGATCTTTAGGGGGCCTGAGAGGGTGATCCCCCACACTGGTACTGAGACACGGACCAGACTCCTACGGGAGGCAGCAGTGAGGAATATTGGACAATGGGTGCAAGCCTGATCCAGCCATCCCGCGTGAAGGACGACGGCCCTATGGGTTGTAAACTTCTTTTGTATAGGGATAAACCTTTCCACGTGTGGAAAGCTGAAGGTACTATACGAATAAGCACCGGCTAACTCCGTGCCAGCAGCCGCGGTAATACGGAGGGTGCAAGCGTTATCCGGATTTATTGGGTTTAAAGGGTCCGTAGGCGGATCTGTAAGTCAGTGGTGAAATCTCATAGCTTAACTATGAAACTGCCATTGATACTGCAGGTCTTGAGTAAGGTAGAAGTAGCTGGAATAAGTAGTGTAGCGGTGAAATGCATAGATATTACTTAGAACACCAATTGCGAAGGCAGGTTACTATGTCTTAACTGACGCTGATGGACGAAAGCGTGGGGAGCGAACAGGATTAGATACCCTGGTAGTCCACGCCGTAAACGATGCTAACTCGTTTTTGGGTTTTCGGATTCAGAGACTAAGCGAAAGTGATAAGTTAGCCACCTGGGGAGTACGTTCGCAAGAATGAAACTCAAAGGAATTGACGGGGGCCCGCACAAGCGGTGGATTATGTGGTTTAATTCGATGATACGCGAGGAACCTTACCAAGACTTAAATGGGAAATGACAGATTTAGAAATAGATCCTTCTTCGGACATTTTTCAAGGTGCTGCATGGTTGTCGTCAGCTCGTGCCGTGAGGTGTTAGGTTAAGTCCTGCAACGAGCGCAACCCCTGTCACTAGTTGCCATCATTGAGTTGGGGACTCTAGTGAGACTGCCTACGCAAGTAGAGAGGAAGGTGGGGATGACGTCAAATCATCACGGCCCTTACGTCTTGGGCCACACACGTAATACAATGGCCGGTACAGAGGGCAGCTACCTAGCGATAGGATGCAAATCTCGAAAGCCGGTCTCAGTTCGGATTGGAGTCTGCAACTCGACTCTATGAAGCTGGAATCGCTAGTAATCGCGCATCAGCCATGGCGCGGTGAATACGTTCCCGGGCCTTGTACACACCGCCCGTCAAGCCATGGAAGTCTGGGGTACCTGAAGTCGGTGACCGTAACAGGAGCTGCCTAGGGTAAAACAGGTAACTAGGGCTAAGTCGTAACAAGGTAGCCGTACCGGAAGGTGCGGCTGGAACATCTCATTTTAGAGCGTCT